>NZ_CP045309.1:2672500-5345000 GCF_009671205.1 Micromonospora terminaliae | reverse complement strand
CCCGAAATGCATTTAGGTGCAGCGTCGCGTGTTTCTTGCCGGAGGTAGAGCACTGGATGGTCTAGGGGGCCCACAAGCTTACCGAAATCAGCCAAACTCCGAATGCCGGTAAGTGAGAGCGCGGCAGTGAGACTGCGGGGGATAAGCTTCGTAGTCGAGAGGGAAACAGCCCAGATCACCAGCTAAGGCCCCTAAGCGTGTGCTAAGTGGAAAAGGATGTGGGGTCGCATAGACAACCAGGAGGTTGGCTTAGAAGCAGCCACCCTTTAAAGAGTGCGTAATAGCTCACTGGTCAAGTGGTTCCGCGCCGACAATGTAGCGGGGCTCAAGCACACCGCCGAAGCTGTGGCATTCACATTTCAACCTCGCTTGGACTTGATTCCTTGTGCAGGTGTGTGGATGGGTAGGGGAGCGTCGTGCCGCGAGTGAAGCAACGGGGTGACCTAGTTGTGGACGCGGCACGAGTGAGAATGCAGGCATGAGTAGCGAAAGAAGGGTGAGAAACCCTTCCGCCGGATGACCAAGGGTTCCAGGGCCAGGCTAATCCGCCCTGGGTGAGTCGGGACCTAAGGCGAGGCCGAGAGGCGTAGTCGATGGACAACGGGTTGATATTCCCGTACCCGCGAAAGAGCGACCCTGACGAACCTCGTTGTGCTAACCACCCGAACCATCCAAAGTCTTCGGACTGCGGATGGCGAGCGTGGGAACCTGGCGGGTAGTAGTCAAGCGATGGGGTGACGCAGGAAGGTAGCTGAGCCCGGCCGGTGGTTGTGCCGGGGTAAGCGTGTAGGCCGGCGTGTAGGCAAATCCGCACGCCATATAGGCTGAGACGTGATGCCGAGCCGATTCAGGTGAAGTCAGTGATCCTATGCTGCCGAGAAAAGCCTCTAGCGAGTTCTTAGCGGCCCGTACCCCAAACCGACACAGGTGGTCAGGTAGAGAATACCGAGGCGATCGGGCGAACTGTGGTTAAGGAACTCGGCAAATTGCCCCCGTAACTTAGGGAGAAGGGGGGCCGGAGACGTGAAGCCCCGCGCGGGTGGAGCGTTGTATGGCCGCAGAGAGCAGGGGGAAGCGACTGTTTACTAAAAACACAGGTCCATGCGAAGAAGTAATTCGATGTATATGGACTGACGCCTGCCCGGTGCTGGAACGTTAAGGGGACCTGTTAGCTCTTCGGGGCGAAGCGGAGAACTTAAGCGCCAGTAAACGGCGGTGGTAACTATAACCATCCTAAGGTAGCGAAATTCCTTGTCGGGTAAGTTCCGACCTGCACGAATGGCGTAACGACTTCCCCACTGTCTCAACCACAGGCCCGGCGAAATTGCACTACGAGTAAAGATGCTCGTTACGCGCGGCAGGACGGAAAGACCCCGGGACCTTTACTATAGCTTGACATTGGTACTTGAGTTAGCTTGTGTAGGATAGGTGGGAGCCGGTGAAGCTCATACGCCAGTATGGGTGGAGGCAATCTTGAAATACCACTCTGGTTGATTTGGGTATCTAACTTCGGACCGTTATCCGGTTCAGGGACAGTGTCTGGTGGGTAGTTTAACTGGGGCGGTTGCCTCCTAAAGGGTAACGGAGGCGCCCAAAGGTTCCCTCAGCCTGGTTGGCAATCAGGTGTTGAGTGCAAGTGCACAAGGGAGCTTGACTGTGAGACTGACAGGTCGAGCAGGGACGAAAGTCGGGACTAGTGATCCGGCACTGGCATGTGGAAGCGGTGTCGCTCAACGGATAAAAGGTACCCCGGGGATAACAGGCTGATCTTCCCCAAGAGTCCATATCGACGGGATGGTTTGGCACCTCGATGTCGGCTCGTCGCATCCTGGGGCTGTAGCAGGTCCCAAGGGTTGGGCTGTTCGCCCATTAAAGCGGTACGCGAGCTGGGTTTAGAACGTCGTGAGACAGTTCGGTCCCTATCCGCCGTGCGCGTAGGATACTTGAGAAGGGCTGTCCCTAGTACGAGAGGACCGGGACGGACGAACCTCTGGTGTGCCAGTTGTCCCGCCAGGGGCACGGCTGGTTAGCTACGTTCGGAAGGGATAACCGCTGAAAGCATCTAAGCGGGAAGCTCGCTTCAAGATTAGGTATCCCACCCACATTTGTGGGGTAAGGCCCCCAGCTAGACGACTGGGTTGATAGGCCGGAAATGTAAGCCCGGTAACGGGTTCAGTTGACCGGTACTAATAGGCCGAGGACTTGACTACCAAGCTGCTACGCGTCCACTGTGCAACTCTGAACAAACGACAACCACAGGCTGGTTGTTTGACATGTTCATAGAGTTACGGCGGTCATGGCGGAGGGGAAACGCCCGGTAACATTCCGAACCCGGAAGCTAAGCCCTCCAGCGCCGATGGTACTGCACTCGGGAGGGTGTGGGAGAGTAGGACACCGCCGGACAATCTTCCAGTTCAGGGCCACCCATCACGGGTGGCCCTGACTGCGTTTGTGGCGTGCTTCGGTGAATCGCCCCGGGCACACGGCCACGTCTCGTACGGTCGGTGCGTGAACCGCCGCCTGCCCCATCAGGCCGGCGGAAAACGTGACGTGCTGTACGCGTCGTCCACGGTCGGGGCGGCCCGGCCGGGGTACCTCCTGATGGTTCGGCCGGAACTGACCGCCAGGCGCTGGCGGAGGCAGGAGTGGTCATGAAGATCGGAATCATCGGGTCGGGGCACATCGGCGGCACCCTCACGCGCCGGCTACGGACGCTGGGCCACGACGTCACGGTGGCGAACTCGCGCGGGCCGCAGAGCCTCACCGACCTGGCCACGGAGACCGGCGCCACGGCCGGCACCCTCGAGGAGGCAGTCCAGGGCGCGGAACTGGTCGTCGTGGCCATCCCCCTCAAGGCGGTCCCGGACCTGCCGCCGGCGCCCTTCGAGGGCAAGCTGGTGGTCGACGCGGACAACTACTACCCCGAGCGGGACGGCGACATCCCCGAGCTGCTCGACCGCAGCCTCAGCTCCAGCCGCTGGACGGCCGACCACCTCAAGGGCGCCCGGGTGGTGAAGGCCTTCAACAACATCCAGGCCGCGTACCTCATGGACAGCGGGAAGCCGGCGGGCACGCCCGACCGGATCGCGTTGCCGGTGGCCGGGGACGACGCCGACGCCAAGCGGGTGGTCATGGAACTCGTGGACGCGCTGGGCTTCGACCCGGTGGACGCCGGGACGCTCGACGAGAGCTGGCGGCAGCAGCCCGGCACACCGGTCTACGGCACCGACCGCGGCGCGGACGGCGTACGGCAGGGGCTGGCCGAGGCGCGGCCCTGAGAGGGCGTACGACAGGGAAAAGCCCCGCCGGGGACGTGGCCGGCGGGGCTTCTCTGTGCGGGTGCGCGACGGGCGTCAGGCGGGCGGCTTGGCGCAGATGAAGCGCGGCTCGGGGTCGTAGCGCCAGCTGAACTTCTCGCGCTTCACCACCTTGCCGTCCTTCTTGATGACCCGGAAGGCGTCCTGGGCGAAGCCGACGCTGCCCGCGGCGGAGATGCAGTCCGGGCCGGGATCGAGGTAGACGGTCTTCGGCTGGGTGATGTCGCGGCGGGGCCCGTACTCCGTCTTGACGCTGTCGTAGATCTTGGTGCTCCACATCGACACCGTGATGGTGCTGGACGTGTAGGACGTGTCGATGAGGACGCCGTACGGGGTGTTGTTGCGGAACTTGAAGTCGAGCTGCGGCCAGTAGATGGTCGACTCGATGACCGCCGGGTAGCGGCTGAAGTAGAACGAGTGCGGCTTGTGCTCGACGTCCTCCAGCCCGGCGTAGTAGCTCGCGTTGAACAGCGTCGTGGTGAACTGCGAGACGCCGCCGCCGACGCCCGGCACCAGCTTGCCGCCCACGATGGTCGGCGCGTCCTTGTAGCCCTGGTCGTAGCCGCGCTCACCGGTGTGGCCGTTGAGCGAGAAGGTCTCCCCGGGCCGCACGATGGCGCCGTCGACGTCCTTGGCGGCCTGGACGATGTTCTGGCTGCGCGGCGAGGACAGGCCGCCCGGGAACCGGGTGGTGAAGGTGGAGACCCGCTCCTTGATGCCCAGCTCGGCGAGTTTGGCCTCGGTCAGCTCGGGCTCGGCCGCCTTCAGCGCGGCGCTCACCGTGCGGCCGTCGGTCTTCGGCAGCACGGCGAGCAGGTCCCGGCCGAGCGCCGCGGCGTCGACCTGCCGCCCGGCCCGGCCCGGCACCACCTTCGGCTTGCCGCCGCTGATGGTCAGCCCGGCGTCCTTCGGCGCGACCTCCAGCTTCGCCAGCTCGTCGCCGAGCGCGGCTCGCAGCCGCTTGACGTCCACCCGGGGCGTCAGCTTGCCCGCCTCGTCGGCGGAGAAGCGCAGGCCCCGGGCGATGGCGGCGGGCGGGATGGTGACCTTGCCGCCGTCGGTGGTGAGCGTGACGGGCGCCGCGACGGCCGGCCGGGCCAGCTCGGCGACGAGGCGGTCGACGTCCTCGCGGCTGCTGGCCGGCCACTTCTCGACCAGCGGCACGGTCACCGGCCCGCCGGCCAACCAGCCGGTCTTCAGGACCTGGGCCGCGCTGTCCGGGTCGACGGTCAGCGCCGGCTTCGGGTAGACCGGCTTGGGGGTGGTGCCGGTGAAGATGATGTTCGGCATGGTCATCTCGCGGCCCTGGTCGCCCATCACCTGACGGAGCGCGGCCGCGAGGCGGGTGCCGTCGACGGTCACCACCGGCTCGACCGTGCGGGAGCCGACGAGCCGGCTCACCGGGTGCGCCTCGGCCGCGGCCGCCGCGGCGACGGTGGCGTCCACGTCGATGGCGAGCCCGATGTCGGCGGGCTTCAGCTCGGCGCGCTTCTCGCCGACCGTGACGGGGATCGGGGCGTTCAGCGCCGCCGCCCGACGCGCCAGCTCGTCCTGGAGCGCCCGGGTCGCCTCGGCCCGGCTCCGGCCGCCCAGCTCGGCGCCGAGGACCGTGGTGCCCCGGGGGACGTCGCCGGCGTACGCGTAGGCGCCGAGACCGGTGCCGGCGGCCAGCACGGCGGCCACGATCCCGCCGGCGATCAGCAGCCGCCCGCGCCGGAACCGCCCCGGCGTCCCGGGCCCGCCCGCGGCGGGTGCGGTGACCGGTTCCGGCTCGACGTCCGGCCAGCTCACCGCCCTCACCTTCACGGTGGGCCGGTCGTCGGCGGAAGGCACTTTTTCGCCGTACAGCGTCACAGCAACCTCGATCGGAAGTACCACGTGGGGACCGCTTCCCCCACGGGAGACACCTACGGTAACCAACGCTTGAGCCGGCCGGGAGTCTCCGCCCCGGCGGCGGTCCGGGCGGCGCGTCCGCCGCCGCCGGGTGTCGCGGGCATCACCCCTGGCCGGTTCCCGCGCCGGTCCGGATCGTGGGACGGTGGCGGGGTGCGGACGGATGAGCGGACCCTGGCGTACGGCGGTGGCTGGCTGGACCGGGCGGGGGCGCAGCGTGCCGATCCGGCGTGGCTCGCCGCCCGGCTGACCGATCCGGCGAGCGAGCTGCTGGCGCTGTGGCGGGACCGTTGCCTGGTCGCGGTCGACCGGGCGCCGGTGCGCCGGTCCGTGGCCGACGCGGCCGGGTTGCGCGCCGCTGCCGACGAGACCGTGTTCCTCGGGCTGGACGCCGGCCGGGCGGTGTTCGCCGTGGACCTGTCCGGCCGGAGCGAGGCGGAGGCGTGTGAACTGGCCGGCGCGGCCGAGGCGGTGGACGTCCGGGCGCTCGTGGGCGGGCTGGGGCCCGCTGAGGCGGCCGTCCAGGCGTACGCCAGGGGTTTGCTGCACTGGCACCGGGGCCAGCGGTTCTGCGGCGGCTGCGGGGCGGTGACGGTGGTCCGCGACGGCGGCCACACCCGGTCCTGCACCGGCCCCGGTTGCGGGCGGCTGCTCTTTCCCCGGATCGAGCCGGCGGTCATCGTGCTGGTCGAGGCGCCCGGTGAGCCGGAGCGCTGCCTGCTGGCCCGGCACCGGGGTGCGGGAGAGGACTCCTGGTCGACCCTGGCCGGCTTCGTGGAGGTCGGCGAGAGCCTGGAGGACGCGGTCCGCCGGGAGCTCGCCGAGGAGGCCGGGGTGTCCGTGGTCGACGTGGCCTATCAGGGCTCGCAGGCCTGGCCGTTCCCGGCCGGGCTGATGGTCGGCTTCCGCGCGACGGCGGCCTCGACGGAGGTGCGGGTGGACGGCGACGAGCTGGTCGATGCGCGCTGGTTCACGCGGGCGGAGCTGCGGGACCGCATGGCGGCGGGGCGCCCGCTGGGTCGCATCGACTCGATCGACCGCCACCTGCTCCGGTCCTGGGTGGACGGCCGGAGCTGACCGCCCGCCGTCCGGTCAGCCGGGTCGGCCGGACGGGTGAACGGGGCATCACCCTCAGCGGTCTGTCAGTTCTCCGTTACTGAACTGTGATGTAAGCCCGTGATGGCTACCACACGTGAAACGTCTCTGTCTTCCTGTCGTAATAGGGCCGTTTTGCCCTGAGCTCCTTGCTATCGGGATGTTAACCGTTGGTAACCGTGGGCGATCTTGATACCACAACTGTGTTACCCGTCAGTAGCAAGGGACTTGTGAGGTCTGTCGCTTCGCGAGAGCATCCATCCGCGTACCGCGCAGTCCGTCGGCACAACGGGCCCGCGCCGCCCCGCAGCTTTCCCCGTCCCGCGTCGCGATCCGCACCGGTGACGCACCCCCGTCGAGGAGGACCTTGTGAGTGAATCGGAGAACCGCCAGATGAGTGGCGGCACCCGCTGGCGTCGGTTCGCGGCCATGATGGTGCCCGCCACCGTCGTCGCCGGCGGCATGGTGCTGGGCATGGCCAACGGCGCCATCGCGGCCTCGTTCGCCGTGTCTGGCCAGACCTTCAAGGTCGGCGCCTCGAAGCTGGAGGGCAACGGCTTCAAGCAGTACGGCGGCATGGTCCAGGAGAAGAGCAGCGGCAACCAGCACCCGGTGGCCGTCTCGGAGATCGCCGACGCCAAGCTGTACGACCTCTGCCAGTCGGTCAACGCCAGCCTTCCGGGCATCCCGATCGTGCTGACCATCAACGCCGGTGGCGGCGGCAACCCGGCGACCGCCACGAACCTGCTGATCGACATGGACTCGCTCGAGGGCAACGCCACCTTCGAGAACATCCAGATCGGTCGCGACGCCAACGAGCTCAACCCGAAGAAGGGCCAGCCCGGCGGCTTCGGGCAGAGCGCGGACGTCGTGACCATCACCGACCTGGAGCAGGTGGCCCGGTCCACCAGCGCCGGCGTCTTCACCCTCAACGGCCTGAAGCTGAAGGTCAACGTGGGCAAGGACGCCAAGGAATGCTTCTGATCTGATGTCGAGGCCCGCGGAGGGCGCCCTCCGCGGGCCTCGTCCATGTCTCACGCCGTCAGCACCGCCAGGAGGAGTACGTGACAACCGCCGATACGCAACAGGCCCGGCCCGGTCGGGTCGGCCAGGCGTGGCGCGACTTCCGCCGGTGGCGGCGGTCGCGGCCGTTCTGGGGCGGGCTCTTCACCGCACTGGCCGGCCTGGAGATCTTCGGCACCACACAGATGAGCCTCAACGGCCTCACCTTCCAGATGGGGCCCACCGGCTTCCTCTCCTGGCTGATCCCGGCCATCCTCTTCGCCTGCGGCATGTTGCTCTGGTTCAGCCCGCAGCAGCGGATGTTCTACTCGGTGGTCGCCGCGATCACCGCGCTCTACTCGATGATCGGGGTGAACCTCGGCGGCTTCTTCATCGGCCTGCTGCTCGGCATGGTGGGCAGCGCACTCGGCTTCGCCTGGGTGCCGCGGAAGCAGCCGGCCGCCGAGCCAGCCGAGCCCGCAGAGCCCGTGGAGCCGGCGGAGGACGACGAGGACGACGCCGGGGAGGCGGAGCCGGCTCTCGTCGACGACCTGATGCCCCGGCAGCGCGAGGACGAGACCACGGGGGTCCTCACCGACACCCTGCCCGAACCGCGCAACCCGCTGCGCGAGGCCGCCCCGGCGGACCCGCCCGGCGCCACCGACAGCACCCAGGTGCTGCCCGCCGTCGGGCCGGACACGCCGCGGGGCGGCAGCCACCGGGATCCCAGGGCGTACGCGATCCTGTTCGTCGTCGCCACCGTCTCGGCGGCCGGCCTGTTCGCGCTCCGCGGCCAGGAGGCGGCCGTGGCCGCGCCGGCCGCGTGCCCGACCGCCACGGCTCCGGCCGCGAGCGCGTCCGCCTCGGCCTCGCCCTCACCGTCCGCCAGCCCGAGCACCACGCCGGCCGAGGAGCAGCCGGCCGAGGAGCAGAAGGACTCGGACGGCAACCTGCTGACCGACATCGTCGACGGCATCACCGACCTGTTCACCGGGGGCGACGACGCCGAGCCGTCGCCCAGCCCGAGCGCCTCGTCGTCCGCCCCGGCGGCCGCGGCGGCGGCCGAGCCGGCGGCGACCGCGACCACCACCGCGACCCCGAGCGGGACCGCCACCGCCACGGCCACGGCCACGCCGAGCGGCAGCGCCACGACGAAGCCGGCGGAGCCGGACGCCGACTGCGCCAGCCCGGCGCCGACCAAGCCGAAGCCGGTCGAGGCGGGCAAGCCGCTGCCGAAGCTGGCCGCGGACCCGGACCAGCCCATCGTCGCGGACCCGCCGTCCAAGCTCACCGGCTCCAAGGTGACCATGACCGGGCTGCGGTTCGAGGGGATCGTCGAGCTGCCCACCCACGACGGCAAGCTCAAGTGCCTGAAGTTCACCATGGACAAGGCGGTGACGGAGGACTTCACGCTCCTGGCCAACGGCCCCGCCGGCAAGAAGCAGCGGTACGTCACCGACAAGCTGACGGTCGAGGGTGACGTCGCCTTCTACGCCACCCGGTTCGTCGGCCACCTGCTCGGCATCAAGATCACCCTCACTCCGGACCTGCCGTTCCCGGACGGCCTCCCGATCACCTCGCCGATCCCGATCAGCTTCGACGACCCGGTGATCGACCTGGCTTACGAGAACTCCAAGGCGCTCACCGCGCGGCCGATCCTCAAGCTCGACCTCGCCTGACCCCGACGGCAACACGAAACGGCCGGGAGCCGGAGGATCACCTCCGACGCCCGGCCGTCGTCGTCCGTCAGAGCCGGGCCAGCGCCCGGCGCAGCGGGTCGAGCCCCAGCGAGCCCAGGTCGAGCGCCTGGCGGTGGAACTCCTTGAGGTCGAAGTCGGCGCCCTTGCGAGCCTTCGCCTCCTCGCGGGCCTGGAGCCAGATCCGCTCGCCCACCTTGTACGAGGGAGCCTGCCCCGGCCAGCCCAGGTAGCGGTTCAGCTCGAAGCGCAGGTTCTCGTCCGGCACCCGGCAGTGCGCGCGCATGAACTCCCAGCCCAGCTCCGGAGTCCAGCGCTCACCCGGGTGGAAGCCGAACGGGTTGTCGGCCGGGATCTCCAGCTCCAGGTGCATGCCGATGTCGACGATGACCCGGGCGGCCCGGAACGCCTGCCCGTCGAGCATGCCGAGCTTGTCGCCCGGGTCCTCCAGGTAGCCCAGCTCGTCCATCAGCCGCTCGGAGTAGAGCGCCCAGCCCTCACCGTGCCCGGAGACCCAGCAGAGCAGCCGCTGCCAGCGGTTGAGCAGGTCGGCCCGGACGGCGGTCTGGGCGACCTGGAGGTGGTGGCCCGGCACGCCCTCGTGGTAAACCGTGGTCACCTCGCGCCAGGTGGAGAAGTCGGTGATGCCCTGCGGCACCGCCCACCACATCCGGCCCGGCCGGGAGAAGTCCTCGCTCGGGCCGGTGTAGTAGATGGCCCCGTCGCTGGTGGGGGCGAGGCAGCACTCGATCCGGCGCACCTGCTCCGGGATGTCGAAGTGGGTGCCGTGCAGCTCGCTGATCGCCTTGTCGGCGAGCGCCTGCATCCAGTCGCGGAACGCCTCCTTGCCCTGGATGGTCCGGGCCGGGTCCGCGTCCAGCGCGGCGACCGCGTCGTCGATGCTCGCGCCGGGGCCGACGATCCGGGCGGCGACCGCCCGCATCTCACCCTCGAGGCGGGCCAGCTCGGCGAAACCCCACGCGTACGTCTCGTCGAGGTCGACCCGGGCGCCGAGGAAGTACTGCGAGGCCAGCTCGTAGCGCTCCCGGCCGGCGGCCTGCTTCTGCCGGCCCTGCGGGGCCAGCTCGGTGCGGAGGAACTGCCCGAACTCGGCGGTGGCGGCGGTGGCGGCGGCGGCGCCCTTGCGCAGCTCGGCGCCGAGCGCGCCGTCCGCGCCGAGCCGCTCGGCCAGGCCGTGGAAGAAGTTGTCGCCGTTCGGGTCGACCCAGATGTCGCACTGCTTGGCGACCTCGACGAGCTGCACCTGCGAGCTGACCCGGCCGGTCGCCGCCGCCTCGCGCAGCGTGCGCTTGTAGCCCTCCAGCGCACCGGCGAAGCCGTTGAGCCGCGCGGCCACGTTCGCCTTCGCGTCGTCGCCCTCGGTCGGCATGAGGTCGAAGACCATGCGCAGGTCGTGCAACCCGCTGGCGATCACGTTGACCTCGCTGCTGGTCTCGCCGGCCTCGTAGCGGGCGAGTTCCAGGCCGAGGCGCTCCTGCATCGCCTCCTTGGCGGTCCGCTCGGACTCCGTGTCCGGCTCGGTCACGTCGAGGTCGGCCAGCGTGCGCCGGGTCAGGTCGGCGCGGGCCGCGTAGCCGTCCGGGGAGAGGTCGTCGAGCTTGTCGTCGTAGCCGGCGATGCCGACGTAGGTGGCCCCGGTCGGGCTCAGCGGAGCCCAGTCGGCCACGTAGCGGTTGGCGAGGTCATCGATTCGTCCCACGAGGCGACCCTACGTGACCGGACCACCCCGTTGTCGACGGTGTTTGCCGTGTTCGAGGAAGCCGGCGGATCCCGTGTCACCGAACGGCTGTGGCGGTCGACACGGCGTCCGATTTTCGCGGGACTTCGTCGTACCCCTGCGGCAGAGTGTCAGGGGTGACAGCGGATATGACTCCTGACCGTGCGCCGGTGCGCAGTTGGCTCCCCGGGTTCCTCGCACTCGGCGTGATCTGGGGTTCCAGCTTCCTCTTCATCAAGGTGGGGGTGGCCGAGCTGCACCCGCTGCACCTCACCCTCTACCGCGTGGCCACCGGCGCGGCCACGCTGCTGGTGGTGCTGGCCGTCCTGCGTGACCGGCTGCCCCGCGAGCCCCGGGTCTGGGCGCACCTCGTGGTGGTCGCCGCCTTCGGCGTCGCACTGCCGTTCACCCTGTTCGGCTTCGGCGAGCAGCGGGTCGAGTCGATGCTCGCCGGCATCTGGAACGCCACCACGCCGCTGATCGTGCTGCCGCTGGCGGTGCTGGTGTTCCGCACCGAGCGGCTGACCGTGCGCCGCGCGGTCGGGCTGGGGCTGGGCTTCGCCGGCGTGCTCGTGGTGCTCGGCGTCTGGGAGGGCGTGGGCGGTTCGCACTTCATCGGCCAGCTCATGTGCCTCGGGGCGGCCGCCTGCTACGGGGTGGCGATCCCGTACCAGAAGAAGTTCATCGCCGGCAGCGCGTACTCCGGGCTGTCGCTCTCGGCCGCGCAGTTGCTGGTGGCGACCGCGCAGCTCGCGGTGGTGGCGCCGCTGGTGGCGGGCGCGCCGCCGGTGCCGACCGGGCTGTCCGCGAAGGTGGTGGCGTCCGTGCTGGCGCTCGGCGCGCTCGGCACCGGGCTGGCCTTCGTGATCAACCTGCGCAACATCCGGCTCGCCGGTGCGAGCACGGCGTCCACCGTCACGTACCTGATCCCGGTGTTCGCGGTGCTGGTCGGCGCGGTGGTGCTCGGCGAGCGGATGAACTGGCACCAGCCGGTGGGCGCGCTGATCGTGCTGGTGGGAGTGGCCGTCGCACAGGGGATGCTCGGCCGGCGCCGGCCGGTGGAAGCCCCCGCCCCGGCCGCCTCTGCGGCCGTGCCGGCCGGTCGCTGACCGCCGCTCGGCGGGGTGACGGGTTCAGCGCCCCGCCGGGGGCGGCCGGTCAGCCGCGTCCGGCCGTCCACTTCACGAGGCGGTCGGCCTTCCAGGTGTTGACCACCTTGTTGGCCGGCACGCCGCAGAGCGCGGCCCGTTCGCAGCCGAAGCGCTGCCAGTCGAGCTGGCCGGGTGCGTGCGCGTCGGTGTTGATGGCGAACCGGCAGCCGGCCTCCAGCGCGCGGCGGATGAGCCGCTTCGGCGGGTCCTGCCGCTCGGGCCGCGAGTTGATCTCGACGGCCACGTCGTGCTCCGCGCAGGCCGCGAAGACCGCCTCGGCGTCGAAGTCGCTCTCCTTGCGCGTACGCGCCCGGTGCCCCCGGTCGCCCGGGCCGGTCACCCCCGCCGGGCGGGAGGAGACCATCCGCCCGGTGCAGTGGCCCAGGATGTCCAGGTTCGGGTTGGCGACGGCGGCCAGCATCCGGCGGGTCATCTTCGCCCGGTCGTCGTTGAGGCCGCTGTGCACCGAGCCGACCACCACGTCGAGCCGGGCCAGCAGCTCCTCGTCCTGGTCCAGCGAGCCGTCGGCCAGGATGTCCACCTCGATGCCGGTGAGGATGCGGAAGCCCTTCGGCAGCGCCTCGTTCACCGCGGCCACGTGGTCGAGCTGCTTGCGCAGCCGCTCCGCGGTGAGGCCCCGGGCCACCTTCAGCCGGGGCGAGTGGTCGGTGAGCACCATGTACTCGTGGCCCAGCTCGACGGCCGCCAGGGCCATCTCCTCGATCGGTGAGCCGCCGTCGGACCAGTCCGAGTGGGTGTGGCAGTCGCCGCGCAGCGCGTCCCGCAGCTTTGCCGCGGCCTCGTCCAGGTCGGTGCCCTCGGTGGCGACCAGGCGGCGGAGGTAGACGGGTTCCTCGCCGGCCAGCGACTCGACCACGCACCGGGCCGTGACGTCGCCGACCCCGGACAACTCGGTGAGCTTGCCGGTGCGAGCCCGCTCGGCCACCTCGCCGGCCGGCAGCGCGCCGAGCGCGTTGGCCGCCGACCGGAAGGCCCGGACCCGGTAGGTGGCCTCGTTCGCCCGTTCCAGCAGGAACGCGATCCGCCGCAGGTCGGCGATGGGGTCCCGGGCAGTCATGCCCTGCAACCTACGCGCCCGCGCCGCCCGCCGCGCGCTCTCACCACGGTGTCGGGAGTGGACGCCGGTCAGCCGGCCGCGGCGGAGCCGCTCGGCGCCTTCGGGCAGCCGTGCCGGCGCTGCCACGCGGCCACCTCGGCGGCCGGGGAGCGGTTGCCCCGCTTGCGCCACGAGTCGAGGTACTTCGCCGGCCAGACGACGCCCCGCCGGATCCACCAGTCGTCGTGGCCCGTGCACTTCGGGGACAGACCGAAATGCAGGTGGCAGACGTTGTTGGCGTTCCCGGTGTGGCCCACCTTCCCGAGCTGCTGACCGGCCCGGACGCGGACGCCGGCGTCGACGCCCGTGGCGATCGCGCTCAGGTGCGACCCGTAGTAGCGGACCCCGTCGTCGCCGAGCAGCGACACCGACAGCCCGCCGTTGTTCGGCCCGAGCGGCCCCCGCTTGCTGAACCGGTCCACCCGGCTCACCTCCAGGATCACGCCGTCGGTAACCGCCACCACCGGCTCGCCGCAGTCGGCGAAGATGTCCGTCCCCGGGTACGCGGAGTGGGTGGGGTGGTAGTCGACGTTGCCGGCGCGGACCGGGAAGACGTGCGGCGACCCGGTGCGGCTCGGTGCCGGGGACGGCGTGGGCGAGGCGACGGGTCCGGTCGGCTGGGCGGGCTGCGCGCTGCTGGCCACCGCGGTCGGGCCCTGCCACGAGCTGCCCGGTTCCGCCGTCGGGCCGGCGTCCGGGGCGCACCCGGCGGCCAGCGCCGCCACGAGCAGCAGGACCGGGTACGCCGGACGCGCGCGGCGTCCGATCGATGGCGAGCGCATCCGGCCATCCTGGCAGACCACTACCGTAGGGACGAACGCTGCGACGCACCCGGTCCGGGGCCGTCGCTCTGCGTGACCTCGATACGTCTACGGTCCGTGAAGGGGGCAACGGTGACGAACGGGTGGCACGGCGTGGCCGGGGAACCCGGGGCGGGGCCGGTGCGCCCGCTGCCGCGTACGCCGTCGGGGCTCTTCCCGTCCGGCGCGCCGATGCGGCCCAGCTACCGCGAGCCGCACCCGGTGACCGGGCCTGGTGTCGCGATCGGCGCGGTCACCGCGTTCGCCTGGTTGCTGCTGTTCGGCCTGCTCGGGCGGGACGTGCCCGGCTACGCCTGGTGGACGCTGCTCGCCGGCGGGCTGGCCTGGCTGGCCGCCGCCGTGCTGGTCCGCCTCGGCGACCGTGGGGTGGCCACCGGGGTCGCCATCGTCACGGCGGGTGGCTGGAGCATCGCCGCGGCGATCGTCGCGGTGCGCTGGGCGCAGAGCGGCGACTGGCCGCTCTGGTGACGGTGCGTGCCGGTTCCGCTGCGTAGCGAAGACCGTCTTGACGTACGCGCGGTGACGGTTCACGCTCGCGGTATGGCCTGGATCACCCCGCCGCGGCTCGACCCCGAGCGGAGCCGCCGTCGCCTGCAGCTCCTCGCCGAGTTGGCCGGTGCCCGCACCGTGCGGCAGCGGGAGCGGCCGCAGCAGCGGGCCCACTCCGAGCGCCTGCGCGAACTCATCGCGACCCGCCGGCGCATCGCCGGCTGACCGACTTTCTCCCGGATCGGCCGGCCCTTCGGGGCGTTGACCGGTCGCCTGCCGACCCGACCGGTTAACGTGCATCGCGTGACGAGTCGGCGTGCTGCCGAGGCCAATTTGGGGGGACCGTGTCGTACTTCGCTGCTGCCGTGGCGCGCGTCGAGGGCGCCTGGACCGCCGAGGAGGTGAGCCTGCGGGGGGTCACCGACATCGAGGAGGTGGCCGACCGCATGCGCGACGTCGAGCCGGACGCCGACCTCTCCCTGATGTTCGTCGAGGCGGACGACACGTACCTGGTGATCCTGCGGCTGGACGAGGGCGAGGACCTGCGGGTCTTCGGCTCCGACTCGGCGTACGCCGAGGAGTCCCGGCTGGGCGCGCTGCTGGTCGGGGACCTGAAGACCTCGGTGACCGGGCTGGAGGACGCCGACGAGCCGCGGCCGGCCGCCGCCGGCGACGAGGAGACCGAGCAGCCGGCCGTGGACCCGGAGGCCGACCCGGTGGGCGACGCCGACATCCTCGCCGACCTGGGCATCCCGGCGCCGAAGCTGCTCGCGCTCTGCGGCCACGAGGGGATGATGCCGGCCGACGTCACCGCCGAGGTCTGCCAGGTGCTCGGCTGCGCCGACGAGGTCGAGGAGCTGCGTGAGGTCTGAGCCGCCCGGCCCGGTGTGGACCGGCGGGGCCGAGCCGGCCGACGCCACCGATCCGGCGCTGGAGACCGTACGCCCGGGGCAGCCCACCCCGGGGCGGCCGGCGCGGGTCGGTCCCGGCGCGGACGAGGGCCTGGCCGAGCCGGACGGCGTGGGCCGGCGGCAGCGCCACGAGCTGTGGATGCGCCGGGCCCTGGAGGTGGCGGTGACCGGCCCGGACGGGGTCCCCGGCGACGGCGAGGACGCCGTCGAGGACGTCCCGGTCGGCGCCGTGGTCTACGGCCCCGACGGCGCCGAACTGGCGATCGGCCGCAACGAGCGGGAGCTCACCGGCGACCCGACCGCGCACGCCGAGGTGCTGGCGCTGCGCCGGGCCGCCGAGCGGCTGGGCCGCTGGCGGCTGGAGGGCTGCACCCTGGTGGTGTCCCTGGAGCCGTGCACGATGTGCGCGGGCGCCATCGCGCTGGCCCGGATCTCGACGGTGGTCTTCGGCGCGTGGGAGCCGAAGACGGGCGCGGTCGGCTCGCTCTGGGACGTGCTGCGCGACCGCCGCCTCACCCACCGCCCCGAGGTGTACGGCGGGGTGCGGGAGGCGGAGAGCGCCGCCCTGCTGCGCGCCTTCTTCCGCTGACCGTGCCCGCTCAGACCGCGGCCGGCGCCGGGCGGAGCAGGGTCTCGGCGACGGCGCGGGCCGCGTCCGTCCACGCGGTCGGGCGCAGCGTGGCGGGGTCCAGCCGGACGATCGACCGGGTGCCGTCGGCGTGCAGGACGCCGCCGTCGACCGAGCGGAACTCGAAGGCGTAGCGGGCGCTGCTGGTGCCGAAGTGCTCCAGCCAGAAGTGCACCGCCACCGGACCGACCCCGGTGACCGGGGCGCGGTAGGTGATGGTGAACTCCCGGACGGCGTGGAACACGTCGGGGGCGGCGTGCACGTCGCCGCGGAAGGCCACGCCGCGCTCGGCCCAGTAGGGCGTCAGGGCGCGCTCCAGCAGCACCGCGTAGCGGGCGTTGTGCAGGATGCCCATGGCGTCGAGGTCGTCGAAGTGCACCGGGACGTGCTCGACGTGCCCGAACTGCTGGCTCATGACTGGCCTTCCGGTAGCAGGGCCGGGTCGGGGCAGAGCGCCCGTAGCCGGTTCAGCAGGCCCTGGCGGGCGTGCCGGTAGGTGGCGTCCGGGTCGAGCATCCGGGACCGCATGACGGCGCTGATCCCCAGCGCGTCGATCTCGTACGCCAGCAGCGGCACGTCCAGGCCGGCGGGGAGTTCGCCGAGGTCGACGGCCTCCTGCACGAGGCGTTCGAGGAACGTGGTCCACCGGCCGAACGCCTCGGCGAGCCGGTCGCGGACCGGGCCGGGGCGGGCGTTGTACTCGAACTCGGTGTTGGCGAAGAAGCAGCCGCCGGGGAGGACGCGGGCGGCGTAGAACTCGATCCGGGCCTCGTGCAGCGCGCGCAGCCGGCGGACGCCCCGGGGGGCGCGCAGGGCCGGGGCCACGATGCGCTCCTCCCACTGCGCCACGGCCCGGTCGACGGTGGCGAGTTGCAGTGCCTCCTTGGAGCGCCAGTGCGCGAAGAGGCCGGACTTGCTGACCCCGAGCCGGTCGGCGAGCTGGGCGAGGGAGAGGCCGTCCAGGCCGACCTCGGTGGCCAGCGCCACGGCGGTGTCCAGCACCGCGGTGCGGGTGCGGTCGCCGCGGGCGACCCGGCCGTCGATGGTCATGCGAGCAGCGTAGCGAGAAAAAGACCGACCGGTCGTGCTTATTTTGTGTGACCCCGGTAACGCGACCGCCCCGCCACCTGGGCGGTGGCGGGGCGGACCAGGGCCGGGTCAGGCGATGACGGTGTCGAGGGCGATCTCGACCATCTGGCCGAAGGTCTGCTCGCGCTCCTGCGACGTGGTCTTCTCGCCGGTCTTGATGTGGTCGCTGACGGTCAGGACCGTCAGCGCACGGGCCTTGAACCGGGCCGCGATCGTGTAGAGCGCCGCCGACTCCATCTCCACCGCGAGCACTCCGTAGTCGGCGAGGGCGTCGTAGAGGTCCGGCCGGTCGGTGTAGAAGGCGTCCGCCGCCAGGATCGGCCCGACCCGCATGGTGATGCCGCGCCGCTCGGCCACCTCGACCGAGGTACGCAGCAGCCCGAAATCGGCCACCGGGGCGTAGTCGATCAAGCCGTCGAACCGCATCCGGTTCATGTTCGAGTCGGTGGACGAGCCGATCGCCGCCACCACGTCGCGCAGCTGGAGGTCCTCGGTCAGGGCGCCGCACGAACCGACCCGGATCAGCGTCTTCACGCCGTACTCGTTGATCAGCTCGTGGGCGTAGATGGAGGCGGACGGCATGCCCATGCCGGAGCCCTGGACGGAGACCTCGACGCCGTTCCAGCGGCCGGTGAAGCCCAGCATGCCGCGAACCGTCGTGTAGCAGCGGGCGTCCTCGAGGTAGGTCTCCGCGATCCACTTGGCCCGCAGCGGGTCGCCCGGCATCAGGACCCGCTCGGCGATCTCTCCCGGCTCAGCGCCGATGTGCGTACTCATGGCAAGGATCCTGCCAGGCCGGGTCGGGGGATACCGGTTCGGCGTCCAGACCCGTGGTCCTGTACCCTACTCGGCGGTGGCGTGTCCGAGTGGCCTAAGGAGCACGCCTCGAAAGCGTGTGAGGGTTTACGCCCTCCGCGGGTTCAAATCCCGCCGCCACCGCCAACCGTCGAAGCGCCCGGGACATCCCGGGCGCTTCGCCGTATGTTCTCCCTCCGGGCCTGCGTGGCGCGGAGCCGCGGGATCGGCCTGCCGGCCTCGGCGCGCTCGGCGAAGTGATCCAGCAGTTGCCGGTGCACGAAGATGTAGCCGTCGCCGACCTGGCGCAGGAAGAGGCACTGCACCGCGTGGTCGAGGAACGGCAGCAGCGGGTACGGCACCAGGCCCTCCCGGGCGAGTCGCCGCCGGACCAGGGTCTGCTCGACCATCGGGGTTAACGCGACCACGGTGAACAGCGCGAGTGCCGTCCCCCCGCCGAGCAGCACCGCGAAGCGGAGCGCCTCGGCCGTCCCCCGGGCCAGCGCGACCGGCACGAAGCCGAGCACGCCGACCATGACGCCGAGCGCCACGAGATCGGCCGCCATGACGGTCAACCGTTGCCGCAGGAGCGGGCTCGGCAGCTCACGGCGGCCCGCGTCGGGCGGCAGCGGCCGGAACCGGAGCCGCACCTGGGTGCTGTCAAGGGCGATCAGGGCGATCACCGTGGCGAGGAAGAACCCGCCGCCGTAGCCGAGGCCGGCGGCCCAGCTCGGCCCGCCGGGGGCGAACCAGCCGATGAGCACGCCGACGGCCACGCCCGCGACGAGCGCCGCGACCTGGATGAGCCGTTCCAGCTCGGCGACGCTCGCCGTCCAGGCGGCCGCCCAGCTCTCCGGTCGCCGTTCGTCGCGGTCCCGGATGGTCGAGGTCAGCTCGAACAGGTCGGCGTAGTTGACGGTGTGCATGAGCACGGCCAGCCCCAGCAGGCCGCCGGCGACCACGAGCCCGGTCACCGGGCCCAGCGCCCAGCCCGCCGCGACGAACACGGCGGCCAGCGCGGCGCAGCCGAGCAGCCGGGCGAGCGCCGTCGAGGTCCGCCACGCGGCCGGCCGCCGGGCCGACCAGGACTCGTCGATCATGTCCAGCACGAAGACCGTCTGGTCGCGTTGGCGCAGCATCCGAGCGAGGGTGGCGAGGTGGCCGGCGGTCCGCTCGGGGCGGTACCGGGGATGTGGCCGGCGGCGCAGCATGGTGTCGACGTACCGGGTGAAGAGCCGTTCGCGCCCGGAGCCGGCGTCGCCCCGGTCAGGTCCGGCGTCGTCCGGGTCCGCGTACGCCAGGGCCATGATGCTGAGCATCAGCGGCGAGTCGGCGAGCTTCCACAGCTCGGGGTCGGCGTCGAGCGCGGCCCGCAGGCCGGCCAGCCCCGGCCGGTCCACGTACCGCCCGATCTGCGACCGGTCCAGCGGCTGGATGGCGACCGTGCCGTAGAGGGGCAGCGCCGACCGGAGCCGGGCGTACTCCGCCTGGCGGCAGCAGACGGCGATCGGGGTGAGTGGCTGCCGTTGGTGGAACGCGGCGATCGCCTCGGCGCACTCGTCACGGTGCTGCTCGCCGACCTCGTCGAGGCCGTCCAGCAGCGGCAGGATCTCCCCGGCCGCCACCCAGGCGGCCGCCTGCCCCGCTGGGATGCCGTACCGCTCGGTGAGCTGCTCGACCAGCCACCGGTCGAGGGGACGGCGGAGGGTCGCCCAGGAGGACAGGTTGAACACCGCCGGGATCGGAGCGTCCGGGTCGTGGTCGGCACGGTCGAGCAGGTCCCGCGCGAGTTCCAGCAGCGTGGTCGTCTTGCCGGCGCCGGGTGCGCCGACGATGACCACCGCCTCGTCGAGCTGGTCGAACAGCGCCGACATCGAGGTGCGGTCGTCCAGCGAGCCGGTGAAGCCGTCCCGGTGGCTGGCCTGCAGGCTCCACGGGTGCCGGCGGTCGTCGGCGGTCGCGGCGATGCCCAGCTCGATCCGCGCCTCCTCGTAGAGGGAGCGGTCGAGGACGCTGGTCACCCAGTAGCGACGGACCCGTTCCAGCAGCACCCGGCGGGCCCGCGCCGCGCCGGCGGTGCCGGACCGCCGCGGCTCCCGGCCGCGCTGCACCTCGATGAGCACCAGGACCGCCACGAGCAGCAGCACCAGCGGCCAGGCCAACCATAGGTACGGGGACCAGCGCGCCGGCAGCGCCCCGGTCGCGACGTTCGTGGCCACGCCGAGCAGGGCCACGACGACCACCGACAAGCCGACCATGACCACCCGACGCATGCGTCGTCTCTACCGTCCGCGCGGGTGTCCGCACAACCCGCGCCCCGGTCAGCAGGGGCCGTAGCCCTCGTCGAAGAGGCGGCGGGCCCAGTCCGCGTACCCGGCGATGATCTTCCGGACCGTGGCGCCGTCGTGGAGGAAGAGGTACGCGCGGTCGCCGCTGCGGGCGAGCAGCCCGTCGAACCGCTGCATCCCCTGTGGAGCGTCGAGGGCGACCACCGACGGGTACGCGTCGTGCACCGCGTCGACCGGCGTGCCGACCGTGATCCCCTCGGGGGTGCTCATGGGGTCGTCGAGCCAGAGCAGGACGAGCCGGTCGTCGACGAAGATCGGGCTGACCGAGCCGTGCCCGGCCAGCGTCGGCCCGCAGGCGTCCTCGTCCGTACGCAGCAGGCCACGCCGGGTCAGGTCCTCCTCGGTGGCGCCGAACGCGGCGTTGCCCAGCCCGTCGAGGCTCACCACCTCGGCGGCGCCGACCGGCCGGGCCGGCACGTCCGCCCCCTGTGGACGGACGCCGCTGCCGGCGATCGAGGCGGCCGCCATCAGCGCGGCGATGAATCCGAATTGTCGCAGTTTCATGCAATCCCCCAGTCCCCAACGGGACCGGGGCGAGGAGGTTGCTGCTGCTGGTCGGATTGCCGCAGCTCCCACTCGTCGGCCAGCTCGTCCCAGTAGTCGGCGGAGAGCCCGCGCCGGCCGTGCGCCAGCCAGCCGGCCGTCTCGCGCTCGAGGTGCAGGCCCAGTTCGGCGAACGGGTCGATCCACGGCCCCGGCTCGACGCCCAGCCGGGCGAGCGCCGCGTTGATCGGCCATTCGGCGCGCGGCCGGTCCAGCCGGTCGTCGAAGCAGGGCCCCCAGTTCGGCTCGCCGCCCAGCCAGACCGCCGCAGCCTGGTGGCCCAGCCCGCCGGTGAACTCCGCCTCCAGGTACGCCACCGGCCCCGGCCGGGACCAGCGGGCGAGCAGCTCCGACAGGGCGGGCGAGAGGACGAGGTGGAAGGGGTGTTCCGCCGACGGCTCGCCGGTGGCGAAGTCCGGCAGCCGGCCGGTCAGCTCCTCGACCAGTTGCGGGGTGACCGGCAGCAGCGCGAAGTCCTGGCGGAGCGCGGCGAGGACCGCGTGGTCCAGCCCGGCGGTCTGCTCGCGGAGCAGCTCGACGTCCGCGACCACCGCGCTGAGCTGGTAACTCATCCATTCCCCTCGGCGTCCACAGGCTGTGGATGGAACATGTGTACGACGGCCGGTCAGCCCTCGGCGGCCGGCGGCGGGTCGGCCATCTCGAAGGCCATGAGGGTGGCGCCCACCCGGACCGTACCGGGAGCGTGCGGCGGCTGGGCGGCGTCGTGCAGCTCGGTCATGATCGCGTGCAACCGGCGGCGCGCCGCCGCCCAGGCGTCGGGGGACACCCACAGCTCCGCGTCGGTGGTGACGCCGGGCGTGCCGGGGGCGCGGTGGGCCACCCGGTCGAGCAGGTTGCGGGCGAGCGACTCGGCGAGCAGCGGCTGCCCCTCCTGCTGCTCGGTGAGCCAGGGGCCGCGTACCGCGCGGTAGCGGCGTTCCCGGCCGCCGCGCCGGGCGCGCACGTCGGCCAGCTCGACCAGGCCGGCGGCGTCCAGCCGGCGCAGGTGCTGGCTGGCCAGGGCGTGCGAGATGGCCAGCTCCCGGGCCAGCGCGGCGGCGGAGAGCGGCGCGCTCCAGAGCAGCGAGAGCATGCGCAGTCGTACCGGATGGGCCAGCGCGCGCAGGCGCGGATCGGTGGTGCTCACGGCCGCCATTGAACCGCACCCGACGGGAGCGCCAACCCCCAAGCATTGACTTGGGGGTCGGGTGTGGACAGAATCGGCACCGCACGGGGGAGGTGCCATGAGCTGGGGTACGACCAGAGTGCTGGGCAACCGCGACGCGGGCCGCTACCTGGCCGCCGTCCTGGTGTCCGGCTTCGGCACGGCGGCCATGCTCCTGGTGGCCGGGATCTGGGTGAAGGACCTCACCGGGTCGAGCAGCCTGGCCGGGCTGGTCACGCTGGGCACCTGGGGGCCCACCCTGGTCGCCCCGCTCATCGGGGTGCTGGCCGACCGGTTTCCCCGCCGGCCGCTGCTCGTCGTGCTGCACCTGGCCATGGCCGCCCTGCTGCCGGTGCTGCTGCTGGTCGACTCCGCCACCCGGGTCTGGCTGATCTTCGCGGTCACGGTCGCGTACGGGGTCAGCTTCGTGCTGATCGACTCGGCCGAGGCGGCGCTAATGCCGGCCGTGGTCCCCGGCGAGTTGCTCGGCGACTTCAACGGGCTGCGGACGACGGTCAACGAGGGCATGAAGCTGGTCGCCCCGCTGGCCGGCGCCGGCCTCTTCGCCGCGTACGGCGGGCATCCCGTGGTGCTGCTCGACGCCGCCACCTTCGCGCTCGCCGCGCTGCTGCTCGCCCTCATCCGGGTACGCGAGACGGCCCCACCGCCCCGCGAACCGTGGACCCGCCAGCTCGCCGAGGGGCTGGGCCACCTCCGCCGGCACGCCGCCCTGCGGCACCTCGTCGCCTGCACCGGCGCCGCCATGCTGCTGATCGGGCTCAACGGCGCCCTCGCGTACGCCGTGGTGGACGACGGTCTGCACCGGCCGCCGGAGTTCAACGGGGTGCTTGGCACGATGCAGGGCGTCGGCTCGCTGGTCGGTGGACTGGCCGCCGGGACGCTGCTGCGCCGGCTCGGCGACCGGCGGGTGACGGCGGTGGCGGTCGCGCTCCTGGCCGCCGGCCTCGCGCTGCGGGCCGCGCCCGGTCTGGCCCCGGTGGCCGCCGGCACCGTGGCGGTCGGCGTCGGCGCTCCGCTGGTGCTGATCAACGTCTGGACGGCGGTCCAGCGGGAGACACCCAACGCGCTGCTGGGGCGGGTCTCCGCGACCGTGAACACGCTGACCTTCGGCCCCGGCACGCTCGCCGTGCTGGCCGGCGCGAGCCTGCTGGCCTTCGCCGACCACCGGGTGATCCAGCTTGCCGGGGCGGCCGGCGCGCTCCTGCTCGCCGGCTGGGCCCTGCGCGGGCCCCGTCCCGCCCCGCCGCCGGCCGCCGCCCCGCGCTCGGACACGTCGCCGGTCAGCTCGTGAAGCCGCCGTCCGCGTTGATCGTCGCGCGGGGTCAGCTCGTGAAGCCGCCGTCGGCGTTGATCGTCGCGCCGGTCACGTACCCGCCGTCCGGCCCGGCCAGGAAGGCCACGACCGCGGCGATCTCCGCCGGGTCGGCGTAGCGGCCCAGGGCCGTGAAGGCGCGGATGACGTCCGCGTTCGGCCCGTCCGCCGGGTTCGCGTCGGTGTCGGTCGGCCCGGGGACGACCAGGTTCGCGGTGATCCCCCGGCCGCCCAGTTCCCGGGCGAGGCCCCGGGTCAGGCCGGTCAGGGCGGTCTTGCTCATCGAGTAGAGGGCGAGACCGGGGAACACGGCCCGCTCGGCCACGTTGCTGCCGATGTTCACGATCCGGCCGCCGTCGGTCAGGTGCCGGACCGCCGCCTGGGCGAACACGAACGGCGCCCGCACGTTGACCGCGATGGTCCGCTCGACCTCGTCCGGGCCCAGCTCGGTCACCGGGCCGGTCAGGAACACGCCGGCGTTGTTGACCAGCACGTCGAGCCGGCCGAACTCGCCGGCGACCCGGTCGACCGCCGCGCGGGCCGCCGCCGGCTCGGCGCTGTCGGCCCGTACCGCCAGGGCCCGCCGCCCGACCGCCTTGATCTGCTCGACCAGCTCGGCCGCCCGGTCGGCCCGCCGCTCGTAGGTGAGTGCCACGTCGGCGCCCTCCCGGGCCAGCCGCAGGGCCACCGCCGCCCCGATACCGCGGCTGCCGCCGGTCACCAATGCCACTTTTCCGTCCAGAACTCCGTTCATGCCACCAGCCTGGTCGGTGGCGGGCGGCGAGTCTGGCGGCGATCAGACGCGGCGTTCGCGCGGCTCAGGGAACGACGAAGGGCCGGCCCCACGGCGAGAGCCGGCCCCTGCGTCGACGGCGGAGGATACGAGATTCGAACTCGTGAGGGTGTTAACCCAACACGCTTTCCAAGCGTGCGCCCTAGGCCTCTAGGCGAATCCTCCGCGAGCCAGGATACAGGTCCCCGACCGCCGGGCCACCCCACCACCCCCTGAAGATCCACCCCGGGTCGGGTAGGCTAGGCGGCACCCCCCGTGCGGCGTGCATCTCGTGAACCTCCCCAGGGCCGGAAGGCAGCAAGGATAAGCGGGCTCTGACGGGTGCACGGGGGGCCTTTCTGTCTCCGGGTGCCGGTAACGTCCCTGCGGGTCAGGTCACGGGGTGGTGGGTGGTCACCCGGGGCCGACCGGCGCAGAATGGCTCGGTCGAGAGGAGGCGGGACGGGTGGCACTGGCCCTTTACCGCAAGTACCGGCCCCGTACGTTCGCCGAGGTCATCGGCCAGGAGCACGTGACCGAGCCGCTGTCGCAGGCGCTGCGCAGCGGGCGGCTCAACCACGCCTACCTCTTCTCCGGCCCCCGCGGCTGCGGCAAGACCTCCAGCGCCCGCATCCTGGCCCGCTCGCTCAACTGCGAGCAGGGGCCCACGCCGGAGCCGTGCGGGCAGTGTGAGTCGTGCCGCTCGCTGGCCACCGACGGCGCCGGCTCGATCGACGTCATCGAGATCGACGCGGCCAGCCACGGCGGCGTCGACGACGCCCGCGAGCTGCGCGAGAAGGCCTTCTTCGCGCCGGCCCGCAGCCGCTTCAAGATCTATGTCATCGACGAGGCGCACATGGTCTCGTCGGCCGGCTTCAACGCCCTGCTCAAGCTGGTCGAGGAGCCCCCGGAGTACGTCAAGTTCATCTTCGCCACCACCGAGCCGGAGAAGGTCCTCGGCACGATCAAGTCGCGGACCCACCACTACCCGTTCCGGCTCATCCCGCCGAAGGTGCTCCGGCCCTACCTGGAGCAGCTGACCGAGGCCGAGGGGGTCAAGGTCGAGCCGGCGGTCTTCCCGCTGGTGGTGCGCGCCGGTGGCGGCAGCGCCCGGGACAGTCTCTCCGTGCTCGACCAGCTCATCGCCGGCGCCGGCCCCGAGGGGGTCAGCTACGCCCGGGCCGCCGCGCTGCTCGGCGTCACCGACTCCGCGCTGATCGACGAGATGTGCGACGCGCTGGCCGCCGGTGACGGCGCCGCCGCGTACGCCACCGTCGACCGGGTCGCGGAGGCCGGGCACGACCCGCGCCGGTTCGCCTCCGACCTGCTGGAACGGCTGCGCGACCTGATCGTCATGCAGCAGGTGCCGGACGCCGCCGCCAAGGGCCTCATCGACGGCCCCGACGACCAGATCGAGCGGATGGCCGCCCAGGCCCAGCGGCTCGGCCCGGCCACCCTGTCCCGCTGCGCCGACATCGTGCACAACGGCCTGGTCGAGATGCGCGGCACCACCGCGCCCCGGCTGCTGCTCGAGCTGATCTGCGCCCGCATGCTGCTGCCGGGCGTGGACGACTCGTCCGGTGGCCTGCTCCAGCGCCTCGAGCGGATGGAACGCCGGCTCACCCTGGGTGGCGCCGAGCCGCCGCCGGCCGCCGCCGGCTCCGCGCCGGTCGGCTCCGCCCCTGGGGTACGCCCGGCGCCTTCCGCCCCGGCCGCGGCTGCCGCCGCGCCCGACCCGGAGACCGCCGGCACGCCGGCGGCTGCCGGTGCCCCGACCGGGGCGGCCGCCGCCCGCGCCGCCGCCGCGGCGGCCGGTGCCCGCTCGGCCCCGGCGGCCCGCCCGGCCGACCCGGCCGAGAGCGGTCCCGCCCAGCCCGGTCCGGGTGTCCGTCCCGCGGACAGCTCCGGTCGGGCCCGGCCCGCCCCGGGCCCGACCGACCCGGCGTCCGGCGGTCCGGCGTCGGGTGGCTCGACGGCTGGCGGCTCGACGGCCGGCGGTGCGACCTCCGGCGCGGCCCGGCGGCCGGTCCCGGCCTCGGCGGTGCTGCCCGATCCGGCCACCCCCGAGCCGCCGCGCCCCGGTGCGGCCCCGGCCGGCGCTCTGGACGCCGTCGCGGTGCGCCGGGTCTGGCCCGAGGTGGTCGGCAAGGTCAACCGGAGCAACAAGCGGATCGCGGCGCTGATGCGGGACGCGGTGGTCCGCGACCTGGACGGCGACACGCTGGTGCTGACCGTGAAGTCGACGGTGCTGGCCAAGATGATGGCCGACCACGCCGCCGTGCTGACCGACGCGCTCTACGAGGAGCTGGGCGGCCGCTGGCAGATCCGGTGCGAGGTGGCCGGCGAGCGGGGTGCGGCCTCGCTCGGCGGCCCGGCCCGGCCCTCGGGCTCGTCCCGTCCGGCGCCGGAGGCCACCCCGGCACGCCCGGCGGCCGGCCCGGACAGCGCGGATGCGGCACCAGCCGCCGCGGGCCCGACCCGGACCGCCGGCTCGTCCGGCGCACCGGGGAGCCACGTGGGGGGCCGGCCCGGGGACATGGCCGGCCCGTCCGGTGCTTCCGGGAACCAGGCCGGGGGGCGGCCCGGTGCTTCCGCAAACCAGTCCGGGGGGCGGCCCGCAAACGACGCCGGCCCGTCCGGCTCCGCGGCGAACCCTGTCGGCGGCTCGGCCGGGAACCCCGGCCCGTCCGGTGGGGCCGCCCGCGCGTCGGCGCCGTCCGGCGGTCCCGCCCGCCGGCCGTCCGGCCCGTCCACACCTGGGACGGCTGCTGGCGGGGACGACGACGAGGAGGACTGGCCGGAGCCGGCCCGACCGGGAGGCGCCGGCCAGCCGACCGGTGACGGCGCTGCCCCGACGGCTGCCGCCGACGCTGACGACTGGCCCGAGGCCGCCCGTCCGGGTGGCGCGGCAGCCAGAACCACGGCTGCCATCTCGGCGACCGCGACGACCGAGACGACCGCGACGACAACGGTCGCCACCGCGGCGGGCGGCACCGCGCCCGTCGTACCGAAGCCGGCCGGACCGGCGGGCACCCCGGCGGGCGGTGGCACGCCGAAGAACAGCGCGATCGCGGCGGCCCGGGCGGCTGCGGCGGCGGCCGCCGCCGGTGGTGGCCCCGGCAAGGGTCCCCGGGCGGCGCAGGCGGCCCGGAAGACCGCCGACGCCGACTGGGCCGGTGAGCCGCCCTACGACCCCGACTACGACGGGCCGGTCGGCAACCGGTCGGCGGCGCCGGCCCCGGCGGCACCCGCCTACGAGGGCTTCGATCCGGGCGACGAGCCGCTCGACGACGTGATCGACGAGCGGACCGCCCGGCAGTCCAGCGAGGAGCAGGCGGTGCAGCTCCTCCGCGAGGCGTTCGGGGCCGAGAAGATCAACGAGGTGGACGCGCGGTAGCGCGCGTCGACCGCCGAGGAGCAGTGCCGCCGCCCGACTAGGCTGGGCGCGGCCGATCAGACGAGTGCGAGAAGGAGCCATCCGTGCGCCCAGGTGGACAGCCGAACATGCAGCAGATGCTGAAGCAGGCGCAGAAGATGCAGCAGCAGATCGCCAAGGCCCAGGCCGAGCTGGCCGAGGCCGAGCTGACCGGCACCGCCGGTGGTGGCCTGGTCACCGCCACCGTCGCGGGCACCGGTGAGCTGAAGGCGATCAAGATCGACCCGAAGGCGGTCGACCCGGAGGACGTGGAGACGCTGGAGGACCTGGTCGTCGCCGCCGTGCACAACGCCGCCGAGGCGGCCCGGGAGCTGACCGAGAAGAAGATGGGCCCGGTCGCGGGCGGGATGGGCGGCCTCGGCCTGCCCGGGTTCTGAGCCGGCAGATGTACGAGGGTGCCATCCAGGACCTGATCGACGAGCTGGGCCGGCTGCCGGGCGTGGGCCCGAAGAGCGCCCAGCGGATCGCGTTCCACGTCCTCTCGGCGGACCCCGCCGACGTCAACCGGCTGGCCGGTGCGCTGCGCAAGGTCAAGGACCTGGTGCGGTTCTGCACGACCTGCTACAACGTGGCCGAGTCGGAGCAGTGCCGGATCTGCCGTGACCCGCGGCGCACCGACGAGGTGCTCTGCGTGGTCGAGGAGCCGAAGGACGTCGTGGCGATCGAGCGGACCGGCGAGTTCCGTGGCCGCTACCACGTGCTCGGCGGCGCCATCAATCCGCTGGAGGGCATCGGCCCGGACAACCTGCGGATCCGGGAGCTGATGACCCGGCTGGGCGGGGGCACGGTCCGCGAGCTGATCCTCGCCACCGACCCGAACACCGAGGGCGAGGCGACCGCGACCTATCTGGCGCTCATGGTGAAGCCGATGGGCATCGCGGTGACCCGGCTGGCCAGCGGCTTGCCGGTCGGTGGCGACCTCGAGTACGCCGACGAGATCACCCTGGGCCGCGCGTTCGAGGGCCGCAGGGCGATCTGACCGGAGCGACGACCAGGCCGGCCGGTCCCCTTGCGGGGGCCGGCCGGCGTCGTTCCGGCATCCGCAATGTGGGACGGGTGCGATTCGCCACGTGCTCGTCGGTCGGCGGACGACTGCCCCGTTTTGCGGTGATCCGTCCGGTCCCACTATCTGCTCATGGCTGTGACAGTCCTGTTTGTCGGGAGATCGCGGGCTGTCAGACCCGGCCACTTGGTGTCGGCTTGGTAGCGATTGCCTCGCGGGCGTTCCGCATCTTGTGTGTCGTGTCATAGCCTCCCGCACACGGACTGAGTCACAGCTCGGCGTGAACACATGCGCATGACAGAGGTGAGAGATGCAGGCGAGCAGGCTTAAAGCGGCCGTGGCCCTCGCGGCCGCCGCCGCTCTGGCGGTCGGAGCGTCCGGCTGCGCCAAGAGCGAGCGCGACGACGACAGCGGTGCGGCGAAGACCGGCGGCACCTTCGTCTTCGCGGGCGCCGGTAACCCGAAGAACTTCGACCCGATCTTCAACGACGACGGCGAGTCCTTCCGGCCGATCCGGCAGATGTACGACACCCTCGTGCAGAACAAGCCGGGCACGGCCGATCTGCAGGGCGCTCTGGCGGAGAGCTGGGAGCACGACCCCGAGGGCAAGGTCTGGACCTTCCACCTGCGCAAGAACGTGAAGTTCCACGACGGCACCCCCTTCAACGCCGCCGCGGTCTGCTTCAACTTCGACCGCTGGTTCAACATGAAGGGTGCCGCCGCCCAGTCGCAGATGATCTACTACTCGGACGTCTTCGGCGGCTTCGCCAAGAACGAGGCCGAGGGCGTGGGCGAGCCGGTCTACAACAAGTGCGAGGCGAAGGACGACGGCACCGCCGTCGTCACGATGAACCGGTACAAGGGCGCCTTCCCCGGCGCCTTCGCGCTGACCGCGCTGTCGATCGCCAGCCCCGAGGCGCTGAAGAAGTACGACGCTGACACCGTGAAGCAGAACGGCGACTCGTTCGAGTACAGCGCGTTCGCCAACGAGCACCCGGTGGGCACCGGCCCCTTCACCTTCGGCGGTTGGGACAAGGCCAAGGGTGAGATCACCCTGAACCGGAACCCCGACTACTGGGGCGAGAAGGCCAAGGTCGACAAGCTCGTCATCAAGATCATTGAGGACGAGAACACCCGTAAGCAGGAGCTGCGGGCGGGCACCGTCCAGGGCATCGACTTCCCGGCCCCGGCCGACCGGAAGGCGCTCGCGGGCGAGGGCTTCCAGGTTCTCGACCGCCCGGCGTTCAACATCCTCTACCTCGGCTTCAACCAGAAGAACCCGAAGCTGAAGGACCTGCGGGTGCGCCAGGCGATCGCCTACGCCCTCAACCGTCAGGCGCTCGTCCAGACCAAGGGCCCGGGTGGCACCAAGGTCGCCGACGAGTTCATGCCGGACACCGTGCTCGGCTACGCCTCGGACGTGCAGAAGTACGACTACAACGTCGACAAGGCCAAGCAGCTGCTCAAGGAGGCGGGCGCCGAGAACCTGACGCTCAACTTCTACTACCCGACCGACGTCTCCCGGCCGTACATGCCGAACCCGCAGGAGATCTTCACCGTCCTGGCCAACGACCTGCAGGCCGTCGGCATCAAGGTCAACGGTGTGGCCCGCCCGTGGAACGGTGGCTACAAGGACGACGTGCAGCAGTTCGGCAAGCACGACCTGCACATTCTCGGCTGGACCGGTGACTACAACGACCCGGGCAACTTCGTCGGCACCTTCTTCGGCCGCGGCAAGGTCGAGTTCGGCGACCAGGCGATGACCGAGATGTTCGACGCCATCACCAAGGCCGACGCGACGGTCGACGAGGCCGGCAAGAAGGCCGCGTGGGAGCAGGTCAACCGCGACATCGCCGCCAAGTGGCTGCCGGCCGTGCCGGTCTGGCACGCCCCGCCGGCCATCGTGGTCACCAAGGACGTCAAGGGTCTGGTCGCCAGCCCCCTGACCGACGAGCGGTTCAACACCGTCAGCGTCGGCTGAAGCGCCACTGACCGCTGACGCCGTACGCGGAATCGGCCCGGGCCGGGCTCTCTCTCCCGGCCCGGGCCGACCCGCTGTTACCGAGAATCTGGTGTGTGAGAGATGTTGCGAGTCATAGTCCGCCGCCTGCTGCAGCTGGTGGTGACCCTGATAGGGCTGTCCCTGCTGGTCTTCGTCTGGCTGCGGAACCTCCCCGGCGGTCCGATCGAGGCGCTGCTCGGTGAGCGGGCGACGCCGGAGCGGCGCGCCCTGCTGGTGAAGGCCCTCGGCTACGACCAGCCGATCCTGGTGCAGTACGCCAAGTTCATGCAGCGGCTGCTGACCGGCGACTTCGGCAACTCGATCCGGAGCGGCGACCCGGTCACCGAGGTGATCGGCCGCGCCTTCCCGGCCACCATCGAGCTGGCCGCGGCCGCCATGATCATCGCCATCGGGCTCGGCGTGCCGCTCGGCTACCTGGCCGCCCGGCACCGCGGCCGGCTGCTCGACAACCTGAGCATCGCCGGCACCCTGCTCGGCATCTCGATCCCGATCTTCTTCCTGGGCTACCTGCTCAAGGACGTGTTCACCCAGAACATGCACTGGTTCCCGCCCTCGGGCCGGATCAGCACCGGGGTGGACAACACGAACGTCACCGGCTTCTTCGTCCTCGACGGGCTGCTCACCCGCGAGTTCGACGCCACCGCCGACGCGCTGTGGCACCTCATCCTGCCGGCGCTCACCCTGGCCACCATCCCGCTCGCGGTGATCGTCCGGATCACCCGGGCCAGCGTGCTCGACGTGCTCAACGAGGACTTCGTCCGCACGGCCGAGGCGAAGGGCCTGCGCCACAAGACGATCCGGGGCCGGCACATCCTGCGCAACGCCCTCCTGCCGGTGGTCACCACCATCGGCCTGCAGACCGGCGCGCTGCTCTCCGGCGCGGTGCTCACCGAGCGGGTCTACAACTGGGGCGGCCTGGGCACGCTGATCTACAACTCGATCAGCGGTGGCCGCGACTACCCGGTGCTCCAGGCGCTGATCCTGCTGGCCGCACTGGTCTTCGTGGTGGTCAACCTCCTGGTCGACCTCTCCTACGCCTTCATCGACCCGAGGGTGCGTGTGCGATGAGTGACCCGATCACCCGGCCCACGGTGGGCACCCCGCGCGAGAGCGTGGACCCCGAAGCCGTCGAGGAGAAGCGCGAGGGCACCCTGCCGCGCGGCATCGACCGGCTCGGCGAGCGCAAGCGCGCCCGGCTGGAGCAGCTGGCCCAGGCCACCGCCGAAAAGGGCGGCGTGAGCCTGGTCCGGGACGCCTTCCGCCGGCTGCGGCGCAACCCGACGGCGATCGTCGGCGCGTCCATCGTGGCGCTGTTCATCCTGATCGCCATCTTCGCGCCGCTGCTCGCGCCCCACGACCCCGCGCAGCGCTTCGACGAGCTGACGAAGAATCTCACCGTCGACAGCATCCCCGGGGCCAGCAGCGAGTTCCCGCTCGGCTCCGACCCGCTCGGCCGGGACTTCCTGTCCCGCATGATCCACGGCAGCCGGCAGACCCTCTTCGTCGGCGTGCTCGCCACGCTCATCGGGTTGGCCCTGGGCGTGCTGATCGGCGCGATCGCCGGTGCCTTCGGCGGCTGGGTCGACAACATCCTGATGCGCTTCACCGACGTGATGCTGGCGCTGCCGGCCCTGCTGCTGGCCATCAGCCTGGTGGCCATGGCCAGCCGATCCAGCCAGTGGACGGTCATCCTGGCGGTGGCGATCGTCAACGTGCCGATCTTCGCAAGGCTGTTGCGCGGTTCGATGCTCGCCCAGCGGGAGAGCGACCACGTGCTGGCCGCCCGCGCGCTCGGCGTCAAGCAGGGCTCGATCGTGCTCCGGCACATGCTGCCCAACGCCATGACCGCGGTGATCGTGCAGGCCACGCTGACCCTCTCCACCGCGATCCTGGAGGCGGCGTCGCTCTCCTTCCTCGGTCTCGGTGACCCCGACATCAACCGCGCCGAGTGGGGCCTGATGCTCGGTGTGGACGGTCAGCGCTACTTCGAGGTCCGGCCGGAGCTGGCCTACTTCCCGGCCATCGCGATCATCGTGGTCGCGCTCGGCTTCACCCTGCTGGGTGAGGGCATGCGCGAGGCGATCGACCCGAAGAGCCGGCGGTGACGGCGATGCGGACCAGGAACCAGCACGGTGAGGAAGTGACCCGATGAGCCTGCTCGACGTACGCGATCTGAGCGTGGTGTTCCAGCGTCGCGGTGAGCGGCCGTTCACCGCGGTCGACAAGGTGAGCTTCAGCGTGGAGCCGGGGCAGACCGTGGGCCTGGTCGGCGAGTCCGGCTGCGGCAAGAGCGTGACCAGCCTGGCGATCATGGGCCTGCTGCCCCGGCGGGGCAACAAGGTCACCGGCGAGGTCAACTTCGACGGCGCCGACCTGCTCAAGCTGCGCCCGGACGACATGCGCGACCGGCGCGGCCGCGACATCGGCATGATCTTCCAGGATCCGCTGTCCTCGTTGAACCCGGTCGTGCCGATCGGCGTCCAGGTGGCCGAGGTGCTGGAGCGGCACCGCGGGATGGACCGCAAGGTGGCCATGAAGGAGGCCCGGGAGCTGCTCGACGCCGTCGGCATCCCGGACCCGATGCGGCGGCTCAAGGAATATCCGCACCAGATCTCCGGCGGCATGCGGCAGCGCGCGCTGATCGCCATCGCGCTGGCCTGCAAGCCGCGGCTGCTGATCGCGGACGAGCCGACCACCGCGCTGGACGTGACCATCCAGGCGCAGATCCTCACCCTGCTCAAGCAGCTCGTCGACGAGACCGGCACCGCGCTCATCATGATCACGCACGACCTGGGCGTGGTGGCCGGCCTCTGCGACACGGTCAACGTGCTCTACGGCGGCAAGGTGGTCGAGCGGGCCGAACGGCACGAGCTGTTCGCCCGGCCGCGGCACCCGTACACCCACGGGCTGCTGAACTCGGTGCCGCGGCTGGACTCGCCGCGGGGCGAGCGGCTGCACGCCATCCGCGGCTCGGTGGCCGACAACATCCCGTGGGTCGAGGGCTGCGCGTTCGCCCCCCGCTGCGACAACGTGGTGGACGCCTGCCTGGAGGGCACGCCTCCGCTCGAACCCACCGCGACCGGCGGCGACCTGCGCTGCAACAACCCCGTTTCCGAGGAGGTGGCGGTGCCGTGACCGAGTCGACCGAGCGGACCGGACCACTTGTCGAACTGCGCGACGTCAAGGTCCACTTCCCCATCAAGAGCGGTGTGCTCTTCGACCGCACCGTCGGTCACGTCTACGCCGTCGACGGCGTCTCGCTCTCCATCAACAAGGGCGAGACGTACGGGCTGGTGGGCGAGTCGGGGTGCGGCAAGTCCACCCTGGGCCGGGGCCTGCTGCGGCTGGTCGAGCCGACCGACGGCGAGATCGTCTTCGACGGCACCGACATCCGCGCGCTCAAGGGCGAGTCGATGCGCAGGATGCGTCGCCGGATCCAGATGATCTTCCAGGATCCGCTGTCCAGCCTCGACCCCCGCCAGTCGGTGGAGTCGCTGCTGGTCGAGGGCCTCAAGGCGCACGGCCTGGCCAAGGACAAGGCGGCCACCGCCAAGCGGCTCCGCGAGGCGCTCGCCGCGGTCGGCCTGCCCGCCTCGGCGCTGAGCAAGTACCCGCACGAGTTCTCCGGCGGCCAGCGGCAGCGCATCGGCATCGCCCGGGCGCTGGTGCTCGACCCGGACCTCATCGTCGCCGACGAGCCGGTCTCCGCGCTGGACGTGTCCATCCAGGCCCAGGTGATCAACCTGCTGGAGGAACTGCAGAACGAGCACGGCCTGACGTACCTGATCATCGCCCACGACCTGGCGGTGGTCCGGCACATCGCCGACACGGTCGGGGTGATGTACCTCGGCGGTCTGGTGGAGGAGGCGTCCAGCGACGACCTCTACCGGGAGCCGATGCACCCGTACACGAAGGCGCTCATGTCGGCGGTGCCGGTGCCGGACCCCCAGGTGGAGGACCGCCGCGAGCGGATCCTGCTCGCCGGCGACCTGCCCTCGCCGACGAACCCGCCGGCCGGCTGCCGGTTCCACACCCGCTGCCCCTGGGCCCAGCCGACCCGCTGCGCCGACGAGCGGCCGGAGCTGCGCCAGGTGCTCGACGGGCACCGGGTGGCCTGCCACTACGCGGAGGACATCGCCGCCGGCCGGATCCGGCCGCACGAGGTGGAGCCGGAGCTGGTCCGGCCGGACGACGGGGCCGCGCCGGGCGACACCGGCGAGCTGATCCCGACCCCGTGACGTGACGACGCGAGGCCCCTTCCCCACCGGGGAAGGGGCCTCGTCGCGTTCGCAGCGGGTCAGCCCTCGGGGCGGTTGAGCAGGGCCACCGCGACGGTGTGCACGGCGTCCAGCGCGGCCGGGTCGGCCAGCGGCACCCGGCCGCCGGTCACCGCGTACCACTCGTCGGCGTCCTTGTACTGCACCCGCAGGGTGACCTGGCCGTCGGCGTATTCCGTGCGCAGCGTCAGGTCGCCGGTCACCACGCCGACCTCGTCGGTCATGACGCCGCCCGGACCGGCGGTGATGTCGCTGGTCCGTTCCTGCGGCCCGGGCGCCGGCGGGGCCGCGGCGGGCGCGGCCGGCGTGGCGTCCGCCGACATCCCGGCCCCGGAGACGTCGGCGGGGGCGGCCGGCGTGCCGTCGGCCGTCATCCCGGCCGACGTCGGGCCCGGCGCGGCCGTGCCGCCGCCGGCGGCCGCCGCGGCGTCCTCACCGGTCGCGTCCGGCGTCCTCTCCGGCGCCGGCGCGTCGCCGGACCCGGTCACCGCTTGGTCGCCCATGTGCAGCCCTCCAACATGTCGGTGAGAGCGGCCTTCTCGGCACTGGTCACCGTGAGCCGCCAGTAGTGCTTGACCGTCACCCAGTCCGCCGCGTACCGGCACCACACGGCCTTGTTCGGCGGCTTCCACTGGGACGGGTCCTGGTCACCCTTTGCCCGGTTGGAGCGCAGGGAAACCGCCACCAGCTGCGGCCGGGTCAGGTCGTTGGCGAAGTCGCCGCGCTTCGAGTCGTCCCACTCGTCGGCGCCGGAGCGCCAGGCATTCGCCAGCGGCACCACGTGGTCGATGTCCACGTCGGCCGGATCGGTCAGCGCCAGCCCGTCGTACGGGCTCTCCCAACGGCCGCCGACCACGTTGCAGCCGGAGAGCTTGATGCTCTCGCCGTCCCGCTGCAGGACGCTGTCCCGCACGTCGCAGTTCTTGCCGGTGTCCCGCCAGTGCGGGAAGCGGGTCCGGCTGTAGCCCTTCATCGACCCGGCAACGGCCACGGTCAGCTCGTCGAGCTGCTGGTTGACGTCGCCGGCGCTGCTCGGCGACGTGTCCGGCTCGTCGATCGGCACGCAGCCGGCCGCACCGAGGGCGAGCACCGCGGTGAGCGCGGCCACCATCCCGGCACGGGCTCCTGATCTCGTACGCACAGACGACACCTCTCCAGCTTGCGTGCTCGGGGCGAGTCCGCACAGTACCCGGCGACGGTTTCCCAGATTCGTGGCGTCGGAGTGGCGGTCCCGGCAGAGTGGTTACCCATGACCGCACCCGCTCCCGAGCTGCGTCTCGGTTCCGCCCCCGGGCGCGGCACGCTGCTCGCCGCGGTCCTCGCCTCCGGCATGGTCTTCCTCGACACCACCGTCGTCAACGTCGCGCTGCCGCGGCTCGGCGCGGAACTGGACGCCACCGTGGCGGGTCTCCAGTGGACGATCAACGGGTACCTGCTCATGCTGGCCGCCTTCGTGCTGCTCGGCGGGGCGCTCGGCGACCGGTTCGGGCGGCGGCGGGTCTTCCTGCTCGGGGTGGTCTGGTTCGCCGCGGCGTCGGTGCTCTGCGGGCTCGCGCAGGGGACCGGCTGGCTGATCGCCGCCCGGTTCCTCCAGGGCGCGGGCGGGGCGCTGCTCACCCCCGGCTCGCTCTCCGTGCTCCAGGCCAGCTTCCACCCGGACGACCGGGCCCGGGCCATCGGCACCTGGTCCGGGCTGTCCGGCGTCTCCACCGCGCTCGGCCCGCTCCTCGGCGGCTGGCTGATCGACGCGCTCTCCTGGCGGTGGATCTTCTTCGTGAACCTGCCGCTGGCCGTCGGGGTGGTGTTCGCCGCGCTGCGCTGGGTGCCGGAGAGCCGGGACGAGGCCGCCTCGCGTACCGCCGCCCGGCGGTTCGACGTGGCCGGGGCGCTGCTCGGCGCGCTGGCGCTCGGCGGCGTCACGTACGCCCTGATCGACGCGCCGGCCCGCGGCGCCGGTTCCCCGGCGGTGCTGGCCGCGGCGGTGCTCGGGGTGCTCGGGGCGGTGGTCTTCGTGCTGGTCGAGCGGCGCCGCGGCGACACCGCCATGCTGCCCACCGGGCTGTTCAGCAGCCGGCTCTTCTCGGTGCTGAACGTCTTCACCGTGGTGGTCTACGCGGCCCTCGGCGGGTTCACCTTCTTCCTGGCCGTCTACCTGCAGAACGTCGTCGGCTGGTCGGCGCTGCTCACCGGCCTGGCCACCGTGCCCATGACACTGCTGCTGCTCGTCGGTTCGGCCCGGGCCGGGGCGCTCGCCGCCCGGATCGGCCCCCGGCTGCCGCTCACCGTCGGCCCGGTGGTCGCCGCGGCCGGGCTGCTGCTGCTACGCCGCGTCGGCCCCGGCGCGTCGTACTGGACGGACGTGCTGCCCGGGGTGCTCCTGTTCGGCGCGGGGCTCACGCTGGTGGTCGCGCCGCTGACGGCGTCGGTCCTGGCCGCGGTGGCGGACCGGTTCGCCGGGGTGGCGAGCGGCTTCAACAACGCCGCCTCCCGGGCCGGCGGCCTGCTCGCGGTGGCCGCGCTGCCGCTGCTGGTCGGTCTCTCCGGCAGCGGCTACGAGCAGAAGACCGCGCTGGCCGGCGCGTTCCGCGGGGCGATGCTCTGGTGCGCCGGCCTGCTGCTGGTGGGCGCGCTGCTGGCCGGCCTGCTCATCCACCGCCCGCGGCGGGAAGGGCCCCCGTCGGCCGGGGGCCCTTCCCACGGCGGGATCAGGCGCGGGCGCGGTTGACCGCGCTGGTGACCGCCTTGATCGAGGCGGTCACGATGTTGGCGTCGACCCCGACGCCCCAGACGGTCCGGCCGTCCACCTCGCACTCGACGTACGCGGCGGCCTGCGCGTCCCCACCGGAGGAGAGCGCGTGCTCGTGGTAGTCGAGCACCCGCACGGCCACGCCCAGCGACTGGAGCGCGTTGACGTACGCGTCGATGGGGCCGTTGCCGACCGCGGTGAGCGGCTGGACCTCGCCGTCGTAGCCGACCCGGGCCTCGATCTCGACCTTGCCCTCGGCGGTGCCGATGGCGTAGCCGGCCAGCGTGACGGCCGGGTCGACCTGGTGGTCGACCAGATAGTTGCGGGCGAAGATCTCCCACATGGTGCCCGGCTCGACCTCGCCGCCGTCGTGGTCGGTCACCTGCTGGACCACGCCCGAGAACTCGATCTGGAGGCGGCGCGGAAGGTCGAGCTGGTGCTCGGACTTCATGATGTACGCGACGCCACCCTTGCCGGACTGCGAGTTGACCCGGATGACCGCCTCGTAGGTGCGGCCCAGGTCCTTCGGGTCGATGGGCAGGTAGGGCACGGCCCAGGTGAACTCGTCGACGGGCACCCCGGCCGCCGCCGCGTCGGCGTGCAGCGCGTCGAAGCCCTTCTTGATCGCGTCCTGGTGCGAGCCGGAGAAGGCCGTGTAGACCAGGTCGCCCGCGTACGGGTGGCGCTCGTGCACCGGCAGCTGGTTGCAGTATTCGACGGCGCGCTTGACCTCGTCGATGTTCGAGAAGTCGATCATCGGGTCGATGCCCTGGGAGAACAGGTTCAGCCCCAGGGTGACCAGGTCGACGTTGCCGGTGCGCTCGCCGTTGCCGAACAGGCAGCCCTCGATCCGGTCGGCGCCGGCCAGCAGGCCCAGTTCGGCGGCGGCCACCCCGGTGCCCCGGTCGTTGTGCGGGTGCAGGCTCAGCACCAGGCTGTCCCGGCGAGGCAGGTGCCGGTGCATCCACTCGATCGAGTCGGCGTAGACGTTCGGCATGGCCATCTCGACCGTGGCCGGCAGGTTGATGATCAGCTTGCGGTCCGGGGTCGGGTCGATCACGTCGATCACCGCCGAGCAGACCTCCAGCGCGTACTCCAGCTCCGTGCCCGTGTACGACTCCGGCGAGTACTCGTAGTGGATGTCGGTGTCCGGGGTGTGGATCTCGGCGTACTTCTGGCAGAGCCGGGCGCCCGACGTGGCGATGTCGGTGATGCCGTTCCGGTCCAGGCCGAAGACCACCCGGCGCTGGAGCGTCGAGGTCGAGTTGTAGAAGTGCACGATGGCCCGGCGGGCGCCGCGCAGCGACTCGAACGTCCGGTCGATCAGGTGCTCCCGGCACTGGGTCAGCACCTGGATGGTGACGTCCTCGGGGATCAGATCCTGCTCGATCAGCTGCCGTACGAAGTCGTAGTCGGTCTGGCTGGCCGACGGGAAGCCGACCTCGATCTCCTTGTAGCCCATCTGCACCAGCAGCTGGAACATCCGGCGCTTGCGCTCCGGCGACATCGGGTCGATCAGGGCCTGGTTGCCGTCGCGGAGGTCCACGGCGCACCAGCGGGGCGCGGCCTCGACGCGGCGGGTGGGCCAGGCGCGGTCCGGCAGGTCGAACCGGAACTGCTGGTGGTAGGGCAGGTAACGCTGGAACGGCATCCGGCTGGGGCGCTGCCGGGCGATCGGATCGGTCTCGGCGTCGGTGACAGGTTGAGCCATCTCGGAGTGCTCCCTGGGAACATGTGGCGTCAGCAGATCGGAAGGTGTCGGCGGGTGCCGGGCGACGGTGCGCGGCGGTGCCGAGAGGAAGTTCGGATGTGCTGGACGGCGCGGTTCAACTCCGCGACGAGGTGCCGGCCGGTCAGGCCTCGTCGCGGCAGCCAAGAAGAAGGAACGCCCGCCACATGACAGGGTCACCCTACGTGGTGAGACGGGGGGTGGGAAGCCAGGTCCGGACTATGGGACCGGGGTCACGGTCTGCTCCGGAGCCGTCGCGCCCAGCCGCGGCGTCCCGCCGGCCCAGGCCACCACGGGCACGATCGCCAGCCCGATCAGCACGAAGACCGCCGCCGTCGGGAACCAGCCCCAGCCGCCGGTGGTCACGCCCAGAGCGGTCAGCCCGGCCGGGGCGATCAGGTACTGCAGCTGCGTGCCGAGCCGGAACGCCCCCACGTACGCGCCGCGCTGGGTGGCCGGCGGCAGGGTGGCCGTGAGCCCCCAGGTGCCCGCGGACTCGACCAGCTCGGCCACGATGAGCAGCAGCGCGGCGACCACCAGCACCACCAGGGTGAGCGTGCCCCGGGTCACTCCGGAGATCGGCACGACCAGGCAGAACAGGGCGATCAGCAGGGCGCCCCGGCGGGACGCCCGGGCCGCGCCCGGGGCGGTGTCGGCGCCCCGGCTGGCGCGTACCTGGAGCAGCACGATGAGGATCGTGTTGAGCAGCACCAGCCCGGCGATCACCGTCTTCGGGGCGTCGGTGTGGGTGAGGATCCAGAGCGGCAGCACCGTCAGGTACAGCGTCTGGTGCGCGGTGAGCAGCCCGGACAGCAGGGAGACCGCCATGAACGGCCGGTCCCGCAGCACCGCGAACCGGCTCATCGGCTCGGCCGGGCGGGCCACCTCGGGCAGCCGGGGCAGCCGCCGCACGAAGAGTGCCGTCACCAGGAAAACCGCCGCGATGAACCAGACCATCACCCGGTACGCCGCGATCGTGTCCACCGCCAGCACCAGGCCGCTGATCGCCGCGCCGAGCCCGAACCCGACATTCAGCAGGGAGCGCTGGTAGGCCATCGCGGTGACCCGTTCGGCCGGCGGCAACGCGTTGATCGAGTAGACCTGCCGGGCGACGCCGGCCGCCGCGTCCACGGCGGCCAACGCCACCACCACGGTGAGGAACCCGGCGAAGCCGCCCACGAACGGGTACGTGGCGAAGAGCGCCGCCTCCAGCACCAGCGCGAGGACCCAGACCCGCTGCGGACCGTACCGGTCGGTCAGCCCGCCCAGCGGCACCGTGCCCAGCAGCGACACCCCCGCCGCGATGGACAGGCCCAGCCCGACCTGGGCGGCGCTGAGCCCCAGCGCCCGGGTGAAGAACACGGCGCTGCCGGCCTGGAACAGGCCGCCGCCGACGGCGTAGACCATGGCCTGCACGGCCAGGGCGCGGGTCAGCCCGGCCGGCGGCACGACATGGTGGACGGCGGTGCGGATGGTCTCTCTGGCCCCCATGGCCGGTGAGTGAACCGCGCCCCCCACGTTCCGGTCGAGCCTTTTAGGCTGAGCCGAATCCTGCCTGCGGGGGTACGCGTGTCCGAGTTGCGGTTCACCCTGGCCGACGTCGCCGGAGTGCGGTTCGCCGTCTCGCCGGCCAACGAGACGGTCATGAGCATGTGGGCCCTTGCCGATCCGGCCCGCTACGCCGTGCACCTGCCCTGGATCGACCGGGCCCGGCTGACGCTGCGCCGTCCGGAGGTGGCCGCACGGGTCCGCCCGCTGGTGGAGCTGACCCGGCCGCGCCGCTGGCTGCCCGACTTCCTCACGCCGGCGGCCCGGCCGGGCCTGGAGATGACCGATCAGCTCGCGCAGATCGCCGCGACGCCGCCGGACGTGGTGGTCCAGGACCTGCTGGCGACCACCCCGCGCGGGCCGCTGAGCCCGTTCGGGCAGGCGCTCCTCGCCGACCCTCGCGGGCTGCTGCCGCACGTCGTCGACGCGATGCGGGTCTGGTACGACGAGGCGATCGCCCGCGACTGGACGCGGATGCGGGCGCTGCTCGACGCCGACGTCGCGTACCGTGCCGCGCAGCTCGCCGAGGGCGGCGCCGGTCGGCTGTTCACGCAGCTCCACCCGAGCCTGCGCTGGTTGGGCGACCGGGTGGTCAGCGACGACCCGTTCGAGCGGGACTTCGACCTCCGCGGGCGCGGGCTGGCGCTGAACCCCAGCATCTTCGCCGACCGGCGGGTGCTGTGGAACCTGCTGGAGGACTCGCTTCCGGCCGGCGCGTACCCGGTCCGGGCGGTGGGTACGCTCTGGGAGGCGGTCGAGTCGCCGCCCGGTGACGCGCTGGCCCGGGTGGTCGGCGCCGGCCGGGCCGCGCTGCTGCACCTGCTCGACGTGGCGGCCACCACCAGCGACCTGGCCCGGCGTACCGGGATGTCGGGTGGGAACGTCTCGCAGCACCTGGCCGCGCTGCACGCGGCCGGGCTGGTCTCCCGATCCCGGCAGGGCCGGCACGTCCTCTACCGCAACACCGACGCCGCGACGGTCCTGGTCCGGGCCAGCCGTGGCGGGTGACCGGGCCGGCGGGTACGGATCAGGCGAGCAGGAGGGTGGCCAGCGGCCGGCGGCGGCGCAGGGCGGTCTCCCGGTCCCGCAGGTCCTCGGGTAGCGCGGACGGGTCCCCGAGCCGCCCGATCGCGACCACCACGAGGGGCCGGATCGCGGCCGCCAGGTCCAGCTCGGTGGCGAGGCCGGCGCGGTCGAGGCGGGTGAGCTGGTGCGCGTGCAGGCCCAGCGCGGTGGCCTGCACGGTCAGGTGGGCGACGGCCTGGCCCAGGTCGTACGCGGCCCGTTCCGGGTCGCCGCCGGTGTGCGCCCCGACGACCAGCGCGGCGGCGTGCCGGACCCACCGCTGGTCGCCCTCGGGCAGGTTGACCAGGATGCGCTTCCAGGTCTCGTCCTGCCGGTGGCCGAGCGCGAAGCGCCACGGCTGGGCGTTGCCGGCCGAGGGCGCCCAGCGGGCGGCCTCCAGCAGGCAGGCGGCCTCGTCCCCGGTCAGCTCGGCGGCCGGGTCGAAGGCGCGTGGGCTCCAGCGGAAGGCGAGCAGCGGGGTGAGGTCAGGCATGCGGCAAAGCATCCCTGATGGGTGTTTTGCCCCTGCCGTCGCCCGGGTTCAGATGTGGCGAAGAGCACCCGTAACGGACATCGCGGTCAGGGCGTTCCCGCGGTCGGGCTGTCGGTCGGCGACGGCGCGTCCCGGCTCACCGGCTCGCCGCCCTCGCTGACCGGCCCGGCCAGCGGCACGGTGGCCGGTGCCGGGCCCGGCTCGCCGGCCAGCTTCAGGGTGCCGAAGGCGGCCCGCACCGCCGTCGGGGTGCCGTCCGGGAGGTAGCAGTAGATCCCGACGTCCAGCGGGGCGTTCAGCGAGGCCGAGGTCGACTCGACCGAGTAGCACTCGCCGCTCGCCCCGGGCAGCGGCGCGGCCGCCGAGACGGCGAGCGGGGCGCGCCGGTCGGTGAGCACCTCCAGCCAGTCGGTGAACGGGTGCTGCACCCGCGGGTCCAGCCTGCGGGGCACGGCGTCGTCGGCGTCGCCGAGGCGTACGCAGCCCGCCGGCTGCGCCCAGCCGGCCGACGGCAGGGCGCACTGGAAGAGCCCGTCGCCGGTGGCGGCGAGCGAGACGTCGACGGTGCCGCCCTGCCCCCAACCGGGCACGTCCACCCGCCAGGTGCCGTCGTTCGCGCTGGTCACCGTGACCGTCCGGGTCGCGCCGTCGCCGGGCTCGAAGGCGTACGTGGCGGTGAGGTGCCGGTCCTGCGCGGCCGCGGCCAGCGCGGCCAGTTCGTCCCGGGCCGCGTCGACCTCGGCCGGGACCGGGTCGGCGGTGCTGGTCGGGGCCCGGCTCGGCGGATCGGCGGTGCAGGCGGCCAGGAGCGCCGGCAGGGTGAGCGCCAGGGCGCCGGCGAGCCGCCGGGCCGCGCGTCGGTGTGCGTGCACCGGGACATTCTGCGGTGCCGGCCGGGCTCCGGGGAGCCCGCCGCACGGGTGTTCCGGCGGCGTGTCGCGCGGCCGGGCCGGGGCCGGTGAGCCGCCCCACGCCGGGCCGGATGGTGGGATCACCCGACCCGGCGCCATCCGCCGCCCGATACCCTGGGGAGGTCTGACACGCGCCGCCGGACCGAAGAAACCGGCGGCGCCGGCACGCTCAGGGTCGTCGCTGGGAGGGAGTGCACCGTCGTGGCACTCGTGGTGCAGAAGTACGGCGGGTCCTCCGTCGCCAACGCCGAGCGGATCAAGCGGGTGGCCGAGCGCATCGTGGCGGCCCGCAAGGCGGGCGACGACGTGGTCGTGGTGGTCTCGGCCATGGGCGACACCACCGACGAGCTGCTCGACCTGGCCAACCAGGTCAGCCCGCTGCCGCCCGGCCGCGAACTGGACATGCTGCTGACCGCCGGGGAGCGGATCTCCATGGCGCTGCTCGCCATGGCCATCCACAACCTGGGGTACGAGGCCCGCTCGTTCACCGGCTCCCAGGCCGGCGTGCTCACCACCTCGGTGCACGGCCGGGCGCGGATCATCGACGTCACCCCGGGCCGCCTGAAGGGCGCGCTGGACGAGGGCGCGGTGGTCATCGTGGCCGGCTTCCAGGGCGTCTCGCAGGACACCAAGGACGTGACCACCCTGGGCCGGGGCGGGTCGGACACCACGGCCGTGGCCCTCGCCGCCGCACTCGACGCGGACGTCTGCGAGATCTACACCGACGTGGACGGCGTGTTCAGCGCCGACCCGCGGATCGTGCCCAACGCGCGGCACATCAAGCACATCACCTACGAGGAGATGCTGGAACTGGCCGCCTGCGGCGCCAAGGTGCTGCACCTGCGCAGCGTCGAGTACGCCCGGCGCGCAGGCTTGCCGATCCACGTCCGTTCGTCATACTCGACCAACACCGGCACGATGGTCACCGGATCGATGGAGGACCTTCCTGTGGAACAGGCACTGATCACCGGGGTCGCCCACGACCGCAGCGAGGCGAAGATCACCATTGTCGGGGTGCCCGACGAGCCGGGCGCCGCCGCGCGGATCTTCGACACCGTGGCCGGCGCCGAGATCAACATCGACATGATCGTGCAGAACGTGTCCACCGAGGGCACCGGCCGCACCGACATCTCCTTCACGCTGCCCAAGACCGACGGCCCGACGGCCATGGCCGCGCTCAGCAAGATCCAGGAGCAGGTCAAGTTCAAGGGCCTGCTCTACGACGACCACGTCGGCAAGGTGTCGCTGATCGGCGCGGGCATGCGCTCGCACCCGGGTGTCGCGGCCGGCTTCTTCGCCGCCCTCGGCGCGGCCGGGGTGAACATCGAGATGATCTCCACCTCGGAGATCCGGGTGTCGGTGGTCTGCCGGGACACCGACCTCGACAAGGCGGTCCGGGCCATCCACGACGCCTTCGACCTGGGCGGTGACACCGAAGCCGTCGTCTACGCCGGCACCGGGCGGTAGTGCGCATGTCGTCGCTGCCCACCCTCGCCGTGGTCGGGGCGACCGGCGCCGTCGGCACGGTGATGTGCCAGATCCTCTCCTCCCGCCGCAACGTGTGGGGCGAGATCCGGTTGCTCGCCTCCGAGCGCTCGGTCGGCCGCCAGATCCAGTGCCGGGGCGAGACGCTGACCGTCCAGGCGCTCACCCCCGAGGCGTTCGACGGCGTGGACGTCGCGATGTTCGACGTCCCCGACGCGGTCTCGGCCGAGTGGGCACCGATCGCCGTCAGCCGGGGCGCCGTCGCGGTGGACAACTCCGGCGCGTTCCGCATGGACCGCGACGTGCCGCTCGTCGTTCCCGAGATCAACCCCGAGCAGGTCCGCAACCGCCCCAAGGGGATCATCGCCAACGCCAACTGCACGACCCTGGCGATGATCGTGGCGATTGCCCCGCTACACCGGGAGTACGGGCTGCGCGAGCTGGTGCTCGCCTCGTACCAGGCGGTCTCCGGTGCGGGGCAGGCCGGCGTGGACGCGCTGCACGCCCAGCTCAGCAAGATCGCCGGGGATCGGGTGCTCGGCTCGCGGCCCGGCGACGTCCGGCAGGCGGTCGGCGACGAGCTGGGGCCGTTCCCGGCGCCGCTCGCGCTCAACGTGGTGCCCTGGGCCGGCTCGCTCGCCGACGGCGGCTGGTCGTCCGAGGAGCTGAAGATGCGCAACGAGTCGCGCAAGATCCTCGGGCTGCCCGACCTCAAGGTCTCCGCGACCTGCGTCCGGGTGCCGGTGGTGACCGGTCACTCGGTCGCCGTGCACGCGGTCTTCGCCACCGAGGTCGACGCCGAGGGCGCCCGCGAGGTGCTGCGCAACGCGCCCGGCGTGATCCTGGTCGACGACCCGGCCGCCGGCGAGTTCCCCATGCCGATCGACGCGGTGGGCACCGACCCGTCCTGGGTCGGCCGCATCCGCCGCGCCGTGGACGACCCCCGCGCCCTGGACCTCTTCGTGACGGGCGACAACCTCCGCAAGGGCGCCGCCCTGAACACCGCCCAGATCGCCGAACTCCTGGCGAGAGAGCTGACCCACCCCTGACCCGCGCGTCGCCGCTGACCTGCGCGTCGCCGCGGACCTGCGCGTCGATCATGGAGTTGTGGCGCCTGGAAGGCCCGATCGGAGCCCTTTGTCAGGTGCCACAACTCCATGATCGACGGCGTCAGGCGGCGGAGAGGTGTACTCCGTCGCGGCCGTCGCGTTTCACCGCGTACAGGGCCTGGTCGGCGCGGCTCAGGGTTCGTTCCGGGGACTCGCCGGGGCGGGGGAGGGCGACGCCGACGCTGATCGTCCGGCCGGTGCGGCGGGCGGCCTCGGTGAGCCGCTCGGCGATCCGCACGGCCTCCTCGGGCCGGCTCACCTCGATCACCGCGACGAACTCGTCGCCGCCGGTGCGGTAGAGCTCGTCACCCTGGCGCAGCGCACCCTCCAGCGCCCGGGCCAGCCCCACCAGCAGCTGGTCGCCGGCCTGGTGGCCGTACGTGTCGTTGACGTCCTTGAAGCCGTCCACGTCGATCGCCAGCAGGGCGGTACGCCCCGGCGTGGCGCTCGCGATCCGCTGCCCGAACGGCCCGGTGTGGCGCAGCCCGGTGAGCGGGTCCGAGCTGGCCTGCTCGCGTAGCCGGGCGAGCGTACGCAGCCGGTCGAGGCAGATCCACGCCTGCCCGGCCAGCAGCTCGATCAGGTTGACCGTGGTCGGGTCGGGGCGCAGCAGCCGCTCGTCGGCGACCAGCAGCACGCCGCCACCCTCCGTGGGACCGACCGGCACCGCCACCAGGGTGCGCGCCCCGGCCCGGGTCAACGGCAGGTAGTCCTCGGTCGGCGGATGCCCCTCCTCGCCCAGCGTGTACGCCGACCCGTGCCGGTGCGCGCGGGCGATCATCCGGGCGAGCGCCGCCGGACCGGCCTCGGCCAGCTCGGCCCGCATCCGGGCCTCCAGCGCCCCGGGGGTGGCGGTGGGCGTGCCCAGCCGCGGTTCGCGCGGGCCGGGAAGGATCAGCACGGCGGCGGCGAGCGCCGAGACGTCCCGGGCCGCGGCGATCGCGGCCGTCGTCAGGTCCCAGTCGGTGGGGGCGCTGGTCATCGCGGCGGTGTGCCGGAGCAGCTTCTCGCTGCGGGTCTCGGCCGGCGGGCCACCGAGCGCGGCGATCCGGGCGCCGAGCCGGTCGGCCAGCCGCTGGGCGGTCCTCCGCCACCGCTGCGCCTCCACCGGGCCGCTCCACTGGAGGTCCAGCACACCGAGCGGGCGGCCCGCCCGGTCCCGCACCGGCACGCAGATCTCGGCCGTGACGTCGGGGCGTACCGGAAGGTAGTCGGGATCGGCGGTCACGTCGGGGACGACGGCGGGCTCGCCGGAGGCGTACACCCGCGCGACGATCGAGCGCTGGTGGTCCCGGCGCGGCGTGCCGGAGTCGTCGGCCCCGGCCTGCGCCGGCACGGTGGAGAAGACCTGCCAGGCGCCGGTGGCGGCGACGCAGCGGAGCGAGTCGTGGACCCCGAGCAGGATCGAGACCGTCGCCGGCGTGTGCCGGGCCAGCGCCGAGACGGTCCACTGGCACGCCTCCAGCGCGGTCGACGCCATCGGTAGGCGGACCGTGACGTCCCGGACGACTCGCTCGTGATCCACGTCGTTCCTGCTCGGAGGGGGCGGGGCGCGATCAAGGGTACCCAGCGCGGCAGCCCGCGACCTTCGTACACATGTGCTATCCACAGGCTGTGGACGGGACCTGTGGGCGGGAGAGGGCCGCGCGTTCGCGTGCGGCGGCGATAGCGTGAGGGTCCCGGGCTCGTCAGGAGGCGCCGATGCTCATCGCCCAGCTCAGCGACCCGCATGTGACCACCGGCCTGCTCGCGGCCGAGCAGGCGTCCGGGCTGCACCGGGCACTCGGGCGGGTGCTCGCCCTGCGCCCCCGGCCCGACTGCGTGGTGATCACCGGCGACCTCGTGAGCAACGGCCGTCCGGACGAGTACCTCGCGCTGCGCGAGATCATCGGGCGATTCCCGCTGCCCGTCCACCTCGCCGCCGGCAACCACGACGACCGGGAGTCCCTGCTCGACACCTTCGGCGGCACCCCGTACCTGGGTGGCGGCTTCTCGGCCCACTACCACGTCGACCAGCCGGACGGCACGCTCGTGGTGCTGGACTCGCTCGCCCCCGGCGGGGACGCCGGGCGGCTCGGGGACGACCAGCTCGGCTGGCTCGACGGCGTGCTGGCCGGTCGCACCGAGGTGCCCGCCGTGGTGTGCCTGCACCACCCGCCGATAGCGGTCGGCGTGCCGGCCATGGACGCCATGGGGCTCACCGACGCCGACGCGCTCGCCGAGGTGATCGGTCGCCACCCCCACGTGGTCCGGGTCGCCGCCGGCCACCTGCACCGGCCGGTCACCAGCGCCTTCGCCGGCACGGTGCTCACCACCGCGCCGAGCACCTGGATGCAGGTCAGCCTCGCCATGACCGACGAGGAGGGCATCGGGTGGGTCGCCGAGCCCACCGCGTTCCTGCTGCACCGGGTGGCCGACGGGGGCTGCGTGACGCATACGGTCCAGGTCAGCCACGCCGCCGGGCGGACCTGCTGGTTCTGAACCCGTGGAGCCCCTGCTCTGGTACGTCGCGTACGGCTCGAACCTGCACGCGGCGCGGCTCGACCGGTACATGCGGGGCGGGCGCCCACCCGGCGGGCTGCGCACGTACCCCGGCTGCCGGGACTGCCGGCCACCGCGCCGGACGGCCGCCGGGCTGATCCCCGGCGGTGTCTACTTCGCCGGCGAGTCGCGGGCCTGGACCGGCGGGATGGCGTTCTACGACCCGGACCTGCCGGGACGCGCGGCCGTGCGCGGCTACCTCGTGACGGTCGAGCAGTTCGCCGACATCGCGGCGCAGGAGATGTACCGGCCGCCCGGGACGGACCTGGACCTGATCCGGGTGGCGGCGGAGACCGGCCGCGCCACCCTCGGCCCCGGCCGCTACGAGACCCTGCTCCGGGTCGGCACGCGTGACGGCCTGCCGATGCTCACGTTCACGGCCCCGCACCGCGCGTCCGAGGTGGACTGGACCTCGCCGGCTCCGGTCTACCTCGGCATGCTCGCCCGCGGGCTGCGCGAGGCGCACGGCTGGGGCGTCGCGCGGATCACCGGCTACCTGGCGGCCCGGCCCGGGGTCCGGGGCAACTGGCCCCGCTCCCGGGTCGGCCGCCTGGCGGAGGATGCGGTCGGCGGGGCGGGACGCGGCGGAGGCCACCGGGACCAGGTCCCGATGGCCTCCGCCCTCAGCTCCGCGATGTCGGAATGGATCAGAGCGCCCCGAGGATCCGGTTGAGCAGGGCCACGATCCCGTTCAGGACGCCACTGCCGCCGCCGGTGTTGTCGAGCAGGCCGGCGACCGCGCAGAGCAGGTTGCCGAGCAGGTTGCCCGGGCCCTGCTGCGCGGTGATGTCGAGCACGACCTCGTCGAGGTGCACCTGGAGACCGAGCAGGTTCAGGTCCAGCGGGCCGAGGTCGAGATTGAGGATGTCGCAGGTGGCAGCCGCCTGGACCGGCACGGTGATCTGCTGGTTGACGGCGCCGAGCGAGGTGCCGGCGGAGTTGGTGAGGGTGCCGGTCAGCGTGCCCACGGCGGCGAGCTGACCGTTCTGGTTGACGAACCGGGTGGGCGTGAAGGTGCCCGCGAAGTTGCCGACCCCGCCCAGCGCGTCGGTGAAGCTGCCGGTGACGGGCGTGCTGACCGCGGACGCCGCGGGGGCGGCCGCGGGTGCCTGCTGGGCCTGCTGGCTCACCGGGGCGGCCTGCGCCACACCCGTCGTGGCGAGGACCAGTCCTACGCTCGCGGCCAGGGCGACCGAGGCGGTCCGGAGACGTGCTGCATGCATGAACTCTTCCTTCCTCTGGCTCATTCGTGCGTCCATCCGGTACCCCGGTCCAACCGAGCGATTCAAATAAAATTCTTCACTTTCGATCGGTTTCGGACACGTAGCCGCAGCTCAGCGCCCTGTGGGTTCATCCGCTCGCCGCGTCGGCGCCGCGTCGGGCGCGCGATGGTCTAGATCGGACAGTCGGCATCCTCCACCGGCCGCGGGTGCTCGCCCGCCGTCAGGGCGAAAAGTCCCCGATACGCCCCCAGCTCCCGGTCGACCCGGCGCGGTCGCGCGCACGTCTGGCGCTGCCGCCGGGGCCGGGCCTTCGGGCGGATGCGACCGGCGTACCGGCAGATGTTGACCACCGAACGGTCCTGTTCGGCTCGTCCGCGAATGTATTTACCCGTGGGAAGGTTGCGCGAGCAAGATTCTGCACGTGACATGAAGGGGCCGCGACACCTGATCGTGGATCAGCAGGTGCCGCACCCTCCTGCTGGTCCGCCCCGCGCACGGCGCCGGCTCCCTGGTCCCTGGGAGCCGGCGCCGTGGGCGTGGGACCCCGGCCGCCCGGCAGACCTTTCGACCGGACTCAGCCGAGCAGGGCGTCGCGCAGCGCGGGGGCCAGCACCTCCGGCGGCACCTCGTGGAAGCCACCCGCCAGGCTGAGGTGGGTCGCCCCGGGGATCGCCCCGGCGGTCGCGACGGCCGCGTCCCGCAGCCACGGCGGGCTGCCGGTGCTGTCCACCACCACGGTGGGAGCGGTGATCGCCGCGAGCCGGTCCTCGGGCAGGCCGCCGGAGCCCGTGACCGTGGTGTCGTAGGCCAGGGTGTGCGCCAGCCCCGCCATCCAGCCCCACTCGGGGGCCTCGCGCATCGCGCCGACCGCCTCGGTGGGCACGCCGACCGCGTCGGTCAGGAAGAGGGCGACCGCGTCGTCGCGCCGGCCCGCCGAGACCAGCTCGCTCAACCGCTCGGCCAGCCCCAGCTTCCGGCCACCGTGCGGGCCCGCCTGGAACGGCGGCTCGAAGAGCGCCAGCCCGGCGACCGGAACCCCCTCGGCCGCCACATACGCGGCGAGGATCGCGCCGGAGGAGAGGCCGTAGAGGTGGGCGCTGCCGCCGGCCCGGTCGGTCAGGGCCGCCACGTCCTCGATCTCGCGCTGCACCGCGTACGGTCCGGTGTCACCGCTGCCGCCGCGACCCCGGCGGTCGTAGCCGTAGACGGTGAAGTCGGCGGCGAGCGCGGCGGCCAGCGGGCGGGTCGTGCTCCGGTCGTTGAAGGCCCCGCCGACCAGGATGATGGGCGGCCCGTCACCGGCCGTCTCGTAGGCGATCGTGGTGCCGTCGGCGGACCGCACCGAGTCCACCGTCCAGTTGGTCCCGCTCGACTCCATGGCTACTTTCCTAGTCCATACCTCCGACAGCGGCAGGGCATGAAGGAATTCACCCGCCGGTCATGTCCGACTAGTCGGGCGTACCGGCGCAAGTTGCTGTCGGTATCCGCAGTTGAGATGGACTGCCCCGGTCGACCGATCGCTTGACGGGTGGCAAGCTTGCTTCGGCAGGCGGCGTCCCCCGACCGCCGTCATCCGCGATCGACCCCTGTCACGGCACGTCCAGGGTCACCGGTGCGAACCATCGCCCGGACAGCCACGCGCCGAGTCTCACGAGGAGTTCCATGTCCGTCCCCGGGATGCGCCGCCGGGCCGCCGTCGGCCTGGCCGCACTCGCCGCCACCGCGTTCACCGCGGTCGCCGTACACCCCGACCAGGCCGCAGCCGACCCGACGCCGATCGACGTCAAGCTGCTCGCCATCAACGACTTCCACGGCAACCTGGAGCCGCCGACCGGTTCCAGCGGCACCATCGACGGGAAGACCGCCGGTGGCGCGGCATACCTGGCCGCCCACCTCGACGCGCTGCGGGGCACCACCGAGGAGGAGCGGGAGCACACCGTCACGGTCGCCGCCGGTGACCTCATCGGCGCCTCGCCGCTGCTCTCCGCCGCGTTCCACGACGAGCCCACCATCGAGGAGATGAACCTCGCCGGGCTCGAGTTCACCAGCGTCGGCAACCACGAGTTCGACGAGGGCGCCGCCGAGCTGCTCCGGATGCAGAACGGCGGCTGCCACCCGGTGGACGGCTGCGGCGACGGCACCCCGTTCGCGGGCGCCGACTTCCAGTACCTGTCGGCGAACGCCTTCAAGACCGCCACCGGCAAGCCGCTGCTGCCGCCGTACGGCATCAAGAAGATCGACGGCGTGAAGATCGGCTTCATCGGGATGACCCTCGAGGGCACCCCGCAGATCGTCAGCCAGCAGGGCGTCGCCGGCCTGTCCTTCGCCGACGAGGCGGACACCGCCAACAGGTACGCGCGCATCCTGCAGGCCCAGGGCGTGCAGTCCATCGTGGTGCTGCTCCACGAGGGCGGCGTGCAGAACGGCGGCGGCATCAACGACTGCACCGGGTTCAGCGGCCCGATCGTCGACATCGCGAACCGGATGGACCCGGCGATCGACGTGATCGTCAGCGGGCACACCCACGCCGCGTACAACTGCAACATCAACGGCAAGCTGGTCACCAGCGCCAGCTCCTTCGGTCGCCTGGTCACCGACATCGACCTGAAGATCGACCGGCGGAGCAAGGACATCGTCAGCGCGTCCGCTAACAACGTCGTGGTCACCCGGACCGTCGACCCGGACAAGGCCACGAACGACCTGATCACCCACTACAAGACCGCCCTCGGCCCGGTGGCCGACAAGGTGGTCGGCGAGACCACGAGCGTGCTCACCAAGACCCAGGAGAACCTGTACCAGACCGGGGTCGACGTCAACGGCAAGCCGACGTACCAGACCGGTGAGTCGCCGCTCGGCAACGTCATCGCCGACGCCCAGCTCGCCGCCACCGACAACGAGCAGAACGCGGTCGCCGCGTTCATGAACCCCGGTGGTGTCCGCGCCGACCTCGACGCCGGCCCGGTCACCTACGCCGAGGCGTTCACCGTCCAGCCGTTCGCCAACAACCTGGTGACGCTGGACCTGACCGGCGCCCAGCTCTACTGCCTGCTGGAGCAGCAGTTCACCACCGCCAAGGTGCTCTACGCGTCCTCGACCGTGCACTACGTCGTCGACGTCAACGGCACCACGGCGCCGGCCGGGTCGCCGTGCACCGGCACCCGCGTGGTCCGGGGCAGCCTCACCATCAACGGCACCCCGGTCACCGACGCCGCGACCTACCGCGTCACGGTGAACAACTTCCTCTCCGGCGGTGGCGACGGCTTCAGCGTCCTCACCGGTGGCACGAACGCCGTCACCGGCATGATCGACCTGGACGCCTTCACCGCGTACCTGACCGAGAAGTCGCCGGTCTCCGCGCCGGCGCTGAACCGGATCCAGACCACCGCGGAGGTTCCGGCCGCCTGACGGCCGACCCGCACGACGACGGGCCCCGGAGCTGATGCTCCGGGGCCCGTTCGCGTGCGGCGACAGTGCTCAGGCGTGCGCGGGCTCCGGCTCCCGGACGACGGCGGCGACGCGGCCGTCCTGACCGGCGGTGAGCAGCCGGCGCAACGACAGGGCCAGCACCGAGGCGGTGAGGCAGCCGCCCACCACGACGGCCACCCAGAGCCGGCCGTGTGCCGCACCGATCAGCGGGCCCGCGGTGACCGGGCCGATGACCCCGCTGATCCCGAAGATCATCGAGCTCATGGCGTTGTACCGCCCGCGCAGCTCGTCGGTGGCGAGCGCGTTCGTCAGCGCCGGCATCACCGGCGACAGCATCGTCTCGCCGAACCCGAAGATCGCCGAGCAGGCCACCACGCCCAGCGCCGCGAGCAGCGCGTTGCCCGTGCCGATCACGCCCGCCGCGCCCAGAACCAGCCAGGCGGCCGCGAAGACCGCACCCACCGCGGCGAGCGCGCCGGTCCGGCTCCGGCCCTCCATCCGGCGGATCACCAGCAGCTGCGAGAGCACGATCATCACGGTGTTGCCGGCCAGCGCCCAGGCCACCACCCGCGGCGACACCTCCACCACCCGCACCGAGTACGCGGCGAAGCCCACCTCGATCTGCGCGTAGCCACAGGTGGTGAGGACCAGACCGAAGATGACCAGCCGGCGGAACGGCCGGTCCCGCAGCACGGTGAGGTAACCCCCGGCCGGCCGGGTGGCCTCCGTCGCGGCCCTGGCCAGCCGGTGCCCGACGTGCGGGAGGGTGAGCAGGATGAGCCCCGGCATCAGGTAGCTCAGCGCGTCCAGCAGGTAGATGGCCTGGAAGGTGACCGGCCGGGCCACGTCGACCACCGCGCCGGAGATCAGGCCGCCCACCCCGATACCCAGGTTGAGCAGCGCGAAGTTCAACCCGAACACCCGCTGCCGCTCACCGTCGCCGGTGAGCGAGGCGAGGATCGTGTTCTGGCCGGACCAGATCGCCGAACTGCCCACGGCGATCAGCGTCATCACGCCGAACGCCGAGGCCGTCGAGTCGACCAGGGCCAGCGAGCCGGTGCCGACCGCCTCGATCACCAGGCAGGGGAGCACCACCCGACGCGCGCCGAACCGGTCGATCAGCGTGCCGCCCAGCGGTGACAGCGCCAGCGTCACCGCGCCGAACCAGCCGATCACCAGGCCGGCCCGGGGGTCGCTCAGCCCGCGCACGTCGGTGAGGTAGATGAAGAGGAAGGGCAGGGTGAGGCCGCGCCCGACGGCCGACAGCAGGGTGCCGATCAGGATCCGACGGGCTTCGGGACGGGCGGGCAGGGCGCGGCGCAGCATGCCTGGATTCTGTTGCGGGGGTACGACAGGCGGCGAACGGTTTTCGAGAGACCCACCTCACCCCGTTGCTCACGGGGTGAGGTGGGTCTCAGCCGACCGGCGTCGGTGTCGCCATCTCCGACCCCTCGGCCGTGGCGTCCGACGGGGACTCCTGGACGGTGGTGGCCGACGGTGACCCCTCGGCCGGGGTGGCCGACGGAGTCGTACCCGACGGGGTGGGCACCGGTGAGGTGGACGCGGAGTCCGCGGGCGACGGGGTGTCGGCCGCCGGTGCGGTGGAGCCGGCGGGCGCCGACGGCGCGACGGACGGCGTGTCGGTGGGGCTCGGGGTCGTGCCGGCGGCCGGCACCGCGGTCGTAGCGGTCGCGGAGGGCGTGCCGCCGGCCGTCGCCGCGACCGCCGGATCCTGCCCGATGATCTCCACGATCTGTGCCTTGAACCCCTCCAGGCGGACCTGGATCTCCTGCGGACCGAGCCCCCGGATGTGCTGGCCGAACCGCTCGATCTCCCGCCACAGCGCGGTGATGCGGTCCTTCGTGTCGTCGCTCAGCCCCTCGGGCAGGGTGAACACGAGTTGCGAGGCCACCGCGTACGTCAGGCAGTCCCGGCAGGAGTAGTTCACGGCGGCCGACACGTTCTCCGGCACGATCACGTCGGCGGGCCCGACGACGAGCACCACCTGAAACGAGACCGCCACGGTGCGGCAGTCCCGGCAGCTCGCCAGGGCGTACGCCTCGTTGCGGTTGTCGACGTCGCCCTCGTCCCCGTCGGCCCACACGAGGGCGAACGCCACGTCGTAGACGGTGGAGCCGTCCCGGGTGTTGACCGCCAGGGCCTGGTTGTCACCCGGGCCCGGTGCCTCCGGCGGGTTGAACGGGAAGACCCAGGTCGATCGCGGGTGCCCGCCGGCCGCGGGCGAGGCGGGCTCCCGGGGCACCAGGACGAGCGCCAGTCGCTGCTCGCCCGGGGTGGGTGGCGTGGTGGCGCCGGGCCAGACGGTGGTCACCGTCCGCCGCTCCCCGACCCGGAGCGTCGGCTCGACCGCCGGCACGGCGGAATGCCGCTGCCCGGCGGGCAGTGCGTCGGCGACGGTCCCGCGCTCGTGCTCCTGCACCGGCCGGTAGGTCGCCGGGTCCGGCCACCAGGCCCAGACCAGCGCCGCCACCAGCGCGCCGCCGGCCACCACCGCGCCGACGCGATGCAGCCGCCGGCCCGCCGTGGCCCGCCAGACCGAGCGGACCGTCCGCCGCACCAGCCGGACCAGGAGGTACGCCGTGCCGAGCAGGGGCAGGCAGATGGCGAGCACGGACAGCAGCCGGACGCCGATGCTGGGGACGTCCCCGTCCACCCAGTTCGCGACCAGGAGCACGGACTGGCGCTGCAGGCCCTGCCAGGCGGTCGCCACGACACGGGGCAGGGCCGTCACCATCAGCACCAGCGTGATCAGGAGCAGGGGCACCACGATCAGCACCCACAGGGTCACCACCACCCGGGCCCACGGCTTCAGCACCTTGGACTCCGGGCGGTTCCACCGGGTCGGGAGCAGGCCGAGCAGCGTCGGCTTGATGCGGGCATAGAGGTCCGGCACCCCGGTCAGGTCCGCCAGGATGTGATAGCCGTCGAAGCGGACGAACGGCGCCAGTTGCCGGAGCATCTGCAGGACCTGGGCGACGATGACGAGCAGCAGCGCGTCCCACCGGGTGACCGCCCAGGTGGCGAAGATCGCCACCGCGACGATCGCGTTGAAGTACAGGCCGCCGAGGTCGACGCGGATCCGGCCCGCCCGTCCGAGCCGGTAGCTGTCGTCGACGTTGGTGTAGAAGGCGGGCCAGACCAGGTACAGGCCCACGCCCATGGTGCCGGGGGTGGCGCCGCCGTACCGGCAGGCCGCGGCGTGCCCGAACTCGTGGAAGCCGGCCGAGACGATGGTGATGGCGAAGACCAGCAGCAGCAGGCCCGGCCTGTCGAACACCTGGTGGGTGGCGGAGGCGAGCCCCTTCTCGAACAGCACCCATCCGGTGGACAGCAGGAAGGCGACCAGGACGAGGGCGACGACCGGTGGGCGGAACAGGGCCGCGAACGGCCGGGTGATCCGTCGGGTCACCCGCGGGTTGGAGACCACGAGTCGGAACCGCAGCGCCAGCAGGGGATTGGCCTTGCGCGCCGTCGGTGCGGCGCCGTCGGACCGTGCGATGAGGCCGAGCGGGCGCAGCTTCTGCTCGGTCAGCATGCGCACGTTGTCCGCGGTGACCAGACGGTCGATCCTCCGGCTGACCAGCGCCGCGATCTCCGGGTAGCCGCGCCGGCCGTCCATCGCCTCGAGAACGAGATACAACAGCCGGGTGAGCTGGCAGGTCTGGCCGTCGTCACGCCGTACCAGCCCGGGTGGTTGGCGATACCCGGAGCCCGGCAGTTCGCCCAGCAGTTCCAGTCCCGGCGCGTGGGCGGGCACGACCTCCCGCGGGCCGGATCCGGTGGCCTCGGCGGTGTCCGGCTCCGGTCGGGAACCCCCCGCAGGGCGGAGCACCGTGCTGACGGCGCCCCGCCCTTGCGAGGTGATCGGGCCGGACGGCGAGATGACACTCATCGCTACTGGGTGATCTCGGCCTGCTGGTCGGCCGTGGCGCGCGCCGTCACGTCGTCGAGGTGCTGGGTGATGATCGCGTCCTGCTGGGAGATGGCGGTGGCGCTGGAGTCCACCGACGCGACGTTCGCGGAGACGGCGGCGTCGATCGGCGCCGCGACGTTGGCGTTGGCGGCGACCGCGCCGGCGACCGGCGCGGCGAGGTCGGCGTCGAGGGCCACGTTGACGTCGACGTTCAGCAGGTCGCCGTCGAGCATCGACGCCGGGTCGGTCGGGACGGTGACGTCTCCGTCGGTCGTGCCACCGGTGCCGGGGTCGGTGGTGCCCGGGTCCGCGGTGCCCGGGTCGGTCGTGCCGTCGTCGATCACGTCGTTGGACTGGTCGATCGCGCTGTCCTGGGGAGCGGTGGCGATCGCGTGGCCGGAGATGGTCTGGTCGATGAGGACGCCCTGGTCGGACAGGGCGGCCGCGGTCGAGCCCGTGGAGAGGATGTTGGCGCCCACAGCGGCGTCGATCGGGGCGGCGACGTTGGCGTTGGCGGCCACCGCGAGGTCGATCGGCGCCGCGAGATCCAGCCCGAGGTCGAGGTCCACGTTGAGGTCGAGGAGGGAGATCACCTCCTTCGTGGGCAGCGCGGTCGCCGCCTCTGCGGCCAACTCGTCGAGGGACAACGGTGTGAGTTCCGGTGTGCTCACGATCAGCTCCATTCCGGTACGCGCGTCGCGTGCCACGGTCCTGTCATGACGTACGACCGAGCGCATCCGGCATCTCGGGCGCCGCGTGCCGCTCGATCAACAGTGCGGATCTCGGTGCCCCGGATATTCGAGCTCAAAACATCCTGATGCGGCTGACGGGCGTCCTGTCGGTGCGGTCTGCCATGCTGGCCCGGTGACCACGACCTGGCGCCACCTCCCCGCGGCCGCTCGGGAGATCGCCGATGCCGCCATGGTGGCCGTGACCGCCGCCGCCGAGCGCGACGGTGCGGCGTACGGGCCGGCGGTGGAACGGCTCACCTCCGCGGACCGGGCCGGGCTGGTGCTCGGCGGCGTGGTCCGGTTGCTGCTGGAGGAGAGCCACCCGGACGGGTTGGACGGCGACGACGTACGCCAGGTGCTGGAGCGGTGCGTCCGGTCGAACGCGGCCTGGCGGGCCGACGTCGACCCGCACGTGCTGCTCGTGCTGCTGGCGAGCGCGCTCGGCGTCTACGACCCGGGCGACGACGACGCGCCACCGGATGCGGCCGCGATCGCCCGGCACGCCCCGCTGCTCATCGCCGATCTGATGGCGGCCACCGGCCGGCCCCTGTCCGACCACCTGTCGGCGGCGTTCGCCGAGGTGGCCCGCACCGAACTGCACGACTGACGGCTCCCTCGCCGACGGTCACGGGCCGGCCGACGGTCACGGGCGAGCCGACGGTCACGGGCCGGCCGACGGTCAGGGGCTGGCGGCGAGGAAGACGAATGCGGCCAGCAGCACCAGGTGCACCCCGCCCTGGAGCACGGTCGCCCGGCCCGGCACCACGGTGAGCACGCCGGTCACCGCGGTCAGCGCCAGCAGCGTCATCTGGGTGCCGCCCAGGCCCAGCAGCAGCGGGCCCTCCAGCCAGATCGAGGCCAGCGCTATGGCCGGGATGGTCAGGCCGATGCTGGCCATGGCCGAGCCGAGCGCCAGATTGAGGCTGATCTGCACCCGGTCCCGGCGGGCCGCCCGGGCGGCGGCGAGGGTCTCCGGCAGCAGCACCAGCAGGGCGATGACCACGCCGACGAACGCCTGCGGCAGGTTCGCCGCCTCGACGCCCGCCTCGATCGCCGGGGAGACGCTCTTCGCGTCCCCGACCACCGCGACCAGGGCCACCACCAGCAACGCCAGGCTGGCCAGGGCGGTACGCGTCGACGGCGGGTCGGCGTGCCCGTCACCGTCGGCGTCCTCGGGAATGATGCTGCCCTCCTGCGTCACCGGCAGGAAGTAGTCGCGGTGCCGGCCGGTCTGCACCATCACGAACAGGCCGTACAGGGCGAGCGAGGCGACCGCCGCGAAGGCCAGTTGCGCGGGGGAGAACTCCGGGCCGGGCCGGCTCGTGGTGAAGGTGGGCACCACCAGGCTGAGGGTGGCGAGCGTGGCCACGGTGGCCAGCGCCCCGCCGGTGCCCTCCGGGTTGAACACCGCCACCCGCCGCCGCAGCGCGCCGAGCAGCAGGGACAGGCCGAGTATCCCGTTGCAGGTGATCATCACGGCGGCGAAGACGGTGTCCCGGGCCAGCGCCTGTGTCTTGTCGCCGCCGCTGATCATCAGCGTGACGATCAGACCGACCTCGATCACGGTGACCGCCACCGCGAGCACCAGCGACCCCAGCGGCTCGCCCACCCTGTGCGCCACCACCTCGGCGTGGTGCACGGCCGCCAGCACCGCGCCGGCGAGCAGCGCGGCCACCAGGAAGACCAGCGGGCCGGACAGCTTCCGGTTCCAGGTGGCCGCGAGCACGACGACCGCGATCAGGGGTACGAGGGTGGTCCAATCGGTCAGGCGGGATCGGATCATGGCGGCCATGCCATCAACCTTGCCAGGAAGAACGATCAACTGCCCGTGGTGGGACGCTTGTGATCCGTCACCGGACCAGCTACGGGGCCGGGCCGGCCGCCTCGTGGGCCCGGCCCACGCCAGCGTCAGCTCGTCGTCGGCTTCGGCTTCCGGACGGACGATTCCGCCGTGACCACCACCTGCGAGACATCGACGTGCACGGCTTCGGCGGTCCGGGTGCGGAGCAGGTCGAAGGTGGCACGGTCGATGGCCGGTCCGAAGTACGTGGCGCGTACCCAGATCACCCAACGGTTCTGTGCGTCCCGGCGTTGCCCGCTCGCGGAGCCTTTGGCGCCGGTCCCGGTGACGTCGATGACCGGGGGCAGCCCGCTGCCGGAGGCGGCGGGGGCGGTGGCCGACACGGTGAACCACAGGCCTCGCACCTCGACGACCCGCGCGTCCTGCACGCCGTCGAGCTTGCGCAGGTTGGCGGCGGCGCGCTCCAGTTCGGCTCTCGTGACCGACTGATGGATGGCGACGGCCGGGCCACCGGTCGGAGCGTCGGGAAAGAGCTTCCGCAGATCCGGGAGGTTTGAATAGTCGTGATCCCCCGGGGCAAGCGCGGAAAACACCGCCGTAAGGAACTCGTTCGTGGACGACACCTCGGACGCCTCGCGGCTCGCCTCCGGCGTCCAGGTCAGGATCGGGATCCTTGTCCAGTACCCACGCAACGACGGGTCGAGGGTGGTGGCCGACGCGGCCGGCGGCCGGTCCTCGTGCCGGCCCGGCCCGGCGCCGGTGACCGCCGCCATCCCGATCACCAGGAAAAGCACTGTCCCGAACACCCCGGCCGTCGCGACCCGCGCGGTACGCCGGCCACGCGCCGTGCCCCGGACCAGGTCGTACGACGGCACGATCGCCCGGCGCGCCGCGTCGCCGGCCGCGTCCCGGAGCATGGTGTCCAGGCCGGGCAGCGAACCTTCCAGGTGGCTGTCGAGGCCGCGGCTCTCTCGGTCGACGTTGTGGCGTTCAGGCATGACGACGCTCCAAGGTCGTGATGTCGTCCGGTCGGTCGGAACGGCCCGGTGTGCCGGACCGCGGCTCGCCCGCGTGGGGTGTGGAGCCGGACCCCGTTCGGCTCCACTGATGCGAGGCGTCCGCCTCGTCGAGGATCTGTCGCAGAGCCGTCCGGCCGCGCGACAGCCGGGCCTTGACCGTGCCGGATGGCACGCCCATCTCCGCGGCGACCTGCTCGACCGACCGATCGCACAGGTGGTGCAGCACGATGGCGCGTCGCTGCTCCTCGGGCAGACGTTGCAGGGCCGCGACGATCAGCGGAGTCTCCACGCCGGGCGCAGGCACGTGCTGGACCGGCCCGCGCCGTCGCCAGGCCGCCAACCCGGACCGTGCGGAACGCCAACGGCTGACCGCGACCCGGCGGGCGACTGTTCTGATCCACGCCTCCGGCTCGTCCCCGTCGGCGAACCGGCGACGTCTGCTCCAGGCTCGGACAAACGCCTCTTGAACGGCGTCCTGCGCCTCAGCGAAGTCGCCGGTCAGCAGATACACCTGACCGACCAACCGGGCGAAGGTCGATGCGTAGAACGCCTGGTAGTCCTCCTCTGTCACGCCGACCCACTCTCCTCGGAGGCTGCTCCTCCCACTCACGCAGCAGAGCGACGCCACGGTTGCACCGAACCGAGGAAATATCTGAGGGCTGGACCGGCGGTTCTTTGAGACCGGGGCCGAAGGGCTGCTTGTGATCCGGATCGCGGGGCGCTGCATCGGTGGCTGCCCTCGGCCGGACGATCATCCGCCGGAACGAATCAAGACCCCTCCGTGGAGGGGCCTTGACCTGCTGTTACCTCTGGTCGGGGTGGCCGGATTCGAACCGACGACCTCTTCGTCCCGAACGAAGCGCGCTACCAAGCTGCGCCACACCCCGAGGCGTGCCGACAAATAGTAGCCCACCCGCTCCGACGGTCAAACTCGGTATCCCCCGCGCCGACCCCGCCGCGGATCTTGGTGGTCACCGGCCCCGGTGAGGGCCGCTTCGTACCAAGATCAGCGAGGGATCAGCGTCAGGACGCTTGCTTCCGGGGGGCAGGCGAAGCGCACCGGCGCCGTCGGGTGGGTGCCCAGGCCGGCCGAGACGTGCAGCCAGGAGTCGGAGCCGGGCCAGCGGTGCAGCCCGCGCGCCATCGACCGGGGCAACCCGCAGTTGGTGACCAGCGCGCCGTACCCGGGCACGCAGACCTGCCCGCCGTGGGTGTGCCCGGCGAGCAGGAGCCCGAAGCCGTCGGCGGCCATCCGGTCCAGCACGGCGGGCTCCGGGGAGTGGGCCAGGGCGATGGAGAGCGCCGGGCCCGTGCTGACCGGCCCCGCCACGGCCGCGTAGTCGTCGCGCTCGATGTGCGGGTCGTCCACGCCGACCAGCTCGATCTCCCGGCCCCCGGCCTTCAGGGTGGTCCGCGCGTTGTTGAGGTCCACCCAGCCGGCGCCGGTGAAGACGTCGCGCAGCTCCTCGTACGGCAGTGGCACGCCCTCGGTGTACTCCCGGTCCGGCAGGAAGTAGGTGAACGGGTTCTTCAGGACCGGCCCGGTGTAGTCGTTGGAGCCGAAGACGAAGGCGCCCGGCAGGTCGAGCAGCGGTTGCAGGGCGCGCAGCACGCCCGGCACCGAGTCCGGGTGGGCCATGTTGTCCCCGGTGACCACCACCAGGTCGGGGTCGAGGGCGGCCAGCGAGGCCACCCAGTCCTGCTTGCGCCGCTGGTCGGGCATCATGTGCAGGTCCGACAGGTGCAGTACGCGCAGCGGCTCGGCGTCGGTCGGGAGCACCGGTACGTCGTACCGGCGCAGGGTGAACATGTTGCGCTCGATGAGCGACGCGTACGCCAGGGTGGCCGCCCCGGCGGCGACGGTCCCGGCCGCGAGCCGGAATAGTGTGCGCTTTCGCATGGCGTTCAGGGTAGTTTGACCGTCCATGAGCACGCTGAAGGACCGCCTCACCGCCGACATGCGCGCCGCCCTCAAGGCGCGCGACGAGCTGACCACCTCCACGCTGCGGATGGCCCTCGCGGCCGTCGGCAACGCCGAGGTCGCCGGCCGGGAGAAGCGCGAGCTGAGCGACGACGAGGTGCTCGCGGTGCTGACCAAGGAGGCGAAGAAGCGCCGCGAGGCGGCCACCGCCTTCGCCGACGCGGGTCGCGCGGAGCAGGCCGGCAAGGAGACCGCCGAGGGTGAGGTGCTGGAGCGCTACCTGCCGAGGCAGCTCTCCGACGACGAGCTGGCCGAGCTGGTCTCGGGGGCGCTCGCCGCGGGCGGCTTCACCGGCAAGGCGCAGATGGGCCCGGCCATGAAGGCGGCCCAGGCCGCGGTGGCGGGCCGGGCCGAGGGCGGCCGGGTCGCCGCGGAGGTACGCCGCCAGCTCGGGCTCTGAACCTCCAGGGCGTTGCCCCCTCCTCAGGTGCCCTCTCTCCTGACCGCGTTGGTCAGGAGAATCCCGATCCGGGTGGCCGAGATCACCAGGCCGGTGCCGAAGACGATCACCCAAAGTGCGCGTGGCTCGCCCAGGGAAAAGATCAGGGCGATCGACGCCAGGAAGTGCGCGGCCAGGACGCCGAAACGCAGTCGCGTCGGTCGTAGTGGCAGTGATGCCACTACGACCGACGCGATTCCTATTGGCACCAGAATGAACCAGACGAGCGCAAACGCGGCCATCCGATCACTTTACCAGGGGCCAGCCTTCCTGCTGGCCCGCTTCAATGTCAGTTACTGTGTGAAGGGTCGCGGGCGAGGTTCTTGTCGACGCAGAAGTGCGCAGTGGCTGGATTGATTCCGGGATCCTCCGGAGTGGGTAGCGGAGACATGTCCCAGGGATTGCCCGACCGGTCCGTCGCCGCGTCGCACACTCCGTAGGCGTTGGGCCAGAGGGGATAGGTCTGGTTCGGGTCCGGGGTTTGGCTGAAGTTCTTGAAGTTCCCCGTCCACAGCGGGCCCTTGCTCGTGGTCGATGCTCCGGTTTGGGTCATTGCAATGCCATTGTGGTAGAGGTATTGGTCGGGCATCCAGCTGCCCCGCAGGATTGGCCGGTTGTTCTGCTTGACAGTGCCATCCGAGCAGGCCTTGAAATTGAGCTCCTGCCAGATTGGCGCGGCCTGGGTGAAAGCGCTGCCGTCGATTCCGGGGAGCCCGTTGTCGAAGAACAGCTCGCGGATCTCCTCGGCCAGATCGCGTACCTTGTCCGGCACCGCGCCGCTGTCACCGAGCCGGTTCACGTAGGCCGACATCGCCGAGTCCGGGCCGTCCTCGCCCAGCATCGGCCGGTAGCCGATCGATCCGCCGGACACCTGTAGCGCGGCAACGCAGGTGGCATTGGTCTGCGTGGGGTTTCCGGCCGAGTCGACCAGAGACGGCGCCTTCCCGGCGGTCGCGTACGCCCGGCCGGGGAGGATGCCGTTGGTGGCCGGATTGGCGGTCGTGTAGGCGCCGTTGTGCGCGTTGAGATCCTTGATTCGGTAGGTCAGGTTGGGCGGGGCGATCCCGTACGCGGATTTGACGGCGTCGAAGAACTTCATCACGAACTCCGGCAGATGGGTGTTGCCGGTTCGGTGCGTGTACTCGACCCACTCACTGCCCGGAATGACCTTCCCCCCGCTGTCGGCCACGAAGGAGACGGTGGCCTTCGACCTGATCTTGATCCGGTCGTCGTTGTCGAAGTGAGCGGGCCGGCTGTTGCTCGTCGGCCTGTCCGTGTAGGGCTGGGCGAAGCCGATCCAGCGGCCGATGCTCAGGCCCTGGGGGTGGTTGACCGGATCGGTGCCGGCTCCGGTGACTTGGTCCCGCCACTGCTGCGCGAAGGTTCGCACCGAGGCGGCGGCGCAGTCGCCCGACGCCGGGCATGCCGGCAGGGCCAGGATGCCGCCGGTCTGCTCCATGCCCCAGTCGTACAGGTTCTGTCGGCTGCCCAGCGGACCGGTCAGCCAACTCATCGTGGATGCCGCGTCGATGTTCTGGTCCTCGTCGAAGACGGCGACCGCCTCGACGGACTCCTCCTTGAACGTGCCCGCGATCGGGGCGAAGGCGACCGCGTCGAAGGCGATGTCCTGGGTGCCGTCTCCGTCCGGAGTGACCGAGCTGAGGCTGACCTGGGGAATGTTGTTGAACATGAACGCGCCGATGGACACCCAGCGGTTACCTGTCCCCGGCTGCCGGACGAGCCGCTCCCGCTGGCCCTGGGCGGTGGTCACGACGTATCGCGCGAGCTTGGTGTGCGCTCCGTGATCGGGTAGAGCCACGAAGACCTTCATCGGCCCGTTGTATGAGGTGTTCAGCTTCCAGGTGGCGTTGACCTGGAGCTTCCCGCCGGTGTCCCCGCTGGTCCTGGTGTGGGTGAACCAGAAGTGCCCACCGAAGCCCCCACCGATCTGATGGGTGTCGATCTTGCCGGGATAGTTGCCGTACCCGTCGTTGACGAAACTCAGCGTCATGCTTCCGCTGTTGGTCCAGGTCCGCGGGCAGGAGGGGCGGATCGAGGGGGTGCTGTCCGAGACGTCATCGATGACGCGAGCGTTCGAGGGCAGGCCGGAGAGGTCGCACCGGGGCGGGTAGGCCGTCCCATCGTCCTGGTAGGCGTAGCCCGGGTCGAATCGCAACAGCTCATTTCCGCAGGTCAGGTCGCAGTCTGTCTTCCAGGTGCTCGGCTGGTGATACCAGCAGAGCAGGTCGTAGCGCCCCGAGGCGTCCTGGTGGGCGCACGGGCCGGCCGGCTCGCCCCGCACCTCGGGCGCGTCGGGCCAGTGCAACGCGCCGGGCTCGCAGTCGTTGCTCTGGTCACAGAACTGAGTGAGCGGGGGCTTCACCTGGCGTCGACGCTCGGGACCGGTTTTGCTGTCACCGTTCCACCACGCCGGCCGGTAGCCAGCCACCAGGACGTCGGGCGCCTCCAGGACCTCTACCGGATGGCCGGCCCACCCCATCACCTTCTCCGGGTACGGCCAGTCCTGTGGGTGGGCGGCGTCGGCGTATGTCTCGTCGAGGAACGGCTTACGGTTCGCCGGGTACTTCGGGTTGACCGGGTTGTTCGACCAGCCCACTCCCCACGGCGTGTCGTCGCCCTGGCTCGGGTAGAAGCCCGAGTTGTAGGCCCACACCGCGAAGAACCAGTTCTCGATCTTCGACGCGTCACCGTTGTTGATGACCAGCCCGTTCCCGTTCACCTGGTTCCACTTCGTCTGCAGGATCTGCAGCCCGGCCGCGATATTGGCGGCGAAGTCGAGGGCGACGGCCCGCTGCTTCTGGTACGGCCAGGCCGTGTCCTCGGGGCCCTTCTCCTTGCCGGCGAGCCGCATGTGATCGGTCACCTGCATGACGCCGTAACCGCAGTCCGCGTGGCCCCAGTTGATCGACCAGTCGTCGGCCGTACTGTCGTTGTAGATGTCAAGACCGAAGTAGTTGCCGATCAGCGGGTTGGCAGTCACGCCAGGCACCGCGAACCGCGCCGCCTGCCACAGGTTCGACTCCTGCGCCGCGATCCCCAGCATCACCTGGGCTGGCACCACACCACCCGTCACCAACTGGACGGAGGGGAACAGCCCCTGCGGGGTGTACGCCGGCATGTTGAGGTTCTTCCAGTTCGCCGGACGGTTGACGTTCAACACGCCGCGCACTGCCTGGTCGACCGCCCATTCGACCTGACGGGGCTTGGGCTGCATGGCCTGGTTGGCGGGATCGTTGCGCGGCACCGAGCAGTAGCGCTCGTTGAAGTCGGCGGGGTTGTTCGGATCCGCTGCCATCACTCGGGCGCCGGCGCCAGCTGGCTTCCCCGCCATGACGGCAGGGCTCAGCGCCCGTCCGGCGGCGCGGTTGTCAGCAGTGGCGGGCCCCTGCCCGGGATCGGCGCGGAAGCTGACGGACCGACCGGTGGACGTGGCGCGAGCCGAGATGTCGACCTTCCGCACCGCGTCCTGTCCGGTGGCCGCGCTGCTCGCGCTGACCGAGGCACTGGATCGCACGGAGGTGAGCGCGAGCCGTCCCTCGGTTGAGATCCGCGATCCGGCCGGTACGTCGAGCAGACGAACGCTCGCCGAGGCGCCGGGAGCGGTGGACTGCGGGGCGCCGGTCACGAAGACCCGCCCGCCGCGACCGGTCGTCACGTCCACGTCGGTCAGTCCGCCGACCGCCAACCTGGTCGCTGAGCTGGCGCTCCTACCCTTTGAAGGCGGGGCAACCCGATGAACCACCGCCCGCTCCGCCTTGTCGCGTTCCATGAAGACCACACCGCCGGCCGCATCGGGAGCGACCCGGAACGGCACACTCGACGTGCGGACCAGCAGACGACGGTTGCCCTTGGCGTCCACGCGGACCAGCGCGCCGCGGTCGGCCGCGACGATCCCGCCGGCGGCGGGTACGGCGGAGGTGAGCTGGCCCTTGACGGGAATGCGCTGCTTGATCCGACCGTTCGACGTGTCGACCCGCAGCAGGCGGGTGCGCTTGACGCCCTCATCGCCCTGGGTGAGGACCGCTTCCTCGCCGGCACCGCAACCTGGGTTGAAGTAGGCAAGGGACGACTGCACGGCAAGCTTCCGCACCTTCCCGGTGGTTAGGTCCACCAGCGCGGAGAAGCCACCGCGATCGAACAGGTCGGGCTTGTTGGTGAACGTCCGGGGGGCGTAGACGACGACGGCACGGCGTCCGGACGCGGTCAGGCAAGCGTTGCCGATCCACTGGTCGGCTTCGAACCCAGGCTCGGAGAGCGTGGCGACCGTCCGCCAGGTGTAGCCGCTTGACTCGTCGGCGATCAGCAGGTGAAGTCCGTCGGCGTCGCCCGCGGTCGTCCAGGCCCGATCGGTCGAGGTTCGCCACGCCTCGCCGAGCACCCGCGCCCGGTCCGGCGCGGGGACAGCGGCGCTCGGCGCGCTCGCCGCGCTGCCGCTGGTCGGCTTGGGGGGCGTCTTCGTGCGGGCGTCGGCGATGGCCGGGCTGGAGGCGACCAGCGCGACGGTCATCGCGAGTGCGGTACCCAGAGCTGTCATTCTTCGTCGCCGGCTTTGTGGAAGCATAGTTCCTCCCCAAATCACTGATGTCGATCTGTTCAGGTGTCGAGGAACTTACCGTCGGCGACGTTCGTCGGTGACCCGGAATCGCTGTGAAAGATCTGTGATGGATCGATGGATACGGCTGGGAGCGTCTCTTTTGCCGGCTCCGGAAGTGTCGAGTCGGCGGGCGGCCGACGCTGGCGAATCGTCAGCAGGATCGAGGAGTGTATGGAAACAAAGCGAGTATCTGCGCTAGGAGGCGCACTTGCGCTGGGGGTTGGTCTGGCCTTTGCGCCGGCGTCCCCGGCCTCGGCCAGCAGCATGTACGGGTGCGTCTACCCGCGAGTGTGCTTCTATTTGACCGAGGCGAATTTCTGGAACAGTTCGCCTACGGCGGCCTACCAGGATGTGACATCGACCTGGCAGACCCTCAGTTCGCGAGCCAAGGGCGCGAAGTACATCGTCAACACCCGCAATGACGATGTGATCCACCTGCACTACACGAACGGTCAGACGAACTGCCTGGAATCCAACAGCATCGCTTATGAAACGAGCAGAATCGTCGACAAGGTGCGCATCAGCTCGGCGTCGTCCTGTTGATCAGTCGAAAGGAAACTCTCATGCGAGCGTTGAAGTCTCTGGTGGTCGCCGCGCTGGTCGGCGGTGGAATCGCCGTCGCCGGCGCCACTCCGGCCCAGGCCGCGTATTCGACCTGCACGAGCTGGTCGACCTACGACACGACGTACAGCACGTCGTACGTGCAGCACATCCCGAGCGTCGGTTACCACACGGGTCGGCTGACGTGTCAGCTCAAGAGCGGCAACAACAATGACGCGGTGACCGTGCTCCAGCGCGCGCTGCGCTACTGCCACGGATACAGCATCGGCATCGACGGCGAGTTCGGACCGCAGACGAAGGCGGCTGTCCTGGGTGTCCAGCGGCGGGCGAACTCGGCATACGGCGCCGGCATCGCGGAGGACGGCGAGTACGGTCCGCAGACGGCGGACTGGATCCACTGGCCGGTATGGACCAAGGCTGGCAACACCATGACCAACCGCTGCGAGCTGTCGCCGGTCTGACCGGCGGCCCACGTCGACCCGTCCGTCCGGGGTCTGCCCGGCCGGGCGGGTCGACGCATTGGGGCTCCGATATTGAGCTGGAAGCGTCTCAGCGTTCGCGGACGACATCCAGCTCGGACGGCAGCGGCAGCCGTTCTGGCTTGGCAACCGGTGTTACCCCGCCTACGCCCCACCGTGCCAGGCTGCCGCGCGGTCCCGGGCGTACAGGCGCAGCAGCCCGTGGAAGCTGAATCGGCCGGGTGAGCGTTCCTCGATCAGGTGTGCGCTGGCGAGCCGGTCCAGCAGGAGTAGCACATTCGCCGGATCGTCATTGGTCAGCGATGCGATCGAGTTGGCCGAGAAGTCGTCGCTGGCCAACGCCCCAAGCAAACGGAACAGACGCTGGGCGGCCGGCGCCACGGCGTTGTACGAGCGGTCCAGCGCGATCGGGACCGCGGTTTCGTCGTCGTCGTCGGCGGCCAGGAACGCGAGTCGATTCTCGGCTCGCAACTCCGTCACCAGATCCGCGATGCGGCGACCGGGCCGCTGGTTGAGTTGCGCCGTCACGATGCGCAGTGCCAGCGGCAGGTGAGCGCAGAGAGCCGCCAACTCGACTGTGGCGTCGAATTCGGCACGCACCCGATCCTCCCCGAGCAGGGTTTCGATCAGCGTGACCGCCTCCGTCGGGGCGAGGACGTCCAGGCAGATATTGCTGGCGCCGTCGCGGGCCGCCAGACCGGTGAGCCGGTTGCGACTGGTGACCAGGAGGAGGCATCCCGGGCTGCCCGGCAGCAGCGGGCGCACCTGCTCGGAAGAACGCACGTTGTCGATGACGACGAGGATGCGTTTCCCGGCGAGCGTCGACCGATACAGGGGCGCGGCCGCATGAAGGTCTGCCGGCATCCGATCCGGTGGCACACCGAGTGAACGCAGCAGCATGCCCAACGCCTCGCTGGCGGAGAGCGACGGACCTGCTGCGTGCCCGCGCAGATCGACGTGGATCTGCCCGTCGGGGAAATGCGACGCGGCGCGGCGCGCCCAGTGCACGGCCAGCGCGGTCTTGCCGACCCCGGCCGTACCGGTGATGATCGCGGCCGGCTGGCTCCCGGTCGCCTCGAGCAGGCGATCCAACTGCGACAGGGCGTGCGCCCGGCCGGTGAACCCGGTGATGTCGGGTGGTAGCTCGCAGGGCACGACTGCGGCCTGGACGGTCACCTGCTCGAGGTCTCGCGCTCCTGGCGGGGGAACAGACGCGTCCTCACCGCGTACCAGGGACTCGTGCAGCGTTCGCAGGCGCTCGCCGGGCTCGATGCCGATCTGCTCGTTCAGCAGTTTGCGCACCCGGTGGTAGGCCTGCAGTGCCTCCGTCTGCCGGCCGGAGCGGTAGAGCGTCAGCATCAGCAGGGCATGGAGGCCCTCCCGGTAGGGGTGGGCGCCGACCAGGGTGGTCAGGTCGGGTATGAGCTCCCGATGGCGGCCCAGCCCGAGGTCGAGATGGAGGTGCCGCTCAAGCGTGCCGAGCCGGTGTTCCTCCAGTTGCATGGCGGTGGCTTGGAGTGCGGACGTCGGCAGACCGTCCAGGGCGGCCCCACGCCACAGATTCAGGGCGGTACGTAGAGCGTCGCTCGCCTCAGCCATGCGGCCCTCACGCTCCAGGGCATCGGCGTGGGCGATCTCCTGGTGGTAGCGGTGCAGGTCGAGTTCCCACTCTCCCAGGCTCAACAGATAGCCTGTGCCGGCGGTCTGGATCTGCGGGCCTGCCGTCACGGTGCGAAACAACCGGCGTAGGCTGCCGACCCGATTTTGTGCCTGGACCCGAGCGCTACCGGGTGGATCATCCCAGGTTGCTTCGACCAGCCGGGAGACCGAAACCACTCGATCGCTCTCCAACAGCAGCGCGGCGAGGATGCACCTTGTGCGCGTGCCACCAATGGCCAGGCCGCCGGCGCGATCCCATGCCTCCAGCGAACCGAGCAGCGCGAAACCTCCATGCGTCACGTTCCTACCCCCGTAGAGAAACGCTTGTGGGCCGTCACTGTCGATCACCCGACGGCCACGCCGTGTTCGATCTTTCTACCGCCTCCTGGTGTTCCCGACAAGGGATGGGCCATCCACGGCAATCTCTATTACGGAGTTGTGGGATGCGGTGAGGGAGGGACGCACAAGCCGGCACAGACCGACGGCGGCCACCCCCATGGGAGGTTGGCCGCCGTCGGCACGTTCCGGGTCAGGATCAGCCGCGCGGTCGGCCCGGGCGGCCCTGGTTGGGCGGCGGTGGGACCACCGGCCCGCCGGGGCCGGTGCCGGTGCCGGGCTTCGGCTGGCCGCCGCCGGCGCTGACCTCGATGGTCACCACGCCGCCCTTGATGGTGCGCCCGTCCGGGCTGGTGCCGGCCGCGGTGCCCTCCGGGCACTCCGACGGGGTCTTCTGGGTGGCGACCACCGGCTCGAAGCCGGCACCGCGCAGCCGTGACTTGGCGGTGTCGATGGATTCGCACTTCACGCTTGGGATGGAGCGCTGGTCACCCTCGATGATCTTGCCGCTCGGCGGGGTGAAGTTGATCCGCTCCTTGCCCTTCATGGCGTCCCGCAGCGTCTGGTAGACCGCCGGGTTGATGCCCCACGCCACCTCGTTGTGCCTCATCCGCTGGTTGGTCTGCGGCCAGTCCGGGTCGGCCTCGATGCCGGCCACCGCGTACTGCTTGGTCATGGCGACCAGGGCGGAGGTCTTGTCCCCGTCGGTGGTGCCGGACTTGCCGGCGACCGGAGCGTTGACGATGCCGCGGACGTTGCCCGCGGTGCCGTTCTTGCACTTCGAGGTCGACGAGTGGTCACCCACCGGGCAGCGCGCCGCGTCCACGGCGGCCCGGGCCACCTGCGTGCTGATCCGCTGCTCGCAGCGCGGGTTGGCGATGTCCAGCTTCTCGCCGTCCGGGCCGCGGATCTCCTGGACCGGGATCGGCTCGCAGTATTTCCCGTCGGCCGCCAGCGTGGCGTACGCGTTGGCCAGCTCCAGCGGGGTGGTCTGCGAGACGCCCAGGGTGAACGCGCCCCACTGGTGCGCGGCGTCCTTGTTGGCGGCGAACGTGGCGTCGTTGGACGCCCGGAAGGTGATGCCGAGCTTCTGCGCGGCCTTCACCACGTTCTCCGCGCCGACCCGCTGCTGGAGCTCGACGAAGAACGTGTTGACCGAGGCGCCGAAGGCGCTCCACATGTTGTGCACGCCCGCCATCGAGGGGTTGGCGTTCTGCGGGCAGTAGAAGTGCGTGCCCTTGCAGGCGGCCGGGTTGCCCGAGTCGATGATGTATTCCGACTTGAACTGCGGCTGCGCGTTGATGGTGTAGCTGAGCGGGTAGCCCTTCTCCAGGGCCGCCACCAGCGTGAACATCTTGAAGGTCGAGCCGGCCTGGTAGCCCGTGATGCCGCCACCGCCGCTGATCAGGGGGTTGACCGTGTTCGGCCGGCTGCCCCGGATCTTCTTCTTGGCCTTCCTCGGGTCACTGGAGATCTTGTTCTGCGGGTGGTCCGGGTCGTCGAGCTTGAAGTTCCGGTTGACCGCGACGGCGCGGACCCGCCCGGTGCCCGGCTCGATGACGGCCACCATCCGGGCGGCCGTGGCGTCCTCGCTCAGCTGGTTGCGGACCGCCTTGTCGGCGCCCTTCTGTGCCTGCACGTCGAGGGAGGTGGTGATGGTGTAACCACCGCTCTTCAGCCGCCGCTCCCGGTCGTACGAGGTGGCGCCGAAGGTCTCCTGCTGGAGCCACCAGCGGTAGAAGTAGTCGCAGAAGAAGCCCCAGGAGCGGGTGTTGGTGGCGACGCAGCCGTTCGGGGTGCGCTTGTTCTTGACCTTCAGCGGGATCTTCTTGGCCTGGTCGGCCTGCTCCTTCGTGATGGCGCCGATCTGCACCATGTTGTCGATGACGTAGTCGCGCCGGTCGACTGCCTGGGGGTAACCGACCTTGGTGGTGGGATCGAACGCGGTCGGCGCCTTCACCATGCCGGCGAGCATCGCCGACTCCTGGATGTCGAGCTGGCTCGGCGGCTTGTTGAAGTAGACCTGGCTGGCGGCGTAGATGCCGTACGCGCCGTTGCCGAAGGCGGCGATGTTCAGGTAGCGCTCCAGGATCTCGTCCTTGGAGAGCTCCTTGTCGATCTGGAGCGCGTAGCGCATCTCGCGCAGCTTGCGGGCGCTGGTGTCCTCGGTCGCGGCGACCACGTCGGCCGGGTGGGTGGCCGAGTAGGAGATGGCCAGGCGGACGTACTGCATGGTGAGCGTGGAGGCGCCCTGCCGCGAGTTCGTCCCGGACTGGTTGTTGACGAACGCCCGGGCCACGCCGTTGAGGTCCACGCCGTTGTGCTTGTAGAAGTCGTGGTCCTCGGCCGCGATGATGGCCTTCTGCATGATCGGCGCGATGTCCTTGAGCTTCACGTCGCGCCGGTTCTCGTCGTACATGGTGGCCAGCGGGGTCTTGCCGTCGGAGGCCATCAGGTAGGTGATCTGCGGAGACCGCGCCACCGTCAGTTCCGTGGGGAGCGCGCCGAAGGTTTCGGCGCCGGCCTTCGCGGCCAGTCCGGACATCGCCACCGCGGGGAAGGCCGCCGCTGCGACCACCACGCCGGCCAACAGGCCACAGATGAGTAGCGATGCGGCGTTGGTCAGCACGTTGTGGTCACGTTTCCGCATCCAGGTCACCTCGACAGGGTACGCGAGTAGGGAACGAGGGGCGCGCGGGGAACTTTCCCCATTTCCTGCGCGCGCCGGCCTCGTTGTGCTAAACGCACGAACCCCGGTGCGTGGTTGCGTGAAACCTGGCAGAAGTCTCCTCCGAACGGAGGAGTGGCGCGGCGTTTTCACCTACTCCGGCGGGGTAGACGGCGGGCGAAAGCCCGGGAAGCCGGGAGTGTCCGGAATGATGGATTTCGCCGACAACGTTGCGTAATCGGGCGACTACACAGCATGATGGTGGCGGCGACAGCAGCCACACGTCGTCCGCGCCGCCCTGGGGAGGCCGGCCCGGACGACAAGGGGGGAATTCGACGGCTGGTCGCGCGTAGTCGGTAGGTACTGCAAGGGGGGACGTGTACAGATGGGCATGATCACTGACTGGCCGTCACTGGCGGCGTGTCAGAACGGGGACCCGGACGCGTTGTTCGTACAGGGCGCCGAACAGAACGTGGCGAAGAGGATCTGCCGGAGCTGCCCAGTTCGGTACGAGTGCCTGGCCGACGCGCTCGACAACCGGATCGAGTTCGGTGTGTGGGGTGGCATGACCGAACGCGAGCGCCGGGCGTTGCTGCGGCGTCACCCGCAGGTCACCAGCTGGCGCAAGATGTTCGAGGCGGCCATGAAGAAGAACGCCAAGGAGAAGACCGGCCGGGACAAGGTCCTCGTGACCACGGCCAACTGACCGACGCGCCGGTCGGCCGCGCCGCTCAGCGCCGGCTGATCGCCTCGCCGATCGTCCGCAGCCCGTCGACGTCGTGCACGTCGGCGGGCTGCGCCGTCACCGACACCGCCGGCACCGCCGGGAACTCCCCGGTGAACCGGGCCGCCACCTGCTCCTCGCGTGCCGCCTGCTCGGCCAGCGCGGCGTGCGCCCGCAGCACCTCGGCGGTGGTCTCGTGCCCGCCCGCGCCGGCCAGCCGCTCCGCGGCGGCCAGGCTGTCCGCCGCGGACAGGTCCGGCACCGCCGGCCGATGCACCCGGTTGAGCACCAGGCCGGCCAGCGGCATCCGCTCCGCCCGCAGCCGGCCCGCGAAGTAGGCGGCCTCCCGGACCGCGTCCGGCTCCGGCGCCGCGACCAGCAGGAACGCCGTCTCCCGGGCCTGGAGGATCCGGTACGTCTGCTCGGCCCGCTGCCGGAAGCCGCCGAACATCGAATCCAGCGCGGCCACGAAGCCGGACAGGTCGGTGAGCAGCTGTGCACCGATCACCTTCTGCACGACCTTCGAGAACATGCCGAAGCTGGCCGTCACGAAGCTGAACATGCTCCGCCCGCCGCTGCGGGCCGGGGCGAGCAGCAGCCGCAGCATGCGCCCGTCGAGGAAGCGGGAGAGCCGGGCCGGGGCGTCCAGGAAGTCGAGCGCCGAGCGGGACGGCGGGGTGTCCACCACGATGAGGTCCCACTCGCCCCGCGCGTGCAGCTGACCCAGCTTCTCCATCGCCATGTATTCCTGCGTGCCGGCGAAGGTGGAGCTCATGGCCTGGTAGAAGGGGTTGGCGAAGATCTCCGCCGCCTTCGCCGGATCGGTGTGCTGGAGCACCACGTCGTCGAAGGTGCGCTTCATGTCGAGCATCATGGCGTGCAACTGGCCGCCGCTGGACTCGACGTCGATGCCCTTGACCTGGCGCGGGGTGTTGTCCAGCTCGGTCAGGCCGAGGGACTGGGCCAGCCGGCGGGCCGGATCGATGGTGAGCACCACGGTGCGCCGGCCGTGCCGCTCGGCCGCCCGCAGGGCCAGCGCCGCCGCGGTGGTCGTCTTGCCCACTCCGCCCGCCCCGCAGCAGACCACGATCCGTACGCCGGGATCGGCGAGGATCTGGTCGACGTCCAGCGGGGGCGCCGCGTCTTCGGAAGGCACCAATCGAGCGTATCGGTCTCGAGGGTCTCTCTGCTCCGTGCCGGCCGCAGGTGTGAGTCAATCCGCCCGGACGAGCGTCCCGGCGAGCGTCTCCAGCCCCGCCCGGTCGACCCCGCCGGGCAGCAGCGGCAGCTCGGCCAGGGGCAGGCCCAGCTCCACCAGGTCGGCGCGGAGCGAGTCCTCCAGCTCCCGGCGTACCTGCTGGTCACGGGCCTCGGCGGCGAGGCCGGCGACGGTCCGGGCGTCGGTCGGCAGGCCGGCGGCGGCGAGCCCGCGCTTCAGCTCGGCGGCCGTGACGGGGCGGCCGGCCGGTACCGGGGGCCGGGCCCCGTTGACGATCACCCGGCCGACCGGGAAGCCGAGCTTGGTCAGCTCGGCGATCGCGTCGACCGTCTCCTGGACCGGCATCTCCTCCAGCAGCGTGACCACGTGCACCGCGGTCATCGGCGAGCGGAGCAGCGCCGAGACCCCGTCGCTCTGGGTCTTGATCGGGCCGACCTTGGCGAGCCGGGCGGTCTCCGCGGTGACGTTGAGGAAGCGGCCGATCCGCCCGGTCGGCGGCGCGTCCAGCACGACCGCGTCGTACGCGCGGCGCTGCCCGCTGGTCCGGGTGGTCGCCTCCTTGACCTTGCCGGTGAGCAGCACGTCCCGCAGGCCCGGGGCGATGGTGGTGGCGAAGTCGATGGCGCCCAGCTTGCGCAGCGCCCGGCCGGCCGCGCCGAGCTTGTAGAACATGTCCAGGTACTCGAGGAGCGCCTCCTCGGCGTCCACCGCCAGGGCACGCACCTCGCCGCCGCCCGGGGCGTCGGTCAGGTGCCGCTCCTCGTACGGCAGCGGGTCGGTGCCGAAGAGCTGGGCGATGCCCTGCCGCCCCTCCACCTCGACCAGCAGGGTGCGCCGGCCGCCGGCGGCCAGCCCGAGGGCCAGCGCCGCGGCCACGCTGGTCTTGCCTGTGCCGCCCTTGCCGGTCACCACGTGCAGGCGGGCCGGCCATCTGCCGGCGGACTCGGCCGGCTGCTCAATCGCTGCCACCCGTCGAGCCTATCCAGCCACCGCGCTCAGGCGACCTCGCAGACCCACCAACCCGTCTTCCGCACCACGGTGAAGCGCAGTTCCTGGTCGGCCACCTTCTCGTCCGCCGTGGTCATGGTGACCCTCGTGCTGACCGAGGCCCGGTCGCCGGTCTGGTTGTCCACCTTCGGGGTGGTCCAGCGGAACCGCGCGTTCTGGTACTGCCCGGCGTACTTCCGCACCTCGGCGACCTTGGCGGCGATCTTCTTGTCGTCGCGGGACGCCGAGCAGACGAAGGTGGCCGCCGCGCGGGGGTCCTGGTCCTTGTAGACGGCGGTGAGGAAGCCGTCCACCGCGACCGTCGGCTCCTTGGCGCCCTGGCCGTCCTCGGCCTGGCTCAGGGTGAGGAAGGCGGCCGTGCCGCCACCGCCGCAGAGCAGGATCGCCGCGCCCAGCACGATCGAGGCGATCAGCAGGCCGCGCCGCTTCTTCGGTGCCACCGGCTGGGGATACGGCGGGTAGCCGGGCGCCGGCGGGGTGCCGGGCGCCGGCGCGGCGCCGGCAGGCGGCTCCGGGTGGGTGGGACCTTCCGGCGAACCGGCGGCGCCACCGATGGGCGGTTGGGTCATGTCTTCCCCCGGGGTGCGGCGCGCCGACGCCGCCCCAGGCGACGGACACGTGATCGAGCGTGGCGGGCGAGCAGGGGCGCTCGCCCAGACCGGAAGGGTAGCGGTCGGCGGGCGGCTTGCCTGCCCCGCGTACGCCCCGCCGCGCCGGGCCGGACGTGAACCCGCCGCCGCTTTCCGGACCGGGAATGTGTCGCATATGTGACTGGAGGTGATCGGGTGTGCGCGTCCCGTTGCCGGGACTCCCGGCAGGTCCTACGTTCGTCGCGACGCGGGGGCCGGACCGGCGAGGAGTTCCGAGCCGGTTGGTGGTGACGGTGAACGGTACGAGGCCCGGAGGCAGCGGATGCGCGACGCGGAGAACATTCCCCGAGCCCAGTTTCCCCCCGGCGAACGGGCGGGGCGGCCCGGCGACGCGGAGGGTCCCGGCACCGGTGCGCCGGTCAACGAGCGGTCCTACCGGCCGCCGACCGAGGTGCACCGCACCCTGGTCCGGCCGGCCGGGCGGGGTCGCGACGAGGAGGAGCCCGGGTACGTCATCCACCTGCCCGTCCGGGTCCCCGACCTGGCGGCGGCCACCGCGCTCGCCGGCACCGTGGCCACCTCGCTGGGCTTCCTCGGCGAGCTGGACGCCGGCGAGACCACCGTCTCCACGGCCGACGACCAGAACAACCGCCACCGGGTCTTCTGCGACCTGCTGCTGCCCGACCGCACCCGGTGCCCCCAGCGGTACGAGCACGCGGGCCCGTGCGGCGAGCCGTCCGCTGCGCCGGAGCAGCGTCCCGCGTCCCCGTAGCGGCACCGGACCGTAGGCTGTGCCTGACCGAAGTCCAAGCCAGGCAAGGGAGCCTTGACTCGATGCAGAAGTGGGAATACGCCACGGTCCCGCTGCTGGTCCACGCGACCAAGCAGATCCTCGACAACTGGGGCGAGGACGGCTGGGAGCTGGTCTCCGTGGTTCCCGGCCCGAACCCGGAGCAGCTCGTCGCCTACCTCAAGCGTCCGAAGGGCTGACCCGTGAGCGCGAGGAGTGAGCCGGGCCTGCGAGCCCCGCAGTCGCGAACGAAGGACGGCACAGCATGAGCAACGGACCGCACGCGAAGCTCGCGGAACTCGGCCTGACCCTGCCCGAGGTGGCGTCGCCGCTGGCCAGCTACGTGCCGGCCGTCCAGTCCGGCCAGCACGTCTACGTCTCGGGCCAGCTCCCGATCGACGAGGGCAAGCTGCTCGCCACCGGCAAGGTCGGCAACGGCGTCTCCGCCGACCAGGCGAAGGACCTGGCGCAGCGGTGCGCGCTGAACGCGCTCGCCGCGATCGACTCGCTGGTCGGGCTGGAGAACGTCGTCAAGATCGTCAAGCTGACCGGCTTCGTGGCCAGCGCACCCGGCTTCACCGGCCAGCCCGGCGTGGTCAACGGCGCCTCCGAGCTGTTCGGCGCCGTCTTCGGCGAGGCCGGCCGGCACGCCCGCAGCGCGGTGGGTGTCGCCGAACTGCCACTCGACGCCCCCGTCGAGGTCGAGGTCATCGTCGAGGTCGCCTGACGCTGCGTACCCGCGATCTTGCGGATGCCGGTGGGCAGACGCGCCCGCAAAGGGACATAACCCCTGGCGGCACCGCAAGATCGCGGGGACTGGCGCGCGGGGTCGTACGATCGCTGCCATGGGGCCTGTGACCGGAGCCGCAGGGGCGCTCGCGGACGAGCTGCCGGGGTGGGTGACGCTGGTGCGTGCCCCGAACCCCGGGCCGATGACGCTCGACGGCACGAACACCTGGGTGCTGCGCGCCCCGGGCGCCGAGCGGGCCGTGGTGGTGGACCCGGGTCCGGCCGACGAGGAGCACCTGGCCGCGCTCGCCGCGCACGGCCCGGTCGGCCTCGTGCTGATCACCCACGGGCACGCCGACCACACCGAGGGCGCCCCGCGGCTCAGTGAGCTGCTCGGCGGCGCGCCGGTCCTCGCCGTCGACCCGGCGCACACCGTGGGCGGCACGCCGCTCACCCCGGACACCCCGCTCGACGCCGGCCTGGACATCCGCCTGCTGCCCACCCCCGGGCACACCGCCGACTCGGTCTGCTTCCTGGTCGGGCACGGCGACGAGAAGGTCGTGCTCACCGGCGACACCATCCTGGGGCGGGGCACCACCGTGGTCGCCCACCCGGACGGCCACCTCGGCGACTACCTGTCGAGCCTGGAGCTGCTCGCCACGTACCGGGGGGTCCCGGCGCTGCCGGGGCACGGCCCGGCGCTGGCCGACTGCGGCGTGGCGGCCGAGTTCTACCTGGCCCACCGGCGGGCCCGCCTCGACCAGGTCCGCGCGGCGGTCGCGGCCGGCGCGACCACCGCGCTCGAGGTGGTCGAGCGGGTCTACGCGGACGTCGACCGGTCGCTGTGGTGGGCCGCCGAGTGGTCGGTGCGGGCCCAGTTGGAGTACCTCGGGGTGACCCCCCGGGAATCCGGCGCCGGGGGAGCGGAGTTGGAGCAGCCGTGACCTGCCCGGTGTGTGGAACCGTCGCCGTGCCCGGCGCGCGGTTCTGCCACAACTGCGGTGCCGCCCTGCCGGCGGCCGCCACGCTGCCCGCCGCCGAGCGGCGCGTGGTCACCGTGCTCTTCGGCGACCTCTCCGACTTCACCTCCTGGTCGGAGGACCTCGACCCGGAACGGGTCGGTGCCGTCACCGACCGGGTGCTGGCCGCCCTGGCGGGCGCGGTCAAGACCTTCGGCGGGCACGTCGACAAGCTCACCGGCGACGGGATCATGGCGGTCTTCGGCGCGCCGGTGGCACACGAGGACGACGCCGAGCGTGCCGTCCGCGCCGCGCTCTCGATGCAGCGGGCGGTCCGCCGGGTGCTCGACGACGAGCGGGGCGGCGGCGCGCCGCTCGGCCTGCGGGTCGGGCTGAACACCGGCGACGTGATCGCCGGCATCCAGGCCGCGATCGAGTACACGGTCATCGGCGACACCGTGAACACGGCCGCCCGGCTCGCCGACGCCGCCGCCGTGGGCGCCGTCTACGCGGGCGCCCGCACCTCGGCCGCCACCCGGCACGTCGCCTCCTGGCGAGCGCTGCGGCCGCTGCGCCTCAAGGGCAAGCGCGAGCCGGTCGAGGCGTACGAGCTGCTGGGCCTGCTGGACGCGCCGGGCACCCGGTCCGGCCTCGGCGACGAGGCGCCCTTCGTGGGCCGGGAGACCGAGATCGGCCGCGTCGCCGGCCGGCTCGCCGAGGTGATCGACCGGGGCGAGCCCCGGGTGCTGCTGATGACCGCCGAGGCGGGCATCGGCAAGTCCCGGTTCGCCGCCGAGGTGGAGCGCCTCGCCGCCGGCTACGACGTCGGCGCCGGCCGGTACGCCGCGCACACCGGCGCCCGCGTCCTCTCCGTCCGCTGCGCGGCGTTCGGCGAGCGGCGCCGGCTCGCGCCCCTGGCCGACCTGGTCCGGGCGGCGGTCGGCCTGCCCAACGACGCCGCCACGGCGCTCACCCGGCCGGCCGTCGAGGAGCGGCTGCGCCGGCTCGGGCAGCGCCTCGGCCGGCTCCCCGGCGAGCTGCCCCCGCTCGCCGTCGACCAGCTCCTGGCCCTGCTCGGGTACGCCGAACTCCCCGCCGCCACCGAGAACGGCGAGTGGAACGCGGCCTCCCCGCCGCCGGACGCCGAGGCGGTGCCCAACGCGGTCGCCGGACTGCTCAGCGCGCTGGCCCGGGAGGCGCCGCTGGTGATCGTGGTCGACGACCTGCACGACGCCACCGCCGAGACGATCAAGGCGCTCGCGCTGACCCTCAACCGGCTCGCGGGCCCGGTGCTGGTGCTGCTGCTCGGCCGTCCCGAGCTGGTACGGACCGCCGGCGCGCTGACCCGGGTGGCGGACGCCGAGGTGCACGCGCTGCCGCCGCTGCGCGGCGCCGACGCGTCCCGGCTGCTCACCAGCTATCTGGGCGGCGGCAAGCTGTCGCCGGCCGACGTGGACCGGCTGCTCGCCACCGCCCAGGGCAACCCGTTCTACCTGGCCGAGCTGGTCACCCTGCTGATGGAGCGCGGTGCGCTGACCGCCGGTCCGGGGCGGGACGCCAACGTCGGCTGGCGGCTCGCGCCGGGCTCGCTGGGCAGCCGGCTCCTCTCCCGCGACCTGGCCGCCGTGCTCGCGGCGCGTATCGACGCGCTGCCGCCGGACGCCCGCTCGGTGCTGCGGGACGCCGCCGTGGTCGGCGACACCGTGCCCGAGGGCGCCCTGCAGGCTCTGCGTGAGCAGCGCGTCGGGCGGGACGGCCGGCCCGCCGCGGTGGCCGCGGTCGAGCTGGACCGGGCCGTGGAGGAGCTGCTCCAACGCCGCATGCTGCACCGCACGCGCACCGGTTTCGCCTTCGCCACCCCGCTGATGCGGGAGGCCGCGTACGCCGGGGTGAGCAAGGCCGAGCTGGCCGAGCGGCACGCCGCGCTGGCCCGTTGGGCCGCGCCGGAGAGCGTCGACGGGGCCGCCACCCCGCCCGGCGGGTTCACCGAGTCCGCCCGGGACGACTTCGTCGCCGAGCACGTCGAGCGCGCCGCCGCGCTCGCCGACGCGGTCAAGCTCCGCCCGGACGCGCCGGCCCGGGCGGTGGCCCCGCTCGGCGTGGCCGCGCTGGGCCGGGCCGCCCGCCGCGCGCTGCGGTCGGGGGAGCCGGCGATGGCCGTCGAGTACGCCGAACGTGCCGCCGAGCTGGCCCGCGACGGGTTGCCGCTGGCCGACCGGGTGGTCCACGCGCGGGCGCTGCTCCAGATCGGCCGCCCGGCCGACGCGCTCGCCTTCTCCGAGAAGATCGCCGCCAACGCCGGTGACGCGGCGGCCACCCGCACGAGCGCCCTGCTGCTGGCCGGGCAGGCCCACCAGACCCTGGGCGAGGCCGACCGGGCCGAGCGCAGCTGGCAGGAGGCGTTGCAGGTGGCCACGGCCGCCAACCTGCCCACCATGCGCGCCTCGGCGATGCGCCGGCTCGGCATGGCCGACTTCATCGCCGGCCGGCTGGGCCAGGCGAGCAGCCGGCTGGCCGCCTCCTACCAGGTCAGCCTCGCCGCCAAGGATCCGCGCGGGCAGGCCTGGTCGTTGCAGAACCTGGCCTGGGTGACCACCACCCGCGGCGACTTCGCCGGCACCGACGCGGTGCTCGGCCGGGCCGCCCGGCTCTTCGCCGAGCTGAAGGACCCGTACGGGCGGGCGTGGCTGCGCGGCACCACGGCGTTCGCCCGGCTGCTCGCCGGCCGGCTCCGCGAGGCGTGCCGGATGGCGCAGGTGTTCCTGCCGTTCGGCGAACGGGTCGGCGAGGCGTGGGCGGTGGGCACCCTCCGCGCGGTCGAGGCGTACGCCACCGCCGAGCTGGGCGAGCTGGGCGAGGCGGACCGCGCGGCCCGCCGGGCGTACCGGGAGTTCGCCGAGGTCGGCGACGACTGGGGGCAGGGCTTCGCGCTGGTGGTGCGCGGCGTGGTGGCGCGCGGGCTGGGCGAGCCCGAGCACGCCGCCGACCTGCTCAGCGACGCCCTCGCGTACGCCGACCGCACGGCGCACCCGCTGCTCACCGGTATGGCCGGGACGCTGCGCGGTTTCGTGGCACTCGACATGGGCGACGCCGGGACTGCCGAGCGGGAGGCCCGCTCGGTGCTGACCACCGTGGAGCCGCACAACCCGCAGGCCCCCGCCCAGGTGGCGCCCCGGGTGCTGCTCGCCATGGCCCGGCTCGCCGCGGGCGACTCCGCGACCGCGGTCGGACTGCTCGCACCGGTCGCCACCGCCGCCGCCAACACCCCGTCGCTACTCTTCTCCCGTCGGCAGACGATGGCCCGGTACGCGTCCGCGCTGCTCGCCCACGGCCAGCGCGAGCAGGCGTTGGACTGGGCGCAGCGGGCGGTGTCCGCACCGGCCGAGGACGTGCGCAGCCAGGTCATCGCGCGGATGGTGCTGGCCGAGGCGCTCGCCGCCTGCGGCCGCCCGGCCGAGGCGCTGGCCAGCGCCGAGGAGGCGGTGCGGCTGGCGTACGCCACCGAGCAGCGCAGTGAGCGGGCGGTCGCCGACGAGCTCCGCGTCCGCCTCACCGGCGGCTGATCCCGCCGCCGCGTCCGTCCCGCCCGGAGCTGATCCCGCCTCTGGTTCTGCCGGTTCCGGGGATGTGTCCGTCGGAGGGGGCGATTAGCGTGTGGCGAGGGCCGGCCACGACATCGGCCGCGGGTGGGGAGGGACGATGAGGCTGCCGCGCTCGGGCGCCGGCTGGACGATGGCGGTCTTCGGGCTCCTGGCGCTGCTGCTCGGCGCGCTGGGGCTGATCTGGCCGGAGACCCAGCTCCGCCTGCTCGGCTTCGAGGTGCCGGCCGAACGCGCCCCGGGTGACTACACCGGCACGTTCCTGACCGCGTCCTCGATGGCCTCGTTCAACATGGGCGTCTACTACCTGCTCGCGGTGGCCACCGAGTGGCGGCCGTTCTACCGGTTCACCGTCTGGTTCCGGCTGGTCACCTTCACCGTCTTCAGCATCGCGGTGCTCTCCGACATCGCGCCCGGCCGGTTCTTCGGCGTCGCCGCCTGGGAGGGTCTTGGTGCGGCCGCGACCGCCGTCGGCCTGTGGTGGGACGCCCGCCGGGCGGCCACCGGGCGGGGCCGGCCGGCTGCGGCGGACGACACCGCGCCGGGCCCGGGCCCGGTTCCGGCCACCGACTCGGTGCACTGAGCGACCGGAACCATTGGGTATTTTCGAGTCGTGACCGAGACCCCGCCCGGCGCCCTGCGGCTGCCCATCGTGCCCGGTCTGACCGATCTGGAGGTCTTCGCCCGGGGCGGCTACGCCACCGTGTACCGAGCCACCCAGATCTCGGTGGGGCGCGAGGTCGCGGTCAAGGTGGAGAACCGCACGCTGGACAGCGAGCGGGACCAGGCGCGCTTCCTGCGCGAGGCGCGGGCCGCCGGCAAGATGTCCTCCCACCCGCACGTGGTGGACCTCTTCGACGTCGGGGTCACCGTCGACCAGCACCCCTACCTGATCATGGAGCTCTGCGACGGCTCGTACGCCGAGCGGATGCGGCGGCGCCCGTTGGGCGCCGTGGAGGCCCGCGACCTCGGCGTGAAGATCGCCGACGCGCTGGCCCACTCGCACGCGGCCGGTGTGCTGCACCGGGACGTCAAGCCGGCCAACATCCTCTACTCGCACTTCAACCCGGCGGTGCTGGCCGACTTCGGGCTGGCGGTCCTGGCCGAGGTGCGCGACGCCTCGGTCACCCTCGAGGTGCTCACCCCGGCCTACGCGCCGCCGGAGATGTTCAGCCACAGCCCGCCCAGCCCGGCCGTCGACGTCTACGCGCTCTGCGCCACCCTCTACGCGGTGATGCACGGCCGCCCGCCGCGCTGGCAGTCCGAGCGCAACCCGAGCCTGGTCACCGTGCTGGAGATGTTCCAGCAGCCGATCCCCGGCCTGCCCGGCGTGCCCGACGAGCTGGTCGACGTGCTGCGGCTGGGCATGTCCAACGACCCGGGCGAGCGTCCGTCCGCCGTCGAGCTGGGCGGCATGCTCGCCGCGCTCCCGCTGGACCCGGGCGCCGGGCCGGCGAGCGGCGCGCCCTACCCGGGGCGTCCGTTCAGCGGCGGACCCAGCGGTCACCCGCTGAGCCGCACCGGCCAGCCGAGCCCGCGCCCGCCGACGGACGACGCCCACCCCACCGTGCCGACCCGGAACCGGCGCTGGCCCCGGCGCTGGTTCCTCGGCGGGGCCGGGGTGCTCGCGCTCGCCGCCTCGGCCGCGGCCGGGGCCTGGCTGGCCGACGGCGCGCCGACCGTAGTGTCGCCGACACCGGTGGCCAGCGGGGCGGTCGAGCCGTCGGAGCGGAAGGTGCCGCCGGGCTGCGCGGCGGGCGACGTCCGGCTGCCGGCGGGTGCCCACTGCACGTCCGAACTGGAGTGTTACGGCCCGGTACGCCTGCGCCGCGACCGGGCCGAGGCGACCCGGGTGCCCTGCGACGGCCGGCACACGTGGGAGACCTACGCCGAGGGTGACCTGCCGGCCGCGCTGGCCGGGGCGGGCCACGACGCGGTGATCGCCGACCCGGCCGTGCAGCAGGTCTGCAGCGTCAGCACGTTTCAGCTGGCCAGCGGCATCCGGCAGGTGACCGGCTGGAACCTGGAGGTGCTGCCGCCGGCCGGGACGGGCCTGGACCGCACCTTCCGGTGCCTGGCGGGGCGGGGCGTGGACGCGCTCGCCGCGCCGACCCTCACCGGTCGCTGACCCTGTTCGCGGCCCGTTGCTGCCGCACCGCCCGCGGGTCGAGTGCCGCCAGGGTGTCGGCGTCGCCCGGGTGACCGCCGCCGGCCTGCAGGTTCCGGACCGCCCGCGGGTCGAGCGCCTCCAACGTGTCGGCGTCACCCGCGTAGCCGCCGGCCGGCGTGCGGAGCTGCCGGACCGCCCGGGGGTCGATGGCCTCCAGCGTGTCGGCGTCCACCCCGTAGGCGGCGGGGACCGGCCAGTCGTCGCCCGCTGCGTCGGCCGGGGCGTCGGCCCGGGGCGGCGCCTGCCGCGCGGCGGCGACCGTCACCCCGGCGATCATGCCGAGCAGCACGCAGACCAAGGCGAGCACCACCGACAGGATGCCGGCCGGGCGCCACACCACCAGCGTCACGAGGGCCGTCACCGCCGCCAGCGACGCGACGACGGCCTTGGCCCGCGCATCGGGCTTCGGGAACGAGCTCACCCGACAAGCATGGCCCAGGGCGTCGAACTGTCAACCGCCGGACCCGGCGGCCTGCCCACGGTGGTCGGCGGGGCCGGTCTCCCTCCATTGCGGAGGTCGCCAAAAGCGTCGATCAAGACAATTTCGTTACATCAATCGGCAATCTGTCGCTTCTGCCCGCGTTTGCGGGCCGACTCCGGCTGGCCCCGCTCCCTAGAGTGACGGGTGTCGAGGTCTCCTCGACGGACCCCGTTCCCCACCGGAAGGCAGCCACATGCCACGTGCAATCCGGTCCCTCACCGCAACAGGGATCGCCGGCATCGTCCTCGCCGGATCGGCGGTCGCGCCCGCCGCGGCCACGGCCGCGACACCGCAACCGCCGGCGTACGACCGGACCAGCGCCGCCGAGGCGCGCCGGGTCGACCGCGTGCCGACGCCGAAGCTGGACTGGTACGCCTGCTACGACTACGCCGAGTGCGCCACGGTCCGGCTCCCGTTGGACTACGACCGGCCGAAGGGCGCCACCACCGAGGTCGCGCTGCTCCGCGTCAAGGCCCGCGACCGGCAGCACCGCATCGGCAGTCTGTTCCTGAACCCGGGCGGCCCGGGCGGCTCCGGCACCAGCATCGCGCTCGCCGCACCGTACTTCCTCGGCGACGACCTCCTCGACCGCTTCGACATCGTCGGCGTCGACCCGCGCGGCGTCGCCTCCAGCGACAACGTCAGGTGCTTCCCGTCCGTCAAGGACCAGGCCCGGGCGTACGCCGGGCTGAACGTCGCCTTCCCGTACACGAAGGCCGAGGAGAAGGCGTACGTCGCGGCGTCGAAGGCGGTCGGCAGGGCCTGCTCGACCACCGGCAAGCCGCTCACCGGCGCGGCGTCCACCGCCGAGGTGGCCCGCGACATGGACGTGCTGCGCCGCGCGGTCGGCGACCGGGAGCTCACCTACCTCGGCTTCAGCTACGGCACCGCGCTGGGGCAGTACTACGCCAACATGTTCCCGGACCGGTTCCGTGCCCTCGTGGTCGACGGCGTGCTCAACCCGAACGCCTGGATCGGCCAGGGCAGCGCCCGCAGCCAGCTCCAGGAGACCCGGCTGCGCAGCGCGGACGGCGCGTACCGCGCGCTGCACGAGATCCTCGTCCGGTGCGCGAAGGCCGGTGCGGAGAAGTGCGCGCTGGCCTCCGGCGGCGACCCGGCCGGCGCGTACGAGACGGTGGCGCGGCGGCTGCGCGAGAAGCCGCTCGTGGTGGACGACCCGGACCTCGGGCAGTTCACCGTCCGCTACGCCGACTTCGTCGGCGCCACCCTCAGCTACCTCTACGACCCGAGCGGCTGGCAGTACATCGTGGACCTCACCGGTGAGCTGCTGGTGCTCACCGACCCGGCCGCCGCCGGGCCTGGCCGGGCGGAGGCGCGGGCCGCGGTGGCGCAGCGGGCGGCCCAGGCGCGCAGGCAGCGGGGATACGACTTCCCGTACGACAACGGGCTGGAGACGTTCCTGACCGTGGACTGCACCGACGCCTACCACCCGAAGAGCGCGGAGGCCTGGCCGGCGCTGTCGGCGCGCGAGGACCGGCGGGCGCCGTACTTCGGCCGGGCCTGGGCCTGGGGCACGGCCCCCTGCGCCCGCGACACCTGGACGGTGCGGGACGAGGACGCGTACACCGGGCCGTTCGACCGCACCAGCGCCGCTCCGGTGCTGGTGGTCGGCAACTACTGGGACCCGGCCACCAACTACCAGGGCGCGGTCAGCTCGGCGAAGCTGCTGCCGAACAGCCGCCTGCTGAGCAGCGACAGCTGGGGGCACACCGCATACGGCACCTCGGCCTGCGTGACCGGGGCGGTCGACGCGTACCTGCTCCGGGGGACGCTGCCGGCCCGGGGCACGGTCTGCACCGGTGACGCCCAGCCGTTCCAGGAGGAGCCGGCGGCCATCCGGGCGGAGGCCGCGAAGAGCGAGCTGGCCCGAGCCGGTGCGCCGGGACGGGGCGAGCCGAAGCGGCTGCCGCCGGTGGTCGCGCCGCTGCCGGTGGCGGGCACGCTGACCGTCCGCTGACGGACCCCCGGGGTGCGGCGGGTGATCGGGCACCCGCCGCACCCCGGGCCGTCGGCACGCAGCGGACCACGTGCCGGCCGTGGCGTACGTCCGGTCAGCGGTAGTTGTTGCCGCGACCGGCCTCGGGCAGAACCATGGTGGCCTCGTTGCTGGCCTCCGGGCCGGTGACCGGCTGGGCCGGCGGCGGCATGGTCGGCATCGCGGCGACGTCGCGCCGCCCGGCCTGGTACGCCCGGGCGTGGGTGGCGATGGTCCGCGACTCCTCCTCCGCGCGGGCCAGCCAGTTCTCCCAGCGGCTCTGCATGGGCCGGACCAGTCCGCCGCCGACGCCCACGATGAGGATGCCGCCGACGGTGGCGAGCACGGCGATCAGCACCGGGGTGGTCACCGTGGTGGCGACGCCGATCTGGTTGAGCGCGGCGATGACGCCGAGGCCGAGGATGAACACCGAGGCGATGTTGGCCAGCACCCGGCCGTAGGAGAGGCCGCCCAGGGCGCTGGAGATGATGTCCTTGACCGCCTTGGCGATGGCCGCGGCAACCACCACGATGACGATGGCGACGAACGCCCGGGGCAGCCAGGCCACGACGCCGTGGATCAGGTCCGAGATGGGGTTCGGGCCCCAGATGCCGAAGGCGAGCTGGAGGGTCACCAGCAGCACCGCGTAGTAGGCCAGCTTGGCGACGATGTCGCTGGCGTCGTACTTCGAGCGGGCCAGGGCGGTCTTGATGCCGCCCCGCTCGACGGCGCGGTCGAAGTGGACCCGCTCCAGGACCTTGTCCACGATCTTCAGCACGGCCTTGGCGACCAGCCAGCCCACGATCAGGATGGCGATGAAGGCGACCGCCTTGGGCAGGAACAGCATCACCGAACGGAACGCGTCACCCACCGCGTCCCCGAAATTGTCTCTCATCGAATCGGCCTCCAGTCAATTGAAGCATTTCCCGGCGCTGATGTACCCGCGCGGGCGACGGGAAAAACAAAGGCGCGACTCGTTTGATGAATTGTGGGCGCAGACGCCAGGCGACGCCGTTCCGGAAGCCGGTGGGCGCCGCCTGGCCTCTGCTCGTCAGCTCAGGTCGCGGCGACCCCGGTCGGGCAGGTCGGCCTCGATCCGCTCCTTGCGCACCTCCCCGCCCACGGTCTCGGTGTCGGTGACCGTCTCCTTGCCGAGGCGGACCCGCTCGACCGGCACGGTCTCCTTGGCCACCACCGGGCGCTCCTGGTGCAGGGTGACCTCGTGCTCCTCCTCGGTGATCGCCGGGCCGTCCATCGCCTTGCCGATGTTGGCGTCGGTGATGGGCTCCCGCTCCAGGCGGACCTCCTCGCGCTGCACCGGCACGGTGACCTGCTGCTGTTCGGTCACCACGTACTTGCGCAGGCGGGCCCTGCCGGCCCGTTCCCGCTCGGTGCCGACGCTGAGTCGCTCCTCGGAGCGGGTCATCGCGTCGTCGGTGTTCGGGCCGGAGGTGTCGTGGCCGGCGCTCGCCTCGTAGTTCCTGTCCCCGTAGGACCCGTCGCCGGCGTAGGCGGCCGAGCCGGCCTGCCGGCCGACCTGCGAGGCGTCCCACTCCAGGTCGTAGTGCCGATAGAGGTCGGCGACCTCTTCGCTGCTCAGCGGTTCGTCGGCGGAGGCGTCGACATTCGGGGCGTCCTTCACCCGGCCCTTCTCGAACGGCACCGTGACCCGGTCGCCCCGCAGTTCCGCGGTCTGCAGTGGAATCAGCGACTCGTTGAGCCCGAACAGCCCGGTCCGGACGCTCGCCCAGGCCGGCTGACCGGCACCGTCCGCCCACACCTGCCCCACGGTGCCGATCTTGTCGCCGTCACGGTCGAAGACCTCACGCCCGATGACGGTGTTCACGTGTTCCTGGCCAATCATGCGGTTCCTCTCCCTCCGTCGGTGCCGAATCAGTACCCACGAACGTGTCGGGAAACCTTTCTCAAAGGCGTTTCACCGCAGGCGGATCCGGTGTTCGGAAGCCGAATGAGCAGAACCGGTCAGCGACAATAATCCGGCCTCTCGATTGGAGCGCGGTATCGTGAGCGGGACCGGACTTCAGAGTTTTCCATCAATTTCCCCCGGCCACCTCTCGGTGCGGCGGGCGGCGCGACGGCTCCCGTCAGGGTGCCGGGCGGCGGCGTGTCTCAGTAGGACTTGTCCTGGCCGAGGACGTGCTGGGCCACGAAGTTGAGGATCATCTCGCGGCTGACCGGGGCGATCCGGCCGGCCCGGACCGCGCCCAGCAGGGTGGCCACGCCGTACTCGGTGGTCATGCCGGCGCCGCCCAGCGCCTGGACGGCGGTGTCCACGGCGAGCGCGGCGGCCTCACCGGCCGCGTACTTGGCCATGTTGCCGGCGACGCCGGCCTCCAGGTCGCGGCCGGCGTCGTAGAGGGTGGCCGCCTTGTGGATCATGAGGCGGGCGAGTTCCACCTGCACCGCCGCGTGGGCGAGCGGGTGGGCGACGCCCTGGTGCGAGCCGATGCTCCGGCCGCCCCACACCGTCCGGGTGGCCGTGTACGCGCTGGCCCGCTCGATGGCGTACCGGCCGGTGCCGGCGCCCATCGCGGCCACGGTGATCCGCTCGGGGTTGAGGCCGGAGAACAGCGCCGGCAACCCGGCGTCGAGGGACTCGCCGACCAGCGCGTCGGCGGGCAGCCGGACGTCGTCCAGGTAGAGCAGGAACTGGTTCTCCGGGGACAGGATCTCCATGTCCAGCTTGGACCGCTCCAGCCCGGGGGCGTCGGTCGGCACGATGAACAGCGCGGGCTTCAGCTTGCCGGTGGACGAGTCCTCGGTGCGGGCCACCACCAGCACGTGCCCCGCCTCGTCGACCCCGGAGATGTAGCACTTGCGGCCGGTGAGCAACCAGTCGTCGCCGTCGCGGCGGGCCACCGTGCCGAGCCGATGGAAGTTCGACCCGGCCTCCGGCTCGGTGATCGCGAAGACGATCTTCTGCGAGCCGTCGGCGAGGCCGGGCAGGTGGCGCTTGCGCTGCTCGTCGGTGCCGTGCTTGTTGATGACGGTGGCCGCGATGGCCGGCGAGACCACGAGCAGCAGCAGCGGGCAGCCGGCGGCGGCCAGCTCCTCGCAGACGATGGCCAGCTCGGTGATGCCGCCGCCCCCGCCGCCGTACTCGGTGGGAATGTTGACGCCCAGGTAGCCGAGCCGTCCGGCCTCCTGCCACAGCTCCGTGGTGTGCGCACCGGCCTTGGCCTTCTCGACGAAGTAGCCGTGGCCGTACTTCCGTCCGAGCGCCCGGACGGCGTCGCGGAGCTGGTCCTGCTCGGGGGTGAGGTCGAAGTTCATCGGGGGTCCTCCTCGTCGGCGTTGACCACGGCCAGTACGGCCCCGGTGTCGACCTGGCCGCCGGCCGGCACGGGCAGCTCCGCCACCACGCCGTCGGCCGGGGCGAGCACGGGGTGTTCGAGCTTCATCGCTTCGAGGGTCAGCAGCAGGTCACCGGCGCTCACCCGCTGGCCGACCTCGACGTGCACCCGGGTCACCGCACCGGGCAGCGGGGCGACCAGCGACCCGGCCGCCAGCTCCGCGGTGGGCAGGGGGAAGCGGGGCAGCTCGGTGAGGCTCGCCGCCCCGTCCGGGCCGTCCACGAAGACCTCCGGCCCCACCCGGTGTACGCGGTAGGCCCGCCGCACCCCGTCGGCGTCGAGCACGACGCGCTCCGGGGTGACCTCGGCGACGGTCACAGCGGGTGCGGGGGCCGCCGACACCGACCAGTCGGCGAGCGCGCCCCTGCGGTCCAGCCGGTACCGGACCTCGATCTCGCCGTCGGGACCGGCGAAGCGGGTGACCTGCGGGAAGGCCGGCACATTGCGCCAGCCGGAGGGGAGCCCGCGAAGTACGGGCGCGGCGGCGCGACGCCCGGCGGCCCCCGCCAGCGCGGCGGCCAGCGCGACCAGGGGGAGCTGGTCGGCCGGGAGCAGCGGCGCGAAGACCTCCTCGTGCCGCGCCAGGAAGCTGGTGTCGGCCTCCGCCGCGCCGAACTCCCGGCTGCGCAGCACCCGGACCAGGAGGTCCCGGTTGGTGGCGACGCCGTGCAGCTCGGCGCGCGCCAGCGCGCCGGCCAGGGCGCGGGCGGCCTCGGCCCGCGTGGGCGCCCACGCGACCAGCTTCGCGAGCATCGAGTCGTAGTGGACGCTCACCGTCGAGCCGTCCACGACGCCGGAGTCGAGACGCAGGCCCTTCGCCGGGGCGAACTCGGCGGCCACCCCCGGAATCGCGAAGCGGTGCAGCGTGCCGGTGGCCGGGCGGTAGCCCTGGGCCGGATCCTCGGCGCAGAGCCGTACCTCGACGGCGTGGCCGTCGGCCGGTGGGGTGGCCGTCAGCGGCAGCGGCGCGCCCTCGGCGACGAGGAGTTGCAGCCGCACGAGGTCCAGCCCGGTGGTCAGCTCGGTGACCGGATGCTCCACCTGGAGGCGCGTGTTCATCTCCAGGAAGTGGACCTGACCGTCGGGGGCGAGCAGGAACTCCACCGTGCCCGCGCCCACGTAGTCGACCGCCCGGCCGGCCGCCACCGCCGCCTCGTGCAGCCGCTCGCGCACCTCCGGAGGCAGGACGCCCGGCGCCTCCTCGACGATCTTCTGGTGCCGGCGCTGGATCGAGCAGTCGCGCACACCGAGGGCCACGACGGTCCCGTGGCTGTCGCCGAAGATCTGCACCTCCACGTGCCGGCCGCGTTCGACGTACCGCTCGATGAAGACCGTGCCGTCGCCGAAGGCCGCGGCCGCCTCGCGGCGCGCGCCCGCCACGGCCTCGGCGAGCCCGGCGGCGTCGCGGACCACCCGCATGCCCCGGCCGCCACCGCCCGCGGCGGCCTTCACCAGCACCGGGAAGTCGGTGACCTGGTCGGGCTCGGTCCAGGTGGGCAGCATGGGCACGCCCGCGTCGGCGAGCAGCGCCTTGGCCGCCATCTTGTCGCCCATGGCGGCGATGGCCTTCGCCGGCGGCCCGACCCAGGTCAGCCCCGCGTCGGCGACGGCCGCGGCGAACTCGGCGTTCTCGGCCAGGAAGCCGTAGCCCGGATGGACCGCGTCCGCACCGGACCGGCGGGCCGCGTCCAGGATCAGGTCGATCCGCAGGTACGTCTCGGCCGGCGCGTTGCCGGGCAGCCGGACGGCCTGGTCGGCCTCGGCCACGAAGGGCGCGCCGGCGTCCGCGTCGGAGTGCACGGCGACCGTCTCCACGCCGAGCGCGCGGCAGGTGGCGAAGACCCGCCGGGCGATCTCACCTCGGTTGGCGACCAACAGCCTGGTGATCATCGGCACTGCGCCGTCCTTTCGTTCGCGACTGCGGGACTCCGCTGCGCTGCGTTCCTCGCGCTCACCGGTCACATCCGGAAGACGCCGAAGCCGTCGGCGCCCTTCACCGGTCCGTTGTGGATCGCCGACAGGCAGAGCCCGAGGACGGTCCGGGTGTCCCGGGGGTCGATCACCCCGTCGTCGTAGAGCCGGCCGGAGAGGAAGAGCGCGCCGGACTGGGACTCGATCTGCTGCTCGACCATCATCCGCATGGCGGCGTCGGACTCCTCGTCGTAGTCGCGGCCCCGGGCGGCGGCGGCCTGCCGGGCGACGATCGAGAGCACTCCGGCGAGCTGCGCCGGCCCCATCACGGCCGACTTGGCGTTCGGCCAGGTGAACAGGAACCGCGGCTCGTACGCGCGGCCGCACATGCCGTAGTTGCCGGCGCCGTAGGAGGCGCCGAGGTTGACCGTCAGGTGGGGGACCCTCGAGTTCGACACCGCGTTGATCATGAGGGCGCCGTGCTTGATGATGCCCCGCTGCTCGTACTCCGTGCCGACCATGTAGCCGGTGGTGTTCTGGAGGAAGACCAGCGGGGTGTCGGCGGCGTTGGCAAGCTGGATGAACTGGGCCGCCTTCTGCGCCTCCTCGCTGAACAGCACGCCCCGGGCGTTGGCCAGCACGCCCACGGGCCAGCCGTGCAGCTCGCCCCAGCCGGTGACCAGCGCGGTGCCGTAGGTCGGCTTGAACTCGTCGAACTCGCTGCCGTCCAGCACCCGGGCCAGCACCTCGCGCGGGTCAAACGGCACCTTGAGGTCGGCGCTGGCGATGCCGAGCAGCTCGTCGGGGTCGTACTTCGGTGGCTGCGGGAAAGGGGTACGCGGCGGCGGGCCCTGCTTGCGCCAGTTGAGCCGGCGTACGCACTGCCGGGCCAGCCGGATGCCGTCGCGCTCGTCCTCGGCCAGGAAGTCGGCCAGGCCGGACCTCGTGGCGTGCATGGCCGCCCCGCCCAGCGACTCGTCGTCGGTGACCTCGCCGGTGGCCATCTTCACCAGCGGCGGCCCGGCCAGGTAGACCTGCGACCGGTCCCGGATCATGATCGTGTAGTCCGACATGCCCGGCACGTACGCGCCGCCCGCGGTGGCGTTGCCGAAGACCACGCTGACCGTGGGGATCCTCGCCGCGGAGAGCCGGGTCAGGTCGCGGAACACCCGGCCGCCCGGAATGAAGATCTCGGCCTGGGTGGGCAGGTCCGCGCCGGCGCTCTCCACCAGGTTGACCATGGGCAACCGGTTCGCCAGGGCGATCTCGCCGGCCCGCCGGGTCTTGGCGAGCGCCCAGGGGTTCACGGCGCCGCCGCGTACGGTCGGGTCGTTTGCGACCACGAGGCACTCCACGCCCTCGACCACCCCGATGCCGGTCACCGTGCTGGCCCCGACCGGGAAGTCGCTGCCGTACGCGGCCACCGGCGACAGCTCCAGGAACGGGCTGTCCGGGTCGAGCAGCAGCTCGATCCGTTCCCGGGGGAGCAGCTTGCCCCGCTTGTGGTGCCGGGTCACGTACTTCTCGCCGCCACCGGCCCGGGCCTGGTCGAGCGCGCTCTCCAGCTCGGCGAGGCGTTCCAGCAGGGCCTCCCGGTTGGCCCGGTGGGCCGGCGCGGACGGGTCGATCGCGCTGTCGAGTGTCGTCACAGGCCCATGCCCTTCGCGATGATCTCGTTCATGATCTCCGTGGTGCCGCCGCCGATTCCGAGGATCCGGGCGTCGCGGTAGTGCCGTTCCACCTCGGCGTCGCGCAGGTAGCCGAAGCCGCCGTGCAGTTGCAGCGCGGCGTCCACCACGAAGTCGCAGGCGGCCACCGCCACGTTCTTCGCCATGGCCACCTCGGCCACGACGGGCTGGCCCGCGGCGACCCGCTCGGCCACGTCGTGCACGTACGCCCGGGCCGCCTCGGCGCGGGTGTGCATCTCGGCCAGCCGGTGCCGGACGAGCTGCCGGCTGGCCAGCGGGCGGCCGAAGGTGGACCGGTCCCGGCACCAGCGGGTGGCCAGTTCCACGCAGCGCTGCGCGGTGGCGTAGGCCTGGGTGGCCAGGGAGAGCCGCTCGGTGGCGAACTGCTGCATGATCGCCAGGAAGCCGGTGTCCTCCGGGCCGATCCGGTTCGCCACCGGCACCCGGACGTCCACGAAGGAGAGCTCGGCGGTGTCCGAGCAGTGCCAGCCCAGCTTCTCCAGCCGCCGCCCGACGGTGAACCCGGGCACGCCCTTCTCGATCACGAGCAGGCTCAGCGAGCCGGAGCCGGGGAAGTCGGTGCAGACGGCCGTGGTCACGAAGTCGGACCGCGCGCCACTGGTGATGTACGTCTTGGACCCGTTCACCACGTAGTGGTCGCCGTCCCGCCGGGCGCAGGTGCGGATGCCCGCCACATCCGAGCCGCCGTCCGGCTCGGTGATCGCCAGCGCGCCGATCATCGTGCCGGCGAGCGTGGGCCGCACGTACCGGTCGATGAGGCCCTCGTCGCGGGAAGCCACCATGTGCGGCAGCGCGATCCCATGGGTGTAGAGCGCGGCGATCAGCCCCGACGAGCCGCCCGACCGGATGATCTCCTCGGTGACCAGGATCGAGTCGAGCAGGTCGCCGCCGCTGCCGCCGACCGACTCCGGGAAGCCGACGCCGAGCAGCCCGATCTTCGCGGCGGCCTCGTGCAGCGAGCGGGGCACCTCACCGGCCCGCTCCCAGTCGTCCAGGTGGGGCAGGACCTCCCGGGTCACGAAGGCCCGGGTCAGCTCGCGGAGCTGCCGCCGCTCGGGAGTGTCCACGATGGTCACGACAACACCTCCGGGGTGCGGCCGGCGGGCAGGTCGACGACCCGGGAGCGGAGCAGCTCGCCGAGCGCCTTGGCCTGCGGGTCGAAGCGGGTGGAGGCGGCCACCCCCTGGCCGAGCAGCCCCCGGATCACGAAGTTGACCGCGCGCAGGTGCGGCAGCTCGTACCGCTCGACGGTCAGCGGGGCGGTCTCCGGCAGCAGCTCGGCCAGCCGCGCGACGGTCAGCCAGCCGCGCAACCAGGCCCAGCCCACGTCGGACCGCGCCCAGACGCCGAGGTTGGCATCGCTGCCCTTGTCGCCCGACCGCGCACCGACCAGCTCGCCGAGCGGCGCCCGCCGGGTCGGCCCGGCGTCGAACTCCGGTGCGGCCACCGACTCGTACGCGGGCGGTGCCGCCGTCCGCGCCGGCGGGGCGATCGGCATCCGGGCCCCGTCCGGCAGCACCGCCACGTGCGCGACCGCGTCCTGTGGCACGGCGTCGGCGGTGAACACCCCGTACGGGGTGGCGTCGCCGGGCAGGGTGGTCAGCGTGCAGCCGGGATAGGAGGCCAGCGCCAGTTCCACGGCGGCCGCCGAGAAGGCCCGCCCGGCCCGCGCCTTGTCGCCGTCCCGCAGGTGTACGTGCAGCAGCGCGCTCGCCGCCTCGGTGTCGGTGGCGTCCGGATGGTCGGTCCGGGCCAGCGTGAACTCCAGCCCCTCCTTGCCGACCGCCTCCTCCAGCTGCCCCCGCACCAGGGCCGCCTTGGCCGGGATGTCCAGGCCGCAGAGCACGAAGGTCATGGAGTTGCGGAAGCCGCCCAGGTTGTTGACGCCCACCTTGAGCGTGTCCGGCGGGGGCGTGCCCCGGACGCCGGAGACGCGTACCCGGTCCGGCCCCTCCGGCGTCAGCTCGACCGTGTCCAGCCGGGTCACCACGTCGGGCCCCAGGTAGGCCGGGCCGCCCACCTCGTACAGCAGCTGGGCGGTGACCGTCTCGACGGTGACCGCCCCGCCGGTGCCGGGGTGCTTCGTGAGCACCGACGAGCCGTCCGCGTGGATCTCGGCGATCGGGAAGCCGGGCCGGTGCCCACCGTCGGGCAGCTCGGTGAAGAAGCTGAAGTTCCCGCCGGTGACCTGCGCCCCGCACTCGATGAGGTGCCCGGCCACGGTGGCACCGGCCAGCGCGTCGAGGTCGTACCGGGTCCAGCCGAAGCGGGCGATCGCGGGGCCGACCGCCAGCGAGGCGTCGGTCACCCGCCCGGTGACCACGACGTCGGCCCCCGCGTCGAGGCAGGCCGCGATCCCGAACGCCCCCAGGTACGCGTTCGCGGTCAACGCGTCCGGCCTGGGCAGGGCGTCGCCCTCGACGTACCCGATCCGCACGGTGAGGCCGAGCCGGTCGGCGAGCGCGCCGATCGCGGCGGCCAGCCCCGCCGGGTTGAGCCCGCCGGCGTTGGTGACCAGCCGGACCCCGCGCTCCAGCGCGGTGCCCAGGACGCCTTCGAGCTGGCGCAGGAACGTCTTCGCGTAGCCGAGCGAGGGATCGCGCATCCGGTCCCGGCCGAGGATCAGCATGGTCAGCTCGGCCAGGTAGTCCCCGGTCAGCACGTCCAGCTCGCCGCCGTCGAGCATCTCCCGCCAGGCGGAGAGGCGGTCGCCGTAGAAGCCGGACGCGTTGCCGACCCGCAGCACGGTCACCGGACCACCCCGCTGCCCGCCGCGTCCCGCTTGCCGCCGGGCGGCCCCGCGAACGCCTGGGCGACGTCCAGCCACTCGTCGGCGACCGGCCCAGTGGCGACCAGGGCCAGGTCCGCGCGGTGCCGGCGCTGGGTGACCAGCAGGCAGAAGTCGAGCGCCGGACCGGTGACCCGGTCGGCGGCGTCCGGCGGGCCGAAGGCCCAGGTGTCCCCGTCGGGTCCCAGCAGCTCGACCCGGACCGGCGCCGCCGGCATCGCGCGGCCGTGGGCCGCGAAACCGTGCCCGAGGGTACGGAACCCCAGGTGCGCCACGTGCCGCAGCCGCGCCGTCGGGGTACGCCGGACGCCCAGCGCGTCGGCGACGTCCTCGCCGTGCGCCCAGGTCTCCATGATGCGGGCGGTCGCCATCGAGGCGGGCGACATGCGGGTGCCGTACCAGGGCAGTTTCTCCCCGGCCGGTGCGGCGGCGAGCGCCGCGGCGAGCGCGGCGCGGCCGGCCCGCCAGCGGGCCAGTAGCGCGGCGGGCAAGGCGAGGAACGCTTCGGCGCCGTCGTCGACCAGCCGGGACGGGTCCGGCGCGGAGGTGACCGAGGCGAAGAACGCCGCCGTGTCGGTCGCCGCGAGGTGGGCGACGTGGTCGGTCCAGGCGAGGTGGGCGATCTGGTGGGCGATGCTCCACCCGGGCGCCGGGGTCGGCCGCGCCCAGTCCTCCGGCGGCAGCGGCGCGACGAGGGCGTCGAGCTGTTCGGACTCGGCGGCCAGGTCCGCGAGCAGGGCGGTCAGGTCGACCATGGTGCCTCCGGGGGTCAGTGCGGCCGCGCGCTCCCGGGCGTCGGCGGGCCGTCGTCGGCGGTGAGCAGGGCGGCGAGCTGGCGCTTCCAGGTGTGCAGGAGGGCCGTGCGGCGGGTCGAGTCGTCGCTGAGCAGGTTGGCCACGCCGAGGCCGCGGAGCAGGTCGAGGGTGGCCTGCACCGCCTCGCGGACGCCGGGCCGCCGCTCCTCCACGCCGAGCAGCTCGACGGTCAACCGGTGCATCTCCCGGCCCACCCGGGCTTCGAGGGGGACCAGGGCGTCACGCAGTTCGGCGTCGGTGCGGGCGGCCACCCACAGCTCCAGCGCCGCGACGAAGAGCGGCCCGGTGAACGCGGCGGCGAGCAGGTCGACCACCCCGTCGAGCCGCCGCGGGCCGGCCGGCAGCGCGGCGGCCTCGGTGCGCAGCTCCACGGCCCGGCGCTCGGTGAGGTGGGTGACGGCGGCGGTGACCAGGGCCGCCTTGGTCGGGTAGTGGTGCAGCTGGGCGCCCCGCGAGACACCCGCCCGGGCCGCCACGACGGTCGTCGTCGTGCCGGACCAGCCGTGCTCCACCAGGCACTCGACGGTCGCCTCCAGCAGCCGGGCCTGGGTGGCGCGGCTGCGCTCCTGCTGAGGGACGCGGGTCGATGCGGTGGGCACGGGGACAGCCTGCCGTTCCCGAAACAAACAGTCAAGACTGACTTTTTCTGAGCCATGACCAAGCGATGTATACAATCCAGACGCATAGATCTAGCTGTCCGTCGATGTCTGGACTAACGTGCGGCCTCACCAGATCAAGGAGGCGTGCCGTGACTCAACCTCCCGACTCATCCGAGACAGCCGTCCAAGTCGAACGGTTCGGCTACCGGCAGGAACTCAACCGGACCCTGAGCTTCACCGACCTGCTCATCTACGGCCTGATCTTCATGGTGCCGATCGCACCCTTCGGCATCTTCGGCAGCGTGTACGCCGGCTCCGGCGGCATGGTCGCGCTGGCCTACATCATCGGCATGGTGGCGATGATGTTCACCGCCCTGTCGTACGCGCAGATGGTCCGCGCGTTCCCCATGGCCGGGTCCGTCTACAGCTACACCGGTCGCGGCATCGCACCGCCCGTCGGCTTCCTCGCCGGCTGGGTGATCCTGCTCGACTACGTCCTCGTGCCCGGCCTGCTCTACCTGGTGGCCAGCGTGGCCATGCACTCCCTCGTGCCCGGCGTGCCGGTGTGGGTGTGGCTGGCGGCCTTCGTCGTGCTCAACACCGTCGTCAACTACTTCGGCATCAAGATGACCGCCCGGGTCAACCGGGTGATGCTCGCCGCCGAGCTGGTCGTCCTCGCGATCTTCCTGGTCGTCGGCGTGGTCGCGCTGGCCCAGGGCAAGGGTGCCGGCTTCTCGTTCCGGCCGCTGTACGACGCGGGCACCTTCTCCTGGCCGCTGGTCTTCGGCGCGGTGTCGATCGCCGTGCTCTCCTTCCTCGGCTTCGACGGGATCTCCATGCTGGCCGAGGAGAGCCGCGAGGAGGCCCGGCAGATCGGCCGGGCGATGGTCGGGGCGCTGCTGCTCGCCGGTGCCCTGTTCGTCGTGCAGACCTGGGTCGCGGCCCTGCTGGTGCCGGACGCGCCCAGCCTGCTCGACAACGGCGACCCGGAGGGAACCGCGTTCTACGACGCGGCCCGCGCGGCCGGCGGAGGCTGGCTGGCCGGGCTGACCGCCCTGGCCACCGCGATCGCCTGGGGCTTCGCCAACTCCCTCGTCGCCCAGGCCGCGACCTCCCGCCTGCTGTACGCGATGGCCCGCGACCGGCAGATGCCGCGCTTCCTCGCCCGGATCAACCCGAAACACAAGGTGCCCGCCAACGCCACGCTGCTGGTCGCCGCCATCTCCCTGGCGCTCGGCCTCTACATGGCCAGCCGCGACGACGGCATCTCGCTGCTGTCCACACTGGTCAACTTCGGCGCCATGACGGCGTTCCTGGCGCTGCACGTCTCCGTCGTGACCCACTACGTGGTGCGCAACGGCAGCCGGGACTGGTTGCGGCATCTCGTGGTGCCCGTGATCGGGTTCCTGATCCTGCTGTACGTCGTGATCAACGCCAAGGTCGCCGCCCAGGTGCTCGGTTTCGTGTGGCTGGGCGTCGGGCTCCTGGTCCTGGTGGTCTTCTACCTGACGGGCCGGCGCCCCGAACTCGCCGCGCTGACCGAGGTCGCCCACGAGAGCACCGACGAGCCGGTGAAGGAGCCGCACTGATGACCGACGTCGTGAAGTACCGGCCGGAGCCGGACGAACTCGCCTACACCTTCGGCGGCCGGGAGGCCGTGCTCCGGGTGCGCCCGGGCACGATCCTCGAGCTGTACACCGAGGACTGCTTCGGCGGGCGCGTCCGGAGCGTGGACGACCTGCCGTCGCAGGTCTGCGAGTTCCCCTACCTCAACCCCGTGACGGGGCCGATCCACGTCGAGGGCGCCGAGCCCGGGGACACCCTCGCCGTGCACTTCGTCGCCATCGAGCCGGCCCGGGACTGGGCCGTGTCCACCACCTTCCCGCACTTCGGCGCGCTCACCGGCACGCACACCACGGCGACCCTGCACCCTCCGCTGGACGAGGTGGTCTGGCGGTACGACGTCGACGTCGCCGCCGGCACGGCCACGTACCGGGCCCGCCGGGGGGACTACAGCGTGGCGCTGCCGCTCGACCCGATGCACGGCACCGCCGGGGTGGCCCCGGGCGCCTTCGAGGCGCGCATGACGATCACCCCGGACGCGCACGGCGGCAACATGGACACCCCGGAGCTGCGGGCCGGAGTCACCGCGTACTTCGGGGTGAACGTGCCGGGGGCGCTCTTCGCCCTCGGTGACGGGCACTGCCGGCAGGGCCACGGTGAGGTCTGCGGCACCGGCATCGAGGCGGCCATGAACACCACGGTCGTGGTGGACGTGATCAAGGGGGCCGGCACCCCGTGGCCACGGCTGGAGTCGGACGACGCGCTGATGTCCACCGGCTCGGCCCGCCCGCTGGAGGACGCCTACCGGATCAGCCAGCACGACATGGTCACCTGGACCGCCGACCTGGTCGGGCTGGACCAGCTCGACGCGTACCAGCTCATCAGCCAGGCCGGTGAGGCGCCGGTCGGCAACGTGTGCGACACGAACTACACGATGGTGGCGAAGGTGGACAAGCGCTTCCTGGGTGGCGCCGGCGCGTACGACGGGGTGCACGCCCGGCTGCGCGACACGGCCCGGGACTACCTGAACCACCGCTGACCGGCGACCGGGGCCGGCCGTCTCGCTGACGGCCGGTCCCGCTGCTGTCCCGGGCAGCCGAGGCCGGTCAGCGGCCGTCGCGCGGGCTGGAGGCGGTTCAGCGGCCGTCGCGCGGGCCGAGGACGGTTCAGCGGCCGTCGCGCGGGCTGGAGACGGTTCAACGGCCGTCGCGCGGGCCGAAGACGGCGAGGGCGTCGGCGTCCGAGTGGCGGGAGCGCAGGTACTCGTCGGCCCAGGCGGCGGCGTCCGGGAAGGCCGACTCGGCGGCCACCCGGGCGCAGGCCGCGTCCACGTCGTAGCCGGTCCGGCGCAGTTGCACGCCCGGCCCGAGCAGCGCCCACCAGGCGCCCGCGCCCCCGTACGGCATGCCGACGCTGCCCGGGTTGACCACGAGGCGGCGGTCGACCAGCCGGGTGAACGGCATGTGGGTGTGCCCGCAGACCACCGTGCCCACCTCGGCCGGCAGCCCGGCGAAGACCTCGGCCCAGCGTTCCAGCCGGGAGTCGACCAGCACGACCTCCTCGTCGTCCCGGGGCGTGGCGTGGCAGAAGAGCACGTCGCCGAGGCCGGCGACCGGCAGCGTGACGGTCGGCGGGAGCGCGGCGAGCCGGGCCACCTGGTCGTCGCGGAGCTGGGTCGCGGCCCAGTCGGACACCTCGATCCCGGCCGGCCGCCCGGCCCGCGCCTCGACCAGTTCGCGGTCGGCGTTGCCGCCGACCCAGCAGGCCCGGTCGCCGAGCGCGGCGAGCAGGTCGAGCACCTCGACCGGCTGGGGGCCGGCGGCGATGTCGCCGGTGAGCACGACGAGGTCGGCGGCGGCCACGTCCGGCTCGGCCAGGACGGCTTCCAGCGCCGGCAGCGCGCCGTGGATGTCGGAGAGGACAGCAACCCGCTCGATCATCGCCCCAGGGTGCGCCGCGCGGGGCGGGGCGGTCCAGGAATTCTGCGCCCGGCAGAGACGGAACCGGCCCGGCTCGCGGAGGCGGGCCGGGCCGGGACGTCGGTGGAGGGGTCAGACCCGCGCGCGGCGGGCCAGGCGCTCCGGGTCGAGGATGATGATGCTCTTGCCGTCCAGCCGCAGCCAGCCGCGCGAGGCGAAGTCGGCCAGGGCCTTGTTGACGGTCTCCCGGGAGGCGCCGACGAGCTGGGCGATCTCCTCCTGGGTGAGGTCGTGGGTCACCCGCAGCACGCCGCCGTCGCGGGTGCCGAACCGGCCGGCCATCTGGAGCAGGTTCTTGGCGACCCGGCCGGGCACGTCGGTGAAGATCAGGTCGGCCAGCGAGTCGTTCGTGCGGCGCAGCCTGCGGGCCAGCACGCGCAGCAGCTGCTCGGCGATCTCGGGCCGGTTGTTCAGCCAGGGCCGCAGCGCCTGCTTGCGGAGCCGGACCAGCCGGGTGTCGGTGACCGCCGTGGCCGTCGCCGTGCGCGGGCCGGGGTCGAAGAGGGACAGCTCGCCCACCATGTCCGACGGGCCCATCACGGCGATCAGGTTCTGCCGGCCATCCGCCGCGCGGCGACCGACCTTGATCTTGCCGGACAGGAGGATGTAGAGACTGTCGCCGGGCTCGCCCTCGTTGAAGACGACCTCGCCCTTACGGACCTCGATCGTCTCCATCTCCTTGGCGAGCGCCTCGGCAGCCTCCGGGTCGACACCCTGGAAGATCCCGCTGCGGGCCAGTACCTCATCCATCGCGCACCTCCGCTTGCGCGTGCCGTCCGTCGGCCGGGTCCGCCGTCCGCTGATCCCTCGCGCGCCGCCAGTCTAGGCGCACATGAGCGGGAATCAGAGGTGCACCCCTGGAATCTTGATCGTTGGGCGTACCTGCCTGACCCGGTCGACGACCAGGATCCCCAGCTCCGGTGCGGGTGGGCCGGATCCGTCCCCACCTGTGATCGTAGGGTGACCGGCGTGCTGAGCGAGCCGTTCCTGACCACCCGGCCCGAGGACGGGTCGGACATCCCGCTGCTGGTCTGGCGGGCCGAGGCGCCCCTGCTGGCGGTCGGCTCCGCCCCGCTGGGCGGGGGGATCGGCGTCCGCGGATGGGTGGTGAACGCGACCGTGCCGATGTCGTACGACCGGGACGACCCGGCCGCCCACCTGACCGAGCTGGCCGGCGGCCTCGGCCTGGCGGGGCCCGGCGTCGGGCTGCTGACCGGGGTCGACGTGACCGAGGTGGTGGCCCGGACGGACGGCGGCGTGCGGGTCTGGGCGACCGTGGGCCTCGGCATGCCGGTCTGGGCCGCGGCGCCCACGCCGGCCACGCCCGCCCAGCGGGTCGGCACGGTCAACATCGTCGTGTACGTGCCGGCCCGGCTCGGCGACGCCGCCCTCGTCAACGCGGTGGCCACGGCCACCGAGGCGAAGGCCCAGGCGATCTGGGAGCTGGGGTTGCCGGCCACCGGCACCCCCACCGACGCGGTCACTGTGCTCTGCCCGGCCGACGGCGAGCCCGCACCGTACGGCGGCCCCCGCTCGGCCTGGGGTGCCCCGCTGGCCCGGGCCGTGCACGCGGCCGTCCTGGCCGGCGGCGCCGGCACGGTCGTGCCGTGGTCCCACCGGGTCGCGGGTTGAGCGTGCACCGCCCCTCGCCCGGCCGACGGGTTTTCCGACCGATCGGCCCTCGTCGTCGCGTTCCCGGGACGGTAGCGTCGCCCACGATGTACGCTCCCGCCCGCTCCGTGCCTCGTCCCCGTCGCCGCTCCGCCACCCGTGGCGGGCGCCTCGCCGCAGCCCTCGGCGCCGTCCTCGTCGTCCTGCTCGCCGCCGGCTGCGGTGACGCCGGCTCCGGCGACGGGCCGCTCTGGCAGCCCGGCCAGGGTGGGGGGTCGACCGCATCCGGGGCCCCGGTCGAGGGCGACCAGGCCGCCGCCCCGGGCGAGGCCACCGAGAAGTCGATCTCGTTGACCGCGACCGGCGACGTGATCATGGGCAACGCCCCGTCCCGGCTGCCGGCCAACGGCGGGAAGGGCTTCTTCGACGACGTCAGGTCCGCGCTCAAGGGCGACCTGGTGATGGGCAACCTGGAGGAGCCGCTCACCGACGACACCGGCGCCGGCAAGTGCGGCCCGAAGCCGAAGAACTGCTACCAGTTCCGGGCGCCGCCGGGCTGGGCGGCGCACCTGCGCACGGCCGGGTTCCAGCTGCTCAACCAGGCCAACAACCACGGCTACGACTACGGCCAGCAGGGCTACGAGAACACCCAGTCGGCGCTGGAGGCGCACGGGCTCAAGCACACCGGCGCGCCCGGCGAGATCACCGTGGTCGACGTCAAGGGCATCAAGGTCGCCGTGGCCGGCTTCTCGTCGTACCCCTGGTCGAACAGCCTCGTCGACATCGAGGCCGCGAAGCAGGTCATCACCATGGCCAAGGACATGGCCGACCTGGTCGTGGTGCAGGTGCACATGGGTGCCGAGGGCGCCGACCGGAGCCACGTGAAGCCGGGCACCGAGATGTTCTTCGGGGAGAACCGGGGCGACCCCGTCCGCTTCTCGCACGCCGTGATCGACGCCGGCGCCGACCTGGTGATCGGGCACGGCCCGCACGTGCTGCGCGGCATGGAGTTCTACAAGGGGCGGCTGATCGCCTACAGCCTGGGCAACTTCGCCGGCGGCGGGAAGTCGCTGAACAGCTCGGGCCGGCTCGGCTGGGGCGGCGTGCTGAAGGTCTCGCTGACCGCGGAGGGCCGCTTCGTCGGGGGCCAGTTCACCTCGACCCAGATGAGCAGCGTGGGCCGGCCGGCCGTCGACGGGCAGGACCGGGGCCTCGGGCTGGTCCGCGACATGAGCCGGGCCGACTTCCCGGAGACCGGCGCGCGGCTCGACGGCTCCGGCAAGATCAGTGCTCCGGCGGGTGGCTGAGCCGCACCGCCGCCCGCGTGGGCCCCGCCGGCACGTCGTCCCCGCGACGTAGGCTGGCCGGCGTGACCACGCGCTCCACCGAGACCGACCTCGGCCGCACGCGCCGCGCCCGCCGGATCGGCCGGGTGCTGACCGAGACCCACCCCGACGCGCACTGTGAACTCGACCACTCCAGCGCGCTGGAGCTGGCCGTCGCCACGATCCTGTCGGCGCAGTGCACCGACAAGAAGGTCAACGAGGTCACCCCGAAGCTGTTCGCCCGCTACCGCACCGCGGCGGACTACGCCGGGGCCGACCGCGCCGAGCTGGAGGAGCTGATCCGGCCCACCGGCTTCTACCGCAACAAGACCAGCTCACTCATCAACCTGGGCCAGGCCCTCTGCGAGCGCTACGACGGCGAGGTCCCCGGCAAGCTGGCCGACCTCGTCACCCTCCCGGGGATCGGGCGCAAGACCGCCAACGTCATCCTCGGCAACGCCTTCGACGTCCCCGGCATCACGGTCGACACCCACTTCCAGCGCCTCGTGCAGCGGTGGCAGCTGACCACCGAGACCGACCCGGTCAAGATCGAGCACGCGATCGGCGCGCTCTACCCGAAGCGCGACTGGACGATGCTGTCGCACCGGATCATCTTCCACGGCCGGCGGGTCTGCCACGCCCGCAAGCCGGCCTGCGGCGCCTGCACGCTGGCGAAGCTCTGCCCGGCGTACGGCACCGGGCCGACCGATCCGGTGGCCGCGGCCAAGCTGCTCAAGGGGCCCCGCGCCCGGGATCTGGCGGCGGCCGTCGGCATCGACCCCGACCTGGTGCCGCAGCAGGCGGTCGCGGCGGAGGTGCCGTGACCCGTCGGCTCGCGTACCTGTTCATCCCGCTGCTGCTCGCCGTGGCCGGCTGCACCGGCATCACCGACGAGCCGGCGGGCCCGGCACCGGCCACCCGGGCCGAGCGGCCGTCGCCGTTCGCCGACTGCGCCCCGCTGACCGCCGCCGCACCGGCCTCCGGTCCGGCCGCGGCCGGTACCTCCGGTGCATCGCTGCCCGACCTGACCCTCTCCTGCTTCACCGGTGGCGCTCCGGTCAACGTGCGCGACATCCGGGGCCCGGCGGTGATCAACGTGTGGGCGTCCTGGTGCCCGCCGTGCCGCAAGGAGCTACCCGCCTTCCAACGACTCAGCGAGCGGGCCGGCGGCCGGTTCCAGGTGATCGGGGTGAACAGCCGGGACAGCCGCGGCGGGGCGCAGTCCATCGGCGAGGACTTCGGCGTCCGGTTCCCCATGCTGGTCGACCAGGGGGACGCGTTCGAGCGGTCGCTCGGTCGCAACGCCTTCCCGCTGACCGTCCTGGTCGACGCCGAGGGGCGGATCCGGCACACCGACTCGACCGGCGCGCTGGACGACGCCCGCCTGGCCGAGCTCGTCCGCACCCATCTCGGGGTGCGGCTGTGACCCGACGGCCCCCGGACTGGTTCAACCCGCTGCTCGGCCGGCTCGGCAGCGCCCGGGCCGAGGACTTCACCCGGCTCAGCACCCCGGAGAGCGGCGGCCGGGAGAGCGCCGTGCTGGTGCTGCTCGGCGAGGAGCCGGGCGCCGGCCCGGACGTGCTGGTCCTCCAGCGCGCCGCCACGCTGCGCAACCACGCCGGGCAGCCGGCCTTCCCGGGCGGCGCGGCCGACCCGGAGGACGCCGACGCCCGGGCCACCGCGTTGCGCGAGGCGAACGAGGAGGTCGACCTCGACCCGGCCAGCGTGACCGTGCTGGCCGAGCTGCCCAAGCTGTGGATCCCGGTCAGCGACTTCGTGGTCACCCCGGTGCTCGCCTGGTGGCACGACCCGCACCCGGTCCACCCCCGGGAGCCCGCCGAGGTGGCGCACGTCGCGCGGCTGCCGGTCGCCGAGCTGGTCGATCCCGCGAACCGGATGCGGGTACGCCACCCGAGCGGTTGGATCGGCCCGGCCTTCTCGGTGCGCGGCATGCTGGTCTGGGGCTTCACGGCCGGGGTGCTGAACACCCTGCTGGAGATGGGCGGCTGGGCCCAGCCGTGGCCGCGTTCCCGGGTGGTGGAGCTGCCGCCGCCCGGCGCCGCCCCGGCGCCCTCCGCGGGCACCGACGCGGTCGACGAGAGCCCGGTGCGCTGAGCCGGCGGCGATCACCGGCGCGCATCCGAAGGTCACGTTCAGCGAGCGGTCAGCCTGTCGCGGGCACGGTGCCCGTACCCTGGGTGCGTGTCCGCCGTGGATCTCGTACTGCTCCTGCTCATGCTCGTGTTCGCGATCAGCGGATACCGTCAGGGCTTCGTCATCGGGGCGCTGTCGTTCTCGGGTTTCTTCCTGGGCGCGCTGCTCGGCCTGCAGGTCGGGCCGCTGATCGCCCGGCAGTTCACCGACAGCGGCACCCGCGTGCTGATCTCCCTGGTGGCCATCTTCGGGCTGGCCGTGCTGGGCCAGGCGCTGGCCGGCTGGCTCGGCTCCAACCTGCGGGCGGCGATCACCGGGCCGGTGGGGCGGAAGGTCGACGACGCCGGCGGCGCGATCATCTCGGTCTTCGCGGTCATGCTGGTGGCCTGGCTGGTCGCCGTGCCGCTGGGCTCCTCGTCGGTGCCCTGGCTGGCCTCCTCGGTGCGCAACAGCGCCGTGCTCACCGTGGTCGACCGGGTGCTGCCGGACAAGGCGCAGGAGCTGTCCACGGCGCTGCGCGACACGGTCGACACCAACGGCTTCCCGGACGTCTTCGGTGACCTCGCGCCGACCCGGGCCCGGCAGGTCTCCCCGCCCGACCCGGCGCTGGCCAACTCCCAGGTCGTGAAGAACAGCCAGCGGGCGGTGGTGAAGGTGCTGGGCTCCGCGCCGAGCTGCGCCCGCCGCATCGAGGGCTCCGGCTTCGTGTACGCCGACGACCGGGTGATGACCAACGCGCACGTGGTGGCGGGCACCCGGTCGGTGGCGGTGGAACTGCGCGGCGAGCGGTACGACGGCGAGGTCGTCGTCTACGACCCCGCGCGGGACCTGGCCGTGCTGCACGTCCCGGGGCTGCCCGGGCCGTCGCTGCGCTTCGCCGCCGGTGCGGCGGGCAGCGGGGCCGACGCCATCGTGCTGGGCTTCCCTCTCGACGGCCCGTACGACGCCCGCCCGGCCCGGATCCGGGACGTCGACCGGATCACCGGGCCGGACATCTACTCGGCCGGTGACGTGACCCGGGAGATCTACACGATCCGGGCGCTGGTCCGCAGCGGCAACTCGGGTGGCCCGCTGGTCTCCTCGAACGGGTTGGTGCTCGGCGTGATCTTCGCGGCCGCCGCGGACGACCCGAACACCGGCTTCGCGGTCACCGCGGCCGAGGCCCGGTCGGTGGCGCTGGCCGGCGCGGAGCGTACCCGTGGGGTGGCCACCGGCGACTGCACCTGAGCCGGCCGGCGGTCAGCCGGCGGCGGTGCTCGCGGGGGCCACGTCGTCGCCGGAGCGGCCGGCCGGCAGCCTGGCCCGGCCCCAGGTGAGCGTGCGGTCGAGCACCGCCCGCGCCATGATCGCCACGCAGGCGCCGCCGTTGAGGAAGGACGCCACCACGTCGCTCGGGTGGTGCATGCCCCGGTACATCCGGGTGAGCGCCACCCCGATCGGCACCAGCACCAGCAGGGACCACCAGGCGACCTTGGCCGGGGTGCTCCGCGCCCGTAGCGCGAGCAGCACCGCGATGCCGACGTAGAGCGCCATGGCGGCCGAGGTGTGCCCGGACGGGAAGCTGGAGGTCGGCGGCGAGTCGTCCATGTGCTCGACGGCCGGCCGGTTCCGGTCGATGACCATGGTGGTGAAGAGGAAGATCAGCGCCTGCGCGCTCACGGCGGCGCAGAGGAAGAGCGGCTCCCGCCAGCGGTGCAGCACCAGCCGCAGCACGAGTGCCACCAGCACGGTCACCACGACGATCAGCTGCGTGCTGGCCAGCGTGCTGAACACCAGGGAGACGTCGTTCCAGCCGCCGGTACGGTGGGCCGCGAACTCGCGGTTGACCGCGTCCTCGACGGTGAACGGCCAGGTCTTCGCGAGCACCCGGGTGACCAGGAGGCCGAGGCCCACCAGGACGGCGAAGAGCAGGGTCACCGGCAGCAGCACCCGCCGGGCGATCTGGACCGCGAGATCGGACATGAGCCGCCCTTTACCCCGGCCGGTACCGGACTACGCGTGGCGGCCGTCCGGCCCCGGTTCGGCCAGCTCCGGCTCGATCCCCTCCCGGCCGGTACGCGCCGGCCGCCGGCCGACCCGGGTCCGCCAGGTGGAGAACGCGGCCGTGGTGGCGGCCACCACCGCCACACCGAGCAGCCAGCCGCCCACCACGTCGCTGGTCCAGTGCACGCCCAGCGCGATCCGGCTGAGTCCGGTCACCACGGCGATCACCACCGCCACGGTCCAGAGCGCGCCGCGCAGTGGCCGGCTGTGCCGGGCGAACGGCAGGAAGACCAGCAGCAGCACCCCGGCGGCCAGGGCGGCGTTCAGCGCGTGGCCGGAGGGGAAGGAGTAGCCGGCCGCTCGCGCCACCGGGTCGAGCAGGTCCGGCCGGTGCCGGCCGACGAGCAGCTTGAGCAGCGCGCCGAGCAGCCCACCGACGGTCATCGTGGTGACCACCCAGAGGGCCAGCCGCGGGGCGCCGCGCCACAGCAACCAGACCACCACCACGGCGGCGGCCACCCGGAGCGGGCCCGGCCCGAACACGTGGGTCCACACCTCCATCAGCCGGACCCAGGCCGGGTGGTCGACGGCGTACCCGTGCAGCGCGTCGGTGATCACGGCGTCCAGCCGGGACAGCGGCGGCCAGGCGCCCAGCACCAGCAAGGCGAGCAGGGCGAACGGCACCAGCACGAGGAACGCGGCGGTGGCGGCCAGGGTGAGCCGGAGCCCCAGCGAGTGGTTCGGGTCGAGGCGGCGCCGCCGCCAGGACCGCTCGGGCATGGACATCAGGCCGCCGCGCGTGTTCATGCGCTGTTCACTACCCAGGGCGGGGCCGGGTCAGACGGGCCCGTCAGCGGCGGGTCTGCCGGAACCGGCGGACCGCCAGCGCGGCACTGGTGAGCAGCGCGACGAACAGGGCGAGCCCTGGCCAGAGCCGCTCCCGCGCCGAGTTGTCGACCTGGCCGGCCGGGTGGGCCGCCCACCGGGTCTGCTGCTCCGGCGCGGCGACGCTCAGCGGGTCGGCGCCCGGCGCGGCGGCGGCCCCGCTGTCCGGGTCCAGGCCGGGCGCCCAGCCGAAGCCCACCGATCCGGGGGAGCCGTTGTCGTCGAGCGGGTTGCGCCCCACCGAGGGCACGTCGGAGGTCAGCGCCGCCACTGGATCCACCATGCCGTAGCCGAAGCGGTCGTCGCGGCCGGTGGGCCCGAGGTCCCGCGCCGTCGTGGTGATCCGGTTGACGACGTCGGCGGCCGACATCTGCGGGTACTTCGCCAGGACCAGGGCCGCCGTCGCCGCGACCAGGGGAGCCGCGAAGCTGGTGCCCTGCATCAGCCAGTAGCCGCCGGGACGGGCGCCGTAGATCGCGGTGGCCGGTGCGCTGAGCACCGTCTCGTGGCCGGTGATGGCGCCCGACCACAGGTTGTCGTTCGCGTCCAGCCCCGTCACGGCGAGGACGCCGGGTTCGCGGGCCGGGTACCAGACGTCGCGGCCCGTGGAGGTGGCCAGGTTGCCCGTGCACGCGACCACCACGACGTTGCGGGCGAAGGCGTAGTCGATGGCGGCGGCCAGGGGCGCGCTGGTGTCGGTGCCGCCGAGGGAAAGGTTGATCACGCGGGCGCCGTGGTCGACGGCCCAGCGCACCCCGTTGGCGACGGTGACCGCGCTGTCGTACCGGTTCTCCTGGTCGAGCACCCGGACCGGAAGGATCTTGGCGTCCGGCGCCAGCCCGACCGCGCCCCGGTCGTCGTCCCGGCGCCCGGCGATGAGGCCGGCGACCGTGGTGCCGTGCCCCACCGGGTCGGGCCCGTCGACACCGCTCGAGACCAGGTCGACGCCGGGCAGCACCTGACCGGCCAGGTCGGGGTGGGAACCGTCCACTCCGGAGTCGACCACCGCCACGACGACGCCGCGACCGGTCGAGCTCTGCCAGGCGGCCTGTGCCTGCAACTTGGCGAGCTGCCACTGGCCGTCGCGGGACGGGTCCATCCCGGTGAGTTCGTCCACCGGCGCGGCGGCGACCGGGGCGGCGGTGGCCGGGGCGGCGTGGGCGGGCGGGGCCAGTGGACCGGCCACCGCGGCCGCGACCGCGAGCGCACCGAGCAGCGCGCGTCCGGCGAGACGCCGGGGAGGCGCGGTGGGAACACCCTGCCGATCCCTGGTCACATTCCCCAGCCATTTCATCGCGTCAGACACATGCCGCTCGGAGATTACCGGTTTTCCCGTAGGCCACGCTGCCACTCCGGTCACCCCGGTGGGAGATGGGCGAGCTGAACGAGGCGTACGCCCTCGCGCCGGGTGACGAGCCGGCCCCGGCCCGGCGGCAGCGGGCCGGCCTTCACCTGGCCGACGAGCGGCCCCTCCTCCGGGCCGCCGGACATCACGAGCCCGGCCGTGGCGAGTTCCCGCAGCCGTTGGATGACCGGCTCGAACGAGGTCCGGCCCGCGCCACCGGAGCGGCGGGCCAGCACCAGGTGCAGGCCGACGTCCCGGGCGTGCGGCAGGTGCTCCTCCAGCGCGCGCACCGGGTTGGTCGGCCCGCCGGCCACCAGGTCGTAGTCGTCCACCAGCACGAACAGCTCCGGCCCGGTCCACCACGACCGGGTACGCAGCTCGGCCGGAGTGACCTGCGGCCCCGGCAGCCGCCCCTGGAGGTAGCCGGCCGCCGACTCGATCAGCTCGGCGGTGTGCGGCGCGGCGGTCCCGTAGCCGATCAGGTGCGCCGACTCGATCGTGCCCATCAGGCTGCGCCGGTAGTCGACCAGGATGACGCGGGCCTCCTCGGGCGTGAACCGCTGGACGATCGAGGTGGCCAGCGCGCGCAGGAACGAGGACTTGCCGCACTCGGCCTCGCCGAAGACCACGAAGTTGGGCTCGGTCGCGAAGTCCAGCACCACCGGGCGCAGGTCCGCCTCGGCCACGCCGATCGGGAAGGCCAGCCCCGTGGTGGCGGTCTGGTCCAGCTCGGCGTAGGGCAGCACCGGCGGGAGCAGCCGCACCCGGGGCGCCGCCGGACCGGCCCAGGCCCCGGCCACCGCCTTCACCAGGTCGCCGGTCTCCTCGCCGAGACCGGCGACCCGCGGCGCGGCGGCGAGGAAGTGCAGCCCGCCCGCGGTGATCCCGCGCCCCGGCCGCCGGTCCGGCACGGTCGCCGCGAGCGCCCGCCTGGCGACCAGCGAGTCGGCCGGGTCGCCGAGCCGCAGCTCCAGGCGCGAGCCGAAGAGGTCGCGGATGGCCGGCCGGAAGTCCGACCAGCGCAGGGCGCTCGCCACCACGTGCACCCCGTACGCCAGGCCCCGGGTGGCCAGCTCGGTGACCAGCGGTTCCAGGTCCTCGTACTCGCCGCGCAGGGTGTTCCATCCGTCGACCACGAGGAACACGTCACCGAACGGGTCGGCCCCGGCCGCCGCCGCGGCCCGTCGCCGGCGCCATGCCGCCATCGACTCGACCCCCGCCTCGGCGAACCGCCGCTCCCGCTCGGCCAGGAGGGTGGCGATCTCGCCGACGGTCCGGCGGACCGCGGTGCCGTCGGTGCGGCCGCTGACGCCGCCGACGTGCGGCAGGTCGCGCAGCGCGCCGAGCACGCCGCCGCCGAAGTCGAGGCAGTAGACCTGCACCTCGGCCGGGGTGTGGGTGAGCGCCAGCGCGCAGACCAGGGTGCGGAGCAGGGTGGAGCGGCCGCTGCGCGTGGTGCCGACCACGCCCACGTGCCCGGCCGCGCCGTCCAGGGCCAGCCAGAGCAGGTCGCGGCGCTGCTCGAACGGCTTGTCCACCACGGCCACCGGCACCTGGAGGGCGCCGTGCAGCTCCGGGTTGCCCACGGTGAGCCCGCGGATCGGATCCGCGCCGACCGGGCCGAGCAGCTCGTCGAGCGGGGGTGCGGCGTCCAGCGGCGGCAACCACACCCGGTGCGCCGGCGGGCCCTGCCCGGCCAGCCGTCCCACCATCAGGTCGAGCAGGGTCTCGCCGGTCTCCTCCTCGGCGGGGAGGGCGGCCGGGGTGGCCGGTTCGGGCACCGGCACCAGGTGCGTGGAGAAGGCGACCAGCCGGGGGCCGGCGGCGCCCGCCGCGCCCGCCGGGCCGCCGCGCCGGCGCACCGCGCCGGAGACGTACGCGGCCTTGAACCGGACCAGCGGCTCGGTGCCCGAGCGCAGGTAACCGTGCCCCGGGCTGCGGGGCAGCTCGTGCGCGTCCGGCACGCCGAGCACCGTCCGGGACTCCAGCGCCGAGAAGGTGCGCAACCCGATCCGGTACGACAGGTGGGTGTCCAGCCCGCGCAGCCGGCCCTCCTCCAGCCGCTGCGAGGCGAGCAGCAGGTGGACGCCGAGCGAGCGGCCCAGCCGGCCGATCTGCACGAAGAGGTCGATGAAGTCGGGCTTGGCGGAGAGCAGCTCGGAGAACTCGTCGCAGACCAGCAGCAGCGACGGCAGCGGGGCGAGTGGGGTGCCGGCCGCGCGCGCCCGCTCGTAGTCGCGCACGCTCGCGAAGTTGCCGGCCCGGCGCAGCAGCTCCTGCCGGCGCACCAGCTCACCGTTGATCGCGTCGACCATCCGGTCGACCAGCGGCAGCGCGTCGGCCAGGTTAGTGATCACCGCAGCCGTGTGCGGCAGCCGTTCGAAGGACGCGAAGGTCGCGCCGCCCTTGAAGTCGACCAGCACGAAGTTGAGCTGCTCCGAGCTGTGCGTGGCGGCCAGCCCGAGCACCAGCGTGCGGAGCAGCTCCGACTTGCCCGAGCCGGTGGCGCCGATGAGCAGCCCGTGCGGGCCCATCCCGTCCTGGGCCGACTCCTTGAGGTCCAGTTCGATGGCACCGCCGTCGGCGCCCACCCCGATCGGCACCCGGAGCCGGTCCCGGGCCGCCCGGGGGCTCCAGCCCTGCTCGGCGGTGAAGTTCATCGGGTCGCCGAGCCCGAGCAGCTCGGGCAGGCCGGGCTCGGCGCCGGGCGGGGCGTCCGGGCCGCGGGCCGTGCCGGCGAGCCGCAGCGGGGCGAGCCGGCGGGCGACCGCCTCGGCGTCGGCCGGCTCCAGCGCGTCGGCCGCACCCACCTCGGCGTGCCCGTCCGCCGAGTGCGAGTGCAGCCGGCCGTCGACCAGGTCGAGCAGGAGGGCGTACCGGTCGAGCAGGCGGGGCGGCGGCGTGTCCAGATCGAGGACGGTGACCGCGTCGATCCCGCCGTCGCCGGAGAGGTCGGTGGCGCCGGTGAGCTCGCCGCCGTCGAGCACCACCACCACGTGCGGCCCGTCGGTGGCCGGACCGGCCGGGCTGAACCGGGACCGGCTGCCCAGCACGTCGTCGAAGAGCCGTTCCAGCTCGGCGGCCGAGCTGGTGACCAGCCGGACCGGGCCGAGCGCGTCGGTGCGCACGGGGTGGTGGGTGTGGGGGAGCCACTTGACCCACTCCCAGCCGGCCCGCCGTTCCGGCCCGGCGCAGACCGCGATCAGCAGCTCGTCGGGGGCGTGGAAGACGGCGAGCTGGGTGAGCACCGCCCGGGCCAGCGCCTGGGCCGCCGGGGAACCCGCCCCGCCGGCCGGGCCGCGCACGAAGACCCGCGCGAAGCTGCGCAGCGAGAGCGCCACCGGCAGGTCGGGCACCACCGAGTACGCGTCCAGGAACCGCCGCAGCGCCCCCGCGGTCATCGGCTCCAGCTCGTCGAGCGGCCGGGTCACGGGCGGCAGCAGCGGGGTGGCCAGCGTCTGCGGCCCGACCCCGACCCGGACCACGGCGAAGTCCGGGTCCCCGGGCCGGCGCTCCCACACCCGGTGGCTGTCCACCGTCGACCAGAGCCGCCCGGGGTCGGGGTGGCGGTAGTAGAGCCCGGACCGCTGCGCCCCGGCGGTCTCCCGGACCCGGCGGCGCAGCGCGGCGAGGTGCCGGAGGTACTCCCGGCGGGCGGCCATCATCTCGGACCGCTTCGGCCCGGCGCTGCCCCACGACGTCACCAGCATCGCCACCGAGGAGAGCCCGAACATGCCGCCCACCACGTACGAGTAGGCCCCGCCGCCCCGGCCGAACATCATGGCCATGGCCACCGTCCCGCCGAGCATCGGGAGCACCATGAGCGCCTGCTGCCAGCGCCCACCGGCCACCGCGGGGATCTCCGGGGGCGCCTCCACGGGCAGCTCGCCGACCGGGATCTCCGGCGCCGGGCGGCGTGGTGGCCGCTTGATGACGACAGTGGACACTCGGCCTCCCCATGGCTCTCGGTAACCTGAGCCTGGCTCATCGTAGGTAAAGTCCAGTCGTCCGTCAGCCACCGTTCCCGCTCGATATGGAGAGACATCGATGACAAGCGGGCTGGCCCGGGTCACGATCAGCGCCCCCCGGCGGCGGGTCGACGTGGCCCTGCCGGAGCAGGTTCCCCTGGCCGAGCTGCTGCCCGAGGTGCTCCGGCACGCCGGTGAGGGGCTGGCCGACGACGGCGAACGGCACGGCGGCTGGGTGCTGCGGCGGACCGACGGCGGCGCGCTGGCCACCGCGCAGGCGCTGCTGCCCCAGGGCGTCCGCGACGGCGAGGTGCTGCACCTCGTCCCGGCCCGTGCCCAGTGGCCCGAGCTGGAGTACGACGACGTGACCGAGGCGATCGCCGACGGCGCCCGCCGCCGTGGCGCCGCCTGGTCGCCCGGTGCCACCCGGGCCGCCGCCCTGGCCGGGGCCGGCGTGCCACTGGTCGTCGGGTTGCTCGCCGTGCTGGCCGCCGGCCCCGGGCCGCACAGTGTCTGGCCGGTCGCCGCCGTGGTGGCCCTGCTCCTGGTGCTGGCCGCCACCGCCGCCTCCCGGGCCTTCGGCGACGGGCCGGTCGGCGCCACCCTCGGCGGGTACGCACTGCCCTGGGCCGCCGCGGCCGGCGCGCTGGCGGTCGGCTCCGGCGACCCGGCCGGCCCGCTCGCGACAATGCGCTGGGTCGGCGCGCCCGAACTGCTCGCCGGCTCGGTGGCGCTCCTGCTCGCGTCGGTGCTCGCCCTGCTCGGGGTGGCCAGCCGGTCCCGGGTCTTCCTGGCCGGCGCGACGACCGGGGCGGCCGGCGCGGCGGCCGGTCTCGGCGGGTTGTTCCTCGGCCCGGCCGGCACCGCCGCTGTGCTGCTCTGCGCGCTGGTCTTCGCGCTCGGCGGGCTGCCGCTGCTGGCCCTCCGGCTCGGCAAGGTGCCGCTGCCGCCGATCACCCTGCCCGCGCCGGCCGGCGGGCCGCCGGGTGTCCGCGACCTGCCCGACCGGGCCCGGGTGCACGCGGCCGTGGCCCGCACCGAGGAGATGCTGACCGGGATGCTGGTCGGGCACGCGGTGCTGGCCGTCGTAGCCACCGCGGTGCTCGCCACCACCGGCGGTACGGCCGGGCGGCTGCTCGTGGCGGTCGGCTGCGGGGTGCTGCTGCTGCGTTCCCGGCTCTTCGTGGCGGTCCGCCACCGGGTGCCCGCCGTCGCGGCCGGGCTGGCCGGGTACGCCCTGCTCGGCGCGATGCTCGCCGACCGGGCCGGTCCGGCCGGCCGCCTGGCGCTGACCGTCGGCGGGGTGGCCGTGGCCCTGCTCGCCGTGGCGGCCGGCGCCACGTACGCCCGCCGGCCCGTCTCCCCGTACCTCGGGCGGCTGGCCGACCTGACCGACACCGCGCTGGTGGTGGCGGTGGTCCCGGTCGCCTGCGCGGTGCTCGACCTCTACGACCGGGCCCGCGGCCTGCTGGGCTGACCCGCACGCACGCGGGCCCGGGCCGCTCGCAGCGGCCCGGGCCCGTCGGCGCGGATCAGGTCAGTGCAGGGTCTCGCCGCGCTCGGCGGCCTCCTTGGCGCGCTGGTACGAGGCCACGATCTCGGCCTCGGCCTCGGTGCGGCCCACCCAGGTCGCGCCCTCGACCGACTTGCCGGGCTCCAGGTCCTTGTAGACCTCGAAGAAGTGCTGGATCTCCAGGCGGTCGAACTCACCCAGGTGGTGGATGTCCCGCAGGTGCTCCTGGCGCGGATCCTCGTAGGGCACGCAGAGGACCTTGTCGTCGCCGCCCTTCTCGTCCGTCATCCGGAACATGCCGATGGTGCGGCAGCGGATCAGGCAGCCGGGGAAGGTGGGCTCGGGCACCAGCACGAGCGCGTCCAGCGGGTCGCCGTCCTCACCGAGGGTGCCCTCGATGAAGCCGTAGTCGGCCGGGTACTGGGTGGAGGTGAAGAGGGTGCGGTCCAGCCGGATCCGGCCGGTCGCGTGGTCCACCTCGTACTTGTTGCGGTGACCCTTGGGGATCTCAACCGTGACGTCGAAATCCATCTCCCACGCTCCCTCGTTTGCCCACGCTGGCTGACGAAACCAGTGGCGTCGCCCACCGGACGGGGTGAACCTCCCCCGCCGGCTCCGGCCGCCGCATAGTGTTCGGACCGAAGTAGTGTCACCCAAGGCGCTTTTGAGCGGGGGAGGAGGGGGTCGTGGGGAGGGAAGATTCACACTACCGCCCCGAGGGGGTTGACGGGCCCAGGTCCGCCGGTTCCGGTTCCGGCGGGGCCACCGGCCGCGTCTCGATCCCCGGCACCACCCCCGGCCACCGCCCCGGGCCGCCCGTCGGGTCCGCCCCGGTGGGCCGCGCCAACCCCGGGCAGTACGGCCACCCCGGCCCCGCCGAGCCCGGTCGGGCCCCCCAGGAGTACGGCCGCGCCACCCCGCAGGGGTACGGCCGCCCACAGGAGTACGGCCGACCGCAGGAGTACGGCCGCCCCGCCGGCCGGGAGTACGGGCACGCCGATCCCCGGGACCACGGCCCGGGTCCCGCCGCCCCGGTGAGCTGGCCCGGGTACGACGCTCCCGGCGGCATCCCCGTGAGCCCGCCGGTGCCGCCGGTCGGCGCCGCCCCGCTCCCGCCGTCGCCCCCGCCCCCGCCCCCGCGCCGGAGCCCGGTCCGGCTGGTCGCGGTCCTGGCCGGCGTGCTGGTCCTCGCCCTGGCCGCGGTCGGGCTGGCCGTGGTCCGCCCCGGCCCGGTGGCCGGCTGGCTGGGCGGCGACGACAGCCCGACGGCCGCCGCGCAGCCGCCCGAACCGCCCCCGCCCGCCGTGCTGGGCGGCGCGGACGGCAACGCGCCACAGCCCACCCCCGAGGGGGTGCGCGCCGCGCTCGAACCGCTGGTCGGCGCCGCCGCGCTCGGCGACCGGGTGAACGTGTCGGTGGCCGACGTGACCACCGGTGAGGCCCTCTACGGCCGCGGGCAGGACAGCCCCACCGTGCCCGCCTCGGTGACCAAGCTGGCCACCGGGGTCGCCGTGCTGGCGGCGCGGGGCCCCGCGTACCGGATCCCCACCCGGGCGGTGGCTGGCGCGGCCCCGGGCGAGGTGGTCCTGGTCGGTGGCGGCGACCCCACCCTCGCGGTCGACAAGAACGGCTTCTACCCGGGCGCGGCCCGCCTGGACGACCTCGCCGCCCAGGTGCGCAAGGCGCTCGGCGGCACCGCCCCGACCAAGGTCACCGTCGACTCGTCCCTGTTCAGCGGCCCGGTCTACGAGCCCGGCTGGGACGACGACATCCCGACCGGCGGGTTCGGGGCGGCGATCACCGCACTGATGACCGACGGCGCGCGGCGGGACCCGGCGGAGGCCCGCCGGACCGAGGAGGCCATGAACCACGCGGCCGAGCGGGTGCCGCAGCCGGACCTGACCGCCGGCCGGCAGTTCGCCAAGCTCCTGGGGCTCACCGGGGCCGCCGCCGAGGTGAAGCGGGGCACCGCTCCCGCGGCCTCCGGCGCGACCGCCACCGGCACGCCCGCCCCCGGCGCCGAGCTGGGCAAGGTCCAGTCGCTGCCGATGGTCCGCCTGGTCGACATCATGATCAGCGACAGCGACAACGTGATCGCCGAGGCCATGGCGCGCCAGGTCGCGCTCGCCAAGGGCAAGCCGGGCTCGTTCGCCGGCGGTGCGGCCGCCACCGATCAGGTGCTCGGCGAGCTGGGGCTGCCGGCCGACGAGATCAGCCTGGCGGACGGCAGCGGCCTGTCCCGCACCAACCGGATCAGCCCCTCGCTGCTCACCGACCTGATCACGCTGGCCGGCAACGGGAGCCACCCCGATCTGGCCGCGATCTTCGGCGGCCTGCCCGTGGGCGGCTGGTCCGGCACCCTCGACGAGCGCTACCAGGCGTCGGTGACGAAGGCCGGCGCCGGCGTCGTCCGGGCGAAGACCGGCACGCTCAGCGGGGTGAACGCCATCGCCGGGCTGGTCACCACGGCCGACGGCCGGCTGCTCACCTTCGCGATCCTCACCGACCGCACCCCGGACAGCCTCGACGAGACCCGGCAGGCCCTCGACCGGATCTCCTCCGCGCTGGCCGGCTGCGGCTGCCGCTGACCGTCCCCATCCGGTACGACCGGCGTCGATCCGCGCTCGCGAGCCCGGGTGGGGGTGTCGCGGCGCGGGTACGGTGGGTTCATGGCGCAGTTCGTGGACTGGGATCTGGCCGCCGCGACCGCGGGGGCGCTGGGCAAGTCAGGCCCCCGGGTGTCGTACGCCGAGGCCACCGACGTGGTGGGCGAGTTGCGCCGGCTGACCGAGGAGGCCGCCGGGCACGTTGCCGACTACACCGGCCTGCGCTCCCAGGTCACCCACCCGCCGGTCCGCGTGGTCGACCGTCGGGACTGGGCGGCCGCCAACATCGCCGGGCTGCGCGAGGTGATCACCCCGCTGGTGGACCGGCTGTCCGGCGCCAAGCGCCCCGGGCCGCTCACCGAGGCGATCGGGTCCCGGCTCACCGGGGTGCAGGCCGGCACCGTGCTGGCCTACCTCTCCGGGCGGGTTCTCGGCCAGTACGAGGTCTTCGCGGGTGACCCCGGCCAGCTGCTGCTGGTCGCGCCGAACATCGTCGAGGTGGAGCGGAAGCTGGGGGCCGACCCCCGCGACTTCCGGCTGTGGGTCTGCCTGCACGAGGTGACGCACCGGACCCAGTTCACCGCCGTGCCGTGGATGCGGGCGTACTTCCTCAGCGAGGTCCAGGCGTTCGTGGACGCGTCGCAGGGCGGCGAGCACCTGCTGGAGCGGCTGCGCCGCGGCGTGGCCACCCTGTCCGACGCCGTGAAGGACCCGGAGAGCCGGGCCAGCGTCCTGGACATCGTGCAGACCCCGGCGCAGCGGGCCGTGCTGGACCGGCTCACCGCGCTCATGACCCTGCTGGAGGGGCACGCCGAGTTCGTCATGGACGGCGTCGGCCCGCAGGTCATCCCCAGCGTCGAGTCGATCCGGGCGGCGTTCAACCGGCGCCGCGAGGCGGGCAACCCCCTGGAGAAGGCGATCCGCCGGGTGCTCGGCATCGAGGTCAAGATGCGCCAGTACGCCGAGGGCCGCAAGTTCGTGCACGGCGTGGTGGACCGGGTCGGCATGGCCGGGTTCAACAAGATCTTCTCCTCGCCGCTCACCCTGCCCCGGCTCGACGAGCTGGGCGACCCGGACGCCTGGGTGGCCCGGGTGCACGGCGGGCCGGCGAGTGTCCCCCCGTCCGCCGGCTGAGCCGGTGATCCGCGCCGGGAGCGAGCCGGGCCCGCCGGCCCCGCAGTCGCGAACGGCGACCGGCGACCGGGCCGCGCTCGCCCCGGCGGTCGCCGCCGTCCGGCTCGCCGTACGCCGCGCGTTGACCGGGCTTGCCGGGGACGGGCCGGTGCTGGTCGCGTGCTCCGGCGGCGCCGACTCGCTCGCCCTGGCCGCCGCCACCGCCTTCGTGGCACCGCGCCTCGGCCGCCGGGCCGGCCTCGTGACCGTCGACCACGGCCTGCAACCCGGCTCGGCCCAGCGCGCCGAACGGGTGGCCCGCTGGGGGCGCGAGATCGGGCTCGACCCCGTCGAGGTGGTTCCCGTGACCGTCGCCGGCCGGCCCGGCGGCCCCGAGGCGGCCGCCCGCGAGGCCCGGTACGACGCCCTGCTCGCTGCGGCCCGCCGGCACTCCGCGGCCGGGCTCCTGCTCGGGCACACCCGCGACGACCAGGCCGAGACGGTGCTGCTCGCGCTGGCCCGGGGCGCCGGCCCGCGTGGTCTGGCCGGCATGCCGCCGCGCCGCGAGCGGGACGGGGTGCCGCTGCTGCGCCCGCTGCTGGACGTTCCGCGCGACGACACCCGGGAGGCGTGCGCCGCGCTCGGGCTCACGCCGTGGGAGGACCCGCACAACGCCGACCCCGCGTACGCCCGCTCGCGCGTCCGTGCCGACGTGCTGCCCGCGCTGGTCCGGGCGCTCGGCCCGGGGGTGGTCGGCAACCTGGCCCGGACCGCCCGCCTGCTGGCCGCCGACAACGCGGCCCTGGACGATGTGGCCGCCGCCGGGCTCTCCGCGACCCGGGCCGCCGAGGGCGGGCTCTCGGTCGACGGCCTGGCCGCGCTGCCGGCGGCCGTACGCACCCGGGTGCTGCACGCCTGGGCCCGGGAGCTGGGCGCCTCGCCGGCCGCCCTGTCCCACCGGCACGTGGCGGCGCTGGACGCCCTGGTCACGGACTGGCACGGGCAGGGCGCCGTCCACCTGCCCGGCGGCCTGCTCGTCCGCCGCCACGCCGGCCGCCTCACCACCTGACCCGTCCGGCGTCCGCAGGCCGGCCGGCCAGCTCGCCGAGGTGGCCGTGTCCGGCCGCGCGGGATACCGCCACCTCGCCGAGCCGGCGGCGGCGGGATGCGGGCCGGTGATCAGGCCTCGACGCGCTCGCGGAAGGTGGTCCGGTAGGCGTGCGGGGTGGTGCCGACCCGGCGGGTGAAGTGATGACGCAGCGCCGCCGCGTCCCCGAACCCGGCCTGGTCGGCCACGGTCTCCACGCTCAGCCTGGTCTCCTCCAGCAGCCGCCGCGCGAGCAGCACCCGCTGGTTGGTCAGCCAGTCGTGGGGCGTGGTGCCGGTCTCGGCCCGGAAGCGGCGGGCGAAGGTCCGTGGCGCCATCCCGGCGCGGGCGGCCAGCTCGTCCACGCTCACGGTCCTGTCCAGGTGCCCCATGAGCCACTCCAGCACCGGCTCCAGGGTGGGCGCCTCGGGCGCCTTCGGGATGGGCGCCTCGACGTACTGGGCCTGCCCGCCGTCGCGGTGCGGCGGGACGACCATCCGGCGGGCCAGCCGGGTGGCCGTGGCCGAGCCGTGTGCCTGGCGGACCAGGTGCAGGCAGGCGTCGATGCCGGCCGCGGTGCCGGCGCTCGTGAGCAGCCGCCCGTCCTGCACGTAGAGCGAGTTGCACTGCACCCGCGCCGCCGGGAACCGCTCCTGGAGGTCGTCGACGTGCCGCCAGTGGGTGGTGCAGTCGCGCCCGTCGAGCAGTCCCGCCTCACCGAGCACGTACGCACCGGAGCAGACGCTGAGCAGCCAGGCGCCCCGGTCGGCGGCCCGGCGCAGCGCGGCCAGCACCGGCTCGGGGACCGGCGTCGTCCCGTCGCCGTGGGCGGGCACGGCCACCAGGTCGGCGTCCTCGATGGGGGTCAGGTCGGCGGTGGGGGTGATCAGGAAGCCGGAACGGCTGCGGACCGGCCCGCCGTCCACCGTGCAGACGTCGAACCGGTAGCCGGGGAAGCCGTCGGCCGTGCGGTCGGTGCCGAACACCTCGGCGACCACACCGAGTTCGAACGCGGCGACCTCTTCGAGGGCGACGACGGCGACGGATCGAAGCATGTGACGAGGGTAACCCGACAGGTGGCAGGAAATCGAGGCTCACTGGCATTCCTGCCACTGTCCGAACCGTACGGCGGGTCGCAAACTTGATGGTGTCCGGTGCGCACCGGCGGCGAAAAGAACACCAACCACGCGAAAGCGAGCGCCGCCATGACCGTTCTACTGCTCCTGCTCTTCCTGCTTCTCCTCGTGGGCGCCAGCGCCTTCGGGCTGACCGCCGACAGCCGGGACTCGGCCGACTGGAAGCCGACCGACGACGGCCGCCGCTGGCGCTCCCGCACCTGCTGAGGTGATTTGCCCCGTCTGCGCCGTTAATCCTCGGCGGGACCGCGCCAAAAGGGGCGGCCCCGCCGACGGAGGCCATCCGGCGTACGGCAGGCTAGGAGCATGGCTGACGGCTCCTGGTACGACGCCGACATCGACCACGTGATCATCTCCGAGGCGCAGATCCGCGAGAAGACCGCGGAACTGGCCAAGCAGGTCTCGGCGGACTATGCCCACGTCGAGGACGGTCTCCTGCTCGTCTGCGTGCTGAAGGGCGCGGTCATGTTCATGGCCGACTTCGCCCGCGCGCTGGGCCGCCAGGGCCCGCCGGCCGAGCTGGACTTCATGGCCATCTCCTCGTACGGCCAGGGCACCACCTCCTCCGGCGTGGTGCGGATCCTCAAGGACCTGGACCGGGACATCGCCGGCCGGCACGTCGTGGTCGTCGAGGACATCGTCGACTCCGGTCTGACCCTCTCCTGGCTGCTGCGCTACCTGGAGTCGCGCTCCGCGGCCAGCGTCGAGGTGGTCGCCCTGTTCCGCAAGCCGGACGCGATCAAGGTGCCGGTCCCGGTGAAGTACGTCGGCTTCGACATCCCGACCGAGTTCGTGGTCGGCTACGGCCTCGACTTCGGTGAGCGCTACCGCGAGGTGCCCTACGTCGGGGTGCTCAAGCCCGAGGTCTACGCCCGGGCCTGACCCCGGCGCCCGGCCGCTCGTCAGCCGACGTTCAGCGGGCTCTCAGCCTTCCGGTCTACGGTAGAGGCCGGTGACGTGGAGGCACCCTCCACGCCCGACCCCTCGAACCGCGTGACCGGGCGGTCGGGTGGCCGGGTGAGGAGCTCCCCGCCACGCCGGCTCAAACCCGGGTTCGCCGTACGCGTAAGTGCCGGGCTCGCAAGCTCGCATCTGGCGCGAACGGTGTACCGTCGAATGACCGCGGCGCGGCAGTTGACGCGCCTCGGGGTCGGGGCCGGCCCGCACGGCGGCTGCGGCCGCCGCCCGAGGCGGCGACACCATTCAGACGGTCAGGACGTCGATCAGGAGGATGCGGGCGCCTCGGTGCCCGACAACAGCATGGAACGTACGCGTTTCTTCCGCCGACCGGTGGTCTGGATCATCCTGGTCATCCTCGGCGCCGTTGTGCTCAGTCAACTCTTCACGGCTGGCCCGAGCTACCACCGCGTGGACACGTCGGTGGCGCTCGACCAGCTCCACACCGCAAAGATCAACAAGGCGGTCTTCCAGGACAAGGAGCAGACGCTCCAGCTCGACCTGGCCCAGAAGACGAAGTTCGGCGACACCACCACCGACCGGATCGAGGCCCAGTTCCCCTACGAGGTGGGCGGCCAGGTCTGGAACGAGGTGCTGGACGCCAAGGCGGCCAACCGGGTCACCGGCCCGGCCGACACCAAGGTCTCCTCGGACAGCATCTGGGTGAGCCTGCTCGTCAACCTCCTGCCCATCGCGCTGCTCGTGCTCCTGCTGCTGTTCTTCATGTCGCAGATGCAGGGCGGCGGCTCGCGGGTGCTCAACTTCGGCAAGTCCAAGGCGAAGATGATCACCAAGGACACGCCGAAGACCACCTTCGCGGACGTGGCCGGGGCGGACGAGGCCGTCGAGGAACTGCACGAGATCAAGGACTTCCTGCAGAACCCGGCGAAGTACCAGGCTCTCGGCGCCAAGATCCCGAAGGGCGTGCTGCTGTTCGGCCCGCCCGGCACCGGTAAGACCCTGCTCGCCCGCGCGGTCGCCGGTGAGGCCGGCGTGCCGTTCTACTCGATCTCCGGCTCGGACTTCGTGGAGATGTTCGTCGGTGTCGGCGCCAGCCGGGTCCGCGACCTCTTCGAGCAGGCCAAGTCGAACGCGCCGGCGATCGTCTTCGTCGACGAGATCGACGCCGTCGGCCGGCACCGCGGCGCCGGCATGGGCGGCGGTCACGACGAGCGGGAGCAGACCCTCAACCAGCTGCTGGTCGAGATGGACGGCTTCGACACGAAGGGCGGCGTCATCCTGATCGCCGCCACCAACCGGCCGGACATCCTCGACCCGGCGCTGCTGCGCCCGGGCCGCTTCGACCGGCAGATCCCGGTCGACGCCCCCGACATGGAGGGCCGCAAGGCCATCCTGCGGGTGCACGCCAAGGGCAAGCCGTTCACGCCCGACGTCGACCTCGACTCGGTCGCCCGGCGTACCCCCGGCTTCAGCGGTGCCGACCTGGCCAACGTGATCAACGAGTCCGCGCTGCTCACCGCCCGCAAGGACCAGCGGGCGATCACCAACGACTCCCTGGAGGAGTCGATCGACCGGGTGATCGCCGGTCCGCAGCGCCGGACCCGGGTGATGAGCGACCAGGAGAAGAAGATCACCGCGTACCACGAGGGTGGGCACGCGCTGGTCGCCTGGGCGCTGCCGCACGCGGCGCCGGTGCACAAGGTGACCATCCTGTCCCGGGGCCGGTCGCTGGGCCACACGCTGGTCCTGCCGACCGAGGACAAGTACACCCAGACCCGGGCCGAGATGATCGACACCCTGGCGTACGCGCTGGGTGGCCGGGCCGCCGAGGAGCTGGTCTTCCACGAGCCCACCACCGGCGCCGGCAACGACATCGAGAAGGCCACGCAGCTGGCCCGCGCGATGATCACGCAGTACGGCATGAGCTCCAAGCTCGGCGCGATCAAGTACGGCACCAGCGGCGACGAGCCGTTCCTCGGCCGCAACATGGGCCACGAGCGGGACTACTCGGACGCGGTGGCCGCCGAGATCGACGGCGAGATGCGGGCGCTGATCGAGCTGGCCCACGACGAGGCCTGGGAGATCCTGGTGGAATACCGGGACGTCCTGGACAACATCGTGCTCGAGCTCATGGAGAAGGAGACCCTCTCCACGGCCGACATGGCCCGGATCTGCGCCCGGGTGGCGAAGCGCCCGCCGATGGCCCCCTACCACGGCTTCGGCAAGCGTCAGCCCTCCACCGAGCCGCCCGTGCTCACGCCCGCCGAGAAGGAGACCCTCAAGGCGCAGGCCCAGGCCGACGGCGCCTCGGTCGGCGGGTCGCCCTCGAACAACTCGGACGGTACGCACTGACCACCGACCCGACGGCCAGCTCCCGCAAGCGGGAGCTGGCCGTCTCCGCGACCGAGCCCGACGGGGACGACGCGCTCGACTACGTCGCCGCGCGCCTGATCAGCGGCAAGCTGACCGGGCGTCCGGTGGAGGAGAGCGTCGACCTGGCCCGCATCGAGAAGGCGGTCCGGGAGATCCTCGTGGCCGTCGGCGAGGACCCGGACCGGGACGGTCTCCAGCAGACGCCGGCCCGGGTCGCCCGCGCGTACGCGGAGTTGTTCGCCGGTCTGCGGGTGGACCCGGCGCAGGTGCTCAGCACCACCTTCGAGGCCAACCACGAGGAGTTGGTGCTCGTCCGGGACATCGACGTGATGAGCCTCTGTGAGCACCATCTGCTTCCGTTCCGGGGCAGCGCCCACATCGGCTACATCCCCGGCCCGGACGGGCGGATCACCGGCCTGTCCAAGCTGGCCCGGCTGGTCGAGGTGTTCGCCCGGCGCCCGCAGGTGCAGGAGCGGCTCACCTCGCAGATCGCCGATCTGCTGATGACCAAGCTGGCGCCGCGCGGCGTCGTGGTGGTGCTCGAGTGCGAGCACATGTGCATGGCGATGCGCGGCATCCAGAAGTCCGGCGCCAAGACGATCACCTCGGCGGTCCGGGGCACGCTCCAGAACGACGCGAAGTCGCGGGCCGAGGCGATGGCCCTGATCATCCCGCGCTGATCGCACCGACACCGGGCCCTTCCCTCGGGAGGGGCCCGCTGTCGTGTCCGGCTCAGCCGGCCAGCATGGCCAGCAGCAGGCCGGCCGTGGTCAGCACCGCCGGGACCAGGCAGACCAGCGCGCCGAAGCGGGGCGTCCGGTCCACGCGGTCGGCCGGCCGGGGCCGGAACAGCCGCCCCACCGCGAGCCAGCCCAGCATGAACGCGACGGCCGGCAGGGGCAGCCCCACCACGAGCGCGAGCACCGTGACCGCGCCGGTGCCGGTGGCCAGGAAGATCGCGAGCTGGACCAGCGGCACCAGGAACGCCAGCGGCCCGTAGACGAGCAGGTTGCGGGGGTGCGCCGGCCAGCGCGCCAACCGGGGCAGGCCGCGCGTCGCGAGGCTGTCGTCCGCCGCGTCCGCCCAGCCCCGGGCGGTGCGCAGCGCGGCGAGCACCGCCGCTGGCCCGGCCGCCATCGACCGGGCCGCCTCGGACACCTCGGGCGGTGTCGGCACCAGCGAGATCGCCGGTACGCCCAGCTCCCGCAACCGGGACTGCTGCGGGGCGAGGCGCTCGCGTACCGCGGTCAGTTCCTCGCGGGCGGCCGCCACCGACCGGGCCTGCTCACCGGCGGCGGTCGCCGCGGCCCGCCGTACGCCGTCGAGCTGGCGGGCGGCGGCCACGTAGTCCGCCCAGGCCGCCCCGGCCGGGTCCAGGTCGACGGTCGGGCCGCCGGACCGGGGCGCGGGCACCGCCGTGCCGGTGTCACTCACGACGATCCCTCCCCAGTTCTCGCGCTCACGAGCCCTCACCGAATGGCACCAGGACCGTGCCCTGCTCGCCGGGACCGTCCCAGAGCACCGCGCGGCCCGGCCGGGGCCGCCAGAGCACCGGCCGGTCGAAGAGCTGCTCCAGCCGGGCGCCGGGCACGTCGGTGACCACCACGGCGGTGAGCTTGTCGACCTCGCCCTCGGGGCCGAGCAGCCCGGCCAGCGGCGCCACCGTGCGCCACCAGCCGAGCAGGTGCCGGCCGGCGGGCGGCCCCTCCAGCAGCAGCGCCCGCAGCAGGTCGGGCGGCAGTTCGTTCGCGTCCGGTACGTCCAGGCCGAACACCACGAGGTAGCCCGGCTCGTCCGCCGCCATGGCCGCCCGTAGCCCGGTCACGTCGACGATCTCCACGCGGTGCCGCCCGGCCAGCTCGGCGGCGAGCACCCCGGCCGGCTCGGCCGACCCGTTGGCCAGCGGCGCCAGCACGAACCGCGCCGCGCCCGGGTGCGCGGCCGCCGCGCTGCGGACCGCCGTGCCGAGCAGTCGCTCGGCCTCGTCGTCCCGGCCCAGCACGGCCAGGTTCCGGCCGGCGGCCGGCCCGAGCGGCACGGCCACCGTGGAACGCCGGACGTCCACCGCCCGGCCGAGCAGCGCCGCCGGCGCGTGCGCCCGCCCGGCCAGCGCGGCCCGGTGCCGCGGGTCGTTAGCGAGCAGCGGGCGGGCGAACCCGGCGAAGACCACCGGCGGAGCGGCCCCCTCGGGCCGGGCCGACCACAGCCGGTGCCGCAGGTCGGCGAGGACCGCCGGGTCCTCGTGCGGGTCGGGGAACCGGATCATCCGCTCGTGGCCCCGGGTCGCGCCGCGCGGACCGCCCAGCCCACCGGCGGTGTTCACCACGGCGCTGCCCACCGGTAGGCCGGCCGCCGCGTCGTTGGTCGGCTCCAGCACGGCCGAGCCGCCGGGCAGCGCCACGCGCACCGGGAACTGACCGAGCAGCGGATCGCGGGGGCCGCCGATGCCGAGGTCGCCCTCGCCGGCCAGAACGAGATGGATTCCGTACGACCGGGCGGCGCGGGCCAGCCCGTCGAGCCGGGTCAGCAGGTCGGCGGCGAGCCGGTCCCGGTCGCGCAGCAGCAGCGGGAAGTTGTCGATCACGCAGACGATCCGGGGCAGCGCCTGGTGCTGGCGCAGCTCGGCGTAGCGCTGCCCGCCGGCCCGCCGGGCCGCCTCCTCCCGGCGGCGCAGCTCTGCCTCCAGCTCGCCGAGCAGGTCGGCCACGTACTCGCGGTCGGCGGCCATCCCGGCGGCCCGGACCTGAGGCACCCACGACCGGTCCCGCTCGGTCTGGAGGAACTCCACGAAGGACTCGCCGTCGTCGACGTCCGCCAGGTAGAGGACCAGCTCGTCCGGGCCGTAGCGAGCGGCCAGCCCGAAGAGCGCGTCGGTGAGGAACGCCGAGCGCCCCGCCTGTGACCGGCCGCTGACCAGCCAGTGCGGGGTCAGCTCGGTGAAGCCCAGGCTCACCGGCCGCCCCGCGGCGTCACCGACCGTGGTGGTCAGCCCGTCGACCGAGCCCTCCGCCCACAGGTCGCCGTCCGGCAGCAGGTCGGTGAGCGCCAGGCGGGAGCCGTCCTCGATCTGCCGGACCAGCCGCCGGCACACCCCGGCGACCAGCTCCTCGGGCGGATCCTCGTCCAGGAAGACCGGCGAGTTCAGCCCGCCCGGCGAGTCCGCACCCGGACCGCTGAACGCGGTGGCGGGAGGGTCACCGACCAGCGCGTACGCGGTGCGCACCGCGAGCGGGGTGGCCTGCGGCAGCGGCGTACCGGCGGGCCAGCCGGCCACCACCAGGTGCAGCCCGGCCCGGGGACCCTGGTCGGCCAGTTCGGCGAGCCGGTCGAAATCGGACGGTGCGGCCCCGTCGGGCAGGGCGGCCACCACCAGCAGCAGCGTCCGGTCGTGCCCGCGCTGGCGGGCGGTGCCGGCGGCCACCCACTGCTCGGCCTCGGCCAGCACCGCCCGGAACCCGCCCAGGTCGGTGGCGGGCGGCGGCAGCAGGCCCGCGTCGGCCAGCGCGGTGTAACCGGCGAAGGTGGCCCTCGAGCCGCCGTCGACCGCGCGGGCCAGCAGGGCGCCGGCCGGGCTGGCCGCGAACAGCCGCAGCAGCAGGGCCCGGAGCAGCCCGGCCACCCTCGGGTCACCGGCGTCCGCGTCGACGCTCAGATGGCCACTGCCGAGCAGCGGCACCAGCGCGGGGAACCGGGCGTCGTCCAGTGGCGCGGCGACACCGACCCGCACGAAGGCGGGCGGACCGTCTCCCGGCGCGGTCGTCGGGGCCAACGTCTCGAGCGGCTCCCCGGCCCAGCCCGGCGCGGCGACCGCCGCCGCGGCACGCAGCCGCTCGGCCAGCTCGTACTGCCGGTGGTGATCGGCGGGGGCGGGCCGGATCTCGTCGAGGATCCCGGCCGCCGCGGTAGCGGTGGCCTCGGCCCTGCGGTGCAGCGCGGCGGCCCGGCCGGCGCGCGCCTTCGGACTCGCCACCGTCCACCTCTCTTCCCGAGGCCGACACTCCTCCCCGGCTGTGACGGTATCCCAGCCGGGGGCCGTCCTCCGGGATGTCGGTCGGCGCGGTGCCCGGCTCGTCGGTGAACACGCTCACGCGCCGGCCGCGCCCGGCGGTTCGCCACGATCCGCCAGTTCTGAGGCATTGGGTACGTGCCGTGCAGCCGATAGCCTCAGGAGGTGGAATCAGTGCAGCCCCCCGCCGGTTCCCAGGTCTCCCGCGTACCGGCGCAGCGGACCCCGCCCGAGCAGTTGGCGCCGCCCGCGCCCGCTCCGGCGCCGGTACGCCCGAAGCGGCGGCTGCGGACCGTGCTCGCCGTGGTCGCCGGGGTGCTGGCGCTGGTCTGCGTCGGCGGCGGTCTCGTCGGATTCGTGCTGTACGACCGGGCGACGGCACCCGACCGCAGCGCCCCGGACGTGGTCGTGGACAACTACCTCCGGGCGTTGCTGGTGGACCGCAACGACACCAAGGCGCAAGAGTTCTCCTGCACGTCTGGTGCCGACCTAGACGCGATCCGGGCTCTCCGGGCCGAAGTGGAACAGCGAGAGGCCAACTTCAACGTCGTGGTCCGGGTCAGTTGGGGCCCGCTCACCCAGGCGAAGGACGACGACGCGGAGTTGGTGACGACCACGTTGACGATCTCCGGCTCGTCGAACGGGCAGACCCGCAGCAGCCGTCGCGAGGAGTGGCAGTTCCGTGTGGTCGAGCGGGACGGTTGGCGCGTCTGCGGTGGCAGCAAGATCGGTTGAGTAGTTACTCCAGCCAGAGCAGGTGCACCGGCACCTCCAGGGTGGTCGGTGGCTGGCCGCGCCAGGCCCACCGGTACCACTCCAGTTCCGGGGCCACCCGGACGCAGATGTCCCCGTCCGCGCCCGAGTAGGTCTCGGTGACCGCGCGGAGGTCCCGTTGTTCCACCGACCCGGTCACGTGCACCACGCGCCGGCCGGTCACCGCGTCGGCCTCGAAGACCGGTGTGGGCGGGCGCCGGGTGGGGGCGTCGAGCGAGACCAGCCGGAGGCCCGGCTCGGGTGGCCCCGCCGACGGCCGTCGCTCGCCCACAGTCTCCACCCAGACCCGCTCCAGCGGCACCAGCGGTGCGAAGACCTCCACCTGCTCGGACTCGGCGCGATACCACTCGTGTTCCGGGATGACCGGCACGTAGGTTCGGCTGCCCTGCACCACCCGTTCGTCGGCGCGCAGGTCACCGCGCCAGCCGAGGCCGGGCAGGCCGACCAGCACGCGACGCCCGCGCAGTTCGATCCGGCCGGTGGCCGGGACGATCTCGACCGGGCGGGGTGGCTGCGGAGCCCAGTCGGGGTGGTCCGCGAAGGGGTCGGGCAGTGGGTTGCTCATGTGCCGCCGCGCCTCACGCGGTCCCGTCCACCGGGGCGCCCCGGGCCCGCATGAACGGCACCGGATTGATCGCGCCCCGGCTGGACCGGTCGCCCTCCACATGCACCTCGAAGTGCAGGTGCGGGCCGGAGGAGTTGCCGCTGGTGCCGGAGAGGCCGATCACCTCGCCCGCCGCCACGGACTGGCCGGGCACCACCCGGGGCCGCTCGATCATGTGGCAGTAGCGGGTGATGTAGCCGCCGGCGTGCAGGATGTCGACGAACCAGCCGCAGCCGCCCTTGCCGGGCCAGCCGTCCCGGTCGCAGTCGCGCTTGCCCGAGTGGTCGGGATCGCAGCGGGCCACCAGCACCCGGCCCGCGGAGGCGGCGTGGATCTCGGTGCGCTTGCCGGCGGCGAGGTCGACCCCGTTGTGGCTGGGCCGCTCGGCCGTGCGGAACGCGGAGACGACGCCGCCGGGGAGCGGGGCGGTCCAGCCGGAGGCGGCGATCCGGGCCCCGGCGGCGGCGTCGCAGACCGCCTTGCCGGCGATCTCGACGGTCCGGGCGGCCCCGCCCGCGAGGGCGTCCACGATGCGGCCGGCCAGATCCTCGTGCTTGGCGTAGGCGTCCGGGAAGGCGCTGACCTGCACCCGCTGCGCCACCTCGGTGAGCGGCCGGTGCTGCCAGTCCCGCACCGTGACCATCTTCTCGTAGAACTTCCGCGCGGTGTAGGACGGAGTCATCCGCTGCTCGACGCTGCCCCACCCGGGCCGCTGCTGGAACAGACCCAGCGAGTCGTGGTCGGCGCCGACGCCCTCGTGGGGCAGGGCCAGCGACGCCGAAACCTTGCTGTTGGCAAGGTTTCGCAGCGCGGACTCCTGCATGGCGGTGGCCAGCGCGATGACCCAGCCGCGGGCGGGCACCTTCAGGTCCTGGCCGACCTTGATGATGACGGCGGCGTTGCGGAGCTGGCCGTCGCCGTACTCCGTGAAGCGCGGCATGTCCCCGGTGAGGTCGACCTGGTAGGCCGGGTCGCAGTTCAGGCCGGCGAGCACGCCGTCCTTCTGGTCCCCGCCGAGCTCGGTGAGGAGGAACGCCCCCGCACCGCCCACGCAGCAGAGCAGGGTGAGCACCGTGGTGACCGCGGTGACCAGCACCCCGACCCGCAGCTTGCGGCGTACCGGCGCGGTGACCCCCGCCGCCGCGCTCACGGCCGCTCCCAGTCGACGGCGTCCACCAGCCACCGGCCGTCGGGCGCCACCAGTTCGAGCCGGAGGCGGCCGTCGTCGAGCGGGACCAGCGCCTCCACGAACGACTCCGTCCGCGCCCGGAGGGTCACCGCGCCGGTCACCCGCCGGGCGGGCACGGTCTCCGGGTCGGCGCCGCTCATCTTCTCGACGAGCGCCGGCGTGGAGAGCGGCTGCAGGCGCGACCGCCACGCCTCGGCGGTGCTGCCCGGGCCCGTCAACCAGGCCGTGGTGAACCGGCTCGCGGTCTGCTCCGGGGTGGCCTCGCCCGGTCGCCGCTCCGGGGCGACCGCCGTCGGCGGGCTCGCCAGCACCCCGTCGTCACCGGCATGCGGGTCCACCGTGCTGATCGGCTCGCTCGGACGGGTGCTCAGACCGCGAGTCGCGTCGACCGGACCGGAGACCAGCCGGGCCGCGCCGATCACGCCGAAGACCAGGACGGCGATCACCAGCGCGACGCCGAGCCGGGACCGCAGTACCCGGGTGACCAGGAACTCTAGCGCCCGCCGCACCGGATTCACCGCGCCTCGGAGCGGACCCGCGGCGCCGGCTTCGGCGCCGGGGAACGGTCGGCCGAATCCGGCCGGTAGACGGTGAAGGCGGGCGCCTCCTCGGGCACGTCCGGACCGGTCCAGCTCGCCGGTGCCCGTCGGGGTCGCGGCGCAGCCGGGCGGCCGGACCGGCGCTCGGCCGCCGGGACCTCGTCGGGCTGCTCCCGCCCGTCGGGGCGGTCCCGCCCGACCACGCTGTGCGCCGGATCCTCGTGCCGGGCCTCGGGCCGGAGGCTGCGCTGGTCGGCCGTCACGGCGCGTCGCCGGCCCATCGCCGGCTCGGCCGTGCCACCCGGCTCGGCCACGTCGAGCCGGGCGGCGATCCGCATGTCCCGGAAGAACCGCCGGTGCCAGGAGCCGGCCGAGCTGACCGCCTCGCTGCTGTCCTTGCCGCCGAGTTGCGTGATCCGCCGGTACGGGCGGAGCAGCAGCCAGCCGACCACGCCGCAGAGCCAGACCAGGACCACCTGGAGCCAGCCGGGCAGGGTCGGCGTGTTCATGATCAGGTCCACGGCGAAGAGGTAGATGGCCGCGCCGGTGCCGAAGATGGCGATGTTGAACACGGCGGCGACCACCGCGTTGGCCAGTCGCCGCAGGCCGGCGCTCGCGGGGCGCATCAGCCCGACGGTGCCCAGGATCGGGGCGGCGATCACCGCCCAGCGGAAGATCAGGAAGCCGAGCAGTACCAGCAACGAGGCGGTCAGGTCGAACATGGCGAAGAGCAGCGAGGCCAGCACCGCGATGAAGCCCGCCCCGACCCGGTCCATGTCCCGGACGCCCTGGAGGTACTCGTACGCCTCCGGGTCCTCCGACTTGATCTGCTCGGCCACCCGTGCCCACTGCTGCTGCTTGGCCTTGATCGTCGCCTCGCGCGTCGCCGGGTTCTGCCGGAGTTTCTCCGCCTCCTCCCAGGAGAGCGACTTGGCGTCGTAGAGCGCCGGGCCGTACTTCTTGGCGGTCTCGCTGTCGGCCGAGCCGAGCACGCCGCGCAGCCAGTTCCGGTAGAGCATTGTCTCGGTCGCGGTGTCGCTGGCCCGCACGGCAGGTGGCCGGTGGTCCTTGCACGCCGCGGGGTTCGGATCGTCGCACTGCCCAGGTGGCGTGTCTCTCGAGGCTGGACCGACCGCGTCGTGCACCACGCCGAGGGTGGTGATCAGGGTGTTGTCGGCGATGTTCGCCGACTTGACCGGCCAGGCGGCCAGGGCGGTCACCGCCACCATCACGAGGATGGCCCACCCGGCCGTGGTCATGGCGTTGCTCATGTCCGACTGGCGCGAGCGCCAGAGCAGGTAGAGGCCGACCACGCAGATGGTGATGATGCCGAAGACGCTGAACACCTTCTGGTAGACGGCCTTGGTGGCCTGCTCCACCAGCGGGTCCGCCCAGCCCCACATGGTCCGCGGGTCCCAGGCGCGCTCGCGCAGCGCGTTGGACGCGCCGATGATCGCGTTGGCGAACATGAACTCGCCGTTCGCCACCATGGTGGTGAAGCGGTAGTCCGGATGCAGCACCGAGGAGGCACAGCCGCCGTCGACGTCGTACGTCGTGTAGCTGTATCCGGCGTACCCGTAGTCGCTGTAGAGGCCCTTGGGGCCGGGCTGCTTGGCGGAGTCGGGCCGGGACGCGAACCATCCGGCCAGGCCGGAGTCGGGAGCGCCGGGCACCGGGGCGTTGCGGCACTCCACCTGGTCCTCGCTCACCGCCTTCAGCTTGGCGACGCAGGCGCGGAAGTCCGCCTGCCACTCCTTGGTGCTGCACAGCTCGGCCCGGGCCTGGGCGGCCGGCACGGCGGCGTACGCAGGTGTCGCCCCGACCAGGGGCCAGGCGATCGTGGCCCCGGCCAACAGGCCGAGGGCGAGGAGGAGCGCCGCGATCCGTGCCCGGGCCCGAGAGCCTGTGTCAGAGTCCCTGGCCGGCCTGCGGCGGACCCAGACGGCGACCGGCCGTGTTGGAGTTCCGTTCGGATACAACACCGGTATCCGAACGGAATTCCGGCTTGCCGGACGCCGCCTGGACTCCGCCTCGGCTCGACCGGGGACTCTGACACAGGCCCTTGCCATGTCACGCCTCCAGATCAGCCAGGACGGTCGGCAGCTGCCCGGCGGCCTGGGCGACCGCGGCGGGGGTGGTGTCCAGGTGCTCCAGCAGCCCGTCGACGTACGACACGTCGACCCGGACCTTCTGCACGCGGCCGTCGACGTCGCGCATGACGAACTCGCGGAAGCCCAGCCGGGCGGCCGAGCCGCTGTCGGCCTGGGACAGCGAGGCGAGGGTGGCCTCGTAGCCGTCGTTGACCGGCACCCGGAGCAGCCGCAGCGCCTCGGAGGCGATCTCGGTGTCCTCGGCGATCCGGCCGACGAAGACGGTGGAGACCAGGTTCTGCACGTCGAGCCCGAGGATGTCCTTCGGGTTCTGTGAGGCGACCAGCGCGGCCAGGTTCCACTTGCGGGAGTCGCGAGCCAGGCGGACCAGGAACGACCGGCCGGAGCGCCAGCCCTCCATGAAGTGCGCCTCGTCCAGGCCCACGAGCTTGCGGGAGGACATCGAGCCGCCGTAGCAGCGGCGAACGGCGAGCCGGTGCGCGGTGTGCAGCATCGGCAGGGCCAGCGCCTCCTCGGCCGACCAGTACTCCCGCTCGATCTTGAGGTCGGGCAGCCGGAGCCCGGCCATGGTGATCACGGTGAGCGCCGCGTCGGCGCCGAGCAGCCCCTCGGGCGGGCGGCCGAAGAAGAGCATGGCCAGCGGCATCTCGGCGGTGTCGAGGAGCAGGTTGGCCAGCTCCCGGCCGGCGTCGTCGTCGAGCCCCTGGAGGCAGGCGACCACGTCGTCCAGGATGGAGGTCTCCTCGGCCGGCACCTGGCGTACGGCGTGCCGGAACAGGGTCGCGGTGGACGCCTCCCGGGCGACCTGCGGTGGCACCAGCATCATGCAGATGTCCTGCACGAGCATCCGGCGCTCGGCGCGGGCGTTGGACACCGCGATCTCGAACTCCCGGTCGCCGGCCGCCCCGGTGCCGAACTCGCTGCGCAGCGGCGTGGGGATCAGCGCGTACGGGGCCAGGGTGCCCTGCTCCGAGCCGGTCAGGTTGAGCACCCGCGAGTACGGCGCCAGCTCGGGCATGGCGCAGAGCCGGGCCAGCGGGCCGGACGGGTCGAGCAGGGTCACCTGCACGCCGCGCCGGGCGGCCAGGTAGCCGAGCGCGCCGAGCAGGGTGGACTTGCCACCGCCCGGCTCGGCCACGAAGACGGCGAGGCCGGAGCGCTCGCGGACCTCCATGGGGAAGTGCAGGTCGAGGAACACCGGGCGACGGCAGGTGCCCGCGGTCCGGCCGATGAGGTCGCCACGCCGGTCGCCGACCGTGGAGGCGGCCTGGGGCAGCGCGGCGGCGAGCAGGTTGACCGGCATCCGCCGGACGTAGCCGGTGTTGGCGATCGGCTCGCCGGGGATGAACTCGCGGGCCAGCCAATCCTGGTTCTTCGGGTGCTGGAGCGAGATGCGCAGCTCGCGCTGGTAGAGCTGGATGAGGCGGCGGGCCCGTTCCAGGCACTCCTCGCGGGTCCGGCCGCCGACCGCGATGCGGTGCCAGCCGTGCGCGCGGGCCGAGTCCACCGGCAGGCCGGTGGTCATCTCGTCGCCGATCACCAGCGCCCGCTTGGCCAGCCGCTCCAGCTCGGGCGGCGCGTCGATGCCGTGCTCGGCGTAGTCGAGCTGCTGGGACCGGATCATCCGGAGCCGGTGTTCGAGGTTCCGGAAGGAGTCGCCGGGACCGAGGATGTCGACGCGGGTCGAGAGCTCCATGGGCCAGGGCAGCCGCTCGTGGAAGTGCAGCCAGGGCTCGTGCCGCTCGGGGATCTCCAGCGGCTCCATCCGGCCGACCGCGAGCACGGCCACGTGCCGCTCCTCGCCGGTCATCCGGTTGACCAGCTTCACCGTGGAGCCGTACGGGGTGCGGTAGCGCTCGACCTGCTCGGTGAGGGCCAGCAGGTCGCCGCGTTCCCACCGGCCGTTGGTGATGGGGGAGAGCACGCCGGGCGGGGCCATGCAGAGCGCCACCGAGCGGTAGAGCAGCCACTCCAGCTCCTGCGCGGTGACCCGGCGGCCGCGCATGCCGAACGCGCCGAGTACCTCGTCGAACTGCTCGACGGTGCGGCCCAGCCGGCGCCGCTCGCCGTCGGCGGTGCCCCGCCCGAAGGTGCGCAGCAGCCGTTCGGTGAGGGAGTCGCCGAGCGACCGGCGGGCGAAGGTGACGCCCAGGTAGGTCTGGCCCTCGGCGTGGTTGACCGCCATGAGGTGCCGCTGCGCCGCGACCAGGTGGTCGGCCCAGCCGGTGGTGCCGGGGACGTCGGGCAGCGGCGCGGCGGTGTGCGCGTCGATGGTGCGGGCCCACTCGTCGGCCGGGAACGGCCGGGTGGTGCGGCGCAGGTGCAGCCGGAAGCCGGCGAGGCCGGCGTACTGCTCGGAGATCGCGGAGAGCAGCGCTTCGCGCTCGGCGTCGGGGCGGAACGCCCAGCGCACCTCGGGCAGCCAGTACCAGGCGGTGACCGTGTTGGGGGTGAAGGTGAGGTGGCCGGCGATCTCGGTGATGGCCAGCTCGACCGACGGGTCCCGGTCACCGAACTTGATCTTCGGGGCCTTGACCCGGACCGGCTTCGCGGGCTTGCCGCCGCGCTCCGGGGACCGCTGCCGGGGCGGGGCCACCTCCCGGCCGGACGGCGTGGCCAGCTCGCGCGCCTCCGGCCGCAGCTCCGCCTTCCGCCGGTCGCGCCGGCGGGCGGGGCGCTCGGCCGGGGTCTCCGGCTCGGCCTGCTCCGGCTCGACGGTGGACCGGAGCGCCGGGAGCCGGTCGCCGACCTGGTGCGGCACCCGGGTGCGGGTGGCCGGCGCCGGTTCGAGGGCGGGCTGCTCCGGCGCTTCGGGAGCGGCGTGCTCCGTCGGGTGGGCGGCCTCGACCGCCGCGCGGGGCCGGCCCACGGGGCGGACGCCGGGCGCGCTCTCCCGGAATCGGGCAGCCGGCGGCTCGTCCTCGGGCCGAGCCGGCAGGGCAGGTGGCGGCAGGGGCCGCTCGACCGGCTCCACCGGAGCGACGTGCTGGTGCGGGACCGGCAGGGGCGACTCGACCGGCTCGACCGGCGCGGCGTGCTGGGACGGGAGAGCCCGGGGCGGCAGGGCCGGCTCGGTGTGCTGGTGCGGGATGGGCAGCGCGTCGCGGCCGACGCCGCGCCGGGGCGGCGCCACCACCGGCTCGACCGGGACCGGCGGGCCGGCGGGCGGGCTCGCCGGGCGGCGGACCCGGGGCTGTGCGCCGCCGAAGAGGTCGAGGAAGGGGGAGTCGATGTCGCCGCTGTCGGTGACCACCGGCTCCCGCTGCTCGGTGCCGCGCGGCGCCAGCGGCCGGGGCGGCTGGAAGACCCCGACGCGACCGTGCTGGGGGCTGGGCACCAGCGCTGGGTCGAGGGTGGCCTCGTCCAGCTCCTCGTCCGGTGGGTAGTCGAACGATCGCGCACGGTTACCGTAGGGCCCGGCCGGACGTCCGGCCGGGGAACCCGGCGTGGAAGAGCGACTCATGCGACCGCCTCACCCGCGTCGTTCGTCTGCGCCGTCGGCGTACGCCCGGTCATGCCAGTTCCTCCCGGATCCTGATCCGGCTCGCGACGAGGCGCGGGTCGCGCTGCTCGGCGGCCGGCTCCCGGGTGCGTCGCCAGTCCGTCAGCGCGGTCCGGATGACCATGCGCGCCGGCCGGTCCGGGTCGACGTACCGGAAGATGAACGAGGTCGTCACGATGGCGAGCGAGATCTCCCAGGCGGGGAACAGCTCGACCTGGAGCGTGAACAACCAGTGGATGAACATGTAGAGGGGTACGAGCAGCATGAACAGGCCGTACTGGGCGTACGGCAGGTGGACGGGAAGGGTGTACCCGGGCGGCCCCAGGTAGACGAGGCGTGCCCGGTAGATGTCGTCGTCGGTGCGCAGCCGCATCGTCGCCCAACGCCCTATTCGAAGATCAGCTTGATCAGGTAGTCGCCGACGAAGAACAGTGTCGCCGCGCCGGCGATGAAGGCCAGCCCGATGATCGCGATGGCGGAGCTGGTCAGCACCTTGGAGATCTCACCCCGGCTGGCCCGGCCGATGAAGATCACGCCGAGCACCGCGAGCAGGATCGGCGCGATCTTGCTGGCGAAGAAGGAGACGACGCCGCTGGTGTCGATGCCCTTGGGAGCCGGCTCGGCGAGTGGAGTCGACGCCAGGGTGTGGAGCGCGTGGTCGACGGCGGCGGACGCCGTCCCCATGAGCTCGATGGCGATCACTGAAAACCTCCCCAAGGTCGCGGCCGGCGGCGCCGCGGTGGTGCATGTGGGCAAAGCCTGGCGGGATGGTGCTCGTTGCACACAGCGTCGGCGACGCTGCGTTCTTCACCCACCACGCAGAGTGGTGAGCTTTGGGGGGATTCTTCCCGCTTCGGCCCTCCCTCCAGGCTTCGCCATCTCAATGCTGGGCAATTCCAAAGCGTACGGCCCGGTTACCTTTGCGACAACCCGCGAAGAGTCGACCCGGAACGGACGCGAAGACCGATCGTACACCTGTTCCAATGGGCACGTCAGGGGCGTCGTCCGACGGGGTTGCCCGGGCCACCGGAAGCCCTGTTGGCGACCGGTACTGTCGGGTCCGTGACCGATCTGGTACGGGCGGAGGCCCCGGTGGTGATGGGCGTCCTCAACGTCACGCCCGACTCCTTCTCCGACGGCGGCAGATACGCCGACCTGGACGCCGCCGTCGCACACGGAGTGCGACTGCGGGCCGCCGGCGCGGACCTGGTCGACGTGGGCGGCGAGTCGACCCGGCCGGGTGCCGACCGGGTCGACGCGGACACCGAGATCGCCCGGGTGCTGCCGGTGATCCGCGAGCTGAGCGCCGCCGGCATCCCGGTCAGCATCGACACCAGCCGGGCCCGGGTCGCCGAGGCGGTCCTCGCCGCCGGTGCGGACGTGGTCAACGACGTCTCCGGTGGCCTCGCCGACCCGGACATGGCCCGGGTGGTCCGGGACGCCGGCTGCCCCTGGGTGCTGATGCACTGGCGGGGCCACTCGCGCGAGATGCGCGACCTGGCCCGGTACACCGACGTGGTGGCCGACGTACGGGCCGAGCTGAGCGAGCGGGTCGACGAGGCCCTGGCCGCCGGGGTGGCCGCCGACCGGATCATCGTCGACCCGGGGCTGGGCTTCGCGAAGACCGCCGCGCACAACTGGGAGCTCAGCGCCCGCCTGCCCGAGCTGGTCGACCTCGGCTTCCCGCTGCTGTTCGGGTCGAGCCGCAAGTCCTATCTCGGCCGGCTGCTGGCCGACGCCGACGGCAACCCCCGGCCGACCGCGGAGCGGGAGGCGGCCACCGTCGCCACCAGCGTGCTCGCCGTGGCGGCCGGCGCCTGGGGGGTCCGTGTGCACGACGTCCGGGGCACGGCCGACGCGCTCGCCGTCTGGCGGGCCACCGGCCGCCCGCGCCTGGCCCGGCCCACCACCGAGGAGTGAGAGCCATGACCGACCGGATCGAGCTGACCGGCCTGCGCGCGCACGGCCGGCACGGCGTCTACGACTTCGAACGCGCACAGGGGCAGGAGTTCGTGGTCGACGCGGTGCTCGAACTCGACCTGGCCCCGGCGGCCCGCTCCGACGAGGTGACCGACACCGTGCACTACGGCGAGCTGGCCGAGAAGCTGGTCGCCGTGGTCACCGGCGAGCCGGTCAACCTCATCGAGACGCTCGCCGACCGGCTGCTCGCGGTCTGCCTGGCCGAACCGCTGGTCGCGGCCGCGACGGTCACCGTGCACAAGCCGGAGGCCCCCATCCCGCACACCTTCCGGGACGTGGCGGTGACGATGCGGCGTACCCGATGAGCCGGGCCGTGCTGTCGATCGGCAGCAACCTGGGCGACCGCCTCGCCCACCTGCGCGCCGCGGTGGCCGCGTTCGGCGACACCGTGCTGGTGGTCTCCGGCGTCTACGAGACTCCACCGTGGGGGGACGCCGACCAGCCCGCGTACCTCAACGCGGCGCTGCTGGCCGGGGACCCGGCGGCGACCCCGCGCGACTGGCTGGCGCGGGCCCGGGCCGCCGAGGCGGCGGCCGGGCGCACCCGGGACCCGGAGCGGCGGTACGGGCCGCGCACCCTGGACGTGGACGTGATCGCGGTCTGGGACGCGGCCGGGGAGCCGGTGCACAGCGCGGATCCGGAGCTGACCCTGCCGCACCCGCGGGCCCACCTGCGCGCCTTCGTGCTGCGGCCGTGGATCGACATCGAGCCGCACGGCCGGCTGCCCGGGCACGGCTGGCTGACCGACCTGCTGAACGCCGAGCCGCTGGCCTCCGACGCGCTGGAACTCAGTCCGCGCCCCGATCTGGCGTTAGAGTCGGACACATGACCCTGTGGAGCCGGACGGCATGAGCCAGGCGCAGTCCCCGCGCGACCCCGACCGTTTCCGGATGGGTCCGACCCGGATCTCCACGCTGGTGGTGGCCGCGCTGGCCGCCGCCGCGGTGGCCTGGCTGCTGATCAGCAGCTTCTACGGGTCGGCCCCCGACCTGCCCTGGCTGCCGGTGGTCACCCTGGCGGGTCTGGCCGTGCTGGAGGCGTACGCGGCGGTCAACACCCGAGCGCGGATCGAGCGGCGTCCCGGCCGGGGCCCGGTGAATCCGCTGCTGGTCGCCCGGTTCGTGGCGCTGGCCAAGGCGTCCGCGCTGGCCGGCGCCATCTTCGCCGGCTTCTACGCCGGGCTGACCGGCTGGCTCTTCCTGGAGCCGACCAACGCCGCCGCGGACGACCGGCCGGCCGGCGGGGCCGGCCTGCTCGCCTCGCTCGCCCTGGTCGCGGCGGCGCTGTGGCTGGAGCGGTCCTGCCGGGTCCCCGAGCAGGAGGACGACGAGGATCGCGAGCCCGGCGACCGGGAGACTCCGCGCGGCCGCCTCTGAACAGGGGGTTCCCAGCACCTGTCCCCGCCGGTACCGTGCCTGGCGACCGGAGAGCAACGGCCGCCGCCGGTCCGCCCGCGCGTCGGACCGCTCGGCTGGCCACGTGGGAGGCGCGGGCCATGGCGTACGACGAGACGGGCCGGAATGCGCCGGTGGAGACGTCGTCCGGCGTGCCCGCGGCCGTGCTGGAGAACGTCTTCGACGACCCCTCGCACGGGGAGCCCGGCCGGGACCGGATCGCCGTCCACGTGGTCTGGGAGTTCCTGCTGCTGCTCGGGCTGGTCGCGGTGACCTGGCTGCTCTGGCGCGAGGACGCGGACGCGCTGCGTGGCAACGCCCTGAAGACGCTGCTGGTCGACGTGGCCGGGCTCGGGCTGCTCACCCTGGCCGCCGGGCTCAGCCTGCGCGCCGCCGCGGTGAACCTGGCGATCGGGCCGGTCGCGCTGGCCGCCGCGCTGCACTTCGCCGAGCAGGGCGACCGGGGCGTGCGGGAGGCGCTGCTCCCGGCGCTGGTGGTGGCGGCGGTCGGCGGGCTGGCGCTCGCGCTGGCCGTCGTGGTGCTGCACGTGCCCGGCTGGGCGGCCAGTCTGGCCGGCGCGGCCGGCGTCATCGTGTACATCGAGCGGCGGACCACCCCGGTGGTGGTGCAGGGCGGCTACGATCCCCGGCGCACCGCCCTCTACCTCTTCGTGGGCTTCGCCGCCGTGGCCGTGCTGGGCGGGCTCTTCGGCGCGATCAAACCGGTCCGCCGGCTGGTCGGACGGTTCCGGCCGGTCGACGACCCGGCCCGGCGACGGGGTGCCGTGGCGGCCACGGTCACCGCGCTGGCACTGATCGCCTCGACGATCCTGGCCGTGCTCGGCGGGGTGCTGATCGCCGCGAACGGGGACGGTCCGGTGGCCCCCGCCACCGGGCTCGACTGGTCGGTGCTGGCCCTCGGCGCCGTGATGCTCGGCGGCACCAGCGCGTACGGCCGGCGCGGCGGGATCTTCGGCACCCTGCTGGCGGTATGCACGGTCGAGGTGTTCCTGGCCTGGGCCGTCGCGCAGGACTGGACGTTCAGCCGGTGGGCCGTGGGCGGGGCGACCCTCGGCGCCGGTCTGCTGGTCACCCGGCTGGTCGAGACGTTCGGCCGGCCCCGGCCGGCGGCACCGAACGCCGTACCGGGCGGCCCGGCGGGGCCGGGCGGCGACGGCGCGATCAGCACCGGCTGGGCGCTGACGCCTCCGCCCGACCCGGCCGACGCCTGGCCCTCGGTGCTGCCGGTGCGGAGCACCGACACCGTCGACTCGTGGGAGTCGCCGCGCTGGGAGAGCGAGCCGCGCCGCTGGGACGCCGGGGACCGCTGACGGCGCGGGGGTCGCGTCCGTCCGGCCGGAGCTGATCTCGCCGGTTAGGCTCGGCGGCATGACGGAGACTCCTGCCCCCGGCGGCCGTACCTTCGACGAGCTGGACAAGCTCTCCACCGAGGACCTGCGCGAGCAGGCGTTCCACCTGGCCCGGGAGCGCCGCGACATCGAGTTCTTCTGGACGGTGCTGCGGCACATGCCCAACGCGGACGAGGCCGCGATCCTGGACGGCGCTCCCAACTCGATCGGGCCGATCATCGACGAGGCCAACGCCCTGTGGCGGGAGATGACCGGGCACGGTTACGAGGAGCAGGAGTCCACGCCGCTGCTGCGGGCCGCCTTCATCGACTACCTGCTGAAGCACTAGGCGGTGACCACCCGCCGGCCCCCGGCGGTTTCCCGGGTACGCAGGTTTGCCCGGCGCGGCGGCCCGGGAACTGACCGCTCCATGGCCCTCACCAACCGCCCCCGGACCGTGGCCCCCTACGGCACGGCCGCCGGCACCGGCACGCTCGCCGTGCTCCTGCTCGTCGCGGTCGGCGGCAGCCCCGTCTACGTGGGCTGGGTGCAGGACCACACCGACCCGACCGGGGCCGGTGGCTGGTTCCTCCGGCTGCTCGCCTGGCCGGCCTGGCGGCTGCACGCCGACGACCCGGCGCAGGGCGTGCTCGCCACCAACCTGCGGGCGATCCTGCTGATCGTGCTGGCCGCGGCGCTGCTCTACCTGCTGCCCGGCCCGCAGGTGGCCCGGGTGGAGAGCTCGGGCAGCCAGTTCTTCTCCGGCTGGGGCGCGTACGCGCTGGCGGGCGGGTGCACGGCCCTGCTGGCCACCCTCCTCGGGCCGCACGGCTCGCTCTTCGCCGCCTTCCAGGCGGCCAGCACCGGCGTCACCTACGGCTTCTTCGCGGGCTGGATCGTCGGCCTGGCCAGCCTGGGCGGCCGGGCCTAGCCCGCCCGGCCGGACGGCTCAGTCCAGCACGCCCAGGCCCAGCACCCGGGCGCGGCTGAGCAGGCCCACGGGCCGGCCGTTCTCGGTGACGACGGCGTGCTCGGCGCCCGAGGTGAGCAAACCGCCCAACGCGTCGTACGCCGAGCCGCCGAGCGGCACGGTCGGCAGGCCGGCCCCGCCGTCGGCCGGGAGCGGGTCGAGCACCTCCCGGGTCACCGGGGTCACCGCCAGCTTGCGGATGCCCCGGTCGGCGCCCACGAACTCGCGCACGAACGGCGAGGCGGGAGAGCCGAGCACGGCGGCCGGCGTGTCGTACTGCTCCAGGCGACCGCCCTCGGAGAGCACCGCGATCCGGTCGCCCAGCCGGACGGCCTCGTCGAGGTCGTGGGTGACCAGCACGATGGTCTTGCGGAGCTCGGCCTGGAGCCGGAGGAACTCCTCCTGGAGCCGGGTCCGGACGATCGGGTCGACGGCCGAGAAGGGCTCGTCCATGAGCAGCACCACGGGGTCGGCGGCGAGCGCGCGGGCCACGCCGACCCGCTGCCGCTGGCCGCCGGACAGCTCGTGCGGGTAGCGGCGGCCGAACTGCCCCGGGTCGAGCCCGACCAGCTTCAGCAACTCGTCCACCCGGGCCCGGGTCCGCTCCCGGGGCCATCCCAGCAGCCCCGGCACCGTGGCCACGTTGGCCGCGACGGTCTGGTGCGGGAAGAGACCGACGTTCTGGATCACGTACCCGATCCGGCGGCGGAGCGTGACCGGGTCGACCCGGGTGACGTCGTCGTCGCCGAGCAGGATCCGCCCGTCGGTGGGCTCGATCAGCCGGTTGATCATGCGCAGGACGGTGGACTTGCCGCAGCCGGACGGGCCGATCAGCACCACCAGCTCGCCGGCCTTCACCTCCAGGCTCAGCTCGCGCACCGCCTCCGTGCCGTCCGGGTAGCGCTTGCGGATGCGCTCCAGCGTGATCGAGGCGGCGCCGTGTCCGGCACCCGGGGTAACGTCCACGTGTGTCCCTCCACCTGAGCTACCGGGCCGCGCCGGGTAACCCGTGGTTCTCCTGGCAGTACGTGCGGGACAACTCTGACACGATCCTCGCCGCGCTGCGCGAGCACACCTGGCTGACCGCCCGGGCCGTGCTCATCGCGGCGCTGGTGGCGCTGCCGCTCGCGGTGGCCGCGTACTGGTTCCGCTCCCTGGCCGGGCCGATCGTGGCGCTGACCGGGGTGCTCTACACGGTCCCGTCGCTGGCGCTGTTCGCCTTCCTGGCGCCCTACCTGGGCATCGGCGCGATCACCGTGCTCACCGTGGTGGCGCTCTACGCGCTGCTGGTGATCGTGCGCAACGCGCTGGCCGGGCTGAACCAGGTGCCGCCCGAGGTGCGCGAGGCCGCCGAGGGCATGGGCTACGGCCGCTGGGGCCGCCTGTTCCGGATCGAGCTGCCGCTGGCGCTGCCCGGCATCCTCACCGGCGTACGCCTGGCCACGGTCTCCACGGTGGCGCTGGTCACGGTGGGCGTGGTGGTCGGCCGGGGCGGCCTCGGCCAGCTCATCTTCGCCGGCTTCCAGAACAACTTCTACAAGGCCGAGATCATGACCGGCACCGTGCTCTGCGTGCTGCTGGCGCTGGTGCTCGACCTGATCCTGGCCGGCGTCGGCCGGCTGCTCACCCCCTGGCTGCGGGGACGGAACTCATGAACCCGGTGCAGCAGGCGGTCGTCTGGTTGAACGACCCGCTCAACTGGACGAATCCGGGCGGCATCCTCGACCGGCTGGGCGAGCACCTGAGCATGTCCGCGCTGGCCGTGCTGCTCGGCTGCCTGGTGGCCTGGCCGATCGGGCTCTGGCTCGGCCACAGCGGCCGGGGCGGAGGCCTCGTGCTGCTGGTGTCGAACGTCACACTCGCCATCCCGACCCTGGCCCTGCTGACCATCCTGCCGCTGACCTTCCTCGGCTTCGGCCGGCCGGCCGTGGTGGTCGCGCTCGCGGTCTTCGCGGTGCCGCCGTTGCTCGCCAACGCGTACACGGGGGTACGGCAGGCCGACCCGGAGGCCCGGGACGCGGCGCGCGGGATGGGACTCTCCGGCGGGCAGGTGCTGCGCCGGGTGGAGCTGCCGCTCGCGGTGCCCTACCTGGCGGCCGGGTTCCGCACCGCCGCCGTCCAGGTGGTGGCCACCGCGGCGCTGGCCTCGTTCGTCAACGGCGGCGGGCTCGGGCAGATCATCCGGGCCGGCTTCGGGCTGGACATCGCGGCCGGCGGCGGCCAGATCGTCGCCGGTGGTGTCCTGGTGGCCGGGTTGTCGCTGCTCGTCGAGGGGGTGCTCGCGCTGGTCGAGCGCGCGGTCACGCCGCGCCCGCTGCGCCGGGCCCGGCGCGCGGCGAACCGGCGGGCGGCCGACGCGACGGCGGGGGCCTGAACCCCTCGGGGGTGACGATCAGGTGACGAATCCCGCTCGGAGTTGTCGGTCGGTTCTGGAAGATATTGGCTGGAGACGCGGGCGTTCGATCGGACCGCCCGTCGGACACGCGGCCGGCCCGAGACGGGTCGCGCCGGGACACGGAAGGCGGGCACTGATGCACGCACGTTCACGATTGGCCGTGGGGGCGCTCGGCGTCCTCACCGCGGCGACCTTCCTCACCGGTTGCGGTGGCGCCGGTTCCTCCGGCACCGACGCGCCCCAGCAGGGCGCCTCGGGGGCCGGCTGCGCCCCGGTGGCGGGCGACAAGCTCAAGGTCCTCACCGACGACAAGAAGCTCCAGAACACCGACAACGTCATCCCGGCGCTCAACGCGAAGGCGGCCACGCCGCAGCTCGTCGCGGCGCTCGACAAGGTCTCCGCGAAGCTCGACACCCCCAAGCTGATCGAGCTGAACCGGGCCGTCGACGTCGACCGGAAGACCCCGCAGGTCGCGGCGAAGGAGTTCGCCGACGCCAACGGCCTGACCGACGGCGTCGAGAAGGGCCCCGGCGGCCAGGTCACGGTCGGCGCCGGCAACTTCAGCGAGAGCCAGACCATCGCCGAGCTCTACAAGATCGCACTCACCGCGGCCGGCTACCAGGTCAAGGTGCAGACCATCGGCAACCGGGAGCTCTACGAGCCGGCCCTGGAGAAGGGCCAGGTCCAGGTCGTCCCCGAATACGCGGCGACCATGGCCGAGTTCCTCAACACCAAGGCCAACGGCAAGAACGCCCAGCCGGTCTCCTCGCCCGAGCTGGACAAGACCGTCAGCGCGCTGAAGGCGGCCGGCGACAAGGTGGGCATCAGCTTCGGCCAGCCCGCCCAGGCACAGGACCAGAACGCCTTCGCGGTGACCACGGCCTTCGCCGACAAGTACCAGGTCGCCACCCTCTCCGACCTGGCGGCCAAGTGCTCCGGCACCGCCACCGTGCTGGCCGGCCCGCCGGAGTGCCCGCAGCGGCCGAAGTGCCAGGCCGGCCTCGTCGAGGTCTACGACTTCAAGGCGGGCTCGTTCAGCTCGCTCGACGCGGGCGGCCCGCAGACCAAGAACGCCCTGAAGACCGGTGCGGCCAGCGTCGGCCTGGTGTTCTCCTCCGACGCCGCGCTCGCCGCGAGCTGACCACCGCCGCCGCGCCGGCGGGCCGTTCCGGCCCGTCGGCGGGGCATCCGCCGCGGCCCTAGGGAAGTCCTGGTCATTGGCTTTATATTGAGGCCTTCGGCCCGTTCCCTACCGGGGCAACTCTCGGTAGTCTGCTCAGCCATGCCCGCCTCCGTCGCCCCCGCCGGAAACCGCAGTCCCCAGCTGCTGACCGTCCTGTTCTGGATCGGAGTGGCGCTCGCGCCGCTGGCGGCGCTCATCCTGCTGGTGGCCGACGGCAACGGCCCGCTCCGGTTCGGTGCCGTGCTGGCGATCCTCGCGGTGGTGCTGATCGGTCTCTCCGTCGCGCTGCGCGCCGAGAGCGGCGGCGGGGCGGCTGGCGCCGAGGAGTTGCACGAGGAGATCGAGCAGCTCCGCAGGGAGTTGCGCGCGGAGATCGTGGCCGCCGCCCAGCGCGGCAACCAGGCGCTCGACCAGGCCCAGCGGACCGAGGAGTCGGTCATCGCGATGCGCCGCCGGCTCGACGCCGCGGCCGCCGGCATCGCCGCCGCCGCGGGGCTGACCACGTCCCCCGCGGACGAACCGGCCGGTGGCCGGGCCCGGGTGCCGGTCACGGAGCCCTACGACGAGGGGCGGGCACGCACCGAGCCGGGCCGGGCGCAGCCCGCCGCGCGGGACGAGGACGAGGCCGCACGCCGGCCGCAGTCCGGCACCCGGTACGGCGCCGCCGCCGACCGCCCGGTCCACGGCACCGACCGCGCCCAGTCGGGCGGCTACGGCGGGGACCGCCCTCAGGCCGGCGGCTACGGCGGGGACCGCCCGCAGGCGGGTGTCTATGGCGCCGACCGCCCGCAGGCGGGGGTCTACGGTGCGTCGCGCGCTCCCGAGCCGGAGCCCCGCCCGGAGCCCCGTCCGGTCGGGGTGGTGCACCACACCGAGACCGTGCACGTCACCACCCGGCACACCATCGTGGACGGCGGCGCGGACCCGGCCGGCAGCCGGTACGGCGGGTACGCCGGCCGCTGGTCCCCGGCCTCGGACGACCGCCCATGGAGCGGCGCCGAGCCGGAGGAGCGCCCCCGCTCCGGCTACCGGGACGCCGACGACGACCGCTCCCGCTCCGGGCACCGCGACGCCGACGACGACCGTGCCCGCTCCGGCTACCGCGACGCCGACGACGACCGCTCCCGCCCCGGCTACCGCGACGCCGACGACGAGCGTGCCCGCTCCGGCCGGGACGAGCGCCCGGCCCAGACCGGCTGGTCCGGGTCGGCCGGCTCGCGGGAGGACGCCGCCTGGTCGGGTACACCCGGCGGCGCACACCCGTGGGCGGGCGTCGGCCGGGCACGTGGCGAGGACCAGGGGTGGTCCGCGCGGGAGAGCGACGACCGGGGCCGGTCGGCGCGGGAGGACGAGGACCGCGGCTGGCCTGCACGGCAGGTGGACGACGACCGGGGTTTGCCGGCGCGCGAGGGCGACGATCGGGGCTGGTCCACCGACCGGTCCAGGTCCAGTGCCGCGCGCGACGACGCCGCCCGCGGTGGCCCGGGCACCTGGGCGGGTCAGGCCGACCGCGCCGGGCAGGGCGGTGCCTGGGCGGGTCAGGGCGACCGGACCGATCCGGGCACCGACTGGGCCGGGCGCGGCAACTGGTCCGGGCAGGGCGACCGCGCCGGCTACGGTGAGCGGGCGGCCGACGACTGGGCGGGGACGGACGCGGGCCGGGCGGCGGCCGACGATCCGGACGGCGACTACTGGTCGGAGCTGCGCACCGGCAACCGGTGGGCCGCGGTCCGCGACGACGAGCACGGCCGGGAGATCCGGGTCGGCGAGCGGCGGGCCGCCGTGCACGCCGACGGCGGCGGCACCGAGTACCGGATCGAGGACCGCTGGGCGTCCGTACGGGGCAGCGCAGGTGAGCCGGGTGGCGGCTGGGCCGAGGAGAGCCGGCCGGCGCTCCCGGCCGGCGGGGTGCCGGTGCCGGAGGAGTGGCGGCCACCGACGCAGCGCAGCGGCCAGCCGGAGTGGCGTCAGGTCGAGCCCGAGCCGGCCCGCTACGGCTACCCGCCGCGCGACGACGCCCCCCGGGCCGGCGGCACCCGGTCCACCGACCGCTGGCGCTGACCTAGAGCGCGCGAGCTACTGGTCGAGGGCCCCCGAGCTACTTGTCGATGTCCCCGACCACGAAGAACATCGAGCCGAGGATGGCGATCAGGTCCGGCACGAGGCAGCCCGGGAGCAGGGTCGCGAGCGCCTGCACGTTGGCGTACGAGGCGGTGCGCAGCTTGAGCCGCCACGGGGTCTTCTCGCCCCGCGACACCAGGTAGTAACCGTTGATGCCGAGCGGGTTCTCGGTCCAGGCGTAGGTGTGCCCCTCGGGGGCCTTCACCACCTTGGGCAGCCGGGTGTTCACCGGCCCGGTGAGCCGGTCGACCCGGTCCAGGCACTGCTCGGCGAGGTCGAGCGAGGCGTACACCTGGTCGAGCAGCACCTCGAAGCGGGCGTGGCAGTCCCCGGCGGTCTTGGTGACCACGGGCACGTCAAGCTGGTCGTACGCCAGGTAGGGCTCGTCCCGGCGCAGGTCCAGGTCGAGTCCGGAGGCCCGGGCGACCGGCCCGGAGGCGCCGAACGCGGCGGCGTCGGCAGCCGACAGCACGCCGACCCCGACGGTACGGGCCAGGAAGATGTCGTTGCGCCGGATGAGGTTGTCCAGGTCGGGCATCCGGCGCCGGACCTCGCCGATGGCCGCCCGGGCCCGGCCGGTCCAGCCGGCCGGCACCTCCTCCTTGAGCCCGCCGACCCGGTTGAACATGTAGTGGATCCGGCCGCCGGACACCTCCTCCATGACCGCCTGGATGGTCTCCCGCTCGCGGAACGCGTAGAACATCGGCGTGATCGCGCCGATCTCCAGCGGGTAGGAGCCGAGGAACATCAGGTGGTTGAGCACCCGGTTCAGCTCCGCGAGCGCCATCCGCAGCCAGGTGGCGCGCTCCGGCACCTCCATGCCCATGAGCCGTTCGACGGCGAGCACCACGCCCAGCTCGTTGGAGAACGCGGAGAGCCAGTCGTGCCGGTTGGCCAGCACGATGATCTGCCGGTAGTCGCGGACCTCGAACAGCTTCTCCGCGCCCCGGTGCATGTAGCCGACGATCGGCTCGGCGGAGACCACCCGCTCGCCGTCGAGCACCAGCTTGAGCCGGAGCACGCCGTGCGTCGACGGGTGCTGCGGCCCGATGTTGAGCACCATGTCGGTGCCGAGCTGCTCCCCGCCGGCCCCGGTGCCGACGGTCAGTTCGCGGAGGTCGCCGGCGTCGGTGGTCATGTCCGTCATCGTGCCACGTGCGCCGATCGGGCCGGCAGACCCAGCGGTGATCGTCGGCGGCACAGCGGCTCGACACGCCGACCGGGCCGAAGCGGGTCCGCCAACGATCATGACCCCACGTCGACCGGTTGCAGCAGCCACCAGTGCCCGCCGAGGCCGGCCGGGTCGGTCAACTCGGCCACCGCCGACGCGGCGGCGAGCGCCCGCACGTAGCCGGCCGGGTCCCGGGAGGCCAGGCTCAGCGGCGGTCGCCCGCCGTCGGCCCCGAGCGCCCGCAGCGCCTCCCGCTGCGACACCAGGGTGTACGCACACCGCGCGACCCGCTCACCGGCAGAGGCGACCGAGTCCATGGCCACGTGCGCCGTCACGTCACATGACCCGTCCGGCACCGGCGCCACCTGCCGCCCGCCCCGATACCCGGTCAACGTCCCGCCGACCGGCCGGCCGCCCCGCAGGTGCCCGTAGTCCACGGCCAACGCCAGCCCCCGGTCGAGGTGTCCCACCGCCTCCGCCCAGGCGTCGTCGCGGGTCCGGCCGATCTCGGCTCTTGCGCCGGTGGGGGGTTCCGGGCGGCCCGACCGGCTCCGGGCGGTCAGGCTTGATCCCTCCGCCGGCCGGGCCGCCCGGAACCCCTCGGTGGTCAGCCCGGTCGCGTCCGGGACCGCAGAAGACCACCACCGGTCCAGCCACTCGGCGTCCTCGTCGCACACCGGTTCACCCGTCGACTCCTCGCCCGTCGCCGGGTCCACCAGCAGGTACCGCCAGCCCTCGGGGGTACACACGGCCAGGTCCAGCGGAACGTTGTCCAGCCACTCGGTGGCCACCAGCAGGCCCGTGACGCCCTGGGGGATCTCGTCCACCCACTCGATCTCCGCCGGCAGATCGGCAGGTCGGGGTGCCTTTTCGACCGCGATGAGGCGTACCCGCTCGGCCAGTGGAACCGGCGCGGTGGCAAGCGACCCGGCGGAGGCCGACAGGAAGGGCGACGAGCGGACGGCGGCCGTGGTGGTCAGGGTTTCCGGGGAGCCCGCCCGCGGAGGGATCAAGCCGGACCGCCCGGAGCGGGCGGGCTCCCCGGAAACCCCGACGGCGACCGACAACGACCGCAACAGCTCCCCCCGACCAGCACCGACGTCGACCACGTCGAGCCGGGCGGGATGACCGAGGGTGGCATCGAGAGCAGACAGCAGGCGAAGCAGGCACGAGGCGAAGACCGGCGACGCGTGGACACTCGTGCGGAAGTGAGCGAGAGGTCCCGGGCCCGAGACGAAGAAGCCGTCCGGCCCGTAGAGGGCCGTGGACATCGCCTCGCGCCAGCGGAGCACACGTTCAGGGGCCGTCACCGTGCCGACCCTACGGCCGGCGCTCCCGTGACGCGGGCCGGCGTACCAGAAGGGGCCGTTCGGCGCCTTCGGAGCGGGCCCTTCGCGCCGTCGGTGAAGGTTTTCACACATCCTTGTTTCGGCTCTGTGGCCCCGGCGCATACTTGCGATCGACCGGTACCCCCTTCGAGGACTGGATCGATTGCCATGAGCGCACCGCTGCGTTCGCGTCCGGCCGCCCCGCACCGGGCCGCCGACGCCCCGCTCGTCTTCCCGCGCACCCTCACGGTCGGCGTGATCGGCGCCGGCCGGGTCGGCGCCGTGCTCGGGGCGGCCCTCGCCGCGGCCGGCCACCGGGTGGTCGCCGCCGCCGGCGCCTCCGGCGCCACCCGGGCCCGGATGGCGCTGCTGCTGCCCCAGACCCCCACCCGCTCCGCGGCCGCCGTGGCGCGCGCCGCCACCGACCTGCTGGTCGTGGCGGTCCCCGACGACGCCCTCGCCGGCGTGGTGGCCGGCCTGGCCGAGGCCGGGGCGCTGCGTCCCGGCCAGGTGGTCGCGCACACCTCCGGCGCGCACGGGCTGGCCGTCCTCGCCCCGGCCACCGCCGCGGGCGCCCGGCCGCTCGCGCTGCACCCGGCGATGACCTTCACGGGTACGCCGGACGACCTGACCCGCCTCGCCGGCATCTCCTACGGGGTGACCGCCCCGGCCGAGCTGCGCCCGTTCGCCGCCCGGCTGGTGGCCGACCTGGGCGGCGTGCCCGAATGGGTGGCGGAGGGCGCTCGGCCGCTCTACCACGCGGCCCTCGCGCACGGCGCGAACCATTTGGTGACCCTGGTCAACGAGGCGTCCGACCGGCTGCGCGACGCCGGGGTGGACCGGCCGGAGAAGGTGCTCGCCCCGCTGCTGCGGGCCGCGCTGGAGAACGCGCTGCGGCTCGGCGACGACGCGCTCACCGGCCCGGTCTCCCGGGGTGACGCGGGCACCGTACGCCGGCACCTGGAGCGGCTGGCGGCGACCGCCCCGGAATCCGTGCCCCCCTACCTGGCGTTGGCCCGACGGACGGCGGATCGCGCGATCGCGGCGGGGCGGCTGCGGCCGGCCGACGCGGCGCCGCTGCTGGACGTACTCGACGGCATGCAGGTGTCGGCGTGAGGGCGAGGAGTGAGCCGGTTTTGCGAGCCCCGCAGTCCCGAACTGAGGAGGCACTGATGACCGAGTTGGTGCACACCCGCAAGGAGCTGGCGGCGGCCCGCGAGGGGCTGACCGGCACGGTCGGCGTGGTGATGACCATGGGTGCGCTGCACTCGGGGCACGAGACCCTGCTGCGGGCCGCCCGGGAGCGGGCCGACCACGTCCTCGTCACGATCTTCGTGAACCCGCTCCAGTTCGGCCCCAACGAGGACTTCGACCGCTACCCGCGCACGCTGGACGCCGACCTGGAAATCTGCCGGCGGGCCGGCGCGGACGTGGTCTTCGCCCCCGCGGTGGAGGACATGTACCCGGAGGGCCAGCCGAAGGTGCGGCTCAACCCAGGGCCGCTCGGTGAGGACCTGGAGGGGCTGAGCCGCCCGGGCTTCTTCCACGGAGTGCTCACCGTGGTCATGAAGCTGCTCCAGCTCACCCGCCCCGACCTGGCGTTCTTCGGCGAGAAGGACTACCAGCAGCTCACCCTGGTCCGGCGGATGGTCCGTGACCTGGACGTGCCGACGGAGATCGTCGGCGTACCGACCGTGCGCGAACCGGACGGGCTGGCCCTGTCCAGCCGGAACCGCTACCTGTCGGCGGACGAGCGGCAGGCCGCGCTGAGCCTCTCCGCGGCGCTGCGGGCCGGCGTCGCGGCCGCCGAGCAGGGCGCGGACGCCGGCGCGGTGCTGGCCGCCGCCCACCGGGCCTTCGACTCGGGTACGCCCGGCGCCCGCCTCGACTACCTGGTGCTCACCGACGCCGACCTGGAGCCCGGCCCGGTCTCCGGCGCGGCGCGGCTGCTGGTCGCCGCCTGGGTGGGCGCCACCCGCCTGATCGACAACACGGCGCTCCACCTCGCCCCGCGTTCCTGAACCCACCTGCTCCTTTTCCGAAAGGCACCCCGATGCTCCGCACCATGCTCAAGTCGAAGATCCACCGGGCGACGGTGACTCAGGCCGACCTGCACTACGTCGGCTCGGTGACGGTGGACGAGGATCTGCTCGAGGCGGCCGACCTCATCCCCGGCGAGCAGGTCGCGATCGTGGACATCACCAACGGCGCCCGGCTGGAGACGTACGTGATCCCGGGGCGGCGGGGCAGCGGCGTGATCGGCATCAACGGCGCGGCGGCGCACCTCGTGCACCCGGGTGACCTGGTCATCCTCATCTCGTACGGGCAGATGGACGACGCCGAGGCGCGCGCGTACCAGCCCCGGGTGGTGCACGTCGACGCCGACAACAAGGTCGTCGACCTGACCGCCGACCCGACCACGGCCGCGCCCGGCACCGCCGGCGACCCCGTCCCCAATCCCCTGGCGGCGGCCCTGAACTGACCCGCCACCTCCCCGCGATCTTGCAGTTGGCGCCCGTCAAGCGCCCTCTTCGCGCCATTTGTCGAGGCCGCAACTGCAGGATCGGCGGGTCGTGGGTGGGGCGCAGCGCGCTCTGTCACCAGAAGGTCATTTTCGGCTACCCTGGGCGGACCGTCGGGTTGACGGTCTCGCCTGGGGGAGGCCGCGATGCGCCGTGCGCTGAGGGTCCTGGTCGCAGCCCTGTCTGCGGCGGCGCTCCTGGCCGGGTGCGCCTCGTCCGGCGGGCTGGACGGCGACCTCACCGATGACTGGGGCGCCCTGCCGGCGGCCGGCCCGTTCACCCCGGTCGCCGGGGTCTGCCAGGTCGCCGACTTCACCCCGACCATGGGCCTGTCCGGTTACGACCCGGTCGGCTGCGACCTGCCGCACCGGGTGGAGACGGTGCACGTGGGGGCGTTCCCGGTCGAGCGGCCCAGCCCGCCGGTGCTCGGCTCACCAGACCTGCGCGCCGCCTTCGCCGAGTGCGACACCCGGGCCGGCGGCTACGTCGGCGACAACTGGCGGGCCGGCCGGCTGCGGCTGGCCGTGGCGCTGCCCACCGGGCCCGGCTGGGCGGCCGGGTCCCGCTGGTACCGCTGCGACCTCACCGAGCTGACCACGGTCGAGGCGGCGGCCACCGTGGTGACCCGGACGGGCAGCCTGCGCGACGCGCTCAAGGGCACGTCCCCGCTGCGGCTGGGCTGCCAGCGCACCGGCCGGGACGCGCGCCGGGTGCAGACCCTCACCCCCGTCGACTGTCGCACCACCCACGACGCCGAGTTCGTCGGGGTGTGGGCGGCGCCGGACCGCCCGTACCCGAGCAGGGACGCCGACTGGGCACCCCTCTACACCGGCTGCAACAGCGTCCTGGCCCGGTACGCCGGCGTACCCGACGACCCGACGCTGCGGTTCCGCAGCGGCGTGGTGGTCCGCCCGCCCGGTGCCGGCCGATGGGCGGTCGGTGACCGGGGCGTGCGCTGCTACCTCTGGCTGAGCGACCGCACGGTGACCGCCTCGCTCAAGGGGGCCGGCACGGCCGGCCTCCCGGTCCGGACGAGGTAGCCGAAACCACTCGTCCCGCCCCCGCCGCCCGGGGCGAGAGCCCTTCGGGTTGACTGTGTTCATGGACCTTCCGACCATCGACCTGCCGGCCCTGCCGAGGCTGCTCGCCGCGCCCGCACCCGGCTGGGTGGAGACCACCGACGTGATCGTCGTCGGTTCCGGGGTCGCCGGGCTGACCGCCGCGCTGCACCTGCGCGAGGCCGGCCTGCACGTCACCGTGGTCACCAAGGTCAATATGGACGAGGGCTCGACCCGCTGGGCGCAGGGCGGCATCGCCGCGGTGCTCGACCCGGCGGACACGCCGGCCGCGCACGCGTACGACACCGAGGTGGCCGGCGTCGGCCTCTGCGACCCGGCGGCGGTCCGGGTGCTGGTCGAGGAGGGCCCGACCCGGCTGCGCGAGCTGATGCGGATCGGGGCGGAGTTCGACCGCAACCCGGACGGCTCGCTGATGCTCACCCGCGAGGGCGGCCACCGGGCCGACCGGATCGTGCACGCGGGCGGTGATGCCACCGGGGCCGAGGTGCAGCGGGCGCTGCACGCCGCGGTCCACCGCGACCCGTGGATCCGGCTCGTCGAGCACGCCCTGGTGCTGGACCTGCTGCGTGCCCCCGGTGACGGGCCGGACGGCCTCGGCCCGGCCTGCGGGATCACCCTGCACGTGCTCGGTGAGGGCAGCGAGGACGGCGTCGGGGCGATCCTGGGCCGGGCCGTGGTGCTGGCCACCGGCGGGATGGGCCAGATCTTCGCGGCCACCACGAACCCGGCGGTCTCCACCGGCGACGGCGTGGCGCTCGCGCTGCGGGCCGGCGCGGCGGTCACCGACCTGGAGTTCGTGCAGTTCCACCCGACCGCGCTGATCGTGCCGCCCGGTGAGCCGGGCGCGGGGCTCGCCCAGCAGCCGCTGGTCTCCGAGGCGCTGCGCGGCGAGGGCGCCCACCTGGTCGACGGCGACGGCAAGCGGTTCATGGTGGGCCAGCACGAGCTGGCCGAGCTGGCGCCCCGCGACGTGGTGGCCAAGGGCATCCACCGGGTGCTGCTGGCCACCGGCGCCGACCACGTCTGGCTGGACGCCCGCCACCTGGGCGGCGACTTCCTGGCCCGGCGCTTCCCGACCATCGTGGCCTCCTGCCTGGCCATCGGCGTGGATCCGGCCACCGACCTCATCCCGGTCGCCCCGGCCGCCCACTACGCCTCCGGCGGCGTCCGGACCGACCTGCGCGGCCGCACCTCCATCCCCGGCCTGTACGCCTGCGGCGAGGTCGCCTGCACCGGCGTGCACGGCGCCAACCGGCTGGCCAGCAACTCGCTGCTGGAGGGGCTGGTCTTCTCCCGCCGGATCGCCGAGGACATCGCCGCCGGGCTGCCGGAGCAGGCGAAGCCCGCGGAGACCGGCGCCTGGGTGGGCGGCCAGGGCTGGCTGGTGCCGGCGGGCGCCTCGCCTGCCCTGCAACGGGCCATGACCCGGGGCGCGGGGGTGCTCCGGTCGGCGCCGACGCTCGCCGGGACCGCCGCCACCCTCACCGAGGTGGGCCAGGCCCGGGGCGTGCCGCGCACCGCGGACTGGGAGGCGACGAACCTGCTCACCGTGGCGTCCACGCTGGTCGCCGCCGCGTACGCCCGCCGGGAGACCCGGGGCTGCCACTGGCGGGAGGACTTCCCGACGGCCGACGAACGGTGGCGGGGCCACCTCGTGGCGGCGGTCGGGGCGGAGGGTTTCCTGACCGAGCGGTGGGAGGAACAGCGGTGAGCGCGAGGCGCGAGCCGATCCTGGGAGCCCCGCAGTCGCGAACGAAGGAGACGTGGTGAGGGAGTCGACGGAGCGGGCGCTGCGGGACGGTGGGCTGGACCCGGAGCAGGTCCGGCGGGTGATCGTCGACGCGCTCACCGAGGACCTGGGGACGGACTTCCTCGACGTGACCAGCGTGGCCACGATTCCGGACGTGCAGAACGACACCGCCGACCTGGTGGCCCGCGCCGACGGCGTGGTGGCCGGGCTGCCGGTGGCCGCGGCCGTGTTCGAGCTGGTCGGCGAGGTGACCGGAGCGGACCGTACGGTCGAGGTGTCGCTCGTGGCCCACGACGGGCAGCGGGTGGCGCGCGGCGACGTGCTGGCCACGGTGACCGGCCCGACCCGGCTGCTGCTCACGGCCGAGCGGACGGCGCTCAACCTGCTCTCCCGGATGTCCGGCGTGGCCACCCACACCCGGGCCTGGGCCGACGCGCTGGCCGGCACCAAGGCGACCGTGCTCGACACCCGCAAGACCACCCCCGGCCTGCGGGCCCTGGAGAAGTACGCGGTCCGCGCGGGCGGCGGCACCAACAAGCGGATGGGCCTGCACGACGTGGCCATGATCAAGGACAACCACAAGGTGGCTGCGGGCGGGATCGGGGCCGCCTTCCGCCGGGTCCGGGAGGCGTTCCCGGACGTGCCGGTGCAGGTGGAGGTGGACACCCTGGCCGAGGCGGTCGAGGCCGTCGAGGCCGGAGCCCGCTTCCTGCTGCTGGACAACATGACCCCGGCGCAGCTGCGCGAGGTGGTCGCCGCCGTGGGCGACCGGGCGGAGCTGGAGGCGACCGGCGGGCTCACCCTGCCGGTGGCGGCCGAGTACGGGGCGACCGGGGTCGACTACCTCTCCGTGGGCGCGCTCACCCACTCCTCGCCGATCCTCGACATCGCGCTGGACCTGAGGGAGGAGTGACGGTCAGCCCAGCCGGGCGGTGAGCGCGGTGGCCGGCACCAGGTTGAAGATGACCTGACTCTCGGTGTCGTCCCGGGCGTCCAGCCCGTACTTCGCGCGGAAGAGCTGGAGCGCCCGGTGGTAGACCTCGGGTTCCAGTTCGTCGGCCTCGGCGAGGGCGTACGCCTGGCCGGCCGCCTCGGGCCGGTCCAGCACCACGGTCAGCCCCGCCAGGCCGTGCCGGGCGACGTTGCGGACGAGGTCGCCGCCGGCGATGTACCAGGTGCCGTCCAGCCGGACGTAGCGGGCGTCGCAGGACTCCAGCTCGATGTCGCCCCGGCGCAGGCAGACGCTGAGGGTGAGGCAGGCGTCGAGGTCGCGCACCGGGGCGGTCTCCCACAGCTCGTCGAACCGGTCGTCGACGAACTCCCCGAGCGGGGTGGAGACGAAGGCCTCCAGCTGCTGGGCGTCGAAGGTCTTGCCGTGCACCGGGAAGAACGAGATGAAGGCCTTGTCGTCCCAGCGGTACATCTGGACCGAGGGCGCGGTGGCGTAGATCCGGACCCGCAGGCGCGAGCGGGCGGCCGGCGCGAGCTGCTGCTGGAGCCGCCCGAAGTGGTAGAGGTTGTTCATGATCGCGACGGCGGTGTCGGCGCGGCGCAGCTCCTCGGCGCGCAGCCGGACGGCGGGGGAGTCCGGGTCGAGCAGCAGCACCTTCACCGTGGCGCCGTTGGCCAGGGCGAAGCGCAGCGCGGCGAGGAACCGAACGGTGTACGGCCCCTCCAGCATGCTCGTGAAGGTCTCCAGGATGGCGACCACCTCGCGGGACTGCGCCACCCGCTGGATGAGCGCGTCCCGGTCCAGCCGCGGGTGCTCGATGATGGTGGCGGTCCGGAGCTCCCGGAAGAGCGGGTTGAGCACCAGGTAGGTCAGGAGGGTCATGACCAGGGCGGCGCCGATGTTGAGGTAGAGGTCGCCGCGGAAGGTCTGCCCGTGGCGTTGCCAGGACTGCCGGGCCTGGACGATCATCCAGAGCGCCCCGCCGGCCAGCACCGCGAGCACGAGCACGTGCCGGCGACGGCGCAGCAGGGCGCTGCGTCCTCGGACCCACCACATCCTCGACATGTCCGCTCCCCGTCCGGCCGTGCCGTGGATAGAAAAATGTTCATGCCGCGATGTGACCAGGATACGGTTCGGCCGCCGCTGCGCACCCGCCCGCACGGCGGTTGTCTAGGCTGCGATCGTGCTGCTCTGCATCGACATCGGGAACACCAACACCGTGCTGGCGACCTTCGACGGCGACAAGCTGGTGCACAACTGGCGGATCAAGACCGACGCCCGGTCCACCGCGGACGAGCTGGGGCTGATGTTCCGCGGGCTGCTGGCCGGTGACGCCGTGGAGATCACCGGGGTGGCCGCCTGCTCCACCGTGCCCGCCGCGCTGCGCTCGCTGCGCACCATGCTGGCCCGCTACTACGCCGACCTGCCCAGCGTGATCGTCGAGCCGGGCGTGCGCACCGGCGTGCAGCTCGCCATCGACAACCCCAAGGAGGTCGGCGCGGACCGGGTGGTCAACACCCTGGCCGCGTACACCCTCTACGGCGGACCGTCGATCGTCGTGGACTTCGGCACCACCACCAACTTCGACGTGATCAGCGGCCGGGGCGAGTTCCTCGGCGGCGCGTTCGCGCCGGGCATCGAGATCTCGTTCGACGCGCTGGCGGCCCGCGCCGCCCAGCTGCGCAAGGTGGAGGCCACCCGGCCCCGCTCGGTGATCGGCAAGAACACGGTCGAGTGCCTCCAGGCCGGGCTCTACTTCGGCTTCGCCGGCCAGGTGGACCGCATCGTCGAGCGGATGACCGAGGAACTGGGCGAGGTGAAGGCCGTGATCGCCACCGGCGGCCTGGCCTCGCTGGTGCTCAGCGAGTGCCGCACCATCACCCACCACGAGCCGATGATCACCCTGATCGGCCTGCGGATGGTCTACGAGCGCAACACCTGAGCGTCAGCGCCGCCGGGAGCGGAGGACGAACGTGCGGTAGGGCAGCTCGACGGTCACCCGGCCGGCCAGGTCGGGGTGGGTGGCGAAGAGGTCGCGCAGGTCCCCGTCGATCCGCTCCCGCTCGGCCGGCGGCGCGGTCAGCCAGTACGACCGGGTGTGCAGCATGCCGACCACCTCGTCCGGGGTCAGCGTGGTCGTGTGGGCGAACTCGCCCAGCTCGACCGGGGTGAAGGCGGGACCGAAGTCGGCGTACTTCTCGGTGACGTCGCCCGCGTTGTCGCCGAGGTGGGCGATCCGGGTCAGCTCCGCCACCCAGGCCGCCCGCTCGTCCCGGACGTTCCAGATGGGCGCGAACGTGCCGCCCGGCCGCAGCACCCGGGCGATCTCGGCGTGGGCGGGCTCCCGATCGAACCAGTGGTAGGCCTGCCCGACCAGCACCGCGTCGGCCGACCCGTCCGGCAGCGGGACCGACTCGGCGCTGCCGGCCAGCGCCGTCGTGCCCGGCGTGGCAGCCGCCAGTTGCGCCCGCATCCCCGGATCCGGCTCCACGGGTACGACCTGATGGTCGAGTGCGAGCACGCCGCGGGTGAGGATGCCGGTGCCCGCGCCGAGGTCCACCACCCGGGCCGGGGCTTCCAGTCCCTCCAGCGCCCAGCGCAGCGCCTCCTCGGGATAGCGGGGGCGGAACCGGTCGTACTCGGCGGCGGCGGCGCCGAAGGAGAGGGCCTCAGTGGGGTCGGTCATGGCGGGCAGGTTATCCCGTAACGGCCCGGCAGCCCCTTGAGTACGCTCGGGCCTGAACCCCGCCCGAATTCTCCGTCTGAGGAAGCGTGCCGTGACCGAGCAGAACGCCCTGCCAGTAGACCCCGCCGACGACCTTCCGGAGCAGATGAAGGTCCGCCGGGAGAAGCGGGACCGGATGCTCGCCGAGGGCGTCGAGCCGTACCCGGTCGGCTTCCCGCGGACCAGCACGCTGGCGCAGATCCGCGAGCGGTACGCCGACCTGCCCACCGACACGGCCACCGGCGACCGGGTCTCGGTCACCGGCCGGGTGATCTTCGTACGCAACACCGGCAAGCTCTGCTTCGCCACCCTGCGGGACGGCGACGGCACCGAACTGCAGGCGATGCTGTCGCTGGACCGGGTCGGCGCCGAGCGGCTGGACGACTGGAAGCGCCTGGTCGACCTGGGCGACCACGTCGGCGTGACCGGTGAGGTGATCACCAGCCGGCGCGGCGAGCTGTCGGTGCTGGCCGAGGAGTGGGCCGTCACGGCCAAGGCGCTGCGTCCGCTGCCGGTGGCCCACAAGCCGCTGAGCGAGGAGGCGCGGGTCCGCCAGCGCTACGTCGACCTCGTGGTGCGCCCGCAGGCCCGGCAGATGGTCCGCACCCGGGCCGCCGCGGTGCGCAGCCTCCGGGACACCCTGCACGCGCAGGACTTCATCGAGGTCGAGACCCCGATGCTTCAGTTGCTGCACGGCGGCGCGGCGGCCCGCCCATTCGTGACCCACAGCAATGCGTTGGACACCGATCTGTATCTGCGAATCGCGCCGGAACTGTTTCTCAAGCGTGCGGTCGTCGGCGGCGTCGACCGGGTCTTCGAGATCAACCGCAACTTCCGTAATGAGGGCATCGACTCCTCGCACTCGCCCGAGTTCGCGATGCTCGAGACCTACCAGGCGTACGGCGACTACAACACCATGGCCGAGCTGACCCGAAATCTCGTGCAGCAGGCCGCTCTCGCGGTCGCCGGCTCGACCGTGGTCACCCACGCCGACGGCCGCGAGTTCGATCTGGGCGGCGAGTGGCGTTCGGTGTCGCTGTTCGGTGTTCTTTCCGAAGCGCTCGGTGAGGAGGTCACCGTCCGCACCGAAAGGTCCCGCCTGGTGGAGTACGCGGACAAGGCCGGCCTCTCCGTCGACCCGAAGTGGGGCCCGGGCAAGCTGGCCGAGGAGCTGTTCGAGGAGCTGGTGGTGCCGTCGCTCCAGGCGCCCACCTTCGTCCGCGACTACCCGGAGGAGACCAGCCCGCTGACCCGGGCGCACCGCAGCGAGCCGGGCCTGGCCGAGAAGTGGGACCTCTACGTGCTCGGGTTCGAGCTGGGCACCGCGTACTCCGAGCTGGTCGACCCGGTGGTGCAGCGGGAGCGGCTGGTGGCCCAGGCGCAGCTCGCGGCGCGGGGCGACGACGAGGCCATGCGGCTGGACGAGGACTTTCTCCGCGCGATGGAGTACGGAATGCCGCCCGCCGGTGGTATGGGAATGGGAATCGACCGCCTCTTGATGGCGCTGACCGGCCTGGGAATTCGGGAAACCATCCTGTTCCCGTTGGTCCGGCCCGAGTAGCAGAATCTTCTCCGGGTCGTTACCGCGTCCTATTGACGGAGCAAGCAGCGGGCGGGTTATTGTGCTCCTGTATTGCAGGAGCACAACCCTGCTCGAAAGGAATGTAGGACGTGGCCAAGCAGATCATTCACAAGCTGGTCGATGACCTGGACGGCGGGGACGCTGACGAGACCGTCAAGTTCGCGCTCGACGGTGTGCAGTACGAGATCGACCTCTCGGCTTCCAACGCTGAAAAATTGCGTGACGTATTCGCGCAGTACATCGCGCACGGCACGAAGGTCGGCCGCGGCGGCGTGGTCGTGGGTGGCCGGGCGGCGCGGGGCCGGGGCGGCGCGACGGCCGACCGCGAGCAGAACAAGGCCATCCGGGCCTGGGCCAAGAAGGCCGGCAAGGACATCTCCGACCGGGGGCGCATTCCGCAGGAGATCGTGGACGAGTACCACGCGAAGGCGGGGCACTGACCCCGACGACCCCCGCAGCGGGCGACCTGACGCCGGACCGGAGTGCGACTCCGGGCCGGCGTCGCCGTTTCCGCCCGGCTGCGCCGTCTGTCCGGTCCGGGCGGGGTGCGTCCGGCGGCGTCGCCGGACCCGGGAAGAAACCGGGCCCCGGGGCAGTTGTCCACAGGCGGTGGAGATGCTGTCCACAGGTTGTGGAAGACCGCGGCCGGGCACTCATGCCCCCGCCCCAGCCCCTCGACCGGGCTTTTCCACCGGCGGTCGAATTTCGCTCTGCGCGTACAGGCAGGGGTACCGGAACACCTCCTGAGCGCGGACGGTTGTCAGAAACGACGCGTGAACGGCCATTCGCGGGGACACACGACCTCAGCGGAGTCGGTCCGCGGCGATAGAGTAAGGAGGCACGGACGCCCGTCCCGGACGTCCGCGCACCGGCCCCGCCGAGATCTGACCATCAAGGCGCACGGCACGTGAGGAGCACGAGGGCATGTTCGAGCGGTTCACCGACCGAGCGCGACGGGTTGTCGTCCTGGCCCAGGAAGAGGCCCGGATGCTCAACCACAACTACATCGGTACGGAGCACATCCTGCTGGGCCTGATCCACGAGGGTGAGGGTGTCGCGGCAAAGGCCCTGGAGAGCCTCGGCATCTCCCTCGAGGGCGTCCGCCAGCAGGTCGAGGAGATCATCGGCCAGGGCCAGCAGGCGCCGAGCGGGCACATCCCGTTCACGCCGCGGGCCAAGAAGGTGCTGGAGCTGTCGCTGCGTGAGGCGCTGCAGCTCGGCCACAACTACATCGGCACGGAGCACATCCTGCTCGGCCTGATCCGTGAGGGCGAGGGCGTCGCCGCCCAGGTGCTGGTCAAGCTCGGCGCCGACCTCAACCGGGTCCGCCAGCAGGTGATCCAGCTGCTCTCCGGCTACCAGGGCAAGGAGCCGGCCGCGGCGGGCGCCGCGCCGGGCGAGGCCGCGCCGTCGACCAGCCTCGTGCTGGACCAGTTCGGCCGTAACCTGACCCAGGCCGCCCGCGAGGGCAAGCTCGACCCGGTCATCGGGCGCGAGAAGGAAATCGAGCGGGTCATGCAGGTGCTCTCCCGCCGGACCAAGAACAACCCGGTCCTGATCGGTGAGCCCGGCGTCGGCAAGACCGCCGTGGTGGAGGGTCTGTCCCAGAAGATCATCAAGGGCGAGGTGCCCGAGACGCTGAAGGACAAGCAGCTCTACACGCTCGACCTCGGTGCCCTGGTCGCCGGTTCCCGCTACCGCGGTGACTTCGAGGAGCGCCTCAAGAAGGTCCTCAAGGAGATCCGCACCCGCGGCGACATCATCCTGTTCATCGACGAGATCCACACCCTGGTGGGTGCGGGTGCCGCCGAGGGCGCGATCGACGCCGCCAGCATCCTCAAGCCGATGCTGGCCCGCGGCGAGCTGCAGACCATCGGCGCCACCACCCTCGACGAGTACCGCAAGCACCTGGAGAAGGACGCCGCTCTCGAGCGCCGCTTCCAGCCGATCCAGGTGGGTGAGCCCTCGCTGGCCCACACCATCGAGATCCTCAAGGGCCTGCGGGACCGCTACGAGGCGCACCACCGCGTCAGCATCACCGACGCGGCTCTCGTCGCGGCGGCCACCCTGGCCGACCGCTACATCTCCGACCGCTTCCTGCCGGACAAGGCGATCGACCTGATCGACGAGGCCGGTGCCCGGATGCGCATCCGCCGGATGACCGCGCCGCCAGACCTGCGTGACTTCGACGAGCGGATCGCCCAGGTCCGCCGCGACAAGGAGTCCGCGATCGACGCGCAGGACTTCGAGCGGGCCGCGCAGCTCCGCGACAAGGAGAAGCAGCTGCTCGGGCAGAAGGCCCAGCGGGAGAAGGAGTGGAAGGCCGGTGACCTGGACGTCGTCAGCGAGGTCGACGACGAGCAGATCGCCGAGGTGCTCGGCAACTGGACCGGCATCCCGGTCTACAAGCTGACCGAGGAGGAGACCTCGCGCCTGCTGCGCATGGAGGACGAGCTGCACAAGCGCGTCATCGGCCAGGAGGACGCGGTCAAGGCGGTCTCGAAGGCGATCCGGCGCACCCGGGCCGGCCTGAAGGACCCGAAGCGCCCCTCCGGCTCGTTCATCTTCGCCGGCCCGTCCGGCGTCGGTAAGACCGAGCTGTCCAAGGCGCTCGCCGAGTTCCTGTTCGGCAGCGAGGACGCCCTCATCCAGCTGGACATGTCGGAGTTCCACGACCGGTACACGGTGTCCCGGCTCGTGGGCGCCCCTCCCGGCTACGTCGGCTACGACGAGGGCGGGCAGCTGACCGAGAAGGTGCGTCGCCGGCCGTTCTCGGTGGTCCTCTTCGACGAGATCGAGAAGGCCCACCCGGACGTGTTCAACACGCTCCTCCAGATCCTGGAGGACGGGCGCCTCACCGACGGCCAGGGCCGGATCGTGGACTTCAAGAACACGGTCATCATCCTGACCACCAACCTCGGCACGCGGGACGTCGCCAAGGCGGTGTCGCTGGGCTTCCAGGCCTCTGAGGACTCCGAGTCCAACTACGACCGGATGAAGCAGAAGGTCAACGACGAGCTCAAGCAGCACTTCCGGCCCGAGTTCCTGAACCGGATCGACGACACCATCGTCTTCCACCAGCTGCGCGAGAACGAGATCCTCTCGATCGTGGACATCATGATCGCCCGGATCGAGACGCAGCTGAAGAACAAGGACATGGGCCTGGAGCTGACCGACAACGCCAAGAAGTACCTGGCGAAGAAGGGCTTCGACCCGGTGCTGGGCGCGCGGCCGCTGCGTCGCACGATCCAGCGCGACATCGAGGACAACCTGTCCGAGCGGATCCTCTTCAACGAGCTGACCCCGGGTCAGATCGTGGTGGTGGACTGCGAGGGCGACCCGGCCGACATCGACAAGTCCAAGCTCGTCTTCCGGGGCGCCGACCGGCCGGTGGCCGTGCCGGACGCGGTCCCGGCGGACCTCGGCGGCACCGCCGCCACGGGCGCGGACGACGCGGCGTAAGTTCGGGCACCAGATCGAGGGCGACGGCCCCGGCAGGCGAGAGCCTGCCGGGGCCGTCGCCTTTTCGCGTGCGTTGACCGACGGCAGCTCGCCGGTGCCGGGCCGCGAGCCCGGCACCAGTTGATCGACTCCGCCTCGGCGATGTGGCGGTATCCAGGCGGCCGGGATGCCGCCAGTTCGGCGGGCTGGCGGCGCGGGCGGCCCGGGATGCCGCCAGGTCGGCGGGCTGGCCACGCCTCGGTAGCCGGTGCCCGGCGGGCCGGGTCAGGGGCGGGGGAGCGGGACCGGAGGGCCGTCGCCGGCGAGCCGGAAGGACTCCTCGCCGACCGGCTCGACCAGGCCGTCGGTGACGAGCCCGGCCAGGGCCCGGGCGCGCTGCACGTCGTCGTGCCAGACCTGGTCCAGCCGCTGGTGCGGCACCGGCCCCGTGGCGTCGCGGAGCACCGCGAGGAGCAGGCCGCGCACCTGGCGGTCGGTGCCCGCGTAGCGCTGGGGGCGGCGGGTCGGGCCGGCCGGGGCCACCTGGCCGGAGGCCCGCCAGGCGCAGACCGCCTCGACGGGGCACACGGAGCAGCGCGGGGCACGGGCGGTGCAGACCACCGCACCCAGTTCCATGAACGCGGCGCTGGCCAGGGCCGCCGCGGCCGGTTCGACGGGCAGCAGTTCCTCGGTGGCGACCAGGTCGGCGGGCCGGGTGGCCGGTCCCGCGTCGGGCTCGCCGGCGATCGCCCGGCACACCACCCGCCGGACGTTGGTGTCGACCACGGGGTGCCGCTGCCCGTACGCGAAGGCCGCCACGGCCTGCGCCGTGTACGTGCCGACCCCGGGCAGCGCCAGCAACTGGTCGAGCCGTTCCGGCACCTGGCCGCCGTGTCGTTCCACGACGGCCACCGCGCAGTCGCGCAGGCGTACGGCCCGGCGGGGGTAGCCGAGCCGGCCCCACATTCGGATCGCCTCGGCCGGCGTGTCCTCGGCCAGCGCGGCCGGCGTCGGCCAGCGGGCCAGCCAGGCCTCCCAGGCGGGCAGCACCCGGGCCACCGGTGTCTGCTGGAGCATGACCTCGCTGACGAGGATCGCCCAGGCCCCGATCCCCGACTTCCGCCACGGCAGGTCGCGGGCGTTGCGCTCGTACCACCGGCTGACCAGGGTGGCGAAGGTGGGTTCGGACATGGCGCCGTCGATGATGTCACGGGTGGCCTTCCCGCAGGTTGGGCGGGGCGGGCGGGGCGTCGCGGCGAGGCTGCGGTGACCGGGCAGAATGTCCGGATGAACGAGCTCGCGATCACCGTCATCGGCCGGGACCGGCCGGGCATCGTGGCCGACGTCGCCGAGGTCCTCGCGCGGCTCGGCGCGAACCTCACCGACTCGACGATGACCCGGTTGCGGGGCCACTTCGCGATGACCCTGATCTGCGTGGGCCCGGCCGCCGCCGACGTCGAGGCCGCGCTCGCCCCGCTCGCCGCCGAGGGGCAGTTGCTGGCCACCGTCCGCGCCGTCACCCCCGACGGGCAGACCGAGCCCACCGGCGAGCCGTACGTGCTGGCGGTGCACGGCGCGGACCGGATGGGCATCGTGGCGGCCATGACCCGGGTGCTAGCCGACGCGGGCGGGAACGTGACCGACCTGAGCACCCGCCTGACCGGGTCCCTCTACGTGGTGGTCGCCGAGGTCGAGTTGCCGCCGGGCAGCGCCGACGAGGTGGCGGGCCGCCTCACCCGGGCCGCCGCGGACCTGGGCGTCGGGGTGAGCCTCCGCCCGGCCGACACGGACCTGCTGTGACGGCCGAGGAGTACGCCGGCCTGGGCGGCTGGACCCCGGAGAAGCTCGGCCTCCCCGGCGAGGTACGCGCGGTGGTGGCCGCCCCCGATCCGGTGCTCAGCCGGCCCGGGCCGGCGGTCGACCCGACCTCGGCCGAGGTGGTCCAGCTCGCCGCCGACCTGGTCGCCACCATGCGCGTGTCGCCGGGCTGCGTGGGCCTGGCCGCGCCCCAGGTCGGGGTGAGCGCCCAGGTGTTCGCGGTGGACGTGACCGGGCACCCGAAGGCGGTCACCGTGCACGGCGCCTTCGTGCTCTGCAACGCCACGGTGGTGGAGGCGAGCCGCTGGAAGGCGGGGCGGGAGGGGTGCATGTCGGTGCCCGACCTCACCGGTGACGTGAAGCGGGCCAGCCGGCTGGTGGTGGAGGGTGTGCTGCCGGGCAGCGGGGATCCGGTGCGGCTGGTGACCGACGGGTTCGAGGCGCGGGCGCTCCAGCACGAGATCGACCACTGCGCCGGCCTGCTCTTCCTCGACCGGGTGGCCGGCGCGCACGCGGTCTACCAGCGCAAGGTCTACCTCTGACCGGGCGTGGCCCGGCGGTGCCGCTCGGTGACCTTGAGGGTCCACTGTGGAGCGGTGAGGGGCCGGGGCGAAGGGCCTCCGGCGCGTCGCGCCAGCGGGCCGGGCGTCGCGCCGTTACGGTGAACGCATCATGCGTATGACGGTCGGCCCGCTGCCTCCCGCCGTGTACTGGCGGCGTCGAGCCGTCGTCTTCGGAGCCGGGCTGCTTTTCCTGATTGTCCTGCTCTACTCGTGCACCGGCCCGGACCGGAACTCCGGCGCCCCCACGGGCAACCCGGGTGGCTCCCCGTCGGCGGCCGCACCCGGGCCGACCGGTTCGTTGCTGACCCCGCAGTCCGGCAGCCCCTCACCCACCCCGGGCGACTCGGGCGGCGGGAGCGGTACGAACGGCGGCGGCACCGGAACGAGCGGCGGCGGAACGAACGGCGGCGGGACGAACGGCGGCAGTGGCACGGGCACCGACAACGGCGGCGGCACGAACGACGGTGGCGCGCCGGCCGCCCCGGTGGCCGCCGACGGCACCTGCACCGACTCGGAGCTCCAGGTGACCCCCGTGGCCCTGCCGGCCACCGCGCAGCGGGGCACCGTGGTCACCCTGCGCCTCAAGGTCAAGAACATCTCGGACCGCACCTGCACCCGGGACGTCGGTGCCGATCTCCAGGAGCTCTACATCAAGGCCGGCGCGAACCGGATCTGGTCCTCGGACACCTGCGGCACCGGCAAGGGCTCCGACCCGCAGTCGTTCACGCCGAACTTCGAGCGCTCCTACGAGCTGGGGTGGAACGGCAGGCTGGACAGCCGCTGCGCCAACGGGGTGGCCAACGGCCAGTTCGCCCCGATCGGCACGTACCAGGTCTTCGCCCGGGTGGGCACCAAGCTCAGCGAGCCGGTGAAGCTGACCATCACCGGCTGACCGGGTTCAGACGTACCGCTCCAGGATGGACGCCTCGGCGAGGCGGGACAGCCCCTCGCGGACGCCCCGGGCGCGGGCGTCACCCACCCCCTCAACGGCCTGCAGGTCCTCCACGGTGGCGCCCAGCAGCCGCTGGAGGCTGCCGAAATGCACGACGAGCCGGTCGACCACGGCCGCGGGCAGCCGGGGCACCTTGGCCAGCAGGCGGAAGCCGCGTGGGCTCACGGCGGCGTCGAGCGCGTCGGAGGCGGACGGGTAGCCGATCGCCTTGGCCACCGCGACCAGGTCGATCAGCTCGGTGGCGCTGAGCAGGTCGAGCTCGACCAGGGCCTCGTCGAGGGTGCGCGACTTCCGGCCCACCGGCAGGTAGTCCCGGATGACCAGGGTGCGGTCGGCGTCCACGCCCGCCATCAGCTCGTCGAGCTGGAGGGCGAGCAGGCGGCCGTCGGTGCCCAGCTCCACGACGTAGCCGGCGATCTCGTCGGCGATCCGGCGGACCATCTCCAGCCGCTGCACCACGGCCACGGCGTCGCGGACGGTCACCAGGTCCTCGATCTCCAGGGCGGAGAGCGTGCCGGAGACCTCGTCCAGCCGGAGCTTGTAGCGCTCGAGGGTGGCCAGCGCCTGGTTGGCCCGGGAGAGGATCGCCGCCGAGTCGTCCAGCACGTGCCGCTGGCCGTTGACGTAGAGGCTGATGATCCGCATGGACTGGCTGACCGAGATGACCGGGTAGCCGGTCTGCCGGGCGACCCGTTCGGCGGTGCGGTGCCGGGTGCCGGACTCCTCGGTGGGGATCGACGGGTCGGGCATGAGGTGCACCGCGGCCCGGACGATGCGGGTGCCGTCGCTGGAGAGCACCACGGCGCCGTCCATCTTGCACAGCTCGCGGACCCGGGTCGCGGAGAACTCGACGTCGAGCGGGAAGCCGCCGGTGCAGATCTGCTCGACGATCTTGTCGTAGCCGAGCACGATGAGCGCGCCCGTGCGGCCGCGCAGGATGCGCTCCAGGCCGTCGCGCAGCGCGGTGCCCGGCGCCATGAGAGCGAGGTTGGCCCGCAACGGGTCGCCGCCGGCCCCGCCGACGCTTCCGGTGACGCTCACGCTGATCGCACGGGCGGGGGAGCCCACGGCGCCGGTGCGGGCGTGCGGCGTCGTCGCGGCGGGCTTGGTGGCATCGCGGTCGATCGGCACGGGCACAGTCTACGGACTGCGGTGCGGTGGGTGCTCTCGTGGTTACTGTGATGTGTCACGATGTCCGGCTCCCCCGGTCGCCGACCCGCTGCGCCGGCTGTCCGGAATCGCCCGGCCGGTCCGGCCCCACGCCTACCGACCGTCACTCCGCCGACGCGCGGGCGGCAGCCTGGAGAGCCGCCCGGACATCCGTGACCTCCGTCACCCGCATGTTCTCCGGGGCCACGCCACTGCTGCCCGGGCCGCAGCCGGGCGGCACGAGAGCCTGCCGGAAACCGAGCCGGGCCGCCTCGGCCAGCCGGCGCGGCACGGCACCCACCCGGCGCACCTCGCCGGTGAGACCGACCTCGCCGATGGCCACGAGCTGCGGGTTGAGGGCCAGGTTGAGCCCGCCGGAGGCGACCGCCAGGGCGACGGCCAGGTCGGCCGCCGGCTCGACCACCCGGATACCGCCCACCGTGGCGGCGAAGACCTCGCGATCGTGCAGCGTCAGCCGCTCGGTGCGGCGCTGGAGCACGGCGAGCACCATGGCCAGCCGGGCGCCGTCCAGCCCGGAGACCGTGCGCCGGGGGGAGCCGGCGACCGTGGCGCCGATGAGCGCCTGCACCTCGGTGACCAGGGCCCGCCGGCCCTCCATGGCCACCGTCACGCAGGTGCCCGGCACCGGCTCCGAGTAGCGGGTCAGGAAGAGGCCGGACGGATCGGCCAGGCTGCTGATGCCGCCCTCGTGCATCTCGAAGCAGCCCACCTCGTCGGCCGCGCCGAACCGGTTCTTCACCCCGCGGACCATGCGCAGCGACGAGTGCTTGTCGCCCTCGAAGTGCAGCACCACGTCGACCAGGTGCTCGAGCACCCGGGGACCGGCGACCTGGCCGTCCTTGGTGACGTGACCGACCAGCACCGTGGCGATGCCGCGCTCCTTGGCGACCGCGACCAGCGCCGCGGTGACCGCCCGGACCTGGGTGACCCCGCCGGGCACGCCCTCGGTGCCCGTGGTGGAGATGGTCTGCACCGAGTCGAGGACCAGCAGGCCCGGCTGGACCGCGTCGAGGTGGCCGAGGACCGCCGACAGGTCGCTCTCGGCGGCCAGGTAGAGCTGATCGTGCAGGGTGCCCATCCGCTCGGCGCGCAGCCGCACCTGACTGACCGACTCCTCGCCGCTGACCACCAGCGACGGGCTGCCCGCGTTGGCCGCCCACTGCTGGGCGACGTCGAGCAGCAGGGTGGACTTGCCGACCCCCGGCTCGCCGGCGAGCAGCACCACGGCACCGGGAACCAGGCCGCCGCCGAGCACCCGGTCGAGCTCGCTGACCCCGGTGGCCCGGGCCCGGGCCGGCGCGGCGCTGATGGTGGCGATCGGGCGGGCCGGCTCGGCGGGCATCCGGGAGCTGACCACCCGGCCGGAGACCAGCGGGCCGCTCACCGTGCACTCGACCACCGAGCCCCACTCACCACACTCGGGGCAGCGCCCGACCCACTTGGGGGGCTGATGGCCGCAGGCGTCGCACTCGTAGGCCGGGCGTGGTTCACGGGCGGCGGCGCGGCCGCGGCCGGCGGTGGCGCGGGGGGAGGTCGATCGGGACGTGCTCACCCCAGGACGCTAACCGGACGGTACGACGAAAGCCCACCCGGAAACGGCGACACCGCCGGCGTGGCGTCGGCCACGGCGGCGGTGTCGTCGAAAGAGTGGTCGGTCGGTCAGCTGTGGCCGCCGCCCTCGCCCTCCTCGAGGCCACCCGGGTGGCCGGCGCCACCCTCCTCGCGCGGCTGCACCACCGGCGAGGGCGGCGCGGCCGGGGTCAGCGGGACGCCGACGGCCGCACCGGTCTTGATCACCTTGCCGTTGCCGAAGTCGAAGGTCAGGTTGACCGGCCGGCCGACCTGCACGGCCTGGTTCAGGCCGACGAGCCGGAGGGACTGCGGGCTGCTGCCGGTGAGCGGCACGTAACCACCGGGCGGGATCTCGAACCGGGCGGGCTGGCCGGCCGGGGCCGAACTGGCGGACGGCGACGGGTTGGCCGAGGCGGAGCCGCTGGCCGAGGGGGAGCCGCTGCCCGACGGCGACTCCTCGGTGCCGAGCGACTGGCTCGGCGAGGCGCTCGGGTCGGTCGCGGTGGGCGACGCGGAGGCCGGCTCGGTCGGCGAGCCGGTCGGGGTGGCCCCCTCGCTGCCCGCCGCGGCGCCGCTGAGCACCACCTCGCGGGCGCTGTCGGTGGTGACGGTCACGGTCACCGGCTGCTGGCTGTCGTTGTAGAGGACGACGTTGACCCGCGCGTCGGCGCCGGCCTTGTAGCCCTCCGGGCCGGGGAACTCCAGGTAGAGGCCGCGCACCTTGTAGAGGTTGTCGGGGGTCTGGACGTTGATGCCCTGCACCGACGGGATCTTGTTGGCCGTCTCGGCCACCTGGCCGGCGCCACACCCGGTCAACAGCAGGCTCGCCGCCGCCGCCGTACCGGCCAGCAACAGGGCCGCCCGCCGGGAACCCCTGATCGAGCGCGTCACGTCGGTCCTCCTCGTCACGATCCCCACCCGGCCGGACGCCGGACACGGGGTGGCCATACCCGCGCAGACCGCGCTCCAGGGTAGTTGGAGCTGATCGAGGCCCGCACGCCGACCCGGTAATGCCACCTGCGGGGGGAACGGTCAGACCACCCGACCGCTCGCCACCAGGAGCACCACATCGATCAGCGCCACCACCAGCACCGCCCGGAAGGCGGCCACCGGCCGGGCGCCGGCCCCGGTCGCGGTGCGTCCGGCGTACCACCCGAGGGCCGGCACCGCGACGGCGGCGGCGACCGCCGCGAGCCCGGCCCACGACGGCCGGCCGGGCGGCCCGGCGACCAGCGCGACGGTGGCCGCGAGGAGCAGCCCGGCGGCGGCCAGCCGGCTGCCCGCCGCACCCAGCCGGTGGGGCAGTCCGCGCACCCCGGTCCGCGCGTCGTCGGCCAGGTCCGGCAGCACGTTGGCGAAGTGCGCCCCGGCGCCCAGCAGCGCGGCGGCGGCGACCAGCCACACCGGGGGCGCGGGCGCGCCCGGCAGGGCCAGCACCACGAAGGCGGGCAGCGCGCCGAACGAGACCGCGTAGGGCAGCACCGAGACCGGGGTCGACTTCAGCGGCCAGTTGTAGAGCAGTGCCGAGACCAGACCGAGGGTGGCGCAGAGCGCTGCCGCCGGACCGGCGGCCAGCGCCAGCAGCGGCGTGGCGACGGCGGCCGGCACGGTGGCGCGGGCCAGGACCCGGCGCGAGACCGCCCCGGTGGTCACCGGCTTGTCGGTACGCCCCACCATGGCGTCCCGGTCGGCGTCGATGAGGTCGTTGCTCCAGCCCACGGCGAGCTGGCTGGCCAGCACCGTGAGCGACACGGCGGCGACCCCGCCCGGCCCGTGCCCCACGGCCCGGGCCAGCAGCCCGGCCACCACGGTCACCGCGGCGGCCGGTTCCGGGTGGCTCGCCCTGACCAGCCCTAACACCGACATCGACATAAGGGAAGTCTGGTCGTTACCGGGGAGTCGTGCCACGCTCGGTCCATGCGAGACGCGGCCCCGGTGTCCACCCCGCCCCGGGTGCTGCCGCCCAACGATCCCCGCCAGTACGACGACCTGGCCGGGGAGTGGTGGCGACCGGACGGCGCGTTCGCGATGCTGCACTGGCTGGCCCGGGCCCGTGCGGCCCTGGTGCCGCCGGCGTCCGAACCGGACGCTCTGCTGGTCGACCTGGGGTGTGGCGCCGGCCTGCTCGCCCCGCACCTGGCCGGCAAGGGCTACCGGCACGTCGGTGTGGACCTGACCCGCTCAGCCCTCGACCAGGCCGCCGCGCACGGCGTGACGGTGGTCCACGGCGATGCCACGACGGTCCCCCTCGCGGACGGGTGCGCGGCCGTGGTCTCCGCCGGTGAGCTGCTGGAACACGTGCCCGACTGGCGGCGCGCGGTGGCCGAGGCGTGCCGGCTGCTGCGGCCCGGCGGCCTGCTGGTGCTCGACACCCTCAACGACACCCTGCTGGCCCGGCTGGTCGCCGTGGAGATCGGCGAGCGGCTCCCGACCGTGCCGCGCGGCATCCACGATCCACGGTTGTTCGTGGACGCTCGCGCGCTGGTGGCCGAGTGCGCCCGCCACGGCGTGGCGCTGCGGCTCCGCGGGGTCCGCCCCGAGCTGGGTGGCACGCTGACCTGGCTGCTGCGTCGGCTGCGTGGCGGTGGCCGTCCCGTGAGGACCGAGCCGCGCATCGTGCCGACCTGGTCGACCGCGGTGCTCTACCAGGGCCGCGGGCACCGGAGCGGGTAGCGGGGGCCGCCCGGGGTAAAGGGGACGCTGAGAAGGGGGCTACATGACTGTGCACGCGCTGGAGGCGGCCCGCAGGCTGGCGCCGCGGCTGGCCGCCCGCGCGGCCGACCACGACCGGGACGGCTCGTTCCCGGTCGACGATTTCGGCGACCTCCGGGAGGCCGGCCTCTTCGGCCTGATGGTGCCGCGCGAGCTGGGCGGCCTGGGTGCCACCTTCGCCGAGTACGCGGCGGTCGCCACCGAGCTGGCCCGGGGCAACGGTGCGACGGCACTGGTGTTCAACATGCACGCCTCGGTCACCGGGGCGCTGGGCGCGGTGACCGAGGAACTGGCCGAGGCGCTCGGCGTACCGGACGAGGCGCTGGCCGCGCGGGACCGGCTGCTCCGCGCGGCGGCCGAGGGCGCCTGGTACGCGGTGGCCATGAGCGAGCGCGGCGCCGGCGCGCGGCTCTCCCAGCTCAGCACGGTCTACGAGGCGGTCGAGGGCGGCTGGCACCTCAAGGGCAGCAAGACCTTCTGCTCCGGCGCGGGCCACCCGGACGGCTACCTGGTGGCCGCCCGCAGCGCCACCGACCAGTCGGTGGTCTCGCAGTTCCTAGTCCCGGCCGGGGAGGGGATCACGGTCGAGCACACCTGGGACTCGCTGGGCATGCGCGCCACCTCCTCGCACGACCTGCACCTGGACGTGACCGTCCCGGCGGACCGGCTGCTCGGTGGGGTGGAGGGGTTGGCCCTGGTGGTCGCCCAGCTCATGCCGCACTGGCTGGTGGCCAGCTACGCGGCCGTCTACGTCGGGGTGGCCCGGGCCTCGATCGACGCCGCCGCCGAGCACCTGAACGCCCGCAACCTGGCCGGCCTGCCCGCGGTCCGGGCCCGGCTGGGCCGGGCGGACGCGGCCGTCGCGGCGGCCGAGCTGGTGGTCGCCGAGGCCGCCCGCCGAGTGGACGAGGCGCCCGGCGACGCGGAGACGAACCGCTGGGTGTGGCGGGCCAAGCTGCTCGCCGGCACCACGGCCGCCGACGTGGCGGCGTCCATGCTGGAGGCCGCCGGCACCTCGGCCACCCGGCGGGGGCATCCGCTGGAACGGCTCTACCGGGACGCCCGGTGCGGCTCGCTGCACCCGGCCACCTCGGACGTCTGCGCCGACTGGCTCGGCATCGCCGCGCTCGGCGGCGACCCGGACCGCGACGGCTCCACGCCTCGTTGGTGAGCGCGAGGAGTGAGCCGGTTTTGCGAGCCCCGCAGTCGCGAACGAAAGGCTGCCCGGTGAGCGCGAGGAGTGAGCCGGTTTTGCGAGCCCCGCAGTCGCGAACGAAAGGGACTCGTTGGTGAAGCGTGGGGTTGGGGGACGAAAGGTGGGGGACATGGGCGTGCCGGTGATCGCGGGCCTGGGTACGGCGCAGCCGCCGTCCGCCGCGCAGGACGAGCTGTGGGCGGGCTTCTTCGCGAAGCACTTCTCGGGGACCACCCGGGCGCTGGCGGAGCGGATCTTCGCCAACTCCGGCGTGTCCCGCCGGCAGGCGGCCGTGAACCCGCTGCTGGAGGACGTGTCGGAGTGGCCCACCGAACGCCGGATGCGGCGCTACCAGGTCGAGGCGCTGCCGCTGGGCAAGGAGGCGGTCGGGCGGGCGCTGACCGCCGCCGGCCTGGACGCCGGTGACGTCGGCCTCTTCGTGGTCTGCTCCTGCACCGGCTACGCCACGCCGGGGCTGGACATCCTGCTCGCCCGGGACCTCGGCATGGCCCCGGACACGCAGCGCATGTTCGTGGGGCACATGGGCTGCTACGCGGCCCTGCCCGGGCTCGGCGCGGCGAGCGACTTCGTCACCGCCCGGGGCCGCCCTGCGCTGCTGCTCTGCGCGGAGCTCACCAGCCTGCACATCCAGCCGCCGGGCGCCCGGGTGGACACCCAGCAGATCGTCTCCCACGCGCTGTTCTCGGACGCCGCGGTCGCCGCCGTGGTCGTCCCCGGTGGCCGGGGGTACGCGCTGCGCGAGGTCACCTCGGTCACCGACACCTCGACCGCCGACCACATGACCTGGGACGTCACCGACACCGGCTTCCGGATGGGGCTGTCGCCGAAGGTGCCGCAGGTGCTCTCGCACCACGTCCGGGGGCTGGTGGACGACCTGCTGGCCCGGCACGGGTGGCACCGCGGCGACGTGGACGGCTGGGCGGTGCACCCGGGTGGCCCCCGCATCCTCAACGTCGCGGAGCGGGAGCTGGCGCTGCCACCGGCGGCGCTCGCGGCGTCCCGGGCCACCCTGGACGAGCACGGCAACTGCTCGTCCCCGACCGTGCTGCTCATCCTGGACCGGTTGCGCCGGGCCGAGACGCCGCCGGAGCGGGTCGTGATGCTGGCCTTCGGGCCGGGTCTCACCCTCTACGCGGCCCTGCTGGAGCGCACCGCCTGACGGGGACGGTGGCCACCGCCGCGCGCCGATACGCTCTGGGCGTGGCTTCCGACGAGCGGATCCGGGGCGCGCTGCTGGCCGGGCTGGCCGTGGTGGCGCTGGTGGCCGGCGCGGGCTGGTGGCGGGCGGCGGCCCCGGTGCTGGGCCGGACCGGGCCGGACCCCGCCCCGTCGACCGGCGCCTTCCTCGAACCGGGGGTCCGCGTGGCCGTCGACCCGGCGACCGGGCAGGTGCTGCCGGGGCCGGAGGCGGATCCGGACGAGCCGGTGGTGATCGAGGAGAAGCCCGACGGGGTGCCCCGGTGGCGCGACGTCTCCCACACGGTGTGGCGGGAGCAGTCCCGCCTGATGCCGGACGGCGCCCCGGTGACCCGCCGGGCGAACGCGTCGGACGGGGCCAGGTTCCTGCTCACCGTCTCGTGCTCGGGCCCGGGCACGGTCTTCGTCGGGTTCACCGGTTCGTCGGAGGACGACACGGAGCAGGGGCTGAGCTGCGGCGGGCCGGCCGACCGCGTGGTGGTGAGCGCGCGCGGCGGGCCGCTTCTGGTGCGCTTCGCCGCGGTCCGCGACCAGGTCGACCTCGACGCCCGGCTGGACGCGCTGGACTGAGGGCGGGTCAGCCGGCCAGGTGGGCCAGGTCGTCGCGGTAGTCCGCCGCCGGCCCCAGCTCGGGCACCACCCGGACGAGGGTGCCCTGCCGGTCCACCAGCAGGGCGGCGGCCGTGCCGGGGTGGGCGGAGAGGTGCAGGTAGGAGCGGAGGCCGCCGGCCGGGTCGGCGAGTGGGCGTACCCCGGGGGCCGTGGCGGACGCGGCGGTGCGGTCCTCGGTGACGGTGACCACGGTGACCCCCGGCGGCGCGGCGGCGGCCGCGGTGGTGACCTGCTCGACGCAGGCGCACGCGTCCACCAGGACGATCATGGCGGGCAGCAGGCTGCGCAGCGGCACCGGCGAGTCGTCGGGGCCGACCAGATCGAGCGCGGGCAGCGGCCCGACGGGGGCCGTCGGGTACGGCAGCACGGTGGGCCCGCCTCCGGAGCGGATCGACCGGGGCCAGGTGACCGCGGCCAGCCCCGTGAGGGTGACCACGACGGCGACCAGCAGGACCAGCACGGGCAGCCCGAACGACGGCCGACCGGCCGTGCCGGGGCGCTGCCGCCCGTCGGCCTGCCGGCGGGCCTGGCGCAGCTCGCGGCGGACCTGGCGGGCCTCCTCGGCCAGCGCCGAGGCGTCGTCGGGGACGACCACCCGACCCCACTCCGGGGGCAGGTCGGGCAGCCCGTCCGGTGGCCCGTGGCCTTCAGCGTCAGGCATGCCCATCGGACCCCCAGGAGCCGTCTCGGTGAGCGGACGTAGTCCGCCTCCAGCGTCCCGCACCGGTCGTCGTACCGCCACACCTGGGCGCAGGTGGAATTCCGGAGCTACCATGGAAGGAGCGCATAGCCCTAGATATGAACGCTTCCGTCACTCTTACCGGGTTGTCATCCGCTGGTCACGGAGCGTGTCGAAACCATCGGCTTGACCGCCTGTCAAGCTGAAGAAATACCTCTCACAGGGCCCCTGAGCTGCGCCAACGGTCAGGACAGCGGTGAGACATCGGTGCCTGAGCGTGTTACCCTAGACACAGCGAAAGGGGTTTCGAACCTATGGTTTTCAGTGTCGGCGAGACCGTTGTTTACCCCCACCACGGGGCCGCACTCATCGAGGCAATCGAGACTCGGGTCATCAAGGGCGAGCCTAAGCAGTACCTCGTCCTGAGGGTCGCGCAGGGTGACCTGACGGTCCGGGTGCCCGCCGAGAACGCCGAGATCGTGGGTGTGCGCGAGGTGGTCGGCGAAGAGGGCCTGGGCAAGGTCTTCGACGTGCTCCGTGCACCGCACACCGAGGAGCCGACCAACTGGTCGCGGCGTTACAAGGCGAATCTGGAGAAGCTGGCCTCCGGTAACCCGCTGAAGGTCGCCGAGGTCGTCCGCGACCTGTGGCGCCGGGAGCGGGAGCGGGGTCTCTCCGCGGGTGAGAAGCGCATGCTGGCCAAGGCGCGCGACATTCTCGTCGGCGAGGTCGCGCTGGCTGAGAAGAGCACCAAGGACGAGGCGGAGACGCTGCTCGACAAGGTGCTGACCGAGGCCTGATCCGCACCAGGTCGTCGTACCCAGCCCGTAGCAAACGAATCCGAGGACCGCGACGTGACCGCGCAGCTCAATCCGCGCGGTGACGTCGCGGTCCTTGTTCCTGCGGCCGGAGCCGGGGTACGCCTCGGCCCGGGCGCTCCCAAGGCCCTCCGGCCGCTCGCGGGCGAGCCGCTGCTGGTGCACGCGGTCCGCCGCATCGCCGCTGCGCCCTCGGTGCACACGATCGTGGTGGCCGCCCCGGCCGCCGACGTCGAGGCGGTCCGGGGGATGCTCGCGCCGGTGGCCCCGGTGACCGTGGTCCCCGGCGGCGCCGAGCGCCAGGCGTCGGTGGCCGCCGCGCTGGCCGCCGTTCCGGGCGGCCCGGAGATCGTCCTGGTGCACGACGCGGCCCGGGCCCTCACCCCGCCCGAGCTGGTCGAATCGGTGGCCGCGGCGGTCCGCGGCGGCCACGACGCGGTGATCCCGGTGCTGCCGGTGGTCGACACCGTCAAGGAGGTCGACGCCGGCGAACGGGTCCTCGGCACGGTCGACCGGGCCGCCCTGCGCGCGGTGCAGACCCCGCAGGGCTTCCGCCGGTCGGTGCTGACCGCCGCCCACGAGGCGGCCGGCGACCCGCTCACCGACGACGCGGGCCTGGTCGAGAAGATGGGCGTCCCGGTGGTCTGCGTGCCGGGGTCGGAGCTGGCCTTGAAGATCACCCGCCCGTTCGACCTGGCCCTGGCCGAGCACCTGCTGGCCACCGGCGCCTGACGCGTACGCTCGGCTCATGATCGTTCCTCGGGTGGCCATCGGCACCGACGTGCACGCCTTCGCGCCGGGCCGGCCCTGCTGGGTCGCCGGCCTGCACTGGCCGGGCCAGGACGGCCTGGCCGGCCACTCGGACGCCGATGTCGCCGCGCACGCCGCCTGCAACGCCCTGCTCTCCGCGGCCGGCCTGGGCGACCTGGGCGCCAACTTCGGGGTCGACCAGCCGGAGTGGGCGGGCGCGTCCGGGGTGGCCCTGCTCACCGAGAGCGCCCGGCGGGTCCGGGCGGCCGGCTTCGCGATCGGCAACGTGTCGGTGCAGGTGGTCGGCAACCGGCCGAAGATCGGTCCGCGCCGGGAGGAGGCGCAGCGGGTGCTCTCCGCGGCCGTCGGTGCGCCGGTCACCGTCTCCGCCGCCACCACCGACGGCCTGGGCTTTCCCGGGCGCGGCGAGGGGCTCACCGGGATCGCCGTGGCCCTGGTCTACGAGGCGCCGGCGGTGTGACGCGGTGACCCGGGTCGCGGCACCCGGTCAGTCGACGTCCGTGCAGACGTTGTGGGTGGTGCCGTGGAGCATCGTGATCGTCTTCTCGAAGGTGGGCGTGAACTCCACGACGAACTGGCCGTCCACGATCCACAGCCCCTTCGGCAGCGAGCCCGCGTTCTCCCGGAAGCCGAGCAGCACCGGCCCGGTGACGTACCAGGTCATCGATCCGTCCGTGCCGTAGACGACCAGGGAGGTGCCGCTCGCGTCCGCCGTGGACGTGGCGCCGGTCTCCAGGTTGGTCACCCGGTCGATCAGGGCGCCGGTGAACAGCTCCCGCCTGGGCGAGCCGTCCGGGTACGTCGCCAGGGTCAGCTTCCGGACCTCGTCGACGATCGGTTCGACCCGCACCGCGAAGTCGCACCGAGCCCCGGCGGGCATCTCGAACGCCTCCTGCGGGTCCGGCTCCCAGGCGCCGTGGCTGCCGCCGCCGCTCGCGGCGGACGCCGAGCCGGGCAGGGCCGTCGCGATCGCGGCCACGACCGACGCCACCGCGACGCTCATCTTGAAACGCATGGTCACTCCATCCGTGCTTCTGGTCAGGGCCGGACCAGGATCACCAGACCCGCTCACCACGGACTCACCACTCGTCGGGCTCCAGCCGCGCCGAGCCGTCCGGGCACCGGGCCGGCCGCTGGGGGCGCTCACCATCCGCTCACCTCCGGACGACAACCGCCCCGCCGCGCCAGGCCGTCTGTTCGGTATGGAGTTCCGCCTGCTCGGACCCTTCGAGGCCCGCCACCGGGGCCGGCCGGTCGAGGTCGGCAGCCGCCGTCAGGAGCGCTGCCTGCTCGGTGTGCTGCTGCTCGACACCGGGCGCGTCGTCCCGACCGACCGCCTCATCGACCTCCTCTGGAACGGCCGGCCGCCCGCGTCGGCGCGCGGTGCCGTGCAGACGTACATCGGTCGGTTGCGCGGGGCGTTGACGCCCTACGGGGTGCGGATCAGCACCCGGGGGGAGGGTTACCTCGTCGAGGCCGACGAGCACCGCGTCGATGTCGACGAGTTCGGCGAGCTGGTGCGGTCCGCCGGCGCCGCCGCCGACCCCGCGGAGCGGGTGCGCCTGCTCGACCGGGGCCTGGCCCTCTGGCGAGGGCCGCTGCTCGCCGACGCGGCGGACGACGAGCTGCGGGACCGGCTGCACGGGACCGTCGAGGAGCTCCGGCTGGTCGCCGTCGAGCTGCGCGCCGAGGCGCAGCTCGCACTGGGCCAGCACGCCCGGGCGGTCGCCGAGCTGATGCCCCTGGCGGCCCGGCACCCGGGCCGGGAGCAGCTGGTCGCCGTGCTGATGACCGCGCTGTACCGGGGCGCCCGGCAGGCCGACGCGCTGCGGCTGTACCGGACCACCCGGCAGTTCCTCGTGGACGAGCTGGGCGTCGAACCGGGGCCGCGCCTGCGGGAGGTGCACCGCCGGATCCTGCGGGGCGACGAGCGCCTGGACCGGCCCGGGCGGCCCGTCTACGAGGTCCGGCTACGCGACGAGTGCCTGCCCTGGAGCGTCGGCGGGCACCCGGCGCTGGACTTCTGCAACACCTTCGCCGGGTGGGGGCACGAACCGCCGTTGCCGGGCGCCGAGTGGCTGCGCGGCTACCGCACCCTGGCCGTGTGGGCCGGGTACGTGGGACTGGTCGACGACGTCTCGGTGGGCCGGCTGCTGCACCTGGGCCGGCGGGACCCCGGGCAGGGCGAGGCGGTGCTCGGCGAGGCCCGGGACCTGCGGCAGGCGCTGTACGGATGCCTGACCGAACCGGACGACCGGCAGGCATTCGAGGTGGTCGCCCGGTACGCGGAGGCCGCCGCGAAGGAACTGGTGTTCCGGCGCGAGACCGACGGTCGCGGGCGCTGGTGGCCGGAGCTGGCCGCCGGGCTCCGGATGCCCCTGCACGCGGTCGCGTGGAGTGCTGCCCAACTGCTCAGCGACCCGCGCCGGCTCACCCTCCGGGTCTGCCCCGACGAGCGGTGCGGGTGGCTCTTCCTGGACGAGAGCGGGCTCAGGCGCTGGTGCAGCATGGGGACCTGTGGGCGCTCGCTGGACCGGTCCCGCTGCCACAGCGCCTGACGGCGTCCACGCCGGCGGCGGGGGCAGCGACCGGGGGTTACGCTCGGCAGGATGCCGCACGACGCCACCCCCGACCAGTCCGCAGCCGACGGCTACCTCCAGCGCGCGCAACTCCTCGCCGAACTGGGCCGGTACGACGAGGCCGCCGAGGAACTCGACGCGGGACTCGCCGTCCAGCCGGGCAGCCCCGAGGCGTTGACCATGCTGGCCCGGGTGCACCTCGCCGCCGACCGGCCCGCGGCGGCGCTGCCCGTCGCCGAGGCGGCCGTGGCCGCCGCCCCGGGTGCCCTGTCGCCGCTGGTGGCGCGTGGCTTCGCCCTTGTCGACCTGGGCCGGTGGAAGGCCGCGGCGAGCACCGGGGACCGGATCCTGGCGCTCGGCCCGGCCGACGCGTACGCCCAGCGGAGCGCCGCTGCGATCCTGGCCGGCGCCCGCAACGGGCAGCCGGCGCTCAACGCCGCCTGGCGCGGCGTGGAACTGGCCCCGGACACCGCGCAGGCGCACCTGGTGCTCGGCGTGGTCGCGGCCCGGCTGGAGCTGTACGACCTGGCCGAGCGGGCGTACCGGGAGGCGCTGCGGCTCGACCCGGAGGTGGCCGAGGCGCGGCACGACATGGGTGTGATCCGGCTGGAGCAGCGCCGTTACGCGCAGGCTCTGGAGGACCTGGCCGAGGTGGCGGCGCTGGATCCGACGGCGGGCGAGCCCCGCCCGAGCGTCGCCGACGGGCTGCTCCGGCTGGTCCTCCACGGCGCCGGCTGGTCGCTGCTGGCCGGCGTGCTGGTGGCCGTCCTGGCCCCGGTCGCGCCGGGCCCGTCCCGGCTCCTCGCGCTGCTCGCCGCGCTCGGTGGGGCGCTGCTGGTCTGGCGTTCCGCCGCCCGGGTGCCGGGCCTGCGGGACACGATCCTGCCCGGGCTGTTCCGCACCGACCGCGGCCTGGCACTGGCCGTCTGCGGGGTGGCCGCCGCCCCGGCGCTGCTGGTGCTCTACGCGCTGGTCGGCGGCCCGTGGCCGCTGGTCGCCGGGATCACGGTGGCGCTGGTGGCCGGGTTCGTCGTGCTCGCCCGCACCGGCCACCAGCCCCGGCGTTAGGCCCGGCGCGCCCAGGTCCAGGCGTACGCGTCGTCCTCGCAGGCGGTCGCGGCATCGCAGAGGTCGAGCGGGCGGAAGGTGTCCACCATGACCGCCAGCTCGTCGAAGAACTCCGCCCCGATCGACCGCTCGGCGGCACCCGGCTGGGGGCCGTGGGTGAAGCCGGACGGGTGCAGCGAGATCGAGCCCTGCTCGATGCCGGAGCCGCGCCGGGCCTCGTAGTTGCCGCCGGTGTAGAAGAGCATCTCGTCGGAGTCGACGTTGTGGTGGTTGTACGGCACCGGGATGGCGCCCGGGTGGTAGTCCACCTTGCGCGGCACGAACGAGCAGATCACGAAGTTCGGGCCCTGGAAGGTCTGGTGCACCGGTGGCGGCTGGTGGATCCGGCCGGTGATCGGCTCGAAGTCGTGGATGGAGAACGCCCACGGGTACATGTGCCCGTCCCAGCCGACGACGTCGAACGGGTGGTTCGCATAGACATGACGCGTCCACACGGTGCCGCTACCGTCCGGGCGTGCCGCCCGGGAACGGTGCCGGACCAGCACCTCGACGTCGGTCTCGTCGACCAGCAGCGGCGTGTCCGGCCCGCGGACGTCCCGCTCGCAGTAGGGCGAGTGCTCCAGGAACTGCCCGCGTACGGAGAGGTAGCGCTTCGGCGGGCCGACGTGGCCGGCGGCCTCGATGGCGAGCAGCCGGGCCGGCTCGTCGCCGGTGGGGACGAGGCGGTGGATGGTCGAGGTGGGGATGATGACGTAGTCGCCGGCGGCCACGTCGAGCACGCCGAACGGCGACTCCACCCGCAGCGTGCCGGCCTCGACGTAGAGGCAGTGGTCGCCGGTGGCGTCCCGGAACAGCGGCGAGGGCCGGTCGGCCAGCACGTACGCGATCCGTACGTCGTCGTTGGCGAGCAGGTACTGCCGGCCCAGCACCGGGTCGGCGCCCGCGCCGTCGAGCTTGTGGGTGCGCAGGTGCCGGGGCTTGAGCGGCAGGTTGGGCACCCGGGTGAAGGCGGGCGGGGTGAACTCCTCGGCGGCCACGATCGCGGTGGGCGCGTGCCGGTGGTAGAGCAGCGACGAGTCGGAGGAGAAGCCTTCCTGGCCGACCAGCTCCTCGGCGTACAGCGTGCCGTCGGGCTGGCGGAACTGGGTGTGGCGCTTGCGGGGCACCTCACCGACGCTGCGGTAGTACGGCATCTCGCCTCCCGATATGTCCCGTTCTCCGGCCGGGAACGTCCGATAATCGGACGCAGTTGTCCGTTCCTTGTAGCGTCCCGTAGATTCTTGTCTCGTGTCAACGCAGGTGCCCCGCCTCTTCGCCGGACTGGTCGACGACGCGGCGGTCTTCCCGCCCGGCAGCGCCGCGCTGCCGGACGCCGTGGCCGCCCATCACCGGCACCGGGCCGGCTGGTACGCCGACCTGGTCGGCCCGCTGCTGCTGCCCGCCTCGACCCTGCCGGACCTGCCCGGCCTGCTCGCCCCGGAGGCGACCCTGGCGGTCGGCGTGATCGGCGACGTGCCGGTCGGCCGGCTGGAGGCGGCTCTCGCCGAGGCGGACGCCCGGCTCGTCGTCCGTCAGGTCGAGGCACCCGTCGCCAAGCGCGGTGAGGACCCGCAGCCCGGCCTGGCCGACCTGCTCAAGCTCGCCGAGCGTCTGGGCGGCACCACCGTCTACGCCGAGGTCCCGCTGACCTTCGGGCTGCTGGGCGCGCTGGACGCCCTCGCCGAGGCGCGGGCCGGCGGGCTGCCGGTGGCCGCCAAGTTCCGCACCGGCGGGCTGGCCGCCGAGCTGTTCCCGACCCCGGTCGAGCTGGCCGCGGTGATCTGCGCCTGCCGCGACCGGGAGCTGCCGTTCAAGCTGACCGCCGGGCTGCACCAGGCGATCCGGCACCGGGACCCGGAGACCGGCTTCACCCACCACGGCTTCGTCAACGTGCTGGCCGCCACCCTGGCCGCCACCGGGGGTGCCGAGGTGGACGGGGTGGCCGAGCTGCTGGCCGCCACCGACCCGCTCCGGGTGGTCGAGCCGGCCCGGTCGCAGCGGGAGGCCGAGCGCCCGCTCTGGGTCGGCTACGGCTCGTGCAGCATCTCCGAACCACTGACCGATCTGATCCGGCTGGGGCTGGTGAACGGGGGCTTTGAGGAATGAGCTGGGTAGTGGGTGCGGCCGGTTCGCCGTACGGGGTGCGCAACCTGCCGTACGGGGTGTTCCGGCAGGGCGACCGCGAGCCGCGGATCGGCGTACGCATCGGTGACTTCGTGCTGGACCTGGCCGGCGCCGAGGCCGCCGGTCTGGTGCTGGCCGCCGGTGCGCTCGGCCGGCCCACCCTCAACGAGTTCATGGCGCTCGGGCGTCCGCAGTGGACCGCCGTGCGGCAGCGGGTCACCGAGCTGCTCACCGACGAGGAGCACAGGCCGGCCGTGGAGCCGCTGCTGGTGCCGCTGCGCGAGGTGGAGCTGCTGCTCCCGTTCGAGGTGGCCGACTACGTCGACTTCTACTCGTCCGAGCACCACGCGTCGAACGTCGGGCAGATCTTCCGGCCCGGCCAGCCGCCGTTGCTGCCCAACTGGAAGCACGTGCCCATCGGCTACCACGGCCGGGCCGGCACGGTGGTCGTGTCGGGCACCCCCGTCGTACGCCCCACCGGCCAGCGGGCCACCGCGCAGGGCCCGACCACCGGCGCCTCCGTCCGGCTGGACATCGAGGCCGAGGTCGGGTTCGTGGTCGGGGTGCCGAGCCGGCTCGGTGACCGGGTCTCCGTCGCGGACTTCGCCGACCACGTCTTCGGGGTGGTGCTGGTCAACGACTGGTCGGCCCGGGACATCCAGGCCTGGGAGTACCAGCCGCTCGGCCCGTTCCTGGGGAAGTCCTTCGCCACCTCCGTCTCGGCCTGGGTCACCCCGCTCGACGCGCTGGCCGACGCCTTCGTGCCCGCACCCGACCAGGATCCGCCGGTGCAGGACTACCTGCGCGACACCCCGCACCTCGGGCTGGACCTGAGCCTGTCGGTGGAGTGGAACGGCGAACGGGTCGCCGAGCCGCCGTTCGCCACCATGTACTGGACGCCCGCCCAGCAGCTCGCCCACCTCACCGTCAACGGCGCCTCGCTGCGCACCGGCGACCTCTACGCCTCCGGCACCGTCTCCGGGCCGGAGCGCGGGCAGGTCGGCTCATTCCTGGAGCTGACCTGGGGCGGGGCCGAGCCGGTGAAGCTCGCCGACGGCGCCGCCCGGACCTTCCTGGAGGACGGCGACACCGTGACGATCACCGCCACGGCGCCCGGCCCGGACGGCACCACCGTCGCCCTCGGCGAGGTCACGGGGACCATCGTCCCGGCCCGCTGAGTCGCCCTGTTCACTCTCCGTCCCCGGTCGCACCCGCTGTGCGACCGGGGACGTTTCCTGCGCCGTTGATCGTCGCGGATTGCGTACGCCCCGGCGGTGCGGGCCGGGGCGCACCCGAGTGGAACAGGAAGGACCGCGACGATGACCGAGTTGACCGGCGCCGTCTGGCGCACCAGCAGCCGCTCCAACGATCAGGGCCTCTGCGTCGAGGTGGCGACCAACGTGGTCGCCGCGCACGGCGTGGTGGGCGTACGCGACTCGAAGGACCCCCACGGTCCGGGGCTCGCGGTCAGCCCACCGGGCTGGACGGCGTTCGTCGCCGCCATCCGGGGTGATGCCTTCCGTCCCTGACCGCTCGCCGCGCCCGGTGCCCCGGTCGGGGCACCGGTGGTGGAAATGTCACCGCAAGGCTCCCCTTACCCGGTGACGGCCCGTACCGTGGACGACACGGGAGGTGCCATGTCGACGGTGACGGTTTCCGCATTCATCGAAGCGCAGGACGTCGACGTCTGGCGGCTCCTCACCGACCTCCCGGCGCGGGCCGACTGGTTGTCCGCGGTCGGCGCGGTCGACGTCCTCAGCGCCGGCGACTTCGGGCCCGGCACCGGCTGGCGGGAGACCCGGGTCCGGCCCGACGGCGTCGCCGAGGCCGAGGAGTTCCGGGTGGTCGAGGCGGTCGCCCCGGCGCGGCTGGTGCTCAGCTCGCGCGGCGCGGGCGCGGACTACCGGATCACCTGGACGCTGCGCACCGTCGAGCGCCGGCGGCGCGGCTGCACGGAGGTCACCGTCGAGCACGAGGCCGTGCCGACCCGTCCCTACGGGCGGGTGCTGGCGCTGATCCTCGGCGGCCTGGCCGCCCGAGCGGTGGAGGGCGCCCTCCGCCGTGACCTGGCCGACCTGGCGCTGGCCGTCGGGCCCACCCGGTCCGCCGAGGCCGCCTGAGCCGACCAGGCCGCCCACGCCGGCCCGGCGCGGATGACGCCGCGCGGCGTCCGGGGGCCGCCGCTGGGTAGGGTGCCGGGCGGAGGTGCGGCATGCGCAAGCCCGCGGGGCGGCGGATCCTGGTGGCGGTCGTGGCGGTGCTGGCCGTCGCGGCGTCGGCCGCCGTGGTCCTCCGGGTCCTCGCGCCCGCCGAGGTCGAGACGGTCGCCCGGGGCGCGTACCCGGCCGCGCCGAGCCCGCCGGCCGGGGTGATCGGCCGGCTGCCGGTGGCACCGCTGGTCGTGGACGGCCGCGTCCGCGTCTACGCGGGCGCCCGCCAGGTGTACGCCGACCAGCCCGTCTCCGGGAAGCACCGGGTCACCCCGTTCTGGTCGTACCGCCGCTGGCCGGCCAAGCTCGTCGGGGTGCTGGCCGACGGCACCACGGTGGTGAGCCGCTGGTCCGACGGGAAGCTGGTGGCGCTGGACGCGCGTACCGGGAGGGTCGCCTGGCGGGCCGACGGGCCGGAGCCGGGCGCGGTGCCGAAGCCCCGCCGCACCTACGCCGCCACGGTCTGGGACCCGGCCGGCCTGCACGTTACCCGGGCCGCCGACGGCCGCGCCGTCCTGGTGGCGGCCGGCCCCGGGGCGGTCGGTGGGTACGCGCTGGCGGACGGCCGCCGGCTGTGGCGCTCGGAGGTGGCGCGTGGCTGCCGCGCCGACGTGGGCACCACGGCCACCGGCGAGCTGGTCGGGGTCGACTCCTGCGCCGGGCCGGCCGCGGTCGAGTTCCGGGACGCCGCGACCGGCGCGGTACGGACCCGCTGGCGACCGCCGGACGCTCCGGACCGGCTCGTGGTGACGCCGGTGGGCTGCCGGGACGGGCACTCGGCGTGCCGAGGGCTGCGCACCTCGGGCCGGAGCGACGAGACGGGCCGGGGCTGGCTGATCGGCGCGGGCGAGCCGGTGGCCGCACCCGCCCTGGACGGCCCGGACACCGAGCTGGACGGCGAGCACGCCGTGTCGACGGCCGGTGGCGTGGTGACCGGACGGTCCGCGCGGACCGGGGAGGAGCTGTGGCGCCGGGCCGACCTGGGCGCGGCCCGGATCCTCGCGGTCGAGCCCGGCCGGGTGCACCTGCTGACCGAGCGACGGGAACTGGTGACGCTGGACCCGACCACCGGGGCGGAGCGGTCCCGGTTCGTCCTGGACATCGGCCGGGACGGGACCGGCTGGAAGCCGGGCCGGGCGCACGCGGTGGACGGCTACGTGGCGGTGGAACGGCTGCGCGAGGAGGCCCGGCCGGACGACGACGACCAGGGGTACTTCCTCATGGCCGAGCCGGTCCTCCTGGCCGCGACCTGACCAGGCAAGCTATTGGACAAAACGGACAAAATCCCTTAAAGTTCCTATATCTCGCCGGTCGAGGCGTCCGGGGCCGGTCCGTAGGGGGTTGACGGACCGGCCCCGGACCTGGGCCGTCAGGCCAGCGCGGCCTCCGCGGCGGCCAGGAAGGCGTCGTTCTCGGCCGGAGTGCCGATGGTGACCCGCACGCCGTCGCCGGGGAACGGCCGGACGATCACCCCGCGGGCCTCACACGCCCGGCCGAACTCGACGGCCCGGTCGCCCAGCGGCAGCCAGACGAAGTTGGCCTGGCTGTCCGGCACGTCCGGGACGAACTTGCGCAGCGCCTCGGTGACCCGGTCCCGCTCGGCGACGACCAGCGCGCAGCGCCGCTCGACCTCGTCGGCCTGCGCGAGTGCCGCCAGCGCGCCGGCCTGGGCGGCCATGCTGGTGGAGAAGGGGGTGACCACCTTGCGCACCGCGGCGGCCACGGTCGGCTCGGCGATCAGCCAGCCGATCCGCAGGCCGGCCAGGCCCCAGGCCTTGGACAGGGTGCGCAGCACCGCCACGTTCGGCCGGTCCAGGTAGCTCAGGCCGTCCGGCACCTCGGGGTCGGTGACGAACTCCCGGTACGCCTCGTCGATCACCACGAGCACGTCGTCCGGCACCGCGTCGAGGAAGCGGTCCAGCTCGGCCCTGCGGACGGCCGTGCCGGTCGGGTTGTTCGGGTTGCAGACCAGGATCATCCGGGTCCGGTCCGTCACCGCCGCCGCCATCGAGGCCAGGTCGTGACCGTGGCCGGCGTCGTTCGGGACCCGCACGCTGGTCGCGCCGCTGGTCGCCGCGATGATCGGGTACGCCTCGAACGACCGCCACGAGTAGAGCAGCTCGTCGCCCGGCAGGCAGGTGGCCCGCACCAGGTGCTCGGCCAGCGCCACCGAACCGCAGCCGGTGGCGATCCGGTCGGCGTCCACGCCGTACCGCTCGGCGAGGGCCTGCCGCAGCGCCACCACGCCCATGTCGGGGTAGCGGTGCGAACCGGCCACGGCCTCGGCGACCGCCTCCACGACGCCGGGCAGCGGCCCGTACGGGACCTCGTTGCTGGCCAGCTTGATGGCCTCCGGCAGGCCCAGCTCGCGGGCCAGGTCGGCCGGGCTGCGCCCGGGCACGTAGTTCGGCAGCGCGTCCAGGTCGGCGCGGGTGAGCCGCAGCGGAGGCTGGTGACGTCCGGTGTCGGTCATGGGGTGTCTCCCGGGGGGTTGGCGCGGTCGCGCGGGGTGGTACGGGTGTCGGGCCGGGTGCGGGGGAGCTGGACCACGACGGTCTGCGCCCGCTTGTCGTGCAGGGCCTGGCGCAGCGGCTGGTCGAACAGCGGGGAGACCGCGTCCACGAACTGGAGCAGCAGGCCCAGGCCGCAGCAGTACCAGAGCAGGGTGGGCAGGCCGAGCGTGCTCCAGCGGCGGGTGGCCCGGCCGAAGCCGAGCGGCTGGTCCGCCTCGACCGCCACCGCGCGGACGCCCACGAGCCGCTTGCCGAAGGTCTGGCCGCGGGCCGCCATCGACGGCACCTCGTACGCGAACCAGAGCGCGGTGGCGATCAGCAGGATGGCGATCTGGAGCCCGGCGGCCTGCTCGCCCGGCTGGGGCAGCCCCTCGGTGGAGGTGTCCCCGGCCAGCGACCGCCGCACCGACTCGCGGAGGTACGGCGAGATCTCCTCGATGTAGCGCCAGACGAACCAGCCGTTGACCACGGCGTTGAGCAGGAGCACCACGCCGAGGTCGATGAGGCGGGCGACCAGCCGGGCGCCGTACGAGGCGAGCGGCAGCCCGTGCGGGCGCGGGGCCGGCGGGCGCCCGGGCCACCCCGGGTACGGCCAGCCCGGCGGCGGCCCCTGCTGGCCGGGCCGACCGGCCCACGGTCCCGGCTGGCCGGGCTGTCCCGGCCAGGGGCCCGGCTGGCCCGGCTGGCCGGGCCAGGGGCCGGGCTGGGTCGGCTGGCCCGGCCACGGCTGGACCGGGCCGCCGGCGGGCGAGCCCGGGTAGGGGCCGACGGCCGGGCCGCCCGGGGCGGGCTGGCCCGGCTGCGGCGTGGCCGCGGCAGGGGCCGGCGCGGCGGCGGGAGCCGGCTCGGGCGGCGGTGGTCCGTCGGGCGGGGTGGCGTCGACCGGGATCGGCGCGCCGATCCACCCCTCGCCGTCCCAGTACCGGCGGGTCTCGGGATCGGCGGGGTCGACGTACCAGCCGGGCTGCACACTCACGGCACAACCTTAACGACGACCGTTCCGGCGAACTTGTCGTGCAGGGTCTGCTGCCAGGGCTTGTCCCAGAGCTGCCAGAACCCGTCGAGGTAGTTGGCGAAGGGCACGAGCGAGCCCGCGACGAACTCCACGAGGTACCGCCGGCCGAGGACGCCCCGGGTCAGCGGCGCGGTCGGGTCGAGCGGGACGATGCGCAGCTTCATGGCCTTCTTGCCGAGCGTCTGGCCGGTCCGGCGGGCGTACTCGACGTGGTAGAGCCAGTAGAAGACGAACATGAGCAGCAACAGTCCCGCCTCGGCCAGCAGCATCGGCAGGAAGAAGTCGGTCAGCATCGTGGCCGGGTCGGGCTCGGGCACCGTCCCGTCCGGGGCGACCACCATCATGTCGTTGAACATCCGGAACCAGAGCCAGAGGACGACCGGCAGGAAGAGGACCATGGCCACCGCGCTCGCCACCGCGGTGTCGATCAGCCAGGCCACCAGCCGCTCGCCGAAGCCGGCCAGCGGCTGCCCGTTGGGGGCCAGCGTGGCTGGCACGAAGCCGGGGTGCGGGGCGTACCCCGGGGGTGGCGGGGGGTAGGCGGGCAGCCCGGCGTAGGTGGGCGGGGTGTGCTGGCGCGGCGGCGCGTACGGCCCGGACGGCGGCGCGAAGCCGCCGCCCGCGGGCGGGGGCCCGGCGGGCGGCGGAGACGCGGGGGAAGGCTCGGTCACGCGGACAGTGTTACAGGTTGCCGCGCTTCTCCTGCTCCCGCTCGATGGCCTCGAACAGGGCCTTGAAGTTGCCCTTGCCGAAGCCGAGCGAGCCGTGCCGCTCGATCAGCTCGAAGAAGACCGTGGGGCGGTCCTGCACCGGCTTCGTGAAGATCTGGAGCAGGTAGCCGTCCTCGTCCCGGTCGACCAGGATCTTGCGGGACTGGAGCTCCTCGATCGGCACGCGCACCTGGCCGATGCGGGCCCGCAGCTCCGGGTCCTCGTAGTAGGAGTCGGGCGTGTCCAGGAACTCGACGCCGGCGGCCCGCATGGCGTCGACGCTGGCCAGGATGTCGTTGGTGGCCACGGCGATGTGCTGCGCGCCCGGGCCCTGGTAGAACTCCAGGTACTCGTCGATCTGCGACTTCTTGCGGGCGACGGCCGGCTCGTTGAGCGGGAACTTCACCTTGCGGGTGCCGCTCGCGACCACCTTGCTCATCAGCGCCGAGTAGTCGGTGGCGATGTCGTCGCCGATGAACTCGGCCATGTTGCTGAAGCCCATGACGCGCTTGTAGAACTCGACCCACTCGTCCATCCGGCCCAGCTCCACGTTGCCGACGACGTGGTCGACGGCCTGGAAGAAGCGCTTCGGCTGGATGCCGGCGTCGATCATCGGCTGCCGGTCCACGATCGGGCCGCGGGCCACGAAGCCGGGCAGGAACGGCCCGGTGTAGCGGGACCGGTCCACCAGCGTGTGCCGGGTGTCGCCGTACGCGGCGATGGAGGCCATCCGGACGGTGCCGTGCTCGTCGCTGAGGTCGTGCGGCTCGACCAGGCCGGTCGCGCCCTGGGCGGTGGCGTGGGCGTACGCGGCGTCCACGTCCGGCACCTCCAGCGCGATGTCGGAGACGCCGTCGCTGTGCTTCGCCACGTGCTCGGAGCCCTCGGCGTCCGGGCGGACCGCGCCGGTCAGCACGAACCGGGCGGAGCCGCTGGTCAGCACGTACTGGGCGTGGTCCCGGTAGCCCTGCTCCGGCCCGCGGTACGCCACGCAGGTCATGCCGAACGCGGTGGAGTAGTAGTGGGCGGCCTGCTTGGCGTTGCCCACCAGGAAGTGCACGTGGTCGAGGCCCTTGACCGGGAACGGGTCGTGGGTGATGTCGTGGTCGACGGCGCCGACGAGGGCGTCGACGTCGACCTCCTCGGTCGACTGGGGTCGGTCGATCGCCTGGGTCATGGTGGCCTCCCTTGCGTACCGGCCGGCCTCGTGGGCCGCCGTTGATCTGCTGTTGTGGGGAGGATCGCTGCGCGACCGCCGGTTGGGCAACAGTCGTCGATAATGCTGGTCAGGTTGTGCATTCGGTAATGTGAAACCCCATGAACACTGGTCAGGATGTACAGCTCGACGCGCTGGATGCCCGCTTGATCGATCTGCTCGCCGACGAGCCCCGGATCGGGGTGCTGGAGTGCTCGCGGCGGCTCGGCGTGGCCCGGGGCACCGTCCAGGCCCGGCTCGACAAGCTGGTCGAGCGGGGGGTGATCGCCGGGTTCGGGCCGGACATCTCGCCGGCGGCCATCGGCTTCGGGGTGACCAGCTTCGTGACGCTGGAGATCAGCCAGCGGCACGGCCACGACCAGGTGACCGCGCACCTGGCCGCCATCCCGGAGGTGCTGGAGGCACACACCATCACCGGCTCCAGCGACCTGCTGTGCCGCATCGTGGCCCGGTCGAACACCGACCTCCAGCGGGTCATCGACCAGATCGTCGCCTCGGAGGGCATCCGCCGCGCCTCCACGATCATCGCTCTCGCGGAGCAGATCCCCTACCGCACCCTGCCCCTGGTCCGCTCCGCCGCCCGCGGCGCGTGACGCGCCGGCCGACCGGAAAAGCGGCGCGACACGGCCGTTCGGGGGGCCGGCGCGGGCGTGGTCGTCGCTACCGTGTGCGGTGTGAAGGGCCTTGGCGTACGCGGCTGGTTGCTGCTGGGGCTCGTCACCGTGGTCGTGCTCGCCGCCACCGGGGTGTGGAACCCGTTCCCCGCCATGTGGGACTGGATGGACCGGAGCAAGCCGCTCGCCGACCCGGAGCCGGTCTGGCAGCAGCGGGTCGGCGGCACCCCGCGGAGCGTCACCATCGCCGGCGACACCGTCATCGTCGAGCAGCGCACCCGGGTCGAGGCGCGCAGCCTGGCCACCGGCACGCAACTCTGGGAGCGCAAGGCCGACTGGGCGGCGGTGGCCGGCAGCGACCGGGCCCCGGTCGTCGCCGTGGGCAAGCTCCTCGACAAGGGGTACGAGGTGCTCGACCCCGCCACCGGCGTGGTGCGCCGCCGGGACGAGCGGGCCATCGCGGTCTGGACCTACCGGAACCTGCTGCTCGACGCGTACTGCGTGCGGCCCACCGACTGCACGCTGCGCGCCTGGGATCCCCGGGGGAGCGCCCCGCTGTGGAGTTCCTTCCTGCCGGGCGTGAACAGCGGGGTGCTCGCCGACAACCCGGAGCTGCTGGGCACCCGGCGGCTGGGTGCGACGCGGATCGACGGCGGGGTGGCCGGGCCCGAGTCGGTCCCACCGCTGCTCGGCTTCCCCGTCGACGACCGGGTGCACGTGGTGGACACCGCCACCGGCAGGGTGCTCCAGAACGTCGAGCCCGGCCGCGAGGAGCGGCTCGCGGTGGTCGGCGGCCGGCTCCTCCGGATCGCCGCCACCTCCCGCGACGGCACCTGCCAGTTCGTCCTCACCGCCGTCGACCCGGCCACCGGGCAGCAGGTGTGGCGGCGCAACGGCGTCAACCTGCGGACCGCGGACTACGCCGGCTGCGTGCAGCGGGAGGACCCGCAGGGCGCCCGCAACGTGGTGATCGGGGTCGCCCCGGACGGGCGTGAGGCGGTGCTCGACGCGTACGACGGCCGGCTGCTCCAGGTGGGCGCCGAGGGCGAGAAGCTGCTGGCCGTCGACGACCGCTACGCGCTGGTGCGCAGCGCCGACAAGGGTTCGATCATCGGCCGGGAGCTGTCGGCCGACCGCACCGGGTGGACCCGTCCGGCCGGCGGCAAGACCGGGGCGGCGCTCACCCCGTACGCGGCGCTGATCGCCGAGGAGAAGCCGTCGCGGCTCATCGCGGTCGAGCCGCGCAGCGGCCGGGAGCTGGTCGTGTTGCGGACCTCCGCCAACGCCCTGGCGGTCGGCCCGAACGGCATGATCATCGGCGAGGGCCGGGAGATCGGGTACGTCCGCTGGGGCGCCGGCGCCGCCGGGGTGCCACCGCCGGACGAGGGCGCGGTGCCCGCGCCGGACCCGGGCGACACCTGGCGACCCCCCACCGGCCAGGGCAGCTGCGGCCCGAAGAACGAACTCTGTGCCGACGGCAAGTGACGCCGGGTGAGAGCGGCGTCCCAGGACGCACCCGGCGGGTGCCACCGATCGACGGCTCTGCCCTAGGCTTTTCCGTCATGAGCAGTGCCGCCGCCTTCTCGTACGCCCCCCTGCTGCCGACCGGACCCGACCAGACGGAGTACCGCCTGGTCACGGATGAGGGCGTCGACGTCGTCAACGGCCCGGGTGGCCGTCGGTTCCTCACCGTCGAGCCCGCCGCGCTGACCGCGCTGACCGCCGAGGCGATGCACGACATCGCCCACTTCCTGCGCCCGGCCCACCTGGCCCAGCTCCGGGCGATCATCGACGACCCGGCGGCCTCGCCGAACGACCGGTTCGTCGCGCTGGACCTGCTGCGCAACGCCAACATCGCCGCCGGTGGCGTGCTGCCGATGTGCCAGGACACCGGCACCGCGATCGTGATGGGCAAGCGCGGCCGGCACGTGCTCACCGACGGCACCGACGCCGAGGCGATCTCGCGCGGTGTCTACCAGGCCTACACCCGGCTCAACCTGCGCTACTCCCAGCTCGCCCCGCTGACCATGTGGGAGGAGCGGAACACCGGCAGCAACCTGCCCGCCCAGGTCGAGCTCTACGCCGAGGACCCGGACGGCCACCCCGACGCCTACAAGTTCCTCTTCATGGCGAAGGGCGGCGGCTCGGCCAACAAGTCCTACCTCTACCAGGAGACCAAGGCGCTGTTGAATCCCACGCGGATGATGCAGTTCCTGGAGGAGAAGCTGCGCCTCATCGGCACCGCGGCCTGCCCGCCCTACCACCTGGCCATCGTCATCGGCGGCACCTCCGCCGAGTACGCGCTGAAGACCGCCAAGTACGCCTCCGCGAAGTACCTGGACGCCCTCCCCACGCAGGGCTCGATGAGCGCCCACGGGTTCCGCGACCTCGAACTGGAGGCCGAGGTGCTGGAGCTGACCCGCAACTTCGGCATCGGCGCGCAGTTCGGCGGGCGCTACTTCTGCCACGACGTGCGGGTGGTCCGGCTGCCGAGGCACGGCGCGTCCTGCCCGGTGGCCATCGCGGTCTCCTGCTCGGCCGACCGCCAGGCGGTCGCCAAGATCACCCCGTCGGGCGTCTGGCTGGAGCGTCTCGAGACCGACCCGGCGCGCTACCTGCCCGACGTCACCGACGCCCAGCTCGACAGCTCCGAGGTGGTCCGGGTCGACCTCAACCGGCCAATGGACGAGATCCGCGCCGAGCTGTCGAAATACCCGGTGAAGACCCGGCTGTCGCTGACCGGCCCGCTGGTGGTGGCCCGGGACATCGCGCACGCCAAGATCGCCGAGCGGCTGGACGCCGGCGAGCCGATGCCGCAGTACCTGCGCGATCACGCCGTCTACTACGCCGGCCCGGCCAAGACTCCCGAGGGCTACGCCTCCGGCTCGTTCGGCCCGACCACGGCCGGCCGCATGGACGCCTACGTGGAGAAGTTCCAGGCGGCGGGCGGTTCGATGGTGATGCTGGCCAAGGGCAACCGCTCCGCCCAGGTCACCCGGTCCTGCCAGACGCACGGCGGCTTCTACCTCGGCTCGATCGGCGGCCCGGCCGCCCGCCTCGCCCAGGACTGCATCAAGCACGTCGAGGTGCTCGAATACCCCGAGCTGGGCATGGAGGCGGTCTGGAAGATCGAGGTGGAGGACTTCCCGGCCTTCATCGTGGTCGACGACAAGGGCGAGGACTTCTTCGCCGAGGTCACCAAGCCGGTGCTCACCGTCGGGCGGCGCTGAGTTCCGACGTACGCGACAGGGGCGCCGGGTGGGATCCCACCCGGCGCCCCTGTCCCATGTGGTCGGTCAGGTCGGGTTCGCCGGCGAATGCCGGAGCGTGTGCGTTACGCGTCACGGACGGCGGCCCACCGACATCGGTGCGCCCGCCCCGGCGCGAGGCCCGGGCGGGCGCACCGCCCCCGTCGGATGCCGTCATCGACAACCGCGCCCAGTCTCCGGGCCGGTGCTGTCGATCCGCTATCACCTCGCTATCGTCTGTCCGGGGCGTTCCGTGACCGTCGGGCTACGCTGCTGGAAGTTGCACAGGAGGGCGTGCGGGGGCGTAGATGCGGTTCGCGATTCTGGGGCCGCTGCGGACAGGCGGCGGCGAGGTCACCGTCACCGCCGGTCGCGACCGGACGGTGCTCGCCATGCTGCTGCTGCGTGCGGGTCGGATCGTGCCCGTCGAGGAGCTGATCGACGCGGTCTGGGAGGACCGCCCGCCGGCCACCGCGCGGACGCAGCTGCAGATCTGCGTGTCGCGACTGCGGCAGCGCCTGGCGACGCTCGGGCCTCCCGGGGAGATCATCATCACCGATCCGGTCGGCTACGGCGTCCGGATCGAGCCCGACGACCTCGACGCCGAGATGTTCGCCCGCGGGGTGGAGGCCGGCCGGGCCGCGGTCGGCGCCGGCCGGCCCGCGGAGGCGCGCCAGCACTACCGCGCGGCGCTGGCGCTGTGGCGCGGTCCGGCACTGGCCGGGATCGCCAGCCGGAGCGTACGCCGGCGGGCGCAGGCACTCGACGAGCAACGACTCGCCGCACTGGAGGAGTGCGTCGACGTCGAGCTGCGGCTACGGCAGGCGGCCGACGTGATCGACGAGCTGACCGAGACCGTCGAACGGAACCCGCTCCGGGAGCGGCTGCGGGGGCAGCTCATGCTCGCCCTCTCCGCCGTGGGCCGGCAGGCCGACGCGCTCGCCGTCTACCGGGAGGGCCGGCACATCTACGCCCAGGAGCTGGGCCTCGAGCCGGGCGTGGCATTGCAGGAGCTGCACCAGCGGGTCCTGGCCGGCGACCTGGCGCTGGGCGGCGTCGAGGCTCTGCCGGTCGTCCCGGTGCGTGCGCTGCCCCGGGCGATCAGCGACTTCACCGGCCGGCAGCAGACGATGGCCCGGCTGGTCAAGGAGATCGAGGAGGACGCCGCCCGGGTCCAACTCATCGACGGGATGGCCGGCAGCGGCAAGACGGCTCTCGCCGTACACGTGGCGACCGCCCTGGCCGACCGCTACCCGGACGCCCAGCTCTTCATCGACCTGCACGGACACAGCGAACGGACGCCGCTGCCGCCGGGCGCGGCGGTGGCCACCCTGCTGCGCCAGCTCGGTGTCCCGCCGGAGCGGGTGCCGCTGGAACTGGAGGACCGGCTGGCGCTCTGGCGCAGCGAACTGGCCGGCCGGCGGGCCCTCGTGGTGCTGGACAATGCCGCGAACGCCGACCAGGTGGCGCCGCTGCTGCCGAACGGTCTCGACTGCCTGGTGCTGATCACCAGCCGCCGCCGGCTGCTCGGGCTGGACGAGGGCCGCCCGTCGTCGCTGCCCGTGCTGGACCCGGAGGAGGCGGTCGAGCTGCTCGGCCGGGTGGCCGGCGAGGAGCGGGTGGCCGCCGAGCCGGAGGCCGCCGCCGAGGTCGCCCGGCGATGCGGGTACCTGCCGCTGGCCATCCGGCTGGCCGGCGCGCGGCTCGCGCACCGGCCCCGCTGGCGGGTCGCCGACCTGGCCGGGCGCCTGGTCACCGGTTCCGGGCCGCTGGCCGAGCTGGTTGCGGGGCAGCGGTCGGTGGGCCAGGCGTTCGCGCTGTCGTACGCGCAGGTCTCCCCGGCGGCGCAGCGGCTGTTCCGGTTGCTCGGCCTGCACCCCGGCGTGCGGTTCGACAATCGGGTCGCCGCCGCGCTCGCCGACGTCGGCCTGCCGCTCGTGCAGGACCTGCTGGACGAACTGGTCGACGCGCACCTGGCGGAGGAGGTGGAGCCCGGCCGGTACCGGCTGCACGACCTGCTCCGCGAGTACGGCCGGACGCTGCTCGGCGTCCCGGAGCTGGCCGCCGAGCGGAGCGGGGCGCTGGCCCGACTGCTGGATCACCACCTGCACGTCACCGTGGCGATCGCCCGCACAGTCGAGGCGTCGGGCAGCCGGAAGACGCTGCCGGCGGGTACGCCGGAGCGCAGTGACCTGGTGGCGGCGGCCGCCGCCGAGGGGCGGCCCTGGTTCGAGGAGAACCTGCCCGCACTCACCGCGCTGGTCCGGCTGGCCGAGGAGGAGGACTTCCCGGAGCGGTGCTGGCAGCTGGCGCGGGCCTGCTGGCGGCTCAACTTCGACGGCGGGCACCTCGACGAGCTGATCGAGACGCACACCGTCGGCCTCCGGGTCGCCGAGCGGCTCGGTGACGAGGTGGCCGTCGCCTCGATGTTGAACTACCTGTCCTCGGCGTACTACCGGCTGGCCCGCTTCCCCGAGGCGATCCGGCTCATGGAGCTGGCGCTCGACCTGCGCCGCCGGCTCGGGCTGCGGAGCGAGGTGCTCAGCACCCTGTGGAACCTCGGCGCCTCCTACGCCGGGAACGGTGACTACCAGCTGGGCATGGCGCGGTTCGACGAGGCGCTCGGGCTGCTGCGGGGCATCGACGACGCCGGCGATCTGACGAACCTCCAGAACAACCTCTGCCTGGCACTGCTCGCCTGGGGCCGGTACGCGGAGGCGCTGCGGGTCGGCCGGCTGCACCTGCTGCTGGCCCGCCAGACCCGGGACCTCCGGCAGACCTCCCACGCCCTGGGGCATCTCGGCATGATCAGGCACCGGCTGGGTGACGCCGCACCGGCCCGCCGGCTCCTGCGGGTCGCGCTCCACCTCAAGCGCCAGCTGGGCAACCGCTACGGCGAGGGCGAGGTGCTGAACGAGATCGGCATGCTGGAACGCGAGGACGGCCGTCCGGAGCGGGCTGCCGCCCTGCACCGCGACGCGCTGGTGGCGATGACCGAGGTGGGTGACCGCATCGGGCAGTGCGCCTCCCGCAACCTGCTGGCACTGGCCATCCGCGACCAGGGGGACGTGGCGAGCGCGCTCGACCTGCACCGCCGGGTGCTCGCCGACGCCACCCGCCTGGGTGCCCGCTACGAACAGGCGCGGGCGCTCGACGGCATCGGCCGCTGCCTGCGGGACACCGACCCGGACGCGGCCCGCTCGCACTGGACCCGGTCGCTGGCGCTGCTGCGCCAGGTCGAGTCGCCGGACCGGCACGAGGTGGAACGGCTGCTGGCGGAGCTGGACTGAGCGATCATCTGCGAGTCCGCGGCGGGCGCGGCAGGATGGTACGCGTGACGACTCCAGAGGCGACCGGCTACCGGATCGAACGCGACTCGATGGGTGAGGTGGAGGTGCCCGCCGAGGCGCTGTGGCGGGCGCAGACCCAGCGCGCGGTGCAGAACTTCCCGATCTCCGGGCGGGGCATCGAACCGGCCCAGATCAAGGCCCTGGCGCAGATCAAGGGGGCGGCGGCCCAGGTCAACGCCGAGCTGGGAGTTATCGGCGCGGACGTGGGCGAGGCGATCGCCACCGCAGCCGCGCACGTGGCCGACGGCGGATACGACGACCAGTTCCCGGTCGACGTCTTCCAGACCGGCTCGGGCACCTCGTCCAACATGAACACCAACGAGGTGATCGCCACCCTGGCCGCCCGCGAGCTGGGCCGCAGCGTGCACCCGAACGACGACGTGAACGCCTCGCAGTCCAGCAACGACGTCTTCCCGTCCTCGATCCACCTGGCCGCCACCCAGGCCGTGGTGGAGGATCTGCTGCCCGCGCTCAAGCACCTGGCCGGCGCGCTGGAGGAGAAGGCCGCCGAGTTCGAGACCGTGGTGAAGGCGGGCCGTACCCACCTGATGGACGCCACCCCGGTCACCCTCGGGCAGGAGTTCGGCGGCTACGCCGCCCAGGTCCGCTACGGCGTCGAGCGGCTGGAGGGGGCGCTGCCCCGGCTGGCCGAGCTGCCGCTCGGCGGCACCGCCGTGGGCACCGGCATCAACACCCCGCTGGGCTTCGCCGCGCGGGTGATCGAGAAGCTGCGCGCCTCCACCGGGCTGCCGCTGACCGAGGCGCGCAACCACTTCGAGGCGCAGGGCGCCCGGGACGCGCTCGTGGAGGCCTCCGGTCAGCTCCGTACCGTCGCCGTCGGGCTCTACAAGATGGCCAACGACATCCGCTGGATGGGCTCCGGCCCCCGGGCCGGCCTGCGCGAGCTGCGCATCCCCGACCTCCAGCCCGGCTCGTCGATCATGCCCGGCAAGGTGAACCCGGTGGTCGCCGAGGCGATGCGGCAGGTGTGCGCGCAGGTGATCGGCAACGACGCCGCCGTGGCGTTCGCCGGCTCGCAGGGCGACTTCGAGCTGAACGTCATGCTTCCCGTGATGGGCCGCAACCTGCTGGAGTCGATCCGGCTGATCTCCGCGGCGAGCCGGCTGTTCGCCGACCGCCTGGTGGCCGGCCTGGTCGCGGACGCCGAGGTCTGCCTGGCGTACGCCGAGGGCTCGCCGTCGATCGTCACCCCGCTCAACCGCCACCTCGGGTACGACGAGGCCGCCTCGATCGCGAAGGAGGCGCTGGCCAAGCAGGTCTCCATCCGGGAGGTGGTGATCTCCCGCGGGCACGTCGACTCCGGCAAGCTCAGCGAGTCCCAGCTCGACGAGGCTCTGGACCTGCTCCGGATGACCCACCCGTGAGTCGCGGCCGACGTCAGCTCGCGCGGCCGCGTCAGGAGTGGGCCGCCGCCTTGCGGGCCCGGTAGGCGCTCACGGCCGCCCGGTTGCCGCAACCGGCGTCGCAGAACCGGCGGGACCGGTTCTTGGAGAGGTCGACCAGCACGTTCTCGCAGTCCGGGTGGTCGCAGAGGCGTAGCCGGCTCAGCTCGTCCATCCGGACCAGGTCGGCCAGCGCCATGGCCGCCTCGACCGCCATCCGGGTGGCCAGCGGCGCGTCCCGCGGCACCGCGTGCAGGTGGTACGGCTCGTCGTCGTGGCGGACGAGCTGGGGCAGGGCGTGCGACTCCCGCAGCAGCCCGTTGACGACGGCCACCACCTCGTCGGCGTCGGCGTGCCAGATCCGGCGGAGCCGGGGCCGCAGCGCGCGCACCTCGCGCAGCTCCGCCTCGGTGTGCTCGTGCCGGCCGGTCCACCCGTACGCCGTGAAGAACTCGTCGAGGGCCGTCACGTCCGGCAGCCCCTCCCGGTCCGGGCCGGTTGTGTTGACCAGCGCCGCGGCCGCGACCAGGCCACACTCGGTGTCATGAGCAAAAAGCAACTTGACTCCTGTCGGGGTGCCCGCCTAGCGTCATGAGCATAACCCCCATTGACTTATGTCCGGTCGACCCAAGGAGCTGTCGATGCGTGAACGGCCCGGCGTCGGCCTCGGCCTGGCGCTGCTCTCCGCGCTCACCTTCGCCACCTCGGGCACCTTCGCCCGACCGCTGATCACCGGCGACTGGTCCGCCGAGGCCGTGGTGCTCGCCCGGGTCGGCATCGCCGCGCTGGTGCTCGCCGTGCCCGCGCTGCTGGCGCTGCGCGGCCGGTGGCCGGTGCTGCGCCGCAACGCCGGCACGCTCGTGGTGTTCGGGCTGCTCGGGGTGGCCCTGGCCCAGGCCTGCTTCTTCAACGCGGTCCGCTACCTGCCGGTCGGCGTGGCCCTCCTGCTGGAATACCTGGGCATCGTGCTGGTGGTCGGCTGGATGTGGCTGGTCCACGGACAGCGGCCCCGGGCGCTCACCGTGGCCGGTTCCGTGACCGCCCTGTGCGGGCTCGTGTTCGTGCTGGACCTGACCGGTGCCGGCAGCCTCGACCCGGTCGGCGTCCTCTGGGGGCTCGGCGCCGGCGTGGGGCTGGCCGGTTACTTCGTCATCGCCGGCCGCGTCGATCCCGCGCTGCCGTCGGTGGTCATGGCCAGCGGCGGCATGGCCGTCGGCGCCCTGGTGCTGCTCCTGCTCGGGCTGGTCGGGGCGCTCCCGCTGCGCGCCGGCACCGCTGACGTGAGCTTCGCCGGGCACGAGATGAGCTGGCTCGTGCCGATCGCCGGCCTCTCGCTGATCGCCGCGGTGGTCGCCTACCTCACCGGCGTCGCCGGGGCCCGGCTGCTCGGCGCGCGGCTCTCCTCCTTCGTCGGGCTGACCGAGGTCATGTTCGCGGTGCTGATCGCCTGGCTGGTGCTGGACGAGCTGCCGACCGCCGTGCAGTTGCTCGGCGGGGCGCTCATCGTGGCCGGTGTGGCGCTGGTGCGGGTGGACGAGCTGCGCGCGGCCCCCGAGGCCGCCCCGTCCGCCACGGCCGAGCCGGCCCTGGCCGCCGAGCGATGAGCGGACGGCCCTCCGCCGTCGTCTTCGACGCCGACGAGACCCTGGTCGACCTGCGCCCGGCGGTCACCGGCGCGCTGGCGGCCGTACTCGAGGAGATGCGGCGGTGGACCCCGGCGGCGGCCGGCGTGTCGCTCGCGGACCTGGAGGCGGACTGGGGCGCGGTGTTCGGGGCGCTGAGCGCCGCGCCGGTGCAGGAGATCCGGCGGGCGGCCCTGGCCCGGTCCCTGGCCCGCGCCGGCCTGGACGACCACCTGGACGAGTTCGCCGCGCTCTTCTTCGCCCGCCGGTTCGCGCTGACCCGGCCGTATCCGGACGCCCGGCCGGCGCTGGCCGCGCTGCGCCCCCGCCACCTGCTCGGCTTCGCCACCAACGGCAACAGTCGCGCCGAACGTTGCGGGCTGGCCGGCGAGTTCGCCTTCGAGCTGTACGCGCACGAGAACGGCCTGCCCAAGAAGCCGGCGGCGGAGTTCTACGCGGCCGTGGTGGCGGCCGCCGGGCTCCCCGCCGAGCACGTCGTGTACGTGGGGGACTCGCCGGAGCATGACGTGCACGCGGCCCAGCGCGCCGGGCTGCGGGCGATCTGGCTGAACCGGGGCCGCCTGCCCCGCCCGCCGGGGCTCGCTCCCGACGCCGAAGTGTCCACCCTGGCCGAACTGCCCGATGTGCTCGCCCGCCTCGAACCCGCGAAAGCCTGATTGCGGTCTATACCGGACGGCCGTCTGGCGAAAATCCTCTCCCGTGTTGTGGGCCTGTCGGCGTCGTGGTGCGGCGTGGCGGTGTCTGAAGGTCGCGGACACCGCCACTTCGGCGTCGGCCGGGCCTCACGGCCGCCAGCCCCGGGCCACCAGCGACGCGCGGATCTCGCGGACCAGAGCCGGGAACTCCCGGTGCAGACGGCGACCGGTCACGTGCAGCACCAGCCAGCCCGCCGCGACGAGCTGGTCGAGCCGGTAGCGGTCCCGAGTCAGCTGATCCGGGTCGGCGTGCCACTGGCCGTCGTACTCGACGGCGACCCGGAACTGCGGCCAGGCCAGGTCGGGGTGCAGGACAAGACCCGAAGGCCCGCGCACCGGGTGCTGCGCCACCGGGCGGGGCAGGCCGGCCAGCATGAGGCGGACCCGCAGGTGTGACTCGGGCGGGGACTGCGCCCCCGGATCCGCCAGGCCGAACACCCACCGCGCCCGCCGGCCGCCCGGTCGTCCGGCGCTCCGGTCCGCCACGTCCGCCAGATCCGTCCGGCTGACCAGGCCCATCCGGAGCAGGGCGTCGATGATCCCCACGGCCTGCACCGGGTCGGACCAGACCGCCGTCTCCCAGGCGCAGGCCGCCGGAGCGGTACGCAGCAACCTGCCGGCCCCGGCCGACAGGCCGGGCTCGCTGCCCACCCCCACGGGACCACCGAACGCCGATTCGGCAAGCGCCTTCGGCCCGGTGGACGTGCCCTCTCGGGTGGGCATGGTGCGCCACAGGCCGATGCCGTGGCCGTCGCGACCCGGCGTGGTGTTCGCCGAGCCGGTGCTGGGGCGGCCCGGGTCGGCGACCCTTCCGGCCGGGTCGCTCGGGCCGAGGCTGGCCGGGTTGCTCGGGCGGGGGCTGGCGGGGCTGTTCGGGTCGGGGATGGCGCTGGCTGGGCTGTTCGGACCAGGGCCGGGGCTGGCCGAGCATGCTGCGGTGGCCGTCGGGACGAGGAGACCGAGTCGCTCGGGCGACGACGGGGCCTGGTGCACCCGGACGCCGGGCTGGGCATCGGCCCGGACCGTCGCCGGCAGCAGGACGTGCACGTCGTCCCGGAAGCCGGCGGCGTGCTCGACCCCGTGCAGGTACGCCGCCGACGGTCCGGCGAGCAGCGTGCCCGGCGGCAGGCGGAGCAGTGCGCCGCGACAGGCCAGCGCGTGGTCACGATCGAGGCGGGCGTCGGCGTACACGTCCTGCCGGAGCCGGATCCAGGAGGCGCCGCGGAGCTGGTGCCGGGTCAGGAGGCCGCGCCGGATCACGTCCGAGCCGCGGAAGACCTGCCAGGCCAGCTCGTGCGGTCGATGAGGATGAGGTGGCATGCCGACCAGCCTGGCGGCGACGTACCGTCGCGCGGCACCCCTGTGGACAACCCGCGGGCGCCTGCGACCGGCGCCCTGTGGACAACCACGACGGCCCTGGGCCGTTGTGGTAGCGGTAGGTGGCCGACGAACGAGCGGTGCCGCCACCCCACCGCATCGCGACCGTGCACCTGGCTCAGTTGTCGGCCGGAGGGACGGAGATCCCACGACGAGGGTCCTCGCTCGGGCGGGCGCCTCCAAATCGCCGATCGGCGGTGTCCGCTGGCCGCCGATACCGCCACATCGCCGTGCTGGCGCAGGCGAACGCCGGACCGGCGGCGGCCGGCTCAGGACAGCGCCGCGGCGATCGACTCGGCGGCGGCGGCGACCTGTACGCCGACCTCGGTGACGTCCAGTGGGGTCAGCGAGACCACTCCGACGCTCGCCTCCAGCCCCGGCACCCCGAGGACCGGCGCGGCCACCCCGTACGCCCCGGACTGCAGTTCACCGCTCGTGCTCACCGGTGCCGCGGCGCCGGTGCGGCCGGCCAGGATGGCCCGCCCGGCCGCGCCCCGCTCCAACGGGTGCCGCGATCCGGTCCGGTACGCCACGTGGAACGAGGTCCAGCTCGGCTCGACCACCGCGAGGGCGACCCCCTCGCCGCCCTCGACCACGGTCAGGTGGGCCGTCGCGCCGGCCTGCTCGGCGAGCCGGCGCAGTGCGGGCAGTGCCCCCTCGGCGAGCAGCGGCTGGGCGCGCCGGGCCAGGTGCAGCACGCCGGCGCCGAGCCGGAGCCGGCCCTCGCCGTCGCGGCGCAGCATGCCGTGGTCGGTGAGCGCGCCGACCAGCCGGTAGACCGCCGCCCGGCCGACGCCGAGCCGGTTCGCCGCCTCGGTGACGGTCAGCCCGCCCGGCGCGTCGGCGACCAGGTGCAGCAGGCGCAGCCCCCGGTCCAGGGTCTGCGCCGTCTCTCCCGCCCGTGCCGCCGTGTCCACAGCACGCAGCGTACGACCCGGCTCCGGGCTCCTTCGATATGCACGGACGGCTACCCTTGTACGGTGACGCTACGCCTGTATGACACCGCCACCCGTTCGGTGCGGGACTTCGTCCCGCGGGAAGCCGGCAAGGTGGGGGTCTACCTGTGTGGTCTCACCCTCCAGGCTCCGCCGCACATCGGTCACCTTCGTTCCGGTGTCAACTACGACGTGCTGCGCCGGTGGCTCACCGCCTCCGGTTTCGAGGTCACCTTCATCCGTAACCTGACCGACATCGACGACAAGATCCTGGTCAAGGCGACGGAGCAGGGGCGGCCGTTCTGGTCGATCGCGTACGACAACGAGCAGATCCTGGCGGCCTCCTACCGGGCCCTCAACGTGCTGCCCCCGACGTACGAGCCGCGGGCCACCGGGCACATCCCGGAGATGCACGAGCTGATCACCCGGCTGATCGAGACCGGGCACGCCTACCCGGCCACCGACGGCTCCGGCGACGTCTACTTCGACGTGGCCTCCTGGCCGGCCTACGGCTCGCTGTCCGGCCAGTCACCGGACGACATGCAGTCCGCCGGGGACGCCCCCGAGCGGGGCAAGCGCGACCCGCGCGACTTCGCGCTGTGGAAGGGCGCCAAGCCGGAGGAGCCGGCCGACGCCTACTGGCCGTCACCGTGGGGCCGGGGGCGGCCCGGCTGGCACATCGAGTGCTCGGCGATGTGCTGGCGCTACCTGGGGCCGGAGTTCGACATCCACGGCGGCGGGCTCGATCTCACCTTCCCGCACCACGAGAACGAGATCGCCCAGTCCCAGGCCGCCGATCTGCCCTTCGCCCGCTACTGGGTGCATCACGGCCTGCTCGGCATCGGCGGCACCAAGATGGGCAAGTCGCTCGGGAACACCCTCGACCTCGACTACGTGGCGTCCCTCGGGGTGCGCCCGGTGGAGCTGCGCTACTACTACGCCGCCGCCCACTACCGGTCCCGCATCGACTACTCGGAGGACGCCCTGCGCGAGGCCGCGGTCGCGTACCGGCGGATCGAGGGCTTCGTGCAGCGGGCCGCCGAGCGGGTCGGCGCCGGGCACCTCGGCGACCTGCCGGGCGGCTACGTGGCGGCGATGGACGACGACCTCAACACCTCGGCCGCCCTGGCCGTGCTGCACGAAGTGGTCCGCGACGGCAACACGGCGCTGACCGCCGCCGACGATGTGACCGTCCGCACGACGCTCGCCGCCGCCCGGGCGATGCTGGATATCCTCGGTGTCGACCCCCTGGATCCGGCCTGGACCGGCGGCGGCCGCGCGGACGACCTGCGCGGCGTGGTGGACTCCCTGATCGCGCTCGCCCTGGAGCAGCGCGCCCAGGCCCGCACCCGCAAGGACTGGGCCGCCGCCGACGCCGTACGCGACCAGCTCAAGCAGGCCGGCGTGGTCGTCGAGGACACCCCCCAGGGCCCGCGTTGGACTATTGGAGAGCAGGACTGATGGCCGGCAACTCGCAGCGCCGTGGCCGGCGACTGACGCCGAAGGCGGGCGCCCCCAAGGGCTCCGGGGGCAAGAACAAGGACTCCCTCGCCGGGCGGGGCCGCACCCTGCCCGCCGACGAGCGGCCCTGGCACAAGGCCTACTCGGGCACCGAGAAGCTGCCGCAGCGCACCGCCTGGAAGCAGGAGAAGGAGCGCCGCGCGGCCGCCGAGGAGGGGCGCGCCCCCAAGATCGGACAGCCGGGCAGCAAGGACACCACCTGGGGCAAGGGCGGGGGGCGGGGCGTCCCCGCCGCGGCGAAGGGCCGCGGCGGCAAGCCCGCCGGCCGGTCCGGGCCGCGGGTCGCACCCGGCCGCAAGGCGAACCCCGCCAAGGACAGCCCGGAGCTGCTGGTCGGGCGGAACCCGGTGCTGGAGTCGCTGCGCGCCCAGGTGCCGGCGACCGCTCTCTACACGGCCCAGGGCATCGACATCGACGACCGGGTCAACGAGATCGTTCGCACCGCCGCCGACCGGGGCATCGCGATCCTGGAGATCAGCCGGGCCGAGCTGGACCGGATGACCGGCGGCGTGCTGCACCAGGGCGTCGGCCTCCAGGTGCCGCCGTTCGCGTACGAGCCGTTCGAGGACCTGATGGCGGCCTCGCTGGAGCAGGCCGCCCCGCTGCTGGTCGCGCTCGACGGGGTCACCGACCCGCGCAACCTCGGCGCGGTCATCCGGTCGGCCGCCGCGTTCGGCGCGCAGGGTGTCTTCGTACCCGAGCGGCGGGCCGCCGGGATCACCGCGACCGCCTGGCGGACCAGCGCCGGCGCGGCCGCGCGGGTGCCGGTCGCCCAGGTCACCAACCTGACCCGGTCGCTCAAGGCGTGCAAGGACGCCGGCTTCATCGTGGTCGGCCTGGACGCCGACGGGCAGACCGACCTCTACGACCTGGAGGCCGCGGTCGGCCCGCTGGTCGTGGTGGTCGGCTCGGAGGGGCGCGGCCTGTCCCGGCTGGTGGGGGAGACCTGCGACCTGACCGTGAGCATCCCGATGGTCTCCGACGTCGAGTCGCTCAACGCCAGCGTCGCCGCGGCGGTCACCCTCGCCGAGGTCGCCCGCCGCCGTTCGGTCGAGGCGTAACGACGACAACGCGAAAGGGGCGGTCCGCCGTGGCGGGCCGCCCCTTTCTCTGCGTACGTCAGATCCGGTTGCCGGTGGCGGCGTGGAAGACGTGGCTGCGGCCGGTGCGCGGCTTGACGAACACGGTGTCGCCCATGTTCGGCATGGAGCGCCGGTCGGTGCGGACCACGAACCGCTCGTTGTGGCCCTCGAGCGCGGCGTGGCCGTAGACGTTGGCGTCGGAGCCCAGGTCCTCGACCAGCTCGACCACGACCGGCATGCCGCCCTCGGTCGGGCTGACCAGGTCGCAGTCCTCCGGACGGAAGCCGACGGTCACCTTGCCGTCGCCGCCCTCGGCGCGGGCCGCCTCGACCTGCTCGCGGGTCAGCGGCACGTTCAGCTCGGCGAACGCGGCGCCGTTCTCGGTCAGCGGCACGGTCTTGATGTTCATGGCCGGGGAGCCCATGAAGCCCGCGACGAAGACGTTGGCCGGGGTGTCGTAGAGCGCCCGCGGGGTGTCCACCTGCTGGAGGACGCCGTCGAGCATGACCGCGACCCGGTGACCCATGGTCATGGCCTCGACCTGGTCGTGGGTGACGTAGACCGTGGTGACGCCCAGCTTGGCCTGGAGCGACGCGATCTGCGTGCGGGTCTGCACCCGGAGCTTGGCGTCGAGGTTCGACAGCGGCTCGTCCATGAGGAAGACCTGCGGCTCGCGGACGATCGCGCGGCCCATGGCGACACGCTGGCGCTGGCCACCGGAGAGCGCCTTCGGCTTGCGGCTGAGGAACTCCTCCAGCTGGAGCAGCCCGGCCGCCTCCTTGACCCGCCGGTCGATCTCCGACTTCGAGGTCTTGCGCAGCTTGAGGGCGAACGCCATGTTCTCGTACACCGTCATGTGCGGGTAGAGGGCGTAGTTCTGGAAGACCATCGCGATGTCGCGGGCCTTCGGCGGGAGGTGGGTGACGTCCCGGTCGTCGATGTAGATCGCGCCGTCGTCGACGTCCTCCAGGCCGGCGAGCATCCGGAGGCTGGTGGACTTGCCGCAACCCGACGGGCCGACCAGGACGAGGAACTCCCCGTCGCCGATCTGGAGGTCGAGCTGGTTGACCGCGGGGCGTTCGGTGCCCGGGTAGATCCGGGACGCCTTCGCGTAGGTGACCGTAGCCATGGTGAAGCGCTTCCTTTCACCGGCAGGAACGTGCCGGACGATCCGAGTGGAAGGAGCGACCGGCACCCGAGGTGCCGGCCAACGGACGGTCGACCGGGCAGCCGAAGCCAGCCGGAGTGTCGTCCGTGTCACTGCACCGTAAACGTGTTTCGCGAGCCTGCCAAGACAAGGAACGGCCGGTGGGACGGAGTGCATACGCATATCGGTCAGGCGGACACGGCAGGGCATCAATCCCCTCGGCCGAAGGCCCGCACGACCGTCGATCCGTCGGGACGGTGGTCGGGAAATTGACGTTTTCCGTGCTCGGGAGGCCTGCTGAGCGGGATTTCCGGCCGTCAGTCGTTATGCTGACCCCGGCACGCGCCCCTGTAGCTCAGCTGGCCAGAGCACTCGCCTTGTAAGCGAGATGTCGCCGGTTCGATCCCGGCCGGGGGCTCCAATTCCATCGGGCATTTCGCGGCGGTGGCCGTCGCGAGACGGCCCGATGACAGCGAGACGCCGGCGGCTGGCGGGTGTGGGCAGCCGACCTGCCGCCGTGGTGCGGGGTGCACGTGCGGGCAGACGCCTGCCGTTGAGCGCTGTCGGGCGCGACCGGTCGGGCTGGTGAATCCGCCGTCACCGGCAACAACCTGATCGAACAAAGGTGCGACCGGCCGGGTGGCGCCCGCCTGACCGAGCAGGTCTCGAAACCGAGTCGCCCGCTGTGCCAGCACGATAATTTGACGATATGGGCATAACCGGGGGACTCGCATGCGTCTTTCTGGCCGTCATCCTCGGGGCGTTCGTCGTGTACTGGGTTGTGGTTTACGGGTCCGGCTGGAGGCAACCACCATCGCCACCACCGGACGAGCCGAAGTCCCCGGAGCATCCGCCCGGCCATCCCTGATGGCGAGCGACCGATCCTGGCGGATCCTCGTGGACGAGATGGTGCCGGTACGCGGGGTTGCCGGTCACATGAGGGGAGACTAGATCGGCTCAGCCACCTCAGGCGGGTTCGCCGCCGGCGTGCTCGCGCGCGCGTCTGATGCTGGCGATCTCGCCCTTGATCGGCCACCAGTAGAACGGAACGAACGCGGCGAGCACCGCCACGCCGAGAACGGGGTGCCATGCGCCCAGGAGGGTCCCGACGGCGATCCACACGGGTGCCGGCCGGAAGCGCCTGCTGATCGCCGCCGCGCTAGCCGCGTCGGTGTCCGGATCCACGAGGCGGCGGCCGCGCCGCGCGTACTCCCAGATGACGTTGAACAGGATCGCCGCCACCTCGTAGGCGATCCCGTAGAAGAGGACGGCGGTCCGCTGTCCGTGGCCGGACTCGAAGGCGCCGGCCAGCACGGCGGACGCGAACGGCAGGAAGGCGATCTGCATCAGCAGGAGGGTGTTGAAGAGCAGGACCAGCCGATCCGCGGAGCGGATGTGGTCGAACATGACGTGGTGGTTCACCCACATCTGGCCGATGAGCAGGAAGGTCAGGAAGTACGCCGCGTAGGAGGGCCACAGTTCCCGGAGGCCCTGCCAGAGGTGCCGGGTGTCCTCGGGCGGGCGGATCTCCAGGACGAGCAGCGTGACGGCGATGGCGATGACCGCGTCACTGAAGGCGACGACCCGCTTGGGGTCTCGCTCCGCACCGACCGGAGTGCTGCGTCGCTCCTCCCGGTCACCAGCGTCGGAGTTGTTGCCGGGTGCGCGGAACGAGGGCATGCGTTCCGGCTTCCCCGCCGTCATAGGCGACAAACCCCGCCGTCCGGCGCGGACGCCGATCCGGCGGCAGCGCTCAGCCGGCCTCGGGGGAGCCGTCGAGTGGCAGGCGGCGGGGCCGTGTCCGCGCGGGGCGGCGGTGCGTACACCTCCGCCCCGCGCGGGTCGTCGGGTCAGCCCCAGTTCTGCGGGGCCGGCTGCCGCGTCGTGGCGTTGATCCGGTTGAAGAAGTTGGTGGTGGCGATCCAGAGCACGAGCGCCGCCAGTTCCTTCTCGCCGAAGTGCCGGGCCGCCTCGTCCCACACCGCGTCCGGCACGGCGTCACTCCGGTCGGCGAGCCGGGTCGCGTGCTCGGCCAGAGCGAGGGCGGCCCGCTCGGCGTCGGTGAAGTACGGCGTCTCCCGCCAGACGGCCACCGCGAAGAGCCGCTCCTCGGTCTCACCGTTCTTGCGGGCGTTCCGCGCGCCCGAGTCGACGCAGGCGCTGCAGCCGTTGATCTGGCTGGCCCGCAGGTGGACCAGTTCCAGGGTGGTCGCGGGCACGCCTGCCGAGTGCGCCGCCTTGTAGAGGAAGTTGACCGCCTTCACGGCGTCGGGGAGGAGAGCCGCCGGGTTCTGGATGCGAGCCTCGAGAGACATCTTGGGTCCGTCCTGTCCTGTTAGGCTGGCCGGCGTTCGCCGCGCGGCCGCTGTCGTCGTCCGTCACCCGGTTGTCGAGGGCCGGACCGGCGGCGTGACAGATGTGACGGTGGTCACCCGGAGGTCGTGGGGATGGCGAGGCCGTGAGCGACACCGACCTGTTGGTCCGCAGCTTCGAGGAACAGCGCCCCCGCCTGCGGGCGGTGGCCCACCGGATGCTCGGGTCCGCCGCCGAGGCCGAGGACGCCGTGCAGGACACCTGGCTCCGCCTGAGCCGAGCCGACGTCGGCGCCATCGACAATCTGCCCGGGTGGTTGACCACCGCGGTGGGCCGGGTCTGCCTGGACCGGCTGCGCTCGGCCAGTGCGCGGCGCGAGGAGGTCACCGGCGAGGCGGGCGACGAGCCGGCGGGCGAGGCGGTCGGCGGCCGCGACCCGGAGCAGGAGGCGCTGCTCGCCGAGTCGGTCGGCCGGGCGCTGGAGGTGGTGCTGACCACCCTCGGCCCCACCGAGCGGCTGGTGTTCGTGCTGCACGACATGTTCGCCGTCTCCTTCGAGGAGATCGCGCCGGTGGTGGAGCGCAGCACCCCGGCGGTGCGGCAGATCGCCAGCCGGGCCCGCCGCCGGGTGCAGACCCGGTCGGCCGACCCGGTCACCGACCCCGCCCGCCAGCGTCGGGTGGTGGAGGCGTTCCTCGCCGCGTCCCGGGAAGGGCGCTTCGACGACCTGGTCAGCCTCCTCGACCCGTGCGTGGTGCTGCGTGCGGACGCCGCGGCCGTGCGGATGGGTGGCACCGCGGAGGCGCGTGGCTCCTCGGTGGTGGCCGACTTCTTCAACGGCCGGGCCCAGGCCGCCGTCCCCGCGTTCGTGGACGGGCTGCCCGGCGCCGTGGTGGTCGTGGACGGCCGGGTCCGCATCGCGCTCAGCTTCACGGTCACCGACCGGATCATCGGCATCGAGACGGTGGCCGATCCCGAGCAGCTCCGCGCGCTCGAGCTGGTGGTGGGGTGAGCCGGGCCGTCGAGGAGTCGAACCGGGCGATGCTGCGCGCCCGGGACGCCATGGACCGGGCGTACGCGGAGCCGCTCGACGTGCCGGCGCTGGCCCGCATCGCGCACGTCTCGGCGGCGCACTTCATCCGCACCTTCCGGGCCACCTTCGGCGAGACGCCGCACCGCTACCTGCAACGGCGGCGCGTCGAGCGGGCCATGTACCTGCTGGTGCAGACCGACCAGCCGGTCACCGAGATCTGCCACCTGGTCGGCTTCGGCAGCCTCGGCACGTTCAGCCGGACCTTCCGCGACATCGTCGGCGAGTCACCGTCGGCCTACCGGCGTCGCAAGGCGGCGGTGGCGGCGAACGTGCCGAGTTGTTTCACCAAGGCGTGGATGCGGCCGAGCACGACGGCGGGTGAACCCGTCACTTTTGGATAAGCAGCAGGTCAGCGTCCTCCTCTAGCGTTTCAGCCATGACGATGACCTCGATTTCCCGCTCCCAGATCTACGTCCTCGACCAGGACGAGGCGCTCGACTTCTACGTCGGCAAGCTCGGCCTCGAGGTGAACACCGACCAGGACCTCGGCTTCATGCGGTGGCTCACGGTCAACGTGCCGGGCGACCCGGAGCACGAGATCCTGCTGGAGAAGCCCGGGCCGCCGGCCCTCGACCCGGCCACCGCCGAGCGGGTCCGGGAGCTGCTGACCAAGGGCGCCATGAGCGGCTGGCTCTGCCTCACCACGGACGACGCGCGCAAGGCCTTCGAGGACCTGGTGGCCAAGGGCGTGGACGTCACCGACGAGCCGACCGAGCGGCCGTACGGGATCGACTTCGGGATCCGCGACCCCTTCGGCAACCGGATCCGCATCGGTCAGATGAACCCCCGCGCCTGACGAGCGGGCCCACGGGGTCGGGAGCGAGCGGTTAGTCTCGCCTCTCGCCCCGACCCCGGAGGTGCCCCGGATGCCCAGCCGCCTGCTCTACCTGGTCCGCCACGCCGAACAGGACCGGCCGGAAGAGGAGGCGGACACCGGCCTGTCGGCGCGCGGGCGCCGGCAGGCGACGCTGCTGGGCGAGCGTCTGCGCGGCGCCGACTTCGCCGCCGTCCACCACGGGCCGGCACGCCGCGCCGCCGAGACGGCCGCGCTGGTCGCCGCCGCACTGCCGGGTGTTCCCGTGTACGCCGACGACCGGGCCGGGGACCACCTGCCGCACGACACCGATCCGGCCGGCCTGCCCGACCGGTACGCGGAATTCCTCGCCGCGTTCACCGAGCGCGAGCGGGTCGACGGACCGCGCGTGACGGCGGAGGCGGTGGCCCGCTTCGCGACCCCGCCCGACGAGGGCGACGTACGCGAGCTGATCGTCACGCACAACTTCCTGGTCGGGTGGCTGGTCCGCCACGCCCTGGAGGCCCCGGAACGGCGCTGGATCGGTCTGAACCACCAGAACGCCGGCCTGACCGTCATCCGCTACGCCCCGGGCCTCCCGCCGGCGTTGATCGCCCACAACGACGTCGCCCACCTTCCCCCGGAACTCCGCGCCACGGGCCTCCCGGAGCACTACCTCATCTGAGCCCGGTCAGCCCGTGGCGCGCGTGAGCAGGTCGACCACGGCCGACGTGGCGGGCGGCGGGGTGGCGTCCGGCGGGCAGTCCACGTAGCTCGACATGGTCGGGCCGACGGTGAGCCGGTAGCTGAACGCGTCCGCGCACATGGTCGCCGGGATGGTGACGGCGGCCTCGGCGGCCAGCCGCGAGTCGGTGGCGAGGTGCCGCAGCCGATCGAGGTCGGCGTCGCTGAGCCGGCCGGTGCGGGAGGCGCCGGCGCGGTCGACGCGGGTCCACCGGCCGTCGGGCTGCACCGTGACGGTGTCCTGGAGCCCGACGATGCCGCCGGACTTCGTCAGCACCACCGGCACGGCGGTGGTGGGCGCCGGGCCGTCGGTCGCGGCCGCGCCGTCGTCCCGGGCGCAGCCGGCGAGCGGGGCGAGAAGCGCGGCGAGGAGGGTCGCCGCGACGGGGGTGGCTCTCATGCCGATCGGACGCACGGCGGGGCCGCCCGGTTCCGACACGCTCCGTCGCATCGTCCGAACGGACAGTGTCTCCGGCAGGAAAGCGCTCGCACCCTTTCACGTTCTTCGATGTATCGCTATATCTACATCAGTGACTACCCCCGTCACAACTTCCCCCTCCAGGAGGGCCCGTGAAAAGAACCCTCGCCGCCGTCAGCGCAGCGCTGCTCACCAGCGGCGTGCTGGCCTGCGTCACCACCACGGCGCACGCGGCAACCCCGAGCGCCCCGTCCCCCGAGTCCGCCGCAACCCGGGCGGAGAGCCTGCTCCGCGCCAACCCCGGTGCCGTCCAGGGCGCCAGCGGGGAGACGTACCAGGCCGTCCGCACCCGCGTGGACTCCTCCGGGGCCACCCACACCCGTTACACCCGGACCTACCACGGCCTGCGCGTCTACGGCGGTGACTTCGTCATCCACACCGCCCCGAACGGCACGCTGGCCGGCACCTCGGTCGGCCTCGCCGCACCGCTCACGCTGGGCACCACCGCCAAGGTGAGCGCGGCCGCGGCCAGGGCCAGCGCGCGCAAGGCGTTCTCCGGCTCGCTCACCTCGGTGGGTGCCCCGGAGCTCTTCGTCGACGCGAGCTCGGGCCGCGGGCGGCTGGCCTGGGAGACGGTCGCCACCGGCTGGCAGGCGGACAAGCAGACGCCCTCGAAGCTGCACGTCCTCACGGACGCGACCACGGGCGCGGTGATCGGCTCCTACGACGAGATCGTGACGGTGGTCGGCAGCGGCCAGGGCATCTACACCGGCACGGTCAGCATCGACACGACGCTCTCCGGCAGCACCTACCAGATGGTGGACCCGTCGCACGGCAACGGCCGGACCTGCGACATGAACAACACCACCGGAGGCACCTGCACCACCTTCACCGACCCCGACAACAACTGGGGCAGCGGCACCAACTCGAACCGGCAGTCGGCCGGCGTCGACGCGCACTTCGGGGCCGCGAAGACGTTCGACTACTTCAAGAACGTCCACGGCCGCAACGGCATCTTCGGCAACGGCTCGGGCGTGCCGAGCCGCGTGCACTACGGCAGCAACTACGTCAACGCCTTCTGGGACGGGTCCCAGATGACCTACGGCGACGGCTCGGGCAACTCCCGCCCGCTGGTCTCGCTGGACGTCGCCGGCCACGAGATGAGCCACGGCGTCACCGAGGCGCTCTCCGGCCTCGTCTACTCCGGTGAGCCGGGCGGCCTCAACGAGGCCACCAGCGACATCTTCGGCAACATGGTGGAGTTCTACGCCGCGGCGCCGAGCGACCCGGGTGACTACCAGGTCGGCGAGAAGATCAACATCAACGGCAACGGTACGCCGCTGCGCTACATGTACAACCCGTCGCTGGACGGCTCGTCCGACTCCTGCTGGAGCACCAGCACGAAGAACAAGGACGTGCACTACTCGTCCGGCGTGGCCAACCACTTCTACTTCAACCTGGCCGAGGGCACCGGCTCCACCGCGTACGGCACGTCGCCGGTCTGCGGCTCGGCGCCGGCCGTGACCGGCATCGGTCGCGCCAAGGCCGAGAAGATCTGGTACCGGGCGCTCGACGTGTACTTCACCTCGAACACCTCGTACGTCAACACCACCACCCCGTCCAACACCGCCCGGGCCTACACCCTCAAGGCGGCGACCGACCTGTACGGCAACTGCTCCACCGAGTACAAGACCGTCCAGGCGGCGTGGACCGCGGTGAACGTGGCCGGCAACGACGCGCCCTGCGGCTCCACCGGCAACGACTTCTCCGTCTCGCTCTCCCCGACCTCCGGCTCGGTGACGGCGGGCGGTTCCGTCTCCACCACCGTCGCCACCGCCACCACCAGCGGGACCGCGCAGACCGTGACGTTCTCCGCCTCGGGCCTGCCGGGCGGCGCCACCGCGTCGTTCAGCCCGTCCTCGGTGACCTCGGGCGGCTCGTCCACGCTCACCATCACCACGTCGGCGAGCACCCCGTCCGGCACCTACTCGGTGACCGTCACGGGCGCCGGCTCGGTGAGCCACTCGGCAACCTACACGCTGACCGTGAACGGCACCGGCGGTGGCTGCACGGGCGCCGGCCAGAAGCTGGGCAACCCGGGCTTCGAGTCGGGCAACACGGTGTGGTCGTCGAGTTCGGGTGTGATCGGGCAGTACGGCTCCTCCGGCCAGCCGCCACGTAGCGGCACGTGGAACGCGTGGCTCGACGGCTACGGCAGCACCCACACCGACACGCTGTCGCAGTCGGTGAGCCTGCCGGCCGGCTGCACCTCCTACACCTTCACGTTCTGGCTGCACATCGACTCGGCCGAGACCACCAGCAGCGTCCAGTACGACAAGCTGACCGCGCAGGTGCTCAACTCCTCCGGCAGCGTGCTGGCCACCCTGGGCACCTGGTCGAACCTGAACAAGGCCAGCGGCTACAGCCAGAAGTCCTTCTCCCTGGCCGCGTACGCCGGCCAGACCGTCACCCTGAAGTTCACCGGCACCGAGGACTCCTCGCTGCAGACCTCATTCGTCATCGACGACACCGCGGTCAACGTCTCCTGACCTGACCGCCCGATCCCGGGGCCCGGCGGCCACCCCACGCGGGTGGTCACCGGGCCCCGCCCGTTACGGTCGGAGCCATGTCCGACGCGGAACTGACCGTCACGGTCGACGGCCCGGTGGCGACCGTCGTCATCCGGAACCCGGCCCGCCGCAACGCCATGACGCCGGCCATGTGGCGGCAACTCCCGGTGCTGCTCGACGGCCTGGAGGCCGACCCGGCGGTGCGTGTTCTCGTGCTCACCGGAGGCGGCGGCACCTTCTGCGCCGGCGCCGACCTGGGCGACCTGGACGAGCTGCTGGAGGCCGGGGACGGCAGCATCGCCGTGGCCGCCGAGGAGCGGCTGGCCGCGTTCGGCCGGCCCACCGTGGCCGCGATCGAGGGCGCCTGCGTCGGCGGCGGCTGCCAGCTCGCCGTCGCCTGCGACCTGCGCATCGCCGCGGCGGACGCCCGGTTCGGCGTACCCCCGGCGCGGCTGGGGCTGGTCTATCCGGCGCCGACCACCCGGCGGCTGGCCCGGCTGGTCGGGCCGTCCGCGGCCAAGCACCTGCTGTTCACGAGCGAGCTGGTCGACGCCGAGCGGGCGCTGCGGATCGGGCTGGTCGACGAGGTGCTGCCGGCTGACGGGCTCGCGGCCCGGGTGGCGGCGCTGACCGGCGCCATCGCCGAGCGTTCGCGGCTCACCGTGGCGGCGGCCAAGGAGATCGTCGACGGGCGCGCCGACGCCGACCGGATCGCCTGGTGGCACGCGCAGGTCCGGGAGAGCGGCGAGGCCCGCGAGGGGATCGCGGCGGTGACGGAACGCCGGCCGCCGCACTTCGGCTGGACCCCGCCGGCCGCCGGCTGACGGTCGTTTGATCGGCACCCCTCGGCGGGTACGTCCCGACCCGTCGATCGGGGGGCCATCATGGACGGTGCGCGGGAGCGCCGGGAGATTCGCCGGGGGCGTCGACGGTTCCGGCTGCTGCTCGTCGGGACGGTGGTGGTCTTCGCACTGGTGTCGCTGCTGGTGGGGCTGCTGGCAGGCGGCTTCCGGGCGCGCTGGCTGGAACGTGGCGACCCGCCGGGTTGGGTGGAGAACACCGGCGTGGTCCTGGCCGTGTCGGGTCTGGTGGCCGAGGTGGCCGCGGTGGTGTGGATGGTCCGGAGCGGCGGCTACCGGGCCGATCGGGAGTCCCGGCTCTGGACGCTGAGCTGGGGCCGTCGCCGTGCGCTTGCACAGGCGGTCCGCCGTGGGGTGGTGGGCTCCCCGGACGACCTGCCGTGGCTGCGGACGACGGCCGCGCAGATGGTTCGCCAACGACGGTACGTCCTGCTGCTGGGTGGCCTGACGACGATGAACCTCGGCCAGGCGCTGCTCAGCTTCGCCCCGGCCTGGCTGGTCGTGCTCGGCATCACGGTGATGATGTTCGGTCTCAGCTGCTGGCAGCTCCTCCGCGACGCGCGTCGCGCCGAGGCGTTCCTGCGGACGCATCCCGCCGATCCGGCAGTCACCACGCCAACCGGCTCCCGCTGACGAGTGGGAGCTGGCGGTGGGGCCGGCGGGCGCCGCGCCGGAGGCGTACCTCCGACGCGACCCCCTGTGCCCGCCGGCCGTCCGTCACCGCGCCAGCACGGCCCAGCTCGGCGTCACCGGCTCCCGCCGCAGCGGCATGCCCGCCTCGGCCGGGGTCCGGTCGCCCTTGCGCTGGTTGCACCCGTAGCAGGCGGCGGTGGTGTTCCCCCAGGTGTTCCGGCCACCGCGCGAGCGGGGCAGGATGTGGTCGATCGTGCTGGCCGGGCCGTCGCAGTACGCGCACCGCCGGCCGTCGCGGCGCAGCACCCCGCCCCGGGACCAGGCCGGGCCGGCGTTGAACCGCCAGCGGGTCACCACGTACCGGACGAGGCGGACCACCCGCGGCATGGGGAAGACCCCGATGACCTGGTCCGGCTCGGCCTCGTGGATCTCGGCGACCCGCCGGCAGAGCATCCGGATCGCGTGCTGGACGGTGACCCGGTGCAGCGGGCCGAGGTCGGCGTTGATGACGAGGACGGCGTCCACCGGGCTCTCCCTTCACGATCGTGGTTACGGCATCGGTGGTACGGCAGCAAAAAGCCGCCCGGTCCGGTGTGGACGGGCGGCGGCGACGTGGACGCGCGGGCGCGTTCAGTCGGGCCACCCGGCACGGGGACCTTCGGCTCGGCAACCGTCGCTGAGCAGCCACGACGGCATCGTGGTGGCGTGGCGCAGCGACATCGACGGCTCCCGGAGCGGTGGTTGACCTTGCGCGCTCACGGTAGATCCACGCCGGAAACGTGAGCAACGTATTTCGATCCGCCGTCGGACGGGGGCCGTGGCCGGGCGGTCCGGCCGGCCGCCCGCGCCGCGCTGAGCGGCCGGCCGATCCGGGCACCCATCTGCACCACCAGCTCGCTCTCCAGCAGCGGCCGGTTCACCTCGGCGGCCACCGACAGGGCCGGCGTGGACACCGACCGCCAGATGGCGGTCAGCCCGGCGCCCAGGCCGACCAGGGCCACGGCCGCCCGGGTGGTCGGGGAACCGGCCGCCGCGGCGGCGCTCACCCCGACGACCGCCACCAGCACCACCAGCAGGGGTACGAGCACCGGCCAGAAGATCCCCCGGGCCGCCTGCACCACCAGCTTCCGGTCCCTGATGATCACGTTCCGGGCCACCACCGCCCAGTTCTCCTCGTCCAGCAGGTCGCGCGGATGCAGGCCGCCGGTGAGCACGCCCCGCCACAGCTCGCCCTGGTTGGGCAGCTCACGGGCCAGCTCCGTCAGCCCGGCCTCGCCCGGGTCGCCGACCGCGGCCCGGGTGACCGCCGCCGCCCAGGCGGCCAGGGAGTGGCGGACCACCGCCGCCGAGTACGGGGGCAGCACGGTGGCCAGCTCGTCGAGCCACCGGCTGAGCTGGATCTGCCGCCCGCCGAACCGCCCGGCCACCTGGTCGGCGTCGCCGCGCCGGGCCGTGTCGGCGAGCGACCGGCCGAGCCGGTACGCCAGCCCGATCCGGTGGTTGGTGGCCATCGTCCAGCGCAGCACGTCCACGTTCAGCTCGTCGAGGGCGAGCAGCAGCGGTTCGCGATCCGCCCCGGCGGCGGCCCGGGCGGTGGCGGTGGACGGGAGCGTCCGGCCCGGCGCGGTGAGTGCGGCGATCTGGGCGAGCGCCACCTCCACCCCGTCCAGGTTCATTCGCAGCCGGAGCCGTCCCGGCATCTCGGTGACGTTGGAGAGCTTCGGCGGGGCGGCGGCGGGCCGGTCGGCGCCGTCGGCCAGGTCGGCGGTCTGCGCGTGGTGATAGGTGTCCGCCATCGACCAGCCCAGTCGCAGTGCGGTGACGACGCACGCCCGCTCGTCGCGGAGCAGCCCGTAGGCGTCGTCCCGCTCGTCGTGCACCCGCACCGCCGTGTTCACCCTCCCGACCTCCCGTGCCGACGGAGTCAGTCGAGCGTAGTGCAGCTTTTGCGGCCTTATGACCGGTTTCGGATCAATGCCGCCCGGCCAGCAGGCCGCGCGGGCGGACCGAGTGGACCGGCTCGGCCGCCGCCCCCTCCGCCCGAAGGATGTGGTTGGCGGCCACGATCCCGGTCGCCGCCGACCGTTCCATGAGCGCGCTCGGGAACTCGGTCCGGATCCCGTCGCCGGCCAGGTAGAGCCCGGCCGCGTCGGTGCGTACCCCCGGCCGCCACGCGTGGCTGCCCGGGGTGAACGCGGGGGCCTGCGCCTCGACCCGGGCACGCAGCGCGCGCACCCGCAGGCCGGCCGCCTCCGGCCACAACGCCGCCAGCTCCACGCGCATCCGCTCGGCCAGCTCCTCGGCCGGCACGTCCGGCTCGCAGGCGTACGCGTGCAGCTCCACCACCGAGCCGCCGGTCCGTCGCGCCCAGCGCCGCGGCTCGTCCTCCAGCCGGTGGTAGAGGGTCACCGAGTCCAGCGTGGCCTGCCGCGACACCCCGCTGAACACCGCCCGGTCCGGCCGCACGTCGCCGTCCAGCCAGTAGCGCGCCACCGCGTACGGCGGGCCGGGCCGGCCGAACGCCGGGATCCGCGCCACCAGCCCGGGGGCCGCCGCGAGCAGGCCGGGAGAGGCGGCGACCAGCGCGGCGAGCGCGGGCGGGTCGACGGCGAGCACCACGTGCCCGGCCTCGTGCGCGTCCCCGCCGGCGGTGGTCACCCGCCAGCCACCGGGTGTCCGGTCCAGCCGTGCGGCGGCCGTGCCGGTGCGCACCCGGGCGCCGTGCCGTTCGACGTGCCGGGTGAGCGGCTCCCAGATCGCCGTGGCGTAGTCCCGGTCCGGGCAGTCGAAGGCCAGCCCCTCCGGGTTACCGAGCAGGTAGAAGTGGAACTGGGCGATCATCTCGGCGGCCGACATCTCGGCCTCGTGGTTGAAGAACGAGTGCGAGAAGACCTCGAACAGCATGGCGCGGGCCCGGTCGGGCAGCCGCAGCGAGGTGAGCAGCTCGTCGGCGGTGCGGGTGTCGAACTCGGCGTAGGTGCGCACCGGGTCGTAGGCCAGCAGCGGCAGCGCGGCGTCCCGGTCCATGGCCCGCAGGTCGGCCAGGCGCAGGCTCGGGCTGCGCAGCAGCAGGGCCAGCAGGTTGGCCGGCGGCGCGGGCGGCAGCCGCCCGAACTCCTCCGCCGGCCACTCGGCGGAGAGGATCGGGTAGCCGGGGACCGGCCTGAGGAAGTTCAGGGCCGGGTCGGCCCGGCGCAGGATGTTCCGCCAGTTCCAGTACTGCCGGAAGAAGGCGTGGAAGCCGTGCTCGTTGCGCTGGACGCCGTGCGGCAGCTCCTCCGGCCAGGCGCCGAGCCGGCCGCCCAGGTGCGGCGCCGCCTCCAGCACGGTCACCTCGACGCCGCGTTCGGCCAGCACCACGGCCGCCGACATGCCGGCGATGCCACCGCCGACCACCACGGCCCGCACCGGGCGCGGCACGCGCGGGGCGCCACCGCCGCCGGGGTCCACCACCTGCCGGCGTACGCCGATGAGCCGACCGGCCACTCGCGACAGTGCCACGCGCACCTCCGCCCGACGGGTGCCTCCAGTCTGCCCGGTCACCCGGCTGGCGGCAGGAGACAACGGCGTGGCCGGTCCGACGCCGGCCACACGTACTCGAGGTCGGGCGGGACGCCGTCGAACTGCGGGCCGTAGTGCGCCGGGTCCTTGCGCAGCAGCGACGACCGGTGGCTGCGGTGCAGATCGTCCCGGCCCAGCCAGGGCGGCAGCTCGCCGGCCTCGGCCAGCTCCGCCTGGGTGCGGATGACGGCGATGCCGCAGGCCGTGGCGAGGTCGGTGGCCATGGTGGCCGCGCAGGTGTCCGCCCGGCCCGGCTCGCACCACACGGCGCACATGTCCAGGCCGTAGCGGGTCAGCGCCTCCTCGTACCCGGCCCACATCTTCACCGCCGGGTGGTTGCGCCAGCCGTAGTCCGGGCGGGTCAGCCCGCGCAGCACCTGGATGGTCTCCACGCGCTGCTTGCCCAGCCGCTTCTGGTCCAGCGTCCGGGCGCTGGCCAGGAAGTCCGGATACGGCAGGAACGTCTGCATGCCGGTGCTCTACCCGTAGCGGCCCGCACCATGCGCTGATGATCGAGGGGGCTGCGCGCGCTGCGAGCGGCTGACTACGATCCGGGCATGGCCGAGCCCCTCCGCGACCGCGCGCGCCGGGCGACCGGATGGCGGCTCAAGATGAACGGCGACATCCGTCCCCACTACGTGGTCTGCGGCTCGGACCCGCTGGCCTACTGGGTGGTCCGGGCGCTGCTCGCCACCGACCCGCCCGCCGGCCGGGTCCGGGTGACCCTGGTCGTGCCGGAGCGCCGCCGCTCCGAGGGGCCGGACGGCCGGGACCTGCCGGGTGTCCAGGTCGTCCGCGCGGACCGGCTCGACGAGGCCACCTTCCGCCGCGCCGGGCTGGCCGGGGCGGACGGCCTGGCCCTGCTGCACCAGGACGACGTGGGCAACATGCACGCCGCGCTCTGCGCCCAGGAGGTCGAGCCGCGGCTGCGTCTCGTGGTCCGGATGTTCAACACCAGCCTGGCCAACGGGGTGCGGCAGCTCTTCCCCGACTCGGCGGTGCTCTCCGACGCCTCGATCTCCGCCCCGGCGTTCGTGGCCGCCGCCCTCGGCGAGCTGGCACCCACCCATTTCCGGCACGCCGGCCGCACCCTCTACGTGGCGCGCCGCGCCGACGTACGCCCGCAGGACGTGGTCAGCGGCCTGGCCGTGACCACCGACCCGGAGCTGGTCCGGGTGCTGCCCGCCGACGAGGCCTCCGCCGACGTGGTGCTGGCCGAGGCGACCGGCCGGCCGCCCGGCACCGAGCTGGCCGCCCGCCGCCTGGTGCGGGCCCGCCGCCGCCGGCAGCCGGTCGCGGTGCTGCTCCGCGCGCTCCGCAGCTTCGCCACCCGCAAGATCGGCGTGGCCGTGCTGGTACTGCTGGCGGTGATCGCCGTGCTCGGCTGGCTCAACGCCCGGGCCGCCCACGTCAACTGGTCCGACGCGCTCTACCTCACCCTGGTGACCACGCTGAGCGGGCAGGATCCCGATCTCGCCAAGCCGGTCGCCGCGCAGATCATGCAGGTGGTGCTCAACCTGGCCGGGCTGGCCCTGATCCCGCTCATCACGGCCGCCGTGGTCGACGGCATCGTGAACGCCCGCCTCGCCCTGCACGCCGGCCGGATCCAGCCGGACCGGTCCGGGCACGTGGTGGTGGTCGGGCTGGGCAACATCGGCACCCGGGTGATGGCCCAGCTGCACGACTTCGGTGTCGAGGTGGTGGCCATCGACAAGAACCCGGAGGCGCGCGGCGCGCCGCTGGCGCACCGGCTCGGCGTGCCGCTCATCATCGGGGACGCCGGCCAGGAGGAGACCCTGCGCGCCGCCTCGGTCGACACCAGCCAGGCGCTCGTGGTGGTCTCCACCGACGACGGGGTCAACCTCCGGGCGGCGCTCAACGCCCGCTCCCTCGACCCCGACCTGCGGGTGGTGCTGCGCCTCTTCGACGGCGACTTCGCCGAGCGGATCCAGCAGGCGTTCGGCATCGGCATCTCGCGCAGCGTGTCATACCTGGCCGCCCCGGCGTTCGCGGCCGCCATGCTGGACCGCGCGGTGATCGCCACCATCCCCGTCGACCGGCACGCGCTGCTGGTCACCGAGGTGCCGGTGGTGGCCGGCTCCCCGCTCGACGGCCGGCCGCTCGGCGCGGTGGCCCGCCCCGGCGAGGTGCGCCTGCTGGCCTACACGCGGGCCGGGCAGAAGACGGAGTGGTCCACCGACCCCCGGATGGTGATCCACGCGGGGGACCGGCTGACCGTGGTGGCCCGGCGCGCCGGGCTGACCGCACTGCTCCGCGAGACCACGCCCGTGCCGCCGCCCGCCCCGGCCGGCGCCCCGGCTCCCCGCCAACCGGACGAGTGACCCGGGTCAGGTCGCGCGGGTGGTGTGGCGGAGGGCGTACCAGGCGGCGCCGAGGGCGAGCACGCCGAAGCCGGTGAGCACGCTGGCGACCGGCAGGTTGACCGCGAGCAGCAGGCAGCCGACCAGCCCCAGCGCGGCGAGCAGTTGCACCGGCAGCCTCCGGGCCGGGTCCCGGCCCAGGGTGAGCGCCGAGGCGTTGGCGATCGCGTAGTAGACCAGCACCGTGCAGCTGGAGAAGCCGATCGCGCCGCGCACGTCGACCAGGGACACCACGACGATCACCACGGCGGCCACGGCGAGCTCGGCGCGGTGCGGCACCCGGTAGCGCGGGTGCACGGCGGCCAGCGCGCCCGGCAGGTCCCGGCGGCGGGCCATCGCCAGCGTCGTCCGGCCGACCCCGGCCAGCAGGGAGAGCAGCACCCCGGTGACCGCCACGGTCGCCCCGGCCCGGACCAGCCAGGCCAGGCCGGGCAGCCCGGCCGTGGTCACCACCTCGGCCAGCGGCGCGGTCGAGTCGGCGAGCCGCTGCTCGCCCAGCACGCCGACCGCGACCACCGCCAGCACCAGGTAGATCGCCAGCACCACGCCGAGCGCCAGCGGCACCGCGCGCGGGACCGTGCGTTCCGGGTCGCGTACCTCCTCGCCGAGGGTGGCGATCCGGGCGTACCCGGCGAAGGCGAAGAAGAGCAGGCCGGCGGCGGTGAGGACGCCCCGCACCCCGGTGTCGGCGAAGCCGGCCAGCCGGTCGGGCGCCACGTGCGGGGCGCCGGTCACCGCCACCACGGCGAGCACGGTGAGCACCACGCCGACCAGCACCCGGGTGGCCGCCGCGGTCTTACCGATGCCGCGCAGGTTCACGGCGGTCACGGCCAGCACCGCGAGGACCGCGACGAGCCGCGCCCGCTCCGGCCAGAGGTAGGCCCCGATCGTCAGCGCCATGGCCGCGCAGCTCGCCGTCTTGCCGATCACGAAACCCCAGCCGGCGAGGAACCCGGCGAACGGGTGCAGCCGCTCCCGGCCGTAGACGTAGGTGCCGCCGGACTCCGGGTAGCGGGCCGCCAGCCGGGCCGAGCTGGTCGCGTTGCAGAAGGCGATGAAGCCGGCGAGGGCCAGCGCGACCAGCAGGCCGGCGCCGCCGGCCGCCGCCGCGGCGGGGGCGAAGACCACGAAGACGCCCGCGCCGAGCATCGACCCCAGCCCGATGACGACCGCGTCGGGTACGCCCAGCCGGCGCGTCAGTTCTGCCACGGACGCAGGCTAGGGCACGGAGGTGAACGGTGCGTCCCGGTGGCGCAGCGGGCCGGGCAACGGCAGGTCGTCCCAGGGCACCCGGTGCAGCAACCGGTCCAGCAGGAGTCCGAGCAGCAGCCCGGCCACCGAGTCCGTCAACCAGTGCCAGCCCAGGTACGTGGTGGTGGCGAGGACGATCAGCGGCGGCAGCACCCGGACCACGGTGACCAGCCGGGCCGGGACGGTCCGGCGGACGGTGCGCAGCAGCGCCGGGAGCAGCAGAGCGAGCACGCCGTACCAGACGATCGCGTTGGCGACGTGCCCCGACGGGTACGACATCCCGTAGACGCCGTCGGTGTGGAAGAGCCGGACCGTGTCCGCCTCGGGCAGATAGGGAGGCTTGACGCTGGCGCTCGGCGCCGCGCGGTCGGTCCAGAGCTTCAGCGGCCCGATGGTCAGGTTGGTGAGCAGGAAGGCGACGACCGGCGGCAGGATCGGACGTACCGAGCGGAGTCGAACCCCCACCACCACGCCCACCCCGGCGGCCAGCAGGGTCAGCGGGGTGCCCTGGCCCAGGAAGTTGAGCAGCCGGGCCACCCAGTACGCGGCGGCGGGCCGGTGCGCGTCCGCCCAGTCGGCGACGGCCCGGTCCAGGCCCAGGAGGTGGCCGCTGGCCAGCGCCACGGTCAGCCCGACGAGGGCGGCGAGCAGCAGCCCGTCGAACCACCAGCCGGCCGGCCGGACGGGCCGGAGCCGCGGCGTCCGGCGTACCCCGGTTGTCTCCCGCACGCGACCACGCTACCGGCCGCCCGCGGCGCCGGGCCGGTGCGGGCGTCGGCGGCTGTGTGCCGCCCCACGAAGGGAAGCGCTCCCCGGGGGTCAGCGGTCACACTTGTGGCCGTGCGGATCACCTCGGCCCTCGTCGACCCGGCGCTGCTCGACCTTCCCTGGTCGACGCCGCTGGCGGAGTGGCCTGCCGAACACCTGGTGGCGCTGCCGCAGGGCATCTCGCGGCACATCGTGCGGTTCGTCCGGCTCGGCGGCTACGTCTACGCCGTGAAGGAGACCGGCGAGCGGGTCGCCGAACGGGAATACGACCTGCTCCGGGCGCTGGAGCGGATCGACTTCCCGTCGGTCGAGGCGATCGCGATCGTGGCCGACCGGCAGACCGACGACGGCGAGCCGCTCGACCCGGTGCTGATCACCCGGCACCTCCAGTTCTCGCTGCCCTACCGGGCGCTGTTCTCCAACACGTTGCGGCCAGAGACGATGAACCGGCTGCTGGACGCGTTGGCCGCGCTGATCGTGCGGATGCACCTGACCGGTTTCTTCTGGGGCGACTGCTCGCTGTCGAACACGCTGTTCCGGCGGGACGCGGGGGCCTTCGCCGCCTACCTGGTCGACGCCGAGACCGGGGCGCTGCACCCGTCGCTCTCCAACGGCCAGCGCGGGGAGGACCTGGAGATCGCCCGGGTCAACATCTTCGGTGAGGCGCTCGACCTCCAGGCCGCCGGCCTGCTGCACGAGTCGATCGACCCCGAGGTGGTGTGCGAGGAGGTCGTACGGCGCTACGAGCGGCTCTGGCACGAGATCACCTACGAGCAGCAGATCGAGCGGGAGGCCCGGCACGACATCGAGGGCCGGATCCGCCGCCTCAACGAACTGGGCTTCGACGTCGCCGAGGTGGCCATGTCGACCGTCGACAACGGGCGCTACCTGGTCCGGCCCAAGGTGGTCGACGCCGGCTACCACACCCGGCGCCTGCTCCGGCTGACCGGCCTGGACGCCGAGGAGAACCAGGCCCGCAAGCTCCTCAACGACCTGGACGCGTACCGGGTGGAGAGCGACCTGACCGACGAGCAGCAGGCCGCGCACCGCTGGCTCACCGAGGTGTTCGAGCCGGTGGTCCGGGCGGTGCCCGCGCACCTGCGCCGCAAGCTGGAGCCGCAGGAGCTGTTCGCCCAGATCATCGAGCACAAGTGGCTGCTGTCCGAGCGGGCCGGGCGCGACGTCGGGATGCGCCAGGCGGTGCAGTCCTACCTGGCCGACGTGCTGGTGCACCGCCCGGACGAGCAGGCGGTGCTGGGCGTCGAGGTGCCCACCGCGGGCTGAACGCGGCCCGCGGCGTCACTCCACCCAGGCGCCGGCACGCATCACCCGGACCACGTTGAGGTCGTCGTCGAGGACGACCAGGTCGGCCCGGAGGCCGGGCTGGAGGGCGCCCACCCGATCGCCCAGGCCGATGGCCCGGGCCGGGGTGGTGGCGACCATCCGGCAGGCGTCCGGCAGGGCGACCCCCGCGGCGACGGCGTGCCGCAGCGCGGCGTCCATGGTCAGCGTGCTGCCGGCGATCGCGCCGTCCCGGCTGAGCCGGGCCACCCCGTCGGCCACCGTGACGGCCTGGCCGCCCAGCTCGTACTCGCCGTCGGGCATGCCGGCGGCGGCCATGGCGTCGGTGATGAGGGCGGCCCGCTCCGGGCCGGCCACCGAGGTGGCGAAGCCGAGCATGCCGTCGTGCAGGTGCACCCCGTCGGCGACCAGCTCGCAGACCACGTTCGGGGATTCCAGCAGGGCCACCACGGGCCCCGGCTCGCGGTGGTGCACCGGGCGCATCCCGTTGAACAGGTGGGTGCCGACGCTCGCGCCGGCCGCCACGGCAGCCCGGGTCTGTTCCCAGGTGGCGTCGGTGTGCCCGACCGCCGCCACGACGCCCTGCCCGACCAGCAGCTTGATCGCCTCCAGGGCGCCGTCCCGCTCCGGGGCCACGGTGACCATCCGGACCGCGCCGCCGCCCAGCTCGATGAGCTCGGCCAGTTCCTCGGTGGACGGGTCGCGGAGGAACTCCGGATTCTGCGCTCCGCAGCGGGCCGCCGACAGGTAGGGCCCCTCGAAGTGCACGCCGGCCAGCACCCCGGACTCGACCAGCGGCCGGTACGCGGCCGTGGCCTCGCGCATCAGCGGGAACGGGGAGCTGACCAGGCTGGCCAGCAGCGTGGTGGTGCCGTGCCCGAGGTGGAACTCGGCGGCCTGCCGGGCGGACTCGGCGTCGCCGGTGGTGAAGGTGTGCCCGCCCCCGCCGTGGGTGTGCATGTCCACGAAGCCCGGCACGATCCAGTGCCCGTCGCGCACCGTCGGGTACTCGGCGACGGCCCGGATCCGGTCGCCGGCGATCTCGACGCAACCCTGCCGGAACACGCCGGTCGGGGTCACCACCTTGCCGGTCACGCGCAGGGTCATCGGCTCTCCTTCGCCAGGGTGTCCAGGGCCAGCAGGGCGGCGCCGAGGCAGCCGGCCTCGTCGCCGAGGGCCGCCGCGACCAGCCGCGGCTCGCGGTGGAAGGTCAGGCGCTCGCGCAGCGCCGTGCGCAGCGGCTCGAACAGCCGGGGGCCGGCCTGGGCCAGCCCGCCGCCGATCACGACGGTCGCCACGTCGAAGAGCGCCTGACCGGTGGCCAGGCCGTCGGCGAGCGCCTCGACCGCCTCCGTCCAGACCCGGCCGGCCAGCGGCTCGCCGGCCGCCGCCCGGTCGGCCACCTCGGCGGCGGTGGCGGGAGCGCCGGACAGCTCGGCGTAGCGGCGGCCGATCGCCGAGGCCGAGGCCAACGCCTCCAGGCAGCCGGGGCGGCCGCAGCCGCAGCGCGGGCCGTCGGGGCGTACCAGGATGTGGCCGATCTCCCCGGCGGCGCCGTGCGCGCCGACGGCGGCCGACCCGTCGACCACGTGGGCGGCGGCGATGCCGGTGCCGATCGCGACGAAGAGCACGTGACCGGCGTCCCGCCCGGCGCCGAGCCGCGCCTCGGCGAGGCCGCCCACCCGCACGTCGTGGCCGAGCGCCGTGGGCAGGCCGAGCCGCGTCCGCGCCAGCTCCCGCAGGGGTACGTCCCGGAAGCCCACGTTCGCCGACCACACGGCGACGCCGCGGACCTCGTCGACCACCCCGGGCACGGCGATGCCGCAGGCCACCGGGGTGAGGCCGTCGGCGCGGGCCTTGCCGGCCAGCCCTTCGGCCACGTCGAGGATCGTGCCGACCACCGCCTCGGGGCCGCGCGCCGCGCCGGTGGCGTGCCGCTCGGCGTGCACGGTGGTGCCGTCCGGGCGGACCAGGGCGCACTTCATCCCGGTGCCGCCCACGTCCAGCGCGACGACGACCTCGCCGCCTGGGGTCATGCGAGCACCACGGAGCGGGTCAGGTGCCGGGGCGCGTCCGGGTCGAGGCCGCGGCTGGTGGCCAGCGCGACGGCGAAGCGCTGGGCGAGGATGAGGTCGGCCATCGGGTCGACCGGGTTGCGGCCGGCCGCCCAGCTCGTGAGCACCGTGTGGCAGCCGTGCGTGCGGCTGTGCACGAAGGCGGCGCCGGTCGCGGCCACGTCCTCCGGCAGCCCCTCCGGGATCCCGCCGAACGCCCAGACCAGCCGGCCGGGGGCGGCGATCGAGATGGGGCCGTGCCGGTAGTCCATGGCCGGGTACGCCTCGGCCCAGAAGGTGGCCGCCTCGCGGCACTTCAGGGCGGCCTCCTGGGCCAGCCCGACGGTCCAGCCGCGGCCCAGGAAGGTCACCTGCTCGATGGTGGCCGGGTCGATGGGCAGCGGGGCCCGGACGGCCACCTCGGCGTCGGCGGCGAGCCGGCCCAGGTCCTCGCCGAGGTGGGCGCGGAGCAGCGCCAGCGCGGTGGTGGCGAAGCGGGTCTGCACCACCGACCGCTCGTCGGCGAAGGGCAGTGGCACCGCGGCGTCGGCCAGCTCGACGGCCGGCGAGGCCGGGTCGCCGACGAGGACCGTGGTGGCCAGCTGCCCCCGCAGCGCGGCGAGCAGGTCGAGCACCTCGGTGGTGGTGCCGGAGCGGGTGATGGCGATGACCCGGTCGTAGCGGCGGCCGGTGGGGAACTCGCTGGCCTGGAAGGCGTCGGTCTCGCCCTGGCCGGCGCGCTCGCGGAGCCCGGCGTACGCCGCCGCCATGAACCACGACGTGCCGCACCCGACGACGGCGACCCGCTCGCCGGGGCGCGGCAGGCGGTCGGCGACGGTCGGTGCGAGCCGTGCCGCCTCCCGCCAGCAGTCGGGCTGGCTCGCGATCTCCGCGTGCACGTACGCCATGACAACTCCTCGCCAGGGGAGACTTTGCGCAATACGGCGCGATACGGCCGCCTTTCGCGCGTCATTCTGCGCGATTCGAGGTGGCCGTGGCAACCGGCTCCCACATCGCGCAGAAGAGGGTTTTGCGCCTGGCCAGTTTCGCGCACTACTGTGCACGCAATCAATCACCGTTCGTGCAGAGTCAGTGGAGGCCCCGCGTGGACCGCTACGCCCGATGGAACGCGCTGCTCGAGATGCTGACCGACAGCGGCCGGGTCAGCGTCGAGGAGGCGGCCGGTCGCCTGGACGTCTCCCAGGCCACCATCCGGCGTGACTTCGACCAGCTCGCCCAGCAGCAGATGATCACGCGGACCCGGGGCGGCGCGGTCGCCAACGGGGTCTCCTACGACCTGCCCCTGCGCTACAAGACGGCCAAGCACTCGGCCGAGAAGCAGCGGATCGGGGCGGCCGCCGCCGCACTGGTCTCCCCGGGCACCGTGGTCGGCCTGAACGGCGGCACCACGAGCACCGAGGTGGCCCGCGCGCTGGCCGTACGCCCCGACCTGAACACCAGCGCCGAGGGCGCCCAGCTCACCGTGGTCACCAACGCCCTGAACATCGCCAACGAACTGCTGGTCCGCTCGCGGATGAAGGTGGTGGTGGCCGGCGGCGTGGTCCGGCCGAAGTCGTTCGAACTGGTCGGCCCGCTGGGCGGGGCGCTGCTGCGCGAGGTGACGCTGGACGTGGCGCTGCTCGGCGTGGACGCCATCGACCCGCAGCTCGGCGCCGCCGCCCACCACGAGGGCGAGGCGGCCATGAACAGCCTCATGGTGGCCCGGGCCAAGCGGGTCGTGGTCATCGCCGACTCGTCCAAGCTGGGCGGACACGCGTTCGCCCGGATCTGCCCGGTGGACCGGGTGGAGACGCTGGTGACCGACTCCGGCGCGTCGCCCGCCGTGGTGCAGGCGTTCCGCGACGCGGGCGTGCACGTCGTCTGCGCCTGACGCCGCCTCCCTCCGTCCCGGGCGCCGCGTCCCGGCGCGCCTGATGCCGAATCCGGGAAAACCCCGATGCATACCGGGTATTGTCTCCGCCTGCATACCGCGTATGGTGTCGAGCTGACACCTACTCATCGGGGGAGGTCAGCTTGTCGGCTGTCCTGGAGATCGAAGGTCTCCGCAAGACGTACCGAAGCCGGAAACGCGGGGTCCGCCACGCGCTCGACGGCTTCGACATGCGGGTCGAGGCCGGCCAGGTACACGGCTTCCTCGGCCCCAACGGCTCGGGCAAGACCACCACGCTGCGCACGCTGCTCGGCCTGATCCGGCCGAACGGTGGCCGGATGGCCATCCTCGGCCAGGAGCTGCCGCAGGCGCTGCCCGCGGTCGCCGGCCAGGTCGGGGCCATCGTGGAGAGCCCGCAGTTCTTCCCGCACTTCTCCGCCCGGGACACCCTCGGCCTGCTCGCGCAGGCCGGTGAGCTGCCCCGCCAGCGGGTCGACGAGGTGCTGGAGCTGGTCGGGCTGCGCGACCGGTCCGGGGAGCGGGTGAAGACCTACTCGCTCGGCATGAAGCAGCGGCTCGCGGTCGCCTCCGCGCTGCTGAAGAACCCGAAGCTGCTGATCCTGGACGAGCCGGCCAACGGCCTCGACCCGGGCGGCATCCGCGAGATGCGCACGCTGATGCGCGACCTCGCCGCCGCCGGGATGACCGTCGTGCTCTCCAGCCACATCCTCGGCGAGATCCAGCTCATCTGCGACTCGGTCACCATCATCTCGCTGGGCCGGCGGGTCGCGTTCGGCCCGGTCGACGAGGTGCTCGCCGCGCACTCGCAGGGTGCCGTGCGGGTCCGCCTCGAGGCGGTCACCGACCTGGCGCAGGCCGCCGAGACGCTGACCCGGGCCGGGATCCGGGTCACCGCCGAGCCCGACCACCTGATGCTCGCCGGCGTCGACAAGCCGGCCGCGGTGAGTCGCGTCCTCGCCGAGCAGGGCCTCTACGTCAGCGAGCTGACGCCGGTCGCGGTCGACCTGGAGAGCGTCTTCCTCGAACTGACCGCCACCGCGCCGGTACCCGGCCAGCACCGGCAGGTCGACCAGTCCACGAAGGTCGGTGAGCCGGGCAGCGGCGCCACCACGGGAGGTTGGGGCGCATGAGCCTGTACGTCACCGAACTGCGCCGGCTCAGCAAGCGCCGCATCACCCGGTTCCTGCTGGTCCTGCTCCTGCTGGGACTGGCCACGGTGGCCGCCGCGTTCAGCTTCTCCAGCCACCAGCTGTCCACGGAGACGGTCGCGGCCGCCCAGGTCGAGTCCGAGGCCCAGTACCAGCGGGCGCTGGGGGACTGGAAGAAGTCGGTCGCCGACTGCGACGCCGCCAAGGCCCGGGGCGACCAGGACACCGAGGAGCGGTACGGCCCGAACTGCGGCCGGGACTGGCAGCCGCAGCGCGAGATGTTCGACCCGAAGTGGAACCTGCCCTACCAGTTCGACTTCCGGGCCGAGTTCCCCACGTTCATCGCGGTCTTCGCCGGTGCGGTGGCGCTCTTCGCGTTCATCGTCGGCGCCTCCTACGTGGGTGCCGAGTGGAGCACCGGCGGCATGATGAACCTGCTGCTCTGGCGGCCGAGACGGCTCGCCGTGCTCGGCACGAAGCTGGCCGCGCTGCTCACCGCGGTGCTCGGGGTGAGCGTGGTGCTCGGCGCCCTCTGGACGCTCGCCTTCTGGCTCATCGGCCGCTACCGGGGTACCACCGCCAAGGTGACCGCCGGGGTGTGGCAGTCCATCGGCCTCGACGGCCTGCGGGCCGTCGGGCTCGTCCTGGTCGTCGGCGCGGTGGCCTTCGCGCTCGCCTCGCTGGGGCGGCACACCGCCATGGCGCTCGGCGCGGCCGTGGCGCTCTTCGCGATCAGCGAGATCGGCATCCGCATCGCGGTGGGCGTGCTCTCCGTGCCGTTCGGTGACCGCTACGTCCTGTCCACGTACGCCCAGTCCTGGTTCCTGAAGAAGGCGGAACTCTTCGACTACGACGCCTGCCAGTTCACCAAGGGCGCGTGCGAACCGGCCAAGCTCGTGATCACCTGGCAGCAGTCGGCCCTGGTGTTCGGCGTGGGCGCCGCCGCCGTGCTGATCGGCGCGTTCTGGTCGATGCGCCGGCGGGACATCGCCTGACCGGCGCGCACCCCGCGTCCGATGCGGGCCGGGCGGACCCTGGTTAGGCTGGGGTCCCCCGGCCGGCGTCGTCGCGCCGGTCGCCCCGTCCCGCTGAGGAGCGCCATTGCCCGCCGACGCCACGGAGCGGGCCGCCACCGACCGGCCCGAGCCCTCCGGGACCGCCGACGTCGCGCGCCGGGAGGCCGGCGTCACCGTCCCGCCACCCCGTTCCGCCCCCGCCATGGAGGCCGCGCCGCCCGACGAGGGGCCGGCGGAGTCCGCCCCGGCGGCGGAGCCGGAGGAGACCGACGGGCTGACCGAGCGGGAGCAGCGCATCCTCGCCTTCGAGCAGCAGTGGTGGAAGCACGCGGGCGCCAAGGAACAGGCCATCCGGGACACCTTCGGGCTCTCCGCGACCCGCTACTACCAGCTGCTCAACGCCCTGCTCGACCGGCCGGCCGCCCTCGCCGCCGAGCCCGTGCTGGTCGGCCGGCTACGCCGGCTGCGGTCGTCCCGGGCCCGCAACCGGCGGCGCTGAGCGGCCGCACCGCCCTTCGGGTCCGCCCGCCCCGGCATGGGCCCCGGCGCTCCGGGTAGGCGGCGGGCGGCGACGGAGGGAGCAGACGGATGGGGGCACCAGACCGCCGGTACCCGATCGGCAGCCGGCCGGCCCGGCCGGTCGGGACGGCGCCGATGATGCGCGTACGCTCCGCCTCCGACCCGGCCCCCGGCCGGCTGGAGAACGAGGACGTGGTCTTCCGGTTCGGCCCGCTGGTCGGTGTCCTCGACGGCGCGACCGTGCCGGAGGGCTTCGACACGGGGTGCGTGCACGGTCCCGCCTGGTACGTGCGGCACCTGGCCGCCCGGATCGGCCTGGCCGTCGCGGCCCGCCCGGCGGCCACGCTCATGAGCAGCCTGGCGGCGGCCATCCTGGCGGTGCGGGCGGACCACGGCGGCGAGTGCGACCTGGACCACCCGGGCACCCCGTCCTCCACCGTCTGTCTCCTCCGGGAGGGCGGCGACCAGGTGGACTACCTGGTGCTCTGCGACAGCCCGCTCGTGCTCGACACCGGCGACCGGATCACCGTGGTCTCCGACGACCGGCTGGACGCGGCGCTCGTGGACCTGCGCCGGACCGCCGCCGCCCTGCCGGACGGGGACGTCGACCCGGCGACCCGGTTCCGCCGGGCGGTGACCCTGCAGCGGACCCGGATGAACCGGACCCACGGCTACTGGGCGGCTGCCACCGACCCGGACGCGGCGTACCACGCGGTGACCGGGACGTTGCCGCTGCGCGGGCCGGGGGCGGTGCGCCGGGCCGCGCTGCTCAGCGACGGCGCCTCCTGCGCGGTCGACCAGTTCGGCCTCTTCGACTGGGCCGGCCTGCTCGACGTGACGGCGGCCGAGGGCCCGGAGGGGTTGATCGACCGGGTGCGGACGGCCGAGCGGGAGCACCCCGACCGGTTGCGCCGGCGCAAGCGGACCGACGACGCCTCGGTGGCGCTCTGCGAGTTCGCCCGGGCCGAGTGAGCACCCTCACGGCGAAGAAGGACCGGTCGGCTGACAACGGAGCGTGAGGCGGAACACCCCGGGGGTACGACCGGCCGACCCCCTCCGCCGGACCGGCAGTCCAGGCCCAAAGGGGTGGACTTGGGCCGGTACGACCGGCAGACTGCGGCTCGTGAGGGGTGCCGTACGACTGGAGCCGGTGGACGAAGGCAACCTGGAGCCGTTGCTCTCCGTAGCGGCTGCCGAGGCGGAGCCGGAAGATGTCATGCCCCCGGTGCAGGCCCCGGCCGGATGGTCGCTGGCCCGCCGGGAGGCCTTCCGCGAGTTCTACCGCGCGAGCTTCGGCGGGCTGGACGGCCCCACCCGCACCCGGATGTACGCGATCGTCGCCGGTGGCGAGGTGGTCGGCATGGTCCGGATGACCCGCTGCGACGAGCCGGGGACGGTGGAGACCGGGATGTGGCTGGGCCGCTCGGCGCGCGGCCAGGGGCTCGGCGCGGCGGCCCTGCGGGAACTGCTGCACGCCGCCGCTGCCGCCGGAATGCACTCGGTCGTGGCCGAGACGACACCGGACAATCAGGGCGCCGTATCCGTTCTTCGTAAATGCGGTGCGGAATTGCGCGAGGAAAATGGAAAGCTGCGCGCAAGAATGTGTCTCGATTCGGCTTTGCCGACGCATTGAACCGCTGATTGCCCTCGGTCAAGCGTTTTGAGTTTTCCCTGGTCCACTCGACCTGTCTGCCCGTTTTGCGTGGTCTGACCGAGACCTAGCCGGGTTTCCAATTCCGCGAGTTAAACGCGTCTCCCTGGCCCCACCGGAATGTTTTGCCGTTGGGGTGACGGGTACTGCCCGCCGGGTCCGCTGATACGGAACGTCGGTCGCAGGCCCCTTTCCGCTGATCCCCGGCAGCTGTCTTTCCGGGCCTGCTCCAGATGAGGTGTCCGCTTCCGCCGGGGAGCGAAGGAGAACTGATGAAGAGCGGAGCACGGGTAGCGCTGGCGGTGGGCTTCGGCTACCTCCTCGGTCGCCGGAAGAAGATGCGTGCCGCCCTCACCCTCGCCGCCGCCGTGGCGGCCGGGCGGGCCAGCCAGCGACCGGGCGGGCTGAAGCAGCTCGGCACGGACCTGTTGAACGTCCCCCAGCTCGGCGGCCTCGGCAAGCTGGGCGCCCCGCTGGCCACGGCCGGCAAGGCCGCGGCGACCGCCGCCGCGGGCAGCGGCATCGACGCGCTCAGCGGCAAGCTGCGCGGCAGCGCCGACGCGCTGCGCCGGAAGTCCGGCGGCGGCGGGTCGGAGGGTGGCCCGCCGGAGGAGGAGCCGGCGGAGGACCGGCGCTCGGCCGCCGACGACGAGGAGGAGCTGGACGAGCAGCCCACCGCGGAGGACGAGACGGACCGGGGCGGGCGCCCGGTCGTCGCGCGACGGCAGCGGGGGCGGTGACCATGGCGACCAGCAACCTCACGGACCGCGCCCGGGAGCAGCTCGGCGACGAGCTGCGCAACCTGGCCTCGGCCATCGGCGAGCGGGCCGTGCACGTGGTCACCGAGAAGATCACGGGCGCCACCGGCCGGCTCAGCGAGTACGCCAAGCAGGGCGGTGGCCCCGGCCTGGTCGCCGCCGCCACCGGCGCCCAGAAGCTCGCCGAGGGCCACTCCCCGGTCAAGGCCATGTTCCATGCCGGCCTGGCCGGCGGTAAGGAGAAGTTGATGTCGGCGTTCGGCGGCGGCAAGGGCGGCAAGGGCGGCGGCAAGAAGCTCAAGGTCACCAACATCGTCGAGACCATCGAGGTCGGCGTTCCGGTCCGCGTCGCCTACAACCAGTGGACCCAGTTCGGCGACTTCCCGAGCTTCATGAAGAAGGTCGAGCAGGCTGACTGGGACTCGGACGGGAAGATGACCTGGAAGGCGCAGGTCTTCTGGTCGCACCGGACCTGGGAGTCGACCATCGTCCGGCAGATCCCGGACCGGCTCATCCACTGGCGCTCCAAGGGCGAGAAGGGTTCCGTCGACGGCACCGTCAGCTTCCACGAGGTCGCTCCCGAGCTGACCAGGATCCTGGTCGTGCTCGAATACCACCCGCAGGGCCTCTTCGAGCACACCGGCAACCTGTGGCGCGCCCAGGGCCGCCGGGTCCGGCTGGAGCTGAAGCACTTCGTCCGGCACGTGATGACGCAGACCGTGCTCGACCCCGACTCGGTCGAGGGCTGGCGCGGTGAGATCGAGGACTCCCAGGTGGTCAAGGACCACGAGACCGCGCTCCGCGAGGAGCAGGAGGCCCGCGAGGGCGAGGAGCGGGAGGGCCGCGAGGAGCGGGAGGGCCGCGAGGAGCGGAAGGCCCGCGGGCGGGGCCGCGCCGAGCAGCCCGAGGAGGAACCGGAGGAGGAGCCCGAGGAGGAGGAGCCGGAGGAGGAGCGCCGGCCCGCCCCGCGCGGCCGCCGCCGGCCGCCGCCGCCGCGTCGCCGTCCCGCCCCCGACGAGGAGGAGTACGCGGACTACGACGAGGGCGACGACTTCGACGACGACGAGTACGCCGAGGAGCCCGAGGAGGAGGAACCGCCGCGCCGCCGTGCGCCCGAACGGGCGCGCCGCCCCCAGCCGCGCGAGGAGCGGGAGGCGCGCCCCGAGCGCCCGCGCCCGGTCCGGCGGGCTCCCGAGACACCACGACGGCCGGTGGTGCGCCGCCGGCGTGAGGAGCGTGAGGAATGACCGTGGCAACCACGACGGGACAGCCGGGCAGCGCCCTGGAACGCACCAGCGGCGGCGGCGGAGGGACCCTCGCCGACGTCGTGGAGACCGTCCTGGACAAGGGCGTGGTGATCGACGCCCAGGTGTCGGTCGCCGTGGTCGGCATCCAGCTCCTGGAGATCAACGCGCGGATCGTGATCGCCAGCGTCGACACGTACCTGCGGTTCGCCGAGGCGGTCGACCGGCTGAGCATCGTGCCGAAGGGCACGAAGGGCCTGCCGGACATGGTCGGCGACGCGGCCGGCGCGGCCACCAAGGGCAAGGCGATCTCCGGGCTCGGCAAGGCGGCCCAGGAGATCAGCGGCGCGGTGGCCGACTCGCTCCGGGACGGCGGCTCCGAGCGGGAGCGGGAACGGCCGCGCCGGCGGCGGGACGAGGAGCGCTGACATGGCTCAGGAGAACGGGCTGTTCATCTACGGCATCGTGCCGTCCGACGTGGAGCCGACCCCCGAGGCCGAGGGGGTCGGCTCCCCGCCCGGCGAGGTGATCGCGATCCGGCACGGCGAGCTGGCCGCGCTGGTCAGCGAGGTCGGGCTGGAGGAGGCGCTGGGCCGGCCGGCCGATCTGACCGCGTACGAGCGGCTGCTCGACGGGACGGCCGTGGTCGCGCCGGTGCTGCCGGTGCGGTTCGGCACGGTGGTGACCGGCGAGGACGCGGTCGAGGACCTGCTCGCCGCGCACCACGACCGGTTCGCCGCCGCCCTCGACGAGGTCGAGGACCGGCTCCAGTACACCGTGCACGGGCGCTTCGACGAGCAGGAGTTCATCAGCGGGTTCCTGGCGGAGAACGCCTCCGCCGCGGCCCTCGCCGACGAGGTGCGCGGCCGGCCGGAGATCGAGAGCCGGGAGCAGCGCATCCGGCTCGGCGAGATGATCAGTCAGGCGGTGGAGCTGCGCCGCGAGGCGGAGAACCGCGACCTGATCGACGCGGTGGGCCGGTACGCCGTGGCGGACACCGCCCTCCCGCCCAGCCACGAGCTGGACGCGGTGCGCGTCTCCTTCCTCGTGGAGGGCGACGACGAGGACGAGTTCGTCCAGGCCGTGGAGGACTTCGCCGAGCGCCGGCGGGACCTGATCCGGATGCGGCTGATCGGCCCGCTCGCCCCGTACGACTTCGTCAGCGCGCACCAGCTGGTGGAGTGACCGCGTGGACATCCTGTGGACGCTGCTGACCCTGCCGTACGCGCCGGTGCGCGGGCTCACGGCGCTGGTCAAGGTGGTGGCGCGGGAGGCCGAGTCCCAGCAGTACAACCCGGTCAACATCCGGCGTGAGCTGGAGGAGCTGGACCGGGCCGCGGCGGCCGGGGACATCACGCCGGAGGAGCGGGACCGGGGGCAGCAGCAGGTGCTGGACCGGCTGACCAGGCCGGCCGCCGGGACGGACCGTACCCCGCCGCAGCGGGAGGGCGGGCCCCGGCGGCCGGCACCCGCCCGGCGGGGTACGGCCGGCGGCCGCCGCGGTGCGGCGCGCCGCGGACGAGGGGGAGGACCATGACGGCACGGATCCGGGGCGACGGCCACCGGGAGCGGTGGCGCGACCGGGGCGGTCGGGCCGAGGAGCGGTATCTCGACGAGGACGACGAGGAGGCGGTCAGCGCTGCCGAGGCGGCCCGGGAGGGGTTGCGCCAGATCGTCGCGCTCACCGGCAGGGATCCGCTCGGGGTCACCTCGATCCAGCCCACCGACGACGGCTGGCGGATCGGGGTGGAGGTGGTCGAGGACCACCGCATCCCGGCGTCGACCGACCTGCTCGGCCTGTACGAGGTCGAACTGGACATGACCGGAAGTCTGCTCGGCTACCGGCGGACGCGCCGCTACCAGCGCGGCAAGGGGGACTGAGATGACCATTGGGCGGGCGCCGTCCGTCGTGCAGAACTCCGGTCAGGTGTTGCCGGCCGGCCACGAGCCGGCGAACCTCGGCGACATCCTGGAACGGGTGCTCGACCGCGGCATCGTGATCGCCGGTGACATCCGGGTCAGCCTGCTCGACATCGAGCTGCTGACGCTGAAGCTACGGCTGGTCATCGCCTCGGTGGACACGGCGCGGCAGATCGGCATCGACTGGTGGGAGCACGACCCGTGGCTCAGCTCGCGGGCCCGCCCGCCGGTCGAGCCGGGCCCGCGCGATCCCGAGGAGGTCGAGGCGTCCCGCCGGCCGCGGGTCGCCGCCCGGGCCGAGCGGGACCCGAGGGAGGGCTGGCATGACCACGACCTCTGACCCCACCCGGGACACCGGCACCGCCGTCTGGCTGCACGGCGTGGTCACCGGGACGGCCACGCCGGCCGGGCTGCCGGGCATCGCCGGCACGCCGGTCCGGGCCGTGGCCGCCGCCGGCCTGGTCGCCGTGGTGAGCGACGCCCCGCTCAGCGAGTACGGCGAGGCCGCGCTGCGCCGGAACCTGGAGGACCTGGCCTGGCTGGAGCGGGCCGCCCGGGCGCACCACGCCGTGGTGGACGCGCTGTCCCGGTCCGGTGCCGTGGTGCCGGCCCGGCTCGCCACCGTCCACCGTGACGACGACCGGGTGGCCCGGGTGCTGGTCGAGCGGCACGACGAGCTGGCCGGCACCCTGGCCCGGCTCGCCGGCCGCGCGGAGTGGGGCGTCAAGGGGTACGTGGTGCCCGGCGCCACCCCGCAGGTCGAGGAACCCGCCGGCGGGGGCGGGGCCGGCGCGGCGTACCTGCGGCGGCGCAAGGCTCAGCTCACCGCCCGGGAGGAGGGGCAGCGGGTCGCGGCCGACGGGGCCGCCGCCGTGCACGCCGCCCTCGCGGGGTACGCGGTCGCCGCCCGAAGGCACGCCCCGCAGGACCGGCGGCTCTCCGGTGCGCCCACCGCCATGGTGCTCAACGGGGCGTACCTGGTCGACCGGGACCGCTGGGACGGCTTCGCCGGGCTGGCCCGCGAGCTGGCGCAGCGGCACCCGGAGCTGCGGATGGAGCTGACCGGCCCCTGGCCGCCGTACTCCTTCGTGGCGGAACCGGAGGCGGAGCCGGCATGGGCGTGACCACGCTGGCGCCGAACAGCGCCGACGACCCGCTGACCTACCGGCCGGTGGCGCTGGTCGACCTGCTCGACCGGGTGCTCGCCACCGGCGTGGTGATCACCGGGGACATCACCCTTGCCATCGCGGACATCGACCTGGTCCGCGTCTCGCTGCGGGCGCTCATCGCCTCGGTGGGCGCGCTCGCCCCGCCCGAGCCGGAGGCGGCACCGTGACGGGCCGGGACGAGGCGGCCGAGCTGGCGGCGGCGCTGGGCGAGCCGGCCTGGCGGGCGCCCCGGGTCCGGCCGCTGGACCGCCGGCTCGCCGTCGACCAGGACTCGGTCGAGCGCGGGCTCGCCAGTCTGGTGCTCACCGTGATCGAGCTGCTCCGGCAGCTCATGGAACGGCAGGCGCTGCGCCGGGTCGACCTCGGCGACCTGACCGACGAGCAGGTCGAGCGGGTGGGCGCCACGCTGATGGCGCTGGAGGAGCAGATGACCCAGCTCCGCGAGTACTTCGGTCTCGCACCCGAGGACCTCAACCTCGACCTCGGCCCGCTCGGCCCGCTGCTGCCCACCGACTGAGCCGGCTCACCGCCGGGTGGCGGCGTAGGCCTCCAGCAGGGCGAGCTGGACGGGGTCCAGGGAGGGGCGGACGCGGGTGCGGGCCGCCTCGACGTGCGCCGCGGTGACCGTGCTCGCGGCCAGCGACTCGCGCATAGCGGCGAGGGCCGCCTCCCGGATCAGCGCCGCGCAGTCGGCCGCCGAGAAGCCGTCCAGCTCCGCGCCGAGGGCGGTCAGGTCCACGTCGGGCGCGAGCGGGACGTGCCGGGCGGCCGCGCGGAGGATCTCGGCGCGGGCCGGGCCGTCCGGCGGCGGCACGTACACGAGGCGTTCCAGCCGGCCGGGGCGGAGCAGCGCCGGGTCGACCAGCTCCGGCCGGTTCGTGGCGCCGACCACCACCACGTTGCGCAGCGCCTCCACCCCGTCGAGCTCGGTGAGCAGGGCGGCGACCACCCGGTCGGTGGTGCCCCCGTCGGTGGCCTGGCCGCGGACGGGGGCCAGGGCGTCCACCTCGTCGAGGAAGACCAGGGTGGGCGCTGCCTCGCGGGCCCGGCGGAACAGCTCGCGTACCGCCCGTTCGCTCTCACCGACCCACTTGGAGAGCAGCTCCGCGCCCTTCACCGACAGCACGTTGGCCCGGCCCGAGCCGGCCAGCGCGGTGACCAGGTAGGTCTTTCCGCAGCCGGGCGGCCCGTAGAGCAGCACGCCGCGCGGCGGCGTCACGCCGAGCCGGGCGAAGGTGTCCGGGTAGGTCAGCGGCCAGAGCACCGACTCGGTCAGCGTCTGCTTGACCTCGTGCAGGCCGCCGACGTCGTCCAGGGTCACCGAGGCCAGCTCCAGGGTGGACGCCGCCATCGTGGTCGGCCGGACCACCTCCAGCGCGCCGGTGAAGTCGGCCATGGCCACGGTCGGCTTCTCGGCCGTCTTCTGCCGCAGCGCCGCCCGCACCCCGGCCTCCCGGACCAGCGCGGCCAGGTCGGCGGCGACGAACCCCGGCGTACGGGCGGCCACCTCGTCCAGCCGGACGTCCTCGGCCAGCGGCACCTGCCGGGTGAGCACGGTGAGCTGTTCCCGGCGCAGCGCCGCGTCGGGCAGCGGCACGGTGATCCGCAGCGAGAGCAGGTCCGGGGCGCGCAGCGCCGGGTCCACCGCCTCGGGGCGCCCGGTCGTGCAGACCACCGCCGCGCCGGCGCCGACCGTCTCGGCGACCACCTGCCGGAACACCGTGGCCAGCGGGCCGGGCTCGTCGGCCGGAGCGACCGCCTCCACGTCGGTGACCAGCAGCACGGCCGGTCCGTTGGCGCGGACCGCCGCGGCGGCCTCGCGCAGCCGGCGGGCGGCCGCGTCGTTGCTGAGTGCGGCCAGTTCGGGACCCCACAGCGGGCGTACGCGGGCACGGACCCGGGCGGCGACCGCGCGGACCAGCGCCGACTTGCCCGAGCCGGCCGGTCCGGCGACGAGCACGCCGAGCGAGACGGTGGTGCCGAGCCGGCCCAGCACCTCGCGGTGGTGGAAGCCCAGGTCGAGCAGCTCGGTCAGCTCCTCGGCCTGGGTGCGCAGCCCGGGCAGCTCGTCCACGTCGGGCGCGTCCTCGGGCCCGAGCAGACCGTCGGCCGGCGCCGCTTCCGCCGGGGCCGGGGCACCCGCGTCGCCGGCCGGGCCGGAGCCGCGGGTGGCCGGGCCGTGCTCCCAGCCGACCACGGTGTCCATGGTGACCAGCGCGCCGGTCGCGGGCTCGGCCGACACCACGGTGAGCAGGGTGCTGGTCCAGGCGTACCCCACGGTGGTGGCCAGGCTGCGGCGGGCGGCCTCGACCAGGCCGCGGAGCGCGGCGTCGGGGAGCACGTCCTGGGGCAGCAGCGAGACGTCGTCCCCGGCGGTGACCACCTTGCCGAGCAGGGCGAGCCGGAGCATCTCCGGGGAGACCGCGGCGACGACGCCGACCGGACCGGCCAGGGTGAGCCGCCGCGCCGGTGTCGCGGGCAGCGGGCTCACGGTGACCTGCCCGCCGTCACGCAGGCCCAGGTTTCCCAGCAGCAGGTCGTCGGCGTAGAGCAGGGCGCTGCTCGCGGTCGGCTCGGCCGGTGCGGCGATGCCGGCGGTCACCCGGCGGCCGGTCAGCCGCACCGGGTCGCCGGGGCGCAGCGCCAGGGCCGTCAGCACCTCGGGGTGCAGGCGGACGACGCCGCGCCGGGCGTCCAGCGCCGCCGGCCGCAGGCTCGCGGTCAGGGTCAGGTCGGGTTCCGCCACCCGCCCGACAGTAGCCGCCGGCACCACGTCGTGCCGGGCGGCTTCAGCGTGGGTCCGTGTCGTCCAGCAGCGAGGGGTCGCGCCGGATCATCTCGGCCAGCCGGGCCGCCGGGTCGGTGACCACCCCGTCCTGCCCGGGCGCCGGCACCGTCTTCACCGACATGGGCCAGGCCGGCGGGGGTGCCGGCGCGGGCGCCGGGCCGATCGTCACCTCAGGGCCGGACCAGGCGACCCGCAACGGGTACGCCTGCCCACCCAGTTCCACCCGCACCACGACGGCCAGCCCGGGGTGCTCGGCGACCACCCGGCGGACGACCTCGGCCACCTCCTCGACCGGGTCCCGCCGCTGCGGCCGGTCGCCCCCACGCAACCGGTACGCGCCGTGCCCCGCGCGTCCCTCCCGCTCGTCCCACTCCGTCTCTTCGGCCGGCTCGGCCGGCTCGCCGGGCAGCGGCGTCCGGCGGCGCCGCGCCTCCTCGCGCCGCGCCAGCCGGGCCAGGGTCTCGTCCAGATCACCTCTCATCACGTCACCCCTTCCGTGATCACGGGTCGAACCGACGGCCGGTTCAGGCCCCCTTCTCCCGGGTCGCCCGGTCCAGCGCCCGGTCCAGGACGACCAGCAGCGCGTCCCGTACGGAGAGCCGGTCCCGGGCGTCGAACTGCACCAGCGGCACGTGCTCGCCGATCGCCAGCGCCCAGCGGATCGAGGGCAGGTCGAGGGCCAGCCGGCCGTCGAAGGCGTTCACGCCCACCGCGAACGGCAGCCCGGCCCGCTCGAAGAAGTCGATGGCCGGGTAGCAGTCGTCGAGCCGGGCGCTGTCGACCACCACGAGCGCCCCGAGCGCACCCCGGGCCAGGTCGTCCCACATGAAGCCGAAGCGGGCCTGGCCGGGCGTGCCGAAGAGGTAGAGCTTGAGGCTGCGGTCGATGGTGACGCAGCCGAAGTCCATGGCCACCGTGGTGGTGGTCTTGTCCGAGTCCGCGGCCAGGTCGTCGACGCCGATCCCGGCGCTGGTCATCTCCGCCTCGGTGGTCAGCGGGGCGATCTCCGAGATCGCGCCCACCGTGGTCGTCTTGCCCACCCCGAAGCCACCCGCGATGAGGATCTTCACGGGAACGGGTGCGCGCGGCCCCGCCACCGGACCGACCGTCGGGACGGCCACCCGGGGCGGCCGGTACGGCGGCGGTGGTGGAACCGGCGGGGCGGCGCGGCCGGCCGGCGGGGCCGGGTTGGCCGGGGCGGCGTACCGGGTGGCGGCGCTGTTGGTGGCCGGACCGCCCGCGGCGGCCGCCGGCCATTCAGGAGATCGCACGGAGTCCATCAATCACTCGCAGGATGAGGTCGGGGTCGAGGGCGTCGTCGGCGGCACCGGGATGCACGTCGAGGTGCCCGGCGGCGCGGAGGTCGCCGACCAGCACCCGGGTCACGCCGAAGTGCATCCGCGTGCGGGCGGAGATCTCCGCCACCGAGATCGGTTCGGTGCAGAGCGCCACGATCGTCGCCAGTTCCGGGGCCAGCTGGGCGATCACCGCCCACGAGCCGCTCTCCGGCCGGACGGTCACCTGGGTCTCCAGGCCGATCGCCGGATCGCCGTCCACCCGGCCGGCGGTCAGCACGAACGGACGCGGCCCGGCCGGCTCCCCGCCGCCCGCGTCCGGCCCCGGGCCGGGGGAGGGCGCGTGCAGGAAGGGGCGGATCCGGGCGCCGGGCTCCGGCTCCGGGTCCTCGCCCGCCGCGTCCGGGGTCATTGCTGGACGGCGTTCTTCAGTTCGGCGATCAACCGGGGCGTCAGGGCGCCGCCGGCCCGGCCGGCGAAGAGCGTCATCTCGTACGCCACGGTGCCCAGGTTGGCCGAGCGGTCGGCGACCACGCCGAGCACCGACCCGCTGCTGATCGCGCTGATCAGCAGGTAGCCCTCGGCCATGTCCACGATCACCCGGTTCAATCCGCCGAGGTCGTACCAGCTGGCCGCGCCCCCGGCGAGGCTCGTCATGCCGGAGACGACCGCGGCCAGGCGTTCCGCGTTGGACCGGTCCTTGATGGCGGACATGGCCATCAGCAGCCCGTCCGAGGAGACCGCGATCGCCTCCATCACCCCGGCCGTGCTGGAGGTGAACGAGTCGAGCAGCCAGTTGAAGGTGCGCGCCTCCGGGCTGAGGCCGCCGGCGGTGGTCTGGTCGGCGTTGTCGTGCAGGAACGGGCTGGTCACCGTGATGGGTCCTCTTCGTAGCGGCGGTCTGGACTGACTTCGCGCAGAGCACGGGCGACGCCCGCCTCGAACTCCGTGATGAGGTCGCGGACCTCGGCCGGGTCGCCGGGCTCCGGGTCGGCCGGCGGGGTGGCCCGTGCCGCGGACACGGCCAGGTTCGCCCCGGGCACGCGCCGGCTGAGCCGGGGCCGGCCGGGGGTGGGCACGGCCGGTGCGGCGTCGTCCTCGGCCCGGCGTACCCCGTCCTGGAACGCCTCGACCAGTGCCCGGACCATGGCCGCGTCGGCGCTGCCGGCGGTCACCGGCCCGCCGGCCTGCGGCGCGGCGGGCGGCAGGCTCGCCCCGGGCACCCGCTGCCGGATCAGCGGCCCGGCCGCGGCCGGCACGGGGAACGGCGGCGCGAGGGCCGGTCCCGCGAGGCCGGGGGACGGCGACGGGACGGCCGGTCCCGCGGGCAGGGGTGCGGGGGCCGGGCCGGCCGGCGGGAGGCCGGTCGCCGGCCCGGCGGCCGGGGGAGCGGCCGGTGCCGGGCCGACGACCGGGGTCGGCGGGTCGGTGCCAGGACGGGGGACGGCCGGTGCCGGGGTCACGGGCGCCTCGGTGGGTGGCCAGGCGCGCGGCGGCCCGTCGGCGGCCGTCCCGGGTTCGACGGCCGGGCTGCCGAAGGCGTTCCAGGTCTCCCCGGCCGCCAGGCTGCGGGTGGCCCGGCTCAGCAGCGCCGCGTCGAAGACGGCCGGTTCGCCGGCGGCCGGGAGCCGGGCGGGCTCGGGCAGCGCCCGGCGCTCCCGGGCCGGCACGGAGGCCCGCGCCACGGTCGCGCCGGCCCGCTCCGGACGCCGGACCACCAGCAGGGCCGCGGGGATGTCCAGGTGGGCGGTCACCCCGCCGCCGGCGGTCGCGGCCAGCCGGACGCTCCAGCCGTGCCGCCGGGCCAGCCGGCCCACGACGAAGAGCCCGAGCACCTCGGTCGGGGCCAGGTCGAGCCGCTCCGGGCGGGTGAGCCGGGCGTTCTCCGCGGCGAGGCGCTCCTCGGTCATGCCGATGCCCCGGTCGACCACCGTGAGCCGGGCGCCGCGATCGGTCTGCTCGCCGACCACCAGCACACGGGTGTGCGGCGGGGAGAAGGCGGTGGCGTTCTCCATGAGCTCGGCCAGCGCGAGCACCAGATCGCCGGCGGTCGCGGGCCCCGCCGACACGCCGGACGGGACCTGCACGTCCACCCGGGTGTAGTCCTCGATCTCGCCGAGCGCGAGCCGGACCAGGTCGCCCAGCGGCACCGGCGCGACGTGACCGTCCGACCCGGTCGCGCCGGACAGCACCACGAGACTGCCGGCGTTCCGGCGCAGCCGGCTGGAGATGTGGTCGAGGCGGTACAGGTGCTCCAGCCGCCCGGGGTCGGTCTCCTGCCGCTCCAGCCGGTCGATGAGGGCGATCTGGCGGCCGACCAGGTTCTGCGTACGCCGGCCGACGTGGCCGAACATCTGCGCCACGTTGCGCCGGCCGGCCACCTGCCGCTCGACCAGCCGCGCGGCGGTGCGCTGCACCCGCTCGAACGCGCGGGCCAGGTCGCCGATCTCGTCCCGGGCCCGCACGTCGATCGGGTCGAGGCGGACCGGCGCGACGGCCTCGGCCTCGTCGTCGACCACCCGGGTCAGCTCCGCCTCGGCGACCCGGGCGACCCGGTCCGCGGAGCGGGTGAGCCGGGTCAGCGGCCGGGCCACGGTCCGGGCCACCGCCATGCCGAGCAGCACCACGGTGAGCAGGATCAGGACGGCCGCCGCGCTGACCAGCCAGGCGGCGGCGAGCGCGTCCCGCTGCTCGTTCCGGGTCTCGGCGATGACGTCGGCGACGATCTTCTTCTCCACGAACTGGCCGAGGGTGATCATCGAGCGGACCGAGGGGAACAGCGCGTCGATCGGCACGGCCGCGATCGCCGCCACCGGGTCCTTGACGCTGTCGACGAGGAAGGTGGGGCTGGTCCGCGCGGCGACCGCCGCGTCGTCCAGCATGGCCAGCCGGTACTGCTCCGGCGTGATGAGGCTGCGGAACCGCTGGTTGTCCACCTCGAGGCCGGCCATGCAGGCGATGTACGAGCCGGCCACCCGCGGATCGCCCGTCGTCTTGACCAGCACGATCAGCGTGGCGCAGGCGCCCAGCCCCTCGTCGGCGCGGAGCAGTGCGTCCAGCGCCAGCACCTGCCGCCCGGCCGAGGTGCCGGTGTCGACCTGGAACGGCAGCCGGAGCGACTCGATGAGCGCCATGTCGACGGTGCGGAAGGCGCCCATGATGTCGTCCGGCGTGGCCTTGCCGGCGAGCACGGCGGTCCGCAGGTCGCCCAGGGTGCGCACCCCGTCGAGGGCCGTCCGGACCGGCGCCGGCAGCGACTCGGCCCGCAGGTCGGCGACCCGGTCGTCCACGGTGGCCGACTTCTGGATCAGCTCGGTGCGCGTCACGCGGCCCAGCAGGTAGCCCACCGACAGCAGCCGTTCCTGCTGGAGGTCCTGCACGAGGGTGCCGATGCGGCTGGACACCCGGACGGTGTCGGCGGTGTCGGCGGCCCGCTGCGCGGCGGCGACCCGGTCGAGGACGACCGGCACGGCCAGCCCGACCATGCTGAGCAGCGGGATGATCACCAGCAGGGCGAGCCGGCCCCGGATCCGGAGCCTACCGAGCAGCATCGAACGGCCCCCACCGCTCGGTGTCGCCGGCCCGCCCGCCGCCGACCGCCAGGAGTTCGCCGTAGCCGGGGGAGTCCGGGTGGGCCGGCGCCGGGGCCGGGCCGGCCTCGGCGGGCTCGCGGTCGGCCTCGGCGGCCCGGCGGCGGGCGCGCCGCAGCGCGCTGAGCAGCACCCCCGCCAGCACGGCGAGCAGCACACCGGCCAGGGCGACGGCGCCCTGGGCCAGCCAGCGGTCCCGGTCGAGCCCGTCGAGCCGATCCGCCAGCAGCGCGTCGAGCTGGTCGAGGATCACCCGCCGGAGCTCGCCGGCGGCCGACTGCGCGCCGCGCCGCGCGGCGCCGAGCTGGACCGGGTCGGGACCGGCCGCCCCGGCGGGCGCCGAGAACGCGGCCAGCGCCTCCACCGAGCGCTGGTAGGTGTCCAGCGGGGTGAGCACGGTCGGGCCGAGGTCGGTGCTCTCCGAGCTGTCCACGGCCGCCCGCAGGTCGTCCACCAGGTCGGTGGCCGGCCCGAGCGCGGCGACCCGGAGTTCGGCCAGCTCCGCGACGGTCCTCGGGCGGTCCTTGGCCGGCCGGTTCGGCGCGAGGGTGGCCAGGTCGGCGAGGCGGCCGGCGGCGACCATGGCCGCGGGCAGGTCCGCGCCGATGGCGTCCTGCACGAAGAACGAGTCGGAGCGCGGGTCGCGGACCAGGCCGGACGCCTCGCGGACCTTCCGGTGCAGCGCCAGCAGCAGGTCGGTCACCTCGCCGTACGCCTGGAAGGCCGCCTCCGGGTCGGTGAGCCCGCGCTCCGGCAGCGCCTCCAGCTTGGCGCGTACCCCGGCCCAGCGTTCCCGGGTGCGGAGCCTGTCGCCGATCGCGCTGTCCACCTGCGCCGCCTGCTCGATGGCGGCGGTGAGCGCCGCCCGGGAGACCGGCCGGCCGGCGACCGCCGTGGTCTGCGCGTCGGTCAGCGCGTCGGTGACCGGCCCGAGCGCGCGCAGGTAGCGGACGCCGAGCCGTTCCCGGGCGGCCAGGTCGTGGTCGTCGCCGGTGTGCCCGTCGGTCTGGGCGAAGAGCAGCCCCAGCGGGGCCAGCAGCGCCAGCACCAGCAGCAGGGGCAGGGCACGGCCCGGTACGGAGGGCCGTCGGCGGACCCGCGGCGCGGGGACGGTCATGGTCGGTCTCCTCCGGCGACGGCGGGGGATGGTCCGGAGCCGGGAGGTCGCCGTTTCCGCAGTCCCGTGCACCGGACCGGAAAAGTAGTCGAAGCGGGTGCGGGTGGGACCGTGGTCGCCGAGTCGGCTTCGCGTCACTTCGAGTCACATCACATCCGGTTGACCTTGGGCCTACGGAGCGTCCGATATGGGCGGAGAGAAGGTGGCATCGGCGGCATTTGCGCTCGTAGATGTGATTTCACGGAATCCGAACTCATCCCGCTGGGACGCTCTGGACCTTCCGCGGTCGACGGGACCCGGACAACGAACGGCGCAACCGGACGGACGTACGGCGGATCTCAGGGAATGCTCAGCCGGCGGCCCGTACCGTGTGCCGCATGAGATCACCGCTGCCCGTCGCGCGGATCCGGCGCGCCCTGGCCGGCCGCCCTCGCCGGCTCGTCGCCGCGGTGGTGGTGGTCGTCCTGGTCGCCGCCGCCCTGGTCTGGGCGGCCCGCCCGGACCGCGCCGACTTCCGCACCGAGTCGGCCGTGGTGACCGTCCGGTCCGGACCCTCCGGCGACCAGCCGGTCGACCTGGACACCACGCTCTACGTGCCCGGCGACGCCTCGGCGCGGCACCGCGTTCCGGCGGTGCTGCTGGCGCACGGGTTCGGCGGCACCAAGGAGTCGGTCCAGCCCGACGCGGAGGACCTGGCGGCCCGGGGATACGCGGTGCTGACCTGGACCGCGCGCGGCTTCGGCCGCAGCGGCGGCGAGATCCACCTGGACAGCCCCGACTACGAGGTGCGGGACGCCCAGCGCCTGCTCGACCGGCTCGCCGCCCGCCCGGACATCCGCCTCGACGCGGCCGGCGACCCGCGGGTCGGCGTGGTCGGCGGCTCGTACGGCGGCGGCCTGGCCCTGCTGCTGGCCGCGCAGGACCGCCGGGTCGACGCGATCGTCCCGATGATCACCTGGAACGACCTGTCCCGCGCCTTCCTGCCCGAGAACACCGGCAAGGCGCCCACCGAGGGCGTGTTCAAGAAGGGCTGGGCGGGCATCTTCTTCGGCGGCGGCGGCAACGCCGGCTCCGGCCCGGCCGGGCTCTCCGGCACGACCGCTGCCCAGCCGGAGGGCGCCCCGGCCTCGGCCGGCGCGCCCAGCCCGCAGCCCGCTGGCGGGCCGGGCACCGGCCCGGGTCGCGGCCCGGCCGGCCCCGCCGACCCGTCCTGCGGCCGGTTCGCCGCCGACGTCTGCGCCGCGTACCTGCGGATCGCCACCACCGGGCGGGCCGACGGCCCGGCGGTCGACCTGCTGCGCCGCTCCTCGCCGGCCGGGGTGCTCGACCGGATCACGGCGCCCACCCTGCTGGTGCAGGGCGAGGCGGACACGCTGTTCCCGCTCACCGAGGCGGACGCCAACGCCCGGGGCATCGCCGCCGCCGGCACCCCGGTGCGGGTCGCCTGGTTCACCGGCGGCCACGACGGCGGCGCCGGACCGACCTCGGACTCCGACCGGGTGAAGTTCCTGACCGCGCAGTGGCTCGACCACTACGTCAAGGGCGAGGGGGCGGCGCCCGGCGACAGCTTCACCTTCTCCCGGATCGCCGGGTTCGACGCGCTCGACCGGGGCCTGGTGGCCACCGGCTTCCGCACGGCCGACTATCCGGGCGTGACCGGGCAGGGCCGCCGCGAGGTGACGCTGGCCGGGCCGGACCAGGCGATCGCCAACCCGCCCAACGGCAACCCGGCGGCGATCTCGTCGGTGCCGTTCGCCGGGGCGCTCGGCTCGCTGCTGGACGGGGTGGCCGGCGACATCCCCGGCCAGCACGCCCGCTTCGAGTCCGCGCCGCTGACCGACCCGGTCGACGTGGTCGGCGCGCCGACCGTGCGGATCCGGGCCGCCTCCGCGACCGGCGCGGCAGTGCTGTTCGTGAAGCTCTACGACGTCGACCCGCAGGGCGCGGCCACGCTGCCGGACGGCCTGGTCGCGCCGGTCCGGCTGACCGGCCTGCCGCAGACCGTCGAGGCGGCACAACCGGTCACCGTCACCCTGCCGGCGATCGTCCGCCGGATCGAGGCCGGGCACCGGCTGCGGATCGTGGTGGCGACCTCCGACCAGGCGTACGCCACGCCGGCCGAGCCCGCCGTGCACACCGTGGCGCTCGGTGCCGGCCCGCTGGTGCTGCCGACGGTCGACGCCACGCCCATCCCCACCACCGCCACGGTCTGGCGCTGGGTGCTGGCCGGCCTGCTCGCCGCGATCGCGGTGGGGCTCGTCGTGGTCGTCCTGGTCGCCCGCCGCCGGCACCGCCGCCAGGACAGCTCCGTGCACCCGGCGTACGCGGGCGTGCCGCTCGCCGTCCGCAACCTGCGCAAGGAGTACGCGGACGGCTTCGTGGCCGTCTCCGACGTGGACTTCGAGGTGCACCCCGGCCAGGTGGTCGGCCTGCTCGGGCCGAACGGCGCCGGCAAGACCACCACGCTGCGGGTGCTCATGGGGCTGACCCAGCCCACCGCCGGCGAGATCTACGTCTTCGGGCACCGGCTGGTGCCCGGCTCGCCGGTGCTCTCCCGGATCGGCGCGCTGGTCGAGGGGCCCGGCTTCCTGCCGCACCTGTCGGGCCTTGCGAACCTGCGGGCGTACTGGCGGGCGACCGGGCGGCCCTGGGCGGACGCGCACTTCGACGAGGCGCTGGAGATCGCCGGGCTGGGCGACTCGGTGCACCGGCGGACGAAGAACTACAGCCACGGCATGCGCCAGCGGCTGGCCATCGCGCAGGCCATGCTGGGTCTGCCCGAACTGCTGGTGCTCGACGAGCCGACGGACGGGCTCGACCCGCCGCAGATCGCCGAGATGCGCCGCGTGCTCCAGCGTTACGCCACCGACGGGCGGGCGGTGCTGGTCTCCAGCCACCTGCTGGCCGAGGTGGAGCAGACCTGCACGCACGCCGTGGTGGTGAACAAGGGGCGGATCGTCGCGTCCGGCCCGGTCGAGGAGATCGTCGGCGAGTCGCCGAGCGTGCTGTTCGAGGTGAGCGACCCGGACGCGGCGCGCGACGTGCTCGACCGGCTGGCGGGCGTACGGGTGCTGCCCGACGGCGACGGCGGGCTGGTGGTGGACACCAACGGCACCGCCCGCAGCGAGGTGGTGGCCGAGCTGGTCCGGGCCGGCATCGGGGTGGACCGGGTGGTGCCCCGGCGCCGCCTGGAGGACGCGTTCCTCGCCCTGGTGGGCGAGAACTCTCGGGGAAGCGGGGACCGGTGATGGCACAGCCCTCCACTGTCGGACCGATCGGGGCCGCCGCCGGCTACCGGCCGTCGGCCACCCTGCCGTTCCGGGCCGAGTTCCGGCGGCAGGCGTCGCGCCGGCGTACCCAGCTCGCGCTGGGGTTCATGGTGCTGCTGCCGCTAATCATCCTGATCGCGTTCCAGTTCGACTCCGGCAACGACGACCGGAACGGCCGCAACGAGTTCTCCAGCCTGGTCGACCTCGCCACCTCGGGTGGGCTGAACTTCACCCTCTTCTCGATCTTCGTGTCGTCGTCCTTCCTGCTGGTCGTGGTGGTGGCGCTGTTCTGCGGCGACACGGTGGCCAGCGAGGCGAGCTGGGGCAGCCTGCGGTACCTCCTGGCCGTACCGGTGCCCCGGGCCCGGCTGCTCACGGTGAAGCTGGTGGTCGCGCTCGCCTACTCGGCGCTCGCGCTGGTGCTGCTCGCGGGCACCGCCCTGCTCGCCGGCACCCTCCGGTACGGCTGGTCGCCGTTGCGCAGCCAGGTCGCCGCCGAGCTGGCCCCGGCCGAGGGCCTGGTCCGGCTGCTCGCCGTGCTCGGCTACCTGGCGATCGTCCTGCTGGTGGTGGCCGGGCTGGCGTTCCTGCTCTCGGTGACCACGGACGCCGCGCTCGGCGCGGTCGGCGGCGCGGTGCTGCTCTGGATCCTCTCGAGCATCCTCGACCAGATCACCGCGCTGGGTGGCCTGCGGGCGTTTCTGCCCACCCACTTCAGCAGCGCCTGGCTGGGGCTGCTCTCCACGCCGGTGCAGACCGACGACGTGGTGCGCGGCGCCATCTCGGCGATCGCCTACGCCACCGTGTTCTGGGGTCTGGCCTACTGGCGGTTCACCCGGAAGGACGTAACAAGCTGAGGGGCTCACATGTTGGGAGCGTTCCCACGCGGGCGTCCCGTTAACAAAGAATTTATTAACTTCGATAAAGTCGTCGGCCATCCTGGGACTACGTCCGTCACGTTTCAGGAGGTCACGATGGTTCCTGCACGGCTGAACGGCCCCGTCCTGTCCCTCTTCCGCATGGTCACCGGCGTGCTTTTCCTCTGCCACGGCGCGGCCTCACTCTTCGGCATCCTCGGCGGCAACCCGATGACCGGGCAGGCGCTCCCCTTCGCCGAGTGGCCAGGGTGGTGGGCCGCTCTCATCCAGCTCGTCTGTGGCGGGCTGGTGCTCGTCGGCCTGCTCACCCGGCCCGCCGCCCTGCTCGCCTCCGGCTCGATGGCGTACGCGTACTTCGTGGTGCACCAGCCGGACCACCCGCTGCCGCTGCACAACGGCGGCGAGCTGGCGGCGCTCTTCTGCTGGTCGTTCCTGCTCGTGGCGGTGCTCGGCCCGGGCAAACTGGGCCCTGGACGCGTTGCTCTCCCGCCGCCGCGGAGTCGCCACCGAGACCGTCGCCCGTCCCTCGGTCCCGGCCTGACCGACTGTTCCCCGAGATCTTGGTAGGAAGTGGCCCCTCGGGGGGCCGTTTGCTACCAAGATCTGACGGCGTCATCCCGCTGAGCGGCACGGAACCACGTGATCGTTCGGCAGGTCGCAGCGGCCGACGCCCGGCAGCCGGGCGTCGCACCAGACCCGGGTACGCACGAACTGCCGGTCCTCTTCGCTGAGTGTCGTTTCGCCGAAGTCGATGGCGCTGACGTGGCCGAGCGAGATGCGCAGTGACGTGGCAAGGGTGCGTACGTCGTCGAGGCTGGTCAGGGTCGTCGGCAGGTGGACGATCCAGCGGGCTGCGTTCATCGGGTTCATCGGCCGGCCGGAGGTGGACGCAGCGGGTCACACGCAGATCCGTACGGGAGAGTTGAAACCGGGCGACAAGCTGCCGTCGATCTCCGAGCTCTGCGCCCAGTACGGAGTCTCGACCCAGGTGATCCGCTCGGCCATGTTGATCCTCCGAGCGGAGGGGCTCGTGGAGGGGCACCAGGGCCGAGGTGTCTATGTCCGCGACCAGGGCTCGCACCCATCGCACTGATGGCCGCGGAAGATCTTGGTACGAAAAGGCCCCTCTGAGGGCCGTTTCCTACCAAGATCTCAACCGGGGTGACCCTCAGAGGCGGCTGTCGGGGGTCGGTGCCGTGGAGGGTGGGCCGCTCGGGGCCGGCGGTTGCGTCGCCGACGGGCCGTTGTAGCGCTTCCAGGCGCTCACCCCGAGGCGGCCGGTGTTGCCGAGGTCGATCGGCCCGTCCAGCTCTACCGGGTACGCCGGCCGGCCCGGCAGCGGGGCGACGTCGAGATAGGCCCCGTTGCTCGCCACCACCGTGGCGTCGGTGACCAGGTTGCGCCAGAGCAGCGCGGCGCTGGCCCGCTCACCGGGGCGCAGGACGATCCGGGTGGGCGGCTGGTCGAAGCCGGACGTGATCGGCCGGGCGCCCGGGATGATCGTCACCTTCAGCGGGTCCCGGTCGGCGTCCCGGAGGCGGGGCGCCGGGTAACCGCGCAGCTCGTACGGGCGGTCACCGCAGTTGACCAGTTCCAGCCCCATGGCCCGCAGGCCCATGGCGGCGCTCACTCCGAGCTCGGTGATGCGGATCCCCTCCGGCGAGCAGGCGGGCGGGGGCGGTGACGTGCTGGGCGCCGGGGTGGGCGGGGCCGGTGCGGAGACGGGACGGGGCGTCGGCGTTGGTGTGCAGGCGGCGAGCAGGGCCACGCCCGCCAGGGCTCCGATCCGTGCCGCCGCCGTCTTCACCCGACGATCATGTCAGTTGCGGAGGCCCTGGCGGCGGTCAGGCGCGGGCGGGTGCGGCGAGGACCGCGTCGAGCAGCCCCGGGTAGAGGCGTTGCAGCTCGTCGCGGCGCAGCCGCACGTAGCGGCTCGTGCCGGCCACCCGGGTCCGGGTGAGGCCGGCCTCGCGCAGCACCTTCAGGTGGTGGCTGCGGGTCGCCTTGGAGACCCCGAACTCGAACGTGCCGCACGCGTACTCGCCGCCCTCGGCGAGGGCGCGCACGATCTGCAGCCGGACGTCGTCGGCCAGGGCGGCCAGCACGGCGGTGACCGGGACGTCGCGCAGTTCGGGTTCGTGCAGCTCCATGTGACCAGCGTAACCCATGTTCGACATCCGTCGAACAACCTCCTAGAGTCGGCTCCGTTGGTTCGACGATACTCGAACATTGGAGCCGCGATGCGTTCCCGTTCCGCCGCCTTCCCGCTCTTCGCCGCGCTCAGCTGGGGCGTCATGTTCCCCGTGCTGGCCAGCGCGCTCGGACGGGTGGACGCGCTCAACCTGACCACCGCCCGGTACGTGCTCGCCACCGCCGTGCTGGTGGCCCTGCTCCTGGCCCGGGAAGGGGTGGCCGCCCTGGGCACGGCGCGGCGCGGGACCGAGGTGCTGCTGCTCGGCGCGCTCGGCTTCGCCGGCTTCAACACCCTCACCAACCTCGCGCTCGGGATGGCCGCGCCGCAGCAGATCGCCCTGTTCGCCGCCACCGTGCCGGTGGTCACCCAACTGGTTCGCTGGGCGCGGGATGGCGTACGGCCCCGGCCCGCGCTGCTCGGCCTCTCCCTGGTCGCGCTCGTCGGCGTCGGCCTGGTGATCACCCGCGGCCGGCTCGACGGGCTGGGCGAGTTCGGCCTGGGCGGGCTGCTCATGGTCGGCGCGGTGCTCGGCTGGGCGTTCTACACCCACGGGGCGAGCCGGTTCCCCGACTGGTCGCCGCTGCGCTACACCACCCTGACCTCCGTCGCCGGCGCGCTCGCCCTGTTCGCCGTCAGCGCGGTCGCCGACCTCACCGGGCTCCAGCACGCGCCGGCCGCCGCCGATCTCGTCGAGGTCTCGCCCCAGCTCGCGTACGCGGTGCTGATCGCCGCTGTCGTCGCGGGCCTGGCCTGGAACACCGGCGTGCGCCGGCTCGGGCCCGCCGACGCCGCGCTGTTCATGAACCTGGTGCCGGTGACCACGTTCGCGGTCCAGCTCCTGCGCGGCTACCGGCCGGGCGCGGTGGAGCTGGTCGGCGCCGGGCTGACCGTGGCCGCCCTGGTGGCCGCGAACCTCGTCACCCGTACCCGGAAGGCGCCCGCCGCCCCGGCGGTGGTCGCGGTGACCGACCACCCCGCGGTGATCGAGCCGGTCGCGGTCGTCGCGCGCTGACCCGGGGCCGGGGGCTCACACCGTGGGAACCCGGCTCGGCAGCAGCGCAGGGCGCGCATAGACTCGGCAGCACAACTGCATACCTCATCCAGAGGGGCTGAGGGATACGGCCCGATGACGCCCCGGCAACCACCCGCGCGCTCGACGACGAGCGACGGCGGGCAGGTGCCAATTCCGTCCCCGCCGCACCCGGCGATGCGGGGAAAGATGAGAGGAACCCTCGACATGACGTCGACGATCCCCGCGACCTCCGGCATCGACACCACCCTCAGCCCGGCCCGCGCCCTGGTCTGTCGCGCCTGCTCGGCGCGCTACCCGCTGGCCGCCCAGCACGCCTGTTACGAGTGCTTCGGCCCGCTGGAGGTCGACTACGACACCGCCGCACTGGCCGCCGTCACCCGCGAGCAGATCGAGGCCGGCCCGGACAACCTCTGGCGCTACGCCGCCCTGCTCCCCGCCGGTCAGGACCCGGCCACCCGGGTCACCCTGGACCCGGGGCTGACCCGGCTGGTCGCCGCCCCGCACCTCGCCGCCGAGCTCGGGATCACCGCCCCGCTCTGGGTCAAGGACGACAGCGGCAACCCGACCCACTCGTTCAAGGACCGGGTCGTCTCGGTGGCGCTGACCGCGGCCCGGGCGCTCGGCTTCACCCGCTACGCCTGCGCGTCCACCGGCAACCTGGCCAACTCGGTGGCCGCCCACGCGGCCCGGGCCGGGGTGCCGTCGGTGGTCTTCATCCCGAGCGACCTGGAGCAGGGCAAGGTGGTGACCACCGCCGTCTACGGCGGCGACCTGGTCGCCATCGACGGCTCGTACGACGACGTGAACCGGCTCTGCGGCGAGCTGGTGGAGACCGACGAGTTCGAGGACACCGCGTTCGTCAACGTGAACGTGCGGCCCTACTACGCGGAGGGTTCGAAGACCCTCGGCTACGAGGTCGCCGAGCAGCTCGGCTGGCGCATCCCGGCGCAGGTGGTCATCCCGATGGCCAGCGGCGAGCTGCTCACGAAGATCGACAAGGCGTTCGCCGAGCTGGTCGAGATCGGGCTGGTCGAGGCGCCGGCCGGCGGCTGGAAGGTGTTCGGCGCGCAGTCCGCCGGCTGCAACCCGATCGCCACGGCGCTGCACGGCGGCACCGACACCATCGTCCCGGTGAAGCCGACCGGCATCGCCAAGTCGCTGAACATCGGCGACCCGGCCGCCGGCCTCTACGCGCTGGAGGCGGTGCGCCGCACGGGCGGCTGGATGGAGTACGCCGACGACGACGAGATCCGCGCCGGCATCCGGCTGCTCGCCCGCACCACCGGGGTCTTCGCCGAGACGGCCGGCGGCGTCACCGTGGCGGTGCTGCGCAAGCTCGTGGAGTCCGGCCGGCTCGACCCGGCGGCCGAGACGGTCGTGTTCAACACCGGCGAGGGTCTCAAGACCCTCGACGCGGTCGCCCCGGAGGTCGGGCCCACCCACCGCATCCGTCCCAGCCTCCGCGCCGCCCGCGACGCCGGCCTCCTGTCCTGACTCCGTCCCGGCTCGTCCGGGCGGGGGAGGGGCGGATCGCCCGACCGGGGGATTGGGGTGATCCGTTGGGTAACTGGCTTTTCGCTGTGAGTGTGGAAAACGCGCCGTCAAGGACTTGACGGCAGGAATTGGACGGCGCAAGATGCTCCGTGCGGGAGGGCATCCGCCGGAGACTTTTCAAGTTCTTGCGACCCAACGCCGGAGGCGTTGTGCGGACGTCCCTCCCGACCAACGTCCGAAGGGGCCAGTGGAAAACCGCTGGCCCCTTCGCTGTGCGGTGGGTCACGCTCGGGGGCATGGGCATCTCCGTGGCACCCCTCGACCCGGCCGACCAGGCGACCCTCGACGCGGTGTACCGGACGGCGGTTTCGGCCCAGGCCGTGGACGAACCGGACCTCCCGCCGCTGTGCCGGCGACGGTTCGAAGCGCCGTTGCGCCACCCGATGCCGGGCGTCGACACCCTCTGGTGGGTGGCCCGCCTCGACGGGGTGCCCGCCGGCTGGGCCCGGCTGCACCTGCACACCCTGGACAACACCGAGAACGCCAGCGTCGAACTGGTGGTGGACCCCGCGTACCGCCGGCGCGGGGTGGGGCGGGCCCTGCACGAGCACGGGCTGCGGCTGCTGCGCGAGCGCGGCGGCAAGCGGCTGGTCGGGGCGACCGTCACCGCCCTCCCCGGCGAGGAGGGCCGGGAGTTGCCCGGTGCCGCCTTCGCCGCGGCCGTCGGCGCGAAGCCGGCGCTCGCCGACGTCCGCCGCCGGCTGGACGTCACCGCCCTCGACCGGCCGCGCCTGGCCGGCCTGCTCGCCGAGGCCCGCACGGCCGCCGCCGGCTACCGCACCGTCCGCTGGGGGCAGCGCGCCCCCGAGGAGTACGTCGCCGACGTCGCCTACCTGGAGGGGCGGCTGCTGGTCGACGCACCCCTCGGTGACCTCGGATGGGAGCAGGAGAAGGTCGACGCCGAACGGATCCGTGGCACGGAGCGGGCGCTCGACGCGCGCGGGATCCGCCGGTACAGCGCCGGCGCCGTGCACGAGGCGTCCGGCCGGCTCGTCGCCTGGAGCATGGTCAGCCTGGCCGCCAACACCACCTGGCACGCCTGGCAGCAGACCACGATCGTCGACCCCGGCCACCGCGGGCACCGGCTCGGGCTGCTCACCAAGATCGAGAATCTGGAGCACGTCCTCGCGCACGAGCCGGAGCTGCGCGTGGTCGACACGTTCAACGCGGCTGCGAACAGCCACATGATCGCGATCAACGAACAACTCGGCTTTCGCCCGGCGGCCGGCTCGACCGACTGGCAGTTGACGATCTGACTTGTGACAGGCCACTACTGATCTGGTGCCTGACTGTTGCATGATGGCGGGCATGACGGAGACCCCGCACCCCCTGTACGACAGGCACGCCGAGACCCTCAACCGGGCGCTGACCGCGATCACGGAGCGCGGGTACTGGTCCGCCTATCCGGAGTCGCCCAGCCCCCGGGTCTACGGCGAGACCGCCGCCGCCGACGGCAAGGCCGCCTTCGAGGCGTACCTGGGCGGCGACTTCCCGCTCGACCAGCCGGGTGACGGCGGCATGGTCGCCACCGAGGTCAGCCCGTTCGGCGTGGCGCTCGACGTGCGCTATCCGCACGCCACCGCCGACCAGCTCGTGGCCGCCGCCACCGCCGCCCTGCCGGCCTGGCGCGACGCCGGCCCGCAGGCCCGGGCGGGCGTCTGCCTGGAGATCCTCGACCGGCTGCACAGGAACGTGTTCGAGCTGGCCAACGCGGTGCAGTTCACCAGCGGCCAGGCCTTCGTGATGGCCTTCCAGGCCGGCGGCGCGCACGCGCTGGACCGGGCGCTGGAGGCGGTCGCCTACGCGTACGCCGAGATGACCCGCCACCCGGGCACCGCCGGCTGGGAGAAGGCCGCCGGCAAGGGTGACCCGCTGCGGATGACCAAGACCTTCCACGTGGTGCCCCGCGGCGTGGCGCTGGTGATCGGCTGCAACACCTTCCCGACCTGGAACTCGTACCCCGGCCTCTTCGCCTCGCTGGCCACCGGCAACCCGGTGGTCGTCAAGCCGCACCCGCGCGCGGTGCTGCCGCTCGCCATCACCGTGAAGTACGCCCGCCAGGTGCTCGCCGAGGCCGGCTTCGACCCGAACCTCGTGCAGCTCGCCCCCGAGGCGGCCGGCGAGAAGCTCGCCTCGACGCTGGCCCTGCACCCGGCCGTCAAGATCGTCGACTTCACCGGCTCCACCGAGTACGGCGACTGGCTGGAGGCCAACGCCCGGCAGGCCGCCGTCTACACGGAGAAGGCCGGCCTGAACACGGTGGTGATCGACTCCACCGACGACTTCGCCGGGATGTGCCGCAACCTGGGCTTCACGCTGACGCTGTACAGCGGCCAGATGTGCACCACCTCCCAGAACCTGCTGATCCCGCGGGACGGCATCGAGACGGACCAGGGACACAGGAGCTTCGACGAGGTGGCCGCCGGTATCGCCGGTGCGGTCGCCAAGCTCACCGCCGACCCGGCCCGGGGTGTCGAGCTCACCGGCGCGATCGTCAACGACGGTGTGCTGGAGCGGCTGGAGGAGGTCACCAAGGTCGGCGAGCCGGTGCTGGAGTCGCGGACCGTCGAGCACCCGTCCTTCCCGGACGCCGTGGTCCGGACGCCCACCGTGGTGAAGCTCGACGCGGCCGACACCACGACCTACTCCCGCGAGTGGTTCGGCCCGATCTCGTTCGCCATCGCGACCGACTCGACCGCGCACAGCCTGGAGATCCTCCGCTCGACCGTCGGCGAGAAGGGTGCCCTGACCGCGGGCGTCTACTCGACCGACGAGGCGGTGCTGGACGCGGCCGAGGCGGCGGCCATCGACGCCGGCGTGCACCTGTCCTGCAACCTGACCGGCGGGGTGTTCGTCAACCAGTCGGCGGCGTTCTCCGACTTCCACGGCTCGGGGGCGAACGCGGCGGCGAACTCGGCGCTGACGGACGGGGCGTACGTGGTTAACCGGTTCCGGATCGTGCAGAGTCGGCGGCACGTCTGATCGTGGTTGCGATTGGGGTTTCCGGGGCAGACCGCCTCGCTCCGGGCGGTCAGGCTTGATCCCTCCGCGAGGCGGCCTGCCCCGGAAACCCGACCTGGTCATTGTGGTCTCCGCGTTCGGCCAGGAATTGGTGATCTTGGGGGTGCTGCCTCGCGGAGGGTTCCTGGTCGGCGGGGTTCTGCTCGTCGGGTCAGGCGGGGCGGCGCATCTGGAGTTCGTTCAGGGCGGGGATTCTCGGGTGCGGGACGCGCACGCCGGTGTCGACGAAGCCCAGCTTCTCGTACGCCCGGTAGGCGCGGTCGTTGCCGACCACCACCTCCAGCATGAGGTCGGGCCGGCCGCACGCCCGGGACCAGGCGGCCACCTCGTCCACCAGCGCGCCGAGCAGCCCGCTGCCCCGCCAGGCGGGCGTCACGTAGACGGCGTAGATCAAGGTCAACCCCGGCTCCTCCGGGGCGACCGTGCCGCCGGCGTGGCCGACCAGGCGACCGCCCGGGTCGGCGACGAACTGGGCGGTCTGCTCGCCCCGGGAGACGGCGGCGATCCGGGCCGCGTACTCGGCGTGCGGACGGGCGGCGGCCTCGGCCACGGTCTCCAGGAACGCCAGCGGCGAGTCGGCCAGCATCTCCAGCCGGAGCGCCCGCATCCGGGCGGCGTCTGCCGGGCGGATCCGGCGGACGGCGGTGGTCGTGGTGGGCGCGCTGGTCATGTCGCATGCATACCGGAAGGGCCGGTGTCCGCGGCCGGCCGGGGCGGGTCCACACCCGGAATATGCCCGATTTGTGGTCGTGCGCCGTCGTCACGCCTCGTGTAGCGTGCGATTTCGGTCACTCGATTCAGCGTTGCCGATCGCTGAACCGGTGGCTGCCCGGTGCCGGTCCGCCGGCTCCCGGGGTTGTGGAACGCCGCGCAGAGTGAGGAAGTGCACCGTGGCACAGGGCACCGTGAAGTGGTTCAACTCGGAAAAGGGCTACGGCTTCATCGCCGTCGACGGCGGGCAGGACGTCTTCGTCCACTTCTCCGCGATCGAGATGGACGGCTACAAGGCGTTGGACGACGGCCAGCGGGTCGAGTTCGAGATCGCCCAGGGCCAGAAGGGCCCGCAGGCCGAGCGGGTCCGCGTCATCGCCTGATCCTTCTCGTGGCCGCCGCCCGATCGGCGGCCACGTCACCCCGACCAGGGGGCTGCGGCGCAGGCCCGCGCCGTGGAAGATCATGAGCCGTTCCAGCCATCGCCGCTGAGGAGGGTTCATGTCCGACCTGCCCCCGTCGGGTTCCGCCGAGCCGGTGCCCCCGGCGTCGCCCGGTGCCCCGGCCGACCCGACCCGGCCCGTCAGCCCGGCCCAGGCGGTCCGGCCGCCCGCCGCCGGTGACACCGTCGTACCGGCGCAACCCGGCCCGCCCGCGGTGCCCGGCCCGCCGGTCGGCCCCGGCGGTTTCGCCCCGCCCAGCCAGCCCGGAGCCGCCGGCCAGCCGTGGGGGCCGTATCCGACGGAACCGGCCGGGCCGCCCGTGCCCGGCCAGCCCGGAGCCACCGGCCAGCCCGGAGCCCCGGGTCAACCCTGGGGGCCGTATCCGGTGGATCCGGCCGGGCCGCCGCAGGGCTGGTCCTGGCCGACGACGCCGATGCCCGGCGCGGCCTACCCCTACCCGATGCCCGGCGGGGCCTATCCCGGCTACCCGATGCCCGGCTGGCACCCCGGCCTGGACCCGCAGGACCCGCTGGTCACCCCGCCGCACGCCGGCATCGGCGGGTGGTTCGGCCGGTGCGGTGGCGCGTTGCGGCGCGGCTGGCGGCAGCTCCTACCGATCATGCTGCTGACCCAGACCGTCCCGGCGGCGGCGATCGCGGTCATCTCCCTCGCCCTCGCCCCGACGGATCAGCCGGTCACCGGCCCGGACGGCGCTCCGGTGCTGCCCGACGGCTATTTCGAGCACATCTTCGCCTTCTACGGCGCGGTGCTGCTGGCCGCGCTGATCTTCGGCCCGCTGCAGAGCACCGGCTGGGCCGCCGGCACCTGGGTGGTCGCCCGCCAGGCGGCCGGTGAGCCGGTGGGGGTCGGCGCGGCGCTCCGCTACGGTCTGCGCCGCGCCCTCGGCCTCTGGGGCTGGACCATCGTGGCCTCGCTGCTCATCACGGTCGGCGCCTGCCTCTGCCTGCTGCCCGGCCTCTACGCGGCCTTCGCGTTCGCCCTGTTCGGCCCGATCTACCTGTTCGAGCGGCAGGAGCCGATCGGCCGCGCCTGGCGGATGTTCCACCAGCGGTTCGGCCTGGTGCTGGGCCGGGTGGCGCTGGTCATCTGCGTGCTGATCGTCGCGGCGGTGCTGGACGGGATGGTCGGGTTGATCAACCAGCTCGTCTTCGGGGCGGACCCGATGGCCGCCCCGGGCACCGCGGCGGGCGCCGCGACGCTGGCCGTGGCGGGTGCGGTGCTGACCACCCCGGCCTATCTGGCGCAGCTCGTCGGGCTGGTCGCCACGTACGCCGAACAGCGGGCTCACGAAGGCCCGGTGAACGCCGCCCGGCTGGCCGCGGAACTCGGCTGAGCGAGGGCAGCGTGCTTGCACTCGGCTAGGGAGAGTGCTAAACAAGTCATTGGCACTCGCGTACGGTGAGTGCCAATGGTCGGGACGGTAGGGCAACGGTCGCGGCGGTGCCGGATGGCGCCGGAGCGGCACGGGGCCGGTCGTCGCGGGCTGTCCGGCCCGACCGAGGAGACGTCGTCGTCGCCAGGTGGCGACGTCCCCAAGGTGCGTACACCAGACGGCCCATCCGGGGAACCCTCGGGTGGCCCGTGAGTGTCCAGGAGGACAACGCCGTATGGCCAAGATGATCGCGTTCGACGAAGAGGCGCGCCGCGGCCTCGAGCGGGGCATGAACCAGCTCGCCGACGCCGTGAAGGTGACCCTCGGCCCCAAGGGCCGCAACGTCGTGCTCGAGAAGAAGTGGGGTGCCCCCACCATCACCAACGATGGTGTGAGCATCGCCAAGGAGATCGAGCTCGAGGACCCCTACGAGAAGATCGGCGCCGAGCTGGTCAAGGAGGTCGCGAAGAAGACCGACGACGTGGCCGGTGACGGCACGACGACGGCGACCGTCCTGGCCCAGGCCCTGGTTCGTGAGGGTCTGCGCAACGTGGCCGCCGGCGCCAACCCGATGGCCCTGAAGCGGGGCATCGAGGCCGCCGTGGCCAACGTCTCGGAGGAGCTGCTGAAGCTCGCCAAGGACGTGGAGACCAAGGAGCAGATCGCCTCCACCGCCTCCATCTCCGCCGCCGACCCCAGCGTCGGCGAGATCATCGCCGAGGCGATGGACAAGGTCGGCAAGGAAGGCGTCATCACCGTCGAGGAGAGCAACACCTTCGGCCTCGAGCTCGAGCTCACCGAGGGCATGCGCTTCGACAAGGGCTACATCTCCGCCTACTTCATGACCGACCCGGAGCGTATGGAGGCCGTCTTCGACGACCCGTACCTCCTGATCGTCAACAGCAAGATCTCGTCGGTGAAGGACCTGCTCCCGATCCTCGAGAAGGTCATGCAGTCGGGCAAGCCGCTGCTGATCATCTCTGAGGACATCGAGGGTGAGGCCCTGGCGACCCTGGTGGTCAACAAGGTCCGCGGCACCTTCAAGTCGGTCGCCGTCAAGGCGCCGGGCTTCGGTGACCGCCGCAAGGCCATGCTGGCCGACATCGCCATCCTCACCGGTGGTCAGGTCATCAGCGAGGAGGTCGGCCTCAAGCTCGACGCCGTCAGCCTCGACATGCTGGGCCGCGCCCGCAAGGTCGTGGTGACCAAGGACGAGACCACCATCGTCGACGGTGCCGGCGACGCCGAGCAGATCCAGGGCCGGGTCAACCAGATCCGGGCCGAGATCGAGAAGAGCGACTCCGACTACGACCGCGAGAAGCTGCAGGAGCGCCTGGCCAAGCTGGCCGGCGGTGTTGCGGTGATCAAGGTCGGCGCGGCCACCGAGGTCGAGCTGAAGGAGCGCAAGCACCGCATCGAGGACGCCGTCCGCAACGCGAAGGCCGCCGTCGAGGAGGGCATCGTCCCGGGTGGTGGCGTCGCGCTGGTGCAGGCCGGCAAGACCGCCTTCGACAAGCTGGACCTGGCCGGCGACGAGGCGACCGGCGCGCAGATCGTCAAGATCGCGCTGGACGCCCCGCTGCGGCAGATCGCCGTCAACGCCGGCCTCGAGGGTGGCGTCGTCGTCGAGCGGGTCCGCAACCTCGACCCGGGTCACGGCCTCAACGCCGCGACCGGCGAGTACGTGGACCTGCTGGCCGCGGGCATCATCGACCCGGCCAAGGTGACGCGTTCCGCCCTGCAGAACGCCGCCTCGATCGCCGCGCTGTTCCTCACCACCGAGGCCGTCGTGGCGGACAAGCCGGAGAAGACCCCGGCCGCCCCGGCTGGCCCGGGTGGCGGGGAGATGGACTTCTGAGTCCAGCTTCACCCAGCACGCCGAAAGGGGGCGGGCCGCGTCAGCGGTCCGCCCCCTTCCGTATGTCTCAGGCCCGTATGTCTCAGGTCGGCAGTCGGCGTTGGTTGCGTCGCTTGTGCGCCCGGTCGTAGGGCGGCGTGAGCCGGATCGGTTCGTCCACCGGTTGCAGTGGTTCCTCGGTGGGCGGCCCGTCGGCTCCGGTCATCTCCGCGAGCTGCTCGGCGTCGCCGAAGTCGAGCCGGTCGAACGGCAACTGGCCGGGAAGCTCGCCGACCGGTCGCCAGCTCGCCGGCTGGTCGTCGGTCCGTTCGTCGTCCGTGGTCATGCCCGCCTCCTCTAACCCCTGACCGTAGGGGCCCGTCGATGCCGGGGAGGCCGAACGGCGTTATTGCCGTCTATGTAACTTTAGTTACTTCTGTCCGTTCAGCGCCTTCCGGTACAGGAAGAACACGCGCTCGATCCGCGCGCCCGCCGCACCCGAGTAGAACGGCACGGGGCCCACCCAGCCGATCTGCGCCGTCCCGATCCCGGCCGACGCCTGGTCGCGCAGGCAGCGCCGGAGCAGCACCCCGCCGATGCCCGAGCCCTCGGCCGCCGGGGCGGTCCCCATGGGCCCGAACCAGCTCGGCCGCGACGACCCGTACGCGGCGAAGCCCAGGACCTCGCCGTCCCGCTCGGCCAGGTGCGCGCCCGCGTCCGGCCGCCCGACCGAGCCGGCCAGTTCACCGTCCCAGGCGCCGCCGAACGTGGTCCGCGCGAACTCGGCCAGCGCCGGCAGGTCCGCCGGTTCGGCCCGGCGTACCGTGACGCCCCGGCCGGCCAGCCGCTGCTCGGCAACCTCCGTGGAGCGCAGGGCCGGCGAGCCCTCGCCGAGGTCGGCGGTCATGTTCCAGGCCGTCCGGTCCTGCCGGTAGCCGAGCCGCAGCGCGGCGCAGACCGCCGGGGTGTAGCGCACGTCGATTCCCGGCCAGGCGTAGTGCGGCGCGTTCCCGGCCAGCAGCAGCTCGTCCGCGCCGAGCGCGGCGAGCCGGGCCTCGGCCTCGGCCAGCAGCGAGCCGCCGACCCCCTGACGGCGCTCCTCCGGAGCCACCGCCACCAGGTCGACGTGACCGAGCCGCGGGTCCCGCGCGGACAGCGAGCCGACCAGCACCCCGACCAGCCCGCCGCCGCGAACCGCGCCGAGCCGCAGCACCGGCCGGTCGGCCGCCGCCCGGTCGGCGAGGGTGGCCACGATCGCCGGCGCCTCGGCGGCGTCCTCCGGCAGGTCCAGGGCGCGCCGGCAGAGGTCGACGACCTCGGGCAGGCGGTCCGGACCCAGCTCGATGATCTCCACGTCCATGGACGCCGACCCTAGGCCATCGGTCGACCAATGGACAGGGTTGTTAACCGAGGTCCGCGGCCCGCGCGGCACGGACCGCCGCGTACGCGTCGACCAGCCCCGCGCCCACCAGGTTCCGGGTGCCGCCGCAGGGCGCGTCGGCAGGCACCACGGCCGGCGTGGCCGTCTCGGCCAGGATCCGCCGGGTCCGGTCCAGGTCGCCGACCAGCGCCGGGTTGGCCGACCACATGAGCGCCACCACGCCGGCCACCTGCGGGGTCGCCATCGAGGTGCCGTCCAGCGTGGCGTAACCACCCCCCGGGTACGCCGACGGCACCGCGGCGCCCGGCGCCACGAGGTCCGGCTTGGCGGCGCCACCGGCCGCCGGCCCCCGGCTGGAGAACCGGGTGAGCCGGCGGGCCCGGTCGACCGCACCGACCGTGAGCACGTCCGGGTACGGCGCCGGCGGGTCCGCGATGGAGCCGCAGTACGGGCCGGTGTTGCCGGCGGCGGCCACCACGAGGATGCCGGCCGCGGCCAGCGCGGCGGTCGCCGGCCGCAGCGCCCCCGCGTCGCAGCCCTCCACGGGCGGGCAGCCCCACGAGTTGGTCAGCACGTCCGGCGCCCGCTGCGGCCGTCCGTCGGTGAGCGGGTCCCCGCCCGGCGGGAACGGGGCCAGCATGAACTGCAGGCAGTCCAGGTAGCGCGCCGGGCTGCCCAGGTTGCGGTCCAGGTTCACGCAGCCGACCCAGCTCGCCCCGGGGGCCACCCCGATCCCGTTCCGGCCCACCGCGCTGCCCACCGTGTGCGTCCCGTGGCCGCCCCGGTCGGCCGGCGTCGGGCGGTGCTCCCAGGGGTCGTACCAGGAGTCGTCGCCACCGCGGAAGCCGGCGGCCAGGGCCGGGTGCCGGCCGTCCACACCGGAGTCCGAGCTGCCCACCACCACGCCGGCGCCGGTCACGCCCAGCTCCGACCAGACCCGGTCCGCGCCGATCAGCGAGACGTTCCAGGCCGGACCGGTCGGCGCCGGCACGGTGCCCCGGGTCGGGGGCGCAGCCGCGGGCAGCGGCCGCAGCCGCTGGCTGACCAGCACCCGGGCCACCTCCGGCCGGCCGGCGAGCCACGCCCGGACCGCCGGCCCGCCGTCCGTCTCGATGGCGTTGACCAGGTAGTACGGCGTCGGGTGCAGGCGCAGCCGGGTCAGCTCCCGGCGCAGGTCGCCCTGGGTGCGCCCGGCCGTGGCCACGAGCCGCCGGTAGACCTCGGCCGCCCGCGCGTCCCGGCCCGCCCGACCGGGCGCCCCCGCGGGGATGCCGGTCAGGTCCGCCTGCTCGCGGAGCACCACGAGCAGGCGTTCCCCGTGCAGGCCGGGCTGGCCGGGGACCGCGTACACCACCACCACGGCGGCGAGCAGGGCCGCGGCGACCAGTCCGGCGAGGCCGCGCCGGGGCGCGCGGGCACGGGGCCGGGCGAGCAGCACCCCGTACCCGACGGCGAGCAGGACCGCGACGGCGAACGCGGCGCCGGTCGCGACCGCGACCCAGAACGGGACGTCGCGGGTCGTGGCCAGCAGGACGGTGACCTCCTCCGGGTCGGCGAACGCCAGCGGCCCGAGCAGCGCGAGGCCGACCAGCCAGCGCGCCGGCCGCCGTCCGGCCGGCCGACCGGCGTGCCGGGCCGCCGCCTCCAGCGCGCCCAGCACGAAGCCGAGCGGCGGCAGCAGGAACAGCGCCGGCAGCTGCGCCCCGGACTGGCCGGCCCCGGCGCCCAGCAGCGCCAGGCTCACCCCGGCGACCAGCCCGCCCACCAGCACGAGCCGGGCCGGCCGCGGCGGGGCGCCGACGGCGAACGCGGCCCAGAACGCGGGGCCGAGGAGCACCCCGGCGAGCGCGCCGAGCGCGGCGGCGGCGAGCGCGGCGAGCAGCGTCTCCAGCGCGCCGCCCAGCGCGCCCACCCACACCCAGGGCAGCAGCGACGCCAGCCCGGCCGCCGCCGCCAGCAGCGTCAGCGGCCCGAACCGCCCGCGCGCACCGGCGGACGCCGGAGGGGTGGACCGGCGGCGGATCAGCCGAGCGAGGACCAGGGCGAGCAGCGCGGCGGTCGCGGCCAGCGCGGCCAGGTACGCCTCGTGGTGCACCGGCGGCAGCGCCCGCAACAGGGTCAGCGCGCCGAGCGCCAGGGTTGCCGCCAGCCACGCGCGGCCGGTCGCCCGGATCGCGGGGGAGCGGGGGAGCAGCGCGAGCGCCAGCGTGGGCGCGCCCACCAGCAGCACGGTGACCAGCGCCACCACCGGCCACACGGCGAGCGAGCGGTCCAGGCCGGCGACCAGCACGAGCTGGTCGACCACCCAGCCGACGAGCTGGCCCGGCACCGCGACCAGCACGGCCCAGAGGCCGGTCACCACCGCGGCTACCACCGGCCACGGCCCGGTGTCCGGGCGAGCGGGAGGAAACGGGGGTACGGGTGCGGTGGGCGGGCCGGCCTGCATGGCCCTCACCGTACGGCCCGACGGGTGCGTGCCGCGGGCGGCGGGCGACGGTTACGGTGGACGGGTGCGCGACCCCAACGTGTCCCGATCCGAGGCCGGTCAGCTCTCCGCCGAGCGCCGCGCCGACGACCTGCGCCGACTCCGCGCCGAGCGGTTCGACGTGCTGGTCATCGGCGGTGGCGTGACCGGGGCGGGCGCCGCGCTCGACGCCGCGTCACGCGGCCTGAAGGTGGCGCTGGTGGAGGCGCGCGATTACGCCGCCGGCACCTCCAGCCGGTCCAGCAAGCTGATCCACGGCGGCCTGCGCTACCTCGAACAGCTGGAGTTCCACCTGGTCCACGAGGCGCTGACCGAGCGCGGGCTGCTCGCCACGCGGCTGGCCCCGCACCTGGTGCGCCCGGTGCCGATCCTGGTGCCGCTCCCCGCCGAGGGCGGGGTGCGCGACCTGCCCCGCCGGTTCTTCCGGCGCTCCTACTACGGCGCCGGCGTGGCCGCCTACGACGTCTTCGCCGGGGTGTTCGGCGGCGGGCGCGGCATGCCGCTGCACCGGCACCTGACCCGGGAGGGCGCCCACCGGATCTTCCCGAGCCTGCGGCCGGACAAGCTGGCCGGGGCGATCCGCTACTACGACGGCCAGGTCGACGACGCCCGCCTCGTGGTGACCCTGGCCCGGACCGCGGCCAGCCTCGGCGCGACCGTGGTGACCAGCGCCCGGGCGGTCGGGCTGACCCGGCAGGCCCGGGAGGTCACCGGGGTCCGGGTGCGCGACCTGGAGGCGCCCGCCGGCTCGCCGGACGCCGAGTTCGAGGTACGTGCCCGCACCGTCATCGCCGCGACCGGCGTGTGGAGCGACGACATGTCCCGGATGCTCAACGACGTGGGGCTGCGCCCCGGCTTCCGGGTCCGGGCCTCCAAGGGCGTGCACCTGGTGGTGCCCCGCTCGGCGATCACCGGCGAGGCCGGGCTCATCCTGCGCACCGCCACGAGCGTGCTGTTCGTCATCCCGTGGGGCGGCCACTGGATCATCGGCACCACCGACACCGACTGGCGGCTCGACCGGTCCCACCCGGCGGCCACCGCCAAGGACATCGACTACCTGCTGGAGCAGGTGAACGCGGTGCTGGACCGCCCGCTCACCACCGACGACATCGAGGGCGTCTACGCCGGGCTGCGCCCGCTGCTGGCCGGCGAGGCGGACTCCACCTCCAAGCTCTCCCGGGAGCACGCGGTCATCGAGCCGATGCTCGGGCTGCTGCTGGTGGCCGGCGGCAAGTACACGACCTACCGGGTGATGGCCTCCGACGTGGTCGACCGGGCCGTGCACCGGCTCGGCTGGACCCGGCCGTCGCGCACCGCCGACCTGCCGCTGCTCGGCGCCGACGGCTACGCGGCCATGTGGCGCGACCGGGCCGACCTGGCCCGCCGGCACGGGGTGCCGGTCGGGGTGGTCGAGCACCTGCTGGAGCGCTACGGCACGCTCACCCTGGACCTGCTGGCCCTGGTCGACGCCGATCCGCTGCTCGGCTCCCCGCTGGCCGGCGCGCCGGAGTACCTGGCCGCCGAGGTGGCCTACGCGGCCCGGGCCGAGGGGGCACTGCACCTGGAGGACGTGCTGACCCGGCGTACCCGGATCTCCATCGAGACCAGCCACCGCGGCCTGGAGTCGGCGGAGCACGCCGCGGAGCTGATGGGTGCGGTGCTCGGCTGGGACGAGGCGACCCGCGCCCGGGAGGTGGCCCACTACCGGGCCCGGGTGGAGGCCGAGCGGCAGTCGCAGCTGATGCCGGATGACGTGGCGGCCGACGCGGCCCGGCTGGGCGCTCCGGACGTGCGGGGCTTCGCGGCGGACCGGGGCGCCGACGGCGACAGCGTGGCGTCCCCTTCCCGGTGACCGGCCGGTAACGTCGTTCCGGAGGGTTCCGGCCCTACCTACGGAAGTGTAGGTTTCCCCGCGTGGTTCGCCCATCCTGGTCGTGCGTCCCCGCGCTGTCCGTCGGCGTCCTGCTGGCGACCGCCCTGACCGGCTGCTCACTCTTCGGCCGGGCCGAGGGCGCCACCACATCGGACGGCGCGCACGCCGCCGCCCCGACGCCGGCCGGGCGGCGTGTCTCCCTGGTCCAGCAACTCGGTCCGGCCGGGCCGCCGCGCACGCTCGAGGTGGAGCCGACGGGGCGGTGGCAGTGCCGCGACTGCGCGGGCGACGGGGTCGACTCCACGGGTGCGCTCACCCCGGAACAGACGCAGCGGTTGCAGGGGATGCTCGCCGACCCGGCCCTGGCGAACGAGACCGACCAGGCGCGGCAGTACAAGCAGGGCTGCATCGACGCGCTCACCTCGACGCTGCTGATCCCGCCGGGGCTGACCATCACCATCCAGGACTGCCCGGGCGAGCCCAAGCCGCCGGTGGCGTACCAGGTCCTGCTGCTGATCACGCAGGCCACCCCGGCCGAGGACAAGACGACCTGAGGCGTCAGAGCACCTTGCCGGGGTTGAACAGCCCCGCGGGGTCCAGCGCCGCCTTGATCGCCTGGTGCACCCGCACGCCTACCGGGCCGATCTCGCGGGCCAGCCAGTCCCGCTTCAGCAGGCCGACCCCGTGCTCGCCCGTGCAGGTGCCGCCGAGTTCCAGCCCGAGCCGCATGATCTCGTCGAACGCCCGCCGTCCGCGGGCCAGGCCGGCCGGGTCGGCCCGGTCGACCACGATGTTCGGGTGCATGTTGCCGTCGCCGGCGTGCCCCACGACGCCGATCGGCACGGCGCACTCCTCGGCGATCCGGGCCACCCCGTCCAACAGCGCCGCCAGCGCGCCCCGCGGCACCGCCACGTCGTCGATGACCAGGCCGCCGTTGCCCCCGGGGAAGGCGTCGGCGGCGAACTTCTCCATGGCCGGGTGGGCGAGCCGCCGGGCCTGGAGCAGGGCGGCCGCCTCCTCCGCGTCGGTGGCCGCGTAGACCTCGTCGGCCCCGGCCGCCGTGCACACCTCGGCCAGCCGGGCCAGGTCGTCCGCCGCCCGCGAGCCGGTGTCCACGGCCGCCAGCAGCAGCGCCTGCGCGTCGGTGCGCAGCCCCATCGGCCGGTACGCCTCGATGGCCCGCAGGTGGGTCTGATCCAGCAGTTCCAGCAGGCTGGGGATGAGCCCGCGCTCGGCGATCCCGGCCACCGCCGTGCCGGCCGCCGCCGTGGTGGGGAAGACGGCGACCAGGGTCAGCGACTCCTCGGGCGCCGGGCGCAGCGCCACGGTCACCTCGGTGATCACCCCGAGCGTGCCCTCCGAGCCGACGAAGAGCCGGGTCAGGTCGTAGCCGGCGACGCCCTTGGCGGTCCGCCGGCCGGTGCGCAGCACCTCGCCGGAGGCGAGCACCACCTCCAGCCCGAGCACGTACTCGGTGGTCACGCCGTACTTCACGCAGCACATGCCGCCCGCGTTGGTGGCCACGTTGCCGCCGATGGTGGACGACTCCCAGGAGCCGGGGTCGGGCGGGTACCAGAGGCCGTGCGCGCGGACCGCCCCGGCCAGCGCCGCGTTGACCACGCCGGGCTGCACCACGGCGATCCGGCTGACCGGATCGACCTCCAGGATCCGGTCCATCGCCACGGTGCTCACCAGCACCGCGCCGTCGACCGCGTTCGCCGCGCCGGCCAGCCCGGTCCGCGCCCCCTGCGGCACCACGGGTACGCCGTGCCGGCCGGCCGCGCGGACCACCGCCACGACCTCCTCGGTGGTGCGCGGGCGGACCACCACGAGCGGGCTGCCCGCCGCGCAGAGGTCGGCCTCGTCCCGCTCGTGCAGGCGCAGCAGGTCGGGGTCGGTCAGCACGGCGGCCTCGCCGAGCGCGGTCCGCAGGTCGTCGAGGAGGGGATGGGCGGCCATGCCGGGAAGGCTAGGTCGTGCCGGCGGGGATGACCAACCGGCGTACCGTTGGTCGCCATGCTCTACGTGGACCCGCCCTCGGTGCCCTCGCGGGGGCGGCTCTGGTCGCACCTCGTGAGCGATGTCTCGTACGCCGAGCTGCACGCCTTCGCCGAGGCGCTGGGCCTGCCCCGGCGCGGCTTCGACCGGGATCACTACGACGTCCCGGCCGAACGCGTCCCGATGGCCGTGTGGCTGGGCGCCCGGCCCGTCTCCTCCCGCGAGATCGTCCGCCTCCTGCGCGCCGCCGACCTGCGCCGCCCCAAGCCCCGCTCCGTCCCCGCTCCGGCCCGGCCGACGGACGCCGGGATCGTTCCGGCCCGGCCGGGGGACGCGGGGATCGTTCCGGCCCGGCCGGGGGACGCCGGGCTCAGGCCAGGGTCGCGAGTTCCCGGGTGAGGTTGGCGCGGGCGCGGGGCTCCCATCGGGCGTGCGGTTCGGGCAGCCGGTAGAGCGCGGGCAGGGCCAGCAGGGCGGTCAGCACGGCGGCCCGGCCGGCGCGGAAGTCCGGATCGGGCACGTGGGCGTACTCGCGGCGGACGGCGGCGGCGTAGCGGTCGTAGTCGGCCGACGGCGCGGCCAGGACCGCCAGGTCGGCGTCGCAGAGCAGCACGCCGTCCGGGTCGTCCGGCCCGACCGCGTGGCCGGCGGTGAGCAGCACCAGCCGGCGTACCCCGGTCACCGCGTCCGCCGGCACGCCGGCGGCGGCGAGCAGGTCCCCGGCCAGCTCGGCGCTGGCCCGCTCGTTGGCGTCGCCGCCGGCCCGGGGGTCGTAGACCGCGTCGTGGCACCACGCCGCCAGCCGGACCAGGTCGGGGCGGCGGGCCGACCCGGCGTACGTGTCGACCACGTCGAGCACCGCCTGCAGGTGGGTCACCGTGTGGTAGTGCCGGTGCGGCTCCCGCCAGCCGGCCAGCAGCCGCGCCCCGGCCCGCTCGACACCGGCCGGGTCGGTCGCACCCGCCGCCCGTGCCGTGTCCCGCCACCGTTGGATCAGCTCGTCCACCCGGTGCAGTCTGCACCACCGCGGCCGATTCGCAGGATTCACCGGGGGCGGTTCGGGTAGTCCCGGCCATGGCCGTGGCCCGGGACCGACGACCGCCGTTCTTACGACGTAAGGCGTTGCGCGAGGGACTGGTCGACCTCGACGAGGCGCGGATCTCGGAGGCGATGGAGCAGCTCCGGCACCGGAGCAAGGCCACCCTGCACGACCGGCTGCACCGGGTGCGCACGGCCACCGGCCTGGCGGTCCAGGCGGGCCTCGCGGCCGGGCTGGCCTACCTGATCTCCCACCGGCTGCTGAAGAACCCGCAGCCGGTGTTCGCGCCCATCTCGGCGGTCGGCACCCTGGCCGCCTCGGTGGGCCAGCGGTTCCGCCGGACCGTCGAGCTGATCATCGGTGTCGCGGTCGGGGTCGCCGTCGGCGACCTGCTGATCTACTTGCTGGGCACCGGCGCCTGGCAGCTCGGCCTGGTGGTCACCGCGGCCATCCTGCTGACCGTCTTCGCCGGGGCGAGCGTCGCCATCGTGATCCAGGCGGCGGCCACCGCCGTGCTGATCGTGACGCTCAGCCCGTCGACGCAGAACCTGGAGATACCCCGGTTCGTGGACGCGTTCCTCGGCGGCGGCATCGCCCTGCTGGTCACCGCCATCCTGCTGCCGCTCAACCCGCTCCGCGTGATCAACCGGGCGGCCCGGCCGGCGCTGGACCTGCTCGCCGGGCAGCTCGACATCTGCGCGGAGGCGTTGCGCAGCAGGGACCGGGGCACGGCCCAGCAGGCGCTGTTCCGGCTCCGGGAGAACAAGGACGAGCTGGCCGCGCTCTCCGAGGCCATCGAGGGCGCCAAGGAGACCATCACCATCTCGCCGGCCCGCTGGCACCGGCGGGACGAGCTGACCCACTACGCCGAGGCGGCGGATCCGATCGACCGGGCGATGCGGAACAGCGGCACCCTGATCCGCCGCTCCGTCACCATGATCGAGGACGAGGAACCCGTACCGGATCCGATGCCCGACTCGATCGGCCACCTGGCCGAGTCGGTGCGCCTGCTGCGGCACGAGTTCGCCGTCGGGGAGGAGCCGGAGAAGGCCCGGGAGCGGTCGCTGCGGGCGGTCAGCGAGGCCGGCCGGGCGTACGCCGAGGGGGTGGGCTTCTCCGGCAGCGTGGTGATCGCCCAGGTGCGCACCACGGCGAGCGACCTCCTGGTGGCCTCCGGCATCGACCAGGAGGAGGCGAACCGACTGGTGCGCCAGTCGTTCGGCGACCGGGAGCAGCGCTCCGGCGAGACCACCGAACAGAACCCGGCCCCCAAACCCCCCACAGCCCCCCCGGTCGGCTGACCCGGCGCGGCGGGGGCGGGCGGGCCGTCAGGGGAGGGTGGACAGGGCGGTCAGGAGGGCGTCGACGTCGGACTCGGTGGTGCCCAGGCCGAGGCTGGCGCGCAGGGCGGTCGGGGGCAGGTCGCGGCGGCCGCTGCGGGTCGCCGCCTCGGTGAGCAGGCGGCGGGCGAGCGGGTGGGCGCAGAACAGCCCGTCCCGGACGCCGATCCGGTGCGCGGTCGCCAGGTGGGCGGCCACCTCGGCGGAGTCCCGGCCCGCCACCACGAAGCTCACGATGCCCACGCGGGGTGCGTCCGGCCCGAAGGTGTGCAGCTCCACCACGTGCGGCAGCGCGGCCAGACCCGCCCGGAGCCGGGCCAGCAGCGCCTGCTCGCGGGCGTGCAACGCGTCCCGGTCCGCGGCCGCCAGCGCCGCGCAGACCGCCGCCAGCGCCACGGCGCCGAGCAGGTTCGGGGTGCCCGCCTCGTGCCGGGCCGGGCCGGTGGCCCAGCGCACCTCGTGGGTGCCCGCCCCGACGTGGCTGGTGGCCCCGCCCCCGGCCAGGTACGGCGGGGCCGCGTCCAGCCAGTCGGCCCGCCCGACCAGCACGCCCGCGCCGAACGGCGCGTACAGCTTGTGGCCGGAGAGCGCCAGGTAGTCGACGTCCAGCGCGGCCAGGTCCACCGGGGCGTGCGGGGCGAGCTGCGCGGCGTCGACCAGGATCCGGGCGCCGTGCCGGCGTGCCACCCGGGCCAGCTCGGCCACCGGCCAGCGCTCCCCGGTCACGTTGCTGGCGCCGGTCACCGCGACCAGCACGGGCAGCCCCGGCCGGGCGTCGCGGGACAACTCGCCCAGGGCGGCGTCGAGGGAGCGGACCGCGCCGCCCGGGCCGTCGGGTACCGGGAGCCGCACCGAGCCGCGCGGCCAGGGAAGCAGGTTCGCGTGGTGCTCACCGGCGAAGGTGACCACCGTGGTGCCGGCCGGCAACGACCGGGCCAGCAGGTTCACGGCGTCGGTGGTGTTCCGGGTGAAGATCACGTGATCGTCGGGGCGGGCGCCGAGGAAGTCCGCCACCGTCTGCCGGGCCCGCTCGTACGCCAGCGTGCAGCGCCGCGACAGCGCTCCGGCGCCCCGGTGCACGCTCGCGTACCAGGGCAGCAGCTCGGTCACCGCGTCGGCCGCGGCCCGCGCGCACGGCGCGCTGGCCGCGTAATCCAGGTTGATCTCTCCCGGTACGCCGAGCACGCCGAGCGGGTCGGGCCGGCTCGGGGTGGCGAGCGTGGGCAGTGCGGGTACGAGGGTGACGGTCATGCCGGAGCCTCCCGGGTCCAGGGGACCCCGGGTGGGTGGGCACCGGGAACGGGGTCCGCGCTTGCCCAGCACGCGGTTCGGGCTGGGCCCGGTCATCACCCGGGGCACCCCACCGCGAACTCGACGAGGGTTGCCGGCCAGCAAGCCGGGGCTTCGCGCTGGCACTCGTGACCTGTTCGGGAGCATAGCGGCCGCGATGCGACCGGACCAGTGGGTCGCGGGTGACTACGCTGACCGCATGGCCGTCACCCCGCCCGGCGGAGCCCTGCCGCCGCCGCCGACCGCGCCCGCCGTTCCGCCCGGGTCGCCGGCCCCCCGGATGCCACTGCGCCGGATCGGCTGGCGGCGGTTCCTGGCGCTGGCCGGTGTGGTGCTGCTGATCGCCGCCGGCGCGGTCTTCATGGTCTTCACCCTGGGCGAGAGCCTGGGTGCCGAGGCGCTGCTGGTGGGCGTGATCGCGGCGATCCTGCCGGTGCCGGTGCTGGTGTCCTGCTTCCTCTGGCTCGACCGCTACGAGCCCGAGCCGCTGAAGTATCTGATCTTCTGCTTCGCCTGGGGCGCGTTCGTCTCCACCGCCATCTCGCTGCTGGTCAACGAGACCGGCGCCCGGCTGTTCGAGGACTGGGGGCTGCCCTCGGCGCTGACCGCCGTGCTGGTCGCCCCGTTCATCGAGGAGCTGACCAAGGCGGCCGGCCCGCTCCTGCTGCTGATCTTCCGCCGCCGGGAGTTCTCCGGGGTCACCGACGGCCTGGTCTACTGCGGGCTCTCCGCGGTCGGCTTCGCCATGGTGGAGAACATCCTCTACCTGGGCGGCTACGGCTACCGCACTGGCGTCGAGGAGTACGGCCCGGCCACCGGCGCCCGCCAGGTGATCGCGATCTTCATCGTGCGGATCCTGCTGTTCGGCTTCGCCCACCCGCTCTTCACCTCGATGACGGGTGTGGGTCTGGGCGTCGCCGCGCGGACCGCCGACCGGCGGGTGCGCATCCTCGCCCCGATCGCCGGCCTGCTGCTGGCCATGATGCTGCATGGCACGTGGAACCTGCTGCCCTCGCTGGCCGCCGCCACGGGCCAGCCGCTGATCGCGCTCTACGGCTACATCGGCGTGATGGTGCCGATCTTCTTCGGCACGGTGGGGCTGGCCGTCTGGCTGCGCGCCTGGGAGGGGCGGCTCACCGAGCGCACCCTGCCGGACTACGTGCGGGCGGGCTGGCTCACCCCGCCCGAGGTGGCCGCGCTGGGCAGCCTCGGCCGGCGGCACGCCGCCCGCACCTGGGCCCGGCGGGTGGCCGGCGACGGCGGGGTGAAGGCGATGCGCGGTTACCAGTTCGCCGCCACCCGGCTGGCGCTGCTGCGCGACGGGATGCGCCGAGGGCTGGACGGCAAGCCCGCCGAGCGGGACCGGACGGCGCGGGAGGAGCGGGAACTGCTCGACGCGATCGGGGCGTACCGGTCGTTCTTCGTGGGCCGGGACCCGCAGGCGCCGGTCGGGGTCTGGGACGGGCAGCGCTACCTCCTGCGCTTCCCGGACGGGTCGCGGCGCGCGGTCGAGGCCCCGGACGAGCCGGTGGTGCCGATCCCCGTGGTGCTGGCTCCGCCGCCACCGCCGGCTTTCCCGCCCGGCTACGGCCCGTCCGGCTGGCACGGCGCCCGCTCCAGCGCCCCCTGGCCGCCGGCCTGACGCGGCTCCCGGGGGCGGGTCAGCTCATGAGGCCGGTGAGGAAGTCACCGAGGCCCTGGGCGATGGCCATCAGGGCCACCCCGATCCCCTTGAACAGCTGGGCCGCGCCGTCCGGCCGGAAGGCCATGAAGTAGATCAGGAACGCGAGGAATCCCCAGGCGAGGATCTTCTTCACGACTACCGGCATGATCCCTCCCCAGGGCGCGGTCGTGCCTGGGGCTTCCCGCCGGGCAGCGGCGCAAACGGCGGCGCCGTGCCTAGAGGTAGAGGCCGGTCGAGCCGGTCGACCCGGTGTCCACCCGCTCCGCCGCCACGGCGTGCACGTCCCGCTCGCGGAGCAGCACGTACGCGCGGCCGTGCAGTTCGACCTCGGAGCGGTCGTCCGGGTCGAAGAGCACCCGGTCCCCGGAGACGATGGAGCGGACGTGCGGGCCGACGCCCACGGCGGTGGCCCAGGCCAGCCGCTTGCCGACCGCCGCGGTGGCCGGGATCACGATGCCGGCGGTGGAGCGGCGTTCCCCCTCGCCGTTCTCGGTACGCACGAGCACACGGTCGTGCAGCAGGCGGATCGGCAGCCCGGTGTCGAGGTTCTGGTCGGCGGTCACGCGAAGACGCTACCGCGTGCCCACCGGTCGATCCCGGCGTGGTTGGGCGGGGCGGCAGGGGGGCAATGTGTGGCGGAGTCGCCCTAGGGTGGGGCGGACGGACGTATCCTGTCCACCCTGTTGCATGGGCGGATCGAAGTTGCGGGAGGTGCGCTTGAGCCGCTTCGAGCGGATGCGCGGACGGCTCCGCCGCGCGTACGAGTCCGGCCGCGAGTCGGCGCGGGCCCGTCGGCCGGCCGATCCGGACGAGCGCGTGGCCTCGCCCTCCTCGCCCGGCCCGGCGGCGCCCCCGACGGCGACCGTGGTGGGCGCGGAGCCCTCCGCCCCCGTGTTCGCCTCGACGAACAGCCAGGACGACGGGGAGGTGCCGCACGCGCTGCGGCTCGCCGCGGCCTGGTGCTGGCGGCTCATCGTCATCGGCATCGTGACCTGGTCGCTGCTCAAGATCGTCGGCACGATCCGCATCGTGATCATTCCGCTGGCGGTCGCGCTGCTGCTCTCCGCGCTGCTCGCCCCGGCGGTCGGCTGGCTGCTCAGGGCCCGCCTGCCCCGCTCGCTGGCCACCGGCGTGGTGCTGGTCGGCGGCCTGGCCGCCGTGATCGGCACCCTGACCCTCGTGGTGAACGAGTTCATCCAGGGCGTGCCGGAGCTGAGCGAGAAGTCGTCGCAGGGCGTCCGGCAGATCCAGGACTGGCTCAAGACCGGTCCGTTGCACCTCTCCGACGGCCAGCTCAACCGCTACATCGACGAGGCGCAGAGCTGGATCAACGGCAACACCGAGAAGTTCACCAGCGGGGCGCTCAACACGGCGGCCACTCTGGCCGAGGTGCTCACCGGCACGGTCCTGGTGCTCTTCGCGACCTTCTTCTTCCTCCGGGACGGCAGCAACATCTGGCGGTTCCTGGTCCGGCTGCTGCCGGTCAAGGCCCGCTGGAAGGTGGACGACGCCGGCCGGGCCTCCTGGGCGACGCTCGGCGCCTACGTGCGGGCCACTGTGCTGGTCGCCTTCATCGACGCCGTGGGCATCGGCATCTTCCTGGTCATCTTCGACATCCCGTTCGCGTTCCCGCTGGCCGCGCTGGTCTTCCTGGGCGCGTTCATCCCGATCGTCGGCGCCTTCCTGTCCGGCGTGGTGGCCGTGCTGGTGGCGCTGGTCGACAGCGGCCCGGTGACCGCGCTGATCATCCTGGGCGTGGTCATCGGCGTGCAGCAGGTCGAGGGGCACGTGCTCCAGCCCCTGATCATGGGCCGGGCGGTGGCCATCCACCCGCTCGCCGTGATCATCGGCATCGCCGCCGGGGTGGTGCTGGCCGGCATCGCCGGCGCGCTGGTCGCGGTGCCGCTGATCGCCGTGCTCAACACCGCCATCCGTCGGCTCGCCGCGCGGACCGTGCCGGACACCCCGCCGGACGCCGTGGTGGTCGCCTCCCAGGCGCCCTGACCCGGCCCAGCCTCGGACGCCCGCGTCGCCCCTGCCTGGGGAGGCGCGGGCGTCAGCTCTTCCGGAGCCGTTCCAGCGCGCCCCGGGCCACGTCCGGGCGGGTGGTGTACCAGAACGGGGGCAGCGAGCGGCGCAGGAACGGGCCGTAGCCCCGGGCGGTCTCCAGCCGGGAGTCGAGCACCGCCACCACGCCCCGGTCGCCGGTGGCCCGGATCAGCCGGCCGACGCCCTGGGCCAGCCGGACCGCCGCGATGGGCACGCTCACCGCCGCGAAGCCGGAGCCGCCCCCGGCGTCGACGGCCGCCGCCCGGGCCGCCGCGAGCGGCTCGTCCGGCCGCGGGAAGGGCAGCCGGTCGATCACCACGAGCTGGCAGGAGTCGCCCGGCACGTCCACCCCCTGCCAGAGCGACATCACCCCGAACAGGCAGCTCTCCCGCTCCTCGCGGAACCGGCGGACCAGCAGCGGCAGCGCCTCCTCGCCCTGGAGCAGCACCGGCAGGTCGGTGCGCGCCCGGAGCAGCTCCGCCGCCTGCTGCGCGGCCCGGCGGGAGGAGAAGAGCCCGAGGGTACGCCCACCGAGCGCCCCGACCAGCGCCAGCAGCTCCTCGCCGGCCGCCTCGGGCAGCCCGGAGACGCTGGGCCGGGGCAGGTGCGCGGCGACGTACAGGATGCCCTGCCGGGCGTAGTCGAAGGGCGAGCCGACGTCGAGCGACGTCCAGCCGGGCCCCTCGGTCGCCGGGACGGTGCCGATCGCCGCGCGGCTGCCGTCGGCGCTCGCCACCGGGGGAGCGGTGCCGCCGCGGCCGGCGGCGGCGGCGGTGGCCAGCGCGGCGGCGGCGGGGGACGGCGGGGCGGGCGGCGGCGCGTCCAGGCCCAGCGCCCGGGCCACCGTGTCGAACCGGCCGCCCAGCGCCAGGGTGGCCGAGGTGGCGACCACGGTGCGCTCGTCGTAGAGGTGGGTGGCGAGGGTGCCGGCGACCGACAGCGGCGCCACGACCAGCGCGCGGCGGCTGCCGTTCTCCGGCTTCTCCACCCAGGCCACGTCGTGGTCGGCCTCCTCCAGCAGCCGCTGCGCGGTGGTGGACAGCTCGTCCAGCACGGCCTTGGCCTGCTGCTTGCGCACCGGGTCCGGGTCGTCGGCCTTGATGTCGCCGATCGCCTCGAGCGCCGCCCGGGTGGCCGCGTCGAGCAGGGTGCACGCCTCGCGCAGCGCGGGCGGCAGGCCGTTGGTGAGCCGCCCGGCCGGTGCCTCGGCCAGCCCCACGGCGAGCGCGTCGCCGGCCTCGGTGAGCCGTTCGGCCACGTCGGGGCGCAGCAGCGGCCGGGCCCGGCGGGCGGACCGGTCGATGAGCTGGGGTTCGAGTTCGGCCTGCGCCGCCGAGGAGACCCGGTCGGCCAGCTCGTGCGCCTCGTCGACCACGAGCAGCTTGTGCGGCGGGACGATGTGCCGCCCGGCGAGCATGTCGACGGCGAGCAGGCTGTGGTTGGTGACCACGATGTCCGCCTCGCGGGCCCGGGCCCGGGACGCCTCCGCGAAGCACTCCTGGCCGAACGGGCAGCGGGTGGCGCCCACGCACTCCCGGGCCGGCATCGACACGCTCCGCCACACCTGGTCGTCGACGCCCGGGTCCAGCTCGTCCCGGTCGCCGGTGGCGGTCTCCTCGGCCCAGTCGCGCAGCCGCTGCATCTGCTTGCCCAGCCGGCCCGCCTCACCGAGCCACTTCGTGCCGCCGCCGCTCGGGCGCGGCGCGTCGAAGAGCGTGTCCTCCGGCTCCTCCTCGACCGAGCTGTCCAGCCGCGCCAGGCACAGGTAGTGGTGGCGCCCCTTCAGCACCGCGAAGGTGGGGCGGCGGCCGAGCACCGGCTCGACCGCGTCGGCCAGCCGGGGCAGGTCGTGGTCGACCAGCTGGGACTGGAGCGCCAGGGTGGCGGTGGAGACCACCACGGGGCCGTCCACGGTCAGCGCCGGGGCCAGGTAGGCCAGCGACTTGCCGGTGCCCGTGCCGGCCTGCACCAGCAGGTGCTCGCCGGAGCCGATGCTGCGCTCGATCGCCTCGGCCATCTGCTGCTGGCCGGGCCGGGCGGCGCCCCCCGGGACCTTGCCGACCGCCGCCGCCAGCAGCTCGCCGCCACCGGGCCGACCGCCCCGGCGCTTCTTCGGGACGGGGCCGGTGGCGGTGCGGGGCGCGGTCACCGTGCGACCGTACCCGCCCCTGCCGACAGGGGGCGGGCGGCTCCGGCGCGTGGCGTGGCGGCCGCGTCGCGTCCGGTTACCTGCCGATCGCGTCGCGTGGCCGGAATCGGTTAGGGTGCCAGTCATGCCGAGCGACGTGGTCCGCGTGATCTACCGCAAGTACGACGGCAGCGCACACCGCGACTACCCGGCGCGCCGGCTCGCCGAGGACGACCTCGGCGTCTGGCTGGGCGTGCCGGCCGGCACCGAGTCGGTCTACCACGGCCGGCCCTCCGTGGAGCAGATTCCGTTCGTCCTGCTGGTGCCCCACCACGGCTGGTGGACCGGCATGTTCAACCCGCCCCCACGCACCAGCGAGGTCTACTGCGACATCGCCACCCCGGCCCGCTGGGAGGGCGAGGAGACCGTCCACCTCATCGACCTCGACCTGGACGTGGTGCGCCGGCGGGAGACCGGCCTCGTCGAGCTGCGCGACGAGGACGAGTTCGCCGAGCACCGGGCCCGCTGGGGCTACCCGGACGACGTGGTGGCCGAGGCCGAGGCGGCGGGCCGCTGGCTGCTCGGCGCGCTCGGTGACGGCACCGAGCCGTTCGCCACGTCGTACCGGAAGTGGCTCTCCCTGGTGGTCTGAGCCGGCCTCAGTAGCGCGGCGGCCAACCGCCTTCCTCGACCCCGCTCAGGTGCTCCACCTTCTCGGGGTTGAGCTGGTTGAACACGGCGGTGATCCGCCCGTCGTGCACGGCGAACGAGGTGACCATCCGCAGCGGCCGGCCGTCCCGGTAGACCGTCTCCGCCTGCCAGCCCAGCGTGCCGTCGACCAGCACCGGCCGGGCGTGCAGGGGGCCGCCCCAGCGGGCGGCCTGGCCGAAGAGGCCGAGGAGGAAGCGGCCCGCCAGCTCGGCGCCGACCACCGGCTTGCGGGCGGCCGGGAAGTGCCCGCCGCTGTCGCCGATCACCACCACGTCGGGGGCCAGCACCTCGGCCAGCCGGTCCAGCTCGCCGGACTCGACCGCCGCCAGGAACGCGGCGAGCACCTTGTGCTGCTCGGCCAGGTCGGCGGTGTGCCGCGGGACGTCGGGAGCGGTGACCGCGCGACGGCCCCGGGAGGCCAGCTGCCGGGCCGCCGCCGGAGTGGTGCCCAGCACCTCGGCGACCGTGGCGAACGGCACGGCGAAGACGTCGTGCAGCACGAACGCCACCCGCTGCTCGGGGGTCAGCCGCTCCAGCACCACCAGCAGGGCGGTGCCGAGCTGGTCGGTGCGGACCACCCGCTCGGCCGGGTCGGGGGCGAACCCGTCCGCGGCCGGCACCGGGCTCACCACCGGCTCCGGCAGCCACTGACCGGGGTACGCCTCGCGGCGCACCCGGGCGGAGCGGAGCACGTCCAGGCAGATCCGTGAGCAGGTGGTGGTGAGCCAGCCGCGCAGGTCCCGGATCTTCTCGCGGGCGGCCGGGTCGCCGAGCGCGCCCGCGTACCGCAGCCAGGTCTCCTGGACCGCGTCCTCCGCCTCGCTGCGGCTGCCCAGCATCCGCTGCGCCACCGCCAGCAGGTGCCCGCGTTCCGCCTCGAACTCCGCCGCCCGCTCGTGCACGTCGCGCTCCTCCCGCCCGGAGTTCCCATTCTCCCCGTACCCCTGGATGCGCCGCCGCCCCCGGATGTGACATCGCTCGGGAGGCGGGTGCGGGCGAGGTGGGTGAGGATCGAGGGATGAGCGGTGGCGACGAGGTGGTGCGGCCCGAGGGCGGGGCGATGCGGGAACTGCTCCGGGCCGGCCCGGGCCCGGTGGACCTGGCGGCGATCGACCCCCGGTCGACGCCGGGGCTGCCCGCGGCGGCCGGGCGCGGCAAGGCGCGCAAGGAGTGGGCGCGCGGGCAGGTCGAGCTGCTCGGCGCGGAGCTCGGCCGGCAGCAGGAGATGCTGTACGCCTCCGCGAAGGGCGCCGCCGGTCCGGGCAGCGCGACGAGTGCCCCGACCCAGGCCGGCGCCCACCTGGCCGGCGGACGCCCGCGCCGGGTGCTGCTGGTGCTCCAGGCCATGGACTGCGGCGGCAAGGACGGCACGGTCAAGCGGGTGGCCGGCGCCATGAACCCGCTCGGGCTGCACATCCGCTCGTTCGGCCCGCCCACGGCGGAGGAGCGGCGGCACGACTTCCTGTGGCGCATCCGCCGGGCCCTCCCGCCGCCCGGCTACGTGGGCGTCTTCAACCGCTCGCACTACGAGGACGTGCTGATCGCCCGGGTCGAGGGCCTGGTCGACGAGGCGACCTGGCGGGGCCGCTACGACCTGATCAACGACTTCGAGCGGGAACTGGCCGACAACGCGGTCACCGTGGTGAAGGTCATGCTGCACATCTCGCGGGAGGAGCAGGGCGAGCGGCTGATGGAGCGGCTCACCGATCCCACGAAGTACTGGAAGTACAACCCGAGCGATCTGGACACCCGGGCCCGGTGGGACGATTACCGGGCGGCGTACGCCGAGGCGATCGCGCGGTGCGGCCCGGACGACGCGCCCTGGTTCGTGGTGCCGGCGGACCGGAAGTGGTACCGCGACTGGGCGGTGGCGCACCTGCTCAGGGAGACGTTCGACGGGTTGGATCTGGGGTATCCGCCTGCCGATTTCGACCTCGCGCGGGAGCGGGACCGGCTGCGGAGCGAGGGTGGCACGGGGCAAGGTGAACAACAGGTGAACGAGCGGTGAATCGGGCCTGACCAGGGGTGGGCCGGGCGTAGCCCGGTTCCACGGGGTACCTAGCATGCGCAGAGCAGACGCCTTCCGGGGCGACGGCCACCCTTCCACCGACACGACGAGGTCCGTGCTGTGAAGTTTTCCTTCCGCCCCACCGAGGGCGCCTTCTACGAGCTCTTCACCAGGGCCGCGCAGAACCTGGTGAAGGGAACCGAGCTGCTCAACGAGCTGGCTCTGCCGGGTGTCGAGGTCCAGTCGGTGAGCGAGCGGCTCACCGAGGTCGAGCACGACAGCGACCAGATCACCCACGAGCTCTACAAGAAGATCAACTCTACCTTCATCACCCCGTTCGACCGGGAGGACATCTACCGTCTGGGCTCGCTGCTCGACGACGTGATGGACCACCTGGAGGCGGTCGGCAACCTGCTCTACCTCTACGGCCTCACCAAGCTGCCGTCGCTGCCGCGCGAGATGCACGAGCTGGTGAACGTCCTCGACCAGCAGGCCAAGCTGACCGCCGAGGCCATGCCCCGGCTGAAGTCGATGAAGGATCTCGAGGACTACTGGATCGAGTGCAACCGCCTCGAGAACGACGGTGACCAGGCCTACCGGATGCTGCTGGTCCGCCTCTTCAGCGGTGAGTACGACGCGCTCACGGTGCTGAAGATGAAGGAGGTGGCCGACGAGCTGGAGGCCGCCTGCGACGCCTTCGAGCACGTGGCCAACACCGTCGAGACCATCGCGGTCAAGGAGTCCTGATCCTGTGAGTCCCGAACTCATCGCCGTGCTGGCGGTGATCGTGGTCGCCATGGCGTTCGACTACACGAACGGCTTCCATGACGCGGCCAACGCGATCGCCACCAGCGTGTCCACCCGGGCGCTGACACCCCGGGTCGCCCTCGCGCTGGCCGCCGTCGGCAACTTCGTCGGCGCGCACTTCGGCGCCGGGGTGGCCAAGACGGTCGGCGACGGGCTGGTCACCCTGCCCACCGGGATCGAGAGCCTGGGGGTGGTCTTCGCCGGGGTGCTCGGCGCGATCGCCTGGAACCTGATCACCTGGTACTTCGGCCTCCCGTCGTCGTCCTCGCACGCCCTCTTCGGCGGCCTGGTCGGCGCGACCCTGTTCGCCAACGACGGCGTCGTGCAGTGGGGCAACATCCTCGAGAAGGTCATCATCCCGATGGTGCTCTCGCCGGTGGTCGGCCTCGTGCTCGGCTTCCTGGTGATGCTGGCGATCCTGTGGCTGTTCCGGAAGGGCCAGCCCGGCAAGCTCAACCGCGGCTTCCGCTGGGCACAGACCGCCTCGGCGGCCGCCATGTCCGTCGGCCACGGTATGCAGGACGCCGCCAAGACCATGGGCATCATCGTGCTGGCCCTCTACACCGGCGGCTTCCAGGATTCCAAGACGCACATCCCCGGCTGGGTGTTCTGGACGTCGGCGGCAATGCTGGCGGCCGGCACCTACGCGGGCGGCTGGCGGATCATCCGGACGCTGGGCCGGAAGATCATCGACCTGGGCCCGCCGGAGGGCTTCGCGGCCGAGACCGTGGCCAGCGCCGTGCTCTACTTCAACGCCCTGGTGCTGAAGGCCCCGATCTCCACCACCCACACGATCACCTCGGCGATCATGGGTGTCGGCGCGACCAAGCGGCTCTCCGCGGTCCGCTGGAACGTGGCCGGCAACATCGTGATCGCCTGGATCATCACCTTCCCGGCCGCCGCGGCGATCGCCTGCCTGGCGTACCTGCTGGTCCGCCCGCTCTTCTGAGCGCCCGACGTCGAGGGGTCCCCCGCCGTGGCGGGGGACCCTCACGCGTAGGAGACGCCGATCCGGGCCTTGATGTCGTCGACCAGACCCATCAGTTCGAGGGTGGTGTCGTGCGGCACCAGCGGGCTCTCGATCAGCCCCGCCGCCAGGCAGCGCTGCACCTCGATGGCCTCGTGCTGGTAGCCGCCGCCGGTCAGGTCGGCCGGGATGGTCTCCGGTTCCGCGCCGGCCCGGTGCAGCACCGCCGCGCCCGGCCGGTAGAACGGCTCCGGCAGGTCCATCCGTCCTGTCGTGCCGGTGATCGACGCGGTGATCGCGGTGGCGCCGACCATCCCGCAGCTCAGCGTCGCCACGGCCCCCGAGTCCCAGCCGAGGACCATGCCGGTGTTCTCGTCCACCTTCTCCGGGCCCAGCTTCGCCCAGGCCTGGACGTGCTGCGGCGTGCCGAGCACGAGGTGGGCCAGGCTCAGCGGGTAGACGCCGAGGTCGAGCAGTGCGCCGCCGCCCAGCGTCCGGGCGCGCATCCGGTGCTCCGGCGGGAACGGGCCGGCCGCGCCGAAGTCCGCCCGGATGTGGGTCACCTCGCCGATGGCGCCGTCCCGGATCAGCTCCAGCACCCGCAGGATCAGCGGATTACATCGCATCCACATGGCCTCCATGAGGAAGAGGCCGCGTGCGCGGGCCGTCTCGACCAGCTCCGTGGTGGTGGGCAGGTCGAGCGTGCAGGGCTTCTCCACCAGTACGGCCTTGTCGCCGGCCAGGCAGGTGAGGGCCGCCTCGTGGTGCGCGGCGTGCGGGGTGGCGACGTAGATGACGTCCACGTCCGGGTCCGCGGCCAGTTCCGCCCAGGAGGCGTACGCCCGGGGGATGTCGTGCCGCCGCGCGAACAGGTCGGCGCTCTCCCGGGTACGCGAACCGACCGCCACCAGCTCGGCTCCCGGCGCCAGCCGCAGGTCCTCGGCGAAGCGAGCGGCGATGTTTCCGGTGGCCAGGATTCCCCAACGCGTCATGCCCGGCACGCTATCCCGGCACGCCGAATGGGCGGGCCGGAGATCCACCCGTCGGGAAGGCTCAGCGCGGTGCGCCGGCGGCGGCTGCTCGGGCGGCCCGCTCGATCGTCGCCCGCCGCGCCTCCCGGGTCGCCGGGTCGGGTTCCAGGTGCGCGTACTCGGCCAGGGCTCCGGTGGAGCCGTCGAGCTGTTCGCGCAGGATGTCGGCGTGGCCGGCATGCCGGCTGGTCTCGGTGAGCACGTGGACCAGGATGTTGAACAGCTTCACGTCCGGGCGCGGCCACCAGGGCACATGGCCGGGCGAGTCGACGGCGAGGGCGTCGATCGTCGCGTCCGAGTGCTCCCACGCCCGCCGGTAGCGGTCGACGATCTCCGCGCGCGTCTCGTGCTCGCTCGCCCACATGTCGGTGCCGTCGTCGTCGGCGTCCCACCGGGGCAGGGGCTCGGGGGACGGCCGGCCGAAGACCTCGCCGAAGTACCTGGATTCCATGATCGACAGGTGCTTGACCAGGCCGAGAAGGTTGGTTCCCGTGGCGGTCAGGGGGCGGCGTACGTCGTACTCGGACAGGCCGTCGAGCTTCCAGAGCACCGTCGCGCGCAGCGTGCGCAGGTCGTGGTGCAGGTACTCCTTCGCGAACTCATCGATCATGGGCCCCGACCCTGCCACGCACCGGCGCCGAGCGCAGCCCCGGCCCGTACCGCCGTCCCGCTGCCGAGCGCATGATCCATTGGTCGGGAACTAGGCTCGGGGCATGACGATCGACGGCTTCGCGGCGCCGCCCGCCCTCGTGGAGCACGCCCGCCGGTTCCGCGCCGAGGGCGGTGTGCCGGCCGTGCCCCGGGTCGCCGCCACCGTGCTGCTGCTCCGGCCGGCCGGCGCCGACTTCGAGGTGTACCTGATCCGCCGGGTGGCCGCCATGACCTTCGGCGGGATGTACGCCTTCCCCGGCGGCGGCGTGGACCGTTCCGACTCGCAGGCCCACCTGGACTGGGCCGGCCCGGCGCCGGCGGACTGGGGCGAGCGGCTCCGCCTCGACCCGGCGGCGGCGCAGGCGGTGGTCTGTGCCGCCGCCCGCGAGGTCTTCGAGGAGGCGGGCGTGCTGCTGGCCGGCCCGGACGCGGGGACCGTGGTGGGCGACGTGAGCGGGGACGACTGGGAGGCGGCCCGGCAGGGCCTGGTGGACCGGCGGACCGGCTTCGCCGACCTGCTGGCCGGGAAGGGCCTCACCCTGCGGTCCGACCTGCTACTGCCGTGGAGCCGGTGGATCACCCCCGAGTTCGAGCCGCGCCGCTTCGACACGTACTTCTTCGTGGCCCTGCTGCCAGAGGGACAGCGGACCCGGGACGTCTCCGGCGAGGCCGACCACACGCTGTGGCTGCGTCCGGCGGACGCCCTGGCCCGGGCGGAGGCCGGCGAGCTCACCATGCTCCCGCCGACGATGGTCACCCTCGGCGAGGTGGCCGCCGCCGGCGACCTGGCCGGTGTGGCCCGCGCGGCGGCTGGCCGCGACCCCGGCACCCCGGTCACCCCGCACCTCGACCTCTCCGACGCCGACGAGCCCCGCTTCCGCCTGGCCTGACCTCAGCCGGCCGCGCGGAGATAGCGGGCCGCGAGGGTACGCAGGAGGTCGGCCAGTTCGGGCGGGTCCTCGACGGTGAAGTCGAGATCGAGCACGCCGAGCCAGACCGCGATGGTCTCCAGCCGGTCGGCGCCGGTGTGCAGGAGGCAGGCCGTCTCGCCCGCCGGCTCGACGGTGCCGACGGCCGCGTTGATCCGCTCGGCCACCACCTCGGCGGGAGCGTGCACGCGCACCGTGGCCCGGTGGCGCCAGGCGGCCGCGGAGACCCCGTGCCGGACCCGGTCCACCACGTCGCCGGGCAGGTCGCGGGCCGCGAACCGGGGACCGGTCGGCGTGCGCGGGCTGATCCGGTCCACCCGGAAGGTGCGCCAGTCGTCCCGGGCCGGGTCGAAGGCCACCAGGTACCAGCGCCGGCCCCAGTTGACCAGCCGGTACGGCTCGACGTCCCGCCGGTCGGCGGTCCCGTCGTGCCGGACGTAGTCGAAGCGCAGCCGCTCCCGGTCGCGGCAGGCGGCCCCGATGAGGCTGAGCGTCCCGGCGTCCACGGTCGGGCCGGGCTGGTCGTGCGGGACCCGGACGGTGTGCGTGTGCAGGGCGGTGACCCGGCGGCGCAGCCGGTGGGGGAGCACCTGCTCCAGCTTGGCCAGCGCCCGCAGCGAGGTCTCCTCGATGCCGGCCACGCTGCCGCCGGCGGCCGTGCGCAGCCCGACCGCCACCGCCACCGCCTCCTCGTCGTCGAGGAGCAGCGGGGGCAGGGCCGCGCCCGCGCCCAGCCGGTAGCCGCCGACCGCGCCCCGCGTGCCGTGCACCGGGTAGCCCAGCGCCCGCAGCCGCTCCACGTCGTTGCGCACGGTGCGGGTGCTCACCGCCAGGCGGTCGGCCAGCTCGGCGCCGGTCCAGTCGCGCGGGGTCTGCAACAGCGACAGCAGGCGCAGCAGCCGCGCCGAGGTCTCCAACATTCTCCGGATTCTGCCAGCGCATTAGGAACGAGGCCTTCCTAATCGGTTCGTAGGCTCGGAGCATGGCTGACAACACCGCGATCGTCCCGTTCCGCATCGACGTGCCGCAGGCCGACCTCGACGACCTCGCCGACCGGCTGGCCCGGACCCGCTGGGCCGAGGAACTGCCCGCCGACCCCGACCCGGCCGCTCCCGCCGGTCCGGTCCCGCCCGGCTGGGAGTACGGCGTCCCGCTGAGCTGGGTGCGGCGACTGGCCGAGCGCTGGCGGACCACCTACGACTGGCGGGAGTGGGAGGCGCGGCTCAACGCGTACCCGCAGTTCACCACCGAGATCGACGGGCAGCGGGTGCACTTCCTGCACGTCCGCTCACCCGAGCCGGAGGCCACGCCGCTGATCCTCACCCACGGCTGGCCGGGCACCGTGGCGGAGTGGCTGGACGTGATCGGGCCGCTGACCGACCCGCGGGCGCACGGCGGCGACCCGGTCGACGCGTTCCACCTGGTCATCCCGTCCGTGCCGGGGTTCGGCTTCTCCGGGCCGACCCGGGAGCGCGGCTGGAACCGGCACCGGGTGGCCCGCGCCTGGGCCGAGCTGATGCGCCGCCTCGGCTACGAGCGGTACGGTGCGGCCGGCAACGACCTCGGCGCCTTCGTCTCCCCAGAGGTGGGCCGGGCCGACCCGGAACACGTGCTGGGAGTGCACGTCACGCAGGTCTTCTCCCTGCCGTCCGGTGACCCCGCCGAGCTGGCCGCGCTCACCGAGGAGGAGCGGGGCAAGGTGGCGTTCGCCGACTGGTTCGTGCAGCGGCGGGGCGCCTACGACAAGCTGCACTCGACCGAGCCGCAGAACGTCGCGCACGCGCTGGCCGACTCGCCGGTGGGCCTGCTCGGCTGGCTGGGCCAGCTCATGGGGGACCAGATCGACGCCGACCACGTGCTCACCAACACGACGATCTACTGGCTGACCAACACGGCCGCATCGGCGGCCCGCTACTACTACGAGGACGCCGAGGTGGTGCACCCGACGCAGAAGGTCAACGGCCGGGGCACGGCGGTGCCGGAGCCGACCACCGTCCCGCTCGGCCTGGCCAACTTCCCCTGGGACTTCCAGTCGATCCGCACGCTGGCGGAGCGCGACCACAAGAACATCGTGTCCTGGCACACGTACGACCGGGGCGGGCACTTCGCCGCCCACCAGGTGCCCGACCTGCTCGTGGCGGACCTCCGGCAGTTCTTCGCCGCGCTGCGCTGAGCCGGCGCGGACACGCCGAGGGCCCCGGTCGGGCTCGACCGGGGCCCCCGCGGACCGGGCTTGTCAGCGGCTCAGCCGAAGCGGCCGGTGATGTAGTCCTCGGTCTTCTTCTGGCTCGGGTTGCTGAAGATCTTCTGGGTGTTGTCGTACTCGATGAGCCGGCCCGGGTCACCGGTCTTCTCGATGGAGAAGAAGGCGGTCCGGTCGGACACCCGGGCGGCCTGCTGCATGTTGTGCGTGACGATGATGATCGTGAACTTGTCCTTGAGCTGGAACATCAGGTCCTCGATGGCCAGCGTCGAGATCGGGTCCAGCGCCGAGCAGGGCTCGTCCATGAGCACCACCTGCGGCTCGACCGCGATGGTGCGCGCGATGCAGAGCCGCTGCTGCTGACCGCCGGAGAGGCCGGCGCCCGGCTTGCCGAGCCGGTCCTTCACCTCGTCCCAGAGGTTCGCCGAGCGGAGCGCCTTCTCGGCCGCCTCCTCCAGGATCGACTTGCGCCGGACGCCGTTGAGCCGCAGGCCGGCCACCACGTTCTCGAAGATGCTCATGGTGGGGAACGGGTTCGGCCGCTGGAAGACCATGCCGATCATCCGGCGGACCGCGGTGACGTCCACGTCGCGGTCGTAGATGTCCTGGTTGTCGATGGTCAGGCTGCCCTCGACCCGGGCGCCCGGGAGCACCTCGTGCATCCGGTTGATCGACCGCAGGAAGGTGGACTTCCCGCAGCCGGACGGGCCGATCAGGGCGGTGACCGTCTTGGGCTCGACGGTCAGGTTGATGTTCTCGATCGCCTTGAACCCGCCGTAGTAGGCGGTGACGTCGGTGGCTTCGATGCGCTTGGCCATGGTGGTGGTACCTCCGGGGTTCATCGGCCGAGCCGGTTGCGACGGGCCAGCAACTTCGCCGCGACGGTCAGGACGAGGACGAGGGCGACCAGGGTCAGCGCCGCGGTCCACGCCCGCGCCGGCGAGTACTTCGAGGCCTCGCCGGCCTGCTGGTAGACGAAGAGGGCCAGCGACGACTGGTTGTTCTCGAACGGGTTGAAGTTGATCGCGGCGCCGCCGCCGGCGACGAGCAGCACCGGCGCCGTCTCGCCGGCCGCCCGCGCGATGGCGAGCATGATGCCGGTGACGATGCCGGGCAGCGCGGTCGGCAGCACGACCCGCAGGATGGTCTTCCACTTCGGTACGCCGAGGGCGTAGGCGCCCTCGCGCAGCGGGGCCGGCACGAGGCGGAGCATCTCCTCGGTGGAGCGCACCACCGTCGGCAGCATGAGCACGCTCAGGGCCAGCGCGGCGGCGAAGCCGGAGAAGCCCGGCCGGCCGTCGTTGAACCACGGCGAGACGACCAGCACCCAGAAGGCCAGCACGAACAGGCCGGTGACGATCGACGGGATGCCGGTCATAACGTCCACGAAGAAGCGGATGGTGAAGGCGAACCGGCCCCGGCCGTACTCGACGATGTAGATGGCGCACAGCAGGCCGAGCGGGACGGTGATCAGCGTGGCGATGCCGACCTGCTCCAGGGTGCCGATGATGGCGTGATAGGCGCCGCCGTTGGCGTCCCGGGCCCCGATGTTGTTCATCGAGGTGCCGAAGAAGTTGCCGTCCAGCCGCTCGGTGCCCTTGCTCACCAGGGTCCAGACCACCGAGGCCAGCGGCAACACCGCCAGCACGAAGGCGGAGTGGATGAGCGCGCTCCAGGTCCGGTTGCGGGCGGCCCGCCGGCCCTCCACCGCCTTCGCGGCGGTGTAGAGGCCGACCAGGTAGAGCAGCGCGGCGACGACCACGACGAGGACCGGGCCGCCGATGCCGGCGCCGTAGACGATGCCGGCCGAGACCAGCAGCGCCACGACGGCGATGGCCGGCGCGGCGTACGCCGGGAGTCGCCGGGCCCGCAGCGTGAGCGGCTGGGCCGGCGGCTGCGGGCGGTGGGAGGTGACGGTGGTGGTCATGCGGCCGACTCCGTGAACTCGCGGCGGCGGTGGATGATCGCCCGCGCGGTGATGTTGACGATCAGCGTGATCGCGAAGAGCACCAGGCCGGAGGCGATCAGGGCGCCCCGGCCGGTGTCGTTCGCCTCGGCGAACCGGTTCGCGATGTTCGCGGCGATCGAGTTGCCACCGCTCTGCAGGATGTTGAACGAGATGGCGTACGTGGAGCCGAGGGTGAGCGCCAGCGCGATGGTCTCGCCGAGCGCCCGGCCCAGGCCCAGCATCACGGCGGCGATGACGCCCGGCCGGCCGTAGGGCAGGACCGCGGTGCGGACCATCTCCCAGCGGGTGGCGCCGAGTGCGAGGGCGGCCTCCTCGTTGGCGTTCGGGGTCTGCCGGAACACCTCGCGGGAGAGCGAGGTGACGATGGGCAGCACCATGATCGCCAGCACCACCGAGCCGAGCAGGATCGAGCTGCCGTACGGGCCCTCGCCGAAGATCGGGATCCAGCCGAAGTACTTGTTCAGCCAGGCCGACAGGTCGGCGACCGGCTGGGCGAAGTAGTCCCGGCCCCAGAGACCGAAGACCACGCTGGGCACGGCGGCCAGCAGGTCGACGAGGAAGCCGAGGGCGTTGCCCAGGCGGCGCGGGGCGTAGTGCGACAGGTAGAGGGCGATGCCCAGCGCCACGGGCACCGCCATGAGCAGCGCCAGCAGCGAGCTCAGGACGGTGCCGAAGGCGAGCGCGCCGATGCCGAACTTCGGCGGGTCGTCGTTCGGGAACCAGCCCTCGAAGGTCCAGAAGGACTCGCTGTTCGCCCGCAGGGCCGGCACGGCCTTGGCGATCAGGAAGACCGCGATGGCCGCGATGACCACCAGGACGGTGGTGCCGGCGGCAAGGGTCAGGCCACGGAACGCGCGTTCCGCGCCGAAGGCCCGGGCCCGGGGCAGCCCACCGCCGCCACCCAGGCCGTTGTCGGGGATGCCAGGGATGCCGGAGGGCTCGGCCACACGCGCCGAGGCACCGGCGGGCCACTCGTGGCTCGTGGCCACGCGGGTCCCGCCGGTGCCGGCGTGCGCCGAGCGGTGAGGGGTGTCACCCATCTGCTCGCTCGCTTCGGTAGAGGAGGTGTGTGGTCAGTGCGTCAGGAGAGGCTCTTGACCGCGGTCTCGACCTTGGTGCGGACGGTCTCGGGCAGCGGGGCGTAGCCCAGCTCGACCAGCTCCTGCTGGCCCTCGGCGCTCGCGGCGTGGCTCAGCAGGCCCTTGACCAGCGGCAGCTTGTCGGCGGCGAGGCCCTTGCTGCAGACGATCTCGTAGGTCGCCAGGACGATCGGGTACGCCCCGGCCTCCTTGGTGTTGTAGTCGATCGACATCTTGAGGTCGTTGCCCTGGCCCTCGAACTTGGCCCCGGCGATGGTCTTGCCGGCCGAGTCGCCGGTCAGCTCGACGAACTCACCGTTGCCGTTCTTGACCTTGGCCATCTTCAGGCCGGAGTTCTCGGCGTAGGACCACTCGACGTAGCTGATGGTGCCCTCGGTGCCCTTGACCTTGCTGGCCACACCGTCGGACTTCGCCGCACCGACGCCGCCCGGGGCCTTCCAGGCCTTGGCGTTGCCGAAGGTCCAGTCGGACTCCGCGGTCTTCGACAGGTACTTGGTGAAGTTGTCGGTGGTGCCCGACTCGTCGGAGCGGTGCACCGCCTGGATCGCGGCCGACGGCAGCTTGGCGTCCGGGTTGTCGCCCTTGATCGCCGGGTCGTCCCACTTGGTCACCTTGCCGGCGAAGATCTTCGCCAGGGTGGCCGGGCTGAACTGGAGGTTGTCCGCGCCGTTGACGTTGTAGACGATCGCGACCGGGCCGATCACCATCGGCAGGTTGAGGGCCTGGCCGCCGCTGCACTTGGCGTCGGCCTGCGGCTGCTCCTCCGGCTTGAGCGCGGAGTCGGAGCCGGCGAAGTCGGCGGTGCCGGCGATGAAGGCCTGGATGCCGGCGCCCGAGCCGGTGGGCTCGTAGTTGATCGTGGTGCCGGAGCACTTCTGCTGGTACGCCTTGATCCACTCGGCCATGGCGTTCTTCTGCGCGGAGGAACCCTGCGCGTTCAGCGTGCCCTTGCCGCAGTCGACCGCGGCAGCGGAGCCGGAGGCGGAGGTGCCGGTCGGCTCGTTGTTGTCCGAGCCACAGGCGCTGAGACCGAGCACCGCGGTAAGAGCGAGGCAGGCAATGGCGCCGTGCCGCTGGAGCTTCACCTGAGGGGTTTCCCTTCACGTCTTTGTCAGGTCGCCCGGTCTCCCGGGTGCCGGCGCTGACCGGCTGAAAGGAAAGGTAGAAGTGCCAGGTAGACGGTTCGCCGGTCGGAAGTGAACGGCAGATGAACAGGCGCGGCCGGCCCGGTGGCCGTAGCCTGAGGGCGCGTTGTCCATTTCGTGAACTGGCGAGCCACTATCGCTAATAGTGCGATTTTTCCGGGCACCCGTTATCCGGCCGAGTCCACGGCGTGATGCGGCCGTGACCGCCGTTCTTCGGGGGCCGCGAGGTGGCGGCGGGCGGTCAGCCGAGGTGGTAGTTGACGTGCGCCGACCAGCGGGCGAAGCCGAGCCGCTCGTAGAGGGCCACCGCGGCGCTGTTGGAGTCGTCCACGTAGAGCATCACCCGGTCCAGCCCGCGCCGGTCGCGCAGGTAGGACAGCCCGGCCGTGGTGAGCGCCCGGCCGAGGCCACCCCGGTGCGCGGACGGGTCCACGCCGAGCACGTAGACCTCGCCGATCCGGGCCGAGCCCGGCCGCTCGTGCACCTTGGTCCAGTGGAAGCCGAGCAGCCGGCCGGTGGCCGAGTCCTCCGCGAGCAGGAAGCCGGCCGGGTCGAACCACGGCTCGGCGAGCCGCACCCGCAGGTCCGCGGGGGTCCACCGGCCCTGCTCGGGGTGCGCGGCGAAGGCGGCGTTGTTGACCGCCAGCCAGGCGTCGTCGTCCTCGCCGGGGCGGAACGCGCGCAGCCGCACCCCCTCGGGCAGGGCGGGCTCGGGCAGCGCGGCGGTGAGCGGGCGGCGCAGCTGCCAGAGCACCCGGGCGCGGGTGAAGCTCAGGTCGACCGCGAGCGCGGCGGCCGACGGGTGGTCGCCGTGCGCCCAGGCCCGCAGCGGCCCGGCGGCGGCGGCCAGCACACCCCGGGCGAGTGCCCGGCCGGTGCCCCGCCGCCGGTACGCCGGATGCACCACCAGCTCCACCCCGATCCCGTTCGCCGGATCGGTGGTGTCGAGGTGGGCGTACCCGGTCAGGGTGTCGTCGGTGGCCCGGGCCGTGATGTGCACGGCGGGCGCCTCGGGGTCGCGCAGCCGGAGCAGCACGTGCTCGTCGAGCGGGTCCGCGCCGTCCGCGTCGCCGGCCACGCGGGCCAGCGCCAGCACCTCGGCGACCTCGACCGGCGCCAGCCGGTCGGCGCGGACGACACGGTCGACGGTCGGCGTGGTGCTGCTCATCCCGCCACCGTAGCGGCCGGCGGGCCGCCGATCATGCCGGACGCCGGCACCGTGCGGTGGCGGTGGTCACGTGGTGCCGGTGGGCAGCGCCTCGAGCTGGAAGCGCTGCAGCAGTTCGGGGAGGAGGTGCTGCAACGCCTCGACCGTGCCGGAACGGTCGCCGCCCGCGTCGTGCATGAGCACGATCGAACCCGGCCGGGTCTCGGTCAGCACCGTCTCGGTGATCTTGGCGGCGCCGGGCAGCTGCCAGTCCGTCGGGTCGACCGCCCAGTGCAGCGGCGTCATGCCCAGCTCCTCGCAGACCGACACCACCTGATGGGTCCACGCGCCGCCGGGCTGCCGGAAGTAGGCGATCCGCGCGTCCGGCGCCGCCGCCAGGATCGCGTCGTTGGTGCGGCTCAGGTCGTCCCGGACGGCGTCCGGGGAGCGGTCGCCCAGCGTGATGTCGTGGTTCCAGGAGTGGTTGCAGAGCGTGTGCCCGTCGGCCACGATCGACCGGACCAGGTCGGGGTGGGCCTCGGCGTTCTCGCCGACGATGCAGAAGGTGGCCTTCACGCCGTACTCCTTGAGCAGGGCGAGCACCTGCGGGGTCCAGTGTGGGTCGGGCCCGTCGTCGAAGGTCAGCGCGATCCGTGCCGAGCCGGTGCTGACCTCCGCGCCGTACGGGCCGTCGCTGTCGTCCGCCCGGCGGCTGGCTGCGGGGGCGCTCGGGCTGGCGTCAGGGCTGCCGTAACCGCCGCCCGGCGGGCCGGGGAACTCGGTGCTGGGCGGCTGGTCCCCGTAGTGCGGTGCACGGACGCTGGCCGCCACGCCGTTGCCGCGGGGCGGGTGCTCGGGCATGAGGCTGCGCCCGAGCGCGTACGCGGAGCCGAGCAGCGCGGCCACCACCAACGTCACCATCCCGGCCGCGCGGAGCGTCGAGGCCGACATCAGCCGGCCCGACCGTTCGTCGCCCCCGTGATCAACGCACGCACCGTCGCCCCCTTCGCCCGGCAGATCCGGCAGTCAGAGTAGGTCTGACCGGATGGGCAAAAAGGGCGAACTGGGCTAAGCATCCCCGATGGGGGACGGTGGGGAAGAGCCCCGGTCAGACGGGCAGCGGGGCGGGCTCCGACTCCGGCAGGGAGCGCGACGGCGGCACCACGAACTTGTAGCCCACCTGGCGCACCGTGCCGATCATCGACTCGTACTCCGAGCCGAGCTTCGCGCGCAGCCGCCGGACGTGCACGTCGACCGTGCGGGTGCCGCCGAAGTAGTCGTAGCCCCAGACCTCGCGGAGCAACTGGTCCCGGGTGAACACCCGGCCCGGGTGCTGCGCGAGGAACTTCAGCAGCTCGAACTCCTTGTAGGTGAGGTCGAGCGGGCGGCCCTTCAGCTTGGCCGCGTAGGTGTCCGGGTCGATGGTCAGCTCGCCGGCCCGGATCGAGCCGCCGGCCCCCGCCGTCGCGTTGCTCAGCCGGCCGACCGCGAGCCGCAGCCGGGCCTCCACCTCGGCGGGACCCGCGCCGGCCAGGATCACGTCGTCCACGCCCCAGTCGGCGTTGAGCGCGATGAGGCCGGCCTCGGTGACGACCGCGACCAGCGGGACGCCCAGCCCGGTGGCGTGCAGCATCCGGCAGGTCGCGCGTGCCTCGCTCAGCTCGGCGCGGGCGTCCACGAGGACGGCGTCCGGGGTCGGGCCGGAGACCAGCGTGCGCACGTCACGCGGCGCGGTGCGGACCGAATGCGGCAGCAGGTCGAGTGCCGGCAGCACTGCCGATGGCTCACCTGCGCGCGCGGTCACCAGCAGCAGGAGCTCCACACGATCACCTCCGTCCCGGCGGCACTCCGGCCGCGCGCGACCAGCGGCACTCCGGAGGGTGGCGCTGAGAACTTGCGTGGGTCCCGGCGTCGCTGACGGGCGGGTAACGGCTTGAGCGTAACCGATCGTCCGGCCGTCACCTCCGTACCATTTCCTGTTTGTCTGGTCTGCCCCCGATCGCGGCTCGGGTTTTAACGTTGCCGAAACCGTGACTCCGCCCGCCCGGCCCGGTCTGGCACGATCGGGGCGTGTTTCCCTCCACCTCGCCCGACACCGGCCGTGACCCGTGGTCCGACGGCGCGCCTCCCGGGCCCGCCGGCCCCGCCCGTGGCTATCCGCCGGCCCCGCGCACCGGTCCCGCCGACGACGGCGGGCGGGAGCGGAAGGGCCCCCGCCGGCTCCGCAAGGGCGGACCGGGCCGCCGCCCGGACGACGAGTCCGAGGAGACGCCCGAGGAGGAGGTGCCCCCGGTTCCGGTGCGCCGCCCGCTCGCGCTGACCGTCGCGGGCTTCGCCGCGCTGCTCGGCGTCGGCCTGGTGCTCGGCGCGCAGACGGCCGGCCCGGGGCACCGCCTGCCCTTCGCGTTCATCATCTTCGGCGTCCAGCTGCTCTTCGTGCTGGCCTGGACCATGGCCATGCGCCCGCCGGCGCTGCTGGTCGTCGCGCTGGTCAGCGCCGGTGCGGCCGGGATCGCCGACGCGGCCGCAGTACAGTCGGAGATCGCCGGCCTGGCGCCCCTCGGGTACGCGGCGGCCGCCGGTTTCGTGCTCGGCGTGCTCGGCCAGCTCTTCCGCCGGGTGGACCGGGTGCGGGTGACCGACTCGCTCGGCAGCACCCTGCTGATCGTGGTCGGGGTGGTCGCGTTCGCCACGCTGATCGTGCTCAGCCGGATCCCGAAGGGCACCCAGGCGATCACCGTCTGCCTCACCGCCACCGGGGTGGCCCTGCTGGTGGCCCGCCTCACCGACGCCGTCGCCCCCTGGCCGCGGCTCGCCCCGCAGGTGCCCCGGGGCGCCGCCGGCGTGGTCGCCGGCGCCATGCTCGGCACCCTGACCAGCGCCGTGCTCGGCAGCTACCTGGTCGGCTTCACCCCGACCAGCGCCGCGCTGGTCGGCCTGGTCACCGCCGGCACCGCCGTGCTGGCCGACCTCGCCGTGGGGTACGCCGAGGCGGGCCGGCTGATGGCCGGGGAGCCCCCGACCATGTGGGTCGCCCGGCACATGCAGGGGCCGCTGGGCGGCTTCGCGCTCGCCGCGCCGGCCGCGTACGCCATGTGCGTGCTGTTCCTCTGAGCGCACGGTTGGGGAAACGGCGCTCCGGGTAAGTACGGTTGCGCGATCGGTGGCGAGGGCAGGAGGCGGCGTGGCAGAGGCGTACCCGGCGAACGAGGGCCGACCCCGTCGGCGGGGCCGGAAGGTGCTGGTCGGTTTCGTCGTCCTGCTGCTGGTCCTGGCCGGGCTCCTGGTCGTCGCCGACCGGGTGGCCGCCGGTGTCGCGGAGCGTGCGATCGCCGACCAGGTGAAGCAGGAGGTCGCCAAGCAGGACGCGCAGTCCGCGGCGCCCCAGGTCGAGGTGGGCGGGTTCCCGTTCCTCACCCAGGTGCTCGCCGGGAAGTACGAGCGCATCTCGATCGTGCTCACCGACGTGCGCGGCAACGTGCAGGGCGACGCGGTGGACGTCCCCCGGCTGGACGTGGACGCCCACAACGTGAAGGCGTCGCTGGACACCCTCCGCTCCGGCCAGGGTGACGTGGTGGCCGAGACCGTCGACGGCCGGGGCACGGTGACCTACGACAGCCTGGCGAAACTGCTCGACCGGCCCGGGCTCACCCTGGGCGAGCGGAACGGCAAGCTCGCGGTCACCGCGCCGGTCGACATCCTCGGCGCCAAGCTCACCGTCAACGGCACCGCCGACGTGACCGTCGCCAACGGCAAGGTGGCCCTGCGCTTCAACGACGTGACCGCCGAGGGCCTGCCCAACCTGCCGCTCGCGAAGACGCTGCTGGCCAACTACGCCAAGGGCATCTCGGTCGACGTGCCCCTGCCGCAGCTGCCGTTCCAGCTCAACGTGCGCAAGGTGGAGCCGAGGCCCGAGGGTCTCGTCGTGGACGCCGACGCGCGGAACGTGCCGATCAACTCCGCCGGCTGACTCCCGGGCGGTGTCCCGGATGCTGGTCGGCCCGGTGGCGCCGGACGGGCCGGCTGGTAGTCTGCCTTCCCATGGGGACCCTCCTCACCAAACGGCGCGCGGTCGACCTGTGCCGCGTGGCCACCTGCCTGTGTCGCCCCGTCATCTGACGGCGGGGCTGTCCTCGGCCGCCTAGCGGCCACCGGCACGCAGGGTCCGCGTACCTTCCGGTTCTCCCCTGATCGCCCGGCAGCGGCGCCGTCGCACGTACCCGTGATCCGTTCCTAGCTCTGGGTCCCGCGCGTGGTGCGACAATCACCAACTTCGATCTCCGCGCGCTGGCTCACCATCCATCCTCACAGGGAGTGATCTGATGAGTCGCGACACCGCACTCGTCTCGGCCGAGTGGGCCGAGAAGAACATCGACGCCCCGGGCGTCGTCTTCGTCGAGGTCGACGAGGACACCTCGGCCTACGACACCGGCCACATCGCGGGCGCCGTCAAGCTCGACTGGCGCACCGACCTCCAGGACCCGGTGCGCCGGGACTTCGTCAACCAGGAGCAGTTCTCGGCGCTGCTCTCCGCGCGGGGCATCGGCAACGACGACACCGTGATCCTCTACGGCGGCAACAACAACTGGTTCGCCGCGTACGCGTACTGGTACTTCAAGCTCTACGGCCACCGGGACGTCAAGCTGCTCGACGGCGGCCGCAAGAAGTGGGAGCTCGACGCCCGCCCGCTGGTCACCGACACGGTGGAGCGCCCGGCCACGCAGTACGTCGCGCAGGCGCCGGACACCTCGATCCGCGCGTTCCGCGACGAGGTGGTCGACGCCATCGGCACCAAGAACCTGGTCGACGTGCGCAGCCCCGACGAGTACGCCGGCCGGCTGCTCGCCCCGGCCCACCTCCCGCAGGAGCAGGCCCAGCGGGCCGGCCACGTGCCGACCGCGATCAGCGTCCCCTGGTCCAAGGCCGCCAACGAGGACGGCACGTTCAAGTCCGACGACGAGCTGCGCCGGATCTACGCCGACGCCGGGCTGGACGACAGCAGGGAGACCATCGCCTACTGCCGGATCGGCGAGCGCTCCTCGCACACCTGGTTCGTGCTCCAGGAGCTGCTCGGCCACCGCAACGTGAAGAACTACGACGGCTCCTGGACCGAGTACGGCTCGCTGGTCGGCGTGCCGGTCGCGCTCGGCGACGAGCCCGGGGAGGCCTGATCTTTATGACTGCTCCCACCGCCGCCGGCTGCGCTGCGCCGGACCAGGCCGCCCCTCTCCCGGCCAGCCTGGACCTGGAGAAGGAGACCGTCATCACCGGCCTGGTGCAGGCCGAGTCCGGCGAGGCCGTGCCGGGCGCGTACGTCCGGCTGCTCGACTCGACCGGTGAGTTCACCGCCGAGGTGGTGACCTCCCCGGCCGGCCAGTTCCGGTTCTTCGCCGCGCCGGGCAACTGGACCCTGCGGGCGCTCTCCCGGCACGGCAACGGCGACACCGCCGTGGCCGCCGCCCGCGGAATCAACGAGGTGACCGTCACGGTCGCCGCCTGACCCACGCTCTGATCGTGGCCCGCCGCACTTCCAAGGGTGGCGGGCCACGAGCCGTTTCGTGGTCGGCCCGGCGCGCCGAGGCGCGGAACGGGCTGTCGTCGCGGCGTGACACCATGGCCCGGTGAGTGGTGCCGTCCAGGCGGGATACGCCCCGCCGACCCGTCCCGACCAGCCGGATCCCGGCCGGCGCCGGCTGCGCTTCCTGGTGGCCGCCGCGGCGGCGTGGGCCGTGCTGCTCGCCGGGCTCACCTGGTGGTCGGTGCGGCACGACCCGCCGACCGTGAAGGAGCAGCGGTCGCTGGAACAGGCCGGTCCCGTGGTGGACCGGGCCGTCGGCCGGCTGACCGCCGTGGTCGGGCGGGACGGCGTACCCGCTCTCCTGCCGGACCGGATCGAGCGGGGCTGCCGGGTCACCCCGCTGGACGACGGCGTCGAGCTGGAACGGGGCGTGGAGGTCGTGCTGGCCGGTGACGACGTGCGCGAGCTGCTCCAGCGGGTGGCCGACCGGCTGCCGGCGGAGTGGCGGGCGGGCGTCGCGACGTTCGACGGCGAGCCGCGGCTGCGCGCGGACGCAGGCGAGTTCGTCGCGGTCGAGGGCCGGGCCGGCGGGCCCGGCCGGGTGCTGCTCACCGCCCGCACCGGCTGCCGGCCGGAGGGCGCCGGCTACCGGCCGCCGGCGGCCGACGCCGCGGAGGAGACCGCCGCGGTCCGCCGGGCCCTGGGCGACTGGGGCGGCGCGGCCGGGCCGGTCCAGGTGCTCGTGGCGCCCTGCCCGGGCGGCGGCACCGCCCGGTCCGCACGGGCGGAGACCGCCGGCGCGGCGTCGGCGTCGCTCGCGGCCGCGTTCGGCGCCGGCGCTCCGGCGGTACGCGACTCCGTCGACGTGTACGCCCGGTCCGGCGACCCGGCCGTCCTGGCCGAGCGGGTCGACGACCGGATCCGGGTAGCGGTCACGACCCCCTGCGCGGCCTGACGCGGACGGTCAGCGCCCGTGACGCTGGTCGTGCGGACCGCGGCTGCGTCCCAGGGCGTCCACCCGGCCCCACCGGCCGGGGATGTCCAGCAGCTCCACCCGGCCCATCCCGTCCGGCACGGCCGGATCGATGATCAGGTGCTCGCCCTGCGGCTCCAAGCCGAGCATCACCCGTAGCAGCAGCAGTGGGGTGCCGGCCGACCAGGCCTGCGGGCTGCACGCGGTGGGGTACTCGACGGGATAGTCGGTGAGATCGCGCTCGTAGCCGGCGAACGCCTCGGGGAGCCGCCCGCCGAAGTAGCGGGACGCGCTCAGCATGGCGTCGCAGATCTGCCCGGCCTCCGCCCGGAAGCCGTACTTCCACAGGCCCCAGGCGATGATCGAGTTGTCGAACGGCCAGACCGTGCCGACGTGGTAGCCGATCGGGTTGTAACGGCCCTGGTCGTCGGCGAGGGTCCGCACGCCCCAGCCGGAGAAGAGCCGCGGCCCGAGCAGGTGCCCCGCGACGAGGGGCGCGCGGGACTCGTCGACGATGCCGCTCCACAGCAGGTGGCCGATGTTGGACGAGAGTGCGTCGACGTGCCGCCCGTCCGGGTCCAGCGCGAGCGCGTAGTAGTCCCGCCCGGGGATCCAGAAGTCGCGGTTGAACCGCTCCTTCAGCTCCGCGGCCTCGCGCTCCAGCCGGTCGGCGTACGCGGGGTCGTTCCAGTGGGTGCGGGCCAGCCGGGCGCCCCGCAGCTTGGCGTCGTACGCGTAGCCCTGTAGTTCGCAGGTGGCCCGGGGGAAGCGCGGCAGCCGGCCGTCGGAGTACGAGATCGAGTCCCAGGAGTCCTTCCAGCACTGGTTCTGCAGACCGGTCTCCGGGTTGCGGGTCATGTACCAGACGTAGCCCGTCCCGAGCAGGTCCCCGTACGTGTCGAGCCAGGCCAGTGCCGCCCGGGTGGGCTGTTCCAGCTGCTTGACCAGCGTCGCGTCCCCCGTCCACCGCTCGTACTCGTCGAGCAGGATCACGAAGAGCGCCGTGGTGTCGGCAGAGCCGTAGTACGGCGAGTGCGGCTGCTCCTCGAAGCCCGCGGTCTCGCCGTAGCGCAGCTCGTGCAGGATCTTGCCGGGCTCCTCGTCCCGGAAGTCGTCCACCCGGCTGCCCTGGAGAGCGGCCAGCATGGCGATGGTGGGCTGGACCAGTTCCGGCAGGAACGGCAGCACCTGGAGCGAGGTGAAGATGCTGTCCCGCCCGAACAGGGTCATGAACCAGGGCAGGCCGGCGGCGACCAGGCGTACGCCCAGCGTGATCGACTCGTACCGGAGGGCGGCCAGGTCGTTGAGGCTGCGCCGGTACGCCCCGGCCAGCGGCTGGCAGTCGCAGCCCAGCTTCGGGGCCCGCGCGATCAGCTCGTTCTGCTCGGCGTGGATCTCCGCCACCGAGCGCTGCCCGCCGAACGGGAGGGTGGCCCGGACGTCCTCCCCCCGGGCCCCGAAGATCCTGGTCGCGACGTGCAGCCGGGTGCTCCACTCGCCGTGCGGCCCGACCCGGAGGCGGTAGGTCAGCCCTTCGCGGTCGACCTCGGCGGGCGCGCTGCTCTCCACCACCGCCTCCCGGTGGAACCCCTCCCGCCGGTAGATGAGCCGCAGCTGGTTCTCGCCGACCGTGGGCGTGGTCCGCCCCTTCTTCTGCCGCTGGTGCTTGATCTCGAACAGGTCGGCGAAGTCGGAGCCGATGTCCAGCCGGAGGGTGAACTCCACCTCCTGACCGGAGTGGTTGAGCAGGGTCAGTTCCTCGTCGAAGCTGCCGCCGATCGACCGGCTGCGGATCACCGAGACCTTGGCGTCCAGGTAGTGCGTCGGCTCACCGGGGACCAGGAAGAACCGGGTCCGGTACGACATCGAGTCGTCGATGGAGAGCGCGTGCAGCCGCTGCCCGTTGAGGGTGAGCAGCCAGGTCGAGATGAATCGCGTGTCGAACGAGAAGAGCCCGGTGGGGAAGTCGAACGACGGCTCGATGTCGCCGCGCCGGTCGCTGACCAGGAAGGTGTTGCCGTCCAGGATGCTGACGCGTTCCTTCATCCCGACCGCCGGACGTGTTCGCGGGCGGTCTCCCGCGGGTCCCGGACGCCGGGCGGAGCGGGAAAGAAGCGGCGGAACACCAGGAACAGCGCCACGTTGCCGCTGAACGTGGCCTCGTTGCGCAGCACCGCCGCAAGGCCCTGCTCCCGGCCGGTGACCAGCCCCTCGAACAGGTCGGCGCTGACGGTGAAGACGGCGTCGGCCGGCAGTTGCTCCCGGCTCACCTGGATCGACCCGGGCGCCATCGCCAGAAACCAGTGCTGGGTGCGGTTCTCGGTGGTCAGGTCCAGTTGGAGGCGGCCACGGATCGGACCGCGCAGCACCGCCGGGGCACGCGCCGGCAGAGACGCGAAGAACTGTTCGATCGCCTCACCCACATGAGGATCGTAGGCAGCAGCCGGACATGTCGGGCGAGGATCGCCAGTCCACGCGGAACGGACACCTCCCGCCCGGCGGGCGGGGTCAGTAGACCAGGGCCTGGGCGCCCTCGGCCATCGCCTCCTCGACGAAGACGGCCGCCCCGGCGATCCGTACGCCGGGGATGACGTCGTCCGTCCCGATGTCGCGCCGGGCCGCGCACTGCGTGCAGGCGGTCACCTTGCCGGTGGCCAGGATGACGTGCAGCAGTTCGGCCAGCGGCGCGGAGTGCGGCAGTTCGAAGCCCTGCGCGCGCCCGGGCAGTGCGAACCAGGTCGACTCCCCGGTGAGCCAGAGCGACACGTCCACCCCGGCGGCGGCCGCGGTGGCGGCGACCGTGAAGGCCTGCGCGCAACGCTCCGGGGCGTCGGCGCCGGCGGTGGCCTTGACGACGAGAGTGCGGGCCATGCCGCCCAGCATAGGATGGCCGGGATGGTTACCGAGATCGGGTTCGTCAGCCTGCTCGTCGCCGGCCTGGGCGCGCTCGCCGGTGGCCTGGTCTACGTCGCTGTTCGGATCTCGAGAGGAAAATGGTGAGCGCGAGGAGTGAGCCGGGTTTGCGAGCCCCGCAGTCGCGAACGAAGGTGGCGCGGTGAGTGAGAACCCGCTTCAGCCGCCGTGGCTGAACGCGCCGCCGGTCGACCCGTACCCGTACGAGGAGAGCCACGACCTGCGCGTCGGCCCGAAGCTGCACCGGAGCCTGGACGGCCTGCTGCCGTACATCGGGGTGTGGCGCGGGCGGGGTCGCGGCGGGTTCCCCACCATCGAGGACTTCGACTTCGCCCAGGAGATCCGGATCAGCCACGACGGCCGGCCGTTCCTGTTCTACGAGTCCCGCGCCTGGATCCTCGACGAGCAGAGCCGCCCGGTCCGCCCGGCCGGCCGGGAGGTGGGCTGGTGGCGTCCGGTCCTGGACGGTGACCGGGTCACCGACGAGCTGGAGGCGCTCATGACCACGCCCACTGGCGTGATGGAGCTGCACATCGGCAAGCGCAAGGGCACGCAGATCGAGTTCGCCACCGACGCGGTGGTCCGCACGGCCACGGCGAAGGAGGTCACGGCCGGCGCCCGCCTCTTCGGCATCGTCGAGGGCGCCCTCCTCTACGCCCAGGAGATGGCCGCCGTGGGCCACCCCCTGAGCCCCCACCTGTCCGCCCGCCTGACCCGAGTAGCCGGCTGACCCCGCGCCGCCCGACCCTGTTGATCAAGAAGTTTGCGTCAGGAGTCCGCCCTCGGCAGACGCAAACTTCTTGATCAACGCACCTCGAAGCCCAGGAGGGTGAGGAGGGGGGTGGTCAGGGGGGAGCCTGGGCGGGGGAGTCCGTCCAGGGAGCGCACCTCGGCCAGGCCGCGGAGGGAGGACGTCAGCCAGATGGCGTCCGCCTTGTGCAGGTCGGCCGGGGTGGGTAGGCGTTCGTCCGCCGTGAGGTCCAGTTCGGCGGCGTGGGCCAGGAGCCAGGCGGCGGTGACGCCGGCGAGGATGCCGGTGGCCGCGGCCGGGACCGTGCACAGGGTCCCGCCGCTCAGCCAGACCACGTTCGCGGTGGGCGCCTCCAGCACGTAGCCGTCGGTGGAGACCCAGAGCACGTCGTCCACCCCGGCCCGCTCGGCCCAGCGGCGGGCCGCGGTGCTCAGCGCGTACGAGGTGGACTTCACACCGACCGGGAGCCAGCCCAGCTCGGGGCGGGACCGGGCGGCCACCCCGAGCGGCAGGGTGGCGACCGTCACCCCGTCCCGCCGGGCCCGCCGGGCGGCGGACGGCACCTCGCCCAGCGTGGCGTAGACGGTCGGCGGCCCGCCGCCCTCGGGTCCCCGGGTGCAGACCAGCCGCAGCGCGCCCTCGACGTCCGGCGGCCAGCCCGCACGGACCGTGTCCAGCAGCTCGACGAGCACGTCGGTGGACGGCAGGGCCAGCCCGATCGCGGCGGCGCCGGCGCGCAGCCGGGCCAGGTGGGCGTCGCGCAGCCAGGGCTCCCCGCCGCGCAGGTGCAGGGTCTCGAAGAGGCCGTCGCCGTGCAGCACGCCCCGGTCGTCGCCGCGCAGCACCGCGGCACCGGCCGGTACGACACCCCGGCCCGGCACGGCCACCCGCGTCGCCACCACGAGCGCAGCGTAGTGGCGTACGCCGCCGGTGGCCGGACCGGCGCGGCGGCCGAACTATGATCGGACGGTGTCCGAATCCTCCCTCGCGGAACTGCTCCGCTCCCGTGGGCTGCGGCTGACGGCGCAGCGGCAGCTGGTCCTCCAGGCCGTCCTGGATCTGGGGCACGCCACGCCGGAGCAGGTGCACACGGCGGTGCGCGAGGTGGCCGCCGGCGTCAACATCACCACCATCTACCGCACGCTGGAGCTGCTGGAACGCCTCGGTCTGGTGACCCACACCCACCTGTCGCACGGTTCGCCGACCTACCACGCGGCCGGTGAGCACCAGCACGTCCACCTCGTGTGCCGGGAGTGCGGCGCGATCGACGAGATCGACCCCGAGCTGCTCCGGCCGCTGGCCGACCAGCTGGCCGCGCAGCGGGGATTCCAGGTCGACATCGGGCACGTGGCGCTCTTCGGCGTCTGCGGCAAGTGCGAGGACGGGGAACGCAAATGATCGACATCGCAGGTGCGGTGACCGCCGAGGCCATCGACGAGGAGACCCGGGAGCAGCCCGAGCCGGCCCACCGGGCGGCCGGGGTCGGCCCGGTGGCCGCCCACTACGGCGACCCGATGCGCGAGCAGCGCACCCTGGCCACCGGCGTCGGCCTGGTCGACCGCTCGCACCGGGGCGTGATCGCGGTCCCCGGCGAGGAGCGGATGACGTGGCTGCACACGCTGACCAGCCAGCACCTGGCCGCGCTGCGCCCGTGGCAGGGCACCGAGCTGCTGGTGCTCTCCCCGCACGGGCACGTCGAGCAGCACGCCCTGGTCGCCGAGGACGGCGAGACCACCTGGCTGGACACCGAGCCCGGGATGACCGAGGGCCTCCTGTCCTACCTGGAGAAGATGCGGTTCTTCAGCAAGGTCGACCCGCGCGACGTCACGGCCGACCACGCGCTGCTCTCGCTCGTCGGGCCGGAGGCCACCGGCGCGCTCGACACCCTCGGGGTCACCGGGCTGGCCGCGCCCGACGTCGTCGCGGTGCCGGGTCCGAGGTTCCGTTCCGGCGAGCTGCCGTCCCGGCCCTCCGTCGTGTACGACGTGAAGCCGCTGCCCGTCGGCGGCTGGGCGCGGCGGGTGGCGCTCGGCGTCGACCTGCTGGTGCCTCGCCCGGCCATGACCCAGGTGGTCGACGAGCTGCGCGGCGCGGGCGTTCCGGTGGCCGGGCTGTGGGCGTACGAGGCCGTGCGCGTGGCCGCCCGGCAGGCCCGGGCCGGGGTGGACACCGACCACCGGACCATCCCCGCCGAGGTGGGCCTGATCGGCCCGGCCGTGCACCTGGACAAGGGCTGCTACCGCGGCCAGGAGACGGTGGCCCGGGTGCACAACCTGGGCAAGCCGCCGCGTCGCCTCGTCCTGCTGCACCTGGACGGCGTGACCACCGACCAGCCGCCGGCCGCCGGCACGCCGGTGACGCTCGACGGCCGGGCCGTCGGTTTCGTCGGCACCGCGGTGCACCACTTCGAGCTGGGGCAGATCGCCCTCGCCGTGGTCAAGCGGAACGTCGCCGACGACGCCCGGCTCATGGTGGGGGAGACGGCCGCCGCCATCGACCCGGCGTAAGGGATGCCGCTCCGGCGGCAGGAAGGCGGAAAATCTTCTGCTTCCGGCCGTTGTCGCGGCCGATTCTGTTGTCGACCGGAAGGGTCTCGGCGGTTTAGGATCCGGGCATGACCACAGGGACGTTGATCACGGTTGCCCCCACCGGCGCGGAATCGGCCAAGGCGGAGGTCCCGGCGCTGCCGGTGACCCTCGACGAGCTGCTGCTGACCGCCAAGGAGTGCGAGGCGCTCGGCGCCGCCGTGATCCACGTCCACATCCGTGACGACGAGGCGAAGCCCACCCTCGACCAGGGCCGGCTGCGGGAGACCGTGGCGGCGCTGCGGCAGAGCACCGACCTGATCGTGCAGCTCTCCTCCGGCGGCGCGGTGACCGACCCGGAGTCCGACCGGCTGGCCGTGCTCGACGCCGGCCCGGACATGGCCTCCTGCACCATGGGCACGGTCAACTTCGGCGACGACGTGTTCCTCAACCGCTGGGAGTTCATCGTCGACCTGCACACCCGCATGCAGGAGCGGGGCGTCGTCCCCGAGTACGAGATCTTCGACCTCGGCCACCTCACCGCGCTCCAGCGCCTGCTCGGCAAGTACGGCCTGCCGCACGGCGGGCACGTGCACGTCGACTTCGTGATGGGCGTGCCGGGCGGCATGCCGGGCACCACGGCCACCCTGGTGGCCGCCCAGCAGATGCTGCGCGACCTGCCCGAGGGCACCACGTTCTCGGCCACCGGCATCGGCCGCAGCACCATCCCGGTGATGCTGGCCTCGTTGTCGGCCGGCGGTCACCTGCGGGTCGGCATGGAGGACACGGTCACCTACGCCAAGGGCCGCCCGGTCGAGTCCAACATGCAACTGGTCGCCCGCGCGGTCGGCTTCGCCCAGCTCGCCCAGCGGCCGCCGCTGACCACCGCCGAGGCCCGGGCGCTGCTCGGCCTGTAAGCGACGGCCCGCCCACCGCCCCTGTACGCGGGCGGCCGACGTCCCTGGTCACCCCGGTGCCGGGCCCGCTGGGCCCGTCGGTACCGTCCACCTCGTGGGAAAGACGTACGAGGGCGGCGTGCCGCTCGCCGAGGTGGTCCGGTCCGGCTTCGTGGAGGGTGTCCACCGGGGGTCCGTGGCGGTGCTCGACGCCGCCGGCGCGCCGGTGTCCGGGGCGGGGGACGCCACCTCGCCGATCTTCCCCCGGTCGTCGAACAAGCCGATGCAGGCCATCGGCATGCTCCGGGCCGGCCTGCCGCTGACCGACCCGGCCGACGTGGCGCTGGTCTCGGCGAGCCACGCCGGCGAGGAGTTCCACGTCGAGCGGGTCCGGGCGCTGCTGCGCGGCGCCGGCCTGGCCGAGGAGGCGCTCCACTGCCCGCCGGACCTGCCGGTCGGCGAGGCGGCCCGGGAGGCGGTGCTGCGCGCCGGGGGCGGCCCGTCCCGCATCCTCATGAACTGCTCCGGCAAGCACACCGGCATGCTGCTCACCTGCCTGGCCGCCGGTTGGCCGCTGGACGGCTACTGGCGCCCGGAACACCCGCTCCAGCAGCGGCTCACCGCCGCCATCGAGGAGTTCACCGGCGAGAAGGCGGCGGCCGTCGGGGTGGACGGCTGCGGCGCCCCCGTACTCGCCGTCTCGCTGACCGGGCTGGCGCGGGCCTTCCTGCGGCTGGTCTCCGCCGAGCCGGGCACCGTCGAGCGGACGGTGGCCGACGCGATGCGCGCGTACCCGGAACTGGTGGGCGGCACCCAGGCCGACGACACCCGGCTCATGCGCGGTGTACCCGGGCTGCTGGCCAAGGTCGGCGCGGAGGGCGTGATCGCCGCGGCGGTGCCGGGCGTGGGCGCGGTGGCCCTCAAGATCGACGACGGTGCCGGCCGGGCCCGGATGCCGGTGCTGGTCTCGGCGCTGCGCCGCCTGGGCGTGGAGGCCCCGGTGCTGACCGAGTACGCCGAGATTCCCCTGCTCGGCGGCGGCCTCCCGGTGGGCGCGGTCCGCCCGCTCTGGTAGGACCGTCACCCCGCGCGAGCTTGCACTTGCGGCCCGCGGTCTGCGAGCAACGCCCCCTTCGTCGGGGCGGTAAGTGCAAGATCGCGGGCGCGGTGGCGGGTCAGGGGAGGAAGTCCAGCAGCGCGGTGTTGACCGGTTCCGGGCGCTCCAGGGGCAGCAGGTGGGCGGCGTCCGGCACGTCCGGCAGTCGCACGCCCTTCGGGGCCTCGGCGGCGATACGGTCGGCCAGGCGGCGGATGTCGGCCAGGTCGTCCGCGCCCGCGCCGGCCAGCACCGGCATCCGCAGCTCGGCCAGCCGGTCGATCGCCGGCGGGTCCAGCTCGCCGGCATCCACCGCGCTGAGTGCCTGCTCGGCGGCGAGCGCCCGGCGGTCCATCTCCTCGGCGAACCGGATCAGCTCCGGGTCGACGTCGGCCGGCTCGCGGGTCGGGCCGACCACCCAGAACCGCACCTCGCCGGCCGCGGTCGCGGCGAAGTCCTCCGGGTCCACGTCGCCGACCAGTTCCTCCCAGAGCTGCTCGGTCTCCTCCGACCACTCGTTGCCGGAGACCGGGGCGCCGAAGAGGGCCAGCGCGGCGACCCGCTCGGGGTACGCCAGCGCGGTGTCCACGGCGACCTTGCCGCCGAACGAGCAGCCCACCAGGGCGGCCTGCGGCACGCCCAGCGCGTCGAGCAGCCCGATCACGTCGTCGTGGTGCGCGAAGGGCGCGGGTGGCAGCTCGGAGTCGCCGTAGCCGCGCAGGTCGACGGCGATGACCCGGTGCCGGGCGGCGAGCGCGGGCACCTGTCCCCGCCACATCCGGCGGTCGGCGATGCCGGCGTGCAGCAGCACCACGGGGCTGCCGCTGCCCGCCTCGTCGTATGCGAGCTGGGCGCCGTTTACCTCGATCTTGGCCACGCGGGCACCGTACGGACCGGACACCAGGCGCGCAAGCGGCTATGCGTGACGTCGCTAACTCCGGCAAGCATTTTGCTTGCAGCAGCTAGCAGCGCGAGCTAGCGTGGAGTCATGGCCACCAGCAAGGACCTTCCCGACGTCGGCGGGTTCATTCGCGACCTGCGCCGCAACGCGAAGATCTCACTGCGCCAGCTCGCCGAGCAGGCCGGCGTCAGCAACCCGTACCTGAGCCAGATCGAGCGCGGCCTGCGCAAGCCGAGCGCCGAGGTGCTCCAGCAGCTTGCCAGCGCGCTGCGTGTCTCCACCCCGGCCATGTACCTGCGGGCCGGGCTGCTGGACGACAAGGAGGGGCAGGGCGTGCTCGCGGCGATCGCCGTCGACCCCGAGCTGACCATGGCCCAGAAGCAGTCGCTCACCCAGATCTACGAGACGTTCCGCCGGGAGAACGCACGCCTCGCCGAGGCGACCGCCACGGCAGCCGAGGCGACCGCCACGGCACAGGCCGCCACCGAACCGGCCGAACCCGCCGAGCCGGCCACCGCGCCCGAGGTCTGGGCCACCGAACCGGCCTCCGCGCCGGAGGCCCCGGCCACCGTCGCGCCGGCCGCGACCGGCCCCACGACACCGGACGGCACCCCGACCGAGGCGGTCCTCGAGTCGGTCGCCGTCACCGAGGCGGGCCACGCGCCCGCCCCGACCACCGCCGTCCCCCAGAAGAAGACCGCCCGCCGGGTGGTCCGGAAGGCCGCCGGCGCGGCCGAAGAGGAGCAGTCATGACCCAGCCGAAGACCAACCGCATCCCGGCCCCCGTCTACGCCGCCGCCGGCGCGGGCGAGCTCGCCCTCCAGCAGCTGCGCAAGCTGCCCACGGTGGTCGGTGGCCTCGGCACCCGCGTCGTCGCCGACCTCGGTGGCAAGGCCGTCCTCACGGGCTTCGAGCTGCGGCAGAAGGCGACCGAGACGCTGAAGACCGCCAACCTGACCGCGACCGGGCTGCGGGAGAAGGCCGGCTCGGCCGACCTCGACCTCGACAAGCTGCGCGAGGCCGCGAACCTGGAGAAGCTCCGCGAGGCCGCCAACCTGGACAAGCTGCGGGAGGCCGCCGGCCGCAACGCCGCCGCCGTCCTGGCCGGTGCGCAGGCCGCGCAGGAGCGCGCCCTGGCCGCGTACGCCGAGCTGGTCGCCCGCGGTGAGCGGGTCGTCGGCGCGGGCGTGCTGGAGGCCGCCGACACGGTGAATGCCGACATCCAGGCGACCGAGGCCACCACCCCGGCCGCGCCGGCCGAGGTGCCCACCCCGGCCGAGGTGGCCGAGGTCGCCGAGGCCAAGCCCGCCGCCGTGAAGCGGACCCGGGCCACCAAGGCCACCGCCGCCAAGGCCACCCCGTCGGCGAAGCTGCCGAAGACGACGAAGCGGACCCGCCCGGCCGCCGAGTGAGTCGAACCTGGACCGAGACCCCGGACGCCGTCCTGTCGGACGTTTCCGGGGTCTCGGCATAAGCTTGCCGACATGGCCACTGCCGCGCCGCTGTTCGTGTTCGAAGTCCGCTACGTGATCGAGCTGATCCTGCTCGTCTTCGCCCTGGTCATCGAGGGAGTGGCGCTGGTGCACGCGATCACCCAGCGCTCCGACGCGTTCGCCGCGATCGGCACGCTGCCCAAGGGCGGGTGGATCGCCATCCTGCTGGTCTGCATGGTGCTGACCCTGCTCGGTGTCGGCGGCGGCGTGATCAGCATCTTCGGGCTGATCGGCATCGCCGCGGCCCTGATCTACCTGTTGGACGTGCGGGTCGGGCTCCGTGACCTGCACGACGGCCGGGGCTCCTGGTGAGAGGTTTCCGCTGGCCACCACCGCCCGACGGCGGTCCCCGCACCTGGGGTCCCGGTCCCGGTGCGCCCCGCACCGGCCGCCCCGCCCTGCCCGAGCCGGAGACCGAGCTGGTCACCACCCCGCACGGCGTACGCCTGGAGCGGCTCGTCACCGGCACCGGTGACCCGGTCACCGTGTTCGCGCACGGGCTGGGCAACGGCATCGCCACCACCCGCCCCTTCGGCAGCGGCGTCACCGGCCGGCGGCTCTTCTTCCAGTTCCGCGGGCACGGCCGTTCCGACTCGCCGCCCGGCCCGTGGAGCTACCTCGACCTGGCCCGTGACCTTCGGGCCGTCGCCGACCTGGGCGGCGCCACCCGGGCCTTCGGGGCCAGCCTCGGCGCCGGCGCGCTCTGCCGCCTGCTCGTCGAGAGCCCGGAACGCTTCGAGAAGCTGGTCTTCTTCCTGCCGGCCGTGCTGGACACCCCGCGCGGCGAGGTGGCCCGCACCCGGCTCACCGACCTGCTCGACGCCGTGGCCGACGGGGACGCCTCCGCGCTGGCCGACGTGGTGTCGCTGGAGCTGCCGCCCTCGGTCCGCAACACCCCGGCCGGTTGGGCCTACCTGCGGCAGCGGCTCGACCAGCTGCTCCGCGACGGGCTCGCGCCGGGCCTGGCGACCCTGCCCGAGCAGGCCCCGCTGCGGGACGCCGGGGTGCTCGCCGCGGTGACCGCGCCGGCCCTCGTGATCGGCTGTGCGGGCGACGACCTGCACCCGGCGGCCGTCGCCGAGCAGTTGGCCGCCGCGCTTCCCCAGGCGACCCTGCACGTGTACGACCGGCCGGGTGTGCTCTGGACGGAACGCGCCGACCTGCGGGAGCGGATCTCGACGTTCCTCAACGGGTAACGTCGGCGGTCATGGGCGTCACACACCACGGCCGCACCCACCGTCTCGACCTCGCCGACCCCACCCTGCGGGAGTGGCAGTGCACGGTGCTGGCGGCCGATCCCGAGCAGGGCATCGTGCTGGACCGGTCGGCCTTCTACCCGGGCGGCGGCGGGCAGCCGCCGGACCACGGGGTGCTGCTCTGGCAGGGGGTGCAGACGCGGATCGTGGGCACCCGCAAGGGCGACGACCTCTGGTTGATCCCCGCCGAGGGTGACCCCGTTCCGCCGGTCGGCACCGCCGTCCGCGGCGCGGTCGAGGACACCCGGCGGTCCATGCTGATGCGCACCCACTCCGGCCTGCACGTGCTCTGCGGCGTGGTCTTCCGCGACTTCGGCGCGCTCGTCACGGGCGGCAACATGGAACCCGGCGAGGCCCGGATGGACTTCAACCTCCCCGAGGTGCCGCCGGACTTCAAGACCCGGATCGAGGACCTGGTCAACGCCGAGGTGGCCGCCGACCGCTCGGTGGCCGTCCGGGTCCTGCCCCGGGCGGAGGCGCTGGCCCTGCCGGACATCATCCGCACCCAGTCCAACCTGATCCCGCCGGACGAGCAGGAGGTGCGGATCGTCGACATCGTCGGGCTGGACGTGCAGGCCGACGGCGGCACGCACGTCGCCTCGACCGCGCAGATCGGCAAGGTCCAGGTGGTCAAGGTGGAGAGCAAGGGCCGCGCCAACCGCCGGGTACGGGTCCGCCTCGCGGACTAGGCGACGCGGCCGGCTGGCCGGCTGAGCTCGCCGGTCAGCGCGGCAGGTGTGCCGCCCGGACGTCGAGCAGCCACCGCTCCACGGTCTCCTCGTCCGGGCGCTCCGGCAGCGGCGTGTGGATCCGGTCGAAGTCCCGCTCGGCCGCCGCCACCAGCGCCTCCGCCTCGGCCAGCGCGCCGCCGGCCACCCGCTCGCCGAACGCCCGGAACCACTCCGGGTCGGCCAGGCGGATCTCCAGCACGCCGGTCGCGTAGAGCACCCGGCCCTGGTGCAGCAGCCGGGCCAGGTGCCGGGCGTGCTTGGCCGACCGCCGCCGGCCACCCATTGAGGAGTCGCGCGTGGTCAGCTTGCGGAACTGCTGGCTCGCGTAGCCGAGGTAGGCGTCCCGCACCCGGGGTGCGCTCAGGAAGGCGGCGCGGATGCCGATGAGCCTCTCACCGAACTCGGTCCGGGTCTCGTAGCACTCCTCGGGCAGCCACATGAGCTCGGTGGCGGTCGGGTTGCCGCTCAGCGCGAGACGGGCGTACTTCCCGCACTCGTGCAGGGTCACGTCGGGATCCGTCGTGACCACGGACTCCCGTGGCGGGTGCAGGCCGTGGAAGGCGACCGTGGGCGCGGCGAAGACGCCGACCCGGTCCACGTCCGAGTCCGGCCCGGCGAGCCCGTAGGCGACCGACCCGACGATCCCGGAGAGCAGCAGGTGCATGCCGGCCATGATGGCGGATCCGGATCATCCGGGAAACCGGACTTCCGCTGTCAGGTATCGGTGCCACGGTGGTCCCATGACGACACCGCTGACAGGGAAGATCGCGCTCGTGGCCGGCGCCACCCGGGGCGCCGGGCGGCAGATCGCCGTCCAGCTCGGCGCCGCCGGGGCCACCGTCTACGCCACCGGCCGCTCCACCCGCGAGCGCCGCTCCGAGATGGGCCGGCCGGAGACCATCGAGGAGACCGCCGAGCTGGTGACCGCGGCGGGCGGCACGGGCATCGCCGTCGCCGTCGACCACCTCGACCCCGAGCAGGTCCGCCGCCTCGTCGCGCGGATCGACGCCGAACACGGCCGCCTCGACGTGCTGGTCAACGACATCTGGGGCGCCGACCCGCTGATCACCTGGGAGAAGCCGGTCTGGGAACAGCCCCTCGACGCCGGTTTCCGTACCCTCCGCCTGGCCGTCGACACGCACATCATCACCAGCCACTTCGCCCTGCCGCTGCTGATCCGCAACCCCGGCGGCCTGGTGGTCGAGATCGGCGACGGCACCAAGGAGTACAACGACACCGAGTACCGGCTCTCGGTCTTCTACGACCTGGCCAAGGTGTCGGTGAACCGGCTGGCCTTCAGCCAGGCGCACGAACTCGCGCCGCACGGCGCGACGGCGGTCGCGCTCACCCCGGGCTGGCTGCGGTCGGAGGCCATGCTGGAGCACTTCGGCGTCACCGAGGCCACCTGGCGCGACGGCGCCGCGAAGGACCCGCACTTCGTCATGTCGGAGACGCCGGCCTTCGTCGGGCGCGCGGTCGCCGCCCTGGCCGCCGACCCCGACCGGGCCCGCTGGAACGGCAGGTCCGTGGACAGCGGCGGTCTGGCCCAGGTGTACGGCTTCACCGACCTCGACGGCACCCGCCCGCACTGGGCGCGCTACCACGAGGAGGTGGTCCGGCCGGGCAAGCCCGCCGACGACACCGGTTACCGCTGACCGGTGTCCGGCGCGGCCGCGTCGCCGTCCGGGTCGCCGGCGTAGAGCGCGGCGGCGCGGCGGGCCGCCGCGGCGCAGCGGGCACGCAGCTCGGGCGGGTCGAGCACCTCCACCTCGGGACCCAGCGCCAGCAGTTGGGCGTACGCCACCTCGACCGACTCGACGGGCAGCCGGAGCACCACCCGGCCCTGCCCGTCGGGCGGTTCGGCGGCGGCGACCGCCTCGGCGTGGACGAACGGGGCGTCGACGAGATGCCGCAACGCGCGCAGCCCGGCCGGGCTCAGCCGCACGGTGACCTCGGCCCGGAGGAGGTCCCGCAGGAAGGCCTCCGCCTGCTCCCGCCAGTAGGCCCCGAGGTCGAAGCCCTCGTCCCGCGCGAAGCCCTCCCCGCCCACCTCGACGCCGGCCACCCGGTCCACCCGGTACGTCCGCCACCCGTCGCCGACCCGGCCGACGAGGTACCAGACGCCGTTCTTGAGCACCAGCCCGTACGGCGCGACCGTCCGGGTCACCTCCCGGTCGCCGCGTCGGTAGCGCAGCTCGACCAGCCGGTCCCGCCACACCGCCCGGGCCAGCTCGGCGAGCCAGGGCGGCGGGTCGGACTCCCGGAACCAGCCCGGCACGTCCAGATGGAACCGCTGGCCCGTGCGGGCGGGCGCGTCCCGCAGGCTCGGCGGCAACGCGGCGAGCACCTTCAGTTCGGCACCGGCCACCGCGTCGGCCAGCCCCATCTCCCCGGCCGGGCCGGGCAGGCCGGCCAGGAAGAGCGCCTCCGCCTCGTCCCGGGTCAGCCCGGTGAGCCGGGTGCGGTAGCCGCCGAGCAGGCGGTAGCCACCGGCCCGGCCGCGGTCGGCGTACACCGGCACCCCGGCCGCGGAGAGCGCCAGGACGTCCCGGTAGACCGTGCGCTCGGAGACCTCCAGCTCGCGGGCCAGCTCGGCCGCGGTCATCGTCTCCCGCGCCTGAAGCAGCAGGACCAGCGAGATGAGCCGGGACGCGCGCACCCGCCCATTGTGCGCGCCGCCGCTAGGCTCCTTGATCGTGGACGCACCCCGCCTCGCCGCGCCCGTGACCGGCGCCGTCACCCGTTTCCTCGGCGGCGCCGGCCTGCTGCTGCGCGGCCTCGGCCTCTACGTCCGCAGCCCGGGGCTGATGCTGCTCGGGATCGTGCCGGCGCTGATCTCCGGCGTGCTCTTCGTGGCCCTGTTCGCCACCCTGCTGTACTTCGTGGACGACCTGGCCGCGTTGGTCACCCCGTTCGCCGACGACTGGTCGGAGACGTGGCGCAGCCTCATCCGGGTCGCGGCGGGACTTGCGGTCGTCGGGCTGGCCGGCCTGCTCGGGGTGCTCACCTTCACGGCGGTCACGCTGGCCGTCGGCGACCCGTTCTACGAGAAGATCTCCGAGCGGGTCGAGGAGCGCCTCGGCGGCACGCCCGGTGCCGTGGACGTGCCGTTCTGGGCCTCGCTGCGGCGCAGCATCCTCGACTCGTTGCGCCTGGTGGCCATCTCCGCGCTGGTGGGCGTACCCCTCTTCGTGGCCGGCTTCATCCCGCTGGTCGGGCAGACGGTGGTCCCGGTGATCGGCGCCCTGGTGGGCGGCTGGTTCCTCGCCCTGGAACTGGTCGGCGCGCCGTTCTACCGGCGCGGCATGCGACTGCCGGAGCGGCGGTCGTTGCTCAAGGCGGACCGGCCGACCACCCTGGGGTTCGGGGTGGCGGTCTTCCTGTGCTTCCTGATCCCGCTCGGCGCGGTGCTGGTCATGCCGGCCGCCGTGGCCGGGGCCACCCTGCTGGCCCGCCGGTCGCTCGGGCAGTCCGTCGTCGAGGAGGGGTGACATGGAGACGGTCCTGATCGAGGGGGACATCACCACGCAGCAGGTCGACGTGATCGTCAACGCGGCGAACTCGTCGCTGCTCGGCGGCGGGGGCGTGGACGGCGCGATCCACCGCAAGGGCGGGCCGGCCATCCTGGAGGAGTGCCGGGCGCTGCGCGCCTCCCGCTACCCGGACGGCCTGCCCACCGGCCAGGCCGTCGCCACCACCGGCGGCCACCTGCCGGCCCGCTGGGTGGTGCACACCGTCGGGCCGGTCTTCTCCCCGCGCGAGGACCGGTCGGTGCTGCTGCGCGACTGCTACGCCACCAGCCTCCGGATCGCCGACGAGCTGGGCGCGGCGCGCGTGGCCTTCCCGCTGATCTCCGCCGGGATCTACGGCTGGCCGGTCGAGGACGCGGTGGCCCAGGCGCTGGCCGTGCTGCACGCGGCCACCCCGACGTACGTCGTCGAGGCGCGGCTGGTGCTCTTCGGCGCCGACACCTACGCGACCGCCGTCCGGGTCGCCGCGGGCTGAAACGCCGGCCTCAGGTGAGGTCGCGCAGGCAGGACCACTGGCTGGCCACCGGCCGGTAGCCGAGCCGGGCGTTGACGGCCAGCATCGGCGCGTTCGCCTCGTCGTTCGAGGCGTACGCGGTGCGTACCCCGCCCGCTGCGGCCCGGTGGAGCGCGGCCCGCTTCGCCAGCCCGGCCAGGCCGCGCCCGCGGTGCGCCGGGACGGTCCCGGTGAAGTCCGACCACATCCGGTCGCCGTCCCGCTTCACCAGGCTGACGGCGACCAGCGCGCCGTCCACCTCGACCACCGTGCTGGCCTCCCGGTCCAGGCCCACGTTCTCCCACACCTCGTGGTGCCAGATGTCGTAGCCCAGCGCGTCGGTCGGGACGTCGCCCGGCTCGTCCACCGACGCCTCGGCGTCCACGCGGTGGATCCGGCGCGGGTCCACCTCGGTGGCCGTGAGCAGCCGCACGCCGGGCGGCGGCTCGGGCATCGGCGGGGCGGGCCGGAGGTCGAGCGCCGAGTAGCGCAGCTCGCGGCTCGGCGTGAAACCGTGCCGGCGGGCGAACGGCAGTGACTCGGGCTGCGACAAGGTGAGCAGCCGCTTCACGCCGATGCGGCGCAGGTGGGCGAGCGCGGCGTCCAGGAGGGCCGTGCCGGCTCCCCGGAGCCGGTGCGCCGGATGGACGTGCAGGGTCGACACCTCGCCGACATTCGCCGCCGAGGTGTGGCTGTACCGGTACGCGGACACCCAGCCGACCACCTGCCCGTCCGCCTCCGCCACCCAGGCCGCCCAGTCCTCCTCGGGCGGCGGCTGGGCGATCATGTGGCGGGTCGACTCGACGCCACGCACCAGGTACGGGTGGACGGTGGTGCGCAGCGCCACCACACCGGGGGCGTCCTCGGGCCGGGCAGGTCGGATCACGTGGTCGTTCATCCGGCCGACCCTAGAGTTGTCCGCGTCGGGCGGCGACGGGTTTACCGGACCGCGGCGATCGCCTCGACCTCGACGAGCTGGTCCGGGTAGCCGAGCACGGTGACCCCGAGCAACGTGCTCGGCGGGTCGTGGTCGCCGAACCCGGCTCGGACGACCTCCCAGACCGCCACCAGGTCCGCGCGGTCGTTGCTGGCCACGTAGACCGTGGTCCGGACGACATCGGCGAGCCCGGCGCCGGCGGCGGCCAGCGCGGTGTCGAGGTTGGCCATCACCTGCCGGGCCTGGCCGGCGGGGTCGCCCGGCGCGACGGTCCGCCCGTCGGCGTCCAGGGGGCAGGCCCCGGCCGTGAAGATCAGCCGCGCGGGCGACGTGACCTCGGCCGCGTAGGCGTACTCGGCGACGTCGGAGAGCTGGGGCGCACGGATCAGGCGCGGGATGCCGGTCACCGGGCGACCGTAGCCCCCGGCCGCCGCGCCCGCGACGGGTTAACGGCGCCGGATCTCGGCGGCCAGGAACGGCGGCGGACTCAGGCCGAGTCGCGGACGACCAGCTCGGTGGGGAGCAGCAGCGCCAGCTCGACCTGCTCACCCGCGGCGATCCGGAGCAGCTGCCGGGTCATGGCCCGGCCCAGCTCCACGATCGGCTGCTTCACGGTGGTCAGCGGTGGCTCGGTGTACGCCGCCGTCTCGATGTCGTCGAACCCGATCACCGCGACGTCGTCCGGCACCCGCCGGCCGGCCTCGCGCAGCGTGCGCAGCGCGGCGTGCGCCATCAGGTCGGACGCCGCGAACACCGCGTCCAGGTCCGGGTCGGCGGCGAGCAGCTGCCGCATGGCCGCCGTGCCGGACTCCCGGGTGAAGTCGCCGTACGCGATCAGCTCCGGCAGGCCGGCCGCGGCGACCGTCTCCCGGTAGCCGATGAGCCGCTCGATGCCGGCGACCATGTCCTGCGGCCCGGCGATGGTGGCGATCCGCCGCCGACCGTTCGTGATCAGATGGCGGACCGCCTCGGCCACCCCGCCGACGTGGTCGACGTCGACGTACGGCACCTCGGCGCCGTCCAGCGGCCGGCCGCTGCACACCACCGGGATGCCCAGCCGGGCCAGCCGCCCGGGCAGCGGGTCCTCGCCGTGCAGGGAGGCGAACAGCACGCCGTCGACGTGCCGCCCGGTGGTGTAGCGCTCGACCCGCTCGTGTCCGGCCGGCGAGCCGGCCAGCATGAGCACGAGCTGCTTGTCGGCCGCCTCCAGCTCCTGGGCCGCACCCCGGATGATCCCCGGAAAGACCTGGTCGTCGGAGAAGACCCGGGTGGCGGCCTCGGGCAGGACCAGCGCGATCGAGTCGGTGCGCTGGGTGACCAGGCTGCGGGCGGCGAGGTTCGGGACGTACCCCAGTTCCTCGACCGCCCGGCGGACCGCCTGCTGGATCGGCTCGGCGACGGTGGTGGAGCCGTTCACCACCCGGGAGACCGTCGCCCGGGAGACCCCGGCCAGTCTGGCCACCGCCTCCAGGGTCGGCCGCTGCGCCGTCGTCATCCCCGTCACCACCACCTCGTTGTCCAGCAACGACCATACGAGATGACGGCGCAGGTCCCGCACGGCCACTCCGTCACGCCTTCACGGCGCCCTCCATGATCCCGCCGATGATCTGGCGGCCGAATGCCACGAACACCAGCAGCAGGGGCAGGGTGGCGATCGCCGTGCCGGTGAACACCTGGGACATGTCCTGGTAGTAGCCGTCCGACAGGGCTCGCAGCGACAGCTGCACGGTCGGGTTCTCCGGATCGTTGAGCACCGCGTACGGCCACAGGAAGTCGTTCCAGGTGGTCATGAAGGTGAGCAGGCCCAGCACGGCGGCGGCCGGGCGCAGCGCGGGCAGCACCACGTTCCAGTAGATCCGCGCGGTGTTGCAGCCGTCCATCCGGGCCGCCTCGATCAGCTCGGTGCTGACCGCCTGGCCGGCGTACTGACGCATCATGAACACGCCGAAACCGGTGACCAGGGCCGGCACGATGACGGCCGGCAGCCGGTCGTTCCAGTTCAGTTTCGTCATGAGCAGGTAGAGCGGGATCACGCCGAGCTGGGTCGGCACCATCATGGTGGCCACGATGACCAGCAGCAGCGCGTTGCGCCCGCGGAAGCGCAGCTTGGCGAAGGCGAACCCGGCCAGGGTGGAGAAGAAGACCACCGAGACGGTGACGGTGCCGGCCACGATCGCCGAGTTGACCAGACCGGTGAGGAAGTACGCGTCGGTGTTGGCGAACAGCCGGGCGATGTTGGCGCCGAGGTTGCCGCCCGGCGTGACCGGGGGCGGGACCTGCCCCATGGCGTCACTGGTCCGGCTGGCCACCACGAACATCCAGTAGATCGGGAAGATCGACATCAGAGCGGTGACGGCCAGCGCCAGGTAGGTGAGCCGGCCGGCCGACCAGAGGCGGGTCATCGGATCTCCTCCTTGCGTGCGCCGCCGCCCAGCCGGCGGAGGAGCAGGACGTTGACGGCCGCGACCACCGCGATGAGGGCGAAGAGCAGCCAGGCGATCGCCGAGCCGTAGCCGAAGTTGTAGTGCGGCGCGAAGGCGTTCTCGAACATGTACATGGTCACCGTCTGCGACTCGCGCAGCGGTCCGCCGCGGATCGCGTTGGTGCCCGAGTTGAACAGCCGGGGCTCGGTGAAGAGCTGGAGCCCGCCGATGGTGGAGATGATGACCGCGAAGATGATCGTCGGTTTGAGCAGCGGCACGGTGATCGACCAGAACTGCCGGGCCCGGCCCGCGCCGTCGATCGCGGCGGACTCGTAGAGGTCCCGCGGGATGGCCTGCATGGCGGCCAGGAAGATGAGCGCGTTGTAGCCGGTCCACCGCCAGTCGACCATGGCGGAGATGGCCACCCAGGAGGCGAACCGGTTGGCCTTCCAGTCGACGGCCTCGACGCCGACGTGGTCGAGCAGCCAGTTGACCATGCCGAAGTCGCGGCCGAAGAGCACGGCGAAGACGATCGCCACGGCGGCGGTCGAGGTGACGTTGGGGATCAGCACCGCCATCCGCCAGGTGGTCCGGGCGCGGAGCTGCCGGTTGAGCAGGTTGGCCAGCCAGAGCGCGAGCAGCAGTTGCGGAACCGTGGAGATGACGAAGATGCCGAGGGTGTTGACCACCGAGTGCCAGAAGTCGGGGTCGGCCAGCAACTGGCGGTAGTTGTCGAACCCGACGTACGGGTGCTCGACGCCGAGCAGGTCCCAGTCGTGCAGCGAGACCCAGAAGGTGTAGGCCAGCGGGTAGACCCCGAAGACCCCGAAGAGCAGGAAGAACGGGGCGATGTACAGGTAGGGCGAGTATCGCGTGTCGAACCGGCTGAGCCGGGCGCCCCGGGAGGGGCGGGTGGTGCCGGGTGCCGGTGCGACCGGCGGGCGGGCGTCGAGCTGGACTGCCATGGCCCGGGACTCCTTTCCGCCGTGCGGGCGGCACCCGTCGACCGGGAACCGCCCGCACGGCCTGGCTCGGGTTACTTGGCCGCGGCCTTCTTCGCGTTCTCGACCGCGTCGGTCCAGCCCTGCTCGGGGCTGCGCTTGCCCAGCTCCACGGTGCGGACGGCGTTCTCCACCTCGGTGCGTACGGCCTGGTTCTTCGGGCCCATGTAGACGGGCTTCAGGCTCTTGGCGCCCTCGGCGAAGATCTTTCCGACCGGCGCCGCCGAGAAGTACGCGTTGGTCGACTCGACGATCGCCGGGTCCGCCAGCGCCTGCGGGGACGAGGGCAGCGGGCCCTTGGCCTTGAACGCGCCGATCTGACCCTTGGCGCTGGTCAGGAACTTCGCCAGCTCGATCGCCTCGGCCTGGTGCCTGCCCTGCTTCGGCACGGCCAGGAAGGAGCCACCCCAGTTGCCGCCGTTGCCGGGCACCTGGGCGATGTCCCAATTGCCCTTCGCGCCCGCGCCGGCGTTGCCCTCGATGACGCCGGTCATCCAGGCCGGGCAGGCGATGGTGGCGAACTTCGACTGCTTGAACGCCGAGACCCACTCCTCCGACCACGACCCGTACCGGCCGGACAGGCCGGAGTCGATGATGTCCATGGTGGTGTCGTACGCCTGCCGCACGGCCGGGTTGCTGTCGACGACCAGCTTGTCGCTCGTGTCGTAGTAGCTGTAGCCGGTGGTGTTGCCGGCGGTCTGGAGCAGGATGGTGTTGAACGTGTTGGTCGCCGCGTCCAGGAACGAGGCGCCCGTGTTCTTCGCCTTGAACTGCTCGCCCACCCTGATGTAGTCCGCCCAGGTGGGCCAGAGCTTCGAGACGGCCTCGCGGTCGGTGGGCAGCCCGGCCTTGGCGAACAGGTCCTTGCGGTAGCACATGGCCATGCCGCCGACGTCGGTGCCGAGACCGATGAGCTGCTTGCCGTCGGCGGTGAGCCCCTGGTTCCACTTCCAGTCCAGGAAGTTGCCCTTCAGGTCGGCGGCCCCGTGGTCGAGCAGGTTGACGAAGTTCTGCGGGTTGGCCTTGTACTCGACCAGCAGGCCCTCCTCGATGGCGACGATGTCGCCCGCGCCCTTGCCCGCGGCGAGCCACTGGGTGAGTTTCGGCGAGTACTCGTCCAGGTTGCTGCCGGTGCCCCGCTCGACGATCTTCACGTCGGGGTGGCCGGCCATGTACTCCTTGTAGAGCTCCTCGTAGCCGAACTGACCGAAGACGTCGACGGTGAGCGTGACCGGGCCACCGGCGGCGGCCTCGTCGTCACCGCCCCCGCAGGCGGTGGCGCCCAGCAGCGCGGTGGTGGCGACCAGGGCCACCGCGGCCAGGCGGCGGCGCGTGAAGGTGACCATCTCTTATCTGACCCCTCTAGGTATCGGGTGGTGGCGGGCGGTTCCGGTACTGAGAGAGCGCTCTCACGACAGGGTGGTGGGTGTCGCGTGACGTGTCAAGAGAGCGCTCTCACGGAGTCCGGAAAAGGGCGGAGAGTGCGTTCCGGGTGGGAAACGCCGCTCTCCGCCCGATGTCCGCGCGACCCCCCGGCGGGGTCAGCCGGGGGTCAGCCCACCCGCAGCCCGTCGAGCAGGCGCCGGTCGCCGGCCACCCCGAGGGCATCGAAGCTGATCCGGCCCATCACGGCCAGCAGCAGGTCGCTGGCGGTGCCGGTGACCTGCGCGCGGGCGTGGTGCTCGTCGTGATCGAGGATCGTCGCGGTGTCCAGCAGGGCGATGCCCTCGCCGCGCAGCCGCAGGTACCACTCCTGGGCGGCGTCGGTGGCGGTCAGCTGGACCACGCCGTGCCACTGGCCCGGCTGAATCCGCCGGCCCGCCGGCAGCCAGGTGTCCAGCACCTCGCTCACCCCGTCGGCCGCCAGCTTGGCCTCGATCGGCTCACCCGCGCCGATCGCCAGCTGGGCGTCCCAGCGGTGCACCGCGGTCTCGTGCGCCGCCCGGCGCGGCCAGAAGGCCGCCTTCTTCGGCTGCGGGGCGAAGTTCCACGCCGGGGCCTCCGGGTCGAGCGCCTCGAAGAGCGTCATCAGCCGCTCGTACTCCTGGCGGTACCACTGCTCCGGGGTGCGGCCGGCCGGCGGTTCCGGGTCGTGCCGCTCCGGACGGCTGGCCGTCCCGGCGGTCAGCACCGTCCGGGCCCAGACGTACATCCGGGTGAGGTGGTGGGCGAGGTCGGCGACCGTCCAGCCAGGACAGGACAGCACCGGTGTCTCGGGGGGCGCCTCGGCGACTGCGGCGGCGAAGGCGGGACCCTCCGTCCGCAACGCGCCGATCCAGAAGTCCTTCGTGCCGTGCAGTCTGCTCATCGCAATCCTCCCGGGGGTGACCGGGCCACCAGTGGGTGCCGCGGCTACCCCTCAGCCTAGGGTGAGAGGCGTGTCAGACGTCTACGCCGAACCGACGACCGGAGCCGACCCGATCGACCCGGCCACCCTGGCGCGCTACACCACGCTGCGCCTGGGCGGCCCGGCCGGGCGGCTGGAGATCGCCAGCAGCGCCGACGAGATCGTCCGGAAGGTCCAGGACGCGGAGGCCCGGGAGCAGGCCGTCCTGCTGCTGGCCGGCGGCAGCAACGTGGTGATCGGCGACCAGGGCTTCCCCGGCACCGTCGTGCTCATCCGATCACGCGGCTTCCAGGTGATCGCTGAGGACGCCGAGACGGTCACCGTACGTGTCGAGGCCGGCGAGCCCTGGGACGACCTGGTCGCCGCCACCGTCGAGCGCGGCTGGTCGGGGCTGGAGTGCCTCTCCGGCATCCCCGGCTCGGCCGGCGCCACCCCGATCCAGAACGTCGGCGCGTACGGCCAGGAGGTGGCCGAGACGATCACCGCCGTGGCGGCGTACGACCGGACCGAGGGCAAGGTTGTCCGGATCGCGGCGGCGGACTGCGGGTTCGCCTACCGGGGCAGCATCTTCAAGTACAGCGACCGCTGGGTGGTGCTCTCGGTCGACTTCCGGCTCACCCGCTCCCCACTCTCCGGCCCGGTGCGCTACGCCGAGCTGGCCCGGGCGCTCGGCGTCGAGGTGGGCGACCGGGTGCCGCTGGCGGAGGCCCGGGCCACCGTGCGGCGGCTGCGCGCCGGCAAGGGCATGGTGCTCGACGCGCAGGACCCGGACACCTGGTCGGTGGGCTCGTTCTTCACCAACCCGGTGCTGGAGCCGGAGGCCTACGAGCTGCTACGGGAGCGCGCCGCCGACCTGGGTGAGCCGCCGTCCTGGCCGTGCCCGGGGGACCGGGTCAAGGTGAGCGCCGCCTGGCTGATCGACAAGGCCGGCTTCGGCAAGGGCCACACCGGCCCCGAGGGCGTGGCGATCTCCACGAAGCACACGCTGGCCCTGACGAACCAGACCGGCACCGCAAGTACGGCAGCCCTGCTGACCTTGGCCCGCGACATCCGCACTGGCGTGGAAACCCGCTTCGGAGTAGCCCTCCACCCCGAACCCGTCCTGATCAACTGCGCAATCTAGCCCCGCCCGCGGCGGGCGGACGGCGGCAGGGTCAGGTGGGGGCTACCGCCGGCCAGGGGACGGTCAGTCCGCCCAGGCGCCAGCGGCTTGGGCGGTTCTGGACCGGCCAGCCTGCCGCCTTCACCGCGGCGATCGTTCTCGTCCAGCGGTCGCGGGGGCCGAAGGGGGCGTAGCCGGCCGTGGACTGCCAGGCGCTCTCCAGGGCCTGGATCAGGTCGTGGATCGGTTCGCCGGGGACGTTGCGGTGGATGAGCGCCTTGGGCAGCCGCTCGGCGAGCTGGGCCGGGCTCGCCAGCGTGGTGAGCTTCGCGGCCAGGGTCAGCGTGCGCGGGCCGGCCGCGTCGAGCAGCACCCAGGCGCCGAGCCGCCCCAGCTCGTCGCACGTGCCCTCGACCAGCAGCCCGCCCGGGGCGAGCCCGTCGGTGACCGTGCGCCAGGCTCCGGGCACCTCGCCCTCGTCGTACTGGCGCAGCACGTTGAACGCCCGGACCAGGGCGGGGCGCAGCCCGGCCAGCTCGAAGCCGCCCCGGGCGAAGGTGAGCCCCGGCGGGTCGGCGGCCGGCTGGGCGGCGGCCACGCGTACCGGATCGATCTCCAGCCCGACGACCCGGACGTCCGCGCGGACCGCGGCCGCGAGCCGGGCCCGCAGCTCGACGGCGGTCACCGGGGTGGCGCCGTAGCCGAGGTCGACCACGAGCGGGTCGGCGGCGGCGCGCAGGGCGTCACCACAGGTCGCGGCGATCCAGTTGTCCACCCGGCGGAGCCGGTTCGGATTCGTCGTGCCCCGGGTGACGACCCCGAGCGGCCGGGCCATCAGAGCCCTACCGTTCGCGACTGCGGGGCTCGCAAGATCGGCTCACTCCTCGTGCTTCACGCTAGGCCCGGTGCACCTTGTGCTGGGCGGCCTGGGCCAGCGGGCGGACCACGAGCTGGTCGATGTTGACGTGGTGCGGGCGGGTGGCGCACCAGGCGACGCAGTCGGCCACGTCCTCGGCGACCAGCGGCTCGGCCACCCCGGCGTAGACCGCCGCGGCCCGGTCGGCGTCGCCGCCGAACCGGACCAGGCCGAACTCCTCGGTCTTGACCATGCCCGGGTCGATCTCGATCACCCGGACCGGGCGGCCGCACAACTCCAGCCGGAGCGTGCCGGCCATCGCGGTCTGCGCGTGCTTGGCCGCCGTGTAGCCGCCGCCGCCCTCGTAGACGACGTGCCCGGCGGTGGAGCTGATGATGACGACGGTGCCGGCACCGGAGGACTCCAGCGCGGGCAGCAGGGCCTTGGTGACCCGGAGCGTGCCGAGCACGTTGACGTCGTACATCCACTGCCAGTCGCCCACGTCGGCGGACTCCACCGGGTCCAGCCCGCGCGCCCCGCCGGCATTGTTGACCAGCAGGGTGACCGGCCCGGGCGCGGCGGCGGCCGCGGCGGCCAGCCCGGCGACCGACTCGTCGGCGGTGACGTCGCACTCCACCGCCGTGGCCGCGCCGCCGGCCGCCTCGATCTCGGCGACGAGGCCGGCCAGCCGGTCGGTACGCCGCGCGGCGGCGAGCACGTGGAAACCCTCGGCGGCCAGCCGGCGGGCCGTGGCCGCGCCGATCCCGCTGGACGCCCCGGTGACGATGGCGACTGAGGTCATCCGGTCATTCTCACCCGCCGCCCCGCTCCTCGCGGTGATGAGGTCCGTCACGCCCGGGACCCGCCGGGACGCATTTCCGAAGCCCGATGGGGAAGATGACATCCGGCGCGGAGGTTGACCGAGATGCGCCGGTGGTGCGGGACGGCATCAACCGTGACAGAGGGAGCGGACGTGGCGGAGTTGCACACCGGTGTCGGTCGTCAGCGAGGTGCCCTGCCGTGGCCGCGGCCGCGCCGGATCGCCACCCTCTCCGTGCACACCTCGCCGCTGCACCAGCCCGGCACGGGCGACGCCGGCGGCATGAACGTCTACATCCTGGAGGTCGCCCGGCGCCTGGCCGAGGCCGACGTCGAGGTGGAGATCTTCACCCGGGCCACCTCCGGCGACCTGCCGCCGGTGGTCGAGATGGCGCCCGGAGTGAGCGTCCGGCACGTCACCGCCGGCCCCCTGGAGGGGCTGACCAAGGAGGAGCTTCCCGGCCAGCTCTGCGCCTTCACGGCCGGCGTGCTCCGCGCCGAGGCGGCCCGGCCGCCAGGCCACTACGACCTGATCCACTCGCACTACTGGCTCTCCGGCCAGGTGGGCTGGCTGGCCAAGGAGCGCTGGGGCGTGCCCCTGGTGCACACCGCACACACCCTGGCCAAGGTCAAGAACGCCCAGCTCGCCGCCGGGGACCGGCCCGAGCCCAAGGCCCGCGTCATCGGCGAGGAGCAGGTGGTCGCCGAGTCCGACCGGCTGGTCGCCAACACGCGGGCCGAGGCCCGCGACCTGGTCGACCGGTACGACGCCGAACCCGCCCGGGTGGCCGTGGTGGAGCCCGGCGTGGACCTGGACCGGTTCCGCCCGGCCCGCGGCGACCGGGACGCGGCCGTGCTGGCGGCCCGCCGCCGCCTCGGCCTGCCGGCCCGCGGCTACGTGGTGGCCTTCGTCGGCCGGATCCAGCCGCTCAAGGCCCCGGACGTGCTCATCCGGGCGGTCGCCGCGCTGCGCGACCGGGAGCCCGCACTCGCCGACGAGGTGACCGTGGTGATCTGCGGCGGCCCGAGCGGCACGGGGCTGGACCGCCCCACCGCCCTCATGGAGCTGGCCGGCTCGCTCGGCGTCGCCGACCGGGTGCGGTTCCTGCCGCCGCAGACCGGCGACGACCTGCCCGCCCTGTACCGGGCGGCCGACCTGGTCGCGGTGCCCTCGCACAACGAGTCGTTCGGGCTGGTCGCGCTGGAGGCCCAGGCGTGCGGCACCCCGGTGCTGGCGGCCGCCGTGGGCGGGCTGGTCACCGCGGTCCGGGACGGCGTCAGCGGGGTCCTCATCGACGGCCACGACCCGGTCGACTGGGCCCGTACGCTGGCCCGCCTCCTGCCCGACCGGCTGCGCCGGGCCGCCCTGGGCCGCGGCGCCGAGCGGCACGCGCGCGACTTCTCCTGGCACCGCACCGTCTCCGGCCTGCTCGCCGTCTACGGCGAGGCGATCGCCGAGCACCGGGTACGCCTGGCCGGCCGGCTCGGTGACCCCGCCCTCGCATGCTCGTGGTGAGCGTCGCCGGTCCGGCGGCCTCCGCCGAGCGGCCGTAGAGTGGGTGCGATGAGCCGCAGGAGTGAGGTCGCCGCGCTGATCGAGGCCGTCTTTGCCGAGCGCGAGCTGGAGTGGGAGTCCACCGGCGAGACGTCGTACGCGGTCACCCTGCCGGGCACCCACAAGCTCAAGACGATCTGCAACCTGATCGTCGGCGAGCACGCCCTGCGGGTCGAGGCGTTCGTGATGCGCCAGCCCGACGAGCGCCGCGAGGAGCTGTGGGCCTGGCTGCTCCAGCGCAACGCCCGGATGTACGGGGTGTCCTTCTCCATCGACGCCGTGGGCGACGTCTACCTGACCGGGCGCGTCAACCTGACCGGGGTGGACGAGGACGAACTGGACCGCCTGCTCGGGGCCGTCCTGACCTACGCCGACGAGTCCTTCGACAGCATGCTGGAGATCGGTTTCGGCACGGCCATCCGCCGGGAGTGGGAGTGGCGGGTCAAGCGGGGCGAGTCGACGGCCAATTTGGCGGCGTTCGCGCACCTCTTCGAGCCCTCGGCCCCGGCCGGCTCGGCCGCCGGAGGTTCGGACCCGTCCTGAGGGGTATGCCGCACCGCGCGGTGCGGCGAATTGGGACCCACCGCGTGCCGAGGACGGACTGTCGAGGAGCGTGTCCCATGGCTCAGCGCAACAGCTCAAGTCGCGGCACGACTGCGACGAGGACCAAACGCCAGCCCGGCAACCAGACGGCGAACACGCCGGGTATTTCCGAATCCGCGATCTCCCGGATGAAGGTCGACGACATCCGGGGCCAGCTGCGCCGGCGCGGGGTCTCCGGGCTCTCCGCCATGCGCAAGCCGGACCTGGTGAAGACCCTGGTCCGGAAGCTGCGATCCGAACAGGGCGGTGCGGCCCGGAAGAGCACCGGCCCGGCCGGCCGGCCGTCGGCCACGAAGAAGACGGCCGCGGCGAAGAAGACGACCGCGGCGCGCCGTACCGCACCGTCGCGGGCCAAGGCCGCGCCGTCCGCGAAGGCCACCGGCGCCCGCGCGAAGGCCGCCCCCGCCAAGAAGGCGGCGGGCGCCCGGGCCAAGGCGGCGCCCGCGAAGAAGGCCGCGGCTGCCCGGGCGGCGCCGGCGAAGAAGACCACGACCGCTCGGGCGAAGGCGGCGCCGGCGAAGAAGACCACGACCGCTCGGGCGAAGGCGGCGCCGGCGAAGAAGACCACGACCGCTCGGGCGAAGGCGGCCCCCGCGAAGAAGGCGACGACCGCCCGGGCGAAGGCGGCCCCGGCGAAGAAGACCACGACCGCTCGGGCGAAGGCGGCCCCGGCCCGGGGTACGGCCGCGGCGGCCACCCAGGTCCGGAGCGGCCGGTCGGCGTCCCGTTCGGTGAGTTCGTCCCAGCAGATCATGTCGCTGGACGACCGTCCCGAACGTCCGGGGCGCAGCCTGGTGACGACCAATCACGAGGTCATCCAGCGCTGGGCCCGGGCCCGGGGCGCCAAGCCGGCCACCATCGCCGGAACCGAGCGCGGTGACCGGCCCGGGGTGCTGACGTTCAACATCCCCGGCTACCGGGAGAGCAGCCGGATCCGCGAGGTGAGCTGGGACGACTGGTTCCGGACCTTCGACCTGCGCGGCCTCAACCTGATCTACCAGGAGCAGATGCGGGACGGGCGGCAGAGCAACTTCTTCCGTACCGAGAACCCGAATCGCGAGGACGCCTGAGGTTTAGGGGAATGGCCGGCGGGGATTCGCTTGTTGGCCAGAGAGAGACCGGAGCAGGGACAGCCGGATATGCGACACGGGTGCTGTGACGGGCAAGACAGCAATCGAGGTTGAATCCGGAATCCGGGCGAACTAACTTTATTGCACCGCGCCACGCTTGGAATCGTTCGGGGGAGCGGCGGATCGATCAGATCCGCGCAAGCGAGGCGCGAGGGATCGGGTGGATCACACCGTTGGGGGACGGTGCCATCCGAGGAACCGGCGGCGCGAGCGGGCGACGCTTACGGGGGTGAGGGTCGCCCGCCGCCGCCGGGCGTACGGTGCGAGCGCCCATCACGACGGGGGTCGTGGTGGGCGCTCGAGCCGTTTCTGGGGCCGTTCAGCGCCCGCTGGGACATTCCCGGATCGTTCAGCGTCCCGCCGGCACCGTCGCCGCCCGCTCGGCCGCGGCCCGCAACTCGGCGATCCGGCGCTCCCGGGGCGGCCCGGCCAGCAGGTGACCGGCCGCCGCGACCAGGCCCAGGGCGCCCACCACGAGCCAGTGCCGCGCACCGAGGTGCTGGAGGCTGAGCCCGCCCAGGGCCGGCGCCGCGAACGACGCCGCCGGGAAGGTCAGGTAGAACACCGACTGGTAACGGGCGCGCAGCTCGGGCGGGGCGAGATCCGCGTTGATCTGCGCGTTCGGCGGCGCGGCGAGCATCTGTCCGACCGTCCACACCACGGCCGCGCCGAGGTAGAGCGGCAGGCCGTCGGCGACGGTCAACGCCGCGAAGCCGAGCGCCATGAGGCCGGTGGAGACCGCCAGGACGGTCGACTTCCGGTAGGGCTCGATGAGGCGGGGCACGAAGAGCTGACCGGCCACGATCAACGCGCCGCCGAGCGCCACGACCACCCCGTACGCCGTGGGGCGCAGGCCGTCGTCCCGCATGGCGAGCGGCATGATCGTCGAGGTCTGCATGGTGAGCACGGCCAGCAGGAAGGTCAGCCCCACGAAGGTGAGGAAGGTGCGGTCGGTCAGCGCGGTGTGCAGCCCGGGCCGCCGGCCCGCCACCGCGCGCAGGGTGACCGGGCGGCGGGTCAGGGTCTCCGGAACCTTCAGCGCGATGACCACGGTCGCCGCCAGGGTGGCCCCGGCGTCGACCAGGAACAGGGCCAGGAAGCTCGCCTCGGCGAGCACTCCGGCCAGCAGCGAGGCCACCGCCATGCCCAGGTTGAACGCCCAGAACTGGAGGTTGAACGCGCGGGAGCGGCGGGCCTCGGGCACCACGTCCACGATGGCGGCCACGAACGCCGGGCTGGGCATCGAGTGGACCACCCCGACCAGCGCGGCCAGCACGGCGATCACCGCGAGGTGCCGGCTGAACGCCAGGGCCACCATGAGCCCGGCCGCGGCCAGGTGGGCGGCCAGCAGGGTGGAGCGCCGGCCCCACCGGTCGGCCAGCACCCCGCCGAGCAGCGTGCCGGCGGCGCCACCGGCCCCGTACGCCCCGACCACCAGGCCGGCGAGCGACGGCGAGGCTCCCCGGGCGGTGGTCAGGTAGAGCGACAGGAAGAGCATGGCGAACGCGCCGGCCCGGTTGATGAGCAGGCCGGACCAGAGGTACCAGAAGGTGGCGGGGAGCCCGCCGGCCGTGTCGTCCCACCAGCGCCGCAGGCCGCGCACCCGTCCTCCTGGGAAAGTTTGTTAACCGATCCGCCCCTGCCGACCGTAGTGGCCCGCCCGGGCGTTCGCCCGGTGGCGCTGGTCACGCCCGCCGGAAGGCGTACCTCAGGAGCCGGCGCGGACCGGCTCGGCGGGTGCCGTGGCCGCGGCCTCGGCCGCCTCGGGCGCCGGGGTCCGGGTCACGGTCACCGGCGTGACGGTGGTGCCCGCGGTGCGGAGCCGGGCCGCGCGCCGCTCCCGCGCAGGGCCGGAGATCAGGTGGGCCACCGCCATCACGGCGCCGATCGCGGCGCAGCCGAGCCACAGCGCGGTGTTGCCGGAGTGCTCCCGGACCACGCCGCCCAGGACCGGCGCGGTGGCGCCGGCGAGCTGCCAGGAGAGCGAGAAGGCGCCCTGGTAGCGGCCGCGCAGCGCCGCGGGGGACAGCTCGGCGATGAGGGTGGCGTTGGACGGCGAGTTGAGCATCTCGCCGACCGTCCAGATCAGCACGGTCAGGCCGTAGAGCCAGGCGGTGTCGGCGAACGCGGTCAGCCCGAACCCGGCGCCCGTCACCAGCGCGGCGAGCGCCAGCACGTGCGACCGGCTCCGGCCCTTGATCAGCCTGGGCACGAAGAGCTGGCCGACCACGATGAGCACCCCGTTGAGCGCGATCACCGAGCCGTAGGTGGCCGGGCTCAGCCCGGAGTCGCCCATGGCGATCGGCAGCATCGAGATGTGCTGGAGGAAGACCAGCGCGCCGAACAGGTTGAGCGCCACGAAGCCCAGGAAGACCCGGTCGGTGAGGATGGTCCGCAGGGCGCCCGCCGGGGCCGCCGCGCCCTTGCTCACCGGACCGGCGTGCGCCGACCGGGTCTCACCGACCCGGGTGAAGATGATCAGAGCGGTGACCAGCGTGGTGGCCGCGTCGACCAGGAAGAGCAGCAGGTACCCGGCCTGGGCGGCCACGCCGGCCAGCACCGCGGCGCAGGCGAAGCCCAGGTTGATGGCCCAGTAGTTCAGGGAGAAGGCGCGCAGCCGGTCCTTCTCCGGCACCACGTCGACCATCATCGCGCCGAACGCGGGCCGGGCGGCCTCGGCGAAGGTGCCGAGCAGCAGCGCCCCCAGCGCGACCGCCCAGAGCGGCCGGGCCAGGCCGAGCGCGACCATCATGGTGGCTGCCCCGAGGTGCGCCGTGAGCAGGGTGGGCCGGCGTCCCCACCGGTCGGTCAGGGTGCCGCCGATCGTGGTGCCGACCGCGCCGCCGACGCCCCAGAGCCCGATGACCAGGCCGGCCTGCGAGGCGGAGAAGTCGCGTTCCTGGGTGAGGTAGATGGCCAGAAAGACCAGGACGAACGAACCGAGCCGGTTGATCAGGGTGCCGGTCCAGAGGTACCAGAAGGTCCTCGGTAGCCCGCCTGTGGTGTCCCGGAACCAGCCCCGCACCGTCCGCATCCCCGCGCCCCCGTTTGGTAATGACCGACCTATCTGCAGCGCCTTACAACCTAGTCGCGCTCGGGAACGCCGGTCATCAGCTTTTCCACGTGGTGGTCGTCACGACCGGTCCCCGCGTGTCCGCCCGTGGCGTACGGCAGGATGATCCGCATGACTGCGAGCGAAGGGCCCACCATCGGGACGCTGGTCCTGCTGCGGCACGGCGAGAGCGACTGGAACGCCAAGAACCTCTTCACCGGCTGGGTCGACGTCGACCTGACCGCCAAGGGCGAGACCGAGGCGCGGCGCGGCGGTGAGCTGCTCCGCGAGCACAACCTGCTGCCCGACGTGGTGCACACGAGCGTGCTGCGCCGCGCGATCCGCACGGCCGAGCTGGCGCTGAACGCCGCCGACCGGCACTGGATCGCGGTGCGCCGGTCATGGCGGCTCAACGAGCGGCACTACGGCGCCCTGCAGGGCAAGAACAAGAAGCAGACCCTCGACGAGTACGGCGAGGAGCAGTTCATGCTCTGGCGCCGGTCCTACGACACGCCGCCGCCGCCCATCGACGACGCGGACGAGTGGTCGCAGGTCGGCGACCCCCGGTACGCGCTGCTGCCGACCGAGCTGATGCCGCGCACGGAGTGCCTCAAGGACGTCGTCGAGCGGATGCTGCCCTACTGGTACGACTCGATCGTGCCGGACATCCTGGCCGGCCGGACGGTGCTGGTGGCGGCGCACGGCAACTCGCTGCGCGCCCTGGTCAAGCACCTCGACGAGATCTCCGACGAGGCGATCGCCAAGCTGAACATCCCCACCGGCATCCCGCTGCGCTACGACCTGGACGCGAACCTGCGCCCGCAGGTCCTCGGCGGGAGCTACCTGGACCCGGAGGCGGCGAAGGAGGCCGCCGCCGCGGTCGCCAACCAGGGCCGCTGAGACGCGACGAAGGGCCCCCTGCCGTCAGGGGGCCCTTCGTTTTTCCTCAGGCTGATGTGGTGCCGGTGATCAGGTAGACCACGTGCTCGCCGGCGTTCACCGCGTGGTCGGCGAAGCGCTCGTAGAAGCGGCCCAGCAGGGTCGCGTCGATCGCGGTCTCCACCCCGTACGGCCAGTCGTCGCCGAGCAGCATGCCGAAGAGGCTCTTGTGCAGGTCGTCCATGGTGTCGTCGTCGCGGTCCAGCTCGGCGGCGAGGTCGGCGTCGGGCTTCGCCAGCACCGAGGCGATCTTCTCGGCCATCCGGTCGGCGATGGCGGCCATGTCGGTGAAGACCGCACGCAGCTCGGCCGGCACCGCCGGCGAGGGGTGCCGGCGCAGCGCCGTCTTGGCGACGTGTTCGGCCAGGTCGCCCATGCGCTCCAGGTCGGCGGCCACGTGCAGGGCGGTGATCATGGCGCGCAGGTCGGAGGCGACCGGCGCCTGCCGGGCCAGCAGGTCGCAGACCCGCTCCTCGACGTGCCGGTACAGGTCGTCGATCTCGGCGTCCCGCGCGATCACCGTCTCGGACGCGGCGCGGTCCGCGGTGAGCAGGCCCTTCGTGGCCTGTCGCATGGCCGCCCGCACCCCCTCGGCCATGTCCACCAGCAGCTGGCTGACAATCTGCAGGTCGGCCCGGAACTCGTCGCGCATCGTCACTTCCTGGGGTCGGTGTTCGCCGGCCCGACCGGACGGTCGGCATACGGCGTGAGCAGGTGCGCGACCCACGGTAGGCCCGAGGAACCGGCGTCAAGATGAACGCGGGTGAACGACGCGGGGCCCGTGGATGAACATTCCCGGAAGTGAGAGTGGTTCGTCCCGTTGTGCCCGATCGCCGGGTTAACAATGACCCTACGATCGCCAGGTGGAATGGGCGGTGGCGGTCGTGGTGGCCGTGGCACTGGCGACCGGACTGGTCGCCGGCCTGCTGCTGTCCGGACCCGTCCAGCAGTGGCGGCGCCGGTCGGTGTCGCCGGGAGGCGAGGCCTCCCGTCGCAGTTCAGGGAGGCCCGCGATTCCCGACGACCAGCAGGGCGGGCTCTCCGGGCTCGGCCGCAAGACGGTCGACGCGCTGCGCGCCGGCGTGGTGGTGCTCGACCCGGACGACGTGCCGGTGCTGGTGAACCCGGCCGCCCGGGCGATGGGCCTGCTCCGCACCGGAGCGACACCCGGCTCGATGGCCGCGCACCCGCTGATCCGTACCCTCGCCGGGCAGGTCCGCCGCACCGGCGTGCGGCGCGAGATCGAGCTGGACCTGCCCCGCGGCCGCGACAGCGCGGGCGACAACCCGCTCGGCGTGCACCTGCGCGCCATGGGGCTGGGCGCCGGCTACATCTCGATCGAGGCGGCCGACGTCACCGAGTCGCACCGGCTGGCCCGGGTGCGGCGGGACTTCGTGGCCAACGTGAGCCACGAGTTGAAGACCCCGATCGGTGCCCTCCAGCTGCTCGCCGAGGCGCTGGTGGACGCCACCGAGCCGGCCGGCGACGGCCCGGCCGAGCTGTCCGAGGACATGGTGGCCGCCCGGCGGTTCGCCGAGCGCATCCAGCACGAGTCGACCCGGCTGGGCCGGCTGGTGCAGGAGTTGCTGGAGCTGACCCGGCTCCAGGGCGCCGAGCCGCAGCCCGCCCCGGAGCCCGTCTCGCTGGACTGGGTGATCGCCGAGGTGGTCGACCGGACCCGCACGGCGGCCACCGCCCGGCACGTGGAGATCGTCGTCGACGGCGCCCGCGGGCTCACGGCGTACGGTAGCGACAGCCAGCTCGCCACCGCCGTGGCGAACCTGGTGGAGAACGCGATCAACTACTCGGCCGAGGACACCACGGTTCGGGTGACCGCGCGGGCCACCGACGAGCACGTCGAGATCGCCGTGGCCGACCAGGGCATCGGCATCGCCCCGAACGAGGTCGACCGGATCTTCGAGCGGTTCTACCGGGCCGACCAGGCCCGCTCCCGGTCCACCGGGGGCACCGGCCTGGGCCTGGCCATCGTCAAACACATCGCCAGCAACCATGGCGGCCGGGTGGATGTGTCGAGCACTCTTGGTGGGGGGTCGACGTTCACCCTCCGGCTGCCCGCCCGCCCCCCGGACGACCTGGAGGCGACACTCTCCTCCGCTGGGATCGAGGCCGGCCCGGCCGAGCTCCGGCAGGTCTGACCGACAGGAAAGGAAACACCCCGTTGAGCCGCGTACTGGTGGTGGAGGACGAGGAATCGTTCTCCGACGCCCTGTCCTACATGCTCCGCAAGGAGGGCTTCGAGGTCTCCGTCGCCGCGACGGGTACCTCCGCCCTCACCGAGTTCGACCGGACCGGCGCCGACATCGTGCTGCTCGACCTGATGCTGCCGGAGATGTCGGGCACCGAGGTCTGCCGCCAGCTCCGGCAGCGGTCCCACGTGCCGATCATCATGGTCACCGCCCGGGACAGTGAGATCGACAAGGTGGTCGGCCTGGAGATCGGGGCCGACGACTACGTCACCAAGCCGTACTCGCCCCGCGAGCTGGTCGCCCGGATCCGGGCCGTGCTGCGCCGGCAGAGCGCCGACGCCGCCGAGTCGGGTGCGCCGACCCTGGCCGCCGGGCCGGTCCGGATGGACATCGAGCGGCACGTGGTGACCGTCGACGGCGCCGCCGTGCAGCTGCCGCTCAAGGAGTTCGAGCTGCTGGAACTGCTGCTGCGCAACGCCGGCCGGGTGCTCACCCGCGGGCAGCTCATCGACCGGGTCTGGGGCGCCGACTACGTGGGCGACACCAAGACGCTGGACGTGCACGTCAAGCGGCTGCGCTCCAAGGTCGAGCCGGAGCCGTCCGCTCCGCGCTACATCGTCACCGTCCGCGGGCTGGGCTACAAGTTCGAGCCGTGACCGGCTGATCGGCTGTTCTGGGGCGTCTGCGGCCTTCGCCCCCCTGCGGCCCGTTGCCCGGCTCGCCCGGGAGCTGCGGCGTTCGCCGGGCTTCCGGCTCGTGTCCGGCTCGCTGGGGGCTGCGGCGTTCGCCGGGCTTCCGGCTCGTGTCCGGCCCTCGGGGGCTGCGGCGTTCGCCGGGCTTCCGGCTCGTGTCCGGCTCGCCGGGGGTGCGGCCTCCGCCGGGCTTCCGGGTCGTGCCCAACCCCCAGGGGTACGCGGACGGCCGGCTCCACCGGGCTCCGCCCGGCTACCGGCGCCCGACCAGCCGCCCGGCACACCCAGCCGTCGGCGCCCGGCTGGCTCGAATGTCCGGTTCGCGCGCGCCCCGCCCGGTGAGTGGAGCGCTGTGGGTGTCTCCGGGGCTCGGATACCTCCATACCGTTCCACTGAACCGTTCCACTGACCGTTGCGCGCTGGGGTGGGGTGTCCGTTTCGCGCTGTGGCTCGGGGGGTGAGTGGAACGCGGTGGGTGTCTCCGGCGCCTGGATACACCCGTGGTGTTCCACCGACCGGCGGAGGCTGGGCGGGCTGTCCGTTTCGTGGGTGACCGGCGGCACCCTGGCGGCGGAATGGCGGGTGGGCGGGGGTCGTTATACCCGGTGCACGACCGAGGAAGGCGCCCCGCACGTGGGGGTGGCCGGCCCCTGGGGACCGCACGCCGAGGTGGGCGTGCCGGTCCCGGAATGATGGTGGGCCGCCGGTCGTTGTACATGGTCCCGGCGCGACGAAGAGGCTCAGCCCCGCGCGCTGGATGATCCCCCAAAGACTTTCCTTGAGCGCCTGACGGTGCTTGCGCACGCCATCCCCTTTTTGCCGACCCCCGTCGGTGTGGGTGTGCGCCGACCCCCGAATGGAGCTACCCCTCATGAACACGATGCTGCGTAAGAGCGTGCTGGGTATTGCTGGTCTGGCCTTCACCGGTGGGATCTTCGCCGGTCCGGTCGCCGCCCACGCCGAGGCTGCCCCGGTGCAGGGCACCAAGCCGGCTGCGGTCGCGGTGCAGGGTGACAAGCTGATCCCGCACGGCGTGCAGGGCGCGCAGTCGAAGATCGACCTGAACGACGAGCAGACCGCCAACGCCAAGGCGATCATCGCGGCGACGAAGAAGGCCGGTCTGCCGGAGCGGGCGGCGGTCATCTCGATCGCGACCAGCCTGCAGGAGTCGAAGCTGGAGAACCTGGGCCACCTCGGCGACGCCAATGACCACGACTCGCTGGGCCTGTTCCAGCAGCGCCCGTCCAGTGGTTGGGGTTCGCCGGAGCAGATCACCGACCCCGAGTACGCCACCCTGGCGTTCGAGAAGGGCCTGAAGCAGGTCGACGGCTGGCAGGACATGCCGCTGACCGAGGCCGCCCAGACCGTGCAGGTCTCGGCCTACCCGGACGCGTACGCGCAGTGGGAGCAGCAGGCCGCCGACATCGTCGGCCAGCACTGGAACAGCTGACCCAACTAACGCCGCTGGCCGGCACCCCCGAACACGGGGTGCCGGCCAGCGGCGTTTCCGGATCTTGGACAGTTACCGTTCCGGGCGAACGGAAACTGTCCAAGATCTCGGGTGGGTCGTCGGACGTGGCGTCAGCGGACGACCTTGATGTTGAACAGGGCGCTGCCGAGCCCGCCGTACAGACGCAGCCAGAGCGGTAGCAGCATCTCGGTGCCGCGGGCGGTGGTGATGTCACCCAGGTCGATCACGTCGGTGTGGCCGAAGCTGGTGAGCAGTTCCGTGACCACCTTTTTGGCCTCCGCGTCGTCGCCGGAGACGAAGACGGTGTGGTCCCCGTCGGCGAGCTGCCGGGGGTGGGTCATCAGGTCGGCGGTGAGGGTGTTGAGCGCCTTCACCACCCGGGTACGCGGGAACGCCCGCTGGATCCGCTCGCCCAGTGAGTCGTCGTTGAGCACGGACAGGGTGGGCGGGAAGCCCTTGCTGAAGTCGAGCGGGTTGGCGATGTCGAGCAGGACCTTGCCGGCCAGGTTCTCCTCGCCCGCGGCGGTCAGCGCGGGGAGGGCGCCGTCGCCGCTTGTCGCGTTCACCACCAGCTCGGCGTCGGCGGTGGCGTCGGCGTGAGCGGCCAGGTCGACGCCGGGGTGGGCGGTGGCCCAGTCGGCCCAGTCGCCCGCTCGGGTGACCGTCACGTCGCGAGTGCCCACGGTGACGTCGTGCCCCAGCTCGGCGGCGCGCGCGGCGATCGCCCGACCCACCATGCCGGTGCCCAGTACTGCGATGCGCATGTCGAGTCCGTCCTCCGGAGATCGCGCGACGCCGATGCGACGCGCTCGGTGGGACCGAGACTAACAGACAGGTCTGTCTACTACGATGCCTGGAGTCGGGGGAACTCGAGCAGCAGGGCAGACGTACCGGTCTGTAAGCTGGGCTGATGGCCCGTACCCCCGCCGGCTCCGCTCGGGAACGCATCCTGGACACCGCGTTCCGGCTCTTCTACGCGCACGGGCCGCGCGGCGTCGGGGTCGACACGGTGATCGCCGAGTCGGGCGTCGCCAAGGCCACCCTCTACAAGCACTTCCCCAGCAAGGACGACCTGGTGCTGGCGTACCTGGACAAGGTCGACCAGGCCTGGTTCGGCGCGCTGCGGGCTGCCGCCCGGGACGCTGGGGACGAGCCCCGCGAGCAGCTCGTCGGCATGTTCGACGCCCTCGGCGGGGCGTGCCGCCGGGAGGGTTACCACGGCTGCGCGTTCATCAACACCGCCGCCGAGTCACCGGCCGGCAGCCCGGTCCACGCCCGTACGGTCGAGCACAAGAACGTGGTCCGGGCCTGGGTGACCGACCTGGCCCGACGGGCCGGGGCGGCCGATCCCGAGCTGCTGGCCCGCCAGCTCACCCTGCTGCTCGACGGTGGTCTGGCCGGCGGCGTGCTGGACGCCGACCCGGCGGTCGCCGAGGCAGCCAAGCGCACCGCCCGCGCCCTGGTCGACGCGGCCACCGGCTGAAGCCGCACCGCGCGGTCGGCGCCGCCGCCGGCTGAGCCGGCCCGCCCGCATGGTCGACGTCGATCCGGACCCCGTCAGGCCAGCCAGGAGTAGCGGCGCTCGGGGCGGCCGGCCGCGCCGTACTTGAGGGTCACCTCGGCCCGCCCGCTGCCGGCGTAGTGCTCAAGGTAGCGGCGGGCACTGACCCGGGAGATGCCGACGCGGTCGGCGCACTCGCTGGCCGAGAGCGTCCCCTCGTGTTCGCGCAGGGCACGCTCGATCAGCTCGGCGGTCTCCGGGCTGAGACCCCGCGGCAGGGTCGCGGCGGCGGCCGGCGAGCCGCTCTGTGACAGCACCCGGTCGACGTCGGCCTGGTCGGCGACGACCGTCGCACGCAGCGCGGTACGGCGGGCGGCGTACTGCTCCAACCGGGTGCGCAGCTCGTCGAACCCGAACGGCTTGAGCAGGTAGTTGACCGCGCCGTAGCGGACCGCCCGGCGGACGGCCTCGGCCTCGCGGGCGGCGCTGATCACGAGCACGTCGCAGTCGTGCCGGGCGGCCCGGATCCGGGTCACCACGTCGAGGCCGAACATGTCGGGCAGGTAGAGGTCGAGCAGGACCAGGTCGGGGCGGAGCCGGTCGACCGCGGCCACCGCCTCCTCGCCGGTGCTGGCGGTGCCGACCACCCGGAAGCCGTTGATCCGTTCGACGAAGCCACGGTGGATCCGAGCCACCATGAAATCGTCGTCGACGACGAGTACGTCGATCATCGCGCCGCCTCCGGCACGCTCACCGGCACCGACATGCGTGCGGTGAACATCGCTCCCTCGTCGGTGTTGGTCACCGCGACCTCGCCGCCGCGGCGGTGGCAGACCAGCCGGGTGAGCGCCAGGCCGATGCCGCGCTCGCCGCCCTCAGCCGCCTTGGTGGTGAAGCCATGGGTGAAGACCTCCTGTGCCAGCTCCGGCGCCACCCCGGGGCCGGAGTCGCGGACCACGATCTCCACGGAGGAGGCGTCCTGACGCAGCTCGGCCTCGACCCAGGCGGGGCGGTCGGACGGGTGGCCGGCCACCGCCTCGACCGCGTTGTCGAGCAGGTTGCCGAGCACGGTGGCCACGTCCGCGGCGACCTCCGGGGGCAGCCGGTCCAACCCGGTCCGTTCGGAGATCCGCAGCTCCACGCGGCGCTCGGCGGCCACCGCCGACTTGGCCATGAGCAGCGCCGCCACCGCCGTGTCGTGGATGCGGCTGGTCACCGTGAGGTCGAGCGAGGCGCGGTGCCGGCTCAGCGTGTCGACGTACCGGACCACCTCGTCGTGCTCGCCGATCTGGATCAGCCCGGAGATGGTGTGCAACTGGTTGGCGAACTCGTGGGTCTGCGCCCGGAGCAGCTCCGTGGTGCTGCGGAACGAGCCGATCTCCTGCTCCAGGCGGGCCAGCTCGGTCCGGTCCCGCAGCGTGGTGACGGAGCCGAGCCGGCGGCCGTCCTTGCGGACCGTCATGCGGTTCATCACCAGCACCCGGCCGCCCCGGACCACCACCTGGTCCCGGGCCTCCGGGCCGGTGCCCGCGCCCGCCAGCACGTCCCGCAGCCGGCCGTTGATCCGCAGCTCGGCGAGACTGCGCCCGAGGCAGTTTTCGGGCAGGTCGAGCAGCCGGCGGCCGACCGCGTTGACCAGGGTGACCCGGTGCTGCGGGTCCAGCGCGATCACCCCCTCGGCGATGCCGTGCAGCAGCGCCTCGCGGTGCTCGGCCAGCCCGGCGATCTCGCGGGGCTCCAAGCCGAGGGTCTGCCGTTTGATCCGGCGGGCCAGCAGCCACGACCCGACCACCCCGAGGCCGCAGGCGATGCCCAGGTAGGTGAGCAGGTACGACGACGCACCGACGAGCCGCTCCGACCAGGTCGGGGAGGCCTCGCCGACCACCACCACGCCGAGGTACCGGCCGAGGTTCTTCTTCGTCTTCGGGTCGTCGCCCAGCACCGGCACCTGGGCCACCAGTTCCCGCGACCCGTCGATCTCCAGCTCGCCGAACCAGCTCCGGCCCTCCGCCACCTCGGGGTCGCCGAGCCCGATCCGGCTGCCCACCAGCGTCGGGTTCGTCGAGGCGACCACCTGGCCCCGGGCGTTCGCGACGGTCACCGACGTGACGCCGTACTGGTCGGGGATGGTCTGCACCAGCGGGGCGATCGCCTCGCCGGGTGCGGGCTGGTCGAGCTGGTCGCGGAGCAGAGGGCTGCCGCCGAGCCGTTCGCCCAGGGCGGCGACGCGGCGCCCCTCGACCCGGTCGAAGGTCGCCGCCGACTGCGCCAGCGAGACAGCGGCCACCGCCACCAGCACCACGACGATGATCGCGAGCTGGAGGATCAGCAGCTGCCCGGCGAGCGTACGGCGCCGGGACGTGACCGCGACCACAAAGACCTCAACTTCCGCTGGTGACACAACGCAGACAAGCTGCCCGGTTGGAGGCCACCATCTTGCCGCTGGACTCATTCGAAACGGAAGAGAAACAAGATGGCAACTAGGAGAAACGTGCTGGTCATGGGGGTCGCCGCCGCCACGGCGCTGGCCCTGGCTGCCTGTGGCGCCACCGCCGACAAGAACGAGGGCGGCTCCGGCAACGACGGCAAACCGGTCAGCGGACTGCGGATCATGGTGCCGAACACCCCCGGCGGCGGATACGACACCACCGCCCGGACCGCCGCGAAGGTGATGGAGGACGCCAAGATCGCCACCGGCGTTCAGGTGTTCAACCTGCCCGGCGCGGGCGGCACCGTCGGCCTCCAGCGGACCGTGAACGAGAAGGGCAACGGCAAGCTGGCCATGCAGATGGGCCTGGGCGTGGTGGGTGCCTCGTACACCTCCAAGTCGGCGGCGACGCTGACCCAGACCACCCCGCTGGCCAAGATGATCGAGGAGGCCGGCGCCATCGTGGTGCCGAAGAACTCCCCGTACAAGACCATCAACGACCTGGTCGCGGCGTGGAAGGCCAACCCGAAGGGCATCGCGGTCGGCGGCGGCTCGTCGCCCGGCGGCCCGGACCACCTGCTGCCCATGCAGCTCGCCAAGACCGTCGGCATCGACCCCAAGCAGGTCAACTTCGTCTCGTACGACGGCGGCGGCGAGCTGCTGCCGGCCGTGCTCGGCGGCAAGGTGGCCTTCGGCGCCAGCGGGTTCGGCGAATTCCTCGACCAGGTCGAGGCCGGCCAGATCCGCGTCCTCGCGGTGACCAGCGAGGCGCCCATCGACGCGCTCAAGGACGTGCCGACCCTGAAGTCCGCCGGCATCGACCTGGTCTTCACCAACTGGCGGGGCATCGTCGCGCCGCCCGGCATCAGCGACGCCGACAAGAAGGTCTGGATCGACGTGCTGACCAAGATGCACGACTCGGAGGAGTGGAAGGCCGAGCTGAAGAAGCGCGGCTGGACCGACGCGTTCGTCACCGGCGACGAGTTCGGCACCTTCCTCACCGAGCAGGACAAGGCCGTGGCCGACGTGCTCAAGCAGCTCGGGTTGGCATGAGCGGCATGACGACGCGACCGGACCGGGGCGGCGACCTGCCGCCCCGGCCCCCGGTCGTACCGGAGATCCCGGCGCAGCCGGGCCCGGAGGCCGCCACGGCCGGACCGCCGCCCGTCCCGGCGGCGGAGGAGCCGGCAGCCGCCGGCCCGGCGGTGGACGCCGCACCGGAGCCGGCCCCGCGGCCCGACCGGGCGCAGTACGGCGTGGTGGCGTTTCTCGCCCTGGTCGGCGGGTTCGTCATCTTCGACGCGACGACCCGGATCGGGCGCGCGATCAACACGGCGGACCCGATCGGCCCCAAGCCGGTGCCGATCCTGCTCGGCGTGCTGCTGCTCGTCATCGCGGTGATCTACGCGGTGGACGTGGCCCGCGGCGGCCGCGGCGAGCCGGAGGCCGGCGAGGACGTCGACCTGAGCCTTCCGATCGACTGGCGCACCGTGCTGCTGCTGGTCGGCGCGTTCCTGGTCAACGCCGTGCTCATCGAACGGCTCGGCTGGGTGATCAGCGGGACGATCCTCTTCTGGGGTTCGGCCTACGCCCTGGGCAACCGCCACTACGTACGCAACCTGCTGATCGCCGTCGCGCTGTCGTTGATCACGTTCTACACCTTCGCCATCGGGCTGGGTGTCGACCTGCCCGCCGGCGTGCTGCAAGGGATCCTGTAGATGGACAACTTCGCCAACCTGCTCGACGGGTTCGCCCACGTGCTGACCCCGATGAACCTGCTGTTCGCGCTGATCGGGGTGACCATCGGCACCGCCGTGGGCGTGCTGCCCGGCATCGGCCCGGCCATGACCGTGGCGCTGCTCCTGCCGGTCACCTACGGGATGGAGCCGGCCCAGGCGTTCATCATGTTCGCCGGCATCTTCTACGGCGGCATGTACGGCGGTTCGACCACGTCGATCCTGCTGAACACCCCCGGTGAGTCGTCGTCGGTGGTGACCGCCATCGAGGGCAACAAGATGGCGAAGGCGGGCCGGGCCGCCCAGGCCCTGGCCACCGCCGCGATCGGCTCGTTCGTCGCCGGGACCATCGCCACCGTGCTGCTGGTGGTGGTCACCCCGCCGGTGGTGCAGTTCGCGATCAGCCTCGGCGCACCCGACTACTTCGCGCTGATGCTGCTGGCGTTCGTGTCCGTCACGGCGGTGCTCGGCGCCTCCCGGGTACGCGGCTTCGCCTCGCTGCTGCTCGGCCTGGTGATCGGCGTGATCGGCATCGACCAGTCCGGCCAGCAGCGGCTCACGTTCGGGCTGCCGCAGCTCGCCGACGGCATCGACGTGGTCGTGGTGGCGGTCGGCATCTTCGCCGTGGGCGAGGCGCTCTGGATCGCCGCGCACCTGCGCCGCAAGTCCGGTGAGGTGATCCCGGTGGGCCAGCCGTGGATGGGGAAGCAGGACTGGAAGCGGTCCTGGAAGCCGTGGCTGCGCGGCACGGCGTTCGGGTTCCCGTTCGGCGCGGTGCCGGCCGGCGGGGCGGAGATTCCCACCTTCCTGTCGTACGTCACCGAGAAGAAGCTCACGAAGCACCCGGAGGAGTTCGGCCGGGGCGCGATCGAGGGCGTCGCCGGGCCGGAGGCCGCGAACAACGCCTCGGCCGCCGGCACGCTGGTGCCGATGCTGGCGATCGGCCTGCCGACGAACGCCACCGCCGCGGTGATGCTGGCGGCCTTCGAGGGGTACGGCATCCAGCCCGGCCCGCTGCTCTTCACCCGGGAGTCCAGCCTGGTCTGGACGCTCATCGCCAGCCTCTTCGTGGGCAACCTGCTGCTGCTGGTGCTCAACCTGCCGCTCGCCCCCGCCTGGGCACGGCTGCTGCGGATCCCGCGCCCCTACCTCTACGCCGGGATCCTCTTCTTCGCCTCCATGGGCGCGTACGCGGTCAACGCGCAGCCGTTCGACCTGTACCTGCTGCTCGCCCTCGGCCTGCTCGGCTTCGGCATGCGCCGCTTCGGGCTGCCGATCCTGCCGCTGATCGTCGGCGTCATCCTCGGGCCGCGTGCCGAGCTGCAGGGCCGGCGCGCGTTGCAGCTCTCCGGCGGTGAGCTGCACGGGCTGGTCGGCGGCTGGGTGTCCTGGCTGATCTACGCCACGATCGCCGTGGTGCTCCTCTGGCCGCTGATCGGCCGGTTCGTGGTGCGTCCGCTGCGCGGAAGGGTGGTGACGGCATGACGGTGCTGGTGGGATACGTTCCCTCGCCGCTGGGCGAGGCAGCCCTGCGGGCCGCGATCGAGCAGGCCCGGTTCCGCGACGAGCCGGTGCTGGTGGTGAACACCTCGCGCGGCGACGCGTACGCCGACCCGCGGCTCGCTCCGGAGCCGGATCTGAACCGGGTGGTCCGGGAGCTGGTCGCCGCCGGGGTGCCGCACAACGTCCGGCAGCTGATGCGGGGACGGGACGCGGCGGAGGAGATCGCCGAGATCGCCGAGACGGAGGACGTGTCGCTGGTCGTGATCGGCATCCGGCACCGCACTCCGGTCGGCAAACTGATCATGGGTTCGACCGCGCAGGAGATCCTGCTCCGGGTGCCCTGCCCGGTGCTCGCCGTGAAGGCCGCCTGAGTGGCGCCCGGGGGCTCCGGCGTCCCCGGGCGCGCCCAGACCGGCCTGCTGCTCACGCACACCGTCGCGGTGCAGGCGGTCACCTTCATGCTCCGGCCGGCGTCCGCGTACCGGGCGTTGGAGCTGGACGTGCCGGGGGCGTGGCTGGGCGTGCTCGGAGCCAGCTTCGCCGTCGTACCCCTGGTGCTGGCCGTGCCCTCCGGGCACGCCGTGGACCGGCTCGGCGAGCGCCGCGTCGCGCTCGCCGGGTCGGCCCTGCTGGTCGCCGCGGGCCTCGGCTTCGTGCTGCTCGCCGGCTCGGTGGTCGGCCTGGTCCTGGCCAGCATGCTGCTCGGCACCGCACACCTCTGCGCGGTGGTCGCCCAGCAGGCGCTGGTCGCCAATCGCACGCCGGCCGACCGGTACGACGCCGCGTTCGGCTACTACACCTTCGCCGCCTCGCTGGGGCAAGCACTCGGCCCCGGCCTGATCGTGCTCTTCGGCGGGGACCGCACGATTCCCGACACCCGGGCCATCTTCCTCGGCGCCACGGTGGTGGCGCTGCCGCTGCTGGTCGTCGCGCTGTTCCTGCGCCCGTCCGGGCAGCACCGGCGGGCCGCCGGCGGTTCCGGCGCCGGTGGGCTGGGCGATCTGGTCCGCCGGCCCGGCCTGGTCCGCGCCCTCACGGTGAGCTGCGTCGTCCTGGCAGCGGTCGACATCACCCTGGTCTACCTGCCCGCGCTCGGTGCGGAACGCGGCATCGCCGCGGGTTCGATCGGCGCCCTGCTCGGGGTCCGGGCGGTCGCCTCGATGGCGTCCCGGCTGCTGCTCGGCCGGCTGGTGGCGGCCCTCGGCCGGCGGTTCGTGCTGGTCGGCACCGTGGTGCTCTCCGCCGTCGGGCTGGCCCTGCTGCTGCCACCGCTGCCGTTCGCGGTCCTGCTGGTCGTGGTCGCGGTGGCCGGGCTCGGGTTGGGCGCGGGCCAGCCGCTGACCATGTCGTTCCTGGCCGAGGTGGCTCCGCCGGGGCTGCGTGGCCGGGCGATGTCGCTGCGGCTCACCGGCAACCGGCTCGGTCAGGTGCTCATCCCCAGCGCGGCCGGCGCGCTCGCCGCCGGCACCGGTGCGGCCGGCGTCCTCGGCTGCACCGCCGCCGGCCTGGCCGGCGCGGCGGTCGCCGCCACCCGCCTGCACCGGCCCGCGGATCCCAACCCCTGAGTGAGAGAGAAGGACGACCATGGAGACCCCCACGACCGCCGACCTCTACGACCGGCACGGCGACGCCCTCGGCTCGTGCGACGCCCAGCTGCGCCAGTTCGGCGGGGTCCGGGCCTTCGCCGGCCCGGCCGTCACGGTGCGCTGCTTCCAGGACAACGCCCTGCTCAAGTCGATCGTGACCGAGCCCGGGGAGGGCCGCGTGCTGGTGGTGGACGGCGGCGGCTCTCTGCACACCGCCCTGATGGGTGACCTCATCGCCGGCACGGCGGCGGAGAACGGCTGGGCCGGCGTGGTGATCAACGGCGCGGTCCGCGACGTCGTCGCCCTCGGTGCGCTGCCGATCGGCATCAAGGCGCTCGGCACGAATCCCCGCAAGAGCGCCAAGACCGGCGCCGGCGAGCGGGACGTGCCGGTGTCGTTCGGCAACTGCGACTTCCCGCCCGGGGCGGAGGTGCACAGCGACGACGACGGGGTCGTCGTGCTGCCGGTCGCCGGGCGGGACTAGCCCTCGGTGGCCGGGTGCGGGGCGACCTGACCCTGGCGGAGCCGCGCCGAGCAGAGCTCGGCCAGCTTCGCGTACGCGGGGGCGCCGATGAGGGCGGTCAGCTCCGGGCCGTAGGAGATGTACATCGGCTCGGCGCCGACGTGCGCGTCGGTGGAGGAGGTGCACCACCAGTCCAGGTCGTGACCGCCCGCGCCCCAGCCCCGCCGGTCGAACTCGGCCAGCGTGGAGATCAGCACCTTGGTGTTGTCCGGCCGCTTGTGCCAGTCCTGGTCGCGGCGGATCGGCAGTTGCCAGCAGACGTCCGGCTTGTATTCCAGCGGGTGCACCCCGTCGCGCAGCGCCTGGGCGTGCAGCGCGCAGCCGCCCCCGCCGGGGAAGTCGGCGTCGTTGAGGAAGACGCAGGGCGCGTCGGCGGCGCGGGTGGCCGTACGCCGGGCCGGGTTCTTCCCGTCGATCGTGTCGTTCTCGGTCCAGTTCTTGAAGCCCCGGCGGAAGTGCTGCCAGGTCTCCGGGGTGAGCCGCTTGACCGCCGCCCGGACCCGCTTCTCGTCGTCGCCGTCGGTGAAGAACGCGCCGTGCGAGCAGCACCCGTCCGCCGCGCGGCCGGCGACGATGCCGTGGCAGCCCCGGCCGAAGATGCACGTCCAGCGGGAGAGCAGCCACGTCAGGTCGGCGCGTACCACGTGCTTGGCGTCGGCGGGGTCGACGAACTCGATCCACTCCCGCGGGAAGTCCAGCCCGACCTCGCGGCTCCGCGGGTCGTCGGGGTCGTCCACCAGCACGTGAAGTTCGATCTGCCCTGTCACCCGGACCAGCGTACGCGGGGTGACCCCGCCCGGCCGGTGAGCCGGCGAAACGTGTTGGCCCTAGGGTCGTCTGCATGCGACTGGGTGTCCTCGACGTCGGTTCCAACACGGTGCACCTGCTGGTGGTCGACGCCCATCACGGCGCCCACCCGTGGCCGGCGCACTCGGAGAAGGTGGTGCTCCGGCTGGCCGAGCAGATCGGCCCGGACGGCGCGCTGACCGAGGTGGGCGCGGACGGGCTGGTCAAGGCCGTCAGCATGGCCCGCGCGGCGGCGGACGGGCTGGAGGCGGACGACCTGCTGGCCTTCGCCACCAGCGCGGTCCGCGACGCCACCAACGCCGGCGAGGTGCTGGCCCGGGTCCGCGACGAGACCGGCGTACGCCTGGAGGTGCTCTCCGGCGCGGACGAGGCGCGGATGACGTTCCTGGCGGTGCGGCGCTGGTTCGGGTGGTCCGCCGGCCGCCTGCTCGTTATGGACATCGGGGGCGGCTCCCTGGAGCTGGCCGCCGGCATCGACGAGGGCCCGGACGTGGCGGTCTCGCTGCCGCTGGGCGCGGGGCGGCTGAGCCGGGAGCGGCTGAAGGTCGACCCGTCCGGCGCCGTGCCGCCCTCGGCCGAGGCCGTCGAGGAGCTGCGGGAGTACGTCGACGCCCAGCTCGATCCGGTGGCCGAGCAGCTCACCGAGGTCGGCTGGGAGCGGCCGGTGGCCACCTCGAAGACGTTCCGGACGCTGGCCCGGCTGGCCGGCGCGGCACCCTCCGGCGCGGGGCTGTGGGCGCGGCGCAGCCTGACCCGCACCGGACTGCGGCAGGTGCTCGGCTTCATCCGGCACATCCCGCCGGCCCAGCTGCCCGAGCTGGAGGGGGTCAGCGCGCAGCGGGCCCACCAGCTCCTCGCCGGGGCCGTGGTGGCCGAGGCGGTGCTGCGCCGGCTCGACGTGGACAGCCTCGACATCTGCCCCTGGGCGCTGCGCGAGGGCGTCATCCTGCGCCGCCTGGATCAGCTCGCGCCGATGTGATCCCGGCGGCCGTTCTACGTCTTTTGCGGCTGCTCGTCCCGATGCTCGATGGCGGGTACGGCTACCCTGAGGGGTGTGACTTCCCGCGTTCCGGTGCTCCTGTCCACGTCCTCGGTCTTCCCTGAGCGGACCGCGGCGGCGTTCCAGCTGGCCTCGACGCTCGGCTACGACGGCATCGAGGTGATGGTCTGGACCGACCCGGTCAGCCAGGACGCGGGCGCGCTGCGAGGTCTCGCCGACCACTACGGCGTCCCGGTCCTCTCGGTGCACGCGCCCTGCCTGCTGGTCACCCAGCGGGTCTGGAGCCCCGACCCGTGGGAGCGGCTGCGCCGGGCCGCCGAGCTGGCCGAGACGCTGGAGGCGCCCACCGTCGTGGTGCACCCGCCGTTCACCTGGCAGCGCGACTACGCCCGCAACTTCGCCGACGGTCTGGACAAGATCGCCGGTCGCTTCGGCGGGCTGCGGTTCGCCGTGGAGAACATGTACCCGGTGCGGATGGCGGGCCGGCAGTTCGTGCCGTACGTGCCGGGCTGGGACCCGACCGACACCGGCTACGCCGCGTACACGCTGGATCTGTCGCATTGCGCGGCCTCGCACACCGACGCCCTGGCCATGGCCGACCGGATGGGGTCCGAGCTGGCCCACGTGCACCTGGGCGACGGCACCGGCGAGGGGCGCGACGAGCACCTGGTGCCCGGGCGCGGCGGCCAGCCGTGCGCGGAGCTGCTGCGCTCGCTGGCCGGCCGGGGCTTCACCGGTTCGGTCGCGGTCGAGGTGACCACCCGGGGCGCGAAGAGCCGCGCGGTCCGCGAGGCGGACCTGCGCGAGTCCCTCGAGTTCGCCCGGGCCAACCTGACCGCACCCTCCCCGGTCGACGCCTGACGCGGGGACAGGCGCCGGAGGTCAGCTGACCGGGGTGAGGGGTTCCGGCTGGGCCGGCACGGTGACCTGGTCGCCCACGGCGGCCCGCTTGCGGGCCCGGTGCGCGGCCACGTGCGAGCGGGTGGCGCAGCGCTCCGAGCAGAACCGCCGGCAGCAGTTCGACGAGGTGTCCAGGTAGACGTTGCCGCAGCGCTCGTCGGCGCAGACCCCGAACCGGGCGCTGCCGTACTCGCAGAGCCAGACCGACAGCCCCCACACCGCGCCGGCCAGGTATTCCGAGCTGACCGAGGCGCCCCGGCTGGTCACGTGCATGTGCCAGTCGGAGGAGTCGTGCCCGGAGATGCGCGGCTGCACCGGGAACGCCTCCAGCAGCGTGTTCAGCTCCGTCACCGCCTCCGCGTCCCGGCCCGAGGTGCCGTACTCGAAGACGTCGCGCAGGCGCTTCTGCGCCCGCCGGAAGATCGCCAGGTCCCGATCGGCGACCTCGTCGCGCATCCACGCGTTGTCGTCCGGAAAGAGGGCCCGCAGGTCGTCGAGGTCGTCCAGGCGGGCGTTGACGAGATCAACACCGGTCCGGGCGTACGCGTCGAAGTTCACGACCCCAACGGTAGACGACTCACGGGGTACGCGGCGCGTCGATGTAGTGGGGCAGGAACCGCGCGTAACCGTCCGTGATGAGGCTCTCGCTCTCCCGGAGGCCCGCGCCCGCCGACTCCCCGTCCACGATCCAGCTGCCCAGCACCATCCGGTTGCCCGCGAACTCGGGCAACGCCCGGAACTCCTGGTAGCAGAATCCCTCGTCGCCGTAGCTTCCCGGACTGGTGATCTCGGTCCCGCCGGTGACGATCCGTACCGAGGCGCCCTCACGGCCGAGCAGCGGCTTGGCCACGTACCCGGTCATCCCGCGCGGCGAGTCCAAGTACGCGGGGAGCAGGTACTCGTGGTCCGGGTAGAGCTCCCAGAGCACCGCCAGCAGCGCCTTGTTCGACAGCAGCAGCTTCCAGGCCGGCTCGATCCAGCTGGTCGGGGTGCCCGGCTCCAGCGCCGGCGGCCCGTACGGCTCGGCCAGCATCCACTCCCACGGGTAGAGCTTGAAGCAGGTGGTGACCGGCCGGTCGTCGGCGTCGACGAAGCGCCGCCCGTCCCAGCCGATCCGCTGGATCGGCAGCAGCGTGACGTCCAGCCCCGCCTGGCGGGCGGTCTCCGCCAGGTAGCCGGCAGTGATCTGGTCCTCGCCCGACTCCTCCTCCGCGGACCAGACCACGTGCACCCGCGGGTCGTGCAGCCCGGCGCCGATCTTGGCCCAGGCGCCCACGAGCCGCTCGTGCAGGCTGTTCCACTGGTCCGCGTCGGGCCGGGTGTGCTCCAGCCAGTACCACTGCACGATGCTCGCCTCGACCAGCGCCGTCGGGGTGTCGGCGTTGTACTCCAGCAGCTTCGGCGGCCAGGTGCCGTCGTACCAGAGGTCGAAGCGGCCGTAGAGGGTCGGCGGCGACTCCCGCAGGGAGCGGGCGACCGCCTCGGCGGCCCACTGCGGGATGCCGAACTCGGCGTACCGGCGGCGGGCCACCACGTGCTCGGCGGCGGCCACCGACATCCGGTGCAGCTCCTCCGTCGCCTCCTCCAGCCGGAGCACCTCGTCCAGCTCGAAGGCGTAGGCGGCGGTCTCGTCCCAGTACGACATGACCCCACCGTCGGGCAGCTCGGTGTCGACGTACACCAGGCCCTGGGCCCGGATGGTCGCGTCCCAGCCGGGACGCGGCGTGCTGGTTTCGCGCCGCACCTCAGCCCCCGCAGGAGGCGAGGTGGGTGCCGAAGCCGCCGCGTTCGGGCAGCGCCGCGGCGACCGGCGCGGGGGTGTCCCGGGCGACGGCGGCCGGCGCGGGGACGCGCAGGGCCACGGCGACCGCGTCGCCGCCCCCGCCGGCCGGACCCAGCGCGCAGTCGTCATCGTCGTCGTAGCCGTTGTTGCAGCCGGACAGGGCGAGGGCCAGGGCGGTCAGGGCGCCGAGCTGCACGGTGGCCGACCGGAGCCGGCGTCGGGGGTGTCGATCCACATGATCGTTGTAGCGGATCCCCGCCAGCCGGGGCCGACCCGCGGTGCCCGTCGGAACGCTGCGTGACGTTGCCCGCCGCCCCCCGGCGCGGGTCCACCGCCGGGCGTTACGCTCGGCTCATGCTCCGTTCCGTCATCCTCGCCGCCTCCCGGTCATCCCAGGTCGAGCGGCTCGTCGCGACGGCCCCCTTCACCCGGGACGTCGTCCGCCGGTTCGTCGCCGGCGCCGGCACCGACGACGCGCTGCGCGCGACCCGCGCACTCGTCGCCGACGGCCAAGCGGTCACCCTCGACAACCTCGGTGAGGACACCGTCACCCCGGAGCAGGCGAACGCCACCCGGGACGAATACCTCAAGCTGCTGCGGCTGCTGGGCGCCGCCGGGCTCACCCCGGCCGCCGAGGTCAGCGTCAAGCTCTCCGCGCTCGGCCAGATGTTCGACGAGCAGCTCGCCTACGACAACGCGCGGGCGATCTGCGCGGCGGCCGACGCGGCGGGCACCACGGTCACCCTGGACATGGAGGACCACACCACCACCGACTCGACGCTGGACATCCTGGCCAAGCTGCGCAAGGACTACCCGTCGACCGGCGCGGTGCTCCAGGCGTACCTGCGGCGGACCGAGTCGGACTGCCGCGAGCTGTCCGGCGCCGGCTCGCGGGTGCGGCTCTGCAAGGGCGCGTACAAGGAGCCCGAGTCGGTGGCGTACCAGTCCGCCCGCGAGGTCGACAAGTCGTACGTGCGCTGCCTGAACGTCCTGATGTCCGGTGACGGGTACCCGATGCTGGCCACCCACGACCCGCGCCTCATCGCCATCGGCGAGGACCGGGCCCGCTGGTTCGACCGCGGCCCGGAGCGGTTCGAGTTCCAGATGCTCTTCGGCATCCGCCCGGAGGAGCAGAAGCGCCTCGTCGGCGACGGGTACACGGTGCGCACCTACGTCCCCTACGGCGACCAGTGGTACGGCTACCTCATGCGGCGCCTGGCCGAGCGCCCGGCCAACATGATGTTCTTCGGCCGGGCGCTGATCTCGAAGAAGTGAGCTGACGAAAGTCTTGACGCCGTAAAGCTAATGGCATTAGCTTTACGGCTATGACTGTTAGCCAGGTGGCACGGGACGGCGGAACGATCGCGTACGAGGTGCACGGGGAAGGGCCGCTCGTGGTCCTCGCCCACGGCATGGGGGAGAACCGGGCGACCTTCCGCCACCTGGTGCCCCGGCTGGTGTCGGCCGGCTACCGGGTCGCGTCGGTCGACGTGCGCGGCCACGGCGACTCCAGCCCGCGCTGGCCCGGCTACGCCCCCGCCGAGGTGGGCGGCGACCTGCTCGCCGTGGTGCGGGCGCTCGGCGGCGACCCGGCCACCCTGGTCGGCAGCTCGTCCAGCGCCGCCGCCGTCGTGTTCGCCGCCGCCGACGCCCCCGCGCTGGTCAGCGGGATCGTGCAGGTCAGCCCGTTCGTCGCCCCGCCGAAGCCGAACCCCGCGCTGCGCGCGGTCCAGGCGCTCGTGCTGCGCAGCCCGCGCCTGTTCGGGATGTTCCACCGCAGCCTGTTCCCGTGCGGCCGGCCGGCCGACGACGCCGCGTACCGGAAGGAGATGGTCGCGAAGCTGCGCGGCCGGATGGACGCGGTGCGCGGCGTGGTGGCGCCCGCCGAGCCGCACTGGACCGCGCGGGCCCGCGAGGTGCGGCAGCCGGTGCTGGTGCTGATGGGCACCAAGGACCCGGACTTCCCGGACCCGGGCGCCGAGGCGCGGGCCGCCCGCCGCCAGTTCGCCACCGCCGAGGCGCGCATGATCGCCGACTCCGGCCACTACCCGCACGCCGACCAGCCCGAGACCACCGCCGGCGACCTGGCCGAGTTCCTGGCGGTGACCGCCCGTGCCTAGGGCCGGCCTCACCCCGCAGACCGTGGTCCGTGAGGCGGCCGTGCTCGCCGACGAGGTCGGCCACGACCGGCTCACCCTGGCCGCGCTGGCCGCCCGCCTCGGTGTCGCGCTGCCCAGCCTCTACAAGCACGTCCGGGGCGTGGACGCGCTGCACCAGAAGCTGTCCGTGCTGGCCACCGCGGAGGTCGCCACCGAGCTGACCACCGCCGCCGCGGGCCGGGCCGGTGGCGACGCGCTGCGCGCCGCCGCCACCGCCTTCCGGGAGTACGCCCGCCGCCACCCCGGCCGATACCCGGCCACCCAGCGGGCGCCGGACCCCGACGACCCCGAGCACCTCGCCGCCGCCGAACGGGCCGTCGGCGCCATCTACGCGATCCTGCGGGGGTACGACCTCGACGGCGACGCGGCCGTCGACGCCACCAGGATGTTCCGGGCCGCCGTGCACGGCTTCATCACCCTCGAGGCGGCCGGCGGATTCGGGCTGCCCCGGGACATCAACCGTTCCTTCGACGAGATGGTGGCCGCGCTGGACACCGCGTACCGCAACTGGAGGACCCGGTGAAGGCCCTGCTGCTCACGCTCATCTTCCTGCTGGAGCTGGCCCTGCTCGCGGCGGCCGGCTGGTGGGGCTTCACCCTCGACGCCGGCTGGCCGGTGCGGCTGCTCGCCGGCCTCGGCGCACCGCTGGTGATCGCCGTGGTCTGGGGACTGTTCTGCTCGCCCCGGGCCAGCGTGACGCTGCCGGCGCCCGCCAAGCTGGGCGTGCAGGCCGCCTGCTTCGTCACCGGCGGGGTGCTGCTCGCCCTGGCCGGGCGCCCGGTTCCTGGCGCGGTCCTGGTGGCCCTGTGGGCACTCGACAAGACCCTGCTCACCCTCTCCGGCGAGAAGATCTGACCGGTGGCATTGCTGCCGGGCGGCACCCCGGTGCCTCCGGTCGCCCGCCTGTCGAGCTGACGTCAGGAACGACTCACGCCTGAACCCGTGACCCCCGCCCTTGTCGCACTGCGGGTTCCCGTCGCCTGTCGACCTGATGTCGCACGCGGCTCACAACCCCCATGCGCAGCGGGTAACCGCCAACCAGCGCCCCACCACCCCGCCCTTCCTGGATCTTGGACGATCCTCCCTGGATCTTGGACGATTTCGGCCCCTATGGGGGCCGTTTCCTACCAAGATCTCGCAGCCGCACCCGCACCCGCAGCCGCACCCGCACCCGCAGCCGCCAGGCCCCGGGCGCCGGGCGCAGGCGTCGGGTGCGGGCGCGGGCGTCAGGCGTCGGGTGCGGGCGCGGGCGTCGGGCGTCAGGCGCGGGCGTCGGGCGTCGGGTGCGGGGGTCGGGTGCGGGCGTCGGGCGTCGGGTGCGGGGGTCGGGTGCGGGGGTCGGGTGCGGGCGTCGGGTGCGGGCGTCGGGCGTGGTCGCGTGTGGCGGGCGCGGGAGGTCGCTGCGGGCCGCTTGGGTCGTTCTGCGGCTGAGTCGATTGCGATGTCAGCTCGACAGGCGGTGCAGGAGGGTCCGCGGCAAGGGCAGGTGTGTCAGGCCGATGAGTGGTGCGTGGGAACCTCCTGCACGCGTCCGCTACGTCAGGTCGACGGGCGGCAGCACGGACACCGCGGGTTGAGTCGTCGGTGACATCAGCTCGACAGGCGCCGCGACCAAGAGTCGGCTCTGGGGCGCGCGGGGAGTCTTCCCGGAAGGCCCGATTGGTCGTACCCTTCGCCGGTGACCGACGGTGACCAGCAGCCCGCCGGCGCGGCGTCGAGCGGTGACGAGCCGCCGGCCACCGCGCCACGGGACGGCGACGGTCCGCCCGGCCACCCGTCTGCGGCCGTCGACAGCGCCACGGGCAGGACGGCCCCGCCGAACCACACCCCACCGGCCGACGGCGACCGAACCGAGGCCACCACACCGGCTGAGGTGACCAGACCGGCTGTGGCCACCACACTGGCTAAGGCGAGCAGATCGGCTGAGGCCACCACGCCGGCTGAGGCCACCACAACGGCTGAGGGCGACGAACGAGCCGAGGGTCCGCAGCTTCCGGCCCCGCGGCGGCGGTGGCGGCTCTGGGGTGTGTTCGGGCTGGTGCTCGTGCTGGTGGCGTGCGGTGTTCCCGGCGTACTCCTGGTGGGGCTCGTGCGCGACGCCGCCGGACGGCCCGCGGTGGGCCGGGACGACGGGGGCACCCCGGCCGAGCGGCAGCTGCGCGAGCGGATGGTGGCCCAGCTCGACCGGCAGGCCGCCGCGCTGCTCGACGGTGACCGGGCCGGCTTCCTCGCGGTGGCCGAGCCGGCCGCGCGACCGGCGCTCACCCGGCGGTACGCCGCGCTGCGCGCGCTGCGGGTCACGGCGTGGCGACCGGCGGCGGGCGGGGTGCCGGCGGCGGTCGACGGGCGGCCGGGGGAGTGGCGGCTGACGGTGACCGTCGGCTACTGCTTCGTGGTGCCGGGCTGCACGCCGAGCAGCGTCGAGCTGGGCACCCGGTGGCGGGTGACGGGTGACGGGGATCCCCGGCTGGCCGCGGTCGAGGAGTCCCGGGCGACGCCGGCCGGCGCGCGGCCGTGGGAGGTCAGCGACCTGGCCGTGGCGGTCGGGAAGCGGGCCGTGGTCGCCACCACGCCGGCGTTGCGGGGCAAGCTGCCCGGACTGCTCGCCCAGGCCGAGGCCGCGGCCCGGGTCGCCGACCTGTACGCGGTGGGCGGCACGCCCCCGGACCGCTATCTCGTCTACTACGCGGGCCGGAACGAGTGGCAGCGCTGGTACGGCGGCGGCCGGCCGAAGTGGACCGCCGGTTACGCGGTCGGGGTCGGCGGCGGGCACCACGATGTCGTGCTCAACGCGCAGAGCCTCACCCCGACCGGCGTCGACGACCTGCTCCGGCACGAGTTGACGCACGCGGCGTCGCTGCCCGACCGGGGCTACGCGGACCGGTCGAGCTGGTGGCTCGTGGAGGGCCTGGCCGAGTACGCGGGCGCGGACGGCCAGCCGGTGGACCGCTACGAGGGCCTCGCCGAGGTCCGCAAGCTCGTCCGCGGCGGGTGGAACGGCCGGCTCGACGCCCTCGCCCCGGCCGACGACGCGGCCGACGACCGGGTGGGCGGGGCCTACGGCATCGGCTACCTGGCCGTGCGCCACCTGGTCGACCGGTACGGGGAGCAGCGGGTGCTGGACTTCTTCCGGGCCGTGCTGCACGAGCGCCGGCCGATGACGGAGGCCGCCGACGAGGTGTTCGGCGAGCCCTGGCCGGGGCTGCACGACGACTGCGTGGCCTACCTCCGGGCGGTCGTCGGCTGAGACGTCGACGCTGGTCGACGGGTCGTAGCATGGGCCAGGTGGCCCGCACCCCCTCGCCGCGGCTGCCCGCGGCCCGCCGCCGTCGCCTCCGCACCGCCCTGCTCGCCGTCGTCGCGCTGACCGGCGCCACCGCCGCCTCGTGCGGCGACGACTCGCCCGCCGTCACCGTGGCCGAGGTGGGCCGTTCGCCGGTCGCCGAGGTGATCGACGCGCCGGCCACGGTGACCGCCCGGGCCGCCGCCACCCTCACCGCCCCCGCCGACGGCACCCTGGCCAGCCTGCGCGTCCAGCCCGGCCAGCGGGTCGCCCGGGGGCAGGTGCTCGCGGTGATCGACTCGCCGTCCGCCGAGGCCCGGCTGAAGCAGGCCCGCGAGGCGCTGCGGGCCGCGAAGCGGGCCGGCCGGGGCGTCGGCGCCGGCGACCTGGGCGGCAGCCGGCGGGACACCGACCGGGCCGCCGACGAGGCGTTCGCCGCCGCACGCAAGGCCGCCGGGAAGATCGGCGACCCGCGGCTGCGGTCCGCGCTGCTGCTCCAGGTCGAGTCGGCGCAGCGGCAGTACGCGTCGGCCGCCCGCGCCGCCGACCGGGCGGTCAACGCCGTGCAGCGCGGCGTGGCCGGGCTGAACAGCGCCGTCGGCGCGCTGTCGACCGCGCAGCGCCTCCAGGCCCAGCAGGCGTACGACCTGGCGAAGGCGACGGTCGACGCGCTGACCCTCCGTGCACCGGTCGCCGGGGTGGTGCAGCCGGGCGGCACCCGGGCGGCCACCCCGGCCGACCTCGGTGGACTGCTCGGCGCGGCCGGTGGCGCGGTGCCCGGTCTCGACCCGTCGGCCCTGGGCTCGGCCGGGTCGGGCGGCCCGCCCGCCGGGGTGGACGACGCGGTGCCGGCCGGTGGCCGGGTCACCGCCGGCACGCCGGTGCTGACCGTCGTGGACACCGGCCAGCTGGGCCTGCTCGCCGAGGTGGACGAGACCGACGTGCTGCTGGTCCGGGCCGGGCTGACCGCCGCCGTCGAGCTGGACGCGGTGACCGGCGCGACGTACGACGCCACGGTCCGCTCGGTGGACGTGCTGCCGACCAGCTCGGCGCGGGGCGGGGTCACCTACCGGGTGCGCCTCGGCCTCGGCGCCGGGCGGCTCGGCGAGGGGGAGAGCGCCCCGACGCCCCGGCCCGGCATGAACGCGGTCGTCCACCTCCGGGTCCGTGAGGCCGCCGACGCGGTGGCCGTACCCGCCTCGGCGGTCTTCTCCGAGGACGGGCGGGACGCCGTGTGGCTGCTGCGGGACGGGAGGGCCGACCGGGTGCCGGTCACCGTGGGCGTGCAGGGGCAGGACCTCGTGCAGATCGTCAGCGGGGTGCACGCCGGTGACCGGATCGTGGTGCGCGGCGCCGACCAGGTCCACGACGGCCAGGAACTCCGGTGACCGTCGCCGCGGTCGAGGCGGTCGACGTGTCCCGCACGTACGAGCTGGACGGCGTGTCGGTGCCTGCGCTGCGCGGGGTGTCGCTCACCATCGCGCAGGGCGAGTACGTGGCGGTGATCGGGCCCTCCGGCTCGGGCAAGTCCACGCTCATGCACCTGCTCGGCGGGTTGGACCGGCCCACCGGCGGCCGGCTGGTGATCGGTGGGCGGGACGTGGCGACGCTGACCGCGCCGGAGCTGGCCACGCTGCGCAACGAGACCATCGGGTTCGTCTTCCAGGCGTTCCACCTGCTGCCCCGTACGTCCGCCGTGGACAACGTGGCGCTGCCCCTGGTCTACCGGGGCGTGGGGGCGCGGCAACGGCGGGAACGCGCCGCCGCGATGCTCGGCCGGGTCGGCCTGGGCCACCGGCTGGGGCACCGCCCGAACCAGCTCTCCGGCGGCGAGCAGCAGCGGGTCGCGATCGCCCGGGCCCTGGTCACCGACCCGGCGGTGCTGCTCGCCGACGAGCCCACCGGCAACCTGGACAGCGCCACCGGCGAGGCGGTGCTGGAGCTGTTGGAGCGGCTCAACGCCGAGTCGGGTGTGGCCCTCGTCATGGTGACGCACGACCCGGAGGTGGCGGCCCGGGCGCGCCGGCGGATCGCCGTCCGGGACGGGCTGATCCGGTCCGACACCGTTCATGATCGACCGCTGTCGGGCGGCGACGGTCGACCTGAGACACTGGACCCCGCTCCCAGCGCGGAGCCCCGGTCCGCGTCCGGAAGCGGTCCGGGGCACCCGTCCGGTGGCTCCGGTGGCGCCACCGGAGCCACCGGACGCCTTCCGCGGGACGGCGGCCCGGGCGCGCCCGGGGGTGCCGCGTGAGGCTGGCCGAGGCCTGGCGGGTGGCGTTGGACGCGCTGCGGGCCAACCGGATGCGCAGCGCGCTGACCATGCTCGGCGTGATCATCGGGGTCGCCTCGGTGGTGCTCCTGGTGGCCATCGGCACCGGCACCAAGCAGAAGGTCGAACAGCAGGTGGAAGGGCTCGGCTCGAACCTGCTCCTCGTGGTGCCCGGCAAGCTCGACGTCGGCACCGCCCCGGTGGTGTCGCCGCTGGACCTCAAGGACGTGGACGCCGTCTCCCGGGTGGTCGGCGACCCGGGCCGGGTGGCCGTCACCATCGCCTCCGGCGCGACCGCCCGGGCCGGCACCCGGTCCGACTTCACCACCGTCCAGGGGGTGCTGGAGACCACCCCGACGGTCTTCACCCGCTCGCTGGCCCGCGGCCGCTACCTCACCGGCGCGGACGTGGACACCAGCCGCCGGGTGGCGGTGCTCGGCGCGTCCGTGGCCCGGGCGCTCTTCCCCGACCGGGACCCGCTCGGCCAGCAGGTCACCCTCGCCGGGGTCCGGTTCCGGGTGATCGGCGTGTTCACCCCCCTGGGGCAGAGCCTCGGCGTGGACCGGGACGACGAGGTGCACATCCCGGTGACCGCCGCGCAGCGGCTCTGGGGCACCCAGCGGATCGACGGCATCGCCGTGAAGGCGCCCGACCGGGAGCGGATCGACCAGCTCGGCGAGCGCATCGTGGCCGAGCTGTCCCACCGGCACCCGGACACCGAGTTCAGTGCGGTCACCCAGCAGCAGATCCTCGGCGTCCTCGGTGACATCCTCGGCGTGCTCACCGGGGTGCTGGCCGCCATCGCGGGTATCTCGCTGCTGGTCGGGGGCGTCGGCGTCTCCAACATCATGCTGGTCTCGGTGCGCGAGCGGACCCGCGAGATCGGCCTGCGCAAGGCGGTCGGCGCGCGACCCCGGGACATCGGCGTCCAGTTCCTGCTGGAGGCGGTGCTGCTCACCTCGATCGGCGGGCTGACCGGGATGGCGCTCGGCGTGGGCACGGCGTTGCTGGTCGACGCGGTCTCGCCGATCCCGGCCGCGATCACCTGGTGGTCGCTGGCGCTCGCCTTCGGGGTCTCGGCGGCCGTCGGCATCGTCTTCGGTGTGGTGCCCGCCCAGCGCGCCGGCCGGCTCGACCCGGTGGTGGCGCTGCGCGCCGAGTGAACGGGACGGGCCACCCGTCCGGGCGAAAAACGCCAGCTCAACGGTGACCCTTCCATGATCAAAGGAAGGAAGGGATCGCGCCGGTCACAGCGGCCCCGCTACCGTACTGGTAACACGCGCGTCGCTCGTCGTGGCGGGAACAACCTGCCCGGCGGCACGCGCCGGGCATGGGAATGGGTCGGTGAGCCATGGCCGGGTCGCAGTCCGACGCTCGACTGTCGGATGTCAGGTTCCTGACCGTCGCCGAGGTGGCGACGGTCATGCGGGTGTCCAAGATGACGGTCTACCGTCTCGTGCACAGCGGTGAGCTGACCGCCGTGCGGGTCGGCCGGTCGTTCCGGGTGCCCGAGCACGCCGTGCACGAATACCTCCGGGGCGCCTTCCAGGAGACCGCCTGACACGTCGCCGGCCAGCCCGGCGAGTGCGACGTAACGGGCATCGACGGGGGCGCGTTGGTCCTGCTGACGCACTCCGGCTACCCTGGACCCCGACCGTGACCGCACTCTGGTGTGCCCTGCCCACCACGCTGGTCCGGTCCGTTGTCCGCAAGCGGTCACCGACACCACCCCCCGTGGTGTCTGCCGGTCCGCCCCGCACGTTGCATCGAAAGGCTGTCGTATGGGCTCGGTGGTCAAGAAGCGCCGCAAGCGCATGGCTAAGAAGAAGCACCGCAAGCTGCTGCGCAAGACCCGCGTCCAGCGTCGCCGTCTCGGCAAGTGACCGGGGCCGGGCTCAGGCCCGGCACCCGGCACCACTTGCCTTCTGTCGACCCCCGGAGGCTCAGGTGATCAGGCCGCGGACGTCCCGGCTCGATCCCGCCTGCCGGACGAGGCGCACGGCATGACCCCCGGTGGCACCCCTGGTGCTCCGGGGGTCGTCGTCGTGACCGGGGTCGGCCGCTATCTCGGCGCGCACGTCGCCGCCCGGCTCGCCGCCGACCCGCGCATCGACCGCGTCATCGGGGTCGACCCGGCCAGCCCCAACCCCGAACTCGCCGACCTGCTGTCCGGCGTCGAGCGGGTCCGCCTCGACCTCGACTCGCTCGGCGGGCTCCTGGTCGACCTCGACGTCGACGCCGTGGTGCACCTGGCGCTGGTCACCGCCCCCGATCCCCAGCAGGGCGGCCGGGCGGCGATGAAGGAGCAGAACGTCATCGGCACCATGCAGCTCCTCGCCGCCTGCCAGCGGGCGCCCCGGCTGCGCAAGCTCGTGGTCCGCTCGTCGACCGCCGCCTACGGGGTGTCGTTCCGGGACCCGGCCGTCTTCACCGAGGAGACCGAGCCGCGCGAGGTGCCGCGCGGCGGTTTCGGCCGCGACATCCTCGACATCGAGGGGTACGTCCGCGGGTTCCGCCGCCGCCGGCCCGACGTCACCGCGACCGTGCTGCGCTTCGCGCCGTTCATCGGCTCGACCGCCGACACCACGCTCACCCGCTACTTCGCCCAACCGGTGGTGCCCACCGTCTTCGGGCGCGACCCGCGGCTGCAGTTCGTCCACTTCGACGACGCCCTCGAGGTGCTGCACCGGTCGGTCGCCGAGGAGCACGCCGGCACCTACAACGTCGCCGGGCCGGGGGTGCTCTCGCTGTCCCAGGCCATCCGCCGGGCCGGCCGGGTCGCCATGCCGGTGCTGGAGCCGGGCCTCGCCGGGGTGGCCGCGATCGCCCGCAGCATGGGCTTCGGCCGCTACGGATTGGACCAGGTCGACCTTTTCGTGCACGGTCGGGTGGTGGACACCACGAGACTGGAGCGCGAGTACGGCTTCACGCCCCGCTCGACCGCGGCCGCGTTCGACGACTTCATCCGCGCCCACCACGGGGGCGTGGTCGTGACCCGGGACCAGCTCGCCACGGCCGAGCAGTTGGTGCTGGAGGGCATCCGGCAGGTCCGGGCCGCCGTGCGGGAGCGCTCGTGAGCGGGGCCGAGGAGCGGGGCGAGGCGCGCTACGACGTACCGCTGACCGTGCCCGGGCCGGACGCGGAGCCGGCGCGGCGCAACGGGCACCGGCGGGCCACGGCGGCTGCCGCCGAGCCGGCGATGACGGCGGCGCCGGCGGCCGGCGACGAGCCGGACACGTCCGCCGACGAGCCGGCGCCCGCCCCGCGGACGGGCGAGCCGGGCGACGCTCCGAAGAAGCCCATGGCGAAGAAGGCCGTAGCCAAGAAGGCGGTCGCCAAGAAGGCGACGGCCGAGCCCGCCAGGACCGGGGACCGCCCGGGCGACGCGACCCCGGCCGGGCCGGCGGTGGCGGACCGGCCGGGGGACCACTGGGACCGGAAGGTCGCCAAGGGGCTCGCGTTCCTGCGGCGGCGGCTGGCCGGCGACTACGAGGTGGACGAGTTCGGCTTCGACCCGGACCTGACCGACGCCGTGTTCCACCCGCTGGTCCGGCTGCTCTACCGGGACTGGTTCCGCACCGAGGTCAGCGGCGTCGAGAACGTGCCCGCCGAGGGGGCCGGCCTGGTGGTCGGCAACCACTCGGGCACCGTGGCGCTGGACGCGCTGGTGCTCGCCACCGCGCTGCACGACCGGCACCCGGCGCGCCGCTACCTGCGGCTGCTCGGCGCCGACCTGGTCTTCCGGATGCCCGTGGTCTCCGAGATCGCGCGCAAGACCGGCGGCACGGTGGCCTGCAACCCCGACGCGGAACGGCTGCTCGGCAACGGTGAGCTGGTCGGCGTCTTCCCGGAGGGCTTCAAGGGCGTCGGCAAGCTCTACGCCGACCGGTACAAGCTCCAGCGCTTCGGGCGGGGCGGCTTCGTCTCGGCGGCGCTGCGTACGGGCACGCCGATCGTGCCGGTGGCGATCGTCGGCGGCGAGGAGATCTATCCGATGCTCGCCGACATCAAGCCGCTGGCCCGGCTGCTCAAGCTGCCCTACTTCCCGGTCACGCCGACCTTCCCCTGGCTGGGGCCGCTGGGCATGGTGCCGCTGCCGAGCAAGTGGCTGATCGAGTTCTGCCCGCCGATCCCGACGGCGCACCTGCGCGACTCGGCCGACGATCCGCTGGTCGTGTTCAACCTCGCCGACCAGGTGCGCGAGACCATCCAGCAGACCCTGCACCGGCTCCTCGAACGCCGCCCGGACCCGTTCGGCCCCTGACCCGCGCCCGGCGCGTCAGTCGACGCGCTGGCGGCGGCGGTGCAGGGCCAGCCCGGCGGTGACCGCGCCGGCGAGCAGGCCCGCGGCGGCTGTGGACGGCACGGCGATCTTCACGGCCCGGCGCCCGGTGCGGAAGTCGCGGACGTCCCAGCCCCCCTCGCGGGCCCGGCGGAGCAACGCCGGGTCGGGGTTCACGGCCACCGGGCGCCCCACCGTGGAGAGCATCGGCAGGTCGTTGGCGGAGTCGCTGTAGGCCGCGCAGCGGCTCAGCTCCAGCCCCTCCACCGCGGCGAGCTGGGTGATCGCCTCGGCCTTGGCCGGCCCGTGCATCAGCTCGCCGACCAGCCGGCCGGTGTAGGCCCCGTCGACCACCTCGGCCACCGTGCCGATCGCCCCGGTCAGGCCGAGCCGGGTCGCGATGACCCGGCCGATCTCCACGGGGGCGGCGCTGACCAGCCAGACCCGCTCGCCCGCGTCGAGGTGGCGCTGGGCCAGCTTGCGGGTGCCGGCCCAGATGCGCGGCGCCATCAGCTCGTCGAAGATCTCCTCGGTCAGGCGTTCGACGTCGTCCACCCGCCAGCCCTCGATGAAGGCGAGTGCCGCCTCCTTGGCCTGCGACATGTCCCCGGCGTGCTCGGTGGCGAGCAGCCGGAACTTCGCCTGCTGCCAGGCGAACCGGGCGAGGTCACCGGTGGTGAAGTACTTCCGGGCGGCCAGCCCGCGGGCGAACCAGTAGATCGAGGCGCCCTGCATCATCGTGTTGTCGACGTCGAAGAAGGCCGCCGCCCTCGGGTCGGGCGTGGCGGTGGCCGGGGGTGCCTCCGGGGTCTCCGACCAGCCGGCGGTGTGCCCGTGGACGTCGGTGCTGACCGTCACCTTCCGGCTCCGGGTCACGACGACCTCCCCTCGACAACCGCGTACGCCCAGCCGAGCCTATCCGGCGGGATGTGACGGACGGGTGTCCGGCGGGAGAAGTGTGGCGCGGACTGCTCTTCCGCCCGAGTTCAGCGGTCGCCGGGGCAGCTGGTCGGTGCGGGGCCGAGCGCGTCACTGGCGGCGGGGGCCGGCAGCCCGCAGGCGATCGACTCGCGGAGCGCGTCGGCGCGCCGGCCGGCCGCGTCGAGCAGGGCCAGCGAGCGGCGGGTGCGGTCCCGGTCGGCGTGGTCGGAGCGGTCGAGCAGGCCGCTGACCGCCCGGCGCTGGTCGCCGAGGAACGTGTCGACGGCGTCCAGCGCAGCCGGGTCGGAGCGCTGCGCGGCCACGGTGGTCAGCAGGCGTACGCCCTGGCGGGTGTCGGCGTCCATGTCGTCGAGCACGGCGCTGAAGCCCAGCCGGTCGTCGCGGACCGTGGCGGCCTCGTCGAGCCGGGTCCGGGCGAAGCCGAGGAAGAGCTGGCCCCGGCTGATGTCGGAGCTGGCCAGTGCGAGCTGGGCGCGCTCGGTCGAGCGCTTCATGCCGTAGAGGGCGTCGCCGGGCAGCGCGTTCTCGCTGGCGGCGGAGATGCCGGAGAGGGCGACGGCGCCGGCGGCAACACCGACCAGGATGGCGCCGCGTGCCCGGGCCCGTCGCCCGGTCATCGCCGGCAGCAGCGCGCCACGGACGCCGGTCTTCGCCGGGGCGGCGACACCCTCGCGCTCGGCCGTGGCCACGAGCATCGCCCGCAGCCCGGTGCGGAATTCGCCGTCCACCTCGACGTCGGGGCGGTCGGCGGTGAGTCGCCGGCTCACCGCGACGAGCGCCGTGAGTTCGTCGTCGGACCGGGAACGGACGTGGTGCCGCCGGCCGCCGTTGGCCTCGTCGAGGAGTTGCGCGAAGCGCTCGGCACGCCGACGGGAGAAGAGGTCGCTGTCCACCGCGGGCACCCCCTCTCGCTGGTCACGGCCACGCTGGCCGTCGTCGTCACCGGCGACCGGTGGCAGCGTGACGCCGACGGTCGACCGGGACGGCCGACCTGACCCCGCCGGACCGGGTGGCCCGGGGGACGCCGGGACAACCACTGGTCGCACCCGGAGAAACGGTTCGCGCCGGTCGCCGGTTACGGCCCGGTCGGTTCCGAAATCACCAAGAGTGATCGCTGTCCGGGGTGCGGAGGGTGCGTTCAGCCGCGCCCGGGCGTGGTCGCCGGGCGGGTGGGGCGGGTCGGGTCAGGGCTGGAAACCGTCGGGCAGCAGTCGGGCCAGGGCGCGGACGGCCCGGTACTGCAACGCCTTGATGGCGCCCTCGTTCTTGCCCATGGCGCGGGCCGTCTCGGCCACCGAGAAGCCCTGGAGGAAGCGGAGCACGATGCACTCCTGCTGCTCGGGGTTGAGCTGCTTGACGGCGGTGAGCAGGGCGACGTTGGTGATGTGCTCCACCACCGCGGCCTCCGGGCTGCCCTCGGGCCCACGGTCCTCCCGGTCGGCGTCGAGCACGTCGCCGGTGGTCACCTCCAGCCGGTAGCGGCCGGACTTGAAGTGGTCGGCGACCAGGTTGCGGGCGATGGTGACCAGCCAGGCACCGAGGTCGCGGCCCTGCCAGGTGAAGCTGCCGATCCGCTTGAGCGCCCGGAGGAACGTGTCGGAGGTGAGGTCCTCGGCGAGCTGGCGGTTGCCGACCCGGAAGTAGACGAACCGGAAGACGGTGTCCACGTACCGGTCGTAGATCAGGCCGAAGGCCTCGGCCTCGCCGGCCTGCGCCCGCTCGACCAGCGCCCAGACCTCGGTGGCCGGGTCGGACGGGTCGGGGCGGCTGGGGAAGCCGGTGGCCGGGGCGGCGGTCGCCGGGACGGCCGGCAGCACCGCCGTGTCGCCGGCCGCCACGGCGGGCAGCACGGCGGTCTCGGCGGCCGAGGGCTCGCTGTTGGCGGCGGCCTCGCCGCGCCGGCCCTGGGCCGGCATGGTCGGCCGCGACGGGGTGCCGAGCCGCCCGGCGGCCGGTTTCGCGTTGCCGCCGGGCACCACGGGGCGCGCCGGCGCCTCGTTGTGGTGCGCGCGGTTGCGGACGCGCCGCCCCTCGCCCCGGACGGCGAGACCGCGCATCCCGTCGGCGGCGGCCCGTGGAGCGGGCTCCAGGCGCTCGTTGACGGGTGTTCGCTGGGTCGGGCCGGTCACTCCGGCCGGCCGGTCCGCGTAGCCGAAGGTGGTCACCGCGCCTCCCCGATCCAGGCGGGGCAGGGCCGCACCGGTCTCCGCGGCGTCGCGGCGGGACCGGGTACGCCCCGGCCGGGCGCGGCGGTTCCGGGACGGGCCGACGGGCGGCACGTCCGCATGAGGTGCTGGTCCAATGCGCTCACAGGCACGGGGGCCTCCTCGGGCTGAGGGGTGTCGACTCACGGCAAATGGGGTGAGCCGACCCGAGTGATGATAGGGCCAACGTCACCCGCGCGTGGCAAGTCCGTTACACAGAGCGGAAGTATTTCCGGTCGTGTCGCACAGCTGGCGGACCCCTTGTCCGTCGCGTGTGGTTGACTTTCGCGCCGCCACCTGGTTCGGAGTGGAAAGTCCTGGTCGGAGCCAACTTTCTTGCGCCCCCGGCGTGTCGCGGCAGCGGCTCGGCCGGGCCGGTTCCGGCTGCCCGGAGGACCCCGGCCGCCGACCGGTGGAGGACACCTTCCCACATTCGGGAATCCCGGATGGCGGGGTGGACAGTCCCGTTGAGGGGACCGCGCCCGGCTGTTCGGGCGTGGCCCGGCGGACGCGGCTGTGCCAGACTCAGCCACCGTGCAGGACGCAGCCGACAGTTCCGCGCCGAACCTCGCCGACCGGCTCCGCCGGGCGGCCGCCGTCCACGGTGACCGTCCCGCGCTGCACTGGCGCGACCGGACGCTGACCTGGTCGGCCCTGGACACCGCGGTCACCGCGACCGCCCGCGCGCTGGCCGCCGCCGCGCCACCGTCCGCCCCGGACGGCCGGCCCGCCCGGGTGGCCATCGCCTTCGGCAACACCCCGGACTTCGTGGTCACCTACCTGGCCGTGCTCCGGGCCGGGCTGGTGGCCGTGCCGGTCAACCCGGGCTTCACGGCCCGCGAGCTGCGGCACGTGCTCGCCGACTCCGGCGCCGCCCTGCTGGTCGCCGCTCCGGAGGTGGCCGCCCGGGTGGCCACCGGCGACCTGCCCGCGCTCACCGCCGTGCACACCGCCCCGCCGGTCGTCACCGACGGTGACGAGGCGGCCGGCTTCCCGGCCCGGGGCGGCGACGACCTCGCCGTCCTGCTCTACACCTCCGGCACCGAGGGCCGGCCCAAGGGCGCCATGCTGTCGCACCGGGCCCTGGCCGCCAACCACGCCCAGGTCGACCGGATCGACCCGCCGGTGGTCGGCCCCGACGACACCGTGCTGCTCGCCCTGCCGCTCTTCCACGCGTACGGGCTGAACTCCGGGCTCGGCGCCGTCGTGCACCACGGCGCGACGGGGGTGCTGGTCGACGAGCCCGGCCCGACCGGGGCGCTGGACGAGATCGCGCGGCACCGGGTCAGCGTGCTGGTGGGCGTACCGTCGATGTTCCTGGCCTGGGCCGACGCGGCGGGTGCGCGGCCCGCGGCGCTGGACTCGGTGCGGATCGCCGTGTGCGGCGCGGCGCCGCTGCCGCCGGCCGCCGGGGCACGCTTCACCGAGGTGACCGGGCACCCGGTGCACGTCGGGTACGGGCTCACCGAGACCGCCCCGGTGCTCACCTCCACCCTGGTCGGGGGCGAGCCGAAGCCCGGCTCGATCGGCCGGCCGCTGCCCGGCGTCGAGCTGCGCCTGGTCGGGGCGGACGGCGCGGAGCTGTGGCGCGACGGGGTGCCCGCCGCCGAGGAGGACGACGACGAGCTGGACCTCGCCGACGACCCGGCCGGCACCGACCCGGGGCAGATCGTGGTGCGCGGCGACAACCTGTTCGACGGCTACTGGCCGGACGGGCGGGGCGGCCCGGACCGGGACGGCTGGTGGGCCACCGGCGACGTGGCGTACGCCGACTCCGACGGCGACCTCTTCCTGGTCGACCGGCTCGGCGAGCTGATCCTGGTCAACGGCTTCAACGTCTACCCGCACGAGGTGGAGCAGGTGCTCCAGGCGCATCCCGGCGTGGCCGAGTCGGCCGTCCTGGGGGTGCCGCACCCGCGGACCGGCGAGACTGTCGGGGCGTACGTGGTGCGGGCGGCCGGCTCGACGGTGACGGCGGAGGAGCTGCTCACCCACTGCGCGCGTAACCTGGCCCGGTTCAAGTGCCCGACCGCCGTCGAGTTCGTCGACGACCTGCCCCACTCGGCGATCGGCAAGGTACGCAAGACCGAGCTCCGTCCGGCGGCGCGCCCGGTGCCCGCGCCCGCGTCGCCGACCGAGATCCGCACGGAGGTATCCGATGTCCAGTGACGCCCGGCTCACCCTGATCACCCGGCCCGACTGCCACCTCTGCGAGGACGCGAAGGCGGCGCTCGACCGGGTGGTGGCGGTCACCGGGGACCGCTGGGTCGAGAAGGACGTGACGGGCGACCTCGAACTGGAGCGCGACTACGGCGACCGGCTGCCCGTCGTGCTGCTCGACGGCCGGGAGCACGGCTACTGGCGGGTCGAGGAGGACCGGCTGCTGCGGGACCTGACCACCCCGCAGCTCTGAGCCGCCCCTTACAGTGCACCGATGACCGCTGCGCGCCACCACCTCGTGTGGGACTGGAACGGAACCCTCCTCGACGACCTCGACCTGGTGGTGCGGGCCACCAACGTCGCCTTCGCCAGCGCCGGCGGTCCGGCGGTCACCGCCGACGAGCACCGCGTCCGGTTCCGCCGCCCGATCGCCGACTACTACGCCGAGATGCTCGGCCAGGCGATCGACGCCGAGGCGTTCGGCCGGCTCGACCGGATCTTCCACGAGGCGTACCGGGCCGGGCTGACCAGTTGCGCGCTGGCCGCCGACGCCACCGCTGCGATCGCCGCCTGGCCGGGCAGCCAGTCCCTGCTGTCCATGTGGTTCCACGACGAGCTGGTCCCCACGGTGCACACGTACGGGCTGACCCCGCACTTCACCCGCGTGGACGGGCTGCGCGCCGCGGTCGGCGGCGGCCCCAAGGCGGAGTGGCTGGAGAAGCACCTCGCCGAGCTGGGCCTCGACGGCCGGCAGGTGGTGCTCATCGGCGACTCCCTGGACGACGCCGACGCCGCCCTCTCCGTGGGCGCCCGCTGCGTCCTCTACACCGGCGGTCTCTCCGACCCGGCCCGGCTGCGCACCTCGGGCCACCCGGTGGCCGACACCCTCGCCGAGGCGGTCACCCTCGCGCAGACGTTCTGATCCCGCCGGGGCGCCTCAGGCGCGCAGGTGGGTGAGGACCGCGAGGACCCGGCGGTGGTGGTTCGTGGCGTCCGGGGGCAGGTCCAGCTTCGTGAAGATGTTGCGGACGTGCTTCTCGACGGCGCCGTCGCTGACCACCAGGGCGCGGGCGATCGCGGTGTTGGAGCGGCCCTCGGCCATGAGGGCGAGCACCTCGCGCTCGCGCGGGGTCAGCTCGGCCAGCGGGTCGTTGCGGCGGCGCCGCACCAGGAGCTGGCTGATCACCTCCGGGTCCAGCACCGTGCCGCCGGCCGCCACCCGGGCCAGCGCGTCCAGGAACTCGTCGATCGCGGCCACCCGGTCCTTGAGCAGGTAGCCGATCCCGCCACCGCCGGCCCCGCCGCCGGTGGTGGCGAGCAGGTCGTCGGCGTACGACACCTCGACGTACTGGGAGAGCACCAGGACCGGCGTACGGGGCACCCGCCGGCGGGCCTCCACGGCCGCCCGCAGCCCCTCGTCGGTGTGCGACGGCGGCATCCGCACGTCCACCACCGAGATATCCGGCCGGTGCGTCACCACCGCCTCGACCAGGGCGTCTCCGTCACCGACGGCGGCCACCACCTCGTGTCCCGACTCGGTCAGCAGCCGGACCAGCCCCTCCCGGAGCAGCACGGCGTCGTCCGCGATCACCACCCGCATGGGTCCGGTGTCTATCACGTCCTGGACCCAGAGGGCGGCCTTCATTCGGTCCGGAGTGCCGCCTGGCGGCGCGGAGGCCGAATTATGGCCGTTGGCCTTCACCGGGGGAGTTCCGCGTGGATCCGGGTCGGCCCGCCGGTCGGGCTGGCCACCTCCAGGGTCCCGCCGGCGGCCCGGACCCGGTCGGCGATGCCGCTGAGCCCGTGCCCCTTGGCCAGGTGGGCGCCGCCGATCCCGTCGTCCACCACGGTGATCTCCAGCCGGCCGACCTTCCGGGTCACCTCGACCCGGCAGGCGGCGGCCCGGCTGTGCTTGGCGACGTTCGTCAGCGCCTCGGCCACCACGAAGTACGCGGTGCTCTCCAGCGCCGGGTCGAGCCGCCCGGCCGCGGTGCCCAGCTCGTCGTCGACCACCAGCTCGGTGGGGACCAGGGCGCGGGCGGCGAGCGCGGCCAGCGCGCTGGGCAGCCCCCGGTCGACCAGGATCGGCGGGGCGATCCCCCGGGAGAGGGCCCGCAGCTCGTCGAGGGTCTCCCGGGTCTGGCTGACCGCCTCGTCCAGGGTCCGCCGGGCCGCCTCGGGGTCGGCGGCGAGCTGCTGGCGGGCTCGGCTCAGGTCCATGGCGAGCCGGACGAGGCGCTGCTGCGGGCCGTCGTGGATGTCCCGTTCCAGGCGGCGCAGGGCGGACGCCTCGGCGGACGCGGCGGCCCGCTTCTGCTCCTCCAGCGTGGTGATCCGCTGCCGCATCTCGGCCACCCCGGTGAGCAGCGAGTACGCCAGCGCGGCCTGGATCTTGGCGCACGCGCGGGCCACCAGGGGCAGGGTGAACAGGGCGAACACCCCGATCGCGGTGTTCAGGGCGATCCGCGCCCCGGCACCGTCCCCCATCCCGAGGAGCTGGCTGAGGTCCTGGTCGCCGGGGCCCCGCGGGATGGCCCAGTCGTACGCGCCGTAGAGGGTGCCGGTCACGGCCAGCGCCCACCAGACCACCACCACCACGAACGTGGGCAGGGTCGCCAGCAGCCGGACGAAGGCGTGCAGCAGGTCGAGCCAGGACTGCGGGTCGCGCATCGGGGTGAGGACCCGCCGCCAGAAGCCCGCGCCCCGCTCGGGCGCCAGGTAGACCGGGCGGACCCGGGGCTGGCGCAGCACGGCGGGCAGCCGCAGCCGCTCCAGGTCGGCCAGCCCCCGGGCCGCGTACAGGGTGCCGGCGAGGACCGGCAGGCCGAGCGTGGTGACCAGCAGGCCGGCGGTGAGCGAGATACCCGCCACGGCCAGCACGAAGCCGACCAGCGCCAGCGGGAGGCTGAAGAGCACGTAGCCGGAGTCGCGCAGGAGTTGGCGGACGAGACCCCGGACGGGTGTGGTGGGGGTTGGCGCGGTGGCCAGCGGAACGGCGGTCATGCTCCGAGGCTATGGGCCGGAACGGGCCCGACCCATCCCGTGCGCGGGCCTCTCCGGGGTGGGGTTCTCCCTACCGCCGGACGTGACCCGCGCCTCTCCCCGACGATGACACAGCGCTACCGGGCGCGCGCGATTGGTCAGAGAAGTCGGGATTGAGCAATAATCGCCACGCGGCGCCGAGGGAGCTCCGTCTATCGATCTTGTGGGAATGGAGGAGCAGGTGGAGGCGCGTCGCGACCTAGCAAGATCGCGATTTGTGCACGTCTTCACAAGCGCCTACTCTGTAGTTCCGACGCGCCCTGCTAGCACAGCCGGCAACATCGGTCGCCAGCGGGAGTCCCGGAACGACCGGCCACCGTCGCTGGTCGAGGATCGCACCGCACGGAGTCTCATGAGTCAGCACCGTCACCCAGGCGCGCCCGGCCGCGCCGGTGCCGTACCGGCGCTCCCGGACCTGCCCGAGGCGACCGTCGCGCGGCTCCCGGAATACCTCCGCGCCCTGCACGCGCTCGCCGACACCGGCCACGAGACGGTCTCCAGCGAGGGGCTGGCCAGCGCCGCCGGGGTCAACTCGGCGAAGCTCCGCAAGGACCTCTCCCACCTCGGCTCGTACGGCACCCGCGGCGTCGGCTACGACGTCACGCTGCTGATCGAGCAGATCGAGTCGGTGCTCGGGCTCACCCAGTGCCGCTCCGTCGCGCTGGTCGGCGTGGGTAACCTCGGTCACGCCCTGGCCGGCTACGACGGCTTCGCCAGCCGCGGCTTCCGGATCGCCGCGCTCCTCGACGCCGACCCGTCCCGCGTCGGCGAGGAGATCAACGGCCTGGTCGTCCGGCACGTCGACGACCTGCCCCGGGTCGCCGTCGAGGAGTCGATCTCGATCGGCGTGATCGCCACCCCCGCGCCGGCCGCCCAGGCGGTCGCGGATCAGCTCGTCGCCGTCGGCGTGACGAGCATCCTCAACTTCGCGCCGTGCGTACTCTCGGTTCCGGAGGGGGTCGACGTGCGCAAGGTCGACCTCGCGATCGAACTGCAGATCCTGTCCTTCCACGAGCACCGCAAGGCGTCGCTGACCGCGCTTCCCGGCGGGCTCGCCGCCACCGACACCCAGGAGGCGATCGGCACGTGAAACTGCTCGTCGTCGGCGCGTCCTACCGCACCGCCCCGGTCGCCACGCTGGAGCAGCTGGCGGTCCCGCCCGCGGATCTCACCCGCACCCTGGACCGCCTGGTCGCCCAGCCGTACGTCGCCGAGGCCGTGCTCGTCTCCACCTGCAACCGCGTCGAGGTGTACGCCGCCGTCACCGGCTTCCACGGCGGCCTCGGCGACATCTGCGCGGTCCTGGCCGAGCAGGCCGGTGCCCCGCCGGCGGCGCTCGCCACCCACCTCTACGTGCACTACGACGCCGCCGCCGTCGACCACGTCTTCCGGGTCGCCACCGGGCTGGACTCGATGGTGGTCGGCGAGGCGCAGATCCTCGGCCAGCTCCGCGACGCCTACCACTCGGCCAGCGGCGCCGACTCGGCCGGCCGGCTCCTGCACGAGCTGATGCAGCAGGCCCTGCGGGTCGGCAAGCGCGCGCACGCCGAGACCAACATCGACCGGGCCGGGCAGAGCGTGGTCACCGCCGCCCTCGACCTGGCCGCCGGCCTGCTCGACGGCGACCTCACCGGCCGGCCCGCCATGGTGGTCGGCGCGGGGGCGATGGGTTCGCTGGGCGTGGCCACCCTCTCCCGGCTGGGCGCCGGCCCGCTCACCGTCACCAACCGGGGCGCCGAGCGAGCCGTCCGGCTGGCCGAGTCCTACGGCGCCACCGCCGTGCCGATGGCCGGACTGGTCGACGCCCTCGCCACAGTGGACATCGTGGTGGCCGCCACCGCCGCCACCGAAGCGGTGCTCACCCGCGACGTGGTGACCCGGGCGCTGGTCCGCCGCGACGCCGCCCGCGGCCCGCTGGTCCTGCTCGACCTGGCCGTCCCGCGCGACGTCGAGGAGGGCGTCGCCGAGCTGCCCGGCGTCGAGGTGATCGACATCGACCGGATGGCGGCGATCCTCGCCGACGGCCCGGCCGCCGCCGACGCCGCCGAGGTGACCCGGATCGTGGCCGGCGAGGTCGAGGCGTTCCTGAGCTGGCTGCGTGGCAGCGACGTCGCCCCCACCGTGGCGGCCCTGCGCGTGCGCGCCGACGACGTGGTGACCGCCGAGCTGCGCCGGCTGGCCCAGCGCCGCCCGGACCTCACCGACGACCAGCGCGCCGAGGTCGCCCGCACCGTGCACCGGGTCGTGCAGCGGCTGCTGCACCAGCCCACCGTCCGCGTCCGCCAGCTCGCGGCGGAGCCCGGCGGCGACCAGTACGCCGCCCTGCTGCGCGAGCTGTTCGACCTCGAGGTGCCGCAGACCTCCGCGGTCGACACCGTTCCCGACGTGGTGGAAGCCGAGATCGCCCTGCCGGCCGACATCACCCCGCCCACCGGAGGTGCGCGATGACCGCCCCCCTGCGCCTCGGCACCCGGGGCAGCGCCCTCGCGATGGCCCAGTCCGGCCACGTCGCCGAGGCGCTCACCGCGGCCACCGGCCGCCCGGTCGAGCTGGTCGAGGTGGTGACCGCCGGCGACCGTTCGACGGCCCCGGTGCACCGGCTCGGCGTCGGCGTCTTCGTCTCCGCGCTGCGCGACGCGCTGACCGCCCGCGAGATCGACTTCGCGGTCCACTCGTACAAGGACCTCCCCACGGCGGGGGCGCCCGGCCTGCACATCGCGGCCGTGCCGGTCCGGCAGGACCCGCGGGACGCGCTGGTCGCCAGGGACGGCCGCACCCTCGCCGAGCTGCCGCCCGGCGCGCGGGTCGGCACGGGCGCGCTGCGCCGCATCGCCCAGCTGCACGCCCTCGGCATGCAGCTGGAGGTCACCCCGATCCGGGGCAACGTCGACACCCGCCTCGGCCGGGTGCTCGGCCCCGACGCCGACCTCGACGCGGTCGTGCTGGCCCGGGCCGGGCTCGCGCGCCTCGGCCGGACGGACGTGATCACCGAGACGCTCGATCCGATGCTGATGCTGCCCGCGCCCGCCCAGGGCGCGCTGGCCGTGGAGTGCCGGATCGACGATCAGGACCTGGTCGAGCTGCTCGGCGTGCTCGACCACGCACCGTCCCGTGCCGCGGTCGTCGCGGAGCGGGCACTGCTGGCCACCCTGGAGGCCGGGTGCAGCGCACCCGTCGCCGCCTACGGCGAACTCGCCGAGGGTGACGCCGGTGAAGAGATCTACCTGCGCGGGGCGGTGATCAGCCCGGACGGCACCCGTGACCTCCGGCTGTCCCGCACCGGAACGCCCGCCGACGCGGCGGAGATCGGCAAGGCACTCGCCGCCGAACTCCTCGAACTCGGCGCCGACTCGATCCTCGGCCAAGAAGGACACGCCGGCCCGGGGACCCAGCAATTTGGGAGCACAGAATGACCCGCACCCGTAAGCCCGTAGGCCGGATCGCGTTCGTCGGGGCCGGCCCCGGCGACCCGGGCCTGCTGACCCGCCGGGCGCTGGACGCCCTGGTCGACGCCGACCAGGTGGTGTACGACCGGGGAGTCCCCGAGTCGCTGCTGGAGCACGTCCGCGCCCAGGCCAGGTCCGACGCCGAGTTCAGCCCCGCCGAGGGTGTGCCGGGGGACGTGGCGAAGGTGCTGATCTCCGCGGCCCGGTCCGGCCAGAACGCCGTGCACCTGGTCGCCGGTGACCCGTTCGGCCACGACTCGGTGGTCAAGGAGGTGCAGGCGGTCGCGCGTACCGCCGCGCACTTCGAGGTGGTGCCGGGCGTCGGCCAGGCCGAGGGCGTGGCCACCTACGCCGGCGTGCCGCTGCCGGGGGTACGCACCGCCGCCGACGTCGAGGACGTCACCACGCTGGACTTCGACGCGCTGGCCGCGGCCGTGGCCCGGGGCTCCCTGGCCGTCGCGGTGGACGCCGGTGACCTGGCCGCCATCCGGGACGGCCTGCTGGCCGCCGGCGTGGACGGCGCCACCCCCGTCGCGGTGACCGGCGACGGCACGGGCGAGACGCAGTACACCACCACGTCGACCGTGGACTCCTTCGTCGCGGCGGCGCTCGGCTTCACCGGCCGGGTCGTGCTCACCGTGGGCGCGGGCGTCTCCGACCGCGACAAGCTGAGCTGGTGGGAGAACCGGCCGCTGTACGGCTGGAAGGTGCTCGTACCCCGGACCAAGGAGCAGGCCGGCGCCATGAGCGCGCGGCTGCGGGCGTACGGGGCGATCCCGTGCGAGGTGCCGACCATCGCGGTCGAGCCGCCGCGCACCCCCGCCCAGATGGAGCGGGCGGTCAAGGGCCTGGTCGACGGCCGGTACGCCTGGGTGATCTTCACCTCGGTGAACGCGGTCCGGGCGGTCTGGGAGAAGTTCGCCGAGCACGGCCTGGACGCCCGCCACTTCGGCGGCGTCAAGATCGCCTGCATCGGCGAGGCCACCGCCGAGGCGGTCCGCGCCTTCGGCATCCAGCCGGAGCTGATCCCCTCCGGGGAGCAGTCCTCCGAGGGCCTGCTGGCCGAGTTCTCGCCGCACGACGAGATCCTCGACCCGGTCGGCCGGGTGCTGCTGCCGCGCGCCGACATCGCCACCGAGACCCTGGCCGCCGGGCTCACCGAGCGGGGCTGGGAGGTCGACGACGTGACCGCGTACCGGACCGTCCGGGCCGCGCCGCCGCCCGCCGAGATCCGCGACGCCATCAAGTCGGGCGGGTTCGACGCGGTCCTCTTCACGTCGTCCTCGACCGTCCGGAACCTGGTCGGGATCGCCGGGAAGCCGCACGCGCGTACCGTTGTTGCGGTTATCGGGCCCAAGACGGCGGAGACCGCTACGGAGTTCGGCCTGCGGGTCGACGTGCAGCCGCCGCACGCCTCGGTGCCCGACCTGGTGGAGGCGCTCGCCGCCTACGCCGTCGAGCTGCGCGAGAAGCTCGCCGCCATGCCGGCCAAGCAGCGCCGGGGCTCGAAGGTGCAGGGCCCGACCGCCCTGAGGTTCCGCTGACAGGAGGCCCCCCGATGTCGTACCCCGAGATCCGGCCCCGCCGGCTGCGCCGCAACGCGGCCGTGCGGCGGCTGGTCTCCGAGACCCGCGTCGACCCGGCCGAGCTGGTCGTGCCGATGTTCGTCAAGGAGGGGCTGACCGAGCCGCGGGCCGTGGCGTCGCTCCCGGGGGTGCTCCAGCACTCCCGGGACTCGCTGCGCAAGGCCGCCGTCGAGGCGGTCCAGGCCGGGGTCGGCGGGATCATGCTCTTCGGGGTGCCGGCGACGCGGGACGAGACCGGCTCGGGCGGCATCGACCCGGACGGCATCCTCAACGTGGCCATCCGCGACGTCATCGCCGAGGTCGGCGACGCCACCGTGGTGATGAGCGACCTCTGCCTGGACGAGTTCACCTCGCACGGGCACTGCGGCGTGCTCACCCCCGACGGCGCCGTGGACAACGACGCCACCCTCACCGAGTACGCCCGGATGGCGGTCGCCCAGGCCGACGCCGGGGTCCACATGGTCGGGCCGTCCGGGATGATGGACGGCCAGGTCGGCGTGGTCCGCCGGGCCCTGGACGCCGCCGGGCACCAGGACGTCTCGGTGCTCGCGTACGCCGTCAAGTACGCCTCCTCCTTCTTCGGCCCGTTCCGGGACGCCGTGGAGTCGGCCCTGGAGGGCGACCGGCGCACCTACCAGCAGGACCCGGCGAACCTGCGGGAGTCGCTGCGCGAGGTCGAGCTGGACGTGGCCGAGGGCGCCGACATGGTGATGGTCAAGCCGGCCCTGCCCTATCTCGACGTGGTGGCTGCCGTCCGGGCCGCGGTCGACGTCCCGGTGGCCGCCTACCAGGTCTCCGGCGAGTACGCGATGGTCGAGGCGGCCGCCGCGAACGGCTGGATCGACCGCGAGCGGACGATCCTGGAGACGCTCACCTCGATCCGCCGGGCCGGCGCGCAGATCATCCTCACCTACTGGGCGGTCGAGGCGGCCCAGCTGCTCCGCCAGCGCTACTGAACGCTGACCGTCACCACCCGGGCCAGCTCCGCGACGGAGTAGACCTTCCGGGGCGGGTCGGGTAGGTGCGCCCAGACCACACGCACGGTGGTGTCGTCGATCCAGGCGGCACCCCAGGTCCCGCCGCCCGGCAGGCCGTAGGTCGGGCTGGCCGTCCCGAGCGGCTGGTCAGCCCGGAGCTGCCCGGTGGCGGTGTCCAGGATCGCGAGCCGGTAGTCGAGGTTCCGGCCGTTCGGGCGGCGGTAGGGGACCGCGACGAGGCCGCCGCCCGGGGAGAGCCGGACCGACGGAGCGCAGTCGCCGGCCACCGTGAGCCGCGACAGCCGGCTCCCACCGGCCAGCCGGCGCACGTCGAGTCGGCACTGGGTCAGGTCGGCCGGGCCGGTCACCGACACCACGCGGCCGGCCGTAACGTCGGCGTCCCGGAACGGCAGCTCGCCGTCGACCTTCGTCTGCACCCGGATCAGGGTCTTCTCCCGGCCGGTGGTCAGCTCGTGGGAGACCAGGCCCACCCCGTCCCGGACCAGGTAGGCGTACCGTGCGTCGGCGCCGGCCAGTGCGAGGGCCTGGCCCCGGATCCGGACCTCCCGGTCGACCTCGACGCGTCCGTCCGCGCGGAGCAGCATGAGTTTGACGGACAGGCCCGCCACGTCCGGGCCGTCCGTCCGCCGTACGCCGGGCATGAGGTCGGTGAACTTGAGGCCGACCAGCCGTCCGTCGGGCAGTGCCACGGTCTCCTGCCAACCGGCGGGGACCCGGTGCCGGACCACCGAGCCGTCGCTGCGCAGCTCGTCTGCGACGCCGCCGACCAGACCGATCTCCGGGCCGCCCCGGTGCGGCCGCACGGTGCCACCATCGCCGCTCAACAGCAGCCGCTGCGCCGGCGCGGGGGTCGGCGGCGTGCTGGGAGCGGTCGGTGACGGCGAGGGCGACGGCGGCGGCGCGGCCGGCGGTGTGGCGGGCCGCTGCCCGCCCACGAGCAGCGGCACGCCGCCGCCGGTGAGCGCGACCAGGACGACAAGTCCCGCCACGGCCGTCGTGGTCCGCCGGCGCCGGCGGGCCCGGGCCCGCCGGCGTAGCGCCGCCAGGTCCGCCGGGTACGGTGCGGTCGCGCGAGCGGCGCGGTGGATCAGCTCCGCCAGGTCCTCGGGTACGACGTCCACGTCACTCCTCCTCGGCCAGCGCGGCCCGCAGCTCGGCCAGTCCCCGGGAGAGGCGGCTGCGGACGGTGCCCTCGGTCAGGTCCAGCACGGCGGCGGTCTCGGCGGTGGAGAGGTCCAGCAGCACCCGGCAGACGATCACGGTGCGCTGGCCGGCGGGCAACCGTTCCAGGGCCGACCGGGCGGCCAGCCCGGCGGGATCCGGGGCGGCTGTCGCCGGGTGCCGGTCCTCGGCCGGTGGCCGTTCCCGGCGCACCTTCCGCCACCACGAGGTGGCCCAGTTCAGCCCGACCCGGAAGACCCAGCCGCCCGGGTTGTCCAGCCGGCGCACCCGGTCCCACCGCGCGTACGCCCGGGCCATCGCCTCGTCGGTCGCCTCCCGGGCCACCGCGCTGTCCCCGACGGCCAGCGCGAGCGCGCGGTGGATCCGGTCCACGTGGTCCCGGTAGAACTGCTCGAACGGCAGGTCCGGGGACGTGTCGCGGTCGCGCGGCAACACGTCCGGCGGACCGGGCGGGGCCGAGAGGTGGCTTCCCATGTCCGGTACACGCTCCGGAAGCGGATTTCGTTCCCGGGCCGTTGCCGGAACGGATCGACTGCTGCCCGCATCGGAGCCCGCCGGCTCGGCGACGCCGCGCGCCGCTGTCACTCTGCGTACCGAGCAGGCGCGACCCGGACCCTCCACCGACGCCCGCTTTGCTCTGCAGCCATCGGCGCAGCAGCAACCGTCCGTGTCCGCTGCGTACGTGGCTGCAGAGCAAAGCGGGGTGGGGAGGGTGGGGTCGCGGCGGCGAGGGTGCCTTCTTTGTCCGTATAGAAGGCTTCCGTCTGCCGGCGGTGGCGTGACCCGCGGCGAGGTCCGGTCACGTTGGGTGACCCGCTGCCCTTCTCACGCTCCGTCACGCCATCGGCCCTCGCAGCAGGGGCGGCACAGGCCGCCGGCGGGGCGGGACCTTTCCACAGGCGCTCCGGTTGTCCACAGCCGGACCGGTCGGGGTTGCCGCGATCAGGCGGGTGGCAAGAGCCTGGCTCCATGAGCGCCCCCGCCACCCCTGAGGAACCGGCGGTCACGACCGGGGAGCCGGTCGAGCCGCCCACGATGCTCACCGAGCCCTTCGACATCCCGTGGCCCGCGTCGGGCATCGTCCGCGCGGTCCGCCGCCGGGCCGACGCGAGCCAGCGGGAGCTCGCCCGATTCGCCCGGGTGCACCCCACGACCATCGGGCGGATCGAGGCCGGCACCCTGACCCCGAGCATCGCCATGCTGCGCCGGATCATCGGCGTGGCCGGGTTCCGGCTCGCCGTGGTCGACGAGTTCGGCCGTGTGCTCAGGCCGATGCGGGACCGCGACGACCTGCGCGACGGCGCCGAGCGACGGTACCCGTCCCACCTGGACGTGATCGCCGACCCCGAGCCGGGGGAGTGGTGGGCCGACATCTACGGGCTGGCCCGCCCGCCGGAGACCTTCTACCGGGACCGGGCGTACCGCGACGCCCTCCGCCGGCGCAGTCAGTGGGAGGTGCGCGTGGCCAAGTACCGCGGGGTGCCCCCGCCGCGCGACCCGCAGCGGTGCGGCTACCGCAACGGCCCGCCGCCCGGCTGGTGAGCCGGGCGACGGGCCGCTTCGCGGTGCCGCGGTCAGTCGTCGTTGCGGATGGTGCCGATGCCGCTCACGTCGGCGAGCCGGAGGCCCGGCACACCCGCCACGTACAGCTTGAGCTGCTCGTCCGCCTCACGCTTCCGGTCACCGCGCACGGTCACCGGGAAGGTCAGCGAGGTCTGCCCGGCGGCCAGGGTCTTGCAGCCCACGTACGGGTCGTAGTCCGACCCGGCCTGCGCCGTGGTGCCGTAGGTGGTGGCGCAGAGCAGGGCCGGCTCCGAGAGCGGGCGGGAGACGGTCACCGTGAACGTCATGGTGCTGTCGCCCTTGTCGCCCTCGGCCACCGCGGCGTCGGAGACGCTCAGCGACGCGCGGGAACGGAACCGGGCCACCTGCGGGTCGTGGTCGCTGGCACCCCGGTCACCCAGGCCCTCGGCGTCGGTGGGGTAGTCGGCGTTGATGTGCGCCGTGCGTACCTGCACCAGGTCCTCGTGCAGCGGGTCGTTGACGAAGAGGTTGTCCAGCGTCTGCGCCTGCCCGTCGTAGGTGTACGAGTACGCCGCCGCCGGCACGTCCGCCACCAGGTCGTCCCAGAGGTTGTGCAGGCCGGCCTCGTAGAGCGGGGCGAGCTGGTCCGACGGCGTCGGGTTCGCCGCAGTGGCGATCGGGTCGTCCGGCCGCGGGAAGACGTTGAGGTCGCCGCCGTAGATCACCCGTGCGTTCGGGTCGGCCGCCTCGACGGCCTGCACCAGCGCCGCTCCGTACGCGGCCTGCTCACGCCGCTGCCCGACCCGGCTGTCCGGCCCGGACGAGAAGTGGTTGGTGGCCGCCCAGAGCGTGAAGTGCTCGGTCGAGCCGGGCGCCGCCGCCACGGTGAACTTGGCCAGCTGGACGGCCCGGGTGTAGACGTTGCTGCCGTCCACCCCGGTCGAGCGGTCCACGTCGGCCGGCAGCACGGCGTTGAACCCCTTCGGGTTCTGCACGTCCGCGTTCGACGGCAGGGCCGCCGAGCGGTACTGCACGGTCGGCGCCGAGCCCAGCAGCGGGTCGGCGGCGGTCGCCTCGGCCAGCGTCAGCCGGTCGGTGCGGTAGAGGAACGCCGAGGCGATGCCCCGGGCGTCCGCGCCGGTCCGGTCGTACGCCGCCGCGTAGGCGGGGCCACCGGCGGCCGCGATGGCCAGCGCCAGCTCCTGGACGGTGTCCGGCGCGCCGTCGGCGTTGTTCGTGTCGCCGCAGACCAGCTTGCCGTCGGCCACCGTGCAGATGTCCTGGTCCTCGGCCTCCTGCACGAGCACCAGGTCCGGGCTGTGCAGGGCACCGGTGATCTGCCGCGCCTGCACGCCCAGCTTCTCGGTGTACGCCGCCTCGCTGGCCGGCACGTAGTCGAACGGCGGGCTCACGCCCGGGCAGCCCGAGTTGCCGGTGAAGTCGCAGCCGTCGAACGGGTCGTCCCGGTAGTCGTACAGGTTCTCCACGTTGTAAGTGGCGACCGCGACCTCGCTGCTCCGGTCGGCCGGCCGCGGCGGGTTGTTCTCCGCCGGGTCCGCGCCGCCGGTCAGCGTGAGCTGCTCGGGCTGCACGCTGTACTTGCTGAACGCGTACGAGATGGCGCCGTAGGCGTCCTCGGTCAGCGTGTCGAAGGTGCGGGCCTCGGGCAGCAGCGCGGTCGAGTCCCCGGCGGTCGCCTTCACGCCACCCGCACCCAGCAGGATCCGCTGGTAGTTGCCGTTGTCGAAGAGCGTGCCCGGGATGTCGTCCAGCGGGTGCGCGTCCCGGAACACCCGGCGGGCGTACGGGTCGGAACGCTTCATGATCGGGTCCTCGCGGTCGAGCACGTAGACCTCGGAGTCCAGGCTGGACGCGAAGATGTGCCGCGGGGCGGACACCCCGCTGCCGGAACGGACGCGCATCCGCTCACCCTCGTGCCGCTCCCAGAACAGCCCGGCGGCGGCAGCGTCGGCCGGCGGCCGCGCGTCGTCCACCCGGACGGCGGTGTCCACGTCGAGCCCGGAGTCGAGCTTGCGCACCAGGGAGGCGCTGGAGAGCTGGGTCTGGTTGAAGTACTCGGACACTCGGCCGCGCAGCACGACCTCGTCACCGACGGTCGGGGCGTAGCCGCCGATCAGCGTGGTGAACGAGCCCATGAAGACGAAGATGCCGTCCGAGGTGAGCGGGTCGCCGTCCTCGGTGCCGGTGCGGCTCTGCAGGTAGAAGCCCCACTGGTCGGCGCCGGCCGAGGTGCGGGTCAGCGACTTCTGAGTGATCACGCCGCGCACGTCGTAGAGCATCGAGCTGGTGCCGTTGCCGCTGGCCGGGGCCAACGGCGACCGGTCGGTGCGGCCGTCCTCGTCGTCACCGGTGCGGCCCTGCACCTCGCCCACCGAGAGCACGGCGGTGGCCTGCACGGTCAGCGTGCAGGTCGCGGTGCCGCCCTCGGCGTCGGTCGAGGTGACCGTGACGGAGTAGGCGCCGGCCGGGAGGCCCGTGGCGGTCAGTGTGGCGGTGGCCGTGCCGCCGGCCGCGGTGGCCGGCGTGAACGCGGTACGGCTGATCGAGCCGCTCGCCGGCGTCGGGGTGACCGCGGTGACCGCGAGGTCGGTGACGGTGTCGTCGGCGTCGGTGGCGGTGACCACGCGGGTGGCCGTGGCGCCCGCCTCGAGGGTCAGCGCGCCGCCGCAGGTCAGCGTCGGCGCCTGGTCGACCGGGCCGCCGTCGTCGATGCGGTGGCTGCCCAGCCCGTCGAAGGTGTCGGTGGCGAAGCCCTCCCACTGCACGGCCGGGTCGAAGGCGTTCGTCGGGTCGGTGTCACCGGCGCTCACCGAGGGCAGCCGGCGCAGCGTGTTGTCGGCCGTGCTCGTGAGCCCGGTGCCCCACTCGGTGCCCGGGTCGACGCCGACCTGGCCGATCGAGTCGACCACCGTGGTGCCCTTGCGCAGCACGATGGCGTCGTCGCCGTTGTAGAGCGAGCCGCTGTAGGTCTGGTCGGCCTGGGCGAGGATCGCGGGCGCGGCCGCCGAGGCGGCGAAGACGAAGGCGTCGCCGGCGGCGACCGTGCCGGTCAGCGGCACGTTCGTCGACGTGGTGGCGCCGTTGAAGAAGAGTTGGAGCTGGTAGCCGGCGGCGGCCAGGTCGATCGGCGCGCCGGTGCCGTTGTAGAGCTCGACGGCCTTGTTGTTGGACGAGCCCTCGACGTACTCGGAGATGAACAGGTCGGTGGGCGCGGCGCTGGCCGCGGGGGGTGCGACCCCGATCGCCGTGACGGAGACGGCGGCGGTGGTCGCGAGCGCGGCGAAGGTGCGGCGCGTGCGCATGGAGCCTCCACGATGGGTGGACAGGAACTAACGCACGTTAAGCGGCGTTACGGTCCGCCGTCCATCCCCCGGGCAGCCGTTTGATGAATATCCGTCAGCGCTGGCTGTCGAGCCGGTGCACCAGCTCGGCCACGTCCACGCTGTATTCGCACCAGTCCCGGTCGGGGCGGTAGCCCAGCTCCGCGTTGACCTTCAGCATCGCCTCGTTGGCCTGCGCGTTCCAGGTCTGCACCTCGGCCAGCTCCGGCTCGGCCGAGCGCAGCTCCAGCAGCATCCGGGCCTTGATGGCCCGGTCGATGCCGTAGCCCCGGTGGTCGCGGACCACGATGGTGTCGTACTGGTCGGCCCGGGTCGGGTGCTGTGCCGGCACCACCACCTCGGTCAGCCCGGCCACCTCACCGGTCTGCTCGTGCAGGGCCAGCACGATGTAGGGCTTCATGCCCCGCCGGTGCAGCGTGTCGAGGCTGTCCCGCAGCCGCTGGGGGTCGTAGGAGCTGGGCCGCAGCTCGCCGTCGTCCACGTCGCGCACCTCGGCCTTGGCCCGCGCGTACGCCTCGATGAGGTCGTCCGGCGGCCCGCCGGGGCAGAACTCGACGTGGTAGCCGGCGCCCACCTCGGTGGCCATCTCGGCCAGCACCGGCCACTCCATGGCGCCCAGGTCGAGCACGCTGCGGGTCTCGACGTATTCCCTGGTGAAGCCGAGCGCCTCGTAGAACGCCACGGCCGGGGTGTCGCCCACCACCTCCACACCGATCGACTGGAAGCCCTCGTCCCAGACCCGGCGGGCGGCCACCCGGACCAGCTCGCGGCCGAGCCGCCCGCGCCGGACCGACGGGTGCACCAGCACCTCCAGCACGCCGATGCCGCCGAGCAGCAGCACGTTCACGTGGCCGAGGATCGGGCCCGGCGTGCCGTCCGGTGCCGGATCGGCCTGGGCGACCCAGGAGATCCGGCGCTCACCCGGCATGACCTCGGAGAGGTATTCCCGCAGGGAGCTCTCCCGCCAGGGCGGATCCTGCGGCAGGTCGGCCGCCAGCACCGCGTTCAGCGTGTCCAGCAGCGACGCGATCTCGGCGGACGACGCGGTCCGAGGGTCCCACTCGCGCACCATCACCCGTATAGCTTGCCGTCAACGGCAGCCCGGGGGAAGGGTCAAGTCCGCGAATGTAGGCAACCGGTCACGTCACGTGCCGCTCAGCCGTCCGTATTCGTCGGCCTTGTCGAAGACGTCCTGTGCGTAACGGCGTACATCGTTGTAGGAGAGGATGGCGCCCCACCAGTCGCCCGCGATCGTCATGTTCCGGCCGCCCTGGCACAGGTAGCGGCCCGCGGCCAGCGCGGCGTCGTCGATGTCGTGCGGGTTCTTGACGCCGTCGTTGTCGGCGTCCGCGCCGATCTCCTGCCAGGTGCTCGGGATGAACTGCATCGGGCCGAGCGCCTTGTCGTAGACCGGGTCGTGGTCGAGCTGCCCCCGGTCGGTGTCGAGGATCCGGGACCGGCCGCCCTGCCCGTCCAGCGGGGCGCCGAGGATCTCCGGCGCGGCGACGCCGTCGGGCCGCAGGACGGCGCCGTTGTACGACCCGTGGCGGGACTCGACGTAGCCGATCGCCGCCAGCGTCGTCCAGCTCAGCTGGCAGCTTCGGTTGGTCTGGGCGAGCACCAGCTCGGCGTAGCCGTACGCCTGCAGGGCCACCGTCGGGATGCGGGTGGTCGCGCTGACCTTCTGCGCCCAGCCGGCCAGCGCGTCGGCCGGTCGCCCGGGGACCCCCGGGCTGGCGGCGGGGCCGGTCGGCGTGCCGCCGGGCGTGGCCGTGCCGGTCGGACCGACGGTGCCCGGCAGCCCGGTCGCGCCGGGATCCACCGGCCCGCCGGTCGCACCCGGCACCACACCGGCCTGGGGTACGCCCTGGACCGGGGCGTTCGTGGTGGCGTCGACGGCCACCGGCTGCGGCTTGCGGACCGCCGCGGGCACCAGCAGCGCGCCGGCCGCGGCCGTGGCCGCGATCAGGGCGAGCAGGAAGAGCCCCGGCAGGGCGGTGCGCCCGCTGGGACGGCGCGACCAGGCGCGGGTGGCCCGGGCCGCGCCGGCGGCGAGCTGCCGTGGTGGCATCCGCACCGCGTGCGCGAACGGCACCCGCCGCCGCCGGCCGGCCTCCGCACCGGCTGGCTCCGCCGTCGCGTCGCCCGGCTTGGGATCGGCCGGCTCCGCCGTCGCGTCGGCCGGTCCGGCCTTCGGGTCGGCGGCCGGGCCGGTCGCCGTGTCGCGGCGCGGGCGGGGGACGGGGCCGGCGCCGCCGTCGGGCGGCGCGGCCGGTCGCAGGGGTCGAGTTGTCGATCGCTGCTCGCCGTCCACCACCCGTCGAGTATCACCCATGACTGCCGGGGCGTCAGGTCCGGCCGTACGCTTGTCGCATGCCCCGCTACGACTTCCGCTGCCGCGCCTGCGGCGACACCTTCGAGGTCAACCGTCCGATGGCCGAGGCCGGTCAGCCGGCCACCTGTCCCCAGGGACACGCCGACACCGTGAAGCTGCTTTCCACCGTGGCCGTCACGGGGCGGGGCGGGTCCGGTGCGGTCGGCGGGGCGCCCGCCCCGGCTGGCGGCGGTTGCTGCGGCGGCGCCTGCGGCTGCTGACCGCCCACCCGCCCTCGGCCCGCCGGTCGATCCGGCTTGCCGCCCGTGTGATCCTTTGGCACCTTGAGTCGGAATCTGCCCGGCCGTTCTCACGATGCGTGACCGCGTGACCATAGGGCAGCATGAAGCCGACGTCACGGGGCGGAGGTTCCACGCATGTCGCCACGGATCCACCTCCCGAGCGGATGGGTGACCTTCGTCTTCACCGACATCGAGGGCTCCACGCGACTGGCCCAGCTGCTCGGTCCGGGCTACCGCCCGGTGCTGCGGGAACACCGCCGGTTGCTGCGCCACACGCTGGCCGGCACCGACGGGGCGGAGCTGTTGACCGAGGGCGACTCCTTCTTCCTCGCCTTCCCGGACGCGGCCGCCGCCATGCACGCCTGCCTCACCGCGCAACGCGCGCTGGCCGGCCACGACTGGCCCACCGCCGAGGCCGCGCCGCGGGTGCGGATGGGGCTGCACACCGGCTACGCCGAGCCCCGCGACGGCGAGTACGCCAGCCCCGAGGTGCACCGGGCCGCCCGGGTGGCCGCCGCCGCCCACGGTGGACAGGTGCTCTGCTCGGCGGCGACCGCCCGGCACGCCGACCCGCTGCCCGACGGAGCGTCCCTGTTGGACCTCGGGCTGCACCGGCTGCGCGGCTTCGACGACCGGGAACGGCTGTTCCAGCTCGTCGCGCCGGGCCTGGAGCGGTGCTTCCCTCGGCCGCGCACCGCCGACGCGGTGGCGCACAACCTGCCCACCCAGGTCACCTCGTTCGTGGGCCGGGAGGCCGAGCGGGCCGAGCTGCGGCGGCTGGTCGAGACGTACCGGCTGGTGACCGTGCTGGGCGCGGGCGGGGCCGGCAAGACCCGGCTGGCCGTGGAGCTGGCTTCCGGGGTGGTCGAGGCGTACCCGGACGGGGTGTGGTTCGTCGACGTCGCGGCCGTCACCGACCCCGGGCTGGTCGCGTTCGAGATCGCCGCCGTGCTCGGGCTGCGCCCGGAGCCGGGCCGGCCCATGGTGGACACCCTGGTCGAGTACGCGGCGGCCCGGCGGATGCTCATCGTGCTGGACACCTGCGACGCCCAGCCGGCTGCCTCGGCCGAGGTGATCTCCCGGCTGCTGTCCGGGGGCCGGGGCGTGCGCGTGCTGGCCACCAGCCGCGAGTCGTTCGGCGTGCCCGGCGAGGTGGTGTGGCGGATCCCGCCGCTGTCGGTGGACCCGGGCCCCGGCGGCGGGGCGAGCGACGCGGTGGCCCTGCTGCTGGACCGCACCACGGCGGCTCGGGGCGGCCGGGCTCCGGAGCCGGCCGAGCAGGCCGACCTGCGCCGGGTGGTCCGCCGGCTGGACGGGTTGCCGCTCGCCATCGAGCTGGCCGCCGCGCGGCTGCGGGTGCTGTCGGCCGGGCAGCTCGCCGAGCGCCTCGACGACATGCTGGGCACGCTGGACGCCGGGCGGGAGGAGCTGGAGCCGCCCGCCGTGGAGGCCGGCTGGACCGGCAACCAGCAGGACACGGTCGACCTCGTGGCCGCCGCCACCGGGGCCGCTCCGGCCACGCCGGCCAGCCGGGCCGTGCAGCGGTCGGCGAACGAGCGGCACCTGACCATGCAGGCCACGGTCACCTGGTCGTACCGGACGCTGGGGGCGCGCTCGGCCCGGCTGCTGCGCTGGCTGGCCGTCTTCGCCGGCCCGGTGGACCTGCCGACCGTGCAGTGGCTGCTCGACGACGACCCGCTCGATCCGCTGTCGGTGCTCGTGGACAAGTCGATGGTGCTGGCCGAGCCGCACGCCTCGGGCAGCACCTACCGGATGCTGGACCCGATCCGGGCGTACGCGGCCCGGCGGCTCATCGAGGCGGGCGAGGAGCAGTCCGCCCGGGACCGGCACGTCGCCTGGTCCCGGCACGCCCTGGAGCGCGCCCACCTGGGCCCGGACGGCCGCCCGGTGACCCTCTCCCTGTACGCGCTCGACCCGCTCGCCGGGGAGCTGCGGGCCGCGTTGCGCTGGTGCGCCACCGGTGGCAGCGCCCGGTCGGGGCTGCGGCTGGCCGGCGGCCTGGACCAGTGGTGGCGGGAGCGCGGGCTGGCCCGGGAGGGGCGGCTCTGGCTGTTCCGGCTCTACGGGCGGATCGCCGAGACCGGGGAGCCGATCCCGGAGGCGGAACTGGCGGCGGCGTACCACATGCACTCGCTGCACGCCGGTGCGGACGGCGAGTTCGCCGAGGAGCTGCGCTATTCGCAGCGGGCCGAGGCGGCCGCCCGGCAGGCCGGCGACCTGGGGTTGCTCGCCCGCGTGCTGGCGGGCCGGGCCGCACCGCTGGTCGACATGGGACAGTTCGTCGAGGCGGAACGGGTCTGCCGGGAGGTCATCGACTGGGCGTACGCCCAGGAGGTGGTCTCCGACGCGCTGCTCGCCGTCTACAACCTCGCCGAGTTGCTGTGGCGCCGGGGCGCGCTGGACGAGGCGGCCGAGGTGCTCGGCGCGGCCCGCCCGGTGGAGGCGGCCCGCCCGGTCGAGCGGGGCCGGCGCTCGGTGGACATGCTGCTCGGTCTGGTGGCGCTGGCGCGGGGCGACCTGGTGGCCGCGCACGAGCACCTGCTGGTGGCGCTCCGTTCCCGGATGAGCCACGGCTATCTGGGCCGGGCGTGCGACACGTTGAACGCCATCGCGGTGCGCTGCGCCCTGGACGGCGAGCCGGTGACGGCGGTCCGGCTCTTCGGCGCCGCCCAGGCGACGCGGGCGAGCCTGCGCGCCACCCCGGGCATCTACGGCCCCTACTGGCTGGCCCGCCAGGCGGAGCTGCGCCAGGCTCTCGGCGATGCCGCGTTCGACGCCGCCTACGCCACCGGCGTGGCCCTCCGCCTGGAGGAGGCGGCCGCCCTGGCCCTGAACCTGAGCCACCCCGACCTGAAGGCCCCCGGTTCCCCCCGCTTCACGGCACCAGCACCGCGCCGCTCCACGGCGAGTTGACCAAGAGGTTCGCGTCGCCGGAGAGCCGGATTCCGACGCGAACCCCTTGATCAACTACTGCGGCGGGTCAGTGGCGGGCGGCCGTGCGTTCGGCCTGGGCCTTCATGCGGGCGGCGCGGTCCAGGTCGGCCTGTTGCACGGCGGCGACCGAGCCGAAGACGCTGACCGCCTGGTAGTAGGTCCAGGCGAGGCTGTAGCAGGCGGGTCGTACGACGGTGTTGTAGGTGGCGCAGACCCGCTTCAGGTCGGCGTAGAACGCGCTGTCCAGGCGGGACTTGTTGGCCGGGAAGATGCCCATGGCCTTGTGGTTGCGGTAGCCGAAGTCGTGCCGGTAGCAGGAGAGGCTGAAGTTGAAGCCGAGCGGGTTGTCCGGGCTGGACGAGCAGTAGTCGGTCGACCAGTCGAAGCCGTACTCGGTCCAGGGTGCCCGGTTCACGCGGGCGGAGTTCCAGGCGCTGTAGCTGCTGGCACTGGTCTGGGTCCAGCTGGAGAGCACGGCGAGCTTCTGTTCGGTGCTCACCGCGGCGGCGGCGGGGGTGGCCACGCCGACGGCGGTGAGCAGGGCGATCGTGCCGGCGGCGAGCAGGGTGGTGAGACGTCGGGACACGGTTACCTCCCCGGGAGTGTGGGGCCATATGTCGACGATTTTCGATCGACGGGGGAGCCGGAGGCGATGCGCCGGGCGACGTGTTGATGACAGGCGTCGAAACAGACGAATGCCTTGCCAGGGCGGCCGGCGGCCGTATACTCGTCTACGAGTAATCGGAGGCGAGGAGGCGGCGGTGGCGAAGCGACGCCGGGTCGGGAACCTCATGGCCCTCGCCGTGCTCTCGGCCCTGGTCGAGCGGCCCCGCCACCCCTACGAGATCGCTGCCGTGCTGCGCGCCCGCGGCAAGGACCAGGACATGCCGATCAAGTGGGGCTCGCTCTACACGGTGGTGGCGAACCTGGAGCGGCACGGCCTCGTCGCGACGGTGGAGAGTGGCCGGCAGGGGCGGCGCCCGGAGCGCACCGTCTACCGGATCACCGAGGCCGGGCGCGCGGAGCTGGTCGACTGGACGCGCGAGCTGGTCGCTGTCCCGGAGCGGGAGCAACCCCGGTTCGAGGCGGGCCTCTCGGTGCTCGGCGTCCTCGCGCCCGACGAGGCGCTCGACCTGCTGCGGCAGCGCCTCGACCGGCTGGAGGACCAGCTCGCCGCGCAGCGGGCGGCGCTGGCCGGGCACGCCCGCGAGGTGCCCCGGATCTTCCTCATCGAAGCCGAATACGACCTGGCTGTCCGGGAGGCCGAGGCGACCTGGGTGCGCGGCCTGCTCGACGAGCTGACCACCGGGGCGCTGCCGGGCCTGGCCGAGTGGCGGGCCTGGCACGAGACCGGCGCGGTGCCGCCGGAGTGGGCGGACCTGGCGGAGAGGGGGACCGAGCCGCACTGAGAGCGGACCCCGGCGGGGTGCGGGAACACCACCGCCGGGGCCCTGACCTGCGAACCGATACCGCGGGAACGGCAACCCGGCCGCAAGGTGGCAACCGCAACGATAACCGGGCTCCCGTCCCCGGGGTCGGTTCGTGCCCGCACGACCCGAGACCGGAGGAAGAGATGAGCACGAAGGACCTGCACGCGCCGAAGCGCAAGCTGCTGCCCGAGATGGAGGGGCGGACCGCCCGCTGGTACGCCCGGAACCGCGGCTCCGCGCCGCAACTGGCCGAGTACCGGCGGCAGGCCGCCCGGCTGGCCGAGGGGCTGCCGGCCGGGGCGGCCGTGCTGGAGGTGGCGCCCGGCCCGGGCTACCTGGCGATCGAGCTGGCCCGGCTGGGGGCGTACCGGATCACCGGGCTGGACGTCAGCCGGACGTTCGTCGAGCTGGCGGGGGAGGCGGCCCGGCGGGCCGGGGTCGAGGCGACCTTCCGCCAGGGCGACGTGCACGAGTTGCCGTTCCCGGCGGACTCGTTCGACCTGGTCGTCTGCCAGGCGGCGTTCAAGAACTTCGTCCGCCCGGTCCGGGCGCTGGACGAGCTGCACCGGGTGCTGCGGCCGGGCGGCCGGGCGGTGATCCACGACCTGCGCGCCGACATCGCGCCGGCGGACATCGAGCGGGAGGTGGCCCGGATGGGGCTGGGCGGGCTCGACGCCTTCTGGACCCGCTCGGCGCTGCGGATGCTGCGGCGGCGGGCGATCACCGGCGACGCCTTCGCCCGGCTCGCCGCGCAGAGCGCCTTCGGTGGCGCCGAGGTGGACCGGGACGGGCTGATCGGGCTGGAGGTGCGGTTGCACAAGGCCGCCTGAACACGGCGGGACGCCCGGGGCGCGAGGCCCCGGGCGTCCCTTGTCGTGCGGGTCAGTGCACGAAGCGCGGCGGGCTCACCGGGCCCTCGTTCCAGAGCCGGTCCAGCGCGGTCACGTAGTAGGTGTGCGCGCCGGCCGTCGCGGTGGTGTCCACCCAGGACTGCACGTCGCCGTCCGTGCCGCGGACGGTGGCGACCAGGTGGGACGCGTCGGCGAAGTCGCAGCGGCCGGCCAGGCCGGCCCCGTCGAACCGGTAGATCGCGTACGAGGTGGCCTCGCCGAACGGACCCTTTCCGTCGGCCGGCTGCCGCCAGCTCAGCCGAACCCCGTCGTCCTGCCGCTCGGCGCGGGTGATGACCGGCATGAGCAGCGGCTTGGACGGCAGCTGCGACATGGTCGGCACCAGCGCCGGCCGGGAGTAGTGCTCGGCGGCGTAGATGTCGGTGGCGCCGAGCCGGTTCGCCCGCACCTGCACCGCGGAGAAGTGCACGTTGCCGAGCACCTCCGGGTACGACCGGTTGAGCGTCAGGTGGTTCGACAGCTCCTGCGGGTTCATCCAGAACGAGCCGTACACCGGGTCACCGCTCTTGTAGTCGGCCTGCCCGATGTAGAGCTGGACGTTGGTGCCCCGCACGGTCTCCGCCCACCACGGCACGAGCCGGGCGTAGTCGGCGGCCGGGTACTGGCCGATGTACCAGTAGAGCTGCGGCACGATGTAGTCGATCCACTCCTCCTTGACCCACTTGCGGGTGTCGGCGGAGATGATGTCGTACGACTGCGAGCCGGTGGTGTCCGAGCCGTTCGGGTCGGCCGACTTGTTGCGCCAGATGCCGAACGGGCTGACCCCGAACTTCACCCACGGCTTCTCCGCCTTGATCTTGGCGTTCATCTCCTGGATCAGCAGGTTGATGTTGTCCCGCCGCCAGTCGGCCTTGTCCGTGAACCCCCGGTTGTACTGGGCGAACGTGGCGTCGTCCGGGTACTGGTAGGTGCCGCTCGGGTACGGGTAGAAGTAGTCGTCGAAGTGCACGCCGTCGATGTCGTACTTCTTGACCGCGTCCATCATCGCGGTCTGCACGAACTCGCGGACCTCGGGGATGCCGGGGTTGTAGTAGAGCCGGCTGCCGGCGACACCGGCCGGCGGGTAGGCGAACACCCAGTCCGGGTGCTGGCGCACCGGGTGGTTCGGGGCGAGCTTCGAGATGTCGGCGCCTGCGCCGCCGGGGGCCGGCATGGAGACCCGGTACGGGTTCATCCAGGCGTGGAACTCCAGGTTGCGCTTGTGCGACTCCTCGACGAGGAAGGCCAGCGGGTCCCAGCCCGGGTTCTGGCCGCGCACCCCGGTCAGGTACTCCGACCAGGGTTCGACCTCCGAGGGCCAGAACGCGTCGGCGGTCGGGCGGACCTGGACCACGACGGCGTTGTGGTTGAGCTTCTGGGCCAGGTCGAGCCAGGCCAGGTATTCGGCCTTCTGCTTGGCGACCTGATCCGGGGCGGTCCAGGACCCCTTGCTGGGCCAGTCGATGTTCGTCACCGAGGCGATCCACATGGCCCGGAACTGCCGCTTCGGGACGGCCGGGTCGGTGACGCAGGTGGTCGCGGTGGAGTCGGTCGCCGTGTTGCTCTCCGCGGCGCTCGCGGGGGTGCCGGCGACGAGCGCGCCGAGCAGCGCCACGGCCAGCCCGGCGGCTCCGAGCCGAGTTGCCTTCATGCGGTGCGGTCCCTTCGTTGGGGCTCACGGGTGCGTGTCGGGTGGCGGCGGACGGGCGGCGCATCCGGCAAGATTCGCCGCACAGTAACTGTCCCCGGTAGAAAACTTTCATCAATCCGGACAGGGCGCAAGACCTGCGGACGGATCGATGCGCAGGTGGGGCCGAACGTCCGAGGGTGAGCCGGGTCATAGTCCGATCCGTGACCTGTCCGACACGTCCCGTACCGGATTAGTGGCGAGAAGGCCTGGGTAGCTTGCCCGGTCACGGACCGCCACCGTGGTGGTCGCACGGTGGGAGGTGGTCATGTCCGTCCTGCGGACGAAACCGATCCGGGACGTGCTCGCCCAGGGTGAGGCCGACGGCGAGGACGGACGGCCCGGGCTGCGTCGCCGCCTCGGCGCGATCGACCTCATGGGCTTCGGCATCGGCATCGTGATCGGCACCGGCATCTTCACGCTGACCGGTATCGAGGCGAAGAACCACGCCGGCCCGGGCGTGGTGATCTCGTTCGCGATCGCCGGCGCGGTCGCGCTGCTCGCCGCGCTCTGCTACGCGGAACTCGCGTCCAGCGTGCCGACCGCGGGCAGCGCCTACACCTACGCGTACGCGACCATGGGCGAGATCGTCGCCTGGATCATCGGCTGGGACCTGCTGCTGGAGTTCGCGCTCGGCTCGGCCGTGGTGGCCCGCGGCTGGTCCGGTTACCTCGCCGAACTCTTCGACCTGCCCAGCGCCTGGTTCGCCGAGGAGGGCAGCGTGGTCAACCTCGGCGCGATCGCCATCGTGCTGATCCTCGGCGTCATCGGCATCGTCGGCATCCGCGAGTCCGCCCGGGTGACCAACCTGCTGGTCCTCGTGAAGGTCGCCATCTGCGTCTTCATCGTGGTGGCCGGGCTGTTCTTCGTGAAGGCGGCCAACCTGAGCCCGTTCATCCCGGCCACCGAGCCGGCCGGGGGCGGCGAGGACGGCATCCGGCAGCCGGTCACCCAGGCCCTCTTCGGGCTGGAGCCGTCCGTCTTCGGCTTCGCCGGGGTGCTGACCGCCGCCGCCGTGGTGTTCTTCGCGTACACCGGCTTCGAGGCCGTGGCGAACCTCGGCGAGGAGACCCGCAAGCCCCGCCGCGACCTGCCGCTGGGCCTGCTCGGCACGCTGGGCATCTCCACGGTGCTGTACATCGGCGTCTCGCTGGTCCTGGTCGGCATGGTGCGCTACACCGACATCGACGAGGGTGCCCCGATCGCGTCCGCCTTCGAGGCGGTCGGCGCCAACTGGGCCGCCGTCCTGGTCTCCATCGCCGCCATCGCCGGCCTCACCAGCGTGATCCTGGTCGACCTGGTGGCCATGGGCCGGATCGGCTTCGCCATCGGCCGGGACGGGCTCATCCCGCCCTCGATCGCCAAGGTCCACCCGCGCTGGGGCACCCCGTACCGGATCTCGGCGATCATGACGATCGGCGTCGCGCTGCTGGCCGGATTCCTGCCGCTCTCCGCGCTGGCCGACCTGGTCAGCATCGGCGCGCTCTGCGCGTTCGTGCTGGTCTCGATCGCGGTGCCGATCCTGCGTCGGCGGCGCCCGGAACTGGAGCGCCCGTTCAAGGTGCCGTTCTCGCCGGTGCTGCCGATCGTGTCCGCGCTGGCCTGCCTCTACCTGATGCTGAACCTGTCGGTGGAGACCTGGATCCGGTTCCTCGCCTGGATGCTGCTCGGCGCGCTCATCTACTTCGGCTACGGCTACCGGAAGAACCGCCTGGCGCGCCGCGAGGCGGCGGCCGAGCCCTCGCCCGCCCTGCGCTGATCAGGGGCGCGGCTGGGGCTCCGCCGTCGGGCCCTTCACCACCGGCCGGCCGTCGGTCCAGACCACCTCGTCGAGCCAGACCTGGCGGCCCGGGTCGGTGCTGCCCTCCTGGCCGGGCCGCCAGGCGTGGTACAGCAGCCAGGTGCGGCCGTCCTTCTCCACCATCGACGCGTGGCCCGGGCCGGAGGCGACCGCGTTCGACTTCAGGAGCGGGTTCTCCGCGGCCTTCACGCACGGCCCGGTGGGGCTCTCGCAGACCGCGTAGCCCTCGGCGTAGGTGTCGCGGTCGTAGGCGTTGGCGGCGAAGAAGAGCAGCAGCTTCCCGTCGTGCCGGTGGAAGAACGGCCCCTCGATCAGCGTCCCCTCCCACGGCTCGGTCTGCTTGAGCAGCTTCGTCGGCGTGCCGACCAGCCGGAGCCCGTCGGGCGAGAGGCGCTGCGACCAGAGCCAGGTGTCCACCCCGATGGCGTTGCCGTCGTTCTTCCAGAGCAGCCAGAGGCTCCCGTCGGTGTCCCGGTACGGGCTGGCGTCGATCGAGCCGCCCAGCTCCGCCTGGCAGACCAGCGGCCCCTCCGCGTCGTCCCGGTACGGCCCGAGCGGGGTGCTCGCCACCGCCCGGCCGAGGCACTGCCGGCCGGAGTCACGGTCGGCCACGGTGTAGTAGAGCGCGAACCGGTCCGGGGCGAGCTGGATGACCTCCGGCGCCCAGGTCTTCCCGGCGTCGGCCCACGCCGGCAGCTCCGGCAGGGCGTCACCGGCCTCGGTCCATCCGACCAGGTCGGGCGAGGTGAGCACCGGGACGTTCCGGCCGCCGGAGTTGGTGTGGAACAGGTACCAGGTGTCGCCGACCCGGATCGCCTGCGGGTCGGGTGCGTCGGTCCGGATGACCGGGTTGGTGTACACGGGTGCGCCCTCCGGCGTACTCGACGGGGTTTCTCCACTGCCGCAACCGCCGACGAGCAGCGCGGCGGCCAGGGCCGCCGCGCCGCGTCGCCACATCCGCCGGTCGGTCATCCCTTCAGGCCGCTGCGCGACACGCCCTGGATGATGTGCCGCTGGGCGAGCACGAAGAGAATCAGCACCGGCACGCTGGCCAGCACCGCACCCGCCATGATCACCGGGTAGTCGGTCACGTAGGCGCCCTGGAGCAGGCCCAGGCCGGCCGGCAGGGTCAGCCGCTCCGGGCTGAACAGCACGTAGACCGGCCACAGGAAGTCGTTCCAGTTGGTGAGGAACGACAGCACCGCCAGGGTGGCCAGCGCCGGCTTCGACAGCGGCAGCAGCACCTGGAAGAAGACCTGCCAGTGGTTCGCCCCGTCCAGCACCGCCGCCTCCTCCAGCTCGGCCGGGATGGAGAGGAAGAACTGGCGCAGGAAGAAGACCCCGAACGCGCTCGCCGCGCCCGGCACGACGATCACCGTCAGGGTGTCGATCCAGCCCAGCTGATCGGCGATCACGAAGTTCGGGATGATCAGCGAGGTGGGCGGCAGGAACAGCGTCCCCACGATCAGCGCGAAGCTCACCTTCCGGCCCTGGAACCGCAGCCGGGCCAGTGCGTACGCGGCCATCGACGCGGTCACCAGCACCAGCAGCGTGTGCAGGCTGGCGGCCAGCATGCTGTTGAGGAACCAGCGCAGCACCGGGTTCGCGGTGTTGCCGAGGATCTGGTCGTAGCCGTAGGTGGAGAACGGGCTCGGCAGCCAGCTCGGCGGGTCCTGCTGCGCGTCGTCGTACGTCTTCAGCGAGGTCAGGGCCATCCAGACCAGCGGGGTCACGAAGACCGCGGTGATCAGGACCAGCGCGGTGTAGCGCGCCACCCGACGCACGTTCGTCATGGTCGCCCCCTCAGTCTTCCCGGTACCGGAACAGCCGGAAGTTGACGATGCTGACGACCGCCAGCAGCAGCGCGAAGAGCACGCTCATCGCGGACGCCTGACCGACGTCGTAGTTGCGCAGACCCTCGTCGACGATCCGCCAGACCACGGTCCGGGTCTGCTCGCCCGGCGCGCCCTGCGTGATGAGGAAGGACTGCCCGAAGACGTTCGCCGAGGCGAGGATCGTCGTGGTGAGCACGAAGAGCAGCACCGGGCGCAGCCCGGGCAGGGTCACGTGGCGGAACCGGTCCCAGGCGCTCGCGCCGTCGACCTTCGCCGCCTCGTACAGCTCGGCCGGGATGTCCTGGAGGCCGGCCAGGTAGATCACCGCATTGAAGCCGCAGGTCCACCAGACCGTCACGCCGACGAGCGAGACCCAGGCCCACGGCACGTCGGTCACCCAGGGGGTGTCCGCGGGCAGCCCGAACGCGCCGAGCAGCCGGTTGACCAGGCCGAGGTTCGCGTCCAGCAGGAAGCGCCAGAGCAGGCCGATGACCGCGACGCCGAGCACGTACGGGGCGAAGAAGGCGGCCCGGAAGAACGTCCGGCCGGGGAACTTCTCGTTCAGCAGCAGGGCCAGGCCCAGCGGGACGACCACGAGCAGCGGCACCGACAGCACGGTGAAGATCGCGGTCGCCCGGACGCTGGACCACCAGTCCGCGTAGTCGGCCGAGTCACTGGAGAACAGGTCGCGGTAGTTCTCCAGCCCGATGAACGGCCGGTTCGGCAGCTGGAGATCCCACTGGTGCAGGCTGATCCAGACGCCGAACACGATCGGCGCCAGCCCGAAGACCAGGAAGAGAACCAGATACGGCGCGAGGAAGAGGTACGGCGTCGCCCGGTGCCCCCGCTGCGTCGCGCCCCGGCGGCGGTTGCGGCCCGCCGGGGGCGGCGCGTCACCACGCGCCGCCCCGACCTCGATCACATCCGCCACGGCGGATCAGTTCCCGTACTTCTTGCGGTTGTCCTCGAGCTGCTTGTTCGCCTTGTTCACCCCGTCGTCCAGCGCCTGCTTCGGCGACTTCTTGCCGAGCGCCGCCTCGTTGAAGGCGTTGTAGAAGGTGGTCATGACCTCACCGAGGCCCGGCGCGGCCGGCGGGAAGGCGGCGTACTCCAGCTCCGGGGCGAGCGCGCTGATCTCCGGCAGGGCCTTGAACTCGGCGCCCTCCCGGACCTCCTTGCGGGCCGGGATCTGGCCACCCTTGGCCCAGTCGAGCGAGTGCTGGCTGAGCCAGTTGATGAAGACCTTCGCCCCGGAGACCTTGTTGTTGTCGGCGCTGCGCTGCTTGACGATCGTGAAGTTGTGCGAGTTGGCCCAGGTGGCCTTCTGGCTGCCGATCTGCGGCAACGGGGCGACGCCCCACTGCACCGAGGGGCTCTTCTTCAGGTCGTTGATCTGCCAGATGCCGTTGAAGTTGAAGGCGTTCTTGCCGCTCTTGAGCGCCAGGTAGTCGGCGTCCTGGCCGACGTTGGCGGGGGAGAAGCCCTGCTTGATCAGGTCGACCAGCCAGGTGCACGCCTCGACGGCCGGGTCCGAGTTGAAGGTCGCCTTCGCCACGTCGGCGTCGAACAGCGTCCCGCCCCACTGGTGCAGCAGGCTGTAGAAGGTCATGCCGCCGGTGAACTGGAACGGGCTGACCCAGAAGCCCTGCACGCCGGCCTTCTTCAGCTCGGTCAGCGCCGCCGTGAACTCGTCCTTGGTCGTCGGCGGCTTGTTCGGGTCCAGGCCGCCCTTCTGCATGACGGCCTTGTTGTAGTAGAAGCCCATCGGGTGCATGTCCAGCGGGATGCCGTACCGCTTGTCGTGGTAGATGCCGCCCTTCCACACCGTCGGGGCGAAGTCGCCCTCGCTCAGCTCCAGGGCCTTGGCCACGTCGTCCAGTTCGGTGATCACGCCGCGGGCCGCGAAGGTGGCGAGCTGGTCCATGTGCATGACGGCGATGTCCGGGCCGTTGCCGCTGGTGACCGCACCGGGCAGCTTGCTGTAGTAGTCCTGCCACTCGTAAGTGATGACGCTGACAGCGATGTTCTGGTGCTCGCTGTTGAACTGCTCGACCAGCTTCTTGAAGATGTCGCCGTCGCCGCCGGTGAATCCGTTCCAGAGCTTCAGGTCGACCTTCGGGCCGGTGTAGTCCTTGCCGCCGTTGCCGGCCGCGGTGGAGCCCTTCGTGCTGCTGCCGCCGCCGCAGCCGGCCAGGGTCAGCGTGGCCGCCGCGCCGAGCCCGACGCCGAGGCCGAGCAGCCGGCGCCGGCTCATCTCGTTCTGGATCATGCTTACTCCTTGGGGGACGGGATGCAGTATTGCCTGGTCACGGCTGAGGCGCGAAGCGCAGCAGGTTCCAGGAGCAGGCGGGCAGTGCCACGGAGCACCGGCCGCCGTCGAGGGTGGGGGTGGTGACCTCCCGGGGCGTCACCCGGTCGGGCTCCGCCTCGGTGTTCGTGGCGGCCGGGTCGGTGCCGGCCGCGAGGGTGGTGTGTCCGACGGCGCGCAGGCCGGGCAGCCCGCGCAGGTCCAGGTCGAGGGGGAGGTCGTTCGGACCCCGGTTGACGGCGAAGACGGCCAGCTCACCGGTCTCCTCGTCGTGCACGGCGACGGTGTCCAGGACCGGCACCTCGCCGTACCGCTTCGTCTCGTACGTCGGGCCGACCGGCTCGGTGCGCAGCACCGTGCCCCGCGCGTGCCGGGCGGTCAGGGCGAACGGGTGGAAGATGCTCTGCCGCCAGGCCGGCCCGCCGTTCCGGGTGCGGATCGGCGCGATCACGTTGGCGAGCTGCGCCTGGCAGGCGACCCCGACCCGGTCGGCGTGCCGGAGCAGGGTGATCAGCAGGTCGCCGACGACCACCGCGTCGACGGCGTTGTAGTCGTCCTCGATGAGGGCCGGTGCCTCGACCCAGCCGCGCCGGTCCAGGTCGGCCTGGAGGCGGGACTGGTACCAGACGTTCCACTCGTCGAAGGAGATCTTCAGCTTGCGCCTGTGCCGCTGCTTGGCGGCCACGTGGTCGGCGGTGGCGACCACCTCGCTGATGAAGTTGTCCATGTCCACCGCCGAGGCCAGGATGCTGGCCCGGTCGCCGTCGGACGGGTCGTAGTAGGTGTGGGCCGAGATGTAGTCGACGTGTTCGTAGGTGTGCTCCAGCACGGTCGCCTCCCAGGAGGCGAAGGTCGGCATCCCCCGGTTGGAGCTGCCGCAGGCGACCAGGCTGATCGAGGGGTCGATCAACTTCATGGCGCGGGCGGTCTCGGCGGCCAGCCGGCCGTACTCGTCGGCCGTCTTGTGGCCCACCTGCCACGGCCCGTCCAGCTCGTTGCCGAGGCACCAGAGCCGTACCCCGTACGGCTCCTCGGCCCCGTGCTTGCGGCGCAGGTCGGACAGCTGGGTGCCGCCCGGGTGGTTCGCGTACTCCAGCAGGTCGCAGGCCTCCTGGACGCCCCGGGTGCCGAGGTTGACCGCCATCATGGGCTCGACGCCGGCCTCGGCCGCCCAGGTCATGAACTCGTTCAGGCCGAACGCATTGGTCTCGATGGTCTTCCAGGCCAGGTCGAGCCGGCGGGGACGGTCGCCGACCGGGCCCACGCCGTCCTCCCAGCGGTAGCCGGAGACGAAGTTGCCGCCCGGGTAGCGGACCACCGAGACGCCCAGCTCGCGGGTCAGGTCCAGCACGTCGCGCCGGAAGCCGTGCGCGTCGGCGCTCGGGTGGCCGGGCTCGTAGACGCCGCCGTAGACGCAGCGACCCATGTGCTCGACGAACGAACCGAAGAGGCGACGGTCGGCCGCTCCGATGGTGAAGGTCGGGTCGATCGTGAGCTGCGCGTTCCGCACGGGTGCCACCCTTTCCTCGGTGCTGTTCCGGGTGACCTCGGTCACCGGTGTCCCTGGTTTGTACAACGTTGTAAGCAACGCTGTAAAGGGGCCGTTACGTCGTCGTGACGGAGTAGAGTGCGGCCCAGCAGTCACCCGGGAGGAAGTTCAGTGCGGCACAGGCTCAAGGACGTCGCGGAACGAGCCGGCGTGTCGGTGAAGACCGTCTCCAACGTGGTCAACGGCTACCAGCACGTCCGCGCCGACACGCGCGCCCGGGTCGAGGCGGCCATCGCCGAGCTCAACTACCGCCCCAACCTCTCGGCCCGCAACCTGCGCAAGGGGCGCACCGGGGTGATCGCCCTGGCCGTGCCGGAGCTGGACATCCCCTACTTCGCCGAGCTGGCCCGGCACGTGGTGACCGCCGCCGCCGAGCACGGCTGGACGGTGCTCATCGACCAGACCGGCGGCGGCCCGGAGCAGGAACGAAAGGCGGCCAGCGGGATCGCCGACCACATGATCGACGGCCTGATCTTCAGCCCGCTCGCGCTCACCGCCGACGACCTCGCCGGCCTCGACGGCATGCCCATGGTGCTGCTCGGCGAGCGGGTCGACCACGGCCCCGCCGACCACGTCGTGGTCGACAACGTGGCCGCCGCCCGGGAGATCACCGCCCACCTGATCGGGCTCGGCCGCCGCCGGATCGCCGCGATCGGCTCGCAGCGCACGCCCGAGGGCGCCAGCGCCCGGCTCCGCCTGGCCGGCTACGCCGCCGCGCTGGCCGACGCCGGCATCGCCTACGACGACCGCCTGGTGGCGCCCGCGCCGGCCTGGCACCGCGCGGACGGCGCGGCCGCCGTGCGGCACCTGCTCTCCACCGGGGTACGCCCCGACGCCGTCTTCTGCTTCAACGACACCCTTGCCCTCGGTGCGCTGCGGGCCCTGCACGAGGCCGGCCTGCGGGTGCCCGACGACGTTGCGGTGGCCGGCTTCGACGACATCGAGGACGGCCGCTTCTCCATCCCCACCCTGAGCACGGTCGCCCCGGACAAGGAACGCATCGCCCGCCTGGCCGTCGAACTCCTGGCCAACCGCCTGACGGCCGACCCGGAAACCCCACCCCGGGAACTGGTCGCCCCCCACCGCCTGGCCCTCCGCGAATCCGCCCCGTAACCGGCCGCGCCTTCGGCGCGCCCCCGCCCCCCTCCGCGCCGCCCGGTCGCCCTCGGCGGTCGATCATGAGGTCAACGGCGAAGTTGATCTCCTGGAGTGCCGCCAACCTCATGATCGACGGTGCGACCAGTGAGGGTCAGTCGAAGAAGCGGGCCAGGTGGGAGCTCGACGGTTGTGGGGCGTCGGGTGGGAGGGGCGTCAGGTCGGCGAAGATCGAGGCGCCGTCGCAGCCCACGTGCAGCGGATACCAGCGCGGGGTGCCGGGCGGGCGCTGACCGCAAATGCCCTTGAAGGTCTGCACGTCCAGCAGGCGCACGTGGGTGGGGTCGGCCACCGCGTTCACGTGCCGCCACCACGGGCTCATCACGTGCAGCACGCCGCCCGGGCGCAGCACCCGGTGGCACTCGTCGAGCAGCGGCAGGAAGTCGATGAGGTGCTCCAGGATGTGCACCGCGAACAACACGTCCACCGAGTCGTCGGCCAGCGGCAGCGAGCCGGACAGATCCGCCACCGCGTCCACCCCGGGCGCCGGGTAGATGTCGAGCCCCAGGTTGCCCGGCCACTGCTTGGTCGCCCCGCAGCCGAGGTCCACGACCACCGGCGCCCGGCCGGCGACGCCCACCCGGCACCAGACGCCGAGCACCCCGGCGAGCCGGCCCACCAGGTCCCGGACCAGCCGCAGCTCGGCCGGGTCGGCGACCGCGCCGTCGAGGTGGGCCACGCCCCGGTCGAAGCGCACGTCCACGGTCAGCCCGCGCAGCCGCTCGTCGTGCCGGGCCTGATCGGCCCACGCCTCGGCGAGGAAGCCGTCGACCTCCCGCAGCCGCTCGCCCGAGAGTGCGGATTGCCCGATCGCGACCATGCGCCCACCTCCGGGCGGCGCGATACCCGCATCCCCGCCCGATATGCCTGACCTGCCCGGGAAGCCGCGCGGGGGCGGTTGATCCACTCCACCTCGCCGAGCTGGCGGCATCCGGCACCCGTCGATGGCCCTACATCGGCGAGCTGGAGTGGATCAAGGATCAGCCGGCGATGGTGCGGCGGGCGGTGCGGGAGCCGCGCATCCGCTGGCGCGGCTGGGGTGCGGCCGCCTTCGGCCGTTTCAGGTGGTAGCGGTGCAACTCGTTGTTGCCGGGCAGGGACGGGTCCTCGCTCATCGCGACCAGTTCCCACCCCTGGTCGCCGGCCCGGTTCAGGTGGGCCAACGCGGTGTCGCCGTACGGCGTGACGTCGATCATGGAGCCGTCCGGGCCGTACCAGATGAAGACGACCTCCCACCCGATGTCGGTGGTGGCGGCCTGGCGGCGGCGGACCAGCAGCGCGTACTCCCACTTGAGCATGGCGTCATTCTCACCCCGCGCGACCGGGTCGGCACGGATCAATCCTCGGCGATCCGTCCGTCCGCCACGCGCAGCCGCCGGTTGACGCTCACGGCGTCCAGCATCCGGCGGTCGTGGGTCACCAGCAGCAGGGTCCCCGGGTAGCCGGCCAGGGCCCCTTCGAGCTGCTCGATCGCCGGCAGGTCCAGGTGGTTGGTCGGCTCGTCGAGCACCAGCAGGTTCACCCCGCGCCCCTGCAGCAGGGCCAGCGCGGCCCGGGTGCGCTCCCCGGGGGAGAGGGTCGCCGCCGGCCGCAGCACGTGGTCGGCCCGGAGGCCGAACTTGGCCAGCAGCGTCCGCACGTCCGCCGGGCTCAGCTCGGGTACGGCCGCGCCGAACGCGTCCAGCAGGGGCTGGTCGCCGAGGAACAGCCCCCGGGCCTGGTCCACCTCGCCCACCACCACGCCCGGACCGAGCGCGGCATGGCCCTCGTCGAGCGGCAGCCGGCCGAGCAGCGCCGCCAGCAGCGTGCTCTTGCCGGAGCCGTTCGCCCCGGTGATCGCCACCCGGTCGGCCCAGTCGATCTGGAGGTCCACCGGGCCGAGGGTGAAGTCGCCGCGGCGTACCACGGCGCCCCGGAGCGCGGCCACGACGGCGCCGGCGCGGGGCGCGGCGGCGATCTCCATCCGCAGCTCCCACTCCTTGCGCGGCTCCTCGACCACCTCCAGCCGCTCGATCAACCGCTCGGTCTGCCGGGCCTTGGCGGCCTGCTTCTCGCTGGCCTCGGAGCGGAACTTGCGGCCGATCTTGTCGTTGTCGGTGGCTTGCGGCGGGCGTTCTTCACGCCCTTCTCCATCCACGACCGCTGCGTCCGCGCCCGCGCCTCCAGCTGGGCGCGGGTGCCGGCGTACTCCTCGTACTCCTCGCGGGCGTGCCGGCGGGCCACCTCGCGCTCCTCCAGGTAGGCCGCGTAGCCGCCGCCGAAGTGGTTGACCTGGCCCTGGTGCAGGTCCAGCTCCACCACGCGGGTGACCGTGCGGGTGAGGAACTCCCGGTCGTGGCTGACCAGCACCGTGCCGGCCCGCAGCCCGGTGACGAAGCGTTCCAGCCGGTCCAGGCCGGCCAGGTCCAGGTCGTTGGTGGGCTCGTCGAGCAGGAAGACGTCGTACCGGCTCAGCAGCAGCGAGGCCAGCCCGGCCCGGGCCGCCTGGCCGCCGGAGAGGCCCGTCATGGGGTGGTCCAGGTCGACGTGGAGCCCCAGTTCGGCGGCGACCTGCTCGGCCCGCTCGTCCAGGTCCGCCCCGCCCAGGTCCAGCCAGCGCTCCAGCGCCGTGGCGTACGCGTCGTCCGCGCCCGGCGTCCCGGCGGTCAGCGCCTCGGTGGCGGTGTCCAGCGCCGCCTGCGCCGCCGTCACGCCGGTGCGCCGGGCCAGGAAGCCGCGGACCGTCTCGCCCGGCCGGCGCTCCGGCTCCTGCGGCAGGTAGCCGACGGTGGCGGTCGGCGGGTTCAACGCCACCGAACCCTGCTCCAGCGGCTGGAGCCCGGCGAGGGTACGCAGCAGCGTGGACTTGCCGGCGCCGTTCACCCCGACGAGCCCGACCACGTCGCCCGGGGCGACCACCAGGTCCAGGTCGGTGAAGAGGAGGCGGTCGCCGTGCCCGGCGGTGAGGTCCTTGGCGATCAACGTGGCACTCATGAGGAGATCGAGCCTACCGGCGCGCGGAATCGATCGACCCGCGCTCGGCGCCGGGCCGCCGTGAGGGAGACTCACAGCCGTGGAGACCACTCTGGCGATCGACTGCGGGGGCGGCGGGATCAAGGCCTCCGTGCTGGACGCGGCGGGGACCATGCGGGCCCGGCCGCTGCGGGTCCCCACCCCGTACCCCCTGCCGCCCGCACTCTTCGTCAAGACGCTGCTGGACCTCGGCGGACGGCTGCCCCCGGCGGACCGGCTCACCGTCGGGATGCCCGGCATGATCCGGCACGGCGTGGTCGTGGCCACGCCGCACTACGTGACCCGCTCCGGCCCGCGCAGCCGCGTCGACCCGGACCTGGTCGCCGAGTGGTCCGGGTACGACGCGCGCAGCGCCCTGGCCGACGCGTTCGGCATCCCGGCGCTGGTGCTCAACGACGCCGAGGTCCACGGCGCGGGCGTGGTCGCCGGGACCGGCTGCGAACTGGTGCTGACCCTCGGCACCGGGCTCGGCAGCGCGCTCTTCGACGGCGGGGTGCTCGCCCCGCACCTGGAGCTGTCGCACGCCCCGGTGCGGTGGAACACCACCTACGACACGTACGTCGGGGAGCCGGAACGGCGGCGCCTCGGCGACGCGTTCTGGTCGAGGCGGATCCGGCAGGTGGTCGACGGCCTGCGGCCGGTCTTCCGCTGGGACCGGCTCTACCTGGGCGGCGGCAACTCCCGCCTCATCCGGCCCGACCAGCTGGCCCGGATGGGCGACGATGTCGTGGTCGTCCCCAACACGGCCGGAATCGTCGGTGGCGTCCGGGCCTGGGAGCTGGTCGGGGACCGGTACGACCCGACCTCCTGAGCGCGATCCTCCCCGAAGGAACACTCGCGGTACGGCTGGTGTTGTGCCAGCGTCGGAGAAAGGGCTGGCGCGACACGAGGAGGTGGGTCGAGTGGATCTTCTGGCGGAGTACCGGCGGGCGACCATGTTCTTCGAAGCGGGTGACCCGACCGGAGCGGCCCGGCTGCTCGAACCGATCGTCGAGGCCGAGCCCGGCAACTCCTCGGTGCGGCAGCTGCTGGCCCGCGCGTACTTCCAGTCGGCCCAGCTCAACCGGGCCGAGGAGCAGCTGCGCGAGCTGGTCGACCGGGACCCGAGCGACCACTACGCGCACCACGTGCTCGGCCGGACGCTGGAGCGGATGAACCGCCCCGCCGACGCGCTGCGGCACCTGCGGATCGCCGCGGCCATGTACTCGACCAACGCCGACTACACCGCGGCGCTGCGCCGGGTGGAGGGCAAGGTCGGCGGCCGCTGACGGTGGACTGCGAAGGGCAGCCCTGCGGGGCTGCCCTTCGGCGTACCTAGGATGGTCCGGTGAAGCTCAAGCTCGATCTCCACGAGATCTACAACAAGGGCTACGAGATCGACCGTGCCCTGCGGGACATCATGAACGAGGCCGTGGCGAAGAAGGCCAGCATGGTGGAGATCATCCCGGGGAAGGGCTCCGGCCAGCTGAAGAAGAAGGTGCTGCGCTTCCTCGACCAGAAGGACGTGAAGCAGCTCTACCACCGCGTCGAGAAGGACTCGAAGAACTTCGGCCGCCTCTTCGTCCACTTCCGCTGGAAGTGAGCTCCGGGTCTACATGCGGGCCTGGCGGCGGCCGGCGATCGTTCCGGCGGCAAGCGTGCTGGCCATGACTGCCGCGAGAACAAGGATCGCGGTGATGGAGATATCTAGTGGCCACCCCGCTTGTTTGGAACAGAGCAGATAGGTGGCTTGTGCCAAGGCCGGCGCCAGGAGAAGCACCGAGGCGACGATGGGCATCCGTGCATCGACCGGCGCGGTGATGACGGCCAGTGCGGCGAACGCGCACAAGGACATCAGTGGTGCGTCCAACCACCCGTTGATCGGGCTCGGCGCCAAAGCGACGACTGCCAGTGCCCCGAGGACGGGCCAGGCCCACGGTCGGGCCACGGGCGTTCGGGGTGCGCGGAGCAGTCGCAGCAACGCCAGCGAAGCCAGCAGCGCTGGCCAGAACTGGGGAAGCATCGCGTCCTGGAGGTCATAGACCGACGAGAACCAGAACGATAGGTCCCACCCGTTCGCCGACAAATGTTGCGCGGCCACGGTCAAGATCGCCGCAGCGAATGCCAGCCGGTAGCTACCCCACGCCGCAGCGAAGAGCGCGATGGTCAGCAGCGCCGGAATGACGATGAACCACCATCCGCCGGGGTTGTATGGGCCCTCCGACAGCATCGTCACCAAGACCCCGATCGGGCCTCCGGCCCGCTGCGTCATGCCGTACACGAGCAGGGACAGCGCGGACACTCGCAGCGCGGAGTATCCCAGCGCCGATCGCGAGCCGAGGCGGTCGACGCCGGTGCGGGCGCGCAGCCCCCCGACCACGAGCGCCACCGCCTCCCGAAGGCTCGGCCGCCGCGCGTCGTCGGCCGTGGCGAGGAGGGTTTCGAGCATCTCGTCGGCGCGATACTGCCGGTAGGCGCGGGGGTAGGCCCGCAGCAGCCACCGGTAACGGCGCTCCAGCTCGGTCATGCCGGCACCACCCGGCCCGCAGCCGCCGGGCGGACGGAATGGTTACGAACGACGCTCGCCGCCGCAGCCATCCGCTCCGCTTCCGCGGTCAGCGCGGACAAACCTCGCTGGGTCAGCTCGTAGGTGCGGCGGGCACGACCGTTGACCACCGCTTCCTCGGCCACCCTCACCATCTCCTCACCGGTGAGCCGGTCCAGAGCGGCGTAGAGGGTGCCCGTCGTGAGGCGTACCCGGCCGTCGGACAACTCCTGCGCCCGCTTGACGATCGCGTAGCCGTGCAGGGGCTCGTCCTGCAACGCGGCCAGGATGAAATAGGTGGGTTCGCGCATCGACGCGGAGGGCCTGGTCATGTCGTCTACATAAGCAGATGATCGACGTATTGGTCAAGATCCCGAGCGCGACGGCGGCTGCCCGGAGCCGGGACGCCCACCGGCTCACTCCGCTGTGAGCCGGCAGGCGGAGTGCGGTTGATGCGGATCAGGACGTGACGGGGACGGTGGTGACGGTGCCTCCGGCGTCGGTGACACGCACGTCGGTGGCGTCGGCGGGCAGCAGTGCCGCGTTCCTACCGGCCTCCTGCCACTGACCTTTACCGATGCGGTAGCTCAGCGCCGCGCCCTCGGCGGCGACCAGAACGCCCTGGTTGTCGGGCAGTCGCAGCCGTACGGGCAACGGCGATCTCCAGTCCGCAAAGGTGCTGGCGACCGCCTTGAAGGCGAGGTACCTGGGAGCGAGCAGCGCGATGACGCGGGCGGGGTCGTCGTCGTACTGGATGGTCTCCACGAGGAGCAGCCGACCGTCCGGGGTTGCCCCGTAGACCCACAGGAGGGGAGACCCGTCGCTCGTGTGCACGCCTGCGGAGTCGATGTAATCCGCAAGAGCCTCGGCCGGCGCGCCCACCTTCTTCGCGCTCGGATCACCTGTCCAGACCTTCTCCGCGCCGGGCAACGTGTGGCGGAGCTGCGGTGGTCTCGGCCGCTCCTTGCCCTCGGGGAAGAGAATCGGGCCGTCATTCGAGATGTGCACCATGTTGTCCCGGCTGACCGGGGTCCTGGAGAGCGCGACACTGATCTTCGTGCGCTGCGGCGGCACCGCCAGCACGGCCGCGCCGTCTCGGAACGCGACCCGCTGGAAGCTGCGGCTGACCCTGCCGTCGGGCAGGTACCGCAGTTCGGGCGAGAACTCCACCGGTTGCCCGACGTCGAGTACGACGAGCACGTCGCGCTGCGGCCCGAGCAGCGCCGCCTGCGAGATCCCATCCGTGCCGGCATCGGTGACCTGCTCCCGCGTCGTGACCCGCGGTCCGTCGGCGGTGGGTTCGACGAACGCCGCCATCGCGATCACGCGGTCGCCTTCGGAACTGGCGACCGGGTTGTGGACGGTGCGGTGGGCGACGTAGGCGGCGGGGCCGGCAGGCGTACGTCCGGCCCAGACGATGTGCGGCTCGCCGCGCAGCTGCTCTCCGTCCTGCTTCAGGCGGCGCTGCCACGCGTCGCGGACCTGCCGCAGGTACCCCTCGTCACCCGCCAGATCACCGCGAGTGGGCTCGTCGAGCAGCGGCGAAGCGACCTGCGCCGCTCCGCCACCGTTCGCCAGCTGGAGCCCGCCCACGGGCGCCGCCACCACGGCCGCGCAGACGACCGCCAGCACGGCCCGGCGGCGTACCACCCGCCGGTGCCCGCCCCGGCGCACCTCCTCGAGCAGACCGGGCGGGGCGACCAGATGATCCGTCGCGCGGTGCAGAACGTCGCGCACGTCACTGTCGTTCAAAGTCATCGCGAACCCCCAGAGTCGGTGATGGGCATGACGAGATCCGATGCGGCCAGCACCTCGCGCAGTCGAGCCAGCCCGCGCGCGGCGTGACTTTTCACCGCGCCCTGAGAACAGCCCATCGCCGCGGCGACGTCAGTCACCGACACGTCCTCCAGGTAACGGAGCACGACTGCGGCCCGCTGCCGAGGCGGCAACGCCCGCAGCGCCGCAACGACCACTCCGCGGAGAGCCACGGCGTCGGCGTGGTCACGGGCGACCTCGTCGTGCCGGCCCAGCGACTGCTCGGGCCGGCGGGCACGGCGGCGCCACCGGTTGATCGACCGGTTGACCAACGCGCGCCGCGCGTACGCCTCCGGGCTGCCCTGCACTCGACGCCACCGCACATACACCTGCTCCAACACCTCCTGAAGCAGGTCCTCCGCCGCATGCCGATCCCCGGTCAGCAGGAAGGCAACCCGTAACAGCACCATCGATCGGGTGCGAACGAAGTCGTCGAACTCCGCTCCACGCGAATCCCTCATCTGCCCTCCCGGCCTCGTCACCCAGCAAGACACCTGGTCGGCCCGCGAGGTTTACCGGCCCGGCAAGCCCGCGTGGTGAGCGCCCCTGCCGGCGGCCGGGATCAAGCGCTCGGCCTCCTGCGATCGATGATCATGGCGGACGGAGCGGTGGGGCTGAAACCGGCGAGCTCCGACCGCGGGAAGTAGACCCGGAAGGACCGATTCGCCCGGATAATTGCCGGAAAGGCAGTGCCCCGGGGCGGCGGGAGGCCGGGCATGACGACCGGAGGCAGCAGCGAGCTGGTGCGCCCGCCGGGAGGCTCGACCCGCGCCACCCTGCTGGAACTGCTCTTCGACGTCGTCTTCGTGGCGGCGCTGGCGCTGGTCTCGATGCTGATCGCGGACCGGCCCAGGTGGAACGGCGTCGCGCCGGTCGTGATCATGCTGATGGCCGTCTGGTGGACCTGGTCGATCACCTCGACGACCACCGACTTCTACGACCCGGACCAGCTACCCATCCAGGTCATCCTCATGGTGACCATGTTCGGCGCCGTGGTCACGGCGGCGGCGCTGGCCGTCGACACGCACGCGCTGGTCTTCGCGCTCGGCTACGTGACCCCGCACCTGGTGCGCGGGGTGGTGCTGGTGACCGTGCTGCACCCGCGCCAGCGCATGGCCGAGCAACGGGCCGCCCGCTTCCTCTTCTGGTTCGTGGTCTCCGGCTTCTTCTGGGTCGGCGGCGCGCTGCTGCCGCACGAGGGGTCGTGGGCGCTCTGGGCCGTGGCCGTGACGATCGACTACGTCTCGGCCGGCGCGCGCTACCCGACGCCCGGCCTCGGCCGGGTGCCGCTCGGCCAGTACGAGAAGACGACCGAGCACCTGGGCGAGCGCTACCAGCAGTTCGTCATCCTGGCGCTCGGCGACGTCATCCTGGTGCCGACCCTGGAGATCAGCCGGTCCGACTTCACCCTGGCCCGGTCGGCCGCCTTCCTGGCCGCCTTCGCCACCATGCTGCTGCTCTGGCAGATCTACGTCCTGGGTGCCGGCCAGATCGTGCGGACCAACGCTCCGCGGGTGCTCCGACGCGCGACCCGGCTGGCGCCGTACACCCACTTCGTCATGCTGGCCGGCATCGTCTGCACCGCCGCCGCGTTCGACCTGGTCGTCGAGCGGCCCACCGGCGACACGCCGGGGCGGTGGATCGCGCTGGTCCTCGGCGGGCCCGCACTGTTCCTGCTCGGGCGCACCGTGTTCACCTGGCGGATCATCGGCAGGGTCCCGTGGCACCGGGTGTTCTGGGTGTTGCTCCTGCTGGCCGTGATGCCGTGGGTCGGCAAGTGGCCCCCGGTGCTGGTCACCACCCTCGTCGTGCTCATGCTGGCGGGGGTGGTGACCGGCGACGCCATGGGCGGGCGATTGACCCGTCCCCTGCTGCGGGGCCGACCCGGCTGAGCGGGGACGGGTCGCGACCGCCGAGTCAGCCCTACCTGCGGACCCGGTAGGCGAGGTGGGTGACCTCCGTGCCCTGTACGACCCGGACGGGCCCCTCCAGCTGCACGGGCGCGATCCGGAGGCCGGCGAAGAACGGGATGCCGTCGCCGAGCAGGACCGGTACGAGATCGACGTGGACCTCGTCGAGCAGGCCGGCCTCCAGCACCTGCGTCGCGATGGTGCCGCCGTTGACGCCGACCTCCTTGTCGCCGGCGAGGGTCTTCGCCCGCTCGATCGCGGCCTCGATGCCGTCGGTCACGAACACGAACGAGTCGCCCTCCCGGTCCCAGCCCTCCGGCACGTGGTGCGTGACCACGACCACGGGGACGTCCATGGGGTGGCGACCGCCCCAGCCGTTCGTCATGTCGAACAGCCGCCGCCCGACGACGAGCGCGCCGGTCCGTTCGGTCAGCGCGCGTACGTGCTCGGCGCTCGCCGCCGACGTCCGGAACGTCATGCCGGGGGTGGCCGTCGGGATCTCCACGTCACCGTTGCCGTACCACTGGAAGAGGTGTTCGAACCCACCGTGGGACGCGTCGGCGATGTAGCCGTCCAGCGACATGGTGGCTCCGGTGCTCACCTTCGTCATCGATCTGCTCCTCGGGATCGTGGGGGTTGCTCTCACCCGGGAGTAGAAGCTGGGCGGCTCCTCTCGACATCCGTCCCGGAACTTTTTCTAGAGGGGATACGTCCGGGCCACCGCCAGCATCTCCGAGCTGTGCGAGCCCACCACGCCGACGTCGGCGGGCCGGGCCCGGAATCCGGGCAGCCCGCCCAGCCCGTCGCTGGCGTCCATGACCCGCAGGCGCACCTGCCCGGCCTTCGGCACCAGCGTCAGCGTGACCTCGACGCCCTCCGGCGGCGGGGCGTGGAAGACGACGCCGAAACCCCACCGGCCGTCCCGCGCCTTGACCGGCACGTCCCGCCCGGCCACGGTCGCCGACTTCACCTCGGCCGTGGACGTGTCGACGTGCAGGGAGAGCAGCCGGACCGGCCGCTGCGGCAGCACCCGGACCCGCAGCACCCGCTGGTCGCCCGACCGGGTGTCGGACAGGGTCTCCAGCTTCGGGGCGGGCAGGTCCGCCGCCTGCGCCGCCCCGCTCCGCAGCTCCGCGTCACCCAGGCCTGGGAAGTCGTCGGCCACCGAGACGGCGCGGTCCACGTACCCGTCGGTCCAGGGCTGGGGGTCTTCCTCATGACTGAGCCACTGCGCCCTGCCGGTGCCGGCGTCGAGGGCGTACATGAGGTGGGTCGGCACGGGGTGCGCGGCATCGAAGCGGTCGACGGACAGGCCGACCCCGGCGAGCACCACGGCGGCGAGCGCGGCGGCGCCGGCGGGCAGCGCGCCGAGCCGGCGGGCCCGGAGCGCGAGCAGGCCGCGCTGGCCGCCGGCCTGCGGGTGCAGCAGGTCGACGACGGGCAGCGCGGCCAGGCCGAGCAGCACCGCGACGAGCGCCGCCACGCCGCCCATGCCCATGCCGAGCGCCGGGAAGAGCAGCACGACGGTGGGCAGCAGGATCACCACGGCCACAGCGCCGGCCAGGGTCACGGCGACCACCGGCCACGGGCCGTCGCGCCGGGTGGCCAGCGCCGCCAGGCCGGCCAGCGCGCCGACCAGGGCGGGCAGGGTCGTCAGGTACGCGCCACCGGGCACCAGCACGGCGAGGAGCACCCCGAACAGGGCCAGCCAGACCAGGCCGCCGAAGGCCAGGGCGGCCGGGCCGGCCCAGCGGCGGGTCAGCGCGTACCAGGCGAAGAGGATCGCGGCGGCGAGCGCCACCACGGCGAGCCGGTACCAGACCGGGCGGTACGGGTCGAGCAGCTCGGCGTAGCCGGGACGGACGGTGGTGACGGCGGTCCAGAGGAGCCACGCGCCCAGCGGGGCGGCGACCACCGGCACGAGGGCCAGCCCGACGCCGGCCACGAGCCGCCCGGCGGTGGCCCGGCCGGCCCGGCGCAGCAGGGCGCCGAGCACGCCGACGGCGAGCAGCGCGGCCAGGGCCAGCGGCAGGGTGAGCCAACCGGGGTAGCGGACCAGCCCGCCGGGCACCGGGAAGTAGGTGTCGTCGTGGCCGGAGCGCAGCTCGCGCAGGTCGGTCCGGCCGAACTCGCGGGCCAGGCCCAGCGCGTTGTCGCCGTGCATCTGGAGGCTGCCCCGGTTCATGGCCGCGGGCACGTCGAGCGGGGTGTGGTAGACCGCGCCCCCGTCGATGTACGCCGAGTTCAGCCCGACGAACCGGTGGTCGAGGAAGGCCGTGAAGTCGGTGTCGTTGGGCAGCGCCCGGTAGATCTCCACGGCGAACGAGGTGCCCACCGGGTGCGGGGCGGCCCGGCCGAAGGCCTCCACGAGCTTCGCGTTGTTCCGGGACGTCTCAAACATGATCACCGGACCGGTGGAGCCGCGCGCCTCCAGGTTGAGCACCACGCCGCCGTCGGCGGCCAGGGGGTGGTCGGCGGCGAAGCCGGCGGCCCCGCACAGGCACGCCTCCTCGGCGTCGGTGAGCACCAGCACCACGTCGTTGCGGGGGCGCGGGCCGGCGGCCAACGCCCGGGCCACCTCCAGGATGGTGGACGTGCCGGCCGCGTCGTCGTTGCCGCCCGGCCCGGACTGCACCGAGTCGTAGTGGGCCACCAGGAAGACCCGGCCGGTGGGCTCGGTGCCGGGCAGCCGGGCCACCACGTTACGGACCCGGGCCAGGGTCGCGCCGCCGGCCGCCCCGCTGAGCTGCCCGGCCTCCGGGGCCACGGTGTCCTGCACCTCGGTCTCCAGGCCCAGCCCGCGCAGCACACCCACGATGTGCTCCCGGACCTGGTCGTTGGCGGCGCTGCCGGCCACGTGCGGCCGCGCCGCGATGACCTTGACCTGCTGGTACGCCCGCTCGGCGCTGAACGCGTCCGCGGGCGCGTCGGCTGGGCGGGGCGCCGGGGTGGCCAGGTCGACGAGGACACCGGCCCCGACGGCGAGCAGCGCGGCGAGCGCGGCCAGTGCGGCCGGCAGCCGTCGGCGCGGCCGGGCCAGCGTCCGGTCGGCCGGTCGCGTGCGGAGTGGGCCCGGCCGGGCCGGCGCGCGGTCGGCGGGGCGGGTGGGGGGTACGCCCACGGGTGACTCCTCGGGGTGCTTCGGGGGTGGGCATCATCCTGCACCCCCGCGGCCTGCGGCGGCACTCCCACCGGCCGGTGCGCTCCGGGCTGAACACCGGTCGCGGCGTAACATCGGGCGTTGGTCGAGCCGCTGTACGACGGGTGGCCCGCTCGCTGCCCACGCCGACTTCGGTCGTGTTGTGTGCGACCGTTGTCTGATACAGGATCAGCAGGGCATTCGGAAGGAGCCCCGACATCACCAGCGAAATCCCGCGTCTCGCGGCGGTGACCCGGCCGCACCGGGGAACCGGTCTGCCCGGCGTACCCGTCGCGCCGCAGGCCGGGTTCGGGCACCACTTGAGCGTGCCGCCCGGCGAGCGGCTGCGGGTCCTGCTGGTCGAGGACGACGAGGGCGACGCCTTCCTGGTCGGTGAGCTGCTCGCCGAGACCAACTCGATGATCGACCTGCTGGTCGCCACCAGCCTCAGCGAGGCCCGGCAGCGGGTGATGGGGGTCGACTGCGTCCTGCTCGACCTGGGCCTGCCCGACGCGCAGGGCCTGGACGGGCTGCGCCAGGTGCTGGAGATGGCCAGCGGTGCGGCGGTCTGCGTGCTCACCGGCCGCTCCGACGAGCACCTCGGCATCGTGGCGGTCGCCGAGGGTGCGCAGGACTACCTGGTCAAGGGCCAGGTCGACGGCGTCCTGCTGACCCGGGCGCTGCGCTACGCCGTGGAGCGCAAGCGGGCCGACGAGAACGCCCGCCGGCTGCGCGAGGTGGAGCTGCGCCAGGCCGAGTCCGCCCGCCTGGAGCGCGGCCTGCTGCCCCAGCCGCTCATGACCACCGACCAGGTGGCGGTGCACACCTTCTACCGCCCCGGCCGGCACGCCGCCCTGATCGGCGGTGACTTCTACGACGTGGTGCAGACCCGGCCGGACCGGATCGACCTGATCGTCGGCGACGTCTGCGGCCACGGCGTGGACGAGGCCGCCCTCGGCGTCGAGCTGCGGGTCGCCTGGCGGGCCCTGGTCCTGGCCGGGGTGCCGGACGACGAGGTGCTGCCCGCGCTGGAGCAGGTGCTCATGAGCGAGCGCCGGCTCCAGGAGATCTTCGCCACGGTGGCGACCACCCGCCTCGACCTGGCGGCCAACCGGGCCACCGTGCGACTCGCCGGTCATCCGCCGCCGCTGCTGCTCAGCGGAGGTAAGGTCGCCCCGGTGCCGGCCCGGGGCGGTCTGCTGCTCGGCGTACGGCCGCGCCGACCCGTTGCCTTCGACCTGGAGTTCGACACCGATGACTGGTCCCTGCTGATGTACACCGACGGCCTCATCGAGGGTCGGGTGGACACCGGTGACGACCGGCTGGACGTGCCGGGGCTGACCGACCTGCTCGCCGACCCCGCCAACCGCGCCGTGCCGCTGGCCGAGCTGCCCGCCTGGCTGGTCGGCCGGGCCGAGCAGCTCAACGGCGGGCCGCTCGCCGACGACGTGGCGATGCTGCTGGTCACCCGCGGCGGCGGCCGATGAAGGCGTACCAGCAGGGGTGGACCCTGCGGCGGCGCGTCGTGGCGCTGCTCGGCGTGGTGCTGGTGCTGCTGCTCGGGCTGGCCGCGGCCGAGGCGACCCTCGCCGCGAAAAACCGGCAGAACATCGACGACGTGCTGCTCAAGACCGGGCCGCTGCGGGTACAGGCGCAGGAGCTGATGAGCGCCCTGCTCGACCAGGAGACCGCGGTCCGCGGCTACGCGGTGAACGCCGACCGCAAGGACCTGGAGCCCTACCGGACGGGTGTGGACCGGGAGCAGGCCACCTTCGCGGAGATGCGGAAACTGGCCGTCGACTATCCGGACGTGCTGGGCGCGCTGGACGTTGTCGAGCAGCGGGCGGCGCAATGGCGGTCCGCCGTGGCCGAGCCGGTGATCAGCACCACCGAGCGCAGCGGCCCGTCCGCCGGCCAGGCGCTGATCACGGACCAGACCCGGCAGCAGTTCGACCGCATCCGGGCCGCGGTGGACGGCCTCCAAGGCGAGATCCTCAAGGTCCGGCAGAAGACCGCCGACAAGGTCAACGCGACCAGCAACGTGCTGGTGGTGCTCCTGATCATCGCGGCCCTCGTGGTGGCGGTGGCCGGCGCGGTGCTGCTGCTCTCGCTGGACCGGATCCTGATCCGGCCGCTGGCCGGCCTGGTCGGTCAGGTGCGCGAGGTCGCCTCGGGCGACTACCGGCACCACATCGAGGGGTCCGGCCCGCCCGAGTTCCGCCTCCTCGCCGACGACATCGACGTCATGCGGCAGAAGATCGCCCGGGAGCTGGACGAGGTACGCGAGGCGCGGGAGCGCATCGAGTGGGTCAACAGCCAGCTCCAGAAGCAGGCCGAGGAACTCACCCGCTCCAACCGTGACCTGGAGCAGTTCGCGTACGTCGCCTCGCACGACCTCCAGGAACCGCTGCGCAAGGTGGCCAGCTTCTGCCAGCTTCTCCAGCGGCGCTACGCGGGCCAGCTCGACGAGCGGGCCGACCAGTACATCGCGTTCGCGGTCGACGGCGCGCAGCGGATGCAGCGGCTCATCAACGACCTGCTCGCGTTCTCCCGGATCGGCCGGCTCACCACCGGGTTCACCGAGGTCGACCTCAACAAGGTGATGGGTGACGTGGCCGGTCAGACCGAGGCGGCCCGGCAGTACGCCGACGCCGAGCTGACCTGGGACCGGCTGCCGGTGATCCGCGGCGAGGAGCCGCTGCTGACCAACCTGCTGGCCAACCTCGTCAGCAACTCGATCAAGTTCCGCCGCCCCGACGTGCCACCGAAGGTGCACGTCTCGGCGCGGCTGGTCGACGACGAGTGGGAGATCAGCTGCCGGGACAACGGCATCGGGATCGAGCCGGAGTTCGCCGACAAGATCTTCGTGATCTTCCAGCGGCTGCACTCCAAGGACGCCTACCCGGGCACCGGCATCGGGCTGGCCATCGTCAAGAAGATCGTGGAATACCACGGCGGCCGGGTCTGGGTGGACACCGAGACCGCGGAGGGCACCACGATCCGGTTCACCCTCCCGGCCCTGCCGGAGGACGTCGAGGCGGCGCGGGCTGCGGAGCAGGCCGAGGTCGAGGAGTCGACCGGGGACGCTGCGGCGACCGGTGACGGTGCCGACGACGCCGCGGTGGGCGTGGCCCGGCAGCCGGACGGCGCGGCACGGGAAGAGACGCCCGAGGGGGCGGCCCGGGACGGTACAACGGGTGGCATGAAGGAGACGGTGGGATGACCGCGCCGGCGGACGGCAAGAGCCCGATCGAGGTTCTGCTCGTCGAGGACGACCCGGGTGACGTGCTGATGACCCAGGAGGTGTTCGAGGAGCACAAGCTCCGCAACCGCCTCACGGTCGTCTCGGACGGCGCCGAGGCGCTGGCCTACCTGCGTCGCGAGGGCCAGTACGGCGACGCCGTGACCCCCGACCTGATCCTGCTCGACCTGAACCTGCCCCGCCGCGACGGCCGGGAGGTCCTGGAGGAGATCAAGAAGGACGAGCAGCTCTGCCGGATCCCGGTCGTGGTGCTCACCACCTCCCAGGCCGACGAGGACATCCTGCGCAGCTACCAGCTGCACGCCAACGCCTACGTGACCAAGCCGGTGGACTTCGAGCGCTTCATCTCGGTGGTCCGCCAGATCGACGAGTTCTTCGTCAGCGTGGTCAAGCTGCCGCCGCGTGGCTGAGCCGCTGCTGGAGGAGGTCGGCGCGCTGCTGCGGCAGGCCGCGGCCGACATCGTCGTGCCGCTGTTCCGCCGCCTCGACGACGCCGACATCTCCGAGAAGGCTCCCGGCGAGGTGGTCACCGTCGCCGACCGGAAGGCCGAGGCGCTGATCTCGGCCGGGCTGCGGCGGTTGCGCCCCGGCTCGGTGGTGGTCGGTGAGGAGGCGGTCGCTGAGGACCCGGCCCTGCTGGGGCACCTGCGCGGCGGCGGTGACGTCTGGCTGGTCGACCCGGTGGACGGCACCTCCAACTTCGCCGCTGGCCGGCGCCCGTTCGCCCTGATGGTGGCGCTGCTGACCGAAGGAGTGCCGGTCGCCTCCTGGGTCTACGACCCGCTGGACGGCACGCTGGCCAGTTGCCGGGTGGGCGACGGCACCCGACTCGACGGCACGCCGGTGCGCACCGCCGGGCGGGAGCCCGAGGTGGGCGCGCTGCGCGGCACCGCCATGACCCGCTTCCTGCCGCCGGACTTCCGGCGGAGCGTGGAGGCGGGCGGCGAGCGGCTCGGCGAGCTGCTGCCCGGCCAGCACTGCGCCGGCCGGGAATACCTGGACATCCTCACGGGCGCGCAGCAGTTCGTGCTCTTCTGGCGCACCCTGCCCTGGGACCACGCGCCCGGCACGCTGCTCGTCCGGGAGGCCGGCGGGGTGGCCCGCCGCTTCGACGGCACCGACTACCACCCCGCCGACGAGGGCAAGGGCCTGCTGGTCGCGGCCAGCGAGGAGAGCTGGGAAGAGGTCCGGGCCGCCCTGCTGGGCGACTGAGCGAGCGGTCCGCGACGGCCCCGGCACGCTGCGTCGACGATCGGCGTCGCCCGAGGTCGGGGGCATGGCGCGCGGCCTGCGGTCCGGTATCGTGACCGGCGGTCTCCGCCAGCAGGCCGCCGTCCGGGGCCGGTGGAGCCGCCGCCGCGCAAGGTCGACTCGGGGGCCGGCGGTCGACGGAAGGACCCTCACGTGCCCAGGACCAGGCTCACCCGCCGGCCCGTCCGCCGGTCGCTGCTCGCCCTGCTCGCCGCAATGACCCTGCTGTTGGGCGCGGGCCTCACCCCCGGCACGGCGGCCGCGGCCGCCCCCACCCCGAACGCGCCGGACGAGGGCGGCAGCAAGCAGCTCCGCGAGGCCCTGGACGCGGCGGCGAGGGGCCACATCGAGGCCAAGAACCGGCTGGACAACTCGAAGCGCCGGCAGGTCGCGCTGAACAACCAGCTCAAGCAGGTCGAGGGCCGCCTGGTCGAGTTGACCGCGCAGGTCGGCGAGGTGGCCGCGCAGTCCTACCGGCTGGGCCGGTTGACGCCGGTGTCGATGCTGCTGGCCAGCTCCGACCCGGACGCCTTCCTCAAGCGCGCCGCCGAGCTGGACGTGATGGCCCAGCGGGACAGCAAGCGGCTGCACGACCTCAACGAGGCCAAGGCCCAGGCCGCCGAGGCGAAGACGGCCATCGACATCGAGGTGCGGGAGCAGCAGAAGCAGCTCGCCGTGCTGGCCAAGAAGAAGCGCGACGCCGAGGTGGCGCTCGCCAAGGTCAGCTCCGGTGCCGGCTCCGGCTTCAGCGGCGGCTCGTCCTCGGCCAAGCCGGCGCCGCGTAACCCGGACGGCTCGTGGCCGTCGGAGTCCTGCTCGGTGAACGACCCGACGCCGGCCGACGGCTGCATCACCCCGCGCACCCTGCACATGCTCGAGCAGGCCAAGGCGGCCGGCTACAAGCGCTACGTCTCCTGCCACCGCAGCGGTGGCGGTGGCGAGCACCCCAAGGGCCGGGCCTGCGACTTCGCAGCCGCCACCGGCGGCTTCGAGGACAAGTCCGCCACCGGCGGCGACAAGGCGTACGGGGACAGCCTCGCCTCCTGGGCCAAGAACAACGCCAGCAAGCTCGGCATCATGTACGTCATCTGGTACCGCCAGATCTGGATGCCGAACACGGGCTGGCGGGCGTACAGCGGGGGTGGCAGTCCCGCCGCGGACCACACAAACCATGTTCACATCTCGATGTATTGACGTCTCCGCCGAGGAACGCTGCGTAGCATCGCCACGGTGAGCAGCACATCGTCCGACGTCGTCGCGGAGCCGGCGCCGAGCGCGCCGGTCCCGCCCCGGGCCCTCCCGAACGGGCTCGCCGCGTTCCTGGTCTTCCTCTCCAGCGGTGCGGTGCTGGTGCTGGAGACGGTTTCGCTCCGCCTGGTCGGCCCCTACGTCGGGGTGACCCTCCAGGTGACCAGTTCGGTGATCGGCATGGCCCTGGGCGCCATCGCGTACGGGGCGTGGATGGGCGGCTGGCTGGCCGACCGGCGGGACCCGCGCTCCCTGCTGGCGCCGGCCCTGGTGCTGGCCGGCATCGCCACCGCGGTCACCCTGCCGGTCGTCCGGTACGCCGGTGAGGCGCTGCGCGGCGGCGCGGCGAGCGCCGTGCTGCTGCTGACCGCCCTGGCGGTGCTGCTGCCGGCCGCGTTGCTGGCCGGGGTCACCCCGCTGGTGGTGAAGCTCCAGCTCGCCGACCTGCGCCGCACCGGGCAGGTGGTCGGCCGGCTGTCCGGCATCGGCACCCTGGGCGGCATCACGGCCACCCTGGCCACCGGCTTCGTGCTGGTGGCGGCCCTGCCCAGCACGGTGATCGTGCTGGCGCTGGCCGGCGTGCTGGGGATGACCGGGCTGGTGCTCGGGGCGTACCTGCGCCGGCAGTCGGGGACGGCGCTGCCCGGTCCGGCCCGGGCCAAGGCCGCCCTGGCGGTGCTCGGCCTCGCCGCGGCCGGCCTCTCCGCGGTCGCCCCGAACCCGTGCGACGTGGAGACCGCCTACCACTGCGCCCGGGTCGAGGTCGACGAGCAGTGGCCTGAAGGGCGCACGCTCTATCTCAACTCGGCCGAGCACTCCTACGTGGACCTGGCCGAGCCCACGCACCTGAAGTACGCGTACACCCAGTGGATCGGCCTGGTCGCGGACGTGGCGCGGCCGGCGAAGCAGCGGATGGACGCGCTGCACCTGGGCGGCGGCGGCTTCACCATGCCGCGCTACCTGGCCGCGACCCGGCCGGGCAGCGACAACCTGGTCTTCGAAATCGACGGCGGCCTGGTCGACCTGGACCGGCGGGAGCTGGGGGTACGCACCGGGCCGCAGCTCCACGCCCGGGTGGGGGACGCTCGGGTGCTGCTCGGCGCCGAGCCCACCGACAGCCGTGACTTCATCGTCGGCGACGCCTTCGGTCACCTGGTGGTGCCCTGGCACCTGGCCACCCGGGAGATGGCCGCCGACATCCGCCGGGTGCTCCGCCCGGACGGGATCTACGTGCAGAACGTGATCGACTACCCGCCGGACCGGTTCATCCGGGCCGAGCTGGCCACCGTGGCGGCCGAGTTCCGCCACGTCGCGCTGATCGCACCGCCCGGTGCGATCGCCGGGCAGCACGGCGCGAACTTCCTCATCGTGGCGTCGGACGCGCCACTGCCGCTGGCCGACGTCCCGGCGCGGCTGCGGCTGCTGCCCGAGCCGGCGACGCTGCTGGACGGCGCGGAGCTGAGCGCTTTCGTCGGGGACGCGCTGGTGCTCACCGACGACTACGCGCCGGTGGACCAGCTCCTGGCGACCGCCTGATCGGGTGACTTCGCTGACCGATTTCGACCGGTGAGGTGTACGAGGGCTCACCTCGGGCAACTGGACCGACCATGGGTGCAGCGGTCAGGAACGGCGCGCAGCTCCTCGGCGAGCGGTACCGGCTCGTCGAGCAGCTCGGTGCGGGGGGCATGTCGGTCGTCTGGCGCGGCTACGACGAGGTGCTGGGTCGGCAGGTGGCAATCAAGGTGCTGGCCTCGCGGCTGGCCAGTGACAAGGCGTTCCGGCACCGCATCCGGATCGAGGCGCAGGCCGCCGCGCGGCTCTGCCACCCCAACATCACCAACGTGTACGACTACGGGGAGTCCGAGCAGGTCGGGCTGACCGTCCCGTACGTCGTGATGGAGCTGGTCGACGGCGGGCCGCTGAGCAGCCGGCTCGGCCGGGGCGGGCAGCTGCCCTGGCGGGAGGCGCTGACGATCGGCGCGGAGGTGGCGTCGGCCCTGGCCGCCGCGCACGCCCGGGGTGTGGTGCACCGGGATGTCACGCCCGGCAACGTCATGCTCACCTCGACCGGGGTGAAGGTCGTCGACTTCGGCATCTCGGCCCTGGTGGGGGAGAGCGAGAAGGGCCCGGACGGCGCGCTGCTCGGCACGCCCGCGTACCTGGCTCCGGAGCGGCTGGACAACGGCCAGGTCTCCCCGGCCACCGACGTCTACGCGGTCGGGCTGCTGCTCTACCGGATGCTCACCGGCCGGCTGCCCTGGCAGGCGAGCACCACGACGCAGATGCTCCGCGCCCACATGTACAACGAGCCCGACCCGATGCCGGCGGTCGTGGGGCTTCCCGACGAGGTCGCCGAGCTGGTCCGGCGCTGCCTGGCGAAGCGCCCGGAGGACCGCCCGGCGACGGCCGAGGTGGCCCGTACGCTCGCCGACGCCGCCGGGATCGCGGCCATCGTGCCGGTCTCCCCGGCGCTGGGCCAGTTCGACCCGGCGCTGACGGAGAACGCCGGCACCACGATCCTGCCCTGGTCGTCGGCGACCGACGCGCTGCCCTTCTCGGCGATCCGCACCAAGACCCGCCGGGCCGCCGCCCGCCGGCGCAAGGTGGAGGCCGGGGTGGCCGCCGCCGGCCTGATCGCGGTCACCGCCACCCTGTGGGGGGTCACCTCGAAGAGCCCGGCCAGCGGCGGGGTGGAGCCGACCGAGGCGCGGATGGGCCTGCCCGAGCCGATCCCCTGCGCGGTCGACTACGTGCTGCGCCGCGACTCCGGCACGGACTTCACGGCCGACGTGACCCTCACCAACACCGGCACCCGCGAGCTGCGGGACTGGACCATGAGCTTCACCTTCCCGGGGCAGCAGAAGGTCGGGACGGGCCAGCCGGCCGTACGCCAGCAGGGCAACGACGTGCTGCTCCGGGCGCCGGCCACCGACGCCGCGCTGGCCCCGGGCGCCTCGAAGAAGGTCTCGCTGACGGGCAGCTACACCGGGGCGAACCCGCTGCCGGTGGAGTTCAAGGTCGACGGGAGCACCTGCGGGGTGCAGGTGTCCGGCGTCGCCGGGTCCGCGCCTACCACGGCCCCGCCGCCCGTCGCGCCGCCCGCGAAGCCGGCGGCCAAGGTACCGGCGAAGGCGCCCGCGAAGGCCGCCCCGAAGACCGCCGCCAAGCCCAAACCGCCCAAGTCCGGCAAGGGCAAGGAGAGTGGCAAGGGAAAAGGCAGGTAGACCGGCCGAAGGGGGGTGGGCACGGCGGTAAGGGCGAGAAGAAGTGACGGTCAGGCCAGCACGGCGAACTGCTGCACCCGGTTGATCGGGCCTTCCACGATGAGCACGCTGTCCGGCTGGAGGACGGTGTCCGGGTCCGCGTAGCGGAACGGCTCGCCGGCGGGCTTCGCGCCGACCACCATGACCCCGTACCGGTCGATCGGCCGCACCTCGCGCAGGGAACGGCCGACGAGCGACGCGGGCACCCGGACCTTGGCGATCGCGAAGTCGTGGCCGAACTCCATGAAGTCGAGCATCCGGCTCACGATCAGGTGCGCCACCCGGTCGCCCGTCTCCGCCTCCGGGAAGATGACGTGGTGGGCGCCCACCGACTGCAGGATCTTGGCGTGCTTCTCCGAGGTGGCCCGCGCCCAGATCTGCGGGATGCCCAGCTCGGTCAGGGCCAGCACGGTGAGCACGCTGGCCTCGACCGACGCGCCGATGGCCACGACCACCCGGCGGAAGTCGGCGACCCCCAGCTGGCGCAGCACGTTCTCCTCGGTGGTGTCGGCCTGCACCACCCGGTCCAGCCGGGACGCCCAGCGCTGCACCCGTTCCTGCTGGTGGTCGATGGCGAGCACGTCGTGGTCGAGTTGCAGCAGCGAGCCGGCCAGCCGGGAGCCGAACCGGCCCAGGCCGATCACCACGACGCTGCTGTCGTCCGTCCTCCTAGCCGACAATGGGTTGCTCCTCCGGATAGCGGTACAGGTGTCGCCGGGTGTTCAACGCGATCGCCGACCCGAGGGTGAGCGGCCCGACCCGGCCGATGAACATGAGCACGATGAGCACGTACTTGCCGGGCTGGGACAGCTCCGGTGCGAGGCCGGTGGACAGGCCCGTGGTGCTGAATGCCGAGGTCACCTCGAACACCGCGGCGAAGTTGCGCAGGTTGTCGGTGAACACGATCAGCAGGATCGTGCCGAGGACGACCAGCGTCACGCTCAGCAGCGTCACGGTGAGCGCCTGGCGTTGGGTGGCCGTCGCCACCCGCCGGCCACCCACGTTCACGTCCGGCTCGCCCCGCAGCTCGGCCCAGATCACGAAGCCGAGCAGGAAGAACGTCGAGACCTTGATGCCGCCCGCGGTGCTCGCGCTGCCGCCGCCCACGAACATCAGCACGATGAGCAGCGGGTAGCTCTCGTTGCTGAGCTTGTCCACGTTGATCACGTCGAAGCCGCCCGTGCGGCTCAGCGCGATCTGGGTGAACGACGCCAGCGCCTTGCCAGGGGCGTCGAAGGTGCCGATGGTGGCGGGGTTGGTCCACTCGGAGAGGAGCAGGAAGCCGAAGCCCGAGCCGATGAGCACGACGCTGCCCCAGATGGTCAGCTTGGTGGCGACCGCCCAGCTCTTCGGCTTCCGCCACTCCCGGACGGCCTCGAACAACGCCGGGAACCCGAGGCCGCCGACGATGGCGCCGAGACCGAGCGGCAGTGCGACCCACGGGTCTCGGGAGAAGGCGACCAGGCCGTCCGAGTACAGGGTGAAGCCGCCGTTGTTGAACGCCTGGACCGCGTGGAAGGCGGCGAACCAGAGTGCCCGTCCGGGTGGATAGTCGTAGACCAGCCAGAGCCGCCCGGTGATCACCGCGGTCATCACCGCCTCGGTGGCGAAGACCGTCGCGACGATCCGAACCAGCAGCCAGCGGACGTCACCGAGGCCGAACTCGGCGGTCTCGGCCTGCACGAGCAGCCGGTTGCGCAGGCCGAGCTGCCGGGAGACCACCAGGATCACCAGCGCCGCGACCGTCAGGATGCCCAGGCCGCCGAGCTGGGTGAGCACGGTGATCATCACCAGGCCGAACTCGTTCCAGTAGTTCGGCGTGTCGTTGATGGCCAGGCCGGTGACCGAGACGGCCGAGGTCGAGGTGAACAGCGCGGTGACGAACGGGGTGTAGCGGCTCTCGCTGGTGGCCCAGGGCAGCATGAGCAGGCCGGTGCCGAGCAGGATGACCGCCAGGAACCCGAACGGCACCAGCCGAACGGGGTTCCGGAGCAGGCCGCGCACCAGGTCATCTTCCGTCCGGAGATTCACCGGCAGGTCAGGAACCGACCAACTGGCGGCCAATCGCCGACGGCCCGACACCGCCGTGGCGGCGCGCGGGACTCTGACCGCGGTACGAACTTGATGACGTGAATGGATCGGACGGACCGCGAGATGCTGTCGGTGGTCGGTCGCCGTGTCCTCGTGCGTGCCTGTCGAGCTGATGTCGGAAACGACTCGAGAGCGGGCGGCTGAGTCTGCCGAGCGGGCCGGCGGCGGGCCGGGCAGCAGCCGGAGTCATGGCCACGGGGCGCCCTTGTCCGCAGCGGCCCTCGACGGCAGGTCGAGTCGGGCGCGGGCGGGCGGGCGGGCGTGAGTCGGTCACGACATCAGGTCCGTAGCGGCCCGGGAGTTACCGCCCGGGTCGTTCGGCGACGTAGGTGCCGCGCCCCTGTTGCCCGATGATCAGGTTCCGGCCGTCGACCGGCTGGGCCCTCCGGTGAGGATCGGAGCGCGTTCCATCGTCCGAGGGATTCGTGTCCGCTTTGCGTAACATGTCCTATTAGTGGTCGTTTCGACCCGTGTCAAGGATCCACGACACGGGGGATGTACATGAGAGAGACCACTGCGCCGAGCAGGCGAGCGAGCATCGGCGTGCGGCTGGGAGCGTTCGGTGTGCTGACCGGCGCCCTGCTGCTGGGCGGTACGCCGGCCCTGGCCGCACAGACGATCAGCATCGATCCGGACGACGTGCCGACCACGGCGGCGCACGCTCCTCAGTTCTGCTATCCGGGCGGCGGGCCCTTCCCGGACGAGGAGACCTGGGTGTTCGACCTGTCCGGCGAGCCGGAGACCAGCGGCGTCTTCCAGTCGTTGTCGACGACGTTCAGGACGCCCGGCGGCACCGTCACGCGGCCGATCCCCGGCTCGCCGAACAGTGAGATCGTCGACTTCGAGGGCGTGAGCCGAGCCTTCATCCGGCTGCCGGCCCACTGGACCCTTACCGCCGCCACCGCGGTGATCTCGGGGACGGCCGAGAACTTCGTGCTCGCCCACACCTGCGCCGCCTCCGATGCCCCGGGCGACCCGGGCGACCCGGGCGATCCGGGAGACCCCGGCTACCCCGGTGATCCGGGCGATCCTGGCTACCCCGGTCACCCGGGAGACCCGCAGGTCAGCCTGTCGATCGACAAGAAGGCGCGGGTCGAGTCGGACTGCCGCAAGGAGTGCACGAACGACGGCTTCGCGGCGAAGGGCGACAAGATCTTCTACACCTACCGGGCGGCCAACACCGGCACCGTGAAGATCGCCGACGTCGAGGTGGACGACCGGACCGCCGGCTACGTGCACTGCAACGAGACGACGCTGGCGCCGGGCACCAGCACCGACTGCCACGCCGTCAAGCCGTATGTGGTGAGCTGGGCCGACGTGAAGGAGGGCAAGGTGGTGAACACCGCCCGGGCGACCGGCAAGTACCGGTACCGGACCGTGGTCTCCGACCCGGCCACCGTCACGATCTGCATCCGCGACGGCAAGTACGACCACCGCAAGGACGACAAGGACGACAAGGGCGGCTGGGACGACAAGGGCGGCTGGGACGACAAGGGCGGCAAGCCCGAGCTGCCCGTCACCGGCGACAACGTGGCCCAGACCCTCTCCCTGGGTGGCGGCCTGCTGGCGGCCGGCGGCCTCCTGGTCGGGCTCGGCCGGCTGCGGCGGAGGGCGCACCTGCGGCTCTGACCCGTATCCGATGCGGCGGCCCGGCGGAACGCTCCGCCGGGCCGTCGCGTGTTTCGGGCGACTTCGATGGCGGGGCGCGACACAGCGGCGTCCCGCGCGGTGGTGCCGGCGGCCACGTGGGACCGGGCGATGATCAACCAGTGGCGGGCTGTTGTAATGGCCGGCCACCCCACCCTGGTTACTTGTGTGTTTCGGCCACATAGCCCGTGCGTGACGTCACTTCTAGCGTGAGCCGACAACTGACACTTCCCCCTGTCCCCACCTGGAGTCGCTATGACGATCCGGCACACGCGACGGGTGTTCCTTTCCGCCGCCACGGTGATGGCGGCCGCGCTCGCGGCCACGGCCTGTGGCAGCCCGCAGGACACCGCCTCCGGCGGCGGCGACGCCGCACCCGTCAAGGTCGGCCTCGTGTATTCCCAGTCCGGGCCGCTGGCCAGCTACGGCAAGCAGTACATCGAGGGCTTCAAGGCCGGCCTCGACTTCGCCACCAAGGGCACCGGCAAGGTCGGCGACCGGAAGATCGAGCTGACCGAGGTCGACGACGCGGGCGACCCGGCGAAGGCGGTCTCCGCGGCCAAGGACCTCATCGGCAAGGGCACGAAGATCATCGCCGGGTCCACCTCGTCCGGCGTGGCCCTCCAGGTCGCCCCGATCGCCGCGCAGAACAAGGTGCTGTTCATCTCCGGCCCGGCCGCCACCGACGCGGTGACCGGCGCGAACAAGTACACCTTCCGCTCGGGCCGGCAGTCGTACCAGGACGTGGTGACCGCCAAGTCGTTCATCGGCGACGCCGCCGGCAAGAAGGTGGTCGTCTTCGCCCAGGACGGCGCCTTCGGTGACGCCAACGAGGCCGCCGTCAAGGCGGTCATCGGCGGCGCCGGCGCGACCGTGAGCGGCGTCCGGGCCCCGGCCAGCGCGACCGAGTTCACCCCGTTCGCCAGCCAGATCAAGGCCGCCAAGCCGGACCTCCTCTTCGTCGCCTGGGCCGGCACCACCGCCCCGGCCATGTGGCAGACCCTCGACCAGCAGGGCGTCCTCGCCTCCACCACGGTCGTCACCGGCCTGGACATCCGCGCCTCCTGGCCCACCTTCGGCGCGGCCGGCAGCAAGATCTCCTTCCTGTCGCACTACTTCGACGGGGCCAGCGACACCGAGGCCGCCAAGGCCGCCAAGGCCAAGATCCCGGGCGGCACGCTCGACCTGTTCCACCCGGACGGCTTCGCCGCCGCCCAGATGGTCGTCCGCGCCGTGCAGGAGGGCGGCGACGACGTGGAGAAGATGGTCAAGGCGCTGGAGGGCTGGCAGTTCGACGGCGTCAAGGGCAAGATGACCATCCGCGCGGAGGACCACGCGCTGCTCCAGCCGATGTACCAGGCGAAGCTCTCCGGCAGCGGCACCGCCTACACGGCGACCGCGCAGAAGACCCTGACCGGTGACGAGTCCGCGCCGCCGGTCGCGCAGATGAAGGGCTGACCAGTGCTCGCCACCCGCGGTCTGACCTGGCGGATCGGTGAGGTCGCCATCGTCGACTCCGTCTACCTCGACCTCGCGCCCGGGGAGTTCCTCGGCGTGATCGGGCCGAACGGCGCCGGCAAGACCTCCCTGTTCAACCTGATCACCGGCCTGCGCCGGCCCACCGGGGGACGGATCCTGCTGGACGGGGCGGACGTCACCGACCTCCCCCCGCACCGGCGGGCCCGCCTCGGACTGGGGCGTACCTTCCAGGCGTCCTCGGTCTTCGGGTCGCTGACGGTGCGGGAGAACGTCCGGCTCGCCGTACAGGCGCACCGGGGTGGCTCGATGAAGCTGTGGCGGCGGGCGGCGGCCGACCGGGAGGTGGCTGCCGCCGCCGACGCGGCGCTCGACCGGGTGGGCCTCGCCCACCGGGGTACGGCGCTGGCCGGCACCCTGGCCCACGGCGAGAAGCGCAAGCTGGAGATCGCCCTGCTGCTCGCCGGTGAGCCCCGGGTGATGCTGCTGGACGAGCCGATGGCCGGGGTGAGCGCCGAGGACGTGCCCGAGCTGGTCAGCGTGATCAAGTCGCTGACCGGGGACAGCGGCCGGTCGGTGCTCATGGTGGAGCACCACATGGACGTGATCCTGGAGCTGGCCGACCGGATCGCCGTGATGCACCACGGCGCGCTGCTGGCGTGCGACACCCCGGACACGGTGATGGCGAACGCCACCGTGCAGGAGGCGTACCTGGGGGAGGCACTGTGAGCGCGAGGAGTGAGCCGGGTCTGCGAGCCCCGCAGTCGCGAACGGAGCTGGCGCTGTGACCGAACCTGTTCTGAGCGTCGAGAACCTGTCGGTGCGGATCGCCGGGCTGCACATCCTCCAGGGGGTGTCGTTCGCGGTCGCGCCGACCGGGGTGACCGTGCTGCTCGGCCGCAACGGCGTCGGCAAGACCACGACGCTGCGCGCGATCGTCGGGCTGACGCCGCGCAACGGCGAGGTGCGCGGCACCGTCCGGATGGGAGCGCAGAGCCTGCTGGCCCGCCCCACCCACCGGCTGGTCCGCGGCGGGCTCGGCTACGTGCCGGAGGACCGCTGCGTCTTCGCCGGGCTCACCGTCACCGAGAACCTGCGGCTGGCCGAGCGGCGGGGCACGAGCCCGGCGTACGACAAGGTCTATGCCCTTTTCCCCGAGCTGGACCGGCGCGGACGGCAACGGGCCGGCTCGCTCTCCGGCGGGCAGCAGCAGATGCTCGCGATCGGCCGGGTGCTGCTCAACGACAACCGGCTGCTGCTGGTCGACGAGCCGACCAAGGGGTTGGCGCCGAAGGTGGTGACCGAGGTGGCCGAGGTGCTGGAACGGGTCGCGGAATCCGTGCCGGTGCTGCTGGTCGAGCAGAACCTGGCCGTGGTGCGGCGGCTGGCGCGCGACGCCGTGGTGCTCTCGGCCGGCCGGGTCGCCTGGACCGGCAACGCGCAGGACCTGCTGCTGGAGACCGCGCTCACGAAGTCGCTGCTGGGCGTGGGCGCGGAGGTGCCGGTGAGCGCGAGGAGTGAGCCGGGTCTGCGAGCCCCGCAGTCGCGAACGAAGGGTGGCTCGGCGTGAGCACGGTGATCCTGTTGACGCTGACCGGGCTGGGCCTGGCGGCGCTCTACTTCCTCGTCGCCTCGGGCCTGTCCCTGGTCTTCGGCCTGGCCGACGTGCTGAACTTCGCGCACGGCCTGTTCCTGGGCGTCGGGGCGTACGCGACCTGGTGGGCGGCGGGCAACCTGCCCGGTGCGGGCTCCGACGGCCTCGGGTTCCTGGTGGCCGTCGCGTTCGGCGTGCTCGCCGGCTCGGCCGTGGCGGTGCTGGTCGAGCTGGTGCTGATCCGGCCGCTCTACTCCCGCACCATCGAGCAGGTGCTGGTCACCGTCGGCCTGTCGCTAGCCGGGGTGGCGCTGCTCCAGGCCACCTGGGGCGCCGACGCCCGGCCGTTCCCACGCCCGGAGTGGACCCGGGACGTGACCTCGGTGCTCGGCGCCCAGGTGCCGAACGCCGGTCTGCTGCTGATCGTCGCCGCCGCCGTGGTGCTCGGCGCGCTGCTCGCCTTCCTGCGGTTCACCCGGTACGGCCTGATCATCCGGGCCGGCGTGGAGAACCGGGAGATGGTGACCGCGCTCGGCATCGACGTGCGCAAGGCGTTCACCCTGGTCTTCGCGATCGGCGGGGCGGCCGCCGCGCTGGCCGGCGCGCTCGGCTCGGTCTACTTCGGCACCGTCTCGCCCGGGCAGGGCGGCTCGCTGCTGATCTTCGCGTTCATAGTGGTGGTGATCGGCGGCATGGGCTCGGTGGTCGGGTCCGCGTACGCGGCGGTCGCGGTGGGGCTGCTGCAACAGTTCGTCAACTACTACGGCACGTCCGGGCTGGGTGACCTCTGCGTGGTCGGCCTGCTCGCCGTGGTGCTGCTGCTGCGTCCGCAGGGCCTGGCCGGAAAGGTGGCTCACGCATGACCGAGGTCAAGAGTCCCGAGGTGCCGGCGCCGCCCGCGGCGGTGCCCGACGAGCTGACCCCCGGGCACTCCCGCTGGCACGGCCTGCGCCCGTACGCGCCGCTGGTCGCCCTGGTCGTGGCCGCGATCCTGCCGTACTCCACGGTCAACCTGCCGGGCATCTTCGAGGGGCCGCTGAACTCGCCCGGCACGCTGCAACTGCTCGCCATCTGCCTGGTCTTCGGCGGCCTGGCGGCCGGCTACGACCTGCTGTTCGGGCGGACCGGGATGCTGTCCTTCGGGCACGCCCTCTACTTCGCCGCCGGCGTCTACGGCACCGACGTGCTGGTCACCCGGGCGGGACTGCCGCTCTGGCAGGCCGCCCTGCTCACCGTCACGGGCGGGACCATCCTGGCCGCGCTGCTCGGCGCGGTCGCGCTGCGCACGGTCGGCATCGCGTTCGCCATGGTCACGCTCGCCTTCGCCCAGGTCGGGGCGATCCTCGTGGCGCGGGACTTCGGCGGGCTCACCGGCGGCGAGGAGGGTCTGCCGCTGGACGTCTCCGGGCTGCCGGCCGCGCTGGTCGGGGTCACCAACACGGTGAACCTCTACTGGCTGGCGCTGGCGTACCTGGCCGTGGTGGTCCTCGTGGTGCACCGCGTGAGCGGCTCGCCGACCGGGCGGGTGCTGGCCGGGCTGCGCGACGACGAGCGGCGGATCGGGGTGCTGGGGCTCGACCCGTACCGGTTCAAGCTGGTCGCGTTCACCCTGGCCGGCGGCCTGGCCACGGCCGGCGGGACGGTCTACTGCCTGATCGTCGGCGGCGCCAGCCCGCACGTGACGTCGAGCGAGCTGACCCTGTCGCTGCTGGTCATGGTGGTGCTCGGCGGCCCCGGCACCCGCTGGGGCCCGGTGCTCGGCGGCATCCTCTACATGTACCTGGACCACCGCCTGACGGCCTTCGGCACCAGCGACGCGGTCAACAGCCTCCCGGCCGTCCTGAGCCACCCGCTGAGCCAGCCCCTGTTCGTCCTGGGCACGGTGTTCATCCTGGCGGTGTACTTCTTCCCCGGCGGCCTGGCCAGCCTCCGCACCCGCCTGAACCCGCTGAAGGCGGCCCTCCGCCGCCGCTGACCCCGCCCACCTCCCCCGTTGATCAAGAAGTTCGCGTCGGGAATCCGCCGTAGGATGACGCAAAGTTCTTGATCAACGGGGGAGGGGTCGTGGGGGAGAGCAGGCTCGCCGTCGTCAGTGGGGGTGGGACCGGGATCGGGGCCGCCGTCGCGCGGGGGCTGGTTCTCGACGGGTACGACGTGGTGATCGTCGGGCGGCGGCTCGATGTGCTGGCCGGTGCCGCCGAACGGATCTCGGCGGAGGCCGGGCGGGCGGGTGCCGTCACCGCGGTGGCCGCCGATCTGACCGATCCCGGCCAAGTGTCGGCGGTCGTCTCGGCGGTCGGGGAGCGAACCGTCGACGCCGTGGTCAACAACGCCGGGGGCTACCTGGGCGGGGCGACCGACACGCTCGCCGACGTGGCCGGCTGGTGGCGGGCCAATCTGGACGCCAACGTGCTCACGGCCGTGCTGCTCACCGAGGCGTTGCTGCCCGCCCTGCGCCGCCCCGGCGGCCGGGTGGTGCTGCTCAGTTCGATCGCCGCCCAGCGGGGCGGTGGCGGGCCGTACTCGGCGGCGAAGGCCGCGCTGCACGGCTGGGCGTACGACCTGGCCGCCCAGCTCGGTCCGGAACAGATCACGGTCAACGTGGTCAGCCCTGGCTACGTCGCCGAGACCGAGTTCTTCGGCGACCGGATGACCCCGGAGGGGCACGCGAAGCGCGTCGCCGCCACCCTCGTCGGCCGGGCCGGCGTGCCCGAGGACATCGCGGCGGCCGTGCGCTACCTGGTCGGCCCGTCCGCCGGTTACGTCACCGGGCAGGTGCTCGGCGTCAACGGCGGTTCCGTCCTCGGCCGCTGACACCTGGTAGAAATGCCGGATGGGTCAGGATCGGATGGCCGTCCGGGAGCGCGCCGAGGCGGTGCTGCGGCGGCTGGCGGGTGAGCACGCCCGGCTCCGCGAGGACCAGTGGCGGGCCATCGAGGCGCTGGTGGTCGACCGGCGGCGGGTGCTCTGCGTGCAGCGCACCGGCTGGGGCAAGTCGGCGGTCTACTTCGTGGCCACCGCGCTGCTCCGGGAGGGTGGGGAGCACGGCCCCACGGTGATCGTCTCGCCGCTGCTGGCGCTCATGCGCAACCAGGTCGAGTCGGCCGCGCGGGCCGGCATCCGGGCCCGCACCATCAACTCCGCGAACCTCGACGAGTGGGACGAGATCACCGCCGAGATCCACGCCGGGGCCGTGGACGTGCTGCTGATCAGCCCCGAACGCCTCAACAACCCCGACTTCCGCGACGGGGTGCTGCCCAAGCTGGCCGCCACCACCGGGCTGCTCGTGGTGGACGAGGCGCATTGCGTCTCCGACTGGGGGCACGACTTCCGCCCCGACTACCGCCGGCTGCGCACCTTCCTCGCCAACCTGCCCGAGCGGACCCCGGTGCTCGCCACCACGGCCACCGCCAACGCCCGGGTCACCCAGGACGTGGCCGAGCAGCTGGGCGACGCGTTGGTGCTGCGGGGCACCCTCGACCGCGAGTCGCTGCGCCTCGGCGTACTGGATCTGCCCAGCCCGGCGCACCGGCTGGCCTGGCTCGCCGACCACCTGGACCAGCTTCCCGGCTCGGGGATCATCTACACGCTGACCGTGGCGGCGGCCGGTGAGACGGCCGAGTTCCTGCGGGCCCGGGGCTGGTCGGTGGCCGCCTACACGGGGCAGGCCGAGGACGCCGACCGGCGGGCCGCCGAGCAGGACCTGCTGGACAACAAGATCAAGGCGCTGGTGGCCACCAGCGCGCTCGGCATGGGCTTCGACAAGCCGGATCTCGGCTTCGTCGTGCACCTGGGCGCGCCGCCCTCGCCGATCGCCTACTACCAGCAGGTCGGCCGGGCCGGCCGGGCCGTCGAGCACGCCGAGGTGCTGCTGCTCCCCGGCGTCGAGGACGCCGCGATCTGGCGATACTTCGCCTCGCTCGCCTTCCCGCCCGAGGAGCAGGTCCGGGCCGTGCTCGCCGCCCTGTCCACCGGGCGGCCGATCTCCACCCAGGCCCTGGAACCGCTGGTCGACCTGCGCCGGGCGCGGCTGGAGCTGATGCTCAAGGTGCTCGACGTGGACGGCGCGGTCCGCCGGGTGCGCGGTGGCTGGCTCGCCACCGGCGAGCCCTGGGTCTACGACGAGGCCCGGTTGCGCCGCGTCGCCCAGGCGCGCACCGCCGAGCAGGAGGCCATGCGGGAGTACGCGGCCACGCCCGGCTGCCGGATGCGCTACCTGCGGGAGTGCCTGGACGACGCCGGGGCGGGCGACTGCGGCCGGTGCGACAACTGTGCCGCCCCGCTGTTCGGCGCCGAGGTCTCCGAGGCCGCACTCACCGCGGCGCAGACGTTCCTGGGCCGCCCCGGCGTGGCGATCGCACCGAAGAAGCTCTGGCCGACCGGGCTGGAGGCGGTCGGCGTACCCCTGAAGGGGCGCATCGCTCCGGCGGAGCAGGCGCTGCCCGGCCGGGCCGTGGGGCGCCTGTCCGACCTGGGGTGGGGCGGGCGGCTGCGCGGCCTGGTCGGGCCCGATGCGGCCGACGGCCCCGTCCCCGACGACGTGGCGGCGGCGGTGGTCGAGGTGCTGAAGGCCTGGGCGCACGGCGACGACCCGTGGCCGCGCCGCCCGGTCGGCGTGGTCGCGGTCGGCTCCCGCACCCGCCCGCTGCTGGTCGGCTCGCTCGCCGAGCGGATCGCCACGGTGGGCCGGCTGCCGCTGCTCGGCCGGGTCGTCCCGACCGGCCCGTCCGGCTCCGGCGGTCCGCGCGGCAACAGCGCCCAGCGGGTACGCGCGCTGCACGACGCCTTCGCGGTGCCCGCCGACCTGGCCGACGCGCTGCCGGGGCTGGACGGGCCGGTGCTGCTCGTCGACGACCTGGTCGACTCGGGGTGGACCATGAGCATGGTGGCCCGGTTGCTGCGCCGGGCCGGCGCCCCCGACGTGCTGCCGCTGGCGCTCGCGGTGGCCGGCTGAACCGTCGCCGCCCGGGGACGGAAAGTTCCCGGCGCGCCCGGAATGCGAGCGTCGCCACCGTCGGCGGACCGTCGGCGGGCGAGGCCCCGGCCGGCGGTACCGTGGGCGCATGACCGAGCAGCGATCCGCCGTCCAGACGTACACCGTCACCGGGATGACCTGCGAACACTGCGTCCGGGCGGTCACCGAGGAGCTGTCCGCCCTCCCGGGCGTCGAGGAGGTCCGCATCGACCTCGGTGCCGGCACGGCCACGGTCACCAGCGCCGCCCCGCTGCCCATCGAGTCCGTCCGCGCCGCCGTCGACGAGGCGGGCTACGAGCTGGCCTCCGGCGTTGCCTGAGTCACCGCCCCTCGCCGGCCCCGACGCGCCGGTCACCGACGCATCCGCCGCCGCGAACGGGCCCGTCGAGGTGGACCGGGCGACGCTGCGGCTCGCCCTCACCGTGGGCGGGCTGGTGCTGGCCGTGCTGCTCGGCTTCGGTCTCGGCCGCCTCAACCCGCCGCCGGACCCGGCCCGCACCGGTGCCGCGGCGGTGCCCGCCGAGCACACCCACGCCCCCGGCACCGGGGCGCACTCGCACGGCGGGGCCACCGTCACCCAGGGCGGTGACGCGGACGCGGCCGGCCTGGCGATCAGCTCGGCCGGCTACACGCTCGCCCCGTCGACCGTCGAGTTCACCGCCGGCCGGGCCGGTGAGCTGCGGTTCCAGATCAGGGACGAGCGGCGGCGGGCGGTCACCCGGTTCGCCGTCGTGCACGACAAGCCGATGCACCTCATCGTGGTGCGCCGCGACCTCACCGGCTACCAGCACCTGCACCCGACCATGGCCGCCGACGGCACCTGGTCGGTGCCGCTGACCCTGGCCGAGCCCGGCGCCTGGCGGGCGTACGCCGACTTCACGGCCGTCGCCGACGACGGCCGGCAGACCGCCGTGATCCTCGGCGCCGACCTGACCGCGCCCGGCGGGTACGCGCCCCGGCCGCTGCCCGCCCCGGCCACGTCGACTGCGGTGGACGGGTTCACCGTCGGCTACACCGGCACCCCGGCCGTGGGGCAGTCGGTGCCGCTGCGGTTCCGGGTCACCGGGGCCGGCGGCGCGGCCGCGCCGCTGGAGCCCTACCTCGGCGCGTACGGCCATCTCGTCGCGCTCCGCGAGGGCGACCTCGGCTACCTGCACGTGCACCCCGAGCCGGTGCGGGACGGCGACGCCGTGACCTTCTGGCTGACCGCGCCCGGGCCGGGCCGCTACCGGATGTTCCTGGACTTCCAGGTCGGCGGCGTGGTGCGCACGGCCGCGTTCAGCGTGACGGTGGCCTGAGCGGTCGGTCAGCCGGCCCGGCGGACCGGGCGGCGGGCCAGGTAGCGGAGCAGGTCCCGGATGTGGTGCTTCTCCTCGGCGGGGACGTTCGGGTCGGCCAGCCGCTCCAGGATCACCCGGACGTCGGCCTCCACGGGGCCCTCCTCGGCGCCGCGGCGGCGGGGCACCGCTCCCGCGTCGGGCAGGCCGAGCGCGCGGAACGCGGCCGCCACCGGCAGGTCGAGGGCGGCGCAGAAGCCGCGCACCTTGGCCAGTTCGGGGTAGTCCTGCCAGTCGCCGGCCAGCCAGCGGAACACGGTCGACCGGCCCACGCCCGTGTGCGTGGCGAGGTCGGTCACCGTCCAGCCACGCTCCTCGCGGGCGTCGTCGATGGCACGTCGCACGAAGCGCGCGAAGGCCATCTGCGGCGATATCTCTGCGGAGCCCATCCCCGGGGTCTGTCCCTTTCCGCCGGAGCACCCGACTCTGGGCACGAAGCCTAGTACGCCCGCTGGAATAAGTAACTGACTGATCGGTCGGAAGGTCCCGTGGGCGGGACCGCGCGGGCATCGACAGTTGTGCGATGTCAACTAAGCTCGACGGACCCGCTGAGCAGGAAACCGACGACGAGGAGCAGCATGGCCGAGCCGGACCGTCCCGTGCCCCACCGCCCGGGCGCGATCAGCCTCTTCTTCGTGGCCAAGGCCGGCGTCTTCGCCCTCGGCTTCTGGATCTGGCTCCTGGTGCTGGCGGTGCTCGGCGGCCCGGCGACCGGCGTGCACCTGATCGCCGCGACCGGGGCGATCACGACCACGCTGGCCGGCGTGATCCTGGGCGCCCGGATGGCGCTCCAGCGCAACGCCGCCGTCCGGCACGCGGAGCTGAAGCGGCTGCTGGTCGACATCTCGTGGAACGCGTTCGCCGCCGCCGGCAACGCCGACGACCCGGCGAAGGTCGTGCCGTTCCCGGCCGCGTCGCCGGAGACCGACCGGTCCACCAACCGGAGGCTCGGCGAGCGGGTCACCGCGTTCGAGCGCGGGGAGCGCAACCGGGGCGACCGCCGCCGCTAGGGGCGGTCGGCGAGCAGCGTCTCCAGCCGGGGCGTGACGCCCCATCGGTCGACCAGCTCGCGATACTCGGCGCGCTGGTCGCCGGTCGGCGCGCTCCCGGTGTGCCGGGCCCGGATCAGCAGGTTGCGCGGGGTGTGCCGGGAATCGACGAACTCCACCACCTCGGCGCGGTAGCCGTGCAGCCGCAGCAGCCCGGCGCGCAGCGCGTCGGTGAGCACGTCGGCGAACCGCTCGCGCAGGATGCCCTGCCGGGTGAGCAGCTCGTACGGCGCCGGTGCGGGTCGCGCCCGCAGCTGGGCGGCCACGTCGTGGTGGCAGCACGGCGCGGCGAGCACCCAGCGGGCGCCCCAGCGCACCGCGCGGGCCAGCGCCTCGTCGGTCGCCGTGTCGCAGGCGTGCAGCGCCAGCACCAGGTCCGGCGCCGGCTCCACCCGCGCGTCGGCGATGGTGCCGGCCACGAAGCTCACCCGGTCCGCCCAGCCCAGCCGCTCGGCCAGCTCGGTGTTGCGCCGGCGCTGGTCCTCGCGGACGTCCACCCCGACCAGCGTCACGTCCAGCCCGCGCTGGGTCAGGTAGCGGTGCGCCGCGAAGGTCAGGTAGGCGTTGCCGCACCCCAGGTCCACCACGCGCAGCGGCCCGCTGAGGTCGTCCGGCAGGGTGGCCGCCAGCGCCCGGAGGAACGCGTCCACCTGGCGGCGCTTGGCCGCCGAGCCGCCGATCTCGGCGAAGATCGGGTCACCCGGATCGAGCAGCCAGTCCTTGGCCCGGTCGTGGCCACCCGGCTCGGGCGCCGGCCGGCTCGCCGCCGCCCGGTGCACCTGCGCCTCGCCGGACTTCGTCACCCGGAGCTGGAGCGTGCTGTCGGCGGTCTCCACGTGCCAGTTGCCGAAGGGCTCGGCCAGCAGCGCGTCGACCGCCCCGTCGGCCTCCGCGCCCGGGGCCACGTTCCGGGTGTACGGCCGGGCGCCGTCGGAGGTGGAGATCTGGAGCCGGGGGCCGCCCTTGAGGGTGACCGGACGCAGCTCGGCGCGGACCACCGAGGGGCGCTGGCCGCGGCGGCGCCCGGCGGCGACCGCCCGGGTCAGGGCGGGGTCGAGCAGCAGCGCCCGCACCTCGCTCAGCGCGGCGTCCAGCGGTTCCGGCATGGCTTCCTCTTCCTCGACGGGTTCGGCCCAGCGGCCGGGGCGGAACGGGGACGTCCCCCGCACCGGTCAACCGGTGCGGGGGACGTCGGATGTCTCGCGGGTCAGTCGGCGGTCGCCTCGGCCGGCGTACCGGTGCCACCGCCACCGCCACCACGGCGGCGCCGGCGGCGGCGCGGCTTGGCGGCCGACTCGCCCTCGGCGGTCGTGGCGACCGGCTCGGCGCCACCCTCGGCGGCGATCACCGCGGTGGCCTCGCCGGCCACCGTCTCGCCGGCCCGGCGGCGCCGGCGGCGGCGCGGGCTGCGGGTGCCCTCCTCGGCGGACGCCTCGGTGGCCGCGCCCTCGCCGGCGGTGTCGCCGTCGCCGCGGCGACCCCGGCGGGGCTCCCGGCCCCGGCCGTCACCCCGGCCCTCGCCCCGGCTCTCGCCGCGCCGCGGGCCGCGCTCGCCGCGCCGCGACCGGCCGCCGCCCAGGTCCTCCTCGGCCTCCGCGGACAGGCCGGCGCGGGTGCGCTCGGCGGTCGGCAGGGTGCCGCTGACGTCCCGGGAGATGGCCAGGTCGGTGTAGAGGTGCGCGGAGGTGTGGTAGGTCTCCGGCGGCTCGGGCATGTCGAGCCCGAGGGTCTTGTCGATGATCCGCCAGCGGGGCATGTCGTCCCAGTCGACGAAGGTCACCGCGACACCGGACGCCCCGGCGCGGCCGGTGCGGCCGATCCGGTGGGTGTAGGTGTCCTGGTCCTCGGGGCAGTCGTAGTTGATGACGTGGGTGACGCCCGTGACGTCGAGCCCGCGGGCCGCCACGTCGGTGGCCACCAGGATGTCGATCTTGCCGGCCCGGAACGCCCGCAGCGCCCGCTCCCGCGCGCCCTGGCCCAGGTCGCCGTGGACGGCGGCGACCGCGAAACCACGGAAGTCGAGGTCCTCGGCCACCCGGTCGGCGGCCCGCTTGGTACGGGTGAAGATCATGGTCAGCCCGCGTCCCTCGGCCTGGAGGATGCGCGCCACGATCTCGACCTTGTTCATCGAGTGGGTGCGGTAGACCAGCTGCTGGGTCTGCGGCGACGGGCCGGTCTCGGCGGTGTGCCCGGCGTGGATGGTCACGGGGCGGCGCAGGAAGCGCCGGGACAGCGCGACGATCGGGTCCGGCATGGTGGCCGAGAAGAGCATGGTCTGCCGGTCCTCCGGCAGCATCGCCAGGATCTTCTCGACGTCGTCGAGGAAGCCCAGGTCGAGCATGCGGTCGGCCTCGTCGAGCACCAGCGCGTGCACCCGGTCGAGCCGGAGGTGCTTCTGCTTGGCCAGGTCCAGCAGGCGGCCGGGGGTGCCGACCAGGATCTCGACGCCCTTGCGCAGCGCGTCGATCTGCGGCTCGTACGCGACGCCGCCGTAGATCGGCAGCACCCGGACGCCCCGGGTGCGGCCCGCCGCGTCGAGGTCCTTGGCGACCTGGAGGCCCAGCTCGCGGGTGGGTACGACGACCAGCGCCTGCGGCACGCCGTCGCTGCCCTCGGCGGGCGCGAAGACGCGCTCCAGCAGGGGGATGCCGAAGCCGAGGGTCTTGCCGGTGCCGGTCGGCGCCTGGCCGATCAGGTCGACGCCGCGCAGGCCGATCGGCAGCGCGTACTCCTGGATGGCGAAGGCGCGGGTGATGCCGGCGGCGGCCAGGGCCTCGACGGTCTCCTGGCGGGCGCCGAGCTCGGCGAAGGTGGGAGCCTCCGGACGGACCGGAGCGGTGGGGGCCAGTTCCTGGCCTTGAATCTGCTCGCTCATATGGATTTGGGGGTGCCCTCTCGTGGTGCGCCCCGTCATGTCCTCAGGGCGCGAACGGTATGGCGCGGGCCACACGGTCGGGGGCGGAACGCCGAGCCGGACCGGGCCGCACGCGCGCCGCGGACCGGTGCTGATCAGCTGAGCTGAACTGGTCGGTGCCCACGGCAACTGTCTTATCTTACCTGAACGGCAGGGGGGCGGTCCTGATTCCGGGTGACCGTACCGCGCCCAGGGGTGATCGGTGTGACCTGGGTCACTGATAAGGCGGTCTTGCGCCCGGACGGTAGCCTGCGCTCGTGTCCGCCCCCGCCCCCGCTCTGGTCGACCTGCTCGGCCTCGTCGCCTACGGCGAGCTGCTGGCCTTCGACCGGCTGGCCGCCGACGCCCGCCTCGCCCCCGACCTCCGCCGCCGGGCCGCGCTGAGCGAGATGGCCGCCGCCGAGATCGCCCACTACCGGTGGATCGCCGAACGGATCACCACGCTGGGCGTGACTCCCGACGAGGCCATGGGCCCCTACGTCGAGGCGTTGCAGGCCTACCACGACTCGACCGAGCCGAAGGACTGGCCGGAGGCGGTGACCAAGGCGTACGTGGGCGACGCCATCAGCGACGACTTCCTGCGCGCGATCGCCGACGGCCTCGACGGGCCGGACCGGCGACTGATCCTCGACGTGCTGCACGACTCCCGGTACGCCGAGTTCGCCGCCGCCGAGATCCGGGCCGCCATCGAGGCGGACCCGCCGGTGGCCAACCGGCTCTCCATGTGGGCGCGGCGCCTGGTCGGCGAGGCGCTCTCGCAGGCCGGCCGGGTCGCCGCCGCCGACCGGGGTGCGCTCACCGCGCTGATCTCCCGGGAGGGCGTGGACGCGCCGGCGCTGTTCCGCCGGCTGACCGAGGCGCACACCGCGCGGATGACGGCCGCGGGGCTGAACAACTGACGCCGGGCGCCGCCGTGACGGGCTTCCCCGCCACGGCGGGCCGGCTGGGGACGACGGCCCGCGACGGCGGGCCGGCCGGATCAGCGGACGGTGAACCCGACCGCGCGGGGCGAGGCCTCCGCGATCTCGACGTAGGCGACCTTCGAGACCGGCACGATGACCCGCCGGCCCTTCTCGTCGGTCAGGGAGAGGGTGCCCTCACCCTTGGCGATGGCGTCGGTCACGATCTGCTCGATCTCGGCCGGCGACTGCGCGCTCTCCAGGACCAGCTCCCGCGGCGCGTACTGCACGCCGATCTTGACCTCCACTGTGCCTCCTCAACTGGGGCGAAAAAGCCACCGTGGGAAGGCTATCCGATCTGGCGGCCCGATGTTCAGGCTGACTCACCTTGCAGCGGGAAGCTGGCGATGCCCCGCCAGGACAGGGCCGCGACCAGCGCCTCCGCCTCGGCCTTGGGCACCTGACGGCCACCGGCCAGCCAGAACTGGGCGGCGGTCTCGGCGGCACCCACCAGGCCCGAGGCGAGCAGCTCGGCGTGGGCCCGGCTCACGCCGGTGTCCGAGATGATGGTGTCGGTGATGGCGGCGATGCAGCCCTGCTCGACCCGCTCGACCCGCTGGCGTACGGCCGGGTCGTTGCGCAGGTCCGACTCGAAGACGAGCCGGAACGCCTCGCTCTCGTGGTCGACGAAGTCGAAGTAGGCGCGCACCGAGGCGCCGACCCGCTCCTTGTTGTCGTTGGTGCCGCGCATGGCGTCGTGCACCTTCGCCACGATGGCGTCGCAGTGCGTGTCCAGCAGCGCCAGGTAGAGCTCCATCTTGCCCGGGAAGTGCTGGTAGAGCACGGGCTTGGAGACTCCCGCCCGCTCGGCGATGTCGTCCATCGCGGCGGCGTGGTAGCCGTGCGCGACGAACACCTCCTGCGCGGCGGCGAGCAGCTGCTTGCGTCGCGCCGAGCGGGGCAGTCGGGTGGGCCGGCCGGCGGTCTGCGCACCGTTCCCCACAGCGGTCATGGGAACCTCCGAGTTTCTCTGTACGAGCCGGCACTAATCACCCGAACCGGTCCGGGTTCGTGAACCCGTCGCGGAATTGGCCCGCCGCTGTAACTTATCGCCACTGTCACCACACGGTAGCCTCAGCGGGGGCGACCAAGGAGCGCGCGGTGAGTGAATCAGGGCAACCCGGAGCCGCCACCCCGGGAGAGCACGGCGACGGCACGGGTCAGCAGGACGACCTTGCCCACGCCGGCAGCGGGTGGGCGCCCCCGGCGACCGGCTGGGCCCGGGGAGCGCCGGCACCCGGCGGCTGGCCACGCGCCGACCTCACCACCGGCTGGGGCGCCTCGTCCCCCCGGCACGGCGACCTCCCGGCCCCGGTGCCCGGATTGGCCACCCAGGAGCCGCCCGGCCGGCTAAATGGCCACCACGTCAACGGGGTGCACCACGCCGGGGAGGAACCGCCCGTGACCCGCCAGGCGCCGGTGAGCGCCCCACCCGCGGACGAGCCGCGCCGGGACACCGACGCCGACCGGCTCGTCGTGCCGGCCCAGCGGCCGGCACCCGCGGTCGAACAGCCCGCCGCCGAGGCGGATCCCGCCGGGTCCCGGCACGCCTCCGACGACTCCCCGGCCGGGCGCGCCGCCCGCTGGGCCGACAGCGGCCCGACCTCCGGGCCGCCGGCCCTCCAGGTGCCGCCGGTCGGCGCCGCCGCCTCCGGCTTCGAGGTGCCCCCCGGCTTCCACGCCCCGACCGCCGAGCGGTCCGAACCACCGTCGCTCTCCCGCGGCTGGGCCGACCGCCGGCCGCCGGAGCAACCCCCGGCCGAGGCGACGCCCCCCGCGGGTCACGCCGACCGGTTCCCGCCGGAACAGCCGCCGGCCCAGGCGCCGTCGCTGTCCCGGGGCTGGGCCGACCGGCCCACCTCAGCCCCGCCCGCCGGTCCGGACACCGGCGCGGGCGAGGAGCGCCGGCCGGTCGCCGAGCAGCCGCGTGCCGCGGCCGACGACCGGGGCGCCGGGCCGGCCGAGGAGCCGGCGTGGTCCGGCCCGGCCTGGAACCGCCCGAGCTGGGGCGGGGGCTGGGCGCCGCCGTGGGGGCGCGCGGACGACTCGCCCGGTCGCCGGGCCGGCGAGGACGAGCCCACCGGCCGCCGCGCCGCGCGTGAGGAGGAGCCGGTCACCCGCCGCGCCGCCCGTGAGGACGAGCCCGCCGGCCGCCGCGCCGCCCGTGAGGACGAGCCGGTCGCCCGCCGCGCCGCCCGCGAGGACTGGGCGGCCGAGGCGTCCCGGCCCTACGAGCCGGCCCGGGTCGAGCCGCCCGCCGGCTACGACCCCCGCCCGGAGCCCGTCCACCCCTACGAGCCGGTCCGGACCGAGGCGCCCGCGGGCTACGAGGCGCCGCGTCCCGAGCCGTCCCGGCCGTACGAGGAGCCGCGCCCCGCGCCCGAGCCGGCTGCCCGGGCGGCCCCCGAGCGGCCCAGCTGGGCCGCGCCACCCGTGCCGGTGACCCCGTTCAGCGCCCCTCCGCACACCACCCCGACCAGCGCGCCGCCGGTGCCCCGCGAGGCTCCCACCGGCTACCCGCCCGTGCCGGCCGTCCGCGCCGCCGAGGAGCGGGAGGGCTCGCCGTACCGGCTGCCGGGTGGGTCGGACCCCGCTGTGCCGGCCGGCCCACCGCCCGCCCCCGTCGACCGCATCCCCGCGCCGGTCCCGGCGAGCGCGCCGCCCTACGCCGCCCGCCGGTCCGCCCCGGAACCGCCACCGGCCGCCGAGGCGGTCGCCGACGACCCCACGCCGGTGCTGCCGCAGCGCGTCCCCGCCGAGCCGGATGTGCCCGTCGTGCCGGAGCCGCCCGCCGTGGAACCGTCCGCCGAAACCCCGGAGCTCGCCCGCATCGCCACCCACCTGCGCCGGGACGACGAGCCGGCGCCGTTGCGCGAGCGGCCCGAGGGCTTCGACGTCAACGCCATCCTCGATGCCGTCCGCGAGGTGGCCGGCGTCCGGGACGCGGCGCTGCGCCGCACCCCGGCCGGGGCGCACAGCCTCCGGCTGGACCTGGCCGACGGCGCCGACCCGGCCGAGGTGAGCCGGGTGGTGGCCCGCCTGCTCCAGGAGCGGATGGGGTTGGCCGCCGCCCCGCAGAACCTGCCCGGCGCCCCGGCGACCCCGCCGCCCCCGGTCCGCCGCCGGTCGGCCCAGCCGCGCGCCGACCGTCCGGCCGAGCCCCGCCCGGCCGACGACCGGTCCGGCGCGGCCCGGTCCGGCGCGCAGTCCCCTCTGGCGGAGGACGTGTCCCGGCCGGCCTGGTCCGTTCCGCAGTCCCGCCCCGCCGAGGAGCCGGCGGGCGCGGCCCGGCCGGCGGAGGAGCCGGCCGGCCCGAGGTCCGTCCCGCAGTTCCGCACGGTCGAGGAGCCGCCCGGCCCGAGGTCCGTCCCGCAGTTCCGCGCGGCCGAGGAGCCGGCCGTCCCCCAGTCCCTTATGGCCGAGGAGCCGCCAGGCCCGCGGTCGCGTACGGCCGAGGAGCCGGTCGGCCCGCGGTCCGGCCCGAACCGGCCCGCCGAGAACCGGTCCGGGGAGGGCCGGTTCGCCGCGCCCGAGGCGCGCGCCCCCCGGCTCGCCGACGCGCCGCCCGAGGGCGACGAGCCGCCGCGCCGCCGCCGGCAGGCCAGCGCCCACCGGGGCCGGGCCGCGGTCGAGGAGTCCTCGCTCGCCGCCGCACCGGCCGGCACGGCCACCGGCAGCCCGGCCACGCTCGGCACGTCGTACTCCGGCGGGCAGATGAGCACGACGGAGACCGCGCCGTCGCGACCGCTGGACACCGGCGGCCTGCCGGGGCCCCGGGTCGTGATCGACCACGTCCAGGTGAGCACCTTCGGCCTCGACGCCACCGTCGAGGTCCGCCTGCTCGCCGGCGACCGCACGGCGGAGGGCCACTCCACCGGGCCGGCCGTCGACGGGTACGTGCTGCGGCTCTGCGCGGTGGCCGCGGCCGCCGCGGTGGACGAACTGCTCGGCCGCGCGCCGGCCGGGGAGCGGGGCCGGTGCTTCGTCGAGCACGCGGCCGTGGTGCCGTTCGGCAACTGCGAGGTGGCGACCGTCGTGGTGCTGCTGGTCTGCGACGGCTGGGTGGAACAGCTGGCCGGGTCGGCCCTGGTCGCCGGGGATCCCCGGCAGGCCGTGGTCCGGGCCACCCTGGCCGCGGTGAACCGCCGGCTGGAGGCGCTGCTCGCCTGAGCCGGTGTCGGGCGCGCCCGGTCCGGGAAGACTGGTGCCATGAAGCCCGCCACCCTCTGGCCGGACCACCTCCTGCCCGCGCACCACGACGTCCCGCCGCCCTGGCCCGGCCGGCAGGTCCGGCTCGACGGCACGGTGACGTACGTGCGGGACACCCCGGCGACCGCACCGGGCGCCGAGCCGGCGCTCTACGTGCACGGCCTCGGTGGCTCCTCGCAGAACTGGACGGACCTGGCCGGCCTGCTCGCCGACCGGCTCGACGGCCAGGCGATCGACCTGCCCGGCTTCGGGCGCAGCGAGCCCGGCCGGCGCTACACGGTGCCGGCCTTCGCCGAGCGGGTGGTCCGCTGGATCGAGCACAGCGACCGGGGGCCGGTGCACCTGTTCGGCAACTCGCTCGGCGGCGCCGTCGCGGTCCGGGTCGCGGCGCTGCGGCCGGAGCTGGTCCGGACGCTGACGCTGATCTCCCCGGCCCTGCCGTTCCTGGATTTCCGGCGCTCGCTGCAGGGGCGGATGCTGCCCCTGCTGGCGATCCCCCGGGGTGAGCGCCTGGCCGCCTGGCGGCTGGCCCAGCTTGCTCCCGAGGTGATGGCCCAGCAGGTGATGGAGGCGTGCATCGCCGACCTGACCCGGATCAGTGAGCAGCGCCGGCAGGAGGCCGTCGAGGAGATCCGGATCCGCTACGAGGCGGCCCACTACGCCGCCGCCTACGTCCGCACCTTCCGTGGGCTGGTCTCCAGCTTCCTGCGGTCGTACCTGCCCGGATCGGGTTCGCTGTGGCGGCTGACGGCCACGGTGCGGGTGCCGACCCTGGTGGTGGGCGGGCGGGCGGACCGCCTGGTCGACGTCCGGGTGGCGCCGCAGGCCGCCCGGGTGATCCCGGACAGCCGCCTGCTGCTGCTCGACGGTGTGGGGCACGTGGCCCAGCTGGAGGTGCCCCGGACGGTGGCGCGGGCGGTGCTGGCACTGCTCGCCGAGGCGTCCCCCGACGGGGCGCCGCCGGGTGGGGAACAGACGGATGCGCAGGCCAGGGCATTGATCACCGAAACGGGGGAGAGCGGACTGCGCCGGGACATGGCAGGCTGAGCCGGATGCCCACCTCCGTTCGTCCGCGTGCCGCGCGGCCCACCGCCCCGCCCGCCGGCCGCTGGCGTTCCGCCGTCGTGGTCTGCGCGTTCCTCGTCGCCGCCGCGGTCGGCATCGGGGTCGCCCTGCAACGTCCCTCGGTCGGCGCCGAGGCGCTCGTCAGTGCCGGCTCGGCGGCCCAGCCGCCCCTGCCGGCCGCCAGGCCCGCGTCGAGCGCGCCACCCGCGTCGTCACCGTCGCCGTCGGCCTCGCCGGATCCGGTCCCGAGCACGCCGGTGCTGCGGCTGCCCGGCCCGGTGCCCGCGCACGGCCGGGGGAGCTTCGGCTACGACGACCGGACCGGCGGGGTACTGGGCCGGGCCGGGGTGCTGCGCCGGTTCCGGGTGGCGGTGGAGAACGGCTCCGGGGAGGACGCGCACGCGTTCGGTGACGCCGTGCAACGGGCCCTGACCGGCCCCGGGAGCTGGGTGGACAGCGGCCAGTTGCGGATGCAGCGGGTCGGCCCGGGCAGCCGGGCGGACTTCACGATCTACCTGGCCACCCGGGACACCGCGGGCCGGCTCTGCCGGGCCGGGGGAATCGACATCCGGGTGGGCGGGGTGCCGTACACGTCCTGCCGGGTCACCGGCAAGGTGGTGATCAACCTGGACCGGTGGCGCACCTCGGCGCCGCACCTGGTGGCTGCGAAGCTTCCGCTGGACACCTACCGGCTCTACGTCATCAACCACGAGGTCGGCCACCAACTGGGTCACCACCACGAGGCCTGCCCGGGGAAGGGGCGGCCGGCGCCGGTGATGCAGCAGCAGACCCTCTTCCTGAACGGCTGCCGGCCGAACCCGTGGCCGTACGTGGGCGGGAAGCGGTACACCGGTCCGTCGGTGTGAAGACCTGATCCTGGCGATGAGAAGTATTTCGCGGGAGAAGCGGTAGAACGGGTTAATTGCCCGAATTTTCCTGGCAAGCTGAGGGCATGACGTCGTCGTCCCCTTACGACCCGCCTGCCGAGCCCCGCCCGCCCCGGCTCGACTTCGACCGCCCGCCGGCCCACCCCGGCACGGCGCCGGTTCGGCCCGGCCTGCGCCGGATGCGCCGCCGGCGCCGCCGGACCGTGCTGCTCGCGGTGGCGCTGCTGGTCGCGGGTGCCGGCGCGGCCGGGGTGACCCGGCTGGCCGGGCCGGACCTGCTCGGCCGGCACCCGCTGGCCGCGGACCCGTCCCTGGCCAACGGCACGGGCGCCGGGTCCGGGAGCGAGCCCCGCGGTTACCCCACCGCCGGCACCGGCAGCTTCGCCGCCGCCGACGGCCGCTCGCCGGTACGCGGCGACGACGGCCCGCTGCGCCGCTACCGCGTCGAGGTCGAGCGGGACACCGGGCAGGACGTCGACGAGTTCGCCGCCACCGTGGACGCGGTGCTCGGCGACCCGCGCAGCTGGATCGCCTCCGGGGAGCTGCGGGTGCAGCGGGTGCCCGAGGCCGAGGCCGCCGACTTCACCATCTACCTGGCCACCCCGGCCACCTCGGAGGGCATGTGCGCCGAGGGCGGGCTCAGCACCGAGCGCTACACCTCCTGCCGGCTGCCCGGCCGGGTCGTCATCAACCTGGCCCGCTGGATGGAGGCGGTGCCCGACTACGGCGCCCCGCTGGAGGTCTACCGGACCTACGTGATCAACCACGAGGTCGGGCACGAGTTCGGCGAGCTGCACCAGGCCTGTCCCGGGCCCGGCGCGCCCGCCCCGGTCATGCAGCAGCAGACGTACGGGCTGGACGGCTGCGTGGCGAACGCCTGGCCGTACGTCGACGGGGTTCGCTATTCCGGTGAGCCCACCGACGGGGTCTGAGTTATTCCCGCTCCCGCATGTCGGGCGACGTGGCCCTCATCATGGCCGATCCCTACCGGGACGAGCGACAATGGCGCGGTCCCACCGCCGATCCCGGGGAGTCCACCGTGTCGTTGCCCCCGCTCGTCGAGCCCGCCGCCGAGCTGACCGTAGACGAGATCCGTCGCTACTCCCGCCACCTCATCATCCCGGACGTCGGGGTCGAGGGGCAGAAGCGGCTGAAGAACGCCCGGGTGCTCTGTGTGGGCGCCGGCGGCCTCGGCTCGCCGGCCCTCCTCTACCTGGCCGCCGCCGGCGTCGGCACGCTCGGCATCATCGACTTCGACACCGTCGACGAGTCCAACCTCCAGCGCCAGATCATCCACGGCGTCTCCGACGTCGGCCGGTCCAAGGCCGAGTCCGCCGCCGCCTCGATCCGCGAGATCAACCCGCTGGTCAACGTCGAGATCCACAACACGGCGCTGGACCGCGACAACGTGCGGGAGATCTTCTCCCAGTACGACCTGATCGTCGACGGCACCGACAACTTCGCCACCCGCTACATGGTCAACGACGCGGCGGTGCTGCTCGGCAAGCCGTACGTCTGGGGTTCGATCTACCGGTTCGACGGCCAGGCGTCGGTGTTCTGGGCCGAGCACGGTCCGTGCTACCGCTGCCTCTACCCGGAGCCGCCGCCGCCCGGCATGGTTCCGTCCTGCGCCGAGGGCGGCGTGCTCGGTGTGCTCTGCGCGTCGATCGGGTCGATCCAGGTCAACGAGGCGATCAAGCTGCTGGCCGGCATCGGCGAGCCGCTGGTCGGCCGGCTGATGGTCTACGACGCCCTGGAGATGAGCTACCGCAAGATCAAGGTCCGCAAGGACCCGAACTGCGTGCTCTGCGGCGAGAACCCGACGGTCACCGACCTGCTGGAGGACTACGAGGACTTCTGCGGCGCGGTCTCCGACGAGGCGCAGGAGGCGGTGGTCGACTCGACCATCACCGCACTGGAGCTGAAGGAGTGGCAGGACGCCGGCAAGGACATCTTCCTGGTCGACGTCCGTGAGCCGGCCGAGTACGAGATCGTCCGGATCCCCGGCGCCACCCTCATCCCCAAGGGCGAGATCATCTCGGGCGAGGCGCTGGCGAAGCTCCCGCAGGACAAGCAGATCGTGCTGCACTGCAAGTCCGGCGTCCGCTCCGCCGAGGCGCTCGCGGCGCTCAAGGCCGCCGGCTTCCGGGACGCCGTCCACGTCCAGGGCGGCGTGCTCTCCTGGATCAAGCAGATCGACCCGGCGCTGCCGGCCTACTGACCGGCACTGCCGGCCCACTGCGGTCGCCGTCGAAGGGCCCTCCCGGGTGTGCCGGGAGGGCCCTTCGCGTGCCGCCGGTGGGCCGGGACACCCCTGGCCGAGCTACCGAGGCGTAACCACGTTTGCGCCGGTAGCGTGACTGGCGTGGTGGATCTGGACGCGGCGATCGGCTTCGTCGTGGCGCACGGCGACGCGGTGGACCGCGCCCGCCTCTCCCGGCTGCGCACCGGCGCCCCGGTGCCGCCCGAACTGCTCGACGCGGCCGAGTCCGGGCAGGCGCCCGGCGGCGGCTGGCCCGCGGTGCTCGACGGCGAGGTCGCCTCGGTCGACGCCACCTGCTACCGGCTGGCCGAGCTGGACGACCTCGGGGCGCTGGGCCGTCCCGCCGCCCGGCACGCCCTGGACTGGCTGGCCGCCCGCCAGCTCCCCGACGGCGGCTGGGACGAGGACGCGTCGCTGGCCGGGTTCGCCCCCGAGTGGGCCACCCCGGGCGACCCGGAGGCCCGGCTGTTCCTGACCGCCAACGCCGGGTTCTGGCTGACCGTGGCCGGACTGGACGCCCGCGCCGCCGGCCCGCTCGACCACCGGGTCGGCGGGGCGTACGCCGGGGTGGTGCAGTCGGCGGCCCACGCGCTCGCCGCGCAGCTCGCGCCGGACGGCAGCTGGCCGTCGTTCCTGCCGGCCGGGTGGCTGGCGGCGGCCGTGCTGCACCGCCAGCAGATGTACTACGAGTCGGCCCGCATCCAGGCCGTGCTGGCCGAGCGCATCCCGCAGATGTCCGCGGCCGACGTGGCCTGGCTCGCCGCCACGCTGCGCCGGGTCGACGTGGGCGAGGAGCAGTGGCTGCTGGTCTCGGCCCGGCGGCGGCTGGCCGAGACCCAGCGCAGCGACGGCGGCTGGGACAGCGACGACGGCCACCAGTTCGACGTGCACACCACGCTGCGCGCGATCCGGGCCTGCCGCCCGAGCGCCCCCGAGGCCCCGGTCTCCGGCGCGCCGTTCGTCGCGCCGCTGGTGCCCACGCCGCGCCCGGCGCCCCCGGGCGAGCTGGTGCTGCCGCCCGTCGTCCCGTTGCCGAGGCCGGCGCCGCCGTCCGCGCCGCCACCGGAGTCTGCGCCGCCCGAGCCGGCCGCGCCCACCGCCTGAGCCGGCTGCGCGCCGGTCCGCTCAGCGCAGGTGGCCGTCGCCGGTGACCACGTACTTGGTGCTGGTCAGCTCGGGCAGCCCCATGGGGCCGCGGGCGTGCAGCTTCTGCGTGGAGATGCCGATCTCGGCGCCGAAGCCGAACTCGCCGCCGTCGGTGAACCGGGTCGAGGCGTTCACCATCACGGCGGCGGCGTCCACCCGGGCCACGAACTCGCGGGCCGCCGGCTGGGAGTCGGTGACGATCGCCTCGGTGTGCCCGGTGCCGTGCCGCCGGATGTGCGCGACGGCCGCGTCCAGCGAGTCGACCACCGCGACCGAGATGTCGGCGGAGAGGTATTCGGTGTCGAAGTCCTCCTCGGTGGCCGGCACCACGGCGTCCGAGTAGGCGGCCACCCGGGCGTCGCCGTGCACGGTCACCCCGGCGTCGGCGAAGGCGGTCAGCACGGCCGGCAGGAAGGCGTCCGCGACGCCCGCGTGCACCAGCAGGGACTCGGCCGTGTTGCAGGTGGACAGCCGCTGGGTCTTCGAGTTCAGGGTGAGCGCCACGGCCTTGGCCAGGTCCGCCGCGGCGTCCACGTAGACGTGGCAGTTGCCCACCCCGGTCTCGATCACCGGCACGGTCGACTCCTCGACGACGGTCCGGATGAGCGAGGCGCCACCGCGCGGGATCAGCACGTCGACCAGGCCCCGGGCGCGCATCAGCTCCTTGACCGAGTCGCGGGTGCTGGCGTCCAGGAGCTGCACGGCGTCGGCCGGCAGGCCGGCGCCGGCGACCGCGTCGCGGAGCACCGCGACGAGGGCGGCGTTGGAGTGCGCCGCCGAGGAGGAGCCGCGCAGGAGCGCGGCGTTGCCGGACTTCAGGCAGATCCCGGCCGCGTCGACGGTCACGTTGGGGCGGCCCTCGTAGATGATGCCGACCACCCCGAACGGCACCCGGATCTGGCGCAGCTCCAGCCCGTTGGGCAGGGTCGCGCCGCGGACCACCTCGCCGACCGGGTCGGGCAGCGCGGCCATCTGCCGCAGCGCGTCGCCGATGCCGGCCACCCGGCCCTCGTCGAGGGCCAGCCGGTCCAGCACGGCCGCGCTCAGCCCGGCCTCGCGCCCCGCCGCCAGGTCCGCCGCGTTGGCGGTCAGGATCTCCGGGGTACGCGCCACCAGCGCATCGGCCATCGCGTGCAGCGCGGCGTCCTTGACGGTACGGGTGGCGACGGCGAGATCCTCCGCCGCGCCCCGGGCCCGCCGGGCCTGCTCGACGACGCTCATGTCGGCACTCCTCACAGCAGCACGAGGTCGTCGCGGTGGACGACCTCCCGTTCGTACGCCGGGCCGAGCGCCGCGGCGAGTTCCGAGGTGGAGCGGCCGAGCAGCCCGGGCAGCTCGATCGCGTCGTAGTTGACCAGCCCGCGGGCGACCGGTGCGCCCTCGGTGTCGACGAGGTCCACCGGGTCCCCGGCGGTGAACGCGCCGTCGACCGCGGTGATCCCGGCCGGGAGCAGGGACTTGCGCCGGCCCACCACGGCCTGCACGGCGCCCGGGTCGAGGTGCAGCCGGCCGCGCGGCGCGGTGGCGTGCGCCAGCCAGAAGAGCCGCGCGGCCGGGCGCCGGCTGCTCGGGTGGAAGAAGGTGCCGACCGGCTCGCCGGCCAGCGCCGGCGCGGCCAGCGGCGCGGCCGTCAGCACCACCGGGATGCCGAAGCCGGTGGCGATCCGGGCCGCCTCGACCTTGGTGACCATGCCGCCGGTGCCCACCCCGGCACGGCCGGCGCCGCCGATGTCGACGCCGGCCAGGTCGCCCTCGCCGTGCACCTCGGTGATCCGGGTGCTGCCGGCGCGGGCCGGGTCGCCGGTCCAGAGCGCGTCGACGTCCGACAGCAGCACCAGCAGGTCGGCGTCGACCAGGGCGGCGACCAGCGCGGCGAGCCGGTCGTTGTCGCCGAACCGGATCTCCTCCGTGGCCACCGTGTCGTTCTCGTTGACGATCGGCACGGCCCGGAGGTCGAGCAGCTTGCGCAGGGTCCGGTACGCGTTGCGGTAGTGCGCCCGCCGGGTCACGTCGTCGACGGTGAGCAGCACCTGCCCGACGGTGAGCCGGTGCCGGGCGAAGGCCGCCGCGTACCGGCCGATGAGCAGGCCCTGCCCGACGCTCGCGGCGGCCTGCTGCGTGGCCAGGTCGCGGGGACGCCGGGGCAGCCCCAGGGGGGCCAGGCCGGCGGCGATCGCCCCGGAGGAGACCAGCACCACCTCGCGTCCGGTGGTGGCCAGCGCGCCGAGGGTGTCGACCAGCGCGTCGACCCGGGTGTCGTCGAGGCCGCCCGCCGGGGTGGTCAGCGAGGACGAGCCGATCTTGACGACGATCCGGCGGGCCGAGGTGACTGCTTCGCGCACCGGACCATTCTGCGCGCTGCGGTCCGCCACACCTCGTCGCGTTCCCATATCGTGGCAGCCCGTGACACCTGACGAGTACGTCGAGGCGGTGCTGGACCTGGTCGAGCGGATCCCGCCGGGCCGGGTGATGTCGTACGGGGCGGTGGCCGACGCCCTGGCCGAGCGGTCGGGGCGGGCGTCGGCCCGGCTGGTCGGCTCGATCATGGCCCGGCACGGTGGCGGGGTGCCGTGGCACCGGGTGGTGAACGCGGCCGGCCGGCTGCCACCGGGGCACGAGGTGGAGGCGCGGGCCCGGCTGCGCGCCGAGGGCTGCCCGCTGCGCCCCGCCGGTGTGGACATGGCGGCGGCCTCCTGGTCGCCCGACGAGGGGATGTGACCGCCGACATAACGTGAGTAGCATTCGGCTCCATGACAGGAACGGGCGGGAGCCTGCCTCGCCGGGTGCACGCCGGATACGCGCTGGGCTCGCTGGTCACCGGCGCGTTCGGGACGGTGCCGGGGCTGCTCCTGCTGCCGTACCTCACCGACACGCTGGGCGTCGCGGCCGGGGTGGCCGCCCTGCTGGTGCTCCTGCCGAAGGCCTGGGACGTGCTGGTCAACCCGGTCGCCGGCCGGATCTCCGACCGGACCCGGTCCCGCTGGGGCGCGCGCCGGCCGTGGCTGCTCGGCGGCGGGCTGGCCCTGGCCGTGCTCTTCGCCGCCATCTTCGCGGCGCCGTTCGGCGCCGGACCGGCCGCCGGGACGTACGTGGCCCTGGCGTTCCTGGCCACCGCCACGGCGTTCGCCTTCTTCCAGGTGCCCTACGTGGCCATGCCGGCCGAGCTGACCGCCGACCCGGCGGAGCGTACCCGGCTGATGACCTGGCGGATCGCGGTGCTGGCGCTGGCCATCCTGGTCTCCGGCGCGGTGGCCCCGGCCGTGGTGACCGCCGGCGGCGACGGCGTGCCGGGGCACCGCTGGATGGGCCTGTTCGTGGCGGTGCTGATCGTGGCCGGCACCGTCGGCGTCTTCCTCGGCACCCGCTCCGCGCCGACCGGCACGGTGGGGGAGAGCGAGCCCAGCCTGCGCGCCCAGCTCGCGGTCGCCGCCCGGAACCGGCCGTTCCGGGTGCTGCTGGTCTGCTTCGTGATCCAGTCCGCCGGGGTCGCCACCGTGCTGGCCGGGGTGAAGTACTTCGCCGACCAGGTGCTCCGCGCCCCGGACAGCGGGCCGACCCTGCTGTTCGCCTGCTTCGTCGGCCCGGCGCTGCTGGTCATGCCGCTGTGGACCCGCGCCGGCGCCCGGCTGGGCAAGCGCGCCGCCCTGGTCGCCGCGTCGCTGCTCTTCGCGGCCGGCGCGCTGGCCCTGGTCGCGTCACCGGCGTTGCCGGCCGCCGGGGTGTACGCCGTGGTCGCCCTGATCGGCGTCGGCTACGCCGGCCAGCAGGTCTTCGCGCTGGCCATGCTGCCCGACTGCATCGCCTACGACACGGCGCGAACCGGTCGGCGGCAGGCCGGGGTGTTCACCGGGCTGTGGACGGCCGGGGAGACCTTCGGCCTGGCTCTCGGCCCCGGCATCTACGGCCTGGTCCTCCAGCTCTCCGGCTACGTCTCCTCGTCCACCGGCGTCGCAGCGGACCAATCGGCGGCGGCCCGGCTGGGCGTCCTCCTCGGCTTCACGGTCCTACCGGCCCTCCTGGTAGCCGCCCCGGCAGCCCTCCTCCGCGCCTACACCCTGACCCCGGCGCATTTGGCCACCGGGGACGACAGCTCCGCCGATCATGGAGTTGTGGTCGCGGACGAAAGCCGCTGAACGTCATAGAAAGGGCACCACAAGTCCATGATCGACGAAACGACGGGGGCGCTGCCACCGCACGGGGTTTCGGCCGCGCGGGTGCTTGACGAGATTCGGGGGCTTCGGGCGGGTGATCGGCCTACGCACGGTGGGCGGCTGTTCGCTTACGTCTACGACCCCGGGGTGGCGGGGCTGGACGAGCTGGCGCAGGCCGCGTATGCCGAGAGCGCGCACGTCAACGGTCTCGACCCGACCGCTTTTCCGTCCCTGCTGGCCATGGAGAACGCGGTGGTCGGCGCGGCCGCCCGGCTGCTCGGCGGCGGCCCCGGCACGTCCGCGCCGGACGTGGTCGGCAGCGTCACCAGCGGCGGCACCGAGTCGCTGATCCTGGCCGTCAAGGCGGCCCGGGACGCCCGGCCCGACCTCGCCGAGCCGCGCCTCGTGGTGCCGGTCAGCGGGCACGCCGCCTTCGCCAAGGCGGCCCACTACCTGCGGGTGGCCCTCGACCCGGTGCCCGTGGACCCGGCGACCCTGCGCCCGGCCGTCGCCGACGTGGCCGCCGCGATCCGGCCGGAGACCGTGCTGGTGGTCGCCTCCGCACCGTCGTACGCGCACGGTGTGGTCGACCCGGTGGCGGAGATCGCGGCCGTGGCGGCGGCGGCCGGGGTGCGCTGCCACGTGGACGCCTGCTTCGGGGGCTGGACACTGCCCTGGCTGCGCCGGCTCGGCGCGCCGGTGCCCCCGTTCGACTTCGCCGTGCCCGGCGTCACCTCGATCTCGGTCGACCTGCACAAGTACGCGTACGCCCCCAAGGGGGTGTCGGTGCTGCTGCACCGGGATCCGGGGCTGCGGTCGCCGCAGTACTTCGCGTACGCGGACTGGCCCGGCTACACGATGGTCAACCCGGTGATCGCCTCGACCCGGTCGGGCGGGCCGATCGCCGCCGCGTACGCGACCCTGCGGCATCTCGGCGAGGACGGCTACCTGCGGCTGGCCGCGCTGACCCGGGACGCGGTCGCCGGGCTGGCCGCCGCGGTCCGCGCGGTCGACGGGCTGCGGCTGCTGGCCGAGCCGGAGTCGACCGTGGTCTGCTTCACCTCCGACGACCCGGGGCTGGATCTGTTCGTGCTGGTGGACGAGCTGACCGCCCGGGGCTGGCACACGCAGCCGCAGCTCGCGTACGCCGGCCTGCCGGCCAGCGTGCACCTCACGGTGACCGCGGCCGTGGCCCCGCGGGTGGCCGAGTTCGGCCCGGCACTGGCCGAGGCGGTGGCGGCGGCCCGCACGGCCGGGCCCGTCGTGCTCCCACCGGACCTGCTGGCGCTCGCCGCGAGCCTGACCCCGGAGGCGCTCACCCCGGACCTGGTCGCCGGACTCGCCGCGGGCCTGGGGCTCGACCGGGCGGCGACGCCCGGACGGATGGCGGTGGTGAACACGTTGCTGGACGCCGCGCCGGTACGGCTGCGGGAGCGCCTGCTGGCCGAGTTCGTCGGGTTGTTGCAACGCCCGACCTGGTGAACTCCGCCCCGTCACGAGGGCCCGGAACCGTGCTGGTTCCGGGCCCTCGTCGGTGCGGAGACGGGCACAGCGAGAACCGTACATCAACCTACTTAAGTATACAAATAACTGCATAAAGGGAGGTTCTCTGTCATCTCGCCGATACGTAGCGTTCTCGTCAACGGCAAGACCGACACGGGAGGACCTGAGATGGACGTTCGGAAGATCACGATGATGGGTGCGGCAGCCCTGGCGGGGCTTGCCCTGAGTGGGGGTGCGGCGGCGACCGTCTCGGCGATCGGCCCCGGCCCGGGCATGCCGGGGGCGATCGGTCCCGGCCCGAGCGTGCTGACGGCGGCGATCGGTCCCGGCCCGAGTGTGCTGACGGGGGCGATCGGCCCCGGTCCGTCGGTGCTGACGGCGGCGATCGGCCCCGGTCCGAGCGTGCTGACGGCCGCCATCGGTCCCGGCCCGAGCGTGCTGACGGCAGCGATCGGCCCCGGTCCGTCGGTGCTTCCCGCCGCGCTCCGCGCCGGCGTGGCGAAGCTGGCGATCGGCCCCGGCCCGTCGGTGCTGACGGCGGCTATCGGTCCCGGCCCGAGCGTGCTGACGGCGGCGATCGGCCCCGGCCCGTCGGTCGCGGGGCGCTGACGAACCGGGTCACCCGGCCGGGAACCGCCCGGCCGGGTGACGCTCAGCCGGCCGCGACGGCCTACCCGGCGGTGGCCGGCACCGGCACCACCATTCCGGCCGGAACGGTGCGGAGGGCGCCGAATGCGGACTGCTTCCTGGGCGACAGGTCGCGTCCGGTGGGCATGTCGTTTGCCATGGTGTTACTCCCCGTGTTCGTGTCCGCTGCGGGACATCGACCAGGATCGTATTGGCGGCGGTCGACGCGCGTCGCCCCGGCGGACGAAACGGTCACCTGTTCCTTCCCTGAGCGTCGGCGGCACCCGCCGCGACCCTTCTCACACGCGCGGCGGGGGTCCCGGGTCGCACCGGTTCCGTCACCGGCCCGCTGTGGTTGACTGTCACCGCAGGGGAGAGGCGAGGGAGGCTCGAGGTGCAGTTGCCGGCCGTGCTCGGCGAGCCGATCCGGTTCGTGCTGAACTGGGGCCGCCGCTACTCCCTCTGGGTGTTCAACTTCGGGCTGGCCTGCTGCGCCATCGAGTTCATCGCCACCAGCATGGGCCGGCACGACTTCATGCGGCTCGGCGTGATCCCGTTCGCCCACGGCCCCCGCCAGGCCGACCTCATGGTGGTCTCCGGCACGGTCACCGACAAGATGGCCCCGGCCATCAAGCGGCTCTACGACCAGATGCCCGAGCCGAAGTACGTGATCTCGTTCGGCGCCTGCTCGAACTGCGGCGGGCCCTACTGGGACTCCTACTCGGTGACCAAGGGCGTCGACCAGCTCATCCCCGTCGACGTCTACGTGCCCGGCTGCCCGCCCCGCCCGGAGGCGTTGCTGCACGGCATCCTCCGGCTCCAGGAGAAGATCGCCGCCGAGCAGTCCGGGGTCGGCGGCGTGCCGCGCCCGGACCGGCTCGCTCCGCCGGTCGACCCCGGCCCCGCCGAGAGCACCCCCCGGCCGGTGGAATCCCTCACGGCGCCACCGGTCCGTCCTCCGGCCGGCTGAGCCGCGAGGTGGCGGCGCGGGGCTAGCCTGCGCATCATGACCCAGTCCGCGGACAAGCGTTCCGCCTTCATCGTCGACGTGCTCACCGAGGAGTTCGGCGCGTCGATGGCGACCGACCCGGCGGCGTTCCGTCGCAAGTTCCGCAAGATGGCCGCCTCACCGTTCGCCTTCTACCGGGGCAGCGCCTCGCTCTTCTACGCCGACCAGCGCGGCGACTTCGCCAGCGACCGGTTCCTCGACGACCGGACCAGCCGGGTGTGGATCCACGGCGACCTGCACGCCGAGAACTTCGGCACCTACATGAACGGCTCCGGGCAGCTCGTGTTCAACGTCAACGACTTCGACGAGGCGTACGTCGGGCCGTTCTCCTGGGACCTGAAGCGGTTCGCCGCCAGCGTGGCCCTGCTCGGCTACGCCAAGGCGCTCTCCGACCGGGTGATCGGCGAGCTGGTGGCCGGCTTCGCCCGGTCGTACCTGGCCGAGCTGCGGGCCATCGCGGCCGGCGGGGACGACGCGATCGGCTCGATCACGTTGGAGAACGCCGACGGCGTGCTGCGCCGGGTGCTCCAGCAGGCCCGGTTGAACACCCGGGTCGACCTGCTCGCCACGCAGACCACCATCGACAACTACGAGCGCCGGTTCTCCCTGGGCGACGGGGTCTACGAGATCGACGCCGCGACCCGGGAGCAGGTCTGCGCCGCGTTCCAGCACTACCTGGGCACCCTGCCGACGGCCACCGCCCGGCTCCGCCCGGTCGCGACGAACATCAAGGACGTCGTGCTGCGCAAGGGGGTGGGCATCGGGTCCGCGGGGCTGCCCTCCTACAACCTCCTTCTCGAGGGGCACACCCAGGCGCTGGAGAACGACGTCGTCATCTACATGAAGCAGGCACAGGTGCCGGCGGTCGCGCGGCACATCGACGACGAGCGGGTCCGCTCGTACTTCCGGCACCAGGGGCACCGGACCGCCGAGTCGCAGCGGGCGCTGCAGGCGCACGCCGACCCGTGGCTGGGCTTCACCGAGCTGGACGGGGCCGGCCAGCTCGTCGCCGAGGTGTCCCCGTACGCGGCGGACCTCGACTGGGCCGACGTCAACGAGCCCGAGGAACTCGCCGGGGTGCTCACCGACCTGGGCCGGGCGGTGGCCCGGATGCACTCGGTGGCCGACGACGAGTCCAGCCACGACCTGGTGGACTACTCCACCGAGGAGTCCATCGTCGCGGTGGTGGACGGCGACCCGGAGGCCTTCGTCGACTACCTCATCGACTTCGCGCACACCTACGGCATCCGGGCCCGCGAGGACCACCAGCTCTTCGTGGACCTGTTCCGCAACGGCCGGCTCCCCGGCATCTGAGGGTCCGGGGCGCCCGAGCCCGCGCTCCGGCGCCCCGCCTCACTGCTCGAAGTCGAGCACCACCTTGATGTCCGTCCCGCCGGAGGTGTACGCGTCGGCGTACGAGGCGACCGGCACCCGGCGGGTGATCAGCGAGCTCAGCCAGGCCTGGTCGGCGCGGGCGAGCGCCTCCGCCGCCAGCTCCCAGTGCCGCCGGTTGGCGTTCACCGAGCCGAAGACCACGTTGTTCTCCAGCACCAGCTCCCGGTTGAGCGCCCCGGCGTCGAAGTCGATGGTCCGGCCGCCGCTGGACACCCCGGTGAGGCAGACGATGCCGTTGGTTCCGGCCTTGGTCATCGCGTCCATCACCACGACCGGTGCGCCGGTGCACTCCACCACCACGTCCGGCGCGAAGTCCAGCTCCGCCACCGTCGAGGTGTGGTACGTGGCGCCGAGCGCGCGGACCAGCTCGGGCTTGGGCCCGGTCGTGTTCCGGTCCAGCACGTGCACCGACAGCCCGCGCTGGATGCCCAGCAGCGCGGCCAGCAGCCCGATCGGCCCGGCCCCGGTGACCAGCACGCTCTGCGGCTGCCACACGGCCCGGCTGCCGATCCGCTCGATGTGGTCCCACGCCTTGGCCACCACGCTGGTCGGCTCCAGCAGCATTCCGACCGGGGCGAGCGCCGGGTCGAGCCGGACGGCGAACCGCGGCTGCACCCGCCAGCGGTCCCGGGCGAAGCCGGGCAGCCCCTTGATCCCGTGCTCGGTGTACCGGCCGTTGCGGCACATGTCCCACTCGCCGACGGCGCAGTTCGGGCAGGGCACCGGGTCGGGGTGCCGGACGATCCCGGCCACCAGGTCGCCGGGCTGGAGCGTCCCCGACGGGTCCTCCAGCACCCGGCCGAGCGACTCGTGCCCGAGCACCAGCCGCTCCTGGCCGGGCGGGGCCTCGCCGTACTCGCCCGCGATGATCTCCTGATCGGTCCCGCAGACGCCGACCGCGACGGCCTGGACCAGGATCGCGCCCTCCTCCGCGGCCGGCTCGGGCCAGTCGTCGTCGAGGCGCAGCGAGTCGGCAACTCCGGGAGCCACAGTGACAGCGCGCACGCCGTTCATCCTTCCCCGCCGGAGGCTCCCGTGCCGGGCAAAGCGGCGGATCCGGGCCCGGGGAGCGCGGACGGCCCGATACGGCTTCCGGCCGGCGGCCCTAGGATCAGCGGCATGACTCCGGAAGAGGTCGGCCGGCGGATTGTCGCGCTGCTCGCGCCCGCCGAGGCCACCACCACGGTCTCCGGCGGTCAGGGGCACGCCCGCGCCACCGTCGACGTACCCGTGGCGAGCTGGCGCGACGCGGTGCGCGCGGCGCGCGACGACGCCGAGCTGGCCTGCGACTTCTTCGACTGGCTGTCGGCGGTCGACGAGCTGGCCGAGGGCTTCGACGTGGTGGCCCACCTCTGGTCGGTCCGGCACCGGCACGGGCTGCTGCTGCGCACCCGGGTGCCGCGGGAGACGCCGGTCGTGGCGTCCGTGGTCGACGTGTTCCCCGGCGCGGCCTGGCACGAGCGCGAGACCCACGAGATGTTCGGCATCGGCTTCGACGGGCACGGCGAGCTGCGGCCGCTGCTGCTGCCGCCGGAGTTCGAGGGGCACCCGCTGCGCAAGGAGTTCGTGCTCGCCTCCCGGGCCGCCAAGCCGTGGCCCGGCGCCAAGGAACCCGGCGAGTCGGAGGCGGGCGGCGGCCGGCGGCCGATCCGGCCCCCGGGCGTGCCGGCGCCGGGGGAGTGGGGGACGACGCCCACGCCGGCCGGCGCGGCCGGGGTGGGGGAGGGCCCCCGCGGGGGTACGCCGGCCCGCCCCGCCCGGGAACGCCCCGCGCGTCCCGCTCCGGGTGAGCGGCCCACCCGCCCGGCCCGGCCCCGGCCGGCCGGCGGCGCCGAGGAGGGGGAGGGCTGATGCCGGCCTGGTTGGAACTGGTCCTCCGGGTGGTGGGTGTGCTCGTCGCGTTCCTCACCCTGCCGCTGATCGTGGGCCAGGCCGAGCACAAGGTGATGGCCCACATGCAGGGCCGGCTCGGCCCGATGTACGCGGGCGGCTTCCACGGCTGGGCCCAGCTCGTCGCCGACGGCATCAAGTTCGTGCAGAAGGAGGACGTCACCCCGCGCGAGGCGGACCGGCCGGTGTTCCGGCTGGCCCCGGCCGTGTCCCTGGTGCCCTACCTGCTCGCCCTCCTGGTCATCCCGCTCGGCCCCGGCGATCTGGTGGGCCAGCCGCTGGACATCGGCCTGTTCTTCGTACTGGCCGTGGTCGGCATCGGGGTGCTGGCGGTGCTCATGTCGGCCTGGGCCTCGGCCAACAAGTACAGCCTGCTGGGCGGTCTGCGCGGGGCGGCCCAGCTGCTCGGCTACGAGCTGCCGCTGGTGCTGGCCGCCGCCTCGGTGGCCATGGCGGCCGGCACGCTCAGCCTGCCCGGGATCGTCGAGGCGTGGCGGCCCTGGTGGCTGCTCTGGCAGGCGCCGGCCATGGTGATCTTCTTCGTGGCGGGGCTGGCCGAGATCCGGCGGCCCCCGTTCGACATGCCGGTGGCCGACTCCGAGCTGGTCTTCGGCTACATGACCGAGTACACGGGCCTGCGCTTCGCGTTCTTCCTGCTCGCCGAGTACGTGGGCATCGTGGTGATCGCCGCGCTGACCACGGTGCTCTTCCTCGGCGGCTGGCAGGGCCCGTTCGCCGACGCCCAGCTCGGCTGGCTCTGGACCCTGCTCAAGGTGTTCGCCGTCGCGTTCGTGATCATCTGGCTCCGGGTGAGCTATCCGAGGTTGCGCGAGGACCAGCTCCAGCGCCTGTGCTGGCTGGTGCTCGTCCCGCTGGCCCTGGCCCAGCTGGTGCTCACCGCCGCCGTCCGCCTGGCCATGTGAGGCCCGGCGCTCCCCACGCCGTCAGTCGACGTCGCGCAGCGGGGTGTGGGCCGGGTCGACCCGCTCGGCGGGCGGCGCGGGCTGCGGCGGCGTTCCGTCGCCGAACGGGCGGCCGCCGAGCTGCTCCCGCCCGTGCGGGGTGAGCCAGTTCGCCAGGTCCGGGCCGAGTGGCACCACCCCGGTCGGGTTGATGTCCCGATGCACCTCGTAGTAGTGCCGCTTGATGTGGTCGAAGTCGACCGTGTCGCCGAAGCCCGGCGTCTGGAACAGGTCCCGGGCGTACGCCCAGAGCACCGGCATCTCGCTGAGCTTCTGCCGGTTGCACTTGAAGTGGCCGTGGTAGACCGGGTCGAAGCGGACCAGGGTGGTGAACAGCCGCACGTCCGCCTCGGTGATCGTGTCGCCGACCAGGTACCGCTGCCCGGTCAACCGCTCGCTCAGCCAGTCCAGCCGGTCGAACAGCCGGTGGTACGCCCGCTCGTACGCCTCCTGGCTGCCGGCGAAGCCGCACCGGTAGACGCCGTTGTTGACGTCTGCGAAGACCACCGCGTTGACCTCGTCGATCTCGCCGCGCAGCCGCTCCGGGTAGAGCTCCGGCGCCCCCTTCCGGTGGTGGGCGGTCCACTCCGTCGACAGGTCCAGGCTCATCTGCGCGTAGTCGTTGGTGACCACCTGCCCGGTCGGCACGTCCACGATCGCCGGCACCGTGATGCCCCGCTCGTAGCCGGGGAAGCGCGCGAAGTAGGCGTCGGCCAGCCGCTCGATGCCGAGCACCGGGTCCCGGCCGCCCGGGGCGAGGTCGAACGTCCAGCTCCGCTTGTCGTGGGTGGGCCCGGCCACGGCCATCGAGATGGCGTCCTCCAGCCCGAGCAGCCGCCGGACGATGATCAGACGGTTGGCCCACGGGCAGGCCCGGCTGACCGCCAGCCGGTAGCGGCCCGGCTCCACCGGCCAGCCGCTCGACCCGTCCGCCGTGATCCGGGTGGCGATGTACCGCTGGTCCCGGGTGAACTCGCCGCCCGGCTCGACGTACTTGCCGCCGGTCCGGTCGAGGATCTCGTCGTTCTTGCCGCCCACGCCGCCTCCCGAGGATGTCGCCGTCCGGTCCCATCATGGTCGCTCCGCCGGCTTCCGGCAGGCCGAGTCGCGACGACCGGGGCTAGGCTGCCGCGATGACCGATGTGGAGGCGGCGGCCCGGCGGTTCATCGCCGACGTGTGGAACGCCGGCCGCGAGGAGAGCGCGTACGACCTGATTGCCGAGGACTGCCCGGGGCTGGGCGGCACCGGCCCGGAGGCCACGCTGGCCTGGCACCGCGACCGGCGGGCGTCCTTCCCCGACCTGCGCTACAAGGTCGTCGAGGTGGTGGCCGCCGGCAACCGGGTGGCGGTGCACTGGCGGGCCGCCGGCACCCAGGCCGGGCAGTTCGGGCCGGTGCCGCCGACCGGCCGGGTGGTCAGCTACTCGGGGGCGACCTTCCTGCGCTTCGACGAGAGCGGCCGGATCGCCGACGTGTGGAGCGTCAACGAGCTGTTCCAGGTTCTCCAGCAACTCGGCGTCGAGATGCTCCCACCGCTGCCGGCCACCGGCGCGTGACCGGGGCGGCGGGCGATCCGCCGGGTGGTGGTCGCGCGCGCCGGGGGCACAGGGCAGGATGGGCGGCATGAGCGAGCGCAGCGGCGTGCCCGGCGAGGGGTTGGTGAAGGGCCTGGCGGTCACGCTGAAGACGATGACCCGCCGCTCGACCACGCAGCAGTACCCGGACGTGGCCCCCGAGCTGCCGCCCCGCTCCCGCGGCGTGATCGCGCTGCTGGAGGAGAACTGCACCGTCTGCATGCTGTGCGCCCGCGAGTGCCCGGACTGGTGCATCTACATCGACTCGCACAAGGAGGAGGTGGCGGTCCCCGGGGCCGCCCGTCCCCGGCAGCGCAACGTGCTCGACAAGTTCGACATCGACTTCTCGCTCTGCATGTACTGCGGCATCTGCATCGAGGTCTGCCCGTTCGACGCGCTCTACTGGTCGCCCGAGTTCGAGTACGCCGAGTACGACATCAAGGACCTCCTGCACGACAAGGACCACCTCGGCGAGTGGATGGTCACCGTCCCGCCGCCGCCGGCCCACGACCCGCACGGCGATCCCTCGAAGGAGGAGACCACCGCCGCCCGCAAGGCCGCGGCCCCCGCCGCGCGGCCGGCCCCGGCCCGCCCGCAGCCCGATGCCGAGCAGGGCGGAGGCACGCCGTCATGACGGGTGCCGACGTGCTGCTGCTCGCCCTTGGCGCGGTGGCGGTGGGCGCGGGTGCGCTCGTGGTGGGCACCCGGCACCTGGTCCGGGCCGGGCTGTGGCTGGTGGTCTGCCTGGGCGCGCTGGCGGGCGACTACCTGGTGCTGAGCGCCGAGCTGGTGGCCTGGGTGCAGGTGCTCATCTACGTCGGCGCCGTGGTGGTGCTGCTGCTGTTCGCGGTGATGCTGACCCGGGCACCCATCGGCCCCTCCGACGACCTCGACCGGCCCGGCTGGCCGGCCGCGCTGATCGGCGCCGGAAGCGCGCTGGGGCTGGCCGTGCTGCTGGTCGACGCGTTCCGCTGGTCCCGGGTGGACCTGCCCGCCGCGGGCACCGCCGAGCGCCTCGGCGAGCAGGTGTTCCGCACGTGGGTCCTGCCCTTCGAGGTGCTCTCGGTGCTGCTGCTCGCCGCCCTGGTCGGCGCCATCGTGCTGTCCCGCCCTGACATCGGCCGCCCGGGCGCGGCGCCGCCCGCCGGCCCGGCCCGCCGCGACCGCCCGGCCGGGCCGGTCGAGCCGGCCCGCACCGAGCCGGTGGCCGTCGCCGCCGAGGAGGGCGGGCGCTCGTGAGACCGGTCATCCCGTACGTCACCGCCGCACTGCTGTTCGGCCTCGGCGTCTACGGCGTGCTGCGCCGCCGCAACGCCGTCCTCGTGCTGATGGCCGTCGAGCTGATGCTCAACGCGGTCAACCTGATCCTGGTCACCGCCGACACCACGGTCCGGGCCGCCCTGCCGCACTCCGGCCAGGTCTTCGCGCTCTTCGTGATCGTGCTCGCCGCCGCCGAGATCGGCGTGGGGCTGGCCATCGTGCTCCAGCTCTACCGGCTGCGGGCCAGCGTCACGGTGGACGACGTGCCGCTCACCGAAGCGCACGCCGGGGTGGCCGCCGACCGGGGCGAGGGGGACCGGTGACCGGACTGCTCGCGGTCGCGCTGCCCGGCGTACCCCTGGTCGCCGGCCTGCTCGGGCTGCTGCTTCCGCCGTCCCCGCGCGGGGCGGCCACCGGGGAGGACCCGGCGCGCCGCGCGGCCATCGCGCTCGGCGTGGCCGGCGCGGCGCTCGCGCTGCTGGCCGCGGTGGCGCTGCTGTTCCGGGTGAACGAGCCGGTCGAGGCCGCCACCGACTGGGTCGACCTGGGCGGGCTCCGGGTCACGCTCGGCTGGCGGCTGGACGGGGTCGCCGTGCTGGTCGCCGTGGCGGTGGCCGCGGTGGCCCTGGCCGTGCAGGTCTACTCGATCGGCTACCTGAGGCGCGGCCCGCACGACGACGTCGAGGTGGACCACCGCTACCCGCCCTACGCCGCCCAGATCAGCCTGTTCACCGCCGCGATGCTGACCGTGGTGGTCTCGGGCGACCTCATCCTGCTACTGGTCGGCTGGGAGGTGATGGGCATCTGCTCCTACCTGCTCATCGCCCACGACCGGCGGCTGCCGGAGGCGCCGGCCGCCGCCGTGAAGGCGTTCCTCGTCACCCGGGTGGGTGACGTCGGCTTCCTGCTGGGCATCGCGCTGCTCGGCGTCGGCGCGGGCAGCTTCCGGATCGCCGACGTGCTGGCCCACGACTATCCGGCCAGCACGCTCACGGCGGCCTGCCTGCTGCTGCTCGCCGGGGTGGCCGGCAAGAGCGCCCAGTTCCCGCTGCACACCTGGCTGCCCGACGCCATGGCCGGCCCGACCCCCATCTCCGCGCTGATCCACGCGGCCACCATGGTCGCCGCCGGGGTCTACGCGGTGGCCCGGCTCTTCCCGCTGTTCGCCCAGGCCCCGGCCGCCCTGGCCGTGCTCGGGGTGATGGCGGCGGTCACGCTGCTGCTGGGCGCGTTCGCGGCCACCGCGCAGGACGACATCAAGCGCGTGCTGGCCTGGTCGACGGTTTCCCAGATCGGCTACATGACCGGCGCGCTCGCCGTCGGCGCCCCGGCGGCGGCCCTGTTCCACCTGCTCACCCACGCCGCCTTCAAGGCGCTGCTGTTCCTCGCGGCCGGCGTGGTCATCCATGCCGTCGGCACCACGTTGATGTCGCGGATGGGCGGCCTGCGCGCCGCCATGCCGGTGACCTTCTGGTGCATGTTGATCGGCCTCGGCGCGCTCGCCGGCGTGCCGCCGCTGTCCGGCTTCTGGAGCAAGGACGGCGTGCTCGCCGCCGCGCAGGCCGCCGCCCTCGACGGCGCCGGCCCGGCCCCGGCCTGGGTGGGCTGGCTGGTCTGGCTGGCCGGGCTCGTCGGCGTCGCCGTCACCGCCTGGTACGCGACCCGCCTGCTGCTGCGCACCTTCCTGGGCGCGACCCGGACCCCGCTGGCCCACCCGCACGACCCGCCCGCCGTGCTGCGCTGGCCGGTGCTGCTGCTCGCGGTGCCCGCCGCGCTGCTCGGCCTGGCCGCCTTCGCGCCGTGGTTCGCCGACCGCCTGCGGGTGCCCGCAGACGCCTCCGACGAAGCCGTCGAGCTGGTCCACCTCGCGCCGAACCTGGTCCTGCCCTTCCTGCTCCTGCTGGTCGGCGCCGGTGTCGCCTGGGCCGGCTGGCGCCGCGACCCGGCCGCCGACCCGGCGCGCTTCCTGGGTCCGCTGCGGCCGGTCTTCGCCCGGGCGTTCCGGCTCGACGACGTCCAGCACGCCCTCGTCGTACGCCCGACGACGGCCCTGGCCCGGGTCGTGCGGACCGGGGACGAGTTGGGTGTGGACGGCCTCGTGGAGGGCAGCGGCCGGGCCGCGGTCGAGCTGGGTGGCGGGCTCGCCGCGCTGCACCGGGCCGCGCTGCCCCGCGCGGCGGCCGGGGTGCTGGCCGGCGCGCTGCTGATCGGCCTCGCGGTCGCCCTGATCGGAGTGACCTCATGACGTTCGGGCAGTTCCTGCTGGTCGCGGTCCTCGCGGTGCCCGCGCTGGGCGCGGTCGCGGCCGCCGCCGTCCCCGGCGACCGGGCCGGCCGGCTGGTCGGCACGGCCGCCGCCGCGCTGACCCTGCTCGCCACCCTGCCGCTGGTCGGTGGCGACCACGGCTGGTTCGGCTACGGCCCCCGGCCGGCCGTGCAGCCCTGGCACCAGCTCGACGTGCCCTGGGTGCCCGGCCTCGACCTGCGCTTCCACCTCGGGGTCGACGGCATCTCCTGGCCGCTCGTCGTGCTCACCGCGCTGCTCACCCTGCTCTGCTGCGGTTACACGCTCTGGCGGGTGCCCGGCGACGGTGGCAGCGGGCGAGCCCTGGTGGCGCTGCTGCTCGTGGTCGAGGTGGGCATCCTGGGCACCTTCCTCGCCCTCGACCTCGTGCTGTTCTTCCTGTTCTTCGAGGTCGTCCTGCTGCCGATGTACGCGATCATCGCCGGCTGGGGCGGCGACGACCGGCGCCGGGCGGCCCGCAAGTTCGCCCTCTACACGCTCTTCGGCTCGGTGCTGCTGCTGGTCGGCGTCTACGTGGTGGTCGCCGCCGCGGGCACCGCCGACCTGGTGACGCTGACCGGCGGCACCGGGCTGTCCCGGGGCACCCAGCTCGCCGCGTTCACGCTGCTGGCGCTGGCCTTCGCGGTGAAGAGCCCGCTCTGGCCGCTGCACTCCTGGCTGCCCGACGCGCACACCCAGGCACCCACCGTGGGCAGCGTGATCCTGGCCGGGGTGCTGCTCAAGATGGGCACGTACGGGCTGATCCGGGTGGCGGTCGGGGTGGCTCCCGAGGGCGCCCGCTGGGCCGCTCCGGTGCTCGGGGTGCTCGCCGTCGCGGCGATCGGAGTCGGCGGCCTGGTCTGTCTCGCGCAGACCGAGCTGAAACGGCTGATCGCCTACTCCAGCGTGGGGCACATGGGCTTCGTGCTGCTCGGGGTCGCCACGCTCACGGCCACCGGCCTCCAGGCCGCGCTCATCGGCAACATCGCCCACGGCGTGATCACCGGGCTGCTGTTCTTCCTGGCCGGGGCCATCAAGGACCGCACCCGCACCGGGTCGCTCGCCGAGCTGTCCGGGCTGCGGGAGACCGCGCCCCGGCTGGCCGGGCTGCTCGGGTTCGCGGCGGTCGCCTCGCTCGGGCTGCCCGGGCTGGCCGGGTTCTGGGGCGAGGCGTTCGCCGTGGTGGCCGCCGTCCGGCGGGGCGGCGGGCTGTGGACCACCCTCGCGGTGCTGGCCGCGCTGGGCGGGGCGCTGACCGCCGCGTACTTCCTGCGGCTGCTCCGCCGGGTCACCCACGGGCGGCCCAGCCCGGCGGTGGCCCCGCTCGCGCCGGGCCTGGCCGGGGCGGAGCTGACCGCCTGGGCGCCGCTGGTGCTGCTCGCCCTCGCCGTCGGTTTGGCCCCGGCACTGGTCCTGTCCTATTCCTCTGGGCCGGTGGGTGCCCTTTTGGGAGTGGTCACCAGGTGAGCGCGAGGAGTGCAGCGCAGCGGAGCCCCGCAGTCGCGAACGAAGGCGAGCGCAGATGAGCCTGGTGCAGAGCGTGGACAACGTGGCGCTGCTGCCGGCCTACCTGGCCGCCGGCACGGCCGTGCTGGTGCTCCTCGTCGACCTGCTGGTGGCCCGGCCCGCCGCCACGGTCGCCGTGGCCGCCCTCGGCACGGCGGGCACCGCGCTCGGCGCGGCGCTGGTCGGCGCGGCCGGTGAGCGCCGGACGTTCTGCGCCGGCCCGGACTGCTCCTGGCTCTGGACCGGGCGGGCGGCGCTGGTCGCAGTGGTCGTCGCCCTGCTCACCCTCGGCGTGCTGGCACTCTCCGGCCCGCTGCTGCGTGCCGGCCGGATTCCGGTCGGCGAGTACTGTTTCCTCCTCGCCTGCGCGATGACCGGTGGCGTGGTGCTCGGCGCGGCCGGCGACCTCATCACCCTGGTCGTGGCGCTGGAGACGCTCACCCTGCCGCTCTACGTGCTGGTCGGGCTGCGCCGGGGCAGCCTCGCCGGGGCCGAGGCGGCGGTGACCTTCTTCGTGGTCAGCGTGGTGGCCACCACGGTCACCCTGCTCGGCGCGGCGCTGCTCTACGCGGTGACCGGCAGCGTCCACCTCGACCGGCTCGGCGCGGCCTTCGCGGCCGACCGGGAGGGGCTGCTCGACCTGCCGCTGACCACGGTCGCCGTGGCGCTGGTGGTGGCCGGGCTGGCGTTCAAGGTCGCCGCGGTGCCGTTCCACGCCTGGGCACCCGCCACCTACGACGGCGCGCCGCTGCCCGTGGCGGCGTACCTGTCGACCGCCTCGAAGCTGGGTGGCGTGGTGGCCCTGCTCGCCGTGGTCCAGCGGGCGCTGCCGGCCGACGTGACCGGTCCGGTGCTGGCCCTGCTGGCGGTGCTCACCATGACCGTGGGCAACCTGGTGGCGCTGCGCCAGCGGCGTACGGTCCGGCTGCTCGCCTGGTCGTCCGTGGCCCAGGCCGGCTACATCCTCGCCCCGCTGGGCGCGCTCGCGCTGGCCGCCGGGCGCGACGCCGACGCCCGCGCCGGTGCGTACGCCGCGGCCGTCGCGTACACCGTCTTCTTCGTGCTGCTGGAGCTGGCCGCGTTCGCCGCGGTGGTGGCGCTGCGGCCCGCGGACGGTGACGGTGGCACCCTGGCCGACCTGCGCGGCGCGGCACGTCGGCACCCGTGGGTCGGTGGCGCGTTCGCGCTCGCCCTCATCGGGCTGGCCGGGCTGCCGCCCGGCCTGGCCGGCCTGTTCGCCAAGGTCACCGTGGTCCGCGCGCTGCTGGCCGGGCACGCCGGCTGGCTGGCCCTCGTGGTGGCGCTGAACGCGGTGATCGGCCTGGCCTACTACCTGCGCCTGGCCGCCACCCTCTACGCCGCGCCCGGCGGTGTGGCGGTCCGCCCGGGCCGGGTCGTGGTGCTCGCGCTCGGGGTCGCCACCGCGCTGGCCGTGGTGCTCGGTTTCGCGCCGCAACTGGTGCTCGACGTGGCGGCCCGCTGACCGGTTCGTCCCCCGGTGGGAGCCTGCCACAGCCCGCGCACAGGAATCCTCAGCCAACTTTCAGCCATGAGCAGGATGGTTGGCGGGTACCGGTGTTGTTGAACCGGTCAGCGGGCCCCGTGCGGGCGCGCGCACCGAAGGAGAGATCGTGCATCACAACCGTCTCAAGACCGCAGCGCTGCTCGGCCTGTTGACCTCGCTGATCCTCGCGGTCGGCTACTGGTTCGGCGGTAGCGGCGGTCTCGTCTTCGCCGTCGTCATCTCGTTGCTGATGAACGGCGTCACCTACTTCTACTCCGACAAGCTCGCGCTGCGCTCGATGCGGGCGCAACCGGTCAGCGAGGCACAGTTCCCCGAGCTGTACCGCATGGTCCGGGAGCTCTCCACCCAGGCGGGCAAGCCGATGCCCCGGCTCTACGTGAGCCCGACGGCGCAGCCCAACGCGTTCGCCACGGGGCGCAACCCGGAGCACGCGGCGGTCTGCGTCACCCAGGGGATCGTCGAGATCCTCGACTATCGGGAGCTGCGGGGCGTCATCGGCCACGAGCTGTCGCACGTCTACAACCGGGACATTCTGATCTCCAGCGTGGCGGCCGGCCTCGCCGGCATCATCACCGCGCTCGCCAACATCGCGTGGTTCATCCCGCTGGGCTCCTCCGACGACGAGGACGCCCCGAACCCGGCGGTGCTGCTGCTCACCCTGATCCTCGGCCCGATCGCGGCCACCCTGATCCAGCTGGCGATCAGCCGGAGCCGGGAGTTCCAGGCCGACCAGTCCGGCGCTGAGCTGAGCCGGGACCCGCTGGCCCTGGCCAGTGCGCTCCGCAAGATCCACCTGGGTACGCAGGCGCGCCCGCTGCCGCCGCAGGGCCAGCTCACCAGCACCGCGCACCTGATGATCGACAACCCGTTCAAGCGGGGTGGCGGCCTCGCCGCCATGTTCGCCACCCACCCGCCCATGGAGCAGCGGGTGGCCCGGCTGGAGCAGCTGGCCCGAAACTCCGGGCCGGTGCAGTTCCAGCGCTGACCCGTACCGACCGCCTCCGCCCGCGTCCACCCGGACGCGGGCGGAGTGGCGTGCGGGCGGGGGGTGTCCGGCCGGGTGGTGTGTCCGGCCGGGCGGTGTGTCCGGGCACAAACCGTTTCCCTCGGATACGCACCGGCGTTAGGGTCGAAACGTTTCCCGCTCGTTACACCCCTGGAGGTCGACCGTGGCCGCACTGCGCCAGTACCTGGGCGTCTGGCGGATCCCCGGCGCCCCGATGCTGCTGATCCTCGGCATCATCGGCCGGCTCGGGATCGGCATGACGCCGCTGGCGCTGCTGCTGGTGGTCGCCGAGGTCACCGGCCGCTACTCGCTCGCCGCCGTCGCGGGCGGCATCTACGCGCTCTCCGGCGCCGCGCTCAGCCCGATCGCCGGGCGCGTCGCCGACCGCGTCGGCCCCACCCCGGTGCTGCTGGCCACCGCCGTGGCCCACCCGCTCGCCCTCTTCGGGCTGCTCGGCGCCAGCCGGTCCGGGTCCGGCAGCCTCCCCCTCATCTACCTGGCCGCCGGTGTCGCGGGCGCCACGTACCCGCCACTCACCGCCGCCATCCGGGGCGCCTGGAACGACCTCACGGCCCCCGCCACCGGCCGGGCCCACCTGCGCAACACCGCGCTCGCCGCCGAGACCTCCCTCTTCGAGGTCGTCTTCGTACTCGGCCCGCTGCTGGTGGCCGGCTTCGTCCTGGTCGCCGACGCCGCCGCCGCGCTGGTCGGCGCCGCCGTGGTCACCCTGGTCGGCACCACCGCCGTCGCGCTCGGCCGGGTCATGCGCGGCTGGCGGCCGCACCCGCGCGAGCACCACGCCAAGGGCCTCGGCCCGCTGCGGGTGGGGGGCTTCCCGGCCCTGCTGCTCTGCGTCGCCAGCCTCGGCATCGCCTTCGGCGCCGCCGGCGTGATCGTCCCGGCCTTCGCGGGGAACGCCACCGCCGACGACCCGGAGAGCCTCGCCGGGGTGCTGCTCGCCGTCTGGGGCATCGGCAGCGCCCTCGGCGGCTTCTGGTTCGGGGTACGCAAGCCCGCCGCCAACATGACCCGCCAGTTCGCCTGGCTGCTCGGCGCGGTCGCGGCCAGCTTCGCCGTCTTCGCCGTGATGCCCGACCCGGCCGCGCTCGGCGTCGCGCTGGTGCTGGGCGGCGCCACCATCGCCCCCGCGCTGACCCTGGAGAACACCCTGGTCGGCCGGATCGCGCCGGCCGGCATGCTGAACGAGGCGTACACCTGGGTGGTCACCATGTCGGTGGCGGCGAGCGCCGCCGGGGGAGCGGTGGCGGGGCTCATCGTCGACCACGCCGGTGGCGTGCCCTGGGCGTTCGTCTTCGCCGGGGCGGCGGTCGCCGTCGGGGCCGCGGTCGCCGCGCCGCGCGGCGGGCCGATCGCCCGCGCCGAGGCCACCGCGGTACGCGCCGAACAGTCCCTCGTCGCCTGATCGGATTCCCGTGGGCCGGGTAAAGCCCGCGTATGTTCCTCTTCTTCTCGAACCGGGTCGGTTGCCTCGGCTCGATCCTGGTCAGCGCCGTGGTGACCGTGATCCTGCTGCTGATCTTCTCGCGCTGACCGTGGCCGGCGGCCTCAGACGCCGAGGCCGCCGACCACCGTCAGCTCCTGGCTGGTGAACTCGGTGGGGCCGGCCGCCGACCGGTGTCGATCCGGACGGCGGCCGGGCACGTGGCGTCAGCGGTAGTTCGTGAACTGGAGGGCGACCCCGAAGTCCTCGCCCTTGAGCAGCGCGATGACGGCCTGGAGGTCGTCCTTCTTCTTGCCGGTGACCCGGAGCTGGTCGCCCTGGATCTGCGCCTGCACGCCCTTCGGACCCTCGTCCCGGATCTTCTTGCTGATGGCCTTGGCCTTGTCCGAGTCGATGCCCTGGATCACCTTGGCGTCGATCTTGAAGATCTTGCCCGACGACCGGGGGTCTCCGGCGTCCAGCGACTTCAGCGAGATGTTCCGCTTGACCAGCTTCTCCTTGAAAACCTCCAGGGCGGCCCGGACGCGCTCCTCGGTCTCCGCCTGGAGGCTGATCGCCTCCTCGCCCGACCAGGAGATCTCGGCGCCGGTGCCGCGGAAGTCGAACCGCGTCGCGAGCTCCTTCTCCGCCTGGCGGAGGGCGTTGTCGACCTCCTGCCGGTCGACCTTGCTCACGATGTCGAACGACGGGTTCGCTGCCATGCTCATGCTCCTGCTGTCCGGCGGTCTGTCCTGGTCCGTCCCCCGCTGACCAGCGTGGGACCCCCTGACGGTACCCGCTTGCGCCGGTCCCGGGGACAACCGCTATCCTTGCTTCCGCCGCCGCGTCGCGACGCGGTGGGGTGCCCTGGCGGGTTGCCCGAGCGGCCAATGGGAGCGGACTGTAAATCCGTCGCGAAAGCTACAGAGGTTCGAATCCTCTACCCGCCACCAGGCAACGGCAAGGCCCTTGACCTGCGGAAACGCGAGTCAGGGGCCTTCGTCGTCTCCGACCAGCCAAGGAGGCGTCCGTGCCCGACGACGATCCGACCCAGCAGGTGTCCTCCCCGGCCGGTGCCGGGAGTGATCCGGGCGGCCGGTTCGAGCGGCTCTACGCCGACGCCGAGCGGGGCGAGGCCGTCGTCCCGTGGGACCTCGACCGGGCCCATTCGCTGCTCGCCGAGTGGACCGACCGGACCCGGCCGGACGGATCTGGTCGGCGTGCCCTGGTCGTCGGGTGCGGCTTCGGCCGGGACGCCGAACATCTGGCCCGCCTCGGCTTCGCCACCGTGGCCTTCGACATCTCTCCCACGGCGGTACGGACGGCCCGCCGTCGTCACCCGGACTCCCCGGTCCGGTACGAGACCGCCGACCTGCTCGACCCGCCGCGCGACTGGCTGGGCGGGTTCGATTTCGTGCTGGAGAGCATGAACGTGCAGGCGCTGCCGGCCGAGCTGCGGCGGCGGGCGATCCCGGCGGTCGGCCGGCTGGTCGCGCCGGACGGGATGCTGCTCGTGATCGCGGCCGGCCGGCGGGACGACGAGGCCGTCGAGGGCCCGCCCTGGCCGCTGACCCGGGCGGAGGTCGACGCCTTCGCGGCCGGCCCACTGATCCCGGCCCGGGTGGAGGAGATCGCCGCTCCCGACGGCGGGATCCGCTGGCGTGCGGAGTTCCGCCACCGCTGATGGGCCGGCCCCGGCTCGGGTGGGTATTCGCGTTCGGGTCCGCCGTCACCGGGCCGCTGCGACGATGGGCGCAGGCCAACGCAGCCGGCGCTTCCGCACCGGTCGACCTGATCCGGCAGGTGGAGAGCATGCCCAACGACTCGGACGTCCGTCCCTTTCGGCTCGACACGCCGGAGGAGGCGGTCACGGACCTGCGTCGTCGCATCGAGGCCACGCGCTGGCCCACCCGGGAGCTCGTCGATGATCGCTCGCAGGGCGTGCAGCTGGCGACGGTCCAGGAGCTGGCCCGCTACTGGCGTACCGAGTACGACTGGCGGGCGTGCGAGGCGAAGTTGAACGCCCTGCCGCAGTTCACGACCTACCTCGACGGCGTCGAGATCCACTTCATCCACGTGCGGTCGCCGCATGAGAACGCCCTGCCGCTGATCATGACGCACGGCTGGCCCGGTTCCGTCGTCGAGCTGCTCGGGGCCGTCGGCCCGCTCACCGACCCGACCGCGCACGGCGGGGCGGCCGAGGACGCCTTCCACCTGGTCCTGCCTTCGCTGCCCGGCTACGGCTTCTCCGGCGAGCCGGCCGAGCTCGGTTGGGATTCCAACCGCATGGCACGGGCGTGGGCGGAGCTGATGGGCCGCCTCGGCTACACCCGCTACGTCGCGCAGGGAGGCGACGTGGGGGCCGCGGTCACGGATGCGATGGGCCGCCAGGCGCCCGAGGGGCTGCTCGGCATCCACCTCACCCTGCTCTCCGGCGCGATCGGCATCAAGGACAAGCTGCCGGCGAAGACCGAGCAGGAACGCGCGGCGCACGAGGCGCTCGACACCTTCACGAAGGACGGCTTCGGCTACTTCCTGGAGCAGTCCACCCGGCCGCAGACGATCGGCTACTCGCTGCTGGATTCACCCGTGGGGCTGGCGGCCTGGATGCTCGACCATGACACGGACAGCTACTACAAGATCTCCCGCGCGTTCGTCGACAGCATGCCCGTGGGTGGCCTCACCCGGGAGAGCGTCGTCGACAACATCACGCTGTACTGGCTGACCGGCACCGGTGCCTCATCCGCCCGGTGGTACTGGGAGTTCGGCCGCTTCCGGGCCGCGGCCGCCGCGTCCGGCCAGGCGCCTCCACCGGTCGCGGTTCCGGTCGGTTTCACCGTGTTCCCCGGGGAGCTCTGGGCTGCCCCGCGCAGCTGGGTCGAGGCTGTCTACCCCGGCCTCGCGTACTTCAACGAGGTCGAGAAGGGTGGACACTTCGCGGCCTGGGAAGAGCCGGAGCTGTTCGCGACCGAGCTCCGGGCGGCTTTCCGGCCGCTGCGGTAGTCCGGAAGCCGCCGCGGCCCGCGGGAACCCGACCCCGGGCGCGCGAATCGGACAGGCCGAGCCTCTTGCCCGGGCATCGATGATGGTGGAGTCTGTTCGACGGGGCCGCCGCAACGCCCGCTTCGCCGTCCATTGTGGTCAAGATTCTTGATCAGCATGGCTGGTAGGCGAATCTGCTCTTACGCGCGGTTTAACCGGGAAGTCGTTGTACGCGCCTTCCGTAGCAGGCCCGGGACCGATCGTGACGGCATGCTGGGCCGGAGAGGCGGCCGCGCCGGTCGAACGGATGATTTCCCTGTCTGCCGCGCCGACGGGGCCCCTCCACCGCTTTTGCGCCCGCCCCCCGTGTGGCACGATCGTGGAACCTCCACCATCGCTGAAACTCTCTCGACAGGAGCAATCATGTCTGGTCGAAGGTTGGGCCGGCTGCTTGGCTCACTTTTCCTTCTCGCCGCCCTCGTCGGTGGTGTCGGCGGTTTCGACTTCGATGGCAACACGGGGGCCGCGCAGACCCAGGACCTCATCTGGCAGTGACCGGAGCATCCGGTCTACCCTTGTCGATCTCCGGTTGACACGAGCGTCGCGCCAGCCGGAGATCGACTCGTGCCGGTGACGGGACGGTGCGCCGCCAACGAGAAGGAGCGGCATGATCGGTCGCGGCCAGCCACGGCGCAGGTCGTCTGAGGACGCCTGGATCATCACGGCGCCGATGGCTCTGGTAGCCGTCGCCTGCGCCACGGTGACCGGCCTGCTCGCCGACCGCCCCTTCGGTGACTGGCCGCAGGCGGCGCTCTTCCTGGTCCTCATGATCGCAGCGGGATTGCCGCTGCTGAGCCTCGTCGTCCGCAGGCAGACGCTGGGCGTCACGCTGACCGAGCTGCCCCTGGTCCTGGCGCTCTATTTCCTGCCTCCGCTGACCGTGGTCGTCATCTACACGCTGGCCACGCTGATCACGCACATCCGGCACCGGCTGTCCGCGCCGAAGGTCTGGTTCAACGTCGCCCGGGCCGCGGCCGGCACCTCGCTGGCCGTGCTGCTCCTGCGGGCGCTACCGCCGATGACCGACGTGGACCCGCGGACCTGGGTGAGCATCTTCGCCGCCGTCAGCATGGTGCTGCTCGTCAGTGTCGTCAGCGTGGTCGCCGTGCACACCCTGCTGCACGGCTGGCAGACCGGCCGTGGAGCGCTGCGCAGCGCCCGCACCGCGCTGCTGACCGCGGCGATCAACGTGACGGTCGGCCTGATCATGCTGATCCTGGTCGACAGCACCTACTGGTCACTGCTGCTGCTCGCCGCGCTCGGCGCCGGCCTGGTGCCCGTCTACCGGTCCTATGCCCAGTTCTTCCGCCAGCACCGCACCCTGACCGACCTCTACGAGCTGACCCGCGCCGTCGTCGAGAGCGGGCAGAGCGGCACCCTGGCCGACGCCCTGCTCGGCCGGGTCCGCGCCCTCATGCAGGCCGAGTACGCGACGCTCTGGCTCCCGGCCCAGGGCCGGCACCCGGAGACCCTGCTGACCGCCCGGGTCGACGACCCGGGGCTGCTGGACATGGCGCACACCCCGCAGGCGCTCCGGGAGAAGGTGCGCGACACCCGCCGTACGGTGGCGGTCGGCCGGGGCGTGACCACCGACGGCGAGTTCCGCGCGGAGCTGGGGGAGCGGCGGGTCAAGGACGCCGTGGTCGTGCCGCTGCGTTCCGGCCCGGTGGTGATCGGCACCCTGGAGGTGGCCAACCGGCTCGGCGACGGCAACCACTTCACCCCGGCGGACATCGCGGTCTTCGAGACCGTCGCCGCGCACGCCGCGGTCGCCCTGGAGAACTCCCGCCTCGTCGACCGGCTCCGGCACGACGCCGAGCACGACACGCTGACCAAGCTGCCCAACCGCCGGCGGGTCACCGCGGCGGTGACCGAGGCCGTCCGGATCGCGGCGCCCGGCGAGGTGGTGGCGCTGCTGCTCTTCGACGTCGACCGGCTGCGCCAGGTCAACGAGTCGCTCGGCCACGCGGCCGGCGACAAGGTGCTCATCGAGGTGGCCGAGCGGCTGCGCGCCTGCGCGCCCTCCTCGGCGCTTGTCGGCCGGGCCGGTGGCGACGAGTTCCTGGTGATGCTGCGCCTGGAGAGCGCCGAGGCGGCGCTGGAGCTGGCCGGCCAGCTGCGCGAGCAGATCCGCGACGAGATGGTCTTCGACGCGCTCACCCTGGACGTGGACACCGCGGTCGGCGTGGCGGTGCACCCCGACCACGGCAGCGACGCGGTGACCCTGCTCCAGCGGGTCGACCTGGCGGCCACCGCGGCCAAGTCGGTCCCGGGCAGCGTCCAGCTCTACAGCCCGGCCCTGGAGTCGCGGTCGCTGCGCCGGCTGGGACTCGCCGGCGACCTGCGCCGCGCACTGGACGACCGGGAGCTGGAGGTCTACTTCCAGCCCAAGGTCACCCTGCGGGACCGGCGCCTGGTCGGCGTGGAGTGCCTGGCGCGCTGGGAGCACCCGGCCCACGGCACGGTGGCCCCGGACGACTTCGTGGCGGTGGCCGAGCACACCGGCCAGCTCGGCCGGCTCACCGAGTTCGTGCTGCGGGAGAGCCTGCGGCGCAGCCGGGACTGGAGCCACGGCGAGCAGGCGCTCGCCGTCTCGGTCAACCTGGCCGCCCGGACGCTCACCGACCAGCACTTCCCGGCCCTGGTGCGGGATCTGCTCGAGGAGTACGCCGTACCGCCGCAGCGGCTCACCCTGGAGATCACCGAGGCCGGGGTGCTCGACGGCACCGAACGTCCCATTCCGACCCTGAAGCGCCTGCGTGACCTCGGCGTCCGGCTCTCGGTGGACGACTTCGGCACCGGCAACTCGTCCCTGGCCCAGCTGCGCCGGCTGCCCGTGCACGAGGTCAAGGTCGACCGCTCGTTCGTGCAGGGGATGGCGACCGACCCCGGCGACCTGGCCATCGTCAACGCCGTGGTGACGCTCTCACAGCAGTTCGGGCTGGCGGTGGTCGCCGAGGGTGTGGAGAGCGAGCTGACCCTGGAGCTGCTCCAGGACATCGGCTGCGAGATCGGCCAGGGCTTCCTGTTCAGCCGGCCCCTGCCGTACGAGCGGCTGGAGGCCTGGTTCGGCGCCCAGGTCGACCCGGAAACGATCGCGGCGGGCGAGCTTCCGCGGCTGCGCGTCGTGCCCTGAGCTGCGTGGACGCGGCAACGGGGGATCCGATTTCACCTCGGGGTCGGGGTCGTGTACTGTTTCCTCTGCGCGGCGCCCCACGGGGTGATCGGGCAGGCCCCCTTAGCTCAGTCGGCAGAGCGTCTCCATGGTAAGGAGAAGGTCTACGGTTCGATTCCGTAAGGGGGCTCAGAGGGTCCGGCTGGACCCGCCACGGCGGTGTAGCTCAGATGGCAGAGCAAGCGGCTCATAATCGCTGTGTCGCCGGTTCAAGTCCGGCCACCGCTACTCTCGTCCTCCGGGCCCGCCCGGTGGTCGGCGGGATGGGCGCCACAGGCGCCCACTTTGCATGTTCGCGTAGTCAGCGCGTAGGCTGATGCGCCGTAGTTGTTATCCGTGAGCGAGGAAGGCACTCCGCCGTGGCGAAGGCGACCGATGTCCGGCCGAAGATCACTTTGGCGTGTGTGGAGTGCAAGGAGCGCAACTACATCACGCGCAAGAACCGCCGCAACGACCCGGACCGCATCGAGCTGAAGAAGTTCTGCCCCCGGGACGGCAAGCACACCATCCACCGCGAGACCCGCTGACCCGCGGCCGGCACGGCCGGTCCGCAGCCAGCTTCCGAACGCCGATCCGCACGGACGGCGGCCCCCGAGCCGCCCGACCGTACGGATCGGCGTTCGTGCTTTCCGTGTAGGTTCGCGGCATGTCCCTGGACCCGTCCTTCGTCGGCCGGACCTATCCGCCGACCGCCCCCTACCAGGTGGGCCGAGAAAAGATCCGTGAGTTCGCCACCGCCGTCGGCGCGACCGACCCGGCCCACCACGACCCGGCGGCCGCCCGGGCGCTCGGCCACCCCGACGTGGTGGCCCCGCCGACCTTCCCGGTGATCGTGACCATGGCCGCCGGCCAGCAGATCGTCGAGGACCCGGCGCTGGGTGTCGACTACAGCCGGGTGGTGCACGGTGACCAGCGCTTCGCGTACACCCGGCCGGTGGTGGCCGGGGACGAGCTGGTCTGCGTGAACACCATCGAGGAGGTCACCAACCGGGGCGGGCACGGCTTCCTGACCACCCGCACCGACGTGAGCACGGTCGCCGGCGAGCCGGTGGTCGCGGTCTGGTCCAAGATCGTCGTACGCGGGGAGGCCTGAGGACATGGAACTGCCCACCCAGACGTACCGGGTGACCCGCGCCGACCTGGTCCGCTACGCGGGCGCCTCGGGCGACTTCAACCCGATCCACTGGAGCGACCGCACCGCCACCAAGGTCGGCCTGCCCGGGGTCATCGCTCACGGCATGTTCACGATGGCCCTGGTCGGCCGGGCGCTCACCACCTGGGCCGGCGCGCCGGACGCGGTGGTCGACTTCAACGTCCGCTTCACCCGGCCGGTGGTCGTGCCGGACACCGACGAGGGCACCGAGGTGGTGGTCTCCGCGGTCGTCAAGGAGGTCACCGAGGACGGCCTGACCAGGCTCGACATCACCGCGACCTGCCTGGGGGAGAAGGTGCTGTCGCAGGCTCGGGCGCTCCTCCGGACAGCCCGCTGAGGATCCGTTCGACCTGGGAGGGGTGGACCGGTTGGGAAAGTCGCACGACTACCCGTACACTGGTCCGCCGTGGGGCAAGTGACCCCTGCTCGGCACCCTGTGTCCGGGCGGGGTGAGTTGCCGCACAGGGGTGTAGCTCAATTGGCAGAGCAGCGGTCTCCAAAACCGCAGGCTGCAGGTTCAAGTCCTGTCACCCCTGCGCCTCAGGCCTGACCGTTCCCGTGGGTCGCGCCGCCGCAGGGCGGCGCCCGGCCCGTGGTGGTGGCATCGGCGGGGTTGGTTCCGAGGCATTCGGGGCCCTCCCGGTCGGTCCGCCGGCCGCGGCCCGTCGCGGGACGGTTGGTCCGGCCGGCGTGACCACACGCCGCGCACGCCGTCCGGCGTGCGACCCGATATCCCGCACGGAGGGCGAAGTGGCCGAGAGCAAGCGGCGCGGCGAGGACGCCGGCGACGAGCGTCTGGACGACGACGCGACCGTCGACGGCGTGGCCGACGACGACGCCACCGACGCGGACGAGCCGGTCTCGCGGGGCGGCACCGCCACCCGTAAACGGGCCCGCGCCGATTCGACCGAGGGCCGGAAGACCCGGAAGGACACCGAGCGGATCGGGCTGTTCGCCCGCATCGCGCGTTTCTTCCGCGAGGTCGTGGCCGAACTGCGTAAGGTCATCTGGCCGACCCGCAAGGAGCTGCTGACCTACACGGCCGTGGTGGTCACCTTCGTCACGGTCATGTTGGCGATCGTGGCCGGCCTGGACTACGGCTTCGCGAAGGCGGTGCTGTGGGTCTTCGGCAACCCCAGCTGACCTGCGGACAGCGATAGTGACGGAAGTGAGCGAGCGTGCCTGAGTACGACGAGACCGCCGAGACCCCGGACGAGCAGTCCACGGTGGCGACGGCGGCCAACGATGAGTCGGTCGAGGCCGCCAGCGAGCCGGAGTTCCCGACCACCGAGCCCGCCCCGGACGAGGACTTCGACCCGGTCGCCGAGCTGCGCCAGAAGCTGCGGTACGCCCCCGGCGACTGGTACGTGGTGCACTCCTACGCCGGCTACGAGAACAAGGTCAAGACCAACCTCGAGACCCGGATCACCTCCCTCGACATGGAGGACTTCATCTACCAGGTCGAGGTGCCGACCCGGGAAGAGGTCGAGGTCAAGAACGGCAAGCGGTCGCAGGTCCAGGCGAAGGTCTTCCCGGGCTACATTTTGGTCCGGATGGAGCTGACCGCCGAGTCCTACTCCTGCGTCCGGAACACCCCGGGGGTCACCGGCTTCGTCGGCGCGACCGACCGGGCCGACCGGCCGGCGCCGCTGAGCCTCGACGAGGTGCTCAAGTGGCTGGCCCCGGCGGTCGAGACCGAGCAGAAGAAGGCCAAGCCCGAGGTCAAGGTCCTCGACTTCGAGGTCGGCGACTCGGTCACCGTCACCGACGGCGCCTTCGCCTCGCTGCCGGCGACGATCAGCGAGATCAACGCCGACCAGCAGAAGCTCAAGGTGCTGGTGTCGATCTTCGGCCGGGAGACCCCGGTCGAGCTCAACTTCAACCAGGTCGCCAAGATCTGACGTACGTCCGCACCGGCGGTGGCCTTCCCGGCCGGCCGCCGGTGCGTCGTTTTCGCCGTCCGCCGGACCTCGGCGGTATGGGTGGCACGAGGCTGCGCTACCCTAGAACGTCGGCTGTCCGCACCGCGCTGACCGTGCGCGCCCGCGGGCCGGCGAAAATCCCAGTTCCAAGCCCCAGGAAGAGACATGCCTCCGAAGAAGAAGCTCGTCAAGACGTTCACGCTTCAGCTGCCGGCGGGCCAGGCCACCCCGGCGCCGCCGGTCGGCCCCGCCCTCGGCCAGCACGGCGTGAACATCATGGAGTTCTGCAAGTCCTACAACGCGCAGACCGAGTCCCAGCGGGGCGACATCGTCCCCGCCGAGATCAGCGTCTACGAGGACCGCACCTTCACCTTCGTGCTGAAGACCCCGCCCGCCGCCCGGCTGCTGATCAAGGCCGCCGGCGTGCAGAAGGGCTCGGGCGTCCCGCACACCCAGAAGGTCGGCTCGGTGACCCGCGCCCAGCTGCGCGAGATCGCCGAGAAGAAGATGGCGGACCTCAACGCCAACGACATCGACCAGGCTGAGAAGATCATCGCCGGCACCGCCCGGTCGATGGGCCTGACCGTCGCCGACTGACCTCGGTCGACCCGCTCCACCCGGATCAGTTCGTGGGAGGGCCGCGCAGGACGCGGGCCCGCCATAGACCACAGGAGTTACGAGAAATGCAGCGCAGCAAGAGCTACCGCAAGGCCGCCGAGGTCATCGACCGGTCGAAGCTCTACTCTCCCGCCGAGGCCGTCAAGCTGGCCAAGGAGACCACCAACGTCAAGTTCGACGCCACGGTCGAGGTCGCGATGCGCCTCGGCGTCGACCCCCGCAAGGCGGACCAGATGGTCCGCGGCACGGTCAACCTGCCGCACGGCACCGGTAAGACCGCCCGCGTGATCGTCTTCGCCGCCGGCGCGAAGGCCGAAGAGGCCGCCGCCGCGGGTGCGGACGAGGTGGGCACCGACGAGCTGGTCGCCCGCATCCAGGGCGGTTGGCTGGACTTCGACGCGGCGATCGCCACCCCGGACCAGATGGCCAAGATCGGCCGGATCGCGCGGATCCTGGGCCCGCGCGGCCTCATGCCGAACCCGAAGACCGGCACCGTGACCATGGACGTCACCAAGGCTGTCGCCGACATCAAGGGTGGCAAGATCACCTTCCGGGTGGACAAGCACTCCAACCTCCACCTGATCATCGGCAAGGCCTCGTTCTCCGAGTCCCAGCTGGTCGACAACTACGCGGCGGTGCTGGACGAGGTGCTCCGCTCGAAGCCGTCCGCGGCCAAGGGCACGTACCTCAAGAAGGTCACCCTCACCACCACGATGGGCCCGGGCGTCCCGGTCGACCCGAAGCTGGTGAAGAACCTGACCGAGGCTCCGGCCGAGGCCTGAGCGCCACTGCCCTGACGGGGCCCCGCCACCACCGGTGGCGGGGCCCCGTCCGTCTGTCCGGTGTGGCAGGCTCGGCGCATGCGGCTGGAAGGCGTCTGGCTGCGGTACCACCGGCGCGGTCCGTGGGTGCTGCGGGAGACCGACGTGGCGATCGGCCCGGCCGAGGTGGCGGTGGTGCTCGGGCGCAACGGGGTGGGCAAGTCCACCCTGCTCCAGCTCGCCGCCGGCGTGCTGCCGCCGACCCGGGGCCGGGTGGTCGACCGGCCGGCGACCGTCGGCTGGGTGCCGGAGCGCTTCCCCGCCGACCAGCCCTTCACCGTCGGGGCCTACCTCACCGCCATGGCCCGGGTGTCCGGCCTCTCCGCCGCGGACGCCGACCGTGCGGTGCGGCGCTGGGTCGACCGGCTCGGCCTGGCGCGCTTCCACGGGGTGCGGCTGCCCCAGCTGTCCAAGGGCACCGCCCAGAAGGTCGGCCTGGCCCAGGCGCTGCTCCGCCCGCCCGGTCTGCTCGTCCTCGACGAGCCCTGGGAGGGGCTCGACGCGGCCGCCCGCGACCTGGTGCCCGAGGTGATCGGCGAGGTGCTGGCCGACGGCGGTGCGGTGCTGGTCAGCGACCACCGCGGCGAGACGGTCCGGCTCCCCGGCGCCCGGCACTGGTCGGTCGCCGAGGGCACGGTCACCGAGGCGGCGCCGTCGGGCGGCGCGGCCACCGTCGTGGTCGAGCTGTCCGTCCCGGCCGCCGGGGCCGCCGCCGCCGTCGCCCGCCTGCGCGCCGACGGCCACCACGTTCTGCGGATACGCGACGCCGCCGCCCCGCCTCCCGCCACGCGACCCGATTCCGGCTCCCCGTCCACCGCCGGAGCGGTCCCGGGCTCCGGTGCCGGCCAGTCCGGCGAGCGCGGCCGGCCGGATCCCGCTGAGGTTCCGGTGTCCGGCGGCCCCGATGTCGACGAGGCCCCGGCGTCCGGCGCGCCCGGCCGGCCCGGTCCCGCCCCGGAGGTGGCCCGGTGACGGCCCTGGTGCACATGCGGCTGGCGGGCTTCGTGCGTACCGGCCGGGCGCTGGCCCCGGTGCTGGCCGGCCTGCTGGCCCTCGGCGTCCTCTACGGCGGCGGCCGGGCTCAGCCGGCGGAGGCCTACGGCGTCTCGGCGGTGGTGCTCTTCCCGGTGCTGGCCTGGCAGACCAAGATCCTGCTCGACGTGGAGCCCGACGTGCAGCGCCGGCTGGCCCGGGTGGTGGTCGGCGCGGCCCGGGAGCGGGCCGCCGGCCTGCTCGCGGCGGCCGTGGCCGGCCTCGGCACGGTGGCCGTCGCCCTGATCTTCCCCTGGCTGGTCGGCGGGGTGACCGGCCCGAGCGGGCCGGGGGACCGGCCGCTGGTCGAGGGGCTGGCGCTCGGCCTCTGGGCCCACCTGCTGGCCCTGCCGGCGGCCGTGGCCCTGGGTGCCCTGGCCAGCCGGGCGATCACCCGCAGCGCCGGCTACGGCGTCGCCGTGCTCACCCTCGGTGCGGTGACCGCGCTGGTCCTCGGTCTGTCCGGCTCGGTGGCGCCCTGGCTGGTCCCGCCGGTGCTGCCGACCGCCCGGGCGCTGGCCGGCCCGCTGGCGGCGTCCACCGGCCTGCTGCTGACCGCCTGGGCGCTGGCCTGGGCGGCCGTGGCGCTGACCGGCTACGCCTGGGGCCGCCGGAGCCGCGCCTGAGTGACCGGGAGCACTCCGGGGGCGATTTGGAGGTGACGGGACACGTCGCGTAACCTTGTCCCGTAGTTCCACCCAGAGACCGCTGGTCACCGTGCCCTGGCACGGTCGAAGGTCCCGCGATGACGGGCGACCCGCGCAGGGCGGCAAGCGAAAATCGGTGCAGTGCGTGGTCCGCCGACCGCGCCCGTCGCACCGGCCCTCGCCCCGTGCGCCCTGCGCCGGGGCTTTTCTCGTTGTCGTGAGACCTCCGCCGCCGTCGCGAGCTTTCGTCGCCGGCGTACCAGCTCCGAGCAACGAGAGAGGAGGGACATGGCGGACAAGCCGATCCGGGCCGACAAGGCCACGGCCGTCGCCGAGCTGACCGAGAGCTTCCGCACCGCGGGAGCGACCGTGCTGACCGAGTACCGCGGGCTCACGGTTTCGCAGCTCACGCAGCTGCGGCGCTCGCTCGGCAAGGAGACCAGCTACACGGTCGCGAAGAACACGCTGGCCAAGCGTGCCGCGAGCGAGGCGGGCATCTCCGGCCTCGACGAGCTGTTCACCGGTCCTACCGCGCTGACTTTCGTTTCGGGCGACGTCGTCGAGGCGGCGAAGGGGCTTCGCGACTTCGCGAAGGCCAACCCGAAGCTCGTCATCAAGGGCGGTGTCTTCGAGGGCAAGGCCATTTCCGCGGCCGAGGTCACGAAGCTCGCTGACCTGGAGTCCCGCGAGGTGCTGCTGGCGAAGCTGGCCGGCGCCATGAAGGGCAACCTGAGCAAGGCCGCGGCCCTGTTCCAGGCTCCGCTCGCCAAGACCGCGCGTCTGGCGGCCGCTCTGCAGGACAAGCGCGAGAAGGAGGGCGCCGAGGCGGCCTGAGGCCACCCGGCGCACCCACGTTCTTAGTTTTCACTTTCAGAAAGGACGCCAGACATGGCGAAGCTCAGCACCGACGAGCTGCTCGACGCGTTCAAGGAGATGACGCTGATCGAGCTCTCCGAGTTCGTGAAGCAGTTCGAGGAGACCTTCGAGGTCACCGCCGCGGCTCCGGTCGCCGTCGCCGCCGCCGGCGGCCCGGGCGCCCCGGCCGCCGAGGCCGAGCCGGAGAAGGACGAGTTCGACGTCATCCTCGACGCCGACGGTGGCAAGAAGATCCAGGTCATCAAGGTCGTGCGCGAGCTGACCGGCCTGGGCCTCAAGGAGGCCAAGGACCTGGTCGAGGCCGCCCCGAAGCCGGTCCTGGAGAAGGTCAACAAGGAGACCGCCGACAAGGCCAAGGCCAAGCTCGAGGGCGAGGGCGCCAAGGTCACCCTCAAGTGACCTTGCGTTCGACCTGACGCGCGTCCGGCTCACGTGAGTCGGGGCACACCGCGTCAGTCGGGGCACACCGCGTCGCGGCGGGCGGTGATCCGGGGAACCGGATCGCCGCCCGCCGTGTTGGTGATGGCGGGTGGCAGTGGCGTGAGCAGGGCGTCCGCGCCCGGCGTGCCGGCCGCAGGGCGCCGTGTGCCGGTAGCCCGACGGTGGGAAAGACACCCCGAGGGGTAACCGGCCCTTGACGCGGCACGGGCCCGGCAGGCACGCTGACACCAGCAAGACCTTCCGCGCTTGCAACGGCCGCCTCTCGGGTAAGGCAACGGCAGCACCACCGCCGCTCCGCCCGAGCGGACCGGCAGGAACGTCGCGTTCCGAGCAGCCCGGTTGACCCGGTTTTCCGAGGTCCCGAGGCAAGTTCCGCGATGACCTGCGGGGTGGGCTGGACAGCGGTTAGCCTCTCGGCTACACTGCTAGTTTGCGCTGCCTTCCGACTTGACCCCTGCTCGGAAATGTCCGTTTACGGATAATTCTGGTGGGGTCATTGGAGTGCACGCGTACCAGCCGTTCTGCAGCACCGGTCCTCGGAAGGACGCATCTTGGCAGCTTCCCGCCCTGCGAAGACCAGTCGTACGTCGAGCGCTTTCGCGCCCCGCCGAGTTTCTTTCGGTCGGATTACCGAACACCTCGAGGTCCCCAACCTCCTCGCCATCCAGAACGAGTCCTTCGACTGGCTCGTCGGCAACGAGGCTTGGCAGGGCCGGTCGTCGGACGACCCGCACGCACGCTCGGGTCTCGCGGAGATCCTCGACGAGATCAGTCCCATTGAGGACTTCTCCGGCACCATGTCGCTCTCCTTCTCGGCTCCGCGCTTCGACGAGGTCAAGGCCTCGATCGAGGAGTGCAAGGAGAAGGACCTGACCTACTGCGCGCCGCTGTTCGTGACCGCGGAGTTCACCAACAACACCACTGGCGAGATCAAGAGCCAGACGGTGTTCATGGGTGACTTCCCGATGATGACGCCGAAGGGCACCTTCATCATCAACGGCACCGAGCGCGTCGTGGTCAGCCAGCTCGTCCGCTCGCCGGGCGTCTACTTCGACAAGCAGCCGGACAAGACCTCCGACCGCGACCTCTCCAGCGTCAAGGTCATCCCGAGCCGGGGTGCCTGGCTGGAGTTCGACATCGACAAGCGCGACACGGTCGGCGTACGCATCGACCGCAAGCGCCGGCAGGCCGTCACCGTCCTGCTCAAGGCCATCGGGTGGTCCGCGGAGCAGATCCGCGAGAAGTTCGGCTGGTCCGAGCTCATGATGACCACGCTCGAGAAGGACCACATCGCCGGGCAGGACGAGGCGCTGCTCGACATCTACCGGAAGCTCCGCCCTGGCGAGCCGCCGACCCGTGAGAACGCCCAGACCCTGCTCGACAACCTCTTCTTCAACCCGAAGCGGTACGACGTCGCCAAGGTCGGTCGTTACAAGTTCAACAAGAAGCTCGAGCTGGACGTGCCGATCACCACCGGCACGCTGACCGAGGACGACATCGTCGCCACCGTGGAATACCTCTGCCGGCTGCACGCCGGTGAGGAGGGCTACGAGGCCGACGACATCGACCACTTCGGCAACCGGCGCCTGCGCACCGTGGGCGAGCTGATCCAGAACCAGGTCCGGGTGGGTCTCTCCCGCATGGAGCGGGTCGTCCGCGAGCGGATGACCACCCAGGACGTCGAGGCGATCACGCCGCAGACCCTGATCAACATCCGCCCGGTGGTGGCGGCGATCAAGGAGTTCTTCGGCACGTCGCAGCTGTCCCAGTTCATGGACCAGACCAACCCGCTGGCGGGCCTGACCCACCGGCGCCGGCTGAGCGCGCTCGGCCCGGGTGGTCTGTCCCGGGAGCGGGCCGGCTTCGAGGTCCGTGACGTGCACCCGTCCCACTACGGCCGGATGTGCCCGATCGAGACGCCGGAAGGCCCGAACATCGGCCTGATCGGCGCGCTGTCCACCTTCGCCCGGGTCAACCCGTTCGGCTTCATCGAGACGCCGTACCGGAAGGTCATCGACGGTCGGGTCACCGACCAGATCGACTACCTGACCGCGGACGAGGAGGACCGGTTCGTCAAGGCGCAGGCCAACGCCCCGCTCAAGGCGGACGGTTCGTTCGCCGAGGACCGGGTCCTGGTCCGCCGTAAGGGCGGCGAGACCGAGGACGTGGCGCCGTCGGCCGTCGACTACATGGACGTGTCGCCGCGGCAGATGACCTCGGTCGCGACCGCGATGATCCCGTTCCTCGAGCACGACGACGCCAACCGCGCGCTCATGGGCGCCAACATGCAGCGCCAGGCGGTGCCGCTGGTCAAGGCCGAGGCCCCGCTGGTCGGCACGGGCATGGAGTACCGGGCGGCCGTGGACGCCGGTGACGTCGTCGTCGCCGAGGTCGGCGGTGTGGTCGAGGACCTCTGCGCGGACTACATCACCGTCCACCAGGACGACGGCCACCGCCGGACGTACCTGCTGCACAAGTTCCGCCGCTCCAACGCCGGCTCCTGCGTCAACCAGAAGCCGGTCGTCTTCGAGGGCGACCGCGTCGAGGCCGGCCAGGTCATCGCCGACGGTCCGTGCACCGACGAGGGCGAGATGGCGCTCGGGCGCAACCTGCTCGTGGCGTTCATGACCTGGGAGGGCCACAACTACGAGGACGCGATCATCCTGTCGCAGCGCCTCGTGCAGCAGGACGTGCTCACCTCGATCCACATCGAGGAGCACGAGGTCGACGCCCGGGACACCAAGCTCGGCCCGGAGGAGATCACCCGCGACATCCCGAACGTCAGCGAGGAAATGCTCGCCGACCTCGACGAGCGCGGCATCATCCGGATCGGCGCCGAGGTCGTCCCCGGCGACATCCTGGTCGGCAAGGTCACCCCGAAGGGTGAGACCGAGCTGACCCCCGAGGAGCGGCTGCTCCGCGCGATCTTCGGCGAGAAGGCGCGCGAGGTCCGGGACACCTCGCTGAAGGTGCCGCACGGCGAGACCGGCACGGTCATCGGTGTGCGTACCTTCTCCCGCGAGGACGGCGACGAGCTGCCCCCGGGCGTGAACGAGCTGGTCCGGGTCTACGTGGCCCAGAAGCGCAAGATCCAGGACGGTGACAAGCTCGCGGGCCGCCACGGCAACAAGGGCGTCATCTCCAAGATCCTGCCGATCGAGGACATGCCGTTCCTGGAGGACGGCACCCCGGTCGACATCGTGCTGAACCCCCTCGGTGTGCCGTCCCGGATGAACATCGGTCAGGTCCTGGAGACCCACCTCGGGTGGGTGGCCAAGACCGGCTGGAGCGTGGACGGCGACGACACCGAGTGGAAGCGCCAGCTCCGCTCGATCGAGGCGCACGAGTCCGAGCCCGACACCAACGTGGCCACTCCGGTCTTCGACGGTGCCCGGGAGGAGGAGATCTCCGGTCTGCTCGCGTCGACCCTGCCCAACCGGGACGGCAAGCAGCTGATCGGCTCCTCCGGCAAGGCGCAGCTGTTCGACGGTCGCTCCGGCGAGCCGCTGCCGGACCCGATCGCGGTCGGTTACGTCTACATCCTCAAGCTCAACCACCTGGTCGACGACAAGATCCACGCCCGGTCGACCGGCCCGTACTCGATGATCACGCAGCAGCCGCTGGGTGGTAAGGCGCAGTTCGGTGGCCAGCGCTTCGGTGAGATGGAGTGCTGGGCCATGCAGGCGTACGGCGCCGCCTACGCCCTGCAGGAGCTGCTGACCATCAAGTCCGACGACGTCCTCGGCCGGGTGAAGGTCTACGAGGCGATCGTCAAGGGCGAGAACATCCCGGAGCCGGGCATCCCGGAGTCGTTCAAGGTGCTGCTCAAGGAGCTGCAGTCGCTGTGCCTCAACGTCGAGGTGCTCTCCAGCGACGGCGTGGCCCTCGAGATGCGCGAGACCGACGACGAGGTGTTCCGGGCCGCGGAGGAGCTGGGCATCGACCTGTCCCGGCGCGAGCCGAGCTCGGTCGAAGAGGTCTGAGGCGAGCGGTCGGGAGCCGGTCCGCCGGCTCCCGACCCCGCCCGTTAGCTAGGCAGTACAGACGACGACATAGGGGACATAGTGCTCGACGTCAACTTCTTCGACGAGCTGCGCATTGGCCTCGCCACCGCCGACGACATCCGTCAGTGGTCCCACGGCGAGGTCAAGAAGCCCGAGACCATCAACTACCGCACCCTGAAGCCGGAAAAGGACGGGCTCTTCTGCGAGAAGATCTTCGGTCCGCAGCGGGACTGGGAGTGCTACTGCGGTAAGTACAAGCGGGTCCGCTTCAAGGGCATCATCTGCGAGCGCTGCGGCGTCGAGGTGACCCGCTCCAAGGTTCGCCGCGAGCGGATGGGTCACATCGAGCTGGCCGCTCCGGTGACCCACATCTGGTACTTCAAGGGCGTGCCGAGCCGGCTGGGCTACCTGCTGGACCTCGCCCCCAAGGACCTCGAAAAGATCATCTACTTCGCCTCGTACGTCGTGACGAGCGTGGACGCCGAAGCGCGTCACCGTGACCTCTCGACCATCGAGAACGAGATCCTGGCCGAGAAGCGGCAGGCCGAGAACAGCCGCGACTCGGAGATCGAGAAGCGGGCCGCCAAGCTCGAGGCCGACCTGGCCGAGCTGGAGGCCGAGGGCGCGAAGGCGGACGTCCGGCGCAAGGTCAAGGAGGGCGGAGAGCGCGAGATGCGCCAGATCCGCGACCGGGCCCAGCGCGAGATCGACCGCCTCGACGAGGTCCTCGACACCTTCCGCAAGCTCGAGCCGAAGCAGCTGGTCACCGACGAGCTGCTCTACCGCGAGCTGCGCGACCGCTTCGGCGAGTACTTCACCGGCAGCATGGGCGCCGAGGCCATCAAGGCGCTGGTCCAGAACATGGACCTGGAGGCCGAGGCCGAGAGCCTGCGCGAGACCATCCGGTCCGGCAAGGGCCAGCGGAAGATCCGGGCGCTCAAGCGGCTCAAGGTCGTGGCGGCGTTCCAGAACACCCGCAACTCGCCGCTCGGCATGGTGCTGGACTGCGTCCCGGTCATCCCGCCGGACCTGCGTCCGATGGTGCAGCTGGACGGTGGCCGCTTCGCGACCTCCGACCTGAACGACCTGTACCGCCGCGTGATCAACCGGAACAACCGCCTCAAGCGGCTGATCGACCTCGGCGCGCCCGAGATCATCGTCAACAACGAGAAGCGGATGCTCCAGGAGGCCGTCGACGCGCTGTTCGACAACGGCCGTCGCGGCCGGCCGGTCACCGGTCCGGGCAACCGCCCGCTGAAGTCGCTCTCCGACATGCTCAAGGGCAAGCAGGGCCGGTTCCGCCAGAACCTGCTCGGCAAGCGCGTCGACTACTCCGGCCGTTCGGTCATCGTGGTCGGCCCGAAGCTCAAGCTGCACCAGTGCGGCCTGCCCAAGCAGATGGCGCTGGAGCTGTTCAAGCCGTTCGTGATGAAGCGGCTGGTGGACCTCAACCACGCGCAGAACATCAAGTCCGCCAAGCGGATGGTCGAGCGGCAGCGGCCGGTCGTGTGGGACGTGCTGGAAGAGGTCATCGGTGAGCACCCGGTCCTGCTGAACCGGGCGCCGACCCTGCACCGGCTGGGCATCCAGGCCTTCGAGCCGCAGCTGGTCGAGGGCAAGGCCATCCAGATCCACCCGCTGGTCTGCACCGCGTTCAACGCCGACTTCGACGGTGACCAGATGGCGGTCCACGTGCCGCTGTCCGCCGAGGCCCAGGCCGAGGCGCGGATCCTGATGCTGTCGTCGAACAACATCCTCAAGCCGGCCGACGGCAAGCCGGTCACCATGCCCACCCAGGACATGGTCATCGGCCTCTACCACCTCACCCACCTCACCCCGGGTGGGCAGGGCGAGGGCCGGGCGTTCAGCTCGGACGCCGAGGCGCGGATGGCGTACGACAACCGTGAGCTGCACCTGCAGACCCCGGTCAAGATCCGCCTGCGGGGCATCGTCGGTGTCGACAACGGCGCCGGCGCCGAGCCGTGGGTCGCGCCCGAGGGCTGGGTCGAGGGCGAGCCGGTGACGGTGGAGACCACCCTGGGCCGGGTCCTGTTCAACGAGACGCTGCCGCAGGGCTACCGCTTCGTGAACTACGAGATCCGCAAGGGCCAGCTCTCCGCGATCGTCAACGACCTCGCCGAGCGCTTCCCGAAGGTGGCCCTGGCGGCCACTCTGGACGGGCTCAAGGAGGCCGGCTTCCACTGGGCCACCTGGTCCGGCGTCACCATCGGCATGGAGGACGTCATCGCGCCCCCGCGCAAGCGGGAGATCCTGGACCGGTACGAGAAGGAAGCCGACCGGATCGACAAGCAGTACCAGCGTGGTCTCATGACCGCCGAGGAGCGCCGCGGCGAGCTCATCGAGATCTGGACCAAGGCGACCAACGAGGTCGCCAAGGAGATGGACACCGCGCTGCCGCAGGAGAACCCGCTGTGGAAGATGATCAACTCGGGTGCCCGCGGTAACCTGCTCCAGCTCCGGCAGATCGCGGCGATCCGTGGTCTGGTGGCCAACCCGAAGGGTGAGATCATCCCGCGGCCCATCAAGGCCTCGTACCGGGAGGGTCTGTCCGTGCTGGAGTACTTCATCTCCACGCACGGTGCCCGGAAGGGTCTCGCGGACACCGCCCTGCGTACCGCCGACTCGGGTTACCTGACCCGGCGTCTGGTGGACGTCTCGCAGGACGTCATCATCCGCGAGGAGGACTGCGGCACCGACCGCGCCATCCCGATGCAGATCGGCGAGCGGCTCGACGGCAAGCTGGTCGTGCACGAGCACGCCGAGACCAGCGTGCACGCCCGGACCCTGGCCGACGACATCAAGGGGCCGGACGGCACCGTGGTGGCCCAGCGGGGTCAGGACCTCAACTCGATCCTGGTCGACGCGATCGTGGCGGCCGGGGTGGAGACGGTGCGGGTGCGCAGCGTGCTCACCTGCGAGTCGAAGCTGGGCGTCTGCGGTGCGTGCTACGGCCGCTCGCTGCCGACCGGCAAGACCGTGGACGTCGGCGAGGCGGTCGGCATCATCGCCGCCCAGTCGATCGGTGAGCCGGGTACGCAGCTGACGATGCGTACCTTCCACACCGGTGGTGTCGCGGGTGAGGACATCACCCAGGGTCTGCCCCGTGTCCAGGAGATCTTCGAGGCCCGGGTCCCGAAGGGTAAGGCGCCCATCGCCGACACCCCCGGCCGGATCCGGATCGAGGACGGCGAGCGGTCCCGCAAGATCGTCGTCATCCCGGACGACGGCAGCGACGAGATCGTCTACGACAAGATCTCGAAGCGGGTCCGGCTCCGGGCGCACGACGGCGACCACGTCGAGGTCGGCGAGAAGCTCACCGAGGGCACCATCGACCCGCACGAGCTGCTGCGCATCCTCGGCCCGCGCGCGGTCCAGGTCCACCTGACCCAGGAGGTCCAGGAGGTCTACCGCTCGCAGGGTGTGCTCATCCACGACAAGCACATCGAGATCATCATCCGCCAGATGCTCAAGCGGGTGACGGTCATCGACTCCGGCTCGACCGAGTTCCTGCCGGGCGTGCTGGTCGACCGGGCGCTGTTCGAGTCGGAGAACCGCCGGCTCGTGGGCGAGGGTGGCGAGCCCGCCGCCGGTCGCCCGGTGCTCATGGGTATCACCAAGGCCTCGCTGGCCACGGATTCCTGGCTGTCGGCGGCCTCCTTCCAGGAGACCACCCGGGTGCTGACGGACGCGGCGATCCACGCCCGCAGCGACTCGCTGATCGGCCTCAAGGAGAACGTGATCATCGGTAAGCTCATCCCGGCCGGTACGGGCATCAGCAAGTACCGCAACGTCCGGGTCGAGCCGACCGAGGAGGCGAAGGCCAAGGTCTACTCGATGACCGGCTACCCGGAGACCGACTACGGCTTCGGGCCGGCCAGCGGCCAGGCGGTTCCGCTGGACGACTTCGACTTCGGGTCGTACCGCTAAGCAGTAGGAAACGACGAGGCCCCCGGCACGCGCCGGGGGCCTCGTCGCGTCCGGGGACGCGTCGGGTGGCGGCCGATCGGGGCATGATGGTGGGCATGACGACCGTGCCCGGGCAGGTGCCCGTCGCCCAGCAGGGGCACCGGCACCCGCTCGATCCCGAGCCGGTCCGCTCCACCAAGGCCCGCGCGGTCTTCGCCCTCGGGCTGATCGGGGCGCTCACCGGGTTCTTCGTCGGTGGGGTGGTGCCCGCGACCATCGCGCTCACCCTCGCCCGGCAGGCCCGCCGGGAGGCGTACGTCTCGGGCGGCTTCCTCACCGGCGCCGGCTGGGTGCGCCGCGGCGAGCAGCTGGCCTGGACGGGGCTGCTGCTCGCGGCCGTCGCGATCGTGGCGGCCGTGGTGATCGGCGTGGTCCGGCTGGCGGGCGCCCCGTTCGGGCACGACTTCGCGCCGAACATCGACTGACCCGCCGAACATCGACTGACCCGCCGGGGGAGCGCCCCGCGCCCGACCCCGCGGGCGGGACCCGCGACGGTAGCCTGGCCGGTGTCCGCCGCGCGGCGGGCGCGCGCCGCGTCGACAGGAGGACCCCGTGACGGAACCGGCCCCGGGAGGCGACCCGACCCGCCCCGGCACCGGGCCGGGCGCCGCCGGGCCGCAGCCGGCCAGCCCCTGGGCCGGACCGGACGCCACACCCTCGGGGTACGCCCCGCCGCCCGGCTCGCCGCAGTCCGCGCCGCCCGGATCGTGGCCGCCCGCCGGGCCGTATCCGCCCGCGCCGTCCGGCTCCCCGGCGCACCGGGCCGGGTACCCCGCACCGCACGCCCCCGCACCCCACGCTCCCGCACCGTCGGGGCCGGCGGGGTGGCCGGCGTCCGGGGCGTACCCGGGCGGCCAGCCGGGGTCCGGCGGCGGGTGGGCGGGGCCCGGGAGCCCGCCGGCCGGCGGTGGCTGGGGCCCGGCGTCCGTGCCGCCGCCTCCGCGCGAGGCGCCGCGCCCGCCGAAGCGTGTCGACGCGGTTCCAGGCACCCCGTTCGGGGTCGTCCACCTGGACGTGCCGCCGGTGACCTCGGGGCTCGCCATCGGGTCCCTCGTGACGGGGATAGCCTCGATCCTGGTGTCGCTGCTGGTGCTCTGCTTCGGTGTCGCGGGGCCGAACTACGGCGGCGCGTGGGCGGCCGGTGCCTTCACCGTGCTGGGGGTGATCGCCGGCACGGCGGCCGTGGTCGCGGGGCTGCTGGCCCGGCGGCAGATCCGCCGGCCGGCACCGCCGCCGGCGGTCCGGTTCACTGGTCGCGGCCTGGCGGTGGCCGGGCTCAGCTGCGGGGGAGTGGGCCTGCTGGTCAGCCTCGCCGGGCTCGCGCTGGCCCTGGTGGTGCAGATCACGTGATCCCGCGGCTCGGGCCGGGCGGCGTGTTGACCAGGAACGACCGGAATGCCGGGATGGCCGGTGCGCGGGCGGTGCCGGGGCCGCCGGGCCGAGTGCCGCGGAAGCCGGTACACTTGTTTCCGTAGGTGCCCATGACGGGCGTGCGGGCAGGATGCGATCGGCCGGCGGACCGCGAGGCGGTTCTCCCGGACCGCTCCGTTTTGACCTGCGCGGCTGTGGTAGGTACTCTTTCCCCTTGTGCCCGGGCCAGCCCGGGCAATGCGTGCGTGCGCTGGAGCCGGTGATCCGGTGATCGCGCGGCCGCACGACAGAGCCTCAAGACCTGGCGTCGGGAGTTTCCTGCGCCGGTGACAGAAACCCGGTGGGACGCGCGAGTGACCGCACCGGGACCGTGACTCGGGCGACACGCCCGACCGCGGGTGCTGGGACCCCGTCAGGTGGCCCTGGTTGGAATGTAGGAGAGCCGTCCATCAGGCCGGCTAGAGCAGACGGCGCGGTCGCCTCGCAGCGGCCGAAGGGAGCGGAGAAACCCGGTGCCCACCATTCAGCAGCTGGTCCGAAAGGGCCGTCAGGCCAAGACGACCAAGACCAAGACCCCGGCGCTCAAGGGGTCTCCCCAGCGGCGCGGCGTGTGCACCCGCGTGTACACCACCACCCCCAAGAAGCCGAACTCGGCGCTGCGCAAGGTCGCTCGTGTCAAGCTCAGCAGCCAGATCGAGGTGACCGCCTACATCCCGGGCGTCGGCCACAACCTGCAGGAGCACTCGATCGTGCTCGTCCGCGGCGGCCGTGTGAAGGACCTCCCCGGCGTGCGGTACAAGATCGTTCGCGGCTCGCTGGACACCCAGGGTGTCCGCAACCGCAAGCAGGCTCGCAGCCGTTACGGCGCGAAGAAGGAGAAGAGCTGACATGCCGCGTAAGGGACCCGCTCCGCGGAAGCCGCTGGTCGCTGACCCGGTGTACAACTCGCCGCTGGTCACCCAGCTGGTGAACAAGATCCTGCTGCGCGGCAAGCGCCAGCTCGCCGAGCGCATCGTGTACGCCGCCCTCGAGGGCTGCCGCGAGAAGTCCGGCACCGACCCCGTCGTCACGCTGAAGCGGGCGATGGACAACGTGAAGCCGACCCTCGAGGTCCGCAGCCGTCGCGTCGGTGGCGCCACCTACCAGGTTCCGGTCGAGGTGCGGCCGGCCCGCGCGACCACCCTCGGTCTGCGCTGGCTGGTCACCTACTCCCGCGCCCGTCGCGAGAAGACCATGATCGAGCGGCTGATGAACGAGCTGCTGGACGCGAGCAACGGCCTCGGTGCCGCCGTCAAGCGGCGCGAGGACACGCACAAGATGGCCGAGTCCAACAAGGCCTTCGCGCACTACCGCTGGTAACACCCTGGTTCCGGCGCCCACGAGGCGCCGGAACCGCCACCAGTTGTGTCTAGACGACGATAAGTAGGGATTGAAGTGGCCGCCGCAGACGCGCTCGCCAACGTACGCAACATCGGCATCATGGCGCACATCGATGCCGGTAAGACCACTACCACCGAGCGAATCCTGTTCTACACCGGCATCACGTACAAGATCGGTGAGGTCCACGAGGGCGCTGCCGTCATGGACTGGATGGAGCAGGAGCAGGAGCGCGGTATCACCATCACTTCCGCCGCAACGAAGTGCGAGTGGAAGGGCCACACGATCCAGATCATCGACACGCCCGGCCACGTCGACTTCACGGTCGAGGTGGAGCGGTCGCTGCGGGTGCTGGACGGTGCGGTCGCGGTGTACGACGGTGTCGCCGGCGTCGAGCCGCAGACGGAGAACGTCTGGCGGCAGGCCGACAAGTACAACGTCCCGCGGATGTGCTTCGTCAACAAGCTCGACCGGACCGGTGCGGACTTCTTCCGCTGCGTGCAGATGATGATCGACCGGCTGAACGCCACCCCGCTGGTGCTCCAGATCCCGATCGGGCTCGAGGGCGACCACATCGGCGTCGTCGACCTGATCGGCATGCGCGCCCTCACCTGGCGCGGGGAGACCCAGAAGGGTGAGGACTACGCGATCGAGGAGATCCCGGCCGACCTGGCCGACTCCGCGGCCGAGTGGCGCGAGAAGCTCATGGAGACCCTGGCCGACGTCGACGACTCGGTGATGGAGAAGTACCTGGAGGGCGAGGAGATCTCCGTCGAGGAGATCAAGGCCGCCATCCGTCGGGCCACCATCGCCAGCAAGGCCAACCCGGTCCTCTGCGGCTCGGCGTTCAAGAACAAGGGCGTCCAGCCGATGCTCGACGCCGTGGTCGACTTCCTGCCGTCGCCGCTGGACATCCCGGCGATCGAGGGCACCGCGACCGACGGCGAGACCCCGATGCAGCGGAAGCCGTCGACCTCGGAGCCGTTCGCCGGCCTGGCCTTCAAGATCCAGACCGACAAGCACCTCGGCAAGCTCACCTACGTCCGGGTCTACTCCGGCGTGGTCGAGTCCGGGTCCCAGGTGGTCAACTCCACCAAGGACCGCAAGGAGCGCATCGGCAAGATCTACCAGATGCACGCCAACAAGCGGGAGGAGCGCAGCTCCGCCAAGGCCGGCGACATCATCGCGGTCCAGGGTCTGAAGCAGACCACCACCGGTGACACCCTGTGCGACCCGGCCAACCCGGTCATCCTCGAGTCGATGACCTTCCCGGAGCCGGTCATCGAGGTGGCCATCGAGCCGAAGACCAAGGCCGACCAGGAGAAGCTCAGCACCGCCATCCAGCGGCTGGCCGAGGAGGACCCGACCTTCCGCGTCAAGCTGGACGAGGAGACCGGCCAGACGGTCATCTCCGGCATGGGCGAGCTCCACCTGGACATCCTGGTGGACCGGATGCGCCGCGAGTTCAACGTCGAGGCGAACATCGGTAAGCCGCAGGTGGCGTACCGCGAGACCATCCGCCGCACGGTGGAGAAGGTCGAGTACACCCACAAGAAGCAGACCGGTGGTTCCGGCCAGTACGCCCGGGTGATCGTGAGCCTGGAGCCGCTGCCGCTGGACAACGACTCGCCGACCTACGAGTTCGCGAACGCCGTCACCGGTGGCCGCATCCCCCGGGAGTTCATCCCGTCGGTGGACGCGGGCGCCCAGGACGCCATGCAGTACGGCATTCTCGCCGGCTTCCCGCTGGTGGGTGTCAAGCTGACGCTGCTGGACGGCCAGTACCACGAGGTCGACTCGTCCGAGATGGCGTTCAAGATCGCCGGTTCGATGGTGATGAAGGAGGCGGCCCGCAAGGCCGACCCCGCACTGCTCGAGCCGATGATGGCCGTTGAGGTCACCACTCCTGAGGAGAACATGGGTGACGTCATCGGCGACCTCAACTCCCGGCGGGGCATCATCCAGGCGATGGAGGAGCGTCACGGCGCTCGCATCGTCCGGGCCCTGGTGCCGCTGTCGGAGATGTTCGGCTACGTCGGCGACCTGCGGTCGAAGACCCAGGGCCGGGCTAGCTACAGCATGCAGTTCGACTCCTACGCGGAGGTTCCGCAGAGCGTCGCGAAGGAGATCATCGCCAAGGCGACGGGTGAGTGACACTCACCTGAGTTGATCCGGGGCCGGTCGCGGGAGGGTTCTCCCGCCCGCGGCCACCTCGGTCGGATCGTGTGAATCCGGGCCTGTAGGCTTCATCGCCGCAGAACCCACAAAGGCTCTCCGGCCGTCAGGCCGGAAAGGCTGTCGACAGAGTCCTAAGCGCCGACCGGCGCGCCGGGGCGAACGAACCAAGAAAGTCCACAGGAGGACACCAGTGGCGAAGGCGAAGTTCGAGCGGACTAAGCCGCACGTCAACATCGGCACCATTGGTCACATCGACCACGGTAAGACGACGCTGACGGCGGCCATCACCAAGGTCCTGCACGACCAGTTCCCGGACCTCAACCCGTACACGCCGTTCGACGAGATCGACAAGGCGCCGGAGGAGAAGGCCCGCGGCATCACGATCTCCATCGCGCACGTCGAGTACCAGACCGAGGCGCGTCACTACGCGCACGTCGACTGCCCCGGTCACGCCGACTACATCAAGAACATGATCACCGGTGCCGCCCAGATGGACGGCGCGATCCTGGTGGTGGCGGCGACCGACGGCCCGATGCCGCAGACCCGCGAGCACGTGCTGCTCGCCCGTCAGGTCGGTGTGCCGTACATCGTCGTGGCGCTCAACAAGAGCGACATGGTCGACGACGAGGAGCTCCTGGAGCTCGTCGAGCTCGAGGTCCGCGAGCTGCTCTCGTCGCAGGAGTACCCGGGTGACGACCTGCCGGTCGTGCGGGTCTCGGCGCTGAAGGCCCTCGAGGGTGACCCCGAGTGGACCGGCAAGCTCATGGACCTCATGAACGCTGTCGACACCGCGATTCCGCAGCCGGAGCGCGAGACCGAGAAGCCGTTCCTGATGCCGATCGAGGACGTGTTCACGATCACCGGTCGTGGCACCGTCGTCACCGGTCGCGCCGAGCGCGGCATCCTCAAGCCGAACGAGGAGGTGGAGATCGTCGGCATCCGCGAGAAGTCGATGAAGACCACCTGCACCGGCATCGAGATGTTCCGCAAGCTGCTCGACGAGGCCCGGGCCGGCGAGAACGTCGGTCTGCTCCTCCGCGGCATCAAGCGCGAGGACGTCGAGCGCGGCATGGTCGTCATCAAGCCGGGCACCACGACCCCGCACACGGAGTTCGAGGCGACGGTCTACATCCTCTCCAAGGAGGAGGGCGGCCGGCACACCCCGTTCTTCCAGAACTACCGTCCGCAGTTCTACTTCCGGACCACGGACGTTACCGGCGTCGTCACGCTGCCCGAGGGCACCGAGATGGTCATGCCGGGCGACAACACCACGATGTCCGTGAAGCTGATCCAGCCCATCGCGATGGAGGAGAACCTCAAGTTCGCGATCCGGGAGGGTGGCCGCACGGTCGGCGCTGGTCGCGTCACCAAGATCGTCAAGTGAGCTGGGTAACCCCGATTAGCGTCGCCGCCGGTCGTGCGGCATACTAGTCAGGTTGCGTAACGACGGTCAGTCGCCTGCGTCCGGTTAACGCTGGACCTCCGGGTGTCAGACAGTCTCGCGTAGGGGTGGTTGATCGCCCACGGCGATCAACCACCCTCGCGCGGCGTCCAGGTCGCGGTCACCGCGATCGGCGCCATGACCCACCGCGTGGTCGGAAATCGCTCCGGAGTCCCGGGGCGGAGCCTGGCCCACGGGCGCGACACGCCCGACCGCGGGGGTCGGCGAAGTGGGCCTGTACCAGCCGGTACAGGCGCCCGCAACACAGCGGCATCGAGAGAAGGAACAGAAGCCACCATGGCGGGACAGAAGATCCGCATCCGGCTCAAGGCCTATGACCACGAGGTCGTCGACTCCTCGGCTCGGAAGATCGTCGAGACGGTGACGCGTACCGGGGCGCAGGTCGCTGGCCCGGTGCCGCTGCCCACGGAGATCAACCGTTTCTGCGTTATCCGCTCGCCGCACAAGTACAAGGACTCGCGCGAGCACTTCGAGATGCGCACGCACAAGCGTCTGATCGACATCATCGACCCGACCCCGAAGACGGTCGACTCGCTCATGCGCCTCGACCTGCCGGCTGGCGTCGACATCGAGATCAAGCTGTAGGGACCGGACAAATGGACAGGCAAGTCAAGGGGATCCTGGGCGCAAAGCTCGGCATGACCCAGGTCTGGGACAACAACCGCGTTGTTCCCGTGACCGTGGTTCAGGCCGGCCCGTGCGTCGTGAGCCAGGTTCGTAGCGCCGACAAGGACGGTTACTCCGCGGTCCAGCTGGCGTACGGGGCCATCGACCCGCGCAAGGTCAAGAAGCCGATCGCCGGGCACTACGCCAAGGCGGACGTCGCGCCGCGCCGGCACATCGTCGAGCTGCGCACCTCGGACGCCGGCGACTACTCGCCGGGCCAGGAGGTCACGGTCGAGGAGTTCCCGGCCGGTGTGACCATCGACGTCACCGGCAAGACCAAGGGCAAGGGCTACGCCGGCCCGATGAAGCGGCACGGCTTCCACGGTCTGCGCGCCAGCCACGGCGTCGAGCGCAAGCACCGCTCGCCGGGCTCGATCGGCGCCTGCGCGACCCCGGGTCGCGTCTTCAAGGGCACCCGGATGGCGGGTCGGATGGGTGGCGTGCGCTACACCGTCCAGAACCTCACCGTCCAGGCGGTGGACACCGAGAACAACCTCCTGCTCGTCCGCGGCGCCATTCCCGGCCCCAAGGGCGCGCTGGTCCTGGTCCGTACCGCGGCCAAGACCAAGGTGAAGAAGGGCGGTGCGGCCAAGTGACCACCGTTGACGTCCTCAACGTCGAAGGCAACAAGGCCGGCTCCGTCGAGCTGCCCGCCGACATCTTCGACGCCCAGGCCAACATCCCGCTGATGCACCAGGTCGTGGTGGCTCAGCTGGCGGCGGCCCGGCAGGGTACGCACAAGACCAAGACCCGCGGCGAGGTCTCCGGTGGAGGCAAGAAGCCGTACAAGCAGAAGGGCACCGGTCGTGCCCGCCAGGGCTCGACCCGCGCGCCGCAGTTCGCCGGCGGTGGCGTGGTCCACGGCCCGGTGCCGCGCGACTACAGCCAGCGGACCCCGAAGAAGATGAAGGCCGCCGCCCTGCGTGGCGCCCTCTCCGACCGGGCCCGCGCCGGCCAGGTGCACGTCGTCGAGGCGTTCGTCTCGGGCGAGAAGCCGTCGACCAAGGCCGCGCTGGCCACGCTGGCGAAGCTGACCGAGGCCCGTCGGGTCCTGGTCGTGCTGAGCAGCACCGACGAGCTGAACTGGGTGTCGCTGCGCAACGAGCCGCGGGTGCACCTGATCGAGGCCGGCCAGCTCAACACGTACGACGTGCTGGTGGCCGACGACGTGGTCTTCACGAAGGAGGCCCTGGACGAGTTCCTGGGCGTTCCCGCCGAGACCACCGAGGAGGGTGGCAAGTGAGCACGATCGCCGATCCGCGCGACATCATCGTCGCCCCGGTCGTCTCGGAGAAGAGCTACAGCGAGCTGAACCGGAACTGGTACACCTTCCTGGTGCACCCGGACGCCAACAAGACCGAGATCAAGATCGCTATCCAGCAGATCTTCAACGTCCGCGTCCTGACGGTCAACACGCTCAACCGCGAGGGCAAGCGCAAGCGCACCAAGACCGGCTTCGGTCAGCGCAAGGCGACCAAGCGGGCGATCGTGAAGCTGGCTGACGGTGACCGTATCGAGGCCTTCGGCGGCCCGGTCAGCTGAGGGGTGTAGACAATGGCTATCCGTAAGTACAAGCCGACGACGCCGGGCCGGCGTGGCTCGAGCGTGGCCGACTTCGCCGAGATCACCCGGTCGACGCCCGAGAAGTCGCTGCTGGCTCCGCTGCCGAAGAAGGGCGGACGCAACGCCCACGGCCGGATCACCACGCGGCACCACGGTGGCGGCCACAAGCGGCAGTACCGTCTGATCGACTTCAAGCGGGTCGACAAGGACGGCGTGCCGGCGAAGGTCGCGCACATCGAGTACGACCCGAACCGCACCGCGCGCATCGCGCTGCTGCACTACGCCGACGGCGAGAAGCGCTACATCATCGCGCCGAAGGACCTGAAGCAGGGCGACCGGGTGGAGTCGGGGCCGAGCGCCGACATCAAGCCGGGCAACAACCTGCCGCTGCGCAACATCCCGGTCGGTACCACGATCCACAACGTGGAGCTGCGTCCGGGCGGCGGCGCCAAGCTGGCCCGCTCGGCCGGCGTCGGCATCCAGCTGCTCGGCCGTGAGGGCGCGTACGCGACCCTCCGCATGCCGTCCGGCGAGATCCGGCGGGTCGACGTGCGCTGCCGCGCCAGCATCGGCGAGATCGGCAACGCCGACCAGTCGAACATCAACTGGGGTAAGGCCGGCCGCATGCGGTGGAAGGGCAAGCGCCCGACCGTCCGTGGTGTCGCCATGAACCCGGTGGACCACCCGCACGGTGGTGGTGAGGGTAAGACCTCCGGTGGTCGCCACCCGGTCAACCCGCAGGGTAAGCCCGAGGGCCGCACCCGTCGTAAGGGCCAGCCGAGCGACCGGCTGATCGTCCGCCGCCGCTACGCCACGCGTAAGCGCGGCTGAGGGAGATAAGACATGCCTCGCAGCCTGAAGAAGGGCCCGTTCGTCGACGACCACCTGCTCAAGAAGGTGGAGACGCAGAACGACAAGGGCTCGAAGAACGTCATCAAGACCTGGTCGCGGCGCTCGACGATCATCCCGGAGATGCTGGGTCACACGATCGCCGTGCACGACGGACGCAAGCACGTCCCGGTCTTCGTGACCGAGGCCATGGTCGGGCACAAGCTCGGCGAGTTCGCGCTGACCCGCACGTTCAAGGGTCACGAGAAGGACGACCGGAAGAGCCGCCGGCGCTGACGCCGCGGGCATACGGATAGAGGAACAAGGGGTTACAGCGATGCCAGGAAAGGGCGACGCTCCGGTGCTTCCGGGCGCGCGGGCGGTTGCGCGGCACGTGCGCATCTCGCCGATGAAGGCGCGCCGGGTGGTCAACCTCGTCCGCGGCCTGCCCGCGAAGGAGGCGCTCACGGTGCTGCAGTTCGCGCCGCAGGCTGCGAGCGAGCAGGTGTACAAGGTGCTCGCGAGCGCGATCGCCAACGCGGAGAACAACGAGCGGCTGGACCCCGACGCGCTGCTCGTCAGCGAGGCGTTCGTCGACGAGGGCCCGACGATGAAGCGGTTCCGGCCGCGGGCGCAGGGCCGGGCGTACCGGATCCGCAAGCGCACCTGCCACATCACCGTGGCGGTCGAGGCGGTGGCGCCGGCCGCGCCGAAGAAGTCGGCGAAGAAGGCCCAGGCGCAGACGAAGGCCGAGGCAACCAGCCAGGCCGGGGCGGCTGAGGGGCAGAGCACGACGGAGGGTGCCGAGTAATGGGTCAGAAGGTTCACCCCACTGGGTTCCGGCTCGGCATCTCGACCGACTGGAAGTCCCGCTGGTTCGCGGACAAGCTCTACAAGGACTACATCGGCGAGGACGTCAAGATCCGCCGGATGATGTCCAAGGGCCTCGAGCGCGCCGGCATCTCCAAGGTCGACATCGAGCGCACCCGGGACCGGGTCCGCGTCGACATCCACACCGCCCGGCCGGGCATCGTCATCGGCCGTAAGGGTGCGGAGGCCGACCGGATCCGCGGCGAGCTGGAGAAGCTCACGGGCAAGCAGGTCCAGCTGAACATCATCGAGGTGAAGAGCCCCGAGTCGGACGCGCAGCTGGTCGCCCAGGGCGTCGCCGAGCAGCTGTCCAGCCGGGTCAGCTTCCGCCGGGCCATGCGCAAGGCGATGCAGTCCGCGATGAAGAACCCGGTCTGCAAGGGCATCCGGGTGCAGGTCTCGGGCCGTCTCGGCGGCGCTGAGATGAGCCGGACCGAGTTCTACCGCGAGGGCCGGGTCCCGCTGCACACGCTGCGGGCCAACATCGAGTACGGCTTCTTCGAGGCCCGTACCACCTTCGGCCGGATCGGCGTGAAGGTCTGGATCTACAAGGGCGACGCCGTCCCGGGCCGCGAGGCCCCGGCCGAGGCCGCCCCGTCGCGCGGCCCGCGCCGCGACCGTGGCGACCGGCCCGAGCGGCCGCGCCGTGGCCGGTCGGGTTCGTCGGGTACGACCGCCGGTGGCACCGAGGCCGGCCGCGCTGCCGCGACCACCATCGCGCAGCAGGCGGAGACGCCGGCCGGTGAGCCGGTCGACGCCGGAGCCGTGGCCGCGGCCGCGACCCAGCCGGCAGAAACGCAGCAGGAGGGCTGACAGATGCTGATGCCGCGCAAGCCCCCGAAGGGCTTCCGCAAGCCGCACCACCCGGACCGCCACGGCGCGTCCAAGGGCGGTAACCGGGTGGTGTTCGGCGAGTTCGGGATCCAGGCTCTCGAGCCGGCGTACGTGACCAACCGCCAGATCGAGTCGGCGCGTATCGCGATGACCCGTCACATCAAGCGTGGCGGCAAGGTCTGGATCACGATCTTCCCGGACCAGGCCCTCACCAAGAAGCCGGCGGAAACCCGCATGGGTTCCGGTAAGGGTTCGCCCGAGTGGTGGGTCGCCAACGTCAAGCCGGGGCGGGTTCTCTTCGAGATGTCCTTCCCCAACGAGCAGATCGCGCGAGAGGCGATGCGTCGCGCGATCCACAAGCTCCCGATGAAGTGCCGCATTGTTACGCGCGAAGTGGGTGAATCCTGATGGCAGCTGGCGTCAAGCCTTCCGAGCTGCGTGAGCTCTCCGAGGAGGAGCTGGTCACGAAGCTGCGCGAGGCCAAGGCGGAGCTGTTCAACCTCCGCGTGCAGGCCGCAACCGGGCAGCTCGACAACAACCGGCGGCTGCAGGTCATCCGTCGGGAGATCGCCCGGATCTACACGATCATGCGTGAGCGTGAGCTGGGTCTCTCGGCCGCGCCGACTGAGGTGACTGCATCATGAGTGAGAACACCACCGCCGCCGCGCGGGCCCGTCGCAAGACCCGCGAGGGTCTCGTGGTCAGCGACAAGATGGAAAAGACCGTCGTGGTCGAGGTCGAGGACCGGGTCAAGCACGCGCTGTACGGCAAGATCATGCGCCGCACCAGCAAGCTGAAGGTCCACGACGAGCAGAACTCGGCCGGCATCGGCGACCGGGTCCTGATCATGGAGACCCGGCCGCTGTCCGCCACCAAGCGGTGGCGGCTCGTGGAGATCCTCGAGAAGGCCAAGTAGCGAAGGCTCGAGCTCGGCCGGGTTCGGTCGGGCGCAGGTTCCGCCAGGCTCCGGCCGCCCCCGGCGGCCGGAGAACCGGCAGACATAGGAGATAGACGTGATTCAGCAGGAGTCGCGACTGCGCGTCGCCGACAACACGGGTGCCCGGGAGATCCTGTGCATCCGGGTTCTCGGTGGCTCCGGTCGGCGCTACGCGAGCATCGGCGACGTCATCGTGGCCACGGTCAAGGACGCGATCCCCGGTGCCGGTGTGAAGAAGGGCGACGTCGTCAAGGCCGTCGTCGTTCGCACCGCCAAGGAGAAGCGGCGGCCGGACGGCTCGTACATCCGCTTCGACGAGAACGCCGCCGTCATCATCAAGGACGGTGGGGACCCGCGCGGTACCCGCATCTTCGGCCCGGTGGGCCGGGAGCTGCGGGACAAGCGGTTCATGAAGATCATCTCTCTCGCGCCGGAGGTGTTGTGACCGTGAAGGTCAAGAAGGGCGACACGGTCGTCGTCATCGCCGGCAAGGACAAGGGTGCCAAGGGCAAGGTCATCGCGGCCTACCCGCGGCAGGACAAGGTCCTGGTCGAGGGCGTGAACCGGGTCAAGAAGCACACTCGCATCAGCACCACCCAGCGTGGCGCCAAGACCGGTGGCATCGTCACCCAGGAGGCCCCGATCCACGTCTCGAACGTGCAGGTCCTGGACTCCGACGGCAAGCCGACCCGCGTCGGTTACCGGATCGACGACAACGGCCAGAAGGTCCGCATCGCGCGTAGCACCGGTAAGGACCTCTGATGACCACGGCTACCGAAACCAAGACCCTGCCGCGCCTCAAGGAGCGGTACCGCAACGAGGTCGTGGCGAAGCTGCAGGAGCAGTACAACTACGGCAACCCCATGCAGGTGCCCGGGCTGGTCAAGATCGTCGTCAACATGGGCGTCGGCGAGGCCGCTCGCGACGCCAAGCTGATCGACGGCGCCGTCCGCGACCTGGCCACCATCACCGGCCAGAAGCCGCTGGTGCGGCGGGCGACCAAGTCCATCGCGCAGTTCAAGCTGCGTGAGGGCATGCCGATCGGCGCCAAGGTCACCCTCCGGGGCGACCGGATGTGGGAGTTCCTGGACCGGCTGCTCTCCATCGCGCTGCCGCGTATCCGCGACTTCCGCGGCCTGGACGGGCGCAAGCTCGACGGCCACGGCAACTACACGTTCGGTCTGACCGAGCAGTCGGTGTTCCACGAGATCGACCAGGACAAGATCGATCGCCAGCGGGGCATGGACATCACGGTGGTCACGACCGCCACGACCGACGACGAGGGCCGGGCGCTGCTCAAGCTCCTGGGCTTCCCGTTCAAGGAGAACTGAGATGGCCAAGAAGGCGCTGATCCTCAAGGCGGCCGCGAAGCCGAAGTTCTCGGTTCGCGCGTACACCCGCTGCCAGCGGTGCGGGCGTCCGAAGGCGGTCTACCGCAAGTTCGGTCTCTGCCGGGTGTGCATCCGGGAGATGGCCCACCGCGGTGAGCTGCCCGGCGTGTCCAAGGCTTCCTGGTAATAGCCCGGCGCGCTTCGCGCGTCAGCTGAACTGTCTCTTCGCCGTAGGCCCCGGGCCTGGCCCGGGGAACCCCGGCGAGAAAGGTTGACGAATTTCATGACGATGACCGACCCGATCGCAGACATGCTCACGCGTCTGCGTAACGCCAACCAGGCGTACCACGACCGGGTGACGATGCCCTACTCGAAGATCAAGGCGAACATCGCCGAGGTCCTCAAGGCCGAGGGTTACATCGCCACCTGGTCGGTCGAGGAGCCCGAGGAGGGCGCCGTCGGCAAGCGACTGGTCGTCGAGCTGAAGTACGGCCAGAACCGGGAGCGGAGCCTGGCCGGCATCAAGCGCGTGTCCAAGCCCGGTCTCCGGGTGTACGCCAAGTCGGACGGGCTCCCGCGGGTGCTCGGCGGGCTGGGCGTGGCGATCATTTCGACGTCCCAGGGGCTGCTCACCGACCGGCAGGCCCGCAAGCGGAGCGTTGGCGGGGAAGTCCTCGCCTTCGTCTGGTAACGGGAGACAGGTAGAAATGTCGCGTATTGGACGTAAGTCGATCCCGGTGCCAGCCGGCGTCGAGATCACCATCGACGGCCAGACCGTCAAGGTCAAGGGCCCCAAGGGCGAGCTGTCGCACACGCTCGCCGAGCCCATCACGGCGGAGCGCGCCGAGGACGGCCAGGTGCACGTCAACCGGCCCAACGACGAGCGCAAGGCCAAGGAGCTGCACGGCCTGAGCCGTACGCTGGTGGCCAACATGATCGTCGGCGTGACCGAGGGCTACCGCAAGAGCCTCGAGATCGCCGGTACCGGTTACCGCGTGACCGCCAAGGGCAAGGACCTCGAGTTCGCCCTCGGGTTCTCGCACCCGGTGCTGGTCCCGGCCCCGGAGGGCATCACGTTCACGGTGGAGCGGCCGACGCTGTTCCACGTGGCCGGCATCGACAAGCAGCAGGTCGGCGAGGTTGCCGCCAACATCCGGAAGATCCGCCCGCCGGAGCCCTACAAGGGCAAGGGCGTGAAGTACCAGGGCGAGGTCATCCGCCGCAAGGCTGGAAAGGCAGGTAAGAAGTGAGCGCCACGCTGCTCAAGCGCCGCCGCGGCGTCGCCGCCAAGCGTGCCGTCGGGCGTGCGCGCCGGCACTTCCGGGTCCGCAAGAACGTCAGTGGCACCACCGAGCGTCCCCGCCTGGTCGTCACCCGCTCCCTGCGGCACATGGTCGCCCAGATCGTGGACGACACCAAGGGTCACACCCTGGCGTCGGCCTCGACCATGGACGCCTCGCTGCGCGGCGTCGAGGGCGACAAGAGCGCCCTGGCCGGCAAGGTCGGCGCCCTGCTCGCCGAGCGGGCCAAGGCCGTCGGCGTCTCGAAGGTCGTCTTCGACCGCGGTGGCAACCGGTACGCGGGGCGGGTCGCCGCGCTTGCCGACGCCGCCCGCGAAGCCGGGCTCGAGTTCTAGAAACCCCGTCACGAGAGAGAAGGAAGGCTGCTGATGCCAGGTCAACAGCGCCGTGGCGGCGGGTCCGGTGGCAACGAGGGTGGTCGCCGCGACAACCGCCGTGAGGGCGGCCGCGGAAACGCGCCCGTCGAGAAGACCCCGCACCTCGAGCGGGTCGTCGCGATCAACCGCGTCGCCAAGGTCGTGAAGGGCGGTCGTCGCTTCAGCTTCACCGCCCTGGTGATCGTGGGCGACGGCGACGGCACCGTCGGTGTGGGCTACGGAAAGGCCAAGGAGGTGCCCGCGGCGATCGCCAAGGGTGTCGAGGAGGCCAAGAAGCACTTCTTCAAGGTGCCGCGGATCGGTCAGTCGATCCCGCACCCGGTGCAGGGCGAGGACGCGGCCGGTGTGGTGCTGCTCAAGCCGGCCTCGGCCGGTACGGGTGTCATCGCCGGCGGTCCGGTGCGTGCCGTGCTGGAGTGCGCGGGCATCCACGACGTGCTCTCCAAGAGCCTCGGCTCGTCCAACCCGATCAACATCGTGCACGCCACGGTGGCGGCCCTGAAGGCGCTCGAGTCGCCGGAGCAGGTCGCGGCCCGTCGTGGTCTGCCGGTCGAGGACGTCGCGCCGGCCGCCATGCTGGCGTCGCGGGCGGGGGTGGCGTCCTGATGGCACGCCTGAAGGTCACCCAGGTCCGGTCCGAGATCGGGACCAAGAAGAACCAGCGTGACTCGCTGCGTTCGCTCGGTCTCAAGCGGATCAACGACGTGGTGGTCAAGGAGGACCGGCCGGAGATCCGGGGCATGATCTTCACGGTCAACCACCTCGTGAAGGTCGAGGAGGTCGAGTAATGACGATCAAGGTGCACCACCTGCGCCCGGCGCCCGGAGCCAAGACCGACAAGACCCGCGTGGGTCGCGGTGAGGGCTCGAAGGGCAAGACCGCCGGTCGCGGTACCAAGGGTTCCAAGGCCCGGAAGAACATCTCGGCGGCGTTCGAGGGTGGGCAGATGCCCATCCACATGCGCCTGCCGAAGCTGAAGGGCTTCAAGAACAAGTTCAAGGTCGTCTTCCAGGTGGTCAACCTGGACCGGCTCGCCGAGCTCTTCCCGAACGGCGGCCAGGTCGGCCCGTCCGAGCTGGTCGAGGTCGGCGCGGTCCGCAAGGGCCACCCGGTCAAGGTGCTCGGCACCGGCGACCTCGGCGGCGTGGCTCTCCAGGTGTCGGCGCACGCGTTCAGCGCGTCGGCCAAGGAGAAGATCACCGCGGCCGGCGGCTCGGTCACCGAGCTGTAAGGCACGTCATGGCGCCCGCTCAGTTGTCCGCAACTGGGCGGGCGCCGTGCTCTACCTGGCACATGTGCGCCGGGTAACATCGGATTCGTTTTATGTAGCCGGGCACATCTGCCCGGACCGGGATCGGGCTGTTAGAGTCCCTTCCCAGCTATGGATATCGGGCGGTCCGCCCGGCACCCACCCCGCTCCGCCAGGGATCATCACCGGCGGCCCGCGTAGCGCAGGAGGAAGAAGTTGCTGTCCGCCTTTCTCAGTGCGTTCCGTACGCCTGACCTGCGCAAGAAGCTGCTGTTCACAGTAGGCATCATCGCGGTCTACCGGCTCGGCGCCACGCTGCCCAGCCCGGGTGTCTCGTACGGCAACGTGCAGAAGTGCCTCGACACCGTCCAGGGCGGCACCGGCGTGCTGGGCCTGCTGGACCTCTTCTCCGGGGGCGCGCTGCTCCAGCTCTCGGTCTTCGCGCTGGGCATCATGCCCTACATCACCGCGTCGATCATCCTGCAGCTGCTGACCGTGGTCATCCCGCGCCTGGAGCAGCTCCGCAAGGAGGGTCAGGCCGGCCAGGCGAAGATCACCCAGTACACCCGCTACCTCACGCTGGGCCTGGGCATCCTCCAGTCCTCGGCGTTCGTGGCGCTGGCGCGCTCGGGTCAGCTCTTCAACAACCAGTGCGACCAGTTCCCGATCGTCCCGCGGGGCACCGGCATCCCGGACTGGCTGACGCTGACCATCCTGGTCATGACGATGACCGCCGGCACCGGCGTGGTGATGTGGCTCGGTGAGCTGATCACCGACCGCGGCGTCGGCAACGGCATGTCCGTCCTGATCTTCACCTCGATCGCGGCCCGGCTCCCCAGCGAGGGCTGGAAGATCAAGACCCAGAAGGGCTGGGGCTGGTTCGTCCTGGTCATCGTCCTGGTCCTGGTCGTCATCACGGCGGTCACCTTCATCGAGCAGGCGCAGCGCCGGATCCCGGTGCAGTACGCCAAGCGCATGATCGGCCGGCGCATGTACGGCGGCACGTCCACGTACATCCCGCTCAAGGTGAACCAGGCCGGTGTCATCCCGGTCATCTTCGCCTCGTCGCTGCTCTACCTGCCGACGCTCGCCCTCCAGTTCTTCGACCAGAACAACCCGGGCAAGACCCAGGCCTGGATCCAGAACCACATCGTGAAGGCGAGCGCGCCCGAGCACATCGCGATCTACTTCCTGCTGATCATCTTCTTCACGTACTTCTACGTGTCGATCACGTTCAACCCGACCGAGGTCGCGGACAACATGAAGAAGTACGGCGGTTTCGTGCCGGGCATCCGCCCCGGCAAGCCGACCGCCGAGTACCTCGACTTCATCCTCAGCCGGATCACCCTGCCGGGTGCGCTCTACCTGGGCATCGTCGCGGTCCTGCCGAACTTCTTCTTCATCTGGCTCGCCAACCAGCAGTTCCAGAACTTCCCGTTCGGCGGCACCGCTGTGCTCATCATGGTCGGCGTCGGTCTGGAGACCGTGAAGCAGATCGAGAGCCAACTCATGCAGCGGAACTACGAAGGGTTCCTGCGGTAGATGCGACTCGTTCTGGTTGGCCCGCCGGGCGCGGGCAAGGGCACGCAGGCGGAGTTCATCGCCGCTCACCTCTCGGTGCCGAAGATCTCGACCGGTGACATCTTCCGGGCCAACGTCTCCCAGGGCACGCCCCTGGGAGTCGAGGCCAAGCGGTACATGGACGCCGGCAAGCTGGTCCCGGACGAGGTCACCATCAACATGGTGCGGGACCGGCTCGCCGAGCCGGACGCCGGCGAGGGCTTCCTCCTCGACGGCTTCCCGCGCACCACGCCGCAGGCGGCCGCGCTGGACAAGCTCCTCGCCGACCTCGGCACCGCACTGGACCTGGTGCTGGAACTGGTCGTCGACGACGACGAGGTGATCCGGCGGCTCTCCGGCCGGCGTACCTGCCGGGGCTGCGGCAAGATCTGGCACGTCGAGTTCGACGCCACCACCCGCGAGGGCGTCTGCGACCGCTGCGGCGCCGAGCTGTTCCAGCGCGACGACGACAAGCCGGAGACCATCGCGGCCCGGCTGCGGGAGTACGCCGAGAAGACCGCGCCGCTGGTCGACTACTACGGCGCCCAGGGCAAGCTCGTCGGCATCGACGCGACCGGCCCGGTGGAGGACGTCACCGTCCGTGCCATCGACGCCCTCCGCTCGTACAGCGGCTGACGTCCCGCCGGCCTCCGGCGGATAGAGTGCGAACAGCGGGGTACGTGCGACGTGCCCCGCTGTTCCGCGCAACGAAAGGTAACGCCTCCATGCGCCGTCCCCAGCTGGACATCCAGCTGAAGACCCCCGAGCAGATCGAGCTGATGCGGGCCGCCGGTCTGGTGGTCGCCCGTGCGCTGCGACGGATGCGGGAGGCGGTGGCCCCGGGCGTGTCCACCGCCGATCTCGACGCGATCGCCGAGGCCACCATCCGGGAGGCCGGCGCGGTCCCGTCGTTCAAGGGCTACCACGGCTTCCCGGCGTCGATCTGCTCCTCCGTCAACGAGCAGGTCGTGCACGCGATCCCGGCGTCGACGCAGGTGCTCCGCGAGGGCGACCTGATCTCGATCGACTGCGGCGCGGTCCTCAACGGCTGGCACGGTGACGCGGCCATCACGGTCGGGGTCGGCGAGGTCGAGCCGGCCCTGCTGAAGATGGCGGCGGTCGCCGAGGACGCCATGTGGGCCGGCATCGCCGCCGCCGCCCGGGGTGCGGCGAGCGGCAAGGGCCGGCTCACCGACATCTCGCACGCCGTGGAGACCGCGGTCCGCAAGGGCGGCCGGTACGGCATCGTCGACGGCTACGGCGGGCACGGCATCGGCACCGAGATGCACCAGGACCCGCACGTGCTCAACCACGGGCGCCCGGGCAAGGGCCCGCGCCTGGTGCCCGGCCTGGCCCTGGCCATCGAGCCGATGATCACCATGGGCTCCCCGCGCACGGTCGAGCTGTCGGACGGCTGGACCGTGGTGACCCGGGACCGGTCGATGGCGGTGCACGTCGAGCACTCGATGGCGCTGCTGGACGACGGCGTGTGGGTGCTGACCGCCGAGGACGGCGGGCGGGCCCGGCTCGGCGATCTGGTCACCTCCCGCCAGACGGCGGATTCTCCGGCGGTCTGACCGGTCCGGCCCGGTTCCGGGCGGCCCGGGCGGTTCCGGCCCCGCTGTCCGCCTGGCGATCCGCTCGCCTTCCGCGAACGGGGATGTCGGGCGGTGGCGCGCCGGTGGCATGCTTGCCCTCATGGACGGGCGGAGCGGGATGCGGGCGGCCGACGCCGACCGGGAGGCCACGGCGGAGCGGCTCCGGGCGGCCCTGGAGGAGGGCCGGCTCAACCTGCACGAGTACGACGAGCGGCTGGGCCGCGCGTACGGGGCGAAGACCTACGCCGACCTGGATGCGGTGGTGGCCGACCTGCCCGGACCGGCGCCCGCGCAGCGCGCCGCCGTGGCCCCGGCGGCGCCGGCCGCGCCCACCGGCACCGGCGCCCCGGTCGTGGACCGGGGGCGGGGCAGCGGCTGGCTGCTCGCGATCTGGTCGCCGTGGCTGCGGGTGGCCGCGATCCTCACCGCGATCTGGTTGTTCGCCTCGCTCGGCTCGGGGCACCTGGGGCACTACTGGCCGGTCTGGGCGATCGGGCCATGGGGCTTCTTCCTGCTCATGCGCACCGTGGGCGGCCACGACCACGGGGCGCACCCCGCCAAGCGGCGTGACCGGGCCCGGCGGGACCGTCGCCGGGGCCGCTGAGCCGCCGTCCGGAGGCTGTGGCCCGCGCCACAGCCGGGCCGTCGGACCCGGCGAAATTCCGCCGCCGAGGTGACGGGCCTGGCGGTCGGTTTGGCGGCGGCGCGCAGGCGGGCGTACACTTTCTGATCGGCGCACAGCGTCCACTCCGGCATGCCCACCCTGCGCTTCGGTGGGAGTCGGAGCCGCGGCTGGCTCGGGCTCGGTGAATCTCACCGCAGCCCGTGTAAGACGTTGTGGGCCGTCCGGAGCAACCGACGTCAGGACAGCGGAGGACATGCCGAAAAAAGACGGAGCCATCGAGATCGAGGGTCGGGTCATCGAGCCCCTGCCGAACGCCATGTTCCGGGTGGAGCTCGCGAACGGCCACAAGGTGCTGGCTCACATCAGCGGCAAGATGCGGCAGCACTACATCCGCATCCTGCCGGAGGACCGGGTCGTCGTCGAACTCTCGCCGTACGACCTGACCCGCGGGCGCATCGTCTACCGCTACAAGTAAGCCTGACGACGGCCGGGACGTCCCCGTGTCCGTCTTCGACGTCCGGGTCGCGCACCGTCGCGTCTCCGGGCCAGATGGGAAGTAAGGCAACCGTGAAGGTCAAGCCGAGCGTCAAGAGGATCTGCAACAAGTGCCGGGTTATCCGCCGGCACGGCCGGGTCATGATCATCTGTTCTGACCCGCGCCACAAGCAGCGCCAGGGCTGATCCGTTCCCGCCGACCGTGACGAGCGGCGGCGGAACCGGCCCGGGTGGCAGATCCGGCACACACATCACCAGCTCGTCCCAGCCGCGAGCGGTACGCAGCGCGTACCCCCTCGTGGTTGACCCCCGGTCGGAGGCCGGGGCCCGCTCGGGCAGCGACCGATCCCGGTCGCCGGCGCTGAACGCGCCGGAAGGACAGGGACGGTCGGTAGCGGGGTGGGACGGGTCCACACCTCCGCCACAACATCACGAGGAGTACGCCCGCACATGGCACGTCTAGTCGGCGTGGACCTCCCCCGCGACAAGCGGATGGAGATCGCGCTCACCTACATCTTCGGGGTCGGTCGCACCCGTGCCCTGGAGACGCTCGCCGCCACCGGCATCTCGCCGGAGAAGCGCGCTCGGGACCTCACGGACGAGGAGCTCGTGCAGCTCCGCGACCACATCGAGGCCAACTACCAGGTTGAAGGTGACCTTCGCCGCGAGGTCGCCGCAGACATCCGCCGCAAGGTCGAGATCGGCTGCTACGCGGGTATCCGGCACCGCCGGGGCCTGCCCGTTCGTGGCCAGCGGACCAAGACCAACGCGCGGACCCGGAAGGGCCCGAAGCGGACCGTCGCCGGCAAGAAGAAGCCCGGCAAGAAGTAACTAGGAGCGCACAGACTTATGCCACCGAAGGCTCGTGCCGGAGCCGCCGTCAAGAAGGTCCGGCGCAAGGAACGCAAGAACGTCGCCCACGGGCAGGCGCACATCAAGAGCACCTTCAACAACACCATCGTGTCCATCACGGACCCGACCGGTGCCGTCATCTCCTGGGCCTCCTCGGGCCAGGTGGGCTTCAAGGGCTCGCGCAAGTCGACCCCGTTCGCCGCGCAGCTGGCCGCCGAGGCCGCCGCGCGCCGGGCCATGGATCACGGCATGCGCAAGGTCGACGTGTTCGTCAAGGGCCCCGGCTCCGGCCGGGAGACCGCCATCCGTTCGCTGCAGGCCGCCGGGCTGGAGGTCGGGCAGATCTCCGACGTCACCCCGCAGCCGCACAACGGATGCCGTCCGCCGAAGCGTCGTCGGGTCTGAGAGGTAGAGAGAGATGGCTCGTTACACCGGTGCTGACTGCCGCCGTTGCCGGCGGGAGAAGATGAAGCTGTTCCTCAAGGGCAGCAAGTGCGATGGCCCGAAGTGCCCGTTCGAGTCCCGGCCGTTCCCGCCCGGGCAGCACGGCCGCGGCCGCACCAAGGAGACGGAGTACCTGCTCCAGCTCCGTGAGAAGCAGAAGGCCCGCCGGGTCTACGGCGTGCTGGAGAAGCAGTTCCGCGGTTACTACGAGGAGGCCGTGGGCAAGCAGGCGAAGACCGGTGAGGTCCTCCTGCAGATCCTCGAGTCGCGGCTGGACAACGTGGTCTACCGGGCCGGCTACGCCGGTTCCCGGGACATGGCCCGCCAGCTGGTCAAGCACGGTCACTTCACGGTGAACGGCAAGAAGGTCGACATCCCGTCGTACCGCGTCAAGGAGCACGACATCATCGAGGTCCGGGAGAAGAGCAAGCAGCTCACCCCGTTCCTGGTGGCGCAGGCTCAGGCCGGTTCGCGGGCGGTTCCGGCCTGGCTCGAGGCGATCCCCAGCCAGATGAAGATCCTCGTGCACTCGCTCCCGGCCCGCCAGGTGATCGACACCCAGGTCCAGGAGCAGCTGATCGTCGAGCTCTACTCCAAGTAAGGGCTCGTTGCGGTGGCCCGCCCCGCGGGGCGGGCCACCGGAACAGTTTGTGTCGTGGGCGTCATATAGCGGGCGTCCCGGAAGAGAAGAGAAAAGATGCTCATCAGCCAGCGACCGTCTCTCTCCGAAGAGTCGATCAACGAGACCCGGTCCCGGTTCACCATCGAGCCGCTGGAGCCGGGCTTCGGCTACACCCTGGGCAACTCGCTGCGGCGTACGCTGCTGTCGTCCATCCCGGGTGCGGCGGTCACCTCGATCAAGATCGACGGTGTCCTGCACGAGTTCACCACGATCCCCGGTGTCAAGGAGGACGTGGTCGAGCTCGTCATGAACATCAAGGAGCTGTGCGTCAGCTCCGAGCACGACGAGCCGGTCAGCATGTACCTGCGCAAGCAGGGCCCGGGCGACGTGACCGCCGGTGACATCCAGCCCCCGGCCGGTGTCTCGGTGCACAACCCGGACCTGAAGCTCGCCACCCTCAACGGCAAGGGCCGGCTCGACATGGAGCTGACCGTCGAGCGGGGTCGCGGCTACGTCACCGCGGCGCAGAACAAGCAGGCGGGTGCCGAGATCGGCCGGATCCCGGTCGACTCGATCTACTCGCCGGTGCTCAAGGTGACCTACCGGGTCGAGGCGACCCGTGTCGAGCAGCGGACCGACTTCGACCGGCTGATCATCGACGTCGAGACCAAGCCGTCGATGGGCCCGCGTACCGCGCTGGCCTCGGCCGGCTCGACGCTGGTGGAGCTGTTCGGGCTGGCCCGGGAGCTGGACGAGACCGCCGAGGGCATCGACATCGGGCCGTCCCCGCAGGACGCCCAGCTGGCGGCCGACCTGGCCCTGCCGATCGAGGAGCTGGACCTGACCGTCCGCTCCTACAACTGCCTCAAGCGCGAGGGCATCAACTCCGTTGGTGAGCTCATCGGGCGTACCGAGGCCGACCTCCTCGACATCCGCAACTTCGGTCAGAAGTCGATCGACGAGGTCAAGATGAAGCTCGCCGGGATGGGCCTGGGGCTGAAGGACTCGGCTCCGAACTTCGACCCGGCGCACGTCGTGGACGCCTTCGGCGAGGCTGACTACGACACCGACGACTACCGCGAGACCGAGCAGCTCTAGTCCGCGCTGCCGCCACACCTGAGGAGCACCAAGCATGCCCACGCCCACCAAGGGCCCCCGCCTCGGCGGCAGCCCCGCGCACGAGCGGCTGATGCTGGCCAACCTGGCCACCGCGCTGTTCCAGCACGGCAAGATCCAGACCACCGAGACGAAGGCCCGGCGGCTGCGTCCGCTGGCCGAGCAGCTCATCACCAAGGCCAAGCGCGGCGACCTCGCCTCGCGGCGCCGGGTGGCGGGCGTCGTCAAGGACAAGGACGTGGTCTACGCCCTGTTCGACCAGATCGCGCCCCGGTACGCCAACCGCAACGGTGGCTACACCCGGATCGTGAAGACCGGTCCGCGCAAGGGTGACGCCGCTCCGATGGCGATCATCGAGCTGGTGGAGGAGCTTCAGGTCGCCGAGCCGAAGGCGAACAAGAAGACCGCCGCCCGCAAGGCCGCCCAGCAGGACAAGGTCGAGGCCCTGGCCCCGGCCGAGGAGACCCCGGCGTCGGCTCCGGCCGACCAGGACGCCGAGCCGCCGGTGCACGCCTCCGGCGACACCGCCGAGTCGCGCGAGGACAGCGACGAGGCCGGCGAGAACGACAAGGCCTGAGCGCAGGCCGCATCGTCGGGCCCGGTACCCCCGCGCGGGGTGCCGGGCCCGACGGCATGAGGAGGTACGAGGTGGACGAGCGGACCCGGCTGCGGCTGGACGTCTCGTACGACGGCACCGATTTCTCCGGCTGGGCCGCCCAGCCCGCCCGGCGCACCGTCGCCGGGGTGCTCACCGGGACCCTCGACCTGGTGCTCGGCGCGGGCACCGCGACCGGGCTGACCGTGGCGGGCCGCACCGACGCCGGCGTGCACGCCACCGGGCAGGTCTGCCACCTCGACCTGCCCACCGAGGTGTGGCGGCAGCACGACGGGCGGCTGCTGCGCCGGCTGGCCCGGCTGCTCCCACCGGACGTGCGGGTACGGGCGATGACCGAGGTGCCGGCCGACTTCGACGCCCGCTTCTCGGCCATCTTCCGCCGCTACGAGTACCGGGTCACCGACGCGCCGTGGGGCGCCGAGCCGCTGCGCCGCACCGACACCCTGGCCTGGCCGAAGCCGCTCGACCTGGCGGCGCTGAACGCCGCCGCGGCCGGCCTCGTCGGGGAGCACGACTTCGTCGCGTACTGCCGGCGCAAGGAGAACGCCACCACGCTGCGCGAGGTGACCCGGCTGGACTGGCGGCGCGAGCCGGACGGGATCCTGGTCGCCACGGTGCAGGCCGACGCGTTCTGCCAGAACATGGTGCGCAGCCTGGTCGGCGCCATGCTGGTGGCCGGTGACGGCCGCCGGCCGGTCGAGTGGCCGGCCGCCCTGCTGAACCGCCGCGAACGCGCCAGCGAGGTGACCGTGGCGCCCGCGCACGGGCTGGCCCTGGTCGAGGTCGGCTACCCGGCCGACCCCGCCGAGTACGCCCGCCGCGCCGACCTCACGCGCCGCCTCCGGGTGCCGGTCGCCGAGGGCTGAACACAGTGGAACGGCCCGCCGCCCCCCGGTGCGGGGGCGACGGGCCGTGCCGGTCGAGCGCTAGTTTCCGCTGCCGTCCTGGCCGGCGGTGCCGTCGGTCGGGCCGTCGGTCGGCTGGCTGGCGACCCCGCCGTTGGCCCGGCGCTCCAGCACGCCCCGGTTCAGGTAGACCTCGATCATGTCGTACAGGATGTCCCGTGCCTGCGTGTCGGTGGAGCTGATCCGTTCCCCGTCGGCGCGGGTGACCACGCAGTAGGCCAGGTAGTGGCCGCGGACCTGCCAGCCGACCCGGGCGGCCGCCGTTGCCACCACCTCGGTGTTCTTGTCCGCGGCCATGCCGCGGAACCGGCCCTGCCGCTCGTCCAGGATCGGCCGGATCCGGTCGCGCGCCCGCTGCGCGCTGGCCACGTCGGTGAGGTTGAACAGGCCGGCGGTGAGCAGGTGGTCGCCGTCCGCGGAGCGCAGGGTGGCCCGGACCACCTGGTTGCAGCCGAGGCGGACCAGCAGGTCGGCGACCTCACCGGTGGCCGCGACCGCGCAGCTGCCGCTGGAGTGCGTCTTGAGCACCCGGTACGCCGGCTGCCCGTCGGCCACGACCAGCTGCTGGCCGGGGAAGACCTCCTTGGCGGTGAGCGCCGCCTGGTCGGTGTCCCGCGAGTCCAGGTCGTGTCCGTCGGCCGCGGCGGACTGCTCCACCACCGGCTGGCTGCTCTGCTGGCCGGCCTGCGGCGTGGCGGTGCGGTCCTCGAGGAGGGCGGCGACGGCGAGCCCCGTGAGGGCGAGCAGCATGAGTACGGCGGCGCCACCGATCAGCACCTGCCAGGCCCGGCCGCCGCCGCGCCGACGCTCGGCGTGGCGGGAGGGGGCCAGGTCCAGCGGATCGGTGGTCCGGACCACGGGGTCGGCCGGGGCCGCCATCTCCGGTCCGGGCGCGGCGGCGGGCGTCGGCTGCGGCACGGGCGGTGCGGGCGGCGCCACCGGCGTGGGCTGCGGCACGGGAGCGGGCTCCCGGGGCGGGGCGGGCCGGCTGGGCGCTGGAGCCGGTGCCGGGCGCGGCGGGGCCGGCGCCCGGGCGGCCTCGACCGCCGGGGCGGGCCGCACCGGCGGCGGCAGCGACGGGGTGGGGAAGCGGGACGGCGAGGGACCCGCCGGTGGAGCCGCCGCGGCACCGGGCCCGGACGGGTCCGCCCCGGGTCTCGGGTACTCCAGGAAGGCGTCCTCATCGGACTCGTACCGATACACCATGTTGGCTAGAGTAGGGGCCATTGTCCCTTTCGTGGGTAATATCGCGAAATTCCGGCGGAGTGGCGTGGGATCCTGCCCGGCGCACCGTCGCCGATGCCGCTACCGGCCGGTGCGACAATTCCCGACGTGACCGGCGACCACTACTTCACCGCTGAACCCACGACCCCCGCCCAGCCGCGTGAGGTCGCGTTCTCCGTCGCCGGGCGCGACTACACCCTCGCCTCGGCCAGCGGCGTCTTCTCGGCTGCCCGCCTCGACCCCGGCACGGCCGTCCTGCTGCGCAAGGCCGACCTGCCGGGGCCCGACGTCACCGGCCCGCTGCTCGACGTGGGGTGCGGCTTCGGGCCGATCACCTGCGTGCTGGCCAGCACCGCGCCGGCCGCCACCGTCTGGGCGGTCGACGTCAACCAGCGGGCCCGCGAGCTCACCGCCGCCAACGCCGCCCGGGTCGGCGCCGCCGACCGGGTGCGGGTGGCCGCGCCGGACGCCGTACCCGCCGACGTCGCCTTCGCGGAGATCTGGTCCAACCCGCCGATCCACATCGGCAAGGCGGAGCTCCACGAGCTGCTGCGGCGGTGGCTGCCGCGGCTCGCCCCGGACGGGGTGGCCTGGCTGGTCGTCGCGCGGCACCTCGGCGGCGACTCGCTGCACCGCTGGCTGGTCGAGCAGGGCTGGCAGGTCGAGCGGCACGCCAGCCAGAAGGGCTTCCGGGTGCTCCGGGTCACCCGGTAATCGAGTGTCGCGCAGGCCCTCCCCTCGGGCAGGATGCCAGCGTGGGATACGTGGACGTGGCAGGGGCCGGGCACATCCTCCCGGATGGCCGGGAGCTCTTCGCCGACGTGTCGTTCCGGGTCGGTGAGGGCGCCAAGGTGGCCCTCGTGGGCCCGAACGGCGCGGGAAAGACGACCCTGCTGCGCATGGTCGCCGGCGACCTGCCGGTGAAGACCGGTGCCGTCGCCCGCTCCGGCGGGCTCGGCGTCATGCGCCAGTTCATCGGCATGATCGGTGACGAGTCGACCCTCGCCGACCTGGCGCTGTCGCTCGCCCCGCCCGCCCTGCGCGACGCCGGCCGCCGCCTCGCCGACACCGAGGCGGCCATGCGGGCGGCCGAGGTCCGCGGCAAGTACAGCAGCGCCGCCGGCAAGGCCCAGCTCGCGTACGCGGACGCGCTGGCCGCCTGGGGCGAGACCGGCGGGTACGACGCCGAGGTGCTCTTCGACACCGTCGCCACCATCGTCCTCGACCTGCCGTGGGACGCCGCCCGGGAACGGCCGGTGCGGACCCTGTCCGGCGGCCAGCAGAAGCGGTTCGCACTGGAACTGCTGCTCCGCGGCCCGGATGAGGTGCTCCTCCTCGACGAGCCGGACAACTTCCTCGACGTGCCCGGCAAGCGCTGGCTGGAGGCCCGGCTGCGCGAGTCCGGCAAGTCCGTGCTCTACGTCTCGCACGACCGGGAGCTGCTGGCCCAGACCGCCGACCGGGTGGTCGCCGTCGAGGGCGGGAGCGCGTGGGTGCACCCGGGCGGCTTCGCCAGCTGGCACGAGGCCCGGGTGGCCCGGCACGCCCGCCTCGACGAGCTGCGCCGCCGCTGGGACGAGGAGCACCAGAAGCTGCGCGAGCTGATGCTCATGTACAAGCAGAAGGCCGCGTACAACGACGCGATGGCCTCCCGCTACCAGGCCGCGCAGACCCGGCTGCGCAAGTTCGAGGAGGCCGGGCCGCCGCCCGTACCCCCGAAGGAGCAGGACATCCGGATGCGCCTGACCGGCGGGCGGACCGGCAAGCGCGCGGTGATCGCCGAGCAGCTGGAACTGGACGGCCTGACCTACCCGTTCGACCTGGAACTCTGGTACGGCGACCGGGTCGCGGTGCTCGGCGCGAACGGGACGGGGAAGTCGCACTTCCTGCGCCTGCTCGCCCGCGGCGGCACCGACCCGGACCCGGCCAACATCCCGGTCGACGGGGCGAAGCTCGCGCCCGTCGGGCACGACGGGGTGGTCCGCCTCGGCGCCCGGGTGCGGCCCGGCCACTTCTCCCAGACCCACGACCGTCCGGAGCTCATGGAGAAGACGCTGGTCGACATCCTGTGGCGGGGCGACGAGCACCGGGCCGGCATGGACCGGCACGCCGCCATGGCGGCGCTGTCCCGGTACGAGCTGGCCGGGCAGGGCGACCAGCGGTTCGGCACCCTTTCCGGCGGCCAGCAGGCGCGTTTCCTGGTGCTGCTGCTGGAGCTGTCCGGTGCGACCCTGCTGCTGCTCGACGAGCCGACCGACAACCTCGACCTGGCCTCCGCCGAGGCCCTCGAAGCGGGCCTCGACGCGTTCGCCGGGACGGTCGTCGCGGTCACCCACGACCGGTGGTTCACCCGGTCCTTCGACCGGTTCGTGCTGTTCCGGGGCGACGGCGAGGTGGTGGAGACCCCGGAGCCGGTCTGGGACGTCGGGTGACCGCCCGGCCGGCGGCATAGGGTGGATCTCGTGACTGAGATGACCTACCGCCGGCTGGGCGACTCCGGACTCGTGGTGTCCGTGGTCGGCATCGGCTGCAACAACTTCGGCCGCAAGCTCGACCTCGACGGCACGCGGGCGGTGGTCGACGCCGCGCTCGACGCCGGGATCAACTTCTTCGACACCGCGGACATCTACGGCGAGCCGCAGGGCGGCTCCGAGGAACTGCTCGGGCAGGCGCTCAAGGGCCGCCGGGACGACGTGGTGGTCGCCACCAAGTTCGGCATGGACATGCACGGGTTGAACGGGCCGGACCACGGCGCCCGGGGCGCCCGCCGCTACATCGCCCGGGCGGTCGAGGCGTCCCTGCGCCGCCTCGACACCGATCACATCGACCTCTACCAGATGCACGAGCCCGACCCGGGCACCCCGATCGACGAGACCCTCGCCGCGCTGGACGACCTGGTCACCGCCGGCAAGGTGCGCTACCTCGGCAACTCCAACTTCGCCGGCTGGCAGATCGCCGACGCCGACTGGACCGCCTCCTCCCAGGGCCGGACGCGCTTCATCTCGGCGCAGAACCACTACTCGTTGCTGGAACGGTCCGTCGAGGCCGAGGTCATCCCGGCGTGCGAGCGGTTCGGCCTGGGCATGCTGCCGTTCTTCCCCCTCGCCAACGGCCTGCTCACCGGCAAGTACAAGCGGAACGAGAACCCGCCCGCCGGCAGCCGGCTCTCGGGCGGCGGCCGGTACGCCGAGCGCCTCGCCGCCGCCGACTGGGACACCATCGAGGCGATCTCGGAGTTCGCGGCGCAGCGCGGGCTCAGCATGCTCCAGGTGGCCATCGGCGGGCTCGCGGCCCGTCCGGCGGTGACCTCGGTGATCGCCGGCGCCACCACGCCCGAGCAGGTAAGCGCCAACGCCGAGGCGGGCACCTGGCAGCCCACCGACGAGGACCTCGACGCCCTCGACGCAATCCTCTGACCCACCCCTCGCTGCCCCGGCGCCGCCCTTGAGGTGCCGGGGCAGCGTGCTGTCCACCGTGGCTCGACGAGGGCATCCGGACAGCATGACGTGACCGGGAGATCACCCGCTGTCCCCAACCTCCATGCGGGACGGTCGGTGGGAAATTCCCCACCTGCCCCTTGGCGGATCCGCGCCCGCGTCGTACGGTAGGCCCGCAAGTGACCCACGGGAGCCCGGTGCCACCGGGCTGAGAGGGGGGCTGGAAGCCCCCGACCGTCGAACCTGATCCGGGTAATGCCGGCGCAGGGAGGAGTGTTGCCGTGCCGTCCCTGGGACGACTGCATCTGATCACCGACACCCGGCCGGGGCGGGACCCGCTCGGCGTGCTGCGCGCCGCCCTGCCGGTGGCCCGCGCCGAGCTGGTCGTCCAGGTCCGGGTCGAGGACGACGCCAGCGACCGGGAGGCGTACGAGCTGGCCCGGCAGGTGGTCGGGCTGTGCCGGCCGTACGGGGCGACGTGCCTGGTCAACGACCGGCTGCATGTGGCGCTGGCGGTCGACGCCGCCGGCGGGCACGTCGGCGCGGAGGACCTGCCCGTCGCGGCCGCCCGCCGGGTGCTCGGCGCCGGCGCCCTGCTCGGCGCGACCGCGCGGGAGCCGGGCGGCGCCGCCGCGGCGGTCGCCGCCGGGGCCAGCTACCTGGGCGTGGGCCCGTGTCACGCGACCACCACCAAGTCCGGCCTGCCCGACCCGATCGGCCCCGCGGGGCTGCGCGCGGTGGCGGGTGCCGTGGACGTGCCGGTGATAGCCATCGGCGGGGTGACCGTCGCGTCGGTGCCGGCGTTGCGGGCGGCCGGGGCGTACGGGGTGGCGGTGGTCGGTGCGCTGTCCGGCAGCCCCGATCCCGCACGTACGACCGCCGAGCTGATCGCGGCGCTGACGTGCTGACCCGACCGGACGTCGCCATCGTGGGGGCGGGACCGGTCGGGCTGGCGATCGCGTGGCGCTGTGCTTCGCGAGGGCTGCGCGTGACCGTCCACGATCCCGCACCCGGCTCCGGCGCCTCGCACGTCGCCGCCGGGATGCTCTCGCCGGTGGCCGAGGCGTACTTCGGCGAGCACGAGTTGACCGGCCTGCTCGCCGAGTCCGCCGCCCGCTGGCCCCGCTTCGCCGCCGACCTGACCGACGCGGCCGGCGCCGACATCGGGTACCGCGCCGACGGCACCCTCGTGGTCGGGCTCACCGCCGACGACCTGGCCGAGGCGCGGCGGCTCTGGTCGTACCAGCAGGGGTTGGGACTGCCGATCACGCCGCTGCGCCCCTCGGAGCTGCGCGACCGCGAACCGGCGCTGGCCCCGCGGGTGCGGGGTGGCGCGGTCGCCCCCGGCGACCACCAGGTCGACCCGCGCCGGCTGGTTCCCGCGCTGCGGGCGGCGGCCGAGCGGGCCGGCGCGGTGCTGCGCCCGGACCGGGTCGGCGCGCTGTCCGAGGTGGACGCCGGGCTCACCGTTGTCGCGGCCGGCTGCGGCGCCGCCGCGCTGACCGGGCTGCCGGTCCGGCCGGTCAAGGGCCAGGTGCTCCGGCTCCGCGCGCCCGGTCGCGGCGCGCCGGGCTTCCGGCACGTGATCCGGGGGTACGCCGACGGCGAGTCGATCTATCTGGTTCCGCGGGACAGCGGCGAGGTGGTGGTCGGGGCGACCGTCGAGGAGCGCGCCGACACCGAGGTGACCGCGGGCGCGGTGCTCCGGTTGCTCCGCGCCGCCGTGGACCTGGTGCCGGAGCTGGCCGAGTACGACCTGGTCGAGGCGATCGCCGGGCTGCGCCCCGGCACCCCGGACAACGCGCCGATCATCGGGCCGCTGCCCGGCCGCCCCGGCGTGCTCGTCGCCACCGGACACCACCGGCACGGCATCGTGCTCACCCCGGTCACCGCCGACCTGGTCACCGAGCTGATCGTCACCGGCGAGCCGGATCCGCTGCTCGCCCCCTTCACCCCGGTCCGGTTCGGGAAGGAGCCCACGTGGAACTGATCGTCAACGGCGCGGGACGGGACCTGCCCGGCGGCTCGACCGTCGCCGACGTGGTCCGTGCGGTCACCGAGCAGGAGCGCGGCCTGGCGGTCGCCGTGAACGGCGAGGTGGTGCCGCGCGGCGGCTGGACGGCCACGGTGCTGCGCGACGGCGACCGGGTCGAGGTGCTCAGCGCCGCCCAGGGCGGGTGAGCCCGATGTCCTTCGAGATCGGTGGCGTCGGCTTCGGCTCCCGGCTCATCCTCGGCACCGGCGGCGCGGCCAACCTGCACTTGCTGGAGCAGGCGATCCGCGCCTCCGGCACCGAGCTGGTCACGCTGGCGCTGCGCCGGGTGGACACCGCGCCGGGCGCCGCGGGCGGCCTGCTCGACCTGCTGGACCGGTGCGGGGTACGGCTGCTGCCGAACACGGCCGGCTGCTACACGGCGTCCGAGGCCGTGAAGGTGGCGCAGCTCGCCCGGGAGGCGTTCGACACCGACTGGGTGAAGCTCGAGGTGATCGGCGACGAGCGCACGCTGCTGCCCGACGGGGTGGAGCTGCTGCGCGCCGCCGAGGAGCTGGTGGCCGACGGGTTCACGGTGCTGCCGTACACCTCGGACGATCCGATCCTGGCCCGGCGGCTGGCCGACGTGGGCTGCGCGGCCGTGATGCCGGCCGGCGCACCGATCGGCTCCGGGCTCGGGGTGAGCAACCCGCACCACATCCGGCTCATCCGGCAGACCGTCGACGTGCCGGTGATCCTCGACGCCGGCATCGGCACCGCCTCCGACGCCGCGCTCGCCATGGAGCTGGGCTGCGACGCCGTGCTGCTGGCCAGCGCCGTCACCCGGGCCGCCGACCCGGTGGCGATGGCCACCGCCATGCGGCATGCGGTGCGGGCGGGGCGGCTGGCGTACGGGGCGGGCCGGATCGCGCGCCGCTTCCACGCCCTCGCCTCCACCCCCGACGAGGGAAGGCCCGACCTGTGACGGCCGCGGCCGCAGATCTTGGTAGGAAACGGCCCCTCGAGGGGCCGAAACCCTCCAAGACCTCGGGCGATGCCGTGCCGTCCGGCGTCGTGCTGCTCACCGATCGGTGGCAGGCGCGGCGTCCTCTCGCCGAGGTCGTTCGGGCGGCCGTCGCCGGGGGAGTGCGGTGGGTGGTGCTGCGGGAGAAGGACCTCTCCCGGGTGGCGCGGGCCGCGCTGGCCGCCGAGCTGCGCGCCATCCTCGCCGACGCCGGGGGGAGGCTGATCGTCGCCGGGCCCGACCCGCTCGACGGCGACGCCGTCCACCTGCCGGCCGCCGGCCCGTACCCGCCGCCGGCCGCCGGGCTGGTCGGCCGCTCCTGCCACGACGGCACCGAGCTGGCCCGACTGACCACCGAGGACTACGTGACCGTCTCGCCGGTCTACCCCACGAGGACCAAACCCGGCTACGGGCCACCCCTGCACCCGGCGGGGCTCCGCGAGCTGATCGCGACCAGCCCCGTGCCGGTGCTCGCCCTGGGCGGCATCGAAACCCCGGCCCAAATCCGGGAGTGCGTGGCGGCCGGCGCCGCCGGGGTGGCCGTGCTCGGCGCCCTCATGCGCGCCGACGACCCCACCGAGATCGCCGCCAAACTCACCGAAGCGGCTGGCCTGACCGCCCGGAGTGGGCACGGTCGGCCGCAGACCCCCACCGCAACCACAGAGGACAACGAGTGACCCCGAGGACCACACTCACGATCGCCGGATCAGACTCCGGCGGCGGCGCCGGCATCCAGGCCGACCTCAAGGTCTTCGCCGCCCTCGGCGCCTACGGCACCAGCGTGCTCACCGCGGTCACCGCGCAGAACACCCGGGGCGTGGACGCCGTGCTGCCCCTGCCGCCGCAGACCGTGCGCGACCAGCTCGACAGCGTGCTGGGCGACTTCGACGTACGCGCCGTGAAGACCGGCATGCTCGGCACCCCGGCGGTCGCCGACGCGGTGGCCGAGGCGGCGAAGGCGGGCCGGCTGCCCCACCTGGTCGTCGACCCGGTGCTGGTCGCCACCAGCGGGCACCGGCTCGGCGTGGTGTCGGCCGTCGAGCGGCTGCTCCCGTACGCCGAGGTGGCGACGCCGAACTGCGCGGAGGCCGCGGCCCTCACCGGACGCCCGGTGACCACGGTCGAGGAGATGGTCGCGGCGGCCGAGGCGCTGGCGGCCGCCGGCCCGGCGCACGTCGTGGTGACCGGCGGCGACGTCGACGCGGCGGGCGAGTCGGTGGACGTCCTGGCCGGCGGCGGCGCGACCACGTTGCTGCGCGCGCCCCGGGTGCCGACCCGGCACAACCACGGCACCGGCTGCTCGTTCTCGGCGGCGATCGCCGTCCGGCTGGCGGCGGGCGACCCGGTGCCGGTCGCGGTGGCCGCTGCGAAGGAGTACGTGACCCGCGCGCTGACCGGCGCGCGGCACTGGGAGCTGGGCGCGGGACGCGGCCCGCTGGACCACTTCGGCTGGTCCGCTTGAGCGACAGGGAGGCTGTCATGCAGGCACGTCGCAAGGTCTACGTCGAGGGGTCACGCCCGGACATCCGGGTGCCGTTCGCCGAGGTGGAACTGACCGGGGACAATCCGCCGGTCCGGCTCTACGACACGTCCGGCCCGGGCTCCGAGCCGGAGGCGGGGCTGCCGCCGCTGCGCGGGCCGTGGATCGCCGAGCGCGGGGATGTCGCCCCGGTGCGGGGCGCCGGCACGCCGCTGGCGGGAAGCCGTCCGACCCAGCTCGCCTACGCGCGGGCCGGAACCGTCACCGCGGAGATGGAGTTCGTGGCGATCCGGGAGGGGGTCGCGCCGGAGTTCGTCCGGGACGAGATCGCGGCCGGGCGGGCCGTGCTGCCGCTGAACGTCAACCACCCCGAGTGCGAGCCGGCGATCATCGGCAAGGCGTTCCTGGTCAAGGTCAACGCCAACATCGGCACCTCGGCGGTGACCTCCTCGGTGGCCGAGGAGGTGGAGAAGCTGACCTGGGCCACCCGGTGGGGCGCGGACACCGTCATGGACCTGTCCACCGGCAAGCGGATCCACGAGACCCGCGAGGCGATCGTGCGGAACTCGCCGGTGCCGATCGGCACCGTCCCGATCTACCAGGCGCTGGAGAAGGTCGGCGGCGACCCGGTGAAGCTGAGCTGGGAGGTGTTCCGGGAGACGGTGGTCGAGCAGGCCGAGCAGGGCGTCGACTACATGACCGTGCACGCCGGGGTGCTGCTGCCGTACGTGCCGCTGGCCGTGGACCGGGTCACCGGCATCGTCTCCCGCGGCGGCTCGATCATGGCGGCCTGGTGCCTGGCGCACCACGAGGAGAACTTCCTCTACACCCACTTCGAGGAGCTGTGCGCGCTGCTCGCCCGGTACGACGTGACGTTCTCCCTGGGCGACGGGCTGCGGCCCGGCTCGATCGCGGACGCCAACGACGAGGCGCAGTTCGCCGAGCTGCGCACCCTGGGCGAGCTGACGAGGATCGCCTGGGCGCACGACGTGCAGGTGATGATCGAGGGCCCCGGCCACGTGCCCATGCACAAGATCAAGGAGAACGTGGACCTCCAGCAGGAGTGGTGCCACGAAGCGCCGTTCTACACGCTCGGCCCGCTGACCACGGACATCGCGCCCGCGTACGACCACATCACCTCGGCCATCGGCGCCGCCATGATCGGCATGTTCGGCACCGCCATGCTCTGCTACGTCACGCCGAAGGAGCACCTCGGTCTGCCCGATCGCGACGACGTGAAGGCGGGCGTGATCGCGTACAAGATCGCGGCGCACGCGGCCGACCTGGCCAAGGGACACCCCGGGGCGCAGGCTTGGGACGACGCGCTCTCGAAGGCCCGGTTCGAGTTCCGCTGGGAGGACCAGTTCAACCTGGCGCTGGACCCGGAGACCGCCCGGTCGTACCACGACGCGACGCTGCCGGCGGAGCCCGCGAAGACCGCGCACTTCTGCTCGATGTGCGGGCCGAAGTTCTGCTCCATGAAGATCACTCAGGAGCTGAAGGAGTACGCGGCGCGCGGCATGCGGGACAAGTCCGAGGAGTTCGTGGCCGGCGGGTCGCGGGTCTACCTGCCGCTGGCCTGAGCGTCAGCGGGGAGCCGTGCCGCTGGTCGGCGCGGCTCCCCGGCGGGCTCAGTCGCGGTGGTGCCGGCCGGTACGCAGGGACCGGGCGTCGTCCGCGTTGTCGTCCGAGGCGAGGCCGGCGACCCAGTCGACGTACTCCTCGTCCTGCGCGGCGAGCGGCTCGGACTCGCGCTCGACGTCGCCCGGCTCGGCGCCCTTGCCCCGGTTACGCCGGAACAGGCTGCGCCGGGCCTTCGACTTCCCGCCGCCCGCCTCGGTGGTCGCGTCGGCCCCGGACAGGTCGGCGTGCCGGCCGGGTGCACTGCCGGCCACCTCGGGGGCCGGACCGTCCCAGGACGGAAGGACCGACCGGGTGGCCCCGGGGGCGTGACCGGTGCCGCCGGTGGTCTCCTGAGCCGAGCCGTTGGTCTCCGCGGTCCGGCCGGTGGCCTCCGGGGTCCGGGCAGTGTGGCCGGTGGTCTCCGGGGTTCCGCCGGTGTGGTCCGTCGTTTCCGGTTTCCCGCCGATGGGGCCGGTGGTTTCCGGGGCCCGGTCGGTGGGTGGCGGGCCGGCCGGGCGCGCGTTCGCGAGGGCGTCCCAGCCGGTGCTCCGGCCCAGGTCGGGCAGGGCGCGGTGCCGGGGACGCGGGGCTGGCTCGGGCCGGGTGACGCCCGCGCTGCCGGTGCCGTCGGCGTCACCGGTCCGGCCGGCGTTCGGGGTGCCCGGTGCGGCCGGTTCGGTGCCGCGCGGCGCCACCGGCCAGTTCGCGGCGGGGGCGACCGGCCAGGCCGGCCGGACGTTGCCCGGGGTCACGTCCTCGAACATCGGAATCCGCGGCCGGGGCGACGCCGGGGGTTCGGGCAGTTCGGCGGGCGCCGGGTCGAAGAAGAAGTTCCGCCGCTCGCCGCCGCTCGGGCCGGCCTGGGCCGGCGCCCCTGGTACGTCCGCGCCCCTGGCCTCGCCGGCCGGGCGCCGCCGTTCACCAGGGCCGGTCCGTTCGTCCGCGCCGGTCGGCCCGGTGGGGGCGCCCGAGGGCGTTTCCGCGGCGGCCGGCGTGGTTCCGGCCGGCTCGATGGTGCTGTCCGGCGTGGTTCCGGCCCGATCGATGGTGCTGTCCCGCTTGCTGCCGGCCTGCTCCACGGTGCTGTCCGGCCTGGTGGTCGCCGGTTCGGCCGTGGTGTCCGGCGTGGTCGCGGGCGGTTCGGCGGTGCTGTCCGCTGTCGCGGTGGTCGGCTCGGTGGCGGCCTGGTGCGGGGCGGTACGGGTCGTGCGCGGCTTGCGGGTGCGCTTGGGGCGCCCGGCCGAAGCCGGGGCGGGTTCGCCCGCCGCCTCCGCCCCGGCCGCCCGGGTGCCGTCGTCGGCCGGGCGAACCGCCGGCGGGGCCTCGTCCGACGACCGGGCCGCCGGGAGCGAGTCGTCGACCGCCGGGGCCGGTGCGGGCGCCGCCTTCGAACGGGTCGCCGGTGGCGTGCCGTCGGCCGGCCGGGCCTTCGCGGGCACGTCGTCCGCCGGCTCGGTCGTCCGGGAGTCGCGGTCCGCGGAGCGGGGCGCGGGAGTCGCGGCGCGGCCCCGCTTCGATCGCGTGGCCCGCGTCGGGGCCGCCTCGGCCGCCGTCTGGGCAGGGGAGGCGTCGGCCACCGGGCGCTCGGCCGCCCCGGCCGCCGCCTCCGTACGGTCCAGCGCCGGGCTCGCCCCTACGGACGGCGCTCCCGTCCGGTCCGACGCCGGGTCAGCGGCCATGGACGGCGCTTCCGCCCGGTCCGGCTTCGGGTCCGGGGTCACGGACGGCGCTGCCGTCCGGTCCGGCTTCGGGTCCGGGGTCACGGACGGCGCTTCCGTCCGGTCCGGCTTCGGGTCCGAGGTCACGGACCGCGCTTCCGTCCGGTCCGGCTTCGGGTCAGAGGCGACGGGCCGCGCTTCCGTCCGGCCAGATGTCCCCGTGGCCTCGGCGTGCGCTGGCATCCGGGGGGCCGGCTCGGTCATCGGGACGGACGGTGTGACCGGGGCCGACTCGACCGTCGGGGCCGGGCGGCCGGCGGCGAGCACGTCGATGGCGGAGGTCCGCCGTCCCGGGGGCGGCGATCCGGGGAGCTGACCGGCACCGATGTCGTCCGACCGGTCCCGGTGAGCGACGTCCGGACCCTGCTCCGGCGGGAAGGCCGGCTCGAACCGCTGCCGGTCCGAGGTCGGCTCGTGGACCACGCCCGTTGTGCCGTCGGCCGGCGCGGGCCGGTCGTCGGGCTCGGGGGCCAGGTGCCTCGCGGTGATCCCGTCCGCGGTGGAGCCCGGCTCGGCAGCCGGCCGCTCGGCGTCGTGCGCGACCGGGGTCCGGTCGGTCACCGCGCCGGTGGCGGAGGAGGACCCCTCCTCGCGGGCGGGATCCGACGCGTACACCGGGGTCGGTTCGTCGCGGCCGGCCGGCCGTTCGGACCCGGGGCCGTCGACGGGCCGGCGGGTGAGCCCGGCCGGTACGGGCGCCGGGGCGAGACCGCCGGCGGCCGGCCAGTCCCAGTGCGCGGGGCTCGGCGCTCCCGCGGGGCGCGCGGTCACCGGGGCGGTGGGAGCCGGGTGAGCGGCGTCGTGGGTGGCGGGCGACGGCGGCAGGGGCTGGAGGATGTCGGTCGGTTCGATGGCGTGGGGCCCGGCGGCCGTGGTCGCCGGTCGGGGCAGCACCGTGGCGGCGGTCGAGCCGAGCGCTCCGGCGGCGACCGCGATGAGGGCGCCGTAGTAGGGCGCGAGCTGGTAGCGGTCGGCCGCGGTGCCGGGACCGGCGGTCAGGTAGGCGAAGGCCAGCAGGACCGGGCCGGCCGCCCCGGCCGCGCCGCCGATCACCGGCAGGTAGCCGGCGCGGCGGGCCAGCGCGCCGACCGCCGCGCCGGCCAGCAGGGCCAGCGTGGGCAGCAGCAGCATGGCGAGGCGCTGGGCCGCGGCCGGGTCCAGCCAGGACGGTTCGAGCACGCCGAGGCGCACGGTGGGCAGCGTGCCGGCGGATGCGACCGACGGCGCGACGGAGATCAGGGCGAGCAGCCAGACGGCCGCGGCGGTGAGCACGATGCTCCAGCCGAACGGCGGCTTGAGCAGCACGGCGATCGCCGCGCCCGCCCCGACCACGGCGCCGAGGATCGCGCAGATGCCGACCGCCCACACCGGGTCGACGGTGTTGCCCAGCTCCGCGGCGCGGGCCGGCTGCATGCTGAGCGGTGCGACCACGACCGCGCCCAGCCCGCTGAGGCCGGCGATGGAGAGCACCTCGGTGGTGCCGGCCGGGGCGTCCCGGCGGGTGAGTCGTTCGGTGAGGACGGCGCCGGCGACCGTCGCGACCGCGGCGAACCAGCCGACCCAGGCGAGCTGGGCGGGCCACCGGTTCACCGAGTCGTCGACGAACGCGCCGTCGAGGCGTACGACGCCGAAGCCGTACGCGATGCCGAGCTGGCCGGCCCCGGCCAGCACGCTCACCCCGAGCGCCGTGAGCAGCAGCCTGCCCCACGTCCGAAAGGCCATGTCGGGCACGTTACGGCCCGGTGCGGCCGCCCGCTACTTACTCGCCGAGGTTGATGTCGACCTGGCTACTTAAGCTCGACCAGCCGGGCCAGGTACGTGGTGTCACCGACGTTGGTCAGCATGTGCACGGCGCCCGGGTCGCGGTAGACCACCCCGCCGGTCGGCTCGTCGGCGTCGATCGTCGTGCCGTCGATGGTCTGCACCACGTTCTTCGCGCCCTCGATGGCCACCACCAGATACGGGTGGTCGTGCCGGTGCAGCGGCTGCCGCTCGCCCGGCGCCAGGCGGATGTGCCAGACGCGTACCCGGTCGTTCTCGAAGACGATCTCCTGGCCCACCGGGCCGAGTTCGAGGTCGGCGGAGAGTTCGGTCATCGTGGTCCGTCCAGTTGGGGGAGCACCTCGGCGGCGATGAGCTCCACGTGGTCGAGGTCGTCGAAGTCGATGAGCCGCAGGTGCACCCGGGTGGCCCCGATCGCGGCGAACTCACCGAGCCGGTCGACGAGCTGGGCGGGGGAGCCGACCACCGGGTCCTCCGGCGGGAGCGCGCTCTTGACGTGCAGCGGCGCGGCGCGGCGCTGGGCCTCGGCGTCGGTGCGCCCGATCGCCACGACGACGCCGGCGGAGAGCACGAGCGGCGCCCGTCCCGACGCGGTGCGGCCGGTCCGGTCGCACGCCTCGCGGACCCGCTCGTACGCGGCGGCCGTCTCGGCGACGGTCTTGAACGGCATGTTGAACTCGTCGGCGTACCGGGCGGCCAGTTCGGGGGTGCGCTTCGGGCCCCGGCCGCCGACGATCACCGGCGGGCCGGGCTGCTGCACCGGCTTGGGCAGCGCGGGCGCGTCGACCAGCCGGTAGTGGTCGCCGGTGAAGCTGTAGGTCTCGCCGGGCGGGGTTCGCCACAGCCCGGTGACGACCTCCAGCTGCTCGGCCAGCCGGTCGAACCGTTCGGTGACCGCCGGGAACGGGATGCCGTAGGCGGTGTGCTCGCGCTCGTACCAGCCGGCGCCGATGCCCAGCTCGACCCGGCCGCCGCTCATCTGGTCGACCTGGGCGACCATCACGGCCAGCGGCCCGGGCAGCCGGAAGGTGGCCGAGGTGACCAGGGTGCCCAGCCGGATCCGGGAGGTCTCCCGGGCCAGCGCGGCGAGCGTCAGCCAGGCGTCGGTGGGGCCGGGCAGGCCGGGCTCGTCGCCCATGGCCCGGTAGTGGTCGGCCCGGAAGAAGCCCTCGAAGCCGGTCTCCTCGACCAGGCGGGCGAACCGGAGCTGGTCGTCGTAGCCGGCCCCGCGGTGCGGCTCGGTGAAGACGGACACGCGCATGGTCACCGCCCTCCCGCGGCGACGCCACCGGTGGCGTCGCGCTCCATCAGCAGTTCGTGCAGCTCGGCGCTGATCCGGGCCACCTCGGCCAGGTGCGCGTGGCGGCCCAGGGTGCGGGGCCGGGGCACGGACACCTCGACCACCTCGCGGATCCGGCCGGGACGCGGGCTGAGCACGACGACCCGGTCGGCGAGCAGCACCGCCTCGTCGATCGAGTGGGTGACGAAGACGATGGTCGCCTTCGTCTCCATGTGCACCCGCTGGAGCTCTCCGGAGAGTTCCTCGCGGGTGAGCGCGTCGAGCGCGGAGAAGGGCTCGTCCATGAGCATCACGCGGGGCTCGCCGATCAGGGACCGGCAGAGCGCGACCCGCTGCTGCATGCCGCCGGAGAGCTCGTGCGGGAGGCGCTTCTCGAAGCCGCCGAGCCCGGCCATCTCCAGCAGCTCGCGGGCCCGGTCGCGGTGCCTGGCCCGGCTCCAGCCGAAGATCTCCACCGGCAGCAGGACGTTGTCCAGCACCGTGCGCCAGGGCAGCAGCGCGGGCCGCTGGAACAGCATGGCGATGTCCCGGCGGGGCTTCGTGATCGGCGTGCCGGCCACGGTGATCTCACCGTCGCTGACCGGGAGCAGGCCGGCGATCATGCGGAGCAGGGTGGACTTGCCGCACCCGGAGCGGCCGAGGACCGCGACGAACTCGCCCTCCGCGACGTCGAGGTCGATGCCGCGCAGCGCCTCGACCCGGCCCGAGCGGCCGTCGAAGGTGCGGGACACCCCGGACAGTCGGATCATCCCCGCCGGCTCCCTTCCAAGGTCGCGATCGCGAGCCGGGACAGCGTAGCGGGCGTGGCTCCTCATAGCACCATCCAGGGTGGACGTCAGTCTCCTTTCCGTCAGGCAACTTCGTTTCCGTTCCGCAACCCGTACGCCCGCCTGCCTTCATCGGCCTTCTCGTACGCTGTTGCGCGCGAAGAGTCCCCTCACGACGGTCCCGTCGGCTGCCCCCTCCTGCCGACACCGTCGGACCCACGACCCGACCGGGCGAACGTGCCCTGGTCGGAAAGGACATGGTGCACTGATGAGAAGGCTGACCCGTTCGGTCGCCGCCGCGGCGCTGGCCACCGCCCTCGCCCTCGTCGGCGGTTGCAGCAGCGACTCGGACAAGTCGGAGGACGCCAAGGCCGGCAACGGCGCCGCGCTGGAGAAGGTGACCTACCTCACCTCGTTCGGCAACTTCGGCCGTGACTCCTACGCCTGGGTGGCGAAGGAGAAGGGCTTCTTCAAGGAGGCCGGCTTCGACGTCGACATCAAGCCCGGGCAGGGCACCGGCTCGGTCATCCAGACCATCACCGGCGGCCAGGCCGACTTCGGCCCGATCGACCTGACCGGCGGCATCCTCCAGCTCGGCAACGGCCAGGCCAAGGACTTCGTCGCGGTGGCGGCGATCCAGCAGCGCACCATGGCCGCCATCGTCTCCGTCGAGGGCAAGAACATCGCCACCCCGAAGGACCTCGAGGGCAAGAAGCTCGCCGACACCCCCACCTCCGTCGTGCGCAACCTCTTCCCGACGTACGCCCGGCTGGCCGGCATCGACGGCAGCAAGGTGACCTGGGTCAACGGTGAGGCGCAGGGTCTCATCGGCATGCTCGGCTCCGGTGCGGTCGACGGCATCGGCCAGTTCGTGGTCGGTCAGCCCACCGTCGAGGCGGTGGCCAAGAAGAAGCCGGTCGTGCTGCCCTACAGCAACGTGATGCAGGACCTCTACGGCAACGTGCTGATCACCTCCAGCAAGATCGCCAAGGAGAAGCCGGAGATGGTCAAGCGCTTCACCACGGCGCTGCTCAAGGGCCTGGAGTACTCGCTGGCCCACCCGGACGAGGCGGGCGAACTCCTGAAGAAGAACGTGCCGGCCGCCAACCCGGCCGCGTCCGCCGCCGAGCTCCAGCTGATGGCCGCGTACGTCCGCTCCAGCAACTCCGGCACCGCCATCGGCACGCTGGACAGCGGCCGGGTCGCCAAGAGCATCGCGCTGCTCCAGGGCGCGGGGGCGCTCAAGCAGAACCTCACCCCCGACCAGATCATCGACTTCAACCTCGCGCCGAAGGCCTGACCGGTCGGCTCGGGCAACGGGGGTGCGGCCCGCCGGGACACCCGGCGGGGCGCACCCCCTTCGCGTGCCGGTCGTCGGGCCGGCCGAGAGAGGAGGACACGTTGACGCAGTTGACCGGGACCCGCGCCGAGGCGCCGGCGCCGGCGGAGCCCGCCGTCGCTCCGCGGCGGCTCGTCGTCCGCCCGGCGGCGGTGGGCCTGCCGGCGCTCGGGCTCGTCATCGCGGTGGCCGCCTGGTGGCTGGTCACGTCGGGGCTGCACCTGGTCCATCCGGCCGCGCTGCCGCCGCCGCAGGCGGTGGGGCGTTCGCTGGTCGACGCCACCGACGTGCTGCTGCCGGCGCTGGGCATCACCACCTGGATGACCCTGCTCGGCTTCCTGCTCTCGACGCTCGCCGGGGTGCTGATCGGGATGGCGCTGGCCGCCTCCAGCCGGGTGGAGCGGATGTTCGCCCCGCTGCTGGTGGCGATCAACGCGGTGCCGAAGATCGCCTTCGGGCCGCTGCTGGTGGTCGCCGTGGGCTGGGGCCAGAAGCCCATCCTGACCATGGTGTTCCTGCTCTGCTTCTTCCCGATCGTGCTGTCGACGGCGACCGGGCTGACCACCACTCCCGCCGATCTGGCCGAGCTGGGCCGGTCGCTGAACGCGTCCTGGTGGCAGGCGTTCCGGAAGGTGCGCTTCCCGGCCGCGCTGCCGCAGATCTTCGTCGGACTGAAGGTGGCCATGCCGCTGGCCGCGATCGGCGCGGTGATCGGGGAGTTCTATTCGGACCGGCCGGGGCTGGGCTACCAGATCCTGCAGTACAACGGCATGGGGGACACGGCGACGGCGTGGGCGGCGATCGTGCTGGTGGCGGTGATGAGCATCCTGCTCTACTCGGCCCTCAGCCTCGTCGAGCGCCTGGCCCTGCCCTGGGTCCGCGCCACCACCTCCGCCCGCTGACCCGTCGGTCCCGGCGGGAAGCGCCCGCTTCCCGCCGGAACCGGCCGCGATCAACCGGCCAGGCGCCAGCGGCCGCCGCGGGCGACGAGCGTGGTCAACGCCTGGGGCATCAGGCCGGAGTGGTTGTCCGGGGTCATCCGGATCGGCCCGGAGAGGCCGTCGAGCTGCGCGGTCTCCAGCACCTCGCGCAGGGCGCCCCGGTCCACCTCGCCCGGCTCGCCGCCGGAGCGCAGCTCGGCGTCGGCGATGAGCTGCACGGCGTCCGCGGCGAACGAGGAGTAGCCGTTGTAGCCGCCGAACCGGGCGGTGTACTCCTGGAACCACTGCCGCCGGGCGGCCTTGGCCGGCGTGGTGGCGATGACGTCGTCGATCACCATGGTCTGGGTGAAGATCAGCGTGGCCTGCTCGGTGGACCGGGCGGAGGCGCCCAGGAAGAGGTCACCGGCCGCCGACGCGTCGAAGAAGAGGGCCTTGGTGTAGCGGCTCTGCCGGGCGGTGGAGGCCGCCAGCGCCGCCTGCTCCGGCGGGGTCCAGACGATCAGCGCCTCGGGCTTCTTGGCGACCAGGTTGTCGATCTGGGTGCTGACCTCCGTGTCGGTGGTCCGTACCGACTCGGCGCGGGCCAACTGGATGCCGGCCTTGGTGAACTCGCTGTTCAACGCGGCCAGCCCCTCCTCGCCGTACTTGTCGGCGCTGTGCAGCACGGCCACCTTGCGGATGTTGCGGCGGATCAACTCGGTGGTGAGTGCGGCGGCGCTGTCGGCCGCATTCGGCGCCAGCTTGAAGACATAGCGGCGATCGGCGACCGGTTCGGTGACCTCCCCGGAGGAGGCGAGCGCGATGGTGGGAATGCGCTTCTCGCCGATCGTGCGGACGGCGCCGATCGCACATTCGTTGCAGCCGCCCATGATGATGGCGCTGACTTGCGAGTCGGCGCTGAAATCGTTGATGTTCCGCAACGATTCGGCGGCGTCGGAGCGGTTGTCCTTCACCTTCAGCTTGATCTTCCGGCCACCCAGCGCGCCGGAGGAGTTCAACTGCTCGACCTTCAGATCCAGGGCCCGTTGGTACACCTTCCCGATCGTCGCGGAGGCGCCGGACAGTTCCAGGTCCGCGGCGATCACGATCGGGCTGGTGTCCTGCGGTTCCCCGCCGATCCCGCAGCCGGTGAGCGTGGCGGCCAGCACGGCCGATGCGAGCACCGCGATGCTCGCGGAGCGGATGGGGCTCAACTCAGTCCTCCAGGTGCGGCGCGGGCCAGCGCCCGATCACCGCCGCTCATCCGTCCTCAGTAGAGGGACGGGATTGGTGTGCCGTACGGTGTGCGCGAAGCCTGCAAAACCTTGCCAATGCCGGGCCCTGTGGTCAAGCGCCGATGTCGTGAGCGGTTTCGGGACGGCCGTCCCACATGTTGGGGACACAGAACGTTAACCGACAATTACTGCACAGATACGTCTGACCACTCTGGAGTCACACGCCCTGTTCAGGGGGCTGAAGAAAAGAAGGTATTAGGTGATCGGATCACGGGGTGCGTCGGCCCCGACCGTTTCGTGCCTCACTGCCGCTTCCCAAACCCGATCTCGTCTGATGAAATCGCGGCCGTGCCGCGCGTGGCGCTGGCCGCTGCACCAGGCACGGGTCGGCGGGTCAAGCGTGGAAGAAACGACGGAGGCGATGTCGTGAGCACCGGACCTACGACCCTGCCCGAGAGCCCCGACGCCGATCAGCGGAACCGGCGACGGCGACTGCCTCGGCTGCGTGACGCGCGGATCCGTTCCAAGCTCGCCCTCATCCTCGTCGTTCCGGTGGCGGCCGTCATCGCACTGGCAACTATCCGACTCGTCTCGGTGGGCGAGGGCGCGTACGAGGCCAACCGGATGCGGTCGCTTACCGCCCTGTCGATCGACGTCTCGGCACTCACCCAGGACCTGCACAAGGAGCGGATGGCCGCGGCCTCCTTCCTGGTCGCGCCCAACCAGAAGCCGGACGCCTACAACCTGCGGGTCCGCAGCACCGACGAGCGGATCGCGGCCTACCGGGACGAGCGGGGGAAGCTCGGCGACGTGCCGGCCTCGGTGCGCGACCGGCTCAAGGTGATCGACGACCACCTGGAGACCCTCAACGGCACCCGCCAGGAGGTGCTGGACCGGCAGCAGATGCCGGTCTCCGAGGCGAGCCTGCGCTACGGAATCATCCTCGACGACCTCGTCGCGTACGGCGACACGCTGGCCCAGCAGCCCGGCGCGGAGGGCCTGGCCGACGCCCGCCGCGCGGTGGCCGCGTTCGCCCACGCCAAGGCCGAGGTCGCCGAGGAGGAGGCGGTCGCCTACACCGCGCTCTCCACCGGCCGGATCGACGAGGAGCAGTTCTCCTCGTTCGTGGCCACCCTGACCGGCCAGCAGGAGGCCCTGCTGTCCTTCTCCCGGTCGGCCGAGCCGGCCCAGCGATCCCTTGTGGACCGCACCGTCTCCGGTGACGCCGTGCAGCTCGGTGACCGGGTCGCCAACGACATCTCCCGCTCGGTCGGGCAGGCCCCCCTGGTCACCCGGGACGAGGCCGCCGCGGCCGTCGGCGCGGTCGGCGACCTGATGCGGTGGGCCGAGATCCAGCTCCAGGACCAGCTGCTCGCCGACGTCGACGCGGTGCGCAGCGACGTCATCCGGCAGGCCGTCGTGGAGAGCCTGCTGGTGCTGCTCACCCTCGCCGTCGCCGTGACGCTGGCCGTGGTGCTGGCCCGCTCGCTCAACGACTCGCTGCGCCGGCTGCGCGAGGGCGCGCTGGCCGTGGCGAACCACGACCTGCCCGACGCCGTGAGCCGGCTCCAGAACGTCAACGCCATCGGCGACGGCGGCGTGGACGAGATCGTCCAGCAGGTCCGGGACCCGATCAAGCTGACCAACCGCGACGAGGTCGGCCAGGTGGCGTCGGCCTTCAACGTGGTCCACCGGGAGGCGGTCCGGGTGGCGGCCGAGCAGGCCGCGCTGCGGACCAGCGTCTCGGCGATGTTCCTCAACCTGGCCCGCCGCTCGCAGAGCCTGGTCGACCGGATGATCGGCGAGCTGGACGCGATCGAGCGCAGCGAGGAGGACCCGAAGCGGCTGGCCCAGCTCTTCGAGCTGGACCACCTGGCCACCCGGATGCGCCGCAACGACGAGAACCTGCTGGTGCTGGCCGGCGCCGACTCGGCCGTGCCGCGCCGTGACGACGCGCTCCTGGTCGACGTGCTGCGCGCCGCCCAGTCCGAGGTGGAGCTCTACAACCGGATCGAGTTCGGCACGGTGGACACCGACATCTCGGTGGCCGCGCACGCCGTCAACGACGTGGTCCGCCTCGTCGCCGAGCTGCTCGACAACGCCACCCGGTTCTCGCCGCCGAACACCGTCGTGGTGGCCGACGGCCGCCGGATCCGCGACTACGTGCTGATCCAGGTCGAGGACCGCGGCCTCGGGCTCAGCGACGAACAGCTCGACTCGCTGAACCGCCGGCTGGCCGCTCCGCCCACGGTCGACGTGGCCGCGTTCCGGCTCATGGGCCTGGCCGTGGTCAGCCGGCTCGCCTCGCGCTACGGGATCCGGGTCGAGCTGCGCCGCAACGTCGAGGGCGGCACCGTCGCCCAGGTCACCCTGCCGAACGCCACCGTGGTGCTGCCGGCGAACCGGGGCCAGGCCCCGCTGACCCGCCCGCGCCAGCCGCTCGCCGTCGAGCAGTCCCCGCTCAGCCAGGTCGGTGCCGCCGACGCGCTGGCCGGTGCGGGCCGGGCCGGCACGGCCACTCTGGCCGACCAGTGGCGCAGCAGCGCCACCCCGCCGCCCGCACGCTGGCAGGCGCCGGCCGAGGCCCGCGACACCGTCGCACCCGTGCAGTTCGGGGGCGCCACCGGCGCGCTGCCCACCGTGCCGGCTCCGGCGCCGGTCGCCTCCGCGCCGCCCGTCCCCGCCGCCCCCGCCCCGGTCTCCGGCGCCGGGTGGTCGGCGGGTGGGTCGACGGCCGCCCACCCCGCCCTCGACCCGCTGCCCCACCGGACGCCGGGCGGCGAGACGGCCACCGTGGCCCCCGCGGCGCCGCCGGCCTACCAGCCGGCCGCCCCGGCGGTCGAGCCCGCCCCGGCGGCCCCGGTGGTGGCCCGGGCCGCCCGGCCCGCCGAGGCACCGATCTTCCGGGAGATGGAGGCGGTCTGGTTCCGCTCGCACGGCGAGGACGAGACCACAATCTTCACCCGCCCCCGGTTCGACGACGAGGCGGCCCAGCCCGTCGCGTCCGCGCAACCCGCCGCCCCGGCGCAACCCGTGGCGCAGCCCGCCGCGCCGGCCCAGCCCGCCGGGTCGCCGCTGCCACCGCTGCCGACCCGCACCCCGGGCGCCCAGTCGGCGGGGCTGTCCACGCCGCCGCCGTACACCCCGCCGGCGGTCCCGACCGCGCCGCCCGCCGCGGCCGTACCCCCGCCGGCCCCGACACCGCCGCCCATCGACCCGGCGGCCTGGCGGACGGCGGCCGACGAGGGGTGGTCGCGGGCCAGCCGGGCCGCGGAGCCCAGCAACGCCGGCACCACCCGTTCCGGCCTGCCCAAGCGGGTGCCGCAGGCCCAGCTCGTGCCCGGCGGCATCGAGCCCAAGGGCGGCCGGGCCACCGCCCGGCGCACCCCGGACGAAGTACGCGGCCTGCTGTCGGCCTACCACCGCGGTGTGCAGCGGGGTCGGACGGCCGGCGCGGACCTGAACAGCACCTCGACCAAGGAGACGAACCGATGAACAGGCCAGCGGCCATGCAGGACATGGGTTGGCTGCTCACCAACTTCGCCGACAGCGTGGCGGGCATCGCCCACGTGGTGGCGGTGTCCGCGGACGGGCTGCTGCTCGCCTCCTCCCGCGACCTGCCGATGGACCGGGCCGACCAGCTCGCCGCCATCACCTCCGGCGTGGTGAGCCTGACCGAGGGTGCCGCCCGGATGTTCAGCGCCGGCGGGGTGCTCCAGACCGTCATCGAGATGGACAGCGGCTACCTGTTCCTCATGTCGATCAGCGACGGCTCGTCGATGGCCGTGCTGGCCGCGCGGAGCTGCGACGTCGGCCAGGTGGGCTATGAGATGGCACTGCTGGTGGAGCGGGTCGGCCAGGCGCTGGTCCCGCTGCCGAGGGACGCCGTCCGGCCCTGACCGGCCGCCCGGTGACCTGATGATCCGGAGCCCGGCGGGCTCCGTACGAGGGGAGGTGATCGCGAGATGGAACCACGACGTGATCCGCGTGGCGCGCTGGTGCGGCCGTACGCGGTCACCCGTGGCCGCACCGAGCCGTTGCAGAACATCGCGCTAGAGGCGGTGCTGTCGTGCACGCCCACCCAGTCGGCCGAGGCGCGGTTCGCCGGGCACGACAAATACCGCATCGCCTCGGTCTGTGAGGGCCGGGCACAGTCGCTGGCGGAGATCGCCGCTTACACCCGGATGCCGCTGGGCGTCACCCGGGTGCTGGTCGCCGACATGGTGGCCGAGGGCCTGCTGACGCTACACACCGCCGCTCCCGCCACAGGGTTCGCGGCGCGGATGAACCTGCTTGGAAGGGTGCTAAGTGGACTTCGCGAACTATGACCCCGCGGGGGCGAACCGCAGCCGGGAGATCATCTCCGCGAAGATCGTCATCGCGGGCGGCTTCGGGGTGGGCAAGACCACCCTGGTCGGCGCGATCTCCGAGATCCAGCCGCTGACCACCGAGGCGCTGATGACGGCGGCCGGCGTCGGCATCGACGACCCGTCGAAGGTGCCCGGCAAGGAGACCACCACGGTCGCCATGGACTTCGGCCGGATCACCATGGCGGAGGACCTGATCCTCTATCTCTTCGGCACGCCGGGCCAGACCCGCTTCTGGTTCATGTGGGACGAGATCATCCGGGGCGCGGTGGGGGCGGCCGTGCTGGTGGACACCCGCCGGATCACCGACGCCTTCGCGCCGCTGGACTACTTCGAGAACCGCAACCTGCCGTACGTGGTGGCGCTGAACCGGTTCGACGACGCGCCGCAGTACGAGCTGGAGGAGGTCCGCGAGGCACTCGCGATCTCGCCGGACGTGCCGCTCGTGATGTGCGACGCGCGGCGGCGCGACTCGGTCAAGCAGGTGCTGGTGACCGTGGTCGAGCACGCCATGCTCCGCCTCCAGGCCGAGCACGGCTTCGCGACCCCGGTCGGCTGAGTCCCCCGGGCCGGTGGCGGGTCAGTCGACCCGCAGCCGGTAGCCGCGCTTGACCACGGTCTGCACCACGCGGGGGGCGTCGAGCCCGACCCGCAGGCGGGCGACCGCCATCTCCACCGCGTGCTCGTCCGCGCCCCGGGGCAGGGTACGCAGCAGGGCCGTCCGGGACAGCACCTTCCCCGGTGCGGCCGCGAGCGCCCGCAGCACCGCCATGGGGGCCGGCGCGAGCGGGCGCAGCTCACCGTCCACCACCGCGGCGTGGCCGCGCAGGGTCAGCAGGTGCCCGCCCGCCTTCACGGTCACCGTCCGGCGGGGCAGCTCGTCGACGATCGTCCGGACCAGGGCGCCCAGCCGGGCCCGGTTCGGGGCGCTCACCGGCACCCCGCGCCGCACCAGGGGCTCGGCGGTCACCGCGCCGACGCAGCCGGCCAGCACGTCCCCGCGCAGCGCCGCCAGCACCGTCTCGGTGCGGTCACCGGCCGCCCGCAGCAGCGCCTCGGCCGCCGGGGCGGAGGTGAACGTGACGGCGTCGACCATCCGCCCGGCGACGAGGTCGATGAGCCGGTGCAGCGGCGCCGGGTCGGTGGGCGGCGCCCAGCGGTAGACCGGCACCTCGATGACGGTGGCCCCGGCCGCCTCCAGCGCCTCGGTGCACTCCGGTTGCCGCTCGCCGTGCAGTTGCAGCGCGATGACCTGGCCGGCCACCCCGCGGCGGACCAGGTGCTCGACCACCTCGTCGCAGCTCTCCGAGGCGGGGGACCAGTGCTCCCGCAGGCCGGCCGCCCGGATCGCCCCGGTCGCCTTGGGGCCGCGCGCCACCACGTACGACCGGGCGAGCACGCCGCGCAGCGGCTCCGCCAGCCCCCAGCCCTCGGCCGCCTCCAGCCAGCCGCGCATCCCGATCCCGGTGTTGGCCATGAGCACGTCCGGCGGGCGCTCCAGGCAGGCCCGGGTGGCCTCGCGCAGGTCGGTGTCGTCGGCCAGCGGCACGATCCGCAGCGCCGGGGCGAGCACCACCCGCGCACCACGGCGCTGGAGCAGCGCGGCCAGCTCGTCGCGCCGCCGGTCCGCCGTGACCCCGATGGTGAAGCCCGCCAGTTCCTCGCGCATCACTCCTCCTGTCGCAACCGCACCTCGACGAGGCCGTCCCGGCAGCGCACCTCGTGCCGCCGCAGCGCCACGCCCGGGAGGTCCAGGCACCGCCCGGTGGTCAGGTCGTAGACCTGCTTGTGCAGCGGGGAGGCGAGGGTCGGCAGGCCGCCGCGGCTGCCCACGATGCCCCGGGACATCACCTGCGCGCCGCCGACCGGGTCGAGGTTGTCGACCGCGTACAGCTCGTCGCCGGTGCGGAAGAGAGCCACCTGCACCCCGTCGACCAGGGCGGCCACGCCCCGGTCCGGGTCGAGGCGGTCCAGCGGGCAGACCGCCGTCCAGTCCAGCGTCCTCATCGCCGTACCCCCGGAAGGCCCAGCGCGACCGGCCGCCGGCCGTCGGCACCCCGGCTGGGCACCGGCTGGCCGCGCTCGACGGCGAAGGTGATGGACGGGTCGGGCACGTCGGGGGCGTTGACGAAGGAGGTGAAGCGGCGCAGCCGCTCCGGGTCCTCCAGCACGTCCCGCCACTCGTCGGAGTAGCCGGCGACGTGCCGGGCCATGGCCGCGTCGAGGTCGGCGCAGAGCCCCAGCGAGTCGTCCACGAGTACGGACCGGAGGTGGTCGAGCCCACCGTCCATCGCCTCGATCCAGGCGGCGGTGCGCTGCAACCGGTCGGCCGTGCGGATGTAGTAGATCAGGAAGCGGTCGATCAGCTGGATCAGCGCCTCCGTCGACAGGTCGGTGGCGAACAGGTCGGCGTGGCGGGGCCGGAAGCCGCCGTTGCCGCCGACGTAGAGGTTCCATCCGGTCTCGGTGGCGATGACGCCGAAGTCCTTGCTCCGGGCCTCGGCGCACTCGCGGGCGCAGCCGGAGACCGCCGACTTCAGCTTGTGCGGTGCGCGCAGCCCCCGGTACCGCAGTTCCAGCGCGACGGCCAGCCCCACCGAGTCCTGCACCCCGTACCGGCACCAGGTCTCGCCGACGCAGGACTTCACCGTGCGCAGCGCCTTGCCGTACGCGTGGCCGGACTCGAAGCCCGCGTCCACCAGCCGGCGCCAGATCTGCGGGAGCTGCTCGACCCGGGCGCCGAACAGGTCGATCCGCTGACCGCCGGTGATCTTGGTGTAGAGCCGGAAGTCCCGGGCCACCTCACCGATCACGATGAGCTTCTCCGGGGTGATCTCACCGCCCGGTATCCGCGGCACGACCGAGTAGCTGCCGTCGCGTTGCAGGTTGGCCAGGAAGTGGTCGTTGGTGTCCTGAAGGGACGCCTGCTCGCCGTCGAGCACGTGCCCGGTGCCCAGCGAGGCGAGGATCGACGCGACCACCGGCTTGCAGATGTCGCAGCCCCGCCCGCGCCCGTGTTCGGCGATGAGCTGGGAGAAGGTCCGGATGCCCCGGACCCGGACGATGTCGAACAGCTCCTGCCGGCCGGTGTCAAAGTGCTCGCAGAGCGCCCGGGACTGCGCCACCCCGGCCGCGTCGAGGAGCTGCTTGAGCATCGGCACGCAGGAGCCGCAGCTCGTCCCGGCCCGGGTGCACGCCTTGAGCGCCGGCACGTCGGTCGCCCCGCCCGCGATGGCCGCGTCCAGGTCGGCCCGGGTCACCGCGTTGCAGGAGCAGACCTGCGCGGCGGCCGGCAGCGCCCCGGCGCCCGCGCCGCCCGCCGGGGCCAGCAGCGCCAGCGGGGGAGCGGGCAGCGGCCCGCCGACACTCGCCCGCAACGTCGGGTACGCGCTCGCGTCGCCCACCAGCACGCCGCCGAGCAGCGTCGTCGCGTCGTCGGAGAGGACCAGCTTCGCGTACGCGCGGGTGGCCGGGTCGGTGAAGGTGACGTCGAGGCAGCCCGGGGTGACGCCGTGCGCGTCGCCGAACGACGCCACGTCCACCCCGAGCAGCTTGAGCTTGGTGGCGGTGTCCGCGCCCGGGAAGGTGGCCGCCCCACCGAGCAGCCGGTCGGCGACCACCTCGGCGGTCGCGTAGCCGGGGGCGACCAGCCCGTGACAGGTGCCCTCCACGGCGGCGCACTCGCCGACCGCCCAGATCCGCTCGTCCGCCGTCCGGCAGCCCGCGTCGACCAGCACCCCGCCGCGCGGGCCGAGCGGCAGCCCGGCCGCCCGGGCCAGCTCGTCCCGGGGCCGGATCCCGGCGGCCACCACCACCAGGTCCGCCCCGACCGTGCGCCCGTCGGCGAGTTCCAGCGCGCCGACCGCCCCGTCCGGGCCGGGGCGCAGCGCGGTCGTGGCCACCCCGAGGTACGTCGTGACGCCCAGCTCCTCGACGTAACGGCGGAGCATCGCCCCACCCGCCTCGTCCACCTGCACCGGCATGAGCCGCGGCGCGAACTCGACCACGCTGGTGACCAGGCCCAGCAGGCGCAGCGCGTTGGCCGCCTCCAGGCCGAGCAGCCCGCCCCCGATCACCGCACCGGTGCGCCGGCCCGCCGCGTACGCCCGGATCGCCGCCAGGTCGTCCAGGGTCCGGTAGACGAAGACGCCCGGCAGGCCCGTGCCGTCGACCGGGGGCACGAACGCCGACGAGCCGGTGGCCAGCACCAGCGCGTCGTACGGGTGCTCGCCGCGCGCGCTCCGCACGACCCGCCGCACCCGGTCGACGGCCAGCGCCGGCTCGCCCAGCCGCAGGTCCACCCCGTCGTCGGGGGTGTGCAGGTTCAACTCGTCGGCGCTCACCCCGTCGAAGAAGGCGGAGAGCCGCACCCGGTCGTACGCCGGTCGCCGCTCCTCGCCGAGCACCGTGACCCGCCAGCGCCGCTCCTGGTCCCGGGCCCGCAACGCCTCCACGAAGCGCTGCCCGACCATGCCGTTGCCGACGACCACCAGCCTGCCGCCGCTCATCGCGTCACCTCCACACGGTCCATCCCGTCACCTGCCACCGGATCCACCTCGGCGAGCCAGCCCGCGATGCCGGCAACCGCGTCCCGGCAGCCGCCGCAGCCGGTGGCCGCCCGGGTGGCCCCGGACAGCGCCGCGACGGTCCGGGCGCCGGCGCGCCAGCACGCCACCAGCGCGCCCTTGCTCACGTCGTTGCACTGGCACACCGTGGCCGCGTCCGGCATGAGCGCCGGGGACGCGGCGGGTGCGGCCGGTGCGGCGCCGAACGCCCGCCCGAGCAGCAGCGAGCGCCGGTCCGCCGGCACCGGCGCACCCCGGTCGAAGAGCTGCACCACGGTGCCGACCGCCGGGTTGTCGCCGAGCAGGATCGCGCCGGTCAGCCGCTCGTCGCGGATTCGCAGCCGGGCGTACGTGCCCCGGGCCGGGTCGGCGAAGGTCAGCTCCTCGACCGGCCCGCCCCCGTCCGGCGCACCGGACGCGTCGCCCATGGCGGCCAGGTCGATCCCGGCCGCCTTGAGCCGGGTGACCACCGGCCGGGGCCGGTAGCGGACCAGCGGATCGTCGCCGGTCAGCACCTCGGCCACCACCCGGGCCTGCGCCCACGCCGGGGCGACCAGCCCGGTCAGCGTGCCGTCGTGCTGGGCGCAGTCGCCGATGGCCGAGATCCGCCGGTCGCTCGTGCGCATCCGGTCGTCCACCAGCACGCCCCGGTCCACGGCCAGCCCCGCCGTGGCCGCCAGCGCGGTGTCCGGGCGTACGCCGCAGGAGAGGACCAGCAGGTCGGCCGCGAGCGAGCCGCCGTCGCCGAGGTCGAGGCGGATCCCGTCGGCGTCGGCGGCCACCCCGGTCGCCGGGACGCCCAGCCGGGTGCGTACCCCGAGCCCGGCGAGGGTGCCGGCGAGGACCGCCCCGGCCGGCTCGTCGAGCTGCCGTTCCATGAGGTGCCCGACCGGGTGGACCACGGTCACGTCGAGGCCCCGGGCGGCGAGCCCGCGGGCCGCCTCCAGCCCGAGCAGCCCGCCGCCGAGCACCAGCGCCCGGCGGGCGCCCCGGGCCGCGGCGAGGATCCGCCGGCAGTCGTCCAGGGTGCGGAACGGGACCACCCGGTCGGGCAGCGGGTCGAGCCCGGGCAGCGGCGGCACCAGGGCCCGGCTGCCGGTGGCCAGGACCAGGTGGTCGTAGCCGTGCCGGTCACCGTCGGCGGTGCGTACCTCCCGGGCGGCCCGGTCGACCGCGGTGACCGCGGTGCCGGTGCGGACGTCCGCGCCCTGCCCGGCGACCTCGACCAGCTCGACGTCCGGCTCGCCGATCTTCCCGGCGAGCAGGGTGGAGAGCAGGATCCGGTTGTACGCCCGGTGCGGCTCCGCCCCGAGCACGGTCACCTTCCGGTCCCCGCCCCGGGCGTGCAGCTCGGCGGCGAGGCGGGCGCCCGCCATGCCGTATCCCACGATCACGATGCGCTCGGTCATGCCTTCTCCACCCGGACGGCGCAGATCTTGAACTCCGGCATCCCGGAGACCGGGTCGACGGCGTCGTTGGTCACCGAGTTGGCCCGCGCCACGCCGGCCCAGTGGAACGGTGCGAAGACGGTGTCCGGCCGGATCGCCGGGCTGAGCCGGGCCGGCGCGCGCAGCTCGCCCCGGCGCGAGACCACCCGGACCTCCTCGCCCTCGGCCACCCCGAGCCGGCCGGCCAGGTCGGGGTGCAGCTCGACGAAGCCGCCGGGGGCGGCCCGGCGCAGCGCGGCGACCCGCCGGGTCTGTGTGCCGGACTGGTAGTGGGCGAGCACCCGGCCGGTGGTGAAGTGCAGCGGGTAGTCGGCGCAGACCGGCTCGGCGGCCGGCCGGTGGGTCACGGCGCGGAACCGGGCCCGGCCGTCCGGGGTGGGGAACCGGTCGGCGAAGAGGCGCGGGGTGTCCGGCCCGTCCGCGTCCGGGCAGGGCCAGAAGACGCCGCTGCCGGCGTCGATCCGGTCCCAGCTGACCCCGGCGTAGTCGGCCGGGCCGCCGGCCGAGGCCCGGCGCAGCTCGGCGAAGACCGCCGCCGGGTCGGTGGGGAACGCGCCGGGCGCGTCGAGGCGGGCCGCCAGCCCGGCCAGGACGGCCAGGTCGGTGCGGACGCCGGGGGGTGGTTGACGCAGCGCCCGGCGGCGCAGCACCCGGCCCTCCAGGTTGGTCATGGTGCCGTCCTCCTCGGCCCACTGGGCGACGGGCAGCACCACGTCGGCGAGTTCGGCGGTTTCGGAGCGAAGGAAGTCGGCCACCACCAGCAGGTCCAGGTCGCGCAGCCGGGACTCGACCCGGGCCGCGCGGGGCGCCGACACCACCGGGTTCGAGCCGAAGACCAGCAGGGCCCGGGGGCCGTGCGCGGTGCCGAGCGAGTCGAGGAGCTGATAGGCCGGTACGCCGGGTCCGGGCAGCGTCGTGGGGTCCACGCCCCAGACCCCGGCCACGTGCGCGCGGGCCGCGGGGTCGTCGATCCGCCGGTAGCCGGGGAGCTGGTCGGCCTTCTGCCCGTGCTCCCGGCCGCCCTGCCCGTTGCCCTGGCCGGTGAGGCAGCCGTAACCGGAGCCGGGGCGGCCGGGCAGGCCCAGCGCGAGCGCCAGGTTGATGAACGCGGTCACCGTGTCGACGCCCTTGGCGTGCTGCTCGGCGCCGCGTGCGGTGAGGATGACCGCGCGGTCCACGGTGGCCAGAGCCCGGGCGGTGGCCTCCAGGTCGGCCACCGGCACTCCGGAGAGCCGTTCCGCCTCGGCCGGCCAGCAGCCCGCCACGGTCCGCCGTACCTCGTCGAAGCCGGTGGTCCGGTCGGCCACGTACGCCCGGTCGAGCCAGCCCTCGGTGAGTGCGATGTGCAGGAGCGCGTTCGCCACCGCCAGGTCGGTGCCGGGCAGCGGTTGCAGGTGCAGGTCGGCCTGGCGGGCGGTGGCGGTGAGCCGGGGGTCGACGACGATGAGCCGGCCGCCCCGCTCGCGCTGGTCGGCCAGGTGGCGCATGAGCGGCGGCATGGTCTCGGCGGGGTTCGCGCCGACCAGCAGCAGGGTGTCGGCCCGGCCCAGGTCGGCCAGGGGGAAGGGGAGTCCCCGGTCGACGCCGAAGGCGCGCAGCCCGGCCGCCGCCGCGGAGGACATGCACCAGCGTCCGTTGTAGTCGATGTGCCGGGTGCCCAGCGCCACCCGGGCGAACTTGCCGAGCGCGTACGCCTTCTCGTTGGTCAGCCCGCCGCCGCCGAAGACCGCGACGGCGTCCCGCCCGTGCCGCTCCTGGATCGCCCGCAGCCCGCCGGCGACCCGGTCGAGCGCCTCGTCCCAGCCCGCCGGGCGCAGCTCACCGCCGGGCCGGTCGCGCAGCAGCGGGGTGGTCAGCCGGTCCGGGTGGTCGAGCAGGTCGGCGGCGGTCCAGCCCTTCTGGCAGAGGCCGCCGCGGTTGGTGGGGAAGTCCCGGGCCGCGACCTCGACGCGTGCCCCGTTCTCGCGGAGCACCATGCCGCACTGGAGGGCGCAGTACGGGCAGTGCGTGGCCGCCTCCCGGGGCCGGGCCCCCGGTTGCGTCGCCAGCCGTGCACCGTCTGTCATGCCGGAAAAGCGTGCCCGGGGGCGGTTTCCGGTCCGGGTCCCTTCTGTTTCGGTCCTGTCAAGAGCACCTCACACCGCACGGGAGTGACGGGCCGGTCGGCAGGGCTTAGAATGTGGGACACATATCTCGGATATTGGGAGGCGTGCGATGGGTGTGGCGGACGCGTTCGACGCGGTGGCGGGCAGCTACGACGCGGCCCGGCGCCGGCTGGTGCCCTGCTTCGACGCCTTCTACGGCACGGCCGTCGAGGTGGCCGCGCCCCCGCTGCGGGCGGCGCTCGCCGCGGGGCGTACCCCCGAGGTGCTGGACCTGGGCGCGGGCACCGGGCTGCTCTCCCTGCTGCTGGCCGCGGCGGTCCCCGGGGTCCGGCTGACCCTGGTCGACGGCGCGCCCGGCATGCTCGCGGTGGCCACCGGTCACCTGGCCGCCCGGGAGGTGCCGCACCGCACCGTGCTCGCCGACCTGGCCGATCCGCTGCCCGCCGGCCGCTACGACGCGGTGGTCTCCGCGCTCGCCATCCACCACCTGGACGACGACGGCAAGCGGGCGCTCTACCGCCGGGTGGCCGAGGCGCTGGCGCCGGGCGGCGTCTTCGTCAACGCCGAGCAGGTGGCCGGGCCGACGCCGGCCCTCGACCGGCGCTACGACGAGGTCTGGACGGCCCGGATCACGGAGCTGGGCTCGGACGCCGCGGAGATCGCCGGAGCCCGGGAGCGGATGCGGCACGACCGGCCCGCGCCGGTGGCCGACCAGTGCCGCTGGCTCAGCGAGGCCGGCCTGGCCGACGTGGACTGCTTCTTCAAGGAGTGGCGGTTCGCGGTGTTCGGGGGGCGGCGTCCCTGAGCGTGCCCGGCTGTCCGGTTCGGCGACCGGTGCGAGCGGGGATGACTGGCGGTCATACCAGTGGGTAATCTGTCGGGCATGACCGCCAAGGTGACACTGTCGTTCTCCGACGAGACGATCGAGGAGGCGCGCCGGTTCGCCAAGCGGGAAGGGCTCTCCCTCTCCGCCTGGATGGACCAGGCCGCGCGGGAGAAGGCGCTGCGCGAGGTCTTCACCGCGCACGCCGAGGCGGTCGCCCGCGCCGGCCTGGACCTGGAGTCCGCCGCGCTGGCCGACGCCCGGGAGGCCGCGCTGGTCGACGACGCGCTGTTCGGCGGCGGGCGCACGAGTGCTGCGTAGGGGAGAGGTCTGGCGCATCTCCGGCGCCCGGGAACGGCTCGGCCTGGTCATCAGCTCCGACGTCTACAACTCCACCGCCGTGCCGATCGTGATCGTGGTCGAGGTGGTCGAGGAGTCGCTGCTCCGCGACTCGCCCCTGGCCGTGCCGATGGGCACCTACGTGGTGATGCCCGACCGGCTCTCCTCGCCCATGAAGAAGTGGTTCACCGAGTGCGTCGACGTGGCCGACACCGAGACAATGCAGCGGGTCGGCCGCGCGCTGCGGATCCTCCAGGAGATCTGAGCGCCTCACCGCCGCCCGGCGCCGGACGTGCGGTCCCCGTATCGCCGCCGACCCCGGGCGGCGACGGCCGGGAAACCGCCCGTTCCTAGCGTCCCCCTCGTCACCGACGAGGAGGAGTCGCCGTGAGCACGCTTGCTTCCCCCGGCACCCTGGCCCCGGCCGAGACCGGCCGCCCGGGACGGATCGCCGAATGGCGCCCCGAGGACCCGCGGTTCTGGGCCACGACCGGCGCGCCGGTCGCCCGCCGCAACCTGTACGTCTCGATCTTCGCCGAGCACGTGGGCTTCTCCGTGTGGAGCCTCTGGTCGGTCATGGTGCTCTTCCTGGGCCCCGAATACGGCATCGACCCGGCCGGCAAGTTCCTGCTCACCGCCGTGCCGGCGGCGCTGGGCGCGGTGCTGCGGCTGCCGTACACGCTGGCGGTGGCCCGGTTCGGCGGGCGGAACTGGACGGTCGTGAGCGCGCTGCTCCTGCTGGTGCCGGCCGTGCCCATGGCGGTGCTGATCGAGCCCGGCGTGTCGTACGCCACGCTCATGGTGCTGGCCTGCCTGACCGGCGTGGGCGGCGGCAACTTCGCCTCCTCCATGGCGAACATCAACCTGTTCTTCCCCGAGCGGCTCAAGGGCCGCGCGCTCGGGCTCAACGCCGGCGGCGGCAACCTCGGCGTGCCGGCCGTGCAGCTCGTCGGGCTGGCGGTGCTGGCCACCGCCGGGGCCGCGTACCCCCGGCTGGTGCCGGCGGTCTACCTGCCGCTGATCGTGCTCGCGGCGCTGGCCGCGGCGCGGGGGCTGGACAACCTCCCCGGGGCGCGCAACGAGCCCGGCGCGCTGCGTGCGGCGGCCCGGGACCCGCACACCTGGGTGATGTCCCTGCTCTACGTCGGCACGTTCGGCTCGTTCATCGGCTTCGGCTTCGCCTTCGGCCAGGTGCTCCAGCTCCAGTTCCACGACCGGTTCCCCACCCCGGTCGACGCCGCCTGGCTGACCTTCCTGGGGCCGCTGATCGGGTCCCTGGTCCGGCCGTTCGGCGGCCAGCTCGCCGACCGGCTCGGCGGGGCTCGGGTCACCTTCTGGAACTTCGTGGCGATGGCCGCCGGCGCGGGGCTGGTGCTGTACGCCGCCCGGGACCGGTCCTTCCCGCTCTACCTGGCCGGGTTCCTGGCGCTCTTCGTCTTCTCCGGGATCGGCAACGGCTCGACGTACAAGATGATCCCGGCGATCTTCCGGGCCCGGGCCGCCGCCGAGGCGGAGCTGGCCGGCGACCGGGAGGCGGCCGAGCGGCGGGCTCGGCGGCGCTGCGGGGCGCTCATCGGCATCGCCGGGGCGGTGGGCGCGTCGGGGGGCGTGCTGGTGAACGTGGCGTTCCGGCAGTCGTTCCTGGCCTCCGGCACCGCCGACGCCGCCTACCTGGCCTTCATCGCCTGGTACGCGCTCTGTTTCCTGGTGACCTGGGCGGTGTACCTGCGGCGGGGGCCGCGTAAGCTGGTCGGTGTGTGACCTCCGCCATGGGAAAGGCGCAGGCCACGCGGGGTGACACCCCGTTTTGACCTGCCGCCGTGCGGCCGGGTATCGTTGCCTGCTGTTGTACGACATTCTTAGGCGTGCCGCATCAGGTACGCTTGGTCGTTCGTGCGCGCCTGGTCACCTCGGCGCGCGACCCCAGACCGACGACGAGACAAGGTAGACCTGTGCGTACGTACAGCCCGAAGCCGGGTGAGATCGAGCGTCAGTGGCACGTCATCGACGCCTCTGATGTCGTGCTGGGCCGCCTCGCGACCCACGCCGCCACGCTGCTGCGTGGCAAGCACAAGCCGACTTTCGCGCCGCACGTCGACACGGGCGACTTCGTCGTCATCGTGAACGCGGGCAAGGTCGCGCTGACCGGCAACAAGCGGCAGACCAAGATCGCTTACCGCCACTCCGGCTACCCGGGTGGTCTGAAGCAGGTCGGCTACGACGAGCTGCTGACCAAGCGGCCCGAGCGGGCCATCGAGCTGGCCGTGAAGGGCATGCTTCCGCACAACAAGCTGGGCCGTCAGATTCTCAAGAAGCTGAAGGTCTACGCCGGTGCCGAGCACCCGCACGGCGCGCAGCAGCCGGTGCCGTTCGAGATCAAGCAGATCGCGCAGTGAGCGCGGGCGAAGGAAGCAGCATGACCGACATCACCGCCACCGAGGTCGCCCCCGAGGCCACCGAGGCGCCGGCGCCCGTCGCGCGCGCGCCTCGTGGCGACCGCCCGATCCAGACCGTGGGTCGGCGCAAGGAAGCCATCGTCCGGGTCCGCATCGTCCCGGGCAGCGGCAAGATCACCTGCAACGGCCGCGACCTCGAGGCCTACTTCCCGAGCAAGGTGCACCAGCAGCTCATCAAGGACCCGCTGGTCACCGCCGAGAAGCCCGAGGCGTTCGACGTGATCGCCAACCTGCGGGGCGGCGGCACCACCGGCCAGGCCGGCGCACTGCGGCTCGCCATCGCCCGGGCGCTGATCGTCAGCGAGCCCGACGACCGCCCGGCCCTCAAGAAGGCCGGCTTCCTGACCCGTGACGCCCGGGTCAAGGAGAGCAAGAAGTACGGCCTCAAGAAGGCCCGTAAGGCTCCCCAGTACTCGAAGCGCTGATCACCAGCAGCGCCTTGTACTTCTGACGGACGGCCGGGTCCGCCTCCCACTCCGGGAGGTGGCCCGGCCGTTCCGCTTTCTCCTCTCAACGGCAGTTTCATCGGAGGTTGGCGGGTATGGGCCGGTTGTTCGGCACGGACGGCGTACGCGGGCGGGCGAACGCGGATCTCACCCCGGAGTTGGCGCTCGCGGTGGCGGTGGCCGCCGCCCACACGCTGGCCGAGACCGACAAGAGCCATCCGCCGCTCGCCGTGGTGGGCCGGGACACCCGGGCCAGCGGCGAGATGCTGGAGGCCGCCGTGGTCGCCGGGCTGACCAGCGCCGGCGCCAACGTGGTGCGGGTCGGCGTGCTGCCCACCCCCGCGGTGGCGTTCCTGACCGCCGAGGCCAAGGCCGACCTGGGCGTCATGCTCTCCGCCTCGCACAACCCGATGCCGGACAACGGCATCAAGCTCTTCGCCGCCGGCGGGCACAAGCTGCCCGACGAGATCGAGATGCAGATCGAGGCCGCCGTCGAGGCGAACGCCACCACCGCCTGGGAGCGCCCGATCGGCGCCGGGGTCGGCCGGGTGCACGACCTGCTCGACGGCGCCGACCACTACGTCCAGCACCTGGTCGGCACCGTGCCGCACCGGCTGGAGGGCATCAAGGTCGTGGTCGACTGCGCCAACGGCGCGGCCGCCGACGTCGCCCCGGTGGCGTACCGGGAGGCCGGCGCCGAGGTGATCGCCATCTGCGCCGAGCCGGACGGCCTGAACATCAACGACGACTGCGGCTCCAACCACATCGACGCCCTGCGCGCCGCCGTGGTCGAGCACGGCGCGCACCTGGGCATCGCCCACGACGGCGACGCCGACCGCTGCGTCGCGGTCACCGCCGACGGCGAGGAGGTCGACGGCGACCAGGTCATGGCGATCCTCGCCCTGGCCATGCGGGAGGCCGGCGAGCTGACCCAGGACACCCTGGTCGCCACCGTCATGAGCAACCTCGGCCTCCGGCTGGCCATGTCCGCGCAGGGCATCCGGCTCGTCGAGACCAAGGTCGGCGACCGGTACGTGCTGGAGGAGCTGCGCGCCTCCGGTCTGGCGCTCGGCGGCGAGCAGAGTGGACACATCGTGATGCCGGCGTACGCGACCACCGGCGACGGCGTGCTCACGGGCCTGCACCTCATGTCGCGGATGGCCGCCACCGGCAAGTCCCTCGCCGACCTGGCCGGCGTGGTCACCAAGCTGCCCCAGGTGCTCATCAACGTGCCGGTCGGCGACCGCACCGTCGGTGCCGCCGCGCCGGCCGTCCGCGCCGAGGTGGAGCGGGCCGAGGCCGAACTGGGCGAGACCGGCCGCGTGCTGCTCCGCCCGTCGGGCACCGAGCCGCTGGTGCGGGTCATGGTCGAGGCCGCCACCGAGGCGACCGCCCGCTCGGTGGCCGAGCGCATCGCCGAGCACGTCCGCAGCGCCAGCCCGGTCGCCTGACCGATCGGCCGGCCGCGGCGCTGGCGGGTGTCGCCAGCGCCGCGGCCCTCCCTGGTCACTCCTCGGCCAGCAGCCGTGCGGTGGGTAGCCGGCGCAGCAGCGCGGCCGGCGCCAGCGCCGCGCCGGCCGTGAGCAGCACGCCGCCCGCCGCCGTCACCGCGGCGACCAGCACCAGCGCGCCCGGGACGTCCCCGACCAGCCACGCCGCCCCGCCCGTGCCCAGCCCGGCGCCGGCGAGCGCGCCGAGCCCGCCGAGCAGCAGCCCTTCGTAACCGACCAGCCGTCCGAGCGCGAGATCGGTCCAGCCGGTCGCGCGCAGGGTCGCCAGCTCGGCCGCCCGGTCCCGGATGTTGAGGTAGAGCACGTCCGCGACCGCGGCGGCGCCGAGCAGCACGGTCGCGCCGGCGGCCAGCGCGTCGGCGCCGCGCACGCTCAGCGCGACCGTGTCACCGAGCAGGGTCCCGACGATCGCGCCCCGGAACGCGTACCCGACGGCGGCCACCAGGGTCAGCGCCGCCACGCCGATGGCCAGGGCGCCGGCACCGAGCAGGGTCCGCCCCGGGGTGCGGACCAGGTTGGCCAGGGCCAGCCCGAACAGGGTACGGGGCCGGCGTATCCAACGGGCGGTGGCGACCTGCGGGCGGAGCGCCGCGGCCGGGTGGGCGCGCGCCGCCCGCATTGCGGGCACCAGTCCGGCGGCCAGCGCGAGCAGCAGCGCCACCGGTACGGCGAGCGACGCCCGCCGCCAGTCGACGGCGATGCCGAGGGCGGCGCCGAGCGGTACGGCGAGCCCCAGCGACAGCAGCCCGGCGCCGAGGCCGAGCAGGGCGACCTCGCCGAGTACGAGCGCCCCGATCCGGCGGGCCGGCCACCCGAGGCAGGCCAGGACCGCCAGTTCGGAGCGGCGGTCCCGGACGGCGGCGGAGACGGCGTTGCCGAGGAAGAGCACGCAGACCACCAGCACCAGCAGGAACAGCACGGCGCTCTTACGGTCGACCGCCTGGACGATGGTGGAGGCCACACCCAGCGCCGACCAGTTCTCGGTCAGCCGCAGGTCGGGGCGGCCGAACGCGCCGCCCGGCAGTTCCACGGTCCGCGGGGCGGCGGACGAGCCCAGCGTGATGTCGACGTCCAGGCCGGTCGCCCGGTTGATCTGCTCGGCGATCAGCCGGACCCGCTCCGCGGCGTGCTCGCTGTATCCGTCCACACCGGCGACCCGGACCCGGATCGCGCTGATCGGCGCGCTGCGTTGCGGGCTGTTGCTGCCCTCCAGCAGCTTCGGCACGCTGGCGAGGTTGGTGAGCACCAGCGGCGGCACCGAGAGGTAGCCGGCCGGGTTGCCGCTCGGCTCCAGGGGCCGGCCGCCGAGCGCGGTACGGCTGCGGTCGTCCGCGCCGGCGGCGCGCGGCGCCTCGTACGTCTCCAGCGGGACCGTGCCCGCGTCGCCGAAGCCGGCCAGCTTCTCCGGGTCGAACACGCCGACGGCCTGCCACTGGTGGTACTGCGTGGCCGCGCCACCCTCCTTCCCGGCGACGGCCCGGATCGGCCGCGAACCGGTGTCCTCGGCCAGCCAGGGCCGGGGCAGGAAGTTGTAGGTGGACTGGTTGCCGTACACGGCGGGGTCCGCGGGCGGCACCGCGTCGGCCCGCAGGGTGCCGTCCGGCAGCTCCCGGTAGGTGACCGGTCCCGCCTGGATGACCCGCTGGAGCTGGCCGCGGCAGCAGGCGTCCCCGGCGATCCCGTTCGTCAGCTGGGCGCGGTAGGCGGCGTCCGCGTCGACCTCGGCGGAGCCGGCCGGGATCCCGGTGGCGCGGCGCAGGGTCTGCTCGAGTTCGATCGGCGGCACGGTGGCCGGCCGGGCCGTGGGCAGCCGGGTGAACCGGGCGCGCACGGTGCTGTCGAAGAAGGGACGGTTGGTGACGAGCGCCGGCGCGGTACGGGTGAGCAGGGTGCCCCCGCGGCGCTCGGTCACCGGGTCGTCGGCCCGGACCGATCGCCCGCTGACCACCGCGGAGTCCAGCCCCACGAGCCGGTTCTCGGCGACGGGGTCGACGGCGGCGATCAGCAGCGGCACGGTCAGCTGGTAGGTGAGCGCAAGGCGGTCGCTGGTCGTGGGAGCGGTGTCCGGCGTGAGCAGGCCGTCGGCCCTCTCGAACCGGCCGTCCGGCAGCAGCCGCACCGAGTCCAGGCTCCACACCTGCCGCTCCGAGAGGGTGGCGGGGCTGCCCTGCAGGCCGCCGAACATCGGATCGCAGATCGGGCGGCTCTCCCCGCTCGGGAGCACCTCCCGCGGGACGGGCCCGCACAGGTGGTCCCACGTGTACGTCCGGCCGTCGGTGTACGGCGTCGCCTGCTCGGACAGGTCGCCGTCGTAGCGGGGGTAGATGAGGCGGTGCTTCGTCACGTACACGTAGCGTGGCTTGGCCGGCGCGGTGGAGAGGCCGCGCTCGGCGACGAAGGTGGGGTCGACGCGGATCACCTGCCGGTCCAGGCTCCGGTCGACGGCGTCGGTGACGTCGAACGACATGGGCACCGGTGCGGTGGAGTGGCCCAGCATCGCGATGGGCGCGGCCACGTCGACGCCGTCCACCGCCTTGACCTGCTCGTACTGCGCGGTGGTGATGCCGCCGAACAGGCCGGAGAGGTAGTTGGGCCGCACCAGCCGCCGCTCGACCTCCAGCGGGGTCCGCGTCCCCTCCGGACGGACCAGGATCTGGTACGCCGCCTCGGTATTCCGCTCGACGGTGCCGGTGACGTCCAGCCGGGAGGTCGTGGTGGCCCCGGTCAGGACGACGAACCCGGTGGTCGCCACCAGTACGCCGACCAGCAGCGCCACCGACCGTCCCGCCCGGCCACGAAGCTGCCCCCAGATGACGTGGAACATGTCGCGCCTCCGTGTGCTGACTCAGAGCCGCAGCCGGGTGGCGCGGTCATAGGTGTCGGCCGGGTCTTCGCCCTCGGTGAGGTCGAGGTCCTCGACGATCCGGCCGTCGCCGAGGCGGATCAGGCGGTCACAGCGGGCCGCGACGGCCTGTTCGTGGGTGGCGAGCAGGATCGTCATGCCGTGCCGGTCGCGCAGGTCGAGCAGGAGGTCGAGGATCTGGGCGCCGGTGGTCGAGTCGAGGTTGCCGGTGGGCTCGTCGGCCAGCAGCAGCCGCGGCGCGCCCATGAGGGCCCGGGCGATGGCCACCCGCTGCTGCTGGCCGCCGGAGAGCTGGGCGGGCAGGGCGCGTTCCCGGCCGGCGAGCCCCACGGCGTCCAGCAGTTCGCGGGCGCGGGCCGCGTGGTCGGCGCGCCCCCGCCGGGGCAGCACCGGTGCGATCACGTTGTCCAGCACGCTCAGCGCGGGCAGCAGGTGGTAGCGCTGGAAGACGAAGCCGACCCGCTGGCGGTACCGGGCCAGAGCGGTGCGGCGCAGCGCGGTGACCTCCACGTCGTCGACCGTCACCGTGCCCCGGTCCGCCTGCTCGATCGCGCCGATCAGGTGCAGCAGCGTGGACTTGCCGGAGCCGCTCGGCCCGGTCAGTGCCACCACCGATCCCGCGGCGATCTCCAGCGACACGTCGTCGACGGCGGTGAGCCGCTCGGCCCCGCTGCGGAACTGCCGGACCAGCCCGGCGATGCGTACCCTGCTGCCCGTCGTCGGGTCCATGGTCACTCCTCTGCCAGCAGTCGTGCGGTGGGAAGGCGGCGCATCAGCGCGGCCGGGACGAGCGCCGCCAGGCAGGTGACGAGCAGCCCGGCCAGCGCCACGGCGGCGGCCACGGCCACCAGCGCGGCCGGCACGTCGCCGACCAGCCAGGCCGCTCCGCCGAGCCCGAGGCCGGCGCCGGTGACCGCCAGCTGGGAGGTGGTGGTGGCACCGGTCCGGACGACGAAACCGGTGTCGCCACCAGCACGCCGACCAGCAGCGCCACCGACCGGCCCGCACGGCCACGAAGCTGCCCCCAGATGACGTGGAACATGTCGCGCCTCCCCGTGTGCTGACCACACTGTGCGCGATACATTGTGACAATGCAAGGCCCCGCACGGGTGCCTGTCCGGAACCGGATCGGAGGAGACGGTGGCGATCCAGCACGCGGTCCTGGCCCTGCTCGCCCGCGGCCCCAGCTACGGCTACGAGCTCAAGGGCGCCTTTGAGGCGGCGGTCGGCCCCCAGTGGGGCCCGCTCAACATCGGGCACCTCTACCAGATCCTCGACCGGCTCTCCCGGGACGACCTGGTGGTCGCCGAGCGGCACGCCCAGCCGGTGAAGCCGGACCGGGTGGTCTACGAGATCACCGAGGCCGGCCGGGCCGAGCTCGATCGCTGGCTCGCCGAACCCAGCCCGCGCAGCGGCGGCTTCCGGGACGACTTCTTCCTGAAGGTGACCGCCGCCGCCCGGTCCGGCGAGGCCCCCACCGTCCGCACCGTGCTGACCAACCAGCGCGGCCACCTCATGCGGGAGTTGCGCAACCTCGACGGGTTGCGCCGCCGCTCCGAGGACCCGGTGGTCCGGCTGCTGCTCTCCGCCGCCGCCCGGCACGTCGAGGCCGATCTCGCCTTCGTCGACGACGCCGAGTCGGCGCTGCTCGCCGGCGGGGGCGCGGTGCTCCGGGCCCTGGCGGCGGACCGGCCGGGCCCGGCGACGCCGGCAGCGGGCACCGGCCCGGCCCGTTCCGCGGGCTGACCGCTGCGGGGGGACGCCCCCCGACGCGCGTGGTGCCGGCCCGTTCCCTGGGCTGGCCGCCTTCGGATGCGCCAGGGACGGCGGAGCGTCAGGCGGGGGTCAGCGGGACGCCACGCGGCGCAGGAACCGGTCGGCCAGGTCGAGGATCTGGTCGGAGCCCAGCTCCAGCGCGGGGCCGGCCACGGTCACCTCGGTCAGCGCCAGGCCGGGCACCTCGGTGTCCCGCCAGCCGCCGGCGAACCACGCCTTCTCCTCCTCGGCGAGCGCGAGGTTGGCCGCGTCCAGCGCCTCGGCCGAATGCGGCAGCCAGAGCCGGAACTGGTGGGTGTGCGGAGGCGCCGGGTGGACCCGGGCGCCCGGCAGGGTGGCCAGCGCCTCGGCCACCACCTTCGCGTGCGCCACGTAACCGGGCAGCCGGGCTAGCTCCCGCTCCAGGCCGGCGAGTGCGGCGAGGGCGGCCGGCCACTGCTGGAACAGGGTGCCCCCGTAGCGGTGCCGCCAAGCGCGGGCGTACCGGACCAGCTCGGCGTCGCCGGCCAGGGCCGCGCCGGAGTGGCCGCCCAGGGACTTGTAGAACGAGACGTACGTGCTGTCGGCGAGGGCCGCGATCTCGGCCGCCGAGCGCCCCAGGTGGACGGTCGACTCCCACAGCCGGGCCCCGTCCAGGTGCACCCGGGCACCCCGCTCCCGGGCCGCGCCGACCACCGCCACCAGCTCGTCCCAGGTCGGCAGGACGAACCCGGCGTCGCGCAGCGGCAGCTCCAGGAAGAGCGTGCCGATCGGCTCGTCGAGCGCGGCCACCTCCTCGGCCGTCGGGTTGCGCGGCGCCGCGGTGGTCCGCACCGCCCGCAGCCCGCCGAGCACCGCGTACGCGTCGCGCTCGTGCAGCAGCGGGTGGCTGAGCGGGTGCAGGCCGACGGCGTCCCTGCCGGTCAGCTCGGCGCCGTGCCGCATCGCGACCTGCTGGGCCATGGTGCCGGTGGGGAAGAGGGCCGCCGCCTCCACGCCGAGCAGCTCGGCGACCCGCCGTTCGAGCTGCTCCACCGCCCCGCCCTCGCCGTAGAAGTCGGGCAGCAGGTCGTCGCCGACGGCCGCCCCGAGCGTCGCGAGCTGCTCCCGCACCGTGGCCGGCCGGACGCCGGAGAGCACCGTGTCGCAGTCACGCTGGGCGGCGAGCCGGCGCATCCGGTCGGCGTACGCGTCGGTCATGCGTCCTCCTTCAGGCGCCGCAGCCGGGTGACCGCCTCGGTGAGCACCTCGGGCCGCTTGCAGAACGCGAACCGGACCAGCCGCCGGCCCGCCGCCACGTCGTCGTAGAACACCTGGGTCGGCACCGCCACCACGCCGCAGCGTTCGGGCAGCGCGCGGCAGAACTCCACCCCGTCGCGCCCGCCCAGCGGCGTGACGTCGGCGGTGACGAAGTACGTCCCCTCCGGTGCGAGCACTCCGAACCCGGCGTCGGTGAGCCCGGCGACGAGCTGGTCCCGCCGCCGCTGCATGCCGTCCCGGAAGTCGGCGAAGTACGCGTCCGGCAGGCCGAGCGCCACCGCCACGGCCGGTTGCAGCGGCCCGGCGTTGACGAAGGTGAGGAACTGCTTCACCCGCAGCACGGCGGCGACCAGCGGCGCTGGGCCGCTCACCCAGCCGACCTTCCAGCCGGTGCAGGAGAACGTCTTGCCCGCCGAGGAGATGCGCAGGGTCCGCTCCCGCATGCCGGGGAGCGTCGCCAGCGGCAGGTGCGGGGCGGCCGCGTCGGTGAAGACCAGGTGCTCGTAGACCTCGTCGGTGACCGCGTACGCGCCGTGTTCCTGGCACAGCTCGGCGACCAGGGCCAGCTCGTCGGCCGTGAACACCTTGCCGGTCGGGTTGTGCGGCGTGTTCAGCAGCACCAGCCGGGTGCGCGGCCCGAACGCCGCGCGCAGCTCCGCCGGGTCGACGGCGTACCGGCCGTCGGCGCCGGGACGCAGCGTCACCGGGCGGCGGACCGCGCCGGCCAGGGCGATCGAGGCCGCGTACGAGTCGTAGTAGGGCTCGAAGCACACCACCTCGTCACCCGGCTCGCAGAGGGCGAGGATGCTCGCCGCGATCGCCTCGGTGGCGCCCGCGGTCACCACGATCTCGCCGTCCGGGTCGTACTCCAGGCCCCAGAACCGGCGCTGGTGTGCCGCCACGGCCGCGCGCAGCGCCGGGATGCCCGGGCCCGGCGGGTACTGGTTGTGGCCGGAGCGCAGCGCCTCGGCGGCCGCCGCGAGCATCTCCGGCGGCCCGTCCGTGTCGGGGAAGCCCTGCCCGAGGTTGACCGCGCCGGTGCGCACGGCCAGCGCGGACATCTCGGCGAAGATCGTGGTGCCGAACGGCCGCATCCGGGCCACCAGCGGATCGGTCGTCGTCACGCCGGCCAGCCTACGGCCCGGCACCGACGCCGCAAGACCAGCGCCTCCCGCCCTCGTCACCAGCCGAAGCAGGTGGCGACCCCTCCCGTCGCGCTCGAATCCCGGGAGACCACCTTCCCGTCGATGGTGATCCGGCAGCTCACCCCGTCCTTCTGTTGGTTCTGGGCCAGGGCGACGATCTGCACCCGTTCCCGGTTGTCGGCGGTGAGCGTCAGCCGCCACGGTGGCTGCACCCGGTCGAACTGGAGGAACTCGCCGTCGGCGTCGTAGAACTGGATGTTCGCCGCTCCCGTTCCGGTGACCTCGTAGGTCACGGCGAACCGGCCCCGCCCGCCGGACGGGGTGGTGGCGGGGGCCGGCCGGGTGGGCTCCGTGGTTTCCTCGGCGACGCCGCCGTCCGGCTCGCCGAAGCCGGGCCCGCCGAACTCGGGGTCGTCGTACGGCTGCCCGGAGGAGCCCGAGCCGTCGACGAAGCTGCCCAGGACGCCGAAGCCGACGCACCCGCAGACGGCGAGCACCAGGGCGATGACCACGGTCACCACGACGGCCACGACCCGCCCGCCCGCCGAGCGGCGCGGCGCGGCCGGCCCGGGGTACGCGTACGGCGGCGGGTAGCCGGCCGGAGGCCAACCCGGTCCGGGGGCGCCGCCCGGCCAGGGTGGCGCGGGCACGCCGCCCGGGGTGTTCGGGGCGTGCGGCGGAGCACCCGGGTCACCCCAGCCGGCCGGACCCGGCGCTGCTCCCGGCGCCGACCAGCCGGTCGGGCCCGGGGCCGTCCACCCGGTCGGGCCCGGCGCTGCTTCCGGCGCCGACCAGCCGGTCGGGCCCGGGGCCGTCCAGCCGGTCGGGCCCGGGGCTGCCGTCGGGTCCGCGCCCGCCCTGGACGGGGCCGGCGACCCGGTGGGGCCCGGCGCGGGGGATCGGGGCGGCGGGGGCCAGGTGCCCGGCGTTTCGTCCGGGGCGGCAAGCGGCGGCGTTTCCGTGGCGCCCGGCGCGGAGGAGCCGGCCGGGGCCGCCCACGGGTCCGGGGTCCCGGACGTGGGGGCCCACGGCGCCGGCGGCGCCCAGGGCTGCGGGGCGGCGAGCGGGTCCGGCGGGGTCCAGGTGGTGGGTTGCGGAGCCGTCGGGTCGCTCGGGCCGCCGCTGTTCGCCGGTTCGGGGGTGGGGGTCGGCTCGGACATCGGTTCAGCTCGCAGGGGACGGCGCGGACGACCGCGGAGGGGGTGGGGTCGGGGGCGTCGCCCCGACGGGGCCCTCAATGTACGGCCGGGCGACCCGCCCGCGCGTACCCGTGCGCAGGTCGGGTACCCGAATGTCCGCCGTCGATGCCGCGTCCCCGCTTCCCGTGTCCCGGGTTGTCTGCGAGGTTTGTCCGATCCTCGCCATCCGCTCACCGGTTCGCTCAAATTCAGTGATCGTTTACCCGCCTTCCGAGCACGCGCGGTGAGCGAAACTGGGTTAGGCTGCGGACCATGTGTGGAATCGTGGGTTACGCCGGTGCGCGCCCGGCGCTCGGCATCGTGCTGGACGGACTGCGGCGGCTGGAGTACCGCGGCTACGACTCGGCGGGCGTCGCCGTCGTCTGTGACGACGAGCTGCTGATCGAGAAGAAGGCCGGCAAGCTGGCCAACCTGGAGAAGGTTCTCGCGGAGCGCGCCGCCTCCGACCCGGAGTCCTGTGCCGCCAGCCCGATCGGCATCGGCGACGGGACCACCAGCATCGGCCACACCCGGTGGGCCACCCACGGCGGCCCGACCGACCGCAACGCCCACCCGCACCTGTCGCCGGACGGCCGGGTCGCCGTGATCCACAACGGCATCATCGAGAACTTCGCGAAGCTCCGCGCCGAGCTGGAGGCCGACGGCGTCGAGTTCACCAGCGACACCGACACCGAGTGCGCCGCGCACCTGCTCGCCCGCTCGCTGGCCGATCTGCGCTCGGCCGGCGAGGTCGACAGCCCGCAGCTGCTCGCCTCGGCCATGCGGCTGGTCTGCCAGCGGCTGGAGGGCGCCTTCACGCTGCTGGCCGTCGACGCCGGCATCCCGGGCGCGGTGGTCGGCGCCCGGCGCAACTCGCCCCTCGTGGTCGGGCGGGGCGACGGCGAGAACTACCTGGCCAGCGATGTGGCCGCGTTCATCGAGCACACCCGCGACGCGGTCGAGCTGGGCCAGGACCAGATCGTCCTCATCACCCCGGAGAGCATCGAGATCACCGACTTCGCCGGCCAGCCTGCGACCGGCAAGGACTTCCACATCGACTGGGACTCGTCGGCCGCCGAGAAGGGTGGCTACGACTGGTTCATGCTCAAGGAGATCGAGGAGCAGCCGCAGGCCATCGCGGACACGCTGCTGGGCCGGCTCACCGAGAGCGGCGAGATCGCCCTCGACGAGGTCCGCCTCAGCGAGCAGGACCTGCGCGACGTCGACAAGATCTTCATCGTGGCCTGCGGCACCTCCTACCACGCCGGCCTGGTCGCCAAGTACGCCATCGAGCACTGGACCCGGATCCCCTGCGAGGTGGAGCTGGCCAGCGAGTTCCGCTACCGCGACCCGGTGCTGGACCGGTCCACGCTGATCGTGGTGATCTCGCAGTCCGGCGAGACCATGGACACGCTGATGGCGCTGCGCCACGCCAAGGATCAGAAGGCCCGGGTGCTGGCCATCTGCAACACCAACGGCTCCACCATCCCGCGCGAGTCCGACGCGGTGCTGTACACGCACGGCGGCCCGGAGATCGCGGTCGCGTCCACCAAGGCGTTCCTCACCCAGGTCGTCGCGTGTTACCTGATCGGGCTGCACCTCGCCCAGGTGCGCGGGATCAAGTTCGCCGACGAGGTCGGCGCCGTGGTGGCCCAGCTCCAGGAGATGCCCGCCAAGCTGCGCGAGCTGCTGGACCGGATCGAGCCGGTCCGCGAGCTGGGCCGTGAGCTGAAGTCGGAGCCGACCGTGCTGTTCATCGGCCGGCACGTCGGCTACCCGGTGGCCCTCGAGGGCGCGCTGAAGCTCAAGGAGCTGGCGTACATGCATGCCGAGGGCTTCGCCGCCGGCGAGCTGAAGCACGGCCCGATCTCGCTGATCGACAAGGGCACGCCGGTCATCTGCATCGTGCCGTCGCCGGTCGGCCGGGGCATGCTGCACGACAAGGTCGTCTCCAACATCCAGGAGGTGCGCGCCCGCGGCGCCCGCACCATCGTGATCGCGGAGGAGGGCGACGAGGCCGTGGTCCGCTACGCCGACCACCTGATCTACGTGCCGCGCACGCCGACGCTGCTCGCGCCGCTGGTGACCACCGTGCCGCTCCAGGTGCTCGCCGCCGAGATCGCCGCCGCCCGCGGGCACGACGTGGACCAGCCCCGGAACCTGGCCAAGTCGGTCACCGTCGAGTAGTCGACCCGGTCGCGGCCCCTCCGTCCCACGGCGGAGGGGCCGCGCCGTTTCCGCCCTCGTGCGGTCATCGGCCCAGCACGATCCGGGCCATCCCGTCCAGCGCCGGGTTGCCGGGATCCCAGTAGCCGGCGTGCCCGTGCCGCCCGCTGGGAAAGCGCCGGCCGCCGAAGCCGGGTGTGCTCGGATCGGCGCCGAACCAGAGGCGGTCGTCGTGCGGGTCGAGCAGCGCCATCACCGGGCCGAGCGGCGTGCCGGCCAGCACCGCCCGCCGGGCCAGCTCCTCGGGCGGCCGGGCCAGCCGGATCACGTCGTCCGGCGCGGTGGCGGCCCAGACCTGGCCGGGGGGCATCCGCAGCTCGGCGGCATGGTCGACGCCCACGCCCGGAGAGCCGACGAACACCAGCGCGTCGGCGCTCAGCCCGTGGTCCCGGGCCGCGGTGCCGACCACCACCGAGCCGTAGCTGTGCCCGAGCACGGTCTGCCGGGCGGGCAACCCCTCGTGAGAGGCGCGCAGCCCCTCCTGGAACCGGTGCAGGGCCGGCCCGGCGTCCTCGGCCTGCCGGCCACGCGCCGCCTCGGGCAGGAAGTCCGGCGCGTCGTAGTCCAGCCAGAGCACGGCCGCCGCCTCCGTGCCCGGTTCGAGCGCCGCGCACCGGCCCAGCACGCGGGCGGCCCGGCCCAGCTCGCCCGGGGCGTCGGCGAGGTCCGCGGTCATCCCCGGCACGTAGGTCAGCACCGCGCCGGCCCGGTCCGGGTTGCCGAGCGCCACCACCGCCCGTCCGTCCGCGGCCGGGTCCAGCCCCAGCAGGTACGCCCGTGGCGCCCCGGGTGCGGCCAGCCGCTCGCCGAGCCCGTCGAGGCCGCGCAGCGCCGCCTCCACCCCGGCGAGCCGGGCCAGCCGGGCCAGTTCGAGTGGCCCGGCCGGCAGCGGGCGCAGCAGCCCGGCCCGCCGTTCCACGAGCTCTGCCCGTCGCCGGGCCAGCAGCAGGCGGTTGGCCTGGTCGCGGGCGGCCACCGGCACCCCGTCGAGGCGGCCGACCCGCTCCGGCTCGCGGCTGATCAGCCACCGGCGCTCGGCCGGGGTGAGGCCGGCCCACCACCGGCTCACCTCGACCGGCCCCGCGCCGGGCGACGGCCGTAGTCCCGGCGGGACGCTCACCCAGCCGGTCGCCGCCGCCGTCGTCAGGTCGCCCAGCCGGCCGGCCGCCTCCCGGTCCGCCGCGCCGGCCAGCGCCAGCGCGCCCCGGATCCCGGCACTCGCCTGCACCACCGCCGGCCCGACGGCGGCGGCCGGCCGGGGGCGGGCCGGATCGGGCCGGACCGCCCCGGCCCGGTCCACCAGCAGGCCGCCCGCCTCGGCGGCGGCCACGGCGGCACCCAGCCGCGCCCTGGCCGCGCCCACCCGGGCGGCGAACTCGGCGAGCACCTGGTCGACCTCGACGAGCGCGGGCAGCACGTCGGTCAGCGCCGTGCGCAGCTCACCGATCCGCCCCCGGGCGGTGCCCGAGGCCGCACCCGACCAGCCGGGGTGCAGCGCGCCGATCCGGGCGCTCAGCCCGTCGGCCCGGCGCCGGACCGGGCCGGTCAGCCCGCGCCAGGCGGCGCCCGCAGCGGTCCACGCTCCCGGGTCGGCCCGCCACAGCTGCGCGTAGCCGACCGACGGCGCCTCGGCGGCTCGCTCCCGGCGCCCGGCCGGCGGGCGTTCGCGCCCCGCCTGTCGACGCGGAGGGCCACCGGCCGGCGGTGCGGTGCTTCCGGCCGTGGGCCTCGGGGGCCGCGTTGCCGGGACACCGGCCGGCGCTGCGCCATCTCCGCTCGTGGCGCGGTGTGGTCCCGGCACCGGGCCGGCCGCCGGTTGGCCGCCGCGACCGGGGGAGTCGGTCGACGTGCTCATCGGGGGATCCCGGCGAACCGGCGGGCGGCACGCTCGTCCACGGCCTCGTAGCCGTCGGCGGCGGCGCGGACCGCCTCGCCGGTGGCCGCCACCCGGGCGGCGAGCGACCCGCACCAGCGCTGCACGGCCGCCTCCAGGTCGGCCAGCGCCACCCCGGCCCGCCAGCCGTCGGCCGGCACCACCAGCCCCGGCTCGGCGGCCGGCCCCCGCGCCAGGCGGTAGGCGTCGTCGGTCAGCTCCCGGGCCACCCCACGCAACAGCTCCGGCTCGACGTGCAACGGCTCCTCGCCCATCGGTGCCCTCCCTGCGATCCGGCGGACGGACAGCGGGGACGCTACGGCGGGGCGGACGCCCCGCGCCGGCCCTGTGGACGACGGGCGGTGGGGCGTACCCCGGGTTTTCCACAGGCGTTCTCCACGGCCGGTCCGCGGCCCGGCGCGCCGGTAGGGTGAGGTCCGTGATCGTGGCTGTCGGCATCGACGTCGTGCTGGTCGACCGGTTCACCCGGTCCCTGGCGCGCACGCCGTCGCTCGCCGACCGGCTCTTCACCGAGACCGAGCGCCACACCCGCTCCGGCAGCCCGCGCTCGCCGGAGTCGATGGCCGCGCGGTTCGCCGCGAAGGAGGCGGTGGCCAAGGCGCTCGGCGCGCCGGCCGGGCTCAGCTGGCACGACTGCGAGGTCGTGCCCGACGAGGCCGGCCGGCCCTGGCTGAGCGTCACCGGCACGGTTGCCGCCGCGGCGGCCGAGCGCGGGATCAGCCGCTGGCACCTGTCGTTGTCGCACGACGGCGGGATCGCGTCGGCCATGGTGGTCGCGGAAGGGTGAGCCGGCCCGGCGGCCGGTCGGCCGGTCCGGGACGAACGGGACGAACGGACGGGACGGGGTGGCATGAGACCGGTGTGGCGGGTCGCGGACGTACGCGCGGCGGAGGCGGGCCTCATGGCCACCCTGCCGCCCGGGGCGCTCATGCAGCGGGCCGCCGCCGGGCTGGCCCGCCGCTGCGCGCTGCTGCTCGGCGACCGGGGCGGCGTCTACGGCGCCCGGGTGCTGCTGCTGGTCGGGTCCGGCGACAACGGCGGCGACGCCCTCTACGCGGGCGCGCACCTGGCCCGCCGGGGCGCGGCCGTCGCCGCCCTGCTGCTCACCCCGGGCCGGGCGCACGCCGAGGGGCTGGCCGCGCTGCGCGCCGCCGGCGGGCGCGTCGTCGACCGGCCGCCGGCCGTGGTGGACCTGGTGCTGGACGGGATCGTCGGGATCGGCGGCACCGGCGGCCTGCGGGAGACCGCCGACCAGCTCGCCGCGAGCCTGGCCGAGCGCATCGGGCGGGACGGCACGCGCGCCACGGTGGTCGCGGTCGACGTGCCGAGCGGCGTCGCGGTGGACACCGGGAACGTGCCGCTCACCGCCTCGGGCCGGCCCTGCGCCGTCCGGGCCGACGTGACGGTCACCTTCGGCGCGCTGAAGCCGGCCCTGGTGGTCGGCCCGGCCGCGCCGCTCGCCGGGCACATCGAGCTGGTCGACATCGGGCTCGAGCCGTGGCTGCGCGGCACTCCGGCGCTGCGCGTCACCGAGTGGTCCGACCTGGTCGACTGGTGGCCCCGGCTCGGCTCGTCCTCGGAGAAGTACAGCCGGGGCGTGGTCGGGGTGGCGACCGGCTCGGCGACCTATCCGGGCGCGGCCGTGCTGTCGGTCAGCGGCGCGCTGGCCGGCCCCACCGGCATGGTCCGCTACGCGGGCGGCGCGAGGGCCGAGGTCCTGCACCAGCACCCGTCGGTGATCGCCACCGACCGGGTCGCCGCCTCGGGCCGGGTGCAGGCCTGGGTCTGCGGCTCCGGGCTGGGCACCGGCGAGGAGTCCGCCGCCGAACTGCGCGCGGTGCTCGCCGCGCCGGTGCCCGCGGTGCTCGACGCCGACGCGCTCACCCTGCTGGTCGACGGCAAGCTGGCGGACCGGCTGCGCGGGCGCGACGCGCCGATCGTGGTGACGCCGCACGACCGCGAGTACGCCCGGCTGTGCGGCGAGACCCCCGGGACGGACCGGGTGGGGGCGGCGCTGCGGCTGGCCGCCTGGATGAACGCGGTGGTGCTGCTCAAGGGCGACCGCACGATCATCGGCACCCCCGACGGCCGGGCCTACGTCAACCCCACCGGCACGCCCGTGCTGGCCACCGGGGGCACCGGCGACGTGCTGGCCGGGCTGCTCGGCTCGCTGCTCGCCGCCGGGCTGGCCCCGGAGCGGGCGGCCGCCGCGGCCGCGTACCTGCACGGGCTGGCCGGCCGGGAGGCGGCGCGCGGCGGTCCGGTGACCGCGCCCGACGTGGCGACCGCGCTCCGCCCGGTGCTGGCCCGCCTGCCCTGAGCACGACCCCGGCCGGCGCACGACGGCGGCAGGCACACGACCGCGGCCGGCGCCCGCCGGCGGCCGGCGACGGCGGCCCGCGCCCGGCCGACACGGCGGTCCGCACGCGGCCGACGAGGCCGGCCGCGCGGCTCGCGGCCATGGTGATCACCGACGGAAGTAGGCTGAGGGCATGTGGCAGTCGGAGGTGCGCGTCGATCTGGACGCGATCCGGGACAACGTGGCCCGGCTCAAGTCGGGCACCAGCGCCGAGTTGATGGCGGTGGTCAAGGCCGACGGCTACGGCCACGGCATGGTGCCGGCGGCCAACGCGGCGCTCGACGCCGGGGCGGACTGGCTCGGCGTCTGCACCCTCGACGAGGCGCTCCTGCTGCGGCAGCAGGGTGTGACCGCGCCCGTGCTGGCCTGGCTGCTCGATCCGGGGCTGCCGCTGCACGACGGGGTCGCGGTCGGTGTCGACCTGGGCTGCGCCAGCCTCACCCAGCTCGACGAGATGATCGAGGCGGGCCGGCGGGCGGACCGCCCGGCCCGGCTGCACCTCAAGATCGACACCGGGCTGTCCCGCGGCGGGGCCACCGTCGCCGACTGGCCGGCGTTGCTGGAGGCCGCCGCGAAGGCCCAGGCCGACGGCCTGGTCGAGGTGGTCGGCGTGTGGAGCCACTTCGTGTACGCGGACTCGCCCGGCCACCCCACCACCGACCGCCAGCTGGCGGTGTTCCACGAGGGGCTGGAGATGGTGGAGCGGGCCGGGCTGCGCCCCCGCTACCGGCACCTGGCCAACTCGGCCGCCACGCTGACGCGCCCGGACACCCACTTCGACCTGGTCCGCCCCGGTCTGGCCGTCTACGGCCTCTCCCCGATCGAGGGCGAGCAGTTCGGCCTGCGCCCGGCGATGACCGCCCGGGCCCGGGTGATGCTGACCAAGCGGGTCCCGGCGGGCACCGGCGTCTCGTACGGGCACACCTACCTCACCGAGCAGGAGGCGAACCTGGCGGTCGTCCCGCTCGGCTACGCCGACGGGGTGCCCCGGCACGCCTCGAACACGGGCCCGGTGCAGCTCGCCGGGAAGCGGCGGACCATCTCGGGGCGGGTCTGCATGGACCAGTTCGTCGTCGACTGCGGCGAGGACGAGGTGGCCGCCGGCGACGTGGCCACCCTCTTCGGCAGCGGGGCGGACGGCGAGCCCACCGCCGACGACTGGGCCGAGGCGGTCGGCACCATCAACTACGAGATCGTGACCCGGTTCGGCGGCGTCCGGGTGCCGCGGGTCTACGACGGCGAGCGCCCATGAGTCAGCGGTTCCGGATTCCGCGGCCGCGGAGCGCCGCCGGCCGGGCCGCCGGGGTGGTGGGCGCCGCGCTCGGTGTGGCCGCCGCCGGCCTCGCCGCGGGGGTGGTGAGCGAGCGGGTCCTGGTCCGCCGCCTCAAGTCCGACCCCGCCGACCCGTACGCCGACGAGGTGTTCGGCGAGCAGCGGTACGACGCGGCGTACCGGCTGGAGATGCCGGACGGCACGGACATCCACGTGGAGGTGGTCGAGGCGACCCGTCCGGTGGCGGGGCACCCGACCGTGGTGCTGGTGCACGGCTTCTGCCTGGACATGGGGACGTTCCACTTCCAGCGCAAGCTGCTCGCCGAGCGCGGCGACTACCGGGTGGTCGCCTACGACCAGCCCGGGCACGGCCGTTCCGGGAAGCTGGAGAGCGGCGACTACGACCTGGCCGCGCTGGGCCACACCCTGCGCCGCGTGATCGACGAGGTGGCGCCGGAGGGGCCGCTCGTGCTGATCGGCCACTCCATGGGCGGCATGACGATCATGGCGCTGGCCGAGCTGTATCCGGAGCTGTTCGGCGACCGGGTGGTCGGCACGGTGCTGATGGCCACCTCGGGCGGCCTGCTCGCGGAAACCAAGCTGGTGGCGCCCGCGCTGCTCGGCCGGGTCGGCGCGCCGGTGATGTACATGATGAGCAACGCCACGCGCTACGGCGGCACGGTGATCGACAAGGCCCGCAAGTCGACCTCCAACGTGGCCTGGCTGCTCACCCGCAGGTACGGCTTCGGCACCCCGAAGCCCAGCCCGGCCCTGGTGTCCTACGTCGAGACGATGAACTCGCGCACCTCGGCCGACACGGTCACCCGCTACCTGCGCACCCTGGCCACCCACTCGCGGTTCCCGGCGCTGGCCGCGCTGGCCGGCACGCCGGTGCTGGTGATCGTGGGGGACAAGGACATGATCACTCCGGTGACCCACTCCGAGGAGATCGTCCGGCGGCTGCCGCACGCCGAGTTCGTGAAGATCCAGGACAGCGGGCACGTGGTGATGCTGGAGCACGCCGACGAGGTGAACGTGGCGCTGGAGAGGTTCCTGGAGTCGCTGTGAGCGCGAGGAGTGAGCCGGGGTTGCGAGCCCCGCAGTCGCGAGCCGAGATGGCGCTGTGAAGGTCGAGCTCGAGACGATCGACGACACACACGAGTTCGGCCGCCGGCTGGCCGGGGTGCTGCGTGCCGGTGACCTGCTGCTGCTCAGCGGCCCGCTGGGCGCCGGCAAGACGGCGCTGACCCAGGGCATCGGCGCCGGCCTCGGGGTGCGGGGCGACATCACCTCGCCGACGTTCGTGATCGCCCGGGTGCACCGGCCGGATCCGGCCCGGGGCGGCCGGGTGACCCTGGTGCACGCCGACGCGTACCGGCTGGGGGAGTCGGCCGACCCGCGCGCCGAGATCGACGATCTGGACCTGGACGCCTCGGTGGACGAGGCGGTCACCGTGGTCGAGTGGGGCGAGGGGATGGTCGAGCAGCTGGTCGACGCCCATCTGCGGGTGCGCATCGACCGGCGGGACGACGACACCCGGGTGCTCACCCTGGAGCCGGTCGGCGGCGACTGGGCACGGCGGCTGGCCGCCCTCGACTGACCCCGTGTCGTACCCGCTGCCTAGAGTGCCGGGGACCGACCAGACGCGGTGAAAGGTTGCCGATGCCCGACGACGCTCCCACCCTCGACCTGCTGGCGCTCCTGCCGGACACCTGGCGGGCGGCGCTCACCCCGCACCTCGACCCGGCCCGCACCGCGGCGCTGGCCGAGTTCGTCGCCGGGGAGTACGCCACCGGCACGGTCTTCCCGCCGGTCGAGGACCTGTTCTCGGCCTACCGCCTGTGCGGGCCGGCGGACACCCGGGTGCTGATCCTGGGGCAGGACCCCTACCACCGGGCCGGGCAGGCGCACGGGCTGAGCTTCAGCGTGCGCGACGGGGTGACGGTGCCGCCGTCGCTGCGCAACGTCTTCAAGGAGCTGGGCGAGGACCTGGGCGTGCCGAAGCCGGCCGGCGGCAACCTGAGCGGCTGGGCGGCGCAGGGCGTGCTGCTGCTCAACGCGGTGCTGACGGTCCGGCAGGCCACCCCGGGCTCGCACGCCAACCGGGGCTGGGAGGAGTTCACCGACGCCACCATCCGGGCGCTCGACGCGCTCGACCGGCGGGTGGTCTTCCTGCTCTGGGGTGGCTACGCCCGCAAGAAGGCCGCCCTGGTCACCAACCCGAACCACGTGGTGCTGGAGGCGGGCCACCCGAGCCCCATGAACCCGCGCGGCTTCCTGGGCAGCCGCCCGTTCAGCGCGGCCAACAAGGCACTCGCCGACGCCGGCCTGCCCACGATCGACTGGGAGCGCACCGCCGGCTGACCGTCGAGCCGGCGCCGCCGGTCCGGGTCTGCGAGCGCAGCGATGACGGGGGAGGGGCGTCACCGCCGGTAACCGGGGCGGCGACTAGGCTGGCATACCGTGCTCGTACTCGTGGTGGACTCCTCGACGCCCGCGGTGACCGCGGCGCTGGTCGAGGTCTCGGCGGACGGCGTCGCGGCCCGCGCGCAGCGCTGCACGGTCGACGCCCGGGCGCACGGCGAGCTGCTCGCCCCGCAGGTCGACGCGGTGCTGGCCGACGTCGGCGCCCGGCCCGCCGACCTGGCCGCGATCGTCGCCGGGCTCGGTCCCGGGCCGTTCACCGGCCTCCGGGTGGGCCTGGTCACCGCCGCCACGATGGGTCAGGTGCTCGGCATCCCCACGTACGGGGTGTGCTCGCTCGACGGGATCGGCCACCCGGCGGCGGCCGGCGAGCCGGTCCTGGCCGCCAGCGACGCCCGCCGCCGGGAGGTCTACTGGGCCGTGTACGACGGCGCCGGCCAGCGCATCGCCGGCCCGAACGTGGACACCCCGGCGGTCGCCGCGGAGCGGGCCCGGGGTCTGGCCGTCACGGTGGCCGTCGGCGACGGCGCGCACCGGTACGCCGACGTCCTCGGCCTGCCGGTCCGGGAGGAGCCGCGCTACCCGGACGCCCTGGCGCTGGCCCGCCTGGCCGCCGAGCGGATCCGCGCGGGCGCCCCCGGCGAGCCGCTCACCCCGCTCTACCTGCGCCGCCCGGACGCGGTGGCGGCCACCGGCCACAAGCCGGTCCTGCAATGAGCCAGGTCCGACTGGGCCGGTTCCGCTGGTGGCACATCGAGGAGGTGCTGCCCCTGGAGGCGGACCTGTTCGGCGCCGACCGGTGGTCCCCGGCGATGTTCTGGAACGAACTGGCCAACGGCGACCACTATGTGGCCGCCACCGACGACGACGGCACCGTGCTCGGCTACGCCGGGCTCATGGTGGCGCCGCCCGACGAGGCGTGGGTGCAGACCATCGGGGTCCGCCGGGACGCGCAGGGCCGAGGGATCGGCCGGCTGCTGCTGGAGGCGTTGCTCGCCGAGGCGGCCCGGCGCGGGGTGCGCAGCACGCTGCTGGAGGTCGCCGCCGACAACGCCCGCGCCCAGCGGCTCTACGCGATGTACGGCTTCGAGCCGATCGGCGTGCGCCGCGGGTACTACCAATCGAGCAACACCGACGCGCTGGTCATGCAGCGCAACGAGGACTGACGCGCATGGCTGACGAACCACTGATCCTCGGCATCGAGACCTCCTGCGACGAGACCGGGGTGGGCATCGTCCGCGGGCACACCCTGCTCGCCGACGCGCTGGCCTCCAGCGTCGAGGAGCACGCCCGGTTCGGCGGTGTGGTGCCCGAGGTGGCCAGCCGCGCCCACCTGGAGGCCATCGTGCCGACCATGGACCGGGCGCTGCGCGAGGCCGGGGTGACGATCGCCGACATCGACGCGATCGCCGTCACCTCCGGGCCGGGCCTGGCCGGCGCGCTGCTCGTCGGGGTCGCCGCCGCCAAGGGGTACGCGGTGGCCGCCGAGAAGCCGGTGTACGGGGTGAACCACCTCGCCGCGCACGTGGCCGTGGACACCCTGGAGCACGGCCCCCTGCCCGAGCCGGCCATCGCCCTGCTGGTCTCCGGCGGGCACTCCTCGTTGCTGCGCGTCGACGACCTGGCCCGGGAGGTCACCCCGCTCGGCGCGACCATCGACGACGCGGCCGGCGAGGCGTTCGACAAGGTGGCCCGGCTGCTCGGGCTGCCGTTCCCGGGCGGCCCGTTCATCGACCGGGAGGCGCGGGCCGGCGATCCGGCGGCGATCGCCTTCCCGCGCGGGCTGACCGCGCCCAAGGACCTGGCGGGGCACCGCTTCGACTTCTCCTTCTCGGGTCTCAAGACGGCGGTGGCCCGCTGGGTGGAGGCGCGGCAGCGGGCGGGCGAGCCGGTGCCGGTGGCCGACGTGGCCGCGTCCTTCCAGGAGGCGGTCTGCGACGTGCTGGTCGGCAAGGCGCTGGACGCCTGCCGCACCAGCGGCATCGACACGCTGGTGATCGGCGGCGGGGTGGCGGCCAACTCGCGGCTGCGGGCGATGGCGGAGCACCGGGCCGCGAAGCACGGCGTCCGGGTGCGTACGCCCCGGCCGAAGCTCTGCACCGACAACGGCGCGATGGTGGCCGCGCTCGGCTCGCACCTGGTCGCCGCGGGCGTCGCCCCGAGCCGGCTGGACCTGCCGGCCGACTCCGCCATGCCGCTGACCGTGGTCAGCGTCTGAGGCGGGGAGGGGACCGACGTGATCGTCCGGATGTGGGAGGCGAAGGCCGAGCCGTACGGCTTCGCCGACCTGATCACCTGGGTGTGCGAGACCGCGCTGCCCGAGTTCGAGCACGAGCCGCTGCACCTGTCCAGCGAGGTGTTCTCCTCCACCGACCACCGGGTCGTGGTGATCTCGAAGTGGCGGAGCAACCCGCGGGAACTGCCCGAGCCGCCCATGCGGCTGGTCGCCCGGCCGCCGCACAGCTGGGACTTCACCCAGGTCGACCGCTGACCCGGCGGCCCGCCTGACCGGCGGGAAACCCGTTGGCGTCCGCCCCGGCCCGGCACCTAGCGTCGGGTGGTCATGCGTTTCTCACCCGCCGGCGATCCCGGCACCCCCGACGCCCGGTCCGCCACCCGTTACCTGGTCTGGCTCGCCGGTCGGCGTCCGCTGCTCTTCGGCGGCGCCATCGCCCTCGGTGTCACCTGGATGGTGGCGCAGGCGCTGATGCCGGCCGCCATCGGCCGGGCCGTCGACGCCGGCCTGGCCCACCGCGACCCGGACGCCCTGGTCCGCTGGGGCCTCGTCCTGCTCGGGCTGGGCGTCGTCCAGGCCGTGACCGGCATCCTGCGGCACCGCTGCGCGGTGCACAACTGGCTCGGCGCCGCGTACCGGACCGTGCAGGTCACCGTGGACGCCACCAACCGGCTCGGCGCCGCGCTGCCCCGGCGGGTCGCCGCGGGCGAGGTGGTGAGCATCGGTACGGCCGACATCGAGCACATCGGCAGCGCGATCGACATCACGGCCCGGGGCACCGGCGCGGTGGTCGCCATCGCCACGGTGGCGGTGATCCTGCTCACCGCGTCCCTGCCGCTCGGCCTCGTGGTGGTGCTCGGGGTGCCGCTGCTCATGGCGCTGGTGGCGCTGCTCATCCGGCCGCTGCACCGGCAGCAGGCGGCGTACCGGGAGTCGACCGGCGAGCTGACCGCCCGGGCCGGCGACATCGTCTCGGGGCTTCGGGTGCTGCGCGGGGTGGGCGGTGAGCCGGTGCTGGGCGCCCGCTACCGGGAGCAGTCCCAGGCGCTGCGGGCGAACGGCCTGCGGGTGGCCCGGGTCGAGTCGCTCATCCAGGCCGCGCAGATCCTGCTGCCCGGCGTCTTCGTGGTGCTGGTGACCTGGCTCGGGGCCCGGTTCGCGCTGCGCGGCGAGATCAGCGCGGGTCAGCTCGTCTCGTTCTACGGCTACACGGCGTTCCTGGTCAGCCCGCTGCGCAACCTCACCGAGGCGGCCGACAAGCTGACCCGGGGGCACGTCGCGGCCCGCCGCGTGGTGCGGCTGCTCCGCCTGGCCCCGGAGTTCACCGACCCGGCCCGCCCGGTGGCGGTGCCCGAGGGGCCGGGCGAGCTGGTGGACGTGCGCTCGGGGCTGGTGCTGCGGCCGGGCCGGCTCACCGCGCTGGCCGCCACCGCCCCGGAGGACGCCGCCGAGATCGCCGACCGCCTCGGCCGGTACGCCGACGGGGACGTGACGCTGCACGGCGTACCGCTGCGGGACGTGGCGCTGGCGACGGTGCGCGAGCGGATCCTGGTGGCCGACAACGACGCGCAGCTGTTCAGCGGCACCCTCCGCACGGAGCTGGACCCGCACGACCGGGGTGACCGCCGGGCGGTCGAGGCGGCGCTGGTGGCGGCGAGCGCCACGGACATCGTCGAGGCGCTGCCCGGCGGCCTGGACGGCCCGGTCGCCGAGCGCGGCCGGGAGTTCTCCGGCGGTCAGCGGCAGCGGCTGCGGCTGGCCCGGGCGCTGGTCGCCGACCCGGAGGCGCTGATCCTGGTCGAGCCGACCAGCGCGGTGGACGCGCACACCGAGGCGCGCATCGCCGACCGGCTGGCCGCCGCGCGGCGCGGCCGGACGACGCTGGTGTGCACCACCAGCCCGCTGGTGCTCGGCCGCGCCGAGCACGTGGTCTTCGTGGAGGACGGCAAGGTCGTCGCCGAGGGCCGCCACGACGAGTTGCTGGCCGCCGAGCCCCGGTACCGGGCCACGGTGAGCCGGGAGGAGGACCGGTGAGCAACGCCCTGCCCGTCGCCGACGCGCGGCAGGTCCGCCGGTACGCGCGGGAGCTGTTCCGCCGGCACCCGCGCGGCCTGGCCGCCGCGCTCGGCCTGCACGCGCTCGCCGCGGCCGCCGGCCTGGTCGCGCCCCGGCTCCTCGGCGACCTCGTGGAGGGGATCTCGCGCGGCGTCGGCGCCGTGACGGTCGACCGGATCGCCCTGGCCATCGCGGGCTTCGTGGTCGCCCAGTCGGTGCTGGTCCGCTTCGCCCACCTGGCGTCGGCCCGGCTCGGCGAGCGGGTCCTCGCCGAGCTGCGCGAGGAGTTCGTCGACCGGGTGCTGGCCCTGCCGCTGTCCACGGTGGAGCGGGCCGGCACCGGCGACCTGCTCACCCGCACGTCCCGGGACGTCGCCGCGCTGTCCCGGACGGTCCGGTTCGCCGCACCGGAGACGCTGATCGCGGCGGTCACCGTGCTGCTGATCCTCGGCGCCGTGGCGCTGACCGGGCCGCTGCTGGTGGTGCCCTGCCTGCTCGCGGTTCCGCTGCTGGTCGCCGGCACGCGCTGGTACCTGCGCCGGGCGCCGGCCGGCTACCTGCGGGAGAACGCCGCGTACTCCGACATCACCGACGGGATCAGCGAGACGGTCGAGGGGGCCCGGACCACGGAGGCGCTGCGCCAGCAGGCCCGCCGCCGGGCCCGCACCGACGCCGACATCCGCCGGTCGTACGCGGCCGAGTACTACACGCTGAACCTGCGGACGGTCTTCTTCCCGGTCGCCGAGATCGGCTACCTGCTGCCGGTGGCCGGCACGCTGCTGCTCGGCGGCTGGTTCTACCTGGAGGGCTGGGTCAGCCTCGGGCAGGTCACCGCGGCCACCCTCTACGCCCAGCAACTGGTGGACCCGGTCGACCGGCTGCTCTCCTGGCTGGACGAGTTCCAGGTCGGCGGTGCCTCGCTGGCCCGGCTGCTCGGCGTGGCCGAGCCGGCGGGAACGGCCGACCGGCCGACCGGTGCCGCCGACGCGTCGCCCGACCGGCCGGTCACCGACGGCGGGCGGCTCGCGGCCCACGACGTCCGGTACGCGTACCGCGCCGGACACGACGTGCTGCACGGGGTGACCCTGGTGCCGCGGCCGGGGGAGAAGCTGGCCATGGTCGGCCCGTCCGGCGCGGGGAAGTCCACCCTGGGCCGGCTGCTGGCCGGGGTGCACCCGCCGCGCGCCGGCACGGTGACCGTGGACGGCCGGCCGCTCTCCGGGCTGCCCCTGGCCGAGCTGCGCACGCATGTGGCGCTGGTCAGCCAGGAGCACCACGTCTTCATCGGCACCCTCGCCGACAACGTGTCGATGGTCCGCCCGGCCGCCGGGCCCGCCGAGGTGCGCGCGGCGCTCGCCGCGGTCGACGCGCTCGACTGGGCGCAGGCGCTGCCGGACGGGCTGGACACCCGGGTCGGGGCCGGCGGGCACCCCCTCTCGCCGGCCCAGGCGCAGCAGCTCGCGCTGGCCCGGTTGGTGCTCGCCGACCCGCACACCCTGGTGCTGGACGAGGCCACCTCGCTGATCGACCCGCGGGCGGCCCGGGCGCTGGAACGCTCGCTGGCCGCGGTGCTCCAGGGCCGGACCGTCATCGCCATCGCGCACCGCCTCTTCTCCGCGCACGACGCGGACCGGGTGGCGGTGGTCGAGGACGGCCGGATCACCGAGCTGGGCCCGCACGACGAACTGGTCGCCGCCGACGGCTCGTATGCCGCCCTCTGGCGGTCCTGGCACGGCTGAACGAAGGGCCCCCACCGGAACGCCGGTGGGGGCCCCGCGCGAACGGCGTCGTCAGGTGCGGCGCAGCAGCCGCCAGGTCGCGTACCCGCCGGTGGCCAGGGCGAGCAGGAAGACGGCCCAGACGAGGGTCGTGCTGATCTGGGTCCCGCCGGTGCTGCCGACGTTGGCGCCGGCGGCGGCGATCAGCGAGTCGCTCTGCGCCGGGGGCATCGCGGGAGGCGGGAGCTGCTGCCAGCGGACCAGCCCGGTGCTCTCCAGCATCAGCATGTGGTTGGTGACGAAGGTGTTCGTCTGGTCGGCGAGCTTGCGCACGATCGGGTCGCGGGTGCTGGCCCGGACCGCGCCGATCACCGGGAAGATGTTGCCGTGCGCGACCCGCAGCCGGGTCACGAAGATCTGGTCGAACTGGGCGCCGGTGGCGTTCTGCATCTCGGTCAGCCAGCCCTGCTGCTGGGTGGTCGGTGTGGTCGGCAGGGTGGCGCCCAGCTTGTTCGCCGCCTCGACCACGAGCTGGTCCAGGATGCCGTGCTGTCGCGCGATCTCCGCGCCGATCTCCCGTACCCGCTTCGACTGGCCCTTCTCGGCGGCCATCTGCCCGGCCGGCATCTCCCAGAGCCCGGCCAGCCGTACGCCGTTGAGCAGCGTCATGTCGGCGGCGTTGAGCTGCACGACGGGGTTGGGCGCGGCCAGTGCCGCGCCGGGAAGGACGCCGATCCCCGCGGCGAGCGCGACGAGCAGCAGGATCACCCGGTGCGCCAGCCGGCGGCGTACGGATTCCAGCGGTGCCATGGTTGCGGTGCCTCCTCGGTCCGGACCGGTACGCGGGATGGCGCGGACGGCCGCCCCCGCGGCCGTCCGTCCGCCCACTGGTACGGATCACGAGCCGATTCAGTTCACCCCGCGCGGCGGCCGGTCACCCGACGTCGAGCGGGTCGGCGAGGAGGCGCTCGAAGGCCAGCTCGGCGGCGCCGATGAGCGCCGCGTCGTCGCCGAGTTTCGGGGTACGCAGCCGCACGTGCTCCAGGCAGGCGGGCAGCCCGTTGGAGTTGAGCCGGCTGCGCACCTGGGCGGCGGCGGCCAGGTAGAGGTCGCGCATGGTGCCACCGAAGATGACCATCTCGGGGTTGAAGATGTTGACCAGGTTGGCCACGCCGAAGCCGAGCCAGTCGCCGGCCTGCCGCACGGCGGTCTGGGCCCGGGCGTCGCCCCGGTCGGCGGCGTCGAAGACGGCCAGCAGCGCCTCCCGGCCCCGGGCGTCGGAGCGGCCGGCGGCGCGGAGCAGCCCGTGCTCGCCGATCTCGGTCTCCCAGCAGCCGCGCCGGCCGCAGTCGCAGCGCACGCCGTCGCGGACCACCACCATGTGGCCGACCTCGCCGCTGTAGCCGCCGTGCCCGGTGAGCCGCCGCCCGCCGGCGATGATGCCGGCGCCGACACCGACGTCCCCGTACAGGTAGATCACGTTGTCGCAGCCGGCCGCGGCGCCCCGGGCATGCTCGGCGAAGGCCGCCACGTCGGCCACGTTGCCCACCGTGATGGGCACGTCGACGCCCAGCTCGGCGGCGAGCGCCGCGCCGATCGGCTCGTCCACCCAGCCCGTGGTGGGGCTGAGCCGGACCAGCCCGTCCTCGCGCCGGACCATGCCGCAGACCGCCACGCCGGCGCCCACGCAGATCGAGTCGGACGGCACCGCCCGGTGCATCTCCCGCACCGCGTCGGCCAGCAGCGGGGCGGCCTCCCCGGCGACCAGGTTCCGTGGCCGTTCCAGCTCCCGCCGGTCGAGCACCTCGCCGCCGAGCCCGACCCGCGCGGCCCGCAGCCGGTCCACCTCGATGCTGTACGCGTACGCGTAGACCCGGGCCGACTCGGGCCGGACGACCAGCGAGGGTCGTCCGGCCCGGCCGGTCTCCTTCGGCGTCCCCTCGCTGACCAGACCGGCGCCGGCCAGGTCGGCGGTCAGCGCGCCGATGGTGCTGCGGTTGAGGCCGAGCGCGGTGGTCAGCTCCGCCCGGGTGGTGGCCCCCCGCACGTGGACGTAACGGAGCAACGCGCCCAGGTTCTGCCGACGGATCTCGTCCTGGCTCGGTCCCGCACGCATCGCCACCGTCATGTCCGTACCGGGTTCAGCGGGTGCCCGTGGCGGCGGCCCGCCGGCGGGACAGCGCGTCGATCGTGGCGGCGGCGAGCAGTACCACGCCGGTCACCACGTACTTCACGCCCGAGCTGTAACCCATCAGTCCCATGCCGTTGTCGATGACCGCGACCACCGCGCCACCGAGGACGGCGTCCAGGATCCGGCCCTTGCCGCCGAAGAGGCTGGTGCCGCCGATCACCGCCGCGCCGACGGCGTAGAGCAGTACGTTACTGCCGCCGGTGTTGGGGTCGACCGAGTTGGCCCGGCTGGCCGCCACGATGCCGCCGATCGCCGCCATCGTGGAGCAGATGACGAACACGGAGATGCGGATCCGGTCGACGTTGATGCCGGCCCGGCGGGCCGCCTCGGCGTTGCCGCCGACCGCGTAGACGTGCCGGCCGTAGCTGGTGCGCTGGAGCACGAAGGTCCAGATCACCAGCAGCAGCGCGATGATCGGCACCACGATCGGCACGCCCTTGAGCGAGACGACCAGTACGTTGCGGCTGCGCTCCAGGTTGAGCACGTAGACGGCGAGGCCGAGGATGACGGCGAGGCCGACGATCCGGGCGAGGACCACCGCGGTCGGGTCGGTGAGCAGGCCGCGGGCGGCACGGTTGCGGTGCCGCAGCAGTTGCACGGCCGCGTACCCGGCGACGGCCACCGCGGCCAGCGCCCAGCCGAGCGCGGGGGAGAGGTTGCGGTTGGCGATGGCGAGGATGATGTCGTCCCGCACCGAGATGTTGGAGCCCTCCTTCATGAGCATCAGCACGATGCCCTGGAAGGCGAGGAAGCCGGCCAGGGTGACCACGAAGGACGGGATGCCGACCTTCGCGACCAGCAGGCCGAGCAGGGTGCCGATCACCACGCCGGTGATCACGGCGGCGAGCATCGCCACGTACCACGGGTAGCCGCGCTCGGTGACCGCGTTGGCCAGGATGGCGGCGCAGACACCGCTGGCGAAGCCGGCGGAGAGGTCGATCTCGCCGAGCAGCAGGACGAAGATCAGACCCATCGCGATCAGCGTGGTCGCCGCGCCCTGGGTGAACAGGTTGGCGAAGTTGCCGGCCGTGAAGAAGGTCGGCCGGGCGATCGAGAAGCCGACCACCAGCGCGAAGAGCATGAACACGGCCGGCAGCGCGCCGATGTCGCCGCCGCGTACCCGGCGCCAGTAGTTGTTGAAATGGGTGCCGACGGTGGGCGCCGGCGCGACTGCGGCGGGGCCTTCCTTCTGGACGGCGGTGGTGGTCATCGGACGGCTCCTGGAGTCGTGTCGGCGGGCGCGGCGCCGGTGCCGTTGCTGCCCGTGTCGGCGAGGCCGAGGTTGCCGGAGCGACCGGCGGTGATCAGCTCGACCACCTGCGCGTGCGTGATGTCGCTGGTCTTCACCTGGGCGACCATCTGGCCGAGGTAGAGGGCGGCGATGCGGTCGGAGACCGCGAAGACGTCGTTCATGTTGTGCGAGATGAGCACCACGGCGAGGCCGTTGTCGGCGAGCCGGCGGACCAGTTCCAGCACCTGGGCGGTCTGTGCGACGCCGAGGGCGGCGGTGGGCTCGTCGAGGATGACCAGCTTGCTGTTCCAGAGCACCGCCTTGGCGATGGCGACGGTCTGCCGCTGCCCGCCGGAGAGGCTGGACACGTGCTGACGCAGCGACTTGACGGTCCGCACGCTCAGCCCGGCCAGGGTCTCGGCGGCCATCTGCTCCATGGTCGGCTCGTCGAGCACGATGCCGCTGCGCTTCTCCCGGCCGAGGAACATGTTCTGCACGATGTCGAGGTTGTCGCAGAGCGCGAGGTCCTGGTAGACGACCTCGATGCCCAGCGCGGCGGCGTCCCGGGGGCTGTTGATGCTCACCGGCCGGCCGTCGAAGTGGAACTCGCCGGCGTCGGTGGGATGGATGCCGCTGATGCACTTCACCAGGGTCGACTTGCCGGCGCCGTTGTCGCCGACCAGCGCGGTCACCTCGCCGGGGTACGCGGCGAAGGCCACGTCGCGCAGCACCTGGACGGGACCGAAGCTCTTGTCGATCCCGCGTAGCTCCAGCAGGGGGGTTGCGGACACGGGGGTCTCCTTGGGAACGGAGGGAAGGTCTCGGATCCCGTCCGGCGTGGGCGCCGCCCGGCACGGATGTCCGTGCCGGGCGGCGCCGCCTGGAGCGGGGGATGGGTCAGCTGATGCCGGCGTCGGTGCAGAGCTTGGCGAAGTTGCCGGTGCAGAGCTCGTCCTTGGTGACGTAGCCGTCGGCCACGACGTCCTTGACGTTGTCCTTGTAGATCGCCTTCGGCTCCAGCAGGACGGCCGGGACGTCCCGCCCGCCCTCCGGGTCCTTGACGGTCTGGCCGGTGTCCTTCTTCTGGCCCTTGGCCAGCCCGATGGCCAGCTCGGCGGCCGCGTCGGCCTCCTTCTTGACCGCCTTGTAGACCGTCATGCACTGGTCGCCCAGGAGGATGTTCTGCAGGCCCTCCTTGGTGGCGTCCTGACCGGTCACCGGGACCTTGCCGTTGAGCTTGTTCTTCTTCAGCACCGAGATGGCGGCGTTGCCCAGGCCGTCGTTGGCGGCCAGCACCCCGTCGATCTTGCCGCGAGCCTTGGTGAGCTGCTGCTCGAAGATCGTGGCGGCCTGCGCGTTGTCCCACGCCGGCACGGAGTCGTCGGCGACCTTGGTGTACTCCTTCGAGTCGAACTTCGGCTTGAGCACCGAGTCGTACCCGTTCTTGAACAGGGTCGCGTTGTTGTCGGTCGGCGAGCCGTTGAGGTAGGCGATCGACGGGTTCTTCGCGCCCTTGTCGGTCAGGCACTTGCTCAGGCCCTCGCCCTGGAGCTTGCCGACCGCCTCGTTGTCGAAGCTGACGTAGTACTGGGCGGAGCCGCCCAGGGTCAGCCGGTCGTAGTCGATGGTGGCGACGCCCTGCGACTTGGCCTTGTCGAGCACGGCCTTGCCGGTGCCGGAGTCCAGGTTGACGATCATCAGCACGTTGACGCCGTTGGTGATCATCTGGTCGGCGATGGTCTGGAAGGCGTTCTTGTCGTTCTGGGCGTTCTGGATGTCCGAGTCGACACCGGCCGCGTCGAACGCCTCCTTGAGGTACTTGCGGTCGGCGCCCTCCCACCGGGCGGAGGACTTGCTGTCGGGGAGGATCACGCCGATCTTCGGCTTCTTGTCCGTCGAACCGCCGGCCTGGTCGGAACCGCCGTCGTCACCGCAGGCGGCCATGCTGCCGGTCGCGAGAAGACCGACGGCCGCGAAGGTGAGGAAGCCCTTGCGCATGTGCATGGGTCCTTTCGGGGGTTGGGGGAGTTGTTGTCGGTGTTTTGTTGTGCCCGGCAACGTATTCCCCCGCTCCGGAGTGGCGCAAGAGAGCCGAGGTCAGAAGTTTGTTGGCGGCAGTAACAATTCAGCAACGCAACTGACACCCGGCGGTCACCGCCGGAGAGCGCTCCCTCCGGGGAGCTGCGGGAACGCTCCCAGGTGACCTGCGGTGGGACGGCTCAGCGGGTGGCGATCGACGCCGTGACGGCGTCGGTCAACGCGACCAGGTCGGCCGGGGCGAGCTCCAGTTGCAGGCCGCGACGGCCCGCCGAGACGTAGACCGTCGGATGTTCCAGCGCGGTGGCGTCGATGACCGTGGGCAGCCGCTTGCGCTGGCCGAGCGGGCTGATCCCGCCGCGGACGTAGCCGGTGGCCCGCTCGGCCACCGCCCGGTCCGCCAGGGCCGCCCGCTTGCCGCCCGCCGCGGCCGCCAACGCCTTGAGGTCCAGCTCGCCGGTGACCGGCACGACCGCCACGGTCAGCCCGCCGTCGACCTCGGTCACCAGGGACTTGAAGACCCGGGCCGGCGGCACCCCGAGGGCCGCCGCGACCAGGGCGCCGTAGTTCGGCGCGTCCGGTGAGACGTCGTACGGGTGCGTGCTGTGCGCGATCTTCCGCTTGGTCAGCAGTGCCGTCGCCGGAGTGCCCTGTCCCGCCATGAGCGACAAGCTAACCCGGCCGTACGCGCCGGGCGAGCGGGAAACCGTCAGGCGGGAAGCGGGCGGCAGAGGAGCACGGTCGGCGCCCCGCCCACCCGGGTCAGCACCAGGCTGGCCGCCGCGTCGCCGGCCAGCTTCAGGTCGCGGCGCAGCTTCTCCGGCTCCAGCGCCGAGCCGCGCTTGAGGATCTCCACCCGCCCGACCCGGCGCTCCCGCAGCAGGGCCCGGAGCCGCTTCAACGAGAACGGCAGCACGTCGGTGATCTCCAGGCAGCGGGCGAACGGGGTGGGCCGGCCCTCGTCGCCGTACAGGTAGGCGATGCTCGGGTCGGCCAGCGTGCCGTCGAGGTCGCGGGCCAGTTCGGCGACCAGGTGCGCCCGCACCACCGCCGGGTCCGGGTCGTACAGGAAACGGCGGACCGGCCCGACCGCCGCCTCGGCGTCGCCGCCGCCGGTCAGCACGTGTGCGGCCTGCTCCCGCAGCACCGTGGCGCGGCGGGGCACCTCGGCCAGCGCGCCGCACCAGAGCGCCGCCTCGACCAGGTCGCCGTCGACGCTCACCCACTCCGCCTCGGCGCCCGGCGGGATGAGCGCGTGGTCCAGCCCGGGCGCCACCTTCACCACGGTGCGCGGCACCCGTTCGGCCAGCCCGGTGACGAAGTCCCACGGTGGCGAGTAGGCGTTCGGGTCGAAGATCCGCCGGCCGGTACCGGCCTTCCGGCGGGCCGGGTCGCAGAAGACGCCGTCGACCCGGGTCACGTCGAACGCCGTGGCGTCCCCGCACTCCACGGTGAAGCGGTCGGCCAGCCCGGCCGCCTCGGCGTTCGCGGCGGCCATGGCGGCGGTCAGCGGGTCGGCCTCCACGCCGTACACCCGGATGCCGGCGCGGGCCGCGGCCAGCGCGTCCGCCCCGAGGCCGCACCCCAGGTCGGCCAGCGTCGCCACGCCCGCGGCCCGCAGGCGCTCCGCCCGGCGCCCCGCCACGACCCCCCGGGTGGCCTGCTCCAGCCCCGCCCGGGTGAGGAACATGCCGCCCGCCGCCGCGCCGAACTTGCCGGCCGCGCGGCGCCGCAGCTCCGCCTGGGTCAGCGCCGCCGCCGCGAGGCCGCCGGGCACCCCGGCGGAGCGGAGCGCGGCCGCCGCGGTGAGCGGGTCGCCGCCGGCCACCCGCGCCGCCGCGTCGAGCGCGGCCGACCCCTCGGGGGTACGCAGAGCGGCGAACTGTTCCAGGTCCACCCCGGCATTCTCCCGGCCGCCCGACCCGCCCGGCCCGGGGCCCCTGGGAGGGGTGCCGTGGCGACACGGGAGGCGGCGCGTTGGCACTCTCCTTGACGGAGTGCTAGCCGAGGAATAACCTGCGATTAGCACTCTCACCCTGAGGGTGCCAACGCCCGGGCCCTGGTGTCCGGGGGTTGAACGCCAGGCGGACCGGCACCCGCGACGACGGCCCCGCCCGGTGGCATGTGGCAGATTGACGCCGGTCGCCCGCGACCGGCAACGACACCAAGTACCCCAGGAGGGTATGCCCGTGACTACCGCGACCAAGGTTGCGATCAAGCCGCTCGAGGACCGCATCGTGGTCCAGGCGAACGAGGCCGAGACCACCACCGCCTCGGGCATCGTGATCCCCGACACCGCCAAGGAGAAGCCGCAGGAGGGCACCGTCCTCGCTGTCGGCCCGGGCCGGATCGACGACAAGGGCAACCGCGTGCCGATCGACGTCAAGGTCGGCGACACCGTCCTCTACTCGAAGTACGGCGGCACCGAGGTCAAGTACGCCGGCGAGGAGTACCTGGTGCTCTCCGCCCGCGACGTCCTCGCGGTCATCGAGAAGTAAGCAACCGATCAGTGTCGTTGCCCCGGTCCGGCTCGCCGGGCCGGGGCAACGTCGCTTCGAAGGGATACAGATGGCGAAGATCCTGAGCTTCTCGGACGACGCCCGGCACCTGCTGGAGCATGGTGTCAACGCCCTCGCGGACGCGGTCAAGGTCACTCTCGGCCCGCGCGGGCGCAACGTCGTCCTGGACAAGAAGTTTGGTGTGCCCACGATCACCAACGACGGCGTGACGATCGCCAAGGAGATCGAGCTCACCAACCCCTACGAGAACCTCGGCGCGCAGCTGGTCAAGGAGGTGGCGACCAAGACCAACGACGTCGCCGGCGACGGGACCACCACCGCGACCGTGCTGGCCCAGGCCATGGTCCGCGAGGGCCTGCGCAACGTGGCCGCCGGAGCCAACCCCACCGGCCTCAAGCGGGGCATCGACGCGGCGGCCGCCAAGGTCTCCGAGGCGTTGCTCGGCCGGGCCGTCGAGGTGGCCGACAAGGAGTCGATCGCGCACGTCGCGACGATCTCCGCGCAGGACGCCACCATCGGCGAGCTGATCGCCGAGGCGATGGAGCGGGTCGGCCGCGACGGTGTCATCACCGTCGAGGAGGGCTCCGCCCTGACCACCGAGCTCGAGGTCACCGAGGGCCTCCAGTTCGACAAGGGCTTCATCTCGCCGAACTTCGTCACCGACGTGGAGGGGCAGGAGGCGGTCCTGGAGGACCCGTACATCCTGATCACCACGCAGAAGATCTCGGCCATCGAGGAGCTGCTGCCGCTGCTGGAGAAGGTCCTCCAGAACAACAAGCCGCTGCTCATCGTCGCCGAGGACGTCGAGGGCCAGGCCCTGTCCACGCTGGTGGTCAACGCGATCCGCAAGACCATCAAGGTCTGCGCCGTGAAGGCCCCCGGCTTCGGCGACCGCCGCAAGGCGATGCTCCAGGACATGGCGATCCTGACCGGCGCCGAGCTGGTCGCCCCGGAGCTGGGCTACAAGCTCGACCAGGTCGGCCTGGAGGTGCTCGGCACCGCCCGCCGCGTGGTGGTCGACAAGGAGAACACCACGGTCGTCGACGGCGGCGGCCAGTCCGCCGAGGTCGCCGACCGGGTCGCCCAGATCCGCAAGGAGATCGAGGCCTCGGACTCCGAGTGGGACCGGGAGAAGCTGGCCGAGCGGCTGGCGAAGCTCTCCGGCGGCATCGCGGTGATCAAGGCCGGCGCGGCCACCGAGGTCGAGATGAAGGAGCGCAAGCACCGCATCGAGGACGCGATCTCCGCGACCAAGGCCGCGGTCGAGGAGGGTACGGTCCCGGGTGGCGGCGCCGCCCTGGCCCAGATCCTGCCGGTGCTCGACGACGACCTGGGCTTCACCGGTGACGAGAAGGTCGGCGTCTCGATCGTGCGCAAGGCGCTGGTCGAGCCGCTGCGCTGGATCGCCCAGAACGCCGGCCACGACGGCTACGTGGTGGTGCAGAAGGTCGCCGGCCAGGAGTGGGGCAACGGCCTCAACGCCGCCAACGGCGAGTACGTCGACCTGGTCAAGTCCGGCATCCTCGACCCGGTGAAGGTGACCCGCAACGCGGTCGCCAACGCCGCGTCGATCGCCGGTCTGCTGCTCACCACCGAGAGCCTCGTGGTGGAGAAGCCGGAGAAGGCCGAGCCGGCCGACGCCGGGCACGGCCACGGCCACGGGCACGGCCACCAGCACGGCCCGGGCTTCTGATCCCGAGCCGTACGGCCTGACGTCAGGGCACACCGCCGACCTCGGCGGTGTGCCCTGACCCGTCTCTGCTTACGAAACCCTGACGAGGTTGGCGGTCGGCCGCTCCGAGCGACGACACTGGTCGCCGTGAGCAGCATGTCGCGCGGCCGGGCCGCGCTGGCCGGGGTCACGGCCGCGGTCGTCGCGATCGGTGTCGCCGAACCGGTGGCCGTCCTCACCGGTCCCCGGTCCGCCCCGCTGATCGCGGTCGGCGGGCTGGTCGTCGACGTCGTGCCCGAGCCGCTCAAGCAGTTCGCCATCGCGGTCTTCGGCACCTACGACAAGATCGCCCTGCTGGTCGGCACGGCGGTGCTGCTGGCCGCGATCGCCGCGCTGCTCGGCGTGCTGGCGGCCCGGCGGCTCCGGTTCGGCCTGGCCGGCATCGCCGCGTTCGCGGCCCTCGGGGTGGCCGCCGCCCTGACCCGGGCGGGCGCGGACGCCCTCGACGCGCTGCCCTCCCTGGTCGGTGGTGCACTGGGTGCGCTCACGCTCTGGGCGTTCGTCGCGGGCCCGCTGCGCGAGGCTGCCGCCCCCTCGACCCCGCCGTCGCCGCCCGCCGCCGCGCTCGCGCGGGACGAGGCGCCGGCCGGGTGGGAGCCGCAGGAGGCCGCCGGGGACGAGTCGCGGCGGCGGTTCCTGCGCGGCGTGGGCCTGCTGGCCGGCACGGCGGCGGTGGCGGGGCTCGGCGGGCACTGGCTGGCCGGGCGGCGGGGGGTCTCGGCGGCCCGCGAGGCGGTGCGCCTGCCCACGCCGGTCGCGCCCGCCCCACCGGTGCCGGCCGGCGCGGACCTGGCGGTGGACCGGCTCGCCCCCTTCGTCACCCCGAACCGCGAGTTCTACCGGATCGACACGGCCCTCGTGGTGCCGCAGGTCGACCCGGCGACCTGGCGGCTGCGTATCCACGGCCGGGTCCGCAGACCGCTCGAGCTGAGCTTCGACGACCTGCTCGCCCGGCCGATGGTCGAGCGCCACATCACCCTGGCGTGCGTCTCCAACGAGGTGGGCGGCGACCTGATCGGCAACGCCCGCTGGCTGGGCGTGCCGATCCGGGAACTGCTGGACGAGGTCGAGCCGGAGGAGGGTGCGGACCAGGTGGTCGGCCGCTCGGTCGACGGCTGGACCTGCGGCACCCCCACGGCGGTGCTGCGGGACGGCCGGGACGCCCTGCTGGCGGTCGGGATGAACGGCGAGCCGCTGCCGGTGGAGCACGGCTTCCCGGTGCGGATGGTGGTGCCCGGCCTCTACGGGTACGTCTCGGCGTGCAAGTGGGTGACCGAGCTGGAGCTGACCAGCTTCGCGGACTTCGACGCGTACTGGGTGCCGCGCGGATGGTCGGCGCAGGGGCCGATCAAGACGGAGTCCCGGATCGACACGCCGCGCCGGCGGGACCGGCTCACCGCCGGACCGGTCACGGTCGCCGGGGTGGCCTGGGCCCAGCACCGGGGCATCCGCCGGGTCGAGGTACGCGTCGACGACGGCCCCTGGCACGAGGCGACCCTGGCCCCGACGGTCTCGGTAGACACCTGGGTGCAGTGGTCGTGGCGCTGGGACGCCACCCCGGGCGACCACACCCTCCAGGTCCGGGCCACGGACGCCGCCGGGGAGACCCAGCCGGCGCAGCGCCGCCCGGTCGCCCCGGACGGCGCCACCGGCTGGCACACCGTCCCGGTCGAGGTCGGCTGACCCCGGCGCCTCCACTCCGGCGAGCGGCATCGGGTTCCGACCGCCTGTCGAGCTGATGTCGCAGACGACTCAACGGTGTCCGGACCCCAGCCCGGTCGGCCCTCTCCGCGAACCAGCGCGGCCCTCGGTGTCGGCCGGCCGGGCCATGCCGCGCGAGCGGGAGCAACCGGAGCGGGTGGGCGCCAACCGAGGGCCGAGGCGGGGTGGCGACGGCTGTGGCGGTGGCCGGCCTGGGCATCGCAATGTGCGGGCGCCCGCTCAGGCGGGTTCGGTCGGCGGTCGCCCTGGGTTCGAGTCGTTGGTGATGTCAGCTCGACAGGCGCTGCCGGAGAAAGTCCCCGCTCCGGTGATGAGGGCGAAACGCGACGCCGCGCCCGGAGTTCCGGGGCGCGGCGTCGCGGTGGTCGATGCGGAACGGTCAGGCGATCTTGCGCTGGTCCGGGACGGCGGACTTGTGCGGGCGGCCGAGGCGGGCCTCCAGCCGGGCGACGTCCACGCGGGACTGCCGGCGGTCGGCCAGGTCCTCCCAGCCGAGGGCGAGCAACCGCAGCCGCTCCGACTCGCTGAAGCCGCCCCACACGCCGTAGGGCTCGCGGACCGAGAGGGCGTGGGCGGCGCACTCGGCGCGCACCGGGCAGGTGCGGCAGACGGCCTTGGCGCCGGACTCGCGGCGCAGCCGCGACGAGCCGCGCTCGCCGTCCGGGTGGAAGAACTGGGCGCTGTCCCGGCCGCGGCAGGCACCGAGTCGCTGCCAGTCCCAGAGGTCGACAATGGGTCCGGGCAGTCTGCGTACGTTCGACATCAGCACCCCTCCTCCCGCGCGGCACCGCGGAGAATCTTCGTGGCCAGCTCCTACCGGTGCGGGTGGTCCGCGCGGGACACCGTTTCCGGAGTGACCCCTCGGTACCCGGGCTTTCCCGCGCTCACACATCTGTGATCGAAAACCTCGGACAGTTGGCGGCATATGCCCCATCTGCCGGAAAAGTTCGGATGATTGCCCGGAACCTCCTCCCGAGCACACGCCGTCGTGGTCGACTCTGAGTCGGAGAGGAGACCACTGTGCGTAGCGTTCTTGTGTGCGTTCGGACACCACTCGCAGCCCAGCATTTGACCTCCGCGGCGGCGCGGCTCGGGCTGTCGGGCGTGCTTCGGACGGCCGTCTCCGATCCCGAGGTGATGTTGCGGCTCGCGGAGCGCCAGGTCGACGTGGTGCTCGCCGACACCGCCCTCACCCGGCCGGACAGCGCCGGCTTCGTCCGCCGGGTGCTCGCCCGTGCCCCGCAGGCCGCCGTGCTGCTGCTCGGGGCCGAGGAGTCGGAGGCCGCCGCGGCCACCATCAGCGCCGGCGCCCGCGGTCTCATCCAGAACGCCGACCACGACCTGACCAGCGCGGTCGCCAAGGCGCTGCTGCTGCTCTCGGCCCCCGGCCGCACCAACCGGCACCGGGTCACCGACCCCGCCCGGGACGCGGCGGCGGTCGGCGGCCCGGCCCGGTCGGCCGCGCCGGGGCGTACCCCGGCGGGGGCGGCGTGGCCGGCAGGCCCGGCGGGCCCGGCGGAGGGTCCCGGCGGCGGGCCCACGATGGTGCCGGTGCAGCGCGGCGAGGATCCGGCCGACCCGGCCGCGGGCGAGGCGGAGCCGGCGCCGGCGGGCGGCCCGCAGCGGCCGGCGCGCAGTCCGCGAAGCGCCATCGGGCTCACGGAGCGTGAGCTTCAGGTGCTGCTCGGGATGGCCGAGGGGAAGAGCAACGCGGAGATCGGGCGGGAGCTGTTCGTCTCGGAGGACACCGTCAAGACCCACGCCCGCCGGCTGTTCCGCAAGCTGGGCGCCCGCGACCGGGCGCACGCCGTGGCCGCGGGATTCCGCGCCGGCCTGGTCGCCTGACCCGGCCGCTCACTCCTCGGCGGTGTCGTCCGTGCCCTCGGTGAGGGTGTCGTGCACGCCGTCGGCGTAGCCCCGGGCGTAGTCCCAGCTCACGTAGTGGTCCGGGTCGGGGTCGTAGGCCGGCTCGTGCACGCGGGGCCGCCCCGAGTTGAGCAGGTGGCGCAGGTTGCCCCGGAGCAGGTCCCAGTCGAAGTAGTGCGGCTCCCGGCAGTCCTCGCACTCGATGACCAGGCCGCGGACCCCGATCGGCTGCAACAGGGCCTGGTAGATCTCCAGGTCGGCCAGGTCCTCCAGGACGTCCTGCCGCTCGACCTCGCTCAGCGGGTCGAGCGGGTCGTCCTCGCGCGGGTCGTGCAGGCCGGCAGCCGGATCGGCCGGGTCGCCGTTGAACGGGTCGATGGGCTCGTCGTGCACCCCCTCACCGTAGTCCCCGACCCGCCGGAAAGCCCGCCCCCGGGACTCCCTGTGGCGCCGCCTACCCGCGCCCGGCGCTGCCAGGGGCGGACCAGCTCAATGGGTACGATGAAGCGACGCGCCGTCCTGCCGTCGTGCGCCGGTGCCCGCGCGCGCCGCCTCGCCGCAGCCCGTCCGACCAGCTCAGGGGAGCAATCGTGGAGAATTCGCCCAGCACCGAGATCCCGGCCGGCCGCGACGGCGGTGAGCTGGGCGGCCACCTGCCCGAGCTGCCCGCCGGCTCGGCCCGGGTGGTGCCGCTCGGGCTGACCTTCGACGACGTGCTGCTCCAGCCGGGCGAGTCGGACGTGGTGCCCAGCCGGGTCAACACCCGCACCCGGCTCACCCGCAACGTCGAGTTGACCATCCCGCTGCTCTCCAGCGCCATGGACACCGTCACCGAGGCCCGGATGGCGATCGCCATGGCTCGCCAGGGCGGCATCGGCGTGCTGCACCGCAACCTCTCCGTGGAGGACCAGGCGCTCCAGGTCGACCTGGTCAAGCGCTCCGAGTCCGGCATGATCACCAACCCGGTGACCGCCAGCCCGGACGACACCCTCCGCGAGGTCGACGCGCTCTGCGGCCGCTACCGCATCTCCGGCGTGCCGGTGGTCGACGGGCAGGGCGAGCTGGTCGGCATCGTGACCAACCGGGACATGCGCTTCGTCTCCGACCCGGCCACCCCGGTCCGCGACATCATGACCCGGACCCCGCTGATCACCGCCCGGGTCGGGGTGAGCAAGGACGAGGCGCTGTCGCTGCTCCGGCAGCACAAGGTGGAGAAGCTGCCGATCGTCGACGAGGCCGGCAAGCTGCGCGGGCTGATCACGGTCAAGGACTTCACCAAGAGCGAGCAGTACCCGAACGCCACCAAGGACTCCGCCGGCCGGCTCCGGGTCGCCGCCGCCGTGGGCGTCGGCGAGGACGCGTACAAGCGGGCCCGCACCCTGGTCGACGCCGGGGTGGACGTGCTCATCGTGGACACCGCCCACGGCCACCAGCGGGCCGTGCTGGAGATGGTCGCCCGCCTCAAGAAGGACGTGACCATCGACATCGTGGGCGGCAACATCGCCACCTACGCCGGCGCCAAGGCGCTGGTCGACGCGGGCGCCGACGGCATCAAGGTGGGCGTCGGCCCCGGTGCCATCTGCACCACCCGGATCGTGGCCGGCGTGGGCGTCCCGCAGATCACCGCGATCATGGAGGCGTCCCGGGCGGCCCGCCCGGCCGGCGTCCCGGTGATCGGCGACGGCGGCATCCAGTATTCGGGTGACATCGCCAAGGCCCTGGTGGCCGGCGCCGACACCGTGATGCTCGGCAGCCTGCTGGCCGGCTGCGAGGAGAGCCCCGGCGAGCTGATCTTCATCAACGGCAAGCAGTACAAGGCGTACCGGGGGATGGGCTCGCTCGGCGCGATGCAGTCGCGGGGCCAGGGCAAGTCCTACTCCAAAGACCGCTACTTCCAGCAGGACGTGCTCGCCGAGGACAAGCTGGTCCCCGAGGGCGTCGAGGGCCAGGTCCCCTACCGCGGCCCGCTCGCCCAGGTCGCCCACCAGCTCACCGGCGGGCTCCGCGCCGCCATGGGCTACGTCGGCGCCGAGAGCATCCCCGAGCTGCACCGGCGCGGGCAGCTCATCCGGATCACCGCGGCCGGCCTCAAGGAGAGCCACCCGCACGACATCCAGATGACGGTCGAGGCGCCGAACTACCACTCCCGCTGACCCACCACCCCCAACCTCCTGGAGTCCCCCATGCGTGACGTGGTCGAGATCGGGCTGGGCAAGACCGCGCAGCGCGGCTACCACCTGGACGACATCGCCATCGTGCCGAGCCGCCGCACCCGGGACGTCGACGACGTCTCCACGGCGTGGCAGCTCGACGCCTACCAGTTCGGCATCCCCTGCGTCGGGCACCCCTCCGACGCGACCATGAGCCCCGCCTCAGCGGTGCGGCTGGGCCAGCTCGGCGGCCTCGGCGTGCTCAACGTCGAGGGCCTGTGGACCCGCTACGAGAACCCGGCCAAGGTGCTGGAGGAGCTGGCCGGCCTGGACGAGGACGCCCGGGCCACCAAGCGGCTCCAGGAGGTCTACGCCGAGCCGATCCGCCCCGACCTGATCGCCGAGAGGGTCCGCGAGCTGCGCGACGGCGGCGGCACGGTGGCCGTCCGGGTCTCCCCGCAGCACACCCTGGCGCTCGCCCCGGTGATCCTCGACGCCGGCGTGGACATCCTGGTCATCCAGGGCACCATCGTCTCCGCCGAGCACGTCTCCACCACCGACGAGCCGCTGAACCTCAAGGAGTTCATCGCCGACCTCGACCTGCCGGTCATCGTCGGCGGCTGCACCGACTACAAGACGGCGCTGCACCTGATGCGCACCGGCGCGGCCGGCGTGATCGTCGGCGTCGGCGGCGACGACTGGTCCACCACCGAGTCGGTGCTCGGCATCCGGGTGCCCATGGCCACCGCCATCGCCGACGCCGCCGCGGCCCGCCGCGACTACCTGGACGAGACCGGCGGCCGGTACGTGCACCTGATCGCCGACGGCGACATGCAGACCTCCGGCGACATCGCCAAGGCGCTCGGCTGCGGGGCCGACGCCGTGATGCTCGGCGAGCCGCTGTCGCTCTGCGAGGAGGCCCCGGCCGGCGGTGCCTGGTGGCACTCGGCCGCCAGCCACCCGTCGCTGCCGCGTGGCGCGTTCGAGGTGGCCGGTGAGCCGCTCGGCTCGATGGAGAAGCTGCTGTTCGGCCCGGCCGACGAGCCGGACGGCCAGCTCAACCTCTTCGGCGGGCTGCGCCGGGCGATGGCCAAGTGCGGCTACCGCGACCTCAAGGAGTTCCAGAAGGTCGGCCTGGTCCTCGACCGCTGACCGCGTGACCGGCCGACGGCGCGGGTGGGGATTCCGGTCCCTCCCGCGCCGTCGCGCGTCTAGGCTCGGCGGATGACGCGCGGCCGGCGGTGGGGCACGGCGGTGCTCGCCGTCGTGCTGCTGGCCGGCGGCTGCACCCGGGACGACGACGGGCCGTTCCAGCCGGGCGCCCCGGACGCGGGTGACCCGTACGTGCCGGGGGCCGGCAACGGCGGCTACGACGTCGGCCACTACGCGCTGAAGGTCCGCTACGACCCGGCCGACGACCGGCTCACCGGCGAGGCCGTCCTGACCGCCACCGCCACCCGGGCGCTGTCCCGGTTCCAGCTCGACCTGGCCGGCCTTACCGTCGACCGGGTACGCGTCGACGGCGCCCCGGCGAAGCACCGGCGCGACGGCGCCGAGCTGGTGATCACCCCGCCCCGCGGGCTGCCGGCCGGCCAGCGGTTCACGGTCGAGGTGACGTACGGCGGGGTGCCCGAGCCGCTGCCCAGCGCGGAGCTGGGTGACGGCGGTTTCCACGCCACCGGGGACGGCGCCATCGCCCTCGGCCAGCCCGAGTCGGCGAGCACCTGGTACCCGGTCAACGACCACCCCTCCGACAAGGCCACCTACGACCTGGCGGTGACCGTGCCGGACGGGCTCGCCGCCCTGAGCAACGGGGTGCCGAAGGGGACCGCGAGCAAGGACGGCTGGACCACCTGGCGCTGGTCCGAGGGCAGTCCCATGGCGAGCTACCTGTCCACCCTGGTGATCGGCCACTACCGGGTCACGAGCGGCACCCACGCGGGGAAGCCGATCGTCACCGCCGTCGCCGCCGGTCTGCCCGGCGACGGTCCGGCCGCCGCGTCGGTGGCCCGCACCGGCGAGATCACCGACTTCCTGGCCGGCCGCTTCGGGCCGTACCCGTTCGACGCGTACGGCGGGATCGTGGTGTCCGACGACCGGATCCGGTACGCGCTGGAGACGCAGTCCCGGCCCGTCTACGGGCCGGGCTTCTTCCGGGGCGCCGGCCCGAACACGGAGGTGGTCGCGCACGAGCTGGCCCACCAGTGGTTCGGCGACAGCGTCTCGGTTGCCCGGTGGAGCGACCTGTGGCTCAACGAGGGCTTCGCCACGTACGCGGAATGGCTCTGGGCGGAGCACGACGGCCGGCGCACCGTCGAGCGGGCCTTCGCCGACCGGTACGCGGTCACCGACTGGAGCAAGCCCTCGGTGGACCCGGGCCGCGCCGCGATGTTCGGCGACGCGGTCTACCAGCGCGGCGCGCTGGCCGTGCACGCCCTGCGCCGGGCGGTCGGTGACGACACCTTCTTCCGCATCCTGCGCGGCTGGCTGGCCGAGCGGCGCGACGGCACCGCCACCACCGCCGACTTCGTGGCCCACGCCGAGCGCACGGCCGGGAAACCCTTGCGCCCGCTCTTCGACGCCTGGCTCGTCGGGGCGAGCGCGCCGGCCCTGCCGTGACGCGGACGTGATCGATCCTGGGTAGGCTGCCGCGGGCGGAGCGGCCCCGGGCAGGGCCGCCACGGTGCGGTCCGGGAGGGATCGAGGCGATGGCGCGGCGCGGCGGACGACGACGGCTCGGGCTGGTGGTCTGCGGAGCGCTGCTGCTGGCCGGCTGCGGCGCGGCCGGGCCGGACCGGGCCACGCCGGCGCTCACCGCGCCCAGCCCGACGGCCGGGCGCAGCTTCGCGCCCGGTGCGCCCGGCGCGGGCGATCCCTACTTCCCGAGCTACGGCAACGGCGGCTACGACGTCGCCCACTACACGGTGCAGGTGCGCTACGACCCGGCGACCGACCGGCTCACCGGCACCACCACCCTGCGGGCCACGGCGACGGCCAACCTGTCGGCGTTCAACCTGGACCTGGCCGGGCTGACGGTGCGGTCGGTCACCGTGGACGCGGCGAAGGCCGCACACACCCGGGCCGACGACGAGCTGGTCGTCACCCCGGCCACCGGCCTCACCTCCGGCAACGGCTTCGTGGCCGAGATCCGGTACGACGGCCAGCCGGCCGCGCTCGACAACGACGTGCTCGGCGGGGCCGGCTGGCTGCACACCGTCGACGGGGCGATCGCGCTCGGCCAGCCGGAGTCGGCCAGCACCTGGTTCCCGGTCAACGACCATCCCTCCGACAAGGCCACCTACGACTTCGAGATCACCGTGCCGAAGGGGCTCACGGCGGTCAGCAACGGGGTCCCGAAGGGACGGAGCACCACGGGCGGCTGGACCACCTGGCGCTGGTCCGAGGAGGCCCCGATGGCCAGCTACCTGACGATGGTGGCGATCGGGAAGTTCCGGGTCACCACCGACGAGCACAAGGGCCGGCCGGTCTACAGCGCGGTCACCACCCAGGTGGCCGAGGGCGCGCCGGACCGGTCGATCGCACGGACCGTCGAGGTGGCCGACTACCTGGAGAGCATCTTCGGGCCGTACCCGTTCGAGGCGTACGGCGGGGTGGTGGTCGCCGACGACCGGATCCGGTACGCCCTGGAGACGCAGAGCCGGCCGGTCTACTCGGCGGGGTTCTTCCGGCAGGGCGACAACACCGGCGTGGTCGCGCACGAGCTGGCCCACCAGTGGTACGGCGACAGCGTCTCCCTCCAGCGCTGGCAGGACATCTGGCTCAACGAGGGGCTGGCGACGTACGCCGAGTGGCTGTGGGCCGAGCACGCCGGCCAGTCCACCGTCCAGCGCACCTTCGACCAGAAGTACGCCACGACGTCGAGCCAGGTCTGGCGTACGCCGACAGGGAAGCCGGGGGTGGCGGACCTGTTCGGCCGGTCGGTCTACGACCGGGGCGGGATGACCGTGCACGCCCTGCGGGTGGCGGTGGGCGACAGCGCCTTCTTCACGATCCTGCGCACCTGGGCGGCGGAGAAGAGGCACGGCAACGCCACCACCGACGAGTTCGTGGCGCTCGCCGAGCGGGTTTCCGGCAGGAAGCTCGGCAAGCTCTTCGACGCCTGGCTCTACGGCACCGAGCGCCCGCCGGCACCGAAGCCGCTCTGAGTCAGTTCTTCACCCGCAGCGCGGGGTTCGCGGCGAGGAAGGCGTCGGGGTCGCCGCCGCGCAGGGCGGCGAAGAACTGCCGGCCCACCGGGCGCAGCTGCTCACCCCGGTAGGAGCCGCCGCTGCCCACCCCGTCGCCGGGGAGGCCGACCAGGACGAACTTCTCCGGCGGCAGGCCACCCAGGGCGTACGCGAAGTCGATCAGCCGCCGGCCGCCTCCGACGTACACCATGGTCTTGCCGAGGGTGCTCACCACCTGCTCGACCCGGTCCGGGTCCCGGGCGATCCCCTGGCTGAGGATCTTGAGGGCCAGCGCACGGATCAGCTGCTGCTGGTGGCGCTGCCGGGCGTAGTCGCCGCCCGCGATGTAGCGCTGCCGGGCGTAGTCCCGCGCCTGCCAGCCGTTGAGGTGCCGGGTGCCCTTCTCGTAGACCATTTGCGGCCCGACGTATCCGCTCGCCGTGTGCTGCCGGTACTGCCCGTCGGGGCGCCGGTGGATCGAGGCGACCCGCTGGTCGACGTAGAGGTCCACCCCGCCCAGCGCGTCGACCAGCCGGTCGAAGCCGAAGAAGGTGAGCACCGCGCCGGCGTCGATGCGCAGCCCGGTGTACCGGCTGACCGTGGTCCGCAGCAGTTCGTACCCCTGGGCGGTGCTCGGATGCAACTTGTCGCCCGGAACCCGGCTTCCGTAGCTCATGGCGTGGGTGAGCTTGGTCCGGCCGCCCGGGTAGCCGGCCTTCGGGTAGGCCGGGATGTCGACCACCAGGTCGCGGGGGAGCGAGAACAGGTACGCGCGGCCCAGCCCGGCCGGCACGTGCAGCACCAGCACGGCGTCGGCGTGCGGTTCCCAGCCCGGCACGGTGACCCGGGTGTCCACGCCGACGAGCAGCAGGTTGAGCGGCCCCTTGAGGTCGGCCCCGGGTGGCGGGGTGGGGCTGCTGGTGACCGGCGCCGGCGTGGTCACCGCGGGGGAGGACGGGCTCGGCGGTGCGGACCCGGCCACCGGGCCGGGCGACGGGCGGGAGACCAGCCGCGTGGTCACCACCGCGCCCGCGGCGACCAGCACCACCGCCACCAGAGCGGCCAGTCCGAGCAGCCACCGTCGTCGTGTCATCGTGGTCTCCCTCCCCCGTCCACCACTCGACGCGCGACGCAGGTCCGTCGGTTGCACGGGATTCCCGTGTCATCGAGCGCTCTGCATGATCTGCGAAAAACTCTCGCTGGCGCTATAGCTACCGGTCGGTAATGATGCGTGCATGCGGTACGACGTGGTCGTCATCGGGTCCGGTTTCGGCGGCAGCGTCACGGCGCTCCGGCTGGCCGAGAAGGGCTACTCCGTCGGGGTCCTGGAGGCCGGCCGGCGCTTCGCCGACGACGAGTTCCCGCAGACCTCCTGGCGGGCGCGGCGCTTCCTGTGGGCCCCGAAGCTCGGCTGCTACGGCCTCCAGCGCATCACGCTGCTGCGCTCGGCCGACCGGAAGGCCGGCGGCGGGGTGCTGGTGCTCGCCGGGGCCGGGGTGGGCGGCGGCTCGCTGGTCTACGCGAACACCCTCTACGAACCGCTCGACGCGTTCTACGCCGACCCGCAGTGGCGGCACATCACCGACTGGCGCGACGAACTGGCCCGCCACTACGACCAGGCGAAGCGGATGCTCGGCGTCACCACGTACCCCGTCGACACCGGCGCGGACCGGGCCATGCGGGCGGTGGCCGAGCGGATGGGGGTGGGGCACACCTTCCACTCGACACCCGTGGGCGTGCACATCGGCCGCCCCGGCGAGCGGGTGCCCGACCCGTACTTCGGCGGGGTGGGGCCGGACCGGACGGGCTGCAGCCACTGCGGCTCGTGCATGACCGGCTGCCGGCACGGCGCGAAGAACACCCTGGTCAAGAACTACCTCTGGCTGGCCGAGCGGCTCGGCGCGCAGGTCCACCCGCTGACCACGGTGACCGCCGTACGCCCCGCCGCGGACGGCGGCTACGAGGTGCACACCGAGCGCACCGGCGCCTGGGTCCGCAAGCGCCGGCAGGTGATCCACGCCGGTGAGGTGGTCTTCGCGGCCGGCGCGCTGGGCACCCAGCGGCTGCTGCACGAGATGCGGGCTACCGGGGCGCTGCCGCACCTGTCGCCCCGGCTCGGCGAGCTGACCCGCACCAACTCGGAGGCCATCCTCGGCGCCTCGGTGGGGCCCGCCCAGGCCCGCCGGCGGGGCCTCGACTTCACCGAGGGGGTGGCGATCACCAGCTCGTTCCACCCCGACCCGCAGACCCACATCGAGCCGGTCCGCTACGGCCGGGGCTCCAACGCCATGGGGCTGCTCCAGTCGCTGCTGGTCGACGGGGGCCCGCACCGGGTCCGGCGCTGGCTGGGCAGCATCGTCCGGCAGCCCGGGCTGGCGGCCCGGATGCTCTCGGTGCGCGGCTGGTCCGAACGCACCGTCATCGCCCTGGTCATGCAATCGGTCGACAACTCACTCACCACCCGCTACCGGCGCGGCCGGCTGGTCTCCGGCCCGGGGCACGGCGCGCCCAACCCGACCTGGATCCCGGCCGGCAACGAGGCGGTCCGGCTGCTCGCCGAGGAGATCGACGGCACGCCCGGCGGGGCGGTCACCGAGCCGTTCAACATCCCGATGACCGCGCACATCCTGGGCGGCGCGGTGATCGGCGACAGCCCGGAGCGCGGGGTGATCGACCCGTACCACCGGGTGCACGGTCACCCCGGGCTGCACGTGGTGGACGGCGCTGCGGTCTCGGCGAACCTGGGCGTCAACCCGTCGCTGACGATCACCGCGCAGGCCGAGAGGGCCATGTCGTTCTGGCCCAACAAGGGGGAGGACGACCCGCGCCCGCCGCTCGGTTCGGCGTACCGCCGGCTCGCCCCGGTGGCCCCGAGGCAGCCCGCCGTACCCGCCCACGCCCCGGCCGCGCTGCGCCCCTGAGTGACGCGGCGCGCGACACACCGGGGCGCGGCCCGCTTCGGCGGTGACTGTCGGTAGGGTTGCTGCACATGAGCACGCCTCGCCCCGTCCTCGTGGTGGACTTCGGAGCCCAGTACGCCCAGCTCATCGCGCGCCGCGTCCGCGAGGCGAAGGTCTACTCGGAGATCGTCCCGCATTCGATGCCGGTGTCCGAGATGCTGGCGAAGAACCCGGCCGCGATCATCCTGTCCGGCGGCCCGTCCAGCGTCTACGCGCCGGACGCCCCGCAGATCGACGCCGGGATGTTCGACGCCGGGGTGCCCGTCTTCGGCATCTGCTACGGCTTCCAGGCCATGGCGCAGGCGCTCGGCGGCACCGTGGCGCGCACCGGCAACCGCGAGTACGGCGGCACCCCGCTGCACGCCCGCCCGGAGGCCGGCGTGCTGCTCCGCGACCTCCCCGACGACCTGCCGGTGTGGATGAGCCACGGCGACTGCGTCACCGAGGCCCCGGCCGGCTTCACGGTCACCGCCGAGTCGGCGGGCGCGCCGGTCGCCGCCTTCGAGGACCTGACCGGCCGCCGGGCCGGGGTGCAGTTCCACCCGGAGGTCGGGCACACCGCCCACGGCCAGGAGATGCTCACCCGCTTCCTGCACGACATCGCGGGCATCGAGCCGACCTGGACGCCCGAGAACATCATCGACGAGCAGGTGGCCCGGATCCGGGCGCAGGTCGGCGACAAGGAGGTCATCTGCGGCCTGTCCGGCGGCGTCGACTCGGCGGTCGCCGCGGCGCTGGTGCACAAGGCCGTCGGCGACCAGCTCACCTGCGTCTTCGTCGACCACGGCCTGCTCCGCGCGGGCGAGGCCGAGCAGGTCGAGAAGGACTACGTCGCCGCCACCGGCATCAAGCTCAAGGTGGTCGACGCCCGCGACCGGTTCCTCGGCGCGCTGGCCGGCGTGACCGACCCGGAGCAGAAGCGCAAGATCATCGGCCGGGAGTTCATCCGGGTCTTCGAGGCCGCCGCCCGGGAGATCGCCTCGCACGGCGACGTCGAGTTCCTGGTGCAGGGCACCCTCTACCCGGACGTCGTCGAGTCCGGCGGCGGCACCGGCACCGCCAACATCAAGAGCCACCACAACGTCGGCGGGCTTCCGGAGGACCTGAAGTTCGCCCTGGTCGAGCCCTTGCGCACCCTGTTCAAGGACGAGGTCCGCGCGCTCGGCCTGGAGCTGGGGCTGCCCGAGGCGATGGTCTGGCGGCACCCGTTCCCCGGCCCGGGCCTGGCCATCCGGATCATCGGCGCGGTCGACGAGGAGCGCCTGGCCGTGCTCCGCAAGGCCGACCTGATCGCCCGGCAGGAGCTCACCGCCGCCGGCCTCGACCGGGGCGTCTGGCAGTTCCCGGTGGTGCTCCTGGCCGACGTGCGCAGCGTCGGTGTGCAGGGCGACGGGCGCAGCTACGGGCACCCCGTGGTGCTGCGCCCCGTCTCCAGCGAGGACGCCATGACCGCCGACTGGTCCCGGCTGCCCTACGAGGTGGTGGCCCGGATCTCCACCCGGATCACCAACGAGGTCGCCGAGGTCAACCGGGTGGTCCTGGACGTGACCAGCAAGCCGCCGGGCACCATCGAGTGGGAGTGACGCCGGGTCAGGCCGCCGGGGGCATCGGGGGCATCGGCGGCTGAGGCGCCGGCCGGGGCGCCGGCTCCGGCGTGGCCGGGGGCGCCGGCGGCACCGGCGGCCAGCCGGGCGCGGTGCCCGGCGCGTGCGGCCAGGCGGGCGCACCCGCCGGCTCCTCGGGCATCAGGAACCACATGATCGGGTACGCCAGCGCGGCGATCCCGCCGGTGAGCAGCGTGGCCACCGCGAAGGCCACCCGCACGAGGGTGGGGTCGACGGCGAAGTAGCGGCCGAGGCCGCTGGCGACACCGGCGACCATGCGGTCGGTGACCGGCCGGCGGAGCTGCTTGTACGGGGCCTGGGAGGGGTTCGTCGAGGTCATGTCTCCACGGTCCCGCGCGGTTCGGCGGGCGACCTCGGTGACCGCCCGGAGCCCTACCCTGACCCGTCCCTGAGGCGCCAGCCAAGAGTCAGGAATCTGACTCTTTTCGATGCCGGTAACCGCATCCGGGGAGAATTTCCTCCCGTGACCACCTTGCTGGAGCCGCTCCGCAGGATCGCGGCATACGCAGTTTGTGCTGATTCAGACGGCCGAGTGTTGCTGGTCCGCGCATCGGAGCGCTCCGGCACCCCCGGCACGTGGTCGCTGCCGGGCGGGGCGGTCGACCACGGTGAGGACCCCAAGCACACCGTCGTCCGGGAGACCGCCGCCGAGACCGGGCTCTCGGTCTCCGTCGCCGCCCTCCAGGACGTCCTGGCCGACATGCGGGCGCTGCCCGAGCGCGGCATCACGATCCACACCGACCGGCTGCTCTACACGGTCTCGGTGCGGGGCGGGACGCTCGCCGACCGGGTCGACCGGCCCACCGACCTGGCCCGCTGGTTCACCCTCGACGAGGCCCGGGAGCTGCCGCTGCGCTCGTTCGCCGCGCGCGCCCTGGGCCTGCCCACCTCCACCGACGACATCGTGCCGGAGGAGGTCCCCGAGTTCCCCTCGTTCTACGCCGTCCCCGGCCCCGACGGGCTGCACCGGGCGCAGCGGTTCGCCGCGTACGCCGTGGTGACCGACCCGGAGGAGCGGGTCCTGCTCACCCGGGTCTCCGACGGCTACCCGGGCGCGGGCTGCTGGCACCTGCCCGGCGGCGGCACGGACTACGGCGAGCAGCCGGGCGCCGCGCTCATCCGGGAGCTGGTCGAGGAGACCGGGCAGACCGGCCGTCTCGTCGAGCTGCTCGGGGTGGCCAGCCACCGCGACGCCGCCTCGCTCGGCCCCGAGGGCTACCCGATCGACTGGCACGGCGTACGCGCCTTCTACCGGGTGGTCGTCGACCAGCCCGCCCCGCCCACGGTGGCCGACGTCGGCGGCTCCACCTGCGAGGCCCGCTGGTTCCGCCGCGAGGAACTGGGCGCCCTCCCCACGGACCGCCTAACCGAGGTAACGGCCGAAGCCGTCCACGCCGCCCACCTGATCTAACCGCCCCCAGCCCCCCGCCCTGCCCCTGCCCCCACCCGCCCGCCCCGCGCCGTTGATCATGAGGTTAACGGTGCGAAATGTCCGTCCCGGTGCCGCTAACCTCATGATCGACGGAGTCGACCGGGGGAGTGGGTGCGGGTGGAGGAACGGCGGCGGATCGCGGCCTACGGGGTGCTGGCGGACGCGGGTGGGCGGGTTCTGCTGGCGCGCGGGTCGGAGGCTTGTCCCTGTCCGGGGGTGTGGCAGCTGCCGGGGGGTGGCATCGAGCACGCCGAGCATCCGGCGCGGGCCGTCGAGCGGGCGTTCGCCGAGGAGACCGGGCTGACCGTCGCGGCGGCCGCCATCCGGGCCGCGATCGCCGACGTGGCGGCCTTCCCGGGCGACGGCGTCGTGATGCACACCGACCGGCTGATCTTCGCCGTCGAGGCGCGCGGTGGCGAGCTGCGGCCGGAGCCGGCCGGGGGCAGTGACGAGCTGGACTGGTTCACCCCGGCCGAGGCCGCGGCCGTGCCGCTGATGCCGTTCACCGCCGAGCTGCTCGGGCTGCCGGTGTCGCCCCTGCCGGCGGACCTGCCCCGGGCGCTCCCGCCCGCGCCGGCCGCCCCGGACGCCGACCGGCGGCAGCGCTTCGCCGCGTACGGGCTGGTCACCGACCCGGCCGGGCGGGTGCTGCTCACCATGATCGCGGACGGTTACCCGGGTGCCGGGAAGTGGCACCTGCCCGGCGGCGGGACCGACCACGGCGAGCAGCCGGCCGCCGGCCTGCTCCGCGAGCTGGTCGAGGAGGCGGGCCAGCTCGGCCGGGTGGTCGGCCTGCTGGCCGTGGACAACCTGCACAACCCGGCCGCGCTCGGCCCGGAGGGGCGACCGCTGGACTGGCACGGCGTCCGGGTGATCTATCGCGTCCGGGTGGACGCCCCGACCGAGGCGGTGGTGACCGAGCTCGCGGGCGGCTCCACGGCGCGGGCCGCGTGGTTCACGCCGGACCAGGTCAGGGGCCTGCGGATGACCGAGGTGGCGGCCCGGGCAACCGGACATCGGGGTAGGTGACGCTCGCTCGCCGAGCCGGCCGGGCCCGCCTCCGGTACAGTCGGTAGTTGGGATTGGGCGACGAAAACGGGCGATGAGGCCCGAGATGGGAATAAGTGAGCGGTTCGCGCGGTTAAGAGAGTTATAAGTACCGCCGGCAGCTATCGCCAACCCCCTATCCCCTGTGCAATGGTGTACTCCGCAAATGGGCTGCCGGGCCTGAAAGGTCCGGCACGAGACAGCCGGACACCCGCCCACGTGGCGGTAACCCGATCCGGTGATGGAGGAAACGTGCCGAGAGCCCCATGGCGCCGGCGTCGTACGACTGACAGTCCGCGCCCCGCAGGGCGTCGCTGGGCGGGCCGGTTGCGCCGCAGCAGCACGTTCGCCCGCCAGGTGCTGCTGGTCCGGGTGGGCCGTCGGGACAGCGCCGCCACCGGGACCGACCTGGTCACCCCCGACCACCGCTGGTCGGACCGCCAGCGTGTCCGCTACGGCCGCTACGAGGCCGAGATCGACGCCCCGCGGTACGACGCCGAGGTCGAGGCCGTGATGCCGGTCAGCCCGGCGCTCGCCCCGGCCACGCCGGTCGACGAGTCGCCCGCGATGTCGATCCCGCTCCTGCCGGGCGAGCGCACCGCCGCCCGCCGGGCGAAGTTCGCGCTGGTCAACGCCTGCACCCTGAGCAGCCTGATGCTCGGCATGCTGGCGATCTTCCTGGCCATGCAGGGCGAGGTCCGGGTCGCGGCGCTCTGCCTGATCGCGTGCGTCGCGTTCGACGGCCTGGACGGGGCGCTGGCCCGCAAGCTCAACGTGGCCAGCCCGTTCGGCGCGCAGATGGACTCGCTGGCCGACATGTGCTCGTTCGGCCTCGCCGCGCCGGTCGTGGTCTACGCCTCGCTGGCCGGCTCCGTGCCGGCCGCGGCCGCCGCGGTCGCCTGCGCCCTGGTCGCGGCCTGCGCCGCCATCCGGCTCGCCCGGTTCAACGTCTCGCCGAAGGACGGCCGGTTCTTCTGCGGCGTACCGACCACCATGGCGGCGGCCGTGCTGGCCCTCACCGTGGCGATCGGGGTGCCGGTCTCCGGCCTGGTCATGGTCTCCGGCGTGGCGCTGCTCGCCTTCGCCATGGTCTCCAGCTTCCCGTACGCGAAGCTCGCCCGGCTGGTGAAGCTGCCGCCGTGGCTCTGGCTGGCCCCGGTGGTCGGCGCGCTGGTCGACATCCGGCTCACCTTCGCCCTCGTGGTGGTGGGCTACCTGGTCAGCGGCCCCGTGCTCTGGCTGCGCCAGCGCCGCACCGCCTGACCCGCAGCACGGAAAAGGGGCGCCGCGAGAGCGGCGCCCCTTTCTGCGTTCGGCGATCGGTCGAGACCCGGCGATCAGCTCCAGCGGGCGATGACCGTCGCGCCGCCGACCACCTTGTCGCCCGGGCCGACCAGCGGCTCGGCGGCGTCGGCCGGCAGGTAGACGTCGGTGCGCGAGCCGAACCGGATCAGGCCGAAGCGCTCGCCCCGGGCCAGCAGCGCGCCCACCGGCGCCCGCTGCACGATCCGGCGGGCGATGAGCCCCGTCCGCTGCGCCACCACGACCGTGCCGTGGTCGGTGTCCAGCACCGTGTACGCGGCCACGTTGTGCTCGGCGTCCGGCTTCATGGCGTTGACGAAGCCGCCGTCGGCCACGAAGTAGTCGACCACCTTGCCGGCCACCGGCGAGCGGTTGACGTGCACGTCCAGCACGGACAGGAAGACCGCGATCCGCAGCCACTCGCCCTCGCCGAAGCGCTCGTCGTGCAGCCGCTGCACCGACAGGACCTGACCGTCCGCCGAGGCGACCACGGCCGACGGGTCCTCCGGCACGTCCCGCTCCGGGTCCCGGAAGAACGCGGCCACCGGGGCGGCGGCCAGCGCCGGCAGCAGCCACAGCTTGGACTTCGGCCGGGCGGCCCGGGCCAGCGCGGCCAGCCCGAGGGTGATGCCGGCGGCGGCCACACCGTTGGAGTCGATGTGCATGCTCCGGGTCAGCGGCACGCTCGACGGCCGGTACGCCGGGGACAGCGACGCGGCCAGTGCGGCGGGCGCCGGGGTGGAGCGCAGGTGGTGTACGCGCACCGGCGGGGAGTTGCGCAGCACCAGGTCGGTGCGGATGCCGTGCAGCAGGCCCTGCCGGTCCAACTCCGCCCCGGCGCCCTCGGTGCGGAACAGCGGCGCGGCCACGCTCAGCACGGCCCCCTCGGCCAGGTACTTCGTCAGCCCGTCGACGGCGGTGCGGGCCTCCTCGGCGGTGCCGGTGAACGGCTCGGCCGCGACCACCACCGCGGCGGCGTCCGCCTCGGCGAGGGTGTCGACCACGCGTACCCGGTCGGCCACCCAGCGGCCCTGGGCCGTCACGTGCGCGCGGAGCGCGGCCGCGGAGGCGCCCTCGGCCGGGACGACGGTGAGCCGGTCGCCGGGGAGCAGCGCCTCGATCGCCGCGGCCAGCACCGCGGACTCCGGGGTCGCGCCGACCAGCAGGCCGGCCTTCGCGTCGTTGCGCCGGGCGAACTCGCTGACGAGGGTGCGGGCGGCGCGCTCGCCGACGCGGACCGCACCGGTGGGACCGGTGACGCGTACGGCGGGGGACTGGGTCATCTCGGACGGGCTCCTGACGAGGTAGAGACGGAAGGAGACGGGACCGACCCGGGCGACCCGGCCGACCGGGAGCCGCGGCCCGCGACCGGGGCGCCACGGGTGGGCCGGCCGGTGGAGGCGGGATCTCCACCAGCCAGCATAGGCGGCGCCGCCCGCGAGCCGCACCGCCGCCGGTCAGCCCGGCCCGTCCCCGCCGGTACGCGGACCGCCCCCCGGCCGGTCCGCCGCCTCGTCGACCGCCGGGAACTCCCGGGTGGCCGGCCCGGCCGTGCCGTCCCCGCCCTCGGCGGTCGGCAGCTCGCGGGTCGCGTCGTTCCGCTCGTCGGCGGCGGGCAGCTCGCGGGTCGCGTCGTTCCGCTCGTCGGCGGCCGGCAGCTCGCCCGTCGCCGGTTCGGCCCAGTCCTGAGGTGCCGGCTCGACGCGGGGCAGCTCGCGGGTCACCGGTTCGCTCCGGACCTCCGGCGCGCCGGGCGACCAGCGTGGCTCCTCGTCGAACGGGCGGTCCTCCCGCGCCGCGAGCGGCGTGTCGGTCACCGCGTCGGTGGCCCACTCGTCCGCCTCGTCACCGGCCGCTGTGGAGCCTGCCGGCGTGCCGCTCTCATAGGGCGCGGACACGGTCGCCTCCGCCGGTTCCGGTGCCGGGTGCCGGCCGGAGCGCAGCGCGCCGACCAGTCCGAGGAGTCCGATCAGGATCAGCGCGCCCGCCAGGAACCAGCCCACCGGAGGCAGTGCCAGCCCGAGGATCCGGGCCAGCAGCCACCAGGCGGACAGCCCGAGGAAGGCCAGCCCGAAGGCGAACGACACGATGTCGGTGCGGTGAGCCTTCACCGGGTCACCTCCAGGTTTCCGGCGTTGACGTGGACCACCAGGCGCAGCGTGCCGCCGCCGCGGCCGTCCGGCCCGAGGTCGGTGTTCTCCCACTGGCGACCGTTCAGCCCGCCGGTCCGCCGGCCGAAGACGTCGGCGTCACCGGCGTTCACGTCGGCCACCGTGGTGACGTCGACGTTCGGCGGGACGACCACCGTGGCCTTGCCGAAGTTGATCTCGACGGTCACCTGGGTGTCCTTCTTGTCGAAGTCGACCGCGCGCAGGTCCAGCACGGCGTCGCCGAAGTTGTTCTCGTACCGGTCGGCCAGGTCGCGGTAGTCGGCCGGGGCCCACGTGACGTCCCCGTCGATCCCGCGGACCCGGTCGTAGGACTCGGCGACGGTGGCGATGCCGAGCGCCGCCGCGGTCACCAGACCGAGTGCGATCAGCCAGCGGGCCCGGCCGAACCAGGTACCCACGAGCAGCCCGAGCCCGATGGTGGCCAGCACGGCGGCGAAGTAGCCGGCCGCGCCGACCGGGAAGGCGTCGAGCAGGTCGAGCATCGCCACCACGCCCAGCGCCAGGAAGATCAGCGAGAAGGTGACAGCGCCGAGCGCGGAACGCTCCTTCGGCCGCTTCGGCGATTTGGCCGGGCGGGTCGGCGCCGGCGGCGCGAGCGGGGTCGACCCGGCGTACGGGCCGTGCGGCGCGAACGGCGGCCGGTAGCCCCCGGGCGGCAGCGGCGCGCCCACCGGGGCGGGCGGCGGCACGGCGGCCGGCTCCTCGTAGGGACGTCCGGTGGTCGGGGCCGCGGACCAGGCCGTCTCGGTGCCGGACCACGCCTCGCCGGACCGGGTGCCCGGTACGGCCGGCGGTCGCGCCGCGGCGGGCTCCGGCTCGGACCAGGCGGGCCGGGCGACGGTCGTGGCCGGCCAGCCGGCCGTGGACACCGGCGCGGGCGGGTATCCCGGCTCCGGCCGGGCGGCCGGCGGGGCGGTCACCGGCGGCTCGCCGGACCACGGGGTGGCCTCGGCCGGCGCGCCGGACCAGGGCGCCGCGGCGGCCTCGGCCGGGGTGCCCGGCCAGGGCGTCGACGGGGTGGCGGGCGGCGGGACCGGTCCGGCGGCGGCCGGCGTCCCGGGAGCGGGCGCGGCGGCCGGCGGCGCGGGCCACGCCACCGGGGGAACCGGGCCCGGCGGCGGGCCGGCGGGCGCGCCGGGTGCGGCCGTCCGGGTCGCCGGGCCGCGCTGGTCGCGGTTGAGCAGCAGCGCGCCGCCGATCAGGATCACCGCCCCGAGCAGGATCGCCCGGAACCCGTTCGTGACGACGTAGCCGAAGCCGACCGCGACCACGATGCTGAGCACGATCACGGTGATCGGGGACATGCTGGACCGGCCGCGGCCGAGCATCGACTCGACCGGCGAGGCGGTGTCCCCCTCGCCCGGGATGATCAGCCACGCGGTGACGTAGACGAGGATGCCGATGCCACCGAAGAAGCCCAGCACGGCCAGGAGCACCCGCCACAGCACCGGGTCGGTGTTGGTGGCCCGGCCGATCGCCGCGCAGACGCCGGCCAGGTAGCGGCCCTCACGGGGGCGGACCAGCCCGTACCGGGAGGTGAAGCCGGCGCCGCCGGGCGGTGGGGCGTACCCGGTGGGTGGCGGGTCGGCGGACGGCCCGCCGCCGGTGGGCGGCGGGACGGATCCGGGTGGCGGGGGTGCCGTGGCGTCGGCGGCGGTGGGCGCCGTCCCCGGCGGGGGTGGCGGTGGCCCGTCCTGTGCTGCCGCCCCGGGGCGGGGCGGACGGGCAGCGTCCTCGGTCATGTCTCCGATCCTGCTGCCCCGGCCGCCCGAGCGTCCTCAGGACCCGACCCTGACCCCACCCTGAGATCCCGGGGCCGCGAATGTCCGGGGCGTCCCCGTGGTCCGGGGCGGTGCGGCCGTGTGACGATCGGGACGTCGGCCGCCGCCGGCACGCCGTCCCCGACCCGGGAGCCTCCGATCAGCAGCACCGTGACCCCGCACCCCCCGCGCCTCTACCGGGCCACCGAGCACCGGCTGGCCGCCGGGGTGGCCGCCGGCATCGCCGAGCACCTGGGCATCTCGGTGCTCCGGGTCCGGGTGGCCTTCATGGTGCTGCTCGGCCTGAGCGGTCTCGGGCTGCTGCTCTACGCCGCGTTCTGGGCGGTCGTACCGCCGCGGCCCGGCGACACCGCCGTCCCGCCCCGCCGCGACCTCGCCCAGCTGCTGCCGTTCGTGGCGATCGGGCTGGGCGTGCTGCTGCTCCAGGTCGTCGCCTTCGACTCGGTCGGCGCGGCCGGCACCGCCGGCTGGCTGGTGGCGATCATCGCGGTCGGCGCCGGGGTGATCTGGCACCAGTCCGCGCCGGAGCGCCGCCGACAGTGGGGCGGTTCGATGGCGGTGCCTTGGCTGGGCGCGGTGGTGGAGGAGAGCGACCGGCGCGCGTTCGTGCTCCGCTTCATCGGCGGCGGGGTGCTCGTCGCCGTCGGCATCATCGGCGTGGCGGCGGTCTACTCCCCGGCGCAGAACTTCGACGCGGTGCTCAACGGGATCATCTTCGCGCTGGTCGGGCTGGCCGGCGTGGGCGTGGTGACCGGCCCGGTGCTCTGGCGTACGTGGAACCAGCTCCGCTCGGAGCGCGAGGGGCGGATCCGGGAGCAGGAGCGGGCCGAGCTGGCCGCCATGGTGCACGACCAGGTGCTGCACACCCTCGCCCTGATCCAGCGCAACGCCGGCGACGTGAAGACGGTGCAGCGGCTGGCCCGGGGCCAGGAGCGGTCGCTGCGGAACTGGCTCTACAAGCCGACCGCCTCGCCGACCGAGCGCTTCGCGGCCGCTCTGGAGCAGGCCGCCGCCGAGGTGGAGGACACCTTCGCCATCACCGTGGAGACGGTGGTGGTCGGCGACCGGGAGACCGACGAACGGGTCGGGGCGCTGGTCGCGGCGGCCCGGGAGGCGCTGGTCAACGCGGCCCGGCACGCGGAGGTGCAGACCGTCTCGCTCTACGCCGAAGTGGAGCCGGAGCAGGTGAGCGCCTTCGTCCGGGACCGGGGGAAGGGCTTCGACCCGGATACGGTGGAGGATCACCGGCACGGAGTCCGGGGTTCGATCATCGGACGGATGAAGCGGCACGGTGGCCGGGCGGAGATCCGGTCCGAGCCGGGGGAGGGGACCGAGGTCCGGCTGATCCTGCCGATCAGCGGGTCCGGCTCCACGGCGGAAAGGGACAGATGACCATGGTCGAGCAGGAACCGGTCGAGGGCGCGGCGCCCCGGGACGGGCGGCTGCGGGTGTTCCTCGTCGACGACCACGCGATGTTCCGGGCCGGCGTTCGCGCCGAACTCGGCGCGCGCGTCGAGGTGGTCGGCGAGGCCAGCACGGTGGCGGAGGCGGTCAGCCGGATCGCGGCGATGCAGCCGGACGTGGTGCTGCTCGACGTGCACATGCCCGACGGCGGTGGCCGGGCCGTGCTGGAGGCGATGCGGCGTACCCACCCGCAGGTGCGGTTCCTCGCCCTGAGCGTGTCCGACGCCGCCGAGGACGTGATCGGGCTGATCCGGGCGGGTGCCCGGGGCTACGTCACGAAGACCATCTCGCCCGAGGAGCTGACCGACGCGATCCGGCGGGTGGCCGACGGGGACGCGGTGTTCAGCCCGCGGCTGGCCGGCTTCGTGCTGGACGCCTTCGCGTCCCGGCCGGACGCGCCGGTGGCCGATCCGGAGCTGGACCAGCTCACCAACCGGGAGCGCGAGGTGCTCCGGCTGCTCGCGCGGGGGTACGCGTACAAGGAGATCGCCCGGGAGCTCTACATCTCGATAAAGACCGTCGAGACCCACGTCTCCAACGTGCTGCGCAAGCTCCAGATGTCCAACCGCTACGAGCTGTCCCGCTGGGCCGCCGACCGCCGCCTGGTCTGACCGCCCCGGCCGCGCCCGGCCGGGGCGTCACTCGGTGGTGCGCAGCACCGTGAACGCCTCGGCCAGCCGCCCGGGCGGGAGGCCGGCGTTGTCGGCCACGGTGGTGAGCCGGTCCCGGATCCAGGTGGGCACGTCCAGGTGGGCGGTCTGCGACCGGTGCGCCTCCATCGCGGCGATCTTGCGGTCGATCCGGTCGGTCACGTCGACGGCGTGGTCCGGGCCGGGTCCGCCGGCGTACCAGATCTCCCGGACCAGCCACGGCTCCAGCCCCTCGTCGAGCAGCTCGGGGAAGGCGAAGCGGTTGCGCGAGTCCGGGTAGACCGCGCAGGTGGTGGCCTCGCCGACGGCCAGGTGGTCGGGGTGGCTCGGGCCGGTCAGGTGTTCCCAGCGCCGCAGCGGCGAGCTGGTCAGGACCCGGTCGGGCCGGAACCGGCGGATCGCGGCGCTGATCTGCCGGCGCAGCACCAGGCTGGGGGTGAGGACGCCGTCGGTGTGGCCGTCCAGGAAGTCGACCCGGTGTACGCCGACCGCGGCGGCCGCCGCCCGCTGCTCCGCCTCCCGCCGGGCCGGCATCTCCTCGCGCGGCGTGTTGTCGAAGCCGCCGGAGTCCCCACGGGTGGCGATGAGGTACGCCACTTCGATACCCTCGGCCACCCAGCCGGCGATGGTGCCCGCACAGCCGAAGTCGACATCATCCGGATGGGCAAAAACCGCGAGGGCTCGACGGACGTCGGGCAGCACCGGAGCGGACGCGGGGAAGCTCACGACGCCGAGCCTACGCGGGTGGTCTCGCCCCGTCTGGGCGTGTCCGACCTGTTCAGCCCCGTGCGACACGGGCGTTTCATGATCTTTTCTCAAGTATCGGCAACGTGGCGGGCAACTAACGTCTTGATAACGGCACCTTCACGCAAAGGGCCGGTGAGTGTCACAGTGGCAGCACCTCACCCCCCGGTGTGAGGCACCCCGTCGGGCCTGCCGACCACGTGACGCCGCCTCCGCGCGCCGCGCGTGGCTGTGGACCCTGCGCGGTGTCTGCGTCGAAGGGTGTGGCGCCCGGCGGATCGGTACCCCTGGGGTGTCCCGATTTCCTCTGCGGTAACCGGCGTCCTGTGGTCCGGGTCGTCGGCGGTGTCACCCCCCAAACGTGCGTGAAACCCACGACGGAACCAGGTTAGAAAGAGGAGGCCCCTCGGCATGAGAGTCTCGAAGCGGGCGAGCGGCGCGCTCGCGGTGGGCGCGGCGTTCGCGCTCATCGCGTCCGGCTGCTCCAGCGGTAACGACGACGGCGGCGACGCCAGCGCCAGCAAGGACGGCGCGATCGTCATCGACGGCACCCAGCCGGAGAACCCCCTGGTTCCGGCGAACACCACCGAGACCGGTGGCGGCAAGATCGTCGACTGGCTGTGGAGCGGCCTGGTCGAGTACCCCAACAACGGTGGGGCCCCGCAGAACCTGCTGGCCGAGTCGATCGACACGAGCGACTCGAAGGTCTTCAAGATCAAGATCAAGCAGAACACCAAGTTCCACGACGGCACCACCGTCAAGGCCGAGAACTTCGTCAAGGCCTGGAACTGGGCGGCCTACGGCCCGAACGGCGCGCAGAACGCCTCCTTCTTCTCCGACATCCAGGGCTTCGAGGACACCTACACCGAGGACCCGGACGGCCCGGACGGCCCGAAGAAGCCGGCGGAGCCGAAGGCCAAGGAGCTGTCCGGCCTCAAGGTCGTCGACGACTGGAACTTCGAGGTCACCCTCTCGTCGCCGACCGCCGTGTTCCCGACCAAGCTCGGCTACAGCGCCTTCATGCCGCTGCCGGACGCCTTCTTCAACACGACTCCGGCGGAGTTCGGCAAGAAGCCGATCGGTAACGGCCCGGTCAAGCTCGTCTCCTGGCAGGACGACGTCGAGCTGAAGCTCACCCGCTTCGACGACTACAGCCTGCGCGACAAGATGAAGATCAAGGACGTCACCGTCAAGATCTACCAGGACGACACGGCGGCCTACAACGACCTGCTCGCCGGCAACCTGGACTTCCAGCAGCAGGTCCCGGTCTCCTCGCTCGCGGGCGACAAGTGGAAGACCGACCTGGGCGAGCGGGCGATCCAGACCACGATCCCGGCGAGCGGCATCATCGCCTTCCCGATCTACGACAAGCGGTTCCAGAACAAGGACCTGCGTCGCGCCATCTCCCTGTCGATCAACCGGCAGGAGATCACCGACAAGATCTTCTTCGGTAACCGCAAGCCGGCTGACAGCTGGGCCAACCCGCTGACCCCGGGCGCCGAGCCGGGCAACTGCACCGCCTGCAAGTTCGACCCGACCGAGGCCAAGCGGCTGCTCCAGCAGGCCGGTGGCTTCCAGGGCAAGCTGACCCTGTCGTACAACGCGGACGCCAGCCACAAGGAGTGGATGGAGGCCGTCGCCCAGCAGATCAAGACCAACCTGAACATCGACGCGGTCGCCGTCGGCGTGCCGACCTTCGCGGTCTTCCGGGCGAACATCAACGCCTACAAGATGACCGGTGCCTACCGTGCCGGCTGGCAGCAGGACTACCCGGACGTCGAGAACTGGATCAACCCGCTCTACGTGACCGGCGGTTCCTCGAACGACGGCAAGTACAGCAACCCGCAGGTGGACGCCCTCGCCAAGGAGGCCTCCGCGGCCCCCAGCCTCGAGGAGGCCCACAAGAAGTTCGCCGAGGCCGTCAAGCTGATCGACCAGGACGTCCCGTCCATGCCGATCTACTTCAACGGTGAGCAGTCCGGCCACTCGGAGAAGATCAAGAAGCTGGAGCTGACCAACGTCGGCGAGCTCGACATCACCTCGGTCGAGCTCTGATCCGAACGGTCTGACCCCGGGTCGGGCTCGCCTACCGGTGAGCCCGACCCGGGGCCGTTCCGCGAGGGGGTGTACAACGAACCCCTCGCACGTTGTCGCCATCCGTGTCGGCCGCCCGACGCGTCCCTTGTCTGGAGGACCACCCCATGGGCCGTTATCTCTTGAGACGGCTGCTGCAACTCGTGCCGGTGTTCATCGGCACGACGTTCCTGATCTACTGGCTCGTCTGGTCGGTGCCCGGCGACCCGTTCGCCGGCAAGTGCGGCGACCGCGGTTGCCCCCCGAACTACCGGGCCATGATGACCGAGAAGTACCATCTCGACGATTCGATCTGGGTGCAGTACGCCAGCTACATGAAGAACCTTTTCCAGGGCGACTTCGGTATCACGTTCGGCGGTCGCGAGATCAGCGACATCATCGCCACCTCGTACCCGAACACCCTGAAGCTGGCGGTGGTCGCGCTCGCCATCGAGGCCGTCATCGGTCTCGGCGCGGGCGTCCTCACCGGTCTCCGGCGTAACGGTTTCCTGGACAACCTGGTCCTGATCTCCACCCTCTTCCTGATCGCGCTGCCGGTCTTCGTCATCGGCTTCGTGCTCCAGTGGCTGCTCGGCGTGAAGTGGGGGATCATCAACCCCACCGTCTCGAACGAGATGCGGTTCAGCGAACTGATCGTGCCGGGCTTCGTGCTCGGCAGCGCCTCGATGGCGTACATCGCGCGTGTCGCGCGGACGAGCATCGCCGAGAACCGGCGGGCCGACTACGTCCGCACCGCCATCGCCAAGGGCCTCCCCATGCGCCGGGTCGTCGGCGTGCACCTGCTGCGCAACTCGCTCATCCCGGTGGTCACCCTGCTCGGCACCGACCTCGGCGCCCTGATGGGTGGCGCGATCATCACCGAGGGCATCTTCGGCATCAACGGCATCGGCCGCCAGGTGCTCCGGGCGATCGTCACCAAGGAGAGCGCTACCGTTGTCGGCATCGTGGTGGTGCTGGTGGTCGTCTATCTCGTGATGAACCTGCTGGTGGACCTGCTCTACGCCGCCCTGGACCCGAGGATCCGCTATGAGTGACCCGAGTACCGCGTCGATCGTCTCGACGCCGCCCGCGACCATGCCGACCGAGGCAGGCTCCGGCGCGCCCGTGAACGCCGGCCTGCCGGACAGCGCGAAGAAGCAGAAGCCGCGTGGCCTGCTCGGCGACGCCTGGCGCGACCTGCGCCGCAAGCCGCTGTTCTGGATCTCCGCTTCGTTCATCCTGCTCTTCGTGGTGATGGCGGCGTTCCCCTCGCTGTTCACCTCCGGCGACGCCGTCAACGGCGCGCTGTCCCGCAGCCGGGTCGAGCCGTCGGCCGACGCCTGGTTCGGCTACGACGTGCAGGGCCGCGACGTGTACGCCCGGGTGATCTACGGTGCCCGCGCCTCGATCGTGGTGGCGCTGCTGTCGACCATCCTCACCCTGGTGTTCGGTGGCGCGATGGGCATCATCGCCGGCTACCGCGGCGGCTGGGTGGACGCGGTCCTGTCTCGGATCGCGGACATCTTCTTCGGCCTGCCGTTCGTGCTCGGCTCGATCGTCATCCTGACCACGTTCAACGGCTCGGGCACCGACAACGGTGAGTGGACGATCATGGGGCTGGTCATCCTGTCTCTGACCGTGCTGAGCTGGCCGGTCGTGATGCGGCTGATGCGCTCCTCGGTGCTCGCCACCAAGGAGGCCGACTACATCGTGGCGGCCCGTGCGCTGGGTGCCGGCACCGGCCGGATCATCCTCAAGCACCTGCTGCCGAACTGCCTGGCGCCGCTGCTGGTGTACGGCACGATCATGGTCGGCTCGTTCATCGGCGCGGAGGCCACGCTGTCCTTCCTGGGCATCGGCCTGAAGAGCCCGGTGGTCTCCTGGGGCATCATGATCAGCGAGGCGCAGAACTACATCCGGGTCTCGCCGTTCCTCCTGTTCTTCCCCTCCGCGTTCCTCGTCGTCGCCGTGTTGAGCTTCGTGATGCTCGGCGAGGCGGTCCGCGAAGCCCTCGACCCGAAGCTCCGATAGGGGAACTGAGTTGTCCGACATTCTCGTGTCCGAGCAGTCCGCGCCGGGCGCCGACGGATCCGGCCGCCCCTCGGGCCGCCTGCTCGAGGTCGACGGCCTGCGGGTGGAGTTCCGCACCCGGGACGGTGTCGCCAAGGTCATCAACGGGGTGACGTACCACGTCGACGCGGGGGAGACCCTCGCCGTGCTCGGCGAGTCCGGCTCCGGCAAGAGCGTCACCGCGCAGACCATCATGGGCATCCTCGACACCCCGCCCGGCTTCGTCACCGGAGGCCAGGTCCGCTTCCACGGCAAGGACATGCTCAAGATGTCCTCCGAGCAGCGGCGTCGGATCCGGGGTGAAGGCATTGCGATGATCTTCCAGGACTCGCTCTCCGCCCTCAACCCGGTTTTCACCGTCGGCTTCCAGATCGCCGAGCAGTTCCGCATCCGGCGCGGCATGAGCCGCTCGGACGCCAAGAAGCGCGCGATCGAGATGCTCGACCAGGTGAAGATCCCGAACGCCAAGGGTCGGTACAGCAACTACCCGCACCAGTTCTCGGGTGGTATGCGGCAGCGCGCCATGATCGCCATGTCGCTGGCGCTCGACCCCGAGGTGCTGATCGCCGACGAGCCGACCACCGCGCTGGACGTGACCGTGCAGGCCCAGATCATGGACCTGCTCGGCGAGCTCCAGCGGGAGCGGCAGATGGGCATGATCCTGATCACCCACGACCTCGGCGTGGTCGCCGACGTCGCGGACCGGATCGCGGTCATGTACGCCGGCCGGATCGTCGAGGAAGCCGACGTGTACGACCTGTACGCCAAGCCGGCGCACCCGTACACCCTCGGCCTGCTCAACTCGATCCCGCGGATGGACGAGAAGGGGCAGGAGCTCCGCACCATCAAGGGCCTCCCGCCGAACCTGATGAACATCCCGCCGGGCTGCGCCTTCAACCCGCGCTGCCCCATGGCGCAGCCGGTGTGCCGGGAGAAGGTGCCCCCGCTGCTGCAGTTGGGCCGCGGCCGGGCCAGCGCCTGCCACTTCGCCGAGGAGCTCGTGAACCGTGACTGAGAACATCATCGAGGTCCGTGACCTGGTCAAGCACTACCCCGTGACCCGGGGTGTGGTGTTCAAGAAGACCATCGGTCACGTCAAGGCGGTCGACGGCGTCTCCTTCGACCTGAAGGCCGGCGAGACCCTCGGCGTGGTCGGTGAGTCCGGCTGCGGCAAGTCGACGCTCGCCCGGGTGCTGATGAACCTGGAGAAGCCGACCGCCGGCCAGGTGCTCTACAAGGGCCAGGACATCTCCAAGCTCTCCGGCGGGGCGCTGCGGCGCCTGCGCCGGCAGATCCAGCTGGTGATGCAGGACCCGTACACCTCGCTGAACCCGCGCATGACGGTCGGCGACCTGATCGGCGAGCCGTTCGAGATCCACCCCGAGGTGGCTCCGCGGCGGTCCCGCCGGGACAAGGTCAAGGAGCTGCTCGACCTGGTCGGCCTCAACCCGGAGCACATCAACCGGTACCCGCACCAGTTCTCCGGCGGCCAGCGGCAGCGCATCGGCATCGCCCGGGCGCTGGCCCTGCGGCCCGAGGTCATCGTCTGCGACGAGCCGGTGTCGGCCCTGGACGTGTCGATCCAGGCGCAGGTCATGAACCTGCTGGAGAAGCTCCAGGCCGAGTTCGGTCTCTCGTACGTCTTCATCGCCCACGACCTGTCGGTCGTGCGCCACCTGTCCGACCGGGTCGCCGTCATGTACCTGGGCAAGATGGTGGAGGTCGGCACCGAGGACGAGATCTACGAGCGGCCGACCCACCCGTACACCCAGGCGCTGCTGTCGGCGGTGCCGGTGCCGGACCCGACCGTGCGGGAGAGCAAGGCGATCATCCGGCTCCAGGGTGACGTCCCCTCGCCGGTCAGCCCGCCCTCGGGCTGCCGGTTCCGCACCCGGTGCTGGAAGGCGCAGGACGTCTGCGCCCAGGAGGCGCCGCTGCTCCAGATCCGGCGGGGCTCGGACCACCCGAGCGCCTGCCACTTCGCGGAGAAGCGGGAGATCGTCGCCACCCACGACGCGGCCTGATCCACCCCGGACCGCCTGCCGGCGTCAACTGGACGCCGGCAGGCGGTTCGTCGTATCCGGCGGCCGCCGCCCCGCCGGCGAGGGTCACAGCGGTCCGCGGCCGGCGCGCAGCAGCAGGAGCGCGAGCTGGGTGCCGTCGGCGCCGAGCGCCTGGCGGAACCGCTCCAGGATCTCCCGCTCCCGGGAGAGCACCAGCCGGGTGCCGCCGGAGGCCATCCGGGTGGCCCCGACCTCCTGTGAGAGCGCGGCCCGCTCCTGCCAGAGCGCGATGATGGTGCGGTCGATCTCGTCGATCCGCTCCCGGATCTCGCTGATCCGCTCGGCCGCCGCCGAGTCGCCGGTGCCGGTCCGTGCCGCCGCGGCCCCGGTCGGGTCACCGCCGGCGGGCCGGTCGTGCGGCGCCGCGCTGCCGTCCACCACGTCAGTCATCATCGTCGTACCCCTCGGGGTCTCGGGCCCGGTACCCGGATCCCGGGACGGAAAAGCCCCGGGCTCCAGGAGCCCGGGGCTTTTCGTAGGTCTGTGATCAGGCGCGACCTACGGCTGCCGGACTCCCGGTGCCGTAGTAAAAGTAGAAGCGCTGACCGAACACGCCGTCGAGTATGCCGAGCCGGGTGCCGCCCGCGCAAGGAAACCCGCCAACAGGTGGGACGTGACGCCGCCGTCCCGTCGGGCCGCGCGGGCGGGAAGTGTCCGGCCGTCGGCATAGACTTCCGGTGCGATGCATCCTCTCTTCGACATCCCCGCGTCCCCGCCCGCGCCGGAGCGCCCGGCGCACCGGCCCGACTCCCGCGCGGCCGGCGGCCACAATTCGGCCTCGGCCTCGGCGCCGCGCCGTGACCCGAGACCGTCTGCCCGGCCGGATCCGCAGGCCCTCCTCGACGGCCTGAACGGCCCCCAGCGGGACGCGGTCACCCATTCCGGGTCGCCGCTGCTCATCGTGGCCGGCGCCGGCTCCGGCAAGACCCGGGTGCTGACCAACCGGATCGCCTACCTGCTCGCCGCGCGGGACGTGCACCCCGGCGAGATCATCGCGATCACCTTCACCAACAAGGCCGCCGGTGAGATGAAGGAGCGGGTCGCCGCCCTGGTCGGCCCGCGCGCCCGGTTGATGTGGGTCTCGACCTTCCACTCGGCCTGCGTCCGGATCCTGCGCGCCGAGCACGAGCACGCGGGCCTGAAGTCCACCTTCTCGATCTACGACGCCGACGACTCCCGGCGGCTCATGCAGCTGGTCGCCCGCGAGCTGGACCTGGACCCGAAGCGTCACCCGGCGCGCGGCCTGGCCGCCCAGGTCTCCAACCTGAAGAACGAGCTGGTCGACCCGGAGGAGTTCGCCGGCCGCGCCAAGGGCCCCAACGAGCGGGCGCTGGCCGAGGCCTACACGCTCTACCAGCGGCGGCTGCGCGAGGCGCACGCGCTGGACTTCGACGACCTGATCATGGCGACGGTGCACCTGCTCCAGTCGCACCCGCACGTCGCGGAGAGCTACCGGCGGCGGTTCCGGCACGTGCTGGTCGACGAGTACCAGGACACCAACCACGCCCAGTACGTGCTGATCAAGGAGCTGGTCTCCGGCACCGAGGGTGTCCCGCCGGCCGAGCTCTGCGTGGTCGGTGACGCCGACCAGTCGATCTACGCGTTCCGTGGCGCCACCATCCGCAACATCCTGGAGTTCGAGCGCGACTTCACCGACGCCCGGACGATCCTGCTGGAGCAGAACTACCGCTCCACCCAGACCATCCTCAACGCCGCCAACGCGGTGATCGACCGGAACACCTCCCGCAAGCCCAAGCGGCTCTGGAGCGACGCCGGGGCCGGGGAGCAGATCGTCGGCTACGTGGCCGACACCGAGCACGCCGAGGCGGACTGGGTGGCCCGGGAGATCGACCGGCTGGTCGACGCCGGCGAGACCCGCCCCGGCGACGTGGCGGTCTTCTACCGCACCAATGCCATGTCCCGCGTCTTCGAGGAGGTGTTCATCCGGGTCGGCCTGCCCTACAAGGTGGTCGGCGGGGTGCGCTTCTACGAGCGCAAGGAGGTCCGTGACGCGCTGGCCTACCTGCGCGCGGTGGTCAACGACGACGACACGGTCAGCCTGCGCCGGATCCTCAACACCCCGCGCCGGGGCATCGGCGAGCGCGCCGAGGCGTGCGTGGAGGCGCTGTCCGGCCGTGACCGGATCTCGTTCGGCGCGGCGCTGCGCCGGGCCAAGGACGCCCCGGGGATCTCCACCCGGGCCGCCAACGGCATCGCCGAGTTCGTCGCGCTGCTCGACGAGGCGCGCGAGCTGGCCGCCACCGGCACCCCCGAGGAGGTGCTGGAGGCCCTGCTGACCCGCTCGGGCTACCTGGCCGAGCTGGAGGAGAGCCTCGACCCGCAGGACGCCGGCCGCGTGGACAACCTCCAGGAACTGGTCAGCGTCGCCCGGGAGTACACCGAGCGGATCGAGGCGCTGGGCGAGGAGGACGAGCGGGCCACCCTGGCCGGTTTCCTGGAGCAGGTGGCGCTCGTCGCCGACGCTGACCAGATCCCCGCCGACGACCCGGACCACCAGGGCGTGGTGACCCTCATGACCCTGCACACCGCCAAGGGCCTGGAGTTCCCGGTGGTGTTCCTGAGCGGCCTGGAGGACGGCGTCTTCCCGCACCTGCGCTCGCTCGGCGACACGCGCGAGCTGGAGGAGGAGCGGCGACTGGCCTACGTGGGCATCACCCGCGCCCGGCAGCGCCTCTACCTGTCCCGGGCGGTCACCCGCTCGGCCTGGGGCGCGCCGGCCTACAACCCGCCGTCGCGGTTCCTCGAGGAGCTGCCGACCGAGCTGGTCCGCTGGGAGCGCACCGAGGGGGCGTACACCTCGTGGGGCGGTGGGGGCGGCGGCGTCGGCGGCCGGGCGGACCGCGCGCCCGGCGGGCGCGGCGGCTTCACCGGGGGCACGCCCAAGGCGACCCAGCTCGCCAAGCGGCTCGGGGTGGACGCCAGCCGGCTGGCCACCGCGAGCGAGCTGAAGCAGGCGCCCAAGGTCTCGGTTGGCGACCGGGTCAACCACCAGCGCTACGGCCTCGGCCGGGTGCTCGCGGTGGAGGGGCAGGGCCCGGGCGCCCGGGCGCAGATCGACTTCGGCGACCAGACCATGTGGCTGGTCCTCCGGCACGCCCCGATCGACAAGCTCTGAGCCGAGTGAGGCCCGGCCCGGCGACGCGCCGGACCGGGCCCCTCCCTCGTGCCGTGGCCCGTCAGCAGGCCACGTCGATGCCCCGGGCGCGCAGGAACGGCGCCGGGTCGATCTGGTTCCACATGGCGCCCTTGTGCACCTCGAAGTGCAGGTGCGGGCCGGTGGCGTCGCCGGTGGCGCCCTCGTAGCCGATGACCTGACCGGCCTTCACCTTGTCGCCGACGCTGACGATCAGCCGGCTCTGGTGGGCGTAGTGGGTCAGGTAGCCGTTGGCGTGGTCGATGAAGACCGAGTTGCCGTACCCGTCGCCGACGTCGCCGGCCTTGACCACCGTGCCCGCCGCGGCGGCGTGGATGGGCGTGCCCGCCGGCATGGCGAAGTCGATGCCGGCGTGCAGGGTGCCCCACCGCTGCCCGTAGCAGGAGGTGATGCCGGCGCCCTTCATGGGGATGACCCAGGCCGGCTTCGGCTTGGTGGTCTTCTTCGGCTTCGGCTTGGCCGGTGCGGTCTTCGTCGGCGTCGGCGTCGGCGTCGGGCTCGCGGTCGGGCTCGGCGACGCAGTGGCCGAGGGGGTGACCGGGGCGGGCGACTCGCGGGCCGAGCGATCGGCGCGGGCGGCGGCCTCAGCGCGCGCCTGGGCGTCGAAGTCGACGGCGGCGGGGGTCGGGGCACCGTGGTCGGTGGTGGCGACGGAGACGCCGCCGACGCCGAGGCCCAGCAGGGCCACCGCGCCGACGACGAAATATGCGGTACGCCGGACCGGGCGCTGGCGCCGGTGCCGGGCGGGAGCGATGTCCGGGGTGTTCTCGTTCTGGATGGAGCTGTCTTCCTGCACGGAAACCTTCATCAGTCGAGGGGCACGTGACCTCGAAATACTGGTGTCGGCCGGGCTGGGGGCGGGTACGGGGTTCGGGAGGACCGGCGGGGCGCGTGACGGCCCCTGCCCGGGTTTCCGCCGGGCTGGGCGGTTTGCTGCCGAAAAGGATCATGCGGGGCTGTGGCTCCGGCCACATTCGTGGTTGTGACCCAGCAGACTTCGCCCCAGACGAAACCGCCCGGATCGACTGATCCGGGCGGTCAACGGGCGATGCGTAGCGTCAGGAAGCGGCTACCTCGCTGTAGATTGCCTCGACTTCGAGCTGGATGTCCACTCCGCGGTCCTGCAGCCACGGCACCGGGTCCAGCGGCTGGCCGTTGACATGGATCTCCAGGTGCAGGTGCGAACCGTAGGAGTGCCCGGTGTTGCCGACCAGGCCGAGCTGCTGGCCCGCCTTCACCTGCTGCCCCTCCTTGACGGTCACGGCCGAGGAGTGGCCGTAGATGGCCTCGCTGCCGTCCGCGTGCTTGACGATCACCGCGTAGCCGTAGCCGCCGAACCAGCCGGCCTTGGTGACCTGGCCGTCGTGGATCGCCTGGTAGGGCGTGCCCTCCGGGGCGACCAGGTCGATGCCGGTGTGCAGCTTGCCCCAGCGCATGCCGTAGGGCGACTGGAAGTCGTAGCCGTGCAGGGGGAGCAGCCAGGTGTCCTGCTCGGTGGCGGACTTGCCGGCGCGCTCGTCACGGGTGGCGCGGTCGTCGCTCTTGGCCCGGGCCGCGGCGTCCTGGCTGGTGATCGAGGCCTGCTTGAGCTCGTCGAGGACCGACGGGCTGACGCTCTTGGCGTCGGGGAGGGCGTTCGCGCCGAGGGCGACGATGCCGGCTCCCACGAAGGCGGTGGTCACGACCGCGGCGTAGCGGCTCCGCGGGGGGGTGGGTACGCGGCGGCGGCCGCGATATCTATCGGGCTCAGACGACAGGCGCTGGCGCACGCACACCCTCCGTTGTCGGGGATCCGATGCGACTCCGGACCGTTCGGTGAAGCTCGGTCGAACCTCCGGTGTCGCGTCGTCACCCGTCCGTGGACCTGATGACAACCGTGGACACGTTAGCCAACCGCCACTCCTGTCACAAGCCGAAGCGCCGAATTGGGGTTTCTTTCTGTCCGTTTCCGTCCGCTCTTGTCATAGCTCGTGCCACCGGTCGGGTGGCCCGACAACCGCCTGATCGTCGCGGACAGTGACCGTTCGGCGGAGGTGTCCGGCTTCCCGCGCGCGGGGCCGGACGGTAAGACGCAGCCCGGGTTTCCGGCCCCGGGCAGGTCGGGTTACCGTTCGTTCAGGTCAGGAGTGCCGGAGCCGTGAAAGGTGTGCGCTGATGAGCTCTCGTATCCGGGTCGTCGTCGCGAAGCCCGGCCTGGACGGCCACGACCGGGGCGCGAAGGTCGTCGCCCGTGCCCTGCGTGACGCAGGCATGGAGGTCATCTACACCGGCCTGCACCAGACCCCGGAGCAGATCGTGGAGACCGCGATCCAGGAGGACGCCGACGCAGTCGGGCTCTCGGTCCTCTCCGGCGCGCACATGACGCTCTTCAAGCGGGTCCTCGAGCTGCTCGCCGAGCGCGACGCGGCCGACATCGTGGTCTTCGGCGGCGGCATCATCCCGGACGCCGACATCCCGGAACTCCAGCGGCTCGGCGTCGCCAAGATCTTCACCCCCGGCGCCACCACTCAGTCGATCGTGGACTGGGTCCGCGAGAACGTCGCCCAGCCGGTCGCCTGACCTACGGGTCGCCGCCGGCATCGGGACTGGCCCGCCCGCACCCCCCACATGGTTGATCAAGAAGTTTGCGTCAGGAACGTGCCCTCTCCCGACGCAAACCTCTTGATCAACTCGGGTGGTGGACGGCGTCGGCGGTTCCGCGGGGTGCGGTCGGTGCCTAGGAGCTTGATGACGTGGACGGATCGGAGCGGGTGGCTCTTCGTGGGAGCCTTTCGAGCTGACGTCGCGGATGACTCGCTGCGAGCTGCGAGCTGCGAGCTGCGGGCGATCTAGGCGTGAGTCGTCCAGTGCGGTGCTGCGGGCTGCGGGCTGCGGGCGATTCAGGCGTGACTCGTCCACGTCATCAGGGTTGTAAGCGGTGCGAGGCGGTGGCTCAGGTCGCGGCCGGCAAGTAGGCCAGGATCTGCGATTGATTTCGGGGCCACGACGGGTCCGATGGCTGGGACGGCGCTCGGCCGGTCCGACGTCGACGTTCGGGTTCGCCGGCTCGCCGAGGTGGCGGTGTCGTGGCGGCCGGGTTGCGGCCAGATCGGCGTTGTGGCGGCGATCGGCGGTGTCCGGACAGGGGGAGGGGCCGGACGCACCCCTCACACGTCCGGCCCCTCTATGCACGATGCCCCGCCGCCACCCCTCGACCGACAGGGCATCGGCCGCTCCCGTCGTCGCGCCTTACCAGCGCTCCGACATCAGACTCAACGACGCCCTCAACAGGGGGTTACGCCTGTTCTGCAACATCCCCCGGACGGCTGACAACCCGCATCCCGGACGCCCTGACGGGCCGATTCCGGCGGGGCCTCGCGCCCCCGCGCGCGGGTCGTAGGGTGTGCCTGCCCGGACCGCGTCCCGCGGTCGACGAGCCCGCCGTGACCCAGCCGCCGTACCCCCAGCCCGACCTCGCCGGGAGCCCGCCGTGACCCAGCCGTCGTACCCGCAGCCCGACCCCGCCGGTGGCCAGCCCCCGCCGCCCCCGGGGTGGCCAGCGCAGCCACCCGGCGAGGCGTGGCCCGCGCAGCCACCCGGCGAGGCATGGCCCGCGCAGCCACCCGGCGAGGCGTGGCCCGCGCAGCAACCCGCCCACGGTTGGACCGCACCCCAGCAGCATGGTCAGCCCGGTTGGCCGGCTCCACAGCACCAGGCCGCCCAGCATCGGCCCCCCGCGCCGCAGCACCAGCCCCCCGCGCCGCAGCACCAGCCCCCCGCGCCGCAGCACCAGCCCCCCGCGCCGCAGCACCAGCCCGGGCCGCAGCATCAGCCTGCGCCGCAGCACCAGCCTGCGCCGCAGTACCCGCCTGCCCCGCAGCAGCCGGCGCCCGGTTGGCCCGGTGCGTACCAGCAGCACGCTCCGTACCAGCAGCCGGCGCCGGGCTGGCCGCAGGCGTATCACCCCGGGCCGGCGCGGCCGCCGGTGGCGCCGACCGCGAAGCGGATTCCGGAGGACCAGCCGTACGTGGTCCGACCGAGTCTGCGCAAGCGCGCGCTGACGCTCGGGCTGGTGACCCTGGCGGTCGGCCTGGTGATCGCCTGCCCGATCGGTCTCGCCGCGTCGTCCGAGAACGGTGGCGCCGGGCTGCTCCTCATCGTTCCCGTCGTGATGCTGGTCTTCGCCGTGCCGATCGGCCTCCAGCTCTGGCTGGTCTCCTCCGGCGGCCCGGTGCTCGCGCTCGGGCCGGCCGGGCTGTGGATCAAGACGCGGCCGACCCGAGGGCAGGCGATCTGGCTGCCGTGGGAGGCGGTCGAGCGGGTCTACGTGCGGCGCTGGGGGCTGGAGAAGGTGCTCTGCGTGAAGCCGCGGGACCCGCGGGTGGGCAGCGGGCTCGGCGCGTTCACCGCCCTCGACTCGGGAATGCAGCAGGCGTTCTTCGGCACCGGCTTCACCGCCACAGTGAACCACGCCGACCGGAGCGAGGACGAGATCATGCGAGCGGTGGTCGGGTACGTGGCCGGTCGCTGCCGGGTGGGCTGAGCCGGGCGCGCCAGACAGAGGTGGCTGTGCATTACCGCACACCGTGCACCCGCTCGGTTGCCGCCGGTTCCCATCTCGTTAGGCTGCGGCAAATGGCCTGTCTCATCTGATGACAGGCGTCAAACTGATTTTCCAACGCTGGTGGCGGCGCGACGGCGCGCCGCGGAGACGGGACGGGACGCGCAATCGTGGACCTGTACGAGTACCAGGGGCGGGACCTGTTCGAGCGGCACGGCTTGCCCGTGCTCGCCGGCGGCGTCGCCACTACCCCGGAGGAGGCCCGCGCGATCGCCGAGCGCCTCGGCGGCCGGGTGGTCGTCAAGGCGCAGGTGAAGGTCGGCGGCCGCGGCAAGGCCGGCGGCGTGAAGCTGGCCGAGGGCGCGGAGGAGACGGTGGCCCGCGCCACCGACATCCTCGGCATGGACATCAAGGGTCACACGGTCCACAAGGTCATGATCACCGTGACCGCGGACGTGGCCGAGGAGTACTACTTCTCGTACCTGCTCGACCGGGCGAACCGCACCTTCCTCTGCATCGCCAGCGTGGCCGGCGGCATGGACATCGAGCAGGTCGCCGCCGACACCCCCGAGAAGGTCGTCAAGGCCCCGATCGACGCCAACACCGGCGTGGACGAGGCCAAGGCGCGCGAGATCGTGAGCGCGGCCGGCTTCCCGGCCCAGGTCGCCGACCAGGTGGTCGAGGTCGCGGTCAAGCTGTGGCAGGCGTTCGTCGCCGAGGACGCCACGCTGGTCGAGGTGAACCCGCTGGCCACGACCAAGGACGGCAAGCTGCTGCTGCTGGACGCCAAGGTCACCCTCGACGAGAACGCCGCGTTCCGGCACCCGGACCACGAGGCCCTGGTCGACCAGGCGTCGGTGGACCCGCTGGAGCAGGCCGCCAAGGAGAAGGACCTCAACTACGTCAAGCTCGACGGCGAGGTCGGCATCATCGGCAACGGCGCGGGCCTGGTCATGTCCACGCTCGACGTGGTCGCGTACGCCGGTGAGCGGCACGGCGGCGTCAAGCCGGCCAACTTCCTCGACATCGGCGGCGGCGCGAGCGCCGAGGTCATGGCGAACGGCCTGGAGATCGTCCTCTCCGACCCGTCGGTGAAGAGCGTCTTCGTCAACGTCTTCGGCGGCATCACCGCGTGCGACGCGGTCGCCAACGGCATCGTGCAGGCGCTGGCGCTGCTCGAGCAGCGCGGCGAGAAGGCCACCAAGCCGCTCGTCGTCCGCCTCGACGGCAACAACGCCGAGGCCGGTCGGGCGATCCTCGACGGCGCGAACAACCCGCTGATCCAGCGGGTCGACACCATGGACGGCGCGGCCGAGCGGGCCGCCGAGCTGGCAGCTGCGGGGGTCTGACAATGGCTATCTGGCTGACCAAGGACTCCAAGGTCATCGTGCAGGGGATGACCGGTTCCGAGGGTTCCAAGCACACCCGGCGGATGCTCGCCGCCGGCACCAACGTCGTCGGCGGCGTCAACCCGCGCAAGGCGGGCCAGAAGGTCGACTTCGACGGCACCGAGCTGCCGGTCTTCGCGTCCGTGGCGGACGCCATGAAGGAGACCGGGGCTGACGTCACCGTCATCTTCGTGCCGCCGCAGTTCACCAAGGCCGCGGTGGTCGAGGCGATCGACGCCGGCATCGACCTGGCCGTGGTGATCACCGAGGGCGTGCCGGTGCACGACACCGCCGCGTTCTGGGCGTACAACGTGGCCAAGGGTGAGCGGACCCGGATCATCGGCCCGAACTGCCCGGGCATCGCCTCGCCGGGCGCCTCCAACGCCGGCATCATCCCGGCCGACATCACCGGCTCCGGCCGGATCGGCCTGGTCAGCAAGAGCGGCACGCTGACCTACCAGATGATGTACGAGCTGCGGGACATCGGCTTCTCCACCTGCGTCGGCATCGGCGGTGACCCGATCATCGGCACCACCCACATCGACGCCCTGGCCGCCTTCGAGGCGGACCCGGAGACCGAGGCGATCGTCATGATCGGTGAGATCGGCGGCGACGCCGAGGAGCGGGCGGCCGAGTTCATCAAGGCCAACGTCACCAAGCCGGTGGTCGGCTACATCGCCGGCTTCACCGCCCCGCCCGGCAAGACCATGGGCCACGCCGGCGCCATCATCTCCGGCTCGGCGGGCACCGCCGACGCGAAGAAGGCGGCGCTGGAGGCGGTCGGCGTGAAGGTCGGCAAGACCCCGACCGAGACCGCCAAGCTGATGCGGGAGATCATGTCCGGCCGCTGAGCGGTCCCGTGACGTGCCGAGGGGGTCGACCGCGTCCGGTCGGCCCCCTCACGCTTCCTACCGGTACCAGTAGGGGGAGTAGTAGTTGCCCCGGGACCGGATGATGGCGCTGGCGATGAGGTTGATGACGCCGAACGCGATGGCCAGCCAGCCGAGCAGCGGGGACTTGCCGAAGCGCTTCGCGTCCCGGATCGACAGGTAGCCGAAGACGATGCCGAGGATGCCGCAGCAGAGCAGGCCCGTGACGATCCCCAGGATGCCCCAGAGTGTGGTCCGGTCCCGGCCGGCGGCCGGTGGCGGCGGGGGCGGCGGATACGGAGCGTTCACGGCTTCCTCCGAGCGGTCGGTGCCGCGACAGGAAAGGTCGCGTCCTGGGCCGAGGCTAAACCGGATCCGGGCCGCCGAGCCGGTGGATCAGGGAACTCGCCGTGGCCCCGGGGCGGTATCGGACTGCCGTCACCCGCGCGGCATGCCAGAGTAGAGCCGATGTCACGCGTCACCCCTGACCAGCCTCGCCAGCCCGCCGCCGAGGTCGCCGCCGACACCCGGCCGACCCGCCGTGCCGGGCCGGCGCCGCGGGTGCCCGCACCCCGGTCGGGGGAGCCGCCGCGCGGCCGGGCCCCGCTGCCCGTCGCCGCCGGGGTGGCCGCCCTCTGGGCCGCCGTGACGTCGTGGCTGCCGGTCTCCGTGGTGCTCGGCCTGGCCCAGCTCAGCGAGGACGCCGGCTCGGTGCCCGGCGCGCTCCGCGCCGGGCTGGTCGGCTGGCTGCTCGGGCACGGCGTGCCGCTGGAGACCTCCGCCGGGCCGCTCGGCCTGGCGCCGCTCGCCCTGACCGCGCTCGCCGTCTGGCGGCTCACCCGCGCCGGGGTCCACGTGAGCCGCGCCATCGGCGCGCGGGGCCGGCGCTCGCCGGGCCGGGCGCTCACCGTCGCGGTCGCGGTCGGCCTCGCGTACGGGGTGCTCGGCACCCTCGCCGCGCTCGCGGTCGGCGTGGGCGGGCTGCGGGTGTCCCCGGTCCGGGCCGGGCTGACCTTCGCGGTCCTCGGTGGGCTCGCGGCCCTGGCCGGTGCGCTGCGGACCACCGGTGTCTGGGTCCTGCTGACCCGCCGTTCCCCGGCGGCGCTGCGTGACGGCGTGCGCACCGGGCTGGTCGCCGTCCTGCTGCTGCTCGGGGCGGGCGCCGGTGCGGCCGGGCTGGCCGTGGCCACCGGAGGCGGCGACGCGGCCGACATGATCGGGGCGTACCGGACGGGGGTGGCCGGTCAGGCGGGCATCACCCTGGTGAGCCTCGCCTACGCGCCGAACGCCACCGTCTGGTCGGCGAGTTACCTGCTCGGGCCCGGGTTCGCCGTGGGCACCGACACCGCCGTGCGGACCAGCGAGGTGTCCGTCGGCGCGCTGCCGGCCGTACCCTTGCTGGCCGGCCTGCCGCGTGGCCCGGTGGACGGGCTGGGCGCCGCGCTGCTCGCGGTGCCCGTGCTGGCCGCCATGGCGGCCGGCTGGCTGCTGGCCCGGCGGCTGCTGCGGCTCGCGGCCGACGACCGCGCCCCGGTCGGGTGGTCCACCCTGCTCGTCCCGGCGGCGCTCGCCGGTCCGGTCGCCGGGCTGCTGCTCGGCCTGGCCGCGGCGGCCTCCGGCGGTCCGCTCGGCGGCGGCCGGCTGGCCGAGATCGGCCCGTCGCCCTGGCTGGTGGCGGGCGTGGCCACGCTGGTGGTCGCCGTCGGCGCACTCCTCGGCGCCGCCGCCGGCCGCACCCTCACCCGCACCCCGGCCCGCTGAATCCGCGCCGGGCCCGCAGACGGTGAAGGGGCGCCCCGTTGCTCGCGGGACGCCCCTTCCGCCACCGGAGATGATCAGGGCTCGGTCGGCAGGTTCACGTTGGCGACGACGGCGAGGATGAGCAGCAGGATGCCCAGACCGGCGCCGACCGCGCCGCAGATGAGACCGACCTTGGCCTGGCCGGCGTTGCTGGCCTCGCCCCGGTCCGCCTTCTGCTTGGCCAGGTAGCCGGTGACCACACCGGCGATGCCGAGCGGGATCCCCAGGTAGAGGCAGCACACCATCGGGATCGACGCGATGCCCAGGATCATCGACACCAGGCCGAGCGTGTTGTTCTGGCCGCCGCCGGTGGGGTAGCCGGCCTGCGGGTACTGCGGCGCGGCGCCGTACGGCTGCTGCTGCGCGTACGGGTCCTGGCCGTAGGGCTGGCCGGAGCTCGGCTGCTGGCCGTACGGCTGGCCGGAGGTGGGCTGCTGGCCGTACTGCGGGGCCTGTGGCGGCTGGGCGTACGGGTCCTGCCCGTACGGCTGGCCCGAGGTGGGCTGCTGCCCGTACTGCGGCGCCTGCGGCTGCTGGCCGTACGGGTTGTACTGCGGGGAGGTCGGGTCCTGGTTCGGCTGCTGCTGGCCGTAGGGGTCCTGACCGGGGTAACCGGGCTGCATCTGCGGAGCGCTCCTCAAACTGGGGGGTCGACGGTCCATGGGACGCCGCGGCACGACGGGCCCGGGACCGAGGTCACGATGCCGACACCGGGCCGGGCGTACGCACGGCACCGGGCGACGGCAGCGTATCGTGCCGGCGCCACGAGGGAGATCACCCGCGCGGCCGCCGCCCAGCCGTCGGACACCCCGCCCGGCCCGATAGGGTTGCCGCGTGACCGAGCCCGCGTCCGTCGCCCGCCTCGTCGTCCTCGTCTCCGGTTCCGGCAGCAACCTCCAGGCGCTGCTGGACGCCGCCGCCGACCCCGCGTACGGGGCCCGGGTGGTGGCCGTGGGCGCCGACCGCGACGGGATCGCCGGCCTGGACCGGGCCGCCGCGGCCGGTGTGCCGGCCTTCGTCGAGCGGCTGAAGGACCACCCGACCCGCGAGGACTGGGACAAGGCGCTCACCGCCCGGGTCGCCGAGCACCGGCCGGACCTGGTCATCAGCGCCGGTTTCCTCAAGCTTGTCGGCCCGCAGTTCCTGGCCGCGTTCGGGGACCGCTACCTGAACACGCACAACACCCTGCTGCCGGCGTTCCCCGGCATCCACGGCCCGCGGGACGCGCTGGCGTACGGCGTCAAGGTCACCGGAGCCACCCTGTTCTTCGTCGACGCCGGGATGGACACCGGCCCGATCGTCGCCCAGGTCGCCGTGCCGGTGCGGGATGACGACGACGAGGAGACGCTCACCGAGCGCATCAAGTCCGCCGAGCGGCGCCAGCTCGTCGAGCAGGTCGGTCGGCTGGTCCGTGAAGGTTGGACGATCACCGGCAGAAAGGTCACCGTGCCGTGAGCACCACTGAGGACGTGCGCCGCCCGATCCGGCGGGCGCTGGTCAGCGTCTACGACAAGACCGGGCTGGTCGAGCTGGCCCGGGCCCTGCACGAGGCGGGGGTGGAGATCGTCTCGACCGGCAGCACCGCGTCGACGATCTCCGGGGCGGGCGTGCCGGTGACCCCGGTCGAGCAGGTGACCGGTTTCCCGGAGATCCTCGACGGCCGGGTGAAGACGCTGCACCCGAAGATCCACGGCGGCCTCCTGGCCGACCTGCGCAAGGACGCGCACGCCGCCCAGCTCGACGAGCACGGCATCGCCGGCATCGACCTGCTGGTCTCCAACCTCTACCCGTTCCAGGCCACGGTCGCCTCGGGGGCGAGCCAGGACGAGTGCGTCGAGCAGATCGACATCGGCGGTCCGGCGATGGTCCGGGCCGCGGCCAAGAACCACGCCTCGGTGGCCGTGGTGACCGACCCGGCGGCCTACCCGGCGCTGCGGGAGGCGCTGGCCGAGGGCGGCTTCACCCTCTCCCAGCGCCGCGCCCTCGCGGCCCGCGCGTTCGCCGACATCGCCGACTACGACGTGGCCGTCGCCGAGTGGTTCGCCCGCGAGCTGGCACCCGCCGCCGACGGGTGGCCCGCGTTCGCCGGGCTGGCGCTGCGCCGCCAGGCGGTGCTGCGCTACGGCGAGAACCCGCACCAGGCGGCCGCCCTCTACGCCGACCCGGCCAGCCCGGCCGGCCTGGCGCAGGCCGAGCAGCTGCACGGCAAGGAGATGTCCTACAACAACTACGTCGACGCCGACGCCGCCTGGCGGGCCGCGAACGACTTCCCCGAGCAGCCGGCGGTGGCGATCATCAAGCACGCCAACCCGTGCGGCATCGCGGTCGGGGCGGACGTGGCCGAGGCGCACCGCCGGGCGCACGCCTGCGACCCGGTGTCCGCGTACGGCGGGGTGATCGCGGTCAACCGGCCGGTCTCGGTCGAGCTGGCCCGGCAGGTCGCGGAGATCTTCACCGAGGTGCTGGTGGCGCCCGGCTTCGATGAGGGCGCCCTGGAGGTCCTCCGGGCGAAGAAGAACATCCGCCTGCTGCGGGCCCCGGAGTTCGATCCGCTGCCGGCCGAGTGGCGGCAGGTCACCGGCGGTGTGCTGGTGCAGATGCGGGACAAGATCGACGCCGCGGGCGACGACCCGGCGAGCTGGACGCTGGCCACCGGTGAGGCGGCCGACGAGGCCACCCTGCGTGACCTGGCGTTCGCCTGGCGGGCGGTCCGGGCCGTGAAGAGCAACGCCATCCTCCTGGCGCGGGACGGCGCCACGGTCGGCGTGGGGATGGGCCAGGTCAACCGGGTCGACTCGGCGCAGCTCGCGGTCTCCCGGGCCGGCGCCGAGCGGGCCCGCGGCTCGGTCTGTGCCTCGGACGCCTTCTTCCCGTTCGCCGACGGCCCGAAGATCCTCATCGACGCCGGCGTCCGGGCCATCGTGCAGCCCGGCGGCTCGATCCGCGACGAGGAGACCATCGCCGCCTGCAAGGAGGCCGGGGTGACCATGTACCTCACCGGCACCCGGCACTTCTTCCACTGATCTGCACCGAACCCGGCAGGGGCGCGGCCGACCGGCCGCGCCCCTGTTTCATGTGGTGCCCGCCTTGATTCGAGCGATGTCACGAGTGGACGGCTGACCAGCCGAAAGGACGACTGTCCACCATTGCCGGGTTGTGACAGCTGTTGCTAGCGTTGTCCCGCAGCAAGCGATCGACCCTCCCCGTTTCTGCTCGACTCGCTCCCGCCCCGCGGCCGACGCGCCGCCCGCTCGAGCGGCCACCCCCTCGGACAGGTTTGCCCATGCGCGCAGTCGACCGGTTGAGCACCGTCGTCGTCGCGCTGGCGTTCGTCCTGGCCGGCCTGGGCGCGCCCGGCTGCGCCAACCACCATCCGCCCGGCGCGACGGTCACCGCCGCGCACGCCGCCGCCCACGTCGGCGAGCACGGTGCCGCCGCCGCCCCCCACGCGCCCGGCGACGCTCCGCCGGAGCTGCGGACGGCGTTCGCCGGCGGGCCCTGCGGTGACCACCGCGCAGGTGTCACCGTCGGCGACGGACCGGACGACGTCCTTCCGGCCGCGCCCCCGCGGGTCGGCGGCACGCCCGAGCGGGTGGCCGTCACGAGCACCCGTGGTCAGCCGGCCCTCCCGTTGCCGCCACGCGGCACCCTGGCCACCCGCGGCCCACCGGCCTCCGCCTGACCCCGCCCGCCTCCGCCGGACGTGACCCGAGGTCCGTCCGGGCGTTCCGCCGGCTCGGGGTCCCTCTCGGACGGTGACCGTCCGACCGCGGTGGCGCCGTCGTGCGTCATCCGTCCCTCGTCTTCCATCCCGGGCCGCAGGCCCGTACCCCCTCGAATCCGGGAGGATTCACATGTCGCAGTCACGCTGGCGCAGGCCGGCGACGATAGCGGGCGCGCTGGTGCTCACCGCCGCGCTCGGTGGCGTGGTCGCCACCAACCACGAGGTGCAGGAGAAGCTGGGCCTGGCCGACGAGCCGGGCGCCAACATGCCCTGGCACCCCAGAGAGTTCATGGAGATGGCCGCCGGCGAGTCGTCGGAGGAGGCCGGCGAGGAGGCCTTCGAGGCCCGCACCATCGCCGAGCAGTTCGCCCAGGCCCGCTACGCCCCGGGCATCGTCGCGCCGGGGGCGTACGCCAACGCGTTGAGCCAGCTCAACGCGATGCCCGTCACCAAGGGCAACTGGCGCGAGGTCACGAAGATCAAGTACGACGGCGACGACCCGCGCTACCGCGACTACGCGTCCAACTCGTCCGGGGGCGCGGGCCTGGTCACCGGCCGGATCACGGGCCTCGCGTCGGACAACAGCGGCCACGTGTACGCGGCCGGCGCGGACGGCGGCGTGTGGCGTTCCTCGATCGGCGGCGGGAGCTGGACGCCGATCACGGACGCGCTGCCCACCCTGTCCAGCGGCGACGTCGTGCTGGCCGGCGACGGTTCGCTCTGGTACGCGACCGGCGAGGGCAACACCGGCGGCACCTCGTACGTCGGCGCCGGCGTCTACCGGCTGGCCGACCCGAAGTCCGGCGCGTTCAAGGCGACCGACCGGGTCGGCGGGACCGAGCTGGAGAGCACGGTCATCAACAAGCTGCGCTTCTTCGACGGCAAGGTCTGGGTCGCCACCAACCGGGGCCTGTTCTCGCACGCGATGGGCAGCACCTCGGGCGCCTGGAAGCTGGAGTTCGCGCCGAACGCGGAATACCTGCCGGGCGGGGCGAAGGCTGGAGACGCGAACGCCGCGTACAAGAACATCGTCAACGACGTGGCCCAGGACCCGCGCAACCCGAAGCACGTGATCGCGGCCTCCGCCTGGCGCTCCGGCGACAGCTACAACGGCTTCTACGAGACCGCCGACTACACGGCCGGCGGCTGGGCGAAGGTCAACCCGACCGGCGCCATGCCGGCCGACGACATCGGCTACGTGACGTTCGCCTTCTCCGCCGACGGCGGCAAGCTGTACGCGATCAACCAGTCGCCGAAGCTGCTCAACAAGCCGGCCGGCAACGTGAACAGCTACCTCGACGGCATCTACGTCTCCAACACCGGCAACCCGGCCGGCCCCTGGAACAAGATCGCCGACTCGTCGAAGCTGGGCAACTCCGGCTCTGCGCTCAAGCAGACCGTGATGGGCAAGGGCTACGGCCCGGGCATCCAGGCCTGGTACAACCAGTTCCTGGCGGTGGACCCGGCCAACCCGAACCACCTCTGGGCGGGCCTCGAGGAGGTCTACGAGTCGACCGACGCCGGCGCCAACTGGAAGACCGTCGGCCCGTACTGGAACTTCAACTTCCCCTGCTGGAACATCCACGACGCGCAGAACACCTGCAGCAAGACCACCCACTCCGACCAGCACTCGGTGGCCGTGGGCAACGGTTTCGTCTACGTCGGCAACGACGGCGGCGTCTACCGGCGGCCGATCAACGGGAAGACCGACCGGGACGGGCACGCCACCGACTGGCAGAGCCTCAACGACGGCGCCATCGACGCGCTCCAGTACTACTCGGTGGCGCTGGGCAAGGACCCGGCGAAGGCCGGCACCATCGTCTCCGGCGGCCTCCAGGACAACGGCACCTCGATCCTGCGCCCCGGCGACACCGTGATGGGCTCGCACTTCGGCGGTGACGGCGGCGACTCCCAGGCCGACCCGGCGAACGGCTGCCGGCAGGTCCAGGAGTACACCAACCTGGCCATGCGGGTGACCGAGAACTGCAACGCCAACACCGGCTCGGGCACGCAGGCGGACTCCACCTCGCGGGACATCCAGCCGTACACCAACGCGCCCGGCGACGAGCTGGCCCGGTTCATCGCGCCGTTCGCGCCCGACGACCACGACGCGAACGTCTGGGTCGCCGGTGGGCAGCACGTCTGGGTCAACACCAAGGGCTACTCGATCCAGAACGGCAAGGGCTGGACCAACGTGTTCGACCTGGGCGCCGGTCACACCGCCACCTCGGTGGCGGTCTCCGGCGGCACCGCGTACGTCGGCTGGTGCGGCCCCTGCAACAACGCCGGCTTCGCCCGGGGCCTCGCGGTCGGCAAGGTCACCGACCCGGCGAGCTGGCACCAGGTCACCCTGCCGGGTGACTTCCCCAACCGGTTCCTCCAGGGCGTCGGGATCGACCCGGCGAACCCGTCGCACGCCTACGTCGCCGTGAACGGCTTCTCCCGCCGCTTCACCGAGGGTCCGGGCGCCGGCTTCGGCCACGTCTTTGAGACCACCGACGCGGGCGCGACCTGGAAGGACGTCTCGGCGAACCTGCCGGACGTGCCGGCCAGCTCGATCAAGGAGCTGTCCAACGGAGGTCTGGTGCTGGCCACCGACCTGGCCACGTTCTACCGCGCTCCGGGCGCCACCGCCTGGCAGCGGCTCGGCGCCGGCCTGCCGCTGACCGTCGGCATGGACGTCGAGTACAACGCGGCCGACAACTCGGTCTACGTCGCGACCCACGGCCGCGGCATCTGGGCGTTCCCCCTCGCCCAGCTCTGACCGGGACGCCCCGTGCAGAGGCCCCGTCCCCCCTTCCTCCGGGGGACGGGGCCTCCGTCGTGCGCGGGGCTCAGGCGCCGGGGCGTACCTCGGCGAAGTGGCAGGCCGAGGGGTGCGGGTCGGCCGCGCGGAGCACCGTGTGCGGCTCCTGGGTGGCGCAGACCTCCTGCGCCTTCCAGCAGCGGGTGCGGAACCGGCAGCCCGACGGCGGGTCGGCCGGGCTGGGCACATCGCCGGTGAGCCGGATGATGGTCCGCTCCTCGCGGGCGTCCGGGTCCGGCACCGGCACCGCGGAGAGCAGCGCCTGGGTGTACGGGTGGGTCGCCCGCTCGTAGATCTCCTCCTCGGTGCCGATCTCGACGATCTTGCCGAGGTACATGACCGCGACCCGGTCGGAGATGTGCCGGACCACCGACAGGTCGTGCGCGATGAAGATGTACGACAGCCCGAACTCGTCCTGGAGCTGCTCCAGCAGGTTGATCACCTGGGCCTGGATGGAGACGTCCAGGGCCGACACCGGCTCGTCGCAGACGATGACCTCCGGCCGCAGGGCCAGCGCCCGGGCGATGCCGATGCGCTGACGCTGGCCGCCGGAGAACTGGTGCGGGTAGCGGTTGATGTGCTCGGGGTTCAGCCCGACCACGTCCAGCAGCTCCTGCACGCGCCGCTGCCGGCTGCCCTTCGGCGCCGCCTCGGGGTGGATCGAGAACGGCTCGCCGATGATGTCGCCGACCGTCATCCGCGGGTTGAGCGAGGTGTACGGGTCCTGCATCACCATCTGCATGTTGCGGCGCAGCCGGCGCAGCTCGGAGCCGGACGCCTTGAACAGGTCCCGGCCCTCCAGGGTGGCCCGGCCGCTGGTCGGCGTCTCCAGGCGCATGAGCAGCCGGGCCAGGGTCGACTTGCCGCAGCCGGATTCGCCGACCACGCCGAGCGTCTCGCCGCGGCGCAGCTCGAAGCTGACCCCGTCGACCGCCTTGACCGCGCCGATCTGCTTCTGGAACAGCACGCCCCGGCTGATCGGGAAGTGCTTCACCACGTTGTCGACGGAGAGGATGGTCTCGCCGCGGACCTTGGTCGGGCTAGCGGGCGCTGTCATCACGAACCTCCTGCGCGAAGTGGCACGCGCTGGTCCGGCCGTCGCCGAGGACCAGGTCGTGCGGCACCACGTCCACGCAGACCTGCTGCACGTACGGGCACCGGGGGTGGAACGGGCAGCCGGAGGGGATCCGCATGAGGTTCGGCGGCAACCCCTTGATCGTCGACAGGGCCTGGCCGCGGACGTCCAGGCGCGGGATCGACTCCAGCAACCCCTTGGTGTACGGGTGGGCCGGCGCCCGGTACAGCGAGCGCACGTCGGCGTGCTCGACGATCCGGCCGGCGTACATGACGGCGATCCGGTCCGCGACGCCGGCGACCACGCCGAGGTCGTGGGTGATCAGGATCATCGCCATGTTCAGGTCGCGGCGCAGGTCGGCCAGCAGGTCCATGATCTGGGCCTGCACGGTGACGTCCAGCGCCGTGGTGGGCTCGTCGGCGATCAGCACCTTCGGGTCCAGGGCGAGCGCCATGGCGATCATGACGCGCTGCCGCATGCCGCCGGAGAACTGGTGCGGGTAGTCGCCGAGCCGCTTCGCAGCCGCGGGGATCTTCACGAGGTCCATGAGCTCGACGGCCCGCCGGCGGGCGCCGCCCCGGGACATCCCCTCCCGCTGGCGCAGCGTCTCGCCGATCTGCCAGCCGACCGGGAAGACCGGGTTCAACGCCGACAGCGCGTCCTGGAAGATCATCGCGATCTCCTTGCCGCGCACCTGCCGGCGCTGCTCCTCGGACTGGGCCAGCAGGTCCCGGCCCTGGTAGAGGATCTGGCCCGAGGTGACGTGCGCCGGAGGCGTGTCCAGGATGCCCATGATCGCCTGGGCGGTCACCGACTTGCCGGAGCCGGACTCGCCGAGCACGGCCAGGGTCTCGCCGGCGTCGAGGTGGTACGACACCCCGTTGATCACCCTGGCCACGCCCTCGCGGGTGCGGAACTCGACGTGCAGGTCCCGGACGTCGAGCAGGTGGCCGCCGGGCGGGGTGGGGGAGGCCGGCGTGGGCCGGACCGCGGACTGGGTCACAGAGTCTGCCTTTCGCTCGCGACTGCGGGGCTCGCTTCGCTCACTCCTCGCGCTCGCACGGGTTCCTCACCGGAGCTTCGGGTCGAAGGCGTCGCGGATCGCGTCGCCCAGCATGATGAAGGCGAGCACGGTCAGCGCGAGGAAGGCCGAGGGCACGATCAGCGGGGTCGCCGCCTCTCGCATGTGGATGCGGCCGGTGTCGATGTCCTGGCCCCAGGAGATGGTCGGGGCCTTCAGGCCGATGCCGAGGAAGCTCAGCGTCGCCTCAGCCGCGATGAACGAGCCCAACGCGATGGTGAGCACCACGATCGCCGGGGCGAGGGCGTTCGGCAGGATGTGCCGCCACATGATCCGGCCGTTGCTGGCGCCGAGCATCCGGGCCGCGGAGACGTAGTCCTGCTCCTTGGCGGTGATCACCGAGGAGCGGATCACCCGGGCCGCGGTGGTCCAGCCGAGCACCGCCAGCACGAAGATCACGGCGAACAGCCGGACGTTGTCGCTGCTGGTGCTGAGCCGCTTGAGCAGCACGATCGCGGCGAGCAGCAGCGGGATGCCGAGCACGATGTCGATCACGCGGGAGAGCACCGCGTCCACCCAGCCGCCGAAGTAGCCGGCCAGCATGCCGACGACCAGCGCGATCACGCCGGTGGCCAGCGCGGCGAGGGCGCCGACGAGGAGGGAGGCGCGGGTGCCGTAGACCGCCCGGGCGTACACGTCGCAGCCCTGGAAGTCGTACCCGAAGACGGCCCCGCCGGACGGCCCGGCGTGCTGCCGGGAGAGCAGGCAGTCCCGCGGATCGTTGGCCGTGAACAGCGACGGCACGGCGGCCATCGCGGCGGCCACCACGACCAGCGCCAGGCTCACCCAGAAGATCGGGTTGCGGCGCAGGTCCCGCCAGGCGTCGCCGGCGAGGCTGCGCGCCCGCTGGGGCGCGCCGATCCGGTCGGGGGTGGCGGGCTCCCCGGAGACGCCCCGCCGCGCGGCCTGGTCCTCGGTGGCCGCGACAGTCTCGAAGTCACTCATGCCCGCACCTCGCTCGGCTCGGCGCGGTCACGAGCGACCACACTGCGTCGGCGATTCGTTCGCTGCGCTCACTCATAGCGGATCCTCGGGTCGAGTACGGCGTAGAGCACGTCCACCACCAGGTTGGAGAGGAGGTAGACCACGACGAGCACGCTGACGATGCCCACCACCAGCGGGCCGTCCTCGGTGCGGATGCCGCGGAAGAGGTTGAAGCCCACGCCGGGGATGTTGAACACGCCCTCGGTGATGATCGCGCCGCTCATCAGGTTGCCCAGCTCGACGCCGAGGAAGGTGACCACCGGGATGAGCGAGTTGCGCAGCACGTGGACGCTCACGATGCGCCGCTTGACCAGGCCCTTCGACCGCGCGGTCCGGACGTAGTCGGCGCGCAGGTTCTCGGCCACCGAGGTACGGGTCAGCCGCAGGGCGGTGGCCAGCGACAGCGAGCCGAGCACGATGCCGGGCAGCAGCAGTGCGTAGAAGCTCGGCTGGGCCCCGGCGGTGGGCGGGAAGAGCTGCCACCTGACGCCGAGGAAGTACTGCGCGATCGGGGCCAGGACGATGGTCGGGATGCCCAGCACCAGCAGGGTGAGCACCAGCGTCGAGTTGTCGAAGACGCCGGCCCGGCGGATGCCGGCGATCACACCGGCGGTGACGCCGAAGATGATGGCCACGGCCAGCGCGATGAGCGCCAGGCGCACGGTGACCGGCCAGGCCTGCTGGAGGATGTCGCCGATCTGCCGGCCCGTGAGCGACTGGCCCAGGTCGCCCTGGAGCAGGTTCTTCACGTAGTCGAGGTAGCGGTAGAAGAAGCCGCCCACGCCGGTCTGGTCCAGGTGGTACTTCTCCGTCAGGTATGCCCGCTGGGCCGCCGTCACCGGCCGCTCCCCGGCGAGGGCCTGGATCGGGTCGCTCTGCCCGGCGAACATCAGCGCGTAGACGATCAGCGTGGTCCCGAAGAACGCGAGGACCATCTGCAGGAGGCGCCGCAGGATGAAGCGGAACATGCTTCCCAGTCTCTCTGGAAAAACGCGAATGGTGCGCTGGATGACATCTCTGGCGTACCGGAAATCGGCGGCCGGTGCCCCCGGCCCGGCCCCTCACGTGGTCCGGGCCACCCGGGTCGCCCCGGGTGGCCCGTGCCGCGGTCAGGTCAGCCGGCCGCCTCGATCTTGACGAGGTTGACCCGCTGGAACAGGTCCATCTGGACGTTCTTGACCTTGCTGGAGTGCCCGTACACGTTCTCGCCGAAGCGGAGCGGGATCACCGGCATGTCCTTGGCCAGGATGTCCTCGGCCTGCTGGTACTTCTTGATCGCCTCGGCCTGGGTCGGCGCGGCCGCGCCCTCCTTGACCAGGCGGTCGAACTCGGGGTTGCTGTAGCCGTAGTAGTTCGACGAACCGTTGGTGCTGTACAGCGGGCCGAGGTAGTCCTCCATGGACGGGTAGTCCATGACCCAGCCCATCCGGAACAGGCCCACCGGCTGCTTCTTCTCGACCTTGGTCAGCAGGTCGGCGAACTTCGGCTCGGCCGAGCCGACGCAGTCGACGCCCAGGTTGGCCTTGAGCTGGTTGCAGGTCGCGTCGACCCAGTCCTTGTGACCGCCGTCCCCGTTGTAGGAGATGGTGATCTTCGACGGGCCACCGGCGGCCTGGTAGAGCTTCTTGGCCTCGGTCGGGTTGAACTGACCGGCGGCGCCGGTGGTGTTGTCCCGGTAGCCCGGCAGGACCGGCGAGACGAACGAGCGGGCCGACTGCTGCGAGCCCTTGAAGATCGACTTGGTGATCTCGTCACGGTCGATCGCCATCGAGATGGCCTTGCGCACGTCCGGCTTGCTGTAGTCCTTCTCGAAGGTGGGGAAGGCCAGGAACTGGAACGACGACATCGGGCTGGTCTGGTAGTTCTCGCCCAGGTCGCTCTGCGCGGTGCTCAGGTTCTCGGTCGGGATCGTCGGCAGCACGTCGAGGTTGTCCGACTGCAGGTCCGAGTACGCCGCGGTGAGCTGCTGGTAGACCCGGAACTCGACGTCCTTCACCTGGGGCTTCTCGCCCGGGTACGCGTCGTAGCGCTCGACGTCGAGCTTGCTGTCGTGCTGCCAGGTGCCCTTCATCTTGAACGGGCCCTGGCCGATCGGCGCCTGCTCGTACGAGTCGTTGAGCACGCCCGGCGCGGAGAACGCGGCCTCCGGCAGCGGGTAGAACGCGGTGTAGCCGAGCATGGACTTGAAGTCGATGTACGGCTCGGCCAGCGTCACCTGGAAGGTGAGGTCGTCGACCTTCTTGAGGCCGGACATCGTCTTGGCCTTCGGCTTCTCGCCCTGCAGGTCCTGGTAGCCGGCGATCTTCTCGAAGAAGTAGCTGGCGCCCTGGCCGTTGGGCGCGTACGCGCCGTAGTTCCAGGCGTTGATGTAGTCGTCGGACGTGACCTTCTCACCGTTGTGGAAGGTGAACCCGTCCTTGAGCTTGATCGTCCAGACCTTGTTGTTGTCGGACGACGTCACCGACTGGGCCGCGACCTCGTACGGCTTGTTCTGCGCGTCGTAGTCGACGAGCGGGCTGAACAGGCCGGCGAGCACCTGCGAGCCGGACGTTTCGGTGGTGTTGGTCGGGACCAGGTGCTGCGGCTCGGAAATCTGGATACTGACCGCCGCGTCCTGGCCACCGCTCGATCCGCCGTCCCCGCCGCTGCCGCAGGCCGCCAGGCCCAGCGTCACCACGAGCGGGAGGGCGGTCCAGGCGGCGAGTCTACGAACACGCATGAACTCTCCTCATCTCCTCACGCTGCGCAGTCAGGCCCGGCGCTGGGTGACGCTGCGCAACGAGCGGTAACGGTAGGTCGCGATCGGCGCTTCGACAACGAGAGCGTTGCGAACCGATAACAGAACGTGCGGACCGGGCTTGTCATCGCCGGGCCGGCCTGCTACGGCAAAACTTCCCAGCGCCTCTACCAGGGTCTTCGTCGCCGCCCGGCCGTGCCGTCCGTGGAGGTCACGAGGCGCTCGGGTGGTTTCGGCACCGCCGTCCGGCGCGTCGCGTCCGGCGCGATCTGCCGGTCCCGGCCTGTGGTGCGAGGCACATTTGGTGACTCTCAGTGACTATCCCCACGTCACAGTTCGTCACCCTTTGCCGTCGTCGGCCGGGCGGCCCCGGAGCGTGAGACGATCCATTCGTGACGGCGACGATCCTGGACGGCAAGGCGACCGCGGCGGAGATCAAGGACGAGCTGCGGACACGGGTCAAGGCGCTGGCGGAGCGCGGCATCACCCCCGGGCTCGGCACCGTCCTGGTGGGCGAGGACCCCGGCTCCCAGGCGTACGTCAACGGCAAGCACCGCGACTGCGCCGAGGTGGGCATCGCCTCGATCCGTCGCGAGCTGCCGGCCGACGCCACCCAGGAACAGCTCGACGCGGTGCTGACCGAGCTGAACGCCGACCCCGGCTGCCACGGCTACATCGTCCAGCTGCCGCTCCCGGCCCACCTGGACACCCAGCGGGCACTGGAGCTGATCGACCCGGACAAGGACGCCGACGGCCTGCACCCGGTCAACCTGGGCCGGCTGGTGCTCGGCTACGACGCCCCGCTGCCCTGCACCCCGCGCGGCATCGTCGAGCTGCTCCGCCGGCACGACGTGCCGCTGCGCGGCGCGAAGGTCGCGCTGGTCGGCCGGGGCAACACGGTGGGCCGGCCGCTCGGCCTGCTGCTCACCCGGCGCAGCGAGAACGCCACCGTGACCCTCTGCCACACCGGCACGCTGGACCTCGCCGCGCAGACCCGGGAGGCCGACATCGTCATCGTCGCGGCCGGCGTGCCGGGGCTGCTCACCGCCGACATGGTCAACCCGGGCGCGACCGTGGTCGACGTCGGCATCACCCGGGTGATCGGGGCCGATGGCAAGGGCCGCTACACGGGCGACGTCGACCCGGAGGTGGCCGGGGTGGCCGGCAAGCTGGTGCCGATGCCCGGCGGGGTCGGCCCGATGACCCGGGCCATGCTCCTGACGAACGTCGTGGAGCGGGCCGAGCGGCAGGACTGACCGCCCAGGCACGTCATAACCGTCCGCCCCTGGCCCGATCGGTGCCAGGATGGCTGATACGGTCCGGAAAACCGACTGGTATCAGGGAGTGGGACGACCATGGGTAAGAAGGTCACTGTCGTCGGGGCCGGCTTCTACGGCTCCACCACCGCACAGCGCCTGGCCGAGTACGACGTCTTCGACACCGTCGTGATCACCGACATCGTGGAGGGCAAGCCGGCGGGTCTCGCGCTGGACCTCAACCAGTCGCGCGCCGTCGAGGGCTTCGAGACCAAGGTCGTGGGCGTCACCACCGGGCCCAACGGCGAGGGTTATGAGGCCATCGAGGGCTCCGACGTCGTCGTCATCACCGCCGGCCTGCCCCGCAAGCCCGGCATGAGCCGGATGGACCTGCTGGAGACCAACGCCAAGATCGTCCGGCAGGTCTCCGAGAACGTCGCCAAGTACGCCCCGAACGCCGTCGTCATCGTCGTCTCCAACCCGCTCGACGAGATGACCGCGCTGGCCCAGCTCGCCACCCAGTTCCCGAAGAACCGGGTGCTCGGCCAGGCCGGCATGCTGGACACCGCCCGCTTCACCAACTTCGTGGCCGAGGCGCTGAACGTCCCGGTGAAGTCCGTGAAGACCCTGACCCTGGGCTCGCACGGCGACACCATGGTGCCGGTCCCGTCGAAGAGCACGGTCGACGGCAAGCCGCTGCGCGAGGCCATGCCGGCCGAGCAGATCGAGGAGCTGGTCGTCAAGACCCGCAACGGTGGCGCCGAGGTCGTGGCCCTGCTGAAGACCGGCTCGGCGTACTACGCCCCGTCGGCCGCCGCCGCCCGGATGGCCAAGGCCGTGGCCGAGGACTCCGGCGAGGTCATGCCGGTCTGCGCCTGGGTCGACGGGCAGTACGGCATCTCCGGCGTCTACCTGGGCGTCGAGGCCGAGATCGGCGCCGAGGGCGTCAAGCGGGTCGTCGAGACCGACCTGGACGCCGACGAGCTGGCCGCCCTGAAGGAGGCCGCCGAGGCCGTCCGCGCGAAGCAGTCCGACGTAGCCAACATGTGACCCCATGAACCACCGCGGAAGGGCGGGCCGGCTGACGCCGACCCGCCCTTCGCGCATCCCGCCGGCGCTCGCACCCCGTTGATCATGAGGTTGGCGGCACTAATGGAGATCGACACCGCCGCGAACCTCATGATCAACGGGGTGGGGGGAGGGGAGGGCCGTGAAGGGATTGCCCAGATGGGGGGTGGCCAGGGTCAGTGGGGGCAGGGTTTTGAGGAGGGTCTCGCGGGAGGCGCGGGCCTGGGACGGGTTCTCCTCGTGGGCGTAGCGCAGCGTCGGGTCGATCAACTGGAGGGTGTGGACCAGGAGGTCGCCCGTCACCAGGAGGCGGTTCTCGCCGTCCTGCACCAGCACCGACTGGTGGCCGGGGGTGTGACCGGGGGTGCTCAGCACGCGTACCCCGGGGGTCAGGGTGGTGTCGCCGTCGACCACCCGGAGCTGGCCGGCGGCGCGCAACGGCCCCAGCAGCCGGGCCGGTAGCTCGGGGTGGAACAGCTCCAGCGCGGCCAGCTCGGCGCGCTGCAGCAGGTGGTCCGCGTTCGGGAAGAGCGGGCCCGCCCAGCCGACGTGGTCGGTGTGCAGGTGGGTGAGCACGACGGTGCGCACGTCCGCCGGGTCGATGCCGGCGGCGGCCAGCTCGGCCGGCAGCCGGCCCGGCACCGGCGCCCAGCTCGCGGCGAGCGCGTCGGCCGGGCCGATCCCGGCGTCGACCAGGGTGACCGGCCCGTCCCCGGTACGCAGCGCGAACGCGCGGAACGGCAGCCACCAGCGGCCGTCCGGGGTGACTGTTTCCGGGTCCCGCCGGTCGGCCTCGCGCCACTGCTCGGCGGTGGCGTCCGGGAACGCCTCGGCGCGCGGCTGGAAGAAGGGACCCGCCCCGTCGACCAGCGCGGTGACCGTGATAGACCCGACCGTGTGAGTGAGCGGCATCCGGGAAGGATGTCACCGCGGCCCGTCCCGGGCGACCCCGTTCTCCCTCGGGGTGAGGCCGGCTGGGGAGCCCCGGTCAGTTTCCAGTACGCTCGTACTGCTTGAGCACGTGTCCCCCGAGAGGAGCGCCGGCCGATGGCGAAGATCAAGGTAAACAACCCGGTCGTGGAGATCGACGGCGACGAGATGACCCGGATCATCTGGAAGCAGATCCGGGAGCAGCTGATCCTGCCCTACCTCGACGTCGACCTGCACTACTACGACCTGTCGATTGAGCACCGCGACGCGACCGACGACCAGGTCACCGTCGACGCCGCGAACGCCATCAAAGAGCACGGCGTCGGCGTCAAGTGCGCCACCATCACCCCGGACGAGGCCCGGGTGGAGGAGTTCGGCCTGAAGAAGATGTGGCGGTCGCCGAACGGCACCATCCGCAACATCCTCGGCGGCGTGGTCTTCCGCGAGCCGATCATCATGTCGAACGTGCCGCGGCTGGTCCCCGGCTGGACCAAGCCGATCGTCATCGGCCGGCACGCGCACGGCGACCAGTACAAGGCCACCGACTTCGTCGTCCCCGGCCCGGGCAAGGTGACCATCACCTACACCCCGGCCGACGGTGGCGCCCCGATGGAGATGGAGGTCGCCAACTTCCCCGGCGGCGGCATCGCCATGGGCATGTACAACTACGACGAGTCGATCCGGGACTTCGCCCGCGCCTCGTTCCGGTACGGCCTGGACCGCAAGTACCCGGTCTACCTGTCGACCAAGAACACCATCCTCAAGGCGTACGACGGCCGGTTCAAGGACCTGTTCGCCGAGGTCTTCGAGAACGAGTTCAAGGCCGAGTTCGATGCCGCCGGCATCACCTACGAGCACCGGCTCATCGACGACATGGTCGCCGCCGCGCTCAAATGGGAGGGCGGCTACGTCTGGGCCTGCAAGAACTACGACGGTGACGTGCAGTCCGACACCGTCGCGCAGGGCTTCGGCTCGCTGGGCCTGATGACCTCCGTCCTGCTCTCCCCGGACGGCCGTACCGTCGAGGCCGAGGCCGCGCACGGCACGGTCACCCGGCACTACCGGCAGTACCAGAAGGGCGAGAAGACCTCGACCAACCCGATCGCCTCGATCTACGCCTGGACCCGGGGCCTGGCCCACCGGGGCAAGCTGGACGGCACCCCGGCGGTCACCGAGTTCGCCAACACCCTGGAGCAGGTCATCGTGGAGACCGTCGAGGGCGGCCAGATGACCAAGGACCTCGCGCTGCTCATCTCGCGGGACGCCCCGTGGCTGACCACCGACGAGTTCATGAACGCGCTGGACGAGAACCTGGCCCGCAAGCTGTCGGCCTGACCCTCGCCGTTCACACCGGAGCCCGCCGGCGCGAGCCGGCGGGCTCCGTCGTGTCCGCGTCCTGGCGTCACCCGGGACGGGCGCGCCTCGTTGAGCAGGGTGGACGTGATGCCAGTCCCGTCCAGGAAGGTTGACCGCGGTCGCCTCGCGGCTTGAGCGCCGATCAGCCAGCCTTCCCGGCTGTCACGCACAGCCAGCCGTCCCTTCCCTCGCGGGGGGCCCTGTCCCGGGCCCCCCGCGCCCTGTTGTGGGGCGGGAGGTTCAGGCGGCGCGGAGCAGTTCCGCGGCCCGCTCGGGAGCGATGTCGTTGATGAACACGCCCATCCCCGACTCGGAGCCGGCCAGGTACTTCAGCTTGTCCTTGGCGCGCCGGATGCTGAACAACTGCAGGTGCAGGTGCCCCAGCTCGCGGTCGACGTGCACCGGGGCCTGGTGCCAGGCCGCGATGTAGGGCATCGGCAGGTCGAAGAGCCCGTCGAAGCGGCGGAGCACGTCGAGGTAGAGCGGCCCGAAGGCGTCGCGCTCGGCGTCGTCCAGGGCCGGGATGTCGGGCACCGGGCGGTGCGGGGCCACGTGCACCTCGAACGGCCAGCGGGCCGCCGCCGGCACGTACGCCGTCCAGTGCTGGTTGCTCGCCACCACCCGGTCGCCGGCGGCGCGTTCGGCGGCGAGCACGTCGGCGTAGAGGTTGCCCCCGGTGCGCTCGAAGTGCCGCCGGGCGGCGGCCAGCATGGTCCGGGTCCGGGGCGTGACGAACGGGTACGCGTAGATCTGGCCGTGCGGGTGGTGCAGCGTCACCCCGATCTCCACGCCCCGGTTCTCGAACGGGAAGATCTGCTCCACCCCGGGCAGCTCGCCCAGCGCGGTCGTGCGGTCGGCGATGGCGTCGAGAACGGTGCGCACCCGGCCGGGGGAGAGGCTGGCGAACGAGGCGTTGTGGTCGTCGGTGAAGCAGACCACCTCGCACTTGCCCCGCCCGGGGCGGACCGGCGTGAACGGGGTGATCTCGGCCGGCTCCTCGGCGACCCGCTGGCTCAGCGACGGGAACCGGTTCTCGAAGACGACCACGTCGTAGTCGGGGGCGGGGATCTCGCTGAGCCGGTCGCCCCGGGAGGGGCAGAGCGGGCACTGGTCGGCCGGGGGAAGGAATGTGCGGGTCTGCCGGTGCACGGCGACCGCCACCCACTCGTCGGTCAGCGGGTCGTACCGGAGCTGCGACGCGTGCGGGGGCGGGGGCAGCTCCCGCCGGTCCGGCTGGTCACGCACCGCGTCGTCCCGCTCGTCGAAGTAGATCAACTCGCGGCCGTCGGCCAGCTCGATCTGCGTACGCTTCACTCCGCACCCTCCGTGCCCCGCACGATCACCAGTTCGCCCACCCTGTCCTCGAGTACCCGTCGCGCGTCGACCCCCAACCGGTCGTCGCTGACCAGCACGTCCGCCGCGTCCAGGCCGACGATCGAGGAGATGCCGACCGTGCCCCACTTGCTGTGGTCGGCGAGCACCACGAGCCGGTCGGCGGCCGCCACCAGGGCCCGGTCGGTGTCCGCCTCCATGAGGTTGGGGGTGGTGAACCCGGCCCGTTCGCTGATCCCGTGCACGCCGAGGAAGAGCAGGTCCAGGTGGAGCGCGCCGATCGCGGCCACGGCCAGCGGGCCGACCAGCGCGTCCGAGGGGGTGCGCACCCCGCCGGTGAGCACGACGGTCTGGTCCGGCCGACCGCCGACGTGCAGGATCTCGGCCACCGGCAGGGAGTTCGTCACCACGGTGAGGCCCGGCACGTCGGTCAGGCGGCGGGCCAGCTCGGCGGTGGTGGTGCCGGCCGAGAGCGCGACGGCGGCGCCGGGACGGACCAGCTGCGCGGCGCGCTCGGCGATGGCCGCCTTCTCGGCGGACTGGCGGACCGACTTGGCGCGGAAGCCCGGCTCGTCGGTCGAGCCGGGGCCGGCCAGCGTCGCCCCGCCGTGCACCTTGGCGAGCAGACCCTGGTCGTGCAGCGTCTCCAGGTCGCGCCGGATGGTCATGTCCGAGACGCCGAATTCGGCGGCCAGCTCGGTGACCCGGACGCCCCCGGCGGCGCGGACCCGTTCCAGGATGACCGCCTGCCGCTGCCGCGCCAGCACCCCGCCGTCACCTCCCGACTATCGACCCCGTCTCCACGTGGTCGAACGCGTTCCAACAAAGATGAACACTAGCGCGCAACGGAGGACAACGGAAGCGAACGCGGAACCGCCGCCGTCCCCTCGCGGGGCGGCGGCGGCCGGGCGTCGGTGGCGCCGGATCAGGCGGGCTGGAGGCGGGGCTCCACCCAGCCGGTCTCGGTGAGGTGCTCCATCACCCGCTGGACCGCCTCCTCGACGGTCATGTCGGTGGTGTCCACCACCAGGTCGGCGTCGGTCGGCTCCTCGTACGGGTCGTCGATCCCGGTCATCCCGGTGATCAGGCCGGCGCGGGCGCGCGCGTACAGGCCCTTGCGGTCGCGCTGCTCGCAGACCTCCAGCGGGGTGGCCACGTGCACCAGCAGGAAGCCCGCACCGGCGGCGTGCGCCATCTCCCGGGCGGTGGCCCGGGCCGCCGCGTACGGGGCGATGGGGCAGCAGATGCCCACACCCCGGTGGCGGGCGATCTCGGCGGCCACCCAGCCGATCCGGCGCACGTTGAGGTCGCGGTCGGCCTTGCTGAAGCCCAGCCCGGCCGAGAGCTCCCGGCGCACCACGTCGCCGTCGAGCAGGGTGATGCTCCGGTCGCCGCCCTCGCGCAGCTGGTCGGCGAGACCGCGGGCGATGGTCGACTTGCCGGAACCGGAGAGGCCGGTCAGGAAGATCACCAGGCCGCGGTGCCGGCGCGGCGGGCGGGCCCGGGCCAGCTCCTTGGCCACCGCCGGCGGGGTGTGCCACTCGGGCAGCGGGAAGCCCCGGTCCAGCAGGTCGTCGATCTCCGCCTGGCTGAGCGCCAGCTTCCGGTTGCGCGGCGGGATGTCCTCCCGCCAGCGCCACTGCCCGTCACGGCTGTCGTAGGCCAGCTCGCGGGGCACCAGCACCCGCAGGCCGGCCCCGGAGAGCATGCCCTCGGTCGAGAGCAGGTGGGTCACCCCGTAGGCGGCGGCGACCCGCGCCCGGAGCAGCGCGTCGCTGATCTCGTCGCGCCGCCGGGCCAGCGGCACCGCCACCAGGGTGGCCGGGGGCATCCGGTCCCGGGCGGCGAACACGCTGCGCACCAGCGCCTCGGACGGCAGCCCGCCGGTCGCCTCCTCACCCACCGGGATCAGCACCAGCAGGTGCGCGCCGAGCGTGCGGGCGGCGTGTGCGATCTGCGCGAGCTGCGGCCGGTGCAGCGGACGGTCGGCGAAGACGCCGAGCACCCGCCCCGGGGGCAGCAGCCCCCGGACCTCCTCCGGGCTGCGCCGCAGCCGCTGGAACGGGCCGTGGCCGCCGTCGCCGAGCCGGCGTACGGCACCGCCCACGCCGACCGTGCCCTCGCGGACCGGCCAGACGTCGGTCACGTCCATCGCGGCCACCGGCGCGCCCTCGCCGTCGGTGAGCACCAGCGCCCGGCGCAGCGGGTCGTCCAGCACCAGCCCCTCGACGAGCGCGGCCGGCACCTGGAGCGTCACCGGCACCGGCCACGGCGTGCCGTCGGCGAGCCGGCCGCGCCGGCTCAGCGAGGCCAGGTCGGCGCGGGTCATGAAGCCGGTCAGCGGGGCGTACGCCCCGGTCAGCAGCAACCCCAGGTCGGCCAGCTCAGCGGGCCTTGGCGCGTACGCCGGCGCGTCCCGCAGCACATCCTCGGGCAGCACCCACCCGTTGCTCATGAAACCCCCAACTCACCGGCCGGCACACAGTTTCTCAGCCCACCGGCGATCGGTCGAGAGCGCCACTCCACCTCCCGGTCACCGGCCGGCAAACCGGCCGTCCTCGGCGCTCCGCCGGCCGGACGGACCGGCCCGGACCGGCCGGTCGGCCACCGTCGGGGCGGAATCAGGGGCAACCCCGAGCGTTTCCCGATACCCGGAGGGGCGCGCGCTACCTACGCTTGCCGCGTGACACTGCTCGCGACCGAGTCGCTGACCAAGACGTACGGAGGCCGGGTCACCGCGCTGGCCGACCTCACCGTGTCGGTCGAGCCGGGGATCATCGGGCTGGTGGGCGCGAACGGCGCCGGCAAGTCCACCCTGATCAAGATCCTGCTGGGCCTGCTCGCCCCGACCAGCGGTCGGGTCTCCGTGCTCGGCCTCGACCCGACCACCGACCCCGCGGCCGTCCGCGCCCGGGTCGGCTACATGCCCGAGCACGACGCCCTCCCGCCCGACCTCTCCGCCGCCGAGATGGTCACCCACCTCGGCCGGATCAGCGGTCTGCCCCGCACGGTCGCCCGGGAGCGGGCCTCCGAGGCGCTGCGCCACGTCGGCCTGCACGAGGAGCGGCACCGGGCCGTCGGTGGCTACTCCACCGGCATGAAGCAGCGGGTGAAGCTCGCCCAGGCCCTGGTGCACGACCCCGACCTGCTGCTGCTCGACGAGCCGACCAACGGTCTCGACCCGGCCGGCCGGGACGCCATGCTCAGCCTGATCCACCGGATCGGCACCGAGTTCGGCATCTCGGTCGTCGTCTGCTCGCACCTGCTCGGCGAGGTCGAGCGGATCTGCGACACCCTGGTCGCCATCGACGGCGGGCGGCTGCTGCGCGCCGACCGCATCTCCGCGATGACCTCCGCCACCGACGTGCTCGCGGTCGAGGTGAGCGAGGGCACGGACGAACTCGCCGCCCGGCTCGCCGCGCTCGACCTGCCGGTGTCCCGGGAGGGGCGGCTGCTGCTCGTCCCGCTCGCCGACGACGCCACCTACGACCTGATCATCGGCGCGGTCGCCGAGCTGGACCTGCCGCTGCACCGGCTCGACCAGCGCCGGCACCGGGTGGCCGAACTCTTCGCCACGAGGGAGCCCAGCCATGTCTGAGCCGACCGGCGTCATCCACGACATCGGCTACCAGCGCTACACCGGCCCGCGGCTCGGCCGCCGGCACGTCTTCGGCGCGCTCTACCTGCACGGCGTACGCACCGCCTTCGGTCTCGGCCGGTCCGCCAAGGCGAAGATCTTCCCCTGGCTGGTGGTCGGCATCGTGCTGATCGTCGCCGCCGGGCTGACCGCGGTACGCACCCAGACCGGCACGGTCGTCATGACGTACGCCCAGTTCGCCGACGCGATGAGCTGGCTGGTCATCTTCTTCGTCGCGGTGGTCGGGCCGGAGCTGGTCTCCCGCGACCTGCACAGCGGCGTGCTGCCGCTCTACTTCTCCCGCCCGCTGCCGCGCGGCGACTACGCCCTGGCCAAGCTCGGGTCGCTGGTCACCGCGCTCTGGCTGCTGCTCGGCGCGCCGCAGCTGGTGATGTTCCTGGGCGCCGCGTTCACCACCAAGGACGGGATGGGCGGGGTCTGGGACGAGCTGCTCGACCTGCTGCCCGGTCTGCTCTACGCCGCCCTGTGGGCGGTGGTCTTCGCCTCGGTCGGGCTGCTGATCGCCTCGCTCACCGGCAAGCGGGCGTTCGCGGCCGGCGGCATCGTGGCCGTGTTCCTGATGACCGCCCCGATCGTCGGCATCCTCTCGATCATGCCGTCCCGCACGGTCAACGAGCTGGCCATGCTCGGCTCGCCCACCGCCCTGATCCATGCCGTCGGCCAGTACACCCTCGGCGACCTGCTCGTCCCCGGCGGAGATCCCGAAACGCAGATCGGCGGCTTCGGGCCGGTCTACGTGGCCGTCGCCGTGCTGCTGGTCGCCGGCTGCGTCACCCTGCTGCTGCTGCGATACCGGAAGGTGGCCGCCCGATGACCACGATCAGCGCGGAGCCGGCGGCCCCGGCGACCCCCGCCTCCACCCTCGACCTGGCCGGCGTCTCCCGCTGGTACGGCAACGTGGTGGCGGTCAACGACGTCACCATGCGGCTCGGTCCCGGGGTGACCGGCCTGCTCGGCCCGAACGGCGCGGGCAAGACCACCCTGCTGCACATGATGGCCGGTTTCCTGGCCCCGTCCCGCGGCGCGGTCACCCTCGACGGCACGCCGACCTGGCGCAACCCCGACGTCTACCGGCGGCTCGGCCTGGTCAGCGAGCGGGAGGCGGTGCACACCTTCCTCAGCGCGTACGAGTTCGTGCTGGCCAGCGCCAAGCTGCACCGGCTGCCCGACCCGGAGGCCGCGGCCCGCCGGGCCATCGCGCTGGTCGAGATGGAGCCCGCGCAGGACCGGAAGATCGGCACCTACTCCAAGGGCATGCGGCAGCGCACCCGCGTGGCCGCCGCCCTGGTGCACGACCCCCAGGCCCTGCTGCTCGACGAGCCGTTCAACGGCATGGACCCGCGGCAGCGGCTGCACATGATGGCCCTGCTGCACCGCCTCGGTGACGCGGGCCGGACCATCCTGTTCAGCTCGCACATCCTGGAGGAGGTCGAGCAGGTCTCCGGCACCGTGCAGGTGATGGTCGCCGGCCGGCTGGCCGCCTCCGGCGACTACCGCACCATCCGCCGGCTCATGACCAACCGGCCGCACGTCTTCCGGGTCAGCTCCACCGACGACCGGGCCCTCGCGGTCGCGTTGATGGCCGAGCAGTCGGTGACCGGGGTGGAACTGGGCCGGGACGGGCTGACCGTGCGCGCCGGCGACTACGGCGCCTTCACCCGCGCGCTGCCGAAGATCGCGCTGGCCCGCAGCGTCCGGGTCCGGTCGCTGACGCCCGAGGACGAATCGCTGGAGAGCGTCTTCTCCTACCTGGTGGGGAGCTGAGCATGTCGACCGTTTCCTGGATCACCGCGCGTGGCCTGTTCGGCCGGCGCCGCTTCCTGCTGCTCCTCCCGCTGCCCGTCCTGCTGCTGACGCTGGCGATCCTCTCCCGCTCGCTCGGCGTCGACCCGGGCGAGTGGGGGCCCGCCGTGCTGGTCGGGCTCGGCCTGGCCGTCGTGCTGCCGGTGGTCGCGCTGATCGTCGGCACCGGTGTGCTCGGCGCGGAGATCGACGACGGCACGGTGGTGCACATCCTCACCAAGCCGCTGCCGCGCTGGCAGATCATCCTGCCGAAGCTGGCCGTGGCCGCCGCCGTCACGGCGGTCACCGTCGCCGTGCCGCTCTACGTCGCGGGCGTGCTCGCCCATTCGGTACGCCTCGGCCTGGGGCTCGCCGTCGCCGCGTCGATCGGGTCGCTGGCCTACTGCGCCTTCTTCGTGGCGCTCAGCCTGCTCACCCGGCGGCCGGTGCTGCTCGGCCTCGTCTACGTGCTGATCTGGGAGGGGCTGCTCGGCAACTTCGTGAGCGGCACGAAGGTGCTCTCGATCCAGCAGTACGTGATCGCCCTCGCCGACCGGATCGCACCGACTGACCTGCTCGCCACGAACGTGTCCGTGCCGGTCGCCTCGGTGATGAGCGCGCTGATCGCGGTCGGTTTCACGGCGCTCGCCGTGGACCGCCTCCGTTCGTTCAGCGTGGCCGGCGAGACCAGCTGACCCAGGCGGGAACGGGCCCGCTCGGCGCCGCCGACACCAGGTGCGCCGAGCGGGCCCCGCACGTGTCAGCGGGCACCCCGCGTCCTCAGTGGACCGCAGCCTGCCGGGGCCGCCCGAATCCGGCACCGGGACGACCCTCAGGTCTGGTAGCTTCCGGCGGGCCGAAGCACGACACCAACGGGGAGAAACGAATGCGCTCAACTCGGCTCGCACTGCTGGTTCCGGCCGCCGTGGCGACGCTCGTCATGGCCGGCTGCGACGACGGCGACAAGCCGGCGGCGTCCGGCGGCAGCGACGCGGCGACCACCACGGCGCCGGCCGCCCCGCCGAGCGCCACCGCGCCGGCCACGCCGGCCATGGACGCCGCCACGAAGGCCGCCTGCACGGCCGCCGACAAGGACATCAAGGCCGCGCTGAAGAAGGTCGCCTCGGCGGAGAAGATCGGGCCGCCGGCCGGGCACTCCGCGGTCAGCGCCCAGTACTCCGCCGGTGCCGCCTCGCTCTACGTGAACGCCTTCACCACGAGCGACACGGTCAACGACGCCGTGAAGGGGGTCGCGACCGCGATGTCGGACCTGGCCGACACGTGGGCGACCGCTCCGAAGAAGGCGCCGAGCAAGGCCCCGCTCACCGACGCCGTGAAGCAGCTCGAGACGGCCTGTTCGGCCACCTGAGCCGGCCGCCCGTCGGGAACGGAGTGACCCAGAGCCACTCCGTTCCCGGGGGACCGAGCCTGCGGGGGCTCAGAAGGCGCAGGCGATGACCAGCTCGGTCGTGCGATCGGGGAGCAGGTCGAGCTTGGCGATCCGGCCCGCCGCCCGGACGTCGTCGGCCACCAGGGTGAGCCGGTCGAGCAGGGCGGCCGGCCCGAGCGCCTCGGCCAGCGGCACCTCGGCCTTCATCGACAGCTTCCGCTCCGACTTGGCCCGGCGCACCTGGCCCAGCGCGTCCGCGGCCAGCCGCAGCAGCTCCGGGTCACCCGGCGCCTGCACCGCCCGGCCCACCTCGTAGGTGGTGGGCCAGGGCGCACGGTGCACCGAGCCGTAGCGCCACCAGGACCAGACCTCCTCGGTGACGAAGGGCAGCACCGGGGCGAAGAGCCGCAACTGCACCGAGAGCGCGGTGGCCAGCGCCGCCCGGGCCGAGTCGGCACCCGGCCCGGTGCCGTAGGCGCGCTCCTTCACCAGCTCGATGTAGTCGTCGCAGAAGCGCCAGAAGAACGCCTCCGTGGCGATGAGCGCGGCCGTGTGGTCGTACGCGTCGAAGGCGGTGGTCGCCGTGGCGACCACGCCGGACAGTTCGGCCAGCATGGCGGTGTCCAACGGCGCGGTCACCGGGGCGCGAAGGGCGTCCGCCGCGCCCAGCCCGAGGGCGAACTTCGAGGCGTTGAGCAGCTTCGTGGCGAGCCGCCGGCCAACCTTGATCTGCGCCGGGTCGAAGGCCAGGTCCATGCCGGGCTTGCCGTTGGCGGCCCAGTAGCGGACCGCGTCCGAACCGTGCTGCTCCAGCAGGCCCATCGGGGTGACCACGTTGCCCTTGGACTTGGACATCTTCTTCCGGTCGGGGTCGAGGATCCAGCCGGAGAGCACGGCGTCCCGCCAGGGCAGCACACCCTGCTCCTGGTGCGCCCGCACCACCGAGGCGAAGAGCCAGGTGCGGATGATCTCCTGCCCCTGCGGGCGCAGGTCCATGGGGAAGACCCGCCGGAACAGGTCCTCGTCCGTCTCCCAGCCGCCGACGATCTGCGGCGTCAGCGACGAGGTGGCCCAGGTGTCCAGCACGTCCGGGTCGCCGACGAACCCGCCCGGCATCCCGCGCTGTGCCTCCTCGTAGCCCGGCGGCGCGTCGCTCGACGGGTCGACCGGGAGCATCGGCTCATCCGGTGTGAGAGGCTGGGACCAGTCCGGCTCGCCAGCGTCGTCGAGCCGGTACCACACCGGCACCGGCACCCCGAAGAAGCGTTGCCGGCTGACCAGCCAGTCACCGGTGAGGCCACCCACCCAGTGCTCGTAGCGGTGCCGCATGTGCTCCGGCACCCAGCGCAGCTCCCGCCCGCGGGCCAGCAGCTCCTCGCGCAGGTCGAGGTCGCGGCCACCGTTGCGCAGGTACCACTGCCGGGTGGAGACGATCTCCAGTGGCCGGTCGCCGCGCTCGTAGAACTTCACCGGGTGGGTGATCGGGCGGGGCTCGCCCACCAGGTCGCCCGCGTCGGCCAGCAACTCGACGATCGTGCGGCGGGCGCCGTTCACGGTCTGCCCCGCCAGCGCCGCGTAGGGCCCGGCGGGCACGCCGGCCGGCGCCTCCGGCAGCAGCCGGCCGTCCCGGCCGATCACCACCCGGGTGTCCAGCCGTAGCTCCCGCCACCAGGTCACGTCGGCCAGGTCGCCGAAGGTGCAGACCATCGCGATGCCGGTGCCCTTGGCCGGGTCCGCAAGCGGATGCGCGTGCACCGGCACCTCGACGCCGAAGACCGGGGTGCGCACCGAGGTGCCCACCAGCTCCGCGTAGCGGTCGTCGCCGGGGTGGCAGACCAGCGCCACGCACGCCGGCAGCAGCTCCGGCCGGGTGGTGTCGATCAGCACCTCGCGCCCGCCGGGGGCGTGGAAGCGCAGTCGGTGGTAGGCGCCCGGGCGCTCCCGGTCCTCCAGCTCGGCCTGGGCCACCGCGGTGGCGAAGCCGACGTCCCAGAGGGTCGGCGCCTCGGCCTGGTAGGCCTCGCCCCGGGCCAGGTTGCGCAGGAACGCGCGCTGGCTGGTCGCCCGGGCCACCCGCCCGATCGTCGTGTAGGTGAGCGACCAGTCCACCGACAGCCCGAGCCGCCGCCACAGCGCCTCGAAGACCTTCTCGTCCTCCGCGGTGAGCACCTCGCACAGCTCGATGAAGTTGCGCCGGGAGATCGCCACCGGGTCCTTCCGGGCGGCCTCGCTCACCGGCGCGGCCGGCGGCTGCCAGCCCGGGTCGTAGGGCAGCGCCGGGTCGGGGCGCACCCCGTAGACGTTCTGCACCCGTCGCTCGGTGGGCAGGCCGTTGTCGTCCCAGCCCATCGGGTAGAAGACCGTGCGGCCGCGCATCCGCTGGAAGCGGGCCACCGTGTCGGTGTGCGTGTAGGAGAAGACGTGCCCCATGTGCAGCTCGCCCGATACGGTCGGCGGCGGGGTGTCGATCGCGTAGACGTCCGATCGCTCCTTCGAGCGGTCGAACGCGTACGTCCCGTCCTCCTGCCAGCGGCGCGCCCAGGTCTCCTCGATGCCGTCCAGGGTCGGACGCTCGGGGACGCCGGCGCGGGCCGTCCTCGCCGTGTCGGTCATCAGCCGATCGTAGGCAGCCGGCGCGCGCCGCTCCACGACTTTCGGCCTCGTGGCGGTATCCGGCACCCCCGTCCGGAGGGGCAGCGCGCCGTCGCGGCGTGTGACAGCATCTGCCCCGTCCACGGACGCGGGGGAGGCATCGCCATGGACGACACCGCACCCACACCCTCGGGGATCCGGTCCACAGTGGCCGGCGCCCTCGCGGCGGTCGCCGTCGGGGCCTTCTTCGGGGCTCGCGGGCTCGCGGTGGCCCGGCAGACCGGCTTCGCCGACCTGGCCCAGGGTTTCCCGTTCGGGCCGTCGGAGTTCACCGTCACGCTCGTCGCGCTGGCGGGCGGCGCGCTGCTCGCCGTCGTGCCGGCCGGCGTCGCCGCGTTCGGCCGGCTGCCCGGCTGGCCCGTCACCGCGGCCGGACTGGCGCTCGACTACCTGGTCGGCGAGCTGGCCCTCGACCACGGCGCCGGGCTGGTGCCCCGCCAGTCGCCCACCACCGGGCAGGTGCTGACCGTGCTGGCCAGTGCCCTCGCGGCGGGGCTGGTGCTGGGCGGGGCGCTGCTGGCGCTGTCCCGGCCCACCCGATCGCTGCGCTGGCCGCTCGCCGCCGGGCTGGCCGCCGGACTGGTGCTGCACTCCGCCGTCGAGGACCTGCTCCGCTTGGGGGCGGGGGTGGTGGGTTACCCGGACGGCGGGCGCGCCTGGCCGCTCCAGGTCGGGGTGACCCTGCTGATCGTGGTCGTGGCCGCCGTGCTCGCCCACCTCGACCGGCCCGGCCCGGCCGCACGCTCCGGCCGGCCCCGGATCGGCCCACTGGTGGCGGCCGCCGTGGCGGCGCTGCTCACCCTCGGCGGGCTGGTGATCCGCTGGTGGGTGGTCGACGTGTTCCGGCTCAGCCGGGACGGCCTGGTCGGGCCGCGCCGGGAGCAGTTCGTGGGGTCCTTCGCCTACTTCTCGCCGGTCGCCGTCGCCATCGTGGCCGCGCTGGTCCTGCTCGGCTACGCGTACCGGGCCGGTCGGGCCGTGGCCGCCCGCTGGGTGGTGCTCGGCTTCGCCGCGGGGCCGCTCCTGCTCGTCGGGCTCCAGCTCGCCTTCGCCGGCGACCGGGCACAGGCCTACCCGGTCGTGCTGGCCGGCCTGACGGCGGTCGCCGGCGGCGCGGCGCTGGCCCGCTTCAGGTCGGGCCTGCTGCCCTGGGACGCGGCCGGCCTGCTGCTGGCCGCGCTGGCGATGCCGCTCGCCGCGCCGGTGGTCCGCGCCGAGCTGCCGGCCACGGGGCAGGTGTCGCCGCTGCTCTCGGCGATCGGGCTCGGCCTGGCCGTGGGCTTCGGCCTGACGCTCACCGCCACCACCTCCGACACGACCGCCCCGGCCGCCACCGCGCCGGCTGGTGGCGTGCCGGGCGGGGGCGTGGCCGACGGTGGCGTGGAGGAGTCGGGGCGGGTGGCCGGGGTGCTGGCGCTCGGGATGGCCGCGTTGGTGCTCTCCGCCCTGGCGTTGGCCCCGCCGTTGCTGAGCGGCTGGGCGAACGGCCGGGGTGGCGAGCCGCCATTGACCATCCCGGTCCTCGTCGGGGTGGCCGCGCTGGTCCTGGTGCTGCTCTTCGGCTTCGGCCGGGCGGTCGACCGCATCCGCCGCGACCTGCGCGCCGAGGCCGCCCTGACCACCGCCCAGCTCTCGACACCGGCCGCCCCGCCCTCGGCGTCCGCCGGGCAGGCGGAGCGGGAAGAACCCGACGCCCCCTGACGCGAGCCGGACCTGTCGCCGAACCTGCGGCGAGCAGCGCGATCTTGGCGAGTTGTCGTTCGAGGGGAACGGCAACTCGCCAAGATCTCGAGGGGGGGTGCGCGAAGGTGGCGTCAGATCAGGGAGTCGCGCCACTGGCGGTGCAGGGCGGCGTACCGGCCGCCGGCGGCGGCCAGCTCGACCGGCGAGCCGTCCTCCACGATGCGGCCGCCGTCGAGGACCAGCACCCGGTCGGCGATCTCCACGGTGGAGAGGCGGTGCGCGATCACCAGCGCGGTGCGGTCCCGCAGGACGCTGTGCAGCGCCCGCTGCACGAGGCGCTCGGTGGGCACGTCCAGCGACGAGGTGGCCTCGTCGAGGATCAGCACCCGCGGGTCGGCCAGGAACGCCCGGGCGAACGCGACGAGCTGCCGCTGCCCCGCGGACAGCCGGCCGCCGCGCCGGTGCACGTCCGTGGCGTACCCGTCGGGGAGCGCGGTGATGAAGTCGTGCGCGCCGATGGCGCGGGCGGCGGCCTCCACGGTCGCGTCGTCGGCGTCGGGGCGGCCGAACCGGATGTTCTCCGCGATCGAGCCGCTGAACAGGTGGTTCTCCTGGGTGACCAGCACCACGGCCCGGCGCAGCTCGGCGTCGGCCAGGTGCCGCAGGTCCACCCCGTCGAGGCTCACGGTGCCGGACGCCGGGTCGTGGAACCGGGCCAGCAGCTTGGCGATGGTGGATTTGCCGGCACCGGTGGGCCCGATCAGCGCGATCGTCTGCCCGGCCGGCACGGTCAGCTCCAGGCCGGACAGGATCGGGGCCTCGGGCCGGTAGCCGAAGTGGACCGAGCGGAAGGCCACGGCCCCCCGCCCCGGGCCGGCCGGCAGCGGCACCGGCCGTGCCGGCTCGGCCACGGCGGGCCGCTCGTCCAGCACACCGGCGAGCTTCTCCAACGCGGCGGTCGCCGACTGCAGCGCGTTGTAGAACTGGCTCAGCTCCTCCATCGGCTCGAAGAACCGGCGCAGGTAGAGCAGGAACGCGGCGAGCACCCCGACCTCGGTCCGCCCGCCCAGCACCCGCCAGCCGCCATAGCCGAGCACCGCCGCGGCGGTCAGGTTGCCGATCAGCCGGATGCCCGGCGAGTAGACCGCGATGAGCCGGAACGCGCGCAGGCTGGCCCGCCGGTAGTCGTCGTTCACGGCGGCGAAGATGCGCTGGTTGCGGGGCTCCCGCCGGTAGGCCTGCACCGCCCGGATCCCCCGCAGCGACTCGACGAAGTGCACGATGACCAGCGCCACCGCCTCCCGGGTCCGCCGGTACGCCCCGGCGGACGCGCGGGCGAACCAGCGGGACAGCCAGAACAGGAACGGGAAGGCGAGCAGGGTGACCGCGGCCAGCGGCAGATCCAGCCAGAGCAGGATGCCCGCCACCGACAGCACCGACAGCGCGGCCATCACCAGCTTGTCGATCCCGCCGTCGACCAGCTCGGCGATGGAGTCCAGGTCGCTGGTCAGCCGGGACACCATCCGGCCCGACGTGTAGCGCTCGTGGAAGCCGACGTCGAGGCGGAGGAAGTGGCCGTACACCCGTTCGCGGAGGTCGAGCAGGACGGCCTGGCCGATCCGGGCGGCGAGGGAGAGGAAGGCGCGCCGGGTCGCGTACTCGGTGCCGGTGGCGACGACGAACGCGGCGGCGACGGCGATCAGCGGGCCCGCGTCGCCGTCGCGCAGCGGGCCGATGCCCCGGTCGATGCCGAGCATCACGAGGTACGGACCGGCCATCGCGGCGGCGTTCTGGGCCAGCAGCAGGGAGACGGCCACCCCGAGCCGGGCCCGGTGCGGGCGGAGCAGGTCGCGGAGCAGGGCCCGGCTGCGACGCCGGAGCCGGGCCACCGCCTCCGGCGACGAGTCCTCGGCCCGGCTGCGGTCGGCGTCGGGATCGGTGGCCCGCCCGCGCCAGCGCCCCAGGTCGAGGCCGGGGTCGCCGCGCTGCCGCGCCGGGCCGCGGTCGGGGTCGCCGCCCTGCCGCGACCGGTCGAGGGCGGGGTCGCCGCGCTGCCGCGGGATCCGGGGCGGCACCGCGGGTCCGGTCACGACCGCACCAGGCCGGCGCCGTCCGTCCGCCGCTCCGGCTCGGCGGACAGCACCGCCCGGTAGGCCGGGACCCCGGCCAGCAGCTCAGAGTGGGTGCCCACGGCGACGATCCGGCCGCCGTCGAGCAGCGCCACCCGGTCGGCCAGCGCCACCGTGGACGGCCGGTGCACCACGAGCAGGGCCGTGGTGTCCCGCAGCACCCGGCGCAGGGCCGCCTCGACCAGCGCCTCGGTGTGCACGTCGAGCGCGGAGAGCGGGTCGTCGAGCACGAGCAGGGCGGGCCGGCCGAGCACCGCCCGGGCCAGTGCCAGCCGCTGCCGCTGCCCGCCGGAGAGGGAGAGCCCCTGCTCGCCGACGCGGGTGGCCAGCCCCCACGGCAGGTCGTACGCGAATTCCGCCTGGGCCAGCGCGAGCGCGGCCCGGACCTCCTCCTCGCCGGCCTCCGGCCGGCCCAGCGTCAGGTTCTCCCAGACCGACATGGAGAACAGCGTCGGCTCCTCGAAGGCCACCCCGACCAGCCGGCGCAGCGACCCGAGCCGCAGGTCGCGCAGGTCGTGCCCGTCCAGCGTGACCCGGCCGCCGGTCACCTCGTGCAGCCGGGGGACCAGGGACAGCAGGGTGGTCTTGCCGCAGCCGGTCGCCCCGACGACGGCCAGCGTCTCGCCCGGCTCCACGGTCAGCTCCACCTCGCGCAGCACCGGCGCCGGGCCGCCGGGGTAGCGGAAGCTCACCCGCTCGAAGCGGAGCCGGCCGCGCACCTCGGCCCGGTCCAGCGCGCGGGCGTGCGGGGCGTCGACGATGGAGGGCGGGGTGTCCAGCACCTCCTGGATCCGGTCGGCGGCGGTCGCCGCCTCCTGCCCGTTGGCGATGATCCAGCCGAGCGACTGCACCGGCCAGATCAGCATGAGCTGGAGGCTGACGAAGGCGACCAGCGCGCCGATGGTGAGCCCGCCGCGGGCGACGGCGGCGGCGCCGGCCACCAGCACCACCCCGAGGGTCAGGTTGGGCACCAGGTCGAACAGGGCGGAGCTGCGGGCCAGCAGCCGGGCCTTGCGGATCCCGGTGTCGTGCAGCCGGCGGGCGCCGGTGGCGAACCGGGCGGCCAGTTCCGGCCCCCGCCCGTACGCCCGCATCGTGCGCAGCCCCTGCGCGGTCTCCTCGACCAGCGTGGCCACGTCGCCCTGCTGGTCCTGCATCCGGCGGGACGCCGCGTGGTAGTGCCGGGCGAACCGGCGGCTGATCAGGAACAGCGGGACGGCGCTGGCCGCCACGAGCAGCCCGAGCCAGGGGTGCAACCGGACCAGCAGCACCACGACGGCCGCGTAGGTGACCAGGTTGAGCACCAGGAACAGCAGGCCGAAGGAGAGGAACCGGCGGAGCACCGACAGGTCGCTGGTGACCCGGGACAGCAGTTGACCGGACTGCCACCGGTCGTGGAAGTCGGTCGGCAGGCGTTGCAGGTGGGCGTAGATGTCGGCCCGGATGGCCGCCTCCATGCCGACCGAGGAGGAGGACTGGGTCCACCGCCGGATGAAGATCAGCACCGCCTCGGCCAGGCCGAGCAGCAGGGCGAGGGCGCCGAGCCGGAGCAGCCCGGCCACGTCGTGCCGGGCCACCGGCCCGTCCACCACCCGCTGCACGACCAGGGGCACGGCCAGGCTCGCCGCCGTGGCGGCCAGGGCGGCGAGCAGCAGCCAGGCGAACTCCGACGCGTAGGGGCGCAGGTAGGGCCGCAGTCGCCAGAGGTTGCGCAGCGGGTGGGGACGGGCGTCGGGGGGCGCCACGGGGTTGCCGTCGCTCAGCGCAGGCACTACCCGACGGTAGCGGCAGGGGGCGACAGCACCGCTGTCAGCTAGCGGTCACCCGTCCCTCATGCCCGAGAAGCCACTTCTTCACGTCCAGGCCCCACCGGTAGCCGCCGAGCGTGCCGTCGGTGCGCAGCACCCGGTGGCAGGGCACGAAGAGCGCCGCGGCGTTGCGGGCACAGGCGGCCGCCGCAGCGCGGACCGCCGGCGGCCGCCCGGCCAGCGCGGCGAAACCGGTGTACGTCACCGGGTCGCCCGGCCTGACGTCCCGCAGCACCTGCCAGGCGTGGGCCATGAAGGCGCCGCCGGTCCGCTGCTCGACCGGGACCGGGTCGATCGCGGCCAGGTCCCCGTCCAGGTAGGCGCGGACGGCGGCGGTGACCGGGCCGAGGTCCGCCCGCTCGCGCAGCGCGCCGCGCAGTCCGGGGTGGACCAGGGGCACGAGGGTCGCCGGGTCGGCCGTGAAGCCGGCCGCGCGTACCGCCCCGTCGGGGCCGGCGAGCACGCTCAGGGGGCCGGCGGGGGTGTCGATGACGGTGCTGTCCAGTGTGGTCATGCCGCTCTCCAGAGTCGGATCACCGCGTACGACCGCCAGGGGCGCCAGCGGTCCGCGTACGCGTTCAGGGTCTTCGGGTCGTCGGGCAGGCCGAGGGCGGCGGCGCCCCGGCGTACGCCCAGGTCGGTGGGGAGGAGGACGTCGGGGTCGCCGAGCGCGCGCATGGCCACGTAGCCCGCGGTCCACGGACCGACCCCGGGCAGCGCGGTCAGCCGCCGCACCGCCTCCTCCCGGTCCCCACCGGGAGCCAGGTCCAGCGAGCCGTCCGCGACGGCCCGGGCCACCGCCCGGATCGTCTCCCGCCGCGCCCCCGGCATCCGGAAGGCGCCGTCGTCCACCGAGAGCACCTCCTCGGCGCTCGGGAACGCCCGCAGCCCGAGCGGTCGATCATGAGGTTGACTGCCGTCCAGGAGATCGACTTCGCCGTCAACCTCATGATCGGCGGGCGGGGTGGTGGCCGCCAGGAGGTGGGTCAGGGTCGTCCGCGCCGACCGGAGGGAGATCTGCTGGGTGGTTATCGCGCGGACGGCCATCTCGAACCCGTCCACGGCGTGCGGGAGGCGGACGCCGGGTTCGGCGGCCACCGCGGGCGCGAGGGCCGGGTCCGCCGCCAGGGTGGCGTCGACCGCGGCCGGGTCGGCGTCCAGGTCGAGCAGGCGGCGGCAGCGGGCCACCGCCGGGGCCAGGTCGCGCATGTCGGCCAGCCGCAGGGTGGCGGCCACGTGCCCGTCGGCCGGGGCCAGCGACACGGTGCCGGGCCCGTGCGGCAACCGCAACCCCCGGTGGTACGCCCCGTCGCGCACCTCCTCGACCCCGGGCAGCGCGCGCAGCGCGAGGAAGTCCAGCAGGGCCCCGGCGTGCAACGGCGGCCGGTACGCCAGCCGCAGCGTGATGGTGCCCGCCCCGCCGGTCACCCGCCGGCCGCCCCGGCTGACCCGCAGCTCGGACGGGGTGGCCCCGTACACCTCCCGGACGGTGTCGTTGAACTGCCGGACGCTGCCGAACCCGGCGGCGAACGCCACCTCCGCCAGGCCGAGGCCGGTGGTCTCGATGAGGATCCGGGCGGTCTGCGCCCGTTGCGCCCGGGCCAGCGCCAGCGGCCCCGCGCCCAGTTCGGCCCGGAGCATCCGGTGCAGGTGCCGCTCCGTGTAGCCGAGCCGCGCCGCCAGCCCCGGCACGCCGTCCCGGTCGACCACCCCGTCGGCGATCAGCCGCATGGCGCGTCCGACCACGTCGGCCCGGACGTCCCACTGGGGCGAGCCGGGGGCCGCGTCGGGGCGGCAACGGCGGCAGGCGCGCAGCCCGGCGCCCTGCGCGGCGGCGGCCGACGGGAAGAACCGGACGTTCTGCCGCTTCGGCGTTGTCGCCGGGCAGGACGGCCGGCAGTAGATCCCGGTCGACGTCACGCCGGTGTAGAACCAGCCGTCGAACCGCTGGTCGCGGCTGTCGACGGCCCGGTAGCACCGCTCGAAGTCGAGTTCCATGACACCGATCCTGCCTCGCAGGTCCGGCCGTCGGCTGGCGGGATTCGGACGCGGCCGTGCGCGGACCTCCGCCCGCGCTCCGGAACCGGGACCCGCGGGCGCCGGCGACGGCGCCCGCGAGTCCCCCGGGGGTCAGCGGCGTGGGCTCGGGGACGGGGTGGGCAGGGGGCCGGGGCCGCCACCGGGGTCGGAGGGGGAGGGGACGGCGGTGGGCGCGCCGGGCCGGCCCGGGCCCGGAGCGGGCCGGCCCGGCGGGCCCGGCCGCGAGGGGCTGGGCACGGGCGGGGCCGTCGCGTCACCGGACGGGCTCGGCACGGCGGTGGGCGGCCCGCTGGGCGACGGCGCCACCGTGGGGTCGACGGGGGACGGGGACACGGCCGCGGGCGTCGGCGGCGCTGCCGGGCGGGGCGCGTTCCCGCCGCCGGCCGCCACCGCGATGGGTGCGCCGATCAGCACGGCGGCCATCACGCCCGCCGCGCCGAGCGTCACCGTGGTACGCCGGCGGTTCCGGAACCGGCGTTCCGCCGGGGTCAACTGGTCCTGCACTCTCGGTGCCTCCTCGGCCAGGTCGGAAAGGGTGGTGCGGATGAGGTCCTCGAAGGGCGTGGTCACCGCCGTACCTCCAGGAGTTCGACGTCCGGCATGAGCTGGCGCAGCCGGGCCACCGCCCGGTGGGTCCGGCTGCGCACCGTGCCGACCGTGCAGCCCAGCACCTCGGCGACCTGGGTCTCGGTGAGGTCCTCGTAGTAGCGCAGGACCAGCACCGTGCGCTGGGCCGGCGGCAGCAGCCGCAGCGCCGCCCGCATCGCCAGGCGTACGTCGGTGCCGCCGCTGCTGTCCGGCTGGACGGCCTCGTCGGCCGGGGTGAGCGCCGTCTCCCGGCGTCGCCCCAGCCGCCGCCACCAACTGACCTGCTCCCGGTACATGACCGTGCGCAGGTAGCCCTCGGGGTCGGCGTGCCGCAGCGCCCGCCACCTCGGGATGGTCTTCGCCAGCGCCGACTGGAACAGGTCCTCGGCCGCGTGCCGGTCGCCGGTGAGCAGGTACGCCACCCGCATCAGCGCCGGCGTGCGGCTGGTCACGAACTCGGCCAGCCGGGCCCGGTCGTCCTCGTCCACCCACCCTCCCGCTCGTCGTCGTCACCAGTACAGACGCACCAGCTCAGGCCAGCTATCCCTGGCGTGGCAACGGATTTCGCCGCGCAAAGTGTCGGTAGTGGCCGGTACCGTCGCGCCACCAACTCAAGAAAAGGTGCGGGGCATGGCGAGCGTGGCCGGGCGGGGTGTCCGCTGATGCGGTCGGGGCGGGCACGGCTGGACGCCGCGGTGGTGCAGAGCTTCTACGAACGGATGCGGGTGGTGGCGGCGGCCGCCTACGGCGCGATCGAGCGGGACCGGGCCGACGACCCCGGGCGCCCCTTCGCCGACACCGCCTGCGGCCGGCTGGTCGGCTCGCTCGACGCCGCCGGGCTGCGCGCGCTCGGCATGTGGGCGCACCACTGGTGCATGCGCTTCTACGACGACGACACCCGGGTCGGCCTGCGGCTGGTGCGGGAGCTGGCCGGCCGGGCCGGGCTGGGCTGGACGGTCGACGAGGTGCGCTGGCTGTTCGACCAGTCGCACGCGGCCGCGCCGGCCGCGGCGCACCGCTTCACCCTCCCCCTGGCGGCCGCGGCGGAGCTGCCGCCCGGGGCGCTGCCCGAGGGCGTGGCCACCGACGTCCCGGCCGGCGACTGGCGCCGGCTGCGCGCCGGCTGACGGGCGCCGTCACCGGGCGCGGCGCGGCCGGGAAGCTGGCCGAGCACCATGGCGCCGACCGCCACCGCGAAACCGGCGAGCTGGGTGGGGCTGAGCGCCTGCCCGAGCACCAGCCAGCCGAGCGTCGCGGCGGTCAGCGGGCTGAGCGCCCCGAGCACCGACACGCGGGTCACCGGGAGCAGGGCCGCGCCGCGGAACCAGAGCACGTACGCCAGCGCGGTGCCGGCCAGCCCGAGCCACGCGTACCCGAGCAGGGCCGGTCCGTCCGGCACGGGCGGCGCGCCCTCGACGGCGGCGGCGACCGGCACGATCAGCAGGCCGCCCGCGACGAGTTGCCAGCTGGTCGCGGCCAGGGTGTCCACCCCGTCCGGCCGGCCCCAGCGGCGGGTGAGCACCAGGCCGGCGGCCATGGCGGCCGTGCCGGCCAGCCCCGCGGCGACGCCCAGCGGGTCGAGGCCGGCGCCGGGCCGCAGCACCACGAGGGCGACCCCGGCCGGGGCGGCGAGCGCGGCGAGCAGGGCCGGCCGGCCGGGCCGCTCCCGGAGCAGCGCGACGGTGAGCGCGGCGACCAGCAGCGGCTGGGCGGCCCCGAGCACCGCGGCCGTACCGCCGGGCAGCCGGTACGCGGCCACGAAGAGCAGCGGGAAGAACGCCCCGATGTTGAGCGCGCCGAGCAGGGCGGCCCGTCCCCACCAGACGCCGCGCGGCCGTCGCCGGGTCAGCGCGAGCAGCAGCAGGCCGGCCGGCAGGGCGCGGATCGCGCCGGACCAGAGCGGCCGGCCGGCGGGCAACAGTTCGGCGGTGACCAGGTAGGTGGTGCCCCAGGTGGCCGGGGCGAGGGCGGTGAGCGCGATGTCCGTCCAGCGGCGGGCCATGTCGACCTACTTTCCTCGGTGGTAAGTAGCTTAGCACTAAGCTAATCAGTGCCGAGTGAAAGGGGAAGTGCGAGGTGGGGCACAATCGACAGCCGTGGAAACCGACGACGTGGACCTGATCGTCGAGCAGTGGCGCCGGGAGCGGGCCGGCATGCGGCCCGAGCCGATGGCCGTCTTCGGTCGCATCTACCGGCTGGCCCGGCTGGTGGGCGACCGTCAGGAGAAGGTGTACGCAGGCTGGGGCATCGGCCGGGGCGAGTTCGACGTGCTCGCCGCACTGCGCCGGTCCGGCGCGCCGTACACGCTGGCGCCGAAGGCGCTGGCGGCCTCGCTGATGCTCACCTCCGGCGGGATGACCGGCCGGCTCGACCGGCTGGAGCGGGCCGGGCTGGTCCGGCGCGCGCCCGACCCGGCCGACCGGCGGGCGCTGCGGGTGAGCCTCACCGACGCCGGCCGCCGCGTGGCCGAGGAGTCGGCCGAGGCCGGTCTGGAGGTGCAGCGGCGGATCCTCGACGCACTGCCCCCCGCCGACCGGGACCGGCTGGCCGATCTGCTGCGCGCCCTTCTGGCCGCGGCGGAGGCGGAGCCGCCGGATCCGGCAGGATGATCTCCGACGCTACCGACCGGAAGGACGGCCATGCCCGCCACTGAACCCACCATCGTCGCCACCAGCATGGGCTTCTTCAGCCGGCACCGCGGCCCGTGGGACGCCCGGCCCAGTCAGCTGTTCGACCTGATGGCCGAGCTGGCGCAGGCCGGCGACGCGCCCCGGGTCTGCTACCTCAACCAGGCGGTCGGTGACCAGCCCACCTCGTTCACGGTGTTCTACGGCGCGTTCGCCGGCACCCGGTTCCGCCCGTCCCACCTGGCGCTCTACCCGATGCCCAACGTCGAGGACATCCGCGCCCACCTGCTCGCCCAGGACATCATCTGGGTCGGCGGCGGCAGCGTGGCCAACCTCTGCGCGGTGTGGCGGGTGCACGGCCTGCCGGACATCCTGCACGAGTGCTGGCAGGCCGGCGTGGTGCTCGGCGGCGTCTCCGCCGGGTCGATCTGCTGGCACCTCGGCGGCGCCACCGACAGCTACGGCCCCACCCTGCGCGCCTTCACCGATGGGCTCGGCTGGCTCCCGTACGGCAACGGGGTGCACTACGACAGCGAGGACCAGCGCCGGCCGCTCATGCACCGGCTCGTCGCCGACGGCACGCTGCCCACCAGCCACTGCACCGACGACGGGGTCGGGCTGATCTACCGGGGCACCCGGCTGGCCGAGGCCGTCGCCGATCGGGAGGGCGTGGCCGCCTACGAGCTGGTTCGGGCCGAGGACGGCACCGTCCGGGAGACCCGGATCGAGCCCCGGCTGCTGCCGTCCCGGCCCGCCTGAGCGGTTCCCGCCGCGAACCGCGTAAGCTGGCTCGTCGTGAGTCTCACCATCGGCATCGTCGGCCTGCCCAACGTGGGCAAGAGCACCCTGTTCAACGCGCTGACCAAGAACGACGTGCTCGCCGCGAACTACCCGTTCGCCACCATCGAGCCGAACGTCGGCGTGGTCGGGCTGCCCGACGAGCGGCTGGCCAAGCTCGCCGAGATCTTCTCCTCGCAGAAGGTGCTGCCGGCGCCGGTCTCGTTCGTCGACATCGCCGGCCTGGTCCGGGGCGCCTCCAAGGGGCAGGGCCGGGGCAACGCGTTCCTGGCCAACATCCGTGACGCCTCGGCGATCTGCCAGGTGGTGCGGGCCTTCTCCGACCCGAACGTGGTGCACGTCGACGGCAAGGTCTCTCCGGCCGACGACATCGAGACGATCAACACCGAGCTGATCCTGGCCGACATCCAGACCCTGGAGAAGGCGCTGCCCCGGCTGGAGAAGGAGGCCAAGCTCCGCAAGGACCGGGCCGCCGCCGTCGAGGCCGCCAAGAAGGCGGTCGAGGTCCTCGACGGCGGCACCACCCTCTACGCGGGCGCCGCCGCCGCCAAGATCGAGCTGGAGCACCTGCGCGAGCTGCACCTGCTCACCACGAAGCCGTTCCTGTACGTCTTCAACGTCGACGAGGCCGAGCTGGGCAACGCCGAGTTCCTCGACGAGCTGCGCGGCCTGGTCGCCCCGGCCGAGGCGGTCTTCATGGACGCCAAGATCGAGTCCGAGCTGGTGGACCTGCCCGAGGAGGAGGCCCGGGAGCTGCTGGAGTCGATCGGGCAGTCCGAGCCGGGGCTGGACCAGCTCGTCCGGGTGGGCTTCCGCACGCTGGGGCTCCAGACGTACCTGACGGCCGGCCCCAAGGAGGCGCGGGCCTGGACCGTCCCGGTGGGCGCGACCGCGCCGGAGGCCGCCGGGGTGATCCACAGCGACTTCCAGCGCGGCTTCATCAAGGCCGAGGTGGTCTCCTACCACGACCTCGTGGAGGCCGGATCGATGGCGGCGGCCAAGGCCGCCGGCAAGGTCCGGATCGAGGGCAAGGAGTACGTCATGCAGGACGGCGACGTCGTGGAGTTCCGCTTCAACGTCTGACCCTTCCCGCGGGGCCCGCCGTCCGCGCGTCCCTGAGACGCGTTTGATCCTGGGATGAGGCGCATCACCATCGCCGAGCACTCGGACTTCGTCACCGGGCAGGCCCTCTCGTCAACGGAGGCCCACATGGCTGACACCGGACCGATCGTCGTCCGTGCGGCAGCCGAGGAGGACTGGCCCGGCATCTGGCCGATCATCGCCGAGGTGGCCCGTGCGGGGGAGACGTTCGCGATGGACGCCACCCCGGACGAGGCGACCGCACGCGCCGACTGGATGACCCCGCCGCCCGGCCGGGTCACGGTGGCCTGCGACCCCGACGGAACCATCCTCGGGACCGCGAACATGTACGCCAACCGACCAGCCCAGGGGTCACACGTCGCCTCGGGCAGCATCATGGTCGACGCCCGGGCACGCGAGCGGGGTGTGGGGCGCGCGCTGGTCCGCGACCTGATCGCGTGGGCCACCCGGTCCGGCTACGCCGGCATCCAGTTCAACGCCGTCGTCGACACCAATGTCGCCGCCGTCCGGCTCTACGAGTCGGAAGGTTTCACCACCCTCGGTACGGCCCCGGGCGCCTTCGTGCACCCGACTGAAGGTCCCGTCGGCCTGCGCATCATGTGGCGGCAGATCCACGGCGGGTAGCCAACCCCGACAGACTTGGACGGCAGGCTCCCGTTCGTACCCTCGCCCAGGCGCTCGGCGATCCTCATGAGCAGGTTCGTCGCGCTGCCGAATGGTCGCTCGGGCGGCTGGGCGAAGCGTCTTCCAAGCGAGTTCGGCGTGCTCAGAGGCGGCGCGGCGGACCAGGGACAGGTCTGCGGGACGTCTGAACCCGATCCGGCCGCTCAGACGGTGGTGTTGCGGTAGAACCGTGGAGTGAGCCGAACCCGGCTGGAGGTGTTCAGCGATGCGGTCTTCGCGGTCGCGATCACGCTACTCGCGCTGAACCTGACCGTGGCCGGCCCGGGCCACGGCCCGCTCCTCCATCAGGTCGGGGACCACTGGCCCGCGTTTCTCGCCTACCTGATCAGCTTCGCCACGATCGGGCTCATCTGGGTCAACCATCACGCCCTCATCGGGAACCTGGCGCTCGTCGACCGGAATCTGGCCCTCCTCAACCTCGTCCTGCTGCTGTTCGTCGTCCTCATCCCGGTGGACACGGCGACGGTGTCCGAGTACCTCGCGCTGGGCGGGCAGGACGCCCGGGTCGCGGTGATCCTGTACGCGGCGGCCTTCCTGGGGATGGGGCTCAGCTTCGCCGGGATCTTCGAATGGACCCTGGGTCCGGGGCGGCTCCGGCAGCCGGTGCCGGAACGGGCCCGGTGGAAGGCGCGGCTGCGGTTCGGAACAGCGTCGATCCTGTACCTGACCGCGATCGCCGTCGCCTTTCTCAGCCCTCTCGCGGCGCTGGCCGTCGTCGGTGTCGTGCCCATCTACTACATCTTCGAGCGCAACCTGGCGATCGGCGCTCCTGCCGACGTGCGGCAGCAGTGAGCGCTGCCGCTGTCTCCGCCGCGACGCCGGTCAGGCGATGCCGCCGTCGCTGTGCAGGAGTTGCCCGTTGATCCACCCGCCCTCGGGCGAGCACAGGAACGCGACGAGGTTCGCGCAGTCCTGCGGGCGGCCGAGGCGTCCGAGCGGGGTGGACCGCAGGACGGCATCCTTGATCTCCGCGGTCATCCAGCCGGTGTCGGTGGGACCCGGATCGATGGCGTTGGCGGTCACGCCGAGGTGGGCCAGTTCCCGGGCGGCGGCCAGCGTGATCCGGTCGAGGGCGCCCTTGCTGGCTCCGTAGGGAATGTTGCCGACGGTGGCGTCGCTGGTCAGGCTCACGATGCGTCCGCTGCCGTGCTCCCCGCGGAACTGCCGGGCGTATTCGCGGATCAGGAGCCAGCTCGCCCGGGTGTTGACCGCGAAGTGACGGTCGAAGCTCTCGATGCTGGTGTCGAGCAGCCCCGAGTCGACGCTCTCGCAGTGGGCCAGGACGATCGCGCCGACCGGGCCCAGCTTCCGCCCCACGGTCTCGACGATGCCGGCCGCGGCGTCAGGATCGCTGAGATCGGCCTCGATCGCGGCGGTTCTCGCCCCGTGCCTGCCGGCCTGGTCGGCGAGCAGCGTCACGGCCTCGGGATCGGCTCCCCAGGGCATCCGCTCGTCGTACGGGGTCCAGTAGGTGAACGCGACATCCCAGCCGGTCTCCGCCAGCTTCAGCACCACCGACGCGGCGATGCCGGCGCTGCGGCCCGCCCCGGTCACCAGGGCGACGGGGCGCTGCCGTCGATGATCCATGCCAGCCATGCGCGCCATCCTGCCCGAGGACGCCGGCGCTTCGCTGCCCCCGCCTTCCGGGGCCGCGAATTGTCGGGCCGCGCGGTCTGGCCGCGGCCACGCCGGTACCCGATCCGGGGGAGTGCCTGCTGACCGTCCTCAACGAGGAGTGGGAACACCGGCTCTACGCGGAGCGCGACCTGGCCGTGCTGGAGGCACGCGAGTCGGCCTCACGCTGAGCCGTTGACCAGCTTGCGGAGCGCGGCGACGGCGGCCCGGTCACTGACCTCGGCGTAGATCTTCTTGTCCGGTCCGGCCAGGACGACGTACGGGCATGCCCGGTCGTCGCCGGTCATCGGCTTGTCGAGCAGCTTGCGGCCGGTCGCCACCTCGTAGACCCGCAGGCGCCAGCTCGCCGTCAGCAGCGTCAACGTCAACGGCTTCGGGTCGTCGTACTTGCACCGGCGGATCATCGCGCCGCTGCTCACCCGGTCGAGGCACGCGACCATCTGCACCTTCGTGGGCGCCTCCGCCGCCCAGGTCTGCTCCACCTTCTTCGACAGGCCCTGGGAGAAGTAGTAGGTGCCGTTCTGGTAGCGCAGGCCCGAGCCGTCCCCGATGAGCAGCACCACCGGGTGGGGCGCCTTGCCGGCGCGTTTCGGCGACTGCGGGTAGTAGACGTCGTCGTCGCACACCCGGTTCAGGTCGGAGATCTCCTCGGCCGGGTATCCGCTGGCCGCCGGCCCCTCCTGCACCGGCTCCTCGCTGGCGTCGGGTGCGGCGGTCGCAGCCGGGCTGCGGCCGGTGACCGGCGCCGGGGGCGCCTCCCCCGCCGGCCCGGACGCGGTCGTCGTCGCCGAGCGCAGCAGGAGCACGCCGCCGGTCAGGCCGAGGCAGCCCACCAGCAACACGACGCCCACGATCACCGCGGCGACGACGAACGTGCGGTTACGCGGGCCGGGCGGCGGCGCCCACGGCACCGGCGGCTGCGGCGGAAACGCGGGCGGGTGCGGCGGAAACGCGGGCGGCTGCGCGAGTGGATGGTGGGCGGAAGGATCCGCTGGTCCGGCGCCCGGCACCGGGTCCATGGCCGGTCCCGCGCCCGAGTCGGCCCCCGTGCCGGTCATGCGCTGTTCCTCTTTCGATCGAGGCGAAGCGCGAATGTACCAGGACTCTCACTCAACGTGGGGGGCACGTGCGCGGCACCTCGAGCGTGATCCAGTAGCGCCGGACGCGGCCCAGTTCGGTGTCCCGGACGTCCTCAAGGACGCCACCCTGGCGCTCGATGGTCCGGGCCGAGGCCACGTTCCCCTCGGCGCAGGTGACCAGCACCCGGTCCAGGCCGAGCCCACGCGCCTCGTCGAGCATCCGGCCCAGCGCCCAGGTGGCCAGACCCCGCCGCCGCGCGGACGGCCGGATGCCGTAGCCGATGTGGCCGCCGGCCCGCAGCAGGAAGTCGTCGAGCTCGTGCCGCAGCGCGATCCCGCCGAGCACGGTGCAGCCCTCGACGATCCACCGGTACGTGCACCGCACCCCGCCCGGATCCGGCGTCCGCTCGGACTCGTCGGTCAACCGGGCCACCCAGGCCGCGAACCCGGCCGGGGAGACCACCTCGTCGGCGGGGCGCAGCCCGAAACCGTCCTCGTGGCGGCCGGGACCCCACTCCCGGTGGGCCGCCAGCCAGGCGGAGTGCAGCCGGGTGGTGGGCGCGATCAGCTCGGGCACCGGGCGACCATAGCGCCGGCGTCGGTCCTCCCGGAGGCTCGGTCGGCCCCGTCAACCCTCGTGCGGAACGGGGATCCGGTCGTCCAGGGCGTCGCGGCAGCGCAGCAGGCGCGCGGTGATCTCGTCGAACAGCGCCGCATCGGTCCGGCCGCCGCGCCACACGGCCCGCAGCGCGGCCTGGCCCACGGCCAGTTGCGTGGCTGCTCCCTCGACCAGGTTGGCGTACTCCTCGCGGATGGCCGGCGGTGCGGACCGTGCCGCCTCGCGGGCCGCGAGCAGCGGCGCCCCGGCGCGCGCGAAGATCTCGTCGGCGTCCGCGTCGGCGGCACCGAGCCGGGACAGCAGGTGCTCGAGTTCGGTTGCCGCGACGGTCATCCGACCGACCGCCGTCAGGGTCTCCTCGGCCAGCTTCACCACGCCGCGACCCTACCGCCGACCGGCCGGCCGCACGTCACCCCGCACGCAGGGCCTCGTCCACTCCGGTCTCCCGGCGGCCCAGGTGCACGGGATCGCGGCCGGACAACACGTCCACGGCGGCCTTCACACAGGCGCCGTACTCCCGGGTGGCGCTGATCCGCCAGCGGTCGGCGTACCGGCGGGCCGTGTCGTCACCCACGCCGTTCGCCGCCACGCCGAGTTGCCGGCAGACCGCCACGGCGCGCGGCAGGTGGAAGGACTGGGTCACCACGGTCGCCCGCTCGACGCCGAAGATGCGCCGGGCCCGCGCGCAGGAGTCGTAGGTGTCGAAGCCGGCGTGGTCCAGTACCACCTTCTCCGGCGGCACACCCTGGTCGACGAGCCAGCGCCGCATGGCGTCGGGCTCGTCGTAGTCGTCGTTCATGTGGTCGCCGGAGACCAGGATGACCCGGACCTTGCCGGCGGCGAAGAGCCGCTGCGCGATCTCCAGCCGGGCCGAGAGGAACGGCGACGGCGTGCCGTCGGCCTCCACCTTGGTGCCCAGGACCAGGGCGACCGGTGCCTCCGGCACGTCGGCCTCGGTGAACAGGTGACCGTCCGCGCCGCCGCGGACCCACGCCACGCTGGCCGCGGTGCCGCCGGCCAGCAGCGCCGCGCCGGCGACGACCACCACCAGGGTACGGCGGATCCGGCGTACGGTCGGTCTCTGGTCCGTGCACCATCGCCGCACCCGTGCGAACAAGCCCCGCATGCGCGCGATTCTGTCAGGCGGCGCTGAACACCGGAGTCCCAGCGACACGAGGAGGACGAGATGGGGGAGCGGCATCCCGCGCTCGCGCGGCTCGACGCGCTCGTCGGACGGTGGACCGTGCAGCCGGAGGTCGAGGGTCTCGGCGTCGGCTGGACGGAGTTCTCCTGGGTGGAGGACGGCCTGTTCCTCCGCCAGTACAGCGACGCCGATCCGGTGCCGGAGACGGCGCCGCGTGCCTGGCGGGAGAACAATCCGCTGCCGACCACCCAGCTGATCGGCCTGGACGACGCGGGGGAGGAGTTCACCGTCCTCTACGCCGACGCCCGCGGCGTGCACCGGGTCTACCGGATGACCTTCGCCGACGGCGTCTGGCGGATGTGGCGGGAGGCGCCGGGCTTCCACCAGCGGTTCATCGGGACACTCCGCGAGGACGGCGCCGCCGTCGACGGCCGCTGGGAGCGGTCGACCGACGGCGTCGACTGGGCGCTCGACTTCATGCTGACCTACCGGCGCTGATCCTCGGGTCACCGTGTAGCGCGGGCCAGCACGATCAGCTCTCCGTCGTCGCCCGCGCCGACCGGCTCACCGGCCCAGCCGCCGAGCACCCGCTCGACGGTGAAGCCGGCCCCGGCCAGGGCGGCCCGCAGCTCCGTCTCGGTAGCGGGTCGACCGGCACGTCAGGAGATGTGGTGGAGGATGACGTTGTGCACGTGGTGGCTCTTCTGCGCGCCCCGGAACTCCACCTCGTAGGTGTGCGTGCCGACGTGGATGGCGATGGCCCCGGTGGAGAAGAACGAGCCGCCCCACGACTTGTTGCTCACCACGCTCACGCTGGTGATCTTCGCGTACGGGATGCTGGTGATGGCGTACCGCTTCCCGACGAAGGAGCGGTCCTGGATGACGACCCGGCGGTCGGTCAGCCCGATGAACCCGGTGCCCGCGCCGATCGCGTCGTAGACGGCGATGATCTGCTCGCCGGGCAGGAGCCCGCTCTGGATCTGCTGGAACTGTTCCTTGCGGTCGTACGTCGGATCGGCCATGTCCCCGACGGTAGGTGGGGCCCGCCAGCCCGGAATCGCCGGCAGCCCCGTCCAGCTGGGCGGGGCCGCCGAGGGTGGGGTCAGTGGTCGACGCGCGGGTCGTGGTCGCGGCTGCGGCTGCCGGCCTCGGCGAGGCCCCGGCTGATCAGGTAGCCGACGGTCAGCAGGGTGATGTACCACCAGGCCTTGTCGGCCGCGAAGTAGTCCCCGCCGTTGTTCGCGGCGCCGTCGCCGACGGCGTTCGAGGCGATCAGGACGCCGATCACGGAGAGCAGGTAGACGGCCAGCTCGGTGGTCTTCCACGCCGGCTTGGTCTCCTCACCGTGCCGGTGCAGGTGCCGGACGTCGCGTTCGAGGTGGCCGGTGTGCGCGTGGTCGGTGGACCCCGGAGGATTTAGTTGCTAACCCGAAACTTTCAGGAGACTTTCAGGAGGCTCAGCGCTCGGTGACGGCGCGGACCGCGTCCTCGATGCGCGCGGCCAGCAGCACCTCGCCCTCGGTGAGCGGTTCGCCGTCGCCGTGGCCCACCCTGATCTGGGTGTGGTCGGCCCGGCGGCTGATCTCCGGGCGCAGGCGCAGCGCGTCGGCGACCACCGCGACGCGCTCGGTGAGCGCGGCGTGCTGGGTGTCGTCGAGGACGAGCGTGCGGCGGATCTGCTCGCCTTCCCGGGTCCATCCGGACAGCAGGGCGAGCGCGTCGCTGAGGTAGTCGTGCTTCGCCCGGCCGTTGAACAGCACCCGCATCACCGCACCTCCCAGGCGTCGTTGCCGGCTTGTGGCCAAATCGTCGCCATCCCGTGTCCCAGTCGACGCCCTCTAGTCTGTCGTCGCACAGATGGTGTGTCCACGCCCACACTTCCGTGTTCTGCTGACCTGACGGTCGACTCAGCTACCCAAACCGCCGATTGATCTGGCACGCTGGACGCCCGTGCGGGCCGAACGGGTTAGCGGGAACGGGCAGGACCGGCGGGAGCCGAGGGTGGTCGTCGGGGCGGCGATCATCGTGGACGGCAGGGTCCTGGCCTGCGAGCGCTCCGCGCCACCGGAGGTGGCCGGCCGCTGGGAGTTTCCCGGCGGCAAGGTGGAGCCGGGCGAGATCGAGACCGACGCGCTGATCCGTGAGTGCGCCGAGGAACTCGGCGTCCGGGTGGAGATCGGCGCGCGGCTCGGCCGCGACGTGCGGATGGCCCACGGCCGTTCCGTCCTCCGGGTGTACGTGGCCCGCCTCCTCGACGGTGAGCAGCCCAAGGCCCTGGAGCACTCCGAGCTGCGCTGGCTCGCGGCCGACGAACTCGACAGCGTCCCCTGGCTGCCGGCCGACGTGCCGATCGTCGCCGCCCTGCGCCCGCGGCTCGGCGGTTCCTGACCGCCGGGAGCGGGGCACGCTCCCCCACCGGAGCGGGACACGGGGGTGGAAACGGGACGGGGGCCGGCGGCATGTGCCGCGGCCCCCGTCGTCGTTGTCGGTGTGCTGCTCAGTGCTTCGGCTCGTCCTGCTGCGGGTGGGCGAAGTTCAGGTGCTCCGCCGGCAGCGGGAAGGTCACGTCGTCACCGAACGGCGACGGCGCGGCGGCCCGGTCGAAGGTGAGTTCGGTCAGCGGCAGCTTGCCGTTGACGTCGACGGCGGGGGCGGTCGGGTGCGGCACCTCGCGGTGCCAGTTGACGCCCTGCTGCGCCTGCCGCTCGGCTGCCGTGTCGTGCGAGCCGCCGGCGTGCGAGTGCACCCCGCCGTGGGCGGCGGGTGCGGTCACGGCGCCGCTCGAATGCCCGCTGGTCACGCTGGTCTGAGGCACCTGACCCCTCCGGAAGATCTTGCTACCAAGCCACACAAGGGGATCGTACCTGCGGTCGACGACCCGCTCCTTCATGGGGATGATCCCGTTGTCAGTGATCTTGATGTGCTCGGGGCAGACCTCGGTGCAGCACTTGGTGATGTTGCAGAAGCCGAGCCCCATCTCGGACTGCGCGTACTCCTTGCGGTCGGTCTTCGCGTCGAGCGGGTGCATGTCCAGCTCGGCGGCCCGGATGAAGAATCGGGGACCGGAGAAGGCCGGCTTGTTCTCCTCGTGGTCGCGGATCACGTGGCAGACGTTCTGGCAGAGGAAGCACTCGATGCACTTGCGGAACTCCTGCGAGCGCTCGACGTCCACCTGCTGCATCCGGTAGTCACCCGGCGCCACGTCGGCCGGCGGCGCGAACGCCGGGGTCTCCCGAGCCTTCTCGTAGTTGAACGAGACGTCGGTGACGAGGTCCCGGATGACCGGGAAGGTGCGCAGCGGGGTGACCGTGACGGTCTCCCCCTCCTCGAACGTCGACATCCGGGTCATGCAGCTCAGCCGGGGCTTGCCGTTGATCTCCATGGAGCAGGAGCCGCACTTGCCGGCCTTGCAGTTCCACCGGCACGCCAGGTCGGGCGCGTCGGTGGCCTGGAGGCGATGGATCACGTCGAGGACGACCTCGCCCTCGTTCACCTCGACCGTGTAGTCGCGCAGCTCGCCACCGTTCTCGTCGCCCCGCCAGATGCGGAAGGGCCGCTTCGTGCCCGGCTTGCCGGTTGCCTGCGTCTTGTCAGTTGCCATTCCTCAGCGCTCCCCCTCGGTGAGGGCGTCGAACTCGGCGAGTTCCTCGTCGGTCAGGTACTTGGACAACTCGGCCCGGTCGAACAGCGAGATCAGCTCCGGGCGCAGCTTCGGCAGCGGCTTGTGGGTCAGCCGCACCGTGTCGCCGTCCAGCGAGCAGACCAGGTTCACCCGCCGCCACTTCGGGTCCATGGCCGGGAAGTCCTCCCGGGTGTGCCCGCCGCGTGACTCCTGCCGCTCCAGGGCGGCCTTCGCGGTGCACTCCGAGACCACCAGCATGTTGCGCAGGTCCAGGGCCAGGTGCCAGCCCGGGTTGTAGCGCCGGCCGCCGGCCGCGCTCACCTTGGCCACCCGCTCGCGCAGCTCGGCCAGCTTGCCCAGGGCCTCCGCCAGCTCGCCCTCCCGACGGATGATGCCGACCAGGTTCCCCATCACGGCCTGGAGGTCCTGCTGGAGGGTGTACGGGCTCTCGCCGGTGTCCCGCTGGAGCGGGGCCAGCGCCGTCTCCACGGCGGCCTCCACCGCCGCCACCGACACCGCCGGGCGCGCCGTGAGCTGGTCGGCGTACGAGGCGGCGTGGCCGCCCGCCCGCTTGCCGAAGACCAGCAGGTCGGACAGCGAGTTGCCGCCGAGCCGGTTGGAGCCGTGCATGCCGCCGGACACCTCACCGGCGGCGAAGAGCCCGCGCACCGTGCCGTACGCCGCGCCGGAGTCCGGGTCCACCTCAACGCCGCCCATCACGTAGTGGCAGGTCGGGCCGACCTCCATGGGCTCCTTCGTGATGTCGACGTCGGCCAGCTCCTTGAACTGGTGGTACATCGAGGGCAGCCGGCGGCGGATCTCCTCGGCCGGCAGCCGGGAGGCGATGTCCAGGTAGACGCCCCCGGCTGGCGTACCCCGCCCGGCCTTGACCTCGCTGTTGATGGCGCGCGCGACCTCGTCGCGGGGGAGCAGCTCCGGCGGGCGCCGGTTGTTGTCCGGGTCCTTGTACCAGCGATCCGCCTCGGCCTCGTTGTCCGCGTACTGCTTGCGGAACACGTCCGGGACGTAGTCGAACATGAACCGCTTGCCCTCGGAGTTCTTGAGGACGCCGCCGTCGCCGCGGACCGACTCGGTGACCAGGATGCCCTTCACCGAGGGCGGCCAGACCATGCCGGTCGGGTGGAACTGGAGGAACTCCATGTTGATCAGGGTGGCGCCGGCGCGCAGCGCGAGGGCGTGACCGTCCCCGGTGTACTCCCAGGAGTTCGAGGTGACCTTGTAGGAGCGCCCGACGCCGCCGGTCGCGAGGACCACGGCCGGGGTCTCGAAGAGGATGAACTCGCCGGACTCGCGGTAGTAGCCGAAGGCGCCGGCCACCCGGTCGTTGTCGAGCAGCAGCTCGGTGATGGTGGTCTCGGAGAAGACCTTGATCCGGGCCTCGTAGTCGCCGAACTCCCGCTTGTCCTCCTGCTGGAGGGAGACGATCTTCTGCTGGAGGGTGCGGATCAGCTCCAGGCCGGTCCGGTCGCCGACGTGCGCCAGCCGCGGGTACTCGTGGCCGCCGAAGTTGCGCTGGGAGATCTTCCCGTCCTTGGTACGGTCGAAGAGCGCACCGTACGTCTCCAGCTCCCAGATCCGCTGCGGCGACTCCTTCGCGTGCAGCTCGGCCATCCGGAAGTTGTTGAGGAACTTGCCGCCGCGCATGGTGTCCCGGAAGTGCACCTGCCAGTTGTCCCGGGAGTTCACGTTGCCCATGGCGGCCGCCGCGCCGCCCTCGGCCATCACCGTGTGGGCCTTGCCGAACAGCGACTTCGAGATGATCGCGGTCTTCTTGCCCGCCAGCCGGGCCTCGATCGCCGCGCGCAGGCCGGCGCCGCCGGCCCCGATCACGACGACGTCGTAGTGGTGTCGTTCGATTCGCGTCTCAGTCATGTCCAGGCTCTCAGTTGATGAACCGCAGGTCGTTGAACCAGCCGGCCGCCACCGCCATGACGTAGAAGTCGGTCAGCGCCAGGGTGCCGAGGGTGATCCAGGCGAGCTGCATGTGCCGGACGTTCAACCAGGACACCCCGGTCCACGCCCGGTAGCGCAGCGGGTGCTTGGAGAAGTGCTTGAGCCGCCCGCCGATGATGTGCCGGCAGGAGTGGCAGGAGATGGTGTACGCCCAGAGCATCACCACGTTGACCAGCAGGATGACGTTGCCCAGGCCGAAGCCGAAGCCCTTGGGGGAGTGGAACGCGTAGATCGCGTCGTAGGTGTTGATCAGCGAGATGATCGCGGCGAGGTAGAAGAAGTAGCGGTGCAGGTTCTGGCCGAGCAGTGGGAACCGGGTCTCCCCGCCGTACGCCTGGTGCCCGTCCGGCACGGCGCAGGCCGGCGGCGACAGCCAGAACGACCGGTAGTAGGCCTTGCGGTAGTAGTAGCAGGTGAGCCGGAACAGCAGCAGGAACGGCAGGGTGAGCGCCGCGTCCGGGATGATCCACCAGCCCGGCAGGAAACTGCCGAAGTGCGAGGAGCCCTCCACGCACCGGTCGGTGACACAGGGGGAGTAGAACGGCGTCAGGTAGTGGTAGGCGTCCACCCAGTACCACTTGTGCATGAAGACCCGGACCGTCGCGTAGATGACCCAGGCGCTGAGCCCGACGACGGTGATCAGTGGCGCGAACCACCAGCGGTCCGTTCGCAACGTCTTCGCCGCGATGGCGGCGCGCCCCCGCGCTCCCCGCGGCCTCGTTGCCGTTGATGTCATTAGTCGTCTCCCTGACGGCGCCCTCACGGGGCGGCGGATCACACCTTCCGTACCGGTCAGCGGACCGGCGAGACCGCGTCCACTGCCACGTCTTGCGCACGCATCAGACCGCACCGGCGAACCGGCGCAGCTAAGTGACACACGTTACGCCGATCTTCGCGGCCCGGCCGCGCAACGCAGTGTCCCGTGTGTCCGGGAGGTTGGAAAGACCCGAACCAAGATCAATATGTTGAGCGGTCAGCCGGACGCGCCACCGGTGAAGTTCCACGACGCCAGCCGCAGCGCGGGGGTCTCCCACCAGAAACCGTCCACCCGGTCCGGCTGGCGGACCGGCGACCGGCCGAGGCCGAGCACCCGGCCCGGGCCCATCGCCCGCGGGTAGGACTCGGTGAACCGGAAGTCGCGCACCGCCCGCGTGGGCACCCCGTCCTCCACCAGCCAGACGCCGTTGCGGGTCAGCCCGGTGACGACCAGCTGCTTCGCGTCGAGCACGCGGGTGTACCAGAAGTCGCTGACCAACAGCCCACGGGACATCCCGGCGACCAGCGCGGCGGTGTCCGGGTCGGCCACCGCGCCGGTCACCCCGGCGCTGAGCGGCCCGGCGGCCACCTCCACCGGGCCGTCGCCCGGCAGCAGGCGGACGTTGTGCGGGAGCGGGCCGAACGTCGACCCGCCCGGCATCCCGTGCCCCGTTGACCCGGTGCCCGCCTCGGCGCCGCTACGCCGGTCGTGCGCCACCGCGGCGGTGGTGCCCGCCTCGACCAGGGTCAGCGCCCGCCGGGGCGTGCCCTCCAGGTCGTACGGCAGCCCGGAGGCGTGCAGCGGGTCGTCCACGAGGGTCAACGCCGGGTCGAACTGGGCAGCGCCCGGCTCGGCGAAGGACTGCCGTTCGGCGTACCGCTTGCCGTTGAAGCCGTACCAGGCGAGGTTGTCGAGGAGGTCGGCCACGGCGGCCGGTTCGAGCACCACCTCGTAGCGCCCCGGAGGCAGCTCGACGGGGTCCGCCGCGGCCCGCGCCTTCGCGGCCGCCCGGGCACCCAGCGCCCCGCCGTCGAGGTCGGCGAGGCGGTCGGCGCAGTGCCGGGCCACCCCGTCGGCGCCGCCGGCCCGGGCGATGCCGTCCATGGCCGCCTCGGCCGACCGTCCCACCGCCGAGTGCCCGGCCGAGTTGGCGAACGCCGCGGATCGGTGCGCCGTCCGGCAGTAGCCGGCGGCCTCGAGCCCCTCGACGGCGTCCACGAAGGCGCGGACCCGGGCGGCCCGCTCGTCGGGCGAGGCGGCCGCGGTGGCCTCGTCCACGGGCGCGCCGGCCGGGACCGGTGTCGACGGGGTGAGCCCCGGCCAGGCCGGGTCGGTCGGGGCGAGCCGGGTCGCCGCCAGAGTGCGCTCGACCAGCGCGGCCAACCCGTCGGGGTCGACCAGGCTGCCGCTGCCGGCGGCCGTCCGCCCGTCGGCGTGCAGCCGCAGCCGCACCGCCGTGGCGGACTCGGCGACGTTCTGGTGGATGAACGAGTTGGCGAACCGGGTCAGCGCCAGGTCGGCCCGGGTCACCACCACCTCGGCCTGGGCGTCCGGCCCGGCGAGCCGCCGGACCAGCTCCACCACGTGGCCCGCGAGATCCAGCTCGCTCATGCCCGCACCCCCACCCGGACGTTGCGGAAACGGGCCGGGGCGGCCGGATGGCCCGTGTGCCCGGTCTGGCCGGGCTGCCCCTTGCCGCAGTTCGGCGTGCCCCACGGCACGATCTCGGACGAGAGCATGTCCATCGAGCGCCAGAAGGTCGGCCCGATCCCCGTGTAGGTGGGGTTGCGCAGCATCCGCCCCCGGCGGCCCTTCTTCACCTCCCAGCCGACCTCGCAGCCGAACTGGAAGTTGAGCCGCTTGTCGTCGATGGACCAGGAGCGGTTGAGGTCCATGAGCACCCCGTCGTCGGTCGCCGCGATGATCTCGTCGAGCGTGTGCGGGCCCGGCTCCAGGCCCACGTTGGTCATCCGCACCATCGGCAGCCGCGCCCAGCCGTCCGCGCGGACGCTCCCGCCGTAGTCGAGGCCGGCGACGGCGGCCGAGTCCCGGCCGGCGAGCACCCCCACCCAGCGCCCCTCGCGGACCGCGTCCCGCTTGACCGCCGGGGACCCCTCGTCGTCGAACCCGAAGCTGCCCAGCGCGCCGGGGATGGTCGGGTCGATGGTGACGTTCATCAGCTCCGAGCCGTAGCGCAGCGTGCCCAGCCGGGTCAGGTCCAGCCAGGACGTGCCGGCGAAGGCGGCCTCCCAGCCGAGGATCCGGTCGAGCTCGATGGCGTGCCCGACCGACTCGTGGATCTGGAGGGCGAGCTGCTCGCCGCCGAGGATCAGGTCGGTCTCGCCGGACGGGCACTCCGGGGCGGTGAGCAGCTCCCGCGACTCCTCGGCGATCCGGGCGGCGTGGGCGGCCAGGTCCAGCGAGGTGACCAGCTCCCACCCCGTGGTGCCGTACTGACCGCGGTAGCTCGGGTAGGAGCGGCGCTGGGTCTCGCCGTCGCCGATCGAGGTGGCCGAGATGCCGCCGCCGCACTCGCGGATGCGCTGGTCGACGCGGTGCCCCTCGCTGGAGACGAACCACTTGGCGGTGTCCCAGATCTGGTAGAGGCCCTCGGCCAGGTCGGCGCCGTGCTCGCGCATCGTCGCGGTGGCGCGGACCAGCAGGTCGCCCTTGTCGGAGAGCGGCACGCCGAGCGGGTCGACCTTGCAGCCCGAGGCCCAGCTCGCCACCGTCGCCTCGACGGGGACCAGGTCGATCGGCGGGCCCGGGACCCGCGCGCTCGCGGTGGCGATCGCCGCGGCGCGCCGGCCGGCGTCGCGGGCCGCGGCGTCCGACAGCTCGGGTACGGCGTGGAAGCCCCAGCTCGACCCGACCAGCGCGCGGACACCGAGGCCGATGCTCTCGTCCTGGGTCAGCTCCTCGATGTCGCCGTTGCGGGCGGACATCGACTCGTAGCGGCGGTGCATCACCCGGGCGTCCGCGTAGCGGGCTCCCGCGTCGAGGGCGGCCTGGACGGCGGCGGTCGCCGCGTCGAATCCCGTCATGCGCCCGACCCTAGGCGAGCCCACCGACACCCGTCAGCCGAGCAGCTCCTCGGGGCGGATCGTCGCCCGAACGGGCTCGGTCAGCTCCAGCACCTCGCCCGCCTTCGTGACGGACCGCTCGACGTAGTGCGCGCCCTGCCGCTGGTAGAGGTGCATCGTCAGGGTCTCCTGCTCGATCAGCAGGTACCACTCGATCCGCGCGGCGGCGTAGTAGTGCATCTTGAGCACCTTGTCGGTGGCCGCGTTGCTGGGAGAGACGATCTCGCAAACCAGGTGCACGTCGCTGGCCTCGATCACGAGCACGCTCAGATCGATGTCGTTGGTGATGACCAGGTCGGGGATCGGGATCCGGCCCGCTCTCAGGCGGACGTTCACGGCTTCGAGCACTCGAAGGCCGGCGTCCCGCACCGGTCGGCGGAGCGCGGCGCGAAGTTCGCCGGATATGTTCTGGTGCAGAGGAGTGGGCCCAGGGGTCACGTAGAGGCTCCAGTCGAAGAGTTCGACGCGTTGCTGCGTCTCGCCGAGGGCGAGGTACTCCTCTTCGGTCCACGGGCCGTCGTGGTCGAACACTGCCGCGGTCACGGTCACCTCCACCTCGTGTCGGCGCGAAATCTTCCCTCGGTCGCCGCGTCCATGGTCGCACCTGACGTGCGGCGTCGCGGCGTCGAAGCCCAGTCGCAACCATGAATGTCCAGGTGAGGACTGTTCAGGTGGGAAACCCAGTCGTTACGCTCAGGCCGCTGACAGGCCGCCGCTTGTAGCTTATTTTCGCCTCCAGAAGTTTGCTGTAGGTTCTCTTCGTCACTGAGGGAGGCGGTCATGGGCAGGTCGGAGACGGTGCCGTCCGGGGAGCCGGACCACCCCGAGGTGCCGGAGCAGCGCGCCGGTGAGGGCCCGTACCTCCAGGTCCGGGACCTGCGGGTGCGGTTCGACACCGAGGACGGCGTGGTGAAGGCCGTCGACGGGGTGTCGTTCGCCGTCGAGCGCGGGCGCACGCTGGGCATCGTGGGCGAGTCGGGTTCGGGCAAGAGCGTCACGTCGCTGGCGATCCTCGGCCTGCACAACGCGAAGCGGGCCACCATCACGGGGGAGATCTCGGTGGGTGGCCGTCAGCTGGTCGGGCTGGCCGAGGAGGAGGTGCGGCGGCTGCGGGGCCGGGACATGGCGATGATCTTCCAGGATCCGCTGTCGGCGCTGCATCCCTACTACAGCGTCGGTAAGCAGATCGCTGAGGCGTACCGGGTGCATCATCCGCGGGCCGGGAAGCGGGAGGCCCGCACCCGGGCCGTGGACATGCTCGGCCGGGTCGGCATCCCCCAGCCGGCCAAGCGGTTCGACCAGTACCCGCACGAGTTCTCCGGGGGCATGCGGCAGCGGGCGATGATCGCGATGGCCCTGGTCAACGACCCGGACCTGCTGATCGCCGACGAGCCGACCACCGCCCTGGACGTGACCGTGCAGGCGCAGATCCTGGACCTGCTCAGCGACCTCCAGGAGGAGTTCCGCTCGGCGATCATCCTGATCACCCACGACCTGGGCGTGGTCAGCCAGGTGGCGGACGACGTCCTCGTCATGTACGGGGGCCGGGCCGTCGAGCACGGCAGCGTGGAGCAGGTGCTGCGGCGGCCGCAGCATCCGTACACCTGGGGGTTGCTGTCGAGCGTGCCGTCGCTGCACGGCGACGCGGACGCGGACCTCGTGCCCATCAAGGGCAACCCGCCGTCGTTGATCAACCTGCCGTCGGGGTGCGCGTTCCACCCGCGCTGCCGCTACGCGGACCGCAACGGCGACCGCTCCCGCACCGAGGTGCCCGAGCTCCGGGCGGCCGGGGAGGCGGGCCACCTGGTGGCCTGTCACCTGCCGGCCGAGGAGCGGACCCGGCTCTACCAGCAGGACATCGCCCAGGTGGGAGTGGCCCGATGAGCACCGAGACCGAGCCGCTGCTGCGCGTGCGGGGGCTGACCAAGCACTTCCCGGTGCGGGAGGGCTTCCGCGCCAAGGGTGCCGTCCGGGCGGTCGACGGCCTCGACTTCGACGTGCGGCCGGGGGAGACCCTGGGCCTGGTCGGGGAGTCTGGGTGCGGGAAGACCACCACCGGGCGGATGCTGGTGCGGCTGCTGGAGTCCACCTCCGGCAGCATCGAGTTCGCGGGCCGGGACATCACCCACGCGCGGCGCGGCGCGTTGCGGCCGCTGCGCCAGGACCTCCAGATCATCTTCCAGGACCCCTACGCCTCGCTGAACCCCCGGCACACCGTCGGGCGGATCGTGGCCATGCCGTTGCAGGTCAACGGCATCAATCCGCCGGGCGGCATCAAGAAGCGGGTCCAGGAACTGCTCGAACTGGTCGGGTTGAACCCCGAGCACTACAACCGCTACCCGCACGAGTTCTCCGGCGGGCAGCGCCAGCGCATCGGCATCGCCCGCGCGCTCGCGCTGCGCCCGAAGCTCATCGTCGCCGACGAACCGGTCTCCGCCCTGGACGTCTCGATCCAGGCCCAGGTCATCAACCTGCTGCGCGACCTGCAACGCGACCTGGACCTGGCGTTCGTCTTCATCGCCCACGACCTCGCCGTGGTGCGGCACTTCTGCCACCGGGTCGCCGTCATGTACCTCGGCAAGATCGTCGAGATCGGCGACCGCGACGACATCTACGAGCGGCCGCAGCACCCCTACACGCGCGCCCTGCTCTCGGCCATCCCGGACGTCACGACGCTCGGCCCGGCCGGGCGCATCCGGCTCACCGGCGACGTGCCCACCCCGCTCAACCCGCCGTCGGGCTGCCGCTTCCGCACCCGCTGCTGGAAGGCGCAGGAGCGGTGCGCCACCGAGGAGCCCGCGCTCGTCCCCCGGGACGGCGGCAACCAGGCCACCGCCTGCCACTTCCCCGAGACGGGAACGATCAGCCAGGGCGCCGGACCGGCCGCCGTGACCGCCGAGGAGGTGTCGAAATGAGCCTGTCCCCGGTCGAGGGCGTGGCGCTTGCCGAGATCGAGTCCACCGGTGCGGGCCCCGAGGAGAAGGGGCTCGTCGGGCGCTCGCCCGGCCAACTGGTCTGGGCCCGGCTGCGCCGGGACCGTACGGCGCTGGTCAGCGGCATCGTGCTGGCCGTGTTCATCCTGGCGGCAGTGGCGGCGCCGCTGCTCCAGCGGCTCTACGGGATGTCGCCGAGCCAGCAGTTCGGCGACCTGCTGGACAGCACCGGCATGCCGCTCGGATACGTGGGCGGGGTCAGCGGCGACCACTGGTTCGGGCTCGAACCGGGCCTGGGCCGGGACATCTTCATCCGGATGATCTACGGCATCCGCACCTCGCTGCTGATCGCCCTCGGCGCCGCGCTCGTCACCACGACGATCGGCGTGGTGCTCGGGATCGTCGCCGGCTACCTGGGCGGCGTGGTCGACTCCGTCATCATGTGGGTCACCGACGTGGCCCTGGCCATGCCGTTCCTCATCTTCGCGCTCGCCGTGGTCCCGACGTTCTCGCTGCGCTTCTACGGCCCCCGGGACGCGGTGCCCACCTGGTTCGCGGTGACCACGTTGATCGTGGTGTTCGCCGCGTTCGGCTGGACCGGCACGGCGCGGCTCGTCCGCGGGCAGGTGGTGTCGCTGCGGGAACGGGAGTTCGTCGAGGCGGCCCGGGCCAGTGGCGCCGGGCTGGGTCACATGCTCTTCCGGCAGTTGCTGCCGAACATCTGGGCGCCGATCCTGGTCGCGTTCTCGCTGGCGGTGCCGTCGTACGTGACCGGTGAGGCGGCGCTGTCCTTCCTCGGCGTCGGGCTGCCCGAGTCGGTGCCGAGCTTCGGCCGGATGATCTACCGCAGCATCGACTACCTGCAGACCGACCCGGCGTACGTCTTCTTCCCGGGCATCACCATCTTCGCGCTCGTGCTGGCGTTCAACCTCTTCGGCGACGCGCTGCGCGACGCGCTCGATCCGAAGTCGTCACGGTAAGGGGTTCGGCGCCATGGTGCGGTTTCTGCTGAAGCGGTTGCTGCTGGCGGTCTCGGTGCTGCTCGCGGTGAGCATCGTCAGCTTCCTGATGTTCTTCGCGCTGCCCCGCGACCCGGTGACCGGCATGTGCCCGAAGAACTGCAACGCCGAGCGCCTGGAGCGGGTGCGGACGGAGTTGGGGCTGAACGATCCGAAGCCGACGCAGTACGCCAACTACATGAAGGGCATCTTCGTCGGCCGCGACCTGGGCAGCGCGCAGGGCGGCGAGTGCGAGGCGCCCTGCCTCGGCTACTCGTACGTGAACAGCGAGGCGGTCAGCGACACCTTCGCCCGGGTGCTGCCCGTGACGTTGAACATCGTGCTGCCCGCGGCGGTGCTCTGGCTCGCGCTCGGGGTGGGGCTCGGGATGATATCGGCGCTGCGCCGGGGCTCGCTGCTCGACCGCGTGTCGATCGGGCTCACGCTGACCTTCGCCTCGCTGCAGCTCTACTTCGTCGGCGCGGTGCTGTTGCTGATCTTCGTCTACTCGCTGCGGATCCTGCCGACGCCCCGGTACGTGCCCTTCCTCGACAACCCGGTGGAGTGGGCGCGCGGGCTGGTGCTGGCCTGGGTGACCCTGGCCCTGCTGTTCTCCGCCATCTACGCCCGGCTGTCCCGGGCGCAGATGCTGGAGACGCTCTCCGAGGACTTCGTCCGCACCGCCCGGGCCAAGGGTGTGGCGAAGCGGAAGGTCTACGGCCGGCACGCGCTGCGGGCGGCGATCACGCCGATCGTGACGATCGCCGGCCTGGACGTGGGCGCCGCGCTCGGCGGCACGGTCATCACCGAGACGACGTTCGGCATCCAGGGGCTGGGGCGTACCGCCGTGGAGGCGGTCCGCCAGGGCGACCTGCCGACCATCATGGCCACCGTGCTGATCTCGGCGCTCTTCGTGGTCGTCGCGAACATCGTGGTCGACCTGCTCTACGCGTTCATCGATCCGCGGGTGCGTCTCGGCTGAGCTGGCATGTCGCAGTCGATTCGTTATCTGCTCGAAATTTACCGCGGATGAAACCTAAGCGAAGCTTTCCTTCATCGGACCCGGAGGAGTGAGTATGCGAGCAAGACTCGCCACCGCCATGGGCGGTGCGATGGCACTGGTGGTCGCCCTCAGTGCATGCAGCAAGAACACCGGCGACAACGCCGACAAGGTGGACAGCAACAAGCCCCGCAGCGGCGCCATCGCGACCGACCCCAAGGACTCGCTGGGTCCGGCGGCGGAGGTGCCCGGCGCGGCCAAGGGCGGGACCTTCTACATCCTGCGCGAGAACAAGATCTCCCACCTGGACCCGCAGCGGGTCTACTCGTTCGCCGGCCTCATGGGGAGCCAGCTCTACGCGCGCTTCCTCACCACGTTCAAGGACGACGGCAAGGGCAACGTGACCCTGGTCGGCGACCTGGCCGAGACCCCCGGCAAGAACGTCAACAACGACTGCAAGGTCTGGGAATTCAAGATCAAGCAGGGCGTCAAGTTCGAGGACGGCCGTCCGATCACCTCCAAGGAGATCGCGTACGGCATCGCCCGCTCGTTCGACCCCGACCTGACGGGTGGCCCCACCTACCTGCAGGAGTGGCTGGCCGACAGCCCGCAGTACGACACCAAGTGGAACTTCAAGGCCAACAAGACCTCGCTGCCGCCGGGCCTGAGCACCCCGGACGCGCAGACGCTGCGCTTCGAGTTCAGCAAGCCGCGCTGTGACCTGCCGTTCGCCGTGTCGCTGCCGGCCACCGCGCCGCTGCCGGCGGACAAGGACACCGGCGTCAACCTGGACAACCAGCCGTTCTCGTCCGGGCCGTACAAGTTCACCAAGATCACGCCCGGCGTGGAGATGGTGCTGGAGCGGAACGCGAACTGGGACCCGGCGACCGACCCGGTGCGGCACGCGTACCCGGACAAGTTCGTCTGGTCGCTGGGAGCGGACAACGCCACCCAGACCAACCGGGTGCTCGCCGGCACCGGCAACGACGCCGCGGCCGTGGGCACCGGCGGCGTCCCGTCCGAGCTGATCGCGAAGGTCACCGGCGACGCCAAGCTCAAGGAGCGGATGATCGTCGCCGCCACGCCGAACGCCTACCGGCTGAGCATCAACACGACGCGGGTCACCGACCTGGCCGTGCGGCAGGCGATCAACTACGCGATCGACCGCAGCAGCATCACCAAGAACCTCGGCGGCCCGTACGGCGCCGTGCCGCTCACCACCCTGCTGCCGCCGACCACGCTCGGCTACAAGCAGTTCGACGCGTACCCGGCCGGGGAGAGCGGCAACCCGGAGAAGGCCAAGGAGCTGCTCGCCGGCAAGTCGGTGAACCTCGTGCTCGGCACCTCCGACGACACCCCGTCGCAGGAGACCGCCACCCAGATCAAGAACGCCCTGGAAAAGGCCGGCTTCACCGTCACCATCAAGCCGATCCCCGAGGACGGTTACCTCGACTTCGTGAAGAAGAAGAGCAACCCGTGGGACATCTGGGTCGACTCGTGGGCCGCCGACTGGCCCAGCGGCGCGTCGATCCTGCCGGTGCTCTTCGACGGCCGCAACATCAAGGCGGAGGGCAACAGCAACACCTCCCAGCTCAACAACGACGCCATCAACGCCGAGTTCGACCGCGTGCTCGCGGAGGACCCGGCCAAGCAGGCGGAGGAGTGGAGCGCGCTCGACGAGAAGCTCATGAAGGAGTCGGCGCCGGCGGTGCCGCTCTACAACGAGGTCGTCTCCGTCGCGCACGGCGAGAAGGCCGGCGGCCTGTTCATCGGCAGCATCTTCGGCTGGCCGAGCTTCGTGAACGCCTACGTGAAGCAGTGACAGCCTGACCCCGCGGAGGCCCCGGTCCGATCCGGCCGGGGCCTTCGCGCGTTCCCAGGTGCCGGCTCTTTCAGAGGTGCCCGCGCGTTCAGAGGTGCCGGCGGAGGAAGTCCAGTTCCAGCCGGAGCAGCCGCTCGGCCACCCCGCCGGCGGCCATGTGGCTGGCCCCGGTGAGCGGCAGCACCGCGTGCGGCCGGCCGGCGGCCAGCAGCGCCGCAGAGAGCCGCAGCGTGTGCGCGGCCAGCACGTTGTCGTCGACCAGGCCGTGCACCAGCAGCATGGGCCGGGCCTGCGCCGGGTCGCCGACCGGCTCGGCGGCCAGCTCGACCAGCGAGTGGTGGGCGTAGACGTCCATCCCGTCGTCCGGCATCCCCAGGTAGCGCTCGCTGTACGCGGTGTCGTACAGCGTCCAGTCGGTGACCGGGGCGCCGACGATCGCGCACCGGAACAGCTCCGGGTGGCGCAGCACCGCCAGCCCGGCCAGCCAGCCGCCGAACGACCAGCCGCGCACGGCCACGCGTTCCAGGTCCAGGTCCGGGTGCTTGCCGGCCAGCGCGGTCAGGGCGTCCACCTGGTCGGTCAGGATCACGTCGGCCACCCGCCGGTGGATCGCTTTCTCGAAGGACGGGGCGATGCCCGGGGTGCCCCGGTTGTCGATGGTCACCACGGCGAAGCCCTGCTCGGCGAACCACTGCCGTTCCAGCCACGCCCCCCGCGCCGCGATCACCTCCTGGTGGCCCGGACCGCCGTAGATGTCCAGCAGCACCGGCAGCTTCGTGCCCTTCACGTGCTCGCCCGGGTAGAGCACGGCGCTCGGCAGCCGCCGGTCGGTCACCCGGACCAGCGTCGGCCGCGGCGCGTACGGCGGGGTCGCGGCGTGCGAGACCAGCTCGCCCACCTCCCGGTCGTCGTGCCACACCCGCCAGCGGGTGCCCGGGTGCTCCAGCGAGGCCACCCCCACGGCCAGCGTGCTGCCGCCGATCGCGGCGGTGTGCCAGCCGGGGTCGCTGCCCATCCGGCGGGCGTCCACCCCGCCGCCGATCGCCGTCCGCACCCGGTAGAGGTGGCGCTGGCTCGGCTCGCCCTCGCTCGCCTCGACCAGCAGGTCCGCCGCCGAGTTCGGGCCGGCCGGCAGCCGGCCCACCACCCGCCGCACGTAGAGCGAGGGCGGCGTGAGCAGGGTGCCGTCGGCGAACAGGCAGCGGGCGTCGTACCCGTCGTGGGCCAGCTCGCCGCCGACCAGCACCCGGCCGTCGGGCAGGTGCGCCGGGGTGCCCGGGATCGGCTCCACCCAGCGCGGGTCGGCCAGCTCGGCGTGCACCTGCGTCTCCCCGGTGCGCGGGTCCACGGCCAGCACCAGCCCGTGCTGCTGCGACCGGCGCAGCACGGTGATCAGCGGGCCCCCGTCCGACCAGTCGACCGAGGTCAGGTACGGGTAGGTCTCCCGGTCCCAGTGCACGTCGACCCAGCCGTCGTCGAGGTCCAGCAGGTGCAGGCTGACCTCCGCGTTCGGCCCACCCGCCCGGGGGTACGCGACGGACGTCGGCGGGCTCGCCGGGTCGGCCGGGTCGTGCAGGTACCAGCGGTCCAGGCGGGACTCGTCCACCCGGGCGGCCAGCACCGTGCGCCCGTCCGGGGCCCACCAGTAGCCGCGGTAGCGGTGGAACTCCTCCGCCGCGATGTGCTCGGCCAGTCCCCAGGTCACCCCGCTGTCCTCGCCGGCCAGCAGGTTGTCCGTGCCGTCCGGCTCGACCACCCGCAGCTGGCCCCGGCGTACGCCCTCGGCGGCGTCGGTGACGTAGGCCAGCCGTTCGCCGGTCGGGTCGGGCCGCGGGTCGATCACCGGGCCGACGGCGGCCACCTCGACCACGTCGCCGTGCACCAGGTCGGCCCGGAACAGGCGGCCGGCCAGCGCGAACGCGGCCACCCGGCCGGCGCCGTCCAGGGCGTACGAGCCGATGCCGGCGGCGCTGAGCCGCAGCCGCTCGCGCAGCGCCCGCTCGCCCGGCGCCAGCGTGACCGGTTCGCCGTCCGTGCCCAGCAGCACCGCCGGGTCGGCGACGAGGCGCTCCTCGCCGGAGGCGATGTCGAGCAGCCAGAGCGCGTCGGCCGGGTCCTCCGGTCCGGACGAGCGCAGGAAGATGACCCGGGAGCCGTCGTCGGCGACGGAGACGGAGCGCGGCGCCCCGTGGCTGAACCGACGGGTGCGGGCGGCCAGCTCGGGAAAGTCCACGCCTGTAGAGAGTAGGCGCGCGCCGGGCGTGATGTGGCCGACCTGGGCGGACGCGTACGCCTCGGGCGGGCAGGACCGCCGGTTAGAGTGACGGGCGTGACGACGCTGCCCGACCGACGCCTGCTGCTGGTCCACGCGCACCCCGACGACGAGTCCATCGGGACCGGCGCGACGATGGCGCACTACGCCGCCACCGGCGCCCACGTCACCCTGGTGACCTGCACGCTGGGCGAGGAGGGCGAGATCCACGTGCCGGCGCTGGCGCAGCTCGCGGCGGCCGAGGCCGACCAGCTCGGCGGCTACCGGATCGGCGAGCTGTCGGCCGCCTGCGCGGCGCTCGGCGTCACCGACCACCGCTTCCTCGGCGGGGCGGGCCGCTACCGCGACTCCGGGATGATGGGGCTGGCCACCAACGAGCACCCCCGCGCGTTCTGGCAGGCCGACCTCGACGAGGCCGCCGGGCACCTGCTGGAGGTCATCCGCGAGGTCCGCCCGCAGGTGCTCGTCACGTACGACCCGAACGGCTTCTACGGCCACCCCGACCACATCCAGGCGCACCGCGTGGCGATGCGCGGCGTGGAGCTGGCCGCCGCCGAGGGGATCGCCCCGGCGAAGGTCTACTGGACGGCGATGCCCCGCGGCGTGCTGGAGGCCGGCCTGGAGGCGTTCACCGAGTCGTCGGACAACCCCTTCGCCGGCATCGACAGCGCCGACGAGCTGCCCTTCGGCACCCCGGACGAGGGGATCGCCGCGCGTATCGACGCCACCGACCGGCACGCCGCCAAGGAGGCGGCCATGCGGGCGCACGCCACCCAGATCCCCGCCACCTCCTGGCTCTACTCGATCGCCGGCAACTTCGGCGCCGAGTTCATGGGCGTGGAGTTCTTCACCCTCGCGGTCGGCGAGAAGGGCCCGGGCAGCGGCCCGTACGGCTGGGAGGACGACCTCTTCGCCGGGTTGGCGCTGGACCGGCCGGACCGGTCCCCGGTCACGGCGGCCGGCCTCCGGTGACGCTGCCCGCCGTACCCATGTCGGTCGCCCCCGAGCAGCAGCCCGCCGCGCCGCCCGAGCCCTCGGGCCGGGCGGCCGACCTCGCACTGCGGGTCGCAGGCGGGGTGGTGGCGGTCTGGGCCGGCGTGCTCGTCGCCGTGCTCGACCTGCTCTACGCCACCTGGGCCTGGGAGGTGGTCAAGGGCCGCCCCGGCGGTGCCGGCAAGGCCCTGACCGGCACCGCGCTCGCGCTGGGCGGTATCGCCGCGGTGGTGGCGCTGACGGTGCTCGTGAGCGAGTTCGCCAACCGGGCGGTGGGCACCCGCTGGGCGGCGGCGCTGGCCGCCCTGCCCTGGTTCGTGGTGATCGTCGCGGGCGGCTTCCGCACCGTCGAGGGCGATCTCGCGCTCGGCGGCGACAACGTGCTGGGCCTCGGGCTGATCGTGGCCGGGGCGATCACGTTCGCGGTGCTGGGTTTCCGGCAGCTCGTGGTGCCGCCGCCGGTGCGCTGAGGGTGCAGACGCCGCACAGGTTGCGGTGGTAGATATTCCTGCCAGGAGCCCGTGACGGCGGGCGGTACGGCGGGAGGCGTGCGATGTTCCAGCGGTGGCGTGCGGTCGGCGTGCTGGCGGTCGCGTTGTTCGTGGTCAACGTGGTGGCCCGGTTGGTCATCAGGTTCGCCTACCCGGACGACGACACCGCTTCCGGCCGGGTCTCGCTGGTGATGTTCCTCGTGATCGGGCTGATCCTGGCCGGCACGGCGTTCCGCTGGGGCGCGGACCGGCCGGCCGGCCACTGGACCGGCGACCTCGCCGTCGCCGTGGTCGTGGCGCTGGCCCTGACCGTCTTCGTGGGCCCGCTGCTGGTCGGCGAGAACCCGTTCGACGGCGGCGCCGGCCTCTTCTTCGCCCAGATCTGGCTCTACCTCGCGGCCACCGTGGCCGGCGTGCTGGTGGGCTACCTGACCCTCACGGCGCTCGGCCGCGACCACCGCTCCCGGCAGCTCAAGCGGTACGCCGAGCTGAAGGCGGCGAAGCCCCGCAAGATCGTCCGCCGCTGAGGCGGATCCCGCCCGGCGCCTGCCCGTCGGGCGCGGCGTCCGGGCGGGACCGGCCCGCTGCGGTGTGCGCTGTGGCGCGCCGGCTACGGCCGGGGCTTCCGGGTGCCGGGAAGGGGTGGCGAGTCGACCGACTCGACGGCCTGGCCCGCGCCAATCGTGATCATGGTGCCCTCCGGCGTGACGACCTCGTCCACCCGGTCCACCTCCGGCGGCACCATCGAGGCCACCACCCGGTCCGCCGCCGCCAGGGTCGACGCCGCACCCGCGTCGCCGGTGACCCGGACCGGCTGCCGGTCGCCCTCTTCCGCGTCGTGGGCGCCCGAACGGCTGCGCGGGACGCGGGCGGAGCCGGAGGTGGCTCGCGAAGCGGAGCTGCCACGGGAGCCCGAGCCGCCACCCGAGCCGGAGCCGCTGCGGGAGCGGGTGGTCTTTCGGCCCTCGACCAGGGCCTGGATGAGCGTGTCGACCAGTTCGGGCTTGCGCATCTCGGCCGTGCCGGTGACGCCGCGCCGGCGGAGGCGGTCGCGGAGCTGGTCGACCGTGAGGCGGGCGATCTCGCTCTCGTTGATGTCCGGGGTGTTCGGGGTCTGGTTGCCGGGCTGCTCACCGGTCGAGCGGCGCGACGCCGAGCCGGAACCGCCGCCCGAGCCCGAGCTGCCGCGTGAGCGGGTGGTCTTCCGGCCCTCGCGCAGGGCCTGGATGAGCGTGTCGACCAGTTCGGGCTTGCGCATCTCGGCCGTGCCGGTGACGCCGCGCCGGCGGAGGCGGTCGCGGAGCTGGTCGACCGTGAGGCGGGCGATCTCGCTCTCGTTGATGTCCGGGGTGTCCGGGGTCTGGTTGCCGGGCTGCTCCCCGCTCTTGCCGCGACCGCGGGGCGCGGAACCCGCGCCGGAGCGGCCGCCCGTGCCACGCCGGCCGGGACCCGAGGACGTGCGGTCGCGCCCGGAACCCGAGCCGCCGCGCGCCGTGGTCCCGCGTGCCGTGGTGCCGCCCCGGGAACCGGTCGTCTTCCGGCCCTCGCGCAGGGCCCGGATGAGCGCGTCGACCAGTTCGGGCTTGCGCATCTCGGCCGTGCCGGTGACGCCGCGCCGGCGGAGGCGGTCGCGGAGCTGGTCGACCTTGAGGCGGGCGATCTCGCTCTCGTTGATGTCGGGGGTGTCCGGCGTCTGGTTGCCGGGCTGGTTCTTCGTCGCCGCCGCGCCGCTCCCGCGCCGCGCCGTGTGCTGCTTGGCCATCGAGCAGGTCCTTCCTCACCGGGGTACGGCTATCTCCGTACCCAGGACGACCTGCCGGAATCCTCCGATCAGGCCGGGGCGACCCGGGTCAGGTACGTGTGGTGGGTGGTGAAGCCGAGCCGCTGGTAGAGGGCCACGGCGGGCGCGTTGCGCTGCTCGACCTGGAGGAAGGCCTGCGTGGCGCCCTCGGCGCGGCCCCAGTCGGCCAGCGCCCGGATGACCGCCCCGGCGAACCCCCTGCGGCGGGCCTCGGGCAGCACCTCGATCAGCGTGAGGCCGAGCCGGCGTCCCTCGCCGGTGACCGTGCCGCGGCCCACCGCGAGCAGCCGCCCGTCCACGTACAGGTGGGCGAAGCGGATCCGGTCCACGGCGGTGAGCACGTGCCGGGCGGCGTCCGGCAGCCCGCCCTTGCGGCCGGCGGCCACCGCCAGCCACTCGTCGGAGGGCTCCGGTGCGAGGCCGACCGGGGGCAGGTCGGGGCGCCCCGCCGGCAGCGCGGTGAGCGGGGCGGTCTGCACCAGCACCGGGGGCCGGGCGGTCCAGCCGCGCGCGTCCAGTTCGGCGCCGACCGGCGCGGCCAGCGGCAGCGGGGTGTTCACCGTGGCGGGCTGGCCGCGCTCGGCGTACCAGCGCTGCACGGCGTCCAGCGCGGCGGGCAGGGGGCGGTCCGGGTCGCCGACGGGCAGCGCGCTGTTCGCCCGGCCGGTCCAGCCGTCGGCGCTGCGCAGCAGCCAGTCGCCGAGCCGGCCGCGTACCGGGGCGGGCCACGCCTCGTCGGCGGCCAGCTCCAGGGCGATCACGGCGGCGGCCGTCGGCCGGCGGGCCGCCGGCACCCGTTTCGCGCGGTGCACCTCGTCCACGGGTACCCGCACCCGACCCCGGTCGGTGGCCAGCGTGATGTGGGTCTCGCTCAGTTCGACCAGCTCGCCGAGCGCGTCGGTGAACAGCGGCCGGCCTTCGCGAATCCCCACAATCCGCCGGACCACGATCCGGTGTCCCACGTCCTGCTGTCGGAGCACGATCGACCCCCTCCCCGGCGAGATACTAGGCTCTTACCGTCGCGGATGATCGCGGCGAGTCTTGCGGAGGAGAAGACCGGTGACCTACATCATCGCCGAGCCGTGCGTGGATGTGCTCGACAAGGCATGCATCGAGGAGTGCCCGGTCGACTGCATCTACGAGGGCAATCGGATGCTCTACATCCACCCCGACGAGTGCGTCGACTGTGGTGCCTGTGAGCCGGTCTGCCCGGTCGAAGCGATCTTCTACGAGGACGACGTCCCGGAGCAGTGGAAGGACTACACCGGGGCGAACTACGAGTTCTTCGAGGATCTGGGCTCGCCGGGCGGCGCCTCCAAGATCGGCAAGGTGGAGAAGGACGCGACCTTCGTGGCCGCGCAGCCGCCGCGCGGAGAGGGCCACTGAACCGGCCCGCGCCGGTCTCGTCGCGGCTGCCCGAGTTCACCTGGGACACCCTGGACGCCGCGGCCGCGATGGCCGCGGCGCACCCGGGCGGTCTCATCAACCTCTCGATGGGCACGCCGGTCGACCCGGTGCCGGCGCTGATCCGGCAGGCGCTGGCCGACGCGTCGGACGCGCCCGGCTACCCGCTGACCGCGGGCACGCCCGCGCTGCGGGACGCGATAGCGGCCTGGGTGGCCCGCGCCTGCGGTGCGGGCGTCGACGGGCTCGGCGTGCTGCCCACGATCGGCTCCAAGGAACTGGTCGCCTGGCTGCCCACGCTGCTCGGCATCGGCCCGGGTGACGTCGTCGTGGTGCCGTCCATCGCCTACCCGACGTACGAGGACGGGGCCCGCCTGGCCGGCGCCACCACGGTGCGCACCGACTCGCTGACCGCCCTCGGCCCCGACCCCCGGGTCCGGCTCGTCTGGGTGAACTCGCCCGGCAACCCGACCGGCCGGGTGCTGCCCGCGGGCCACCTGCGCAAGGTGGTCGACTGGGCGCGGGAGCGCGGCGCGGTGGTCGCCAGCGACGAGTGCTACCTGCCGCTGGGCTGGGACGCCCAGCCCGTCTCGGTGCTCTCGCCGGAGGTCTGCGGCGGGTCGTACGAGGGCGTGCTGGCGGTGCACTCGCTCTCCAAGCGCTCCAACCTGGCCGGCTACCGGGCCGGCTTCGTGGCCGGTGACCCGGCGCTCGTGGCCGAGCTGCTCAAGATCCGTAAGCACGCCGGCATGATCGTGCCCGCCCCCGTGCAGGCGGCCATGGTGGCCGCGCTGGGCGATCAGGCGCACGCCGACGCGCAGCGGGAGCGCTACCGGGCCCGGCGGGAGAAGCTCCGCGCCGCGTTCACCGCCGCCGGCTTCACGGTCGAGCACTCCGAGGCGGGGCTCTATCTCTGGCTGACCCGGGACGAGGACTGCTGGGACACCGTCGACTGGCTGGCCCGCCGCGGCATCCTGGTCGCCGCCGGCGTCTTCTACGGCCCGGCGGGCGCCCGGCACGTCCGGGTGGCCCTGACCGAGTCGGACGAGCACGTCGACGCGGTCGCCGCCCGGCTCGCCGAGGCCTGACCACCCTCGCCGGGGCGGCCGGTCCAGGAAGGGCCGGCCGCCCCGACGGGGTCAGGCGTTGATCTGCTCGAACACCCGCAGCAGCGTGTCCCGGCTGTGCTTCTCCAGGAACTCGCTGGCCATCAGCTCCTGCACCTGCACGGTCCGCCCGTCGTGAAGGGTGATGACCGCCTTCAGCGGCACCCGCTTGGTCACCTCGACCGAGCGGATCTCCTCGTACGGCAGGAACGGGTTCCGGCTGGCCACCTCGGCGACCGGCGTCGCGCTCAGCACCTCCTTGAGCCGCTTCTCACCCTCGTGCGCCTTCCCCGGCTCGGGGACCAGGACCAGGCCGTTGTCCAGCACGTACACGTCGTGCTCCCGGCCGTCGATCTTGATGTTCGCGAGCGCGGCGATCAGGTCGGCGTTCCGGGCCGAGGCCCGGGCCTGGAGCACCGTCGACTGCCGCACGTCGACGCCCAGCTCGGCCAGCCGGGCGAGCGCCTCGTCCAGGGTCTCCGGGGCGACCGCCAGCTTGGCGACCTCGGCCAGGTCCCACGGCTCGCCGGAGCGACCGACCAGCCGGGCCGGTTCGGACCAGGAGAGCTGCCAGTACGCCCGGCCCGAGCGGACCGCCGCGTTGTCGAGCAGCGTCTCCATCGGGCCGGCGAAGGCGGCCGCCGCCTCCCGGCGGGTGGCGTTGGTGAAGAACTGCTCGGCGAACTCACCGAGCCGGCCGGCGCGGACCAGGTCCAGGACGGTGGGCAGGCCCGGCTCCGGCGTGCCGGTGAACCGGCCGGCCGCGCGGTAGATCCCGTCCGCCCGCTGCTGCACCCCGGCGGCAATCGACTCGGCGATGAACTCCGGCCAGGGCAGCAGGCGGCGGGAGCCGTGGGCGACGATCAGGCTCTGGAGCGCCCGGCCGGCGCCCACCACGTCGGCGAGCATGCTCCAGGCCGGCCGGTCGTCCGGCGTGACGTGCACCGGAGGGATCTGGTCCATCGCGGCGACGCGCGCGCCGATCGGCGGGTGGGTGTCCCAGCGGGACGCCGGACCCTCCGGGGCGTTCTCCCGCAGCTCGTCGATCTCGTCGCGGCGTGCCTGCAGGAGGTGGCCGAAGCCGCCGAAGAAGTCGTCCGGCGCCAGCCCGGCCGACCAACCCGGGTCGACGTACCGGGTCTCGTAGAAGCGCCAGGCCGCGTCGAGGGCGGGCAGGGTGCGCAGCGCCGAGGCCGCGGCCTGGTGCCCCGCGATCTGCACGGAGGCGCGGTCGGCCTCCAGCTCCTGGCGACGGGACGCGGCGTTGTCGACCAGCAGGTAGAGCTTCGCGTACTGCTTGAAGACCCAGCCGATCGGGTTGCGCGGGCTGATCCGCTCGATGGTCTCGCCGATGGCCAGGCGGCCCCGGTAGGCGACGCCGCCCAGCCGGGTGTGCCGGCCGGAGTAGTGGCCCAGCTCGTGGGCCAGCACCGAGCGGAGCTGGTCGACCCGCATGGCCTGCAGCAGCGGCAGTCCCACGTAGAGGGTCCGCCGGCCGCCGATGAGGCCCAGCAGGCGGCTCTGCTCGCCGACCGCCGCGTTCACCTCCGGCACCAGGCGGATCTCGTCGGGCGCGCGGGTGCCGACCGCGGTGGCCAGCTCCCGCACCGTGGCCCAGAGCCACGGCGCCGCCCGCTCGTCCAGGATGAGGCCGGGCGCCGGCTCGTTCTTCGTACGGATCGCCTTCCACAGCCCGACGCCGACGGCGCCGAGGGCGACGACCAGCGGGAGCAGCAGCTTGCCGGTGATCACGCCGCTGGTGTGGCTGAACAGCCAGACGCCGAGCGCGGCCACGGCGGCGAGCTGGAGCAGCGCGACGACGTAGAAACCGATCAACATGACCACCGAGGCGAGTGCCCGGTAGGTGGCGGACATGCGCTTTCCTTCCCCGTTGAGACCGGCCCGTCCGGTCGGGCCGCCGGGGGACCGTACGACGCGAGCGCGCCTCGGACAACCCCCTTCCGTGCCCATCCGGCCCGCCCTACGATCTCCGTCGACACGCACGGGGGAGGACGAGGACATGTGGCCGTTCCGGCGGAGGACGAAGCAGCAGAGTGGACCGGCGCTGCCGGTCGACCCGGCGATGGGTGACCCGGCCGCCCGGGCGCTCTCCGAGGCGCTGGCCCGCCGGGACTGGCGGGCCGCCCGCGACGTGCTGGTCACCGTCACCGACCCCGACCACCAGGCGTTCTGCCTCTCCGCCGCCGGCCGGGTGCCGGGCGTGCAGGAGTGGATCGGCGAGTGGGCCGACGCCGAGCCGCGCAGCACCCTCCCGTTGCTGGTCCGGGGCACCCACGCGGTGCACTGGGCGTGGGAGGCCCGGGGCGGCGCGTCCTCCTCGCTCACCAGCCAGGAGCAGTTCCGCGAGTTCCACAAGCGGCTGACCTTCGCGGAGAACCTGCTCGACGAGGTGGCCGCGCGGGATCCGGAGGACACCACGGCCCGGGCCTTCCTGGTCACCTCGGCGCGCGGCCGACAGGTGGAACGGGACGAGGCGGCGCGGCGCTTCGCCGAGGTGGTCGCCCGGCACCCCTGGCACCGGCTGGCGCACGTCCAGATGCTCCAGTACCGGTGCGCCAAGTGGTTCGGCAGCGACGAGGAGATGTTCGACTTCGCCCGGTCGGCGGCGGCGAAGGCGCCGGCCGCCAGCGGCCTGGCCCACCTGGTCGCGGCGGCCCACCTGGAGGTGTGGCTGAACCTGCCGTCCGGCGAGGACGACGCCCACCTCCGCGACCCCGCGGTGCTCGCCGAGCTGCGCGCCGCGGCCGACCAGTCGGTGCGCCACCCCGAGCACGGCCGGTACCCGGGCTGGCCGCAGCCGCACAACAACTTCGCGGCGTGCTTCGCCGTGGGCGGTGACCACGCCGCCGCGGCGGAGCGCTTCCGGGCGCTCGGTGACCTGGTGACCGAGCTGCCGTGGGCGTACTTCGGCGACCCCGGGAGGGCGTTCGCCCGGTGGCGGGGGACGGTGACGGCGGGCCAGGGCTGAGCCCCGGACGGTATCCTCGGCGGGACTTTCCGCGGGGCCGGTCCGGCCCCGCGACGACGGGACGCCGAGGTGGGCCGATGGTGGGCGGAGCCGGCGGGCAGGCGCGGGCGGCCGTGGTCGGCACGGGCCTGATCGGGGGCTCGGTGCTGCTCCGGCTCCGCGACGCCGGGCTCGACGTGGCCGGGTGGGACCCGGATCCGGCGACCCGCCGGCGGGTCCGCGAGCAGGGGGTCGCGGCGCCGGACACGGTCGAGGAGGCGGTCGCCGGCCGGGGCGTGGTCTTCCTCTGCGGCCCGCTGCCCACCCTGCCCGCCACCGTGGCCCGGGTGGCCGCGGCCACCGACGACCGGTGCGTGCTCACCGACGTGGGCAGCACCAAGGCCGAGGTGGCCACGGCCGCCGCCACGCAGGGCCTCGGGCACCGGTTCGTGCCCGGCCACCCGATGGCCGGCGCCGACCGGGCCGGCCTCGACGCGGCCACCCCGGCGCTGCTCGACGGGGCGGCCTGGGTGCTCTGCCCGGGGCCCACCGGGATGCCGGCGTTCCGGCGGCTCGCCGCGCTGCTCATCGACGTCTTCCATGCCCGGGTGGTGCCGATGTCGGCCCCGGAGCACGACAGCGCCGCCGCGCTCGCCTCCCACCTGCCCCACCTGCTCGCCGGGGCCCTGGCCGGGACGGTGCAGCGGTCGGCGCTGCGCGACGCGGTGCTCGCGCTCGCCGCCGGCAGCTTCTCCGACGGCACCCGCGTGGCCGGCGGCCCGCCCGAGCGGACCGCGAACATGCTGCTCGGCAACCGCGAGCGGGTGCTGGCCGAGCTGGACGCGGTCCGGGCCTACCTCGACGAGCTGGCCGAGGCGCTGCGCGCCGGTGACCCCGGCAAGCTGGCCGGCCGGCTCGCCGAGGGCCGCACGGCCCGGGCCGCCCTGCACGGCCGCGCGTTCACCGCCCACCGGCGCGAGTTCCCGGCCGCCGCCGACCACGCCGGGGAGCTGGCCTTCCTCCGCGAGCTGGGGGCGGCCGGCGGTCACCTGACCGGCTGCCGGGTGGCGGGCGGCGCGGTCACCTACACGGCCCACCTTCCGGCCACCCCGCCACTAGGCTGAGCGGCATGGCGGACGCACCGGTCGTGGCGGTACGCGGCGAGGCGTACCGCGAGGTGGCCCCCGAGCTGGCCCGGTTCACGGTGACCGCCACCGCGCGGGACCGCGACCGGGAGACGACGCTGACCCGGCTGGCCGAGCGGGCGGCCGCCGTGCGGGTGCTGCTCGACGCGGCCGAGCCGGCCGTGGAGCGGCGCGAGACCGGCCAGCTCCGGGTCTGGCCGGAGACGAAGCGCTCGGGTGAGCGGGTGGTCGCCTACCACGGCAGCGTGACCACCACGGTCACCGTGGTCGACTTCACGGCGCTCGGCGAGCTGATGCTCCGCCTCGCCGACCAGGAGCAGGTCGAGCTGGCCGGCCCGTGGTGGTCGCTGCGGCCGGACAGCCCGGCCTACCGGGAGGCCCGGCACGCCGCGATCGCGGACGCCCTGGCCCGCGCCCGGGAATACGCGGAGGCGCTCGGCGCCCGGGTGACCGCCCTGGTGGAGCTGGCCGACACCGGCCTGTCCAGCGCCCCGCCGATGCTGTCCAAGGCGGGCTTCGCCCGGGCCGGCGAGGCCGCACCCGAACTGGAGCTGGACCCGCAGCCGCAGCCCGTGCAGGCGGCGGTGGAGGCCCGGTTCACCATCAGCGAGCCGGTGCTCGGCTGATGCCGCCCGCGCAGACGCTCCCGCTCGGCGAACTGGTGGCCCGGGCCCGGGCCCTCGCCGGGGACGGCCCGCGGCAGCTGCTCGGCATCGCCGGCGCGCCCGGGGCCGGCAAGTCCACGCTGGCCGAGCGGATCGTCGCCGAGGTCGGCCCGGCCGCCCGGCTCGTGCCGATGGACGGCTTCCACCTGGCCCAGTCGGAGCTGGTCCGGCTCGGCCGGGAGGCCCGCAAGGGCGCGCCGGACACGTTCGACGTGAACGGCTTCGTCTCCACCCTGCGCCGGCTGCGGCGGCTGGAGCCGACCTCGGTGTGGGCGCCCGCGTTCCGCCGGGACCTGGAGGAGCCGGTCGCCGGTGCCATCGAGGTGCCGCCCGAGGTGCGGCTCGTGGTGACCGAGGGCAACTACCTGCTGCTGCGCGACGACCCGTGGGAGGAGGTGCGCACGCTGCTGCACCAGATCTGGTTCCTCGACCTCGACGCCGAGCTGCGGGTGCGCCGCCTCACCGCCCGGCACGAGGCGTACGGGAAGACACCCGAGCAGGCCCGCGCCTGGGCGCTCGGCAGCGACGAGGCGAACGCCCGGCTCGTCGCCGGCACCGCCGACCACGCCGACCTGGTGGTCCGGCTGGCCGACCCCCTGCCGGGGTGACGGCACGGCCCGGCGCGGCAGCCGGGCCACCCCCGAGACCCTCCGGCCGGAATCCGCACCCGGTGAGGCGTCGTTTCCGGAGATCAGTCGGCGTCTTCGAGGGTCCGGACCGGGCGCGCGGGGTTACCCACGGCCACCACATTGGGGGGTAGGTCCCTGGTCACGACCGCGCCCGCGCCGACCACGGTGTTCTCCCCGATGGTCACCCCGGCCAGCACGATCACGCCGCCACCGAGCCAGACGTTGTCGCCGATGGTGATCGGCTGGGCCGCCTCCCACTTGGCCCGCCGGGCCGCCGGCTCGACCGGGTGGGTGGCGGTGAGGAGCTGTACGTTCGGTCCGATCTGGACGTCCGCGCCGATGGTGATCCGGGCGACGTCGAGGAAGACCGCGTTGAAGTTGACGAAGGTGCGCGGCCCGATGTGGGTCTGGTAGCCGTAGTCGCAGTAGAGCGGTGGCCGCACCCAGGCGTCCTCGCCGACCGAGCCGAGCAGCTCGCGGAGGGCGGCGAGTCGTCCGTCGGGGTCGTCGGCCGAGCTGCGGTTGAAGCGCTCGCTGAGCCGGGCGGCCCGGTCCAGGTCGGCGATGATCTCCGGATCGTCGGCGATGTACAACTCACCGGCGAGCATGCGGTCCTTCATGGCGGTCACCCGGCGATCATGCGCCGCATCGCGGGGGGCGCGGCCCTCGTTTCGTCGGATTGACGACTTCCGATTACATACGCGGTATGTAATTCTGGCAATCTGCGTCGATGGCTCTCATTGATGAAGACGCGTGACGAAGGAGGAACGTTGCTCCGAAATCGAAGAAGAATCGCCGGCCTCGGCCTCACCCTCGGGCTGGCGCTGGGCGCGCCCGTGCCGGCCACCGCCGCTCCCTCGGCCGCCCCGGACGGCGCCCCGGCCCGCACCGCGGCCCCCGCAGACGGCGGGCCGGGCACCGTCACCCTGATCACCGGCGACCGGGTCACCGTGACCGCCGCCGGGCAGGCCGCGGTCCGCCCCGGCGCCGGCCGCGCCGGGATCGGCTTCCTGGTCGGCCGGGAACGCGGGCACCTCACCGTGCTGCCGCAGGACGCGCTGCCCCTGGTCCGGGCCGGCCGGGTCGACCGGCGGCTGTTCGACGTCACGGGACTGGTCGCGGCCGGCTACGACGACGCCCGGCGGGACACGCTGCCGCTGCTCGTGTCGTACCGGCCGGGGTCGGCCCGACGGGCGGCGGCCCCGACGGCCGGCACCCGGGTGACCCGCGACCTGCCCGCGATCGGCGGCGCCGCAGTGGTCGCGACGAAGGCCGACGCCGGCGCGGTCTGGGCCGCGGTCACGGCCGGCCGGGCCGGTGCCCGGGTCGACGCGGCGGGGGATGTCGACCGGATCTGGCTGGACGGCCGGCGGCGGGTGACCCTCGACCACAGCGTGCCGCAGATCGGCGCGCCCACGGCCTGGGCCGCCGGCTTCACCGGCAAGGGGGTCAGCGTCGCGGTGCTCGACACCGGCGTCGACCTCACTCACCCCGACCTGGCCGGCCGGGTCGCCGACGCGCGCAACTTCAGCGAGGCGGCCGAGTCGGACGACATGGTCGGGCACGGCACCCACGTCGCGTCGATCATCGCGGGCAGCGGTGCCGCCTCCGGCGGGAAGTACCGCGGCGTGGCTCCCGACGCCACCCTGTTCTCCGGCAAGGTCTGCGAGAACCAGGGCTGCACCGAGTCGGCGATCCTCGCCGGCATGCAGTGGGCCGCGGCCGAGAAGCACGCCACCGTGGTCAACATGAGCCTCAGTGGCGCCGACTTCCCCGAGGTCGACCCGCTGGAGCAGGCCGTCGAGACGCTGACCGCCCAGACCGGCACGCTCTTCGTGGTGGCCGCCGGCAACGACGGCGCCGACGGCTCGGTCGGCTCGCCGGCCACCGCCGACGCCGCGCTGGCGGTCGGCGCGGTCGACCGGGACGACGCGCTGGCCGACTTCTCCAGCCGGGGGCCGCGGGTCGACGGCGGGATCAAGCCCGACATCACCGCGCCGGGCGTCGAGATCGTGGCCGCCCGGGCCGCCAACGGCGCCATCGGCGACCCGGTGGGGGACAAGTACGTCTCCCTCTCCGGCACCTCGATGGCCACGCCGCACGTGGCCGGTTCGGCGGCGCTGCTCGCCCAGCAGCACCCCGGCTGGACCGCGGGGCGGTACAAGGCCACCCTCATGGCCTCGGCGAAGCCGCACCCCGACCAGACGGCGTTCCAGCAGGGCGCCGGCCGGGTCGACGTGGCCCACGCGATCACCGAGCAGGTGACCAGCGACCCGCCCAGCGTCTCGTTCGGGGTGGCGGCCTGGCCGCACGGCGACGACCAGCCGATGGCCCGCACGGTCACCTACCGCAACGGCGGCAGCGCTCCGCTCACCCTCGACCTCGCCACCGAGGTCACCGGCCCCGACGGGCGCACCGCCCCGGCCGGCATGTTCACCCTCGGCGCGTCCCGGCTCACCGTGCCGGCCGGCGGGACGGCCCAGGTCACCGTCACGGCCGACACCAGGCTCGGCGGCCTCGACGGCTACTGGACGGGCCGGCTGCTCGCCCGTGCCGGCGGCGCGGTCGCGGTGACCCCGCTCGCGGTCAACCGTGAGGTGGAGAGCTACGACCTGACCGTCACGCACCGGGACCGGGCCGGCAAGCTCACGGGCGACTACTTCACCACCCTGATCGGCCTGGACACCGCCCTGTACCGGGACGTGTACGACCCCGACGGCGAGGCGCGGCTGCGCCTCCCGAAGGGCCGGTACGGCCTGAACAGCCTGATCTACGTGCCGGGGGAGGAGGGCTGGACCGAGGTGTCCATGCTCGCCCAGCCGGAGCTGGTGGTGAGCGGTGACCAGCGGCTCACGATCGACGCCCGGCGGGCGAAGCCGGTGCGGTCGACCGTGCCGCAGCGCGGCGCGGCCCCGCTCCTGATCGACTTGTCGGCGAACTGGTCCACCGCGAACTTCTCCTACGGGTTCGGGCTCTGGACGTTCAGCTTCGACGGCCTCTACAGCGGCCCGCTCGGGCGCAACGTCTCCGACTCGCTCTTCGTCGCCGCCCTGGCCAGCCAGTGGCTCGAACCGACGGCGCCGGAGCGCAGCCCGTACTTCTACGGTCTCAACGAGCTTTTCCCGGGCCGGATGCCGACCGGGTTCGTCCGGCACTACCGGCCGGCCGACCTGGCCACCGTGACGCACAAGTTCGCGGCCGGCTACCCGGGGCCGGACAACGAGCGGATCGTCTTCCCCGAGTCCGACTACAACATCGGCGGCTCGGCGGTCGTCGTCCCCGTCCCGGTGCCCGGCAAGCGGGTCGAGCACTACAGCACGACCCGTACCCGGTGGAGTTCCGAGCTGGACTTCGGCGCGCGCGGCGAGGACGGCTGGCTGGAGGTGCAGGCGGTGCTGGCGTCGGTGCCCACCCGGTACCGCCCCGGCCGGACCTACCGGGAGGACTGGAACAGCGCGCCGTACGGGCCGTCGTTCCCGCAGCCGCGGTGGCCGGAGCAGGGCATCACGCGCAACGGCGACACCCTCGTCGTCGACCTGCCGGTGCACAGCGACGCCGCCGGCCACCCCGGCGGCTCGCGCAACAACACCGAACGGACCGCCCTCTACCGCAACGGGAAGCTGCTCGCCGAGCAGGCCACCCCGGGGTACGGCGAGTTCCAGGTGCCGCCGGGCGTGGCGAGCTACCGGCTGGAGACCTCCGCCACGCGCGGCTTCACCGACCTGAGCACCGAGGTCTCGGCCACCTGGACGTTCCGCTCCAGGCACGTCCCGGGTGACGAGTGGGCGCGGCTGCCCGCCATGGCGGTCCGCTTCGCCCCGCCGCTGGCCGTGGACAGCAGCGCACCGGCCGGCCGGACCTTCACCATTCCGGTGACGGTGCAGCGGCAGCCCGGCGCGCCGGCGGCCTCCGTCGCGGCGCTGACCGTCGACGTCTCGTACGACGGCGGCAAGACCTGGCGCAGGGCGGCCCTGCACAAGCAGGGCGCGGGCTGGGCGGCCACCGTCCGGCACCCGGCCGGCCCCGGTCACGTCTCGCTGCGGGCCACCGCCCGGGACAGCGCCGGCAACACGGTCACCGAGCGGATCATCCAGGCGTACCGCCTGCGGTGAACCTATGGTCCGGGTCCGCGGCCGTCGTGCCGCGGCCCGGACGGCGGGCGGGCCGGGGCCTCGCGCCCCGGCCCGCTCCGCGCGGTCGGTCAGTCGTTGGCGTGCAGCGCCGCGTTCAGCTCGATGCCCCGGCCGGTGCGCGGCTTCGCCTCCAGCGCGCCGGTCACCGAGTTGCGCCAGAACAGCAGGCCGTCCACCCCGGAGAGCTCGCGGGCCTTGACCACCCGGCCGTCCGGCAGGGTGATCTTCGAGGCGGCGGTGATGTAGCAGCCGGCCTCCACCACGCAGTCGTCGCCCAGGGTGATGCCCACGCCCGCGTTCGCGCCGACGAGGCTCCGCTCGCCGATGCGCACCTTCTCGGTGCCGCCGCCGGAGAGGGTGCCCATGATCGAGGCGCCGCCGCCGATGTCGGAGCCGTCGCCGACCACCACGCCCTGCACGATCCGCCCCTCGACCATCGAGGCGCCCAGCGTGCCGGCGTTGAAGTTGACGAAGCCCTCGTGCATCACGGTGGTGCCGGCGGCCAGGTGGGCGCCGAGCCGGACCCGGTCCGCGTCGGCGATGCGCACGCCGGCCGGGACCACGTAGTCGGTCATCCGGGGGAACTTGTCCACCCCGTGCACGGCCAGGTGGCGGCCGGCGGCCCGCTCGATGACCCGCAGCTCGTCGACCCGCTCCGGCGGGCACGGCCCGGCCGAGGTCCACGCCACGTTGGCCAGCTTGCCGAAGATGCCGTCGAGGTTCAGCTCGTTGGGCCGCACCAGGCGGTGGGAGAGCAGGTGCAACCGCAGGTACGCGTCGGCCGCGTCCTTGATCGGGTCGTCCAGTGAACCGATGACGGTGACCACCTGGACCGTGCGCAGGCCGGGCAGCACCCGCTCGCCGACCGCGCCGGGCGGCAGGTCGAGCACGTCGGCCTCGTCCTCCCCGGCGACCAGTGGCAGCTCGCCGAGCCCCAGCTTGCCGGTCGGGTACCAGGTGTCCAGCACCTGGTCTTCAGCGGTGATCGTGGCCAGGCCGATGCCCCAGGCAGACTGTGCGGTCGTCACGAAAATGACGGTACCGTGCCACACATGCAGAACCCGTTGACCCCCGAGGTCTTGGCCGATCCGGTGGCGCTGACCCGCGCGCTGGTCGACATCGAGTCCGTGTCGCTCAACGAGAAGGCGATCGCCGACTGCGTCGAGGAGGTGCTGCGCGGCGTGCCGCACCTCACCACCTACCGGCACTCCAACACGGTGATGGCGCGCACCGACCTGGGCCGCCCGCAGCGGGTGGTGCTCGCCGGCCACCTGGACACCGTCCCGCTCAACGACAACTTCCCGTCGACCATGCGCGGCGACCTGATGTACGGCTGCGGCACCTCCGACATGAAGTCCGGCGTGGCCTTCGCGCTGCACCTGGCGGTGACCCTGCCCGACCCGCGCTACGACGTGACCTACTTCTTCTACGAGGCCGAGGAGATCGAGTCGAGGTACAACGGCCTCACGCTCGTCTCCCAGGCGCACCCGGAGTGGCTGGCGGCCGACTTCGCGCTGCTGCTGGAGCCCACCTACGGGATCGTGGAGGCGGGCTGCCAGGGCACCATGCGGGCGATCGTCACCACGCACGGCGAGCGGGCCCATGCGGCCCGGTCCTGGCACGGGGTGAACGCCATCCACGGCGCCGGCGAGGTGCTGCGCCGGCTCAACACGTACGAGGCGCGGCGGGTGACCATCGAGGGCTGCGACTACCGCGAGGGCCTGAACGCCGTCCGGATCACCGGCGGCGTGGCGGGCAACGTCATCCCGGACCGCTGCGACATCGAGATCAACTACCGGTACGCCCCGGACCGCGACCCGGCCGCGGCCGAGGCGCACCTGCGCGAGGTCTTCGCCGGCTTCGAGCTGACGGTCACCGACGCGGCGGCCGGCGCGGCGCCGGGGCTGGACAACCCGCCGGCGCAGGAGTTCCTGGCCGCGGTGGGCGCGGCCCCGATCGGCAAGCTGGGCTGGACGGACGTGGCCCGGTTCGCGGCCATGGGCATGCCGGCGCTGAACTTCGGCCCCGGCGACCCGAACCTGGCCCACCACAAGGACGAGCACGTCGAGCTGACCAAGATCCGCGATGGCGCGGCCACGCTGCACCGCTGGCTCGCCTCGTCCTGAGTACGCGACCGGGGGCCCGCGTCGGTGACGCGGACCCCCGGGCCGGCCGGACCGTCAGAGCGTGGTCGTCAGCGGGGTCTCCGTCTCGGTGGTCTCGCCGGTGAGGTCGGTGTGGTGGGCTTCCATCATCCGGGCGCGGCGGCGCTCGGCCACCACGTCGCGGATCCGCCGCTGCATCTGCCGGCGGATCCGGATCATCTCGCTGTTGCTGATCAACGCTGGCTCCTCCCCCGAAGGCGCGTCGCCCGGGCATACCCGGTATGTGAATAGTAAGACGTACGAGCGAGCCATTTAGTTGCCCATGATCACGAAGAATTTCTCCGGGCCGCCCGCCTCCGCACCGCGCCGCCCCGGCTCCACTACGGTGGCCCCATGAGCCAGAGCAACGGGCGGCCACCCGGCCGCGGGCCGAGCGGGGAACGGCACCGAGGTGCTGTCACGCTGCGCAACCAGGCCATCCCGACCAGCACCGCCGACCAGCGGCTGCTCGACTCCCGGGGCCGGGGCGACTGGAAGACCAAGGACGCCTGGCGGGCGCTGCGCATCCTGTCCGAGTTCGTCGAGGGCTTCGACACCCTCGCCGACCTGCCGCCCGCGGTCAGCGTCTTCGGCTCGGCCCGGAGCAAGCCCGAGAGCCCCGAGTGCCGGCTCGCCGAGGAACTGGGCGGCGCGCTGGCCCGGGCCGGCTACGCCGTGATCACCGGCGGTGGGCCGGGTGTCATGGAGGCCGCCAACCGGGGCGCCGGCGAGGCGGGCGGGCTCTCCGTGGGGCTCGGCATCGAGCTGCCGTTCGAGCAGGGCCTCAACGACTGGGTCGACCTGGCCATCGACTTCCGCTACTTCTTCGCCCGCAAGACCATGTTCGTCAAGTACGCCCAGGCCTTCGTGGTGCTGCCCGGCGGCTTCGGCACCATGGACGAGCTCTTCGAGGCGCTCACCCTGGTGCAGACCGGCAAGGTGACCCGCTTCCCCGTGGTGCTCATGGGCGTCGACTACTGGCGGGGCCTGCTCGACTGGCTCCGGGACACGATGGCCGCCGACGGCAAGATCGGCCCCAACGACCTGGAACTCATCTGCCTCACCGACGACGTCAACGAGGCGGTCCGGCACATCGTGGAGGCCGAGGCCGTGCTCTCGGCCGAGCAGGAGGCCGTCCGCGAGGACGCGGTCGCCCGGGTCGCCGCTGACCAGCGGGCCGCCGCGGAGGCCGCCCCCGAGGGGCCGGCGGAGCAGGGCTGAACATGGCGAACGTCTGCGTGTTCTGCGCGTCCTCGCGCACCCTCGACGCCCGCTGGCTGGACCTGGCCACCGAGACCGGCGCGGAGCTGGCCCGGCGCGGGCACACGCTGGTCAGCGGCGGCGGGTGCGTGGGGATGATGGGCGCGGTGGCCGACGGGGCGCGCGCCGCCGGCGGCCGCACCCTGGGTGTCATTCCGCAGGCGCTGGTCGACCTCGAGGTCGCCGACCTGGCCTCCGACGAGCTGCTGATCACCGACGGGATGGCCAGCCGCAAGACCCTGATGATCGACAAGTCGGACGCGTTCGTCGCGCTGCCCGGCGGGCTCGGCACCCTGGACGAGCTGTTCGAGGTGTGGACCACCGCCACCCTGGCCATGCACGCCAAGCCGATGGTGCTGGTCGACGCCGACGGCTTCTACCTGCCGTTGCTCGACTGGCTGCGCACCCTGGCCGACCGCCACTTCCTCAAACCGGCCGGCCTGGACCTCCTCCTGGTGGCGGAAACGGTCCCGGAAGCCCTGAACCTCCTGGACACCCGCCTGACCTGACCCCGCCGGCCCGCCCGACCCTCGCCGGCCCGACCCTTGCCGTCGATCATGAGGTTGACGGCGAAGTCGATCTCCTTCAGTGCCGCCAACCTCATGATCGACGGGAGCGGGGGAGGTGCGGGGGGTGCGGGGGGTGCGGGGGTGCGGGTGGGGGCCCGGGGTGGGGGTGGGGCGGCGGGTTTTCTGGTGTCGTACCGGCGTGGTGGGATGTCGGGGATGCAGGCGTATCGGCTGGTGCGCCGGGCCGGTGACGTGGGGACGGGGGTCTCCCGCGACGCCGGGGCGGAGCAGGGGGGTGGTCGGTCCGGCGGGCCGGCCGAGACGGAGCCGCGATCCGGGGGGTCCGCGGGCGATGCCGCGCACCCGTCGCCGCGCCGCCCGGACCCGGTGCAGGCCGAGGTCGTCGCGCACACCGACGGGCCGATGCTGGTCGTCGGCGGGCCGGGCACCGGCAAGACCGCCACCCTGGTCGAGGCGGTCGCCGCCCGGGTGGCCGAGGGCGTCGACCCGGAACACGTCCTGGTGCTCACCTTCGGCCGGCGGGGCGCCACCGAGCTGCGCCACCGGATCGAGGCGCGGATCGCGGGCGACGGTCACCGGGTCGTCCGCGAGCCGCTGGTGCGCACCTTCCCGGCGTACGCCTTCGGGCTGCTCCGCCGGGCCGCCGCCGAACGCGGCGAACCCTCGCCCCGGCTGCTCACCGGCCCCGAGCAGGACCTCATCATCCGCGAGCTGCTCGACATCGTGGGCGAGGAGCCGGAGGACGACCCGGTCGGCTGGCCGGAGGACCTGCGCCCCGCCCTGCGCACCCGTGCCTTCGCCCAGCAGCTCCGCGACCTGCTCATGCGCGCCGCCGAGCGGGGCGTCGGCCCCGTCGAGCTGGCCCGGCTGGGCGAGAAGCTGGGGCGCGCCGACTGGCCGGCCGCCGCCCGCTTCCTCCGCGAGTACGTGGCCGTCCTCGCCCTGCGCGACGTGAGCAACCGGGGCTCGATCGCGTACGACCCCGCCGAGCTGGTCCGGGCCGCCACCGGCATGCTGCTCGACGACCCGGAGCTGCTGGCCGCCGAGCGCCGCCGGCTCGCCCACGTCTACGTCGACGAGCTGGCCGACACCGACCCCGCCCAGCTCGACCTGCTCGCCGTCGTGGCCGGCGGCGGCAAGCCCCTGGTCGCCTTCGCCGACCCGGACTCCTCCACGTACGCGTTCCGCGGCGCCGACCCGGCCGGCGTGGCCACCTTCCCGCACCGCTTCCGCACCGCCTCGGGTGCGCCGGCCGCCCAGGTCACGCTGACCACCTCGTACCGGGCCGGGCCGGAGCTGCTGGCGGCCACCGCCCGGCTGGCCCGCCGGCTGCGCGGCCCGGCGGCGCACCGGCGGCTGCGGCCCCTGCCCGACGCCCCGCCGGCCACCGTGGACGTCCGCACCTTCCGCTCGGCCACCAGCGAGTCGGCGTGGCTCGCCCACGCGCTGCGCGAGGCGCACCTGCTCGACGGGGTGCCCTGGTCGCGGATGGCGGTGCTGGTCCGCTCCACCGGCCGGCAACTGCCCTCGCTGCGGCGGGCCCTGCACACCGCCGGGGTGCCGACCGTGGTGCACGGCGAGGACCTGCCGCTGCACCTCCAGCCCGGCGTGGCCCCGCTCCTGCTGCTGCTCCGCTGCGCGCTCGAGCCCGACCGGCTCGACGAGGAGTCGGCCGTCGCCCTGCTGCACTCGCCGCTGGGTGGCGCGGACCCGCTCGCCGAGCGGCGGCTGCGCCAAGGACTGCGCGCGCTCGCGCTGGCCGCCGGTGACCGCCGCCCGTCCGGCGAGCTGATCGTCGAGGCGCTGCGCGACCCGGCCGGGCTGGCCACCGTCGAGCGGCGCTGGGCGGCGCCGGCGCAGGCCGTGGCGCACCTGCTGGAGACCGCCCGGCAGGCCGCCGCCACGCCGGGCGCGACCGCCGAGGACGTGCTCTGGGCCGTGTGGCGGGAGAGCGGGCTCGCCGAGCGCTGGGCCGGGGCGATCACCCGCGGCCGGGCCGCCACCGGCGAGCACGAGACGGCGCAGCGCTGGCGGGCCGAGGCGGCCGACCGTGACCTCGACGCGGTCCTGGTGCTCTTCGACGCGGCCGCCCGGTTCACCGACCGGCTGCCCGGCGCGCGCACCGAGGTCTTCCTCGACCACGTGCTCGGTCAGGAGCTGCCGGCCGACACCCTCGCTGCCAGCGCCGACCGGGGCGAGGCCGTGCGCCTGCTCACCGCGCACGCGGCCAAGGGCCTGGAATGGGACCTGGTCGCGATCGCCGGTGTGCAGGAGGGCGTCTGGCCCGACCTGCGGCTGCGCGGCAGCCTGCTCGGCTCGGAACGGCTCGTCGACGTGCTCGCCGGCCGGGCCGACGGCGCCGGGCTGCGGGCCAGCCTGGTCGGGCAGACCTCGGCGCTGCTGGACGAGGAGCGCCGGCTGTTCCACGTCGCCGTCAGCCGCGCCCGGCGGCGGCTGCTCGTCACCGCGGTCGCCTCGGCGGCGGTCGGCGGCGACGACCACGAGGAGCAGCCCAGCCGCTTCCTGCACGAGCTGGCCGCCACGGATCCGCCCGCCGTGGGCGGCGGCGGCACGGTCCCGCCCGCCCCCGACCGGGGACCGCGCCCGAGCAACCCGGCCGACGGCGGCACGACCGGTGGGGACGAGGACCCGCAGGACGGGGCGCCCGGCGTCCTGCCGGTCACCCTGCCGCCGCGCGGGCTCACCCTGTCGGCGCTGGTGGCGGAACTGCGTACCGCGGTCACCGACCCGGCGGCGCCGGTCACCCGGCGGCGCGCCGCGGCGGCCGAGCTGGCCCGGCTGGCCGCCGCCGGGGTGCCCGGCGCGCACCCGGACGACTGGTGGGGGCTGCGCGGCCTGTCCGACGACCGGCCGCTGGTCGACGAGGGCGAGCCGGTGCGGGTCACGCCGTCGGCCATGGAGAGCGCCCTGCGGTGCAGCCTGCGCTGGCTGCTGGAACGGCACGGCGGCAGCGCCCCGGCCAGCGCGGCGCAGGGCGTCGGCAACCTGGTGCACGCCGCCGCCATGCTGGCCGAGGACGCCAGCGTCGACCGGACCGCCCTGCTGGAGTACGTGGCCGCCCGGTTCGACGCCATCGAGCTGGCCGCCCGCTGGATGGTCGGCCCGGAACGGGCCCGCGCCGAGGCCATGGTGGACAAGCTGCTGCGCTGGCTCGCCGGCAACCCGCGGCGGCTGCTCGCCATCGAGCACGAGTTCGCGGTGCGCCTCGACGACCCGCGCCGGCCCGTCGAGCTGACCGGCCGGGTCGACCGGCTGGAGGTCGACGCCGAGGGGCGGCTCGTCGTGATCGACCTGAAGACCGGCAAGTCCACGGCGGTCACCGAACGGGAGGTGGCCGAGCACCCGCAGCTCGGCGCCTACCAGGCGGCCGTGGAGGCGGGAGCCTTCGCCGAGTTCGGCGAGGAGTCCGGTGGCGCCGCGCTCGTGCAGCTCGGCACCGGCGCCAAGGAGGCCAAGGAGCAGGCCCAGGCCGCCGCCGGGGAGGGCCCCGAGGCCGGTTGGGCCACCGCGCTGGTCCGGCGCACCGCCGACACGATGGCCGCCGCCACCTTCGCCGCCGTCGCCAACTCCAAGTGCCGGGTCTGCCCGGTGCGCACGAGCTGCCCGGTCTCCGGGCAGGGCCGCCAGGTCGTCGAGCCGCCCACGGAGCACCCATGACGACGCAGCCGACGCTCTTCGGCGCCACCGCCACCCCGACGCCAAGGACCGCCGACGCCGGCCCCCGCTACACCCCGGTCGAGCTGGCCCGGCTGCTCCGGCTTCCGGCGCCCACCCGGGAACAGGCGGCGATCATCGCCGCGCCGGTGGAGCCGCTGCTGGTGGTCGCGGGCGCCGGCTCCGGCAAGACCGAGACGATGGCCGCCCGGGTGGTCTGGCTGGTCGCCAACTCCTACGTCCGCCCCGAGCAGATCCTCGGTCTCACCTTCACCCGCAAGGCGGCCGGCGAGCTGGCACACCGCGTACGCACCCGGCTCGACCAGCTCATCCGCCGGCTCGGCCGGCAGGGCCGGGACCCGCACGAGGACCCCCTGGCCGGCGAGCCGACCGTGTCGACCTACCACTCGTACGCGGGCCGGATCGTCACCGAGCACGGGCTGCGCGCCGGCTACGAGCCGACCACCCGCCTGCTCACCGAGGCGTCCCGCTGGCAGCTCGTCGACCTGCTGGTGCGCAACTACGACGGCGACATGTCCGAGGTGGACCGGATGCCGTCGACCATCACCGACGCGGTGCTCGCCCTGGCCGGCGAACTGGACGAGCACCTCGTCGACCCGGACGAGCTGGCCGCCTGGACCGGCCGGTTCTTCGCCGAGGTGCAGTCCCGCCCCGGCCGGGTCTACGCCGACGTGCGCAAGGCCCTCCAGCTCCAGCAGACCCGGCTGAAGCTGCTGCCCCTGGTCCGCGCGTACGCCCGGCGCAAGGACGACTTCGAGGCCATGGACTTCGCCGACCAGCTGGCCCGGGCCGCGCGGGTGGCCCGCGACCACTCCGGCGTCGGGGTGATCGAGCGGGACCGGTTCCGGGTGGTGCTGCTGGACGAGTACCAGGACACCAGCCACGCCCAGGTGGTGCTGCTCAACGCGCTGTTCGGCGGCGGCCACCCGGTCACCGCGGTGGGCGACCCCTGCCAGTCCATCTACGGCTGGCGCGGGGCCAGCGCCGGCACGCTGGACCGGTTCCCCACCGAGTTCGCCCGCACCGACGGTGCCCCCGCCGAGGTGCTCAGCCTCACCACGAGCTGGCGCAACCGCCCCGAGATCCTCGGCGTCGCCAACGCGCTGTCGGTGCCGCTGCGGGCGGCCGGCGCCCGGGTGCCCGAGCTGCACGCCGCGCTCAGCGTCCGCGAGCCCATCCCGCACCGCAGCCCCGGCGGCCGGGCCGCCGGCACGGTGCACTGCGCGCTGCTGGAGACGTACGCCGACGAGGCCGACTGGATCGCCGACAGCGTGCTGGCGGCCTGGCGCGGAGCGGCCGGGATGCCCGACGCGCTGCCCGAGCACATCCCGGCGCACCGGCGCCCCACCACCGCCGTGCTGGTCCGGCTGCGCAGCCAGATCCCGGCTCTCGAGGCGGCGCTGCGCGCCCGCGGGCTGCCCGTCGACGTGGTCGGCCTGGGCGGCCTGCTGGACACCCCCGAGATCCGGGACGTGGTCTGCACGCTGCGGGTGCTCGCCGACCCGACGGACGGGGCGGCGCTGCTGCGGCTGCTCACCGGCGCGCGCTGGCGGATCGGGCCGCGTGACCTGGTGGCCCTGCACCGGCGCGCCCGGGCCATCGCGCGGGCCCGGCGCGAGGTGACCGGCGACGACGGGCCGGAGATCACCGTGGACGCGCTGGACGAGGCCACGCTGGTCGAGGCGCTGGCCGACCTGGGGCCGGCGCAGGCGTACTCGGCGGAGGGCTTCGCCCGGCTCCGGTCGTACGGGATGGAGCTGGCGCTGCTGCGCTACCGGCTGGACCAGTCGCTGCCGGAGCTGATCGCGGACATCGAGCGGACCATCGGCCTGGACGTGGAGGTGGCGGTCCGGGCCGGCCGGGACGGCGCCGGCGACGCGGGCCTGGCCCGCGCCCACCTGGACGCGCTCGGCGACGTCGCGGCCCGGTTCAGCGGCGAGACGCCCGGTGCCACGCTGGCCGGTTTCCTCGCCTACCTGGCCGCCGCGGAGGACGAGGAGCGCGGCCTCACCCCGGGCGAGGTCGAGGTGGTGGAGGGCGCCGTGCAGATCCTCACGGCCCACGCCGCCAAGGGCCTGGAGTGGGACGTGGTGTCGGTCGCCGGGCTGACCCGGGGCGTGTGGCCGGGGCCGGTACGCAACTCCGACCACTGGCTGGGTGGGCTCGGCGTGCTGCCGTTCCCGCTGCGCGGCGACGCGGACGGGCTGCCCGAGCTGGCCCCGGCCGGGGCGGACGACCAGCGCGGGGTGGCCCGGGCGGTGGAGGACTTCACCGACGCCTGGCGGGCGCACGACGAGCGGGAGGAGCGCCGGCTGGCGTACGTCGCGGTGACCCGGCCCCGCCGGCTGCTGCTCTGCTCCGGCTACTGGTGGGGGGAGGGGACGAAGAAGTTCCGCGGCCCCTCGGTCTTCCTCCGCGAGGTGCACGACGCCTGCCTGGCCGGCGGGGACGGGCACCTGGTCGACGCCTGGGCACCCGAGCCCGCCGGGGACGCGGTCAACCCGACCACCGAGACGGTCCTGCGGGCGGAGTGGCCGGCCGACCCGCTGGGCGCCCGCCGCCCGGCGCTGGCCGAGGCGGCCGCCCTGGTCCGCCGCTACCTGGCCGACCCCGAGGCGGCCCGCCGCGAGGAGGCCCTGCTGGCGGCCGCCGCTCCGGCACCGGCCGGGGACGTCGACACCACGGCACCCGCCGAGGACGGCGACACGACGGCGCCCGCCGAGGATCCCGAGGTGGCCCGCTGGCGGAGCGAGGCCGACCTGCTCCTGGCCGAACGGGCCGAGCTGGCCCGGCGGGCCGAGGCCGTCGAGGTGGAGCTGCCCGGGCACCTGTCGGTGACCCAGCTCGTGGCGTTGCGCCGTGACCCGGAGGCCCTGGCCCGTACGCTGCGCCGGCCGATGCCCACCGAGCCCAACCCGTACGCCCGGCGGGGCACCGCCTTCCACACGTGGCTGGAGCAGCGCTTCGGCGCCGACCGCCTGCTCGATGTGGACGAGCTGCCCGGCGCGGCCGACGAGGACGCCGCACCGGACGACGCGCTCACCGAACTCCAGGAGCGCTTCCTGGCCAGCGAGTGGGCCGAGCGGGTGCCGGTGGAGGTGGAGGTGCCCTTCGCCACGGTGATCGCCGGGGTGGTGGTCCGCGGCCGGATGGACGCGGTCTTCGCCCGCCCCGGCGGCCGCTTCGACGTGGTCGACTGGAAGACCGGCCGGCAGCCCACCGGGCGGGAGGCCGACGCGGCGGCAGTGCAGCTCGCCGTCTACCGGCTGGCCTGGGCCGAGCTGGCCGGGGTGCCGGTCGAGCGGGTCGGTGCCGCCTTCCACTACGTCCGGGACGGCGTGACCGTTCGCCCGGCCGACCTGCTCGACGCCGCCGGGCTGACCGCACTCGTCGCCGCGGTGCCGGAATTTCCGACAGAGGGCGCGGCGTTGCAGAGATCGTGCTAGGCTGACCACGTTGCAGTTTTGGTTTCCAGAGACTCTGTGTGCGCCTGGCGGATTGTGGCCCCAGGCGCTCTTTGTTGTGTCCGGAGTTCTCCGGGCGGGGCGACCAGCAGCGACAGGTGCGGCGCGCGGCCACGCGCGACGCACTCCTCGGGTCCGCAACAGGTGCGGATCCGAACGTTCCGTCAAGGAGACGAACAAATGGCAATTGGCACCGTCAAGTGGTTCAACGCTGACAAGGGCTTCGGTTTCATCACCCCCGACGACGGCGGCGCCGACGTCTTCGCCCACTTCTCGGCGATCCAGTCCTCCGGCTACCGGAGCCTGGACGAGAACCAGCGGGTCGAGTTCGAGGTGACCCAGGGCCAGAAGGGCCCGCAGGCGGAGAACATCCGTCCGCTCTGATCTTCGGATCATCCGGTAACACCATCGCGCCCCCCGGGCGCGGTGACGGGCCGGTCCGCTGCGCCGCCCACCCGCTCCGCGGGACGTGGCGTGCTGCGGCGGGCCGGCCCGTACCTTTCGGTTCGTGCTTGTGACCACCGGCGAAACGCCGGTGACGCGCCGCTTCCCGGCGCCCTTCCTCGACACGTGCCGCGTCGAGGAAGGCTTTTTCGCATGACCATGACCATTCCCACCTTCGCTGCCACCGGCCTGGCCCCGGCGCTGGTCCGCGAACTGACCGCGCAGGGCATCACCGAGCCGTTCCCGATCCAGGCGGCGACCCTGCCGGACTCGCTGGCCGGCCGCGACGTGCTCGGCCGCGGGCGCACCGGCTCGGGCAAGACGCTGGCCTTCGGGCTGCCGCTGCTGCACCGCACGGCCGGCCGCCGTGCCCGCCCCGGCCGTCCGCTGGCGCTCGTGCTGGTGCCCACCCGCGAGCTGGCCCAGCAGGTCACCGCGGCGCTCACCCCGTACGCCCGGGCGCTCGGGCTGCGCTGCGCCACCGTGGTCGGCGGGCTTTCCCTCCAGCGGCAGGCGGACGCGCTGCGTGCCGGCGCCGAGGTGCTGGTGGCGACCCCGGGTCGGCTGCACGACCTGATCGACCGGCGGGACGCCCGGCTCGACGAGGTGGCCGTCACGGTGCTCGACGAGGCCGACCAGATGGCCGACATGGGCTTCCTGCCGCAGGTCACGAAGCTGCTGGAGCAGGTCGCCCCGAACGGCCAGCGGATGCTCTTCTCGGCCACCCTGGACGGCGGCGTGGACAAGCTGGTCCGCCGCTTCCTGGACCGCCCGGTCTCGCACTCCGTCGACCCGGGCACCGCCACGGTGACCGCGATGACCCACCACGTGCTGCACGTCGAGGCGGAGGACAAGCCGGCCGCGCTGGCACACATCGCCGCCCGCGAGGGCCGCACCATCCTGTTCATGGCGACCAAGCACCGCGCCGACCGCGTCGCCCGCCAGCTACTGGCCAAGGGGGTACGCGCGGCCGCGCTGCACGGCGGCAAGACCCAGCCGCAGCGCACCCGGATCCTGGAGCAGTTCCGCACCGGCCAGGTCACCGCGCTGGTGGCGACCGACGTGGCGGCCCGGGGCATCCACGTCGACGGGCTGGACCTGGTGGTCAACGCCGACCCGCCCACCGAGGCGAAGGACTACCTGCACCGGGGCGGGCGGACCGCCCGGGCGGGGGAGTCGGGCACGGTGGTCACCCTGGTCCTGCCGGAGCAGCGCCGTGACGTCTCCCGGCTGATGTCCGTGGCCGGCATCACCCCGCACACCGCCCGGGTACGCCCCGGCGACGACGAACTGGCCCGCGTCACCGGCGCCCGCCAGCCCACCGGCGTCCCGGTCAGCATCAGCCCGCCGCCGGCGCCGCACCCCGCGCCCGCCTCCCGCCCGGCCCGGTCCCGCCGCCCGCGCCGCCGAGGCTGATCCTCCGCTCCAGCACGGCGAGGTGGCGGCATCCCGGCCTGCCGGACACCGCCACCTCGCCGAGCCGGAGTCGATCAGGTGCGGGCCGCGTCGCACCCGCGGCCCGATCCAGCCGGACGGTCAGGACGCCGCGGCGCGGTCGGCCAGCAGGTCGGCGAGGGTGGTCCGGTCGACCACGAGGGCGATCGCGCCGTCCACCGCCAGCCACACGTCCCGCAGCCCGGCGGCCACCCCGTGGTAGCCGGCGTGGTCGGCGGGCATGCCCCGGACGCTGGTCAGCGCGCCGCCCACCGCCCGCAGCACGTCGCCCACGCTGATGTCGGCGGGCGGCCGGGTGAGCGCGTACCCGCCCTCGGTGCCGCGGTGACTGTGCAGCAGCCCGGCCCGGCGCAGGTCGAGCAGGATGCCCTGGAGGAAGCTGAGCGGGATGTCCTGGCGCTCGGCCAGGCTCGCCGCCTTGACCAGCTCGCCGCCCCCGTACCCCCCGTCGCCGGTGGACCCGGCGGCGTCGGCGACGGCGAGCATGGCCCGGAGCGCGTAGTCGGCGCGCGCGGAGACGTACACGACGTCAGTTGCCAGCCTGGTCCAGCACGCCCCAGCGGCGGCGGATTGCCTTGTCGGCCGCGCCGAACGCGGCGTCCACCACGATGCCCACCACGAGGATGACGATCATGATGGCCATCAGCCGGGTGGCCTCGCTCAGCTCCCGGGCATAGGTGAGCTGCGCGCCGATCGACGTCCGGGTGGCGATGACCACCAGCAGCTCGCCCGCCATGAGGCTGCGCCAGGCGAACGCCCAGCCCTGCTTGAGCCCGGCCACGATGGCCGGCAGCGCGGCCGGCGCGATCACGTACCGGTAGAGGTTGAGCCCGCGGGCGCCGAGGTTGCGACCGGCCCGGACGAGCAGCGGCGGCACGTAGTCGACGCCGTGGATGACGCCGTTGGCGACGGACGGCGCCGCGCCGAGCACCACCACGAAGAAGATGGCCTGCTCGCTGAGCTGGAACAGCAGGATCGCGAGGGGGAACCAGGCGATCGACGGCATGGTCTGCAGCGCGGTGATCATCGAGCCGATCGCGGCGCGGAGCACCTTCACCCGGGCCACGGCCAGGCCGAGCAGCAGACCGACGGCGACCGCGGCCGCGAAGCCCACGGCGGCCCGCCGTGCCGTGGTGGCGAGGCCCTCCCAGAGCGCCGAGCTGAGCGCGTAGTGGCCCAGGTCCGCGAAGACGGGCACCGGACCGGGCAACGCCCAGGGGTCCTTCCAGCCGGTCCAGACCACGGCCTGCCAGAGCGCGATGGCCAGGGCCAGCGCGGCCAGCTTGGGCCAGGTGGCCGACCAGGTCCGGCGCAGCGGGGACGGCGCCTTCTCCCGCCCCGCGATCTCCAGAGCGTCGAGGCCGGAGATCTCCGCGTCGGTACGCGGCGCCCCGGCGAGGGTGTCACTGGCCATGGCGGCCCACCTCCGTACGCAGCCGGTCGGTGACCTCGGCGGCGATGGCCGCGATCTCCGGCGAGTCGATCCGCCGGGGCCGCGGCACGTCGACCCCGGTGGAGTAGATGATCCGGCCGGGCCGGCTGGAGAGCAGGATGATGCGGTCGGCGAGCCGGGCCGCCTCGCGGACGTTGTGCGTCACGAAGAGCACGGTGAGCTTCCGCTCGGACCAGATCCGTTCCAGCTCGTCGTGCAGGATGTCCCGGGTCATGGCGTCGAGCGCGCCGAACGGCTCGTCCATGAGCAGCACCGGGGTGTCCAGGGCGAGGGTGCGGGCCAGCGCGACCCGCTGCCGCATGCCGCCGGAGAGCTGGTGCGGGCGCTTGCGGCCGAAGTCGGACAGGTGGACGGTGCGCAGCAGCTCGGCGACCCGGGCCTTGCGCTCGTCCCGGGGCAGCCCGCGCAGCTTGAGCGGCACCTCGACGTTGGCCTCGACGGTGAGCCACGGGAAGAGCGCCGGCTCCTGGAACATCAGGCCGGGGTTCACCCCCTCGCCCAGCTCGATCCGGCCGCCGCTGGCCCGGTCCAGGCCGGCCACCAGGTTGAGCAGCGTGCTCTTGCCACAGCCGGACGCGCCGACCAGGCAGACGAACTCGCCGGGGGCGACGTCCAGCGACACCCCGTCCAGCGCCAGGACGGCCTGTTCGCCCTGGCCGTACACCTTGGTCACGCCGCGCAGCGCGACCGAGCCGGTCGCGCTGCGCGGGGTCGTCGTGGTCGACGTCACGGCTGGACGACCTCGGCCTTGCCCTGGGCCTTGAGCACCTCGTTGAGGTACTTCAGGTCGTAGAGGCCGTTCAGGTCGACCGGCTGGGTCAGCCCGACCGCGACGGCGTGGTCCAGGCCGGTCTTCAGCGAGGACGGGATCGGGTCGTTGGTGAACTCCAGCGTCGGCCAGGCCTGCTTGATCAGCTTGAGGTCCAGCGGCTTGCCGGTGATCTTGCCGATGTGGTCGGAGATGGCCTGCTGGGCCTCGTCCGGCTTGCTGTTGACGAACTCGTTGGCCGCGACCTGCCCCTCGACCAGCTTCTTCACCACGTCCGGGTGCGCCTTGAGGAACTTGGTGCTGACCAGCAGGTTGGTGATGACGAACTTCTTGTCCGGCCAGAGGTCGCGCTCGTCGACCAGCACCTTGCCGCCCGCGTTCACCAGCCGGGAGACGAAGGGCTCGGGCACCCACGCGCCGTCGATGGCGCCGCTGCCGAAGGTCTCGACGGTCTGCGCGTTCTCCTGGGGGACCACCTTGACGTCGCCGCCGCCCTCCTTGGTGGTCTGCAGGCCCTTCTCCTTGAGCCAGTAGCGCAGCGCGACGTCCTGGGTGTTGCCGAGCTGCGGGGTGGCGATCTTCTTGCCGCGCAGCTGCTCCGCGGAGGTGATCCCCGGCTTCACGACCAGCGCCACGCCGCCGGACGCGGCGCCGGACACGACCCGGACCGCCTCGCCCTTCGACTTCGAGAAGGCGTTCACGGTCGGGTTCGGACCGATGTACGTGGCGTCGAGCGCGCCGGAGAAGACCGCCTCGATGGCCGCCGGGCCGGCGTTGAACGTCTTGGTCTCCAGCGTGACGTTGCCGCCCAGCTTCTCCTTGAAGATGCCCTTCTCCACGCCGACGACGGCCGGCGCGTGGGTGATGTTCGGGAAGTAGCCGAGGCGCAGGGTCACCGGACCGGAGCCGCCGGCGGCTTCGTCGCTGTCGTCGCCGCAGGCCGCGGTGGCGCCCAGGGTGGCCGCGCCGACCACGGCGAGGGTGGCCAGGGTGACCAGGCGGCGGAAGGGGAGCCGTCTCATCGTGTATCCAATCCGCAGTATTCCTACTTAGTTGGTAGGAAGACTGGGGCAGGCGCCGGGCGGCGTCAAGACCCTGCCACCATCCGGGACGCGCGACCTGGGGATTGTCGACAATTCCCACCTGTTCGGTGGAGATGGCGACGCCGGTCGGCCCCCGCCCGGCACCGCCGTCCGGTGGGCCCGCGCACACCGCCGGTGCGCGCGCTGCGGACGCGTTAGGGTCGATCACGTGCCGACGCGGAGAGCGAGAATTCCAGCGACGAAATACCCGGTCGAGCGGTTCACCCTCGACAACGGCCTGCGGGTGGTGCTCACCCCCGACCGCAGCGCCCCGGTCATCGGGGTGGCGGTGGTCTACGACGTCGGCATCCGCTCCGAGCCCGAGGGCCGCACCGGCTTCGCCCACCTCTTCGAGCACCTGATGTTCCAGGGTTCGGAGAACCTCGAGAAGCTGGCCCACTTCCGGCACGTCCAGGGCGCCGGCGGCACCTTCAACGGCTCCACCCACCTGGACTACACCGACTACTACGAGACCCTGCCCAGCAACGCGCTGGAGCGGGCGCTCTTCCTGGAGGCCGACCGGATGCGCGGCCCCCGGCTGACCGAGGAGAACCTGCGCAACCAGGTCGACGTGGTCAAGGAGGAGATCCGGGTCAACGTGCTCAACCGGCCGTACGGCGGGTTCCCCTGGCTCACCCTGCCGCCGGTCATGTTCGACACCTTCCCCAACGCCCACGACGGCTACGGCTCCTTCGACGACCTGGAGTCGGCCACCGTCGGCGACGCGGCCGACTTCTTCCGCCGCTACTACGCCAGTGGCAACGCGGTCCTGGCGGTCAGCGGGGACGTCGACGTGGCCGAGGCGACCGCGCTGATCGAGCGGCACTTCGGCGACGTGCCGGCCCGGCCCGCCCCGGACCGCCCCGACTTCGCCGAGCCCGACCTCACCGCGGAGCGGCGCACCTCGTACACCGATCAGCTGGCCCCGCTGCCGGCGGTGGCCGGGGCCTGGCGGGTGCCCGACCCGGTGACCGACTTCGCCGGCTACCTGCCCTACGTGGTGCTGGCCGAGGTGCTCACCGACGGCGACGCCTCCCGGCTGGTCGAGCGGCTCGTCCAGCGGGACCGCTCGGTCACCAGCCTCGGCGGCTACCTCGGCTTCATGGGCGACCCGTTCGACGTGCGCGACCCCACGGCGCTGCTGCTGCAGGCGCACCTGCCGCCCGGTGGCGACGTCGACAAGGTGCTGCGCACCGTCGACGAGGAACTGGACCGGCTGGCCACCGACGGGCTGACCGAGGGGGAGCTGGCCCGGACCCAGGCCCGGATGGCCACCCACCTGCTGCGGGACACCGACGCGGTGCTCGGCCGGGCGCTGCGGATGGCCGTCCTGGAACAACAGCGCGGCGAGCCGGGCCTGCTCAACGAGCTGCCCAGACTGGTCGGCGAGGTGACCGACGAGCAGGTCCGCGCCGCCGCCGCCACCCTGCGGCCCGAGCGCCGCGCGTCCATCGAGGTCATCGCCGGAGGTGCGCGATGAGTGCAACCGTCGAGACGGGCACCCGGCCGCTGCCGGCGCTCGGTCCCAACCGCAGGCTCAAGCTGCCCAAGCAGGCCGAGCGCACGCTCGGCAACGGCCTCACCGTGATCGCGGTGCGCCGCAGCGCGATCCCGCTCGTGGAGCTGCGGCTCTGGATGCCGTTCGGGCGTACCCACCTGGCCCGCGGCGGGATGCTCGCGCAGACCCTGCTCTCGGGCACCGAGACGCACACGGCGACCCAGCTCGCCGCCGAGTTGCAGAAGGTCGGCGGCGGGCTCTCCGCCGGCATCGACCCGGACCGGCTCATGCTCTCCGGCGCGGGCCTGGTCACCGGCCTCGACCGGATGCTGGAGCTGCTCGCCGACGTGCTCACCGGGGCCACCTACCCGGCCGACTGGGTGGAGACCGAGCGGGACCGGCTGGTCGACCGGATCCAGGTGGCCCAGAGCCAGCCCGCCCACCTGGCCCGCACCGCGCTGCTCAAGCGGATCTACGGCCGGCACCCGTACGCCGTCCAGACCCCCGAGCCCGACCAGGTGCGCGCCGTGAAGCCGCCGGTGCTGCGCCGGCTGCACGCCGAGCGGGTGCACCCGGCCGGCGCGGTGCTGGTCCTGGTCGGCGACGTACAGCCCGAGCGGGCCCTGGACGCCGCCGAGCGGGCGCTCTCCGGCTGGACGGGGGAGGGGCAGCCCGCCGAGCTGCCGCCCGCGCCGCCGCTGGAGCCCGGGCCGCTGCTGCTTGTCGACCGCCCCGGCTCGGTGCAGTCGTCGCTGCGGATCGCGTTGCCCGCGGTGCCCCGCACACACCCCGACCACGCCGCGCTGCAACTCGCCAACCTGGTCTTCGGCGGCTACTTCTCCTCCCGCTGGGTGGAGAACATCCGCGAGGACAAGGGCTACACGTACGGGCCGCACTCGCTGGTCGAGCACTCGGTGGCCGGGTCGGTGCTGGTGGCCGCCGCCGAGGTGGCCACCGAGGTGACCGCGCCCGCCCTGCTGGAGACCATGTACGAGCTGGGCCGGCTGGCCGCCCTGCCGCCCAAGCCGGACGAGCTGGAGCAGGCCCGCCAGTACGCCCTCGGCACGCTCCAGCTCGGCGCGTCCACCCAGGCCGGGCTGGCGTCGCTGACCAGCGCGTACGCCGGCAACGGGCTACGCCTCGACTTCCTGGCCGAGCACGCCGCCCGGCTGGCCGCGGCGACCGTGGACGACGTTGCCGCGGCGGCGGCCCGCTATCTCGCGCCCGCGCTGGCGGTCACCGTGGTGCTCGGCGACGCCGAGCGGGTGGCCGACAGTCTCGCCACGCTCACTCCCGTTCGCACGGAGTCCACATGACCGGCGAGCCCGCCCCACCGCTGGCCCGGACCACGCTCGACCGGGCGGCCCACCGGCGTACCGACCCGGGCTGGCTCGCCGAGGCATGGGAGCTGGCGCGGGTGCTCGTGCTGGACTCGACCGACGACGGTCGCGCGCTGGTCCGGGGCGAGGCGGCCCCGCCGGAGCTGGTGCTGGTCGGCGCCGGCGAGCTGCCCGAGGTGCCCCGGTCGGTGCCGATGTTCCTGGGCGTCGACTCGGACGGCGTGCCGGTCTTCGCGGTGGACGGGCCGCTGCCCGAGCTGGCCGGCACCCGGCGGGTCAGCCTGCGCGAGGTCGGCCACCTGTTGACCGACCGCGACGCCGGGATCTTCACCACGGCGCTGGCGCTGCTCAACTGGCACGTCCGGCACGGTTTCTCCTCGTCGAACGGGCAGGCGACCCAGGTGGACGAGGCCGGCTGGTCGCGCGTCGACGCGAACGGCGGGCGGATCTGGCCGCGTACCGATCCGGCCATGATCGTGCTGGTGCACGACGGCGTGGACGGCCCGGACGGGCGCTGCCTGCTGGGCAACAACGCCACCTGGCCGAGCACCCCGGGCGAGCGCCGCTACTCCTGCCTGGCCGGCTACGTCGAGCCGGGGGAGTCGGCCGAGGCCGCCGTGCTGCGGGAGGTCCGCGAGGAGGTCGGCGTCGAGGTCGAGGAGATCGGGTACGCGGGCAGCCAGTCCTGGCCGTTCCCCGGTTCGCTGATGCTGGGCTTCCTGGCCCGCGCCGACGCCGACGCGCCGATCCGGCTGGACCCGGCCGAGATCGCCCACGCCCGCTGGTTCACCCGGCGGGAGATCGGGGCCGCGCTGGGCGGCCAGCCGGTCCGGGTCGACGGCGGCGACCGCCTGCTGCTCCCGCCGCCGTCGTCGATCGCCCTCTTCCTGGTCCACCGCTGGCTCGACGGCCACTGCTGATCACCCGGGTGGGCCGCGCAGGCGGCTGGGGGCGCGGGCTGGACGCGGTCCCGGCCCGGACCGTCGTTGCCGCGGCGGTCGCGGGCCGGGAACACGGGCCGTCGTGACCGGGGAAGGCGTGGAACGCGGCGGGGGAGCCGGTCCAGTCACGACGGACGTCAGTGGGTCAACTGCCACCCCAGTGGTACGGGTGCTCCGGCGCCAGGTCCTCGATGGGCAGCACCTTGACGCGGTGCCGGCCGGCCCGGACGGCACCCACGGTGGACAGCGCGCGGGCGAGCAGCAGCGCGGCGTCCCGGTCCTCGGCGTGGACGACCTGGCGGCGGGATTCCGGGAGGCTGGTCTCGTCCCGCAGCCGACCGCCACCGGCCCACGCGGCGGCGATGTCGCTCTCGGCGGCGGCACGGATCTCGGTGCGGACGATCAGGAACCGCATGGTGTCCCCCGGTGCGGACGGACGGATGCAGGCTGCAACTTCCACGTCACTCTTGCGTCATGTTACGCCCGCGTGGCGTCCCAGCAAGTGAAACCCGCCTATCGCTCGCGGCATCGACCGATCGGGTGACCCCAGCTCAGCGCACCTGTCGGGATGGACGCGCAAGGGGCCGCCGGCAGCACGCCGACGGCCCCCCGCACCTCGCCGGATCAGTTCAGGTCGAACTGGCCGTTCTTCGCCCCGGCGATGAAGCCGAGCCAGCCGGCCCGGTTGAACAACAGCACCGGCCCGCGCGGGTCCTTGCTGTCCCGCAGCGCCACGGCCCCGGGTCCGGTGCGCAGTGGCGCGACCTCCACGCAGTTCGAGGTCTGGCTGCGGGTGCTCTTGCGCCAGGCGAGGCCGGCGAGCTGCCCGGACGAGCTGTTGCGGATCTCGTTCATGGTTCTGCTCCTGGTCTGGAGTGCTCCGATGGGGACGAGTGACGCCGCAGGCCGGACTCCTCCCCGTGGATCACCGGTCCGTCGTCAGGCGCCCCGAGTCGCGGCGGCGCTGGGTCGGCGCCGTTGCCGGCCCGAACGCCACTGTGGACTCGGCTGCCGTGCCGGTCAGCCGTCCCGTCGCCTCGATCAGCCAGGAGAGGGTGTCCGATGCGGAGAGCGCCGCCGAGCATAGCCACTCGAACACCACTTTATAGCGATTTAGGGTGTTTGCCTCGGTCGACATGACGTCGGTGAACCCACCTTCGATGGCCAACGTCTCCGGATCGAGCGGGTCGGCGAACCGGTAGACCGAGAAGGCGGTCGGTGGGAGGTACCAGTCGCCGACCCGGGTGTCGCGCAGCAACAGGCGCAGGGTCACGTTCGGCAGCAGGGCCAGCTCGCAGAGGTGGACGATCTGCTCGTGCAGCACCTCGGGCGGGCCCGCCCGGTGCCCGAGCGCGGCCTCCTCCAGCACCGCCGTGTAGCGCGGCGCGTCCGGGGAGCGGGTCAGCAGCGACTGGCGGGCCTGCCGGGCGCGTACCTCGGTCTCCGGGTCCTCGATCTCCAGGTCGCCGGCCTCCTCGGCGACCTGAGCCGCGGACATGATCCGGTGCCGGGCGTAGCCCGGGGTCTGCAACAGCCCGGGCACCAGCACCGGGTTGTACTCCGAGATCTCCGCACAGCCCGCCTCCAGCTCGGCGAACCCGCGCTGCTGCTGGGTCATCACCGGGAAGTTGCGCAGCCAGCCGCGCATGTCGCCGGCCTCCTGGGTGATCCCCAGCAGCTCCTCGCGGAGCTCGGCCTCGGCGCCGTAGAGGGTCAGCAGGACACCCACGTCGTCGGGGTCGGGCCGGCTGCGGCCGTTCTCCAGACGCGACAGCTTGGACGCGGAGGCCCAGCCGATCCGCTCGATGACCTGGTCGCCGGTGAGGCCGGCCTGTTCGCGCAGTCGGCGCAGCTCGGTGCCGAGCCTGCGACGGCGCAGGATCGGGCCTGGTGCGGCAGGAGGCACGGTGTCCTCTTTCCCGTGGACCGTCGCAGGACGCGACGGTAACTGTATGAAATTCGCCCCCCACGGTCAGTATGGACGGCGCGACCGGTGTCGGAGGGTCCGGCGGGGGCGTGTCACGCGACAAAAACGGGAGGAAACCGATGCGCACCGTCCTGCGCCGCCCCGACTTCCGCCTGCTCTTCGTCGCGCTGCTGGCGAGCATGGCGGCCGAGTCGATCCTGCTGCTGGCCCTGGCCGTCTGGGTCAAGGACCTCACCGGGTCCGACGGCATGGCCGGGGCGACCATCTTCGCCGTCATCGCGCCCATGGCGCTCGCCCCGCTGGTCGGCTGGGTGGTCGACCGGGTCCGCCGCCGGCCGTTCTTCGTGACCGCCAACCTCGGCACGGCCGTGCTGCTCTGCCCGCTCTTCGCCGTCCACGACCGCGCCGACGTCTGGATGATCTACGTGGTGGCCGCGCTCTACGGGCTGTCGTACATCGCGTTGAGCGCGGTGCTCAGCGGGCTCATCCGGCACCTGGTGCCGAGCGACCTGCTGGCCGACGCCAACGGGGTGCTGCAGACCGTCCGGCAGGGGTTGCGGCTGGTCGGCCCGCTGGCCGGGGCCGGGCTCTACGCCGCGGTCGGCGGCTGGCTGCTGGTCGCCCTGGCCATGTCCGGCTTCCTCACCGCCGCCGCGGTGGTCGGCGTGCTCCGGGTCACCGAAGCCACGCCGGTCCGGCCCGCGCGCCGCTGGCCGGCCGGGCTGGGCGCCGGCCTCCGCCACCTGGCCGGCGACCCCGCGCTGCGCCGGGCCCTGCTCGGGTACGGGCTGGGCTCGCTCATGATGGGCTTCACCGAGTCGCTGATCTTCGCGTACGTCGACCTGGGGCTGGGCCGCGACGCCGCGTTCGTCGGTGTGCTCGTCACCGTGCAGGGGATCGGCGGGCTGGTCGGTGGGCTCGTCTCGGCCGCCGTGGTGCGCCGCGCCGGCGAGGTGGGCGCCCTGGCCGCCGGGGTGACCTTCTTCGGGCCGGCCGCGCTGGCGCTCGCGTACCCCCGGCTCTGGCTCGGCGTGGTGGCGCTGCTGCTGGCCGGGCTCTCCCTGCCGCTGACCATGGTCGGGCTGAACACGCTGATCCAGCGGCGGACCCCGCCGGGGCTGCTGGGCCGGGTCGCGGCCGCCTCCGAGGCGCTGGTCAGCGGCCCGCAGGCGGTCTCCATCGGGTCCGGCGCGCTGTTCGTCGGTGTGTTCGACTACCGCCTGCTCTTCGCCCTGGTCGGGGTGACCACCACGGCCGCCGGCCTCTACCTCTGGCGCGGCCGCCGGCTCACCGCGCCCCGGTCCGTCCTGGTCCACGTGCCGGCTCCGCGCCGCCCGCTCGACCACGAGGTGCTGGCGGCGACGCGCCGGCGCCGGACGCCCTGAGACACGACAGCGGCCGCCCCCGGAACGGGGCGGCCGCTGGTCGCAGCGCGGGCCGGGTCAGCCGGCGAGGCTGGCCAGGTGCTGCTTGACCTGGACGATCGAGGGGTTGGTCAGGGCGCTGCCGTCGTCGAACCGCAGGGTCGGGACGGTCTGGTTGCCGCCGTTGACGCTCATCACGAACTCGGCGGCCTTCGTGTCCTGCTCGATGTCGACCACCTCGTACCCGATGCCCTCCCGGTCGAGCTGCGACTTCAGCCGGTGGCAGTAGCCGCACCACGAGGTGGAATACATCGTCAACATGGTCAGGTCCTCCAAGGGGTGACTCGAGCCCGGTCCGGTCAGGCCAGGCTAGTCGCTGCAACATCGCCGGAGGCTGGAATGATTCCTGGCTGTGGTGGTTCACTCAGCGGCGGAACGGGTGCTGGCCGGCCTCGACCCGGAGCAGCGGTCCGCGGTGACCGCCCCGGCCGGTCCGGTCTGCATCCTGGCCGGCGCCGGGACCGGCAAGACCCGGGCCGTGACCTCCCGGATCGCGCACCGCGCGCTCACCGGCGACATCTCCGCCCGGCATGTGCTGGCGGTCACCTTCACGGCCCGCGCCGCCGCCGAGATGCGAGCCCGCCTCGCCGGGCTGGGCGTGGGCGGTGTGCAGGCGCGCACCTTCCATGCCGCGGCGCTGCGCCAGGTCCGCTACTTCGCGCCCCGGCTGCTGGAGGGCCGGGCCATGCCGGAGCTGCTGGACAGCAAGGTCCGGGTGGTCACCCTGGCCGCCGCCAAGGTGGGCCTGCGGGCCGACCGGGCCGCCGCCCGGGACCTGGCCGGGGAGATCGAGTGGGCCAAGTCGTCGCTGGTCGAGCCGGGTGAGTACGTGGTGGCCGCGGCCAAGGCGCTACGCGAGACCCCACACGAGCCGGCGAAGGTGGCCGAGGTCTTCGCCGCGTACGAGCGGCTCAAGCGCGGCAACGGGGTGATCGACTTCGAGGACATGCTGCGCGCCGCGGTCTGGGGGATCGAGGAGCACGCCGACGTCGCTGAACAGGTCCGCGGCCAGTACCGGCACTTCGTGGTCGACGAGTACCAGGACGTCAACCCGCTCCAGCAGCGGCTGCTGGACGCCTGGCTCGGTGGCCGGGACGACCTCACCGTGGTCGGCGACGCCAGCCAGACCATCTACTCGTTCACCGGGGCCACCTCGTCCTACCTGGTCGACTTCCCGCGCCGCCACCGCAACGCCACGGTGGTCCGGCTGGTCCGCGACTACCGGTCCACCCCGCAGGTGGTGGGGCTGGCCAACGCGGTGATCTCCCAGGCGCGGGGCGCCGAGGCCCGGCTGCGGCTGGAGCTGCACGGCCAGCGCCCGCCGGGCCCCGAGCCCGAGTTGCGGATCTTCACCGACGAGCCGGCCGAGGCCAACGCGGTCGCCGCCCGCTGCCGGGCGCTGGTCGACGGCGGCACCCCGGCCCGGGAGATCGCCGTGCTGTTCCGCACCAACGCGCAGTCCGAGGCGTACGAGAAGGCGCTCACCGAGGCCGGCGTCCCGTACGTCGTGCAGGGGGCGGAACGCTTCTTCGAGCGCCCCGAGGTGCGGCAGGCGATGGTCGCGCTGCGCGCCGCCACGCGGTCCATCCCGGGGGAGACCCCGCTGCCGGCCGCCGTGGTGGAGGGACTGGCCGCGGTCGGCTGGGCGCCCGACGCGCCCCCGGCCGGTGGTGCGGCACGCGAGCGGTGGGAGGCGCTCGCCGCCCTGGTCCAGCTCGCCGAGGAGTACGCGGCGACGCCCGAGGTGGTGCCGATCGGCGAGGCCGCCGCCATCGAGCGCCCCGTCACCCTGGGCGACTTCAACGAGGAGCTGGCCCGGCGGGCCGCACAGCAGCACGTGCCCACCGTGGAGGGGGTGACGCTGGCCTCGCTGCACTCGGCCAAGGGCCTGGAGTGGGACGCCGTCTTCCTGGTCGGGCTGGCCGAGGGCACGCTGCCCACCACGTACGCGAAGACCCCCGAGCAGGTCGAGGAGGAGCGGCGGCTGCTCTACGTGGGAATCACCCGGGCGCGGGAGTGGCTCTGGCTGTCGTACGCGGCGGCCCGCTCGCCCGGCGGCCGGGCCCGGCGGCCGTCCCGCTTCCTGCCGCAGCTGGACCGCTCCGGCGGCGGCGAGCGGGCCGGCGCGGGCGCGGCCCGGCGCACCGAGCGGCGCCGCACCCAGGTCGTCTCCTGCCGGATCTGCGGCGCCACCCTGCTGGCCGGTGCGGACCGGAAGCTGGGCCGCTGCCCGACCTGTCCGTCCGACCTGGACGAGGAGCTGTACGAGCGGTTGCGCGAGTGGCGGCAGCGCGTGGCCGGGGCGCAGAAGGTGCCGGCGTACGTGGTGTTCACCGACGCCACGCTCACCGCGCTGGCCGAGCGGAAGCCCGGCCGCACCGAGGAGCTGGTCGCGATCGCCGGAATCGGCCCCCGCAAACTGGGCCTTTACGGCGATACGGTGCTGGCCCTGGTGGCCGGTGCGGGGGTGGACGAGGTCTGCCCGCAGAAAAGTTTCGAAATCTAGCCGTAAATCGTTTGCCCTCGCCCTGCGGCGAGGAATAGCCTCATGGCACACCTCGCGAGCGGCGCCATTCTGGCTGCTCACGGGGGTTGAGTCCATGGTCGGCACGAGGAGAGACGAGGAGGTGGCACCCGTGGAGATCTTCACCTATGAGCGTCCGGCGGCGATGCCAGCTGCCGTCGCTCCGCTGTCGTCCGTCCGGGTGGCCCTTGCCGCTCGACCGTCGGCTCCGCAGGTGCACCAGGCCCAGGTTCAGGCCGAGCTGAACCTGACCGTCGCGCCGCTGGCGGAGATCGAGGGGACCAGTGGCTTCGCGGGCATGGGCATCGGTGACGTCAAGAAGCGCACGGATGTCCGCGGCGTTCCACCTCGAGGTAGACCGGTCTGATCCACCAGACCACCGGCTCACCTCGAGGCCGCGGAACCCGCACACCGGGATCCGCGGCCTCAGTTTTTTTTGCACCGCCGTAGTGCCGTCAGAAATGCGATCCACGAGATCGAAGTGAGAGAGAGGTGACCGGAGGATGAGTCTGGCGTTGGCCCCGCTCGACGTGAGCGTCGAGGTGGAGGCGAACCTGCCCTGCCGGAAGTTCGACCCCGACCTGTGGTTCTCCGACTCGCCTGCCGAGCTCGAGCTGGCCAAGTCGCTCTGCGGGGACTGCCCGCTGCGCGTCGAGTGCCTCGCCGGCGCGGTGGAGCGGGCCGAGCCCTGGGGCGTCTGGGGCGGCGAGATCTTCGAGCGTGGCGCGGTCGTCCCGCGCAAGCGGCCCCGTGGCCGTCCGCGCAAGGAGGACCTCGCCCGTGACGCCCAGCTCCGGGTCGAGGCGGAGGCGCGACTGGCGGCCAGTGGGCTGTCCGAGTCGCGTAGCTCCGTCCGGCTGGCAGCCTGACACAACCCCGTTCCAACGTCCCCGCCGGTGAACCCACCGGCCGCGAGAAAGCCGAAACCGATGCTGCACCTGCCGAATGGAACCGAGATGCAACTACTCCACGAAGCGTTGTCCCGGGCTCGAATGCGCCGGCCTCAGGCCGGCACCACCACGAGCACTGAGGCAACCAACTCCGCCCGTACCGTCGCCATGCGTGGCCGCAGCCAGTCGGCCCGCGACCTGGGCGTTCTCTAGATCCCTACACCCGGAAGGGGCGGTGACCGTACGGTCACCGCCCCTTCGGCGTGGATCGGTCAGCCCACCGGGGCGAAGCCGGGCAGCCAGCGTTCCAGGATCGCCCGGTAGGGCGCCTTCGCCTCCAGCTGGCAGAGCACCCCGATCGAGCCCAGCGTCACCCGGTGGATCATCAGGTACGACGGGGGCAGGTTGAGCTGGCGGCTGAGCTGGTAGGTGGGGGAGCGGGGGCTGGCCAGCCGGGCCGCCTGGGCACGCAGCCAGGCCCGGGTGAACCGGAACTCGTCCGCGGCGATCGGCTCCAGCATCGGTCGGAGGAAGTCCAGCACCCCCTCGGCGTCGATCGGCTCGGTGGGGCTCACGAAACCCTCGTCCCGCAGCCCGGCGACCACTGCGTCCGCGTCGTCCCGCAGCGCCAGCGCGGCGATCCGGCCGATCGGCTCGGGGGTGCCCTCCGGCATCCGGGCCACCGCGCCGAAGTCGATCACGCCGAGCCGGCCGTCGGGGAGCAGCCGGAAGTTGCCCGGGTGCGGGTCGGCGTGCAGCAGCCCGGCCCGCATCGGCGCGGAGAGGTGCAGCTCGGCCATCAGTCGCCCGGCCTCGTCGCGCTGCTCCTCGGTGCCCTCGCGGATGATCTGTGACAGCGGGGTGCCCTCGACCCACTCGGTGATCAGCACCCGGGGCGCGGCGTCGAGCACCTCGGGGATGTAGATGTCCGGGTCGTCGGCGTACGCGGCCGCGAAGGCGCGCTGCGACTCGGCCTCCAGCTCGTAGTCCAGCTCCTCGGTGATCCGCTCACGCAGCTCGACGAGGAGCGGCTTGACGTCCAGCCCCGGCTGGATCGCGCGGAACATGCCGCCCAGCCGGGAGAGCTGCTTCAGGTCGGCGAGCAGGGCGTCCCCGGCCCCCGGGTACTGGATCTTCACGGCCACGTCCCGGTGGCGCGGGCCGCCGTTCGGCCCGTAGCCCGGGTCGCGCCAGATCGCGCGGTGCACCTGGCCGATGCTGGCCGCGGCGGCCGGGGTGTCGTTGAACTCCACGAACCGATCCCGCCAGTCCGGCCCGAGCTGCTCGGCGAGCACCTTGTGCACGGTCGCCGCGGGCAGCGGCGGGGCGGCCTCCTGGAGCTTGGTGAGCGCCTGCCGGTAGGGCGCCGCGATCTCGTCGGGCAGCGCCGCTTCGAAGACCGACAGGGCCTGCCCGAACTTCATGGCCCCGCCCTTGAGCTGCCCGAGCACGCTGAACAGCTGCTCGGCGGTGCGCTGCTGGATCTCGGCGGAGATGACGTCGGACGCGAGGCCGGTGACCCGCTTGCCCATGCCGAGGACGGTCCGACCGGCGAAACCGAGCGGCAGAGCGGCGAGCTTGGCGGTCCGGGACACGGCCCGGCGCGGGATGTCGGTCACCCGGTCATTGTTACCGACGCGACGGGCCCGCTGCTGCTGTGCGGCCGGGAGCGGATGCGCCAGACCGGATCGGGCGACGCCCCGAGCACCCGCAGGAGGGGTGCGGTGGCCACCGGCGGTGCCGGAACCGCCCGGGCTGCCCGATTTCGACCGCGCAGCCCAGGGTTTCCGGAGTGCCCCCGTCGAGGTGGGTCAACGCCTCGGCCGTCGCGTAGGCCGCCGCGGCCAGCCGGGTGGCCGCCGCGCAGGCCCGGTCGCCGTCGCCGGACGCGAGCTGGGCGGCGAGTGCCGGCCAGTCCGGGTCCCGGTCGGTCCGGTGCAGGTCGAGGCAGTGCAGGCAGGGACCCACCGGCGGGCGGACCAGCGGGCCGACCACCGGCACGCCGCCGCGCAGGTCGACCAGCAGGTGCGGCTGGCGGCGGCGCGCGTACCCGGTGGCGAGCAGGGCCGCCGGGCGGTCCGCGCCGAGCTGGACCACCAGGTCCGCCCGGCCGGGCCGGATCGGCGTGGTCGTCGTGCCGGGCGCGCACCGGGCCAGCGCCGCACGCACCGCCGGCGCCAGGGGACGGCCCAGCTCCGCGCCGGTGACGCCGGTCCCCACCAGGTCACCCGGGCGGACCGGGCCGGCCAGATCGGGTACGACGTGCCCGACCCCGGCCTGCGCCAGCGCGACGGCGATCGCCGCGCCGAGGCGCCCGGCCCCCGTGACCAGGACGCGCGCCGCGCGCCGGCGGCGCAGCAGCCGGGCCGGCGTGCCGGGCAGGGCGGGCGCGGCCAGGGCCAGGGCGTCGGCCTCCCCGGCGAGCCGGGCCCGGACCGGCCCGGTGAGGTCGCGGGGGAGCAGGCTCTGCGCGGGTACGACCAGCGCGGCCGAGCGGAGTGTGTCGAGCAGCATCCGGGCCTCGGCCGGCGGGACCCGTGCGTCGGCGGCGGCGGCGAGCACGGCCCGCTCGCTGCGGGTGCCGTCGAGCAGGTCGAGCAGGCGGGCGGCGCCCGGGCTGGTCACCTCCAGCAGCACGGCCCGGCCGGGTTCCACCCCGAGCTGGAGGGTGTGCCGGTCCCGCCAGAGCCGGGTCAGGCCGGGCAGGAGCGTCGGACGGGCGAGGGGCATCGGGTCGGTCACACCACGAATCGTGACCGTGTCTGCGCTCTCCGTCGATCGTTGTCCACAGGTGCGCCGGGCCCTGGCCAGGGTTGTCCACAGGAAAACCCGGGTTGTCCACAACCCTCCGGTAGCCACTGTCGGGTACGCGACGGGGGAGGGGCGGCAGCCGCCACCCCTCCCCCGTACGACCCGGGCGGGTCAGACCTTGGCCTTGCCCAGGATGCGGTTCACTGTTGTGCCGCACACCGGGCACTTGCCCTTGGCCATGTTCATGCCGGTCTTCGAGACCTCCACGCGGCCCTCGAAGTCCCGCTTCTCCTTGCACTTCACGCAGTAACCGTTGTAGGTCTGGGCCTGGTCGGCCACGGTAGCCCTCCTCGTCTCGTCCACCGGACGCCTCCGGCGGGTTTCCCTGCGGCGGGCCACGCGTGGCGCCGGCGCCGGGGGGTTCTCCGCGATCACTCACATGACCGCTGGTTGGCGGACCCTACCCAGGTCTGGGCGGTTCCATGTCAGCTGTGCGTCGACTCTGTGAGTAAGTCGACGTCGAGAGTGTGCATGCCGCGTTACGTCGGATAAGTCAGTTTCGCGGGGACACGCCGGGTGAATGCCCACAGATCCCCCTTCGGGGCAGCCCCACCGCGACAGCTCTTCCGTAGATCACCTAACGTTGACAGCGGCCCGCAGGTGATGGTCAACTGCCGCGCCAAAGAAATTTTTCAGGACTCCTGACGACCAACCACCATTTTCCGGGCGCGTGTCGTCGTGTTGACTCTTGCGGACCCCTGGTCAGTACGCATTAGCTTTCCCTCGTGACAGTCATCCGAGGCTGCGCGGACCAGTGATGGCCGGGACGCGGAAGCCCGTCGTCGAAGTACGGCGCAGCCAGCGCCGGCGGCGCACGGTGTCCGCGTACCGCGACGGGGAACGCGTCGTGGTGCTCATCCCCGACCAGTTCTCCCGCGCCGAGGAGAGCGAGTGGGTCGACCGGATGCTGGCCCGGCTCGCCGCCCGCGAGGGCCGGCTCGCCCGCTCGGACGCCGAGCTGCTGGCCCGGGCCACCCGACTGATCAGCCTCTACCTTTCCGAGCACGGGGCGGCCGCCATTCCGGCGAGTGTCCGCTGGGTGACCAACCAGAACGGCCGCTGGGGTTCCTGCACCCCCGCCGACCGCACCATCCGGATCTCCCACCGCATCCAGGACATGCCCGACTGGGTGATCGACTACGTGCTGCTGCACGAGCTGGCGCACCTCATCGTACCCAGCCACAACGCCGCCTTCTGGGCCCTGGTCGCCCGCTACCCGAAGAGCGAGCGCGCCCGCGGCTACCTGGAAGGCGTAGCGGCAACCACCGGCGTCCCCCTGACCGACTGACCCGTCGCGCCCCTCCGCGCCCTCTGACGGGTGGCCACGGCGCTGCTGTGCCGGCCGGGGCGGCGGTGGGTGGCGGGGTTAGGGTCGTCGGGTGGCTCGACGTGTGGTGGTGGCGTTGCTCGGCCCGGTCGGGTGGACGCCGCCGGGGATCGATCCGGTGCGGTGGCGCAGCGCGCTCGCCGAGGACGTGGTGGACCTGCTGGCCACACTCAACGAGGTGGAGACCGCGGTGGCCGTGACACCGGCGGACCGCTGGCTGGCCGACGCGGTGGTCTGGCCCGGGACCGCCGTGTACGAGGTCCCCGAACCCACCGCCACCGCGGTGTTCGCGGCGCTGACCGGGTACGACCAGGCGGCCGTCGTGGTGGCCGACGCGCCGGACGTGCCGGGGCTGACCCTCGGCAAGCTGCTCCGGCCGCTGACCAGCCGCCCGGTCGCCGTCGCACCCGTCGAAGGCAACGGGGCGGGACTGCTCGGGGTGGCCGCCCGGCTGCCCGTACCGGAGTGGTTGCCGGCACTCGACCTGGACACCGCGGCGCCGGCCGAGGTGCGTGCCGCCGCCCCGCGCCCCGGGGACGTGGCGGTCACCGCCGGCTGGCGGAGGCTGCGCGGGGCAGCCGACCTGGCCACCCTCGACCCGGCCTTCGAGGGCTGGGAGGCCACCCGGGCGCTGCTCTCCGGTCAACCCGGCTGACGAGCACCCCGAGCCGCGCAGGGCCGCCCAACCGATGAGCGCCCAGAGCTGCGCCGGGGCCCGCACGACTGCTCGTGCGGGCCCCGGCGGACGTGCGGCGTCAGGACTTGTCGTCGTCCTCGCCCGGGGCCTGCTCCTCCGGCGCCCCGGGTGCGGTGAAGTCGAAGTTCGCCAGCTCCTCGTCCAGGTCGCTGGTGGTCGCGGCGAACGCCTCCGGGTTGGCGAAGTCCTCGTCCGACGGGAGCAGGTCGGGGTGGCCCCAGACGGCGTCCCGGCCGGCGATCCCGCGGTGCTCGGTGAGCGCCGACCAGAGCACGGTCGCCTCGCGCAGCCGGCGCGGCCGCAGCTCCAGGCCCACCAGGGCGGCGAAGGTCTGCTCGGCCGGACCGCCGGCGGCCCGGCGACGGCGGAACGCCTCGCCGAGGCGGACCACGTTCGGCAGCCGGTCGCCCGCCGCGCTGTCGACCACGTGGCACACCCAGCCCTCGACCAGGGCGAGGACGGTCTCCAGCCGGGCCAGCGACGCCTTCTGCGCCGGGGTGTCCTCGGGGGTGAAGATGCCCTCCAGGGCGATCGCCTGCATCGACTCCGGGTCGGTCGGGTCGACCCGGCCCATCGCCTCCTCGATCGCCTCCCGGTTGACCCGGATGCCCGCGGCGTAGTTCTCGACCGCGGTGAGCACGTGCCCGCGCAGCCACGGGACGTGCTGAAAGAGCCGCTGGTGGGCGGCCTCGCGCAGGGCCACGTAGAGGCGGACCTCGTCCTCGGGCAGTTCGAGGCCCTCGCCGTACGCCCGGATGTTCGCGGGGACGAGCGCGGCGGTGCCGGCGGGGCCGAGCGGCAGGCCGATGTCGCCGGCGGAGAGCACCTCGGCGGCGAGTGAGCCGAGCGCCTGGCCGAGCTGGCCGCCGAAGAGGGCGCCGCCCAGCGTGGCGACCATCGACTGCATCGGGCCGAGCTGGGCGCGGGCCTCCGGCGGCACCAGGTCGCCCATGGCGCCGACCATCCGGCTGGCGACCGGGTCGCAGAGCTTGCGCCACACGTCGAGGGTCTTGAAGATCCACTCGTTGCGGTTCCAGGCCACCGAGGTGCGGATGCCGGTGGGCCACGAGGTGGCCGGCTCCAGCCAGAGGTCGGCGATGCGCAGCGCCTCCTCCACCGCGTTGCGTTCGAACGGCGAGACCGCCGGGTCGCCGGCGGCGGCGAGCTGGCTCGCGGCGACCTGCCGGGCGAGGTCCCAGTTGACCGGTCCGCTGCCCGGCGCCGAGAGCAGGTGCTGCAACTGCGACATGAACTGCTGCATCTGCGCGGGATCGTTGGGGTCTGGTGGTTGCCCACCCGGGAGCGCGAAGCCGAACGGAATATCAGGCACGACCTCTACGGTACGCGCGCCGCGCCGCAGGTCGCGCGCGTCGGCGTTGCGCTGAGGGCGAAGTCCGGTGGTCACCGCGCCGGACGTTCCGGGCCGGATCGGTACGCTCTGGCCCATGAGACGTCGCGGCGTGACCGTACTCCTCGGTGCACTGCTCACCGCCCTGCTCAGCGTCGGCGTGCTGAGCGTGCCGATCCCGTACGTGGTGCTCGGTCCCGGCCCGACGGTCAACACGCTGGGCAGCGAGGACGGCAAGGAGATCATCCAGGTCACCGGCCGGGCGACGTCCACCTCGGCCGGGCAGCTCCGGCTGACCACGGTGGGTGTGCAGCCCACCGTCCGGCTGCGCTCGGCCCTGGCCGGCTGGTTCTCCTCGGACGAGGCGGTGGTGCCACGGGAGCTGGTCTACCCGCCGGGGGAGTCGCAGGAGGAGGTCGAGAAGCGCAACGCCGAGGACTTCCAGAACTCGCAGACCAGCGCCGAGACGGCGGCCCTGCGCGAGCTGGGCTACCCGATCCGGGTGCTGGTCAAGGCGGTCACCGCGGGCGGGCCGTCGGTCGACGTGCTCAAGCCCAACGACGTGATCACCTCGGTCGACGGCCAGCCGGTGACGAGCGCGGCCCGGCTCACCGAGCTGATCCGGGCGAAGCCGGCCGGCACCGAGTTGAAGATCGGCTACACCCGGGCCGGTGCGGCGGCCACCGCCACGGTGACCAGTCGCGAGCAGGACGGCCGTCCCCGCATCGGCATCGAGATCGACCAGCAGCAGCCGCACCCGTTCACCCTGAAGATCGACCTCGGCGACATCGGCGGCCCCAGCGCCGGACTCATGTTCGCCCTGGGCATCGTCGACAAGCTGGAGCCGGCCGACCTGACCGGCGGGAAGGTCATCGCCGGCACCGGCACCATCGACGACGAGGGCCGGGTCGGCCCGATCGGCGGCATCGCCCAGAAGCTGGTCGGCGCCAAGCAGGCCGGGGCGAAGGTGTTCCTGGTGCCCGCCGACAACTGCGCCGAGGCGGTCCGCAACCCGCAGCCCGACCTGCCGCTGCTCAAGGTGGCGTCGCTGGACGACGCGCTGACGGCGCTGGAGAAGATCCGCGCGGGAGGGCAGCCGACCCGCTGCTGACCCCCGGCCGGCCCGCCGCCGGACCGCCGCCGGGCCCGACCTGCCGGGCCACCGGACGATCGTGACGTGACCTTGACCCGACGCGTTCAGGAACACCCCGTACTCTGGGTGCCTGGTCGGAGCCGATCACATCGAGCGTGCGGAGCCAACAGTGGTCATGCGTAGCAGCCCCCTGCCGAGGATGAGCCGGCGCGGACGCGTCACCATCGGGGTCCTGATCGGGGTGTTCGTGCTCTTCACCCTGCTCGGGTGGGGTGTCAACGCGTGGACCGACTGGCTCTGGTTCGACGAGGTCCGCTACACGCAGGTCTTCACCGGTGTGCTCGCCACCCGGCTGCTGCTGTTCCTGGTCATCGGGCTCGGCATGGGGGTGATCCTCGCCGGCAACCTCTGGCTGGCCTACCGGCTGCGGCCGCAGCTGCGCCCGCATTCCGCCGAACAGGCCACCCTGGAGCGCTACCGGATGCTGCTGAGCCCCCGGCTCGGCGCGTGGATCGCCCTGGCCTCCGCGGTCATCGGGCTCTTCGCCGGTCTCTCCGCACAGGGCCGGTGGAGCCAGTGGCTGCTGTTCCGCAACGGCGGCAGCTTCGGTGTGAAGGACCCGGAGTTCGGCGTCGACATCGGCTTCTACGTCTTCCAGCTGCCGTTCTGGCGCTACCTGCTCGGCGTCGGCTTCACCGCCGTGGTGCTCGCCCTGCTCGGGGCGCTGGCCGTGCACTACATCTACGGCGGGGTGCGGCTGCAGGGCGTCGGGGACCGGATGACCAACGCGGCCCGGGCCCACCTGAGCTCGCTGGTCGCGGTGTTCGTGCTGCTCAAGGCAATCGCGTACGTGCTGGACCAGCGGGCCATGCTGCTGGAGTACAACGAGGGCGCCAAGCTCTACGGCGCCGGCTACGCCGACATCAACGCGCTGCTCCCGGCGAAGGAGATCCTCGCCTGGATCGCCGTGGTGGTGGCCGTCGCGATCATCGTGTTCTCCAACGCGTGGATGCGGAACCTGGTCTGGCCCGGCATCGCGCTCGCCCTGCTCGGCGTGTCGGCCGTGGCGATCGGCGGCATCTACCCGTGGGCCGTGCAGACCTTCGAGGTCAAGCCGAGCGCCCGCGACAAGGAGGCGCCGTACATCGAGCGCAGCATCAAGGCGACGAGGGCCGCGTTCGGGCTGACCGACACCAAGAGCACCGGGTACGCGGCGAACAACCTCGTCCCGCCGGCCAGCCTGGCCACCGACACCTCGGTGGTGCAGAACGTCCGGCTGCTCGACCCGCAGCTGGTGTCGGAGACGTACACGCAGCTCCAGCAGGTCCGCGGCTTCTACGACTTCGGCCCGAAGCTCGACATCGACCGGTACGCGGTGAGCGGCAAGACCTCCGACTACGTGGTCGGCGTCCGTGAGATCAACTACGGCGAGCTGACCGACCAGCAGAGCAACTGGATCAACCGGCACACCGTCTACACCCACGGGTACGGCCTGGTCGCCGCCCCGGCCAACCGGATCTGCGGCAACGGCACGCCGTACTTCGTCTCCGGCTTCCTCGGTGGCGCCACCAAGGAGGAGGTGCAGGGGTGCACCTCGCCGACCGAGCAGATTCCGGCCCAGCAGCCGCGGATCTACTACGGCGAGCGGATGGAGGCCGACGACTACGCGATCGTCGGGCAGACCGGGGACCGCGACGTCGAGTTCGACAAGCCGACCTCCACCGGTGGCGAGCAGTACTACACGTACACCGGCGAGGGTGGCGTCGAGATCGGCTCGTTCCCCCGCCGCCTGCTGTACGCGATCAAGGAGCAGGAGTCGAACTTCCTGCTCTCCGAGGCGGTCAACGACAACTCCAAGCTGCTCTACGTGCGTAACCCGCGGGACCGCGTGGAGAAGGTGGCGCCGTTCCTCACCCTGGACGGCGACCCGTACCCGGCGGTGGTGAACGGCCGGGTCATCTGGATCATCGACGGCTACACCACGGCGGCGACCTACCCGTACGCGGAGCGGGTGAACCTCCAGGCCGAGACGGCCGACGAGCTGACCGGGCGGGGCACCTTCCAGCTGGCCCGGGAGAACGTCAACTACATCCGCAACTCGGTGAAGGCGACCGTCGACGCGTACGACGGCACGGTCAAGCTCTACGCGTTCGACGACGCCGATCCGGTGCTCAAGGCGTGGAACAAGGCCTTCGGCGGTGACCTGGTGCTGCCCAAGGGCGACATCCCGCCGGAGCTGGCCGAGCACTTCCGCTACCCGGCCGACCTGTTCAAGGTGCAGCGCAACCTGCTCGCCCGGTTCCACGTCACCGACCCCGGCGACTTCTACTCCGGTCAGGACTTCTGGCAGGTCCCGAACGTGCCGGACGCCCCGGACGGCGGGTCGAAGCAGCCGCCCTACTACCTCTTCACCCAGTTCCCCGGGCAGGACGGGCCGCGCTTCCAGCTCACCTCTGCGGTCACCCCGAACCGCCGGGAGAACCTGGCGGCGCTGATCTCCGGCTCGTACGTGGACGGGCGGCCCCATCTGGAGGTGCTGGAGTTGCCGGACCAGACGCGGATCTCCGGGCCGGTCCAGGTGCACCAGCAGATGACCAACAACGGTGACATCCGGCAGCAGCTCAACCTGCTCTCCTCCGGGCAGTCCCAGGTGCAGTACGGCAACCTGCTCTCGCTGCCGTTCGGCGACGGGATGCTCTACGTCGAACCCGTCTACGTGAAGAGCAACTCCCAGAACGCCTTCCCGCAGTTGCAGAGGGTGCTGCTGTCGTACGGCGACGGCGGCTCGTACGTGGTGCTGGCGAACAACCTGAGCGACGGCATCAAACAGCTCGTCGAGCAGGGCAAACGGGCACCTGGCGGCAGCCCGCCGCCGAGCACCGGCGAGAACCCGCCGACGACCGGCGGCACCGCACCGCCGGTGCTCACCGGCGAGCTGGCCGAGGCGGCCGACAAGGTGCAGAGCGCGATCGGTGAGGTCAAGGCCGCGCAGGCGTCCGGCGACTTCGAGCGGTACGGGCGGGCGCTGAAGGCGCTCGACGACGCCATGACCGCGTTCCAGCAGGCGCAGGCGGCGGCCAACCCGGCGCCCGGCCCGGCCCCCAGCGGCAGCCCTCCGGCGTCGCCGCCGGCCTCACCCTCAGCCTCGCCGACACCGAACGGCTGACGCCGAGCCGACCACGGGAGCCCGTGGTCCGTGACCCCTTGTGGTCGCGGGCCACGGGCTCCTGTCGCATTGCCGACGGAACACCCGCAACCCGCTGTCCGCGTCCACCGTCATGAGAGCAGGTGGCGTGAGGGAGGCGGGTGTCCAGATGCGCGACGTGAACAGCTTCGACGACTTCTACCGCAGCACGTCGGGGCGGTTGCTCCGCTACGGCTACGCGGTGGCCGGCGACCCCGCCGAGGCCCAGGATCTCGTCCAGGAGGCGTACGCCCGGGCCTGGCGGCAGTGGGGGAGGCTGGCCGCCCATCCGGCCCCGGAGGCCTGGCTGCGGCTCGTCGTCAGCCGGCTGGCCACGGACCGCTGGCGACGGCTGCGCGGCTGGCGGCTCGCGGCCAGCCGCACGGGCCCGCCCGCGGACGTCGGGCCGCCGGGCGAGGACACCGTGCTGCTGGTCGGGGCGTTGCGGCAGCTGCCGGCCCGGCAGCGGCAGGCGCTCGCCCTGCACTACCTGTTCGACCTGTCGGTGGAGGAGATCGCCCGGGAGGCCGCGGTCCCCACCGGCACCGTGAAGTCCTGGCTGTCCCGCGGCCGGGCCCGGCTGGCCGAGCTGCTGCCCGGTGTGGCCGACGAGGAGCTGGAGGTGAACGATGTCGCGTGAGGTGGACCGCCTCTACCGGGCGCTCGCCCGGGACACCGACGAGCGGGTGCTCCCGGCCCCGGACCACGTGCGCCGGCGCGCCGACCGCCGGGCCCGGCGACGGGCCGCGCTCGGGGCGTTGACCGTCGCCGTCCTGGTCGCCGGCACCGCGGCCGGCACGCGCCTGGTGCTCGCCGCCGGGCCGGACACGGCACCGGCCCCGGCCACCACCACCGACGGCCCGTCGCCGTCGCCGACGACGCCCGCGCCGCCGCCGAGCCGCACCCCTCCGGCGCCCTCCGGGCGTACCCCGGAGGCGCCGGCGAAGACGAGCGCCCGGCCGCCGGATGCCGGCCCGCGGACCATCCCGGACCGGGCTTTCTTCACCCTGGCCGCCGCCAACGACGCCGGCACCGGCAGCACGTTCGACTCGGGACGGGTGCTGCCGCCGCTCTGCGGCGCCACGCCCGGCGAGTCGGGGATCGTCACCCGCCGCGCCCGCAGCCTGGCGTTCAAGCTGGCCGCCACCCCGGAGGGGTACGTCCCGGACGGGAGCTACCGGCACACCATCACCGTCTACCGGCCGGGGCGGGCCGACGACGCGCTGGCCGAGCTGCGGCGGGCCGTCCGGGACTGCCCGACCCGGACCGGCTCGGACGCCGGCGAGGAACTGACGTCGACCCAGCGGCTGCTCCCGGACGCCGGATACGGCGACGAGTCGGTGCTGTTCGAGGTGCGCCGGCCGGCCACCGACTACGAGGGTGCCCCGACCGTGAAGGAGGTCGTCCGGCTGGTCCGCGCGGTGCGGATCGGGAACGTGGTGACGGTGCTCTGGGAACTGGGCTGGGAGGGGACGTCGACGCCGCGGTCCCAGCTCGACAGCGACAGCCGGCGCGCCGTGCAGGCGGTCCGCGACTGGTTGCGGTGAGTGCGGTCCCGGGCCCGTTTTGCGGGTCCGGGGCCCCGTACGCTACGGTTGGTGAGCCGACGCGGGGTGGAGCAGCTCGGTAGCTCGCTGGGCTCATAACCCAGAGGTCGCAGGTTCAAATCCTGTCCCCGCTACTGCCACGAAGGGCCCCGGAGGAAACTCCGGGGCCCTTCGTCATGCCCGCCGCGGACCCGGCCCGCCGGGATCGGGGAACCCGGCTGATCTCCACGGCGGACATGCGATAGGCTGTACGAGCCGACGCGGGGTGGAGCAGCTCGGTAGCTCGCTGGGCTCATAACCCAGAGGTCGCAGGTTCAAATCCTGTCCCCGCTACTGTCGCGAAAGGCCCCGGAGGAAACTCCGGGGCCTTTCGCCGTCTCCGGGCCAGGTGAACCGGCCCGTCCGTCGTGCCCCGCTTGCGCTTCTCGGCAAGGATGAGGGGCATGTCTGGTTGGAACAGATGGTGGGGCCGCCTCAGCGCGGTCCTCGGTGCGGTCGTGCTCTCGGTGTTCGTGCCGGTCGCGGCCTGGGCCTCCACGGGCACGGGTGAGGTCGTGGTGGAGGCCGCCCGGCGGCGGTCCCGGGGCGGCGGTGGCTTCCTCGGGCTGCTCTGCTGCCTGGTGGTGGTCGTCGTGATCGTGCTGCTGGTGCTGCGCCTCATGCGGCGCCGGCGTGGCGGTCCGCCGCGCTGACGGGAACCGGTCCGCCCGCCGTGCTCTCCGGGGCGCGGCGGGCGGCCCTCATTCGGCCAGTGCGGCGGTCGCCTGCGCCATGAACCGCGAGGTCGCCGTCCGGGCGCCCACGCGCTTGCCGCGGATGCTCTCGGCCGCCTCGATGAGCAGGGTACGCACCCTGGCGTGCCCCTTCGGCGGCGGCGCGGGCGCCGGCCCGGCCAGCTCGGCCAGCTCGGCGCCGAGTGCCACCACCCGCTTCTCGGCGCGGTCGGTGACGCCGTCGACCACGAACGTGCGGACCGGCACGGCCGCGTTCACACCGCGCTCGATGCCGAGGAGCCGGCCCGCCGCCACGTTGGTGGTCAGGAAGTTGATCACGTCGACCACCACGCCCGGGTGGCGGCTGCCGCGGAAGGCGGCCCAGTACATCGAGGCCCGCGGCCACTGCGCCGCCGGGGTGCCCGGGAAGGCGGTCAGGCCCAGCTCGTCGTCGATGAGCCGTTGCAGCTCCGGCAGCTGGTGCGACCAGGCGAACGACGCGGCCGTGTGCCCGGTGACCACGAGCTGGCGGGCCAGCTCGCCGCTGTCCGCCTGCTCCACGAGCGCGGCGCCGGGGGTGGCCCGGTCCGACCGGGCGACCTCCCAGAACTCGAACCAGTCGAGGAGTTCGCCGGAGCTGAAGCCGAGCTGCCGCCCCTGGTACAGCTCGCTGCCCTGGCCGCGCAGCCACAACCACAGCGCCCGGTAGTCGCCCGACGGGTCCATGGTGCCGGCCACCCGGTTGCCGGAGGCGCGGGTGACCCGGCCGGCCCACCGGGCGTACTCCCGCCACGACATGCCCGTGTGCGGCTCGGGCTGCCGCAGCCGGCGCAGCAGGTCGCGGTTGTAGACCAGCGCGGCGCTGGTCTGCGCGGCGGGCACGGCCACGGTCCGCTCGTCCACCCGGCCGTACCGGGCCAGGTGCTCGGGCAGGCCGCGCAGGTCGAGCCGGTTGTCCGCGACGTCGGCGGTGAGGTCGAGGACGATCTGCCGGTGGGCGTACTCGGTGAGCACGGTGTCGTCGATCTGGAAGAGGTCCGGCACGTTGCCCCCGGTGGCCTGGGTGGCCAGCCGGTCGTAGTAACCGGCCAGGCCCTGCCAGGTGACCCGGAAGCTCACCTGGGGGTTCTGCTGGGAGTAGAGCCGCAACGCCTTCTCGGTGGCCTCGGCCCGGCGGGCCCCGCCGAACCAGAACACGGACAGCTCGATGGGGCCGTCCTCGACCGGGGTCTCCTCCTCCGGGCCGCAGCCGGCCAGCCCGCCGGCGAGCAGCGGCAGCCCGGCCAGCGCGCCGAGCAGCCGCCGCCGGTCGACGCCGGGGGCGGGTACGGACTGCGGTGCGCGCACGGATTTTCTCCCGGGGTGCGGGCGGCTGCTGCGGACGGACCATTTACACAGGCGCCGGGCGGGGGTGTCAACGCCGCCGGCGGGAGGGCCGGTGGCCGCACCGGGCGGCCCGGCGGCCCATGGTGTACTAGGCGCCGTGGAACTTCTGCACTCGGGCAAGGTCAGGGACGTCTACGCCGACGGTGACGACCTGATCCTGGTCGCCTCCGATCGCGTCTCCATCTACGACGTGCCGCTGCCGACCCCGATCCCGGACAAGGGCCGCCTGCTCACCGCGCTGTCGCTGTGGTGGTTCGAGCAGCTGGCCGACCTGGTGCCGAACCACGTCATCTCGGCCACCGACGTGCCGGCGGAGTTCGCCGGCCGGGCGATCCGCTGCCGGCGGCTGGACATGGTCCCGGTCGAGTGCGTCGCCCGGGGCTACCTCACCGGTGGTGGCTTCGCCGAGTACCGGCGCACCGGCGCCGTCTCCGGCGTCGAGCTGCCCCGGGGCCTCGTGGAGGCGTCGATCCTGCCCCAGCCGATCTTCACCCCGTCGACCAAGGCGCCCAAGGGCGAGCACGACGAGCCGATCACGTACGCCGAGGTGGTCGACAAGGTGGGCGCGGAGACCGCGGAGCGGCTGCGGCAGATCACCCTCGACGTCTACCGGCGGGGTGCCGAGATCGCCGCCGACCGGGGCATCCTGATCGCCGACACCAAGATCGAGCTGGGCTGGGCGCCGGACGGCACCCTGGTCCTCGCCGACGAGCTGCTCACCTCCGACTCGTCCCGGTTCTGGCCGGCCGAGTCCTACCAGCCGGGTCGCGCCCAGTTCTCCTTCGACAAGCAGTACGTGCGGGACTGGGCCACCGGCAGCGGCTGGGACCGGCAGCCGCCGGCCCCCGAGGTGCCCGCCGAGGTGGTCGAGGCGACCCGGGCCCGCTACGTCGAGGTCTACGAGAAGCTGACCGGCAACCGCTGGGGCTGAGGCACGCGGGAGCGTCCACCGCCGCGCGCCGGTCCACCCGTACGATCGGCAGACGTGCGTGACATTGCCGTGTTCAGCGGGACCGCCCACCCTGACCTCGCCGCCGAGATCTGTGCCCACCTCGATGTTCCGCTGCACCCCGTGCGGGTGTCCCGGTTCGCCAACGACTGCCTCGAGGTGCAGTTGCAGGCGAACTGCCGGGAGCGCGACGTCTTCCTCATCCAGCCGCTGGTGCCGCCGGTGCAGGAGCACCTGGTCGAGCTGCTGCTCATGATCGACGCCGCCCGCGGCGCGTCCGCCGGCCGGATCACGGTGGTCCTGCCGCACTACGCGTACGCGCGGTCGGACAAGAAGGACGCGCCGCGCATCTCCATCGGTGGCCGGCTGGTGGCCGACCTGCTCACCTCGGCCGGCGCCCACCGGGTGCTGGCCATGACCCTGCACTCGCCGCAGGTGCACGGCTTCTTCAGCGTGCCCGTGGACCACCTGCACGCCCTGCGTGAGCTGGCCGCCCACTTCAAGGGCCGGGACCTGAGCAACACCGTCGTGGTCTCGCCCGACCTGGGCAACGCCAAGGAGGCGGCGGCGTTCGCCCGGATGCTCGGCACCCCGGTGGCGGCCGGCGCGAAGCAGCGGTACAGCGACGACCGGGTGCAGATCAGCACGATCATCGGCGACGTCGCCGACCGGGACGTCATCGTGCTGGACGACGAGATCGCCAAGGGCAGCACGGTCATCGAGCTGATGAGCCACCTGCGCGAGCGGCAGGTCCGCTCGATCCGCCTGGCCTGCACCCACGGCCTGTTCTCCAGCGGTGCGCTGAAGCGGCTCAGCGAGCAGGACGGGGTGCTGGAGATCGTCTGCACCAACACGGTGCCGATCCCGGAGGAGAAGCGGGTGCCGAAGCTGGAGGTGCTCTCGGTGGCGCCGGCCCTGGCCGAGGCGATGCGGCGGATCCACAACGGCGAGTCGGTGAGCGCCCTCTTCGGCTGAGGTGGGGGCACGGCCCGCCGGTCAGTCGTCGGCGCCGGTCCGGGTGGCCAGGGCCGTGGTGATCCGGACGATCGTGCCGGCCTCGCCGGTCTCCACCGCCATGGTGTCGCTCAGTTCCCGGGCCAGCCAGAGGCCCCAGCCGCCGGCGGTGTCGGGTGCGGGCCGGGCCTGGTCGTTGAGCCGCTGCACGCTGATCCCGTGACCGTGGTCGGCGACCTCGCAGACCAGGTCGCCGGGGCCGCGCCACAGCCGCAACCGCCCCTGACCGCCGCCGTGCCGGACGGCGTTGGTGATCAGCTCGTTGACCGCCAGCACGAAGTCGTCCAGCCGTTGCCCGATCAACCCCGCCGCGTGCGCGCACGAGGTGACCGAGTGCCGTAGCTCGGTCACCTGGGCCTGGGTGAAGGCCGCGGCGATGAGGAGGGAAGGTTCGATGGGCACAACCGTACGCGGTGAGGGGGGTTCTGCGTTCGTCATGGACCCGTCCCGGCTTTGGAGCTCGGTGATTTTCGCGGCATTTCCACCGTACGTCAGGGTTTCCCGCGCCGCACCTCACGGCCCGCCGGTGCGCGGCTGTGGCAGGGTGTCCGGCATGCCGTCGTCCCCGGGTGGCCTGGAGGTCCCGCTCTGGCGGTCGATCGCGGTGTTCCGCTTCGCCTCGCTGGCGTACGTGGCCGTGCTGGTGTTCCGGGACGCCCACCGCTACGCGCACCCGGTCGCCGCGGGCGGCGTACTCCTGGGGATGCTGGCCTGGTCGGGGGCGGCCACGGCGGGCTACGCCCGGCCTTCCGGCCGGCGCTGGCCCCTGCTCCTGGCCGACCTCGGCGTGGTGCTGGCGATCCTGCTGGCCACGCCGTGGGTGGTCGGCCGCGCGGCGCTGGCCGCCGGCGTGCCCACCCTGGCCGTCGCCTGGCTGGCCGGGCCGGTGCTGGCCTGGGCGGTCTCCGGCGGGCGGCGGCGCGGCGCGGTGGCGGCGCTGGTGCTCGGCGGCGCCGACCTGGCGACCCGGGAGCGGATCAGCCAGTCGTCGCTCACCGGGGTGATCCTCATGCTGCTGGCCGGTGTGGTGGTGGGGCACGTGGCCCGGCTCGCCGTCGAGGCCGAGGCGCGGTTGCAGCGGGCGGTGGAGCTGGAGGCGGCGACCCGGGAGCGGGAGCGGCTGGCCCGGGACATCCACGACTCGGTTCTCCAGGTGCTGGCCCTGGTGCGGCGGCGCGGGGCGGACCTGGACGGCGAGGCCGCCGAGCTGGCCCGGCTGGCCGGCGAGCAGGAGGCCGCGTTGCGCGCGCTGATCGGCCGGGCGGGTGACGCGCCGGACGGCACGGGCGGCGAGCGGGACCTGCGCGACCTGCTCGACCGGTACGCCTCGGCGGCCGTGCAGGTGGCCGCGCCGGCCACCCCGGTGCCGCTGCCCGCCCGGGTGGCCGCCGAGCTGGCCGCCGCGGCCGGTGCGGCCCTGGACAACGTGGCCCGGCACGCCGGCGGGCGGGCCTGGGTGCTGATCGAGGACGAGGGGGAGACGGTGACCGTCTCGGTACGTGACGAGGGGCCGGGGATCCCGGACGGGCGGCTGGCCGAGGCCGCCGCGCAGGGCCGGCTCGGCGTGGCGCAGTCGATCCGGGGCCGGGTGGCCGACCTGGGCGGCGAGGTGCGGATCGTCTCCGTGCCGGGCGCCGGCACCGAGATCGAGCTGACCGTGCCGCGGGGTGGCCGGTGAGCATCCGGGTGATGGTGGTCGACGACCACCCGATGTGGCGCGAGGGCGTGGCCCGCGACCTCACCGAGGCGGGCCACCTCGTGGTGGCGACCAGCGGGGAGGGGCGCCAGGCGGTCCGGGTGGCCGCGGCGGCCCGCCCCGACGTGGTCGTGCTCGACCTGCAACTGCCGGACGTCTCCGGCGTCGAGGTGATCCAGGGGCTGCGCGCCGCGCTGCCCGAGGTGCGGGTGCTGATGCTCTCGGCCAGCGGCGAGCCGCAGAGCGTGCTGGACGCGGTCAAGGCCGGCGCCACCGGCTACCTGTTGAAGTCGGCCGGGCCCGCCGAGTTCCTGGACGCGGTGCGCCGCACGGCGGCCGGCGAGCCGGTCTTCACCCCGGGGCTGGCCGGGCTGGTGCTGGGCGAGTTCCGGCGGCTGGCCGCCGCACCGGCCGCCCCGCACGACGAGGCACCCCGGCTCACCGAGCGGGAGACCGAGGTGCTGCGTCTGGTGGCGAAGGGCCTGTCGTACAAGCAGATCGCCGAGCGGCTCGGGCTGTCGCACCGGACGGTGCAGAACCACGTGCAGAACACGCTCGGCAAGCTCCAGCTGCACAACCGGGTCGAGCTGACCCGGTACGCGATCGAGCGGGGCCTGGACGGCTGAGGGTCAGCTCGCCGCGGGCGGCTGGGTCTCGTGGATGGCCAGCTCCTCCGCGGTGGCCCCGCCCCCGGCCGCGCCGGCGTCGTAGGCGACGTTGTCGGTCTCCTGGTCGGTGTGCGCGCCCTCGTCCGGTTCGACCAGCCGCCCCACCTGGTGGTCGGCGACCGTGCCGAGCTGGCCGTGGTCGTAGACGGAGACCGGGGAGTGCGGGTCGGAGGTCGGGCCCGGGTCGATCACGTCGGCGTCGAGCTGGGCCTGCGCGGCGGCCTCCTCGCTGTCCGCCTCGGCGGCGATGTCCGGGTCCACCGGACCGGCCAGCGGGTCGTCGGCGGGCCGCTCGTACTGCTCGCGCTGGAGCTTGTAGTCGAGTGACTCACCGTCGAGCTGCTCCTCGGCGGTGGTGCCGAAGCGGTCCACGGCCACCGGGGTGCGGTCGGCGGGCAGCGGGGCCGGCTCCGGCCCGTCCGCCTCGCGTCCGGTCAGCACGTCGTCGTTGGCGCTGGAGTCGTCGTCGGCGGTGTCCGGCAGGCCCTCCGCCTCGGGGTCGGACACGGGGGTGGGGTACTCGTTGTCGCGCATGACCGGGAACTACCCACTGCGCTCGCCCGATTAACCGCAGCGGGCGGGGTGGATCGGGAGGAACGGGGCGAAAAGGGCCTCAGTTCCGGAGCAGGGTCTCGTCCTCGGCGTGCAGCACGCACCAGACCACCTTGCCGTCCGGCAGCGGCGTGCTGCCCCAGCGCCGGGCCACCGTGTCGATGAGCAGGAGGCCGCGCCCGCCCGTGGAGGTGACCGGGGCCAGCCCCGCGTACGCCGGCCGCCGGCCGGAGTGGTCGCGGACGGCCAGGTGCAGGGTGCTGTCCCGGGGCGCCACCCGGACCGTCATGGGCGTTCCGGCGTGCGCGACCACGTTGTTGACCATCTCGGTGACCGCGATGGAGGCCGGCTCGGCCAACTCCGGCACGCCCCACCGGGCGCAGCCGTCGGCGACCAGCGCCCGGGCCTCCCGGGCCGCCGCCACCACCGGGGGCAGGTCGGCCGTGAGCACCGCGGCGAGCGGCGCGTCACGCAGGGCGGCGTGCGCCGCGTCGAGGGACCGGTGCACGGGTGTACCCAAGTTCGGCGGGCCGGCCGGGTCGAACACCAGCAGGCCGGCGGCCGGCCAGTCCAGCGCCACCCGGTGCACCTCGTCGAGGACGTCCTGGGCCGCCGGGTCGTCGATCCGCACCCGGGACAGGTCCACGATCGCCGCGCCGGGCCGCTGCCAGAGCCGGGCGAGCAGCGCGCCCCGGACGGCGTCGAAGCCGGCCCGGTCCAGCACACCGGTCAGCCGGATGACCGCGGAGGACTCGTCCGTCTCCACGAGGCAGTGCACGTCCGTCGGCATGATCGTCCCATTGTGCATGCCCGCACCCCAGCGCGCATCAGTCCGGTCGGCGGGACTCATCAGCGGTCCGTCCGGGAACGCCGGCTCATCGCCGCCATCGTGCCGACGGCGGTGCCGGCCGCCGCGAGCCCGAACGCCGCCGTCAGGCGGAGCAACTGCCCGCGCCGGCCCTGCCAGCCGTCGGTCCGCTCGGCCGCCGCGTCGGCGTGGAAGACGTTGCCGGCGGCATCCAGGCGTACGCCCGGGCCGAACTGGGTGCGCGCCGTGTACCAGCCCAGCGCCCGCTCGGCCAGCGCCGGGGCGAGCCGCCACTGGAGCCCCAGGAGCCGGGCCGCGCCCCCGGCGTACGCCTCGCGGCGCGGGCGGCGCAGCAGCCGGACGATCGTCTCGGCCACCAGGTCCGGCGGGTAGACCGGTGGTGGTGGGGTCAGCTCCCGGCCCGTGTGGTTGGCGGCGTGCCGGAAGAACGGCGTGTCGATGCTGGCGGGCAGCACCGTGCAGAGCGAGATGTGGCCCCGGCCGGTGACCCGCAGCTCCTGCCGGACCGTGTCGGCCAGCCCCCGGATGGCGTGCTTCGTGGCGTTGTACGCCGACTGGTACGGCATGGCGACCTCGGCCAGCACCGAGGCGTTGTTGACCAGCACCCCGCCGCCGGCCGCGTCGAGCCAGGGCAGCGCGGCCTTGCTGCCGTAGACGGTGCCGAGCAGGTTCACCTCGACCACCCGGCGGAACTCGGACACCGGGATCTCGTCGAAGAGACCGACGGTGCCCACCGCGGCGTTGTTGACCCACCCGTCGATCCGGCCGAACTCGGCCGCCGCCCGTGCCGCGAGCCGCTCCACCGCCTCCGGGTCGGTCACGTCGGTCGGCACCACGAGGGCCCGCCCGCCCAGCTCCCGGCAGCGGTCGGCGACCCGGCGCAGCGCCTCCTCGGTCCGGGCGGCCAGCACGACGTCGGCACCCCGCCGGGCCAGCGCGTACGCGGTTGCCGCGCCGATCCCGCTGGAGGCGCCGGTGATCACGATCGTGGCGTCGTCGAGGCTGCGGGTGAGAGGCATTCTCCGCCGGTACCCCCGGTCCGGCCGGGTCATGCCGACTGAGTCGCCCGGATCACGGTTGCCGGGCGCCCGGCCGGGGCAGAGTGACACCAACCCGACCGGGCCGCGTTGTCCCATTCGTGCGACGGTCCGCCGGGTCGGCTCCCGATCTGCCAGGTTTCGGCGCACCGGGGTCTGGTTAATGGGACCCTCTGACCGGAGGACCCACCGCTCGCGAGAACGCATGGAGGTGCACCATGCGCGTCGGCCTTGTGTGTGCGCACGCCGGCCCGTCCGTCGACGGTCCCACCGTCGGCACGCACCAGCACATCGCGCGGGTGGCGGCCGAGCTCGCCGCACGGGGCCACGATGTCCGGGTGTACGAGCGCCGCGACGCGCGGGGCCAGGAGTCCGTCGACGTGGACGGCTACCACCTGGAGCGGGTGCCCGTCGGCCCGCCCGCCCCGCTGCCCACCGCCGAGCTGGTGCCGTTCGTCACCGAGTTCGGCCGCTGGCTGGCGCAGCAGTGGTCGGGTGACTGGGCCCCCGAGGTGGTGCACGGGCACTACTGGGTCGGCGGGCTCGCGGCCGCCCACGCCGTCCGCGAGACCGACATCCCGGTCGTGCAGACCTTCCACTCCCTCGGCGTCGAGCAGCTGCGTCACCTCGGCCGGCGGTACGACGGGCCGGGGGAGCGGATCCCGCTGGAGCGGGCGCTGACCCGGGCCGTGGACATCGCGGTCGCCCAGTGCAACGACGAGGTCGACGAGCTGACCCGGATGGGACTCCAGCGCACCTCGGTGGCCATGGTGCCGACCGGGGTGGACACCACGCAGTTCCACCCCGACGGCGAGGCGGCCCCCCGCGACCAGCGGGCCCGCATCCTCTCCGTCGGCGGGCTCGCGGCCGGGCACGGTCAGGAGGACCTCATCCGGGCCATGCGGCTGGTCGGCGACGCCGAGCTGGTGATCGCCGGTGGGCCGCCGGCCGAGCAGCTGGCCGACCACGCCGAGGCGCGCCGGCTCCGTGAGCTGGCCGAGCGGACCGGGGTGGGCGAGCAGGTGAAGCTGGTCGGCGCGGTCCCGCACGACCAGATGGCCACCTGGTACCGCTCCGCCGACGTGGTCGCCTGCACCCCGCACTACTCGTCCGCCGGCCGGGTGTCGCTGGAGGCGATGGCCTGCGGCGTCCCGGTGGTCGGCTACGCCATGGGCGGCATCGCCGACGCGGTGGTCGACGAGGTGACGGGCAAGCTGGTGCCGCCCGGGGACGTCCGCACCCTCGGGGTCACCCTGCGCCGGATCCTGGCCGACAACGCGGGGCGGTTCGCGTACGGGCACGCCGCCGTGGACCGGGTGCGGTGCAGCTACACCTGGGAACGCACGGCGGGCGCGCTGGAGCGGCTCTACGAGCGGGTCATCGGGCGGCGGAAGCCGGCCGAGCCGGCCGTCGAGGTCACGCGCCCCGTCGAGGTGGCCGCCGAGCAGCGCGGCCCCGTCGAGGCGGCCTGACTCAGCGCCGGGCCCGGACGGCCGAGCCGGCGCCGATCATGGCCGGCTCCCGGTTGCGGGCCACCGCGTGGTGGTGCTGCGGCTCGGCGTACCGGGTCAGGCCGACCACCGCGATCAGCGTGGCCAGGAAGCCGACCCCGGCCAGCCACTCCCGCCCCGGCCAGATCTTGTCGTTGAGCAGCAGGAGGCCGATGACGGCCGCGGGCACCGCCCCGGCGGCGTCCATGGCGGCCACGGCGGCGGTCGTGGAGCCGCGCTGCATGGCCAGGCCGAGCAGGAGCTGGCCGACCACCGAGTGGGCGATCAGCAGGTAGAGCAGCGGGTCGCGGACGAACGCCTCCGCCGAGTCGGCCGAGGCGAGCGGCCGGGCGGCCACCGCGGCGGCGGAGAACGCCATCCCGGCCAGCGAGCCCAGCGCGACCGACCCGGGCGCGCCGTGCAGCCGGGCGGCGAAGAAGCCGAGCACGGCGATCACCCCGAGCGCCACCGCCAGGCCGACCAGGCCGGCGGTGCCGAGCTGCCGGGACGGCGCCGGCTCGGCGGACAGCACCAGCGCGATGATCCCGCCGAACAGGAGCACCAGCAGCGCCACCTCGGCGGCCGGTAGGCGCCACTTGAGCACCAGCACGCCGAGCACGGCGGTCACGCCCAGCCCGGCGGCCACGCTGGCCTGGACCAGGAACAGCGGCAGGTCCCGGCGGGCCAGGAAGGCCAGCACGAAGCCGACGACCTGGCAGGAGAGCCCGACCAGGTAGGTGCGGTGACCGGCCAGCCGGAGCAGCAGCCCGGGATCGAAGGTGTGGTGGACGGTGGTCCGCGCCGCGGCCACCGACTGGAGGAGATTGGCGAAGCCGTACGCGACGATCATCGCCGCCAGGAAGCACCAACCGGAGGACACCACCTGGCGAGGATAGAGGTTACCGGTGGGTCAGCGCTCGGCTGGCCGCCCGAGCCGGGCCAGGATGTCGTCGTGCAGCGCGCCGTTGCTGGCGACGGCGCTGAGGTCGCCCGCACCGGCCCCGGCCAGGGCCGGCCGCCCGGCCAGGTCGGTGACCGTGCCGCCGGCTTCGGTGACGATCGGGACCAGCGCGGCGATGTCCCAGAGCGACAGCTCCGGCTCGACCATCACGTCCAGTGCGCCCTCGGCCAGCAGCATGTAGCCGTAGAAGTCGCCGTAGGCCCGGCTGCGCCAGGCGTCCCGCATGATCTGGAGCACGGCGTCCAGCCGGCCGGCCTCCTCCCAGCCGGTCAGCGACGAGTAGCAGAAGCTGGCGTCGGCCAGGGTGGTCACCCCGGAGACCCGGATCGGCGTGCCGGAGGCCGCGTCGGGCCCCGCGAAGGCGCCCGCGCCGCGGGCCGCCCACCAGCGCCGGCCAAGCGCCGGGGCGGACACCAGGCCGAGCACCGGCCGGTCACCCTCCAGCAACGCGATGAGGGTGGCCCACACGGGTACGCCCCGGACGAAGTTCTTGGTGCCGTCGATCGGGTCGACGATCCAGCGCCGCCCGTCGGGGCCGGTGGCGGGCTGCTCGCCGTACTCCTCGCCGAGCAGGCCGTCGCCGGGGCGGTGGGCGGCCAGCAGGGCGCGGATCTCCCGTTCCACGGCGGTGTCCGCGTCGGAGACCGGGGTCAGGTCGGGCTTCGACTCGACCCGCAGGTCGAGGGCGCGGAACCGGGCCGTGGCGACGGCGTCGGCGGCGTCGGCGAGCCGGTGGGCGAGGGCGAGGTCGTCGGCGTACCCGGTCATGCCGGACACGCTAGCGACGCCCGCGCCGGCCCGACCGGCGGGTGGCCCGGGTTCCGCCGGTCAGGAACCGGCGAGGGGGTCGCCCGGGTTCCGCTCCGGCTCGCGCGGGTCGCCCTCGCCGCTGCGGGAGGCCAGCAGCCGGCGGTACGAGGCCAGCCGCCGCGGGTCGGCCTTGCCGCCGGCCACCCAGGCGTCCAGCGCGCAGTCCGCCTCGTCGGCGGTGTGCTGGCAGTTGGCCGGGCAGTCGACCGTCGCCTCCACCAGGTCCGGGAAGCCGTGCAGCAGGCTCTCCGCGGAGACGTGCGCCAGCCCGAAGCTGCGGACCCCCGGGGTGTCGATGATCCAGCCCGGATCCCCGTCGCTGTCGGCCGGCGGGGGCAGCCGGAGCGCCACGGCGCTGGTCGAGGTGTGGCGGCCCCGGCCGATCGCGCTGACCGTGCCGACCGCCCGGTCGGCCTCCGGGACGAGGCGGTTGACGAGCGTCGACTTGCCCACGCCGGAGTGCCCCACCAGGACCGAGACCCGGCCGGCGAGCAGCGCGCGCAGGGCGGCCAGGTCCGAGTCCGGCCGGATCAGCACGTACGGCAGCTCCAGCTCGGTGTAGTAGCCGAGCACCGCCTCCGGGCCGGCCAGGTCGGCCTTGGTGAGGCAGAGCAGCGGCTCGATGTCGGCGTCGTACGCGGCCACCAGGCAGCGGTCGATGAACCCGGTGCGCGGCGGCGGGTCGGCGAGCGCGCTGACGATCACGAGCTGGTCGGCGTTCGCCACGACCACCCGCTCGAGGCGCCCCTCGGCGGTGGTGGCGTCGTCCTCGGCGGTGCGCCGCAGCACCGAGCGGCGCTCGGCGATCCGGACGATCCGGGCCAGCGCGCCGGGGGCGCCCGACGTGTCGCCGACCAGGCTCACCCGGTCGCCCACCACCACCGACTTGCGGCCCAGCTCGCGGGCCCGCATGGCGGTGACCGTCGCATCGGCCGGCCCGGCGTCGGGGAGCACGCAGGTGTAGCGCCCCCGGTCGACGGCGATCACGAACCCGTCCACGGCGTCCTCGTGCCGGGGCCGGGTGCGCGTGCGCGGGCGTGACGACTTGCCGGGTCGTACCCGGACGTCGTCCTCGTCGTACTCGCGCCGCTTCGTCGCCAGGACGTCCCCCCGTCAGCTCTTGCCGGTCACCATCCCCGACCATAGTGCCGGGAACTCCGGCATGGTCTTCGAGGTGCACGAGACATCGTCGACCTCGATGCCGGGGACGGCCAGCCCGGCCACCGCCGCGGCGTGCGCCATCCGGTGGTCGTCGTAGGTGCGGAAGATCCCGCCGCGCAGCGGTCGGGGCCGGATCTCCAGCCCGTCGGTGGTCTCGGTGAGGTCGGCGCCCAGCGCCGTGAACTCCTTGGCCAGGGCGGCGACCCGGTCGGTCTCGTGCCCCCGGATGTGCCCCACGCCGGTGAGCCGGGACGGGGAGTCGGCGAGCATGGCCAGCGCGGTCAGCACCGGGGTCAGCTCGCCGACGTCGGACAGGTCGGCGTCCAGCCCGCGGACCGTGCCGGTGCCCCGGACGGTCAGCCCGGCGGTGCCCAGCGTCACGTCGCCGCCCATCCGGTGCAGCAGCTCGCGCAGCTGCTCGACCGGCTGGAGGCTGCTGCGCGGCCAGCCCTGGAGGGTCACCTCGCCGCCGGTGACCAGGGCGGCGGCGAAGAACGGCGCCGCTCCGGACAGGTCCGGCTCGATCTCCCAGCCGCGCCCGGTCAGCGGCCCGGGCTCGACCGCCCAGACGTCGGGCGTGGTGTCGTCGACCGCCGCGCCAGCGGCACGCAGCATCTGCACGGTCATCCGCAGGTGCGGCGCGGACGGCACCGGCGGCCCCTCGTGCCGGACCACCACGCCGCGGTCGAAGCGGGGCGCGGCCAGCAGCAGCCCGGAGACGAGCTGGCTCGAGGCGGAGGCGTCGATGACGACCTCGCCGCCGGCGACCCGGCCGGCGCCGAGGACGGCCAGCGGCAGGCTGCCGGTGGGCGGGGCGTCGACGCGGACGCCGAGGGAGCGCAGCGCGCCGATCAGCGGGCCGAGCGGCCGGGTCCGGGCGTGCGGGTCGCCGTCGAAGGTCACCCGGCCCTCGGCCAGCCCGGCCACCGGCGGCAGGAACCGCATGACGGTGCCGGCCAGGCCGACGTCGACGTGTGCCGGGCCGACCAGCGGGTGCGGCCGGACCAGCCAGCGGTCGTCGTCGGAGATCGACATGTGCGCGCCCAGCTCACGCAGGCCGCCGGCCATCAGCTCGGTGTCGCGGGCGCGCAGCGGCCGGTCGAGCGTCGACGGGCCGCTGGCCAGCGCGCCGAGCACCAGGGCCCGGGCGGTCATCGACTTGGAGCCGGGCAGGCGCAGCGTCGCGGCGACCGGGTCGCTCGCGGTCGGCGCGGTCCACGGCTGCGGCGGACGCGTCGCGGTCAGATTCCCCACGCTTACATTCTGCCAACTCCGCAGGCCGGGGGAACCGGCCGTCGTGCCTGCTCCCGGTTGGCGGGACAGCCGGAACGCGGACGGCGGGTTAGCGTTGGCGCCATGTGCGGGAGGTACGCGACGGCGCGGAGCGCGGGTGACCTGAGCGCGCTGTTCGAGTCGTCCGACGAGACCGGCGGCGTCGGCCCCGACTTCAACGTGGCCCCGACCGATCCCGTGCCGCTGGTGCGGCTGGCTCCGGAGGGGCACCGGCTGCTCTCCGTCGGCCGCTGGGGGCTGGTGCCGCACTGGTCCCGCACCGCCGGGGCCGCCGCGCGGATGATCAACGCGCGGGTGGAGACCGTCGCCACCAGCCGGGCGTACGCGCCGTCGTTCGCCCGCCGGCGCTGCCTGGTTCCGGCCGACGGCTGGTACGAGTGGGTGCGGCAGGCCGACGGCCGGCGGCAGCCCTACTTCATGACCCCGCGCGACGGCTCGGTGCTGGCCTTCGCCGGCATCTGGTCGCTCTGGGAACCGGCCGGCGAGGCCCGGCTCACCTTCAGCGTGCTGACCACCGCGGCGGTCGGCGAGCTGGCCGAGGTGCACGACCGCATGCCGCTGCTGCTGCCCCGGGAGCGCTGGGCGTCCTGGCTCGGCCCCGCGACCGAGCCCGACGCGCTGCTCGCGCCGCCCGCCCCGGCGTGGCTCGCCGGGCTGGAGATCCGCCCGGTCTCGCCGGCGGTCGGCGACGTCCGCAACGACGGCCCGGAGCTGACCGCCCGGATCCCGCTGGCACGTGCGGAGGCCGACACGGAAATGACGCTGTTCTGATCACACTCAGCACATTGTCGTGTGCTGATTTGCCGGGGTTGCGCCTGAAACGTCGCCCGGCCGTTTAGCCATGTTTACCGGAGGCCCTTGTCCCCGCCTCCGCAAGTGCGATAGAACACAGCGCCGGTGTTGGGCGTCTGTTCGCACGGGGCGGATGACACCCATCGATCCTTCATGATCATTGCCGGTCCCACGGGGGAGGTGGGTGTATTGACACGGGCACGCATGCCCCGCCCGCACGAGGTGGCCGCCGCGCGGCGAGATCCGCGACTGCTGCGGGCTCTGCGCGAGCGGCGTCACGACGAGGCGTGGCGGACCAGAGGAACCTGCCAGAGCGTGGATCCGGAGACGTTCTTTCCGGCGCCCAACGAGCCGGCCGACGCGGCCGTGGCGCTCTGCCGCAGTTGCGACGTCCAGGGGTCCTGCCTCGCCTGGGCCCTGGAGGTGGGCGACTGCCACGGCGTCTGGGGCGGCACCACACCGCGCGAGCGGCGGGCCATGCTGGTCGCCTGGCGTGGCGAGGTGCAGCCGGATCCGGACGCGCTCGACGAGGCCGGCCCGCCGGTTCGTGACCGCCTGCTCACGCTGGTGCCGGCGCGCTGACAGCCGTTCCGCCGTCGCCCGCGTTTCCCTCGAAGGAAACGCGGGTGATCGCGTTTTCCCACCTGACGGCCGCCGTGAGCGGCCCCGCGCGCAGAATGGGCCGGTGCGGCACAGCGACGAGATCGGGACACCCCGCGGGCCGGCCCGGGTCCACACCGACCTGCCGGCGGCCGGCGGCGCCACCGTGCTCGTGCTCGGTCACGGGGCCGGCGGCGACGTGGACGCTCCGGACCTCGTGGCGGTCCGGGACGCGCTGGTCGCCGCGGGCGCGGGCGTGATCCGGGTGACCCAGCCCTACCGGGTCGCCGGCCGGCGCGCTCCCGCCCCCGCCGGACACCTCGACGAGGCGTGGACGGCGGTGCTGGCCGACCTGCGCACCCACCATCCGGAGGCGGCCCGCTGGGTGGTCGGCGGCCGGTCCAGCGGAGCCCGGGTCGCCTGCCGCACGGCGCGGGCGGTCGGCGCGACCGGCATCGTGGCGCTGGCGTTCCCGCTGCACCCGCCGGGGCGGCCGGAGCGCTCGCGGGCCGACGAACTGCGCACCGGCCTGCCCACGCTGGTCGTCAACGGCGACCGGGACCCGTTCGGGGTGCCCGAGCCGAGCCCCGGCGTCGAGGTCGTGACCCGTCCCGGCGAGCGGCACGACCTGCGCGGCGACCCGGCGGCCACGGCGGGGGCCGTCCGCGACTGGCTCCGGGCCCGCGGCTGGCTCCCGGCCTGACCCGCGCCGGGCGACCCGCGCCGGGCGACCCGCGCCGGGCGACACGCGGTGGCCGCGCGGGGCCGGCGTGACCGTCCGTGGCGGCGGGTCGTTGCTACGGGTGGTGTCGGGCGCACCGGTTCGGGCGTCCGGGGCCACCCTCCCAGGCCCTTCCTGGTCCCAGCAGCGGTCGCGGCCGAGGCGGGGACCAGGAACGGGTGGGCGGCGACGGAATGTCCGGCCCGGCAGCGGGCGTTACTACCCCCGGATGACATTTCCAGCCGAGGGGGGTGACCGGTGCCGACCGAGACACGGAGCCGGGAGCGGGACGAACGGGACGCGCGGCGGCTCAAGGGGCTGCTCGACGCGCCGGACTGGCCCGCGACGGCGTCGGCCGTGAGCACCAGCACACAGTCCGGAAGTGAATCTGCCGACAGGTGGGTACGCGTATCCTCGGCGGGAAAGCATCCGACGCGAGGGGACGTGCGGTTGACGACCGAGAAGACGGACGAGCGCAGGGCCCGCTTCGAGCGGGACGCGATGCCCTTCGTCGACCAGCTCTACGCTGCCGGGCTGCGGATGACCCGCAACCCGGCCGATGCCGAGGATCTGGTCCAGGAGACCTACCTGAAGGCGTACGCGGCCTTCCACCAGTTCGAGCAGGGCACCAACCTGAAGGCCTGGCTGTACCGGATCCTGACCAACACCTACATCAACTCCTACCGGAAGCGGCAGCGCCAGCCCGTCCAGGCGCCCACGGACGAGATCACCGACTGGCAGCTCGCCGAGGCCGAGTCGCACACGTCCAGCGGGCTGCGCTCGGCGGAGACCGAGGCACTGGACCGGCTGCCGGACAGCGACGTCAAGGAGGCCCTCCAGCAGTTGCCGGAGGAGTTCCGCCTGGCGGTCTACCTGACCGACGTCGAGGGCTTCTCCTACAAGGAGGTCGCCGACGTGATGGGCACGCCGATCGGCACCGTGATGTCGCGGCTGCACCGCGGCCGTCGTAATCTGCGCAAGCTGCTCGAGCAGTACGCGGCGGAGCGGGGCTTCACCGCCGCGCCGTCGAAGGGCTCGACCGCCGCCGCCGGCCGGGAGGTGTGACCGTGAGCTGTGGGAAGCCGCACGAGACGGATTGCCGCGAGGTGCTCGCGGAGGTCTACCTCTACCTGGATCTGGAGTGTGGTGAGGAGCGCCGCGTCCTCATCCGGGAGCACCTGGAGGAGTGCGGGCCCTGCCTGCACGAGTACGGCATCGAGCAGGAGGTGAAGGCGCTGGTCGCCCGCTGCTGCGGCAACGAGACCGCGCCGGAGCAGCTGCGCGAGCGGCTGCGGGTCCGCCTGAGCGAGCTGGTGGTCTTCGAGACCACCGAGTCCCGCGAGCTGGCCGACTGACGGCTGCGGGCACGAGCTGAAGACACCGGTGGCCCGGGTCCGTGTGGACCCGGGCCACCGGTGTGTCCGGCCCCGGGGGCCGGCGCCGCTCCGATCCGGGGATCAGGAGTTGGGGCGCTTGCCGTGGTTGGCGCCGCTCTTCTTCCGGGCCTTCTTCTTGCGGGCCTTCTTCGCCATGCTCTGCCTCCTTGTGCTGGTCACGGTCCGGCCGCGGGCGAGCGCGGCGGAGGTCGCGTGCGGTTCCCGGGCGCCGGGAGCCGACCGGGCTGATGCTAGTGCCGACGCCGGTGCCGGGGGACCGGTGGGGGCGGAACCGGCGTGCCGGGCGCGCTGTGCCGGGGCGTGAGCGGGCTCATGATTGGATACCGTTCGCAGGAAGACCGGTCGAGAGGGAGGGCCCGGAGATGGCCGAGGAGATCCGCGCCGAGATGGTGGCGAACGTCTGGAAGGTCGTCGCGTCGGCCGGGGACACCGTGTCCGAAGGGGACACGCTGGTGATCCTGGAGTCGATGAAGATGGAGATCCCGGTGGTCGCCGAGTCCGACGGCGTGGTGCAGCAGATCGCGGTCAACGAGGGTGACGTCGTGCAGGACGGCGACCTGATCGCGGTGATCGGTTGACCGGGCTGCGCGTCCGCCGGGCGGAGCCGGCCGACTTCCCGGCGGTGGCGCGCCTGACGGTCGCCGCGTACGAGGCCGACGGGCAGCTCAAGGGCGAGACCGGTTACGCGCCGGTGCTCGCCGACGTGGCCACCCGCGCGGAGAGCGGTGAGGTGCTGGTGGCCGTCGACGAGGTCACCGGCGAGGTGGCGGGCGCCGTGACGTTCGTGCTGCCCGGCACCCCGTACGCCGAACTCGCCGGCCCGGGCGAGGCCGAGTTCCGGATGCTCGCGGTCGACCCGGCCGCGCAGGGCCGGGGCGCGGGCGCGGCCCTGGTGGGGGCGTGCGTGGCGCGCGCCGCCGAGCTGGGCTGCTCGGCCGTCGTGATCTGCGTACGCAGCGGGATGGCCGCGGTGGCGCAGCGGCTCTACGGGCGGTTCGGCTTCGTGCGGGCGCCGGAGAAGGACTGGACCCCGGTGCCCGGCGTGGAGCTGCTCGGCCTGCGCCTGGACCTGACCCGCCCCGCCTGACCGCGGGCGGTCCCGCCGCCCGCCGAGCCGGTCAGGACTCGTCGGCGATCCGGGCGAGCAGCTCGTCGGCCACCTCGAGGGCGATCTTCTTGCGCTCGTCGTCGGTGATGCCCGGCGTGCGGACCGCGAACCAGCTGCTGTGCACGGCGAACAGGGTCAGCACGGCGCGCAGCTGGGCGGCGGGGGAGTCGTCGCCCCGGCTCAGCTCGTGCCCCAGCCGCATCATCCGGTCGCGCATCTGCTGCCCGGCGGCCAGGCTCTTGAGCACCGTCTGGTTCTGCTCGAAGAACCGCATGACCGTCGGCAGCTCGCCGGCGAACATCGCGTCGGCGTAGCGGCCGATCAGCGCGCGCCGGGTCGCCAGCGTGGCCGGCTGCGTGCCGGCCCACTCGATCAGCTCGTCCATCCGGCGCAGCCGGTCGTCGACGAAGCTGCTGACGATCTCGTCCTTGCTCTTGAAGTGGTAGTAGAGGGCGGCCTTGGTCACGCCGAGCCGCTCGGCGATCTCCCGGAGCGAGGTCTTCTCGTAGCCCTGCTCGGTGAAGAGCTCCAGCGCGACGGCCTGAATCCGCTCCCGCGTGCCGCCTGTGCTCTCCCTCACCCGTGTTCCCCAATTCGCTTGACGGTTTCTGGTGTCCAACTTACCGTCCGGCTAGTAAGGTAGCTAGCCGGACGGCAAGTAAGTTGGTCACAGATCTTCGGGGGAGCTTACCCATGAGTCAACCAGCCCAGGTGGCGACAAGGCCCAACGTCCGGGTCGTCCTCTTCGGCCTGATGATCGCGATGATGCTCGCGATGCTCGACAACATGATCGTCAGCACCGCGCTGCCGCGGATCGTCTTCGAGTTCGGCGGGGCCGACCACTTCACCTGGGTGGTCACCGCGTACGTGCTGGGCACCACGGTCTCCACCCCGATCTGGGGCAAGCTCGGTGACCTCTACGGCCGCAAGACGGTCTTCCTGACCGCGGTGGTCGTCTTCCTGATCGGCTCCGCCCTCTGCGGCATGTCCGGGTCCGGCCTCTTCGGCGGGGTCGACACCGGCATGATCGAGCTGATCGCGTTCCGGGCCGTCCAGGGCCTCGGCGCCGGCGGCCTCATGGTCGGCGTCATGGCGATCATCGGCGACCTGGTGCCGCCCCGCGAGCGGGGCCGCTACCAGGGCATGATCGCCGGCATCATGGCCATCGCCATGGTGGCCGGCCCGCTGGTCGGCGGCTTCATCACCGACAACCTCTCCTGGCGCTGGGCGTTCTACGTCAACCTGCCGCTCGGCGGCGTGGCCCTGCTGGTCCTCGCCACCACCATGCACCTGCCGAAGTACCGCACCGAGCACAAGATCGACTGGCTGGGCGCCGCGCTGCTCTCCGTCGGCATCACCGCGATCGTGCTGGTCACCACGTGGGGCGGCAACGAGTACGACTGGGCCTCCCCGCAGATCCTCGGCCTCGCGGCGCTCGCCCTGGTCGCCCTGGTGGCCTTCGGTCTCGTCGAGCGGCGCGCCCCCGAGCCGATCCTGCCGCTGGGCCTGTTCGCCAACCGGAACTTCGCCCTCATCTCGGTGATCGGCTTCCTGCTCGGCTTCGCGATGTTCGGCGCCATGAACTTCCTGCCGCTCTACCAGCAGACCGTGCAGGGCGCCTCGGCCACCAACAGCGGCCTGCTCCTGCTCCCGCTGATGTTCGGCATGCTGGTGGTCTCGCTGGTGGTCGGCCGGGCCATCACCAAGACCGGGCGCTACCGGGCCTTCCCGATCGTCGGCGGCGTGGCGATGACCCTCGGCATGTACCTGCTCAGCCGCCTGGACCTGGGGACCAGCAAGATCGAGTCCTCGGCCTACATGATCGTGCTCGGCGTCGGCATGGGCTTCCTCATGCAGACCTCGATGCTCATCGCGCAGAACAGCGTGGAGCAGAAGGACCTGGGCGCGGCGAGCGGCGCGGCCACCTTCTTCCGGTCGATCGGCGGCTCCTTCGGCGTCTCGCTCTTTGGCGCGATCTTCGCCAACCGGCTCGCCGACTCCGCGGCCGGTCCGGCCCTGGCCGGTGGCGGTGGCGGTGGCGAGGGCGGCGGCATGGACCTGGAGAAGCTCAAGCAGCTCACCGGTCCGGCGCGGGAGATCGTGCTCGGCGCGCTCTCCGACGCCATCTCGCACGTCTTCTTCTGGGCGGTCTTCTTCACCGTGGCGGTCCCGGTGCTCGCCTGGTTCATCAAGGAGGTCCCGCTGCGGTCGTCGAACGACGCCCCGCCGGCGGACGCCACCCCGGAGGACCAGGCCGAGGCCGCTCTCGGCAGGTCACCCGTCGCCTGACCCGTCCGCGCCGCGGCCACGCCGAGCCCTCCCCGGGTACGGCGTGGCCGCGCCGCGCTTCGGGGCGGTCAGCCGCGCCGGAGGAGCGTGGTGAGCCGGTGCCAGAGGCGGCGGAGGGGCCCGGGCCGGGTGGCCGGGGCCGGGCCGCCGGCCAGGGTGCCGGCCAGGGCGCGGGTGGCCGGGTCGAGGTCCGGGGTGGCCAGCGCCAGGTGGGCCAGGGACACCGCGATCGGCATCCGGCGCTCGCGGGCCACGGCCACCACGTCGGCGAGCCGCTCGGCCACCACCCGGGCCACGTCGGGGCGTACGGCCGGGTCCACCCAGGCGGCGGTGACCAGGGCGAACAGCGCCGCCTCGGTGATCCAGTCCTCCACGCCCCAGAGCAGTTCCAGCAGCACCCGCCGCCGGGTCGACTCCGCCCACGGCTCGTCGGTGCGGTGGTGCAGCAGGCCGAGGCAGGCCCAGACCTGCACGCAGCGCACCCAGAGCGACGGGTCCTGGCCGGCGAGCACCCGCCCGAGGGCGGTGGCCGGCGCGGCCGGCGGGTGCACGAGCAGGCCGAGCAGGTCGGCGAGGTCCAGGGTGGCCAGTCCGACCGCGGCGTCGTACGCGGCCGGCGGGTGCGGCCAGGCCGGCTGGGCGAGCTGCCGGATCCGGTCCGCCGCCTCGGGCGAGGGGGTCGGCAGCGTGGGGGCGGCCACCGTGCCGTCGTACCGCCAGAGCTGGCGGGTGGTGGCCCGGCGGGGTTCGCGCGGGTCCGGGTCGGCCACCGCGGTCACCTCGACGGCCAGCCCCGGCGCGGCGGCCGCCACCGTGCGCATGGCGCTCGGCGGTTCGAGCCCGTCGAGGCGTACGGCGACGGGGGCGTCGGCGGCGAGCGCCTGCCGCAGCGCGTCCAGCACCGGCCCGCCGGCCGGGGTCACCTGGCCGAGCCAGGGGCGGCCGCGGCAGCACTCGGCCAGGTCGCCGTGCTCGTGGGTGTCGTCGGGGTGGTCCCGGACGAAGTCGGCGAGGGCCACGAGGTGCGCCACGTCCCCGTCGCGCTGGAAGCGCAGCCGGTGGGCGGTGTGCACGGCGCAGTCGAAGGTCGGGTCCTTGGCCAGGGCGCGGTCGATCCAGCCCAGCGCCTCGTCGAGCCGGCCGTTGTCAGCGAGGGTACCGGCGATGTCGGCGTAGACCGCCAGGTCGTCGGGGTCGAGGGCGACCGCCCGTTCCAGCGCGGCGAGCGCGTCCCGGGTCCGGCCGGCGCTCCGGTACGCGTACCCGAGCCACACCTCGCCGAGTTTGGTGCGCTGTGCGCGTACCCCGCGGGAGGCCCAGGTGACGGCGAGGGCGACCTCGCCGAGGCGCCGGGCCAGCGCGGACGCCGCGCCCAGCAGCAGCGGGTGGGCCGGGTGCACGGTGACCGCGTTGCGGGCCAGGGCGAGGTACGGGCGCAGCGGTTCGCGCAACCGGCGCGGGACCGGGTCGGGCGCGGCCGCGCAGACCTGCATGAGGATGCGGGCGGTGCGCTCGGGGTCGAGCCGTTCGGGCAGGTCGGGTGCGGTCACCCACGGCACGGCGGCCCACTGGGCGCCGGGGGCGTAACCGGTGGCCGCGGCCAGCAGGTCGAGCCCCTCGGCGGGCCGGCCGGCGGCGGCGAGCAGGTGGGCGCGGGCCACCACGGCGCCCACGAAGGCGTGGTGGCCGAGCGGGAAGAGGTCGAGATCGCCGCCGCTGGCCGCGGCGATCCGGGCGAGCGTCTCGTGCACCTCGGGCAGCGTGGGGGCCTGGACGAGGGCGGCGGCCACGTGGCCGGCGGCGTGCCGGAGGTCCCCCTCGGCCAGCGCCAGCCGGGCCAGCGCGAGCTCCTCCTCCGCCGAGAGAGCGGGGTCGTCCTCGGGCACGTCGTCCTCTCGGGTGGTCGGTCCGCCAGCCGGGCAAGCCTAGGGGATCATGCGAGCCCATGGTGATCCACTGCGCACTCCTGTTCGTTCCGTTGCTTGCTGCCGCCGAAAGGTGCAAGACTGAGCACCGAACGCGCGGCAATCGCGCAGGAGGGGGTCTTCCGTGACGCGTCCAGGGGCCGGGATGGCCGCCGACATCGACGAGCAGCCGGCCGGCTACGACCGCCTGCTCTCCGCCGAGCACGCCGGGGCGATCGCCCGGGTAGCGGCGGTGATCGCCGAGCGCCGGCCCCGCCACGTGGTCTTCACGGCCCGCGGCACCTCCGACCACGCGGCGCTCTACGCGGCCTACCTCACGGAGATCCGGCTCAACCTGCCCGCCGGGCTCGCCTCGCCGAGCGCCGTCACCGTCTTCGGCGCCCGGCCGGACCTCTCCGACGCCCTGGTGGTGGGGGTCAGCCAGAGCGGCGGCTCGCCCGACCTGGCCGAGGTGCTGCGGGTGGCCCGGGAATCCGGCGCGCTCACCCTGGCCGTGACCAACAACCCCGAGTCGCGGCTGGTGGAAACCGCCGAGCTGAGCATCGACATCGCCGCCGGGCACGAGCGGGCCGTCGCCGCCACCAAGACCTACACCGCCGAACTGCTCGCGCTGCTCATGCTCATCGAGGGGGTACGCGCCGGCGACGGCGTCCTCCCCGCCGAGGAGCAGGCCTGCCTGGCCCGCCTGCCCGAGCTGGCCGAGCGCACCCTGTCCGACGCCACCCCGGCCCAGCTCGCCCCGCGCTACCGGTTCGCCGCCCAGCTGGTCACCACCGGCCGGGGCTACGCCTACCCGACGGCGCGCGAGGCGGCGCTGAAGCTCATGGAGACCTCCTACCTGCCGGCGCTCGCCTTCTCCGGCGCCGACCTGCTGCACGGCCCGCTCGCCATGACCGACCCGGACGTGCCGGTGCTCGCCGTGGTGGGCTCCGGGCCCGGCGGGCAGTCGATGCGGGAGGTGCTGCCCCGGCTCGGCGAGCGCCGCGCCGACGTGGTGGTGGTCGGGTCCGCCGACGTCGAGGCGACCGCCCGGATGGCCGTGCCCGAGGTCGACGAGCGGTATGCGCCGCTGCTCGACATCCTGCCGTTGCAGCGGCTCGCCCTGGCCCTGGCCCTGACCCGGGGCGAGGACCCGGACGCCCCGCGCGGGTTGAAGAAGGTCACGGCGACGATGTGAGGCCCGGCGTGGCACGCTGGTCAGCGTGTCCACCCTCCGTGACCTCGCCGAGGAGCACACCGCGCTCCGGCCGGCCGACATCGACCACCTGCACCGGATCGCCGGCGACTGGCAGCTCCTCTCCGACCTGTCCTTCGCCGACCTGCTGCTCTGGGTGCCGGTCGACGGCGACGGCACGTTCCTCTGCGTGGCCCAGGTCCGCCCGACGACCGCGCCGACCGCGTACCTGGACGACCAGGTCGGCCGGATCGTCGGCGGGCCCGAGGTGGCGCACCTGGAGGTCGCCCACCGGCAGGGCCGCATCTGGCGCGAGGGCGACCCGGTCTGGTACGGCGACGTGCCCGCCCGGCACGAGGCCATCCCGGTGCGGCTGCGCACCGCCGACGGGGAGTCCGGCGAGGTCGTTGCCGTGGTCGGCCGGGACACCAACCTCTCCACCGCGCGCACGCCCAGCCAGCTCGAACTGAACTACCTGACCACCGCCGACGACCTCGCGCAGATGATCGCCGACGGCACCTTCCCGCCGCCCCGGCACCCGGGCGAGACCACCTCGGCGCCCCGCGTCGGGGACGGCCTGGTCCGGCTCGACGCCAACGGCAAGGTGACCTACGCCAGCCCCAACGCGCAGTCCGCGTACCGCCGCCTGGGCTACGCCTCCCACCTCGTGGGGGAGGACCTGGCCAAGCTGCACAGCCGGCTCGCCGGCGACCCGCTCGAAGGCACCGACGCGGCGAACGCCGTGCTCGCCGCGCTGCGCGGCGACGCCCCGCCCCGGCGGGAGATCGACGCCCGGGGCGCCACCATGCTCACCCGGGCGCTGCCGCTCATGCCCGCGGGCGTGCCGATCGGCGCGCTGGTGCTGGTCCGCGACATCACCGAGGTACGCCGTCGCGACCGCGCCCTGATCACCAAGGACGCCACCATCCGGGAGATCCACCACCGGGTGAAGAACAACCTCCAGACCGTGGCCGCGCTGCTCCGCCTCCAGGCCCGCCGGGTGGCCATGCCCGAGGCCCGGGTCGCCCTGGAGGAGTCGGTACGCCGGGTCGCCTCCATCGCCCTGGTCCACGAGACGCTCTCCATGTCCAGCGACGAGGCGGTCGAGTTCGACGGCATCGTCGACCGGGTGGCCAGCGCGGCCACCGAGGTGGCGGCCACCGAGGTGACCGTCGGCATGCGCCGCCAGGGGAGCTTCGGCGTGCTGCCGGCCGAGATCGCCACCTCGCTGGTGATGGTCCTCAACGAGCTGCTGCTCAACGCCGTCGAGCACGGCTTCCCGCCGGCCGGTGAGGAGGGCGCGCCCGCACCGGAGGGCGCACCGGAGCCGGCCGTGGTGGTCACCGCGCACCGGTTCCGCAAGCAGCTGCACGTCTCGGTCGCCGACAACGGCCGGGGGCTGCCCGCCCAGTTCGACGCCGAGAAGGGCGGCAACCTCGGCCTGCAGATCGTCCGGGCCCTGGTCACCGGCGAGCTGCGCGGCACCATCGAGCTGCGCAACGGCGCCGAGGGCGGCACCGAGGCCGTGCTGGTGGTCCCGCTGGCCCGCGGCACCGCCGACCGCCTCGCCGGCTGATCCCGTCCTCCGCCGCGGTCACCGGCTTCGGACCGGTCATCGGCTGAGGAGGGCGACCGTGAGGCCGGGGCGGGGCCACACCTGGCGGACCGTGAAGCCGTCACGCAGGGCGTCGCCCTTGGCGCCGGGCACCGCCGCCAGCGGGTCGGCGCGCCGGCCGGTCACCACCAGCCACACCCGGTCCACACCGGCCAGGCACTCCGCCGGCCGGTCGCACTCGGCGGCCCAGAGGTCCGCGCGCTGCCGCTGGTCGTGCACCACCAGCACGTCGCGCGGCCGGCGCGACCCCAGATGGTACGCCAGCCCGAGGTCCGGGAAGAGCCAGCTCTGCCGGGGCGAGTAGACGATCGCGTCGCCCGGCTGCTCGTGCTCGGCGACGATCCGCGCCACGCCCGCGTAGTCCACGGGAGCGGTCCGCGGCCACTCGTGGGTGCGCCGGAGCGCCGCCTGGTCGGGCAGCCCGAGCAGGCCGGCCAGGGTGACCACGGCCAGCGCCGGCGCCAGCCGTACGCCGGCCAGCGCCGCACCGGCCAGCAGGCAGGCGAACGGCACCGTGAAGAAGAGGTACCGGGTCACCCAGAGCGGCACCGCCGTGCCGGCGGCGAAGAGCAGCAGCACCGGCAGCAGGACGGCCGCGCCCGGGAGCAGCGCCCGCCGGCCGAGCCGGGCCGCCCCCAGCGCGGCGAGGCCGACGAGCAGGCCACCGGCCACCCCGCTCTGTGCCAGTCCGCCGGGCAGCGCGGCCAGGTCGTCGATGCGGACCAGACGTACCCAGTCGAGCTGGCGCCCGCGCTGGCCCCGGGCCTGGAGCACCAGCGGCGCGACCAGCACGACCGCCGGCAGCACCGCCACCAGCCACCGCCAGAGCAGGCCACGTCGGCCGGCACCTGCCGCATGGGAGTCGATGCCGGCCGGGCCGGGGCCGCGCGCAACGACCAGCAGCACCGCGAGGGCGTGCGCCGCGAGCAGGGTGAGGGCGATGAGGTGGAGCAGTCCCAGGGCGGCGACGGCGAGCGCGTACCCGGCCCAGCGCCGCCACGTCGGCCGGCCCAGCGCCCCGACGAGCAGCAGCGTGGCCAGCACGGCGAGCAGGGCCGCCAGCGCGTAGGGTCGCGCCTCCTGGCCGTACCGGGAGGTGCTCGGCAGCACGGCGAGGAGCAGCCCGGCGAGCAGCCCGGCCCGGGGACCGACCAGGCGCGCGCCGAGCCGGGCCGTGAGGGCGGCGGCACCCGCCATGGCCAGCGCGGACGGCAGCCGCAGCGCCGTCGGGGAGGTGCCGAACAGTGCGGTCCAGCCGTGCATGAGCAGGTAGTACGGGCCGGTCGCGGCGTCGATGGTGCCGGCCAGCCGGCCCAGGTCGGGCACCGATCGGGTGGCGGCGCTCCACGTCGCCAGCTCGTCCCGCCACGGCTGCGCGTGCCCGATCCCGGCGAGCGTGACCACGAGGGTGACCAGGCCGGGGACCGCCCAAATGAGCCAGTCCCGACGGTCGCGGGACCGTGCGGACTCGGCGGGCGCGGTCACATCCCGCAGCGTCACACGGCGGCGGCACCCGCCCGGGCCGGTCCGCCGATTTGCCTCCACCCGGCCGCTGTCGCCGCGCCGCCGGATCCCGGACAGTCTTCGCCGTGCCGGCGTTCTGCCGCCTCGCAGGTTGCTGTCGGGCGCCTATCGAGCTGAGTCGGTGGTGATGTCCCGCGGGGTGTGGTGCCACCGCTGAGTCGTTTGCGACGTCAGCTCGACAGGCGGTCGCGAGGTGGCCCGTGCCCGGACGGGCCCGCGACTACGCCGTGACGGTGACCGCCAGCACTCCGCTGCTCCTCAGGTCCCGGGTCGTCGTCGGTCGTGCCGGCCAGGCGGTGAACCAGCACGCCGGCAGCGACCACGAGGAGGCCGATCAGCACGGCGACGAGGATGATGAGGGGCGGGGGAGCGTACCAGCCGGCACAGTGCGGCGGCTGCCCGTGATGTGGGATCACACACGCAGTCATTGGCCGGTCCTCACCGGCTGTGGGAGCATGAGGCCTATGACCGCCGCTGTCATCCGCCGCTTCGTGGCCCGTCGCCACGTCGATTACGGCCGCGTCCGCAGCGCGATCTGTCCGGCCGACTGACGACGCCCGACCCATCCGTCTCGGGCGCGTTCCGCGCCGGCCGTCACCGACACCGCCGTCCTCGGCCCTCACCAGGGCCGGCCGCCGCGTCCGCGCTTCCAGGCACAGCAGACAACGGAGGACGCCGCGATGGCGGTCAGCAGCACCACCACGACCCGGCCCGACGCCCCGGCGCCGGCCGCCCGGGCTCCCCGCCGGCCCCGTGGTGAGGGGCAGTGGGCGCTCGGGCACCGCGAGCCGCTCAACCCCAACGAGCGGATCAAGAAGGACGACGACCCGCTGAACGTGCGGGCCCGGATCGAGAACATCTACGCGCACCGGGGCTTCGCCTCGATCGACCCGCAGGATCTGCGTGGCCGGTTCCGCTGGTGGGGCCTCTACACGCAGCGCCGGGCCGGCATCGACGGCGGGCGCACGGCCGTGCTGGAGCCGCACGAGCTCGAGGACGAGTTCTTCATGCTCCGGGTGCGGGTGGACGGCGGTGAGCTGAGCCTGGCCCAGCTCCGGGTCGTCGCCGACATCTCGCGGGAGTTCGCCCGGGACACCGCCGACATCACCGACCGGCAGAACATCCAGTACCACTGGATCCGGGTCGAGGACATGCCGGAGATCTGGCGCCGGCTCGAGGCGGTCGGCCTGCAGACCACCGAGGCGTGCGGCGACTGCCCCCGGGTCGTGCTGGGCAGCCCGGTCGCCGGGGTGGCGCGGGACGAGGTGCTCGACCCGACCCCGGCGGTCGACGAGATCGTCCGCCGGTACGTCGGCGACAAGGCGTACTCGAACCTGCCCCGCAAGTTCAAGACCTCGATCTCCTGGCTGGTCGACACCCCGTACGAGGCGAACGACATCGCCTTCCTCGGTGTCGAGCACCCCGACCACGGTCCCGGCTTCGACGTCTGGGTGGGCGGCGGCCTGTCCACCAACCCCATGCTGGCCAAGCGCCTCGGCGTCTGGGTGCCGCTGGCCGAGGTGCCGGACGTCTGGGCCGGGGTCGTCGGCATCTTCCGCGACTACGGCTACCGCCGTCTGCGCAACCGCGCGCGGCTGAAGTTCCTGGTAGCCGACTGGGGCGTGGCGAAGTTCCGCGAGGTGCTGGAAAAGGAATACCTGGGCCGGGCGCTGCTCGACGGCCCGGCCGCGACGCTGCCCGCGAAGCCGGTCGACCACATCGGTGTGCACCGGCAGCGCGACGGCGCCAACTACGTCGGCGCCGCGCCGGTGGTGGGCCGCGTCTCCGGCACCCAGCTCGCCCGCCTCGCCGACGTGGCCGAGGCGCACGGCAGCGGCCGGGTGCGGCTCACCCCGTACCAGAAGCTGCTGGTGCTGGACGTGGCGCCGGAGCGCACCGACTCGCTGGTGGCGGAGCTGCGCGGGATCGGCCTGGAGGCCCGGCCGTCGGCCTGGCGGCGCGGCACCATGGCCTGCACCGGCATCGAGTTCTGCAAGCTGGCCATCGTCGAGACGAAGCGGCGCGGCGAGGAACTGGTGGCCCGGCTGGAGGAGCGGCTGCGCGACTTCGACGCCGACATCTCCATCCACCTCAACGGCTGCCCGAACGCCTGCGCCCGCACGCAGGTGGCCGACATCGGCCTGAAGGGCCAGCTCGTCGTGGGCCCGGACGGCCGGCAGGTGGAGGGTTTCCAGGTGCATCTCGGCGGCGGCCTGGGCATGGCCGCGGGGCAGACCGCCGGCTTCGGCCGCAAGCTGCGCGGCCTGAAGACCACCGCCGACGAACTTCCGGAGTACGTGGAACGGCTGGCCCGCCGCTACCTGGCCGGCCGGAGCGAGGGCGAGAGCTTCGCCAACTGGGTGATCAGGGTCGACGAGGAGGAATTGCGATGAGCGATGCCCGATCTGCGCCTCTCTACTGCCCCTACTGCGGTGAGGAGGACCTCCGGCCGCACGAGGCCGGGCACGGCGCCTGGGAGTGCCACGCCTGCGCCCGGGTCTTCACCGTGAAGTTCACCGGGCTGCTGAGCCGGGCGGTGACCCGGTGAGCGCCCTGCGGTCCGCCACCGGCCTGGGCCTGGTGGGGATCGGCGGGCCGCCCCCGGCCGACCCGGCCCGGCGCGACCCGGAGGAGCTGCGCGCGCTGGCCGAGCGGGCCGGCCGGGAGCTGGAGGGCGCGCCCGCGCTGGAGATCGCCCGCTGGGCCGCCGAGACCTTCGGCGACCGGTTCTGCGTGACGAGCTCGATGGCCGACGGCGTGCTGGCCCACCTGGTCTCCCGGGTCGCCCCCGGGGTCGACGTGGTCTTCCTGGACACCGGCCTGCACTTCCCGGAGACGCTCAAGGTCCGCGACGAGGTGGCCCGGCGGCTCCCGGTGACCGTGCGCTCGATCCGGCCCCGGATGACCGTGGGGCAGCAGGACGGCCAGTACGGGCCCCGGCTGTTCAGCAAGTCCCCGGACGACTGCTGCCAGCTGCGCAAGGTGGAGCCGCTGGAGCGGGCGCTGACCGGGTACGACGCCTGGGCCGCCGGGCTGCGCCGGGACGAGTCGCCGACCCGGGCCAACACGCCGGTGGTGGCCTTCGACGCGCGGCGCGGCAAGGTCAAGGTCAACCCGATCGCGGCGTGGACCCAGCGGGACGTGGACGCCTACATCGCCCGCTACGACATCCCCGTCAACGAGTTGTTCGCCCGGGGCTACGGCTCGATCGGCTGCTGGCCCTGCACCCGCCGCACCCGCGCGGGGGAGGACCCGCGGGCGGGCCGCTGGGCGATGTTCGAGAAGACCGAGTGCGGCCTGCACACCTGACGGCCGAGCCGCCGGTGGTGCTGGTCGCGCACGGCAGCCGGGATCCGCGGGCGGCCGAGGCGACGCGGGCGCTGGCCCGGGCCGTGGCGGCCGCCCGGCCCGGCGTCCCGGTGCTGCCGAGCTGGCTGGACCACACCGACCCCGGTCCCGCCGCGGTGCTGCGGGACCTGGCCGGCGCCGGGCACACCCGGGCCGTGCTGGTGCCGCTGCTGCTGACCGCCGCGTACCACCGGAAGGTCGACGTCCCGGCGGCGGTGGCGGCGGCCCGCGCGGGCGGCGCGGACCTCGAGGTACGGGTGACCGACGTGCTGGGGCCGGCGGACGGGGTGGTGGACGCCCGGCTGCTGGCGGGGCTGCGCCGGCGGCTGGCCGAGGCGGGTCCGGGCGGCTTCGACGGCGTGGTGCTGGCGGCGGCCGGCACCCGGGATCCGCGGGCGCGGGGTTCGGTGGGGCGGGTCGCCGCGGCGCTCGGCGCCGAGCTGGGCGTGCCCTGCCAGGTGTCGTACGCCTCGGCGGCACCCCCGGGGGCGGGCGTCGCGGTGTCCCGGCTGCGCGCGGCGGGCGCCCGCCGGGTGGCGGTGGCCGCCTACTTCCTGGCCCCGGGCCTGTTCCACGACGCGGTCCGCGCCTCGGCGGAGCGGGCCGGTGCCGTGGCGGTCGCCGACCCGCTGACCGACCTGCCGGAACTCGCCGACCTGGTGTTGCGCCGGGTTGACGCCGTGCCGGTCGGGGTGTGAACCCGGACAGCAGAACGCCCCGGCCGGAAACCCGGCCGGGGCGTGCAGCGTGTGTGTGCGAATCAGGCGGAGTGAGCGCGCAGCACCCGGAGCCCGCCGCGGCGCTTCACCGCGCGGCGCTCCTCCTCGCTCATCCCGCCCCAGACGCCGGCGTCCTGACCGGACTCCAGCGCCCACTGGAGGCACTGGTCGGTCACCGGGCAGCGCCGGCAGACGGCCTTGGCCTGCTCCACCTGCAGGAGGGCCGGGCCGGACGTCCCGATGGGGAAGAACAGCTCCGGGTCCTCGTCGCGGCAGACGGCATCGTGGCGCCAGTCCATGGCGGCAACACTCCTCATTCTCAAATGGGTGGCCAGATTACGCTTCGTTGCTATTCCTATATGCGTCCGCATTGCCGATCGGTGACGGTCAGCATCCATCAATTCGGCGCTGCGTGAGCAGGCTTGCGACCCGCGGACCTGCTGGAACAGCTCAACCTGCCGAGCATATCCAGGCAATGTCCCGGTAACACGACTTCGCTTGTGAATACTTTCACGAACGGCCGCGATGTCAAGGGTGCCGCTCGGAAAAACTCCGAACAGTGAGCGGGCTCACCACCCTTTTGTCCGGGTTTCAGAGCGCTCTGGTTACCCGGCGTGCCACAGTCGAGGATCAATATAGTACGGTCTGCGTGACGTTGCTGACATTTCCGGCACCTTCCGTTCGGCGTGGCGACCTCCGCTCGTTCCGATGCGGGGGTCCGCGTCAACCGACGGCAGTACCCGAGACCTAGCAGATTACTCTCAGTGCGGCAGGGACGGATGCGAATCTGACTTTTTCCCGCTCGCCGAGGTAGTCGCCGTCCAGCTGGAAGGCCAGCGGACGCGCCGAGAGCAGGGTGAACTCCGCCACGTCGTGCAGCCGGAGCACCTGCCGGCCGTGCGGATCGGGCTCGCGGGCGAAGAACTGGGTCACCGTCCGTGCCGTGCTGGCCACCTTGAGCCGCCGCATGGCGAGCACGTCCAGCCCGAGGTCGAAGGACGCCTCCGGGTTCGGGTTGATCTCCCGGTCGCCCAGGTACGTCCACGGCGCGGTGTTCTGGATGATGACCGTGCCCAGGTCGGTCTCGGCGACCTCGCCCGGCCGCTCCAGGCTGATCGACGGGTGCCGCCGGTCGGAGGCGAGGAAGTACTGGCTCACCGTCGAGCGGAAGTAGAGCGCCGGCGTGGACACGCGGCCCCGCTTCCGCGCCCGCTCGACCCGTTGGATGACGGCCGCGTCGATGCCGAACCCGGCGCAGAAGGTGAAGTAGCGGTCGTCCGCACGGCCCAGCCCGATGGTGCGGGACCGGCCCAGCCGCAGCCCCTCCAGGATCATGCTGGTCCCGTCCGGCCACTCCCGCGGCAGGCCGAGCGCCCGGGCGAAGACGTTCGTCGAACCGCCGGGGACGGTGGCCAGCGCCGGCAGCCGCTCCGCCGGGGTCTGCCCGGTGCGGAAGGTCGGCGGCTCGGCGGCCATGAGGCCGTTCACCACCTCGTTGACCGTGCCGTCGCCACCGAGCGTCACCACCAGGTCGACGCCCTCCTGGGCGGCCTCCCGCGCCAGGTCCATGGCGTGGCCGCGCCGGCGCGTGTACCGCACCGAGAGGTCGACTTCGCTGCGCAGCGCCCGGACCAGCACGTCCCGGCTGCGCTCGCTGGTGGTGGTGGCCTTCGGGTTGACCACCAGGACGGCGCGCATGGGCGGCACTGTACCGCGCCTACCCACGGGTATCGTGTCGCGCGTGACGATCGACTCCGGCCCGGTTCCCGGCACGCTCCGCTGGGCGGTGCTCCTGCTGCGCGCCGAGGCGGTGGCGCTCGGCCTGGTCGCGGTCTGGCTGATCTGGTCCGACCTGACGGCGCGCACCACCCACCTGACCTCGGCGCTGCTGGTGACCGCGTTCGCGATCGGCGGTGCCGCCGCGCTCTGGGCGCTCGGGGCCGCGCTGGGCCGTCGCCGGTCCGGAGCCCGGGCGCCCGCCATCGTGCTGCAGCTCATGCTGCTGCCGATCGGGTACTACATGATCCAGGGCGGGCTCGGCTGGCTGGGTGTGCCGCTCATGGTGCTCGGCCTCGGCGTCGCCGGCCTGCTGGTGAGCACGCCGACCAACCGGGCGCTCGGCTTCGACTGACGCCGGGCCGGTCAGTAGCCGGAGGCGCGGCGGGTGAGCAGGGCGATGGTGGCCCGGCCGTCGGCGGCCCGGGCGCTCGCCGCGGTGGTCAGTGCGGTGAGCACCTTCCAGGCGAAGGACGACTCCGAGGGGAGCGTGGCGCCCCGCACGGTCGGCACGGTCACCTCGACGGTGAGCGCGTCCTCGGTGACCGCGAAACGGCACTCCAGCTCGGCGTCGCGGGTGGCGATGGCGAGCAGCATGGCGCACGCCTCGTCGACGGCGATGCGCAGGTCCTCGATCTCGTCGAGGGCGAACTGGAGCCGGGCCGCGAGACCGGCGGTGGCGGTGCGCAGCACGCCCAGGTAGCCGCCGTCGGCGGGCACCGTGAGGTGCACGATGTCGTCGTCCGTCATCGGCTGGCCGGTCAGTTGAGTCACGCCTCATCCCCCCGGTGCGGGACTCTACCCGCTCAGCCGTCGGCCCGCGTGGGGGCCGCCGTCGCCTGCGCCGCGAGGCCCTGCAGCGCCGCCCCGGCCAGCCGGTACGGCACCCACTCGTCCATCGGGGCGGCGCCGATGGCGGCGTAGAAGCGGGCGGCCGGGTTCCAGTTGAGCATCCACCAGTCGAGCCGCCGGTAGCCGCGCTCGACGCAGATCGCGGCGAGGGTGGCGAGCAGCAGCCGGCCCGCGCCGGTGCCGCGGGCGGCCGGCCGGACGTACAGGTCCTCCAGGTAGATGCCGTGCACGCCCTCCCAGGTGGAGAAGTTGAGGAACCAGAGGGCGAAACCGATCGGCCGGTCGGCGGGGTCGACCGCGACGTGCCCGAACAGCGCCGGCGCCGGGGCGAAGAGCGCGGCGGTGAGCTGCTCCTCGGTGAGGTGGCACTGCTCGGGGGCGCGTTCGTAGTCGGCGAGTTCGTGCACCATCGCGACGACGGCCGGCACGTCCTCGGGACGCGCCGGCCGGATCGTCGGTGCCTGGGCGGGCAGGCTCACGCCTGCTTGGTCTCCCAGAAGATCTTGGCGATCTCGTCGATCTTCTGCAGCAGCTGGTCGGCGACGGCCGGGTCCATGCTGCCCTTGGCGCCGGCCGAGCCGGCGAGCTTGGTGGTCTCGTTGAAGAGCTGGTGCAGGTGCGGGTACTTCTCGAAGTGCTGCGGCTTGAAGTAGTCGGTCCAGAGCACCCACAGGTGGTGCTTGACCAGCTCGGCCCGCTGCTCCTTGATCAGGATGGCCCGCGTGCGGTACTCCGGGTCCGTGTTGGCCTGGTACTTCTCACAGATCATTTTGACCGACTCGGCCTCGATCCGGGCCTGCGCCGGGTCGTAGACGCCGCACGGCAGGTCGCAGTGGGCGCTGGCGGTCACACGGGGCGTAAGGATGCGGGGAAGGCGCATCAGGGTCCTCCATGGGATGTTTGCGATGATCCAAGACGACACTACTCCTGGAGATGCTCCCCGGCGGGCGGGAGGTGAAACCCCGTGGGTGCGGTGGATCACCGACTGCGCGGGCCCCTGGTGCCGATCCTGGTCACCGGCCCGTCCATGGCGCCGACCCTGCGCCACGGCGACGCCGTGCTGGTGCGTACCGGGGGGCGCCCGGTGCGCCCCGGCGACGTGGTGGCGGCCGTCTTCCGCAGCCGCCCCGACCTGCTGGTCGTCAAGCGGGCGGTCCGCCCGCAGGACGGGGGCTGGTGGCTGCGCGGCGACAACGGCCTGGTCACCGACGACTCCCGGGCGTACGGGGTGGCGGACGTGTGCGGCCGGGTGGTCCTCCGGTACTGGCCGCGTCCCGGCCGGGTCACCGGTGGGCCCCGTCGGATATGACCCCGATCACACCCCGGTGCGGCATGCGTGACTATGCTCGGAAAGTGCCCGGGTGACCCCCGCACCGCCGCCCCGCTGGCCGCTGACCGCGCGTGCCGAGCCGGCCGGTCCGTCTGCTCGACAGATCCTGGAGTCACCGATGCCTACGTCCACCCCGGACCCCGCTGATCCCGTTTTCCGGCTGCACCTCGGCGGCAAGATGGCCGTCGCCTCGACCGTGCCGCTCACCAGCCGGGAGGACCTCTCCCTCGCGTACACCCCGGGTGTGGCCCGGGTCTGCGAGGCGATCGCCGCCGACCCCGACCTCGCCGACGACTACACCTGGGTGTCGCACACCGTCGCGGTGGTCACCGACGGGTCGGCCGTACTCGGCCTGGGCAACATCGGCCCGCGCGCCGCGCTGCCGGTCATGGAGGGCAAGGCGGTGCTGTTCAAGCAGTTCGCGGGCGTGGACGCGGTGCCGATCTGCCTGGACACCCAGGACGTGGACGAGATCGTGGCGACGGTGCGCGCGCTTGCACCCTCGTTCGGCGGGATCAACCTGGAGGACATCAGCGCCCCGCGCTGCTTCGAGGTGGAGCGCCGGCTCGACGAGGCGCTCCCCATCCCGGTCTTCCACGACGACCAGCACGGCACCGCCATCGTGGTGCTGGCCGCCCTGCGCAACGCCGCCACCCTGCTCAACCGCAAGCTGGGCGACCTGCGGGTGGCCGTCAGCGGCGCCGGCGCGGCCGGCGTGGCGGTGACGAAGATGCTGGTGGCCGGGGGCGTCAACCCGGACCAGGTGGTGGTCTGCGACTCCCGGGGCATCATCGGCCGGCACCGCGAGCTGACCGGGACCAAAGCCGAGCTGGCCGAGACCACCAACGCCGACGGACGGCAGGGCGACATCACCGAGGCGCTGCGCGGCGCGGACGTCCTGGTCGGCGTCTCCGGCGGGCAGATCCCGGAGGCGGCGGTGGCCGGCATGGCCCCCGGAGGCATCGTCTTCGCGCTGGCCAACCCCACCCCGGAGGTGCACCCCGAGGTGGCCGCCCGGCACGTGGCCGTGGTCGCCACCGGGCGCAGCGACTACCCGAACCAGATCAACAACGTGCTCGCCTTCCCCGGCGTGTTCCGCGGCGCGCTGGACGCCCGCGCTACCCGGATCACCGACGGGATGAAGGTGGCCGCGGCCGACGCCATCGCCAACGTGGTGGCCGAGTCGCTGACGCCGGAGGCGATCGTGCCCTCCCCGCTTGACCCGCGGGTCGCCCCCGCCGTCGCCGAGGCGGTCGCCGAGGCGGCCCGCCGCGACGGGGTCGCCCGCCGCTGACCGTACGGAGGGGGACCAACTCCACGGCTTTTGTGGGGAAGGTCCCCTTCTGAACGAGCGCTCAGCTTGTTACGGTGCCGATCATGCGTGCCGCCTTCGCCTCGGCCTTCGACGCCGACAACCCGCTCGCCGCGCTCACCGTCGGCGACCGGCCCGAGCCGACCCACCCGCAGGACGACTGGGTCACCGTGCAGGTCCGGGCCAGCTCGCTCAACCACCACGACCTCTGGTCGCTGCGCGGGGTGGGCCTCACCACCGACCAGCTCCCCATGATCCTCGGCTGCGACGCGGTCGGCGTCGACCCGGACGGCAACGAGGTGGTCGTCTACCCCGTGGTGCCCACCCGGGGCGACCCCCGCGGAGTGTCCATCCTGTCGGAGCACTTCCCCGGCACCTTCGCCGAGCGGGTGGCCGTACCCCGGATGAACCTCCTGCCGCTGCCCGACGGCCTGTCGGCGACGGACGCGGCCTGCCTGCCCACGGCCTGGCTCACCGCGTGGCGGATGCTCACCACCAGGGGCCGGGTCGGCGACGGCGAGTCGGTGCTGGTCCAGGGTGCCGGCGGCGGCGTGGCCACCGCGGCCGTCGCGCTCGGCGTCGCGCTGGGCAAGCGGGTGTACGCGACGAGCCGTGACGCCGCCAAGCGCGAGCGCATCACCGAGCTGGGCGCGACCGCCCTGGAACCCGGCGCCCGGCTGCCCGAGCGGGTCGACGTGGTGATCGAGACGGTCGGCGCGGCCACGTTCGACCACTCGCTGAAGTCCGCCGCGCCGATGGCCCGGATCGTGGTCTCCGGCGCCACCGCCGGCCACGAGCCCAAGGTCAACCTGCGCCGGGTCTTCGCCATGCAGTTGGAGATCCTCGGCACCTCGATGGGCACCCCCGACGAGCTGACCCAGCTCCTGGCGTTCTGCGCCGAGCACGAGGTGCGCCCGGTGGTGGACACCGTGGTGCCGTTCAGCCGGATCGAGGACGCCTTCGGCCGCCTGCACTCCGGCGACGTCTTCGGCAAGGTCGTCGTCGACCACACCGCCTGACCGGCGTCGCCGCCCTGGGCGACCGGTCAGAGATGGTCGTCCAGGGTGGCCAGGCCGCCGCGGGTCGCGTCGGCCGGGAGCCGCTTCTTCGCCGCCTCGTCGCCGTAGAGCGTCCAGCGCAGGAACTCGACCGTGGTGTCGGCGACCACCCGCAGCGCCGTGCCGTCGCTGAGCAGGGCCCGCCCGTGGTCGCCCTTCGGCAGGCTGAGCATCGCCTTGGGCCAGGGCACCGCGTCGTAGACCGCCTTGCCCGCGGCGTAGTCCACCACCTCGTCGGCCTCGCCGTGCACGAAGAGCTGCGGGGCCGCCGCCCCGGCGAACGCGGTGCCGACGCCGAGCGACGTGCCGGCGAAGACGATGCCGGCGTCCAGGCGTTCGTCCCGGCCCGCTGTGAACAGCCCGATCGTGGTCACGCCGCCCGCGCTGTGGCCGGTCGCCGCCACCCGCTCCGGGTCCAGCCGGCCGCGCAGCGGGTCACCCGCCCGGGTGTCGAGGGCGAGCACCTGGGTCAGCACGTACGACACGTCGGCCGGCTGGTTGAGCACGTCCAGCGGGTTGCCGTCACCACCGGCGCCGGTGTGCGGGAACTTCGGCGCGGCCACCACGAACCCGGCCGCCGCCCAGCGGGTCAGCAGCACCCGGTAGTCCTCCGGCCGGCCGCCCAGCCCGTGGCTGAACAGCACCACCGGGAACCGCCCGGCCGCCGCCGGGGCGGACCGCTCCGCCGTGCCACCGGCCTCACCCCGCGCCGGGTACCAGAGGGTCACCGGCAGCGGGCGGTCGCCGTCGCGGTTCAGCTTCAACTGGCGTACGCCCACCGCGAAGCTCTCCTTGGGTGCGTGCCCGGGAGGCACCCGCGGCGCGGGTGTGGTGGCCTTGGGTGGCGCGTCGGGGGCGGGACGCCCGGCCGGGGCGGTCCCGCCCGAGCAGCCGGCCAGACCCGTGCTGAGCAGGGCGGCGGCGGCGATCATGGCGGCGGGGCGACGGCGCATGAACTCGATTGTGCCTCGGGTTCCGGGGTGGCCGGCCGGCATCGCGCCTCAGCGTGACGCGATCGCTTCAGCTGGTCGGGGCTGGTCGGCTTCTTCGGCGGCGTGGCGTGGTCGGCTCAGCCGGTCGACCGGCCGGCTGATCGGCTCAGCCGGTTGGCCGGCCGGCGCGCAGCCGGGCCAGGTCCGCGGCGTCCTTGGGGCGGCGGGGCCGGTCGGGCATCCAGACCGGGTACATCTCCTTGAACTCGATCTGGGCCGCCACGCTGATCACCGGGGCGGTGTGCGGGCCGATCCGGCCCGGCGGCGCGTCCAGCATCCCCTCCGGCAGCGGGGTGCCGGCCCACGGCCCGGCCCCGACCACCACCCGGCCCGCCGGGTCCTGGTCCAGGTACGCGAAGCTCAGCTCGACGTCGCCGCGCAGAAGGTCGAGCTGCTTCTCGACCGGCATCCGCGGATCGGGGCGCCAGCCCTGCCCGCCGAGCCGGGCGGCCAGCCGGCCGGCGTCGCGCCGCCAGCAGTACCAGTCGACATCCACGTGCGGCCGGCTCACCGCGCCGAGGTGGAAGTCCATGGCCCAGCCACCGCGCAGCCACACCGCGATCCCGGCCCCGGCGGTCAGCTCGACGACCTCGCGGATCGCGGCGAGTTGCCGCTCGGCCAGCCCGTCCACCGGTTGGACGCTACCGCCCGCCGGTCGGCCATGCCGCCCCGCGCGGCTGGTCCTCCGTCGACCTTGCCCGGCCGACGCGGGTCCGCGGTGGTGGGGTGGTTGATCGGCTCCGGTTCGCCGAGGTGGTGGGGTCGGGCCGGCGGATACCGCCAGGTCGCCGAGGTGGAGTCGATCATGCGGGGCCCGCCGGGCTCATGCGGGCAGGGCGCGCGTGGTGAGGGTCGTGACGCCGGGGACGCGTGCGTCGGCGGGGAGGCGGCGAAGGGCAGCCCGGTCGTCGTAGAGGGTCCACCGGAGGAAGTCGGTGGTGGCGGCGAGGACCTGCGCGAACCCGGGCCGGCCCGGGGTCAGGTACTCGCCGTGGCCCTGACCCGGGAGGCCCAGGAAGGCCGCCGGCCCGAGACTGCGGGCGTAGGCGGCCCGGCCCACCGACTCCGGTACGACGGGGTCCGCGCCGCCGTGCACGAAGAGCACGGGCGCCACCGGGCCGGCGAAGCTGCCGGCCAGCCCGCCGCCCGCGATGACGATGCCGGCGCGCAGCCGGGGCGAGTGGCCCGGGGCGAACATGCCGGCCGTGGTGAAGCCGCCCGCGGAGTGCCCGGCGGCGGCGAACCGGTCCACCGCGAGGTGCCCGGCGAGCGGGTCACCGGGCCGGGCGTCGAGGCGCACCAGGTGGCGGATCAGCCGCCAGCCGTCGGCGGGCTGGTTCCGCACGTCGGCGCGGGTGAAGTCGCGTGCCCGCAGGTTGGTCCGGGGGTAGGTCGGGGCGGCCACCACGAACCCGGCCACCGCCCAGCGGGTCGTCAGCGGGGCGTGCAGCTCGGGGAGGCTGCGCAGTCCGTGGCTGTGGACGACCACCGGGAACCGTCCGGCGGCCACCGGGGCGTCCCGCCGCGGAAAGCCCGCCGAGCTGCCGGTCGGGCCGGGCGCCGTGCCGCCGCTCGGGCCGGGCGTCGTTTGGGCGGCGGGGGCGGGGGACGCGGCGGTGGGCTCGGCCGGGTACCAGACGGTGACCGGCAGCGGCCGGGGGCCGTCGGGGTCGAGGACGAACTGGCGCACGCCCACGGCGTACGGCCGCAGCGGCGCCGGGCCGAAGGGCGGGACCCGGTCGTCGGTGGCGGCGACCGCCGGGCCGCAACCGGCCACCAGCGCCACCAGCAGCGCGGCGACCAGCCGCTGCACCCTCACCACCTCACGGTAGGCGGCCGGCCGGCCCGTCCGGCCCCGCCGACCGGACCGACGCGCCTCCACCGCCCGGACCGGGGTGGGCGGCCACCGGCCCGGCGGGATCATCGGCGTCGACCGGCTTCGCTAGGGTCACGCGCATGGCTGAGAACTACACCGACCCCAGTGGCAACACCGCGCAGTTCCGCGCCTTCGTGGACTCGCCCGACAGCGCGGCGACGGCCGCGGAGACACCCTCCCGCCTGCCGCTGTTCGCCGGCATCGGCGTGGCCGCCGTCGTGGTGGTCGCCCTGATCGCCTGGCTGACCCTGAGCTGACCGGCGGCATCCTGCCGCCCGCGCCCGCCGCGTGGGTTGATCATGAGGTTCGCGGTGCGAATTGCCCCGATTCGTTGCCGCCAACCTCATGATCGCCGGGAGAAGCCGGGCCGGGTGGGCGGGCGCCGGGCAGGGCCGGTCAGGCGTTCAGCGCCGCCCGGGTCTCCTGGGCTATCTCGCGCTCCTCGTCGGTGGCGATCACGCACACCGTGACCTCGGTGCCGTCGGGGGAGATGACCCGGTCGCCGCTGCCGGCGTTGCGCGCCGGGTCCACGGCGATGCCGAGCCGGTCCAGGCCGGCCAGCGCCGCCGCCCGCACCGGGGCGGCGTGCTCGCCGACCCCGGCCGTGAAGGTGATCGCGTCGACCCGCCCGAGCAGGGCGTAGTACGCGCCCACGTACCCGGTGATCCGGCGGCGGTAGACCTCGAAGGCGAGCGCGGCGGCCGGGTCGCCGGCGTCCCGGCGGGCCAGCACCTCGCGCATGTCGTTGGCCCCGGTCAGCCCGAGCAGGCCGCTGCGGTGGTTGAGCAGGTCGTCGATGTCGTCCACGCCCATGCCGGCCTCGCGGCGCAGGTGGAAGATGATCGTCGGGTCGAGGTCGCCGCTGCGGGTGCCCATGACGAGGCCCTCCAGCGGCGACATGCCCATCGAGGTGGCGACGCTCCGGCCACCCTGGACCGCGCAGGCGCTCGCCCCGTTGCCCAGGTGCAGCGTGATGGTGTTCAACTCGCCGTACGGGCGGCCGAGCAGTTCCGCCGTGCGCCGCGAGACGTACCCGTGCGAGGTGCCGTGGAAGCCGTACCGCCGCACGCCGTACCGCTCGGCGAGCTCCCGGTCGATGGCGTAGGTGGCGGCGGCCTCGGGCAGCGTGTGGTGGAACGCGGTGTCGAAGACCGCGACCTGCGGGGTGTCCGGCAGCGCCTCCCGGGCCACCCGGATGCCGGCCAGGTTGGCCGGGTTGTGCAGCGGGGCGAGCGGGACGAGGTCCTCGATGGCGGCGACGACCCGGTCGTCGATCCGCACCGGCGCGCTGAACTTCCGCCCACCGTGCACCACCCGGTGCCCCACGCCGGCCAGCCCCGCCAGGTCGAGCCCCTCGATGATCTGCCGCACCGCGGTCTCGTGGTCGGCCGGCCCGCCGCCGGGCTCGCCGACCCGCTCGACGGTGCCCTTGGCCCGCACCTCGTCGCCGTCGTAGAGGCGGTACTTGACCGACGAGGACCCGCAGTTCAGGACCAGGATCCGGCTCATTCCGACTCCCCGGTGGCGGCCTGGATGGCGGTGATCGCCACCGTGTTGACGATGTCCGGCACGGTGGCGCCCCGGGACAGGTCGTTGACGGGCCGGCGCAGGCCCTGCATGACCGGGCCGACCGCCACCGCGCCGGCCGAGCGCTGCACCGCCTTGTACGTGTTGTTGCCGGTGTTCAGGTCCGGGAAGATGAAGACCGTGGCCCGCCCTGCGACGGGGCTGTCCGGCAGCTTGGTGGCCGCGACCTGCGGGTCGATCGCCGCGTCGTACTGGATCGGCCCCTCCACGAGCAGCTCCGGCCGGCGCTCCCGGACGAGCTTGGTGGCGGCCGCGACCTTCTCCACGTCGGCGCCGAAGCCGGAGTCACCGGTCGAGTAGGACAGCATGGCGACCCGCGGCTCGATGCCGAACCGGGCGGCCGTGTCGGCCGAGGAGATGGCGATGTCGGCGAGCTGGGCGGCGTCCGGGTCGGGGTTCACCGCGCAGTCGCCGTAGACGAGCACCCGGTCGGCGAGCAGCATGAAGAACACGCTGGAGGCGACGGAGACGCCCGGCACGGTCCGGATGATCTCGAAGGCGGGCCGGATGGTGGCCGCCGTGGTGTGGGTGGCACCGGACACCATGCCGTCGGCGTGGCCGGTCTGCACCATCATGGTGCCGAAGTAGTTGGGCTGGGCCACGATGTCGTGCGCCAGCTCGACGGTGACGCCCCGGTGCGCGCGCAGCTTCGCGTACTCGGCGGCGAACCCGTCCCGCCACTCGCTGGTGACCGGGTCGACGACCTGCGCGTCACCGATGTCGATGCCCAGCTCGCGGGTGCGCCGGGCCACGTCGCCGGGGCGTCCCAGCAGCGTCAGGTCCGCGACGCCCCGGCGCAGCAGCACCTCGGCGGCGCGCAGGATGCGCTCCTCGCTGCCCTCGGGCAGCACGAGCCGCCGGCGGCGTGCCCGGGCCCGGTCGATGAGGTCGTTCTCGAACATCAGCGGGGTGACCCGCTCGGTCCGGCTGACCCGCAGCCGGCGGGCCAGGTCGTCGGTGTCCACGCAGCGCTCGAAGGCACCCAGGGCGGCCTCGACCTTGCGCGGGTTCGCGACGCTGGGCCGGCCCTCGATCCGGCTGGACGCCGCCACGGTGTCGTAGCTGTCGCTGCGCACGGAGAGCACGGCCAGCCCGGTGTTCAGCGCCTCGAACAGCCGCATGGCCCGCGGGTCGGGCTGTTCGCCGAGGGTGAGCACGAGGCCGGCCAGGGAGGCCTGCCCGGCGACGTGCGCGGCGCCGGCCGCCACGAGCAGGTCGTCCCGGTCGCCCGGGGTGATCACCAGGGCCCCGTCGGTGAAGTGGTCCAGCAGGGTGGGCACGTGCGCCGCGCCGACCACGTAGTCGAGCACGTCCCGGTCCAGCGCGGCCTGGTCGCCGGCGAGCAGGGTGGCGCCGAGCGCCGCCGCCACCTCCGCCACCGTCGGCGCCGACACGGTCGGCACCTCCGGGATGGCGTACGCGGGGACGGGCAGCTCGGGCAGCGTCATGGGCCCGGGCACCCGGTTGGCGACCACCGCCACCACCGTCGCGCCCAGGTCCTCCAGATCGTGGTACGCCCCGCGCAGGGCCGCCGTGATGGCCTCGGGCGGCTGCCCGAACCCGTCGACCACGGGCACCACCACGCTGCTGAACTCGGTGGCCAGCCGGGCGTTGAACGCGAGCTCGCGGGCGCCGGCGCCGTCCCCGTCCGTGAAGTCGCTGCCCACCACGACCACCGCGGGGCAGTGCCGCTCGACCGCCCGGTAACGGGCCACGATGCGGGAGATCAGCTCCTCCCGCCGGCCGTCCGCGACCAGGGCGGCGGCCTCGGCGTAGGTCGTGCCGTGCAGCTCGTCGACCGGCAGTCGCACCCGGTAGCGCTCGGTGAGCAGGGCGAGGATCGGATCCGGGTGCTGACCGGCGACCAGCGGCCGGAAGGCCCCGATCCGCTCGACCTGCCGGGACAGCAGCTCGGCCAGCCCGAGCGCGACCGTCGACTTGCCCCCGCCCGACCCCACGCTGGTCAGGTACACGCTGCGCGCCACGACCTCACGCTACAAGATCGCGGGACGCCTCGCCCGGGTCCTTGGACCCCTCGCCGGCGGCCCGGAAGAGCGCGTCGCTCTTCGCCACCCAGGCCGCGCCGAAGGCGAACACCGCCACCGTCTCGCACCACAGCACCGGCTTGAGGGTGTGCCGCACCTCCGCGGGGAGTTGCGTGCTCGCCAGGGCGACCGCGATGGCCACCAGGATGACGCCGCCGCAGGCGCGGTAGAACCGGACGGCGGATCGGGACGGTGCCACCCCGGCCCGGTCCGGGCGGGTGAACAGGACGAGGCAGAAGACCGCGAGCAGCACGAAGAGCGCCGCGGCGGCCACCTGGTGCACCACGCCGACCCACCGGTCGCTCGGGCTGGTCGTGCCGGGCGCCGCGCCCACCGTGGTGGGGAAGAGGGCCACCGCGATCGCCAGCAGCCCGGCGAGGGTGCCCAGCGCGTCGTCCGGCCAGCGGTACCGGTACGCGATCAGGAAGACCCCGACGGCGCACAGCGCGCCGACGAAGACGTCGCGCATCTCGGTGTGGTAGTAGCCGCTGAGCGAGTCGAGCAGGGTGAGCCGGCGGGCGGCGATCAGGTGACCGACCACCAGCGCCACCGGCAGCGCGATGCCGACGGAGCCGATGCCGAGGCGCAGGTGACGGACCGTAACCGCGTCCTGCGGCGGCCTGCGGGGTTCGGGATCCATGTGCGCCTCCCTCTCCAGTGGACGCGACCGGTGCCGTCCGCGTCAACCGTCGGCTCACGCGCCGGCCGGCGCCAGTTCCCGTTCGTACACCTGCCCCGTCAGCTCCGTGCCGAAGCTGTGGTGGGTCTCCTCCTCGACCAGCCGGAAGCCGCGAGAGAGGTAGATCCGGCGGGCGGCGACCAGCGGGTGGTTGGTCCACAGGCGGATGCGGGCGTAACCCGCCCGCCGGGCGAAGGACAGGCACTCGTCGACCAGGCGCTCGCCGAGCCGCTGCCCGCGGGCCGCCGGGTCGACCAGCAGGATCCGGAGCTGGGCGGTCCGCTCGTCGGCCGCGACGCAGAAGACGCACCCGGCCCGCTTCCCGTCGACCTCGGCGATCCAGGCGGCCTCCCGCGCCGGATCGTGGCCGGCCGCGTAGTCGGCGACGATCCGTGCCACGAGCGCCTCGAAGCTGGTGTCCCACCCGAACTCGGCGGCGTACGTCTCGCCGTGGGCCAGCACCACCCAGCCCAGGTCACCGGGACGGCCCAGCGGGCGAATGAGGATCTCCGCGCTCATCGACACCCCTCCACTACTGAAACAGTCGTTTCAGTGGCAGAGTAGCGCTGTGAGCCAGCATGAGCGACCCCGGAGCGCCCGCCGCGACGAACTCCTGGAGCGGGCGTACGAGTACGCCCTGGCGCACGGGCTGGCTGAGCTGTCGCTGCGCCCGCTCGCCGCCGCCATCGGATCCAGCCCGCGGGTCCTGCTCTTCCTCTTCGGCTCCAAGGACGAGCTGATCCGTGCCCTGCTCAGGCGGGCCCGGGCCGACGAGCTGGCCGCGCTGCGGCGGGCGCGGGAGGCGGGCGGCGCCGACGACTTCGCCGCCGCCGTGCGGACGACCTGGGGCTGGCTCGTGGATCCGGCCCACCGCCCGATGCTGGTCCTCTGGCTCCAGGCGTACGCCCGCTCGCTGAGCGAACCGGACGGACCGTGGGCGGGATTCGCCCGGCAGACCGTGGAGGACTGGCTCGGGCTGCTGGCCGACGTCCACGGCGGGGACGACGGCGGCGGCACGGATCCAGCGCTCGGCCTGGCGCTGCTGCGCGGCGCCCTGCTCGACCTGCTGGCCACCGGCGACGTCGAACGGACGACCGCGGTCGTCGAGCGCCACCTGCGCCTGCTCGGGGCTGAAGCCCGCTGAACCGGCCTCGCCCTTGACCTGGCTAACGCTGTTAGCTAACGTCTTGGCTAACAGCGTTAGCCAGATGAGGGGTGTGCCGTGATGACCGGAGCGACGACCGTGGAGACCCGACCCGCGACGACCGACGGCGGGGGCGTGCGGGACCGGATCGGCCGGGTGCTGCTCTGGCTGGCGGCGGTCGGCGCGCTGGCGGCGGCCCTGGGGGCGTACGGCACGGTCGCCGACGCCGAGCCGGCCGTCAAGGTGGTCGAGACGTGGCGGGCGTACGGATTCCTGGTCTTCGCCGGGCTCTTCGCCCTGCTGGCCGTCCGGCCGCGGGGTTACCGGGGGGTGTGGCCGCTGGTCATCTTCCACAAGCTGGCCATGACGGTGACCGCTCTGGTCTACACGCGGAACGCCGCGATCGAGGGGACCGGCACCGTCCTGATCGTTGACGGCGCCCTGTCGGTGCTGCTCGTCCTGGCGCTCGTGCTCTGCCGCGGCTGGGTGGCGGAGCCGCGTCGGTGACCCGCCGCGAGGAGATCGTCGACGTGGCCGAACGCCTGCTGGAGCGCGGCGGGCCGGAGGCCGTGACGATGCGCCGGCTCGCCGACGAACTGGGCATCCAGGCCCCGTCGTTGTACAAGCACGTCGCGGGGAAGCCCGAGATCGAGGCGGCCCTGCAGCAGCGGGCGCTCCAGCGGCTCGCCGCGGCCCTGGAGGCGGCGCCGGACCTGCCGTCCCTCGCCGCCGCCTACCGACACTGGGCGCTCGGGCACCCCCGGCTGTACGAGATCGCCACCCGGCTGCCGCTGGCGCGCGACCGCCTGGCACCCGGCGTGGAGGCGGCCGCCGCGGCGCCGTTGCTCCGGGTGACCGGGGGTGACCTGACCGCGGCACGCGCGCTCTGGGGCCTGGCCCACGGGCTGGTCGACCTGGAACTGGCCGGCCGGTTTCCGCCCGGTGCGGACCTCGACGCCGTGTGGACACACGCCATGGCCGAGCGGGTCGCCCCCGGGCCCGGCCCGGGCGCGACGAGCTGAGCGATCCTCGTCCACCGGGCGGGAGAAGGTCAGGCGGTCACTCGTCGTCCTCGTCGTCCAGCCGGGCCAGCCAGGTGGCGAACCGCTCGATCGGGGTCTCGAACTCCGGGTTCAGGTCTACGAAGTCACGTAGCCGCTCGCCCAGCCACTCCAGGCTGACCTGCTCGTCGCCCCGGCGTTCGACCAGTTCCTCGATGCCACGGTCGGTGAAGTACATGTGCGTCCTCTCGCGGGAGAAGGGGGCCGCCACACCGACGAGGGGCAGCGGCCGTCGTGCGGTCGCTGCCCCTCGTCGCCGGCGGTGCGCTCAGGTCACGGGCGGGGGAGAGCCGCCTCGATCAGCGCGGTCTGCTCGACCTCGTGCATCTTCGCCGAGCCGACCGACGGGGCGGCGGCGGCCGGGCGCGAGATGCGGCGCAGCCGGACCTCGGGCAGGTGCTCCAGCAGGTTGAGCGCCACGAACGACCAGGCGCCCTGGTTGGCCGGCTCCTCCTGCACCCAGGCGAAGTCCTCGGCGTTCGGGTACTGCGCCAGGGCGGCCCGGACCTCCTCGACGGGCAGCGGGTAGAGCTGCTCCATCCGCAGGATGACCGTGTCGGTGACGCCCCGCTCCTGCCGGGCCTGGAACAGGTCGTAGTAGACCTTGCCCGAGCAGAGCAGCACCCGCTTCACCTGCTCCGGGGCCGGGGCGGCGGTGTCCGCCAGCACCGGCTGGAAGGTGCCGGTGGTGAAGTCCTCCACCTGCGAGATGCAGAGCTTGTGCCGCAGCAGCGACTTCGGCGTGAACACCACCAGCGGCTTGCGCTTGGGCGACAGGGCCTGGCGGCGGAGCAGGTGGAAGTAGTTCGCCGGGGTGGTCGGGATGGCCACTCGCATGTTGTCCTCGGCGCAGAGCTGGAGGAACCGCTCCGGGCGGCCGGAGGTGTGGTCCGGACCCTGGCCCTCGTGGCCGTGCGGCAGCAGCAGGGTGACCGCGGAGCGCTGGCCCCACTTCACCTCGCCCGACGAGATGAACTCGTCGATGACCGACTGGGCGCCGTTGACGAAGTCGCCGAACTGGGCCTCCCAGGCGACCAGCGCGTTGATGTTCTCCACCGAGTAGCCGTACTCGAAGCCCATGGCCGCGTATTCGGAGAGCAGCGAGTCGTGCACGAAGAAGCGGGACCGCTCGCCGTCGGCGGTGAGCGACTTCAGCGGCAGGTAGTCGTCGCCGGTCTTCGCGTCGACCACCGACGCGTGCCGCTGGACGAAGGTGCCGCGGCGCGAGTCCTGCCCGGCGAGCCGGACGGTGACCCCGTCGTGCAGCAGCGCGCCGAACGCGATGATCTCGCCGAAGCCCCAGTCGATGCCGCCCTCGACGGACATCTTGCGGCGCCGCTCCAGCAGCTGCTGGATCCGCTTGTGCGGGGTGAAACCCTCCGGCAGGTTGACGTGCGCCTCGCCGATCGCCTTGACCACGGCGGCGTCGGTGGCGGTGTCGACCTGCGGCTCCGGCTCGTCCTCCCGGCGCGGCCGGCTGAGCTGGCGCGGCGTGGTGGCGGCGTCGCGGGTGGCCTTGAAGACCCGCTCCAGCTGCGACTGGTAGTCGCGCAGCAGCTCCTCCGCGTCCTCCACGGTGATGTCACCCCGGCCGATGAGCTCCTCGGTGTAGAGCTTCCGGACCGACCGCTTCGAGTCGATGATCTGGTACATCTGCGGGTTGGACATCGACGGGTCGTCGCCCTCGTTGTGCCCGCGCCGGCGGTAGCAGACCATGTCGATCACGACGTCCTTGTTGAACGCCTGCCGGTACTCGAAGGCGAGCCGGGCCACCCGGACGACGGCCTCGGGGTCGTCGCCGTTGACGTGGAAGATCGGCGCCTGGATCATCCGGGCGACGTCGGTGCTGTAGAGGCTGGACCGGCTGTATTCCGGGGCCGTGGTGAAGCCGACCTGGTTGTTGACCACCACGTGCACGGTGCCGCCGGTGCGGTAGCCGCGCAGCTGGGACAGGTTGAGGGTCTCGGCGACCACGCCCTGGCCGGCGAAGGCGGCGTCACCGTGCACCGCCAGCGGCAGCACGGTGTAGCCCTCCAGCTTGAGGTCGATCCGGTCCTGCTTGGCCCGGACGATGCCCTCGAGCACCGGGTCCACGGCCTCCAGGTGCGACGGGTTCGCCACCACCGACACCTTGACGGCGTGCTCGCCGTCCGGGGTGGTGAACTTGCCGTTCTGGCCGAGGTGGTACTTCACGTCGCCCGAGCCCTGCGTGGAGCGCGGGTCGAGGTGCCCCTCGAACTCGGAGAAGATCTTCTCGTACGGCTTGCCGACGATGTTGGCCAGCACGTTGAGCCGGCCGCGGTGCGCCATGCCGATCACGACCTCGTCGAGGCCGCCCTCGGCGGAGCACTCCAGGATCTCGCCGAGCAGCGGGATCAGGGACTCGCCGCCCTCCAGCGAGAAGCGCTTCTGGCCGACGTACTTGGTCTGGAGGAAGGTCTCGAACGCCTCGGCGGCGTTGAGCCGGTTGAGCACGTGCTTCTGCTCGTCCGTGCTGGGCTTCTCGTACTTGCGCTCGACCCGCTCCTGGATCCAGCGCCGCTCCTCCGGGTCCTGGATGTGCATGTACTCGATGCCGACCCGGCGGCAGTAGGAGTCGCGCAGCACGCCGAGGATCGAGCGCAGCTTCATCCGCTGCTTGCCGGCGAAGCCGTTGACCGGGAAGGTGCGGTCCAGGTCCCACAGGGTCAGCCCGTGCTGGAGGACGTCCAGGTCCGGGTGCTTGCGGATCTTGAACTCGAGCGGGTCGGTGTCGGCCATGAGGTGGCCGCGGACCCGGTACGCGTGGATCAGCTCGTGCACCCGCGCGGTCTTGTTGATCTGGCCCTCGGAGTCGACGGCCACGTCCTGCACCCAGCGCACCGGCTCGTAGGGCAGCCGCAGCGAGGTGAAGATCTGGTCGTAGAAGCCGCGCTCGCCGAGCAGCAGCTCGTGCATCACCTTGAGGAACTCGCCGGACTGCGCGCCCTGGATGATCCGGTGGTCGTACGTGCTGGTCAGCGTGATGATCTTGCTGACCGCGAGGTCGGCCAGGGTCGCCTCGCTCATGCCCTGGTAGGGCGCCGGGTATTCCATGGCGCCGACGCCGATGATGGCACTCTGGCCCTGCATGAGCCGGGGGATCGAGTGGACCGTGCCGATGCCGCCCGGGTTGGTCAGCGAGATCGTGGTGCCGGCGTAGTCCTCCATGGTCAGCTCGTTGCGGCGGGCGCGCCGGACCACGTCCTCGTACGCCTGCCAGAACTGCCGGAAGTCCATCTGCTCGCAGCCCTTGATGGAGGGCACCACGAGGTTGCGGGAGCCGTCGGGCTTGACCAGGTCGATGGCGATGCCCAGGTTGACGTGCTCGGGGCGGACCATCGCCGGCTTGCCGTCGACCTCGGCGAAGGAGTTGTTCATCTCCGGGTGCTCGACGAGCGCCCGGACCATCGCGTAGCCGATCAGGTGGGTGAAGCTCACCTTGCCGCCGCGGCCGCGGGCCAGGTGGTTGTTGATGACGATGCGGTTGTCCACCAGCAGCTTGGCCGGCACGGCGCGGACGCTGGTCGCGGTCGGCACGGCGAGCGAGGCGTCCATGTTCTGCACGATCTTGGCGGCGACCCCGCGCAGCGGGGTGGTGCCGGCGGCGCTCGCGGTCGGAGCCTTGGCGGCCGGCTTGGCCGGCGCGGCCTTCTTCGCGGGGGCCGGCTCCGGCTTCGCGGGGGCCGGCTCCGGGGCCTTCGCCGCCGGCTTGGCGGCCGGCTTGGCCGGGGCGGGCGCGGGCTTGGCGGCCGGCTTCTCGGTGACCGTGGCGACGGCCTCCTGCTGCTCGGCCGGCTCCGGACGGGCGGCCGGTGCGGCCTTGGCGGCCTCGGGGCGCGGGGTGGCGGCGCCGGGCGCCGGCCGGTAGTCGGCGAAGAAATCGTGCCAGGCCGAGTCGACGCTCGAGGGGTCGGCGAGATAGCGCTGGTACATCTCCTCGACGATCCACTCGTTCGGGCCGAAACCCGCCAGTGGGTTCTCCTGCGAAGTCTGCTGGGTCGACACGGCCGCTAATCGCCTCTTTCACGCGGTTGTGAATGTCACGCGGGCGCTCCCGTGCCCGTTTCGGGAGGCACGAGAGACGGGTCCCAGGCTACGCCGTGCGATCGACGCAGGCATTCTCGCCTCCGGCTGGTGGTCCGTTTCACAGAAGATGCCAGAAGTTCGGCAAACGCTGCGTGTCCCGGCCACTCCTGCTAGATGCGGACGGCCCCGGCCGGTGACGCAGCGTCACCGGCCGGGGCCGTGTCGGGTAGCCGACTCAGGAGATGTCGCGGCGCCGGATGGTCAGCACGCCGATCACCCCGGCCACGGCGGCGTAGCCGATGAGTACGGCGGCACCGGCCCACCGCGGCGGGTTGCCGGGGATGTCGGCGCCGCTCACCATGAGCGACGACGCCAGCGACGGCACCAGCAGCTGGAGCTGGTTGATCCAGTCACCGAACTTGGCGGCCAGCAGCCCGATGGCGATGGCCGCGCCGATGGCGCCGCCCAGGTAGAGCAGAATGCCGGTCACCGTGGCGCCGATCTGGCTGCGGATCAGCACGCCGAGCCCGACGCCGAGCACCGACCAGAGCAGGTAGGCCAGCCCGTTGAGGGCCACCGCCCGCCAGACCGCGCCGCTGCCGAACTGGGCGCCGACGTCCGTGGCGTTCAGGATCAGCGGTGCGAAGATCAGGTTCAACACCGTGGTGCCCAGCCAGAAGAGCACCGCCAGCACGCCCGCGGCGACCAGCTTGGCCACCATCACGGCGGTGCGGTGCGGGGCCGTGAGGAACGTGGTGGTCACCGTCTGGTGGAAGAACTCGCTGGTCACCACCACGATGCCGAGCAGCATGACGATGAGCAGGCCGAAGAACTGGCCGTTGGTGTAGAGGTTGGCGGCCAGGCTGTCGGCGCTGGAGACGGCCTGCACCTGGTCGGCCTGGTCGGCCGGCACGTCGCCGATGTTGCCGCTGGTCAGGGCCTCGGTCTGGAGCCAGTTGAAGGCCATGGCGAGGGCCCAGAGCGGCACCGTGATCAGCGCGAAGACCCACCAGGTGTTGGTGGAACGGATCTTGAGCAGCTCGGATCGGACCAGGTTCATCGGATCTCCGCCTTTCCGGCCGTCAGCTCCAGGAAGACACCTTCCAGGTCGGGGCGTTCGGTGGTCAGCTCGTGCAGCTCCACCTTGGCGGCCAGTGCCACCCGGCCGACCGTCGGCGCGTCGACCCCGGTCACCAGCAGCGCGCCGTGCGCGTCGGCGTCCACCGTGGCCGCCTGCTCGCGCAGCGCCGCGGTCAGCTCATCGGCCTGCGGGGTGCGTACCCGCACCCGGGCGCCGTGCGTCATCGAGCCGATGACCTGGTCGACCGGCCCCTGCCGGACCAGCTTGCCGGCTGCGATGATCACCACGTCGTCGGCGAGCAGCTGCATCTCGGAGAGCAGGTGGCTGGAGACCAGCACCGTGCGCCCCTCGGCGGCCAGCCCCTTGAGGAAGCCGCGCATCCAGCGGATCCCCTCCGGGTCCAGGCCGTTGGCCGGCTCGTCGAGGATCAGCACCCGCGGGTCGCCGAGCATGGCGGCGGCGATGCCGAGACGCTGCTTCATGCCGAGCGAGTAGCCCTTGAACTTGCGCTTCGCGGCCGGGGTCAGCCCGACCAGGGCGAGCGCCTCGTCGGCGCGCCCGCGGGGGAGGCCCGCCGCCGCGCAGATCACCCGCAGGTGGTTGATGCCGGTACGGCCCTTGTGCGCGCTGGACGCCTCCAGCACCGCACCCACCGTGCGCAGCGGGTCGGCCAGGTCGGCGTACCGGTGGCCGCCGATGGTGGCCTCGCCCGCGGTCGGCGTGACCAGGTTGAGCAGCATGCGCAGCGTGGTCGTCTTACCGGCGCCGTTCGGGCCGAGGAAGCCGGTGACCCGGCCCGGCTGGACGGTGAAGGACAGGTTGTCCACCGCCCGGACGCTCTTGTATTGCTTCGTCAGCCCGGACACCACGATCTGGCCGGTCCCGGCACTGGGGCTTGGCTGCCCGTCGGACATCGTTCTCCTCTCCTGCCGCGGCGGGCTTCAGGGCACGCCGCTGGGACGCCGTTGCGGGGCGCCGAGCACAGCCTTCCAACCCGGCGCAAGGGGGTCAATCAGGCGGGATGCGTACGCCCTCCTCCCCCGGGGGCAGGAGCGGATCATCCGCAGGGAGGAGAGGTCAGGCCGGCGGCAGCGCGATCCAGGTGGCGCGTGCCTGCCCCAGCAGCGCGCCGTCCGGGCCGTAGAGGCTGGAGTGCACCTCGGCCTTGCGTCCCGAGCCGCCGACCATGGCACCGGTCACCACGCACTCGTCGCCGGGGCGCGGCAGCGCGGTGACCTGCGCGGCGATCCGGCCCAGGACGTACGGCCGGCCGGGCGCGATCACCGCCCAGCCGCCGGGGCAGTCCAGCGCCGCCCAGACGGTCGCCGGCACCACGCCGGCCGGGGCCCGGAACGGCGCGGCGGTCCGCCCGTCCGGCAGCCGGCCCGGGAAGATCCGCAGCCCGGCCGGGTTCGCCGGGCCGCAGACGTAGCAGCCGGGGAAGGGGTGGTCCACGAAACCGGGGTACGCCTTCGCGGCGGCCTCGGCCGTCGGCCGGTCCACCGGCGGGACCACGGCGTCGACCGGCTCGACCCGGCGTACCTGGGCGATCACCTGGCCGTCCGGGTCGCGGACCTCGCCGTCGGCCACGGTCAGCGGGGTCTCCAGCGGAGGCGGCTTGCGCAGGGTGACCTCGACCGGCCCTCGGTCGTCCACCGCGGCGGCGAAGATCCCGGCGCTCCAGCCGCCGTTGCCCGAGCCGTCCGGTCCGTGGAAGCGGGACTCGATGATCACCTGGCACCTCCGGGGTCCGACACCGGCCTCGTCGCCGGGTCCTGCCCGGGCAGCCTCGCACGACGGCGTTCCCCGCAGGTGAGGGGGTGTGCCGGAGCGCCGACCGGCGTTCACCGGATCGACACCCCTCATCCCCGGAGCCGGCACCCGGGCACCCTACACAGATACCCATGGCCGTTCTGCACGCCGCTGGCGCACCCCTCACGACCAGCGGATACACCCTGCTGATCGCCGACGACCCGACCCTGGTCGCGGCCGCGCAACGCCTGCGTCACGAGGTGTTCGCCAGTGAGCTCGGCGCCACCCTGCACCCGGGGGCCGCCGGGCTCGACACCGACGAGTTCGACGCACACTGCGACCACCTGGTCGTGCTGCGCGAGGGCACCGACGAGGTGGTCGGCACCTACCGGCTGCTGCCGCCCGGACGCACCGACCGCCGGTACGCCGACGGCGAGTTCGACCTGACCGCGCTCGCCCCGCTCCGCGACGGCCTGGTCGAGGCGGGCCGGTCCTGCGTGCACCCGGACCACCGCTCCGGCGCCGTGATCAACCTGATGTGGGCCGGGATCACCCGCTACCTGCACCTGCGCGGCTCGCGGTGGCTGGGCGGCTGCGCCTCGGTGCCGGTGGCCGACGGCGGGACCGCGGCCGCCGAGGTCTGGGCCCAGGTCACCGCCCGGCACCTGGCCCCGCCACCGCTGCGCGTGACGCCCCGCCGCCCCTGGTTCGCCGAGGCGCCGGCCGCCGACGAGCCGGAGTTGTCCGCCGCCGAGCGGCGCGCGCTGGTCCCGCCGCTGCTCCGCGGCTACCTGCGGCTCGGCGCATGGGTCTGCGGGGAGCCGGCGTACGACCCGGACTTCGCCTGCGCCGACTTCTACGTGCTGTTCTCCCTGGACCGGATGAACCCTCGCTACCTGCGGCACTTCCTGGGCGAGGCGTCGTGACCGGGGACGGGCTCTGGCGCCCCGCCTCGGGCTGCGGGCCGGTCTGCCTGCCGGCGGCCGCCGCGCCGGACGCGTCGCTGCCACGCCGGGTGGGGCGCCTGCTCGGCGTGGCCGGGATGCTGCTGGCCGGGGCCGGCCTGGCCGCGCTGCTGCCGCTGCTGCCGGCCGGCGACCGGCGGGCCGTGCTGCGTGGCTGGGCGCGGGGAACGCTGCGGGCCCTCGGCGTGCGGCTCGTGGTCCGGGGGCGGCTGCCCCGCTCGCGGGCGCTGCTGGTCGCCAACCACGTGTCGTGGCTGGACATCCTCGCGGTGCTCGCGGTGTCCCCGGCCCGGATGGTGGCCAAACGGGAGGTCCGCGACTGGGCGGTGCTCGGCCCGCTGGCCGCCGCGGCCGGCACGGTCTTCGTCGACCGGTCCCGGCCGCGCGACCTGCCGGCGACGGTCGGCAGGGTCGCCGGCGCGCTGCGCGCCGGACACTCCGTGGCGGTGTTTCCCGAGGGCACGACCTGGTGCGGCGCGGCGTCCGGCTGCCGGCCCGGCCGGGGCTTCCGGCCGGCGGTGTTCCAGGCCGCGGTGGACGCCGGCGCGCCGGTCGTCCCCCTGCGGCTCGGCTACCGGTACGCCGGCGACGCGAGCACCCTGCCCGCCTTCCTGGGCGACGAGACGCTCTGGGAGTCGGTCCGCCGGGTGCTGGGGGCCCGGGACCTGACCGTGGCGGTGACGGTGGCCGCCGCGCTGCACCCGGCGGCCGGCGCGGACCGGCGGATGCTGGCCCGGGCGGCCGAGTCGGCCATCCATCCGGCCCCGGTCCGCGCGCCCGTGCGCCGTACCGCGACCGGCATGCGGCTCGTCCGGCCCGTGGCGCCGGTCCCCGCCCGGGCGGAGGTGGGGCTGGACCTGGCGGCCTGACGCGATCGCGACACAGTCGCGACAGTCTTGTTCAGTCGCGATGTATCGCGTTATGCTCCTCCCATCACTCGACGCGCCGCCGACCGACGCGTCAACGAGGGGAGGACGCCATGACCAGCTGGACGGTCGACAGCCCGCAACGGCTCACCCTGGACGAGCCGGTCACCCGGCTGGACGTCCGCCTCATCAGTGGCCGCCTCAACGTGGTCGCCACCGACGGCCCGACCCGGGTGGACGTCACCCGGATCAGCCGCCGGCCCGTCCTCGTCGAGCTGCGCGACGGCCGGCTGACCGTCGCCCACGAGCGGATGCCCCGCTGGCCCGGGGTCCTCTGGTGGCTCGGCCAGCTCGGCCGCCGGTTCCGGGCCGAGGTCTCCATCGCCGTCCCCGCCCACGTGCTGGCCGACCTGCACCTGGTGGACGGCTCGCTGGTCGCCTCCGGCCTGCGCCGGGACACTCGGGTCGACGTCACCTCCGGCCAGGTCACCCTCATGGGGCTGCGCGGCCACACCTCCGCGAAGGTCACCTCGGGCCCGGTCGAGGCGCTCGGGGTCGGCGGCGACCTCAACCTGGAGACCGTCTCCGGCGAGCTGATCCTCGCCGACAGCGCGCCCGAGCGGGTGCGCGCCCACGCCGTCTCCGGGTCGATCACCTGCGACCTGGACAACCCGCGCGGCAGCGAGATCCGGCTCAGCGCCATCTCCGGCAGCATCACCGTCCGGGTCCGCGAGGACAGCGACCTCACCGTCCACCTGCACACCACCTCCGGCCGGATCACCAGCGGCTTCCCGCAGGTCTGCGGCGGCCAGCACGGGTTCGGCGCGGTGAAGGACAGCCACGGGGTGCTCGGCGGGGGCGCCGGTAAGCTCTGGGCGTCCGCGACATCCGGCAGCATCGCGCTGCTCGCCCGTCCCGTCGAGGACGCCGACGACGTGGAGGAGAGGCCGTGACCGCCGTGTTCAGTCACGGGCGGCTCCGGCTCTACCTGCTCAAGCTGCTCGACGACGGCCCGAAGCACGGCTACGAGCTGATCCGCCTGCTGGAGGACCGCTTCCTCGGCCTCTACGCGCCCAGCGCCGGCACCATCTACCCCCGGCTGCAGCGGCTCGAGGTCGAGGGGCTGGTCAGCCACACCGCCGCCGGCGGCCGCAAGGTCTACGAGATCACCGACGCGGGCCGGGCCGAGCTGCGGCAGCGCGCCGACGAGCTGGCCACCCTGGAATCGGACATCACGGCCTCCGTGGAGGATCTCTCCGCGCTGGCCGGCGAGATCCGCACCGAGGTACGCGGCTCGGTGCGCGACCTCAAGCGGGAGCTGCGCGAGGCGGCCCGGCAGACCCGGCAGGCCCGGTGGGCGCCCCCGCCGCCGACCACCCGCCCGCCGGCCAACGGCGGCCCGCGCCCCACCGCCGAGTCGCCCCTGCTCGCCGAGTTCGACCAGCGGCTGGCCGCGTTCACCGTCGAGGTCGGCGCGCTGGTACGGGCCGGCCGGCTCACCGACGCCCAGCTCCGCACGGCCATCCGCCTGCTCGACGGGGCCCTGGACGGGCTGCGCCGGCTGCTCCGCTAGGCCCGGCGCCGTGGGTGTCTCCGACGGGGGAGACACCACGGCGGCTCACAGGTTGTTTCCAGGGTCCACCCAGCGCGCCCGCAGCCGGAACGCGGATGATGGGTGCCATGGTGGCTACCCAGACCGAGGCCCGACTGCTCGTCGTCGAGGACGACCCCAACATCCTCGAACTGCTCTCCGCGAGCCTGCGCTTCGCCGGCTTCGACGTCGCCACCGCGACCAGCGGCAGCGCGGCGCTCAACGCCGCCAAGGACCACCGGCCCGACCTGGTCGTGCTCGACGTCATGCTGCCCGACCTGGACGGCTTCGAGGTCATCCGGATGCTCCGCGAGGGCGGCACGCGGACCCCCGTGGTCTTCCTGACCGCCCGGGACGCCACCGACGACAAGATTCGCGGGCTCACGCTGGGCGGCGACGACTACGTCACCAAGCCGTTCAGCCTGGAGGAGCTGACCGCCCGGATCCGGGCCGTGCTGCGGCGCACCGCCACCGGCGAGCACGCGCCCTCCCGGCTCACCTTCGCCGACCTGGAGCTGGACGAGGAGACCCACGAGGTGCACCGCGCCGGCCAGCGGGTGCAGCTCTCGCCGACCGAGTTCAAGCTGCTGCGCTACCTCATGCTCAACGCGAACCGGGTGCTCTCCAAGGCGCAGATCCTCGACCACGTCTGGAACTACGACTTCCGCGGCGACGACAACATCGTCGAGTCCTACATCTCCTACCTGCGGCGCAAGGTCGACAACACTCAGCCCCGGCTCATCCACACCCTGCGCGGGGTCGGGTACGTGCTGCGCAAGCCGGCGGCGTGAACGCCGTCCACGACGCGAAGGGCTGGCTGCGCAGCGTCCCGCTGCGGGTGAAGCTGGTCGCCTCGGTCCTCGCCCTGGTCGCGGTGGCCCTGGTGGTGATCAGCGGGCTGACCGCGTTCCTGCTCCGCGACTACCTGATCGGTCAGGTGGACGATCAGCTCCGCGGTGGCGCGACCAACGTGGCCCGGTCGCTGGACCAGGCCGGGGGAAATCCCGTCAAGATCAACATTCCCTCGGACTACGTGGCCGCCCAGGCGGCGCCGGGCCAGGCGGTGGACCCGCCCACCCGCTACGCCGGCCTCCGCGACGAGGAGCTGCCGCCCTTCCCCGCCGACTTCGCCGGTTACGAGGAGCAGGTGGGTGATCCGTTCACGGTCCGCTCGGTGGACGGCCGGACCCGGTGGCGGATGCTCTACGCCGACCTGCCCGACGGCCGGGTCATCGCCTTCGGGCAGCACCTCACCGCCGTCGACCAGTCCGTCGGTCAGCTCGTCTGGATAGACCTACTGGTGGGCGGGGCGGTGCTGATCATCCTGGCGTCGGTCGGCGCGGGCATCGTGCGTACCAGTCTCAAGCCGCTCGTGGAGATCGAGCGGACGGCGGCGGCCATCGCCGGCGGTGACCTCACCCGGCGGGTGCCCGACCCCGAGGACGGCCGGGCCTGCCCGACCTCCGAGCTGGGCCGGCTGTCCCGGGCGCTGAACGCCATGCTCGCCCAGATCGAGGCGGCGTTCACCGCGCGGGCCGCCTCCGAGGCGGCGGCGCGCAGCGCCGAGGTGAGCGCCCGGGACGCCGCCGCCGCGGCGCAGGCGTCCGAGGCGCGGGCCCGCCGCTCCGAGGAGCGGATGCGGCAGTTCATCGCGGACGCCTCGCACGAGCTGCGTACCCCGCTGACCACCATCCGGGGCTTCGCCGAGCTGTACCGGCAGGGCGCGGCCCGGGAACCGGACCAGACCGCCGGTCTGCTGCGCCGGATCGAGGACGAGGCCTCCCGGATGGGGCTGCTCGTCGAGGATCTGCTGCTGCTCGCCCGGATGGACCGGGAGCGCCCGATCGCGCTGGCCCCGGTCGAGCTGCCGGTGCTCGCCTCGGACGCGGTCCAGGCGGCCCGTGCCGTGGAGCCGGAGCGCGCCATCACGCTGGAGATCGAGCCGGGCGCCGGCCCGCTCGTGGTCCTCGGCGACGACGCCCGGCTGCGCCAGGTGATCGGCAACCTCATGACCAACGCGCTCACCCACACCCCGGCCGACGCCGCGGTGACCCTGCGGCTGCGCGCGGAGCCGGGCAACCTGGCCGTGGTGGAGGTGGCGGACACCGGTCCCGGCCTCACCCCGGAGCAGGCCGAGCGGGTGTTCGAGCGGTTCTACCGGGTGGACGCGGCACGTACCCGGCGGGCGGGCGGACCGACCAGCACCGGGCTCGGGCTGGCGATCGTCGCCGCGCTGGTGGCCGCGCACCACGGCACCGTCGAAGTCGCCGAGACGCCCGGTGGCGGGGCGACCTTCCGGGTGAAACTGCCGCTGCTGCCCGAGGCGCCCGAGCCGGGCGAGTGACTTTCAGAAAACATTCAGGCGGGTTCCAGGCTGGTCGCAGTGCCAGGGGAGAAGGTGTAGTCATGACCGACCACGAGACTGATCCGCAGCGGTCGCCGGCTCCCGCCGACGCCGAGCCGTCGCACCCGACCGCCGAGCTGCCCCGCGCCGAGAGCGGGCAGTCGGAGCCCACCGTCACCGCGGCCGCCGCGCCGGTTCCGGCCGACTCCCCGGCCGCCGGAACCACCGCCCCGGCCGCGCACGCCGAGACGGGCGCGCCCACCAACCCGTACGCGCCGCACCCGGTCTCCGGGCAGCCGCAGCAGCCGCACCCCTGGTACGGGGGACAGCAGCAGCAGGGCGGTTGGGCGCACCAGGGCGGCACCGGCTACGCGCCGCAGGCCACCGTCCCGCCGTACCAGGCGCACCAGCCGTACCCGCAGCACCAGGCCGGGCAGCAGCCGTACCCGCAGCACCAGGCCGGGCAGCCGCTCCCGCCGTGGGGCCCGCAGCAGCCGGCGCGGCCCAGCCGGGCCGGCAAGTTCATCGGGGCCGGGGCGCTCGCGCTGGCGCTCATGCTCGGCTCCGGCGTGGCCGGCGGCGCCCTCGCCCTCGCCCTCGACGGCGACGGGACGGTGACCCGCACCTACACGGCCGCCCCCGTGCTCAACAGTGCCGACCTGCCGAAGATCGCGGCCGCCGTCCAGGACAGCATCGTCACGATCATGACGGACAGCGGTGAGGGCTCCGGGGTGATCCTCAGCGCCGACGGGTACGTGCTGACCAACAATCACGTCGTCGCCTCCGCCAGCGGCGACACGGTGAAGGTCGTCTTCGCCGACGGCAAGACCGCCCAGGCCAAGATCGTCGGCACCGACCCGAAGACCGACCTGGGCGTGGTCAAGGCCAGCGGGGTGAGCGGCCTCAAGGCGGCCAAGTTCGGCGACAGCGACGCCATGCAGGTCGGCGACCAGGTGCTGGCCCTGGGCAGCCCACTCGGCCTCCAGGGCTCCGTCACGGCCGGCATCCTGAGCGCCCGCGACCGCACCATCCAGGCCGGCGAGGGCGGCCAGCAGCAGCAGAGCCCGCAGCAGGGCGCCAGCTCGATCTCCGGCCTGCTCCAGACCGACGCCCCGATCAACCCGGGCAACTCCGGTGGCGCGCTGGTCAACACCCGGGGCGAGGTGATCGGAATCAACACCGCCATCGCCACCGCGGGGCAGGGCAGCAACGGCAACATCGGGGTCGGCTTCGCCATCCCGAGCAACAAGGCCAAGGACGTCGCCGAGAAGCTCCAGCGCGGCGAGAAGGTCAGCCACCCGTCGCTCGGCGTCAGCGTGACCGGCGCGGAGGACGGCGGCGCGCTGGTCTCCGACGTGGTCGCCGGCAGCGCCGCCGACAAGGCCGGGCTCCAGCGCGGCGACGTCATCACCAAGTTCGGCGACAAGGCGATCAACGACTCCAACGACCTGGTCGGCGCCGTGCAGTCCGGCAAGGTTGGCGACCGGGTCGAGGTCCAGTTCAAGCGGAACGGTTCGACCGAGTCGGCAACCGTGACGCTCGCCGAGACGTCCTAACACCAGACCTGCCTCCTCCACGGGCGGCGGGTGACGGAGCCAAGGGGGTTGGTTCCGTCACCCGCCGCCCCTTTTCCGTTCTCACCCCGTCCGGGTGAGCCCGGCTCACCCCGACCGGCGGCACCCTCGGGGCATGACGACCACCTCCGCCGTCCGTACCGACCAGGACATCCAGCGGGACGTGCTCGCCGAGCTGGACTGGGACGCGCAGACCCGGCCCACCGAGATCGGGGTGACCGTCGCCGACGGCGTGGTCACCCTGACCGGCCAGGTGGACAGCTACGCGCGGCGCTGGGCCGCCGAGCGCTGTGCGCACCGGGTCCGGGGCGTCCGCGCGGTCGCCAGCGACCTGGAGGTGCAGCTGCCGGCCGCCGAGGAACGTACCGACGCCGACATCGCGATCGCGGCCAGCCGGGCCCTGGAGTGGGACAGCTTCGTGCCCGCCGAGCGGCTGGACGTGACGGTCGCCGACGGCTGGGTCATGCTCCGCGGCGAGGTGGAGTACGGCTTCCAGAGCCGCACCGCCGAGCGGGAGCTGCGCCGGCTGCGGGGCGTACGCGGGGTGACCAACCTCGTCGAGGTGCGCCCGCCCAACCCGCCCAGCGACGAGCAGAACCGCCGTGACCTGCAGCGCGTGCTGTTCCGGCGTACCGGCACCGAACGCATCGAGGTGGGCGTCAGCGGGGACACGGTGGTGCTCGACGGGGTGGTCCGCTCGTGGTGGCAGCGGGAGGAGGCGGAACGGGCGGCGTGGGCGACACCCGGCGTCCGGGAGGTGCACGATCGGATCGTGGTGGCCGGCTGAGCGCCGTTTACCGCTCGGACGGTCGGGAAACCGCCGCCGGTCACGTACGCCGGGGCACCCATCGGAAAGGACTCGTGGCCGTGAACCAGCCGCCACCGGACCACGCGCCGGCCGGGCACCTGCGGATCGCCATGGTGGTGCCACCCTGGCTGTCCGTGCCGCCGGCCGGCTACGGCGGCCTGGAGCACCTGGTGGCCGGGCTGATCGACGCCCTGGTCGACCGCGGGAACGCGGTGACCCTGTTCGGGGCGGGCCGGGAGAACGGCACCGCCGGGGACTTCGTTTCCACCTGCGCCGACCTCCAGTACGAGCGGCTCGGCGAGTCGCTGCCGGAACTGGCCCACCTGGCCCACGTCAACCGGCTGGTCGACCCGGCCGACTTCGACCTGGTGCACGACCACAGCACCATCGGCCCGCTGCTCGCCGGCCGGCGCCGGGTGCCCACCGTGGCCACGGTGCACGGCAACCCGGTGGGCGAGTACGGCACGGTGCTCAGCAACACCGACGAGGGCGTGGGCCTGGTGGCGATCTCGCACGCCCAGCGCCGGGCCAACCCGGACCTGCCGTGGGTGGGCACGGTGCACAACGCCATGGCGCTGCGGGAGGTGCCGCGCAAGCGCGGACCGGGCCGCGGGCCGGTGCTCTGGCTGGCCCGGTTCAGCCCGGACAAGGGACCCGACGTGGCGATCCGCGCCTGCCGGGAGGCCGGCCTGCCGCTGACTCTGGCCGGCAAGTGCAACGAGCCGGCCGAGCGGCGCTACTTCGAGCAGGTGGTCGAGCCGCTGCTGGGCGAGGACGTCACCGTGGTGCTCAACGCCGACCGGGAGGCCACCCAGCGGCTGCTGTACGACGCCCGCTGCCTCGTGATGCCCATCCAGTGGGCGGAGCCGTTCGGCATGGTGATGGTGGAGGCGATGGCGACCGGCACGCCGGTGGTGGCGCTGCGCCGGGGCGCCGTGCCGGAGCTGGTCCGGGACGGGGTGACCGGGCTCATCCGCGACCGCGCGGAGGAGCTGCCCGCCGCGCTGCGCGACGTGTCGCGCCTCGACCCCGCGGACTGCATCATGCACGTCGCGCAGCACTTCTCGGTCGAGCGGATGGCCGGCGGCTACGAGGCGGTCTACCGGAGCTTCCTGGCCGACCGGGCCGCGGCCGCCGGGCGGCGCGAGGCGGCGCCGGTCGCCGCCAGGTGACCCTCAGGTACGGACCGCCGCCAGTTCCGCGGCGGCGGCGTCGAGCTGGCGGGCGTACCCGGGACTGATGCTGCCCTCCCGCCGCCGGTCGGCGATCTTCCCGCGGAGCCGGTCCACGGCGGCGGTCTGCGCGCCGTCGCCGGTCGCGGCCGTGGCGTTGCGCAACAGGTTGCGCAGGTCCACGCCGACGTCGGTGCGGATCTGACCGGCCGCCAGCCCCGCCTCGATGAGCCCGTCCACCCGCTGGGCCGCCTCGACCGGGTCGCTGCCGACGGGTGGAGTCGGGGTGCCGGTCTCCGGCGGCCGCCGGGTCGGGCCGGGCGTGGTGGCCGGGGTGCCGGCGCCCGGGGGCACGGTGGACGGGACCACCACGGGCCCGGCGGTCGGCGACACCCGCGGCGGCGCCGTGTCGTCCCGCATCAGGGCGGGCACCAGCACCGCGGCGCCGGTGACGACCACCAGGCCGGCCGCCACCAGGGGCAGCGCCCGGGGGCGCGGGGGCGCGCCGGCCGGGGCGGGAGCCGCGGGCTCGGCCGCCGGTCGCGCCGGGGCGGGCACCGCCGGCAGGGGCACGGTGGCGGCCGGCATGGTGGCGGCCTGCGGGTCAGCGGGCAGCAACTGGTCGCGGAGCACGGCCGCCACCTGGTGCGCGGTGGGCCGCCGCCGCGGGTCGCGGGCCAGGCAGCGCAGGCAGATCTCCGCGACCGGCGCGGGCAGCCCGGGTACGCCGTCCAGCGTGGGCGCGGCGTCCCCGGCCAGCGCGGCGCTGAGTTCCTCCCAGGTGTCCGCCGGGTACGGGGGCTGCCCGGTCAGCGTCTCGAACAGCAGCACGCCCAGCGAGTAGACGTCGGTGGCCGGCTGCGCCGGGGCCCCGTCGAGGCGCTCCGGCGCCACGTACGCGGGGGTGCCGAACGTGCCGCCGTCCTCGTCCTCGTCCGGCGCGCCGACCCGGGTCGCGATGCCGAAGTCGAGCACCTTCGCGCCGACCCGGGTCATCATCACGTTCGACGGCGTGATGTCCCGGTGCACGATGCCCAGCCGGTGCGCGGCGGCCAGCGCCTCGGCCACCTGCGCGCCCGTCTCCACGGCCTGTGGCCAGGGCAGCGGCCCCTCGGTGAGCCGGTGTTCCAGCTCCTCGCCGCTGAGCAGCTCCATCACCACGAACGACGTGATCGAGCCGTCCGGCGCGACCGTCTCGCCGTAGTCGTGCACGGCGGTGACGTGCGGGTGGACGAGCTGGGCGGCGGAGCGGGCCTCCTCGCGCACCATGTCGCGGAACCGGGCGTCGGCGGCGAGCGAGGGTGCCAGCACCTTCACCGCCACCACCCGGTCGAGCACCTCGTCGCGGGCGCGCCAGATCACCGACATGCCGCCGGCCCCGATCTGGTCGACGAGCCGGTACCTGCGGGCCAGCAGCCGGCCGGCGTGCAGCGTCGCCTTCACATCCACCTGCCTGGGCTTGGGAGCGCTATCAGGTTGCGGGAATGTGTCCGGCGTGTCAACGGCTGTCCGTTCTCCGGTCGCGTCCCGCGTCGCGGCCGTCGCAGCCGGTGACGGGGTGGCCGGCCGGGACCGGCTGAACGGGGCGGACTGTGCGGCGCGTGCCAGGATGAACGGCATGGCAGGTGGTCCGGTGGCGTTCGTGCTGGGCGGCGGGGGAGTGCTGGGCGCCGTCGAGGTGGGCATGCTCCGTGCCCTGTTCCGCGCCCGGATCCGCCCCGACATGGTGCTCGGCACCTCGATCGGCGCGGTCAACGGCGCCCTGGTCGCCGCGGACCCCAGCGAGGCGGTCACCGACCGGCTGGTCCGGCTCTGGGCCTCGCCGGAGGCGAGCGAGGTGTACGGGGACTCGGTCGCCCGGCAGTTGCGCCGCTTCGCGGCGCGTACCCACCTCCACTCGCCCCGGCCGCTGCGCCGGCTGCTGGAGAGCGAGCTGGGCGAGGACACCACCTTCGCGGACCTGAAGGTGCCGTTCCGGTGCTGCGCCGCAAACATCGAACGCGCCGCCGAGCACTGGTTCCACAGCGGACCGGTGGTGCCCGCGGTGCTCGCCTCCGCCTCGGTGCCCGGGCTGCTGCCGCCGACCCAGATCGACGGCCAGCACTACATCGACGGCGGGGTGGTCAACTCGATCCCCGTCGGCGAGGCCGTCGCGGCCGGCGCGACGCGGATCTTCGTGCTCCAGGTGGGCCGGATCGAGCGCGAGTTGAGCCCGCCCCGCCGGCCCTGGGAGATCGCCCAGGTGGCGTTCGAGATCGCGCGCCGGCACCGGTTCGCCCGGGAGATGGCGGCGCTGCCGGAGGGGGTGGAGGTGCACGTGCTGCCCACCGGCGGCCTGGAGCCGCGCGACGACAGCCCCTGGGCCTACCGGGACATCGCGGCGGTGGGGCGGCGGATCAGCCGGGCGTACACGGCCTCCCGCCGCTACCTGGACACCGCGCTGGAACGCTGATGCCGCTGCCACCCCGGTGGTTACGCCGGCTGCTGCTCGCGCCCGGCGTGGTGCTGCTCGCCGTCACCGTGGTGACCACGCTGCCGGTCTGGGCGCTGCTGGCCCTGGCCGCGTCGCCGCTGGTGCCGGGGCGGCTGCGCCCGCTGCGGCTGCTCTGGATCGGCACGGTCTACCTGGTCTGGGACGCGGCCGCGCTGCTCGCGCTCTTCGTGCTCTGGCTGGCCTCGGGCTTCGGCGCGCGCAAGCGGTCGCCGGCCTTCCAGCGGGCCCACTACGTGCTCGCGGGTCACTTCCTGCGGGTGCTGTTCTGGCAGGCCCGCTGGACCCTGCGGCTGCGCATCGACGTGGTCGGCACCGACCCGGACACCGCCCTGCCCGGCCGCCCCGAGCTGGTGCTCTGCCGGCACGCCGGGCCCGGCGACTCGTTCATCCTGATCCACGCCCTGGTCAACTGGTTCCACCGGGAGCCCCGGATCGTCCTCAAGGAGACCCTCCAGTGGGATCCGGCGATCGACGTCCTGCTCAACCGGCTCCCCAACCGGTTCATCGCGCCGGGCCCGGACGGGCGGGAGTCGGCGATCCGGCAGATCGGCCACCTCGCCACCGGCCTGGACGACGACGACGCGTTCGTGATCTTTCCGGAGGGCGGCAACTTCACGCCGAAGCGCCGGCTGCGGGCCATCGCCCGGCTGCGCGCCCTGGGCCTGGAGCGGATGGCGCGGCGCGCCGAGCGGATGCAGCACGTGCTCGCCCCGCAGCCGGGCGGGCTGCTCGCCGCCCTCGACGCCGCCCCGGACGCCGGGGTCATCTTCGTGGCGCACACCGGGCTCGACCAGATGCTCACCGTCGCCGACGTGTGGCGCGAGCTGCCGATGGACAAGCGGATCGTGATGCGGTTCTGGTCGGTGCCGCCCGAGGAGGTGCCGGTCGGCCGGCAGGAGCGCATCGACTGGCTGTTCGACTGGTGGGCCCGGATCGACCGGTGGGTCGCCGCGAACCGCGACGGGGTGGCCGCCGGCTGAGACCGGTTCGGTGCGCGTCCAGCGGACCGCCAGGAACGCCACGTAGGGTGCGCTGGTGGAGCAGATCTGCGTGGTGACGACGGTGGTGGACGCCCGCGCCGTCGCGGACGTGCTGGCGGCCGCGGCCGTCGCCGGCCGGCTGGCGGCGTGCGCCCAGGTCGGCGGGCAGGTGGACAGCACCTACTGGTGGCAGTCGGCGATCCAGACCACCGCCGAGTGGTCGGTCCAGTTCAAGACCGCACCGGACCGGGTGGACGCGCTGGTCGACCAGGTCCGCGCCAGCCACCCCTACGAGGTGCCGGAGATCCTGGTCACCCGAATGGAGAGCGGCAACCCGGACTACGCGGCCTGGGTGCACGACCACACCCGGCCCTAGGTACGCCTACTCTGTCCGCCCGCCCCGCCGGCCCCGATGCTGGCGGGGTGGAGAACACCGGCTACCCCTGTCCCGGCTGCGGTGCACCCGCCGACCTCGCCTCCGGCTGTTCCGGGTGCGGCCGCCCGCCGTACCCACCGGGCGCCGAGGTGGTCCGGCTGGACCAGGAGATCGCCGGGCTGGTCCCGCGGGTCGAGGCGGCCCGGGCCGCGTACCAGGAACTGGCCGGCCGGCTGTCCACGGCCCGGCAGCGGCGGTCCGAGCTCGCGGCCCGGATCCGCCTGGAGATCCCGCCGCCGCGTCCGGTGGCACCCGCGCCGCCACCGGGCGTGCCCTCCGTCGCCGTTCCGGCCCGTCCCGGCGGGGCCGAGACGTCGACCCGGGCCGTGCAGAGCCTGCTCTTCGTCCTCGGTGGACTGCTGCTCGGCACCGCGGCGGTGGTCTTCACGGCGGTCGCCTGGGCCGCGTTCGGGGTGGCCGGGCGGGCACTGATCCTGCTCGCCTTCACCGCGCTCGCCCTCGCGGCGCCGCTGGTGGCCCGGGCGCGTGGGCTGCGCGGCACCGCGGAGACCTTCGCCGCCGTGGGCCTGCTCCTGGTGCTCCTCGACGGGTACGCCGCCTGGTCGGTCGACCTGTTCGGGGTGGCCGGCTGGCCGGGCACCCGCTACGCCGCGCTGGTCGGGGGGATCGGCGCGGCGGTCGCGGCCGGGTACGCGCGCCTGAGCCGGCTGACCGTGCCCTGGTTCGCGGCGCTGCTGACCGCGCAACCGGTGCTGCCCCTGGCGGCGGCGGCCGCCGAGCCGTCGGCCGCCGGCTGGGCGCTGGTCCTGACCGCGCTGGCGCTGGGCGACCTCGTGGTGGTGGTCGCCCTGCGCGACCGGCTCCGGCCGGCCGTCGCGCCACCCCCCGCCCCGGGCCGGCCCGGTGCGCCGTCCGCGCCGCTCGCCGGGTGGGTGCTCGGCTGGGTCGGGCACGGTGTGGCGCTGGCCCTGGCGGCCGGCTGTGCGCTGGTGCCGCTGGCCCTCGGGCGGGCGGCCGGCACCCCGCTGCTGGCCGGCGGTCCGCTGCTCGTGGTGGCGCTCGCCCTGGTCGCCGGTGCGCTGGCGGCGGGTGGCCGGACCTACCGGGTGGTCACCGCGGGGCTCCTGGTGCCGGTGCTGGCCGCCGCGCTGCTCCGGCCGGTCGCCGCGCTGCGTCCCGGACTGCTCCTGCTGGCGGCGGGGCTGGTGGTGGTCGCGCTAGCCGGCGCGGTCCGGACCCTGCCGGCCGGCCCGCGGACCGGCCCGCGGCTGGGCGCCCTCGTGGTGGCCGCCGGCCTGGGCCAGGTCGCGATCGTCCTCACCGGACTGGTCGCCGCGGCCACCGCGGCCGCCGCCTTCCCGGCCTGGCAGGGTGGGCGGTCCGCCGCGCTCCCGTCCTGGGGCTGGCAGCTCCCGGTGGCCCTGCTGTGCACCGCCGGTGCTGTGGCGCTGCTGGTGCCCCGGGCCGCCCGGCCGCTGGTCGGGGTGGTCGGTGGGACGCTGGCCGTGCTGGCCGCACCGGCCGTGGCGGTCACCCCGTGGCCGCTGGTGCTGGTCGCCGACCTGGCGGCGGCCACCGCGCTGCTGATCGTGCTGGTGGCCCGGCCACGGCGGGGATACCGCACCGTGGTGGTGACCGCGCTCGCGGCGGCCGTCCTGCTGGGTCACGCCCTGCTGGTGGGCTGCGCGGCGCCGGCGGGCGCGGGCGCCGTGCTCGCCGTCCTCGCCGTGCTCGGTCCGATCGTCGCGGCGCGGGGCCGGCGGGGCCGGGGCGCACAGCCGGCCGTCGCCGGGGTGGCGCTGGCCGTGGCGCTGCCCGCCGTACCGGCGGGGGTGGCCGTCGCGCTCTTCGGGCTCGGCGCGCCGCCCTGGTGGCAGCTCCGCGGCGCGGCCACCGCCGTCGCGGTGCCGGTGCTCGCCGTGCTCGCGGTCCGCCGCCACTGGACCGACCTGCACGGGTATGCGTCGACCGGCCTCGCCGTGGCGCTCGCGGCGGCCGGCCTCGCGCCGCTGGTCGTGCCGGGCGGGGAGCCCGTGGCGCTCTACGCCGCCGTCGGGGCGCTGCTGGCGCTGGCCGCCGGGGGTGGCGCCCGGCCTGGTTCCGCCCCGCAAGCGGTCGGCGCCGGGCTGGCCGGCCTCGCGCTGCTGGCCGCCGCCCCGATCGCACTGGCGGTGCTGCTGGACCTGCCCGTCCGGCCCTGGTCCGGGGTGCCCGCCGTCGAGCCCGTGCCGGCGGCGGCCCGCGCCGGGCTGGTGCTGCTGCTGCTCGGTGCGGTCGCGGCGGCTTACGCCCGGATCGTGACCGCCCACGCACACCGCGCCGCGCCGGGCGGGGACGGCCGCCGCCGGCTGCCCGCGCTGGCCGCGCTGCCGTTCGGCGCGGTGGCCCTGCCGGTGCTGCTGGCGGCGGCCGGCGCGCCCTGGCCGGTGGTGCCCGCGCTGGTCTTCGGCACCGGGGTGGCCGCGCTGGTGCTGGCCACGCTCGCCGGCCCGCGCCCGGCGGCGCCGCTGGTCCTGCTGCCGCTCGGGTTCGCCCTCACCGCACCGGGGCTCGGCGGCCTGGTCGCCACCCGGACCGGGACCCTGGCCGCGCTGGGGGTGCTGGTCGTCGCCGGGGCGGTGGCGGGGGCGGCCGGTCGGCCCGCCGAGGCCCGGCTCGCCGGTTGGCTGGGCGCCGTGGCGGCGGCCACGGGCTTCGCGGTGACCGCGGCGCTGGCCGGCGGGCTGCCGCTGCGTACCGCCGGGTTCGCCGTGCTGGCCGTCGCGGCGGTGACCCTGCACGCGGTGCCCGCGCTGCGCTCCCGCACCGGCGGTGCGGCCGGGGCCGTGGCGCTGGAGGCGGCGGCGCAGGCGGTCGCCCTGCTGGCGCTGTTGCTCACCGGCGGGGCGCTGCGGCACGCGGCAGCGGTCTGCGTGCTGTGGGGGCTGGCCGTGGCCGTCCGGGTGCTGCGCCGGGGCGAGCCGCCGGCCCGGCGCTGGGGCCTCGCGGCGGTCGCCGGGGGCAGCGAGCTGCTCGGCGGCTGGCTGCTGCTGGCGGCCGGCGGGGTGGCGGTGCTGGAGGCGTACACCCTGCCGGCGGCGGCGCTCGCCCTCGGTGCGGGCCTGCTGGCGCTGCGGACCCGGCCGGGCCTGAACAGCTGGCTGGCGCTCGGCCCGGGGCTCGGCGCGGCGCTGCTGCCCAGCCTCGTGTCGGTGCTGGCCGCCCCGGACGCGCAGCCGGCCCGCCGGCTGGCCCTCGGCCTGGTGGCGCTCGGCGCGGTGCTCGGCGGCGCGGTCCGGCGCTGGCAGGCGCCGGTCCTGCTGGGCGCGGCGACCCTGGTCCCGCTGGCCCTGCACGAGCTGGCCCGGGGCTGGGACCTGCTGCCCCGCTGGATCTTCCTGGGCCTCGGTGGGCTGGCGCTGATCGCCCTCGCCGCCACCTACGAGCGGCGGCGGCGGGACGTGGCCCGGCTCCGGGCCGCGGTGGGCGGGATGAGGTAGGGCTAGCACCACCCCGTGCTGGGGGGTTTCCAGGATTACCCAGCGCAGTCGATCTCCGCAGAATTGGTTACGCAGCGTTGCGCCGTCGGCGTGGCGCCCCAACCGAGGAGCGGGGGAGCGGATGACCTCATCGACGTTGACGGCACCGGCGGCACGGCGGGGCAGCGACTACGCCCGGCTGTCCCGCCGGGTCGCCGCCGCGGGCCTGTTCGACCGCCGGCCCGGCCGGTACGCGGCCCGGATCGTGCTGACCCTGGGCGCCTTCGTGGCCGGCTGGGCCGGTGTGGTGGCGGTCGGCGACTCCTGGTGGCAGTTGCCCATGGCGGCGCTCATGGCCGTGGCCACCACCCAGGTGGCGTTCCTCGGCCACGACGCGGGCCACCGGCAGATGTTCCGCCGGCGCGGCCCGAGCGAGGTCGCCGGCCTGGTCGCCGGGAACCTGGCGGTCGGGCTGAGCTACGGCTGGTGGGTCGACAAGCACAACCGGCACCACGCCAACCCCAACCACGCCGACGAGGATCCGGACGTCGGGGCGGGCGCGCTGGTCTGGACGTACGAGCAGGCGACGGCGACCCGGGGCCTGAGCCGGTGGATGGCGCGACGGCAGGCCTGGCTGTTCTTCCCGCTGCTGCTGCTGGAGGGCCTGGCGCTGCACGTGGCCAGCGTGCGGGCGCTGGTCGGCCGGGAGCCGGACGGCCGGTGGCGCACCCCGGTCCGGCACCGCGTCGTGGAGGGGCTGCTGCTCGTGGCGCACGCCGCCGGCTACCTCGGCCTGCTGTTCGCGGTGATGTCGCCCGGCCGGGCGCTGCTCTTCGCGGCCGTGCACCAGGGGCTGTGGGGGCTCTACATGGGCTGCGCGTTCGCCCCGAACCACAAGGGCATGCCGATGCCCACGGCCGAGGACGACCTCGACTTCCTGCGCAAGCAGGTGCTCACCTCGCGCAACGTTCGCGGCGGGCGGTTCGTCGACGTGGCGCTCGGTGCGCTCAACTACCAGATCGAGCACCACCTCTTCCCGAACATGCCCCGGGCCAACCTGCGACGGGCCCGGCCGATCGTCCGCGCCTACTGCGCCGAGCAGGGCATCCCGTACGTGGAGACGGGGCTGGTCGAGTCGTACCGGCAGGGGCTCGCGCACCTGCACGAGGTGGGGCGCCCGTTGCGGCGGGGCTGAGTGGCGAGCGTCGATTCCCGGCGTGCGTCGCGCGGCGCCGGTCGGCGCTGCCGGTAGGGTCGTCGCATGGCAGACCTGCTCACCGCGACGGCGGTGCGGGCCGAGGCGGGGCGGCCGGCCCCGACCCGGCGGAGCGACGACACCGTCCGGAGCGCGGCATGAGATTCGAGATCAGCAAGGTGCTGGACGCCATCGAGGGTCGGGTCTGCACCGATCCTTCGCTGGCCCGGGCCGTGGTCGACCTGGCCGAGGTGATCCGCTGGCAGGACCTGGACGGCGGTCGGCCGGCCAGCCTGCTGCGGCTCGGCATGGTGATCGACGCGCTCTCCCGGCAGATCGAGGAGGACAGCGTCCCGGTCTACGCGATCGTGCACCGGGCGCTGCTCTCCGACGCGGACCTGACCTCCAACGAGCGGATGGTGGTCCGGCGCTGGGCCGACGACGGCCTGGTCGAGGTGCTCGACCATCCCGGTGACCGGATGCTCGAGGTGGCCGACCTGCTCGGCCTGCCGGTGCTCAGCCGGGCCCGGTTCGACGGGCTGGGCGGGCGCTGGCCCTGGCTCGGCCAGGCCGGCCGGGTGCTCGCCCCGGTGCCGGGCGCCGGCGGCCCGGTCTTCATCGCGCACGTCGGCGGCGGGCACACCCCGGTCACCGGCAGCCGCTCACCGGTCGGCGCGAAGCTGCTGGCCCGGCAGTGGCGCTGCCCCGAGCCGGGCTGCGCGCTGTTCGGCGGCGGTGGAGGCGGCGGCGCCTTCGCCGACCTGGCCCGGGTCGACCGCGCCCCGGCCGGGCAGCCGCCACCCACGCTGCGCAACGGCGTGCCGACCTGCCCCCGGCACGGCGCCCGGCTGGGCGACGCCGGCCCGCGGCCGCGTACGGCCGTGCTGGCGGTGCGCATCGGCGGGATGGTCCGGCAGCGGTTCGCGCTCACCGAGAACCAGCCGGTGCCGGTCGGGCGGGCGCCCGAGGGCACCGGCGGGATCGTGCTCGGGCAGTGGCTCAACGACGAGGCGCGGCGCTGGATCAGCCGCACCCACGTCCGTTTCGAGCTGCGGGTGGGCGAGGTGATCGTGACGGACACCAGCACCAACGGCTCGGGCGTGCGCCCGGGCGGCTCGATGGCCGAGCCGGACCGGGTCCCGCTGGCTCCGCAGCAGTCCCGGGTGCTGGGCGAGGGCGACCTCATCGAGCTCTATCCCGGCGTGCAGATCGGCCGCGCCGACGAGGTGAGCAGCGACGCGAAGTTCAGCCCGACCTCGGTGATGGCCGAGGCGCCGACCATGGCCATGCGGCTGCCGCGCCCCTGACGCGACGCGAAAGGGCGCCGGGACCGTCGTGGTCCCGGCGCCCTTCTCTCGCGTACGGAGATCAGCCGGCCAGCACGGCGGCGAGCTGCGCCACGGCGTGGTCGATCTCCTCCTCGGTGATCACCAGCGGCGGGGCGAGCCGGATGGTCGAGCCGTGGGTGTCCTTGGCCAGGACGCCCCGCTCCATCAGCCGCTCGCAGGCCTCCCGGCCGGTCATCAGCGCCGGGTCGATGTCCAGCCCGGCCCAGAGGCCCCGGCCCCGGACGGCGACCAGGCCCTTGCCGACCAGACCGCGCAGACCGGCGTGCAGCCGCTCGCCCAGCTCGGCCGAGCGGCGCTGGAACTCGCCCGTGGCCAGCAGCCGGACCACCTCGGTGGCGACCGCGCAGGCCAGCGGGTTGCCGCCGAAGGTCGAGCCGTGCTGGCCCGGCTTGAGCACCCCGAGCACGTCGGCGTTCGCGGCCACCGCCGAGACCGGCACGATGCCGCCGCCGAGCGCCTTGCCCAGCAGGTACATGTCCGGGACGACGCCCTCCTGCTCGCAGGCGAAGGTGGCGCCGGTGCGGCCCAGGCCCGACTGGATCTCGTCGGCGATGAAGAGCACGTTCCGCTCGGTGCAGACCTCGCGGACGCCGGGCAGGTAGCCCTCCGGCGGCACCACGACGCCCTGCTCGCCCTGGATCGGCTCCAGCAGCACGGCCACCGTGTTCTCGTCGATCGCGGCGGTCAGCGCGGCCAGGTCGCCGTAGGGGACCACGGTGAAGCCCGGCGTGTACGGCCCGAAGTCGGCGCGGGCGTCCTCGTCGGTCGAGAAGCTGACGATGGTGGTGGTCCGGCCGTGGAAGTTGCCCTCGGCGACCACGATGTTGGCCTGGCCCGGGGTCACGCCCTTGACCTGGTAGCCCCACTTGCGGGCGACCTTGATGCCGGTCTCCACCGCCTCGGCGCCGGTGTTCATGGGCAGCACGAGGTCCTTGCCGCACAGCGCGGCCAGCTCACGGCAGAAGTCCGCGAACTGGTCGTGGATGAACGCGCGGCTGGTCAGCGTGAGCCGGTCGAGCTGCGCGTGCGCGGCCTCGATCAGCTTCGGGTGCCGGTGGCCGAAGTTCAGGGCCGAGTAGCCGGCCAGGCAGTCCAGATAGCGTCGGCCGTCCACGTCGGTCAGCCAGGCGCCCTCGGCCGACGAGATCACCACGGGCAGCGGGTGGTAGTTGTGCGCCGTGTGCCGCTCCGCGTCCCGTACCGCGGAGGGCGTCCGCAGCATGTCGTCGATGATCACTTGACTGCCTTTCCCTGACGGAGTCGCAACGTGCAGCACTTCGGTCCGCCGCCGGCCTTGCGCAGCTCGGACAGGTCGATACCGATGGTCTCGTAACCCCGGTCGCGCAGCTTCGCGGCCAGGTCGGTGGCCTGCGCCGGCAGCACCACGTGCTGACCGTCGCTGACCGCGTTCAGCCCCAGCACCTCGGCGTCGGCCATGGTGGCGTGGATCGCGTCCGGGAAGAGCCGGCGCAGCACCGCCCGGCTGCCCGGGGAGAACGCCTCCGGCAGGTACGCCACGGTCCGCTCGTCGAGCACGGTGAGCGCGGTGTCCAGGTGGTAGAAGCGCGCGTCCACGAGCTGCATGGTGATCACCGGGTAGCCGAAGACCTCCTGGAGCTGCGCGTGCGAGGCGTGCGCGGTGCGGAAGCCGGTGCCGGCGAGCAGGTGGTCGCCGACCAGCAGGACGTCGCCCTCACCCTCGTTGACGTGCTTCGGGTCGTACATCTCGAAGCCGGCGGCCTCGAACCAGGCCCGGTAGGCGGGCGCCTCGTCGGCGCGCTGCGGGTCGCGGAACTGCACCGCCATGGCCTTGCCGTCGATCACCGTGCCGCCGTTGGCCGCGAAGACCATGTCCGGCAGGCCGGCGACCGGGTCGATCAGCTCGACCTCGTGGCCCAGGTCGACGTACGTCTGGCGGAGCTGCTCCCACTGCCGGATCGCCAGGTCGGCGTCGACCGGGGCGGTGGGGTCCATCCACGGGTTGATCGCGTAGTCGACGGCGAAGTACGTCGGCCGGCACATCAGGAAGCGCTGGCGGGTCGCGTCCATCGTCATGTCGTGCTCCCAGGGGTCGGGCGCGCCCGGCCACCGTCGGCCCACGGGCTGGCGCCGTGGTCCAACGGTATGCGGCGCGGGCCGGCGACATCCACCGCGAGAAGTTGCGTGCAGCGACGTATCGTTGCGTCTGGTCCAGCTCTCCCGGCGGATCGTTGCGTTCACGCACTCAGCCGCGCTCGACCCCCAGGTGCACCCGCCGGCGCCCCGGCCGCTCGATCTCGTCGAGCAGGGCCAGCGCCAGGTCGGCGTACGTGATCCGACTCGCGGCCCGGGCCGGGGCGAAGCGGTACCGGCCCGCGGGCGTCCCGCCGTGGTCGAAGTCACCCGCCGGGCTGAGCACCAGCCAGTCGACGTCCGCCCCCTCCCGGCGCAGCACCTCGGTTCCGGCCGCGTGGCCCAGGTAGAAGGCCCGGTACTCCTGCGGGTAGTCCGGCGTGTCCATGAGCGGCACGCCGTCCGCCGTCGTGAGCACCGAGGCCAGCCCGACCACCACCAGCCGGCCGACTCCGGCCCGACGCGACCCGGTGAGCGTGGCCCGGGCCGCCGCCGGGAAGAAGACGCCCGGCGGCGCGGCCAGGTCGACGGCGGCGTGCACCGCCGCGTCGTGTCCGGCCATCAGGCCGGCGACCCGGTCGGCGTCGGAGACGTCGCCTGCGGTCACCCGTACCCCGGTGTCGGCCGTCAGGTCCGGGTGGCGGGCCGGGTCGCGGACCACGGCGGTCACCTCGTGGCCCCGGTGGCGCGCCGCCTCCACCGTTGCCCGGCCGGCCCGGCCGCCGGCCCCGAAGACGATGATCCTGCCCATCGACGTACCTCTCCTCGTCGTCCGGGCCGGCGGGGGTCGCCGGCCGTCCGCGCGGACGCTATCCGGCGGCCCGGTTTCCACCCGGATACCGACTACGGTGGGCGGATGGCCGCGCCGCTGGACCCGGAGATGTTCGACGAGCTCTGCCCCTCGGACCTGTCGCCGATCCGGTTCGGGGACAAGTGGGCCGGCATGGTGGTCCGCTGCCTGGAGGACGGCCCCCGCCGCTTCTCCGAGCTGCGGGTGCCGCTGCGCGGCGTCACCGCCAAGGTGCTGACCCGGTCGCTGCGCCGGCTCGAAGCCGACGGGCTGGTCCGGCGGACCGTCCTCGCCGGGCGGGTCGAGTACGCCCTCACCCCACTGGGACGCAGCCTGCTCGGCCCCATGGAGGTCGCCTGCGCCTGGGCCCGGGAGCACTGGGAGGAGTTGCTCGACGCCCGCGAGGGCGTGGGCACGGCCGCCGACTGACCCCGGACGCACTTCGGGGGCGGCGAATCGCCGCCCCCGAAAGAGGTGTGCCCGGCTGGTGAACCACCAGAGCTGATCGGGCGTGCCGGCGCTGCGCCGGCGACCGGGACAGTGCCCGTCAGAAGAGACCCGCAAACTGTGAGTCGAGCCACTCGCGGAACCGGCCGACCCACTCGCCGTCGGTGGTCGGCCAGTCGAACTGGCCCGTCATCGCCACGATGCCGAGCACCACGGCGGCGAGGCCGACGGCGATGCCGATCAGCGCGTCGGTCTTGCCGGCCACGTGCCGGCGCCGGGTGGCGGCCAGGCCGAGCACCGCGAGCACGGCGCCGACGGCGCCCAGGCCGATGCCGTAACCGGCCAGGGTGCCGGAGAGCACGAAGAGCGCGCCGACCACCGAGACGATCAGGCCGAGGGTGGCGAGCAGGCTGGCCCGGGGCCGCTTCGTGACGACCGGCTCCACCCGCTCCGTCGCCGGGTCCCGGTCCACCGGCCGGTCCGGCCGGCCGTCGCGGTTGAGGTCGACCGTGCGCTCCGTGGCCGGCTCCGGGTCGGTCACCGGCCCCACGGGCCGCGCGTCCAGGTCCGGCCGGCGGCCGGTGGCCGCGCGGGCCGCCGCGGCCCGGTCCGCCGCGTGCCGCTCCGAGTCGGTGGCGCGCTCGCCGTCCGTCGCCGTGGCCGCGCTGCGGTACGTGGTCCGCTCCGCGTCCCGGTCGGTGACGACGGGCCGGCCGTCCTCCCGGTCGGCGACCCGGTCGCGCTCGTCGACCACCCCGTCGTTGTTCACGTCGTCAGTTCGCGCCGGGCCGTTCCGGCGGGACAGAATCTTCACTTCGACACCTCCTGAACTCCGGCGCGGAAACCGCGCGTTGCTGCTCGTGAGGTACCCCGTGGCGGACGCGTCGACACCCGTCGACGCCGTGCCGCTCCTGACCGGCGACGTCCGGACCGGAGGGCTACCGTTGCCGACGTGCCAGAGGGACACACCATCCACCGCCTGGCGGCCCGCCACGCCGAGCTGTTCGCCGGCGACAAGGTGCACGCCGTCAGCCCGCAGGGCCGCTTCGCCGAGGGCGCGGCCCGGCTCAGCGGCACCGTCCTCTCCGGCACCGAGGCGTACGGCAAGCACCTCCTGCACCACTACGCCGGCGAGCTGACCCTGCACGTCCACCTCGGGCTCTACGGCAAGGTCACCGACGGGCCGGGTGAGCCGCCGCCCCCGGTCGGGCAGATCCGGCTGCGACTCACCGCTGCGACTCACCTCCGACCGGCACTGGCTGGACCTGCGCGGGCCGACCGCCTGCGAGCTGCTCACCCCACCCGAGGTGGCCGCGCTGCGCGACCGGCTCGGCCCCGACCCGTTGCGCGCCGACGCCGACCCCGAGCGGGCGTACGCGCGGATCCGGCGCAGCGCCACCCCGCTTGCCGCGCTGCTGCTGGACCAGTCGGTGGTGGCCGGCACCGGCCTGATCTTCGTGGTCGAGGCGCTGTTCCGGGCCGGGCTGCCCCCGCTGCTGCCGGGGCGGGAGCTGACCCCGGCCGGCTGGGCGGAGCTCTGGGCCGACCTGGTCGCGCTCATGACCGTCGGCGTCGAGCGGGGCCGGATCGACACCGTGCGCGACGTGCACCTGCCGGAGGCGATGGGGCGGGCGCCCCGGGTCGACCGGCACGGCGGCGAGGTCTACGTCTACCGCCGCCCCGGCGCGCCCTGCCACGTCTGCGGCACCGAGGTCAGCCGCGGCGCGCTCGCCGGCCGCAACCTCTACTGGTGCGCCACCTGCCAGGCCCGCTGACCAGCGGCGGATGGGCCCCCGAGCGGCCGGTCAGCCGACGGCGCGAAGGGTGCCGTGCCGGCGGTGCCGGAGCCCCTCGACGGCCTGCGCGGTCGCCTCGTCGCCGGGCAGGAGGACGACCAGCTCCTGGGCGTCGGTGCTCGCCAGCTCCAGCTTCTCCCGGTGCCAGCGCAGCTCGCCTACGGCGGGATGGTCGAGCCGGAGCGGGACCTGGGGCGGCGGCAGGTGCCGTTGGAGCCGCCGGGTGAACTCCGGCCCGGCGACGGGGGCGAGCTGGACCCTGAACCACTCGGAGCTTTCCGCGGAGGGCCCGAGCCACAGGTCGAAGGCCTGCTCGTCGGCCACCTGGTCCCAGTCCGGGAAGACGCTCCTGGCGCGGGGGTCGGTGAAGACGTAGCGGGTCAGGTTCGGCCGCTCGGCGTCCAGCAGCCCGGTCGCGCCCATGACCAGCGCGAATCCTTCCGTGTGGGCGAGCACGTCGCCCAGCCGGTTGGTCACGAACGCGACCCCGGGCTCGAGCAGCCGGAGGGTCTCCCGCACGGTGGGCCGAACCTCGCGGTTGGGCGGCGCCGGCGGCCGGTGCCCCGGGCAGCCCCCGCCGGTGATCTTGGCGAGGTAGCGCAGGTGGTGCCGCTCCCCGGCATCCAGGCTCAGACCGTCCGCGAGCGCGTGCAACACCGCGTGCGAGGGGTTGCGGTCCCGGCCCTGCTCGATGCGGGTCAGGTACTCCACGCTGATCCCCGACCGGGTGGCCACCTCCGCCCGGGTCAGGCCGGGGGAGCGGCGCCGGCCCCGGTCGGGCAGGCCGAAGGACTCCGGCTGGATGGTGTCGCGCTTGGCACGGACGAAGTCGCCCAGTGGCGTACCCATGGGTGGAGAGTCTAGGCGGGATTCCGGCTGCCCCGGCCGGCGTAGCGTGGCCCTGCGGGGGCCAGCCTTCGCCCGGTCTGGTTGCCGCCGCCGCGGCGGCGGACCGTGGAGCCCATGAACGAGAAGCACAAGTTGGTCATCGTCATCGGAAGTGTCCGCGAGGGCCGGTTCGGGCCGGTCGTCGCGTCCTGGGTCGCCGAGCGGGCGCGCGAGCACGGCGGGTTCGACGTCGACGTCGTCGACCTGGCCGGGGTCGAGATCCCGCTCGCGTTGCCGGTGGAGTCACCGAAGTTCGCGGGCGACGCGTACCCGCGGCCGGAGGCCATGGCGCCGCTGACCGCCGCGCTGGGGGACGCGGACGCGTTCATCCTGGTCACCCCGGAGTACAACCACAGCTACCCGGCCGCGCTGAAGGCGGCCATCGACTGGCACTTCACCCAGTGGACGGCCAAGCCGGTCGCGTTCGTGAGCTACGGCGGCGCGGCGGGCGGCCGGCACGCCGTCCTGCACCTGGAGAACGTGCTCACCGAGCTGCACGCCGTGACCATCCGCGACGGGCTGGCCTTCCCGAACTACTACCTGGGCTGGCAGGACGGCCAGCCGCTCGACGCGGCGGCGTCCGGGTACGCCAAGACCCTGCTGGACCAGCTCGCCTGGTGGGCCGGGGCCCTGCGGACGGCCCGCGAGGCGGTCCCGTACCCCGCCTGACCGCCGCGTCCCGTGGCGTGACCGGTCCCCGGACCGGTCACGCCACGGGACGAGCAGACGACAGACCGGTCACGCCCGGTCGAGCAGCCAGCGGACCGTCTCGACCTGGTGCGGGAAGACCTCGTCCTCGCCCATGCTCCAGGCGAGCGTGTGCACGACCGCCCAGCCGCGCACCCGCTCCCGGTCCAGGCCCAGCCCGGCGCTGAGCCGGTCGAGCCGGTGCCGAACCGCGGCCGGGGAGTGGCCCAGCTCGGGGCCGCGCACCAGCGGCACGGCCGCGAACTCCCGCTCGCCGACCAGGGGCTTCGGGTCGATAACCAGCCACGGCTCGCGGGTGGCCGCCAGCACGTTGCCGGCGTGCAGATCCTGGTTGACCAGCACCTGCTCGCCCTGGCTGGGCACCAGATCGGCGAGCAGCCCGAGCGCCGTGTCCAGCAGCCGCCGCTCGAACGGCCGGTTCAGCCGCTCCCACTTGGCCGGCATCCGCTCGGCCCAGCCGGCGGCCTCCTCGGCGAGCGGGGTGAACGGCGGGCCGGCCGGCACCCCGAGCCGGGGCAGCAGACCGACCGCCACGTCGAGCGCCGCGTCCGGGGGCAGCCCGTGCAGCGGGGTGCCGGGGACGCAGCGCTCGACCAGCAGCGCGCGGCGCTCGGCGTCGTGGGCCAGCAGCCGGATGGCGCCCCGGCCGGCCCAGTGCGCCAGCGCGGTGGCCTCGTGGACACTGTCGTCGTCCGGGTACTGGAGCTTCAGCACCGCCCGGGTGCCGTCGGGCAGGTCCGCCGGCACGGCCAGCGAGGCGAACGCGTACGCGAAGGGTGGGCCGATCCGCAGGTCCCAGCGGACGACGCACTCGGCCAGCCGGTCCGGCAGGGTGGCGAGCCAGGCCTGGCCGGCCGGAAGCCGCTCGGTCCAGCGCAGCCTCTCGGGGATCTCCACACGCATCCGACCATCCTGGTTTCCGCCGGCGCTCGCGTACAACCGTTTCCGGCGCGCTGCCGTCTGGAACAGGGAACCCCAGGGAGGTGGCCGGATGCCGGACGCATCGGACCAGGAATACGTCGAGTACGTCACCGCGCGCCTGCCGGCGCTGCGCCGGCTCGCGTACGGACTGTGCGGTGACGCCGACGAGGCCGACGACCTGGTGCAGGAGACGGTCACCCGGCTCTACCTGCGCTGGACCCGGATCGGCGAGGTCGAGCAGCTCGACGCGTACGTCCGCACGGTGCTGGTGCGGCACTTCCTGGACACCCGGCGGCGGGGCTGGTGGCGGGTGCACCTGTTCGGCGGGCCGCCCGACGTGCGGTCCACGGTGGACCGGGGCGTGGAGGAGCGGACCGTGCTGCGCGACGCCCTGGCGAAGGTGCCGCCCCGGCAACGCGCGGTGCTGGTGCTGCGTTTCCTGCACGACCTGCCGGTGGAGGAGGTGGCCCGGACGCTGGGCTGCTCGGCGGGCACGGTGAAGAGCCAGACCTCGCACGGCCTGGCGGCGATGCGGCGGCTGCTCGGGGACCGCGAGCTGGCCGGTCGGACCGGAGAGGAGCGGTGAGCATGAGGACCGATGACGAACAGGTCGCCGACCGGCTGCGGTGGCTGGACGACGAGCCGGCCGGCCCGCCCCGGATCGACCTGCCGAGGGCGATGCGGGAGGCGCGCCGCCGCCGACGTAACCGCCGGGTGGCGGCGGCCGGACTGGCCGCGCTGGGCGTGCTGGCGGTGGCCGCGCTGCCGGCGGCGCTGGGCGGGGACGGACGGGCGGCCCCCGCGCCGGCTTCGAGCCCCAGCCCGTCGGTGCCGGAACCGCGACCGACCGGCCCGTGGCAGGGGGTGTGCGAGGCCGGGCTGCTGCCCGTGCCGGGCGATCCACGGGCCGCGGTCACCGGCGGTGACCCGGACGGCCGGTGGCTGGTCGGCCGTCGGGCACCGCAGGGGCAGGGTCGCATGGATTTCGGTCTGCTGATCTGGAAGGGGGACGGGGTCCGGGAGGTCGAGCTGCCGGGCTCGATGCAGGAGTTGAAGGATGTGAACCGGGCAGGCCTGGCGGTGGGTTCGTCGTCGGCGTCCCCCAACGAGCGGCGGGCGTGGGCGGTGCGCGACGGTGAGGTCATCGGCCTGCCCGTCGTGACGTCCGGTGGCGCGACGGCCGTCAACGACGCCGGCCGGATCGTCGGCTACCGCAATCTGGTTCCCGGGAAACCCTGGAACCAACGGCCGGTGGTCTGGGACTCGTACCGGAGCCAGCCGGTCGATCTGCCACTGCCCGGCCCGCAGTGGGAGGGCGCGGCCATCGACATCGACGAGGACGGCACCATCCTGGCCGTGATGTCCGACGGGCACCCGGACAAGCCCCCGCGCGCGGTGGTGTGGCGTCCGGGCGCCGTCCGGCCGGAGGTGCTGCCGTTGCCGCGGGTGCCCGGCGGGAAGGCGGACCGGTTCCTGCCCCTGTCGTTGGCGGGCGGCTGGGTGACCGGCACCGCCGAACGGGACACCAAGGTGGTTCCCCGGAACGGCATTCCCAGCTATCCGGTGCGGATCGACCTGCGGACCGGGCAGGCGGAGGTGCTCAAGGGCGTCCTCTGGGCCGGGATCGGCAACGGTCAGGGCTGGCTGGCCGGCTGGGTCGGCGATGACGTCCCCGGCGTGATCACCGATACGAGGTCGGTGAAACTGCCCGTGCCGGACGGCTGGCGCGGCGGTCGGCAGGGGAGCGTGAACAGTTTCAGCGACGACGCCCGGGTGCTCGGCGGGAAGCTCGAGCGCGACGACCAGGACGTCCGGCCGGTGCGCTGGACCTGCCGGTGACCGGTCCGGGGGCGGTCCCGCACCGCCCCCGGACCGGAGCCGCTCAGCGCAGCCGGCGGATGTCGCCGTACGCCCGGTAGAAGCCGCCCCGGCCGGCCTCGCGGACCTCGGTGACCAGGTAACGCGCCCCGGGCTCCCGGATGCCCTTCGGGAACTGCACCGGCCAGTCGCGCCGGAAGCCGTCCGAGAGCACGCGGATGCGCAGCCGGCCGCCCTGCTCCACGCACTGCACCACCACGCCGGCCCGGTCGTCGGTGGTCACCTCGACGCTGGTCCAGGCGGCCGGCTCGGGCAGCCGGGCCGGTGCCTTCACGTCGACCACCTCGGGCACGCTGCCCGCCTCGGCCGCGCGGATCGCCGGCTCGCTGGCGTCGATGCAGGCCAGGTAGCCGCCGGTGGTCACCACGTAGAGCCGCTCGTCGTGGTACTGCATGGAGTAGGCCGAGCCGCAGCCGGTGCCGAGCTTCCACAGCCGGTTGCCGGCCTCGTCGAAGCAGTAGATCGAGGAGGCGCTGTCGCCGGCGAAGACGTACCGGCCGCCCTCGGCCGTGGCGCAGGAGAAGACCGCGGAGTCGCACCGGTAGGTGCGCTCGGCCCGCCCGTCCTTGCGCAGCCGCACCACCTCGCGGGTGCCCGTGCCCGCGAACACGGCGTCGCGCTCCTGCCAGCCGAAGAGGACCGCCCCGGTGCGGGTGTGCCACAGCTCCCGCCCCGTGCGCCAGTCGTAGCCGGTGACGCCCTGCGAGTGGCCGTGGTAGAGGGCGTCGGTGTCGCAGCGCACCATCCACGCGGAGCGGCCCCGGCCCGGCCGGCGCCAGAGGAACTCGTCCTCGTGGTCGATCGCGGCGATGCCGCCCTCGCGGTCGGAGACGCCCAGCACGCCGTCGTGGATGTCCAGCCAGTAGATGTCGATGTCGGGGGCGATCGCGTAGGCCACCCGGGGCACCTTGCCGGACAGGTCGTAGACGTTGCCGTCGTCGCAGCCCGCGTAGATCCACGCGTCGTCGGCGACGATGCACTTGACCCCGTCGGGGAGCCGGACCTGGTTGAGCACCCGGGCGTCGTGGTCGAGCGTGGTGATCACCCCGTGCTCGTTGCCCACCATGCAGCTCTGCCCGTCGATGAAGATGCCGAACGCGGGCGCGCCGGAGGCGTAGCGCCAGAGGACCGGGGCGGTGCGGGCGGTGGAGCGGGTGCTGACGATCTGCCGACGGGAGACCGCCCGCTTCTGGCGTACGCCGGGGACGGCCGGCGCGTATCCCTTGCGGACCTTCTCGCCGATCTTCTTGGCGGCGGCGGCCCGGGCGCGGGCGTTGTCCGGGAAGCTGCTGCACTTCACCTGGCCCTGGTCGCCGATCCGGCCGTAGCGCACGCTCATCGTGGTGCCGTCGACCACGACCTCGTAGAACTTGTGCGCTCCTCCGTCCACTTCGGACAGTTCGAGGTAGGTCGTCTCCTGCGACATGAAAGCCTCCGAGGGGAAGTGCCGGACCCGGCAACAGCCCGCACAAGGTAAACCGGCCCCCCGACAGGATCGGGCGCTCGACTACCGACCGGAGTGGGCGAGGGCTTCGACGGCCTTGCGGGCGGCGATGAGCACCGGGTCCCAGACCGGCGCGTACGGCGGTGCGTAGCCCAGGTCGAGCGCGGTCATCTCGTCCACCGTCATGTTGTTCCACAGCGCCACGGCCAGCGCGTCGATCCGTTTGGCCGCCTCGGACCAGCCGACGATCTGCGCGCCCAGCAGGCGGCCACTGGGCCGCTCGGCGATCAACTTGACCGTCATGGGCCGGGCGCCCGGGTAGTAGCCGGCCCGGTTGGTCGACTCGGCGAGCACGGTGACGAACTCGAAGCCGGCCGCGTGGGCGTCCCGCTCGCGCAGGCCCGTCCGCCCGACCTCCAGCTCGCAGACCTTGGTCACCGCCGTGCCGATCACGCCGGGGAAGGTCGCGTAGCCGCCGCCGATGTTGATCCCGGCGACCCGGCCCTGCTTGTTGGCGTGGGTGCCGAGCGGGATGTGCATGGGCATGCCGCTGACCCGGTGCAGGCTCTCCACGCAGTCGCCGGCGGCGTAGACGCCGGGCGTGCCGGGCACCCGCATCCGCCGGTCGACGCGGATCGCCCCGGACGGGCCGACGGGCAGGCCGGCGGCTTCGCCGAGCGCCGTGTTCGGGCGTACGCCCAGACCCAGCACCACGACGTCGGCGGGGATCGGCCCCTCGTCGGTGACCACCGCGGCGATCCGGCCGTCCCGCTCGTCGAGGCCGGTGACCGTCCGGCCGGTGCGGATGCCGATGCCGGTGCCGCGCATCGCCTCGGCCACCAGCTCGCCCATGTCCGGGTCCACCGTGGACATCGGCTGGTCGGCCTGCTCGACCAGGTCGACCGAGAGCCCGTGGTGCAGCAGCGCCTCGGCCATCTCGACCCCGATGTAGCCGCCGCCGATCACCAAGGCGCGGCGGGGCTTCGGCTCGCGGTCCAGCCAGTCCAGCAGGGCGGTGCCGTCGTCGAGGGTCTGCATGCCGAACACCCCGGCCACCCCGCCGCGCGCCCAGCCGGGCTGGATCGGGGTCGCGCCGGTGGCGTACACCAGGGTGTCGAAGCCGGCGCGGACCTCGCCGCCGCCCTCCAGGTCCCGGGCGACCACCTCCCGGCGGTCGAGGTCGATGCCGGTGACCTCGTGCCGCAGCCGGACCTCGATGTCGAACCGGTCCCGGAAGGTGGCCGGGTCGCGGGCGACGAGCTGGTCCCGCCCCGGGACCAGCCCGCTGACCCAGTAGGGGATGCCGCAGGCCGAGTAGGAGGTGAAGTGGCCGCGCTCGAAGGCGACGATCTCCAGGTCGTCGCGGCCGCGGAGGCGCCGGGCCTGGGACGCCGCCGACATCCCGGCGGCGTCCCCGCCGACGACGACCATGCGCTCCGCCACGACGCCATCCTGTCACGCGTGCCCGGCCCGCGGGCGCGCTCAGCCCCGGGTCTGCCGGGCCACGTCCGCGACCACGTCGACCAGCTTGCCGGTACGCCCGAACACCGCCCGCTGCCGCGCCGCGCCGCTGCCGTGCCGGCGCAGCCCGCCCAGCAGGTCGTTCACCCGGTCGAGGTCGCCGTGCCGCTCCAGTTCCGGGCGGACCCGCTCGACCAGCCGGTCCAGCAGTTCCCAGGCCGGCCGGAGCTCGCCGTCGGTCAGGTCGACGCCGTCGCCCTCCAGCCCGTCGTGGGCCGCCCGCCAGTGCGCGGCGACGAGCAGGTGGTGGTCGGTGTTGATGGCCGGCCGACCCTCGGCGAGCTCGGTCCTGGCGGTGGCCACGAGGGCCCGGACCAGGGCGGCGACCAGGACCGCGTCGTCCACGGTCGGGCACACGTCACCGATCCGGATCTCCACGGTCGGGTACTTGGCGGAGAGCCGGGCGTACCAGTAGAGCATCCCCTCGTCGAGCATCACGCCGCTGGCGATGAGCTGGCGGATCAGCCGCTCGTAGTGCTCGTGCGACTCCAGCCAGGGGGTGGGCGCCACCGAGGGCCAGCGCTCCCACTCGACCGAGCGCCAGCTCGCGTAGCCGGTGTCCTCGCCCCTGGCGAACGGGGAGTTGGCGGTGACCGCGTGCAGGATCGGCAGCCAGGGACGGACGTGGTTGAGCACCTGCACCCCGGTCTCCGCGTCCGGGACGCCGACGTGCACATGCATGCCGTTGTTGCCCGGCCCCGGCACCAGCAGCCGGAACCGCTCGATCATCCGGTCGAAGCGGGGCTTGTCCACCACCGGCGGCACCGGCCCGTCCACCGGCCCGGTGCCGATGGCCAGCAGCCGGACGCCGGCCCGCTCGGCGGCGGCGGCCAACTCGGCGCGGAGCATGCCCAGTGAGTGCCGGATCGAGGAGAGCTCCAGCCCGGGCGGGCTGCCGATCTCGATCTGGCTGGTCTGGAACTCCCGTTCCACCTGGCCGCGCAGCTCGGCCGGCACCTGCTCCATGACCAGGTCGACCGCGGGCACGGCGGCACCGGTGTGCGGGTCGACGAGCAGGAACTCCTCCTCCACGCCGACCGTCAGCAGGTCCGTGCCGCCCGGTGCGGCGCCCCGTTCCCGCTCCGCCACTGACCCGCTCATCGCGACCACCGTCCGCTCCGTACCGGCCCGCGGCACCGTGCCGCCCGGTCGAGGGCCTGTTACCCACCGTGTCGACGCGGGGAAACGCTCCGGACGGCGTGTCGCCCGCTACTCGCCGCGATCGGGTCCTTGGGCGTGACAACGGGTTCTAGGGTGGTCGTGTGGCAGGGATGCTGTTGACCGGGACGTGGGCGTACGCCCTCGCCCTGCTCGCGGACCGCCCGGCCGGCCTGCTCGCGGGCGCGGCGGTGGCCGCCGCGCTGCTGCTCGCCACGCTGCTCGCGCTGCGGGTGCGGGCGCTGCCCGCGCCGCGCGGCGGACCGCGCGCCGTGGCCCTGCGGGCCCGGGCCCGGCACCGCCGGGTGCCCCGGCAGGTCGACCCGGACGCCCCGGGGCGGCCGCGTCCCCGTGCGCCCGGGCTGCGCCCCTCGGCCGCGTAGCCGCCCCGCGTCGGGTCCTCTCCGGCGCGCCGCCGCCGCGGCCGGTTCCGTCGTCATCCGTCCCACGGGACGCGTCGTCCCGTCGGGGCATCCGGAATCGGACCGAGGGGTTTCCCCATGCTCGCCTTCGCGCCACTGCACGCCGCGACCTCCGCCGCCGCCACCGTCGTCACCTGGCTCGCCGACACGCTCGCCCCGCTGACCGGCGGCGCCGCGACGGCCGCCGCGATCGTCCTGTTCACCGTCGGGGTCCGGCTGCTCATCTCGCCGCTCACCCTGGCCCAGGTCCGCGGGGAGCGGCGCCGCGCGGCGCTCGCCCCCGAGGTCCGCGACCTCCAGCGCCGGTACGCCGACGATCCCGGCCGACTGCAGAGCGAGTTGTTCGCGCTCTACCGCCGGGCCGGGGCCAGCCCGGTCGCGGGCTGCCTGCCGGCGTTGTTGCAGGCGCCGTTCTTCCTGGTCATGTACCGCCTCTTCGCCACCGGCGACGGGCACTCGCACCTGCTGGACGAGAAGCTCGCCGGCGTACCCCTGGGGTGGCATCTGGGTGACGGCCTCACCGGTCCGGTGGTGGCGGTCTTCGGGGTGCTGCTGGCGGTGCTGCTCGTGCTGGCCTGGTGGTCCGCCCGGCGGGCGCGCCGGGCGGCCGCGGCCACCGGCACGGTCGCCGGCGCGCCCACCGAGGGGCCGGGCGCCGCGGTGCTGGGGTGGCTGGTGCCGCTGCTGCCCTTCACCACGGTGCTGGTGGCGCTCGTGGTGCCGCTCGCGGCGGTGCTCTACCTGGTCACCACGACGGCGTGGACCGCGCTCGAGCAGGCGGTGCTGCGCCGGCCGCAGCCGGGAGGCATCGACGCACGTTGACAAGTGCGGGGACGGGCGCGTAGAAATCGCACTCAAGAGAGCGCTCTCTCCTGCCCGTCCCCGCAGAGAGGCACCCCGATGAACCCTGTCCCGGCGGCCACGGCCGCCCCCTCCGCCGTGCGCCGGTCCCGCCGGCGGCTCTCCCTGGCGGCCGCCGTGCTCGCCACCACCACCGCCCTCGCCACCGTCACGATGACCGCCCACGCCGCCGTGCCCCCGCCGCCCTCCGGCTGGAGCCTGGTCTGGAGCGACGACTTCACCGGCGCGGCCGGCACCCTGCCCTCCTCCGCCAACTGGATCATCGACACCGGCACCAGCTACCCGGGCGGCCCGGGCAACTGGGGCACCGGCGAGATCCAGACCTACACCAACAGCACCGCCAACCTCGCCCACGACGGGGCCGGCAACCTGCGGATCACCCCGCTCAAGGACGCCGCCGGGCGGTGGACCTCGGCCCGGATCGAAACGGTCCGCGCCAACTTCAAGCCGCCCGCCGGGGGAGTGCTCGCCCTGGAGGGGCGGATCCAGATGCCGAACGTGACCGGCGCCCAGGCCGCCGGCTACTGGCCGGCCTTCTGGGCGCTCGGCTCGCCCTACCGGGGCAACTACCAGAACTGGCCCGGCATCGGCGAGTTCGACATCATGGAGAACGTCAACGGGATCAACTCGGTCTGGGGCGTGCTGCACTGCGGCGTCGCGCCGGGCGGGCCGTGCAACGAGTTCAACGGCATCGGCGCCTCGCGCGCCTGCCCGGGCAGCACCTGCCAGTCGGCGTTCCACACCTACCGCTTCGAGTGGGACGCCTCGATCAGCCCGCAGCAGCTGCGCTGGTACGTCGACGGCCAGCTCTTCCACACCGTGAGCCAGAACCAGGTCGGCGAGCCGTACTGGGGTCAGATGACCAGCCACAGCGGCTACTTCATGCTGCTGAACGTGGCCATGGGTGGCGGCTTCCCGGACGGGGTGGCCGGCTCCGCCACGCCCACGGCGTCGACCGTCTCCGGCCGGCCGATGCTGGTCGACTACGTGGCCGCGTACACCCGGGGTGGTGGCGGCGGCACCCCGTCGCCGACCCCGACCACGCCGCCGCCGGGCGGGGTGGTGGACGCCTACTCGACCATCCAGGCCGAGGCGTTCAACGGCCAGAACGGGGTGCAGGTGGAGTCGTGCAGTGAGGGCGGTCAGGACATCGGCTGGCTGGCGAACGGCGACTGGGCCCGCTACGACAACGTGGAGTTCGGCGCCACGCCGCCGCGGGACTTCGTGGCCCGGGTCGCCTCCGGCGCGCCGGGCGGGGTGAGCGGGCTGGTCGAGGTCCGGGTGGACAGCCCGACCAACCCGCCGATCGGCAGCTTCGCGGTGGCCAACACGGGCGGCTGGCAGAGCTGGCGCTCGGTGCCGGGCAACGTCTCCGCGGTCACCGGCCGGCACACCGTCTACCTGACCTTCAGCAGCGGCCAGCCGGCCGACTTCGTCAACGTCAACTGGTTCACCTTCCGCCGCTGAGCGGCCGGGCCGGGGGTCCCCGCGAGGGACCCCCGGTCTGCCTCTGGACAGAAACAGTTAACAGTCTTAATAATGAGCGCACGTCGACGGTTGTAAATGCCCACCCTCCACCACAACGGTCCCTGGAGGACGCCGTGAGACTCCGCTCCACCCGCGTGGCGACGTTCGCCACCGCGCTCGCCGCCGCCCTGGTCGCGGGCACCGTGCTGGCCGCGCCGCCGGCCTCCGCCGCCACCGCCGCCTTCGTCCGCACCACCACCTGGGACACCGGGTACGAGGGCAAGTTCACCGTCACCAACAACACCTCGGCCAGCATCTCCTCGTGGAACGTCCAGTTCGACCTGCCCGCCGGCAGCACCCTCGGCTCGTTCTGGGACGCCCGGCTGACCACCTCCGGCCAGCACGTGACCGCGGTGAACCAGTCCTGGAACGGCACCCTCGCCCCGGGCGCCAGCACCACCTTCGGCTTCAACGTGAACGGCACCGGCAACCCGACCAACTGCACGGTCAACGGCGGCTCGTGCACCGGCGGGGGCGGTGGCAACCCGGGCGCCCCGGCCACCCCGGGCGGCCTCCGGGTCACCGGCACCACCAACACCTCGGTCTCGCTGGCCTGGAACGCCGTCTCCGGCACGGTCACCGGCTACCGCGTCTACGAGGGCGCCACCGTGAAGGCCACCGTCACCGGCACCTCGGCCACGGTCTCCGGGCTGGGCGCCTGCACCGGGCACAGCTACACGGTGGCCGCGTACAACGCCAGCGGGGAGTCGGCGAAGTCGGCGGCGGTGTCGGCCACCACCACCGGCTGCACCGGCGGCGGTGGCGGGGTCATGGCCGCCGCGCCCTACCTGTACCCGGGCTGGGGCGACCCGCCGGCGCCGTCCACGGTGATGGGCGCGACCGGCATCAAGTGGTTCACCATCGCGTTCGTGCTCTCCGGCGGCGGCTGCACCCCGGCGTGGGACGGCAGCGGGCCGCTCACCGGCGGCACGCACGCCAGCACCATCGCCGCGATCAAGGCGGCCGGCGGCGACGTCATCCCGTCGTTCGGCGGCTGGCAGGGAAACAAGCTCGGCCCGAACTGCTCCTCGGCCAGCGCGCTGGCCGGCGCCTACCAGCAGGTCATCAACGCCTACAACCTCAAGGCGATCGACATCGACATCGAGAACACCGACGAGTTCGAGAACGAGGTCGTGCAGGACCGGATCCTGGACGCCTTGAAGATCGTCAAGCAGAACAACCCGGGGATCAAGACGATCGTCACCTTCGGCACCTCGACCACCGGGCCGAACTACTACGGCACCCGGCTGATCAACCAGGCCGCCGCGAGGGGCGCCAACATCGACGTCTTCACCATCATGCCGTTCGACTTCGGCGGCGGCGCCAACATGTACCAGAGCACCGTCAACGCCGCCGAGGGCCTCAAGAACGCGCTGAAGACGGCCTTCGGCTGGTCCGACGCCACCGCCTACGCCCACATGGGTCTCTCCGGCATGAACGGTCTCTCGGACCAGCAGGAGCTGACCTCGCCGGCCACCTGGACCCAGATCCGGGACTGGGCCAAGGCCCGGGGCCTCGCCCGGTTCACCTTCTGGTCGGTCAACCGGGACCGGCCCTGCCCGGGCGGCGGGGTGGTCTCGAACTGCTCCGGCATCGCCCAGAACACCTGGGAGTTCACCAGCATCACCGCGGGATTCTGAGCCCGCACCGCGGTCAGCGCCCGGCGGTCACCGACCGCCGGGCGCGCCGCCGGCGCACCTTCTTGACGACCCAGCTGACGATCATCACGGCGAAGACCGCGAAGATCGCGTAGTTGAACCAGTCGCTGTACTGGTTGACCCGTTCCCAGCGCGAGCCGAGGGCGAAACCGGCCCCGACGATCAGCGCGTTCCACACGCCGCTGCCCAGCGTGGTGAGCAGGATGAACTCGCCCAGCGGCATGCGGTTCGCGCCGGCCGGCACGGAGACCAGGCTGCGCACCACCGGCACCACCCGGCCGATGAGCACGGCCCACCGGCCGTGCCGCTCGAACCAGCGGTCGGCCTTTTCCAGGTCCTCCCGGTCCACCAGCGGTATGTGGTCCAGCCAGCGCTTCAGCCGCTCCTCGCCGAGCGCGGCGCCGAGCCAGTAGAGCACCAGCGCGCCGAGCAGCGAGCCGGCCGTCGCGGCCAGCACGATCAGCACCAGGTTGAACCGGCCCTCGGCGGCGAGGTAGCCCGCCATGGCCAGCACGACCTCGCTCGGGATCGGCGGGATGATGCTCTCCAGGGCGACCAGCAGGGCCACCCCGACCGCGCCGAACGAGTCGATCACGCTCGCCACCCAGCCGGTCAGCCCGGTGAACTGGTTCGGGTCGACGTTCTGGGCGAGTGCCATGGGCGTCCTTCCGCACGGTGCCGGGGGATCCGGGAGTGGTACCCCGACCGGGGCCGGTCACACCTGCCGGTGATCGGCCCCACGGCCCGCCGGGTCAGCCCTCCGGGTGCAGCGCGCCGTCGGCCGGCCCGCGCCGCCAGCCGGTGAAGCGGACCACCAGACCGCCCCGGCTGGGCGAGCAGCAGTACGGCCCGGCCGCCGCCTCCGCCTCCGGGTCCAGCGGGGCCACCCGGACGAGCCGCCACGGCTCGGCGTCCACCCGCGCGCGGACGGTCAGCGCGTCACCGGCCCGGCTCACCCGGACCGTCACGTCCCGCCCCGACCACTCCGGCACCGGGGCCACCGACCAGTCGGACCGCTCGTCGGTGACCACCGCGCCGACCTGCGGCTCCCCGTCGCTGACCTCCACACCGGCCTTGGTCCACCGCCGCTCGTCCACCCGGACCAGCACGCCGGCCTGGTCGAACTGGGCCGCGTAGTCGAGCCGGAAGCTGACCTCCACGGCACTGTCCACCGGAAACGGGGCGAGCAGCGCGGACCCGTCGTCGTGCACGAAGCCGTAGCTGGTCCGCCGCCAGAAGTCGCTGCCGCCACGCGGCTCGACCAGCAGCGCGTCGCCGGCCGGTTCGGTCCGCTCCGGCGGGTTGAGCCAGGTGCCGGCGGACCAGTCGAGGGCTTCGGTGTCGGCGCTCATCCCGGCACCGTACCGGCCGGCCGGGCCGGGCGGGGGTTTGCCGCCGTCGGCAACCGGAGAAGTAATCGGGGCATGGGTGACAGGTGGTATCAGGAGGCGGTGGTCTACTGCCTCGACGTGGACACGTTCGCCGACTCCGACGGCGACGGGGTGGGTGACTTCCGCGGCCTCATCGGCCGGCTCGACTACCTGGCCCGGCTCGGGGTGACCTGCCTCTGGCTGCACCCCGTCCATCCCTCGCCGAACCGGGACGACGGCTACGACGCCACCGACTTCTACAACGTGAGCCCGAAGCTGGGCAGCCTCGGCGACTTCGCGGAGCTGCTGCACCAGGCGCGGAACCGGGGCATCCGGGTGATCATCGACCTGGTGGTCAACCACACCTCGGACGAGCACCCCTGGTTCCAGTCCGCCCGGTCCTCACCCGACTCGCCCTACCGCAACTGGTACGTGTGGAGCGATGAGGCGCCGCCGGACCGGCACCAGGGCATGGTCTTCCCCGGCGAGCAGAACGAGACCTGGAGCTACGACCGCACCGCGAAGGCCTGGTACTACCACCGCTTCTACAAGTTCCAGCCGGACCTCAACGTCGCCAACCCGGAGGTCCGCGCCGAGATCAAGAAGATCATGTCGTTCTGGCTCCAGCTCGGCGTATCCGGTTTCCGGATGGACGCGGTGCCGTTCATCATCGAGCTGACCGAGGCGGGCAACCCCAACTCGCCCAAGGACCTGGACTTCCTCACCGAGCTGCGCCAGCACGTGCAGTGGCGGCGGGGCGACGCGGTCCTGCTGGCCGAGGCGAACGTCGAGCCCGACCAGTTGCCCGTCTACTTCGGTGACAGCGGCGGCTCCGCCAACCGGATCCACATGCTCTTCGACTTCATGATGAACGGGCGGCTGATGCTGGCCCTGGCGCGGCAGGACCCGGAGCCGGTGATCGAGGCGCTGCGCGACACCCCGGCCCTGCCCGAGGGCGGGCAGTGGGCCACCTTCCTGCGCAACCACGACGAGATCGACCTGTCCCGGCTCACCGCCGAACAGCGCAACCAGGTGTACGAGCAGTTCGGGCCGGACGACGACATGCGCCTCTACGGCCGGGGCATCCGCCGGCGGCTCGCCTCGATGCTCGGCAACGACCGCCGCCGGATCGAGCTGGCGTACGCGCTCCAGTTCTCGCTGCGCGGCACTCCGGTGCTGCGCTACGGCGAGGAGATCGGGATGGGCGAGGACCTGTCGCTGCCCGGCCGGGAGGCGATCCGCACCCCGATGCAGTGGTCGTACAAGGAGAACGGCGGCTTCTCCACGGCCGACCCGGAGAAGCTGGTCCGCCCGGTGATCGACAAGGGCGAGTACGGCTACCAGAAGGTCAACGTGACCGCCCAGCGCAAGGACCCGAGGTCGCTGCTGGGCTGGTTCGAGCGCATGATCCGTACCCTCCGGGAGGCCCCGGAGATCGGCTCGGGGAGCACCAGCCACATCGACGTGCCGATGCCGCCCGGCGTGCTGGCGCACCGGGCCGACGGGCCGACCGGGACGATGGTCTTCCTGCACAACCTCGGCACCGAGGACGCCGAGGTCGACCTGAGCGTCCTCGCCCCCGAGGCCGACCAGCCGATCGACGTGCTCACCGACCGCAACTACGAGGAGGTCGGCAAGCTGGACCGGCTGAAGCTCGCCGGCTACGGCTACCGGTGGATCCGCATCTGCCGGGGCAGCGGCCTCTGACGGCGGCCCCGGCGTTAAGCTCCTTCGATCGAGCCCAAGTTACCGGGAGGTAATCATGTCGGAGGAGCCCCGTGTCGCCATCGTGACCGGAGCCGCGCGCGGCATCGGCGCGGCCACCGCCCGGCGGCTGGCCGCCGACGGCATGGCCGTCGCCGTGGTCGACATCGAGGAGTCGGCGACCAAGGAGACCGTGGACGCCATCGCCGCGGCCGGCGGGCGGGCCCTCGGCGTGGGCGCCGACGTGTCCGAGCGCGCCCAGGTGGAGGCCGCCGTGGAGCGCGTCGCCGCCGAGCTGGGCGCGCCGACCGTGCTGGTCAACAACGCCGGCGTGCTGCGCGACAACCTGCTGTTCAAGATGAGCGACGCCGACTGGGACACCGTCCTGGGCGTGCACCTGCGCGGCGCGTTCCTGTTCAGCCAGGCCGCACAGAAGCACATGGTCGAGCGGAAGTGGGGCCGGATCGTCAACCTCTCCAGCACCTCGGCGCTGGGCAACCGGGGCCAGGCGAACTACTCGGCCGCCAAGGCGGGCCTCCAGGGCTTCACCAAGACCCTCGCCATCGAGCTGGGCCCGTTCGGGGTGACCGTCAACGCCGTCGCGCCGGGCTTCATCGTCACCGACATGACCGCCGCCACCGCGGCCCGGATGAAGGTCGACTTCGCCGCGCTCCAGCAGCACGCCGCCGCCGAGATCCCGGTGCGCCGCACCGGCCGTCCGGAGGACGTCGCGCACACCATCTCGTTCCTGGCCAGCGAGGGCGCGTCCTTCGTGTCCGGCCAGGTCATCTACGTCGCGGGCGGCCCCAAGGACTGAGGCCGGCACGCGTCACCCGGCGCGGCCCCTCAGGCGGGGTCGCGCCGGGTGCGCCAGAGCCAGAACAGGCCGAGCACCGGCAGCACGAGCGGGATGTAGCCGTAGCCGCTGCCGAAGCCCGACCAGACCGTCTCGTCCGGGAACAGCTCCTTGTCGGCCAGGCTGAGGATGCCGACGCCCACGACCCCGACCAGCTCCACCGAGCAGCAGGCCAGCGCGACCCGGCGGCCGGTGTGCCCGGCCCGGGCCAGCCCGACCGCCGCCACGATGTAGATGAGCGCGGCGAGCGCGGAGAGCAGGTACGCCACCGGCGCCTCGTCGAACTTCGTGGCGATCTGGAGCCCGGCCCGGGAGGTCGCGGCGATCGCGAAGAGGATGTAGACCGCGATCAGCAGCCGGCCCGGCCCCCGGTTCGTCGCGCGCTGCTCAGCCACCGACGACCTCCCAGGTCTGCTGTAGGCGGACCACCACCACCGGGGTGACCAGGCAGACCGCGCAGACGATCGCCGAGCCCCACCGGGTCGGCTCCATCCGGGCCAGCACCCAGGCCAGCGGCGGCAGGCAGACCAGCGTCACCAGGTAGCCGAAGAACGCCCCCGGCTCGCCCGGCCGCTCACCGCCGCCGAGCGCCACGAGCGCCACCACGGTGAGCGCCAGCAGGGCCACCTCCAGCACGGCCAGGCCGACGAACTGGTACCGGTCCGGCGCGCGGTGGCGGACGGCCGCCACCAGGGCCCAGACCGCGACGAGGAGCGACAGCACGATCGAGGCCGTCGCGAGGATCCCGTCCACCGGTGAGCCGGCCGCCGCCGCGGTGGTCATCGACGCCGTCCCGGCGCAGTCGAAGTCACCGGCACAGCCTACTAACCCGCGTAGTAGCCACCGTCGCCCGGCTCACCGGCGGGGTCCCGGCGCGTCGGCCCGGCCGGACGACTAGCGTGGATCACGGCCACCGGCGTACGCCGTGGCGCAGGGACGACAGCAGGGGGTCCGGGGTGCGGTTCGGCTTGTTCGGCACGGGTCACTGGGCGGCGGAGACGCACGCCGCGGCCATCGACGCGCACCCGCGGGCCGAGCTGGCCGGAGTCTGGGGGCGCGACCCGGTGAAGGCGGGCGTGCTGGCCACCCGGCACGGCGTACCGGTCTTCGAGGACGTGGACGCGCTGCTCGACGCCTGCGACGCGATCGCCGTGGCGCTGCCGCCGGACGTGCAGGCCGAGATCGCCGTGCGGGCCGCCACCGCCGGGCGGCACCTCCTGCTGGACAAGCCGCTCGCGCTGAGCCTCGCCGACGCCGACCGGGTGGTCGACGCCGCGCAGGCGTCCGGGGTGGCCTCGATCGTCTTCTTCACCCAGCGGTTCCACCCGAACGTCACCGGCTTCCTCGCCTCGACGGCGGCGGCCGGCGGCTGGCAGCACGCCCGGGGGACCATGTTCGCGTCGATCTACCAGCCGGGGAACCCGTACGGGAACTCGCAGTGGCGGCGGGACCGGGGCGCGCTCTGGGACATCGGCCCGCACGCGCTGTCGCTGATCCTGCCGGTGCTCGGCCGGGTCAACCGGGTCACCGCCACGGACGGCCCGAGCGGCCTCGTGCACCTGCTGCTCACCCACGACGGTGGCGCCACCAGCTCGCTCTCGCTCACCCTCGACGCGCCGGCCGAGGCGGTCACCCGGGACTTCGTCTTCTTCGGCGAGAACGGCATCGAGACCGTGCCGCCCGGCGACGGCAGCGTGCTCCAGGCGTTCGGCACGGCCATCGACCAGCTGCTGGAGGAGGTCGAGGCGGGCACCCGGGACCACCGCTGCGACGTCCGGTTCGGGCGCGAGGTGGTGGCTGTGCTGGAGGCCGCCGAGACCGCCCGCAGCCAGCGGTGCAGCGTCGACCTCTGAGGAATTCCGTCGCACGCCGGCCGGCCCGCCGCTAGCCTGGCCGGCATGTTCACGCATGCCCTGATCGACGTGGCCGCCGCGCCGGCCGCGTGGGGGCTCCTCCTGGTCGCCCGCCCGCGGGTCCGGCGCCCGGCCCTGGCCGGCCGGGACGCCCACCGCGCCTGACCTGACCGTCCGCACCGCCGGCCCCTGACCGGGCCGGCCGCCGCCGGCTGCCCGGTGCGCCGCCGCCCGCCCCGATCCGGGGTGTGTGGCGCGTCCCCGCCGAATCTCCAGGGCCGTCCGAGTCCCGATCCGCTCGGACAGGCCCCGACTTTCTCGTGCGCCTGTCCGTTCCCGTCGCCGTCCGGCGACAGACAGGACGATCTCGTGGCGCCCCGCCGACCCACCGCGCGCGACCGGTTCCGTCGCGTACTGTCCCAGAACTTCCTCGCCGACCCGGCCGCCGTCGCGCGGATCGTCCGGGCGGCCCGCCCCGGCCCGGACGACCTGCTGCTGGAGGTGGGCGCCGGACGCGGCCAGCTGACCCGGCCGCTCGCCGCCAGGTGCGGCCGGCTGGTCGCGTACGAGGTGGACCCCGCCGTGCTGCCGGAGCTGACCGCGGCCTGCGCGGACCTGCCGCACGTCGCGGTCCGGGCGGCCGACTTCCTGACCGCCGTCCCGCCCCGTGAGCCGTTCGCGGTGGTCGGCAACATCCCCTGGTCGCTGACCGCCGCCGTGGTCCGCTGGTGCCTCGCGGCGCCCGGCCTGCGGTCGGCCACCCTGCTCACCCAGCTCGACTACGCCCGCAAGCGCACCGGCGACCACGGGCGCTGGAGCCGGCTCACCGTGCTCACCTGGCCCGAGCACCACTGGCGGCTCGCCGGATGGGTGCCCCGGGGCGCGTTCCGGCCGGTGCCGGCCGTCGACGGCGGGATCCTCCGGCTGGACCGCCGCCCCGAACCGCTGCTGCCGGCGGCGGCGCTGCCCGCGTACCGGCGGATGGTGGAGCTCGGTTTCGGCGGGGTCGGCGGCTCGCTGGCCGCCTCGCTGCGCACCGGCCACCCGCGCCGGCGGGTCGACGGGGCGCTGCGGGCCGCCCGGCTGGCCCCGGACACCCCGGTCGGGCTGGTCTGGCCCGAGCAGTGGCTCGTGCTGTTCCGGCTGCTGCACGCCGTGGATCCCGGGCGGGCCGTGCGGTGACCGGGCTCAGACCAGGGTGTTGAGGGCCTCGCCCAGCTCGGCGGGGGTGTCGAACTCCTCCGCCGGCAGCGCCTTGAGCATCTGCAGCATCTCGGTGCTGGCACCGTTCTCCTGGCCCCAGCGGATCAGGTCCGCACGGGAGACCGGGTAGTCGAGCCCGGCCAGGAACTCCTGCAACTGCACCCCGGTGACGGTCATGCCGGCGGGCTACCCGCTGCGGCGGGTGCCATGCCCGCCGGCCTGACCGTTTGCCCGGTCGGGTCCCGGGTAGCCGCTCGCATGCTGGTACAGCGGCTCGGCGCGCCGAGCGACTTCGACCCGCTGCTGGAACGCGTCCGGGACGCGCGGATCGTCATGATCGGCGAGGCGACGCACGGCAGCTACGACTACTACCGGCTGCGCGAGCAACTGACCCGGCGGCTCATCGCCGAACAGGGCTTCGACTTCGTCGCGGTGGAGGGGGACTGGCCGGACTGCGACCGGGTGAACTGCTCGGTGGCGGGCGCGCCGGGCGGGCTGGCCGATCCGCAGACCGCGCTGGAACGCTTCGAGCGCTGGCCGACCTGGATGTGGGCCAACGCCGAGGTCGCCCGGTTCTGCCGCTGGCTGCGGGCGTGGAACCTGGAACGCCCCGAGGGGGAGCGGGCCGGCTTCCACGGGCTGGACGTCTACAGCCTCTGGGAGTCGATGCAGGCCATCTTCGACTACCTGGGCGAGGAGGACCCCGCCTCGCTGGAGGCGGCGCAGGAGGCGTACCGGTGCTTCGAGCCGTACGGCAAGCGGGTCGAGGACTACGGCACGGCCAGCCGGTTCGTCTCGGCCCGGTGCGAGGAGGAGGTGGTCCGGCTGCTGGCGCGTACCCGGGAACAGGCGGCCACCGACGGCGCGGACCGCTTCGCGGCCTGGCAGAACGCGGAGGTCGTGGCCGGTGCGGAGCGCTACTACCGGGCCATGGTGGGCGGCGGCCCGGAGTCCTGGAACATCCGCGACATCCACATGGCCGACACCCTGGACCGGCTGCTCGACCGCTACGGCCCGCAGGCGCGCGGGATCGTCTGGGCGCACAACACCCACGTCGGCGACGCCCGGGCCACCGACATGGCGGCGGACGGGCTGGTGAACATCGGCCAGCTCGCCCGGGAACGGCACGGCCGGGACGCGGTGGCGCTGGTCGGCTTCGGCAGCTACCGGGGCACGGTGGTGGCCGCGCCGCGCTGGGGCTCGCCGTCCGAGGCGATGATCGTGCCGCCGGCCCGGGAGGGCTCGGTGGAGCGGCGGCTGCACGAGCTGATGCCGGAGCGGGCGGTGCTGGTCTTCGGCGGCGGGGACCAGCCGGAGTGGGTGACCGGGGAGACCGACCACCGGGCCATCGGGGTGGTCTACGACCCGAGCTTCGAGGCCTGGGGCAACTACGTGCCGACGCGGCTGGGCGAGCGCTACGACGCGTTCATCTGGTGCGACGAGGCGACCGCGCTGCACCCGCTGCCGGCGCCGGCCGCTCCGGGCGAGATGGAGACCTACCCGGCCGGCGTCTGACACCGGCCGGGCAGGTCCGCGTCACACCTGGGCGGGCTCGCGCTCGGCGAGGTGGGCGCGCAGGCCCTCACCCTCGACGTCCACGTTGGGCAGCACCCTGCCAAGCCAGCGCGGGAGCCACCAGGCGGCGTTGTTCAGCAGCGACATCACCGCCGGGACGATGGTCATCCGGACCACGAACGCGTCGATGGCGACGCCGATCGCGAGCGCGAAGCCCATCGACTTGATGACCGGGTCGTCCAGGAAGACGAAGCCACCGAACACCGAGATCATGATCAGCGCGGCGGCGGTGACCACCCGGGCGCCGTGCCCCATGCCGTTGATGGTGGCCTGCCGGGCCGTGTCGCCGTGCACGAAGTCCTCGCGCATCCGCGAGACCAGGAAGACCTCGTAGTCCATGGCCAGGCCGAACAGGATGCCGATGAGCAGGATCGGCAGGAAGCTGACCAGCGGGCCGGGGGTGTCCAGCCCGACCAGGTCGGCCAGGTGGCCCTCCTGGAAGACCGCGACCGTGATGCCGAAGGTGGCCGCCACGGTGAGCAGGAAGCCCAGCGCCGCCTTGACCGGCACGAGGATCGACCGGAACACCAGCATGAGCAGCAGCACCGACAGTCCCACCACGAGCAGCAGGTAGACCGGGAGCGCGTCGGAGAGCTTCTCGGACACGTCGATGCCGATGGCGGTGACGCCGGTCAGCAGCACGTCGGCGTTCTGGATGCCGCCGACCTGCGCGCGGATGTCGTGCACCAGCGTCTCGGTGGCCGCGTCGGTCGGCCCGGTCTTCGGGATCACCCCGAGCAGCGCCGTGCGGCCGGTCTGGTCGACCTGCGGCGGGGCCACCGCCAGCACGCCGTCGGTCTTCTGGATGAGCGCGGTGACCTGCGGCAGCGCCGCCTGGGTGGCCTGCGGCGAGTCGGCGGTGACGACGACCGCGAGGCGACCCGTGAAGCCCTCACCGAAGCCCTCCCGGACCAGGTCGTTGTTGACCCGCGCCGGACTGCCCTCGGCGGCGGTGGCGGCGTCCGGCAGGGCCAGCCGCATGTCCTGCGCCGGGATGGCGAGCAGGCCGAGGCCGAGCAGGCCGACCAGGATGACCGGGATGCGCAGCCGGGTCACCCAGTGCGCCCACCGGAACCCGAAGCCCGACCGGTCCTCGGAGCCGGTGGCCGGGGAGGCCACCGCGTCCCGTCCGCGCAGCTTGCGGGGGAGCACCTTGCGCCCGGCGAAGCCGAGCAGGGCCGGGGCCAGCGTGATGGCCACCAGCACGGCCACCGTGACGGTGCCGGCCGCGGCCAGGCCCATCACGGTGAGGAACGGGATGCCCACGACGGCCAGGCCGGCGAGCGCGACCACCACGGTGGCGCCGGCGAAGACCACGGCGGAGCCGGCCGTCCCGACCGCGCGGCCGACCGCCTCCTCGGGCGAGAGGCCGTCGAGCAGGTTCTGCCGGTGCCGGGAGGTGATGAACAGCGAGTAGTCGATGCCGACCGCGAGGCCGAGCATCAGGGCCAGGATCGGCGCCGTGCTGGTCAGCTCGACCGCGCCGCTGAGCGCGTACAGGCCGGCCATGCCGACGCCCACGCCGATCAGCGCGTTCAGCATGGTCATGCCGGCCGCGACCAGCGAGCCGAAGGTGACGATCAGGACGATCGCCGCGACCAGCACGCCGAGCGCCTCGGTGGAGCCGACCTCCGGCTCGGCGTTCAGCACCTCACCGCCGGGGGCGATCTGCCAGCCCTGGGCCTCGGCCCGCGCGCCGACCTTCTCGTACGCGTCGCGCTGGGCGTCGGTCACGTCGTCGGCCCGGCCCTGGAACTGCACCTGGATCAGCGCGTAGCGGCCGTCCGGGGTGAGCGCCTGCGCCTGGTACGGGTCGACCGCGCCGACCACCCCGGGCAGCGTGGCCGCCTCCTGCGTGACCTGCTTGACGATCGCTTGCCCCTCCGGCGTGGTGAGCTGGCCGGCCCGGGGCGCCTTGACCGCGATGGTGCCGGTCGCGCCGCTCGCCGCCGGGAACCGGTCGGCGAGCAGGTCGATGGCCTTCTGGGACTCGGTGCCCGGCATCGTGAAGTTGCTCGCCGTCGGGCCCTTCAGGGTGGCCGCGGCGAGGCCGAGGCCGACGAGTACGACGAGCCACACGACGGCCACGAGCCGCCGCCGGCGCAACGATGCCCGGCCGAGCCGGTACAGCAGGGTCGCCATGGGATTCCTTGTCCTCGGGGTCGGAACGGGGATCAGGTGACGGGTTCGAGGGCCCGCCGGACCACGGCCAGCAGGGCGGGCCGCAGTTCGTCGTCGGGGATGTCGATGAACTCGCCGCACGTCTCGGCGATGCCGGCGAGCACCACGAGCGCGGCGATCCGCGCGGAGGGCCGGTCGGAATGGCCGGCGAACGCCGCGATGAGCCGTTCGGAGATCTCCTGGATGTGCGCGAACGCGGGCTGCTGGAGCAGGTCGGGGAACTCGCCCCGGAGCAGCGCGATCTCCCGGCGGAAACGCACCGCCAGGTCGACGAAGCCCTCGCCGGCGATCTCCTGGGCGGCCGCGCCGGTCGTGCCGGCGAGGCGCGCGTCGAGCGCCTCCAGCACCGCGATGGCGGGTGCCATCAGCTCACTGAGCAGGGCTTCCTTGTTGGCGAAGTGGTAGAGCACGGTCGCCTTCGAGCAGCCCACCGCACGGGCGATGTCCTGGAGCGAGGTGCCCTTGTAGCCGGTGACGGCGAAGCGCCGCGCCGCCGCCGCGAGGATGTCGCCGTGGGTCTCCGGTACCGCTCGTGCCATGCCCTCCAGCATGCCTGACCGATCGGTCAGGGCCTGACCGATCGGTCAGACGGATTGGGTGGCCTTCGCCACAGCGGCGCTCAGCCGACCGGCGCCCCGTGCTCCCGGTCGTACGCCGCCCGCGCCGCGCTGATCCCCGCACGGTGCCGTTCCGCCCAGCGGGTGAGCGCCACCAGCGACTCGTAGAGCTCCCGGGCCATCGGGGTGGCCGTGTACTCGACCCGGGGCGGCACGGTCGGGTGGACGTGCCGGTGCAGCAGGCCGTCCCGCTCCAGGTTGCGCAGGGTCAGCGTGAGCATCCGGCGGCTGATCCCCTCGACCTGGCGCTCCAGCTCGGTGAAGCGGATCGGGCCCTGGGAGGCGGCGATGAGGATGCCGATGCTCCACTTGCCGCCGACCCGGTCCAGCGCCTCCCGCACGGTGCAGGCCCGCGCCTGCTCGGCCTGGATGGACACACACCTGTTCCCCTGGGACATGAAAGTGCCTCCTTCCGCTCCGCCTCATGGTCACAGACGATGGCCTCAGTAACAAACCGTGCACCAAGGAGGCGTTCCACATGACGGGGACCAACCGCTGGCCCGCGCTGCTCGTGCTCTGCGCCGGCAGCCTGATGATCATCCTGGACGGCAGCATCGTCGCCGTGGCCCTGCCGGCCGTCCAGGCCGACCTCGGCTTCCCGGCCGCCGGACTGGCCTGGGTGGTGAACGCGTACCTGGTGGCCTTCGGCGGGCTGCTGCTCCTGGCCGGGCGGCTCGGCGACCTGCTCGGCCGGCGCCAGGTCTTCCTGGTCGGGGTCGCCCTGTTCACCCTCGCCTCGCTGCTCTGCGCGGTCGCCGCCGGGCCGGGCACCCTGGTCGCCGCCCGGTTCGCGCAGGGCGTCGGGGGCGCGCTCACCACCGCGGTCAGCCTCGGCATGATCGTCCGGATCTTCCCCGAGCCGGCCGAGCGGGCCCGCGCCATCGCCGTGTTCAGCTTCACCGGCGCGGCCGGCGCCTCGCTGGGCCTGCTGGTCGGTGGAGTCCTCACCGACCAGGCCGGCTGGCGGTCGATCTTCCTGATCAACCTGCCCATCGGCGTGGCGATCCTGGCCGGCGCCGTACGCCTGATCGCCCCGGACCGGGGCGCCGGGCTCCGGACCGGCCTGGACCTGCTCGGCGCGGTGCTGGCCACGGCCGGCCTGATGGCCGCCGTGCTGGCCATCGTGGGCGCCGGCGAGCACGGCTGGGCCGCGCCGCGCACCCTCGGCGCGGGCGCGCTCGCGGCGGCGCTGCTCGCCGGCTTCGCCGCCCGCCAGCGGCGCGCCGCCACCCCGCTGCTGCCGGCACGGGTGCTGCGCGCGCCCGGCCTGGTCGCCGCGAACGCCACCCAGTTCCTCATGGTGGCCGCCTACTTCGGCTTCCAGTTCCTGCTCGCCCTGCACCTGCAACTCGTCCTCGGGCTCGACCCGGCCACCACCGGCTTCGCCTTCCTGCCCACCCCGCTGGCGATCGCGGCCGTGTCGCTGGGCCTGGCCGGGCGGCTGATGGCCCGGTTCGGCGCCCGGACCGTCCTGGTCGGCGGCCTGGCCCTCGCCGTCGCCGGGTTCCTGCTGCTGGCCCGCCTCCCGGTGGACGCCCGCTACGCCGCCGACGTGCTGCCGGCGCTGCTGGTCTTCGGTGTCGCGGGCGGGCTCACCCTGCCGGCCGTCACGACGCTGGCCATGGCCGGTGCGGAGCCCGCCGACGCCGGTCTCGCCTCCGGGCTGGCCAACACGACGCAGCAGGTCGGCGGGGCGCTCGGGCTGGCCGTGCTGGCCACCCTGGCCGCGAGCCGCACCGACACCCTGCGCGCCGCCGGCACCGACCCCGTCGCCGCCCTCGGCCTCGGCTACCGGCACGCCTTCGCGGTCGCCGCGGGCCTGGTGACCGCCGCCCTGCTGGTCGCCCTCGGCACCGCCCGCCCCGCCCGCCGTCGCGCCGCGGTCCCGACTGCCGCGGCCCCGGAGACGTGCCCCGCCCGCTGACCCGTCACGGCGGCACGTGATGCGATCTTGGCGAGTTTCCGTTCCGAGCCGACGGAAACTCGCCAGGATCTGTGGAGACACGGCGGTGGCGGCCGGTCAGGCGCCCAGGTCGTGCAGCACCCCGGCCAGGAGGTCCACGGCCGCCGGGTACGCGTGCGCGGGCGGGCCGGCGTAGCCGACCACCAGGCCGGGCGGGCCGCTCCGCGGGTGGTGCCGGTGCACAGCCAGCCCGCCGACGGCGAGCCCGCGCGCGGCGGCCGCGGCCAGCACCGCCGCCTCGCCGGGACCGTCCGGTCGCAGGTGGACGGTGGCGTGCAGGCCGGCCGCCACGCCGTCCAGCGCCGACCGGCGGCCCAGCCGCTCCAGGAGGAGGTCCCGCCGCTGGCGGTAGCGGCGCCGGACGGTGCGGACCTGCCGGTCGTAGCCGTGGTCGTCGATGAGCTCGGCGAGGGCGAGCTGGCCGATCGTCTCGCTCTGGAGGTCGAGATGGCGCTTGGCCTCCACCACCGGGTCCACGAGCCGCGCCGGCAGCACCAGCCAGGCCAGGCGCAGCGCCGGCCCGAGCGTCTTCGCCGCCGTGCCCACGTAGGCGACCTGCTCGGGTGCGGTGCCCTGGACCGCGCCGACGGGCTGCCGGTCGTAGCGGAACTCGCCGTCGTAGTCGTCCTCGATCACCAGGCCGCCGGTGGACCGGGCCCACTCCGCGAGCGCGTGGCGGCGCGCCGGGTGGAGGGTCACCCCGGTGGGGAACTGGTGTGCCGGGGTCACCACGGCGGCGCCCACCCGGGCCAGCGGGCCGGTGCCGAGCAGGTCGGTACGCGCGCCGAGCCCGTCCACCGGCAGCGGCAGCACGGTGCCGCCGTGCCGGCGGACCACCTCCCGGTGGAAGGGCAGCCCGGGGTCCTCCATGGCCAGCGCCGGGGTGCCGGCGTCCCGGAGCACGCCGGTGAGCAGCACCAGGGCCTGGACGTAGCCGGTCGTGATCACGATCCGCTCCGGGTCGGCCAGCACGCCCCGGGCCCGTCCCAGGTAGCCGGCGAGCGCACGGCGCAGCTCCGGCCGCCCCCGCGGGTCGCCGTAGCCGTACGCCTCGGCGGGGGCCACGGCCAGCGCCCGGCGGGTGGCCCGCAGCCAGGCGGTCACCGGGAAGAGCCCGACGTCGGGGCTGCCGGGGCGGAGGTCGTACCGGAAGGTCGGGGACCCGGGCGGCGGCGCGGCCGGCGGCGGGACGGCCCGCCGCAGCGCGCTGACCTGGGTGCCCGCGCCGATCCGGGCGACCAGCCAGCCCTCGGCCACCAGCTGGTCGTAGGCGGCGCTCACGGTGCCCCGGGACAGGCCCAGCTCGGCGGCGAGGGTGCGGGTGGCCGGCAGCCGGGTGGCGGGCGGGAGCCGGCCGTCGCGGATGGCGTCCCGCAGCGCCCGCTCCAGCCCGGCCCGCCGGCCACCGGCGGTGTCCAGCTCCAGATGCAGGTCGACGCCGAGATCGGCCCAGTCCGTCGGCACGGAATTGGAGCTTACGGGCGGGCCGCCGGCCGGGCGAGACTGACCGCATGACCGAGCCGAGCCGGCGGGCCGCCGCACTGCGCGCGCTGCACCGCCCCGGGAACCCGCTGATCCTGCCGAACGCCTGGGACCCGGGGTCCGCCCGGGCCGTGGTCGCGGCCGGTTTCCCGGCCGTCGCGACCAGCAGCGCCGCGGTCGCCGAGGCGCTCGGCCACACCGACGGCGAGGCCACCCCGGTGGACGACCTGTTCGCCGCGCTCGCCCGGATCGCCGCCGCGGTGCCGGTCCCGGTCACCGCCGACCTCGAACGGGGGTACGGGCTGCGCCCGGCCGAGCTGGTCGAGCGGCTGCTGGCCGCCGGCGCGGTGGGCTGCAACATCGAGGACTCCGACCCGCGTACCCGCGAGGTGTACGACGTGGAGGAACAGGCCGACCTGCTGGCCGGGATCCGCGCTGCCGCCGCGGCGGCCGGCGTGGACCTGGTGCTCAACGCCCGGGTCGACGTCCACCTGCGGGCGTACGGCCCGGCCGAGGGGCGGCTCGCCGAGGCGGTCCGCCGGAGCCGCCGCTACCAGGTCGCCGGAGCGGACAGCGTCTACCCGATCCTGCTGGCCGACCCGGAGCAGATCCGCGATCTCGTGGCCGAGGTGAACGCCCCGGTCAACGTCCTGGCCCGGCCCGGGGCCCCGAGCCCGGCCGAGCTGGCCGCCCTCGGCGTGGCCCGGATCAGCTACGGCTCGGGCCTGTACGCGGCCGCGCGCGCCCGTATGGTCGGGATGCTCGCCACGATCCGGGCGGGCGACGACGCGTTCCCCAGCCGAGCGGAGGCCCCGTGACCTACCCACCGCCGCGCTACTCCGGGGACCGGGGCGAGCAGTCGGCCACCTACCGCCCGGCGGATCATCCCGCCGAGCTGGCCTACCCCTCCGGCGGTACGGCGCACTACCTGGCCACCGGCGCGTCGACCAACGGGCAGTTCGGTCTCTACCGCTGGGAGATGGGGCCACAGCCGAGCGGCCCGGCGCCGCACTTCCACCGGTCCATCTCGGAGTCCTTCTTCATCCTGTCCGGATCGGTACGCGTCTACGACGGCCGGCGCTGGATCGACACCGCGCCGGGGGACTTCGTGCACGTCCCGGAGGGCGGTGTCCACGCGTTCCGCAACGAGTCCGGCGAGCCGGCCTCGATGTTGCTGCACTTCGCCCCGGGCGCGCCGCGGGAGGGCTACTTCGAGGGCCTGCTGGACCTGGCCGACCGGAGCGAGGAGGAGCGGGCGGAGTTCTTCCTGCGGCACGACACGTTCTGGGTCTGATCGCGTACCGGGGTTGCCGACCGGCGCCCGGCCCGGGAAGGTGGGCGGATGGGCGCCGCTGACGAGACCCGGGCCGGGGTGTCGCTGACCAATCTGGACCAGCCGCTGTTCGACGGGGCCGGGGCCACGAAGCGTGACCTGGTCGACTACCTGGACGCGGTGCACGAGCGGATCCTGCCCGGGCTCCGGGACCGGCCGCTGTCGGTGGTCCGGGTGCGGCCCGGCCAGGACCCGTTCATGCAGAAGAACCTGCCGAAGTACACGCCGGACTGGGTGCGCCGCACCTCGGTCTGGGCGGAGGCCTCGCACCGCAGCATCTTCTACGCGCTCTGCGACGACCGGCGCACCCTGCTCTGGTTCGCCAACCAGCGGGCCGTCGAGTACCACCCGACGCTGGGCCACGCCGGCCACCCGGAACACCCCACCCACCTGGTGCTCGACCTGGACCCGCCGCCGGGCGACTCGTTCACCATGGCGGTCCGCACCGCGCTGCTGGTCCGGCAGGCGCTCACCGACGCCGGGCTGGCCGGGGCGGTGAAGACCAGTGGGGCGAAGGGGCTGCACGTGATCGTGCCGGTGGACCCGGCCACCACCGCCGAGGAGGCCGCCGCGGCGACCCGGGCCCTCGCGGCCCGCGCCGAGCGGCTCGACCCGGCGCTGGCGACCACGGCCTTCATCGTCGAGGACCGGGGCGGCCGGGTCTTCGTGGACTCCACCCGGTCGTACGGGGCGACCGTGGTGGCCGCGTACAGCCCCCGGATCCGGCCGGGCACGCCGGTGTCGTACCCGGTCGGCTGGGCCGACGTCGAGTCGGCCACCCCGGCCGACTTCACCGTGAAGACGGTGCCGGGGCTGCTCGGCGACCGGGACCCGTGGGCCGAGGCGCTGCCCGCGCCGCAGCGGCTGCCCGAGGAGCTGGTGGCCGAGGGGCGCACCATCCCGGTGGCCCGGGTGCAGGCCATGCACGAGGGCAAGCGCCGCGCGAAGGCCCGCCGCGAGGCCGGCTGAGCAGCGAAAAAGCCCGGGCCAGCGGCCCGGGCTTCCTCAGGTCTGTGCCCCCGGCAGGATTCGAACCTGCGCCCCCGCCTCCGGAGGGCGGTGCTCTATCCCCTGAGCTACGGGGGCTCAGCGACCCGAGAAGAGTAGCAAACCCCCTCCCGGATCACCGAATCGGTATCCGGCGCGCCGGGTGCCGCCGATCAGGCGGCGGCGACGGGGCGGCCGCAGCTCGGCAGCGGGTGGAGGATGATGCGCCGGGGGAGGCGGCGTGGCCACTCGTTGCGCGGCCAGGAACCGTCGACGATCAGGTGCACCGTGCGCTCCTCGGCGCCGCTGAGCCGCAGCACGAAATCGCGGGGGAGCGGCGGGTCGACCGTGGGCGTCGTGATCATGAAACGCACCCGGCCGCGCGACGAGACCGCGGAGATCACGTCGGCCGCCGGCATGGTGCCGCGCAGGCGTACGCGGCCGATCCAGTAGACCTCGGCGGCGTGCTCCTGGGCGGACCGGGTGATCGCCGGGTACTCGCTGCGTACCCAGCGCTCGACCGCGCCCACGCAGAGCCCGCAGGCCCGCTCGCGAGGCTCGCGCGGACCCAACCCCCAGGCCCGCAGGTACGCCCCGACCGTGCCGGCGTCCATGGTCAGCTCGAACTGGCGCTCGATGAGGGTGGTGAGGCTCTGTCGCGTCCAGAGCTCCTCGTCCAGGCCGAACTCGCCGGGGTGGACGCCCCGCAGCACGTCGATCAGTTCGAGTTCCTGTTCGCGGCTGAGCGTTCCCGGCTCGCCCTGCCGCAGTCCGCGACGGACGGCTGCCACCGCCCCGTCACCGCCGATGGTGTGTCGTCGGCACCAGCTGGTCACCGACCGCCCTGCGTCTCTGAGTGCAACCCCCACGTCCTGCGCAACGAGCCCGAATCGCAACTGGTCACGATATGTGTGGAGAAAAGTCTCCAAGCAGTGCAATGGGTTGTTCAACCCAAAACGTTATAAAGCGGCATAACGGGCGTGATCGGCCCGGGTACGCGAAGGGCCCGCGTCGCGCACGACGCGGGCCCTCCGACGAGCGGTTGCTAGACCGTGCCGCCCAGGCGCTTGAGCGCCGCCGTGAGGTTGGCCAGGTCCTTCTGCTGGGTGTTCTTCATGACCTGGGCGACCGCCAGCACGTCGTCGTCGTGCCCCTCGTCGAGGATCCCGTCGATCATGTGCACCCCGCCGACGTGGTGGCGGATCATCATCTGCAGGAAGAGCACGTCGAACTCGCGCCCGCTCGCGGCGCGCAGCTTCGCCATCTCCTCCGGCGTGGCCATGCCCGGCATCAGCCCGTTCTTCACCGCCGCGCCGTCCGACATCCAGGCCATCGGCGGCTGGTCGCCGGTCGGGTCCAGCTTCCAGGAGCGCAGCCAGGTCTGCATGGTGCCGATCTCGCCCTGCTGCCCGGTGGCGATGTCACTGCCGATCTGGCGTACCTCCGGGTCCTGGCCCTGCCGGAACGCCAGGAGCCCCATGGCCACGGCCTGGGAGTGGTGGCTGGTCATGTCCCGGGCGAAGCCCGCCTCGGGCGAGTTGTCACCCGGACGGGTGAGCGTCGGGGTGAGCAGGCCGCCCGCGTACCCGAGGAGGAGGCCGACCACGACGGCGACGGCCAGCGCCAGGACGCCGAAGCGCCGCGCGGATCCCCGGTCACCGGCGTCGGTGACCGGGGCCCCGTCGAGGTCGGTGTCCGTGGTCGCGGCGGTCATCGCGGCGTCCTCACTGGGTCGGCTGCTCGGGCATGTTGTTGCCGATGTTGTCTCGCGGCGTGGTGCCGGTGGCGGTGACGCCCTGGTCGCACAGCGCCGTCGGGCCCTCGACCGAGGCGTTCACGCGCAGCGTCTTGATGAACTCGTCGATCCGGCCGTCGTCGGCGTTGTCGACCTTGAGCTGGAAGCCCCAGGCCTGGAGCGAGATCGGCTTGTCCAGCCCCTCGAACGGGCTGAGCATCAGCTTCTCCTTGCCCTGGACCTTGGCCTTGAGCTTGGCCACCTGGTCGGCGGGCAGGTCGGGGCGGTACGTGATCCACACCGTGCCGTGCTCCAGGCTGTGCACCGCGTGCTCGTTGGCGATCGGGGCGTCGTAGACGTCGCCCATGCAGTTCTGCCAGGCCTGGTTGTGCGGGCCGCCCACCGGCGGGAGGATGTCGTACTTGATCGAGCCCGGCTGGTGCTGGCCGCCCTTGACCAGGTCCTTGTCCTTCTTGCGGAAGTCGACGATGCCGTTGATCGCGTCGGCCCGCTTCTGCCACGGCTGCGAGCCCTGGTAGACCGCCCACGCGCCCACACCGATGATGCCGACGGCCAGCACGCCGACCGCGACGAACAGGGCGATCGGACCCCACGCGCGACCCTGGCTCACCTTCACCGGGGTGACCGGCTTGCGGCCCTTGCCGCCGGTCCGCGGCGGGGTGCCCTTGCCGGCCCCGGCCTTGCCACCGGCCGGCTTGTCGGCAGCCGCGGGCCGGCCGGCGGCCGGCTTCTTGCCGGTGCTGACCACGGTCGGACGGCGCTCCGGGCCGCCCGGGGTGCTGATGCTCATCGTGCCTCGTCAGGTCGGTCGGTCAGGGGAGCCGCGGGGCCGGTTCACATGCTGGGTCGCCGCCGCGGGGACCGAGTCTACCCCCGATAACATGGTTCGGTGACTCCCGCAGAACTCGCCGAGGTCGTCCTCTCCGCAGCCCACGCCGTCTTCGAAGACCGGGGCCTGGATCGCTCCGCGCTGCCCGCGCAGACCACCCTCGAGCGACCCCGCAACCCCGAGCACGGCGACTACGCCTCGACGCTGGCGCTGCAGCTCAGCAAGAAGGTCGGCGTGCCCCCGCGGGAGCTGGCCGCCGCCCTGGCCGACCAGCTCGGCAAGGCATCCGGGGTGAAATCGGTGGAAATCGCCGGCCCGGGCTTCCTCAACATCCGGCTCGACGCGGCCGCCGCCGGCCAGCTCGCCAAGGTCATCGTCGAGGCCGGCCCGGCGTACGGGCGCAGCGACACCCTCGCCGGCCAGCGGATCAACCTGGAGTTCGTCTCGGCGAACCCGACCGGCCCCGTGCACATCGGCGGCGTCCGCTGGGCGGCCGTCGGCGACGCGCTCAGCCGGCTGCTCCGCGCCACCGGCGCCGACGTGGGCACCGAGTACTACTTCAACGACGCCGGCTCCCAGATCGACCGGTTCGCCCGCTCGCTGCTCGCCGCCGCCCAGGGCCAGCCGGCCCCGGAGGACGGCTACGGCGGCGCGTACATCGCGGAGATCGCGGCCGAGGTGGTCAAGCGCCGGCCCGAGGTGCTCGACCTCGACGAGGCCGCGGCCCAGGAGGTCTTCCGGGTCGAGGGCGTCCAGCTGATGTTCGCCGAGATCAAGTCGTCGCTGCGCGACTTCGGCGTGGAGTTCGACACCTACTTCAACGAGAAGGACCTGCACGACCGGGGCGAGCTGGACCAGGCGCTCGACCGGCTGCGCGAGCAGGGCCACCTCTACGAGTCCGAGGGCGCCACCTGGCTGCGCACCACCGACTTCGGCGACGACAAGGACCGGGTGCTGCGCAAGTCCAACGGCGAGTGGACCTACTTCGCCGCCGACTGCGCCTACTACCTGGACAAGCGCGAGCGCGGCTTCGAGCGCGTGGTGATCATGCTGGGCGCCGACCACCACGGCTACATCGGCCGGATGAAGGCCATGGCCGCGTGCTTCGGCGACGACCCGGACCGCAACCTGGAGATCCTCATCGGCCAGCTGGTCAACCTGCTCCGCGACGGCGCTCCGGTGCGGATGAGCAAGCGGGCTGGCACCGTGGTCACCCTGGAGGACCTGGTGGACGCGATCGGTGTGGACGCCTCCCGCTACGCGCTGGCCCGCTACTCCAGCGACTCGCCGATCGACATCGACGTGGAGCTGTGGACCCGGGCTACCCGCGACAACCCGGTCTACTACGTGCAGTACGTGGCCGCCCGCACCGCCAGCGTCGGCCGCAACGCCGCCGAGGTCGGGCTGACCCGGGGTGAGGCCGCCGGCTTCCACGCCGAGCTGCTCTCCCACGAGAAGGAGAACGAGCTGCTCAAGGCCCTCGCCGAGTTCCCCGCCGTGGTCTCCTCGGCGGCCGAGCTGCGCGGCCCCCACCTGGTCGCCCGCTACCTGGAGCGGCTGGCCGGCGCCTACCACCGGTTCTACGACAACTGCCGGATCCTGCCGCGCGGCGACGAGGAGGTCACCGACCTGCACCGGGCCCGGCTCTGGCTCAACGACGCCACCCGGGTGGTCATCGCCAACGGCCTGCGCCTGCTGGGCGTCTCGGCTCCGGAGCGGATGTAATGCGGGCGCACGAGGCCGGTGCCCTGCACGGCGACATCGGCAACCGGGGGCCGGCCTGGCTGCGTACCCCGGTCGACGTCAACGACCTGGTCCCCCAGCTGTGGCCGCGCAACGTGGCGCGCGGCACGGGCGGCGCGCTGCGGGTCGCGGGCCTGGACGTCCGCGACCTGGCCGCCGAGTTCGGCACCCCGGTGTACGTGCTCGACGAGGACGACCTGCGCACCCGCGCCCGCGAGTTCCGCGACGCCTTCCCGGACGCCGACGTCTACTACGCGGGCAAGGCGTTCCTCTGCCGGGCGGTGGTCCGGATGATCGCCGAGGAGGGCCTGTTCCTCGACGTCTGCAGCGGCGGTGAGCTGGCCACGGCGCTGTCGGCCGGCATGGAGCCCGCGCGGATCGGCTTCCACGGCAACAACAAGTCGGTGGCCGAGCTGACCCGGGCCGTGGACGCCGGGGTGGGCCGGATCATCGTCGACTCGTTCGCCGAGATCGACCGGCTCACGGCGCTGGCCCGCGAGCGCGGCGTGCGCCCGAAGGTGCTGGTCCGGGTGACCGTCGGCGTCGAGGCGCACACCCACGAGTTCATCGCCACCGCGCACGAGGACCAGAAGTTCGGCTTCTCCCTGGCGGGCGGCGCGGCCGCGGCGGCCGCCTTCAAGATCCTCGACGAGGACGTGCTGGAGCTGCGCGGGCTGCACTCGCACATCGGCTCGCAGATCTTCGACGCGAGCGGCTTCGAGGTCTCCGCCCGCCGGGTGCTCGCCCTCCAGGCGCAGATCCGTGACGCGCGTGGGGTGGAGCTACCCGAGCTGGACCTGGGCGGTGGCTTCGGCATCGCGTACACCACGCAGGACGACCCGGCCGCGCCGCACGAGCTGGCCAAGCGGCTGCGCAAGATCGTCGACGGGGAGTGCGCGGCGGAGAACCTGGCCGTGCCGCACCTGTCCATCGAGCCCGGCCGGGCCATCGTCGGTCCCGCCGTGTTCACCCTCTACGAGGTGGGCACGGTCAAGGACGTCGACGGCATCCGCACCTACGTGAGCGTCGACGGGGGGATGAGCGACAACATCCGCACGGCGCTCTACGACGCGTCCTACTCGGCGACCGTGGCCAACCGGACCTCGGCCGCGGAGCCGATGCTCGCCCGCGTGGTGGGAAAGCACTGTGAGTCCGGGGACATCGTGGTGAAGGATGAATTCCTGCCCGCCGACGTGCAGCCCGGAGATCTTGTCGCGGTGCCCGGCACCGGGGCCTACTGCCGGAGCATGGCCAGCAACTACAACCATGTCCCGCGGCCCCCGGTCGTCGCCGTCCGCGACGGTCGGGCGCGGCTGATCGTCCGCCGGGAGACCGAAGACGACCTGCTCGCATTGGATGTCGGATGACCTCACCCGTTCGCTTGGCGCTGCTCGGCTGCGGCACGGTCGGCAGCGACGTGGTGCGGCTGCTGCACGAGCAGTCGGCCGACCTCGCCGCCCGGATCGGCGCCCCGCTGGAGATCGCCGGCATCGCCGTGCGCCGGCTCGGCCGCGACCGCGGCGACCTGCCGGTCGACCCCGCCCTGTTCACCACCGACCCGCTCGGCCTGGTCAAGCGGGACGACGTGGACGTCGTGGTCGAGGTGGTGGGCGGGATCGAGCCGGCCCGCACCTGGCTGGTCGAGGCGCTGCGCGCCGGCAAGAGCGTGGTCACCGCCAACAAGGCGCTGCTCGCCGAGGACGGCGCCACGCTGCACGACGCGGCCGCCGAGGGCGGCGCGGACCTCTACTACGAGGCCAGCGTCGCCGGTGCCATCCCGCTGCTGCGCCCGCTGCGCGAGTCGCTGCACGGGGACCGGATCAACCGGGTCACCGGCATCGTCAACGGCACCACCAACTTCATCCTCTCCGCCATGGACGCCACCGGCGCGGGCTTCGCCGAGGCCCTGGAGGAGGCCACCGAACTCGGGTACGCCGAGGCCGACCCGACGGCCGACGTGGAGGGCTTCGACGCCGCCGCGAAGGCCGCCATCCTCGCCTCGCTGGCGTTCCACACCCGGGTCACCGCCGCCGACGTGCACCGCGAGGGCATCACCGAGGTGACCGCCGCCGACGTGGCCAGCGCCAAGGCCATGGGCTGCACCATCAAGCTGCTCTGCATCGCGGCGCGGGGCGCCGACGCGGCCGGGCGCGAGACGGTCAGCGTCCGGGTGCACCCGGCCATGATCCCGCTGACCCACCCCCTCGCGGGCGTCGGCGACGCGTTCAACGCGGTCTTCGTCGAGGCCGAGGCGGCCGGGCAGCTCATGTTCTACGGGCGGGGCGCGGGCGGCGCGCCGACCGCCAGCGCGGTCCTCGGCGACGTGGTCGCGGTGGCCCGCAACCGCCTCGCCGGGGTGCACGCGGCCAGCGAGTCGGCGTACGCGGACCTGCCGGTGCGGCCGATGGGCGAGGCGCTCACCCGCTACCACGTCAGCCTCGACGTGGCCGACCGGCCGGGTGTGCTGGAGGCGGTGGCCGGGGTCTTCGCCCGGCACGAGGTCTCCATCGCGACGGTGCGGCAGGGCCCGGGCGGCGGCGGCTCCGACGCCGAGCTGGTCATCGTGACCCACGTGGCGCCGGACGCCGCGCTCGCGGCCACCGTCCGCGAACTGCGGGGGCTCGACATCGTCCGCTCGGTGACGAGCGTGCTGCGGGTCGAGGGCGGGGCGTAGCCGGCCGTCCCGCCTGATGGTTATCCGGAGGTGTGCCGGTGACCCGTCGGGAAGGCTGGTCCACGCTGGTAGAGGCCCCGCGGCGACCGGGGCGGCAGAGGCGAGGAGCGCGACATGTGGCGGGGTCTGATCGAGGCGTACCGGGACCGGCTGCCCGTCACCGACGCCACTCCCGTCGTCACCCTGCACGAGGGGAACACGCCGCTGCTGCCGGCGCCGGTGCTCTCCACCCGGGTCGGCGCCGACGTGTGGCTCAAGGTCGAGGGGGCGAACCCGACCGGCTCGTTCAAGGACCGCGGCATGACGCTCGCCGTCTCCAAGGCCGTCGAGGCCGGTGACAAGGCGATCATCTGCGCCTCCACGGGCAACACGAGCGCGTCCGCCGCCGCGTACGCGGCCCGGGCCGGGATCACCTGCGCGGTCCTCGTGCCGCAGGGCAAGATCGCGCTGGGCAAGCTCGCCCAGGCGCTGGTGCACGGCGCCAAGCTGCTCCAGGTGCAGGGCAACTTCGACGACTGCCTGTCGCTGGCCGGCAAGCTCGCCCAGGACTACCCGGTCGCGCTGGTCAACTCCGTCAACATCGACCGGCTGCACGGGCAGAAGACCGCCGCGTTCGAGATCGTCGAGGCACTCGGCGACGCGCCCGACATCCACTGCCTGCCGGTGGGCAACGCCGGCAACATCTCCGCCTACTGGATGGGCTACGGCGAGGACCTGCGCGACGGCAACGCCACGAAGGCCCCGAAGATGTACGGCTTCCAGGCGGCCGGTGCGGCGCCGATCGTCACCGGTCAGGTGGTCCCGGAGCCGTCCACCATCGCCACCGCCATCCGCATCGGCAACCCGGCGAGCTGGACCAAGGCGATCGACGCCCGCGACGCCTCCGGCGGGTCGATCTCGGCGGTCACCGACCGGGAGATCCTCTCGGCGTACCGGTTGCTGGCCCGCGAGGTCGGGGTCTTCGTCGAGCTGGGCAGCGCGGCCAGCGTCGCCGGGCTGCTCCAGCAGGCCGCCGCCGGCCGGGTGCCGGCGGGCGCCACCGTGGTGTGCACGGTGACCGGCCACGGCCTCAAGGACCCGGAGTGGGCCATCTCCACGGCCCCCGCCCCGCTGACCATCGCCAACGACGCCCTCGCCGCGGCCCGCTCGCTCGACCTGATCTGACGCGCCCGCGCGGGGCCGGAGCGCGCTCCGTCACGCCCGCCCGGGTCCGTGCGTGGGAGCGTGATCGGGTGCGGCAGACTCCAGGGACCCCGTACACCCCTTCTGCAGGAGTGCGTAACGCCCATGTCGCTGCTCGCCAGATTCAGTCTCGCCAACCGGGGCCTGATCGCCCTCATCGCACTGGTGACCGCGGCGTTCGGGGCGTTCGCCGTGCCGTCGCTGAAGCAGCAGCTGCTGCCCTCGCTGGAGTTCCCCGCCGCCTTCATCGTGGCGCCCTTCCCGGGCGCCGCGCCGGAGATCGTCGAGTCCCAGGTGGCCGAGCCGATCGAGAACAGCCTCCAGGGCATCCCGGGGCTGGAGAAGGTCACCTCCACCTCGCGCGAGGGGTCCGCGACCGTCCAGGTGCAGTACGAGTTCGGCACCGACCTGGACGACGTGGTCAACAAGATGCAGACCGCGCTCAGCCGGATCGACGCCCAGCTGCCCGAGGGCGTCGATCCGCAGGTGATTGCCGGCAGCACCGACGACCTGCCCGCCGTGGTGGTCGCCGCGACCGGCGGCGGCGACGAGCAGGCCCTGGCCGAGAAGTTGCGCGCCACCGTCGTACCCGACCTGGAAGGGCTGGACGGGGTCCGCGCGGTCGACGTGACCGGCGCCCGCGACCAGGTCGTGACGATCGTCCCCGACCCGGCGAAGCTGGCCGCGGCCCGGCTCGCTCCGACCGCGATCGCCCAGGCGCTGAAGACCAACGGCGTGGCCCTGCCGGCCGGCGCGGTGACCGACGGGAGCCGCTCGCTGCCGGTGCAGGTCGGCACGCCGATCCGCACCGTGGACGACCTGCGCGGGATCGTGCTCAGCACCGCCCCCGCCGCCCCGGTACGCCTCGGCGACGTCGCCCGGGTGGAGCAGCAGCTCGCCCCGGCCACCGCCTTCACCCGCACCAACGGCAAGCCCAGCCTCGGCATCGCCGTCACGGCCTCGCCCGACGGCAACGCGGTGGCCATCTCGCACGACATCCGGGACCGCCTGGACGAGCTGGAGGCCGCCTCCGGCACCGACCTGACCGTGGTGTTCGACCAGGCCCCGTTCGTCGAGCGGTCCATCGAGAGCCTCACCACCGAGGGCCTGCTCGGCCTGCTCATGGCGGTCGTGGTGATCCTGGTCTTCCTGCTGTCGGTCCGCTCGACCATCGTCACGGCGGTCTCCATCCCGTTGTCGGTGCTGGTCGCGCTCATCGTGCTGTGGGCCGGCGACTACTCGCTGAACCTGCTCACCCTCGGCGCGCTGACCATCGCCGTGGGCCGCGTGGTCGACGACTCGATCGTGGTGCTGGAGAACATCAAGCGGCACCTGGAGTACGGCGAGCCGAAGCGGGACGCCATCCTGGCCGCCGTCCGCGAGGTGGCCGGCGCGGTCACCGCCTCCACGCTCACCACGGTCGCCGTCTTCGCGCCGATCGCGCTGGTGGGCGGCTTCGTCGGGCAGCTCTTCGCGCCGTTCGCGATCACCGTGACGGTGGCCCTGCTCGCCTCGCTGCTGGTCTCGCTGACCGTGATCCCGGTCCTGGCGTACTGGTTCCTCAAGCCGCCGCGCGGCGGGGCCGACGAGGCCGCCGCCCGGCACGCCGCCGCGGAGAAGGAGCTGCGCAGCCCGTTGCAGCGGGCGTACCTGCCCGTGATCGGCTTCGCCACCCGCTCCCGGGGGACCCGCTGGGCGACCGTGGCGCTGGGCCTGCTGGTGCTGTTCGGCACCTTCGGCCTGGCCCAGAAGCTGGAGACCAACTTCCTGGACGACTCCGGCCAGGACACCCTGGCCATCCGGCAGGAGCTGCCGGCGGGCACCGGGCTGACCGGCACCGACCAGGCCGCCGCACGCGTGGAGGAGATCCTCCGGCGTACGCCGGGGGTGGCGACGTACCAGGTCAGCGCGGGCGGCGGCGACAACCCGTGGGCGGGCGGCGGCAACGACACCGCCTCCTGGTCGCTGGCGCTCACCGACGACACCGACGCGGCCGAGGTCCGGGAGCAGCTGCGCACCGAGTTCGACCGGCTCGGCCCCGAGGCCGGTGAGCTCACCTTCGGCGGCGGGCAGAACGCCTCCGCCAACCAGCTCGAGGTGGTCGTGCAGGCCGCCGACCAGGACACGCTGACCCGCGCGGCCGAGGCCGTCCGGGGCGCGATGGCCGGCACGGCGGGCGTCGAGGACGTCACCACCGGCCTGGCCACCCGGGTGCCCCGGGTGGAGGTGACCGTGGACCGGGTCGCCGCGGCCCGCGCCGGGCTCACCGAGGCGGCCGTGGGGCAGGTCGTCGCGCAGGCGTACCGGGGGGCGCCGCTGGGCCAGGTCACGCTGGACGGCACCCCGCAGAACGTCGTGCTGAGCACCGGGACCCGGCCGCCGCTGAGCGTGGCCGAGCTGCGGGCGATGCCGGTCGGCCCGGTGAAGCTGGACGACATCGCCGACGTGAACCAGGTCGAGGGCCCGCAGCAGGTGACCCGGATCGACGGCGAGCGGAGCGTGTCGGTGACCGGCACGGCGACCGGCTCGAACCTCGGGGCCACCACCCAGGAGCTGCAGAAGAAGCTGGACGCGCTGGACGTGCCGGGGGCGACGTTCGTCATCGGCGGGGTCAGCGCGGACCAGGCCGACGCCTTCGCCGACCTGGGGCTGGCCGTGCTGGCCGCGATCGCCATCGTGTTCCTGATCATGGTGGGCACGTTCCGGAGCCTGACCCAGGCGCTGATCCTGCTGATCTCCGTGCCGTTCGCGGCGACCGGCGCCATCGGGCTGCTGCTGCTCACCGGGACCCCGCTGGGCGTGCCGGCGCTGATCGGCGTGCTCATGCTGGTCGGCATCGTGGTGACCAACGCCATCGTGCTGCTCGACCTGATCAACCAGTACCGGGGTCAGGGCATGGGCGTGACCGAGGCGGTGGTCGAGGGCGGCCGGCGCCGGCTGCGGCCGATCCTCATGACCGCGGTCGCCACGGTGTTCGCGTTGCTGCCCATGGCGTTCGGTCTCACCGGCGAGGGCGGCTTCATCTCCAAGCCGCTGGCCGTCGTGGTGATCGGCGGTCTGCTCAGCTCGACGCTGCTCACGCTGATCCTGGTGCCGACGCTCTACACGATGGTGGAGCGCACGAAGGAGTCCGTCCGCGAGCGGCGGGCCCGCCGCCGGGGCACGGCCGCGCCCGCGCCCGTCGAGCCGCCGGCCCCGGCGCCGGTCCCGGTGACCGTCGGGGGCGGGGAGGCCGAGGCCGCCGAGCCGCCCGCCCGCCCGGCCCCGTCGGCCGCGCTGGTCGACGGTACGGACCAGTTCGAGGTGCTCCGCCTGCCGAAGAGCCGCCGGTCCCCACTCCCGCCGACCGAGTAACCGCAGGATCCCCGGAAGAGGTGGCCGTCCCCTGGACGGCCACCTCTCCTGTTCGGGGGCGATGGACGGCAGCCGCTGGCGGTACGGTGAGTGAGCTTACATGTACTGTCGGTGCCGGCCGGCCGGCCGGCCGGCCGGAGCGGGGGCGGGGCGAATGGCGGACGGCGTGGCCCGGTGGAGCGGGCGCAAAATGCTGCGCCGCACCGCGCTGCTGGCCGGAGGCACCGCGCTGGGGGCCGCCGCGACCGCGCAGACCACCTGGATCGCCGACCGCCGGCTCCCGCTGGCCGGAGGACCGGCCAGCGCCACGCTCGGCAGCCGCTTCCAGGAGGTGGGCGGCGGCGGGGTCGAGGTGGTCTGGGCGGTTCGCACGGGCGACCCGCTGGTCGCGCTCACCTTCGACGACGGGCCGCAGCCACAGTGGACCCCCATGGTGCTGGACACCCTGGCCGAGCACCGGGTGCCCGCCACCTTCTTCCTGGTCGGGGAGCGGGCCCGGCGGCACGCCGCGCTGGTCCGCGACCGGCTCGGCGGGCACGAGGTGGGCAACCACAGCTGGGCGCACCACGACCTGGCCCGGATGGACGCCCGCACCGCCTACGCCGACCTGCGCCGCAGCCACGACGCCATCGCGGCGGCCACGGGGGTGACGCCCCGGCTGCTCCGCCCGCCCTGGGGGCACCTGGGCGGCGCGGTGCTCCACGCCGCCGCCCGGCTCAACTACCGGCTGGTCCTCTGGACGCTCCAGATGGTCGAGGGGGAGTACCCGCACGACCCGGCCGGGCACGCCCGGCGGATCGTGGCCGACGTGCGGCCGGGCACGATCCTGCTCGGTCATGACGTCGGCCCCGAGCGGCGGCTGGTCGCGCTGCGCGGCCTGCCCGACATGATCACCGGGCTGCGCGCCCGGGGCTACACCTTCGTCACCGTCTCCGACCTGCTCCGCCGCGCTGCCCCGCTGGGAGCGGCCCGATAGGGTTCCGGCGTGTCACCCACCGTCTCGGTCCTCGTCCGCAACCGCGACTTCCGCAATCTCTTCCTCGCCGAACTGGTGGTCTTCGGCGCCGACTGGTTCGTCATGGTGCCGCTGCTGGTGCTCCTGCCGGCGTTGACCGGCAGCGGGGTGTGGGGTGCGCTGGTGCTCGCCGTGGACACCGGCATGACCGCCCTGCTGCTCCCGTACACCGGCACCATCGCCGACCGGTTCGACCGCCGCAGGATCATGATGGCGGCCAATCTCGCGGCGCTGGCCGGCATCCTGCTGCTGCTGGGCGTGCGCAGCGCCGGCACCGCCTGGCTGGCCCTCGTGGCGATCGCCGCCGTGGCGGTGGCGAAGGCGTTCTACTCGCCGGCCGCCCAGGCCGCCCTGCCCAACGTGCTCGACCCCGCCGACCTGGCCGCCGGCAACGCGATCGCCGGGTCGGCCTGGGGCACCATGACCGTGGTCGGCGCCTCGCTCGGCGGCATGCTGAGCGCCGCGGCCGGCCCGTACGCCAGCTTCTGGGTGGCGGCGGCCGGCCTGGCCGGGGCGGCGGGCCTGGCCGCGCGGATCCGCCGGCCGTTGCAGGCGCCCCGCGACCCGGCGGCGGTCGTCCCGCGCACCTGGCCGGCGATCCGCGAGGCGCTGGGCTACATCGCCCACCGGCCGCGGGTGCTCGCCCTGGTCACCGTGAAGTCGGCGGTCGGCCTGGGCAACGGCGTGCTGACCGTCTTCCCGCTGCTCGCCGGGCTGTACGGGGTCGGCGCCATCGGCACCGGCCTGCTCTTCGCCTCCCGCGGCGCCGGCGCGCTGGTCGGCCCGATCCTGATGCGCCGGGTGCTCAGCAACCGTGCCTGGCTGCTCACCGGCCTGGCGCTGTCGATGTCCCTCTACGGCCTGGCCTACGTCGGCGTCTCGGTGGTGGCCTGGTTCCCGCTGGTGCTGGTGCTGGTCTTCCTGGCCCACCTGGGCGGCGGCAGCAACTGGGTGCTCTCCAACTACGCCCTCCAGGGCGAGGTGCCGGACCGGTTGCGCGGCCGGGTCTTCGCCACCGACATGATGCTGGCGACCCTGGCCATCTCGGTCAGCCAGCTGGTCGTGGCCCTGGTCGTCGACGCGGTCGACGAGCGTGTCGTGCTGGCCGGCTGCGGCCTGGTGACCGTGGTCTACGCGGCGGGCTGGCGGCTCGCCACCCGGCGGCTGTCGCTCACCGACCCGGTGCCGGAGCAGGAGACCTCCCGCACCCCGTGAGCGGGCGGGCCGCCCTTCCCACGGTCCGGGCGATCCGGCGCGGCGTCGGTGCCGGGCCCTAGCATGAGCCCGTGCCGACGACTTTCACCTCCGGTGCGGTCCGGGTCCGGGTGCCCGCGACCAGCGCGAACCTCGGCCCGGGCTTCGACGCGCTCGGGCTGGCCCTCGGGCTGCACGACGACGTGGCGGCCGAGGTGACCGCCGGCGGCGTACGGGTGGCGGTGACCGGGGAGGGGGCCGGCGAGCTGCCCGACGACGACCGGCACCTCGTGGTGACCGCCATGCGGGCGGCCTTCGACGTGCTCGGGGCGCAGCCGGCCGGGCTGGCGCTGGAGTGCGTCAACCGGATCCCCCAGGCGCGCGGCCTCGGGTCCTCCTCGGCGGCCATCGTGGCCGGGGTCCTGCTGGCCCGGGCGCTGGTGGCCGACGGCGCGGCGCGGCTGGACGACGCCGCCGCGCTCCGGCTGGCCTCGGAGCTGGAGGGGCACCCCGACAACGTGGCGCCCTGCCTGCTCGGCGGCTTCACGGTCGCCTGGACGGAGCCGGCCGGCGCCCGGGCGGTCACGCTGCCCGTGGCGGACGCGGTCCGGCCCACCGTCTTCGTGCCGGCCGAGCGTGGGCTGACCTCCGTCGCGCGGGCGGCGCTGCCGGCCACCGTGCCGCACGGCGACGCGGCGCTGAACGCCGGCCGGGCCGCGCTGCTGGTGCACGCGCTGACCGCCGAGCCGGCACTGTTGCTGCCGGCCACCGTCGACCGGCTGCACCAGGACTACCGGGCCGAGGGGATGCCGGCGACGGCCGCCCTGGTGAACGAGCTGCGTGAGGCGGGTGTGGCGGCTGTGGTCAGTGGGGCGGGGCCGACCGTGCTGGCGTTGTCCCAGGTCGCCGCGGGATTCCAGGCGGGAACAGATTGGCGCCGGTGGGAGTTGCCGATAGACGTCAGCGGTGCCCGGGTTGCCCGGGGTAGACTTGGACACGCCGAGCGGGACCCTGTTGCCGCAGGTCGGAAGAGTTGATTACGCTCTACACCTAGCACAGCCGCGAAGCATGCGATCTCCTGCGGGTCGGCGCACCCCCGAAGCTCTCGGCGGTCAGCCCGTCACCCCTGCCAAAGGCCCACGCCGCACCGCAGTTTCCACAGGTCGCCGCAGACGGCGAGACCTGCTCACCGATGTTGGTGAGTCGGGAAACCGACCGGCTGCTGTGTCACAGACTCCCGCGACGCGTCCATGCGAGGCGGGTGCACCGAGGCCGCCCGGCCACCTGTTCTCGACTCCGGGCAGCCCCGGCCTATCGAGGGAAGGACTCCATTGAGCGACACCACCGACGTGACGTCGGATGTTTCCAACGTCGCTGGCGATGCCACCACTGCCGCCCCCACACGCCGTCGGCGCAGCGGCACCGGCCTGTCGGCGATGCTGCTGCCTGAGCTCCAGAGCCTGGCCGCGTCGCTCGGGATCTCCGGTACGGCTCGCATGCGCAAGGGCGAGCTGATCAGCGCGATCACCGAGCGGCAGGGCGGCGCCGCCGCCGGAACCCCTCGACCGCGGGCCGAGGTCGCGGCCGCGGCCGCTCCCGCCCGTGAGGAGGTGCACGCCGAGGTCCGCGAGGAGCGGGCCGACAGCGAGCGCGGGCAGGCGCCGGCCGCCGAGGCGACCGAGGGCCGCACCCGCAGCCGCCGGAGCCGTGCGGCCGCCACGACCGCCGAGGCGCGGCCGGCCGAGACGCGTGCCGAGGAGGCTCCCGCCGAGACCGGCGAGCGGGCCGAGCGCGGCGGTGACCGTGCCGAGCGCGGTGAGCGGGCCGAGCGCGGCGAGCGGGCCGAGGGCCGGGGCCGCGAGCGCGGCGGCGAGCGCGCCGACCGTGGCGAGCGGGCCGAGCGCACGGAGCGCGGCGAGCGCACGGAGCGCGGCGAGCGCACCGACCGCGGCGAGCGCACCGACCGCGGCGAGCGCGGCGAGCGCAACGAGCGGGCCGAGCGCGGTGACCGGGGCGAGCGCAACGAGCGCAACGACCGGGGTGACCGCAACGACCGCGGCGACCGCAACGACCGGGGTCAGCGCGCCGAGCGCAACGACGACGGTGACGACGACGGCGAGGGCGGCGGCCGGCGCGGCCGGCGCAGCCGGTTCCGGGACCGCCGGCGTGGCCGTGGCGAGCGTGCCGAGGGCGGCGACGGTGGCGGCCGCGAGCCGCAGGTCGGCGAGGACGACGTGCTCGTCCCGGTGGCCGGCATCATCGACGTGCTCGACAACTACGCCTTCGTCCGGACCACCGGCTACCTGGCCGGCCCGAACGACGTGTACGTCTCGATGTCCCAGATCAAGAAGTACGGCCTGCGCCGCGGTGACGCGATCACCGGTGCGGTCCGGGCCGCCCGCGACGGTGGCAGCGAGCAGCGGCGGGACAAGTACAACCCGCTGGTCCGGCTCGACACCATCAACGGGATGGAGCCGGACGAGGCGAAGCGCCGGCCGGAGTTCTACAAGCTCACTCCGCTGTACCCGCAGGAGCGGCTGCGGCTGGAGACCGAGCCGAACGTGCTGACCACCCGGGTCATCGACCTGGTGATGCCGATCGGCAAGGGCCAGCGGGCGCTGATCGTCTCGCCGCCGAAGGCGGGTAAGACGATGGTGCTGCAGGCGATCGCGAACGCGATCACCCGCAACAACCCGGAGTGCCACCTCATGGTGGTGCTGGTCGACGAGCGGCCGGAAGAGGTCACCGACATGCAGCGGTCGGTGAAGGGCGAGGTCATCGCGGCCACGTTCGACCGTCCGCCGCAGGACCACACCACGGTCGCGGAGCTGGCGATCGAGCGGGCGAAGCGCCTGGTCGAGCTGGGCCACGACGTGGTCGTGCTGCTCGACTCGGTGACCCGCCTCGGCCGGTCGTACAACCTGGCGGCGCCGGCCAGCGGCCGGATCATGTCGGGTGGTATCGACTCCACCGCGCTCTACCCGCCGAAGCGCTTCCTGGGCGCGGCGCGGAACATCGAGAACGGCGGCTCGCTGACCATCCTCGCGACGGCGCTGGTGGAGACCGGCTCGATGGCCGACACGGTCATCTTCGAGGAGTTCAAGGGCACCGGCAACGCCGAGCTGAAGCTGGACCGGAAGATCGCCGACAAGCGGGTCTTCCCGGCGATCGACATCAACCCCTCCGGTACCCGCAAGGAGGAGGTCCTGCTCGCGCCGGAGGAGCTGGCGATCGTCCACAAGCTCCGCAAGGTGCTGCACTCGCTGGACTCGCAGGCGGCGCTCGACCTCCTGCTGGACCGGCTCAAGCAGTCCCGCACGAACATCGAGTTCCTGATGCAGATCGCGAAGTCCACCCCGGGCGAGTGATCTGAGGAGTTCCGAGAGAGGGGCACGGCCTGCGGGCCGTGCCCCTCTTCGCGTACCCGGGCGGGGAGCCGTGAAGTTTTTCTTCGGTTAAGCCGGAGGGTATTGAAACTTCTGTTCAGTCTCGGGTTGACTGTGGTCCATGCGAATCCGCAGTCGATCCGCCCGTCTCGCCGGCGTCCTGCTGCTGACGCCGCTGCTCACCGTCGCCGCACCGGCTCCGCCCGGCGCGGCGGCGGCCGTGGCCCAGCCGCACACCCCCGCCGAGGACGCGCCCGCCGCCTCCTCCCGTCCCGATTCCGCGGTCGCCCTCGCCGCCGATTCCGGTGTGGAGCCGGCCGGCGGCCTGGAGACCGCGAAGACCACCCGTCCGGTCGCCCCCGGACTCGACCTGACCTCCTTCGACCGGTACGACGCCGAGGGCTGGCTGCGGGCCGACGCCCTTACCGCCGACCTCTCCGGCGACGTCACCGTCGACTACGTCAACTCCGGCGCCGTCACCCGCGACGAGCCGCTGCGCACGGCGGTGGACCGCTCCCGGGCGGTGGCCGCGGTCAACGGCGACTTCTTCGACATCAACGCCTCCGGCGCGGCGCAGGGCATCGGCATCCGCTCCGGTGAGCTCGTCCAGTCGCCGGTCGCCGGGCACACCAACGCCGCCGCGATCAGCGCCGAGGGGATCGGCCGGGTCGTCCAGGTCGGCTTCGAGGGCACCGCGACCCTGCCCGCCGGGCCGGTGCCGCTGACCCAGTTCAACAACATGGTGCAGCCGGGCGGCGTGGGCGTCTTCACCCCGCTCTGGGGCTCGTACACCCGCAAGCGGGCCGTCGAGGGCGCCGCGCGGGTCGTCGAGGTGACGGCGACCGGCGGCCGGGTCGCGACCGTGGCCACCACGGCGGGGGAGGGCCCGATCCCGGCCGGGACCACCGTGGTGCTCGGCCGCGAGGCAGGCGCCGACGCGCTCGCCGCGCTGCGCCCGGGCGACCCGGTCGACCTGACCTGGCGGCCGAAGGCGTCCGACGGGAGCAGCCCGCGCGCCGCGGTCGGCGGCGGCAGCGTGCTGGTCCGCGATGGCGTGGTGCAGACCATCGCCGACCAGAGCCTCGCACCGCGCACCTCGGTCGGCTTCTCGGCCGACGGCCGCCGGATGATCCTGCTGACCGTGGACGGCCGGCAGGTGGACAGCCGGGGCGTCACCCAGACCGAGATGGGCCGGATGATGGTCGAGCTGGGCGCGTGGAGCGCGCTCAACCTCGACGGCGGCGGCTCCTCCACCCTGCTGGCCCGGGAGCCGGGCGCGGCGGCGGTCCAGGTGGAGAACAGCCCCTCGGACGGCAGCGAGCGGCCGGTGCCGAACGGCCTGGCCCTCTACGCGCCGCAGGGCAGCGGCCGGCTCACCGGCTACTGGCTGGAGACCGCGAGCGACCCGACCGCCGCGCCGGGTGTCGCCCCGATCCGCGGCGGCCGCCCGGACCGGGTCTTCCCCGGCCTCACCCGCCGGCTCACCGCGGCGGGCTACGACGAGACGTACGGGCCGGCCGCCGGCGCGCCGCAGTGGCGGGCCAACCCGGCCGCGCAGGGCACCGTGGACGACGGGGTGTTCCGGGCCGGCAAGCCCGGGCGCAGCACGGTCACGGCCTGGCGCGGCGAGGCACGGGGCACGCTCGACCTGACCGTGCTCGGCCCGCTGCAGCGCGTCGACTCCACAGTGGATCGTCTCGGCCTCAACCAGCAGGGCGACACCGGCCTGTTCGGCGTGGTCGGCTACGACGCGGAAGGCAACACCGCGCCGGTCGAGCCGGCCGACCTGAAGCTGGAGTACGACCACGACCTGCTCGACGTCACTCCCACCGCCGACGGCAACCTCGCGGTCAAGGCGCTCGGTGACGGCTCCGCGCTGGTCACCGTGCGGGTCGGCGCGAAGACCACGGTGCTCCCGGTGACCGTCGGGCTCACCGACGTGCCGGTCGCCGGGTTCGACGACGCCGCCTCCTGGAAGTTCAGCCAGGCGCGGGCCAGCGGGTCGGTCGCCCCGGCCGCGGGGCACACCGGCACCGGCCTGAAGATGTCGTACAACTTCGACCAGTCCACCGGCACCCGCGCCGCGTACGCGGACCCGCCGGCCTGGATCGAGGTGCCCGGCCAGCCGCAGGCGTTCGGCATGTGGATCAAGGCCAACGGCACCGGCGAGTGGCCGAGCCTGCACCTGCACGACGCGCAGGACACGCAGTTCGTGCTGCGCGGCCCCTACCTGACCTGGACCGGCTGGCGGTACGTCGAGTTCACCGTGCCGCCGGGCGTCCAGTACCCGGTGCGGGTGCGCCGGTTCTACGTGGCCGAGACCGACCCGGCGAAGCAGTACAAGAGCGAAGTGGTCATCGACGACCTCGTGGCCCGGGTGCCCTCGACGGTGCAGGCGCCGGAGGAGCCGAACCTCACCGACGGGGTGGTGCTGCGGGACGGCACCGTGGACGGTGCGCCCTGGCGCTTCGCCGTCATGTCCGACGCCCAGTTCGTGGCGGCCAACCCGGACAGCGACCTGGTCGCCCAGGCCCGCCGCACGCTCCGCGAGATCCGCGCGGCGAAGCCCGACTTCCTGGTCATCGACGGGGACTTCGTGGACACCGCCTACCCGGCGGACTTCGCGCTGGCCAAGCGGATCCTGGACGAGGAACTGGGCGGCGAGCTGCCCTACTACTACGTGCCGGGCAACCACGAGATCATGGGCGCCCCGATCGACAACTTCCGCAGCGTGTTCGGTGCCACGTCGCGGGTCTTCGACCACGAGGGCACCCGCTTCCTCACCCTGAGCACGGCCACCGGCTCGCTGCGCGGCGGCGGGTTCGACCAGGTGGAGCTGCTGCGGAAGACCCTCGACGCGGCGGCCGCCGACCCGGCGGTCGGTTCGGTCACCGTGCTCTTCCACCACCCGCCCCGCGATCCCAGCCCGGCCAAGGCCAGCCAGCTCGGCGACCGGAAGGAGGCCGCCCTCGTGGAGCAGTGGCTGGCCGACTTCCAGCACCGCACCGGCAAGGGCGCGCTGATGATCAACGGACACGTGGGCACGTTCCACGCCGACCGGGTGGACGGCGTGCCGTACGTGATCAACGGCAACTCGGGCAAGGACCCGTCCACCCCGCCCCAGCTCGGCGGGTTCACGGGCTGGACCGAGTTCGGCGTCGACCCGGTGACCCCGCAGAAGGCGGAACAGGCTCGCCGGGACCCGCTCGCCGAGGGTCCGGCCTGGGTCGCGGCGGAGTTCCACGCCCACGTCGACCGCCTCGCCCTGGCCGCACCGGCGCAGGTCGCGGTCGGCGCCCCGGCCGCCGTCACGGCCACGGTCACCCAGCCCGGTGGCCGTACCGTCCCGGTGGCCGCCCCGGTCAGCGCCGACTGGTCCGGCTCGCCGAACCTGCACATCGGCGCCGCCGACGGGGTGAAGCCCTGGCACGTGGCCCGGTTCGACCCGGCGACCGGCCGGCTGACCGCGCTGCGCCCCGGCGCGCAGGTGCTCCTCGCGGTCACCGTCAACGGCGTACGCGCCGAGGCGACGGTGACCACCGCGGCGGCGGAGGCGCCCGCCGCCTGACCGGCCCCGCGGTGGTCCGCGCCGCCGGGCCGGCCGCCCGCCGGCGGGCTCCTCGACCTGGGGGAGGAGCCCGCCGGCGGTCGCGGCGTCAGAAGTCGCCCTCGGCGACCTGGAAGACGGTCAGGCCGAGCGAGCGCCACATCCGGACCACCTGCTGCCGGTCGTCGAAGACCCCGACGACCCGGTAGCGGTCCCGGATCTCCCGCTCGTAGATCTCCTGCTTCACCACGGCGTCCTTGCGGTGGTCGCCGACGGCCCGCAGGTGCAGCGCCAGGTAGGGCACCCGGACGTGCCGGGCCAGCCACGCCTCGGTGTCGGCGCGGGCCGTGGCGTCCCGGCCGGAGCAGAAGACGACCCCGTGCCCGGCGGCGTGCATGGCCCGCACCGCCGCGATGACCGCCTCGTTGGGCGCGTCCTCGCCGACCCGGGTCATGTCGTACGGGCTGCGGGACACGGTCAACGCCACGGTGCCGTCGATGTCGACCAGCACGATGTCGGGGCGTTCGGCGCCCTCCCGCGCCACCCGGGCCGGGCCGCCGGTCCGGGCGGTCGGCACGGGCAGGGGCAGCGGGCGGTTCGCCAGGTAGCGCTCGTGCAGCCGGCGGATCGCCGCCTCGCCGACCCGGTCCACCTCGGGGCGTGCCGCGTCCCGGCGCAGGCACTCGTCGAGCGGGACGTCGGTGAAGTCGTGCACCTCGAACGCCGCGCCGTACCGGGCGGCCAGCTCGGCCCAGTCCCGCAGGGTGCGCGAGCGCAGGTTGGTGTCGTCCACGCAGACGCTCACCCGGGCCGCCAGCAGCGCCTCCACCTGGGCCCGTTGCACGCGGGTGACCTGCCCCTCCGCCCACTGGGTGAAGAGCCGCTCGCCGTGCATCATCCGGCGCAGGTCGTCCCGGTTGATCCGGACCACGCCGGGCTGGAGCCGGCGGGCGAAGGTGGTCTTGCCGGAGGCGGGCAGCCCGCGGGTGGCGATCAGCCGGAACATCCCGTACCTCCCGTTCGTCCCTGTCCCCGCCTCCACGAATGCCCCCGGAACGGGCGGGAATGCCTACGGGGAGGTGTGCGTTACCTCTGCCGGACCTGGTGTGCGGCCCGCTCGACGGGCCGGCGGAAGCCCATGGCACACTGGTCAATCGGCCACCGGTTCCGGTTCACGCCCGAGCCCGTCGTGACGACGGGGAGCACGACGGCGACCCGGCGACCACCGACGAAAGGACCGAGGCGACATGAAGCCCAACATCCACCCGGAGTACGTGACCACCGAGGTCCGCTGCTCCTGCGGCAACACGTTCACGACCCGCAGCACCGCCAAGGGCGGTTCGATCAGCGTCGAGACCTGCAGCGCCTGCCACCCGTTCTACACGGGCAAGCAGCGCGTGCTGGACACCGCCGGCCGGGTCGCGAAGTTCCAGCAGAAGTACGCCAAGGTTCAGGCCAAGAAGGCCAAGTAGCTCCGTCGACGACGCCCGTGTCCGGCTCCGTGCCGGGCACGGGCGTTCGTCCGTTCGTGCCCGTTTCCGCCCCGCTTGCCGGGTCGTCGCCGAAGGAGCATTCCGCAGCATGAGCAGTGAGCGCCTGGCCGCCCTCCTCGGCGAGTACGCCGAGCTGGAGCAGCGCCTGGCCGACCCCGCGATCCACGCCGACCAGGGCACCGCCCGGCGGGTCGGCCGGCGCTACGCGGAGCTGGTCCCGCTGCACAAGGCCGCCGGTGAGCTGGAGCAGGCCCGGGCCGACCTGGCCGCCGCCCGCGAGCTGGCCGCCGAGGACCCGGCCTTCGCCGCCGAGGCCGAGGCGATCGCGGCGTCCCTGCCGGCGCTGGAGGAGCGGCTGGCGGAGCTGCTCATCCCGCGCGACCCGCACGACGCCAAGGACGTGATCGTCGAGATCAAGGCCGGCGAGGGCGGCGAGGAGTCGGCGCTGTTCGCCGGCGATCTGCTGCGCATGTACACCCGCTACGCCGAGCGGCGCGGGTGGGTCACCGAGGTGATCGACGCGCAGGACTCCGACCTCGGCGGGGTCAAGGACGTCTCCCTGGCGATCAAGACCAAGGGCGTGCCGGAGGGCGGCAACGGGGTCTGGTCCCGGCTCAAGTGGGAGGGCGGCGTGCACCGGGTGCAGCGCGTCCCGGTGACCGAGTCGCAGGGCCGGATCCACACCAGCGCGGCCGGCGTACTGGTGCTGCCGGAGGCCGAGGACGTGGACGTCACCATCGACCCGAACGACCTGCGGATCGACGTGTTCCGCTCGTCCGGGCCCGGCGGCCAGTCGGTCAACACCACCGACTCGGCGGTCCGGATCACCCACGTGCCGACCGGCATCGTGGTCTCCTGCCAGAACGAGAAGTCGCAGCTGCAGAACCGGGAGCAGGCCATGCGCATCCTGCGGGCCCGGCTGCTCGCCGCCGCCCAGGAGCAGGCCGACGCGGCCGCCTCGGACGCCCGCAAGGCGCAGGTGCGCACCGTGGACCGGTCGGAGCGGATCCGCACCTACAACTTCCCGCAGAACCGGATCACCGACCACCGGATCGGCTACACCGCCTACAACCTCGACCTGGCGCTGGGCGGCGAGCTGGACGGGGTGCTCGACGCCCTGGGCGAGGCCGACCGCGCCGCCCGGCTGGCCGGCGAGACCGAGCTGGCCCGCCGCTGACCCGGCCCCGCGCTCAGGAGGCGCGGAGGCGGTCCTTGGCGCGCAGCATCTCCCGGTCGGCCAGCTCGAACGCGGCGCCCAGCGCCTCCCGGACGCTCACCCCGCTGGCGCCGTCGACCTCGGCGAAGCCGATGCTCACGCCGACCGGGGTGCCGGGGACCAGCGACTCCCAGTCCTCGGTGTGCACGGCCGCCTGGATCCGTCGAGCCACCTCGACCGCCTCGGCCATGCCGGTCTCCGGCAGCACCACGACGAACTCGTCCCCGCCGTAGCGGGACACGAAGTCGCCCCGCCGCATCACCCGGTTGATCACCCCGGCGATGCGTTGCAGCACCAGGTCGCCGGAGTGGTGCCCGTGCCGCGTGTTGACCGCCTTGAACCCGTCGAGGTCGCAGACGCCGATCACGACCCGCTCGCCCCGGGCCACCACGGCGCCGATGTACCGCTCCAGCCGCCGCCGGTTCGGCAGCCCGGTGAGCGGGTCGGTGAGCGCCTCACCCTCGTACCGGGCGGCCTCGCGGCGCATCTCCTCGTGGTCGATCCGGGCGGCGATGCCGTCGATGTAGACGTCCCGCAGCCGGTCGCTGCGCTGCGCGGCCAGCCGGAACGCGTGCCGGTCGGCCCGGTGCGCGGCGGCGTGGTCACCGGCCCGGGCCAGCGCGATGCTGCGCAGGCGGGGCGCCTCGGCGGCGCCCAGCGTCTCGTCCGAGACCTGGATCGTGTCCAGCCGGGTGACCGCCTCGATCGGGCGGCCCTCGGCGACGGCCAGGCAGACCTGACCGAGCTGGCGCAGGTCCCGGGCGCGGGCGCTGTCCCCGCCGTGCCCGATGAGCCGGGCCGGGTCGGCGTCCCCGCCGGCCTCCACCCGGTCGCCGAGCGCGGCCCGCCGGGCCGCCGCGTAGCCGTAGGCCGCGAGGCTGCTCGGCCGCAGGCTGCCGGCCCGCCCGGCGCGCAGGAACCGCGCCAGGTCGCCGGCCACGTCGCGGAGCACCCGGAGGCAGCCGTCGCTGTCGCCGTTGTGGTCCAGCGCCACCGCGTTGCGCAGCCGGATGCCGGGCGCGGCGAAGGTCTCCTCCGGAATGCCGGCGGTGAGGCCCACCTGGCGGGCCCGCTCGATCGCGCCGAGCGCGTGCCCGTGGAAGCTCAGGTAGGAGTAGGCCATGGCGAGGTCGTGCCAGCCCCAGGCGGTGTCCCGGTCCGGGTCGTCGTCGGCGCCCAGCGCGCGGGCGGCCCGGACCAGGTGGCTGACGCAGCGGTCCAGCGCGCCCTGGTGGTGCGCGGCGAGCGCGGCGAGCGCGTTGAGGTGCCCGTGCAGGTAGGGCTCGGCGAGGTCCCGGACGGCGGCGGAGGCCTCCTCGATGGCCCGCGTGAACTCGGCCGTCCGACCGAGATTGATCAGCGCGGAGAGGCGCTGCACCAGGGCGTCCGCCCGCGTGCACGGGTCGTCGGTCGTGCGGATGACCCGGTCCAGCAGCGCGCACGCCTCCGCCGAGCGGCTGACCTCCTGCAACGCCCGGGCGCGCCGGAGGGCGTCAACCTGGTCCTCGACCCGGTCGAGCCAGCCCACTCGTGACCTCCTGTCGGTGTGCGCCCGGACGCACCCGCTCGTGAGGTGCCGCGCGACGCTTCATGATTATGTCGTGACCTCTCTCCCGCAACACCCGTCCGAAGGGTCAGAACGCGAGCGCCCCTCACTGGTGGTCGCCCGGGCGGCCCGGGCCCTGGCCGCGGCGGGCGTCGAGGCGGCCCGCGCCGAGGCGGAGCAGCTGGCCGCGTACGTGCTGGACGTGCCGCGCGGCCGGCTGGCGCTGGCCGACGGGTTCACCGCGGCGCAACGGGACCGCCTCGACACGCTGGTCGACCGGCGGGCGGCCCGGGAACCGCTCCAGCACCTCACCGGCGCCGCCGGCTTCCGCCACCTGGAGCTGGCGGTCGGCCCGGGCGTCTTCGTGCCCCGGCCGGAGACCGAACTGCTCGCCGGCTGGGGGATCGCGCAGGCGGGCCGGCGGGATACGCCGCTGGTCGTCGACCTGTGCAGCGGGTCCGGCGCCATCGCCCTGGCGGTCGCCCAGGAGGTGCCGGCGGCCCGGGTCGTGGCCGTGGAGCGGTCCCCGGCGGCGCTGGACTGGCTGCGCCGCAACGCCGCCGAGCGGGCCGCCGCCGGGGACCGGCCGATCGAGGTGGTCGCCGCCGACGTCACCGACCCGGGGCTCCTCGCCGACCTGGTGGGCCGGGTCGACGTGCTGCTGTGCAACCCGCCGTACGTGCCCCGGTCGGTGGCGGTGCCGCCCGAGGTGGCCCGCCACGACCCGGACGAGGCGGTGTTCGGCGGTGCGGACGGGCTGGACGTCATCCGCCCGGTGGTGGGCCGGGCCGCCGTGCTGCTGCGCCCCGGCGGCGTGCTCGGCGTCGAGCACGACGACACCCATGCCACGGCGGTGCCCGCGCTGCTCGCCGGAGACGGCCGCTACGAGCGGGTCGAGGAGCACGCCGACCTCGTCGGGCGGCCCCGGTACGCGACCGCGTCCCGCCGGGCGGACGGCCAGCACGCCGACCCCGCCCCGGCGTGGCAGACTGGCTCCTCGTGATGCTCTACGACTGTCGGTCGCCCGCCGACCGGGACCGCGGCATCGAGGCGGCCATCGAGGCGGTCAAGAACGGGGAGCTCGTCGTCCTGCCGACCGACACGGTCTACGGCATCGGCGCCGACGCCTTCACCCCGTACGCCGTGAAGGCCCTCGCGGACGCCAAGGGCGGCACCCGGCAGGCGCCGCCGGTGCTGATCGGTTCCCGGCACACCCTCGACGGCCTGGTCTTCTCGCTGCCCCGTTCGGCCCGTGAGCTGGTCGAGGCATTCTGGCCGGGCGCGCTGACCATCGTGGTCGAGCACTCCCCGAGCCTGGCCTGGGACCTGGGCGACTCCAGCGGCACGGTGGCGGTGCGGATGCCGCTGCACCCGGTGGCGCTGGAGGTGCTGCGGGAGACCGGGCCGATGGCGGTGGCCTCGGCCAACAAGGTCGGCCAGCCCGCCGCGCTCACCGCCGAGGAGGCCCGCGACCAGCTGGGCTACGGCGTCCGCGCCTACCTGGAGGCCGGCCCGGCACTGGACCCGGTGCCGAGCACCATCGTCGACCTCACCGGCGAGGTGCCCCGGGTGCTGCGCCAGGGCGCGGTGACGCTGGAGAAGCTGCGCGACGTGGTGCCGGACATCCTCGACGAGCGGGGGGTCTGAGTGCCGCCGTTCACCGTGCTGCACGTCTGCATGGGCAACATCTGCCGGTCCCCGATGGCCGAGCGGCTGCTGGTGCTCGCCGTCCGGGAGCGGCTGGGCCGGCTCGGCGTCGACCCGGCCGGCTCCGACGCGCTGGTGCACAGCCACAGCGCCGGCACCGGCGGCTGGCACGCCGGCGAGGAGATGAACCCGCCGGCGGCCCGCCAGGTGATCTCGCGGGGTGGCGCGGTGGACGGGTTCGCCGCCCGCCGGCTCCGCTCCGACCTCATCGACGCCGCCGACCTCGTCCTCACGGCCACCGCCGACCAGCACGAGTACGTGGTGGCGCTGCGCCCGGACGCCGCCGGGCGCACCTTCGTGCTGGGCGAGTTCGGCCGGCTGCTGGGCGCGCTCGACCGGGCCGGGCTGCCCCCGGTGGAGGCCACCCCCGACTCGGTGTACGCCCGGGGCGTCGCGCTGGTCGAGGCCGCGGACGCGGCGCGACAGGGCAGCAGCGCGCTGCCCACCGACGACCTCGACGACCCGTGGGGTCGCGGTGACCAGTGCTTCAGCCGGGTGGCCGACGAGATCGAGGAGACCGTCCAGCCGCTGGCCGCCGCGCTGCTTCCCTGAGGTTCATCCTTTCTCGCGAACTTCCTGCGCGTTTCGCCGAAGATTGCGGCGAAACCGCCGATTCCGGTCATTCTGAACGGGTCCGTACGGCCGGCTCCTGCGGGGAGAGCTGATGAACCGGGCCCATCTGAACAAGCTGTTCACCGTCCTGCTCGCCGGCGTGCTCGCCGGACTGGCCCTGGGCGCCGCCGCGCTTCCGGTGGCCCTGGTCTTCGGGCTCGGCTTCAAGAACCTGATGCCCTACGCCGCGCTGCCGGAGTCGCTGAAGACGCCGCAGCCGGCCCAGCGCTCCAACCTCTACGCCAGCGACGGCCGCACCCTGATCACCTCCTTCTACGTGGAGGACCGGGTGGACGTGCCGGTCGACGAGGTGGCGCCGGTGATGCGGCAGGCCATCGTGGCCGCCGAGGACGTCCGGTTCTACCAGCACCACGGCGTCGACGTGCGGGGCGTGGCGCGGGCCTTCACGGCCAACCGCCGGGAGGGCACCCGGCAGGGCGCCTCCACGCTGACCATGCAGTACGTGCGCAACGCGCTGGCCGGGGACCCCCGGCTCACCGAGGAGCAGCGGGCCCGGGCCACCGAGATCACCCTCGGCCGGAAGATCCGCGAGATGCGGTACGCCCTGACCCTGGAGCGCCGGATCGGCAAGGACGAGATCCTCGGGCGCTACCTGAACATCGCCTACTTCGGCGCCGGCGCCTACGGCATCGCGGCGGCCAGCAAGCGCTACTTCTCCACCACCCCGGACAAGCTCACGCTGGCGCAGTCGGCGCTGCTCGCCGGGCTGGTCCGGTCACCGGACACCGACGACCCGATCAACGGCGACGCCGACTCGGCCCTGGGCCGCCGGGCGTACGTGCTGGACCGGATGGTGGAGACCGGACAGGTGGCCGAGGCGGACGCCGCGCGGGCCAAGGGCGAGTCGCTCAACCTCAAGCCCAGCGCCACCCCGAACGACTGCACCGCGGTGCCCGCCGGGCACAACGACTGGGGTTTCTTCTGCGACTGGTTCACCCAGTGGTGGAACGCCCAGCCCGCCTTCGGCAAGACGGCGGACGAGCGGCAGCGCACGCTCCGCCGGGGCGGCTGGTCGATCGTCTCCTCCCTCGACGCGGACGTGCAGGCCAAGGCCACCGAGCAGGTGCTGCGGATCTATCCGAACAGCAACGAGCGGGCCGCGCCGACCGCCGTGGTGCAGCCGGGCACCGGCCGGGTGCTGGCCATGGCGGTGAACCGCACCTACAGCGTGGCGCCGAACGCGGCCGCCGGGCGGAACTACCCGAACACGGTCAACCAGCTGGTCGCCGGCGGCGGGAGCATCGAGGGCTACCAGGCCGGCTCCACCTTCAAGCTCTTCGCCGTGCTGGCCGCGCTGGAGGCCGGGCTGCCCCTGAAGACGGAGTTCGATGCGCCGAGCGTCTTCGTCACGAAGTACCCGATCGACGGCGGCCCGGCGAGCTGCGGCGGCCACTGGTGCCCGGAGAACGCCAACCCGATCTGGATGGACGGGGACCGCACCATGTGGGACGCCTTCGGCCGGTCCGTGAACACCTACTTCGCCTGGCTGACCGAGCAGGTCGGCGCGGACCGGGTGGTCGAGATGGCCGAGCGGCTGGGCATCGTGTTCCGCTCGCCCGAGGACGCCGCACTGGCCCGGGACGGCGCGAAGAACTGGGGGCCGTTCACCCTGGGCGTCTCGTCCACCACGCCGCTCGACCTGGCCAACGCGTACGCCACGGTGGCCGCCGAGGGGACCTGGTGCCGGCCCACCCCGGTCACCTCGATCACCGACCCCACCGGCCGGAAGGTGGCCGCCGGCAACCCGGACTGCCGCCAGGTGCTCGACACCGAGGTGGCCCGGGCGGCGGCGGACGCGGCCCGCTGCCCGGTCGGCGACCAGTCGATGTACCGCGCCTGCGACGGCGGCACCGCCGAGCAGCTGGCCCCCGGGCTGCACCGCCCGCTGGCCGGCAAGACCGGCAGCTCCGAGCGGAACGCGACGGAGACCGTGGTCGCCTTCACGCCGCAGCTCTCCGTCGCGACCATCGCTGCGAACCCGGACAACCCCGGCGACGCCGTGGGCGGCGGCGTGCAGGTCCGCCAGATCGAGGCCGTGGGCCGCCTGCTCGCCTGGGCCCTGCGGGACCAGCCCGTCCTGGACTTCGTCCCGCCGAGCCAGACCGTGGCCTTCCAGCGCACCAGCCCCCGCACCGGGGACTGACCCCGGTCAGCGGGGGCCGGGCCGCTCGGCGCCGCGCGCGATGTTGCGGGCCATGCCGCCGAAGACGACGGCGTGGAACGGGGCGACGGAGGCCCAGTAGAGGTGGCCGGGGAGGCCGTGGGGGAGGAAGACGGCGCGCTGGACGTACCGGCTGCGGCCGTCCCCGTCCGGCTCGACGCGCATCTCCAGCCAGGCCCGGCCGGGCAGCCGCATCTCCGCGCGCAGCCGCAGCAGCTCGCCGGGGACGATCTCCTCGACCCGCCAGAAGTCCAGCGCCTCGCCGACCTGCAGGCGGTGCGGGTCGCGCCGGCCCCGGCGCAACCCGACCCCGCCGACCAGCCGGTCCAGCCAGCCCCGCACGGACCAGGCCAGCGGGAACGAGTACCAGCCGTGCTCGCCGCCGACCCCCTCGACGACCCGCCACAGGGCCGCCGCCGGCGCGCTCACCGCCCGTTCCCGCACATCGGTGTACGACGTGCCGCCCGACCACTGCGGATCGGTGGGCAGCGGCTCGGCCGGGGCGTCCGGCCCGCTCGCGGTCGACCAGCGGGTCTCCACCTGGCCGTCGCGGACCTTCGCCAGCGCCAGGGCGACCGACTGGTCGAAGCCGGTCAGCCCGCCGGGCGGGTCGGGCACGTACCGGGCGATGTCGTGCTCGTGGGCGACCGCCTCGTGGACCAGGCTCTCCACCAGCGGCCGGGCGATCGAGCTCGGCACCGGCGTCACCCAGCCGACCCAGTGCGAGGAGAGCGACGGGGTCAGCGGCCGCACCGGCAGGATGATCCGCCGGCGCAGGCCGGCCACCCGCGCGTACCGCTGCATCATGTCCTGGAAGGTGAGCACGTCCGGGCCGCCGATGTCGAAGGCCCGGTTCACGTCGGCCGGCAGGTCCGCGCAGCCGACCAGGTAGCGCAGCACGTCACGGACGGCGATCGGCTGGATCCGGTTGCGCACCCAGCGGGGGGTGACCATGCCCGGTAGCCGCTCGGTCAGATAGCGCAGCATCTCGAACGAGGCCGAGCCGGACCCGATGATCACCGCGGCGCGCAGCACCGCCGTGGGCACCCCGCTCGCCAGCAGGATCCGGCCGACTTCCGCGCGGGACCGCAGGTGCGCCGAGGGGACGTTCCGGTCCGCCGCCGGCTCCGGCCCGCCGAGATAGACGATCCGGCGTACGCCCGCGGCGCGGGCCGCCGCGGCGAAGTTCTCCGCGGCCTGCCGGTCGGCCGACTCGAAGCCCCGCTGGCCGAGCGAGTGGACCAGGTAGTACGCCACGTCCACACCCTCGAACGCCGCCGGCAGCGTCTCCGGCCGCGCCAGGTCGCCCTCGGTGATCTCGGCCCGGGACGCCCACGGCACGTCGCGCAGCCGCCCCGCCTTGCGGGCCAGGCAGCGCACGGCGTGCCCGTCGGCCAGCAACCGGGGCGCGAGGCGCCCGCCGATGTAACCCGTGGCGCCGGTGACGAGGCATCTCACGGTTCCCAGTCTGCGGCTCCGTAGACTCCTTCGCTGTGGAGAACGCGAGGGACACCTTCTGGGGGCCGGACTTCCAGCAGCTCAGTACCGCCGATCCGGAGATCGCCGAGGTGGTGCTGGGGGAGCTGGCCCGGCTGCGCGGCGGCCTGCAGCTGATCGCCAGCGAGAACCTCACCTCGCCGGCCGTGCTGGCCGCCCTGGGCTCCACGCTGACCAACAAGTACGCCGAGGGCTACCCGGGCCGCCGCTACTACGGCGGCTGCGCCGAGGTGGACCGGGCCGAGGAGCTGGGCATCGCCCGGGCGAAGGAGCTGTTCGGCGCCGAGCACGCCAACCTCCAGCCGCACTCCGGCGCGAGCGCCAACCTGGCCGCGTACGCCGCCCTGGTGCAGCCGGGGGACACCGTGCTGGCCATGGACCTGCCGCACGGCGGGCACCTCACCCACGGCAGCCGGGTGAACTTCTCCGGCAAGTGGTTCCACCCGGTCGGCTACACCGTCCGGCGGGACACCGAGCTGATCGACTACGACGAGGTGCGCGACCTCGCCCTGGCGCACCGGCCGAAGCTGATCATCTGCGGCGCGACGGCGTACCCGCGGCTCATCGACTTCGCCCGGTTCCGGGCGATCGCCGACGAGGTCGAGGCCTACCTCATGGTGGACGCGGCGCACTTCATCGGTCTGGTCGCCGGCCGGGCGATCCCGTCCCCGGTCCCGTACGCCGACGTGGTCACCTGCACCACCCACAAGGTGCTGCGCGGCCCGCGCGGCGGCATGATCCTCTGCCGGGAGCCGCTGGCCGCCCGGATCGACAAGGCGGTCTTCCCGTTCACCCAGGGCGGCCCGCTCATGCACGCGGTCGCCGCCAAGGCGGTCGCCCTGCGCGAGGCCGCCCAGCCCGAGTTCCGGGCGTACGCCTCCCAGGTGGTCAGCAACGCCCAGGCGCTCGCCGACGGGCTGGCCGCCGAGGGGATGCGGCCGGTCTCCGGCGGCACCGACACCCACCTGTCCCTGATCGACCTGCGCGAGACCGGGGTGACCGGGGCCGCCGCCGAGGCGCGCTGCGACGCCGCCGGCATCACGCTGAACAAGAACGCCATCCCGTACGACCCGCAGAAGCCGATGGTCGCCTCCGGCATCCGCGTCGGCACGCCGAGCGTCACCACCCAGGGCATGCGCGAGGGGGAGATGCGCCGGATCGCCACGCTGATCGCCCGCGCGGTGCGCACCGACCCGGAGTCCCCCGGGGGCACCGACGAGCTGGGCCGGATCGCCGGCGACGTGACCGAGCTGGTCGGGGCCTTCCCGGCGTACCCCCGTGGCTGAGCCGGGGACGCGCGCGGCGGAGGCGGCCGCGGACCGGGGCTGGCGGCTGCGCCACCTGCCCGTGCTGCTGGTCGCGTCGGTGCTCATGGCCGCCGTGGCGGCGGTGGCCGGCGGGCTGGCCCGGGGCGCCGACGGCGCGCTGGGCGCGGCGGCCGGGGTGGCCGTCACGGCGGTCAGCTACACGGTGACCACGGTCGTGCTGGCCTGGGCCGACGCCCGGGACCCGCAGCTCGTGCTGCCGTTCGGGCTGGGCGTCTACGTCGCCAAGATGACGCTGCTCGCCGGCGTCATGGTGCTGGTCGCGTCGACCGGCTGGCCGGGGCTCGTCCCGTTCGCCCTGGGCATCGCCGCGGGCATCGTGGTGTGGACCGGGGTGCACATCTGGTGGCTGACCACCGTGCACGCCCGCCGCTGAACCGTCCCAGTGTGCGGACGGCTCCGGTGTGTCCGCGATCGGTCATTCTCTCAGTGGCGCGAGGGGAGTAGCGTGCCTCCAGACGACTTCGCCCACCCGTGTCCCACACAACCAGGTTGTGCGGGGGGTGAGGCACAGCCTCTTCGGCTCGACTGATATCGTTCGCCCCGTCATGGCCGGTGACCAGAAACCCCCCAGCGCTGGCGGCCCGGGCGACGTTCCGTCCGGTGCCGGTCAGGGTTGGACCGCGCTCTCATACCTCATCGGGGGCATGCTCGTCTGGGGTTTCATCGGCTGGCTGGTCGACCGTTGGCTCGACACCGGCGGCATCGCCACCGGGATCGGGATTGTGCTCGGCATGGCCGGGGGGATCATCCTGGTCGTCCGCCGACTGGGCACGCCTACTTAGGAAGGGACGCGGTGTTCGGACAGGCGAACGTCCTGGCAGCGGGCCAGGCGGAATTCCCACCCAGCGTGGAGGACTTCTACCTGCCCAGCATCCTGCCCTGGGGTGCGCACGACAACTACTGGTTCACCAAGATCACGTTGATGGTCTGGCTGGCCGTCGGGGTTCTGATCCTGTTCTTCCTGCTCAGCTACCGCAACCCGAAGCTGGTGCCGACGAAGAAGCAGTGGTTCGCCGAGTCGATCTACGGCTTCGTGCGGAACAACATCGCCGTCGACATGATCGGGCACGCGGGGGTGCGGTTCGCGCCGTACTTCACCACGCTCTTCTGCTTCATCTTGCTGACGAACGCGTTCGCGATCATCCCGTTCTTCCAGATCTCGCCGAACTCGCACATCGCGTTCCCGGCCTTCCTCGCCGTGATCAGCTACGTGATGTTCAACTGGATCGGCATCCGGCACCACGGCTTCGCGAAGTACTTCAAGAACTCCCTGATCCCGCCGGCGCCCTGGTACATCCTGCCGCTGCTGATCCCCATCGAGTTCTTCTCGACGTTCCTGGTTCGGCCGTTCTCGCTGGCCGTCCGTCTCTTCGCGAACATGTTCGCCGGTCACATGCTCCTGCTGGTCTTCACGCTCGGCGGGTTCGCCATGCTCAGCGCCAACGCCTGGCTGGCCCCGGTCTCGGTGCTGTCCTGGGTGATGACGATCGCGCTGACCTTCCTCGAGTTCCTGGTGATCTGTCTGCAGGCGTACGTCTTCACGGTGCTGACCGCCAGCTACGTGCAGGGCGCGCTCGCCGAAGAGCACTGATCCACTCTTTCGCACCAACCGTTGTCGTCCCGCGTGACCGTCACGCGTGATAACCAGGAGGAACCGCAATGAGCATCCTTGCCGAGGTAACGGGCAGCACCGCTGCCATCGGTTACGGCCTGGCCGCCATCGGCCCGGGCATCGGCGTGGGCCTGGTCTTCTCGGCCTACATCCAGTCGACGGCCCGCCAGCCGGAGTCGTCCCGGATGACCCTCCCGTACGTCTGGATCGGCTTCGCCGTCATCGAGGCCCTGGCGCTGCTCGGTATCGCCTTCGGCTTCATCTGGGCCGGCACCGCCTGATCCAGCCCTTCTGACCGGGAGGTTTTCCCATGTACTTCCTCGCCGCGGAGGGTGGTGAAGCGGCCCACAACCCGATCATTCCCGCCTGGGAGGAGATCGTGGTCGGTGGCATCGCCTTCATCGTGCTCTGCTTCGTGCTGATGAAGTTCGTCTTCCCGCGCATGGAGCAGACGTTCCAGGCCCGGGTCGACGCGATCGAGGGCGGCATCAAGCGCGCCGAGGCCGCCCAGGCCGAGGCGAACCAGCTGCTCGAGCAGTACCGGGCCCAGCTCGCGGAGGCGCGTACCGACGCCGCCAAGATCCGCGACGACGCCCGGGCCGACGCCGAGGGCATCCGCCAGGACATCCTCGCCAAGGCGCGCGAGGAGTCCGACCGGATCATCGCGGCCGGCAAGGAGCAGCTCGCCGCGGAGCGGGCCACCATCGTGCGCGAGCTGCGTACCGAGGTGGGCACCATCGCGGTCGACCTGGCCAGCCGGATCGTCGGTGAGTCGCTCGCCGACGAGGCGCGCCGCAAGGGCACCGTGGACCGGTTCCTGAGCGGTCTCGAGAGCACGGGGGCCCGCTGATGCAGGCCGCCAGCCGGGAGTCGTACAAGGTCGCGGCGGACCGCCTCGACGAGTACGCCCGCGGCGCGGAGCCGTCGGCGGTGTCCACCGCCGCCGACGACATCCTCTCCGTCGCCGCCCTGCTGCGGCGCGAGCCGCGGCTGCGCCGGGCGCTCTCCGACCCGGCCCGGTCCGGGTCGGACCGGGCCGGCCTGCTCGGCGAGATGCTGCGCGGCAAGATCGGCGCCGACGCGCTCGACCTGCTCGCCTCGCTGGTCTCCGGCCGCTGGTCGGCTCCGTCGGAACTGCTCGACGGCGCCGAGCGGCTGGGCATCGAGGCGCTCCTGGCGAGCGCGGACAAGGCCGGCGAGCTGGGCGAGGTCGAGGACGAGCTGTTCCGTTTCGGGCAGGTCGTCTCCGGTTCCCCGGAGCTGTCCAACGCGCTCTCCGACCAGATGGCCCCGGCCGGGCAGCGGGCCACGCTGGCCGACCAGCTGCTCGACGGCAAGGCCCGGCCGATCACCGGTTACCTCGTCGGGGCCGCGCTGGCCGGCTTCGGGGGACGCTCCTTCACCGGGGCGCTCACCCGGCTGGTCGAGCTGGCCGCCGACCGGCGGGACCGCCAGGTCGCGTACGTGACCGTGGCGGCTCCGCTGAGTGACGAGGAGGAGCGACGCCTGGGTGCCCGCCTCTCCCAGATGTACGGTCGGGAGGTCTCCGTCAAGCAGACGGTGAACCCGGACGTGCTCGGTGGGGTGAGCGTGCGGGTCGGTTCCGACCTGTACGACGGCACCGTCCTGCGCCGCCTCAACGAGACCCGCAACGCGCTCGCGAAGCGCTGATCAGCGACTGAGCAGCCCTGATTCGACGCCATCGGACCGGTCGGTACTAGGTATCCCCGGGCCCCTGATACTTAAGGAAGCAGAGGATGGCCGAGCTGACCATCTCGACGGAGGAGATCCGCGGCGCCCTGGAGCGCTACGTCTCCTCCTACACGGCCGACGTCTCCCGCGAGGAGGTCGGCACCGTCTCCGACGCCGGCGACGGCATCGCCCACGTCGAGGGTCTGCCCTCGACCATGACCAACGAGCTCCTGGAGTTCGAGGACGGCACGCTCGGCGTGGCGTTGAACCTCGACGTCCGGGAGATCGGTGTCGTCGTCCTCGGTGACTTCGGCGGGATCGAAGAGGGTCAGCGGGTCAAGCGGACCGAGCGGGTGCTCTCCGTGCCGGTCGGCGACGCCTTCCTGGGCCGCGTGGTCAACGCGCTCGGTCAGCCGATCGACGGCCTCGGCGACATCGCCAACGAGGGCTACCGCGAGCTGGAGCTCCAGGCCCCGAACGTGATGTCCCGGCAGTCGGTCTTCGAGCCGCTGCAGACCGGCATCAAGGCCGTCGACGCCATGACCCCGATCGGCCGCGGCCAGCGCCAGCTGATCATCGGTGACCGGAAGACCGGCAAGACCACGGTCGCCCTGGACGCCATCCTCAACCAGCGGGACAACTGGCGCTCCGGCGACCCGACGAAGCAGGTCCGCTGCATCTACGTCGCCGTCGGCCAGAAGGCCTCCACCATCGCCTCCATCAAGGGGACGCTGGAGGAGGCGGGCGCGATGGAGTACACGACCATCGTCGCCTCCCCGGCCTCCGACCCGGCCGGCTTCAAGTACCTTGCCCCGTACACCGGCTCGTCCATCGGCCAGCACTGGATGTACGGCGGCAAGCACGTCCTGATCGTCTTCGACGACCTGAGCAAGCAGGCCGAGGCGTACCGGGCCGTGTCGCTGCTGCTGCGCCGCCCGCCGGGCCGCGAGGCCTACCCGGGTGACGTCTTCTACCTGCACTCCCGGCTGCTGGAGCGTTGCGCCAAGCTCTCCGACGAGCTGGGCGGCGGCTCGATGACCGGTCTGCCGATCATCGAGACCAAGGCGAACGACATCTCGGCGTTCATCCCCACCAACGTCATCTCCATCACCGACGGCCAGATCTTCCTGGAGACCGACCTGTTCAACCAGGGCGTCCGGCCGGCCATCAACGTCGGCACCTCGGTCTCCCGGGTCGGTGGCGCCGCGCAGGTGAAGCCGATGCGGAAGGTGGCCGGTTCGCTCCGGCTCAACCTGGCCCAGTACCGCGAGCTCGAGGCGTTCGCCGCCTTCGCCTCCGACCTGGACCGGGCCTCCCGCGCCCAGCTGGACCGCGGTTCCCGCCTGGTCGAGCTGCTGAAGCAGCCGAACTACTCGCCGTACCCGGTGCAGGAGCAGGTCGTCTCCGTCTGGGCCGGCACCGAGGGCAAGCTGGACGACATCCCGGTGGGCGAGGTCCGTCGCTTCGAGTCGGAGTTCCTCCAGTACCTCCGGCACAAGCACGAGGGCGTCCTGGCCGGCATCGCCGACAACAAGTGGGACGACGACATCATCGGCTCGCTCGACTCGGCCATCACCGAGTTCAAGAAGGTCTTCCTGGGCAAGGAGGACGAGCAGCGGATCAACGAGCCGGCCGCGCAGCCGATGGAGGGCGAGGAGAACCGCGAGACGGTGACCCGCTTCCGCGACGGCTCGACCGACCGCCCGGCTGAGAGCTGACGATGGCCGCGCAGGTTCGCGTTCTTCGTCAACGGATCCGCTCGGCGAAGTCGATGAAGAAGATCACCAAGGCGATGGAGCTCGTCGCGACGAGCCGTATCGCCAAGGCCCAGGCCCGGGTGGCGGCTTCGCTGCCGTACGCCCAGGCCATCACCGGCGTGCTCACGGCGCTGGCCTCGAACGCGCGGATCGACCACCCGCTGCTCACCCCGCGCGAGCGGGTGCGGCGGGCGGGCGTCCTGCTCGTCACGGCCGACCGCGGCCTGGCCGGTGGTTACAGCACCAACGCGATCCGGACCGCGGAGTCGCTGATCGCCCGGCTGCGGGAGGACGGGAAGGAACCCGTCCTCTACGTGGTTGGACGTAAGGGCGTGACGTACTACCGGTTCCGCAACCGGGACATCGCGGCCAGCTGGACGGGCTTCTCCGAGCAGCCGGGCTTCTCCGACGCCCGCGAGGTGGGCGAGACGCTGATCAAGGCGTTCACGGCCGGCGCGGACGACGCGGAGGGGCAGGCCGGGGCGGACGGGATCCTCGGCATCGACGAGTTGCACATCGTCTACACCGAGTTCAAGTCCCTGATGACCCAGACTCCGGTCGCGAAGATCATCGGCCCGATGCAGGTCGAGGACCGCCCGCGGTCCGAGGGCCTGCTGCCGGCGTACGAGTTCGAGCCGGAGGCGGAGGCGCTGCTCGACGCGCTGCTGCCGAAGTACATCAACACGCGGATCTACGCGGCGTTGCTGGAGTCGGCGGCCAGTGAGTCGGCGGCCCGTCGGCGGGCGATGAAGAGCGCCACCGACAACGCCGAAGAGATGATCGAGAAGTACACGCGCGAGATGAACTCGGCCCGCCAGGCCGGGATCACCCAGGAGATCAGCGAGATCGTCGGCGGCGCGAACGCGCTGGCCGCGTCGGGAAGTGAAGTGTGATGACTGCCCCAGTAGAGACCAAGACGGCCACGGGTCGCGTGGTCCGGGTCATCGGCCCGGTCGTCGACGCCGAGTTCCCGCGCGACGCCATGCCGGACCTGTTCAACGCCCTGCACGTGGACGTGACGCTCTCCGGCGGCGAGAAGACGCTGACCCTCGAGGTCGCCCAGCACCTGGGTGACAACGTGGTCCGCGCCATCTCGATGCAGCCGACCGACGGCCTGGTCCGCGGCTCCGAGGTCCGGGACACCGGCTCGCCGATCACCGTTCCGGTGGGCGACGCGGTCAAGGGCCACGTGTTCAACGCGATCGGCGAGGTCCTCAACCTCACCGAGGGCGAGACGCTCGAGGCGGACGACCGCTGGCAGATCCACCGCAAGGCCCCGGCCTTCGCGGACCTGGAGCCGAAGACCGAGATGCTGGAGACCGGCATCAAGGTCATCGACCTGCTCGCCCCGTACGTCAAGGGCGGCAAGATCGGCCTGTTCGGCGGCGCGGGCGTGGGCAAGACGGTGCTCATCCAGGAGATGATCACCCGCGTGGCCCGGAACTTCGGTGGTACCTCGGTCTTCGCCGGCGTGGGTGAGCGCACCCGTGAGGGCAACGACCTCATCGCCGAGATGACCGAGTCCGGCGTCATCGACAAGACCGCTCTGGTCTACGGCCAGATGGACGAGCCGCCGGGCACCCGGCTGCGGGTCGCTCTCTCCGCGCTGACCATGGCGGAGTACTTCCGCGACGTGAAGAAGCAGGAGGTGCTGCTCTTCATCGACAACATCTTCCGCTTCACCCAGGCCGGTTCCGAGGTCTCCACGCTGCTCGGCCGCATGCCGAGCGCGGTGGGTTACCAGCCGACCCTGGCCGACGAGATGGGCGAGCTCCAGGAGCGGATCACCTCCGTCCGGGGCCAGGCCATCACCTCGATGCAGGCGATCTACGTGCCCGCGGACGACTACACCGACCCGGCGCCGGCCACCACGTTCGCCCACCTGGACGCGACCACCAACCTGGAGCGGTCGATCTCCGACAAGGGCATCTACCCGGCCGTGGACCCGCTGGCGTCCTCGTCCCGGATCCTCGCCCCGGATTTCGTCGGCGCCGAGCACTTCGCGGTCGCCACCGAGGTGAAGCGGATCCTGCAGCGCTACAAGGACCTGCAGGACATCATCGCCATCCTCGGCATCGAGGAGCTCTCCGAGGAGGACAAGGTCACGGTGGGCCGGGCCCGCCGGATCGAGCGCTTCCTGTCGCAGAACACCTACGCCGCCGAGCAGTTCACCGGCGTGCCGGGCTCGACGGTCCCGATCAAGGAGACCATCGAGGCGTTCAAGAAGATCAGCGAGGGCGAGTACGACCACTTCCCCGAGCAGGCGTTCTTCATGTGCGGCGGTCTGGAGGACCTCGAGAAGAAGGCCAAGGAGCTGATGGAGGGCTGAGAGCCCGATCACACTCCACAGAGGCCGCCCCGACGATGTCGGGGCGGCCTCTGCCTGTTCCGGGCCCCGCGTTACCAGATGCCCGGTTCGCAGGCAGGCGGTTCGCCGGACCGCGCGGTACCGTTCGTGACACGACGTTCACATCATGGGCGTTGATCTCTGCAACGAAACGGATCCCGGCGCCCGTCTACCAGTCGTGGGCGTGACGATTGGAGCAGCTCGTGGGTGAGGCCGGCACGGACCGCGGCAAGCGGGGCCTGTGGCGTGGCGTGCCGCGATGGGCGCGGGTCTGCACCATTCTCGGCGTCGTCATGATGGTGCTCAGCGGCTCGGTGCTGGTCGGCTACCACGCGCTGGTCGCCCGCTACGAGGGCGCGGTCGGCAAGGGCGACCTCTTCGGCGACCAGGCAGCCGGGGCCAAGGAGAAGAAGAGCGACATCAAGGGCCCGCTGAACATCCTGCTGGTGGGCGTGGACCCGCGCAACGCGAAGGCCCGCCCGCTCGCCGACTCGATCATGGTCCTGCACGTGCCGGCCGGCATGGACCGCGGCTACCTCTTCTCGCTCCCGCGCGACCTGCGGGTGGAGATCCCCGAGTTTCCCAAGGCCGGCTACGGGGGCGGCACCGACCGGATCAACGCCGCCATGTCGCACGGCAGCGTGGTGGCCGGGCAGAACCCGAGCGCGGCACAGGGCTTCGAGCTGCTCGCCAAGACCGTGCAGCAGGTCACCGGGATCGAGCGCTTCGACGCCGGGGCGATCATCAACTTCACCGGCTTCAAGAAGATCGTCGACGCCATGGGCGGCGTCGACATGTACATCGAGCGGGACGTCAAGTCCGAGCACCTGCAGCCGGACGGCACGCCGCGCCAGCTCAAGCCGGGCGGCGGGGGCTACCTCGGCCCGCAGGCCGAATACAAGAAGGGCAACGCCCACCTCAAGGGCTGGCAGGCGCTGGACTACGTCCGGCAGCGCTACCCGAAGAACGGCGTGCCGGACGCCGACTACGGCCGGCAGCGGCACCAGCAGCAGTTCATCAAGGCGATGGTGAGCCAGGCGTTCAGCGCCGACGTGGTGGCCAACCCCGTAAAGCTGGACCGGGTGCTCCGCGCGGCCGGCCAGTCGCTGGTCTTCAACGGCCGGGGCAACAGCGTGGTCGACTTCGCCCTCGCCCTGAAGGGCATCCGGGCCGACTCGATCGAGACCATCAAGCTGCCCGGCGGCCCGGTCGAGACCAGCCGGGGATACCAGGGGGAACGCCTGCTCCCGGCCGCGGACGACTTCTTCGCGGCGCTGCGCAACGAGCAGCTCGACGCGTTCCTGCTGGAGCACCCCGACTTCAAGCAGAAGAGCAAGTAGCGTGAGCGCCAACGGGCCCCGGCGGGTGCCGGGGCTCGTCGGTGTGACCGTGGCGCAGCTCTCGCCACCCGCGTTGGGTGGGCCTCGGGGGCGCGACTAGACTTTCGGCAATCCGCCGCCGCAGCAAGGAGACAGCGTGGCACAGCAGCTTCACGTCGAGCTCGTAGCCGTCGAGGAGAAGGTCTGGTCCGGCGAGGCCGAGATGGTCGTCGCCCGGACGACCGAAGGTGAGCTGGGTGTGCTGCCGGGGCATGCGCCCCTGCTCGGCCAGCTCGCGGAGCCCAGCCAGGTACGCATCAAGCAGGCCGGCGGCGAGCAGCTCGCGTACGACGTGGCGGGCGGGTTCCTGTCGGTGACCGGTGAGGGCGTGACCGTCCTCGCCGAGAGCGCCACCCCGGCCACCCCGGCGCGCTGAGCCGACCCGCCGATGGAGATCGTGGAAGGGATCGGAATCGGCGTCGCGGTCATTCTCGTGGCGCTTCTGATCCTCTTCATCCGGCGGGCCCTGTTCACCCGCAGCGGAGGCATCATCCGGCTCAGCGTCCGGGTCTCCACGATTCTCGACGGCCGAGGCTGGTCACCCGGCTTCGGCCGTTTCGTCGGCGACGAGCTCCGCTGGTACCGCATGTTCAGCTTCGCCCTGCGTCCCAAGCGGGTGCTCTCCCGTAAGACGCTGGCCGTGGAGCGGCGCCGGCTGCCCGAGGGCCAGGAACGGCTCTCCATGCCGGCCGACTGGGTGATCGTGCGGTGTACCAGCAACCACGCCCCGGTCGAGATCGCCATGGCACGGTCCACGGTCACCGGCTTCCTCTCCTGGCTCGAGGCCGCCCCACCCGGGGCGGTCTCGCCGCGTCTGGCCTCCCAGGACTGGCCCGCCGCCTGACCTGGCTCGCTGGGGTCGAGCCCGATAAACCCCAAGGGGTACGCGGAGCGCCGGCCCCACCGGGCTCCGCCCGGCTACCGGTGGGCCCGATGAGCGCGCCGGACCGGCTCGGAGTGGGACGGGATGTCCGCTTCCGTGTCGCCGCCGACCCCTGAGTGAAACGCCATGGGTGTCTCCGGCGTCCGGATACACCCATGGCGTTCCACCGACCCGGGTGTGCTGCGCCGGATGTCCGGTTCGGGGGTGGCCGGCGGCACTCCGGCGGCGGAATGGTCGGCGGGTGGGCGTCGTTGTATCCCCGTGAACGACCGAGGAAGGGCGCCCCGCCCAGCGGGGTGGTCGGGCCCGGAATGATGGCGGGCCGGCGGTCGTTGTACATGGTCCCGGCGCGACGAAGAGGCCCCGCCCCGCGCACCGGATGATCCCCCAAGACTTCTTTTGAGCGCCTGACGGTGCTTGCGCACACCCGACCTCCCCCGTCGGCGTGTGCGCCAACCCCCAAGGAGCTTCCCGATGCTGCGGAAGAGCGTGCTCGGTATTGCTGGTCTGGCCTTCACCGGTGGTGTGTTCGCCGGTCCGATCGCCGCCCACGCCGCCGAGCCGGTGAGCACCACCAAGCCGGTCGCCGTGTCGGTGCAGGGCGCGCAGTCGAAGATCGACCTGAATGACGAGCAGCTGGCCAACGCCAAGGCGATCATCGCGGCGACGAAGAAGGCCGGTCTGCCGGAGCGGGCGGCGGTCATCTCGATCGCCACGTCGCTGCAGGAGTCGAAGCTGGAGAACCTGGGCCACCTGGGCGACGCCAACGACCATGACTCGCTGGGCCTGTTCCAGCAGCGCCCGTCCAGTGGTTGGGGTTCGCCGGAGCAGATCACCAACCCCGAGTACTCGACGCTGGCGTTCCTGAAGGGTCTGAAGCAGGTCGACGGCTGGGACAAGATGCCGCTGACCGAGGCCGCGCAGACCGTGCAGGTCTCGGCCTACCCCGACGCGTACGCCCAGTGGGAGCAGCAGGCCACCGACATCGTCGCTCACAACTGGAACAGCTGACACAAGCACGAAGGCCGGCACCCCGAGCGGGTGCCGGCCTTCGGCGTATCCGGGGTCAGCCGGTCTCGGCGACCAGTTCGACCTCGTACCCCTGCTTGTCGGAGAGGTAGGCGGCGTAGGTCTGCGGGCCGCCCGCGTGGGGGTGCCGGTCCGGGAAGAGCAGTTCCCACCCGTGCTCGGGCGCGGCGGCCACCAGCCGGTCCACGGCGGCCGGCGGGCCGGCGTGGAAGGCCAGGTGGTTGAGCCCCGGGGCGCACCGGTCGTGCGTGCGCCCGGTGAGGGCCGGTGACTCCTCCAGGACCAGGTACGTCGCGCCGAGCCGCCAGGACCGGCCGGCCGGCCAGTCCTGGTACGGCGTCCAGCCCAGCTCGCCGAGGAGCCAGCCCCAGCTACGCCTGGCAGCGGCGAGATCGGGTACCCACACCTCCACGTGGTGCAGCGCGCCGACGGTCAGCGCTTCCCGCCCGGCACCCATAGCACATCCCCGTCCGGATTTGCCGTTCTTGACAGGATAAAGAGCAGATCGGAGAGCCGGTTGAGATACTTTGCCGGGAGCGTGCTGGTCCGGTCCGGGTCGTGCGTGACCAGCGCCCACGCCGCACGCTCGGCGCGCCGGGCGGTCGTCCGTGCCACGTGCAGCAGTGCCGCACCAGCGGTGCCGCCGGGGAGGATGAAGGAGTCGAGCTTGCTCAGGCGCGCGTTGAACTCGTCGCACCAGCCTTCGAGGCGCTCCACGTACTCCTCGGTGACCCGCAGCGGCGGGTACTTCGGGTCCGGCTCCACCGGGGTCGCCAGGTCCGCGCCGACGTCGAACATGTCGTTCTGGACCGACTCCAGCACCGCCCGCAGCTCGTCGGAGAGCTGCCCCAGGGCGAGCGCGACGCCGATGGCGGCGTTGCACTCGTCCACGTCCGCGTACGCGGCGATCCGCGGATCGGTCTTCGGCACCTGCTCGTTGTTGCTCAGCCTGGTCATGCCGGCGTCGCCGGCCTTGGTGTAGATGCGCGTGAGGTGGACGGCCATGACGCACAGCCTACGGATACCGGACCTGACGATCCCGGCGCGGCCGGTCGCGACCGCCTGGCCGGCGGCCGGGGTGGGGCCGGGTGACGCCGGCGACCCGGCGGTCAACGACGTCGACGTCATCCGGGTGCTCGGTGAGGCCCGGCTGGCGGGCACCGTGCACGTGGTCGGTGCGAAGAACTCCGCGCTGAAACTCATGGCGGCGGCGCTGCTCGCGCCGGGACGCAGTGTGATCACGAACGTCCCGCGGATCACCGACATCGCGATCATGGGCGAGGTGCTGCGCCGGCTCGGCTGCGCCGTCCGCTTCGCGGCCGACGACCCGGTCGACCCGATGGTGGCGCGCGGCGGGGTGGAACGGTCCCGGTCGGTGGTGATCGACGTGCCGGAGCAACCGGGTGCGGAGGCCGACTACGACCTGGTCCGCCGGCTGCGCGCGTCGATCTGCGTCCTCGGTCCGCTGCTGGCCCGCCGGAGGTACGTGCGGGTGGCCCACCCCGGCGGGGACGCCATCGGCTCGCGTGGCCTGGACATGCACATCGCCGGGCTGTCCCGGATGGGCGCGGAGATCTCCGGCGAGCACGGCTTCGTCATCGCCGAGGCGCCGGACGGGCTGCACGGCGCGGACATCCTGCTGGACTTCCCGAGCGTCGGCGCCACCGAGAACCTGGTGATGGCGGCGGTGCTGGCCCGGGGCACCACCACGATCGACAACGCGGCGCGGGAGCCGGAGATCGTGGACATCTGCACCATGCTGAACCGGATGGGCGCCCGGATCGAGGGGGCCGGCACGTCGACCCTGCACATCGTCGGGGTGCCCGAGCTGCGCCCGGTCCGGCACGCCACGGTGGGGGACCGGATCGTCGCCGGGACGTGGGCGTTCGCGGCCGCCATGACCCGCGGCGACGTGACCGTGACCGGCGTCGACCCGGCCTACCTGGAGGTCGCGCTGGACAAGCTGGTCACGGCCGGCGGCCTGGTGGAGACCCGGGGCGGCGCCTTCCGGGTACGCATGGACGACCGGCCGAAGGCCGTCGACGTGGTCACCCTGCCCTTTCCGGGCTTCGCCACCGACCTGCTGCCGATGGCGATCGGGCTGGCGGCGGTCAGCGACGGGGGCTCGCTGATCACCGAGAACATCTTCGACGGCCGGTTCATGTTCGCCAACGAGATGATGCGGCTCGGCGCCGACATCAAGACCGACGGCCACCACGCGCTGGTGTGCGGGCACGAGCGCCTCTCCGGCGCCCCGGTCCGCGCCACCGACATCCGGGCCGGCGCCGGCCTGATCATCGCCGGGCTCTGCGCCGACGGGGTCACCGAGGTCTCGCACGTGCACCACGTGGACCGCGGCTATCCGGACTTCGTGGCCGACCTGCGGGCCCTCGGCGTCGAGGTGGAACGCGGCACCGCGCCCGACGAACCGGACCTCGCCATCTGAGGGACCGCCCTTAGCAGTCGTTCAGCCTCGCGGATTAGGGTGCTGGCAGACACTCATTCGCAGCGAGGGAGAAGCAGATGGCGGGTCGACTCGCGGTCGTCGGTGCCGGGTTGATGGGCGCGGGCATCGCCCAGGTGGCGGCGCAGGCGGGCTGGCAGGTGACGCTGCGCGACCTGGACGACGCGGCCACCAAGCGGGGCGTCGACGGCATCCGGAAGTCGCTTCAGAAGTTCGCCGAGAAGGGGAAGATCGAGGCGTCCGAGGTCGAGGCGACGCTGGCCAGGATCACGCCGACCACCGAGCTGGAGGCGGCGGCCGACGCGGACATCGTCGTCGAGGCGGTCTTCGAGAAGATCGAGATCAAGCACGAGGTGTTCCGCGCGCTGGACAAGATCTGCAAGTCCGACGCGGTGCTGGCCACCAACACCTCGGCCATCCCGGTCACCCAGATCGCCACCGCCACCGAGCGCCCCGAGTCGGTCGTCGGCACCCACTTCTTCTCGCCGGTGCCCATGATGAAGCTGTGCGAGCTGGTCCGCGGTTACAAGACCAGCGACGCGACCCTGGCCACGGCCAAGGCGTTCGCCGAGGAGATCGGCAAGACCGTCGTGGTGGTCAACCGGGACATCGCCGGCTTCGTCACCACCCGGCTGATCTGTGCCCTCGCCATGGAGGCGGTCAAGCTCGTCGAGTCCGGCGTGATCTCCGCCGAGGACCTGGACACCGCCTGCAAGCTGGGCTTCGGTCACGCCATGGGCCCGCTGGCCACGGTCGACCTGACCGGCGTCGACGTGCTGCTCAACGCCACGAAGAACATCTACACCGACACCGCCGACGAGAAGTTCTTCCCGCCGGAGCTGCTCCAGCGCATGGCCACGGCCGGCGACCTGGGCCGCAAGACCGGTCAGGGCTTCTACAGCTACTGATCCGTGCGCGTGACGCCCCGGGCCGCCCCGGTCGGGGGCGTCACGCTTTCGGTGGGGTGAGGGCCGCGCCGAGCAGGGCGAACGCGTCCGGGATGACGGTGCCCCAGTAGGCGAAGTTGTGCCGGCCGTCGGCCCAGGCGGCGCGTGCCGGGGGCTCGGGCAGCGCCCGGGCCAGCGCGCGGACGTCCTTGAGGAAGTTGTCCTGCCGGCCGCACCAGAGGCCGACCGGGGTGCCGCGCAGCCGGTCCGCGCCGGTGAAGACCGCGTCGCCCGGGCGGACCGCGGGGGAGAAGGCGGCCACCGCGCGCAGCCAACCCGGGTACGCCTCGGCGAGCAGCAACGCCCCGAACCCGCCCATCGACCAGCCCCAGACGGCGAGCCGGCTGCTGTCGAAGCCCCGCCGGGCGCACCAGGTCGGCAGTTCCTCGCGGACCATCCGTTGGGGGTCGTCGTTCCCCGACCGGCGCCAGGAGAGCCGGCCGCCGGTCGCACCGGCCAACGCGAAGGGCGGGGCGCCCCGGCGCACCGCGTCGGTGAGGAAGCGGGCCAGCCCGAACCGGCCGTAGTCCCGCGGGGTGGCCGAGGCGCCGTGCAGCACCAGGCACACGGGCAGGCCGCGGCCGTCGCCGTACCCCTCGGGCACGGCCGTCCAGAAGTCCACCTCGCGGCCGCGGGCCCCGGAGGCGATCCGGATGAGCCGCTCGTCCCCGGCGGGCACGTCCGGCACGGCCGGGCCTGGCCCGGGCCGGGGCTCGGCGAGCTGCCGGGCGGTGAGCCCGCCGACCACCGCGGCCCCGGCCACGCCGGCACCGGTCGCCAGTAGCGTGCGCCGGGTCAGGATGTGCGCCATGCCGGCGAGTGTGCCACCCGCGGTGGGTGCCGTCAGCCGTCGCGCTTGGTCGTCCAGCGGAAGGTGGTCAGGCAGAGCACCAGGCCGATCACGCACCACAGCCCGAGCACCAGGGCGACGCGGCCCAGCTCGAACGAGCCGCCCGGTTCCTGCGCCCCGAAGCTGTCCGGCAGGAAGACCGACCGCAGCCCCTGGCACATCCACTTGAGCGGGAAGAGCGCGGCGACCTGCTGCATCCAGCTCGGCAGGCTGGTGAAGACGAAGAACACCCCGGAGATGAACTGGAGGACCAGGGCCACCGGGGTGACCACGGCCGAGCCGCTGCGCGCGGTGCGGGCCAACGACGAGATGGCGATGCCGCAGAGGGTGCAGGCGGTGACGCCGAGGACGGCGACCCAGCCGAAGGTGGCCCACTTCGCGGCCGTGTCGGGCAGGTTCAGGTCGAACAGCGCCACCGACACGGCGAGCAGCAGCGCGGTCTCCGCGATGCCGATGGCCACCACCATGAGCACCTTGCCGGCGAACCAGACCCACTTCGGCATCGGGGTGCCCCGGTAGCGCTTCAGCACGCCCCGGTCCCGCTCGATCGGGATCCAGATGCCGAGGTTCTGGAAGCTCACCGTCATGAGGCCGGTCGCGATCATGCCGGTGATGAAGTACTGCGTGTAGCTGACGCCCGGCGCGATCTCGTCGCTGAAGATCGCCGCGAAGATCAGGATCATGATGATCGGGAAGCCCATCGTGAAGACGACGGACTCCCGCGACCGCAGGAACTGGGTGATCTCCAGCCGGCCCTGCCGCAGGGCGAGCGCGGCCCCGCCCGGCCGGCGGCCCGGGGCGGCGGCGACCGGGGCGGCCGGCTTCGTCGTGGTGGTCATCAGTGTCCGATCATCCGCAGGTAGACGTCTTCCAGGGTCGGCCGGGTCACGGTGAGGCCGGGAACCTCGCCCCCGAAGCGCGCGGCCAGCTCCGCCACGAGCGCCGTCGGCGTCGCGGTCTCCGCCGTCTCCGGCGTCCCGTCCGGGGTACGCCAGGAGACCGTCGCCAGCGCCTCCTGGCGGTTGCCCAGCCGGTTGGGCGGGGCCACCTCGATCACCCGGCCGGCGGCGATCACACCGACCCGGTCGGCGAGGGCCTCGGCCTCGTCCAGGTAGTGGGTGGTGAGCACGATGGTGGTGCCGGCGGCGGAGAGGTCGCGGATCAGCTCCCAGAACTCGCGCCGGGCCTCCGGGTCGAAGCCGGTGGTGGGCTCGTCGAGGAAGAGCAGTTCGGGGCGGCCGACGATGCCCAGCGCCACGTCGAGCCGGCGCTTCTGCCCGCCGGAGAGGGTGTGCGTGCGCGCTCTGGCCTTGGCGCCGAGCCCGACCCGCTCGACCACCTTCTCCGGGTCGTCGGCGTCGGGGTAGAAGCCGGCGAAGTGGCGGACCACCTCGCCCACGGTCAGCTCGTCGAACTCGCCGGTGCCCTGGAGCACGATGCCGACGCGGGATCGCCAGCCCGGGTCCGGGTGGGCCGGGTCGGCGCCGAGGACGCGCACCTCGCCGGCGTCGCGCCGCCGGTAGCCCTCCAGGATCTCCACGGTCGTGGTCTTGCCGGCGCCGTTGGGGCCGAGCAGGGCGAACACCTCGCCGCGGTGGACGTCGAGGTCCACCCCCGCCACCGCGAGGTTGTCGCCGTACGCCTTGCGCAGCCCCCGTACGGAGATCGCGAGCTCGTCATCCATGACGTCAAGTGTGCGACTCCGGCGGGCCGCACGGTGGCCCGGGGTGTGGTGGTGTCGGCCATGTCGCGCCGCTCGTGCCCGTCGGTCCGCTCCATGGACCTGTGTGGTTTTCCACAGCCCGTTTTACTGAACGGTAACTTAAACTCCGGCCATGGACGAGAAGGCTCCCTCGGGGCGGCTGCCGGAACGCGATCGGCCCTGGGTGATGCGCACCTACGCCGGGCACTCCTCCGCCGCGGCCACCAACGCGCTCTTCCGCCGCAACCTGGCGAAGGGGCAGACCGGGCTCTCGGTCGCCTTCGATCTGCCCACCCAGACCGGGTACGACCCGGACCACGAGCTGGCCGCCGGCGAGGTGGGCCGGGTGGGCGTGCCGGTGGCGCACCTCGGCGACATGCGGGCCCTCTTCGACGGCATCCCGCTCGCCGAGATGAACACCTCGATGACCATCAACGCCCCGGCCATGTGGCTGCTCGGCCTCTACGGCACGGTCGCCGCCGAGCAGGGCGCCGAGCTGGCCCGCTGCGCCGGGACGACGCAGAACGACATCATCAAGGAGTACCTGTCCCGGGGGACCTACATCTTCCCGCCGGCGGCGTCGCTGCGGCTGACCGCGGACGTCATCGCGTACACGCTGCGCGAGATGCCGAAGTGGAACCCCGTGAACATCTGCTCGTACCACCTCCAGGAGGCCGGCGCGACGCCGGTGCAGGAGGTGGGCTTCGCCCTGGCCACCGCGGTCGCCGTGCTCGACGCGGTACGCGACTCCGGCCAGGTGCCCGCCGAGCGCATGGGCGACGTCGTCCAGCGGATCTCCTTCTTCGTCAACGCCGGCGTGCGCTTCGTCGAGGAGATCGCCAAGATGCGCGCGTTCGGCGCGCTCTGGGACGAGATCACCCGCGACCGGTACGGCGTGGAGAACCCGAAGCAGCGCCGCTTCCGGTACGGGGTCCAGGTCAACTCGCTGGGCCTCACCGAGGCGCAACCCGAGAACAACATCCAGCGCATCGTGCTGGAGATGCTCGGCGTCACCCTGTCCCGCGACGCCCGCGCCCGTGCCGTGCAACTGCCCGCCTGGAACGAGGCGCTCGGCCTGCCCCGCCCCTGGGACCAGCAGTGGTCGCTGCGCATGCAGCAGGTGCTGGCGTACGAGTCGGACCTGCTCGAATATCCGGACCTGTTCGACGGCTCGCACGTGATGACCGCGCTGGTGGACGACATCGTCGCCGGGGCCCGGGTCGAGCTGGAGAAGGTGCTGGAGATGGGCGGTGTGGTGGCCGCCGTGGAGACCGGCTACCTGAAGAGCGCCCTGGTCGCCTCGCTGGCCGACCGGCGCCGCCGGATGGAGGCCGGCACCGACGTGGTGGTCGGCGTCAACCGGTTCACCGAGACCGAGCCGTCCCCGCTGACCGCGGCCGGCGCCGAGGCCATCGAGCAGGTCGACCCCGCCGTCGAGGCGGCCGCCACCACGGCCGTACACGAGTGGCGGGCCGGCCGGGACGTGGCGGCCGTGGGCGCGGCGCTCGCCCGGCTCCGCGCGGACGCCGCGACCACCACGAACCTCATGGCGGCGACGCTGGAGTGCGTGCGGGCCGGCGTGACCACCGGCGAGTGGGCCGGCGCGCTGCGCCAGGTCTTCGGCGAGTACCGGGCACCCACCGGCCTGGCCGGCGCGGCCGGCGCCGGCGGCGATCCCGGCCTGGGCGCGGTCCGGGAGCGGGTCGCCGCGACCGCCCGCGAGCTGGGCAGCGGCCGGCTGCGGCTGCTGGTCGGCAAGCCCGGCCTGGACGGGCACTCCAACGGCGCCGAGCAGATCGCGGTACGCGCCCGCGACGCCGGCTTCGAGGTCGTCTACCAGGGCATCCGGCTGACCGCCGGGCAGATCGTGGCGGCCGCCGTGGAGGAGGACGTCGACCTGGTCGGCCTCTCGGTGCTCTCCGGGTCGCACCTGGCCGCCGTGCCGGCCGTGCTGGACGGGCTGCGCGCCGCCGGTCGGGCCGACCTGCCGGTGGTGGTCGGCGGGATCATCCCGGCGGTCGACGCGGACGCGCTCCGGGCCGCCGGGGTGGCCCGCGTGTTCACGCCGAAGGACTTCGCGCTGACGGGCATCATCGACGAGCTGGTCACCGTGATCCGCGCCGCCAACGGGCTGTCGTGACGACGGCCCGCGCAGTGTTCCGTGCCGTGCCGGGTCAGCGGCTCGCGTAGGTCTGGCAGTCCGCCAGGTCCATCTCGGGGCCCACGGTGATGGCCGGGGCGTGACACTCCAGGTCGGAGTTGTGCCGGCAGTCCGCGCGCTGGCAGGCGCCGACCTGGGCGACCATCTGCTCGGTGCCGCCGCGCACCGGCAGCTCGATGAAGGTGTGGCAGTGCGCGTGGTCGCTGCTGCCGATCGTGATGGCGAACGCGTGGCAGTCGTTGGTGTGGTTGTAGGCGCAGGACCTGACGGCGCACTCCTGGACCCGGGGCATCTCCATGGACGCGGTCATCTCTCCGGCCCTCCTCTGGACGTCTGCCACAAATGTAGGCATTCGTCCGGTCTCCGACCGCCGATCCGCCCCCGGGTCATGCGGTCGGGTGCCTCTCCCGGCCTCCCGAGCCACCGCGCCTTCAGGGGTGAAGGATGCTCACCACCGCCTTTGCTCTGCAGCCCTCCACGCAGCACCGGGTGTCGCGGGCCTGCTGCGTCCGTGGCTGCAGAGCAAGCCGGCGGCGCGAGGGTGGTGCGTCCGTGGCGGCAGAGCAAGGGACCGGGCGTTGGCCAGTGGCGGGGGTGGTGCGTCCGTGGCGGCAGAGCAAGGGATCGGGCGTTGGCCGGTGGCGGGGTTTGGGGAGCTCTCTGTCCCGCGTGCTCGTCGAGTCGTGGTGGGGTGCCGGCCTTGCTGCGGTCGTTGCCGCAACGAGCAGCACACGTCGGGGCGGGGCGTCGGGTTTGCCCCGACAGGCGTCGGCCAGGGCACCGGATCCCCCGCCGCGCGCGCGACCCATTCACGTCATCAGGTTCGTAGCCGCACGTACCGGTAGCGGCCGCGGAGGACGTCCTGCCCGACCCGCTGCCCGGCGGCTGGCGCACCGAGCCGGGGTGGATGTCCGTTTCCGGCGTTGTGCGACGCCGTGGGTGGAACGTTATGGGTGTCTCCGAGGCCTGGATACACCCACGGTGTTCCACTGACCCGGACCGGACCTCACGCTTGCGGCTCTCCCGACCGCTCCGTCGAGATCTTGGACAGTTGCTGTTCGCTGCGAACGGTAACTGTCCAAGATCTGCAGCCGGGGCGACGATCGTTGCGCGGCTTGGGGTGAATGTCCGGATCGGGGTTGTGATCGGCGGCATCCCGGCGGTGGAATGGCCGGCGGGCGGGGGTCGTTGTATCCGGGTGAACGACCGAGGAGGGCGCCCCGCGAGCCGGGGTGACCGGCCCCCGGGACCGCCCCGAGATGGGTGCCGCCCCCGAGATCGGCCCCCGAGATGGGCGCGGCGATCGCGGAATGATGGTGGGCCGCCGGTCGTTGTACGTGGTCCCGGCGCGACGAAGAGGCTCAGCCCCGCGCGCCGATGATCCCCCAAGACTTTTCTTGAGCGCCTGACGGTGCTTGCGCACGCCATCCCCTTTTTGCCGACCCCCGTCGGTGTGGGTGTGCGCCAACCCCCGAATGGAGCTACACCTCATGAACACGATGCTGCGCAAGAGTGTGCTGGGTATTGCTGGTCTGGCCTTCACCGGTGGGATCTTCGCCGGTCCGGTCGCCGCCCACGCGGCGGAGCCGGTGCACGACAGCAAGCCGGCCGCGGTGGCGACCGTGCAGGGCGCGCAGTCGAAGATTGACCTGAATGACGAGCAGCTGGCCAACGCCAAGGCGATTATCGCGGCGACGAAGAAGGCCGGTCTGCCGGAGCGGGCGGCGGTCATCTCGATCGCGACCAGCCTGCAGGAGTCGAAGCTGGAGAACCTGGGCCACCTCGGCGACGCCAACGACCATGATTCGCTGGGCCTGTTCCAGCAGCGCCCGAGCTCGGGTTGGGGTTCGCCGGAGCAGATCACCAACCCCGAGTACTCGACGCTGGCGTTCCTGAAGGGTCTGAAGCAGGTCGACGGCTGGGACAAGATGCCGCTGACCGAGGCCGCCCAGACCGTGCAGGTCTCGGCCTACCCGGACGCCTACGCCCAGTGGGAGCAGCAGGCCACCGACGTCGTGAACCAGCACTGGAACAGCTGACCCAAGCAACAAGCCGCTGGCCGGCACCCCCAACACGGGGTGCCGGCCAGCGGCGTATCCGGAAGTCAAGGACGGCGAAGGCCCAACGACGGGCTGGGGGCGAGGGTGACCGGCGCAGGGATCAAGCCTGACCGCCCGGAGCCGGTCACCCTCGCCCCCAGCCCCGACCGCGACCAACGACGGCCCGCAGCCCCCAGCCCCAAGCGCAACCACCCGCAAGCGCAAGCAACGACCGACAAAGGACTAGACCCGGAACCCCGCAGCCCGAGCCGCCTGACGTTCGCGCCGCCGCGAACGACGTCGCCGCAGGAACCAGAAGAAGAACGCCACGAGCCCGACGAGGAACACCAGCACCAGCACCGGCAGGAGGATCGCCACCACCGACATGAGAGCGCTGGTCGCGTCCTCGGCGGTGCTGGCCACCGGGGCGCCGAAGCCGGCCGTGGTCGCGTTGATGACCGGCCGGGCCGCCGACTTCAGCAGGTGCACGCCGAGCGCCAGGAGCACGCCGACCACCACCGGCACCCACTGGTGCGAGGAGAAGAAGGTGTCCGGGTCGCTGACCGTGACCGTCTCCGAGCTGGAGCCGGCGCCGAAGGCCAGCCCGCCGGCGGTCGGCCGGACGACGGTCTGCACCACGTCGTTGACGTGGTCGACCACCGGCACCTTGTCGGCCACGACCTCGACGGCGAGCAGCACGGCGAGGATCAGCAGGACCCAGCCGTTGCCCAGCCACTGCCAGCCGCTCGGCAGCTCCATGAGATCGGTGTAGCGCGCCAGCAGGCCCATCAGCAGCAGGGGGATGTAGGCGTTCAGGCCCGCCGAGGCGGCGAGACCGGAACCGGTGAGAACTTCGAGCACGATTCTCAATATCGCACCAGTACGCCAGTGGCGCTCGTCGGCGACGGCCGGGCGCTCCGCTACCCTCGTCGGGTGCGGTTGGTGATTGCGAAGTGCTCGGTTGACTACGTCGGACGGCTCTCGGCGCACCTGCCGCCGGCCACCCGGTTGCTCATGGTGAAGGCGGACGGGTCGGTGTCCATCCACGCCGACGACCGGGCGTACAAGCCGTTGAACTGGATGAGCCCGCCGTGCCGGCTGGAGGAGGCCCCCGGTGTGTGGCGGGTCGTCAACAAGGCGGGCGAGGAGCTGCGCATCACCCTGGAGGAGATCTTCCAGGACACCTCGTACGAGCTGGGTGTCGACCCGGGCCTGCGCAAGGACGGCGTCGAGGCGCACCTGCAGGAACTGCTCGCCGCCAACCCGGAGACCCTCGGCGAGGGCTTCACGCTGGTGCGGCGGGAGTACATGACGGCGATCGGGCCGGTCGACCTGCTCTGCCGGGACGCCAACCAGGGCGCGGTCGCGGTCGAGGTGAAGCGGCGCGGCGAGATCGACGGCGTGGAGCAGCTCACCCGCTACCTCGAACTGATGAACCGTGACCCGCTGCTCGCCCCGGTGGCCGGGGTGTTCGCCGCGCAGGAGATCAAGCCGCAGGCGCGGGTGCTCGCCACCGACCGGGGGATCCGCTGCGTGGTGGTCGACTACGACAAGCTGCGCGGCATCGAACGCGACGAGCTGACCCTGTTCTGAGCCCGGCGGGCCGGGCCAGCAGCAGGGGCGGTCAGCGCCCCCGGCCGTACATCAGCTTGGCGGCCTTGACGAGGCGCGCGACGTCGGCCGGCGTGCGTTCGAAGGTCATCGAGGGCAGCAGCGACCGGGCGCGGCGGCGGGTGATGGACTTGGCCCGGCCGAACTCGCGCAGCCCGTCCTCGCCGTGGATCCGGCCGAAGCCGGACTCGCCGACCCCGCCGAACGGCAGCGTGGACATGCCGGCGAAGGTCAGCGTCGAGTTGACCGCGGCCATGCCGGAGCGCAGCCGCCGCGCGACGGCCACGGCCCGCCGGCGGCCGAAGACCGAACCCCCGAGGCCGTACGACAGGGCGTTGGCGCGCTCGACGGCTTCGTCCACGTCGCGGACCCGGTTGACGGTCAGCGTCGGCCCGAACGTCTCCTCGCGGACCGCGGCCGAGTCCTCCGGCACGTCCACGAGCACGGTCGGGTGCACGTACGGCGGCTGGACCGCCTCGGGGCCGCCGAGCACCGGCCGGCCGCCGCGGGCCACCGCGTCGTCGATGTGCCGCCGGATGACGTCGACCTGCGACGGCATGGTGATCGGGCCGATGTCGGCGCCGTCGGGGCCGACGGTGAGCCGGCCGGCCTTCGCCACCACCTTGTCGACGAAGGCGTCGAAGACCGGGTCGACGGCGTATACCCGCTCGATGCCGATGCAGGTCTGGCCGGCGTTGGTCAGGGCGCCCCAGACGCACGCCTCGGCCGCGGCGTCCAGGTCGGCGTCGGCGTCCACGATCATGGCGTCCTTGCCGCCGGCCTCCAGCAGCACCGGGGTGAGCGTCTCGGCGCAGGCGGCCATCACCTTCTTCGCGGTGGCCGTGGAGCCGGTGAAGGCCAGCTTCGCCACCCCCGAGCGGCACAGCGCCGCGCCGACGTCACCGAGCCCGTGCACGGCCTGGAAGACCGGCTGCTCGGGCACCACCTCGGCGAACCGGTCCACGAGCCACTGCCCGACGGCCGGGGTGTACTCGCTCGGCTTGAACACCACGGCGTTGCCGGCGGCGAGGGCGTAGGCGGCGGAACCGATCGGGGTGAAGACCGGGTAGTTCCACGGGCCGATCACGCCGACCACCCCGTAGGGCTGGTATTCGAGGTGGCCCGTGAACTCGGCGAGGATCAGCCGGGTGCGGACCCGGCGCGGCCCGAGCACCCGCCGGGCGTTGCGGGCGGCCCAGTCGATGTGCTCCAGCGCGGTGAGGATCTCCACCACGGCGTCGCCGACCGGCTTGCCGCCCTCGACGTGCACCAGGTCGGCCAGCTCCTCGATGCGGCGGGCGAGCACGCCGCGCCAGCGCAGCAGCCGGTCGCGCCGGCCGGCGAAGCCGAGCCCGGCCCACCAGTCGGCGGCGGCGCGGGCCCGTTCCACCGTGGCCCGTACGTCCGCCTCGGTCGCCACGGGGAGCCGTCCGGCCTCCGCGCCGGTCGCCGGACTGGTCGACACCAGTCGGCCGTCCTCGATGAGCGGGGTCCCGGGGACATGCACAGCCGTCATGGCCGAAGTCTAGACCTGAGCGTTACTCACCGGTAGGTCCCGCGTGGCCCGTACTCTGCGCAGGTCGGCGGTGTCGCGGACCCGCCGGGATCGACGGCGGTGCCGCCGGTTGAGCCGGTGGCGCACGCCGAAACGGCGAACGGGAGATGGCCGCCCGGGGTCCCGGGGGTGACCGCGCGGTGGTGGGAACGATTACGGTGAGGTGGCAGGCTGACGCCGCGGAGCGACGGTGGGGTGGAGGTCGACTGTCCATGGAGGAGCATCCGGAACTGATGCCGCTGCTGACGGTGTCGGGTGGGTCGATGCGGGGGCTGAGCTTCCGGGTCGGGCGGGATCCGCAGCTGGTCGGCCGGGCGCCGAGTGCCGACATCGTGCTCGCCGATCCGCACCTGAGCCGGCGGCACGCCACGCTGCAGGCCACGCCCGACGGGGTGGTGCTCACCGACCTCGGCTCGACCAATGGCACCTGGCTCAACGACCAGCGGATCGCCGGCAGCGTGGCGCTCGCCGACGGCGACGTGATCCGGCTCGGCCGCACCGACCTGCGCTTCTTCGACCCGGGCGTGGCCCGCACCGACCCGGTCGGCATGAGCTTCGGGGCTCCCCGCCGCGACCAGCGGCCCACCCTGCCGCTGCCGGTGCCGCCCACGCCCCGGCCGGCGGTCGAGTCGCTGGGCACGCTGCCGCTGACGGTCGACGCGCACCACTGACCCGGGGCTCCACCACACCGCCCGCCGGCCGCGCATGGGCTCGGCCCACATGGACGGGTCGCGGGCGACCGTGCCAGCATGCGCGGATGGGGACTGAGCGACACACCGTCCGGGCCAACGGCATCGTCCAGGCGGTCCGGGTGGCCGGCCCGCCCGACGGCGTACCGGTGCTGCTGGTGCACGGCAACGTGTCGTCCGCCGCCTTCTGGGAGCCACTGCTGCCCCGGCTGCCGGAGACGCTCCGGGTGGTCGCCCCCGACCTGCGCGGCTACGGCGACACCGACACCGCCCCGGTCGACGCCACCCGGGGCCTCGGCGACTTCGCCGACGACGTGGCCGCACTGCTCGACGCCCCCGGGCTGTTCGCCCCCGGCGCCCGCCCCGTGGTGATCGGGCACTCGCTCGGCGGTGGGGTGGCCATGCGGCTGCTGGTCGACCACCCTGACCGGGTGGCCGGGCTGCTGCTGGAGGCGCCGGTCTCCCCGTACGGCTTCGGTGGCACCCGCGACCTCGACGGCACCCCCACCACGCCCGATTTCGCCGGCACCGGCGCGGGCACCGCGAACCCCGACTTCGTGACGCGGCTGGCCGCCCGCGACCGGGGCGCCGACGGCCCGACCAGCCCGCGCAACGTGCTGCGCTCGGCGTACGTGGCCGACCCGGCGTCGCTGGGTGCCGACGAGGACCTGCTGCTGGAGAGCATGCTGACCACCGCCACGGGGGAGGACAACTACCCCGGCACGGCGGTCACCTCGGCCCACTGGCCGGGCACCGCGGCGGGGGAGCGCGGGGTGCTCAACGCCCTGGCGCCCGCCCACTTCCGGCTCGCCGACGAGCTGGTCGCCGTCCCGGCCAAGCCGCCGGTGACCTGGGTACGCGGCGACGCCGACGTGATCGTCTCGGACACCTCGCTGTTCGACCTGGCGTACCTGGGGTCGCTCGGAATGGTGCCGGGCTGGCCGGGGGAGGCGGACTGCCCGCCCCAGCCGATGGTCGGCCAGACGCGGGCGGTGCTCGACCGGTACGCGGCGGCCGGCGGGACGTACCGGGAGGTGGTGCTGCCCGGCTGCGGGCACAGCCCGCACCTGGAGCGGCCGGCCGAGTTCGTCGCCGAGCTGCTGGCGCTCACGGGGGTGCCGTCCGGGGTCTGACCGCCGCGGTGCGTGAAATATCCCACGGCGTCTCGACAACGCAGCGTCACGTGGCAGACTCCGGCGCATAACCTTAGCCGCCGTTCATGCCGGCGGAGTCGGACCAAGGGGAGGCCGGTCGTGGCGCGCGAGTTCACCAGTGTGGGTGTGGTGGGTCTGGGCACCATGGGTGCCGGCATCGTCGAGGTGTTCGCCCGCAACGGCATCGACGTGGTGGCCGTCGAGATCTCCGCGGGCGCCGTGGAGCGTGGCCGGGCCACCCTCACCGGCTCGACCGACCGGGCCGTCGCCAAGCGCAAGCTCGCCGAGGCCGACCGGGACGCGCTGCTGGCCCGGGTCGACTGGCAGGTCGGGCTGGACGCCCTGCACTCGGTGGACCTGGTGATCGAGGCGGTGCCCGAGCACCTGGACCTGAAGCAGCGGATCTTCGCCGAACTGGACCGGGTCTGCAAGCCCGAGGCCATCCTGGCCACCAACACCTCGTCCCTGAGCGTCACCGAGATCTCCGTCGCCACCACCCGGCCCAACCAGGTCATCGGCATCCACTTCTTCAACCCAGCGCCGGTCATGAAGCTGGTCGAGGTGGTCCGCACCGTGGTCACCTCGGCCGACGTGGTGGCCGACGTGGAGGCGCTCTGCGAGCGGCTCGGCAAGGTCGACGTCACGATCAGCGACCGGGCCGGGTTCATCGCCAACGCGCTGCTGTTCGGCTACCTGAACCACGCGGTCGGCATGTTCGAGTCCCGGTACGCGACCCGCGAGGACATCGACGCGGCCATGAAGCTCGGCTGCGGCCTGCCCATGGGCCCGCTCGCGCTCATGGACCTGATCGGCCTCGACACGGCGTACGAGATCCTGGACACCATGTACCGGCGCGGCGGCCGCGACCGCCGGCACGCCCCGGTGCCGCTGATCAAGCAGATGGTCACGGCCGGCCTGCTGGGCCGGAAGTCGGGCCGGGGCTTCTACACCTACGAGCGGCCCGGCTCCCCGGTGGTCGTACCCGACGAGCACACCCCGGTGAGCACGGGCGCGGCGCTCGCCGACGGCGCCCGGGCGATCGCCAAGGTCGGCGTGGTCGGCTCCGGGACGATGGCCACCGGGATCATCGAGGTCTTCGCCAAGGCCGGCTACGAGGTCATCTCGGTGACCCGGGGCGCGGAGAAGTCCGCCAAGGTCTGCGAGGCGGTCAAGACCTCGCTGAACAAGGGCGTGGTGCGGGGCAAGCTGAGCGAGGAGGACCGGGACGCCGCGCTGGGCCGGGTCACCTGGTCGGCCACCCTTGACCACCTGGCCGACGTCGACCTGGTGGTCGAGGCGGTCGTCGAGGAGCTGAGCGTCAAGAAGGCCCTCTTCGCCAGCCTCGACGAGATCTGCAAGCCGGGCGTCGTGCTGGCCACCACCACCTCGTCGCTGCCGGTGATCGACGTGGCCATGGCCACCCAGCGGCCGGCCGACGTGATCGGCCTGCACTTCTTCAACCCGGCGCCGATCATGCCGCTCGTGGAGATCGTGCAGACCATCCGCACCTCGGCGGAGACCGCCGCCACCGCCCGGGCGGTCTGCGCGGGGCTGGGCAAGACCGGCGTGGTCTGCGGCGACCGGTCCGGGTTCATCGTCAACGCGCTGCTCTTCCCGTACCTGAACGACGCGGTGAAGATGCTGGAGGCCAGTTACTCGACCGCCGACGACATCGACTACGCCATGAAGCTCGGCTGCGGCTACCCCATGGGCCCGTTCGAGCTGCTCGACGTGGTCGGCCTGGACGTCTCGCTGGCCATCCAGCGGGAGCTCTACCTGGAGCTGCGCGAGCCGGGCTTCGCCCCCGCGCCGCTGCTGGAGCACCTGGTCACCGCCGGCTACCTCGGTCGCAAGAGCGGCCGCGGCTTCCGCGATCACACCAAGCGCTGATCCGGGTCAACAACGGGCGCCCCTGACGGCGTCTTCAGGGCGTGACCTTCGAGGAGTACGTCGGCAGCCGCGGCCCGGCCCTGTTGCGCCTGGCCCGGCTGCTGACCGGCGACGAGCACCGCGCCGAGGACCTGACCCAGGATGTCCTGGCCCGCGCGTACGTGCACTGGCGGAAGATCGCCCGGGCCGACCGGCCCGACGTGTACGTGCGGCGGATGCTGGTCAACGCGAACACGTCGTGGTGGCGCCGGCGGTCCAGCCGCGAGCTGGCCGTGGACAGCTTCGCCGAGCGGCCCGAGCGCGGTGACCTGGGCGGCGAGGCGGCCGACCGGGACGAGATGTGGCGGCTGATCCGCGCCCTCCCGGACCGCCAGCGCGCCGTGCTGGTGCTGCGCTACTACGAGGACCTGGACGACGCGACCATCGCCCAGATCCTCGACTGCTCGCCGGTCACCGTCCGCACCCACGCGATGCGGGCGCTCGCCCAGCTCCGGGAGCGCTGCGGCGCCCCGACGACGACCAAGGGGAGCCGGCCGTGACCGACCTCGACCAGCGGATCACCTCGGTGCTGCGGGAGCACGCCGAGGGGGAGACCGACACCCACCGCCTCCTGCGGGAGTCCCGCGCCCGGGGCCGCCGCCGGCAGCTGCGCCGCCGGACCACCACCGGAACGGCCCTGGCCCTGGTCGGGGTTCTCGGCTTCGTCGGGGTGGCCGGCACGGACCTCGGCGGGCTGTCCGGGCGGCTGCCCTGGGGCGCGGCCACCCCGGCCGCCGCCCCGCCAGTGCCGCCCCGCGCCGACGGGGTACCGGGGGCGGCCCAGCGGCCCGACCTGGTCGGCAGCGACCCGCAGGTCATGCACCTGGGCATCGACACCGGCCGGGCCCGCTACCTGCGCTGGGCCAGCGACGGGTTGAGCGGCGAGTCGATCCGGCTCAGCGTCGGGAGCGGGCGGCCGGTCCTGGTCGAGGTGAACCGTTCCGCGCAGCCGTTCGAGTACGGGATCGAAGGCTTCCCGGCCTCGGCGGTTCCGGTGCGACCGACCTTCGACGGCGAGATCCGGCAGGTGGGGGGCACCACCGGCGGGCTGGTCAAGACCTGGCAGCCCGCCCCGGGCCTGTACGCCAGGGCCAGCATGCTCGGCGGCGACCGGCGCGCGCTGGCCGGGGCCGTAGACGCGCTCCGCTGGAATGAGGCGCGGCGGTGTGCGGCACCGCTGAAGCTCGACACGTTGCCGGAGGGCGCGAAGGTGACCTCTTGCACCGTCGACGTCGCCGCCTTCCCGGGCAGCCTCACGGTCCAGCTCACCGTCTTCAGGGAGCCGGCGAGCATGTGGGTGCAACTGCTGTACGGGGCGCAGATCTCGGGAGGTCGTGCCGAGAGCAACCGCACGGTGGGTGGCCGTCCCGCCTATCTCTACCCGGCCGGTACGAAGCTCGAACTCCTCGGCATCCCCCAGGCGCACCTGACCGCCGATCTCGGCCCCGAGTGGACCGACGGCTACCTCAAGGACAAGCCGACGTTCACCGAGGCCGACATGGCGACCGTGCTGGCCGGGGCGCAGGTGGCGAAGGACCTGACCGACCCGGAGACCTGGAAGTGACCCGGTCCGCCGGCCGGGCCGCCCGACCCGGGCCGGTCCGGCCGGCGGACCGTACGCTTGGTGACCGTGAGCCCCCGTCGCAACCGTCCCCGCCGGGACGACAACCCCCAGCTGGACGCCGAGCGGGCCCGCCACGGTGTGCCGACCGTCCAGCAGTGGCGCGACGGCGACTGGCAGGTGCGCGGGATCGCCGGCGGGGCGTCGGCCAAGACGTACCGGTGCCCCGGCTGTGACCAGGAGATCCGCCCCGGGGTGGCGCACGTGGTGGCCTGGCCGGCCGACGACCGGGGCGACCTGACCGACCGCCGGCACTGGCACAGCGGCTGCTGGCGGGCCCGGGACCGGCGCGGGCCGAACCTCCAGCGCGGCCGGAGCGCCCCGCGCTACGGCTGAGCGATCTGGATCACCCTGTTTCCGCCCCGGCGGGCGGCGCGGGCGGGGGCGCGGGAGACTGGACCGGTGAGCACACCGATCCGTGCGTCGTCGATCCTGCCCGGTCGCCGGGAGGACATCGAGCTGCACACCGCCGACGGGCTGAAGCTGGTCGGCGAGCTGGCCCGGCCGCTGGATCGCGAGCCGGTCGCCACCCTGGTCTGCCTGCACCCGCTGCCCACCCACGGCGGGATGATGGACAGCCACGTGTTCCGCAAGGCGGCCTGGCGGCTGCCGGCGCTGGCCGACCTGGCCGTGCTCCGGTTCAACACCCGGGGCACCAGCAGCGTCCGCGGCACCAGCGAGGGAGCCTTCGACGGCGCGGTCGGCGAGCGCTTCGACGTGGCCGCCGCCATCGAGTACGCCGAGTTCCACGAACTGCCGGACATCTGGCTGGTCGGCTGGTCGTTCGGCACCGACCTGGCGCTGAAGTACGGGTGCGACCCGGCGGTGGCCGGCGCCATCCTGCTCTCCCCGCCGCTGCGCTACTCCCAGCCGGAGGACCTGGCCGTCTGGGCCGCGTCCGGCCGCCCGCTCACCGCCCTGGTTCCCGAGTTCGACGACTACCTGCGCCCGGAGGAGGCCCGGCAGCGCTTCGCCGCCGTGCCCCAGGCCGAGGTGGTCGGGGTGCCCGGCGCCAAGCACCTCTGGGTCGGCGACGCGGAGACCGTGCTCAACGAGATCGTCAAGCGGGTCAACCCGGCAGCGCCGGTCCCGCTGCCGACCACCTGGGACGGCCCGATGGAGACCGGCGACGTCAGCGCCTACGCCGACCGGACGGTGGCCGCCTTCGCGGACACCCCGGTGCCCGGCCCGGAGCAGCGCCGCGCCGGCTGAGCGTCAACGGGACTCCTGCCGCGGCAGCACGACCTCGCGCAGGATGAGCTGGAGCGCGGCCACGGTGGGGATGGCGATCAGCGCGCCGACCACGCCCAGCAGCGACACCCCGAGCAGGGCCGCGAGCAGCGCCGCCACCTCGTTGACCGAGACCGCGCGGCGCATGATCTTGGGGTAGATCAGGTAGTTCTCGACCTGCTGGTAGATCAGGAAGAAGACCAGGCAGGCGATGCCGACCGGCAGGTCCGTGGCGAGCCCGACCAGGGTCACCACCACGGCGCCCAGGGTCGCGCCGATCTGCGGGATCAGGTCGGTCACCGCGACCACCACGGCCAGGGCGAAGGGGTACGGCAGACCGACCACCAGGGCGAACACGAACGTGCTCGCCCCGGCCAGCACCGCGATGGTCAGCGCGCCCACCATGTACGCGCCGACCCGGGTGAGGATCTCGTCGCCGATCAGGCGGACCCGCTCCCGGCGGGACCGGGGCACCAGCGCGTACCCGAGGTCGCGCAGCTTGTTGAAGTAGGCCAGGAAGTAGATCGTCAGCACCAGCACGGTCAGCGCCCGGAAGATGGTGCCGAAGATGAGCTGCGCGCCGCCCAGCACACCGCCGAGGGCCCGGCCGATGGTGGTGGCGTTCGCGGCCGACTGGACGCGCTCCATCACGTCGTAGCGCTCGACGAGGTCGTTGACCGTCGGGTTGCGGCGCAGGTCGTCGACGTAGCCGGGAAGGTGCTCGATGAACTGCCCGGACTGGGTCACCACGGGCGGCACGAGGGCCAGCAGCCCGCCGACGATCAGCAGCACGACGGTCAGCGTCACCACCGCGACGGCCAGTCCGTGCGGCAGCCCCCAGCGGCGCAAGCGCACCACGGCGGGGTGCAGGCCGACCGCCAGGAACAGCGCGATCACCACCAGCACCAGGATGCCGGCCGAGTTCCGCACGCCCAGGAACACCGCGTACGCCAGCAGCACGCCCAGTGCCCCGGTGAAGCCGATGAGGAAGCTGCTGCGCCGCAGCGGCCGGCCCGGTACGCCGAAGCGCCCGCTCGGCTCGAACTCGGTCGGCTCGGTCTCCACACCGAGTTCGGCCAGCCCGGGCCTGCCGGCGCGTCCCGTGCCGGCTGTTGGTCCCGTGCTGTCGGCCGGTCCCGTGCTGTCGGCCGGTCCCGCGCTGTCGGCCGGTCCCGTGTCGGCTGTTGGTCCCGGGCTGTCGGCCGGTCCCGCGCCGGCTGCTGATCCCGGGCTGGCTGCTGATCTCGGGCTGGCTGCTGGTCCGGTGCTGCCGATCGTCTCCTCGGCGGCCGCGTGGCGGGGTCTGGCGCTCGGGTCGGTGGGATCGGGCTCGGGGCGCAGCGGCTCCAGCGGATCGTCGTCCGGGGCGGCGGATCCCTCCTGCGACACCCGTGCCTCCCCGGCTCCCGCTCCGGCCCGGCGGAGCGCCCCTGCGGCGGACCGTGAGGACCGGATGGATCCGGCCCTCTTCTGCCCGCAGGTTAGCGGTCGACGCCCGCCCGGGCCATCCCTTCGCCCGGTGCGCGCGTGTTCCGCGTCGCCGGCTCGCCGAGGTGGGTCTTTCCCCGGGCCTCGGACCCCGCCACGTCGGCGAGGTGGTGCGTGGCCCTCGCGCGCGCGGTGTGGCGGCGGGTCACTCCTTGTCGACGGTGACCGTGCTCGGCTTCGCGCTGCGCTCGTCGGTGGTCGGCTTGGTGGGGCGCTTGCCGTTCTCGCCGGTGCTGGTGATCTTCGTGGGGGTGGCGCCACGGCCGCCCTCGCCGGGCACGGCGGCGACGGTCGGCTCGCCGTCCACGCCGGCGCTGGCGCCCGAGCCGTCCACCGTGGTCACCGGCTCCGCGACGGGGCGGGCCTTCGCGCCGTCCGCCGCCGGCTCCGCGACGGGGCGGGCCTTCGCGCCGTCCGCCGCCGGCTCCGCGACCGGGCGGGCTTTTGCGCCGTCCGCCGTCGGCTCGCCGGCCTCCGCCGGGGCGCCGCCGTTGGGGGAAGGCGTCGTGGTGCCCTTGGCACCGGCGGGCACCGGGGTCCGGTCGCCCGCCGGCGTGCCGCCCGCGTCGCCGCCGCCCGGCGCCGCGGCCAGCTCGGCCGGGTCGACGGGGGTGGCCGCGAGGCCGGCCGGTCCGGCCTCGGCGCGCAGCTCGATGAGCCGGCGCTGGAGGTCGTCGGACTCCTGCCGGGACTTCCAGGTCTCCGTGCGCAGGTCGGCGAGCTCCTGCTGGGCGTTGGCGATCTCCAGCATCACCTGGGCGAGCTGCTGCCGGCCGGCGGCCACCTCCTGCTGGGTGGCGGCGAGGTGCTGCTGGGTGGTGGCCAGGTGCTGCTGGGTGGTGGCCGCGTACTCCTCGAACTGGCGGCGGGAGGCGGCCACGTGCTCGTCGGCCTTGCGGCGTTTGCCGGCGGCGTCCTCCTCGGTCCGGCGGAGCAGCTCGGCGGCCTCCTCCTCGGCCCGCTGGCGCATGGTGAGCGCGTCCCGCTCGGCCGCCTGCCGGAGCTCCGCCGCGCCCTGCTCGATCTCGGTGCGCCGGGCCGTGTACGCCTTCTCCAGTTCGTCCTGCCGCTTGGTGTGCTGCTTCTCCAGCTCGTCGCGGCGCTTGGCGAACTCCTGCTCGGCGGTGGCGCGGCGCTGGGCCAGCTCCTTCTCCGCCGTGTCCCGCCGGGCCTTGACCTCCTTCTCGATGCCGGCCCGCCAGGCGCCCAGCTCCTGCTGGGTCTGTGCGCGGGCCTGCTGGACGTAGGCCTCGGTCTCGGTGCGCATCCGCTGCACGTACGCCTCGACCTCGGCGCGGTTGCGCTTGCCGGCCTCGGCGGCCTCGGTGGTGAGCCGGTTGGCCTCGGTGCGGGCCCGGCCGCGGGTGACCTTCGCGGCCTCCTCCGCGTCATCGACGATCTTCTTGGCCTCGGCGAGCGCCTTGGCGTGGGTGGCCCGGCCGGCCTCGGCCGCGGAGTCGGTGAGCCGCTTGGCTTCCTGCTGGGCCTTGGCGTGCATCTCCTTGGCCGCCTCGCGGAGCTGGGTGGCCTCCTGCTGGGCCTTGGCGAGCGCCTCCTTGGCCGTCTCGCGCAACCGGGCGGACTCCTGCTGGGCGCGGGCGTGGATCTCCTTGGCGGTGTCCCGCAGCTGGGTGGCCTCCTGCTGGGCCTTGGCCAGCGCGTCCTGGGCGGTCTTCCGCAGCTTCTCCGCCTCGGCCTTGGCGGCGGAGAGCGTGGCCTCGGCCTCGGCCTTGCGGGCGGCGGTGTGCCGCTCCTCCTCGGCCCGGCGGGCGGCGAGGGCGATCTCGAAGTCCTTGAGGGCCTGGGCCGCCTGCTCCCGGGCCTCCTCGATGATGTGCTCGGCGGCCGCCCGCCGGGCTTCGATCTCCTCGTTGGCGGCGGCCAGGATGTCGTCGGCCTGTTCCTCGGCCATGGTGAGGATCTGTTCGACCCGGGGACCGAGGTGCCGGAACGAGGCCCGGTCGACCACGCCCACCTGCTTGCGCACCTGGGCGAGGTCGCGTTGCAGCACCTCGACCTGGCCGGCCAGCTTGTGGATCTGGGTGTACGCCTGTTCCCGCTCGTTCGTCAGCGCGGAGATCTCGTGCTCCGCACGAGCGACGTAGCGGTCGACCTGTCGTTTGTCGTACCCCCGCAGAGCGGACTCGAAGCTGGGCTCCGTGGTCACGTCCCCGCTCAGGGCGAACAGTTCCTCGCCGTGCGACATGCCCCCATCCTCACACGCATCCGGCCCTGCTGGGGCGATACGGACGCCCCGGTTGGGAGGCGCAGTTCACTGAACTGGCGAAACGGTCGGAAAGCGTAACGGCGCGGGGCGACACCGGTCACCCGGTGTCACCCCGCGCCGCGGCTCATGCCCCGTCTGCGGGTGGTGTGGTCAGCTGGCCGACTCGGCCGTGACCTTCTTGTCGGCACCCTCGGCCTTCGGCGCCTCCGGCTTGTTGGCGCCCGCCGCCGGCACGCCCGGCACGATGCCGGCCAGACCGGAGAGCATCTGCCCGAGCTGCGAGGTGACCGCGTCCTTCTGGCGGGTGAGGTCCTCGACCTCGCGGCGGGCCGCCTGCGTGGTCAGCTCGGCCTCGGTGCGCGCCTCGCTGAGGAGCCGCTGCGCCTCGGCTCGCGCCTCGGACACCGTCTTGTCGGCCAGCGCCTTGGCCTTCTCCACCGTGTCGGTGGCGGTGCGCTCGGACTCGACCCGGCGGGCCTCGGCGCGCTGCTCGATCTCCTTGGCCCGCTCCTGGGCGGCCCGGGCGCGCTGCTCGGCCTCGCTGACCAGCTTCTGGGTCTGCGCGACCTGGGCGGCGTGCCGCTCGGACTCCTCGCGCTCGGCCTTCTCGCGCCGCTCGGCGAGCTGGAGCTCCAGGGCCTGGAGGTCCTTGTCGCGCTTGTCCCGCGCGTCGGTGAGCAGCTTGGTGGCCTCGGCCCGCTTCTCCTCGGCCTCGCGGGCGGCCTTCGCCCGCTGCTGGGTGATCTCCCGCTCGGCGGTGGCTCGCAGGGTGGCGACCTCGCGCTCGACCGTCGACTTGAGCTCGGCCACCTCGTGGGCGGTGACCGTGCGCAGCTGCTTGGTCTCCCGGTCGGCGTCGGCGCGCAGGGTGTCGGCCTCCCGGCGGGCCTGCACCCGGACCTCGGCGGCCTCCCGCTCGGCGGCGGTGCGGACGCTGCCGGCCTCGCGCTCGGCGGTGGCCTTCATGGCGGCCGCCTCGGCGCGCGCCTTGTCGGTGATCTCCCGCGCCTCGAGGCGGGCGGCGGAGAGGATGCCCTCCGACTCGCGCTTCGCCTCGTTGCGGTGGTCGTTGGCCTGCTCCTCGGCCAGCCGGAGGATCTGCTCGACGCGGGTGCCGAGGCCGGAGAGGGTCGGCCGGCTGTTCTCCTCGAGCTGCTTGTTGGTTTCGGTGAGCTTCTGCTCGAGCGCGCCCTGGCGCTGCTCGGCCTGGCGCAGCCGGCGCTGGGCGTCGTTCATCCGCTGCTCGGCCTCGGCGCGGGCCTGCTCGGACTGGCTGAGGGCGGCGGTCAGCCGGCCGATGAAGTCATCGACCTGGTTGGTGTTGTAGCCGCGCAGGCCAACGGTGAAATCGGGCTGTGAGTTCGCGTTATCGAAGAACGCAAGAGGGGACTGCTGCTGGGGCATTGGGACATACTCGCAGACGCCCCAGGGTGCTTCGCAAGAGCGGTCCGGACCTTTCGTGTCCTGTTTACATGGTCAACTTCGACCGCGCGACGGGACCGGACCAACCGGCGATCTTGGCAGGTCCCGGGCGGCTCGGGCGACCCCGGCGAGAGCGCGAAAAAGGGCCGCGGGTCGGCGCCCGCGGCCCTTTGTCATATGGCAATCGAATGGTGTTGCGGCCTACCGGAAAGGCAATGCCGGGGTCAGTGCCCGCGGAACCGGTTGATCGCGGTTTCGTGCCGCGCGCGCAGCTCGGTGTCCCGGACGCCGAGGCCGTCGGTGGGTGCCAGGCACCGCACCCCGACCTTGCCCTGGTGCGCGTTGCGGTGCACCTCGTACGCGGCCTGGCCGGTCTGCTCCAGCGGGTAGGTCCGCGACACGGTGGGGTGCACCTTGCCGAGCGCCACGAGGCGGTTCGCCTGCCACGCCTCGTGGTAGTTGGCGAAGTGGCTGCCGACGATCCGCTTGAGGTGCATCCACAGGTAGCGGTTGTCGTACTGATGCAGGTATCCGCTCGTGGAGGCGCAGGTGACGATGGTGCCGCCCTTCTTGGCGACGTAGACGCTGGCGCCGAAGGTCTCCCGGCCGGGGTGCTCGAACACGATGTCCGGGTCCTCGCCGCCGGTCAGCTCGCGGATCCGCTCCCCGAAGCGGCGCCACTCGTCCTGGTCCTGGGTCTCCTCGTCCTTCCAGAACCGGAAGCCCTCGGCGGTGCGGTCGATCACCAGCTCGGCGCCCATCTTCCGGCACAGCTCGGCCTTCTCCGGCGAGGAGACCACGCAGACCGGGATGGCCCCGCCGCCCAGCGCCATCTGGGTGGCGTAGCCGCCCAGGCCGCCGGAGGCGCCCCAGATCAGCACCACGTCGCCCTGCTTCATGTTCGCGCCGTGGTGGGAGACGAGCTGCCGGTACGCCGTGGAGTTGACCAGCCCCGGGCTGGCCGCCTCCTCCCAGCTCAGGTGCCGCGGCTTCGGCATGAGCTGGTTGGCCTTCACCACGGCCAGCTCGGCCAGGCCGCCGAAGTTGGTCTCGAAGCCCCAGATCCGCTGCTGCGGGTCGAGCATGGTGTCGTCGTGGCCGGCGGCGTCCTCCAGCTCGACCGAGAGGCAGTGCGCGACCACCTCGTCGCCGGCCTTCCACCGGGTCACCCCCGGGCCGGTCCGCAGCACCAAGCCGGCCGCGTCCGACCCGACCACGTGGTACGGCAGGTCGTGCCGGCGGGTCAGCTCGGAGAGCCGGCCGTAGCGCTGGAGGAACTTGAAGGTGGGCAGCGGCTCGAAGATGCTGGTCCACACGGTGTTGTAGTTGATGGCGCTGGCCATCACGGCGACCAGGGCCTCGCCCGGGCCCAGCTCGGGGGTGGGCACCTCCTGGACGTGCAGCGCCTTGCGCGGGTCCTTGTCCCGGGTGGCCATGCCCTCGAACATCCGGGTGTCCTCGGCGCGGACCACCACGCCCCGGTAACTCTCCGGTACCGGCAGGCCGGCGATGCCGGCGAGTTCCCGCTCCGGCTGGGCGGAGCCCTCCGCCGCCATGATCGCTTCGAGGATGTCCTGCACGGTGACCTCCCGTTCGTTGCGCACCCGCACCGGGCGGGCAGGGGTGCTGCCATCGTCGGCGCCGGTGCGACGGGACCGCCATGTCGGCAATCGACACATCCGGCACCGGTCGCACTCCTGTGGGGCGGGACGTTACTGAACGGTAGCTAGGGCCGGAAGTCCTCTGTGAAAAACTGCATCCGCCGATGCGTGGAGGTGTCCGTGGGAACGCGAAACCGCGCAGTGCCGCGCCGGATCCCAGGTACTAGGAAGGGCCCCGGTCGACTCGACCGGGGCCCCCTCCGCGCGGGTCAGTGGCCGGTGGCGGCCGGCTCGACCAGCTCGACCAGGACGCCACCGGCGTCCTTCGGGTGCACGAAGTTGACCCGGGAGTCGGCGGTGCCCCGCTTCGGCTCCTCGTAGAGCAGCCGGACGCCGCGCTCGCGCAGCGCCGCGCAGGCCGCGTCGATGTCGGCCACCGTGTACGCGACCTGCTGCACGCCGGGCCCGTTGCGGTCGAGGAACCTGGCGATGGTCGAGGACGGCGACAGCGGGGCGAGGAGCTGCACACAGCCGCCCTCGGTGGTCGGCCCGACGGCCAGCATCGCCTCGCGTACGCCCTGTTCCTCGTTGGTCTCGGTGTGCACGCAGCGCATCCCGAAGGTGCGCCCGTAGAAGTCGATCGCGGCGTCCAGGTCGGCCACGGCGATCCCGACGTGGTCGATGCGGCGGAGGCCGATGTCGGTGAGGGAGCCGGCAGCGGGCTCGACGGGGGAGTTCTCAGCCATGGCGTCAGTGTGACCGAACGGTCGTTTGGGGTGTCTTTCCAGTCGGGCATCTCACTCCGCTGAACGGGCCACGCGCGACCGTCCTCGGCGCGAGCCCTCGGTCGAACGGGCCACCCCGAACGGGTTGGCCCGGCCCGCGTCCTCCGTACGCCCGAGTGGCGGCCGGCGCCGGCCCAATCGGCCTGCTGGACGGGCGATGCCCCGATGACCAGGGCGGGAGCAGGATTCGAACCGGCACGCACATCAGCAACGGTCGTCCCCCGGCCGGCGCTCGCGGCCCGCCCGGGGGCTCGACGGGACTCGGGAGGGTCGAGCCGTGGTCGGCATGACGCTGGAGCAGTGGGCGGCGGCGGGCGTCGTGCTGGGCGCGATCCTCAGCGCCCTGACCCTGGCCGTGACGGTGAGCCGGCCGCTGCGACGCCTGGCCCGGCAGAACGAGGAGTTCCGGCAGGACTGGTACGGGGTGCCGGCCCGGCCGGGCCACGACGCCGTCCCGGGGGTGCCGGAGCGGTTGCGGCGGATCGAGACGGAGCTGCACCCGGACGGGCGCGGGACGCTGCGGGACGCGGTCAACGACGCGGAGCGCCGTCTCAAGGACGTGGAGAGCCGCCTCGACGGGCTGACCGGGTGATCGCCGGCCCATCGATCGTTCGGCATATGCGAACCCGGACGGCGCACGGTTGATCTGCAACTTGCACACGGTGGAGAGTACGGATGGTGAGTCCACTGTCACGCCCCGTCGCCGCCATCTGGATCCCCTCCCACGTCGACCCCATCGAACCCCACCTCATGGCCTGCCTGGACCACACGCGGCGCTGCCGCTACGGCCTCCTCGGCATCATCACCACGGCACCGTGGGACGAGGTGCGGCAGCTGATGATCGACGGAAAGGTCGACGTGGTGGTGGTCGCGGAGCGGGAGCACCTGCCGCCGGACCGGACCCCGCGGATCGAGGTGGCCGCCCGGGGGACGCACCCGTCGCCGACGTCGTCGCCCAGGGGCCCGGTGCCGCCGCGACGGCGCCGCCCGCGACAGAGCTGAATGCGCACATCGTCATCGATTGTCATGACTGGACCGCATTGCGGACGTGCTCGGGGTCACCGTACTGTCGCTCTTCCCGGCAGATAAGGTGCGTCCTAACAATCGTTAAGGCGTACAGGTCGGCACCCCCTCGGAGGCAGGCATGGCTTCGGTGATCGTCAGCGGCGCGCGGACCCCGATGGGGCGCCTGCTGGGCAACCTCAAGGACCTCCCGGCGACGAAGCTCGGTGGCATCGCGATCAAGGCGGCGCTGGAGCGCGCCGGCGTGGCACCGGACCAGGTCCAGTACGTGATCATGGGGCAGGTGCTCCAGGCCGGCGCGGGTCAGATCCCGGCCCGCCAGGCCGCCGTCGAGGCGGGCATCCCCATGTCCACCCCGGCGCTGACCGTCAACAAGGTCTGCCTCTCCGGCCTGGACGCCATCGCCCTGGCCGACCAGCTCATCCGGGCCGGCGAGTTCGACATCGTGGTGGCCGGCGGCATGGAGTCGATGACCAACGCCCCGCACCTGCTGCTGGGCCAGCGCTCCGGCTACAAGTACGGCGACGTGACGATCAAGGACCACATGGCCCTGGACGGTCTCACCGACGCCTGGGACTGCTGCTCGATGGGCGAATCCACCGAGCGGCTCGGGGCGAAGCACGGCATCACCCGCGAGGAGCAGGACGCCTTCGCCGCGGCCAGCCACCAGCGCGCCGCCGCCGCCCAGAAGAACGGCCACTTCGCCGACGAGATCACCCCGGTGATCATCCCCCAGCGCAAGGGCGACCCGCTGGTGATCAGCGAGGACGAGGGCATCCGCCCGGACACCACGGCCGAGTCGCTGGGCAAGCTCCGTCCCGCCTTCACCAAGGACGGCACCATCACGGCCGGCAGCTCCTCGCCCATCTCCGACGGCGCCGCCGCGGTGGTCGTCATGAGCAAGGCCAAGGCCAAGGAGCTGGGGCTCACCTGGCTGGCCGAGATCGGCGCGCACGGCAACGTGGCCGGCCCGGACAACTCCCTGCACTCGCAGCCGTCGAACGCCATCCAGCACGCGCTGAAGAAGGGCGGCCTCAGCGTCTCCGACCTCGACCTCATCGAGATCAACGAGGCGTTCGCCCAGGTCGGCATCCAGTCCGCGCGGGACCTCGGAGTCAGCACCGACAAGGTGAACGTCAACGGCGGCGCCATCGCGCTCGGCCACCCCATCGGCATGTCCGGCGCCCGGCTCGTGCTCACCCTGGCGCTGGAGCTGAAGCGGCGGGGCGGCGGCACCGGCGCGGCCGCGCTCTGCGGCGGCGGCGGCCAGGGCGACGCGCTGATCATCCACGTCCCGAACGGTGCCGAGAGCTGACCGTGAACGACAGCGTCCAGAACGTCCCGGCGGCGGCCGCCGGCTCGGTGCGCCGCAGCCGGGACGTACCCCTGCTGGTCGAGCGGGCCCGCGCGGGTGACCCCCGCGCGGTGGCCCGGCTGATCACCCTGGTCGAGTCCGGCGACGAGGTGCTGCCGCAGGTCGCGGCGGCCCTCGCGCCCTACGCCGGGCACGCCCAGGTGGTCGGCCTGACCGGCTCGCCGGGGGTGGGCAAGTCCACCACGACCAACGAGCTGGTCCGGGCCCTGCGGGCGCGCGGCCACCGGGTGGGCGTGCTGGCCATCGACCCGTCGAGCCCGTTCACCGGCGGGGCCATCCTCGGTGACCGGGTCCGGATGCAGGACCACGCCACCGACCCCGGCGTCTACATCCGCTCGATGTCCAGCCGGGGCCACCTGGGCGGGCTCTCCGCGGCCACGCCCCAGGCGGTGCGGGTGCTGGAGGGCGCCGGCTGTGACGTGGTGCTCGTGGAGACCGTCGGCGTCGGCCAGGCCGAGGTCGAGGTGGCCTCGCTGGCCGACACCACGCTGGTGCTGCTCGCCCCGGGCATGGGCGACGCCATCCAGGCCGTGAAGGCCGGCATCCTGGAGATCGCCGACGTCTTCGTGGTCAACAAGGCCGACCGGGACGGCGCCGACGCCACCGTGCGCGACATCCAGGGCATGATCGCGCTGGGTGAGCGCGGGCCGGGCGAGTGGCGGCCGCAGGTGGTCCGCTCCATCGCCGCCCGCGGCGAGGGAATCGACGACATCGCCGCCGCGATCGACAAGCACCGCGACTGGCTGGAGCGCCACGGCGAGCTGCGCCGCCGCCGGGAGGCCCGGGCCGCGGCCGAGATCGAGGCGATCGCGCTGGGCACCCTGCGGGACCGGATCGGCTCGCTGCGCGACGGTACGCAGCTGCCGACCCTCGCGGCCAAGGTCGCCGAGGGCGCCGTCGACCCGTACGCGGCGGCCGCCGAACTGCTGGCGCAGCTGGGGTCCTGATCGCCGGCCCCGCCGATCTTGGAGTTGTGGCACCTCGCGAAGGCCGCATGAAGGGCATCCCGGGCGCCACAACTCCATGATCGACGATCGGGGCGGGGGCTTGTAGGCTCCCGGGGTTCGGTTTGAGCGAGTGCGAGAGTGCGGGGACTGCGTGGAGCACGCGTCGCGGTGACCGCGGCGGTCGAGGCGTACGGGCTGCGGGTCGACGAGATCAACATCCGGGTCGACGACGTGGCGCTGGGTGGCCCGGTGGCACCCTCCGCCTGACCCCGGTTACCGGCCGGTAGGCGCATCCTTAGCGATCGTTCAGGCTGGCGTTCTACACTCGGTCTTCAGTCTGAGGACTCGAGGAGGAGCTCCGCGCATGGACGCCGACGAGATCGCCGCCGGTCGGGCCCGCTGGCAGGCCCGCTACGACGCCGCCCGCAAGCGGGACGCGGACTTCACCACGCTGTCCGGGATGACCGTGGACCCGGTCTACGGGCCGCCGGAGGGCGTCCCGTACCCGGGCTTCGAGCGGATCGGCTGGCCGGGCGAGTTCCCGTACACCCGGGGGCTCTACCCGACCGGCTACCGCGGGCGCACCTGGACCATCCGGCAGTTCGCCGGGTTCGGCAACGCCCAGCAGACCAACGAGCGCTACAAGATGATCCTCGGCGCCGGCGGCGGCGGCCTCTCCGTCGCCTTCGACATGCCGACCCTCATGGGGCGCGACTCCGACGACCCGCAGTCCCTCGGCGAGGTCGGCCACTGCGGCGTGGCGGTCGACTCGGCCGCCGACATGGAGGTGCTCTTCGACGGCATCGACCTGGCCGGCGTGACCACCTCGATGACCATCTCCGGCCCCGCCGTGCCGGTCTTCTGCATGTACCTGGTCGCCGCCGAGCGGCAGGGCGCCGACCTGTCCACCCTGGACGGCACGCTCCAGACGGACATCTTCAAGGAGTACATCGCGCAGAAGGAGTGGCTCTTCGACCCCGAGCCGCACCTGCGCCTCATCGGCGACCTCATGGAGTACTGCGCCCGGGAGATCCCGCGGTACAAGCCGCTGTCCGTCTCCGGCTACCACATCCGCGAGGCCGGCTCGACCGCCGCGCAGGAGCTGGCGTACACCCTCGCGGACGGCTTCGGCTACGTCGAGCTGGGGCTCTCGCGCGGGCTGGACGTCAACGTCTTCGCCCCGGGGCTCAGCTTCTTCTTCGACTCCCACGTCGACTTCTTCGAGGAGATCGCCAAGTTCCGGGCCGCCCGCCGGATCTGGGCCCGCTGGCTGCGCGACGTCTACGGCGCCACCAGCGAGAAGGCGCAGTGGCTGCGGTTCCACACCCAGACCGCCGGGGTGTCGCTGACCGCCCAGCAGCCGGTCAACAACGTGGTGCGGACCGCCGTGGAGGCCCTGGCGGCCGTGCTCGGCGGCACCAACTCGCTGCACACCAACGCCCTCGACGAGACCCTGGCCCTGCCCACCGACGAGTCGGCCGAGATCGCCCTGCGTACCCAGCAGGTGCTCATGGAGGAGACCGGGGTCGTCAACGTGGCCGACCCGCTCGGCGGCTCCTGGTACGTCGAGGCGCTCACCGACAAGATCGAGGCCGAGGCGGAGGAGATCTTCGCCCGGATCCGCCAGCTCGGCGGCGAGGGACCGCACAAGATCGGCCCGATGACCTCGGGCATCCTGCGTGGCATCGAGGACGGCTGGTTCACCGGCCACATCGCCGAGTCGGCCTTCGTCTACCAGCAGGCGCTGGAGAAGGGCGACAAGCGGATCGTCGGGGTCAACTGCCACACCGGCACCGTCGCCAAGGACCTGGAGATCCTGCGGATCTCGCACGAGGTCGAGCTGGAGCAGCGCCGGGTGCTCGCCGAGCGCAAGGCCGGCCGCGACGACGCCGCGGTCAAGGCCGCCGTGCAGCGGATGGTCGAGGTCAGCCGGACCGGCGGGAACATGATCCCGGCCATGCTGGACGCGGTCCGGGCCGAGGCCACCCTGGGCGAGATCTGCGACGCGCTGCGTGCCGAGTGGGGCGTCTACCGCGAGCCCGCCCGCTTCTGATCCGTCGCGCGGGTGCCGGTCGTCCCGGCACCCGCGCCGACCAGGCGTGAGAGTTGCAACTGCGGCCGTGGCGGTTGATCTGAGTTCCGCGGGACACGTGCGAGACTAGATAACCATGAGCGACCCACGGATCACCTCGTCGATCTTCACCCGCGGCGCGGTCGACCTCAGCGCGCTGCGCGGCACCCCGGAACCCTCCCGTCCCACCGCCCCGAGCCAGGCCGCACCGCCGGCCGACGTACCCGGCGGGCCCCCGGCCGGCGGCGGCGTGGCCGTCATCGACGTGACCGAGGCGACCTTCCAGTCCGAGGTGTTGGAACGGTCGCTGAGCACCCCGGTGATCGTGGACTTCTGGGCCGAGTGGTGCGAGCCCTGCAAGCAGCTCTCGCCGGTGCTGGAGCGGCTGGCCGCCGAGGGCCAGGGCGCCTGGGTGCTCGCCCGGGTCGACGTCGACGCCAACCCGCGGCTCGCCCAGATGTTCCGGGTGCAGGGCATCCCCATGGTCTTCGCGGTGGTCGGCGGGCAGCCGATCGACGCCTTCTCCGGCGTGGTGCCGGAGGCCCAGCTCCGCCAGTGGATCCAGGCCATCCTCAAGGCCGGTGGCGTCACCGTCGCCGAGCCGGAGGACCCGCGGCTGACCGAGGCCGACGACGCGCTGATGTCCGGCGACCTGGAGGCGGCCGAGGCGGCGTACCGGAAGATCCTGGCCGAGAGCCCCGCGGACGCCGCGGCCGAGGCCGGCCTCGCCCAGGTCGGGGTCGCCCGGCGGGTGGCCGGCGCCGACCCGCGCGCCGCGCTCGCCGCCGCCGAGCAGGCCCCCGACGACATCGAGGCCCAGCTCCTGGCCGCCGACATCGAGGTGCTCAGCGGGCTGGCCGAGCAGGCGTACGCCCGGCTCGTGGGCCTGGTCCGCCGCACCGCCGGCGACGACCGGGACAAGGTCCGCCAGCACCTCGTGTCGCTGTTCACCATCGCCGGCCCGGACGACCCCGCCGTGGCGGCCGCCCGGCGCGCCCTGGCCAGCGCCCTGTTCTGAGTTCACCGCACGCCAGCGCGGGCCGGCGTACCGGCCGGCCCGCTCGACCTTCGAGGACGGGAGCCCATGATGCGCCGGATCGCCGTCCTCGACGCGCCCACGAACCTCGGCCTGCGCCCACCCACGTCCACCTCCGTCCCGGGCTGCGCCAAGGCCCCCGGGGCGCTGCGCGACCACGGCCTGCTCGCCCGGCTGCGGGCCCGCGACGCCGGCTGCCTCACCCCGCCCCGGTACGACCCCGGTGACTGGCGCCCCGGCGACGGGGTCTGCCACGCACCGGAGATCTCCGGCTACTCGGTGGCGCTGGCCGACCGGATCGGCGCCATCATCGACCGCGGCGAGTTCCCTCTCGTGCTGGGCGGGGACTGCTCCGTCCTGCTGGGCTCGGCGCTGGCCATGCACCGGCTCGGCGAGGCGGTCGGCGGGCGGATCGGGCTGGTCTTCGTCGACGGCCACTCCGACTTCCGGCACCCCGGCAACGCCTCCTACGTGGGCGCCGCGGCGGGGGAGGACCTGGCGCTCGTCACCGGCCGGGGGCAGGCCGACCTGGCCGCCATCGAGGGGCGCCGCCCCTACTTCCGGGACATCGACGTGGTGGTGCTCGGCATCCGGGCCCAGGACGAGTACCGGCTCGACCTGCAGGCCGCCGGCATCACCACCCGCCCCGTCCCGGCGCTGCGCGCCGAGGGGGCGGCCCGCACCGCCCAGTGGGCACACGAGCAGCTGGCCGACTGCGCCGGCTACTGGGTGCACATCGACGTGGACGTGCTCGACCCGGCCGTGATGCCGGCGGTCGACGCGCCGGACCCGGGCGGGATCGCCTTCGCCGAGCTGGAGATCCTCCTCGCCGGCCTGGTGGACACCCCGCACTGCCTCGGCGTCGAGCTGACCGTCTTCGACCCCGACTACGACCCCGACGGGTCGTACGCCGCCGAGATCGTCAACACCGTGGTGGCCGGGCTCGCGCCGGTCGCCGCGCCCGGCGCGACACCGCCCCGGCTGCTGCCGCCCGGCCCGGTGGCGCCGGCACCCCGGCCCGGCAACGGCCGGCCGCCGGCCCGCGACGTGCTGGCCGGCCCGGCTGCCGTCCCGGCACCCGCGGTGGCCGTGGAACCGATCGGTCCGGCCCCGACGGAGGGCGGGGACGACCGCGCCGGCACCAACGGCGACCGGCCCGCGGTCGAGCCGGCCACCGACCCGTCCGGGCCCGGCCTGTTGCGCCGGGTCACCGGCGGCGAGGACGAGCCCGCGACGCCGGTGGCGGAGCCGGATGCGGCCCGGCCGGGCGTGGACATCGCCTGATCGACACCGGCTCGCCGGGTTGGGCGTGTCCGCTGGGGTTGGACACCCCCACCCCGGCGAGGTGCTGAGTCGGCGTCAGCGGGCGCTGAGGCCGCGCAGGAAGCGTTCGGCGATCGGGACCGCGCTGGTCGTGCTCGACCCGCCCTGCTCGACGAAGACCGCGAACGCGACGTCGCCCTGCCAGCCCACGAACCAGGCGTGGGTGTGCGCCGGGTTGTTGTCGTACTCGGCGGTGCCGGTCTTGCCGTAGACCGGCTCGCCGGGGACGTCCGCCAGCGCGCTGGCCGTGCCGCTCGTGACCACGGCGCGCATCATCGTCTTGACCGCGGCCGCCGATTCCGGCTTGAGGCCCGCGCCGGCCGGGGCGGGCTTCGCCGGTGCCGGGTCGAGCAGGAGCTTGGGCTGCTCCCAGTGGCCGCGGGCCACCGCCGCGGTGGCGCCGGCCATGGCGAGCGGGCTGACCACGGTGGTGCCCTGGCCGATGGCGGCGGCGGCCTGCTCGGTGGCGGCGCCGTTGGCGGAGACCTTCCCCGTGAAGACGTCGGTGCCGAGGTCCCAGGGCGCCTCCAGGCCGAGGGTGCGGCCGGTCTGCGCGAGCCCGTCCGGGCCGAGCTTCGGGGCCAGGGAGGTGAAGGCGGTGTTGCAGGACTTCGCGAAGTCCGTGGTGAACGGGACGTCGCCCAGCTCGAAGTTGTCGGAGTTCTTGAAGGACCGGCCCTCGACCTCGAACGTCTTCCTGCAGCGCACGGTCGCCTCCGGGGTCACGGCGCCCCGGTCGAGCAGGGCGAGGGCGCTGACCATCTTGAACGTGGAGCCGGGCGGCACCTGGGCGGTGAAGGCGAGGTTCTCGCCGGCCGCGCCGGGGCCGTTGGCGGCGGCCAGCACCGCGCCGTCGCTGATCCGCAGGGCCACCAGGGCGGACCGCCGGGCCTGGCCGCGCAGCGCCGCGTCGGCGGCGTTCTGGGTGGCCACGTCGAGGGTGGTCTTCAGCGGCTGGCCGGCCTTCGGCTCGCTGCGGTACACCTCCTCGCCGGTGGTGACGCCGGGCTCGTCGGGCCGGTCCCGCTCGGTGAGCACGGTGACCCCGGGGGTACCGCGCAGGCGGTCGTCGTAGCGGCCCTGGAGACCGCCGTGGCCGACCAGGTCGCCGCGGACGTACTTGTCGGGGTGGGCCTTGAGGTCGTCGGCCTGGGCGGGGTCGACCGAGCCGAGCAGGGCCCGGGCGAACTCCCGCGTCGGGGCCAGGAAGAGCTTGTCGGACTGGAACCGGGTGCCGGGCAGGTCGTAGATCCGGGACTTGATCTGCCGGTACGCCTCGTCGCGCAGGGTCACCACCTCGACGAGCGCGCCCCGGTCCGCCTCCTTCAGGCGCTGGGGCAGGTCGGTGAGGTCGACCGGTGGGGTGAGCGCCGGCCGGATCGCCTTGAACGCGGCGTCGAGCTGCCGGACCAGGGCCTTGGCGTCGGTGACCTCGCCGGGGTTCACCTGCACCCGGACCACCGGGCGGGGCCCGACGAGCGGGGCTCCCGCGCCGTCCAGCACGCCGGCCCGGGGCGCCGCGTCCCGGCGCAGCGCGAACCGGTCGCCGGCCTCCAGCTTCTCGTGGACGACGGTCGGCTCCCAGATGACCTGCCAGTGGTCGTCGGCGCCCTGCCGCAGCCGTACGGGGTTCTCGTAGGTCCAGGTGGCGCCGCCCGGGAGCGGCCAGGTGAGCCGGATCCGCGCGGTGGCGATGTCGGCCTCGACCTTCGCCTCGCCGGTGCGCTCCAGCTTCGGCGGGCTGCCGGCCAGCTCGCCGGCGAGCGACCGGAGCTCCTTGGTCACCTCGGCCGCCGGCACCTTGGCGCCGGTCGGGTCGATGAAGCCGACCGCCTGGAGGTTGCCCGAGCGCCAGCCCTTCAGGAAGGCGTCGACGCTCTGCTCCGGCCCGTCCTCGCCCGAGCACCCGGTCAACGCGCCCGCCGCCAGCACGGTGGCGGCCAGCGCGGCGAGGGCCCGGCGACGAGGGGAGAGGCGGCGGCGGACGGGGTACGACAGGAGCATGAAGCGGTCCCTCCGGTGTGAAACTGCCCTGCACGCTAGTACGGCGCGCGCTTCCCCACCGCCCCGGCACGGCCCTTGCGCAGGCAAAGAGTGCCGTGTGGCAGTGTGATGAACATCGCCAGTCCGGGTACTCCGCGACCGGCCGACCACGAACCCGCAACGGGTGAAAGGACAGAGTCCCGATCCGGACGTCCGGCCAGTGGTCCGCCGACGAAGGGGCACAGCGGCAGGCCTAGGCTGGGCGGCAGAGTGACCCACAACGCGGTGGGTCGAGGGGAGTGGCACCGATGGACCGGCGTCCGGCGATCAAACCGGGACCCGACCTCCGGCAGGCTGACACCAGCCGGGACGATGACAGCTTCGATTCGGCGACCGACGGGGACGGTTTCAGCCGTCTCGACACAGGAGTGACCGGGATGACCGGTTCCAGCATCGACACCCTCTACGACCTGGGCCTGCCCGCGCAGGCACTGGGCGACGAGACCGAGGACGAGCTGGACGAGCCGGTACCCAACGCGGAGCGCCTGGTCGCCCAGGCGGTCGCGCTGGCCGGTGACGACCACGACGCGGCCACCCTGGTGGGCCGGTTCTGGCGGTTCGCGCCGGACGAGGAGCTGATCGGCTTCACCGCCGAGGAGATGCTCGACGCGGCGCGGGCGCACCGGGACCTCGCCCAGCAGCGGGTGCCGGGTGAGCTGAAGCTGCGCATCCACGAGCCGGACGCCGAGCAGCACCACACCGTGATCGAGATCGTCACCGACGACATGCCGTTCCTGGTCGACTCGGTGACCGCGCTGCTGAACTCGCACCACCTCGACGTGCACCTGCTGGTGCACCCGCTGGTCGTGGTGCGGCGCGAGCCGCTGGGCCGGCTGACCGAGGTCTCGGCGGACGTGGAGCCGGACGACGCGATCGCCGGCGACCTGGTCGAGAGCTGGATGCGGATCGAGATCGACCCGGTCCGCGACGCGGCCGAGCGGGAGAAGCTGCGCCGGGAGCTCCAGCGGGTGCTCACCGACGTGCGGGAGGCCGTCGAGGACTGGCCCAAGATGCGGCAGCGCGCCCTGGCGCTGGCCGACGAGCTGGCCTCGGCCCGCACCTCGGACAACCGCCCGCCGGTGCCGGAGAAGGACATCACCGACTCGGTGGAGCTGCTGCGCTGGCTGGCGCACGACCACTTCACCTTCCTGGGCTACCGGGAGTACCGGCTCGTCGACACCGACGGCGCCGACGGCGGCCAGGCCCTGGAGGCCGTCCTCGGCACCGGGCTGGGCATCCTGCGGTCCGACTCGCCGGAGGCCCGGTCGCTCAACTCGATGACGCCCGAGGCGCACGAGAAGGTGCTGGAGAAGCGCCTGCTCATCATCACCAAGGCCAACTCGCGGGCCACCGTGCACCGCTCGGCCTACCTGGACTACATCGGCTTCAAGATCTTCAACGACGCCGGTGAGGTGGTCGGGGAACGGCGCTTCCTGGGCCTGTTCTCCACGGCGGCCTACCGCACCAGCGTCCAGGAGCTGCCGGTGGTCCGGCGGAAGGTCGCCGAGGTGCTGGACCGCTCGGGCCTGAGCCTGCGCAGCCACTCCGGCAAGGACCTGCTCCAGATCCTGGAGACCTACCCCCGCGACGAGCTGTTCCAGATCAAGACCGACGACCTCTACCACGCGGTGATCGGCGTGCTCCGCATGGCCGGCCGCCGGCAGTTGCGGGTGTTCCTGCGCCGGGACGCGTACGGGCGGTTCATCTCCTGCCTGATCTACCTGCCGCGGGACCGGTTCACCACCCAGAACCGGCTGCGCATGCAGGACATCCTGCTGCGCGAGCTGAACGGCGTCGGGGTGGACTACACCACCCGGGTGACCGAGTCGATGCTGGCCCGGGTGCACTTCATCGTCCGTACCGACCCGAACAGCCCGCCCGGGGAGATCGACGCCGACCTGCTCGCCGAGGAGCTGGCCGACGCCACCCGGCTCTGGGACGACGACTACCGGCTGGTGCTGGAGCGCAAGCTCGGCGACGAGCAGGCCAAGCACCTGTTCGCCCGGTACGCCGACGCCTTCCCGGAGGGCTACAAGGACGGGCACACGCCGTACGAGGCCATGAAGGACCTGGCCAAGCTGGAGCTGCTGGAGGAGCCCGGCCAGCTCGAGATGCACCTGTTCCGCAAGCAGCTCGCGCCGCGCACGAACGGCGGCGGCCGGGCCGTCCAGGTCGACGAGACCATGGACGTGCGGTTCAAGGTCTACCGGTACGGCGAGCCCATGATGCTCTCCGCCGTGCTGCCGGTGCTGCACTCGCTCGGCGTGAAGGTGGTCGACGAGCACCCGTACGAGGTGGAGCGCGTCGACGGCCGGATCTGGCTCTACGACTTCGGGCTGCAACTGCCCGAGGCGCACCAGGAGCTGGCCGAGGTCCGCCCGCACGTGGAGAACGCCTTCGCCGCCGCCTGGCGGGGCGAGGCCGAGGTGGACGGCTTCAACGAGCTGGTGCTCCGAGCCGGGCTCACCTGGCGGCAGGTCGTGGTGCTCCGGGCGTACGCGAAGTACCTGCGGCAGGCCGGCACCGTGTTCTCGCAGGAGTACATGGAGCAGACCTTCATCGCGTACCCGAAGATCGCCTCGCTGCTGGTGGAGCTCTTCGAGACCCGGTTCGCCCCGGGCGCGTCCACCCTGGACGAGCGCCGGGAGCGCAGCGGCGAGCTGGTCGCGGCGATCGGCACGGCGCTGGACGACGTGGCCAGCCTCGACCAGGACCGGATCCTGCGCTCCTACCTGACGTTGATCCAGGCCACCCTGCGCACCAGCTTCTACCAGAAGCCGGTCGGGGGGCGGCCCAAGTCGGGCGTGGCGTTCAAGCTGGATCCGCAGGCGATCCCGGAGCTGCCGGCACCGCGGCCCAAGTTCGAGATCTTCGTCTACTCGCCGCGGTTCGAGGGCGTACACCTGCGGTTCGGGCCGGTGGCCCGGGGCGGGCTGCGCTGGTCCGACCGGCGGGAGGACTTCCGCACCGAGGTGCTCGGCCTGGTCAAGGCGCAGATGGTGAAGAACACCGTGATCGTGCCGGTGGGCGCCAAGGGTGGCTTCGTGCTCAAGCAGAAGCCGGGCGACCGGGACGAGGCGGTGGCCTGCTACAAGGAGTTCGTGGGCGCCCTGCTCGACGTCACCGACAACATCGCCAGCGGCGAGATCGTGCCGCCGCAGGACGTGGTGCGGCACGACGCCGACGACCCGTACCTGGTGGTGGCGGCGGACAAGGGCACGGCGACGTTCTCCGACATCGCCAACGAGATCTCCGCCGCGCACAACTTCTGGCTGGGCGACGCGTTCGCCTCCGGCGGTTCGGCGGGCTACGACCACAAGAAGATGGGCATCACCGCCCGAGGCGCCTGGGAATCGGTGAAGCGGCACTTCCGGGAGCTGGGCCACGACACCCAGACCCAGGACTTCACCGTGGTCGGCGTCGGCGACATGTCCGGCGACGTGTTCGGCAACGGGATGCTGCTGTCGAAGCACATCCGGCTGGTGGCCGCCTTCGACCACCGGCACATCTTCCTGGACCCGGACCCGGACGCGGCCACCTCGTGGGACGAGCGGAAGCGGCTGTTCGACCTGCCCCGGTCGTCCTGGGAGGACTACAACGCCGAGCTGATCTCGGCCGGTGGCGGCATCTACGCGCGTACCGCCAAGTCGGTGCCGATCTCCCCGCAGGTACGCGCGGTGCTCGGCCTCGACGACGACGTCACCCAGCTCAGCCCGCAGGAGCTGATGAAGGCGATCCTCACCGCTCCGGTGGACCTGTTCTGGAACGGCGGCATCGGCACCTACGTGAAGGCGTCGACGCAGACCAACGCCGAGGTCGGCGACAAGTCCAACGACGCCATCCGGGTGGACGGCAAGAGCCTGCAGTGCCGGGTGGCCGGCGAGGGCGGCAACCTGGGCTGGACCCAGCACGGCCGGATCGAGTACGCGGCGGCCGGCGGCCGGATCTACACCGACTTCATCGACAACGCGGCCGGGGTGGACTGCTCCGACCACGAGGTGAACATCAAGATCCTGCTGAACACGGCGGTCGCCGACGGCGTGCTGGACATGCCGGAGCGCGACGAGTTGCTGGCCCAGATGACCGACGAGGTCGCCGAGCTGGTGCTGCGGGACAACTACGACCAGGCCCGGGCGCTCAACAACGCCCAGGCGCAGGCCGCCTCGCTGCTCCCGGTGCACCGCCGGATGATCAACGAGCTGGAGCGGACCGGTCAGCTCGACCGGGCGCTGGAGGCGCTGCCGCCGGACGAAGAACTGGCGGTACGCGGCGAGACCGGGCTGACCGCGCCGGAGTTCGCGGTGCTGCTGGCGTACGTGAAGATCGTGCTGGAGCGGGAGATCGTCGCCGAGGGGCTGGCGGACGAGGAGTGGACGACCGACGTCCTGGTCAACTACTTCCCGACCCCGCTGCGGGAGCGGTTCGCCGACCGGATGGGCCGGCACCGGCTGCGCCGGGACATCGTCACCACGGTCCTGGTCAACGAGGCGATCAACCGCGGCGGCATCACGTTCGTCTTCCGCGTGGTCGAGGAGACGGCCGCCTCGGCGGCGGACGTGCTGCGGGCGTACGTCGTGGTCCGCGAGGTGTTCGGGTTGCGCGAGCTGTGGGACGCGGTGGAGGCGCTGGACAACAAGGTCTCGCCCGAGCTGCAGACCAGCGTCTACCTGGACACCCGCCGGCTGCTCGACCGCGCGGTGCGCTGGCTGGTCACCAACCGGCGCTCGCCGATCGACGTGCCGGGGGAGATCGCCCGGCTGCGGGACGGGGTGGCCCGGATGCTGCCGGGGCTGGAGAACCTCTTCTTCGGCACCGAGCGGGAGGCGATCGCCGCCCACATCGACTCGCTGACCGGCAAGGGGCTGCCCCGCGAGCTGGCCGAGCAGGCGACCCGGCTGATGTACAGCTTCGGCCTGCTCGACGTGGTGGAGACCGCCCGGTCGACCGGCCGGGACGTGAGCGAGGTGGCCTCGGTCTACTTCGTTCTCTCCGACCGGTTCCGGGTGGACGCCCTGCTGTCGAAGATCTCCCTGCTGCCGCGGGAGGACCGCTGGCAGACCCTCGCCCGGATGGCGCTGCGCTACGACCTGTACGCCGCGCTGGCCGCGCTCACCGCGGAGGTGCTCGGCTCCACGCCGGACAGCCTCCCGCCGGTGGAACGGGTGCAGGAGTGGGAGCAGGCGAACGCCACCTCGATCCACCGGGCGCACCGGGCCATGGGGGAGTTCGACGAGTCCCGGGCCGACCTGTCCGCCCTGTCGGTGCTGCTGCGGCAGATCCGTACCCTGGTGCGGACCTCGGCGGCGGCCTGACGCGGTAAGCACACGGGCGCGGCCCGGTGATCGGGTGACCGATCACCGGGCCGCGCCCATTCGCGCCGCTTCACGCCATCTTGGCGAAGGCGATGACGTTGTCGACGTAGCTGCCGCTGCTCGCGTCGAACGCCCCGCCGCAGGTGACGACCCGCAGGCCGGGTTCGTCGGAGGGCCCGTAGACCAGCTCGGTGGGGAAGGCCGTCTTCGGGTACGACTTCACCTCGGTCACCGTGAACGTGGCGGTCGAGCCGTCCTCCCGGGCGATCGAGATGGTGTCGCCCTTGCCGAGCGCGCCGAGGTTGAAGAAGACCGCCGGCCCGAGCTTGGCCGAGTCGACGTGACCGACGATCACCGAGTTGCCGGCCTCGCCGGGACTGGGCCCGGGGGAGTACCAGCCCGCCTTCATGGCCTGCTCCAGCGGGGGCACCTGGACCGTGCCGTCCGGGTTCAGGCCGAGGGTCATGATCTCGGCCTGCACGCCGATCCGGGGGATCGAGATGGTCGTCGGGGTGGACCGGGGCAGTCCGGCGGGGGCGAGGTCCGGCTGCGGCATGAGCGTGGGGTCGTCGGCGGACGCCTGGTCGGCGGTCTGCGTGCCGATGCCGCCGGCGGGGCCCGGGATGGTCGTCGGCGACGGGGACGCGTCGGCGGTCCCGGCGTGGGCGAGCGGCTGGGGCGGGCGCGGCGGCGGCACGGTCCGCACCGACGCCCCGATCAGGCCGGCGCCCACCATGGCGAGCAGGACGACGACAGCGACGCCGGCGGCGCGCCACGGTTTCCCGCGACGGCCGCCGGCCCGTGTCGCCGTCCGGTCAGACGAGGTCATCGCCCCGGCGCCGGCGCAGCAGGATCATGCCGCCCAGGGCGGCGGCGCCGATGACGCCCACCCCGCTGGCGGCCATGTTGCGGTCCAGGCTGGTGGTGGTCATGCCACCGTCACCGCCGTCGACGTGGCCACGCGGCATGCAGTCCTTGCGGTCCTCGTCCTTGCGGTCGTGGTCCTTCTTGTTGTCGTCCTTGCCGTCCCAGCTCCGGTTGTCCCAGTCCTTCCGGTCCTCGTCCTTGCGGTCGTGGTCCTTCCGGTCCTCGTCACGCTGGTCCCGGTCCTTGGCGTCGTGCTCCTTGTTGTCCCGCTCGTTGCGCTCGTCGTTCTTGCGCTCGTCGTCCTTGCGGTTCTCGTCCTTGCCGTGCTCGTCCTTGCCGTTCTCGTCCTTGCGGTTCTCGTCCTTGCCGTGCTCGTCCTTGTCGCGCTGGTCGCCCGGCTGGTCGGCGACGAGACCGCCGCCCTGGCCGCCGGCGCCCGGCTGCCAGGAGTCGCTGCCCTGCCAGTCGCCGTGCTCCCCGCCCCGGCTGTCCTGGTAGTCCTTGCCGTCCTGGTAGTCCTTGCCGTCGTCGTGCTTGCCGTTCTGGTAGTCCTTGCCGTCCTCGTGGTCCTTGCCGTCGTCGTGCTTGCCGTCGTCGTGCTTGCCGTCGTCGTGCTTGCCGTCCTGGTCCTTGCCGTCGTGGCCCTTGCGGTCCTCGTCCTTGCGGTCCTCGTCCTTGCGGTCGTGGTCCTTGCGGTCCTCGTAGCTGCGGTCCCAGTCCTTGCGGTCCCAGTTCTTGTGGTCCCAGTCCTCGTGGTCCCCAGAGCAGGTACCGGGAAGGCTGACCTGCGGCTTGGCGACGGCGTCCACGCTGGCCGCGTTCGCCGCCCCGGGCGAGAACAGCAGCAGGGACGCGCCGCCGAGAGCGGCACCCGCAACGAGCTTCCCGAGCATCTTCTTAGCCATGACCTGCGTCACTCCATCCCTGTTTGTCCTAGGCCCGACATCCCTCGAGCTACGACCGACGTTAGACCCTTTCGCGAGTTATCCGGGGAAACATTCGTGTTTAGGAGTTTGCAGGCGAAGGGCGAGCTTGGCGTGCTAATCCCCTTTTGGGAAGCGCGCTGCCGCCCAGGCCTCGTCGTGCCGCCTCGGGCGGTGCCGCTCGGGCTGCGCCGACCCGGCCACCGCGTACCCTTTTCGCCCGTTCGTGGCGGGTCGCATCGAGGCATTGCCATGGAAGCGCTCCCATGCAAGAATCGCTGCACGCGGTTCGGGGAGCCACACCGCGAGTTCTGACGCCGAGGGCAGCCGGGTCACCGGCCGGCGTCCGACTCCTCCACCGGTCCCTTGAGGGCCGGCCACCATCACCAGCGCGCCCGTCCGGGTCGGGCACCCCCGAAGAAACCCGTGGCGCCGACGAACCGTCCCCTGGCGGGCGTCCGAGCGCCCTTCCACCGGGCCGTACGCGGATCCGGTCTCGCCCAAGGAGATCAGTGGCATGAATCTGTGGAGAAGGCTGTCCGGCCGCAGCCGGGCGCTCGCGCTCACCGGCGTGGGCGTCCTGGCCGCCGGTGGACTGGTGACCCTCCCGGTCACGGCGGCGCAGGCCGCGACCCAGTGCAGCGTGGACTACACCACCAGCGACTGGCCCGGTGGCTTCACCGCCACGGTGACCATCCGGAACCTCGGCGACCCGCTGAGTTCGTGGAACCTCGGCTTCACCTTCCCGAACAGCAGCCAGCGGGTGCAGCAGGGCTGGTCGGCCCGGTGGTCGCAGAGCGGCCAGAACGTCACCGCGCAGAACGAGTCCTACAACGGCTCGCTGGCCACCGGCGCCAGCACCAGCATCGGGTTCAACGGCGCGTGGAGCGGCAGCAACCCGAAGCCGACCCAGTTCACGTTGAACGGCACGGTCTGCAACGGCGGCACGCCGCCCACGTCGACCCCGCCGACCACCACCCCGCCCCCGACGACCCCGCCGCCCACGACCCCGCCGCCGACGACCCCGCCGCCGGGGCAGAAGGCCGACAACCCGTACGCCGGGGTGAAGGGGTACGTGAACCCCGAGTGGAAGGCCAAGGCCGAGTCGGTGAGCGGCGGCAGCCGGGTGTCCAACAACCCGACCGCCGTCTGGCTGGACCGGATCGCCGCCATCGAGGGCACCGACGGCAGCAGCTCGAACGGCTCGATGGGCGTGCGGGACCACCTGGACGCCGCGCTCGCCCAGGGCGCCGGCTACATCCAGTTCGTCATCTACAACCTGCCCGGCCGCGACTGCTCCGCCCTGGCCTCCAACGGTGAGCTGGGCCCGGACGAGCTGCCCCGCTACAAGGCCGAGTACATCGACCCGATCGCCGCGATCCAGGGCGACCCGAAGTACAAGAACCTGCGGATCGTCAACATCATCGAGATCGACTCGCTGCCCAACCTGGTGACCAACACCTCGGGCAACGCGGGCGGCACGGCCATGTGCGACACGGTCAAGGCCAACGGCGCGTACGTCAACGGCGTGGGCTACGCCCTGGCCAAGCTGGGCGCGATCGGCAACGTCTACAACTACATCGACGCCGCGCACCACGGCTGGATCGGGTGGGACAGCAACTTCGGCCCGGTCGCCGACCAGCTCAAGGCCGCCGCGGTCGCGTCCGGCAGCACGGTGCGCAACGTGCACGGCTTCATCGTCAACACCGCCAACTACTCCGCCCTGAAGGAGCCGTACGTCAAGGTCACCGACTCGGTGAACGGCCAGACCGTGCGGCAGTCCAAGTGGATCGACTGGAACCAGTACGTCGACGAGCTCTCGTTCGCCCAGGCGTTCCGGCAGAAGCTGGTCTCGGTCGGCTTCGACAGCGGTATCGGCATGCTGATCGACACCTCGCGCAACGGCTGGGGCGGGTCCGCCCGGCCCACCGGTCCGGGCCCGCTGACCAGCGTGGACGCCTACGTCGACGGGGGTCGGATCGACCGGCGCTACCACACCGGCAACTGGTGCAACCAGTCCGGCGCGGGCCTCGGCGAGCGGCCGCGGGCCAACCCCGAGCCGGGCATCGACGCGTACGTCTGGGTGAAGCCCCCGGGTGAGTCGGACGGCTCCAGCACCGCCATCCCGAACGACGAGGGCAAGGGCTTCGACCGGATGTGCGACCCGACGTACACCGGCAACGCCCGCAACGGCAACAACCTGTCCGGCGCCCTGCCGAACGCGCCCATCTCCGGTGCGTGGTTCCCGGCCCAGTTCCAGCAGCTGATGCAGAACGCCTACCCGCCGCTCTCCTGATCCGGCGGACGGCCCACCCGCAGCGGCGGGAGTGAGGCACCGCCGCGCGGGTTCCCCCGGGCCCCTGGTCGACCCACGTCGGCCAGGGGCCCCCGGGCGTCAGGGAACCGTACGCTCGATCGCCGCGCGGCCCAGCTCCTCGAGGTCGCGGCGGGCCTGCTCCAGGTTCTCCGGGGTGAGGTCCTGGCCGCGGGCCATCACCAGGTCCTCAGGTTCCCACGGCTGCTCGGCGCCGGTCCGGATGTTGTCCCCGCCCGCCCCGGTGCCGGTGCCGGTCGCCCCGGTCCCGGCTGCGTACGGGTCGCCGAGGATGTCGGGCGAACCGGTGTCGGGCACCGCGCCGTCGGGCTCGGTGAAGACGGGATTGTCGGGGTCGGTGCCACCGGTGCGCAGCTGGGGCACCGTGCTGTCGTCGTCCACCGCGGCGGCCACCTCGGGGGTCTCCTCCAGCGGCCGCTCGCCACCGCGGTCACGATCCGTCATGCTGCTGCCCTCCTGTCCCGTTCCGTGATCCCCACGGCGTACCCCGTGGGGGCCGGGCCATGCCGACGGCCCCGGGACGGGTGTCCCGGGGCCGCGGTCAGTGCTCGTCGGCGGCACCCGGCTCGGGTGGCTCGGTGGGGCGCAGCCGCTGCCAGAGCAGCATGAGCAGCCCGAACACCAGCATCACCAGGCCGGCCCAGAGGTTGATCCGGACGCCCTGCGCCTTGTCGATCTCCGCGGACGTGTCGAAGAGCCCCATGAGCCCCACGATCAGCCCGTACACGACGAACAGCCCGCCGATCACCCGGCGGATGTCGAAGAGCCGGGCCGCCGCGGAGCGCGCCTCCCGCGAGTCCTCGGTCCTGTCGACGAGTGGGTCGTGGGCCTCGCCGTGCTGGTACCGGTCGGCGTTGTCTGCCATGGCGTGCGTCCCTTCCTCAGAAGACCGGGATGTAGAAGAGGGCGGCCAGGACCACCGCGATCACGCCCAGCAGCACCGGCGAGCGGTACCAGGCGGCGTCGCCGGCCAGCGAGTCGTCCTTCAGCGTGGCGTCGCTCAGGCCGTAGACCAGGCCGGTCAGCTCGTCGTTGCGCTTCGGCCGGGTCAGCGGGGTGAGGATGGCCGCCACGACGGCGACCGTCACGAAGGCGAGGCCCGCGCCCCAGAAGCTCTCCTCCAGGTCGGAGTTGAAGTGGACGACGTCGGCCAGGTGGAGCAGGTAGGTCACGATCGCCACCACGGTGCCCGACAGCAGCGACCAGAAGCCGGCCAGCGGGCTCATCCGCCGCCAGAACATGCCGATGATGAAGGTGCCGAAGAGCGGGGCGTTGAACACCGAGAACAGGGCCTGGATGTAGTTCATGATGTTGCTGAAGCCGGCCGCGATGAACGCCGTGCCGATGCCGATCACCACGGCGACCACGGTGGCGATCCGGCCCACCCGCACGTAGTAGTCGTCCGGGCGGTCCCGCCGGAAGTACGCCTGCCAGATGTCGTAGGTGAACACGGTGTTGAAACCGCTGACGTTGGCGGCCATGCCGGCCATGAACGAGGCCACCAGGCCGGTGACCGCGATGCCGAGCACCCCGTTGGGCAGCAGGTCGCGCATGAGCAGCGGGATCGCGTTGTTGTAGACCAGATCCCCCTCCTCGGCGCCGAGCCCCTTGACGGTGACCAGCGCGATGAGGCCGGGGATCACGGTGACCAGGGGAATGAGCAGCTTCGGGTACGCGCCGATGATGGGCGTCCGGCGGGCCGCGCTCATGTTCCGGGCTGACAGGGCGCGCTGCACCTCGGCGAAGTTGGTGGTCCAGTAGCCGAACGAGAGCACGAAGCCGAGGCCGAAGACGATGCCCAGCCAGTGCGCGCCGAGCGGGTTGTCCGTGGTGCCCGTGCCCTCCCAGGCGTGCAGCCCGGCCTCGCCGAGCTTGGAGTCCCGCACCGCGTCCATGAGGCCGCTCACGCCGCCGACCTTCACGAGGCCGATCACGGTGATCGGCACCAGGCCCGCGATGATCACGAAGAACTGGAGCACCTCGTTGTAGATCGCGCCGGAGAGGCCACCGACCGTGATGTACGCCAGCACGATCAGCGCGCCGATCACGATCGCCACCCAGAGCGGCCAGCCGAGCAGCGCCTGCATGATCAGGGCGAGCGCGTAGAGGTTGACCCCGGCGATCAGCACCTGGGCCACGGCGAAGCTGATCGCGTTCAGCAGGTGGGTCGGGCGGTTGAAGCGCAGCCGCAGGTACTCGGGGACGCTGCGCACCTTCGAGCCGTAGTAGAAGGGCATCATCACGATGCCCAGGAAGACCATCGCCGGCACGGCGCCGATCCAGTAGTAGTGGACCGTCATGACGCCGTACTGGGCGCCGTTGGCGGCCATGCCGATGATCTCCAGGGCGCCCAGGTTCGCCGAGACGAACGCGAGGCCGGTGACCCAGGCGGGCAGCGACCGCCCGGAGAGGAAGAAGTCGACACTGGTCTTGATGGCCCGCCGCGCCGCGAAGCCGACGCCGAGCACCGTGATGAAGTAGAGCGCCAGGATCAGGTAGTCCAGGGCGTTCATGTTCAACCGAAGACCGCCACCCATACCGTTCTCCCTCCGCCGCGACGCTGCGCCCGCAGGTACCCCGTTTGCGAAATTTCATGCCGGCAGTTCCGTTCGTCACGGACGACGGAGCCCCGGCCGTCCACCGGCCGGGGCTCCGTGTGGGACGTCGGTCAGCGGCCGAGGACCCGGTCCAGGAAGTCGCGGTAGCCGCGCACGGCCACCCGGAGCTGCTCGGTGTCGGCCGAGCCCGACTCCTGCCAGCTGCCCAGCTTGGTCTTCTGGTCGCGCAGCGCGGCGGACAGCGCCTCGATCGCCTCCTCGACCAGGGACTGCGCCTCGCCGACCGCGGCCTGCGGGTCGTCCACGAAGCGGAGCTGGACGTCCCGCCAGCGGTCCCGGAAGTCCTGGGCCGTCTCCGGCGCGAAGAGCGTCGCCGCGTCGGCCGGCACCGCGCCCGGTGTCGGCCGGGCCGCGCCGGCCAGGGCCGCGGCGCCGCCGGCGGCCGCGCCCACGCCGGCCGCCGCGGTGCTGGTGTCCGGGTCGACCATCGCCGGCTCGGCGCTGCCGTACCCGGCCCCGGCGGCGGCCTCCGCGTCGTCACGCTCGGCGCCGGAATGGGCCGCCTCCCAGCGGTCCGGGTCGTGCAGCCGGTCGCCCGCCGTCGGGTCGGCCCGCTCGTCGTCGAAGGCGTCGGTCCGCCCGGGAGCGCCGTCGCCCGGCGCGGCGGTGTCCTCGCCGCGCGGGTCCCGCTCGTCCTCCGGCCGCCCGCTGGCCATCGCGGAGGCGGCCACCGCGTCGCCCACCGTGGTCGCCCCGGCGAAGGAGGTCGGCAGCGGCGCGGGGTCGTGGTACACCGGCCGGTCGTCGGCGTCGGCGGCCTCCGCGTCGCGGATCTCCCGGGCGTCGTACGCCCGGGTCTCGTCGAGTTCCGCTCCCTCACGGTCGGCGCGCTCGCCGGCGACCGCCGGGTCGTCGAAGGTGCCGCGGTCGTCGAGCGCGTCCTCGGGCACGTCGGCCCGGGCGGCGCGATCGGCGTCGGTCCCGTCGCCGGCGTCCCGGTCGCCCGGCGGCGGGACCGGCACGGGAGCGGACCGAACGGCCTCGGGGTGGTCCTGGTCCTTCGTGACCTGCTGCTCTTCCTGACGCATGGCGGCGGCCTCCTCAGCGGCTCGTGGCATCGTGCTCGTGGTCGGGGTCGGGCTCGGGGTCGGGGTGGCGCTGCGCCGGCGGCTGGTGCCCGACCGGGTCCTCGCCGAGCAGGTCGGCGAAGAGGGCCCGGTAGTGCACGAGGGCCTGCCGGAGGTCCTCCGTGCCGGCCTCGCCCCGCTCGTTGCGCAGCCGGATGTCGTGGGCGTCGCGGTAGTGGGTCAGGGTGCGGGCGTGCTCGACGGAGAGGTGGGCGATCTGTTCCGAGAAGTCCCCGGTGGGGTATCCGCGTTCCGCGATCAGCCGGGTGACCAGTTCGTCGGCGTCGCCGACGGTTTCGGCGGGGGAGTCGACGAAACGCACCTGGAGCTCCTCCCAGGCGGCGGCGTACCGGGCGCGGGACTCCGGGCTCAGCGGGGTCAGCTCCAGCTCGGCGTGGCGCCGTTCCCGCTCCCGCAGCTCCCGCTCGGCGGCGCCGCGGCTGTCCTGCTCGGCGACGGCCCGGTCGTACTCGGGGCCGAAGCGCTGCTTGAGGGCCCGGCGGCGGCTGGCGACCACCGCCACTGCGGCCAGCGCCGCGAGCACTATGACGACGATGACTATGACGACTACCTGCGTGGGCGACATGGCTCCTCCTTCGCCCGCTGGTATTCCCTCCGCCGTGTGATCGCCAATCCCGATCGGCGGCACTTTCCTGCGCGGTCGCGCGCTGGGCCTGCCCGCCCCAGCGGACGGCACACCTCGTTCCGCACCCCGAAGAGTGGACCAACTCCAGATAAAGCGTTGCCCGGCGGTGCGACGCGGGTGGTGGTCGCCGTCCCGCCGGGCCCCCGGCCGCCGCCCGGGCGCTGATCCCGGCGCCCCCTTTGGACGAACGACCCGGCGGTCCCTTCCGGCGGGGAGTTCTCGTCCAACGGTGTCCACTGCGAACATTCCGGACCGTAGTGAGGGGCGAGACGGCCGGTAGTGCATCCGGCTGGGATTACGTATCCTGCCCAAGGCGCCCGGGCCGGGGCCCGGCGTCGCGGCCCTTCCGGACGGTGCCGGCGCCACCCCTGCGACACCTTCCCCCGGGCGAGGTCTGATGAACACCCGAGACTGGCCGATCCGCGCCAAGCTGACCGCGCTGGTCATCGGTCCGGTTACCGGGCTGCTGGCACTCTGGATCTTCGCCACCACGCTGACCTTCGGGCCGGCCCTCGACCTGCTCGCCGCGCGAACCCTGCTCTACGACCTCGGCCGGCCCGGAGAGAGCGTCGTCGCCGAGCTGCAGCACGAACGCCGGCTCTCGGTCGTCCAGCTCGCCGGCGACACGGCCCTGCCCGCCCTGGCCGAGCAGCGCGCCCGTACCGACCGGGCGATCGCCGAGCTGCGCCGCCGGGTCGACGGGGAGGAGCTGCGCGACGCCGCCGACGAGCTGCTCGACGTCCGGCTCGACCAGCTGGTCTCCGCGCTCGACGCGCTGCCGGCCGGCCGCGGCTTCATCGACGGCCGGAAGGTCGACCAGGCCGGCGCCGTGGGGCTCTACAGCGGAATGATCGGCTCCGCCTTCCAGACCTTCTCCGCCATGGCCACGCTGCCCGACGCCCAGCTCAACCGGCAGGCGCTGGCGCTCACCGCGCTGGGCCGGTCCCGGGAGCTGCTCGGCCAGGCCGACGCGCTGCTGGCCGGTGCGGTCACCGCCGGCCGCTACGCCGAGGGCGAGCACGAGCAGCTGGTCCGCACCATCGAGAACCAGCGCTTCCTGGCCGAGAACGCGGTGGCCGACCTGCCACCCGCGGAACGGACCGCGTACCAGCGGCTCACCGAGGGGGAGGCCTTCGTCCGGCTGCGCGCCCTCCAGGACACCCTGGTCCGCGCCCGGGACCTGCCGGCCGGCTTCGACGTACGGGCCTGGGAGACCAGCCACGCCGCGGTCTGGCAGGGCCTGCGGGACTTCGAGCTGCACGGCGCGGACACCCTGGCCGAGCGGTCCGTGCCGATGGCGGTGCAGATCCTCGTCCGGCTCGCCGCCGCCGGGGTGCTCGGCCTGGTCGCCATCGTGGTCTGCGTGCTCGTGGCGCTGCGGGTCGGCCGGTCACTCGACCGCCGGCTCACCGGCGTCCGCACCGCCGCCCTGGAGATGGCCGAGCAGCGGCTGCCCGACGTGGTGGCCCGGCTGCGCCGCGGCGAGGTGGTCGACGTCGCCCGCGAGGCGCCCGAGCTGGACCACGGCGCCGACGAGATCGGCCAGGTGGGGCGGGCCTTCAACGAGGTGCGGCGCACCGCCGTGCAGGCCGCGGTCGACGAGGTCACCCTGCGCCGCGGCCTCAACGAGGTCTTCCTGAACATCGCCCGGCGCAGCCAGGGCCTGGTGCACCGGCAGCTGGCCCTGCTGGACCGGCTGGAGCGGCGGACCGAGGACCCGGACGAGCTGGCCGGGCTGTTCCAGGTCGACCACCTCGCCACCCGGCTCCGGCGGCACGCCGAGGACCTGGTCATCCTGGCCGGCGCGGCCCCGGGCCGGGGCTGGCGCAACCCGGTCGCCGCGGTCGACGTGGTGCGCGGCGCGATCTCGGAGGTCGAGTCGTACGACCGGGTCGACGTGGGCGAGGTCCAGCCGGCCGGTGTGCTCGGCCGCGCCGTCGGCGACGTCATCCACCTGCTCGCCGAGCTGATCGAGAACGCCACCGTCTTCTCCCCGCCCGGCACCCGGGTGGACGTCAGCGGCCGCACCCTGCCCGGGGGCTACACCGTCGAGATCACCGACCGGGGGCTCGGCATGTCGGCGCCGGCCCTGGCGGAGGCCAACCGCAAGCTGTCGCACGCACCGGAGTTCGACCCCACCGACAGCGCCCGGCTGGGCCACTTCGTGGTCGCCCGGCTGGCCGCGCGGCACGGAGTACGGGTGGAGCTGCGGCCGGCCGCGGCCGGCGGGATCACGGCCGCCGTGTTCGTCCCGTCGGATCTGGTCACCGCCGAGCCGGCGATCGGCGCGACCGGCCCCGGCGCCGGGCACTCCGGCCGGGAGGACCGGCGGCTGGCCAAGGTGACCCGGCTGGGCACGGTCCCCCGCACGCGGGCCGCGCGGCCGGGCCGGGACCGGCCCGACTCGGCGGTCGTGCCGCTGCCCGCCGGTCGTGCCTCGGCAGTGGAGACGCCGGCGGACGGCGACGGCCTGCCCCGCCGGGTCCGCCGGCGCGGGCCGGCGGCCCGTCCCCGGCCGGTCGTCGCGGACAACCCGGCGCACCGTCCGCCCGAGGAGGCCCGCCGGGCCATGTCCGCGCTCCAGGCCGGCACCGCCCGGGGCCGTCGCGACGGCGCCCGCGACGCCGCCGACCGCCGCAACGCCGCCCCCGCGGCGGCCGCCGACCCCGCCGCCGGACACCGCGGCCCCGCCCCGGCGGCGGCGACCGGCGGACCGGCCCCAGACCACACCGCCGCCCCCGACCGGGCCGGCGCTCCGTCCACCGACGCGGCCCGTGCCCGGGCCGCCGAGCCCTCCCCGCCCGAACCGGCGGCGGCTCCGGACCTTCGAACCGCTACTGAGAGGGACGCCTAGTGGTGCACACGACGCGGCAGAACGCCGATCTCGACTGGTTGCTCGACGACCTGGTGGAGCGGGTGCCGGGCGCCCGCCAGGCGGTGGTGCTGTCGGCGGACGGCCTCCTGCTCGGCGCGTCCGCCGATCTGGACCGCGCCGACGCGGAACATCTCTGCGCCCTGGCCTCCGGGTTCTCCAGCCTCGCCAAGGGGGCCACCCGGCACGTGGGCGGCGGCGCGGTCCGGCAGACCGTGGTGGAGATGGAGACGGCGTACCTGTTCGTCACGGCCGCCGGGCAGGGCGCCTGCCTCGCCGTGGTGAGCGACGCCGACGCCGACATCGGCCTGGTGGCGTACGAGATGGCCATGCTGGTCATCCGGGTCGGCGAGAACCTCAGCGCACCGGCCCGCGCGGTGGCGACCGATGCGGGCTGAGCCGCCGGGCGCGCAGCACGAGTGGCTGGACGCCGCCGCCGGCCCCGTGGTGCGCCCGTACACCGTGACCGGCGGCCGGGTGCGCCCGCCGGTCGACGGCTTCGACCTGGTGGCGTTCGTGCTGACCACGCCGGGGGCCGACCCGGCCGCCGTGCCGGGTCTCCAGCCGGAGCACCGGCGCCTCGCCGAGCTGGCCCGCCGGCCGGTCGCCGTGGCCGACCTCGCCGCGGACCTGGATCTCGCCGTCGGCGTGGTCCGGGTGCTGCTCGGCGACCTCCTCGCCCGTGGGCTGGTCACGGTGCGCCGGCCGGCCGCCGCTCACCTGCCCGACGACAACATCCTCAAGGCGGTGGTCAGTGGACTCCGTGCGCTATGACCGGGAGCCGGCCGCGCCGCGGGTGCCGCTGGCTCTGAAGATCCTCATCGCCGGTGGCTTCGGCGCGGGCAAGACGACGCTGGTGAGCGCGTTGAGCGAGGTCCGGCCGCTGCAGACCGAGGAGGTGCTGACCGGCGCCGGCATCGGCACCGACGACGTCTCCGGGGTCGAGCAGAAGTCGACCACCACCGTGGCCATGGACTTCGGCCGGATCACCATCAACGACGACCTCCAGGTCTACCTGTTCGGCACCCCGGGCCAGGACCGGTTCTGGTTCCTCTGGGACGAGCTGGCGTTCGGGGCGCTCGGCGCCGTGGTGCTCGCCGACACCCGCCGGCTCGCCGACTGCTTCCCCTCGATCGACTACTTCGAGCAGCGGGGCATCCCCTTCGTGGTGGGGGTCAACTGCTTCGACGGGTCGCGCCGGTTCGGCCTGGAGGCGGTCCGTGACGCCCTGGACCTGGACCCGGACGTGCCGCTCGTGCTGTGCGACGCCCGCGACCGGCAGTCCGGGAAGCTGGTGCTGATCTCGCTGGTCGAGCACGTCGCGCGGCAGCGCGGCGAGCCCGTGCCGGTGGGCTGACCCGGCCCCGCCGACCGGCCCCTGGGAGGCCCGCCCGGAAACCGGCGCCGGGAATGACGCCTAACCGGGCGGCTCACCGGGAAGCCTCTGGTTGGATCGACGGTGGGACGGCGAAGGGTGGGAGCGGTGACCGGGCAGGACGCGATCGTCCACATCGGGGGCTACACGGCGGAGACGGGCGGGCGGGCCGAGGGCATCGTCGCCGCCCGGCGCGACCCGGCGACCGGCGAGCTGACCCCGCTCGGCACGGTGGCGGTCACCCCGGCGCCGTCGTTCCTCGTCCGGCACCCGGCGCTGCCGGTGCTCTACGCGGTCAACGAGCTGGCCGAGGGGCAGGTCAGCGCCTTCCGGACCCACCCGGGCGGCGACCTCGACCCGATCGGCGTACGCCCGACCGGCGGGGCGGAGCCCTGTCACCTGGCGGTGGCGCCGGACGGGCGGCACCTGTTCGTGGCGAACTACGGCGGCGGCAGCGTGGCGGTGTTCCCGCTCGACGCCGACGGGGTGCCGGGGGAGCGCAGCGACCTGGTCCGGCACGAGGGGCACGGCGCCGACCCGGAGCGGCAGGAGCAGGCGCACTGCCACATGGTCTCGCCGGACCCGGCCGGCGGGCCGCTGCTCGCCGTCGACCTGGGCACCGACTCGGTCTACCGGTACGACCTCGACGTCGCCTCGGGGCGGCTGGTGCCGCGTGCCCCCCGGCTGCGGACGCCCGCCGGCACGGGTCCCCGGCACCTGGCCCGGCACCCGGACGGCCGGCGCTGCTGGCTGGTCGGCGAGCTGGACGCCACGGTCACCGCGTACGACGTGACCCCGGACGGGCTGCACCAGCGGGTCCGGGTGGACGCCAGCGGCCGGGCCGGGCACGTGCAGCCCTCGGAGGTCGCCGTGGGGCCGGACGGGCGCTTCCTCTACGTGGGCAACCGGGGGGTGGGCACCGTCGCGGTGTTCGCGCTGGCGGGGGAGGCGCCCGAGCTGGTGGCCGAGGTGGACACCGGGGGCGGGTGGCCGCGGCACTTCGCCCTGACCGGTGAGCACCTCTACGTGGCGGACGAGCGGGCCGACATGATCAGGATCCTCCGGGTGGATCCGGGCACCGGGGTGCCCGAGCCGGTGGGGGAGCCGGTGCCGATGGCCAGTCCCACCTGTGTCCGTCCGTGACCAGGTGGTGACCGCGACAGTGTCCGCAGTGGACTGGGATCACCGGTGATGACTGATCGCTCACTCAACGTAATGATTTGGCGATCAACTGTTTCTGCTGCGTAACTTTCGTCCGAACGGTTGTGGCACTAACCCCACGAGATACGCAAGATGGTCACCGTGTCTGGCCGCCATCGCATGCGTTCTAACCTCCGTGGGGCAGGTGCAGCCGCTACGGCCACCGCGCTCGTCGTCGTCGTCGCCGGCTCCTGGTTCGGCTACCAGCAGCTGGCGGGCCCCAACTGCTCGGGGCGGATCGAGCTGTCCGTCGCGGCGGCCCCGGAGATCGCCCCCGCCGTGCGCGGGGCGGCCGACCAGTGGGTCTCCGACGGTGCGGCGGTGGGCGAGACCTGCATCGCCGTGAACGTGTCCTCGGCCGAGTCGGTCGACGTGGCCGCCGCGGTGGCGAGCAAGCACGGCGCCACCCTGGCGGGGGTCGGTCAGGCCAGCGGCACCGCGGTCACGCCGGACGTCTGGGTGCCGGACTCCTCGACCTGGCTGCTGCGGCTGAAGAGCGGCGGTGCCACCGCGTTCGCACCGGCCAACGGCGCCTCGATCGCCCGCAGCCCGGTCGTGGTCGCGCTGCCCGAGCCCGTGGCCTCACGGATCGGCTGGCCGGACAAGGAGCTGCGCTGGACCGACCTGCTGGGCCAGGTCACCAGCGGCAAGCCGCTGCGCGCCGGGATCGTCGAGCCGACCCAGGACGCCGCCGGTCTGTCCGGGCTGCTCTCGTTGACCGCCGCGGCCAGCGCCACCGGCGCCGCGGGGTCGCCGAAGGCGCAGGAGGCGATGGTGGGTGCGCTGCGGGCGCTGGCCACCAACCGGTCCTCGCTGCGGCAGGACCTCCTCGCGCGCTTCCCGCGCTCGTCCGACCCGACGGCCATCGCCAACGGGCTCGGCGCGGCGGCGCTGTCCGAGGAAGACGTCATCGCCTACAACAGCACCAAGCCGCCGATCCCGCTGGCCGCGCTCTACCTCAAGCCGGACCCGATCGCGCTGGACTACCCGTTCGCGGTGCTGCCCGGCATCGAGCCGACCAAGGCCTCCGCCGCCCGGGTGCTCTTCGACGTGCTGCGGACCGGGAGCTTCAAGAACCGGCTCGCGCAGCAGTCGCTGCGTGCGCCGGACGGCAACTGGGGTGACGGGTTCAAGGCGCCCCAGGGTGCGCCGAGCCCGGCGAACGGCGGCGCGACCCCCGTCCCGGCGTCCGGCCAGGGCGGCGCGGCCGACCTGGACCCGGTCGCCATCCAGAAGGCGACCACCACCTGGGCGGTGGCCACCCAGTCCGGCCGCATGCTCTGCATCATCGACGTCTCCGGCTCGATGAAGAAGCCGGTGGCGACCGCCAACGGCGCCAGCCGGGAGCAGGTCACCGTCGCCGCCGCGAGCCAGGGCCTCGGGCTCTTCGACGACTCCTGGTCGATCGGCCTGTGGACCTTCTCCACCAACCTGAACGGCAGTCAGGACTACCGCGAGCTGCTCGGGATCAAGCCGCTGTCGAGCAACCGCGGCCCCCTCCAGCAGAGTCTGGCCTCGGTCCGGCCGTCGGACGGCGACACCGGTCTCTACGACACCATGCTGGCGGCGTACAAGAAGGTCCAGCAGGACTGGGAGCCGGGCAAGGTCAACTCGATCGTGCTGTTCACCGACGGCAAGAACGACGACGCCAACGGCATCAGCCAGAAGGCGCTGCTGAGCCAGCTCACCTCGCTGCGCGACGAGGAGCAGCCGGTCCAGGTGATCATCATCGGCATCGGCACCGAGGTCAGCCTCGCCGAGCTCACGTCGATCACCAAGGTGACCGGCGGCGGCGCCTTCGTCACCACCGACCCGAGCAAGATCGGCGAGATCTTCCTGCAGGCGATCGCGCTGCGGCCGCCGGCGCCGCGCTGATCCGGCACTCAGCGACGCGTTCCGCCGTACCGGCGAAATCCGGTACGGCGGAACGCTTCCCGGCTCAAGCGGCCGGAAGAGAACTGACGGCAATGTGTCCGAAGCAATCGGTAACCATAATTGTCGAGGCAAGATGACCGGGTGCTCCGAACCGCGTGATCCCCACCGGGACCGCGGCGCGGGGTCGTCCTGAGCGAAGTGGGGAGGGCCGGTGACCTCGGCGACGCTGTTGACCCCCGCCAGCACGTCGTCGCGACCGGGTGGCGACCGCCCCGGACCGACGACGCGCGCCGCGGAGCGGGCCTACATCCGGGTCCTGGCGGTGCTGGACACCGCCGTGCTGACCGTGGCCATCCTGATCGGGTACGTGGCCCGGTTCGGTGACGAGCAACCGAGCGGCTCCGAGATCCCGTACGTGGTGGTCGCGCCCGCCCTGCTGCTGGTCTGGCTGGTCTCGCTCAAGGCGATGCGCTGCTACGACGACCAGGTGCTCGGCTACGGCGCCGACGAGTACCGCCGGGTCAGCGCGGCGAGCCTGCGGCTGGCCGGCGGCATCGCCATCGCCGGCTACATCGCCGACGTCGGCGTCTCCCGGGGCTTCCTGGCCATCTCCTTCGCGGTCGGCACGGTCGGCCTCGAGGTGGCCCGGTTCGCCGCCCGCAAGCGCCTGCACCGCGCCCGCGACCGGGGCGCCGGCTGGTCCCGCAAGGTGCTCGTGGTGGGCGACACCGCGCACGTGCTGGAGCTGGTGCACACCCTGCGCCGCGAGCCCTACGCCGGCTACCAGGTGGTCGGCGCCTGCATCCCGGACGCGCTGCTCGCCCCGGTGCCGCAGCGGCTCGGCGACGTGCCGGTGGTCGGCTCGTTCCGGGGCATCCCCGAGGCGGCCACCGCGATCGGCGCGGACACCGTCGCCGTCACCGCGTCCGGTGAGCTGACCGCGACCCGGCTGCGCCGGCTGGGCTGGCAGCTCGAGGGCACCGGGGTCGACCTCGTGGTCGCCCCGGCGCTGACCGACGTCGCCGGCCCGCGCATCCACACCCGGCCGGTCGCCGGCCTGCCGCTGATCCACGTCGAGGCACCCGAGTTCCGGGGTGCCCGCAAGCTGGTCAAGGGGCTGGTCGACCGCTCGATCTCGCTGATCGCGCTGCTCCTGCTGGCGCCCCTGCTGGTGGCGATCGCGCTGGCCATCAAGGTGGACAGCCGCGGCCCCGTGCTGTTCCGCCAGACCCGGGTCGGGCAGGGCGGCAAGGAGTTCGGCGTCTTCAAGTTCCGCACCATGGTGGTCAACGCCGACGCCCTGCTCGCCGAGCTGGCCGCGCGCAACGAGACCGACGGCCTCATGTTCAAGATGCGCGACGACCCCCGGGTGACCCGGGTCGGAAAGCTGCTGCGCAAGTGGTCCCTGGACGAGCTGCCCCAGCTGGCCAACGTGCTGCTCGGCCACATGAGCCTGGTCGGCCCCCGCCCCCCGCTGCCCTCCGAGGTGGCCCGGTACGACGGCGACGTGGCCCGGCGCCTGCTGGTCAAGCCCGGCATGACCGGCCTCTGGCAGGTCAGCGGCCGGTCCGACCTGAGCTGGGAGGACGGCATCCGGCTCGACCTCTACTACGTGGAGAACTGGTCGCTCGCCGCCGACCTCACCATCCTCTGGAAGACCTTCGGCGCGGTGGTCAACAGCCGCGGGGCGTACTGACCGGGCGGGCGGCCGGGGCGGGTCAGGGCTGCGGGCCGAGCCAGTCCAGGCAGACCACCACGGCGTCGTCGATCAGGTCGCCGGCCACGAAGGCGCGCAGGTCGCCGAGCAGCGACCGGACCGCGTCCAGCGGCTCCACCGGTCCGGTACGCCGCAGGAAGCGGTCCAGCGCGGTCTCGCCGTAGCGGACGTGCTGGGCGGTGGCGTCGATCACCCCGTCGCTGACCACGAAGAGCCGGTCCCCCCGGCACAGCTCGAACCGCTGCTCCCGGTAGTCGGTGTCCTCGAACATGCCGAGCGGGAACTGCTTGTCGAGGACCTGCTCGGTCACCTCGCCGTCGCGCAGCAGCACCAGGCGGGGCGAGCCGGCGTCGACCACGGTGAGCGTCCCGCCGGCCAGGTCCAGTTCCAGCAGGAGCGCGGACAGGTGCTGCTCCCCGCGGTGCAGCGCGTAGACCGCCTGGTCGGCCAGCGCGGCCTGGTCGGCCAGCCCCAGCCTGGCGCGGCGGGCGTTGCGCAGCGCGTGGGTCGCCAGCGAGGTGAGCATCGAGGCGGCCACCCCCTCGCCCGAGCCGTTGATCACCGACAGCCAGAGCCGCCGGCCGTCGTCGGACCAGTCGAAGCCGTCGCCCCGCACCGCGTACGCGGGCTCCAGCTGGCCGGCCAGGCTGAACGAGGGGCGGATCCGGCTGCGCCCCGGCAGCAGCTCCCACTGCATCTCGGCGGCCAGGGTGAGCCGGCGGCTGCGCCGCGCGGTCAGGTAGATGTCGGTGGTGGCGGCCACGGCGGCCAGCTCGTGCCCGAGTGCGGTGGCGACGGCGTCGAGCTCGGCCAGGGCGGCCGGGTCGCCGGGCAGCGGCGAGAGCTGGAGCACGCCGCGCCGCTCGCCGCGCATCCCGACCGGGAACCAGCCGGTGCCCTCCGACACGATCGGCTCCTGGTGGTCGAAGCAGCGCCAGGCCGGGTGGCCGGGGGTGACGATCGCCTCACCCCCGCCCAGCGGCAGCAGCGCGGCCAGCCGGTAGTCGACCTGGTACAGCTCGGTGCGGGAGATCCCGTACGACCGTTTCAGCTCGGCGGCGAGCCGGTCGACGAGCTGATCCGTCGGCGCCTCGGTGAGGCTCCGCCGTGCCCGATCCTCCGGTCCGCTCATCTTTGCTCCTTTGCACAGGTCGTCGGCCTGGTGAGCGGGGTAGTCTCGGGCCCACCATGGCCGAAGAACGCGGTCCCCAGGGACCTGATGCGAGTATGGCCGCCGCACTGGACGAGGCGGCGGGCACCCTGCTGGCTGTCTGGGAGGCGGCCCGGGAGCGCACCACGAGCCGGCTGTCCGGTGCCCAGTTACGCGCGGTCATGGTCGTCGAGCAGCACGACGGGATCAACCTCCGCCGGCTCGCGACGCTGACCGACATGCTGCTCTCCTCCGCCAGCCGGCTCTGTGACCGGCTGGTGGCGGCCGGGATGCTGGAGCGGGAGCCCGGCCGGTACGACCGGCGCGAGATCGCCCTGCACCTCACCCCGGCGGCCACCCGGCTCCTGGCGGAGCTGCGCGCCGACCGGCGCCACCGGCTGGACGGGATCCTCGCCGGCATGAGTGCGGAGGGGCGGGCGGCGCTGATGCGTGGGATGCGCGAGTTCGACGAGGTCGCCCGGCGTGGGGAGGCCGCCGCCGCGGAGGGTTGGCCGGTGCTCCAGTCCGCGGGGGAGCGGCTCGCCGAGCCGGAGTCACCCGGCGAGCCGCCGGTGGCCCGCACCGCCTGACCCGGCCGGGCCGGTCCCGCCCGCCGCCACGACCAGCATGGCGATGTCGTCGTGCACCTGGCCGCCGAGCCACTCGTCGACGAGCTGGAGCAGCCGGTCGACCAGCGCGGCGGGTGGCAGGCCGGCCCCGGAGGCGAGCGCCCGCCGAAGCCGGGCGTCGCCGAACATCTCCAGCCGGGAGGGGCCGCCCGGCGCCTCGGTCACCCCGTCGGTGTACGCCACCAGCAGGTCGCCCGGTGCCAGGCGGACCTCGGCCTCGACGAAGCGGGCCGCGCTCAGCGCGCCGACCGGCATGCCGCCGACCTGGACCGGTTCGATCCGGCCGTCGGTGCGCACCACCAGTGGCGCCGGGTGCCCGCCGCCGGCGACCCGGACCCGCAGCCCGCCGTCCGGCTCGCGGGTCAGGGCACCCAGCAGGAGGGTGGTGAACTGCGCCCGGCGGGCCGCGTCCGGTGCGTCCAGCAGCGCGCGGTTGAGCAGGTCCATCAGCTCCCGCGGGCGCTGCTCGACCAGCCGCAGGGTCTGCAACGACTGGCGTACCCGCCCGGTCAGCACCGCCGCGCCGACGCCCTTGCCGCAGACGTCGCCGAGGGCGAAGAGCCCGCCGCCGGGGGTGCGGAAGAGGTCGTAGAAGTCGCCCCCGATGCGCAGGCTGTCGCCGGCGGCCCGGTAGCCGCCCGCCAGCGCCATCCCGGGCAGCGACGGCAGGTCCGGCGGGAGGAGGCTGTTCTGGAGCACGCGGGCCAGGTGGGCCTGTTCGCCGTACAGTTCGGCGGCGGCCAGCGCGGCGCCCGCGCGGGCGGCGAACTCCCGGGCCAGCTCGACCTCCCGCGGGTCGAAGCCGTCCCGCTCGCCGCGGCGGGCCAGGATGAGCGCTCCGGCCGGGCCGCCGGCGCTGCGCATCGGGCTGATCAGCACGGTGCCCGGCCGGCCGAAGCCCGCGGGCAGCACCTCGGCCAGGTCGGCCGGTTCGGCGTCGAGCCAGGGGCTGGGCTCGGTGGCGTCCCCGTCCAACGCCTCGACGAGCCCGGGCATCGACTCGACCGTCCGCCAGCCGGCGACGCCGGTCACCGGGGCCGGGTCGTCGGTGGCGTACCGCACCCAGTGCGGCTGGTCCTCGGCGGGCGGGGACGGGCGGTGCACGACCACGGCTGCGTCGGCCAGGTAGGGCACCGGCAGGGTGACGGCGGCACGCAGCGTCTGGTCCCGGTGCAGGGACAGCCCGAGCCGGCTGCCCGCCTGGGCCAGGAACGCGGTGCGGGACCGCTCGGCCCGCAGCGCGTCGGCCCGGGCCTGCTCCTCGGTGACGTCCCGTACGTACCAGGCGCAGGTGCCGCCGGCCAGCCGGCGCCGCACACCTCGCAGCCACCGGCCGTGGTGCTCGGTGTCGAAGGTCCCGGCGCCGCCCCGCACCGCGTCGGCCAGCGCGGGCACCGCGCAGTCGGCCAGGTCGCTGCCGGGGGTGAGTTCGGGGAGGAGTTCCACGGCCATCGCGTTGACCAGGGTCACGACGCCGGCCGGGTCGGTGGTCACGACGGCCTCCGCGAGCCCGTCCAGCAGCTCGCGGGCGAGCCGGGAGTCGGCCGGCAGCGCGGCCCCGGCCGAGCGTCGGGAGGTCGTCACCGCCGGTGGCCGGGCGCTTCGGCCGGTCGAACCGTGCGCATGCTGTCGGTGCACTCCTCGGTCGCGGATCCGTTTGCCTGACGGCAAGCGTACCGAGGGCGGGCGGGTGAGCCGATCGAGGAGCGCCCGGTCAGCCCGAACGGGCCAGCCAGCCCACCGGCTGGTCGACCACCCGGCGGACCACCGAGGCGGCCCCGCCGACCGCCGCGGACCGTGCCCCCAGCGCGGCCGGGCGTACCGTCACCGGCGACCAGGCGGCGGTGAGCACCCGCCGGGCGATCTCCGCGACCACGGGCGGGCGCAGCCAGGGGGCGAGCGGGGCGTATCCGCCGCCCAGCACCACGGTGTCGAGGTCCAGCAGGTTCACCACGCCCGCCACGGCCACCCCGAGGGCGGTCCCGGCGTCCGCGAGGGCGGCCAGGGTGGCCGGGTCGCCCGCACCGGCCAGGTCGGCGAGCCGGGTGGCCGCGGTGTCGGCCGGCAGGTCCGCGCCGGCCAGGCCGGCGGCGGCCAGGACGGCCTCCTGGCCCGCGTACCGCTCGAGGCAGCCCTGGCCCCCGCAGCGGCACGGCCGTCCCTGCGGCTGTACGGGGATGTGGCCGATCTCGCCGCTCCAGCCGCGGGCGCCCCGGTAGAGCACCCCGTCGAGGACGATCCCGGCGCCGATGCCGATCTCGCCGGTGATGTGCAGGAAGCTGGTCGAGCCCGGTGGGCCGGCGTGCAGCTCGCCGAGGGCGGCCAGGTTGGCCTCGTTGTCGACCACCAGCGGGGGGATGCCGTCGACCGGCTCGGCGAGCGGGTGCCCGGCGAGCAGGGCGGGCACGTCGACGTCCCGCCAGCCGAGGTTGGGCGCGAGCCGGACCAGGCCGCCGCTGTCGACCAGGCCCGGCACGGCGAGGGTCGCGCCGGCCAGGGTGAGCCCGTCGCGTACGGCGGCGGCTCGGGCCTCGGCGGCCAGCGCGGCGAGCCGCTCCAGGGCGTCGGCGGGGGAGACCGGCCGCAGGTCGGCGCGGCGCACCAGGTGGTGCCGGACCGTCCCGGTCAGGTCGACCACGCAGGCGGCCAGGTAGTCGACGTTCACCTCCAGGCCGAGCCCGGCCGGGCCGTCGGACGCCAGCACGAGCCCACGGGCGGGCCGTCCGGCCCCGGTGCGGGGCGCCGGTTCCGCCTCGGCGACCAGGCGGCCGGCGATCAGGTCGTCGACGACGGCCGAGACGGTGGCCCGGGTCAGCCCGGTCCCGGCGGCGATCCCGGCTCGGGACGGCGGTCGGTCGGCGGCGGCGATCCGCCGGAGCACGACCGCGAGGTTGAGCTCGCGGAGGCTGCCCTGGCGAACCGCACCGGCGGTGCTGGCGCTGGTCACCCCTTGACACTGCCACAGCGCGGTCATTTAATTCAACCACTGAACAAATTGCGGTCGGCACCACCACCATCACCCGGAGGTTCACCATGGCGCCCCGTCCCACCCCTGCGGACAAGTTCTCCTTCGGTCTCTGGACGGTGGGCTGGCCGGCCCGGGACCCGTTCGGTGACGCCACCCGCCCCGAGCTGGACGCCGTCGAGGCCGTCCACCGGCTGGCCGAGCTGGGCGCGTACGGGATCACCTTCCACGACGACGACCTCGTCCCCTTCGGCGCGGACGCCGCCACCCGCGACGGCCACCTGGCCCGCTTCCGCAAGGCCCTGGACGAGACCGGCCTGGTGGTGCCCATGGTCACCACGAACCTCTTCACCCACCCGGTGTTCAAGGACGGCGGCTTCACCAGCAACGACCGCTCGGTCCGCCGGTACGCGCTGCGCAAGGTGCTGCGCAACGTCGACCTGGCCGCCGAGCTCGGTGCGCGCACCTTCGTCATGTGGGGCGGCCGGGAGGGCGCCGAGTACGACGTGGCCAAGGACGTCCGCGCGGCGCTGGACCGCTACCGCGAGGCGGTCGACCTGCTCTGCCAGTACGTCGTCGACCAGGGCTACGACCTCCGCTTCGCGCTCGAGCCCAAGCCGAACGAGCCCCGCGGCGACATCCTGCTGCCCACCGTCGGCCACGCGCTGGCGTTCATCTCCACCCTGGCCCGCCCCGAGATGGTCGGGCTCAACCCGGAGGTCGGCCACGAGCAGATGGCCGGGCTGAACTTCGCGCACGGCATCGCCCAGGCGCTCTGGCAGGGCAAGCTGTTCCACATCGACCTCAACGGCCAGCGCGGCATCAAGTACGACCAGGACCTGGTCTTCGGCCACGGCGACCTGCTCAACGCGTTCGCCCTGGTCGACCTGCTGGAGCACGGCGGCCCGAACGGCGGCCCCGCCTACGACGGGCCCCGGCACTTCGACTACAAGCCCTCCCGCACCGAGGACATCACCGGCGTGTGGGCCTCGGCCGAGGCGAACATGCGCACCTACCTGCTGCTCAAGGAGCGGGTCGCGGCGTTCCGGGCCGACCCCGAGGTGGCCGAGGCGCTGGCCGCCAGCAAGGTGACCGAGCTGGCCGCCCCCACCCTGGGCGACGGCGAGGGCTACGCCGACCTGCTCGCCGACCGTACGGCGTTCGAGGAGTTCGACCCGGAGGCCGCCGGGGCGCAGGGCTACGGCTTCGTCCGGCTCAACCAGCTCGCCGTCGAGCACCTGCTCGGCGCGCGCTGAGGCGGGCCGCCATGCCGCTCGTCGCCGGGATCGACTCGTCGACCCAGTCCTGCAAGGTCGTGATCCGGGACGCGGAGACCGGCGCGCTGGTCCGGCAGGGCCGCGCGCCGCACCCGGAGGGCACCGAGGTCGACCCGCGGGCCTGGTGGGACGCCCTGCGGGCGGCCGTCGCCGAGGCCGGCGGGCTGGCCGACGTGGCCGCCGTCGCGGTGGGCGGCCAGCAGCACGGCATGGTCTGCCTGGACGAGGCGGGGCAGGTGGTCCGCCCCGCGCTGCTCTGGAACGACACCCGCTCCGCCGACGCCGCCCGCGAGCTGATCGAGGAGGCCGGCGGCGGGGAGACCGGCCGCCGGTTCTGGGCCGACGCGACCGGGGCCGTGCCGGTGGCCAGCTTCACCGCCACGAAGCTGCGGTGGCTGGCCCGGCACGAGCCGGCCAACGCCGACCGGGTGGCCGCCGTCTGCCTGCCGCACGACTGGCTCACCTGGCGGCTGGCCGGCGCGCCCGGGCTGGCCGCGCTGCGCACCGACCGCGGCGACGCCAGCGGCACCGGCTACTGGTCGCCACGTACCGGTGAATACCGCCTCGACCTGCTGGAACGCGCCTTCGGCCGGCGGCTGCGGGTGCCGGTCGTGCTCGGGCCGGCCGAGGTGGCCGGCCACCTCGACCCGGCGGCCCTCGGCGCGGACGCCGCCGGCCCGGTCCTGCTGGGGCCGGGTACCGGGGACAACGCCGCCGCCGCGCTCGGCGCCGGGGCCGGCCCGGGCGACGTGGTCGTGTCGATCGGCACCTCCGGCACCGTCTTCGCGGTCGCCGACACGCCGGCCGCCGACCCGAGCGGGGCGGTGGCCGGCTTCGCCGACGCCACCGGCCGGTACCTGCCGCTGGTCTGCACGCTCAACGCCGCCCGGGTCCTCGACGCGGCCGCGACGCTGCTCGGCGTCGACCTGGCCACCCTGAGCGAGCTGGCCCTGGCCGCCCCGCCCGGTGCCGGTGGGCTGGTCATGGTGCCCTACCTGGAGGGGGAGCGCACGCCGGACCGGCCCGCCGCCACCGGCGCCCTGCACGGCCTCACGCTCGGCACCTCGACCCCCGCCCACCTGGCCCGGGCCGCCGTCGAGGGCATGCTCTGCGCGCTCGCCGACGGTCTCGACGCGCTGACCGCGCAGGGCGCCCGCGCCGAACGGATCATCCTGGTCGGCGGCGGGGCCCGCTCCGCCGCCGTGCGGCGGATCGCCCCGCAGGTCTTCGGCCGCCCCGTCGTCGTGCCCCCGCCCGGGGAGTACGTCGCCGACGGGGCCGCCCGCCAGGCCGCCTGGGTCGCCCTGGGCGGCGCGGCGCCGCCCACCTGGTCGGTCGGCGACACCGAGGAGTACGCGGACGAACCCGTCCCCGCCATCCGCGAGCGCTACGCGATGGCCCGGGAGCGCGTCGTCGACCGGGTGCCGGGCTGACCGCGGGACGGCGATCGGTGGGGTCCGTGTTCCGGCCGTGACGCCCACCTGATTTGCTGCCCGGCATGAGCAGCGGCACGAGGGTGTCCCGGCGGGGAAACGCGGCGCACCGGTTCTACAGCGTCGTGGTGTTCGTGGTGCTCGCCTCGCTGGACAACGTGGCCATCGGCCTGGTGCCGCCGCTGTACGGGTCGATCTCCGGTGCGCTCGGGGTCTCGCAGCGCCTGCTCGGCCTGGTGACCGCCGTCAGCTTCCTGGTGAGCGCGGTCGCCGCGGTGGGCTGGGCGTACGTCGGCGACCGGACCGACCGCAAGCCCCTGCTCATGGTCGGCACGCTGATCTGGGCGGCGGGCACCGGGGGCAGCGCGCTCGCCCAGCACTACCCGACGTTCCTGGCCGCCCAGCTCGTCGCCGCGATCGGGCTGGGCGCGGTCGGCTCGGTCGGCTTCTCGGTCGTCACCGATCTGATCTCGCCCGGCCGCCGGGGTCTCGTGATGAGCTTCTGGGGCCTGTCCCAGGGCGTCGGCACGCTCGCCGGGACGCTCACCGGCGGCCTGCTCGGCGCCACCGACTGGCGGCGGCCGTTCCTCGTGCTCACCGTGGTCGGCCTGGTCGCCACCGTGGCGTACCTGTTCACCTACGACATCCGGCGCGGGCAGAGCGAGCCGGAACTGGCCGCGGCGCTCGACGCCGGCGGCGAGTACGACTACCGGATCAGCCGCGCCGACCTGCCCCGGATCCTGGCCCGCCGGACCAACCGCTGGCTGGTCCTCCAGGGGCTGACCGCGCAGGCCGCGTTCGGCTCGCTGGTCTGGCTGCCGGTGCTGTTCAGCCAGCGGGCCGAGGCGCAGGGGTACTCGGCGGCCACCGCCGTGGTGGTGGGCAGCGTCTTCGCCACCCTGTTCCAGCTCGGCGGGGTGCTCTCCATCGTGGGCGGCCTGGCCGGCGACGCGCTGCAACGGCGTACGCCGAGCGGCCGGGCGCTGGTCGCGGCCGTGGGCATCCTCGCGGCCGTGCCGTTCTACCTGGTCCTGTTCTTCGTGCCGATCCGGATCGACGTGCCGGACGGCGGCAGCGGCGGCGCGGTGATCGCGGCGGTGCTGGCCAGCGTGCTCACCGAACCCACGGTGGGGCTGAGCCTGCTCACCGCGGTGGTCGCCCTCGCACTGACCTCGGCCAACTCGCCCAACTGGTTCGCGCTGATCGCCGACGTCAACCCGCCCGAGCACCGGGGCACGGTCTACAGCCTCGGCAACCTGGTCAACGGTGTCGGCCGGGCCGCCGGCAACGGGCTGGTCGGGGTCGCCTTCGGGGCGCTGCGGGCGGCCTTCCCGCCGCCGCTGAACTACGCCGTCGGGCTGGCCGCGTTCCAGCTCTTCTTCATCCCGACCGGCGTCATGTACTGGCGCGCCGCCCGCACCTCGCCGGGGGACATCGAGTCGGTCCACGACCTCCTGCACGCCCGCGCCGACCGCCTGTGAGGAAGGGCCCCTCTCAACGCCTCGCGTTGTAGAGGGGCCCTTTGCCTACACCGTCAGGCGCGGTACCAGACCGTGACGTCGGTGGGGACGGTCCCGCCGTCCAGCGGGGCGCTGGACGCCAGCACCTCGGCGCCGGCCGGCAGCGGCACCGGCTCCGCGCCGAAGTTGGTCAGCACGGTGAGCTCCCGGTTGGTGAAGGTCAGCACCTCGTCGCCGGAGGAGAGCCAGCGCAACGGCCCCCGGGCCAGGCCGTGCTCGCGGCGCAGCCGCAGGGCCGTCCGGTACAGCTCGTAGGTCGAGCCGTCGACCCCGCGCTGCCGGTCGAGCGCGTACTCGGCCCAGCTCGACGGCTGGGGAAGCCAGCTCGCGTCGGTCGGCCCGAAGCCGTACGACGGGGCGTCGGCCTCCCACGGGATCGGCACCCGGCAGCCGTCCCGGCCGCGCTGGGTGTGCAGGCTGCGCTCCCAGGTCGGGTCCTGCCGGGCCTCGTCGGGCAGCGTGGTGTGCTCCGGCAGCCCCAGCTCCTCGCCCTGGTAGAGGTAGGCGGAGCCGGGCAGGGCGAGCATCAGCAGGCTGGCCGCCCGGGCCCGGCGCAGGCCGAGCGCGGCGTCCGGCTGCGGGTCGCCGATGCCGATCCCGTTCGGCCGGCCGCCGCCGACGGCCAGCCCCAGCCGGGAGGCGTGCCGGACCACGTCGTGGTTGGACAGCACCCAGGTGGTCGGGGCGCCGACGCTGTCGGTGGCCTCCAGCGAACGGGTGATCACCGCGTACTGGGCGGGGGCGGTCCAGGCGGCGAGCAGGTACTCGAAGTTGAACGCCTGGTGCATCTCGTCCGGCCGCACGTAGCGGGCCAGCCGCTCGGCCGGCTCCACCCACGCCTCGGCGACCAGGATCCGCTCCCCGTCGTAGGAGTCGAGCAGCCGCCGCCACTCCCGGTAGATGTCGTGCACGCCGTCCTGGTCCCACATGGGCGGCCGCGGCTTGTCCACGTCCTGGCCGGAGAGGATCTCCTGCGGTTCCTGCCAGTCGGCCAGGTCGGCCTGCTTGATGAGGCCGTGCGCCACGTCCACCCGGAACCCGTCGACGCCCCGGTCCAGCCAGAACCGGAGGATGTCCAGGAACTCGGCGCGCACCTCCGGGTTACCCCAGTTGAGGTCGGGCTGGCCGGAGTCGAAGAGGTGCAGGTACCACTGGCCGTCCGGCAGCCGGGTCCAGGCCGGCCCGCCGAAGACGCTCGTCCAGTCGTTCGGCGGCTCGGCGCCCTGCGGGCCCTTGCCGTCGCGGAAGATGTACCGGTCCCGCTCGGGGCTGCCCGGTGCGGCCGCGACCGCGGCGCGGAACCAGCGGTGCTCCGACGAGGTGTGGTTGGGCACCAGGTCGACGATCACCCGCAGGCCGCGCGCCTTCGCCTCGCCGATCATCTTGTCGGCGTCGTCGAGGGTGCCGAAGAGCGGGTCGACGTCCCGGTAGTCGGCCACGTCGTAGCCGGCGTCGGCCTGGGGGGACGGGTAGAACGGCGACAGCCAGATCGCGTCGACGCCCAGCTCGCTGAGGTGGTCGAGGCGGGCCGTGATGCCGGGAAGGTCGCCGATGCCGTCGCCGTTCGCGTCGGCGAACGAGCGTGGGTAGATCTGGTAGATGACGGCCTCGGTCCACCAGCCGGTGGCCGGGGTCTCCTGCGTCGCGTCGGTGTTCAGCGCCTTCTCCCTGTCGTGCGTACGGGACGAATGTTTCAGTTTGCCCGCGGCGGTGCGGTCGATTCGCGCACCACCAGGCGAGTGGGCAGGATCACCGAGGTCGGTGCCCGCGGGTCGGTTTCCGGGCCGCGCTGGGCCGGCACCCGCCCGGCGTACGGGTCGGCGACCCGCCCGCCCAGCGGGTCGAGCAGCATCCGGGCGGCGAGCAGCCCCTGCTCCGCCGCCGGCTGGGCGATGGTGCTGAGCCCGAGCACGCCGGACAGGTCGTGGTCGTCGATGCCGATCACGCTGACGTCCTGCGGCACCCGCAGGCCCGCGTCGCGCAGGGCGGTCATCGCGCCCATGGCCATCTCGTCGCAGGCGGCGAAGATCGCGGTCGGCGGCTCGCCCCGGGCCAGCAGCTCGGCGGTCGCCCGGGTGCCGCCGTCGACGGTGAACTGCGACTCGACGTCCAGGCTCCGGTCGGGCCGGAGCCCGGCCGCGCGTAGTGCCTCCTCGTAGCCGCGCCGCCGGTCCAGATGGGTGGTGAAGGCCAGCTCGTCGTCCGGGTCGCCGGAGATGTGCGCGATCCGGGTGTGGCCGAGGTCGAGCAGGTGCCGGGTGGCGGTCCGCGCCGCGGCCACGTCGTCGATGCGGACGCAGGGCCAGCCGGGCACCCCGCTGCCGGAGCTGATCGTCACGCCGGGCAGGCCCAGCTTCGTCAGCGCGGAGAGGTCGGCCGGGCGCAGCGGGGTGGCGACCAGGATGATGGCGTCCACCCGCTTCTGCAGGCTGGCCGGGCGCAGCACCCGCTGCCGGATCTGCTCCCGCCCGCCGAGGTTGTAGAGCAGCAGGTCGTAGCCGTTCTGGTGAAGGTAGTCCTCGACCGCCTCGACCACCGTGCCGAAGAACCAGCGGGTGATCCGGGGGACCACCACCGCGACCGTGCCGGTCTTCCCGCCGGCCAGCCGGGAGGCGCTCGGCGAGACCGCGTACTGGAGCTGCTCGGCGGCGGCGAGCACCCGGCGCCGCGTCGCGGCCGAGACCGTGGGCAGGCCGCGCAGCGCCCGGGAGACGGTGGCCGTGGAGACCCCGGCCAGGCGGGCCACATCGTCAATCTTCGTCATAGGTTCCCCGCTCCGAGCCGCGCCCGCCGCCGCCGGGGGACCGGCGGCGGCGGAGCAGCGGATCAGCCCTTGACGCTGCCGGCGAGCAGGCCTCGCACGAAGAAGCGCTGGAGGGACAGGAACACGATCAGCGGTACGACGATCGACACGAACGCGCCGGCCGTGAGCCGCTGCCACTCGTTGCCCCGGGTGCCGGCCAGCTCGGCGAGCCGGACGGTCAGCGGGGCGGTCTCGTTGCCGCCGCCCGCGAAGATCAGCGCGACCAGCAGGTCGTTCCAGACCCAGAGGAACTGGAAGATGCCGATCGCGGCCAGTGCCGGGGTGATCAGCGGCAGGACGATGGTCCGGAAGATCTTCGGGTGAGTGGCCCCGTCGACCCGGGCCGACTCCATCAGTTCGCCCGGCAGCTGCGAGATGAAGTTGTGCAGCAGGTAGACGGCGAACGGGAGGGCGAAGCAGGTGTGCGCGAACCACACCTGCGCGAACTTCTGCTCGTCGACCAGGTCCCAGGCGGGAAGCACCTGGATCCCGGCGATGGTCACGCCGGTGGAGAAGAACTTCAGCAGCGGCACGAGCGCCATCTGCAGCGGCACGATCTGCATCGCGAAGATCGCGATGTAGATCCAGTCCCGCCCCTTGAAGTTGATCCAGGCCAGCGCGTACGCGGCCAGTGAGGCGAAGGCGATCGGGAAGAGCACCGACGGGATGGTGATCGCCAGGGAGTTGATGAAGTAGCTGGCCAGCTGCCCGGACGAGCCGGTGCTGAACAACACCTCCCGGTAGTTCTCCAGGGTGAACTGCGGGTCGCTGAAGAACGTCCACCAGCCGGTGGTCTTGATCTGGTTCTCGGGCCGGAACGAGGAGATGAACAGGCCGAAGGTCGGGACCGTCCAGAGCAGCGCGAGCACGATCGAGACCAGTGTGGCGGTGCGGCTGTTCAGCCGCTTGCGGACCCGGGCGGCCCGGCCGGGCTTCGCGGTGGCCTGGACGCCGGCTCCGACGGTGGGGGTGGCGGTGGTCATTTCAGCCCTCCCGCTGCTGGCGCAGGTTGCGGATCTGGTAGATCACGATCGGGATGACCAGGACGAAGAGGAAGACCGCGAGGGCGGAACCCTGCCCGGGCTCGCCGTAGCGGAACGCCTGGTTGTACATCTCGTTCGCGATGACGCTGGTGTCGTAGTTGCCGTTGGTGGCGGTCCGGACGATGTCGAAGACCTTCAGCGTGGCGATCGAGAGCGTCACCACCACCACGATCACCGCCGGCCGGATGCTCGGCATGGTGATCTGCCAGAACATCTGCCACGGGGAGACTCCGTCGAGGCGGGCGGCCTCCACGATGTCCGCGGGGATGGCCTTGATGGCGGCGGAGAGCACCACCATGGCGAAGCCGGCCTGGATCCAGATCATGATCACGATGAGCAGCAGGGTGTTCAGCGGCGACTCCAGCAGCCACTGCTTCGGCTCCCCGCCCAGGCTGACCACGATCTGGTTGAGCAGGCCGATCTGGTCGCCGTCGCCGCGGTACGCGTAGACGAACTTCCAGATGATGGCGGCGCCGACGAACGAGATCGCCATCGGCAGGAAGATCAGGGACTTGGCGACCGACTCGAACCGGGCCTTGTCCACGAGGACGGCGTAGATCAGGCCGAACGCGGTGGCCACCAGCGGAACCAGCAGCACCCAGATCAGGCTGTTGATCAGCACCCGGACGATCGAGTCCTCGGAGAACATCCAGGCGTAGTTGGCCAGGCCGACCCAGTTGCTGCTGTCCTTGTCCATGAACGACAGGAGGGTGGTCCGGATCGCCGGCACCACCAGCCCGACGGCGAGGAACAGCAGTGTCGGCAACAGGAAGAAGATCGCGATCGCGCCTTCCCGCGGCTTGCGCCGGCGGGGCAGGGGGGCGCCGCTCGCCACGGCCGCGACCAGCCGCTCCTCCCGGCGGCGGGCGAACCAGGTCGGCACCACATCGAGGAGCAGGAGCAGACCGCCCACCACCGCGACGAAAGCGATCAGCCCGTACATCAGCATGAGGAACTTCGGCTGTTCCGCCGCGAAGTCGAACTCCATCGACCCTCCCTCAAGGGTTCGGTTGCGGGCGGTGGCCCGGGCCGCGTCGCGGCCCGGGCCACCGTCTCAGATCACTTCCAGCTGCTCTCGATGCCGTTCAGCACCGTGGTGGTGTCCTTGCCGTTGATCCAGTCGACCATGCCCTTCCAGAAGGTGCCCGCGCCGACCGCGGCCGGCATCAGGTCCGAACCGTCGAACCGGAACTCGGTCTTCGGGTCCTGGAGGATCTGCACGGAGAGCTTGTCCACCGGGTTCGGCACGTTGTTGATGTCGAGCTTCTTGTTCGCCGACAGCCAGTCGCCGATCTTGGCGCGGCTGTTGACGTACTCGCCGGAGGCCAGGTAGGTCTGCACCGCCTGGACCTCGGGACGGTCGGCGAACGCCGAGACGAACTCGCCCGCACCCAGCACCGGCTTGCCCTTCGCCGGGTCGACGGCCGGGAAGTAGAACGCGAAGACGTCGCCGTCCTCGGCCACCTTGGTGCCCTGCGGCCACTGGTTGGCGTAGAAGGACGCCTGGCGGTGCATGGCGCACTTGCCGGTGGTGATCGGCGTGCCGGCCTCCTGGAAGGAGGTGGTGGCGATGCTCTTCACACCGCCGAAGCCGCCGTTCATGTACTTCTCGTTCTTGAGGATGGTGCCGGCCTTGTCGACCGCATCCGCGACCTTCGGGTCGTTGAACGGGATGCCGTGGGTGGTCCACTGGTCGTAGACCTCCACCCCCTGGGTGCGCAGCAGCACGTCCTCGATCCAGTCGGTGGCCGGCCAGCCGGTGGCGTCACCGGACTCGATGCCCGCGCACCACGGCTTGGTGCCGCTCGCCGCGATCTTGTCGCTCAGGCTGATCAGCTCGTCCCAGGTGGTCGGGACGGTCCAGCCCTTCTCCTTGAAGGTCTTCGGCGAGTACCACACGTAGGACTTCACGTTGGAGCCGAGCGGCACGCCGTAGAGCTTGCCGTTGACGGTGCTGTACTTCAGCCAGTCCGGGGTGAAGTTCTGCTCGGCCATGGCCTTGGTGTCGGCGCCGACCTCCTTGATCTTGCCCGAGTCGACGAACCGCTTGAGCAGACCCGGCTGCGGGATGAAGGCCAGGTCCGGGGCGTTGCCGCCGTCCACCCGGACGCCCAGCTGAGCCTCGAACTCGCCGGAGCCCTCGTGGTCGATGTCGATGCCGGTGCAGTCCTCGAACTGCTTCCAGGACTGGTCGAGGCGGTCGGCCTCGATGTCCCGGATCGACGAGTAGATCGTCACCTTCTTGCCGTCGTGGCCCTGGTACTTCGCGTAAGGGGCGCACTCGGGCTTGCTCGCGTTGCCGCTCTTCTTGTCGTTGCCGGTGCCGCAGGCGGTGACGCCGAGCGCCAGCCCCAGTACGCCGGCGATCGCGAGAGCCTGGCGCGATCTGGCAAACGCCATGCCGATCTCCTTCCTTGCCGGCGCGTGGGGGAAATCGAACCCGCGCCGGTCCGATGGTCGTCCCCACATGTAAGCGCTTGCATCCCGTCCGGTCCACCCCCCTGCCGGACACGGCCCGGTAACAATCCCGAAACCCGCTCACCGGCCGTGGGCGCGCTCCCACGCTCTGCTGAACGATCCCTTGGGAGGCCCCTTCCCATCGATGGAACTTTCTGCCACGCTGTCCGTATCGGATCGAAAACTTTCAACATAGGAGGCAGTGGATGCGCAAACGCTGGTTCAGCCTCGCGGCGGTGGCGGCCGTCCTCGTGGCGCTGGTCCCGGCGGCGCCGGCCATGGCCGCGCCGACCTTCAAGGTTCCGTTCCCGTGCAACCAGTCCTGGTCCGGGCAGACCCGGTCCGACCACAGCCCGGCCTACGCCATCGACTTCAACCGCACCGACGACCTCGGCGACCCGGTGGTGGCCAGCGCGCCCGGCACCGTCGACCGGGTGACCGACCTCGGCGGCACCAGCTACGGCAAATACGTGCGGATCGACCACGGCAACGGGTACACGACCTACTACGCCCACCTGAGCAGCTTCAACGTCTCGGTCGGGCAGACCGTCGGCTACGGCCGGGTCATCGGCTACGTGGGCAGCACCGGCGGCTCGACCGGCCCGCACCTGCACTACGAGCAGCGGCTGAACGGCAACGACATCCAGGCCCGGTTCAACGGGGCGCTCGCCCTCTACTGGGGAACCAAGACCTACACCAGCGACAACGGCTGCTCCGGGGCGAACACCGGCGCCGGCACCGTCAACACCACCTCCGGCGTCGCGCTGACCGTGCGGTCCGGCCCGGGCACCGGCTACAGCGCGGTCGGCACCGTGGCCGACGGCGCGAGCGTCACCATCTACTGCCAGACCAGCGGCACCAGCGTCACCGGCACCTACGGGACCAGCTCGATCTGGGACCGGATCGGCACCGGCCGCTTCATCTCCGACGCGTACGTCTACACCGGCTACGACGGGTACATCCCCGGCGTGCCACGCTGCTGACCCCGGGTGGGCGCGGGGCGCTCCGCCCCGCGCCGCTCACCGGTCGAGCTGCCAGATGGCGAAATTGAGCGCGCACACTCCAGACCGGCGGCCGGCAGCACGGCGCCGGGGTCGCCGGGTCCGGACGCCCCTGTCTGGGAGGACGAGGCTTTCGGACCCGACGACCCCGGCGGGTCAGGGGTGGTGGGAGGTCGACGGCTAACTGAAGATGCTGACGCCGCCCGGGCCGACCAGCAGGCCGACGATGATGAGGACGATGCCCCACAGGATCTGCCGGCGGAACAGCGCAAGGATGCCGGCGACCACCAGTACGACTGCGAGAATCCAGAGAATCAGCTCCATGTCGGCCGGATACCCGTTCGTCGGATCCGGGAAACCTGCTTCTCACTCCAGATGATCACCCAGGTGGAAGATGCTGTACGCCTGCTTGATCACGGGGTGCGCGACGTTGCGGACGCGTACGCCGCCCGGGGTGGTGCCGCGCTCGGTGCCGTGGTGGGCGTGCCCGTGCAGGGCCAGCGCCGTGGGCGCCGAGTCGATCGCCTGGCCGAGCTGGTAGCAGCCGAGGAACGGGTAGATCTCCAGGGGCTCGCCGGCGAGGGTGTCCGGCACGGGGGAGTAGTGGGTGAGCGCGACCAGCAGGTCGCAGTCCAGCCCGAGCAGCGCCGCGGCGAGCGCGTCCGCGCTGTCCTTCGTGGTCTGGACGAACGCCTTCATCTCCGGCTCGCCGAAGTCGCTGGCGCACCGCCCGGCGAACCCGCCGCCGAACCCCTTCACGCCGGCCACGCCCAGCCGCCCGCCGGCGCACTCCAGCACGACGCCGGTCCCCTCCAGCACGGTGATCCCGGCGTCCTCCAGCACCTTCACCACCTGTGGCACCTGGTCGCACTGGTGGTCGTGGTTGCCGAGGACGGTGATCACCGGTACGCCGAGGTCGCCGAACTCCTGCGCCACGCAGCGCGCCTCGGACTCGGTGCCGTGCCGCGTCAGGTCCCCGGCGAGCAGCAGCACGTCGGCGCAGTCGGGCAACTCCTCCAGTGCCGGCCGGAACCGGCCGACCACGTCCTCGTCCAGGTGCACGTCGCCGACGGCGGCGATGCGGATCACCATCGAACCTCCCTCACGGCAGCTCCTCGACCTGGCTGGGTGCCTGGGTGCGGATCACCCCGATGTCGCTGGTGATCGGCAGGTCCGGGAAGCGCTCGGCCACCCGGCGCAGGATCTCCTCCCGCCGGTGCGGGCTCTCCACCTCGCCGTAGAGCACCAGGCCGCGCTCGCGGCGCACCACGGTGATGCCCTGTTCGGCGACGTCCGGGTCCTCGGCCAACATGCTCTGGATCTCCGCCTCGACGTACTCGTCGGGCGGCGCGCCGCCGTGCTGTCCGGTCACGGGGTCTCCCTTCCTCCGGACGCGCCGCCGGGCAGCACGTCGAGCCGGTCGAGCAGCACCAGGAACGCCTCGGCGTACGGCGAGTGCTGCGTCTCCTTCCGTACCCGTTCCCAGTCGATCTGTTCCCGCAGCGAGCGGGCGAGCGGCAGGGCCCGGGCGAAGTCGCAGTAGTGCTGGGAGAAGCTGAGCAGCTTGTGCACCATGAGCTGGCTGGCCGAGAGCACCGGCATGTGGATGGCGTCGACCGGCCGCACGATGGTGTCGGCGAAGGTCTCCTCGGTCACCGGGGTCTCGATCGGGCGGTGGATCAGATCCACCATCCGGCCCTCGTCGTAGACCTTGACCAGCCAGTCCTCGGGCGGCCGCTCGGCGGTGAAGCCGGCCTCGACCAGGGCCTCCAGGGCGCGGTCGACGTCCTGCTGCCGGATCAGGAAGTCCACGTCGTGGTCGCTGGAGTGGCCGCCGTGGGCGTACACGGCGAAGCTGCCGCCCAGCGCGAAGGGGATCTCGGACTGCTTGAGCACGGCGGCGACCTTCTTCAGCGTGTGCACCAGGGTCTCGTCCCCGCGCTCGGCCATCTGGGTCTCCCGTCGTCGTAGGTGGCGGTGGGAATGAAGTTGCGTACCCGGCGAACGGGTCGGCCACACCTGTTGGGGACGGGGCCCGACGTGGTGGTGACAATGCGGACAAACCACCGAAGGCGAGCACGGGTCGGATAGCCTCGGGAGGGTGGCCAGGTCACTGCGGGTGCGGCGCGGCGGGGCCCGACTGCGCGCCGTCGCCCTGATCGGCATCGACGGCTCGGGCAAGACCACCCAGGCCCACCGGCTCGCCCAGGCGCTCACCGCCGCGGGCCACCCCGCCACCTACCACCGCAACGCCGGCGGCCGCCGCTGGCTCGGCCGGCTCGCCCAGCGGGTCGGCCGCCCCGACGCGCAGCGGCTCGTCGGGCGCAACGGGCTGCTCGCCCTGGAATCGCTGCTCCGCTGGCTGGCCATCGCGCTCGCCCTGGTGACCTGTCTGGTGACCGGCCGGACGGCCGTGATGGACCGCTGGTCCGCCTGTCAGTACGCCAGCATCCGGGCGCACGGCGGGCAGCGGTGGGAGCGGCTCGCCCGGGCCGGCTACCGCGTCTTCCCGCCGCCCCGGGTCACCTTTCTGCTCACCCTCGATCCGGCCGAGGCCTACCGGCGGATCGAGCGGCGGGGCACCGACCACGAGACCATGCAGTGGCTCAGCGCCGCCGCGACCGCCTACCGCACCCTGCCGGAGTACGGCAGCTTCGTGGTGGTGGACGGCAGCGGCACCCCGGAGGAGGTGTCCCACCGGATCCGCGCGCACCTGACCGAGTGGCTCCCGGGCGAACCGGTGCCGGCTCAGGCCCGCCCGTAGACCGGGATGCTCGCCCCGCTGGTCGGCGCCGACTCGTCGGAGGCCAGGAAACGGATCACCGCGGCGATCTCGGCGGGCGGGACCCAGCGGCGGTGGTCGGCGTCCGGCTGCGCGGCCCGGTTGGCCGGGGTGTCGATGACGCTGGGCAGCACGGTGTTGCTGCGCACCCCGCGCTGCCGGTATTCCACCGCCACGGCGTTGGCGAAGGCCTGCACGGCCGCCTTGGCGGTGGCGTAGCCGGCCGCGCCGGGGAAGGGCGCCACCGCGGCCCGCGCCGACACGCAGACCACCGCGCCGCCGCCGGCCGCGACCAGGTGCGGCAGAGCGGCCTGCGTGACCAGGTACGTCGGCCGCAGGTTGATCCGCAGCATCCGGTCGAACTCCTCGATCGGGGTCTCGTGCACGAGGCCGCCGCTGGCGTACCCGCCGACCAGGTTGACCACGGCGCGCAGCGGCGCGGCCGGCTCGGCCGCGGCGACGGCCACCGCCCGCGCGACACCCTCCGGGTCCAGCAGGTCCGAGGTGACGCGGACCGGCCCGGCGCCCGCCGGCGCCGTCCCGCCACCCTCCCGTTCGGGTACGACCACCCGCCAGCCGGCCTTGAGGAAGGCGGTCGTGACCGCGCCGCCCAGCCCGCCCGTGCCCCCGGTCACCAGCACCGTGCGCTCCGCCATGGGCACCACGCTAGCCGCCCGGCCGGCGCGGCGGTGACCGGGGCGCGATTCCTGCCTGTCGATGCCCGACGGCGCGCGGCCCCGGCCGACCGGTGACCCCGGTGCGGCCGTCCGGCGGGGGTGGCAGGCGCGACGGCCGAGCGGGCCGTCGGCCGCGCGGCCGGAGTCGACCGGAGCGGGGGAGGCGGTCCGGCTGCGGGAATGGGACCCTTGGCACGGGAAACGGGCGTGGAACGCGGTACTTTTCCGGATACGCGCCGTCATGGTTGACGGTCACGCCTCATGAAAGTAAGTTTCAGCCGTGGCGAAGAGTCCGAAGATTTCTGCGAGTCACGAGCCCGGTGGACTGATCGTCCACATCAGCGGCCTGCTCCCCTCGCTGTCCCCGGCCGAGCAGCGGGTGGCCCGGCTGGTCGTCTCCGACCCGGCGGACGCCGCCCGGCGCACCATCACCGACCTCGCCACCGCCGCCGAGACATCCGAGGCCACCGTCATCCGGTTCTGCCGGTCGGTCGGCATGGACGGCTACCCGCAGCTGCGCATCCGGCTCGCCGCCGAGGCCGCCCGCCGGGTCGAGCCGCCGGACGCCCGGGTGGTGGGCGGCGACATCCCACCCGGCGCAGACCTGGCGCAGATCATCGCCACCATCGCGTTCAACGACGCGCGGGCCGTCGAGGAGACGGCTGAGCAGCTCGACCCAGCCGTCTGCGAGCAGGTGGTCGAGGCCATCGGCGCGGCCGGCCGGATCGACGTCTACGGCGCCGGCGCCAGCGGCTTCGTCGCCTCGGACTTCCAGCAGAAGCTGCACCGCATCGGCCGCACGGCCTTCTACTTCCCGGACGTGCACACCGCGCTCACCTCGGCCGCCCTGCTCGGCCGGGGTGACGTCGCGGTCGGCATCTCGCACACCGGCACCACGTCGGACGTCATCGAGGTGCTGGAACAGGCCCGCGCCCGGGGCGCCACGACGGTCGCGCTGACCAACTTCCCCCGCTCGCCGATCACCGAGGTCGCCGACCACGTGCTGACCACCGCGGCCCGCGAGACCACCTACCGTTCCGGCGCGATGGCCAGCCGGCTGGCCCAGCTGACCGTGGTCGACTGCCTCTTCGTCGGGGTGGCCGCACGGAACCGGGCCAAGGCCCGCAAGGCCCTGGAGGCGACCGCCGAGGCCGTCCAGTCGCACCGGGTGGGCGCCGGCCGGAGGCGGGCATGACGGCGGGACGGGTGGAGCGGGACGAGATGGCCGTGCGGCCGGTGGTCCGGGTGGGCGCCCCCACCGAGCGGCGCAACCCGCACAGCGTCGACCTCGACCTGATGTCGACCCGGGACGTGCTCACCGTCATCAACGAGGCGGACCGGCGGGTGCCCGACGCGGTGGCCGCCGTCCTCGACGAGATCGCCGCGACCGTCGACCTGGCCGTGGCCGCGCTCCGCGCCGGAAACCGGGTGCACTACTTCGGCGCCGGCACCTCGGGCCGCCTCGGCGTGCTCGACGCCGCCGAACTCGCGCCCACCTTCAACTCGCCGCGGCACTGGTTCTGCTCGCACCTGGCCGGCGGCCCCGAGGCCATGTGGCGGGCCGTCGAGGACGCCGAGGACGACGAGCGCGGCGGCGCCGCCGAGGCCGCCGAATGCGTACGGCCCGGGGACCTGGTGGTCGGGCTGGCCGCCAGCGGGCGCACCCCGTACGTCCTCGGGGCGCTCGCCGCATCCCGGGCGCAGGGGGCCGCGACAGTGCTGCTCTGCGCCAATCCGGAGGCCGAAGCCGCCGCGTCGGTGGATGTCTTCATCGGGGTGGACACCGGACCCGAGGTGGTCACCGGGTCGACCCGGATGAAGGCGGGCACCGCGCAGAAGCTGGTGCTCAACACCTTCTCCACGGCGGTCATGGTGCGCCTCGGCCGGGTCTACTCGAACCTGATGATCGACATGGTGGCCACCAACGCCAAGCTGCGCGGCCGGATGATCTCGATCCTCATGGAGGCGACCGGCTGCGCCGAGGAGATCTGCCGCACGGCTCTCAACGAGGCCGACGGCGACCTCAAGACCGCCCTCGTCTCGCTGGTCTCCGGCGCCGGGGTGTCCGCCGCCCGCGCCGCCCTGGCCCGCTCCGCCGACCAGGTGCGCGGCGCGCTCGCCCTGCTCGCCTCCTGACGCCGCCGCCGGCCGGATCCCCTCCCGGCCGGCCCCGCACCAGGGGTGCGACGCGCATCACGTGGCCGGTGGGGACGTCCTGCGCCCTGCGGATTGTTCAACCAGCCGTGGGGTAATCCTCACCCGTGGCTGAACCGACGGGTCCGCAGGCGCGTATCTCGCAGTGACCAGGATCGCATTGAGGCGGTGACGCGGGTCGCTGTGTTCATGGAATTCGCAATGGTGCGATTTCCTGAGCGGACGACGATTCCGCTGCTCCGACGCCCCCTCACCGGGGCGTACGGGAGCCACCCGGGCAGGGGTCCTGACAGCAAACATGGACCGGGCTCTCAGCTACTACTCAGGCATTCGTGACAGTTTCGACTCACGACATGGAATCCCCGACGCGTCTCATCTGTTGTGTAGGTGTCAGCACCTGCGGGCACAGCGGAGGTTACGGGGAGGGCTGATGAACGTGGGGATGGCAAGGAACCGGGCAACCGGCGCGAGCGAGGGGACCGTGGCAATCGTGGACAAGAACATCGGCATGCGTACCGACGAGGTCGCCGAGGAGCGGGACCTGGTCGGCGTCTACCTGCACGAGATCTCCCGGACGCCGCTGCTAGACGCCGCCAAGGAGGTCGATCTCTCCAAGGCGATCGAGGCCGGCCTCTACGCCGAGCACCTGCTCGGCGAGGACCGCGTACCCGACGGCGTCGACCGGGAGGACCTGGAGCGGCTGGTCGTCGAGGGCGAGCGCGCGAAGGACCTGTTCATCCGCGCGAACCTGCGGCTGGTCGTCTCGATCGCCCGCCGGTACGTGCGGTCGGGCATGCCCATGCTGGACCTGATCCAGGAGGGCAACACCGGCCTGGTCCGGGCCGTCGAGAAGTTCGACTACGAGCGCGGCTACAAGTTCTCCACCTACGCGACCTGGTGGATCCGCCAGGCCATCAGCCGGGCGATCGCCCAGCAGGAGCGCACCGTGCGGCTGCCCGTGCACCTGGTCGAGGACGTCAACCGGATGCGCAACGTGGCCCGGCAGCTCACCCGCGAGCTGGGCAGCGACCCGGAGCCGGAGCAGATCGCGGCGGCGCTCGGCGTCACCGTCGAGCGGGTCAACGAGCTGCGCCGCTGGTCGCAGGACACCGTCTCGCTGGACACCCCGGTGGGCGACGACGGCGACACCAACCTCGGCGACCTGGTCGCCGACAGCGACGCCCCGTCGCCGGAGGAGATCGTCCTCACCGGCCTGGAGCGGCAGCGGATCGAGGGTCTGCTCAACCACCTCGACGACCGTTCGGCCGGCATCATGCGGGCCCGCTACGGCCTCGAGGACGGGCGCGAGCACTCGCTCACCGAGGTGGCCTCGCGGTTCTCGCTCTCCCGGGAGCGGATCCGCCAGCTGGAGATCCAGGCTCTCGGCCGGCTCCGTGAGCTGGCCCGCGCCGAGGGGCTGCAGGCGGCCTGAGCTGGTAGTAATGGAATCGACGAACGGCCGGCGTCCGATAGGGGGACGCCGGCCGTTCGCTGTTTTCGGGGTCAGCGCACCCGGCCGTAGCCCTGGATCGTCATCATGTTCATGCCTCGCTTGCTGACGTTCCGGCCGGCGCTGGGCGCGTCGATCACCTGACCGCCGCCTACGTAGAGCGCGACGTGGCCGAGCCCGGAGTAGAACACCAGGTCGCCGGGCTGCAGCGAGCTGCGGCTGATCCGTGAGGTGGCGTCCCACTGCATCGCCGCGTTGTGCGGCAGGGACTTGCCGGCGGCCCGCCAGGCCGCCAGGGTCAGCCCGGAGCAGTCGTAGCCGGACGGGCCGTCGGCGCCCCAGACGTACGGCTTGCCGATCGCGCCGTAGGCGTAGCGCACGGCCACGCCGGCCGAGCCGGAGATGGCCGGGGCGCTGCCGGCGGAGCTGGACCTGGCGGGCGCCTCGGTGGCCCGGCCGTACGCCTGCCGGCGCAGCTCGTAGAGGCGGGCCAGGTCCGCCTCGATCTTCTTCTTGCCGGCGACCAGCTGCTTGGCCTGCGCCGCCTCCCGGGCCAGCGTGGCGTCGAGCCGGGTCTTCTGGTCGATCAGCTTGCGCTGGCTGTCGGTGAACCCGGCGATGGTCTGCTGCCGCTGGCGGGTGAGCTGGTCGAGCGTGCCCAGCCGGTCCGGCAGCGTGGCCGGGCCGCCCGGCTCCAGCAGGGCCTGCACGGTGCGCATGCCCCCGGTCTTGTAGGCCGTGGCGGCGAGGACGCCGACATCGGCGCGGCTCCGCTCGGCCTGCTCCTGCAACGGACCGATCCTGGCCTGCAACGTGGCCGCGGTGGCCTTGTTGGCCTTGATCTCCTCGTTGAGCTTGTTGTACGACTCGACGATTCGCTCCAGCTCAGTCGAGGACTTCTCGATCTGCTTCGTCAGCTCGGCGGGGGTGGGCTCGGCCCGAGCCACCGACGCCGGGGCGAGCAGCGCGGCCGAGAGGCCGGCCACCGCCAGCGAGCGCAGCAGGATCCGTAAGGACGACAAGAGCGGAAAGCTCCTCTCCGACTTTTCGCCGGGTGCGTGCGCGCACCCGCGACACCGGCCCGGGGCCATCCGGGTGGACGGCGGTCGACCGGACCGGCCTGCCCAACCTAACCCGGGACCGGAGTGACCGGGAGTTGAAGCGGGGGCGAAAGTTGGCAAAGTGCCAGGAAGTGCCACTGGTGCTGGTGACGCTCGGTGACCGGATCGGGAGCTGCCCGTCGTCGCGCTGGCGCTCGGTGGGCGGATCACACCACTGGCCCGATTCGTCGTTCTGGGCGGATGTCGCCAGGCAACGCGCCGCAAAGTCATGACAAAGACGGAAATCACTCTGGTTTTCCGACGCGGCGGTCGCGCTGTCGCAAGCGCGTGGGCAGGGAAAACGTCCGGCCGGGTGGCGCACCCGCAACACAATGAAGCGCGGAGTCCGGGAATCCCGTCGCGCGGCAGGGCCGGCGCGCGCAGGGAGACCGGGCCCGCGAATCCCCGGGAGGCCAGCCGTGCAGACCGATGGCTCCAGCACCCGCCCGCCCCGGTCGCCGGGGGCGGCCGGCTCCACCCTGCTCTACGCCCGGCCGGGCATCGTCGTCACCGGCGAGCGCTTCACCGTGGGCCGCAACAGCTGGCCGGTCGCCGAGATCACCCAGCTCTGGACCACCCGGGGTCCCCACGACCGGCTCGCCCTCCGGGCGGTCGCCGTCTCCGCCGCGCTGATCGGCGCAGTCGGTGTGCTGCTCGGCTTCACCGGCGGGCTGCAACGGCTCACCGCGGCGGCGTACCTCACGCTGGGCGCGGTCGGGCTGCTGCCGCTGCTGCTCGTGCTGATCGGCGACCGCTGGCGGCCCCCGGCGTACGAGCTGTGGGGCCGACTCGGCGGCACCGAGGTGCTGCTTTTCAGCAGCGACGACGAGCGGCAGTTCGGCCAGGTCACCCGGGCCCTGAAGCGGGCCCGCGAAGGCGTGCGCCACGGTGGCTGGACGGACCCGCCCGCGGCCGAGGCGTGGCGGCCGAACCGCTGACCCGGCGGCGTCAGCCGGCGACCGGCTCCGGGGTCGGGGTCGGCCGCTCCGCGGCCAGCCAGTGGCTCACCTTGCGCTCGGCGTAGAACGAGACGAACGGCACCGTGCCGGCGAGCATCACGAGCAGCATCCGCTTCAGCGGCCAGTCGGCCCGGCGCGACAGGTCGAAGGTGAGCGCCAGATAGATCATGTAGAGCCAGCCGTGGGCGGTGCCGACCACGGCCACCACGGTCGGGTTGTCGAAGCCGTACTTCAGCGGCATGCCGATGAGGACCAGCACCACCAGCGCCACGCCCACGATCCAGGCGATCACGCGGTACCGGGTAAGGGCTCCGCCCACCGTCGTCCGTCCTTCCGTACCGGCCTCAGCCGGGATAGTCGCCGGGCCTGGCGCCCGGGTTGGCGTTCAACCAGGAAAGGTAGCGGTTGTACGCGGCCAGTTCGCCGTCGTCGACCCCGTCGGCCGGCGCGGCCGGCACGCGGCTGACCCGCACCGGCCGGCGTACCGCCGGGGTGGCGACGGCCGGCTCGGCGTCGGCGGCCGCCGACGGCGCCGGAACGGTCGCCTGCTCGCGCGCGGCCCGCAGCGTGTGCCGCACCTCACGCCACCAGACGAAGACCACGAAGGCCGCGAAGACCGGCCATTCGATCGCGTAGCCGAAACTCAGCGTGTTGCCACCGGCCGCCCGGGTGACCTGCCACCAGCCCAGCCCGAGAAAGCCCACCACCAGCACGACCATGGCCACGTGGCGGGCGATCCACGCCGGTGTCCAGAGCCGTTCCATGCCCTCGAGGGTACCGGGCCCACCGGCCGTCTCCGACACGGTGTCGTAGGTGGGTGGGTTTGGTGACACCCCGGCTGGGCATCCGTCTAGACGCCAGCCCGAACGAGACGAGGGGGCGACGATGACCGAATCAGTACGCCGTGACGCCAGCCCGGAACAGCGGGTGACGGAATGGGACGGCGATCACGCCCGCACCCAGGACGTCGACGGTGAGCTGCTCGGGGTGGACCCCGCCGAGCTCGGTGACGAGGACCTGATCCGGGAGATGCAGAGCCTGCACCGGACCCGGCTGGACACCCTCCGCCACGCCACCGACTCGGCGCTCGCCAACCACCTGCGCCGCACCGCCGAGCTGGAGACCGAGTACCTCGCCCGGCACCCGGGCCGGGAGGTCGACCCGAGCCGCCTGCGGGACGCCTGATGAGCAACCACGCCGAGCGCGGCATGTCCGCGCCGCCCGAGGTGGTCTTCAACACCGCCACCGACCCGGACCGGTCGTCGGCCTGGCTGCCCGAGGAACTGCGCCGCTCCGGCACGCACCAGGTGGAGGTGCTCGACGCCGAGGACCTGCGGGCCCGCTGGAGCTCCGAGTCCGCCGGCTGGTCGGCGGACATCGACGTGGAGCCGGCCGACGCCGGAGGTGCGCGGGTGCGGCTCGACCTGACCGGCACCGATCACGGGATGGCCGACGAGATCCTGGCCAGCCTCGCCCGCGAGGTGTCCGACAACCTGAACGCCGGCTGAGCCGGTGCCGCCGACGAGAAGGAGGGAGGCCGGGTGACCGGGAGTGGCCTGAAGCAGAAGGTGGCGCGGCTGCGCCAGGCGTACGCGCCGCACGAGCACCGGCCGCTGGGCGGCTACCTGGTGGCGATGGGCACGTACGGGGCGGTGACCGCGTCGCTCGTCGGCCTGGTCAAGGCCACCGGCCGCCCGGTGCCGGAGCGGCCCTCGGCCGGCGACGTGGTGCTGCTCTCGATCGCTACGCACAAGCTGAGCCGGCTGCTCACGAAGGACGCGATCACCAGCCCGCTCCGCGCGCCGTTCACCCGCTACGACCACCCGATCGGCAGCGGCGAGGTGATGGAGCAGGTCCGCGACCAGGGCAGCCCGACCCGGCACGCGCTCGGCGAGCTGGTGAGCTGCCCGTTCTGCCTGGCGGTCTGGGTCGCTACCGGCCTCACCGGCGGGCTGGTGCTGGCGCCCCGGCTGACCCGGCTGGTCGCCACCGCGCTGACCGCGGTGGCCGCCTCCGATTTCCTCCAGATGGGGTACGCGGTGGCCCAGCAGGCGGCCGAGGGCGGGCACCACGAGGACTGACGGCACGTCAGAAAGGGGGCCGGCGCGCTGCGCCGGCCCCTTTCGCGTACCCGTCGGCTCAGGTCGGGGTGGTGCCGTGGTCCTCGCCGGCCCAGCCGCGCGCCGCCTCCGGCTCCCGCTCGTCGCGGTCCTCGCCGGTGATGATGTCGTCGGAGACCGCCGTCTGGTCGTGCTCGCCGGAGAAGTCGGGATCCGGCAGCGTGTCCGTGCCCTCGGGGGGCTGGCCGAGCGCCGGCGGGTGCTCGTGTTCCTCGTTGCGGTCGGTCATCGCGCTGTCCTCTCCGTCCTCGGGCCGCCTTCGCCGGATGGCTCAGGCAACCGTCCCGCCGAGCAGGTCGGCCGCCTCGTCGACCGCGTACTCGCCCTGCGGCAGCGCGGCGATCCGGGTGAGCAGCTCGGCGGGCAGCTCCGCGGCCACCGCCCGGCGGTAGATGTCCGCCTGACTGATCCGCTCCTGGCCGTGGTAGATGTCGTCGAGCAGTTCGTCGAGCGGGCGGGTGTCCGGCTGCTCGGTCACGGGCGCGTCATCGGTCACGCCGACCAGCTACCCGGGCCCGAATCGGTCAAACGTCCCCACCCGGCCGCCCCACGGTGGGGTCAGGCCGGGGTCGGGAGGGTGGCGCGCCGGGCACGGACCGCGGCGGCCAGGTGGTCGAGGACCTCGGCGGTGGTGTCCCAGCCGATGCACGCGTCGGTCACCGACTTGCCGTACTCCAGGTCGCGGGTGGGGTCCAGGTCCTGGCGGCCCGGCTGGAGGAAGCTCTCCAGCATGATGCCGACGATGCCCCGCTGGCCGGCGGCGAGCTGGGCGGCCACGTCGGCGGCGACCAGCGGCTGGTTGCGGTGGTCCTTGCCGCTGTTGGCGTGGCTGGCGTCGACCACCACGCGCTCCGGCAGCCCCGCCGCCCGCAGCAGGTCCAGCGCCCCGGCCACCGACTCCGCGTCGTAGTTGGGCCGGCCGCCGCCGCCGCGCAGCACCAGGTGCCCGTCGGCGTTGCCCCGGGTGTGCATGATCGCCGGGGTGCCGGAGACGTCGATGCCGGGGAAGACGTGCGGCACCCCGGCCGCCCGGATCGCGTCCACCGCCGTGGCGATGCTGCCGTCGGGGCGGTTCTTCATGCCGATCGGCATGGACAGGCCGGAGGCGAGCTGGCGGTGCACCTGGCTCTCCACGGTCCGCGCGCCGATCGCGCCCCAGGCCACCGTGTCGGCGATGTACTGCGGGGTGATCGGGTCGAGGAACTCGCAGCCCACCGGAAGGCCCAGCCGCAGCACGTCGAGCAGGAGCGCCCGGGCGGTGCGCAGCCCGGTGTTCACGTCGCCCGAGCCGTCCAGGCCGGGGTCGTTGATGAGGCCCTTCCAGCCCACGGTCGAGCGCGGCTTCTCGAAGTAGACCCGCATCACCACGAGCAGGTCGTCGGCGAGCCGGTCGGCGACCTGGCGCAGCCGGCCCGCGTACTCCAGGGCGGCGGCGGGGTCGTGCACCGAGCAGGGGCCGACCACGACCAGCAGTCGATCGTCGGCCCGGTCCAGCACCCGGCCCACGGCGCGCCGGCCGGCCACCACGGCCTCGGCCAGGGACTCCTCCAGGGGCAGGTGGTGGTGCAGCAGGGCCGGGGTGGTCAGCGGCACGACACGGTCGATCCGCTGGTCGATGACCCGATGGGCGTCCGGGGTCGTCACGGTGGGGTTCCTTCCGCCGACCGTGCCCGGGGCCGGCGCCCGGGATTGAGCCGGCTGCTCGAAAAGCGAAAGGGCAGGGAATCATCCCTGCCCGGCCGGCTCGAAGAGGTGGTGACGTCAGCTCATGGTCGAGTCACCGGCTCCTCCAGCCGGCTGCCTAAACCATCGATACGACCGCGTCACGCCCGTCAGCGTACCCGACGCCCGGGGCGTGTCCCACCCGCTCGTCGCGTACGCCACGCCCCGTGGGGGTATGGGGACGCCATGAGTCAGGACCAGAGCGACCAGGAGCGGATCGAGTCCCGCGCCCACCTGCTGCCCGAGGAGGCGGCGGTGGGCAGCGAGGATCCGGAGGCGCAGGCCGACGCGATCCTCGCCGAATCGGACATCCGGGAGGACCGGAACGTTGCCCCGGACACGGTGCTGGAGCACCGGACCTCCGATCAGACCGTCACCCCCGTCGAGCCCCCCGACTGAGCGGTGGCGCCCCGGGCCCGCCGGGAACCCCGGTAGGTGGTCGCCCGCAACCACGCGAACGGGCCGGTCACCCGCAGGCCCGGCGGCGCGTTGCCGATCGGATCGAAGGCCAGCGCGGCGTCCTCCCGGGCGCCGCGCCGGCCGTCCAGGCGCACCTCGCCGAACGGCCGCCATGGCCCGACCGCGGAGCCCACCGCCAGCACCAGCCGCGGCCCGCCGTCGCCGGCCACCGCCGGCAGTTCGGCCAGGCCGCGGCCCAGCTCCGGCGAGTCCGGATCGGCCAGCACCGCCAGGTACAGCCGCCGCCGGCCGGCCCGGAAGGACATGATCGAGCTGTACGTCCCGGTGAAGTCGCGCCGGGGCAGTGGGAGGTGGCGCAGCACCGGCGCGGCCGCGCTGGAACTGGCCAGCAGGTCCACCGGCGGCTCCGGATCGCGGTGCAGCCGGATCCCCACCCCCAGTACGTCCGGCCAGCTCCCGGGCGTCGGCACCCCCTTGGATAGGCGGACCGTCGCCGGCCACCGGCCGGGCAGGTCGAGCAGCGGCACTCCGGTCGGCGGGCCCGGCGTACCCCAGATGAGGACCTCGGCGGCGAAGGTGCGGCCGGCGGGGTGCAGCAGCCGGCCACGCCGGAGCCGGGCCAGCGCGAGGGCGGCGCGTTCGACGGCCGACGTTGCGGGGGAGGACATGCCGGGCGAGTACCCCGGCGCGCGGCGACGATGCTCCCCGCACGTCACCTTTCCACCCGCGAGATCGGATAGCGTCGTGCCATGCCCGACAGCGGTTACCCCTGGCCGATCGAGACGACCCGACTGGACAACGGTCTGCGGGTGGTGGTGAGCGAGGACCGCACCGCCCCCGCCGTGGCCGTGAACCTCTGGTACGACGTGGGCTCCCGGCACGAGCCCGCGGGCCAGACCGGCTTCGCCCACCTCTTCGAGCACCTCATGTTCGAGGGCTCGGTCAACGTGGCGAAGACCGAGCACATGAGGTTCATCCAGGGCGCCGGCGGCTCGCTCAACGCCACCACCAACCCGGACCGGACCAACTACTTCGAGACGGTACCGGCCGAGCACCTGGAGCTGGCGCTCTGGCTGGAGGCCGACCGCATGGGCGGGCTGGTCCCGGCGCTGACCCAGGAGACGCTGGACAACCAGCGGGACGTGGTGAAGAACGAGCGCCGCCAGCGCTACGAGAACGTGCCGTACGGCGACGCCTGGCTGCGGCTGCTGCCGCTGCTCTATCCGCCCGGGCATCCCTACCACCACGCCACGATCGGCTCGATGGCCGACCTGAACGCGGCCGACCTGGCCACCTTCCAGGCGTTCCACCGCACCTACTACGCCCCGAACAACGCGGTGCTCACCGTGGTCGGCGACACCACGGCCGCCGAGGTGTTCGCCCTGGCCGACAAGTACTTCGGCGCCCTGCCGCCGCGGGAGGACATCCCGGCGGGTCCGGACGGGCGTACCGTCCCGGCCACCGGCCGGCCCGCCGTCGAGACGGTCACCGCCGACGTGCCCGCTCCCCGGGTCTACGTGGCGCACCGGACCCAGCCGTTCGGCACCCCCGGCTACGACGTGACGACGGTGCTCGCCACCGTGCTGGGCAGCGGCCGGGGCAGCCGGCTCTACCAGCGCCTCGCCGACGGCGAGCGGATCGCCCAGCCCGATCTGGTCGGGGCGTACGGGGTGGACCTGGCGCACGCCCCGGCGCCGCTGATCGCCACCGCCACGGCCCGCCCCGGCGTGTCCGGCGACCGGCTGCGCGAAGGGCTGGCCGAGGTGGTCGACGAGCTGGCCACCGTGCCGGTCACCGCCGCCGAGCTGGACCGGGCCAAGGCGCTGCTGAGCACCATGTGGTGGCGGCAGATGTCCACGGTGGACGGCCGGGCCGACACCCTCGGCCGGTACGCCACCCAGTTCGGTGACCCGGCCAGGGCCGGCGAGCGGCTGCCCGCCTGGCTCGCCGTCACCGCCGAGCAGATCGCCGAGCAGGCCGCCGAGCTGCTCGGCGCGGCCGACCGGGCGACCCTCATCTACCTGCCCGAGGAGAACTCATGACGCTGATCGCCACCCGTCCCGGGCCGGGCGAGGCCCGCCCGTACCGGTTCCCGCAGGTGGTCCGCCGGGCCGCCGCCGGCGGGCAGGTCGTCGCCGCGCACCTGCCCGGGCAGAACCTCGCGGTCGCGCTGCTGCTGCTCGACGGCGGCGCCGCCCGGGAGCCGGTCGGCAAGGAGGGGCTCGGCGGGGTGCTGGCCAAGGCGCTGGAGGAGGGGACCGCGCAGCGGGACGCCACGGCGTACGCCCTGGCCATCGAGGCGCTCGGCACCGAGCTGGTGACCGGTCTGGACTGGGACTCGTTCCAGGTGAGCGTGCAGGTGCCGGTGGACCGGCTGGGCGCCGCCGTGGAGCTGCTCGCGGAGGCGGTGCGTACGCCGAAGCTCGACCCGGCCGACGTGCGGCGGGTCCGCGACGACGAGGCGACCGCGCTGCGGATGGACTGGGCCAACCCGGGCCCCCGGGCCGACGCCGTGCTGCGCGCCGACCTGTTCGGGGCGGACAACCGCTGGGGCCGCCCCCTGTACGGCGACCCGGAGAGCGTGGCCGCCCTCGACGTCGACGACGTGACCGTCTTCCACTCCGAGTGGTTCATCCGCCCCGGCACGCTGATCGTCGCCGGTGACCTGGACCGGATCGACCTCGACGCGCTCGCCGCCACGGCGTTCACCGGGGCCGGGGGCGCGGCGGCGGACAAGGGCGGCCCCATCGAGGTGCCGCTGTCCGAGCGGCGGCGGATCATCCTGGTCGACCGTCCCGGCTCGGTGCAGTCCACGCTCCGCCTGGGGCATCCGTCGCCGCACCGCGCCCACCCCGACCACGTGCCGATGACGCTGGCCGGCACGGTGCTCGGCGGGGCCTTCACCTCCCGGCTCAACCACCTGATCCGCGAGGTGCGCGGCTACACGTACGGGATCCGCGGCGACTTCGCCTCGTCCCGCCGGTTCGGCCGGTTCGCGATCAGCTCCGGGGTGCAGACCGCGGTGACCGCGCCGGCCCTGGTGGAGGCGGTCGGCGAGGTCTCGCGTACCCAGCTGACCGGGGTGACCGAGGACGAGCTGGCGGTTGCCCGCTCGTGGCGGGCCGGCCAGCTCTCGGTCGAGCTGCAGAGCCCTCGGGCGATCGCCTCGGCGCTGACCACGCTGGTCGTGCACGACCTGCCGGACGACTACCACGCCCGGCTGCGCGAGGCGCTGCTCGCGGCGACCGTCGAGGAGGTCTCCGCGGCGGCCGCCGCCCACCTACACCCGGAGTCGCTCACGCTGGTCGTCGAGGGCGATTCGGCGGTGATCCGGGACGAGCTGGTGGCCGCCGGCCTCGGCGAGGTGGTCGACCACACGTCCTGACGGGTTCCCGTGCCGTGCCGACGGGCGTCCGGGGGGTGTGATTCCCGTCGCGTCCGCCGGTCGCCGGCGCCCGGGCCGCGGGCGCGGATGCTCCGGCCCGGGCCCCGGACGGCCGGGGATTCTCCGCCGGCGGCCCGCCGATCGCCCGGGTCGTTGCCGGTCGACGGCCCGATCGCCGAAGGGCGCCCCGTGGGCCGGCGGCCCGCGCGCTGGGAAAGGCTTCCCGCCGGGCCCGCCCGGCTGGGTAGCCTCGCGGGCATGAGGATCGGCATTGTGGGGGCCACCGGCCAGGTCGGTGGCGTGATGCGGCAGGTGCTGGCGGAGCGCGGGTTCCCGGCGGAGCAGCTACGGCTGTTCGCCTCGGCCCGGTCGGCGGGGCGCACGCTGCCCTGGCGCGACGGCGAGGTCACCGTCGAGGACGCGGCCACCGCGGACTACCGCGGCCTGGACATCGTGCTCTTCTCGGCGGGCAAGGGCACCGCCAAGGAGCTGGCCCCCCGGGTCGCCGAGGCCGGCGCGGTCGTCATCGACAACTCCTCGGCGTACCGGATGGACCCGGAGGTGCCGCTGGTGGTGGCCGAGGTCAACCCGGACGCCATCGCCGACCGGCCCAAGGGCATCGTGGCCAACCCGAACTGCACCACCATGGCCGCCATGCCGGTGCTGCGCCCGCTGCACGAGGAGGCCGAGCTGATCAGCCTGGTGGTCGCCACCTACCAGGCGGTCTCCGGGGCCGGCCTGGCCGGCGTGGCCGAGCTGGACGAGCAGGTCCGCAAGGTCGCCGAGCACGCCGCCGGGCTCGCCTTCGACGGGTCGGCCGTGGAGTTCCCGGCGCCGCGGTCCTTCGCCCGTCCGATCGCGTTCAACGTGCTCCCGCTGGCCGGCTCGATCGTCGACGACGGCTCGTTCGAGACCGACGAGGAGCAGAAGCTGCGCAACGAGAGCCGCAAGATCCTGGACATCCCCGGCCTCAAGGTCTCCGGCACCTGCGTCCGGGTGCCCGTCTTCACCGGCCACTCGCTCCAGATCAACGCGCGCTTCGCCCGCCCGATCACCCCGGCCCGGGCCCGTGAGCTGCTCGACGGCGCGCCGGGCGTGGCGCTCTCCGACGTGCCGACCCCGCTCCAGGCGGCCGGCCAGGACCCGACGTACGTGGGGCGGATCCGGGCCGACGAGACCGTCGAGCACGGCCTGGCTCTCTTCTGCGCCAACGACAACCTGCGCAAGGGCGCGGCGCTCAACGCCGTGCAGCTCGCCGAGCTCGTCGCCGCGGAAGGGCGCTGATCCCCGTGGCGGACGAGCAGGCGCTGACCGACCTCGTGGCGGACCGCCGGCTCGGCGTGCTCGCCACCCTGAAGCGGGACGGCCGGCCCCAACTGTCCACGGTGGTCTACTCCTTCGACCGGGACGCCGGGCTGATCCGTATCTCGGTCACGGACGGCCGGGCCAAGACCGCCAACCTGCGGCGCGACCCCCGGGCCAGCTTCCACGTGAGCAGCGCGGACGGCTGGGCGTACGCGGTGGTGGAGGCCCGGGCCGAGCTGACCCCGGTGGCGGAGCGGCCGGACGACCCGACCGTCGGGGAACTGGTCGGGCTCTACCGGGCGGTGCAGGGCGAACACCCGGACTGGGACGACTTCCGGCGGGCCATGGTGGCCGAGCGCCGGCTGGTGCTCCGGCTGCACGTCGAGCGGCTCTACGGAATGCCCCCGCGCGGCTGACCGCAGGGTGCCCGGCGGCGTTACCTCGTTCGCGCCGCCGGGTAGACCGCGGTGCCGACACGAGAGGGGAGCACCATGACAACGGTCGGAGAGTTCATGACGACCCGGTTGGTGACGATGAACGGCAGCGACACCCTCACCGCCGCGGCACAGGAGATGCGCGACAGCGCCATCGGCGACGTGGTGGTGACCGATGGTGACAACGTGGTCGGCATCGTCACGGACCGGGACATCACGGTCCGGGGCGTGGCCGAGAACCTGGATCCCAACACCACGAAGCTCGACCAGATCACCAGCAAGGACGTGGTGACGGTCAGCCAGTACGACGACGCGGTGGCCGCCACCGACCTCATGCGCACCTACGGGGTCCGCCGGCTGCCGGTGACCGAGGACGGCCGCCTCATCGGCCTGGTGTCGATGGGTGACCTGGCCGTCGAGCGGGAACCCCAGTCCGTGCTCGCGGACGTCAGCGCCGACGACCCGAACAACTGACTCGTCCGCCGCGGTGACGCCGGCCCCCGGTTCGGGGGCCGGCGTTCGCGCGTCCGGGCCCCTGGTGGGTGACTCACCCGAACCGGGCGAGGTTGACCCCGTACCTCGGCGGGGACCCGTCCTCGGACGTCGGAGGGTGCGGATCGCGGGAGGAGTCGCCCGATGGACATGACCACCACCAGATTCTTCGAGGAGCTGGACCGGCGGGGGTTCGAACCGCTGCTGGCCAAGACCTCCGGAACCCTCCGGTTCGACCTGCACGAGGGGCCACAGACCACGCACTGGCTGCTGGAGATCGACCGGGGCAACCTCCGGGTCCGCCAGGAGGACCAGGAGGCCGACACCGTGGTGGGCGTCGAACCGCGGCTCTTCGGCCAGCTGGTCAGCGGCGAGGAGAACACCATCGCGGCGCTGCTGCGTGGGGACATGACGGTCGCCGGGGACCTGCGCCTGGTGTTGCAGATCGAACGGCTCTTTCCCGGTCCGCCGGACTCCCGGGGGCCGCACCACGTGTTTCAGAGGAGGGCTGCCTGATGGCCGCGAGCAACACCATCCGCATCCTGGACGGCAACACGTTCGTGGTCTCCGAGGACACCGGTGACATCGAGGCCACTCCCAGCGAGCCGACCGGCCTCTTCTCGCTCGACATGAGGTTCCTGTCGAAGTGGGTCCTGACCGTCAACGGCGAGCGGCTCAATGCGCTCTCCTACGACGACCTGCAGTACTACGAGGCCCGTTTCTTCCTGGTGCCGGGAATGGCCACGCACTACATCGACGCCAAGTTGTCGATCATCCGGGAGCGGGCGGTGGGTGGCAGCTTCCGGGAGTCGCTGACCATCCTCAACCACGACGAGAAGGCGGTCGACCTGGAGATCCGGATGGACGCGGGCGCCGACTTCGCCGACCTGTTCCAGGTCAAGGACGAGATCCTGAACAAGAAGGGCGAGACCTACTCGGAGGCCGAACGGGACAAGCTGCGGCTGGGCTACCGCCGGGGCAACTTCCGGCGCGAGACGGTCATCTCCGCCTCCCGACCGGCCCGCTACGACCGCAACGGGTTCGCGTGGAGCATCCACCTCGAACCGAACGAGCAGTGGGACACGGCCATCGACGTGCAGACGTACGCGATCGGGCCGGGCGGCCGGGACCTGCGGATGGGGCTGCGGGCGCACGGCACCGAACGGCTTGCCCTCCAGCACGACCTGGAGCAGTGGATCGCCAAGGCGCCGAAGGTGAACAGCGAGCACGGCGAGGTGGCCTCCACGTACCGGCGCAGCCTCATCGACCTGGCCGCGCTGCGGTTCTCACCGCTCTCGCTGGGCGGGCAGACCCTGCCGGCCGCCGGCCTGCCCTGGTTCATGACCATGTTCGGCCGGGACAGCATCTTCACCTGCCTTCAGGCGCTGCCGTTCGCGCCGGCGATGTCGAAGACCACGCTGCGCATCCTCGGCGCGTTGCAGGGCACCCGGTTCGACGACTTCCGCGACGAGGACCCGGGCCGGATCCTGCACGAGATGCGCTACGGCGAGACCGCCGCATTCGAGGAGCAGCCGCACTCGCCGTACTACGGCTCGGTGGACGCGACGCCGCTGTTCATCGTGCTGCTCGACGAGTACGAGAAGTGGAGCGGCGACGTCGCGCTGGTCAAGGAGCTGGAACGGGAGTGCCGGGCCGCGCTGATGTGGATCGACGACTACGCCGACCTGGTCGGCAACGGCTACATCTGGTACGAGCGGCGCAACACCGACACCGGCCTGGAGAACCAGTGCTGGAAGGACTCCTGGGACTCCCTGTCGTACTCCGACGGCACGCTGCCGCCGTTCCCCCGGGCCACCTGCGAGGTGCAGGGGTACGCGTACGACGCGAAGATGCGGGCCGCCCGGATGGCCCGGGAGTTCTGGGACGACCCCGCGTTCGCCGACCAGCTGGAACGGGAGGCGGCGGAGCTCAAGGAGCGGTTCAACCGGGACTGGTGGGTGGCCGACGGCGGCTTCTACGCCCTGGGGCTGGACCCGAACGGCCGGCAGTGCGACGTGCTCAGCTCCAACATCGGCCACCTGCTGTGGAGCGGCATCGTGCAGGAGGACCGGGCGGAGCAGATCGCCGCGCACCTGGTCGGCCCACGGCTCTTCTCCGGCTGGGGCGTGCGCACGCTGGCCGAGGGCGAGGTCCGGTACAACCCGATCGGCTACCACAACGGCACGATCTGGCCGTTCGACAACTCCTTCATCGCCTGGGGCCTGCGCCGGTACGGCTTCGCCGAGGAGGCCGCCACCATCGCCAGCGGCATCCTGGACGCGGCGCGGTACTTCGACGGGCGGCTGCCCGAGGCGTTCGGCGGTTACCAGCGTGAGCTGACCAAGTTCCCGGTGGAGTACCCGACGGCGTGCAGCCCGCAGGCCTGGTCGACCGGGACCCCGCTGCTGCTGATCCGGACCATGCTGGGGCTGGAGCCGCACGAGGGGCACCTCGCGGTGGACCCGCGGCTGCCGGTCGGCATGGGGCGCATCGAGGTGCTGGACATCCCCGGCCGGTGGGGGCGGGTGGACGCCTTCGCCCGGGGCCGGCTGGACCTGCACCAACTCGCCTCCTGACCCGAGGCGCCGACGCGCCGCCGGCCGACCGGCCGGCGGCGCGCTGTCGTGGGCTCAGTGCCCGGGCAGCAGCGTGTCGCCGTGCGCCTCGCTGCGGGGCAGCAGGCAGAACTCGTTGCCCTCCGGGTCGGCCAGCACGGTCCACCGGGGCAGCTCGCGCACCACCGTGGCACCCGCCTCCAGCACGGCGGCCCGCTCCTCGGCGTCGCCCACCAGGTCGAGGTGGATCCGGCCGGGGCCGGGCAGGTCGTCGACCGGGCTGATCCAGACGTCGGGCCGGTGGCCGGCGGGGTCGCGCAGCAGCACCGACTCGTCCGGCTCCAGCGACCGGTCACCGAGCTTCACCCGGTCCTCCTCGACCACGGGCAGCCCGGTCACCGTGCTCCAGAACGGGGCGAGCAGGTAGGGGTCGCGGCAGTGGATGACGATCGCGGTGAGATCGGGCATGCCCTGCACCGTAGTCGGCTCAGGCCGGCGGCAGGACGCGGTCCAGGAACGCGGCGGTGACCGCCCGGATGTCGGGGCGGTCCAGGTCCAGCGCGTGCCCGCCGTGGGTGAGCCACAGGTGCGCCGGGTGGCCGGCGGCCAGCAGCCGGCCCGCCAGCCCGACCGACTGGGCGGCCGGCACCGCGGCGTCGTCGCGACCGTGCACGAGCAGCACGGGTACGCCCGAACCCAGGTGGCTCGCGACCGTGGCGTCGGCGGTCGCCGCGTCGCCCGGGGCGGGCGGGTGGCCCAGCAGGCCCGCCCAGGGGTCGTCGTGCCGGCGCAGCCGCCGCCAGTCCGGGTCCAGCGGGTCGACCGGCGCCCAGTAGGCCAGCACCCCGTGGACGTCGCCCGGCCGGTCCACCCCGCGCAGGCCCAGGTGCAGGGCCAGCATGGCGCCGGCCGAGTCGCCGCCGACCAGCAGCGGCAGCCCGCCCGCCGCGGCCCGGGCGTCCCGCGCGGCGGCGCGTACGTCGTCGAGCTGGGCCGGCCAGCGGGCCTCGGCCGCGAAGCGGTAGGTGGCGGGCACCACCCGCAGCCCGAGCGGGGCGAGCGCGCCCCCGTCCTCCTCGGAGCGGGCCCGCCACCCGCCGCCGTGGATCCAGAGCAGTACGGCGCGATCGGTCATCCGGCCATGCTGACCGCAGTGCCCCCGCCACGGCCAGCCGCTCTGCCGACGGCAGAGCGGGGCGACTTCGCCCCTACGGTCCCGTAACCTACTCGGGGTAAAGTTGGCGGATGCCGGAACTCGTGTACCCGCCCGTGATCCTCGCCGCCAAGACGATGTTCCGCGCTCTCGACCTGCGCCTGCGGGTGGAGGGCAGCCAGCACGTGCCGCGCACCGGCGGGGCGGTGCTGGCCTCGAACCACGTCAGCTACCTCGACTTCATCTTCTGCGGCTACGGCGCGCGCGACTCCGGCCGGCTGGTCCGGTTCATGGCCAAGGACGCCGTCTTCCGGCACAAGGTCTCCGGCCCGCTGATGCGCGGCATGAAGCACATCCCGGTGAACCGCGCCGCGGGCGCCGGCTCGTACGCCTCGGCGGTGGGCGCGCTGCGCCGCGGCGAGGTGGTCGGCGTCTTCCCGGAGGCGACGATCAGCCGTTCGTTCACGGTGAAGGACCTGAAGAACGGTGCGGCCCGGATGGCCCAGGAGGCCGCCGTGCCGCTGCTGCCGGTGGCGCTCTGGGGCACCCAGCGGCTGTGGACCAAGGGCCGGCCGCGCACCCTGACCCGCCGGCACACCCCGATCACCATCCTGGTCGGCGAGCCCATCGACCCGGCGGCCCACGCGGACGGCAACGCCCTCACCGCCGAGCTGCGCACCCGGCTCACCGCGCTGGTCGACCGCGCCCAGCGGGAATATCCCGACCAGCCCGCCGGCCCGGACGACGCCTGGTGGCAGCCGGCGCACCTGGGCGGCACCGCGCCCACCCCGGAGCAGGCCGCCGAGCTGGACCGCCCGGGTCGCCGTACCCCCGCCTCCTGATCCGCGGCGGCGCCCGTCGGGCGGGTCAGCAGGCGGAGCCCGGGCGGTCCCGCGCCGGGACGTCCTGGCGGGGCCAGGCCGGCGGCTCGGCCAGGGCCGGGCGGTAGTAGTCGTCGCGGGACAGGAACTCGACCGGCAGCGAACCCGGCAGGGTCAGGGCACCCCGGGTCGGGCCCGGCGCCGGGCCCATCCGGACCACCAGGGTGTCCCGCTCCGGCGGGGAGAGGTCCACGAGGTCGGGGCGGGCCAGCCGGTACGCGGCCACCGAGCGGCGTACCTGCTGGGCCAGCGCGGCGATCAGGCCGGCCGGGCCGGCGAGCGCCAGTGCCGGCTGGCGGATGGTGCGCAGCGCGTCGCAGACCACCCGCAGCTCGCCGGTGCCGTCCGGGCCCTCGGACACCTCCAGCCGCGACGGCCACTGCCAGCGGATCTGCCCGCTGACCAGGCGGGACAGCCGGACCGGGCGCCGGTGCCGGGCGTCCGTGCGGCCGTCCCGCCCGGAGACCAGGGACAGCTCGGAGCCGGTGCAGACGTACGCGAGCCGGCGGTCGGTCAGGGTGACCGCCGCCGGGGTGGGCAGCGCCCAGGACCGGAGGTCGTCGGTGGGCCCGAGCAGGTGACCCGCCACCAGCAGCCGGTGCTGGCCCAGCAGTTGCTCGCCCGGCTCGGGGAGCAGGGCGTAGCGCCGGTCGAGCAGGGGACGGGTGCGATCGTCGTCCGCGTCGAAGCGGTGGGGCCCGATGAAGAAGGGTGCGGCGTCCTCCTGCACGGTGACGACCTCCCGGTGGCGGTTGGCGATACGTCGAGCCTCCCGCACCCCGGGGCAGTTGTCATGACACCCGTTAGGGGGTCGGCCGGTCGGCGGACGCCTGTGGCCGGTAGATGCCGATATCTTCCGGCCGGACGAGGCCGTCCTCGATCGCCCGGGCGAGCAACGCCGCCTTCGTGGCCGCGGGCCGCCCCGCCCGGGTGTACTTGATCCGCGCCCGGTCCACGTACTGCTTCACGGTGTGCTCGCTGATCCGCATCCGGCGCGCCACCGACGCCTTCGACATCGACTGGAACCACAGCAGCAGGGCCTCGCGCTCCTTGTCGGACAGGGCGGGCCGGTCCGGGCGGGCGTCGCCCACGATGGCGCCGGCCAGCGCCGGCGGCACGTACGGCCGGTCGCTCGCCGCCGCGAGCACCGTGGCCACGCAGTGCTCCCGGCCCTCGTGCTTGGCCAGGAACGCCACCGCGCCGGCGTCGAGCGCGGCCAGCATGGTCTCCGGGTCGGTGTGCTCGGAGTAGACCACCACCCGGCGGCCCGCGGCGCTCAGCTCGGCGAGCTTGTCGAGCACCATGCGCCCGTGCAGCCGCAGGTCGAGCAGGACCACCTCGGCCTCCGGGGCGGCCCGCAGCACCACGTCCGGGTCGTCCCCGGTGGCCAGCACCCGCAGCCGCGGCTCACCGGCCAGCCAGGCCCGTACCCCGTCGATCACGACCGGGTGGTCGTCCACGATCGCCACGCCCACCGGCGGCCCGCCGGTCACGTCCTCCGCCACCGCGTCTGCGTCCATCTGATCTCCCCGTCGCGCTCGTGCAGGTGTTCCACCGACCCGTTCCCGTCCCCGTCGGGCGGGCCGGTCGCGTCCGGCCCGTCGTGGTCGGGGGTGACGAGGCTGACCACCACCTCGTCCGGGCCGGCCACCACGGTCAGCCGCGCCCAGCCGCGGGCGCCGGCGAGCGCGGCGGTCGCCGGGTCGGCCAGCTTCCGCCGGACCTCGACCGGAAGCTCCGGCGGGGCCCCGACGGCGACCAGCTCGATCGGCAGGCCGTTCCGTTCCGCCAGGTCGGCGGCGGCGCGCAGCTCGTGCAGCAGCGGATCCGGCACGTCGTCCGACTCGGCGATCAACCGGCGCAGCCGGGCGGCCGCCAGCACGGCACGGCGGCGCACCGCCGGGTCGGCCGGGTCGGCCTCGCCGGACGCGAGGGCGGCCAGCACCTCCTCGGCCGTGCCGCTGACCAGAGCCAGCCGCGCCTGCCGCTCCCGCCGGGCCCGTTCCGCCGCGTCCCGTTCCGCCGCCACGGCCAGGGCCGCCGCGGCCGTGGAGGCCCGGTCCCGGGCGAGCGCCGCGATCGCCGCCGCCCCGGCGAACACGGCCACCGGCAGTGACGAGGTGCCGTAGACGTACATGGCGTAGCGGCTGAGGTCGGCCGGGGCGGTGGCGCCGTGCAGGACCACCGCGGCCAGGGCGATCGTCGCGTGCGCGGCGAGCAGCACGAGCAGCCAGCTCAACGGCCGCCGCCAGAGCACCAGCAGGAAGAACCAGGCCAGCCCGCCCCACACCCAGTTGGCCGCGGTGAAGAGCTGCCGCTCACCGGCCGCCGCGAAGACCACCCCGTCGACCACCAGCAGCGCCACCGCCGGCAGCCGCGCGGGCGGCAGCCCGCCGCGCAGGAGGCGTACGCCGGCCGCGACACCGACCCCCGTGGTCAGCAGCCAGCCGGCGGCGACCACCGGCGGGGCGGCCAGCCGGGACCAGGAGCCGAGCAGCGCCGGCAACCCGATCGCCAGGTGCCAGGCCAGCGCGATGCCCACCGCCACGATCCGGGCGCCCCGGTCCGAGGCGTCGCCCACCGCGTGCGCCGCGGTCGCCGGCGCCCCGGGCCCGGCGCGCTCCGGCGCCCGCTGCCGCACGATCGCCGGGGCGGCCATGCCGGTCCCGACCGTTCCCGACTCAGTGGACACCGGACCACTCCAGCCGGATCCGGGTGCCGGCACCAGGGGCGGAGGTCACGACCGCGCGGCCGCCCACCGTGGCCATCCGGCCGTGGATCGACTCGCGCAGCCCGTACCGGTGGGCCGGGACGGCGGCCGGGTCGAAGCCGGGGCCGTCGTCGGCCACCTCGACCACGACGGCGCCGGCGTCCGAGGTCAGGCGCAGCGTGGCGGTGGCGCCCGGCGCGTGCCGGACCACGTTGGCCAGCGCGGCGGCGGCGCTGCCGGCGAGCGCCGTGGCGACCGTGGCGGGCACCCGGCACGGCACGAGCCTCGCGTCCACGGTCAGCTCGGGCAGGCGGGCGAGGACCGTCCGCAGCCGCTCGTCGAGGGCGACCGCGCCGGCCGGCGTCGCCCGCGCGTCGGCCAGGGCGGCGAGGGTACGCAGGTCGGCCGCGCACCGCTCGCGCAGCGCGGCGGACGGACCGGGCACCGCGCCCAGACCCACCATGGTGAGCGTGGCGAGAACGGTGTCGTGCAGGTCCCGGTTCTGCCGCCGCTCGGCCTCCCGGGCGGCCCGCCCCACCACGGCCTCCCGCGACAGCCGCTGGTAGTCCCCGAAAGCGGCGTCGGCGCGCCCGATCCGGCGGCGCATGACCGCGGTCGTCACCGCCGTGCAGCCGATCTGCACGAGCAGCGTCGCGGTGTGCGCCCGCGCCTCGACCGGGTTGCGGGCGAGGGTGGCGCCGGTCGCGTAGCCCGCGGTGACGAGCAGCCCGGCCGGGACCGACCAGCGGGCCGGGGCGGTGGCCTGCGCGTTGATGACCGTGGTGCTGGCCAGCACCGCCAGCCAGCTGCCCTCGCCGGGCAGCACCTCCGGCGCGACGAGCCAGGGGATCGCCAGCCCCGCCGCGGTGGTCAGCGCCACGTCGCCGGCCACCAGCGGGCCCGTGAACCCGTACCGGAGCGCGCGGACCGCGTACCAGACCGACCAGGCCGTGAGCGCGACGACCGCCGGCACCAGCAGGGCCACCCGGACCGGCGGCGTGCGCACCGACAGCGCCACCACCGCGGCGACCAGGCCGCAGGTGAGCCGGAGCAGCGCCGGCAGGGTGGTGAAGATCAGGGTGAACGCGCCGCCCGCCGGCCGGTCCAGCGCGGACGGCGGCAGGGTCGTGGCGGCTACGACCGGCATCGGGGGAGGTGTCCTTCCGGCAGCGACCCGGTCGGGTCCGCACGGTGGATCGACGCCGGAGAATAACACGTGCGTCCGGGGCCGGTCACCCTCGGTGCGCGGCGCGTCGCTGTGGCGATTTCAGCCGGCGGGCCGGCTCCGGTCCACTCCCGTGTGGGCCACGGCGATCAGGTGCGCGCTGGCCCCGAGCACCGCGGGATCCCGCTCGAACGTCTCGGCACAGGCCGCCGCGTCGGCGAAGAGCCGCTCGGCCGGGCCGGTGCCGAGCGCGTTCAGCAACGGCCACAGGGGACCCTCCACCCCGTACACGGCGGGGGCCGGCAGGCCGGCCGCCACGAAGTCGTCCGCCAGCTGCTCCGGGCGGTGGAAGTAGGCCGTCGTGAAGCCGGTCCGCGGATCGTTCACCCCGGTCGCGTACTCCTCACGCAGCAGCGCACGGTTGTGCTCGTCCACCCGCCCCTGCGCGGTCAGGTCGATGAGGGCGGCGTTGCGGCTGATGGCGGCCGCGAGCACCGGGCCACCGGGCCGGGTCAGCCGGGCCGCCTCGCGCAGCGCCGCCACCCGGTCCGCCCGGTCGGGCAGGTGGTAGAGCGGGCCGAGCAGCAGGGTCGCGTCGGCGCGGCCGTCGGGCAGCGGCAGGTGCCGGGCGTCACCCACGGTCGCCGTGATTCCCGGGTACGCCGCCCGTGCCGCCGCCACGTGCGCCGGCACCAGGTCGACCAGGTGCACCCGGTGCCCCGCGGCGGCGAGCCAGCCGGCGTACGCGCCGGGGCCACCGCCGATGTCCAGCACCTCGGCCGGTGGGGGCGGCAGCAGCCGGGCGAGCAGGTCGCGCGTGCGGCACGCCTCCAGCCGTCCCTGCGGCGACCGGTCCAGCCGGTCCGCCTCGGCGAAGACCTCGGTGTAGTAGCGCCGGATGTCCGGCTCGGCGGGTCGATGCTGCGGCATCCGTCGATGGTGACCGCCGCGCGGCGACCGGTCATCCGGTTTACCGCGGGTGCCCGCTGTGACATCCCCGGTGGGGTGAGCGCTGAGGGGCATGAGGTCGGTGACCGGCGCGCCCACGGCGAGGCCGGCCGGTCGACCCACCGAACTCCGGCGCCGGGGCGGGCCACTTCGACCCTCCACCCGGCCGGCGCCGGCACCACGGCCCGCACGGGAGACCTTCCAAGGTCCCCGTGCCGGGCCGCGGTCCGCGCCCGATCCGGCGCGGCGAGGCGGCGGCCGGGCACCCCGGCCGCCGCCTCACCCACCGCCACCTACCGGCCCGGGCGCGTTGGGTGTGCACCCCTGTCGAGCTGATGTCGTCAACGACTCAACCTTGCCGGCTCCCGGCGGACGCCTCGTCGGCGCGCCGGCGCAGCCACTCCAGCGCCGCCCCGGCGTGCCGCAGCACCGAGATGTGCCCGTCGTCCGGGTAGCGGCGCAGCTCGGCCGAGGGGCAGCGCCGCGCCAGCCACTCGGCGTGCGCCACCGGGGCGATGCCGTCCCGCTCGCCGTGCACCAGCAGCACCGGCGACGTCACGTCGGCGGGGTCGAAGCCCCACGCGTGCACGTACGCCAGGTCGTCGTCGATGAGCCCGCCCGGGCCGGCCTGCGTCGCCGGACCCACCACACTGTCGAACCAGGACCACTCGCCGTGCAGGGCGGCCAGGTCGGCCGGGGTGAACTCCGGGTCGTACACGGCGCCCGACGCCTCGTGCGCCTCCTTGGCCGCCCGTCCCGCGGCGGCGGCCCGCAGCGACGCCACCCCGGCGGGCACCATTCCGGCGAACCAGTCCAGCCCGTCCGCCCCGTACGGGGCCAGGCCGGCGCCGACCACTACGGCGACCACCCGGTCGGGCCGCAGCGCGGCGCAGGCCAGCGCGTGCGGACCGCCGCCGGAGTGGCCCATCGTCGCGAATCCGGTCGACGCCCATTGCGTCGGCCACCGCGGAGACGTCGGCGGCGGCCGAGGCGATGTCACGCCCCCGCAGCGGCGTCGACCCGCCGTAGCCGGGGCGGTCGTGCGAGATCCAACGGAGGCCGAGCCGGTCGGCCGCGGCGAACAGCGGCGCGGGTGGTGCACCGATGTTCGGCGTGCCGTGGTGCCAGAAGACGGCGAGCCGATCGGACCCGCCGGTGTCGTAGACGTGCAGCGTGCGGCCGTCGGCCAGCTGGAGATCCGTCTCGGTCACCATGAGCGGAGGGTACGTCGCCGCCGACCGCGCCGCCGCCCGGTACGGTCGGGGCGTGACCGAGCGCGCCCACCTCACCGAGACCCGGGCCGCCTACGACACGGTCGCCGCCGACTACGCGGCGCTGGTCCCCACCAAACTGTCCGAGCTGCCGCTGGACCGGGCGCTGCTCGGCGCCTTCGCCGAACTGGCCCGGGCGACCGGCGGGGTGGTGGCCGACCTCGGCTGCGGCCCCGGCCACGTCACCGCCCACCTGGCGGCCCTGGGCGTCGACGCGTTCGGCGTCGACCTGTCGCCACGGATGGTCGCACTGGCCCGGCGCGCGTACCCGGAACTGCGCTTCGCGGTACTACGCCCGGCCGGAGGGGATCGCGGCGTTGCTCGCGGCGGCGGGCCTTCCGGTCACCGCGAGCACCTGGCAGGCGCCGGAGGAGGGCAGGCGTCCGGCGGCGTACCTGTTCGCGCGTAAGCCCTGAGCCGGTGTGGCCCAGGTCACATCGTTGATCCGGGTGGGCTGTCGAATCGGTCGGTCCCCGGCCGTCGGCAGAGTGGAGACCGGCGCGGGGCCGGTCACGAGGAGGGAGGCAGCACCATGCGACTCACCATCACCACGTTCCTGACCCTGGACGGCGTCATGCAGGCCCCCGGCGGCCAGGAGGAGGACCGCAGCGGCGGGTTCGACCTGGGTGGCTGGCTGCCGCCGCACTTCGACGAGACGGTCGGCGGGTGGATGGGCGAGACCTTCGAGCGGGCCGAGGCCCTGCTGCTGGGCCGTCGCACCTACGACATCATGGCTGCCTACTGGCCGCACGTGACCGACCCGGCCCAGGGCGGCCCGGACAACCCGCTCAACCGGCTGCCGAAGTACGTCGCCACCACCCGCGACGATGAGCTGACCTGGTCGGGCTCGCACCGCCTCGACGGCGACCTGGCCGCCGCCGTCGCCGAACTGAAGAACCGCCCCGGCGGGGAACTCCAGGTGCACGGCAGCGGCGCGCTCGCCCGGTCGCTGATGCGGGAGGGGCTCATCGACACGTACCAGTTGCTGGTCTTCCCGGTCGTGCTGGGGCGCGGGCAGCGACTCTTCGCCGACGGCGTGCCCCCGGCGGGCCTGCGGCTCACCGGCACCCGCACCTCCGGCACCGGGGTGACCATGCTGACCTACGACAGCGCGGGCACGCCGACCTTCGGCAACGTGTGAGAGCGGACGCGCGGTTGCCGCTGGGTTATCGTCCCGTGTCGTGACGGCCGAGGCAGCGGGAATCTTCCGGAGGACGGCGATCGAGCGGTCGGATCAGCGGATCGCCTGGGAGCGGACGGACCAGGCCTTCTTCGCTGCCGGAGCGTGTCACATCCTGGCGTGGGTCTGCCGGGACTTCTACCCCGACCGGCCGATGGAGATGGCAGGGGTGCGCTTCGCCGGCGACTGGCAGATCTTCCACGTCTACGCGGTGTGGGACGGCTGGGCGTTCGATCACTCGGGCTGGAATCCGGAGCCGCAGCTGCTGACCGCCAACACGGCCTTCGAGGGCCGCCCGCTGGAGCGCGTGACGATCGCCGAGAGTCTTGCCGAGTTCTGCGAAACGCACCACAGCCGCATGCCGGACCGGTACTGGCGTGACCCGCTGCCGCGTGCCCGTGACTACGTGAGCCGGTACACCCCACCCTGGAAATAGGGCTCCGAGCATCGGCCGTCGGCCCGATACGGTGACCGCCGTGAAGGACGATGCACCGGTGGTCGAGATCGTGCCCTACGACCCGGCCTGGCCGCAGCGATTCACGGTCGAACAAGGGCTGTTGTCGGAGGCACTGCCTGCGGCGTTGGGCATCGAGCACATCGGATCGACCAGCATTCCCGGATGTGCGGCCAAGCCCATCATCGACATCCAGGTGGCGGTGGCTGAGGTCGGCGCCGTCGTCGCGCACCTCCGGCCACTCGAGCAGCTGGGGTACGTCTACCGGCCGCTGGCCTTCCCCGAGGACGGTGACCACCTGTTCTTCGCCAAGGACACCGCCGGGAAGCGAACTCACCACCTGCACGTCTTCCGCGTCACGTCGCCGGTGCCGGAGGCGAACCGGGTCTTCCGCGCCTACCTCGCGGCCAACCCCGACGCCGCCCGTCGCTACGAGGCGGCAAAGAGACGCGCCGCCGAGCGGTGTCGCCACAGCCGGGCCCAGTACGGCGCCGCGAAGGAGGAGGTGATGACGCAGTTGTCGGCTGAGGCCCGCCGGTGGAGCGAGTCCGCCGGGCAACAGTCACCAGGAGAGTGACCGTTCCGGCCGTCCGCCGAGGCCTACCTGTCGTACCTCGGCGTTACGGTTTCGAGCACCTGCCGCTCCCGGACGCCCCGGCGTCCCTCGACGAAGGGCTGCCATGGCACGGGTACTGCTGGACATCACCATGTCGCTGGACGGCTTCATGGCCGGCCCGGACGTCAGCGTCGAGAATCCGATGGGCGTCGGCGGGCTCCGCCTGCACGAGTGGATCTTCGATGCCTCGTCGAACGAGGTGGACGCCGAGATCTTTCGTGACATGCAGGCGGGCACGGGCGCCGTGGTGCTCGGCCGGCGGACGTTCGACGTCGGCATCGACGTCTGGAACGACACCCCCTTCCCGGTGCCCTGCCTCGTGCTGACCCACCACCCCCTCACCGAGCGGGTCGAGAAGAGCGGCACCTTCACCTTCGTCACGGATGTCCGCGACGCCTGCGACCGGGCCACCGCCGCCGCGGGCGACCGCGACGTACGCCTCATGGGCGCGACGGTCGGCCAGCAGTTCCTGGCCGCGGGTCTGGTCGACGAGATTCGCATCCAGCTCGCGCCCGTGCTGCTCGGCGCGGGCCGGCGCCTGTTCGAGCACCTCGGCGACGCGCACATCGAACTGGAGCGGCTCGCCACGGTGGACTCGCCGCACGTGACCCACCTGCGCTACCGGGTCCGGCGGCCGGCTGCCCCGCAGCCCTGACGGCCGGCCTCAGGCGACGCAGAACTCGTTGCCCTCGGGGTCCCGCATGACGACGTGGCCGAGCACGTCGCCGTACCACTCCTCGCGGGTCACCGTCGCGCCGGCGGCGACCAGCTCGGGGACCTTCTGCCGGATCAGGCGGGCGCGCTCGACCATGTCCCAGGGGCCCGGACCGGCCACCCGGACGTCGATATGCACGCGGTTCTTGCTGGACTTGCCCTCGGGCACCCTGAGGAAACTGATGGCGGGGCCGCGGCCATCCGGGTCGACAATCGATGCGTTGTCGGGCTCGTCGAAACCGGGCTCCTTGACATAGCCCAGGGCCAGCGCCCAGAAAGCAGCGATCCGCTGCGGGTCGTCGGCATCGCAGCCCAAGGTCCAGAAGGTCGCCATGGTGCCAACGTACGAGGCTTCGCCGGTGACGGCTCCGCTGACCTGCGTGACATGGTGCGCCCGGAAGGATTCGAAACTGCGGCCTTGGGATTAGAAGAAGAAGGCGGACGGCTGGTCAGCTTGCAGGGACCCTGCTCAGGCCGTCCGTCGTTGTCGGACCGCGTCGGCCTTGGCTGGCAGGCTTGGCTGTACGAATGGCTGTACGTCGCTGTCCCGGCCCTGCGATCTCTGCACGCTCCTTCGACGACACGTCGTCCGCCTGGTCCTGGTCCTCAAGCGCTCGGCAACTCGATCGGTCCCGTCCCGTTCGGTCCAGTCCGCCCCGGTGGCTCCCACGCCTGGCTCCCAGACGCGGTTGGCTCTGACATGATCACGAGGTGCCCGACCCCGAGCCCACCGACGGCAGTCCGCCGCCGGAGTCTGCGCCGACGGCGCGCAAGGAGCTGCTCACACTACTCGTGCTGCTGCTCGTCTCGGCCGTTCTGCTGGTGCTGTGTCTCGGCTGTGCTGCCTTCTGGCTGTACAACTAATTGGCCGTCCTTGCGCTGGACCCGGAGCGCCAGTTTGGAAGAGCGCACTCAACGGGCTGTGATGCCCGAAACGCCTGCTCACGGCGACTGTCGCCCCTGACCGTTCATGCCCGCTCGTGACCGCGGGCGCCATCGGCTACCGGCCCCCGGGCGCCCCGTCCACTCGGGCCGGATGACGTCCCTCAACCCTGTCTGACTTGGAAGGGGCATCATCGCTCGACGGCCAGTCGCACGCCCAGCCCTATGAATACGCCTCCCGTCGCTGTGTCGATTCGGCGGCGAGCGGCCTGCCGGCGACGGAGCCATCCCCCGATCCGCCCTGCGAGCACGCCCACCGTGCCGTCGACGATAAACTCCAGGACGATCAGAATGGTGCCGAGGATCGCGAACTGCGCCCAGACCTGACCCAGTTGTGGGTTGATGAACTGTGGGAGGAACGCGATCGTGAAGGTGACCATCTTCGGGTTAAGTAGGTTGGTTAACAATCCACTGAGATAAGCACGGCGGCCCGAAATGCCTCCGCCGACGACTGGCAACTCGCTCTGCTCGCTCTTGCGGTGCCGAATCATCTGCACACCAAGGTAGATCAAATAGGCGCCTCCGACGATCCGCACCACCGTGAAGGCGGTCGGCACTGCCGCGAAGAGAGCGGCCAGCCCAGCGGCCGCCACGGCGACGTGAACGGCCTCGCTCGTTGCCACCCCTGCCGTGGCGAGCAGGCCGGCCCGCGGACCGCCGCGCATCCCACACCCTAAGACGAACAACATGTCCGGCCCGGGACTGACCATCGCGATGATCGTGGTAAGGGTGAAGGCCACGAGTAGGTGCTGATCTATCGGCATGACAAGACCATTCCACATGTCGCCACAGCCCGGCAGGTCTCGCCCGTCACCGCAACCTGGGACACAAGCAGGCCGAAGGGGCATTGTGCGAACAACGGCGAGACTGACGAGGTGATCCGCGGCGGCATCTCTGAGGAGCGCCGGGGTTCGGGGCGGAGCCCCGAGGTCCTTGGCGCGAAAGTCAGGTCATACTCACCGGCATGAAGCAGGAAGACCGAATGAGCGTTGGTGCTCTAGTGCTCGTGTCTTGCTGTCCACGGTGGGAACTCCGAGGGACCCGGACCATATCGACCGGACCCGGCACAAGATCCGGGCTGCGGCTGGCCTCGACTGGCTTCGTCTGCATGACCTGCGGCACGTTCCTGCTCGTCTCCGGTGCCTCACCTCGGACGGTGATGAAGGTGCTCGGTCATAGCCAGATCGGGCTGACCGTGAACACCTACGCCCATGTCCTGCCGGACATCGAGCGGGCCGCCGTGGACGAGGCCGCGAAGCACTTCTTCGGCTGACTTGGCTGTACGAATGGCTGTACGTGACCGGTGGCGACTGACCGGGCTGGGAGCGGCAGGCCCTTGACCTGGGGTGACGGTGGTGCGCCCGGCAGGATTCGAACCTGCGGCCTTGGGATTAGAAGTTTCCCCGTCGGGGGTCCACTGAGATTCACCTACGTACGAAATTGCAGGTCAGAGCAGCTACGCGGACCGCCCTAGACGATCTAGGACTACTGCGAACTGCAACAGGATCTGCAACGGCCCGACAGGGCTACACAACGTAGGCGGGCCCGGAAACGCGGTGCTGGTAACACCGGCCGGGCCCTAGATCGGGAGAGGACCCCGACCCATGAGCATCATCGCATCCGCACCCGTCCCCGCGGCCAACCGCCTCATCGACGCCGACACCGCCCCCAACCTGACGGCGATCCGCCGGACGGACACCAACGCCGGGCGCTTCCCGACCAACCAGCAGTACACCGGCCACGCCGCCGTCGTGCACCTGCCGTCCGCCGAGGACGTCGCCCTGGTCGAGCGGGCCGCCGCCGTCAACCCGACCGGCGTGCACCAGCTGGCCGACGCGATCCGCACCGGCTGCCCGCCGTGGTGCTCCAAGGACCACCGCGGCCACATCAGCGAGGTCGACGGCTTCTCGATCGGCCTGGTCCACGAGCGCATCGTCAGCGAGCTGACCGCGCTCGACCCGACCACCTTCGACGACCCGGCGACCGCCACGGTGTACGTCGAGAGCACCACCGAGGCCGGTGAGAGCGCCGTCGCCGAGCTCATCACCGCGCCGCGGGTGGTTCTGACCGTCGCCGAGGGCCCGGAGGGGGACTACGCCGGCGGCGAGAACACCGGGGGCTGGTCGGGCACGCCGGAGCAGGCCCGCGCGCTGGCCGCCGCGCTGCTGGCCGCCGCCGACCTCGTGGACGGGGGTGCCCGGTGAAGGACGCCCTGTTCCCGCTGCTGCTCGCCGCCGTCGGCCTGCCCGTCGTCGTCCTGGTCGTCGTCCTGGTCGCCCGGCACCTGGTCGAGAAGCACGCCGACGAGGCCGCCGCCGCCATCCTCCGCAAGCACGCCCGGCAGCCCGCCGACCGCCCGAAGGAGCTGACCCGATGACCGCGCCGACCATCAACGGCACCCGCTACCCGCAGCCGGTCGACGCGCTGCTGCCCGCGGCCCGCAAGCTCGTCGACGAGCTGGGCGAGGTTCCGTCGCGGAACCGCCTGATGCGTGAGTACCGCATCGGCGCCCCGAAGGCCGACGAGCTGCTGACCCGGCTGCGCGAGGAGCACTTGCGCCGCCAGCTCGCCGAGCAGTTCGGATACACGCCGCCCGACGAGCGCCCCGCCGACAAGCCGACGGCGGACCCGTGGGATTACGCCGAGCCGATCGGCCCCGACCCGGCCCCGGTCGACGACCGGGCGGAGACGCTGCGGCACGCAATGATCGTCCGGGGCGCGCTCCTGACACCCCGCACGGACCCGGCGGACACCCGCCCCGAGGACGCGCCCGTACCGGGTCCGCAGCCCGCCCCGGCGGCTCCCGTCGCCGAGCCGGTCGAGCAGGTCACGGCACCCGGTCACCCGGGTACGCCGACCGTCGCCCAGCCGGGACGGCGGGCGGTCGCCTGGCCGGTGATCCTGCTCGCGCTCCCGGCGTTCGTGGCCATCTGGTCCGGCTGGGTCGGACTCGGCGGACTCACCGGGTTCGGCGTCGTGCACCCGCTTCCCGGGATCGCCGACGGGGTGAGCCTGAACACCGCCATCACCCTGCCGATCGGGGTGGAGACGTACGGGGCGTACGCGCTGTACGTGTGGCTGTCCGGCCGGGTGCCGAACCGAGCCCGGACGTTCGCGAAGTGGTCTGCCATCGCCTCGCTGGCGGTGGGCGCGCTCGGCCAGGTGGCGTATCACCTGCTCGTGGCCGCGGGCGTCACGTCGGCCCCGTGGTGGATCACCACCCTTGTTTCCTGCCTGCCGGTGGCTGTGCTCGGCATGGGCGCCGCGCTGGCCCACCTCGTGCGAGAGGACGTGACCAAGTGAGCGTCATCGCCGCCATCCTCGCCGCCGTCTCCGTGGCCGCCAACCTGACCGGGCACACCACTACCGCCATCGCCGCCGGGATCGGTGCGGCGGCGGCCGGTGTCGCCTTCCACATGCGTCGCCGTCGCGGGGCGAGCCGTGGCTAACGACTGCACGTACTGCCCGACGTTGGAGGCGCGGCTCGCCGGTGTTGCCGGCGGGCTGCGCGCCCTCGCCGACCTCATCGACAACGAACTGACCGAGGCCACCATGTCCCGCCGCGAGCTGCTCGACGTGGCCGCCGTGCGGGTGACCAACCTCGCCGAGCAAGCGTCAGGGAGGTACTGACATGACCACGCTCCCCATCGAGTACGACGACGAGCGGCACATCATCGAGGCCGACCAGGTGGGCGGTGCCGTCGACCCGGCCGACCGCCGGGCCACCTTCGCCGACGTCGTGTCGCGCACCGATGCCCGCCGGCCGATCGTTCCGGCTGCCCTCCGCAACCCGGACGCCCGCCGGGCGCTGGTCCGCTGGTCCGCCGGCTACGGCGGCCACACCGCCCTCTATCACCTGACCCGCTCGCCGAAGTACGCCGCCAAGGTCGCCGTCTACGCCCCGCGCGGTGCGTGGCGGGCCAGCGCCGCCGTGCTGTGGTGGGCGGTGGGCGGCCGGGAGAACTTCCAGCTGCGGCAGGAAGCGGCCAGCAAGAACGACCCGCACACCTGGCAGCAGCTCGACCGCCGGCGGGAGAAGGCATCCGGTGCCCGTTGGTGGGTGGTCGGCGCCGCCGTGGTGCTGCTCGCCGCGCTGCTGGTGGGCGTCGAGGTGGCCGGTATGCCGCCGGTCGGCTGGTGGGCCGCCGTCGTCGGCCTGGTCCTGCTCGCCGCGCACTACGGGCGGCCCGCTGACAAGCCGATCGTCGACCGGGTGACCACCAAGGCCGCGTTCACCAAGCTCACGGGCGAAATGGTCCGCAACGCCGTCGTCGCGCTGAGCATCGGCGTGAAGGAACCCGGGCAGATCACGTTCCCGCCGCCGGGCATCCACAAGGACGGGCCGGGCTGGCTGGCCCGCTTCAACCTGCCTGGCGCCATCGTCGCCACCACCGTGCTGGAGAAGCGCGACAACCTCGCGGCCGCGCTCCGGCTGCCCGTCGACCAGGTGTGGCCGGAGGTCGGCCCCGACCACCCCGGGCAGGTCGACCTGTGGGTGGGCTACCAGCCGTCGTCCAAGATGGGTCAGCCGCGGTGGGCGCTGGCCGGCGACACGGCGCGCACCAGCATCTTCGAGCCGCAGCCGTTCGGCACCGACGCCCGGCAGCGGCCCGTGTCCACGGTGCTGTTCGAGCGGAACGTCCTCATCGGCGGGCAGCCCGGCTCCGGCAAGTCCTACGCGGCCCGCACGCTAGCCACCATCGCCGCGCTCGACCCGACGTGCGAGCTCAAGATTGCCGAGTTCAAGGGCACGGGTGACTTCCTCGACATGGCGCCGCTGTGCAGCACGTACGCCTGCGGTGTCGACGATGAGGCCCTGTCGACCGGCCGCGACGTGATCGCGTGGGCGCTGGCCGAGTGCGAGCGCCGCGGCGAGCGCATCAAGCGAGCCCGGGAGCGCGGTGAGGCACCGCTCGGCAAGGTCACGCCAGAGCTGGCCGCCAAGCGCGGCAGTGGGCTGCACCCGGTGTTCATCCTGCTCGACGAGGTGCACGAGCTGTTCCTGGCCTACCCGGACGCCGCGGACATGGCCGAGCGGGTCGCCAAGCGGGGTCGGGCGCTGGGCATCATCCTCGTGCTGGCCACGCAGATCGCCGACCGGGACAGCGTGCCGCCGAACATCACCCGCTGCGTGGTCACCCGCTGGTGCCTGTCGGTGGGCGGCCAGGTCGAGAACGACATGATCCTCGGCACCGGGGCGTACAAGCGGGGCCTGACCGCCACCGTCTACCAGCCGGGCGTCGACGCCGGGTGGGGCGTCATCACCGGCAACGGCAAGGCCGGCTCGGTGCGGTCGTTCTTCCCCGACCCGAAGACAGCCGCGGCGATCGTGGCCCGCGCGGCGCAGCTGCGCGGCCAGGTCATCGGCGAGGACGTCGAGCGGGTCGAGGCCCGCGACATGCTCGCCGACGCTCGCGCGGTGCTGCGGCCCGGTGAGTCGGGTGTGCCGTGGGCGGTCCTCGCCGAGCGGCTCGCCGAGCTGGCGCCGGAGATGTACGCCGGGATCACCGCCGACATGGTGCGTGAGTCGCTGGCCCGGTACGGGGTCGACAGCCAGGACGTGAAGGTCGGCCGGAAGAACATCAAGGGCGCCCGGCGCACGTCGCTCGACGCCGCGCAGCAGCGCCGCGAGATCGAAGCCGAGTAGGTCGCACGGGTGGTCGCGGGTGTGCCCCTGGTCGCGGAAGTGCGACCAGGGGCGCGACCAGCCCCCACCAGCGCAAACCCCTGTTGGTCGCGTGGTCGCGGCACCCCCGCCGAGGCCCCGAAATCCGCTCCTGGGAGGCATCTGTGAGAGGCACGCTCACCGCGGCCGGCATCATCCTCGCCGCGCTGGTCTGGTACGCCGGCTCGTGCATCATCCGACCGTTCCGCGACTGCTGGCTGTGCGACGGGAAGGGCCACCACCGCAGCAAGCGCAAGAGCAAGCTGTCCCGCCCGTGCCGCTGGTGTCGGGCCAGCGGGAAGCGTCTCCGGTTCGGCCGGCGGCTGTGGAACCGCGCTCGCCGGGTACACCGTGACGCCGCCGCGGGTGCGAGGATCGCGCGATGACGCGGAGTCGCTACAGCAGACGGGGTGACCGGCCCTGGCCAAAGAAGCCGCCACCGGTTGGCCGAATCGTGTTCTTCATCCTGCTCGCCTGCCTCCTCGGGTCGATGTTCGGCAACCGGCGGTAGCCTCCACCCATGCACCCGCTGACAGAGGGCGTCACCGTCGTGGTGACGCCCTCTGCGCGTTGGGTGGGCTCCGCCTTACGCAGCGGCGCCAGCCTCGCCCAGCTCGTCGACGAGCTGGCCGCCCGGGATGCTCGCCGTCGGCGGGCGGGGGCGGTCAGCGAGCCGCCGACGGAGTAGGCGAGGCCTTGCGGTCCATCTCGCGCGAGTAACGCTCCAACTCTTCGCGCAGCTGCTCCACCTCGCGCTGACGCTTCTCCGCCTCGGTCGCCGGACGGTACGAGCGGACCGGACCGGGGCGAGGCAGCGGCGGCTGCGAGCCGGCCAGCATCAGGAACAGGCCAGCCAGGATGACCGCGACCGCGGCCTGAAAGATCGTCGCTCGGTTCACGGACGATTCACCCCCGGCGACTGACGGTAGTTACCCGAAGCAACTGCTGCTGGCTGAGCTGCGACTCGGACCGAACCAAAGCCGTGACCTGCTCGCCGGTGATCCGGCCGTGGTCGAGCAGCGCGGACGCCACCACCAGCAGCCGGTAGCGGTGAGCTATGAGGATGCGTCGAGCGTCGAGCGTCGCGGCGGGTATCCCTGCCTCGCCGACCAGCTCCCGGGCGGCGAGGGTGTCGTGGGTGTCCCCGGAGAACGCGAGCGCCCCACCGGACGCCTCGTAGCCGGCCAGGGCCACCACCGCGTCGGTGTGCGGGTCCACCTCGCGCACCAGCGTCCCGCCCTCACCCGGCCGCCACTCCACGTCCACCCACGCCACCGGCGCACCGAGCACCACCGCGGCGACCGCGTGACCAGCCTCGTGCACAGCCACCCGGCGCCGTATCTCCGGCGTCACGACGCCCGCCGGCGGGCCAGGTAGAGCCGGAACGCCGCCTGGTCGGGCAGCGCGCTGTCGTCCACGAGGTTGAGTTCCACCGAGGTGCTGTAGACGCCGCTTTGCCGCTGGCTGTCCTCGTCGGCCACAACCACAGTCGACCCGTCGCGGCGCTCCACCGTCAGCTCGTTGACCATGCCCTGGTCGTCGAGGACCGGGCTGAGCACGTCGTTGGAGCCACGGGTGACGCAGTAGGCGGCCAGGTCGACGGCGAGGGCTACAGGAGGGTTGTACCGGTCCTGACGGGGCAGGTAGCCCAGCCCGAACCCGCTCTCGTACAGCACACCCATGTCCGCCTCGGCGCATTCCTGGTACAGATCCAGCTGGGTGCCGGGCCCCTGACGGCCCATCATCACCTCGGAGGCCGGATCCACCGGCGGCATGTCGAGGGCGATGCCATCCTCAGCGGCGAGGCGCGCGAGGCGCTGCGTGGCCCCCTCACCCGTCCGCTGACCCGACCCCGCCAGCCCCGACCACTCGTAGGCGTACAGCGCCCGGATCATCGACCCATCGGCCTTGTCCACGACGTTGAGGCCGTGCCCGGCCCACACGGCGATATGGCCGGCAGGGACAGGCTCCGTCGCTGTCGTGCCAGCGGGGTTGACGACTACTTGGGTCACCCCGGCGACGGTGCCGGCGATAGTGCCTGTCGCCTTCCACCCTCCGACGGACGACCAGCCGTAGGCGGCGGTGATGACCCCCGGCGACGACTGCCACACCGCGAAGTTGTGCGGGCTCATCGAGATGAACACGGACGAGCTGTCCACCACGACGGTCCACGACGCTCCGGTCCAGGCGTGGATCTGCGTGTGGCTGGTGGTGGTGATGACCAGCCGCCAGGCGGTGATGCTGCCGGTCGGCGTGTGAACCTCGAGCAACGTCATGTTGTTGGATGCGGCGGCTGGCACATCAGCGGCCAGCGCGGCAGTCCACCCGCCGGCGCCAGCGGTGGCCGCGGTGGCCGCGGCCGGTAGCAGCGCCGACAGGACGGCGCCGCCGGACAGGTCGACCAGCGCAGCAGACCCGTACCGCACCTCGTAACCCTGACCCTCGGTCCACGTCTCGATGTCAGCGAACTTCGCCGTACCGGTGATCGTCAGCGGCGCAGCGCCAGCAACCGCCGACCCCACCCGCGAGGCCGCGTCGCCGTCCTCCACCGGCCAATAAGCGACCGGACCCGAGGCGGCCAGGCTGCGCCGCATGGCCGACATTGCCCGCGGGCTGCCCTGCCCGAGCCTGCGCAGGATTCCCGATGCCGTGACGATGACGTACGCGTCGGCCTCACCCGGGGTGGTCGTCGGCACGAACCGCGGCTCCCACTGGTCGGCGAACCCGGAGAACCGGTCGTGCCACACGCCGTTCCACTGGACGCGGACGCGCAGCGGGGTGCCGAGCTGCACATTCGGCCAGTAGGGCGACTGAGGATGGCCCGGCATGAGGGCCGAGTCCGGGTTGTCCAGCGTCACCGCGCAGGTCGACGGCGTCGCGACGCTGGCGCCGCTGGACTTGCCGGCGCGGATGCGGATGGGTTCGGCGCGCAGCCGAGAGGAAAGGTCGGTCCACGACCAGGTGTCGGGGTCGGCGGTGACGTCCGCGCCGAAAGCGGCCTCCACCTTCACGGTCAGGTCTTCATCGTCGGGCCATGCCATGTGCCTGCTCCTTGCTCTCGATTCGATGGTGGGAGGCCAGCTCACAGAGCGGAGGCGTCGAAGACTCTGTCCGACGGCACCAACGCCAGGCGCCGCGGTTCGCGGGCGTCGAGATGCTCGATCTCCTGCACGATCTCGCGTAGGAGCCGGGAGAGCGCAGTCAGGTCGCGCGCCGAGGTGGTCGGGTTGTCGACCGCTGCGGCGAGGCGGCCACGCAACGCGACCAGAAGCGCGCGCATGTCGCCGCTCTCGGCAGCCTCGGTGATGCTCATCAGGTCCGCCATAGCGGCACCTCCTTGGGATGTTCCGGCCCACCTTGGGGCTTCCTGTCCGATCTGTGGTTCTGGCGGAGAGAGATGCCGCCTAAGCCGGGAAGTGCAAAGGCGGGCGGGGGTGGGGGGACCTCCCCCACCCCCATCGGGCTAGGCGGCCGTGACCTCGCGCCGTCCGGTGTGCAGCTCGCGTTCCCGTCGCGCTTCCTGCTCGGCCAGGTGCTGGTCGATGCGCCGGCAGCGCTGCGTGTACTCCTCCGGGGTGGCCAGCGAGAGCGGGTGCCCAGCGCGGGCTGCCGCGATCACGTCGCGCCCGTCGAGAGCGAACAGCTGCTCGGGGGTGAGGTCGGCGAGGGCCAGCGCCCGGCGGCGCGGATCCCGCTCGGCGAGGCGGAAGGCGGCGACGAGCAGCCCCCAAATCTTCGCCGCGTGGGTGATGCGGGTGAGGGCTTCCTGCCCCTTCTCCCACAGCTCCACCCGCTGGCCGGCTCCGTTCACGTAAGCCTCGGCGGGGTTAACACCGGCCTTCCGCGCTCGGGCCAGCACGGCGTCGCCCTGCTCGACGACCTGGGCGAGGTCGGCGAGGATCGCGGGCGTGTGCTTGTGCAGCACGTCGGCGAGGCGCTGCCCGGCACGCCCGTCGGGCAGCTGCCCGAGGTTGAGGGAGGCGAGCTGCTGGCGGGCCAGCTCGGTGCGGACAGTCTCGTCGGTGGCCGGGTCCTGTCCGGCGTCGCGAGCGGCGGCCACGGCGGCACGCAGCGCGGCCGGGTCGGCGGCGAACTGCGGCTCGTCCTTCCGCGCGTCGAGCTGGGCGAGGTCGTCGGCCATGCCCTCGGGCAGCTGGAGGCCGAAGCGGGGGTAGTTCTGGCGGATCTGCTGGACGGTCGCGGAGACCATCGTGTCGTCGGCGTACATGCTGGCTTGCTCCTTCGGTAGGTGGTCGTGGGTCTGGTCGGCGGCGGTTACCACCCCGGCACTCCGGAGTGGTCGAACAGGTCGCGCACCCATTGGCGGGTCGCCTCGTCGCCGGTCGGCTTGTTGTCCGGGGTGCTGCCCTCGCGGGGTACGTGGTTGCCGCGGTTGGGTTCGGCCGGTTCGGGGTCCGGCTCGGGCGCGGGGTCGCCGAACAGCTTGCGGACGTACTCGCGGTACTCGTCGGTCATGGCGTGGTCCTTTCGTCGGCCCCGGCCGCGGCTGGTGCCGCGTCTCGTGCGGGGCTTTCTTGCTCGGTGAAGGTCTGTTGGGCGCGTAGCACGGCGAGGGCTCGGGTGGCTCGCTGGTGCCGGCGGGTGAGGTAGTCCAGGGCGAACTTGTCGCGTCGGTCGTAGGCCACGGACATGGACCGTTCGAGCCGGTTGAGTTCGCGCTCGGCGCTGGAGACGCCGCGCATCCGGTCGGGGAAGTCGTAGCGCGGGGGCCGGGGCTTCACGCGCGACCCCCTCGCCCGCGGCTGCGTCCGCGTGAGCCTCGCGGCTTGACCCTTCCCGTACCCCTCGGCCGGTCCTGTTCGGCCGTCTGCGTGGCTCTCAGCGGGCCATTTCCGGCGACCTCCGGCCGGCACCCTCCGCACGTGCCGTACTGGTAGAGCAGCGGCCCGAGTTGGACCATGCCGGGGTAGATGCCGTCGCCGTGCTCGGGTCCGGCGCAGCGGTGGCCGCAGCCGTCGCAGAGGGCGTCGGCGTCCGGGTTGTGCTTGAGGCTGAGCAGGTGGATGCAGGTCGGGCAGACCACCGTGTGCGGCTTCCATGCGGCGCCCACGACGGGGCTCGGTCGGTCCGCTGCCGGGTTGTGCCGGCAGGTTGTCGCCCAGCCGTCGGCGAACGCGGTGAGGGTGTCCAGCAGGGACAGCCGCAGCCAGCCGGGCAGGTCGCCGGCGGTGGTGGGCCGGGCCGGGTTGTCGGACAGCCGGACGGCGACGTCGGCGAGGATCCGGTGGGCGTCGGTGGCGGCGGCGTCGGCCTGGTCGAGCAGCGCGACGGGGGCGACCTGTCGGGCTCGCTGGACGAACTGGTCGTAGGACGGGTGGAGCATGAGCCGCTCCAGCACCAGGGCGGGGGTCATCGGTCGGCCTCCGGGGTCTGCGTGGCCTGCTCTGCGCAGACCTTGTGACAGGGGCGCCCCTCGGCGTCGCGCATGAGTGCGGGGCGACCGCAGAGCCGGCAGGGCATCGGGTCGCCGGTGGCGTGGCCGGACCAGACCAGACCGCCGGTGCGCTCCGGCAGGGCGGTGGCTGTCGGGGTGGCCTGCCCGGTCGGGGCCGGGCTCGGTGGCCGGTTGCGCCAGTAGGTGGGCGAGCTCGGGCAGAGCTGGCAGGCGTTCACCAGCAAAGCACCGGCAGCGCCGGGGAGCCGGACACCGCAGCAGGAGGGAGCGGCGTTGGTAGTGGACGTCATCGGGTGGCCTCGCAGTTCTGGTAGTGCGCGCTGGAGTCGAGCGGCCAGCGGCAGGAGGGGCAGGTGTCGTCGGTGTCCGGCCAGAGCGGGGCGACAGGGGCGACAGGGGCGACAAGTTCGGCGTTTCCGCTGCTCAGCGGGTGCGGCGAGGTGTCGCCCGGGTTGTCGCCCGCCGGGGCGACACGGGCGACAGACCATGCGTCCGGGGCGATGTTGTCGCCCGTGTCGCCCGCCGGGGCGACAGCGGGGGCGACAGGGTGCGGCAGGCTCTGACCTGCGGAAACGCTCGGGTTGTCGCCCCTGTCGCCCGTGTCGCCCGCCTTCAGCAGTCGGCCGGCGTGCGGGTGCACCTCCCACCCGCCGTCTTGGTGCTCGCGGATCCAGCCCTTCTCGGTCAGGTCGTCGAGGACCGGCCGGGCGTCGGGTGCCTTACGCAGCGACTTGGGCCCGGTGCGCTGGAGGTCGCGCAGCTTGAATCGCGTGAGCCCCCGGTCGATCAGCCAGGCCAGCAGCAGCCGGGCGTTGCTCGTCTCCTTGTCGTCGCCACCGGGGGCGAGGGCCGCGACGGCGTGAGCCTGGTAGTAGTCGCCGAGCTCGACGGCGGCACGCATGGTGGCCTCGCTGATGGGATCGCCGAGCGGCGCGCTCGCGGCGTGCAGGCACCCGGCGATGCGGGCGACAGCACCGGCCAACTTGGATCCCCACTCGCGGACCAGGTCGGCGCCGAGTTCACCGCCGCGGCGCAGGCGACGCTCGACGGTGCGGTGGTACTCCAGGTGCACCTTCCGGGCCGCCTCGCTGAGCACGACCAGGGCGGGGGCGTCCCGCTCGGCCATGGACAGCGCCAGGTCGTAGATGAGGGCCTGGTACGCCTCTCGGTCCCGCTCGGGCATCTCCGGCGGCTCGACGTCCCGGTGGCCGGTGTTGTCGACGGGCAGCGCCCAGAGGATCCGGGCGAGCACGCCCCGGCCGCCGAAGTCGGGCCGCTCGACCATCTCGCGCAGCGCGAACGGCTGGATGGACGCGACCAGCGTCAGCGCCGGGGCGTCGACCCGCTCCGGTTCCCGGCCGCGTCGGTCGACGAGGATCGCGTCACCGGCGTGGGCCATCAGGATCGGGTCGAGGTTGGGCGTCTTGCTGTAGCGGCCGGTCAGCGCAGTGAAGATGCCCGCCTCAGCGGAGATGGCGGCGATGCGACCGCCCTGGTTGGCCAGCAGCGTGATGAGGGCTTCCGGGGTGGCGTCGCTGGCGCTCAACCGGGGCCACGACGGAACGGTGACCTGCTCGGCGGCTCGTACGGCTTCCTGCGCCTCCATGATCTTTACGGGGTCGCCGTCCTTGGCCGCAACCCGCTTCGCCGCGTCGGCGTACTGCTCGCGGATCTCCCGCTCGGTGCGCCGGTCGATGATGACCTGCGCGACCCGCTCGGCGAGGGCCATCTCGGCCTCGGTCAGCGGTCGGCGGCACACGGCGATGACGGCGCTCTTGCGGGAGCCGGGCGGCATGACCGGCACGACGAACAGGTTCGTCGGCTCGTGCCAGCCTCGACGCACCACGACGACGACCCGGCCACCGACGCAGGCGGCGAGGATGCCGAGCACCACCGACCCGGGCAGATCCGCCGGCGTCTGCACCTCGAGCGCCAGGCCGCGGACGAACCGGGCCAGGGTTGGGGGTAGGGCGTCGATAGGGAACGGCGGCAGGTCGGCCTGCCAGCCCAGCGGCAGCGGGTCGTCCCACTGGCCGGCAGGGTCGGGCTCAGGCCGCTCGACCAGCTCGGCGAGGGTCCGGCCGCTGGCGATGTGGTCAGCGGCGTCCTTGCCCTCGGCGGCCTCGACGAGCGTCAACTCGGCGGCGTACCCGGCGAGGCGCTGGCGGACCAGCGCCGCCCACTTCTCGCCGGCGGCGTCCCGGTCGACAATGGCCACGACCCGGGCACCCTTGAGCGGGGAGACGTCGACCTTGCCGAAGTTCTCCGCACCCTGCGGGCCAGTGGTGGCGACCTCGCCCAGCGATTCGATGGCGTGCACGTCCTTCTCGCCCTCGACCAGATAGATGGTGCGGCCGAACGTGACGGCCTCGACCACCTTGGGCAGCCGGTACAGCTGGCAGACCCGCTTGTCACCGGACTGCGTGAACCGCTTGCCGTCGAGCCGGTGCACGGTCCGGGTGGGACGGCCAGTGGCGTCGGTGTACTGGTAGCGAGCCAACTCATTGCCGCTCGGCTCGTCGTACAGGTCGCGCGGCGTCATGTTGATGGCGGCCAGCACGTCGAGCGTGTCGCAGCCGGCGTGGCAGTGCAGCAGCACCGACCCCTCGATCGGCCGCACGGACAGGCTCGGGTTCCGGTCCTCGTGCGCCGGGCATCGCGCCTGCCACTGGCCGCCGGACTGGCGAACCAGGCCGGTGGCGTCGCGCAGCGCGTCGATGATGCGGTCGATGGCGGGGGTCACGCGTGGCTCCTTGCCTGCTTGCGACGCTGGACGGGGCCGAGCCGGTACCACCGACCGGTGACCGGGCAGCATTTCGTGATGCGGTTGGAGAGCAGCTGCCCGGCCTGGCCGACGCGGTGGTGGTGCATTCCGGTGCACCAGGGGCACGTCAGGACGGTGACGGCCCACAGGCCGCGGCCTCGACACGGCGGCCCGGCGTAGGCGCGGGCGTGCGGAAGTTCGTCCAGTGCCGCTACGCTGGTCCTGGTCGCCGACATGACCTCTGATGAAGCCCGGGATCCCACCCCCGGGCTTTGTCGCGTCTGGGGCATCTCAGGCCGCCTCCAATGGCAGGGGTCGCGGCTTGACGAGCGGATCTGCGCCCTTCGAGAGGTTGCAGCGCTGGCAGCTCACGACGAGGTTGTCGAGGGTGTGCCGCCGAACCAGCGAGTACGGCTCGACGTGGTCGATGTGGAGGCGGCCCGGACCACTGCGCCGGAGGTGCACTCGGCGGTCGCAGTACCGGCAGCGCATCCCATCCCGGGCGATGACCCGGGCGCGCAGCGAGGCGGGAAGCGAGACTCGCCGGACGTTCGAACGCCGCTCGGCGTACTCCGCGAGGGCGCGATGCTGAACCCCCGGGCAGTTGCAGTAGGTGCAGCGCCACGGCCGGCGCGCCGGCACGAAATGGAGCTCGCCGGGGTGCTGGCAGGCTGCGCAACGGTCGATCGCCTCGCGTACGTCGAGCGGCAGCACCTCGGGCAGCAGAGCGACAAGGGTGCCAAGGGAAGTCACGCGGCGGCTCCGTGTTGCTCGTCGCCGAGCTGCTCTACGTAGGTGTCGAGGGCGGCACGCGGCACGCGGCGACTGCGGCCGATCTTCACCGAGCTGACCTGCTGAGACTTGATGAGGGCGAACATCTGCGTTCGGCCGATCCGCAACTGCTGGGCGGCCTCCTCGACCGTCAGCATCAAGGCGCTGGTGGCCCGTTCCACGGCTTACCTCCGAGGTTTGCCGCATCCTCACCGATCAGGATGCGCGGAATTATCGGTCAGCCATAGGAGTAGCACGCCGCTGCGGTCCGCGCAAGTCGCGCGCAAGTCGCGGTAGTTCGCCGAGTGTTGCGCGGTTAACCGATCACGGTGCATGATGGCGCCGTGACTCTCACTGACGACGAACACCGACGACGCGAGCTGGCGCAGTCCGTACAGGCCGATGGGTGGTTCGCCCTGACTGCCGACGTAGCCGACTGCCTGGCGCTGGCCAGAGCTGAGGAAGACCCCCGCGGCCGGAGACAGATCACCGCCTTGATGCTGGTGGGCGACCCGATCGACTCCTCGACGCTGAAGCGGTTCCCCATCGGCTCGATCACCACGACTGTCAACATGGTCCCGCCGCCAGGCATCGATCCGGACGTGATGGAGCCGCTTGCCGCCGCCGCCCGCAAGGCGCTGGCCAGCGCTACGGCCGCGCCGGCGGAACCTGCCCCGTCCGGCCGTCCACGGCTGACAAGGCCGGACGGGACGGACCCGGACGGCTTCTACCGGGCCGTGGCCGAGGCGTACCGGGAGGGCGTCGCGCAGAGTCGAGCCGTCGCGCCGATGATCGCCGAGGAAGCCGGGGTGCCCATTCCCACGGTGCACCGCTGGATCGGTGAGGCGCGGCGCCGCGGCTTCCTGCCGCCGGCGCGGAAGGGGCGGGCGGGATGACCAGCGGGCGGAAGGCGAACGGCCGCAGCTCGATCTTCAAGGGCTCCGACGGCCGATGGCATGGCTACGTGACCATGGGCGTCAAGGACAACGGCCGCACCGACCGCCGACACGTTCAGGCAGGCACCGAGAAAGCCGTCACCGCCAAGGTGCGCGAGCTGGAGCGCAAGCGCGACGCCGGCGACGTGACCAGCGCCGGCAAGCCACCGACCGTGGGGGAGTGGCTGACGTACTGGCTCGACAACGTGGCCGAGCGGAAAGTCCGGCCGTCCACCTTGCAGGGCTACCGGTCCAAGGTGACCAAGCACCTGATCCCCGCACTCGGTGAGCACCGGCTAGACCGACTCCAGCCGGAGCACGTCGAGCGGTTCTACGGCTCGTTGGAGACGGCCGGCATGGCGCCGGCGACCGTGCTGCAACTGCACCGCATCCTGTCTCGGTCGCTGAAGGTGGCACACCAGCGCGGCCGGGTGGCCCGCAACGTGTGCGCCCTGGTCGACTCGCCGAGCGTGAGCCGAGAGGAGGTGCAGCCGCTCACCGCGGCCGACGCCCGCGCGATCCTCGCCGCGGCCGCTGGTCGACGGAACGGCGCCCGCTGGTCCGTCGCGCTGGCGTTGGGGCTGCGGCAGGGTGAGGCGCTGGGGCTCAAGTGGGAGTTCGTCGACCTCGACGCTGGCCTGTTGCGGGTGCGGTGGCAGTTGCAGCGACTGACCGGGCGCGGCCTGGTCCTCGTCGAGCCGAAGTCGCGAGCCAGCCGGCGCTCGGTTGCCGTGCCGCCCCAGCTGGTCGACGCGCTGCGCAAGCACCGGGCCGAGCAGGACGCCGAGCGGCAGCTCGCCGGCGAGCTGTGGCAGGACCACGACCTTGTGTTCACGCAGCCGAACGGCAAGCCGATCGAGCCGCGGCGAGACTGGGCACAGTGGAAGCAGCTTTGCCGGGATGCCGGCGTGCGGGAAGCCAGGTTGCACGATGCCCGCCACACCGCCGCGAGCATCCTGCTAGCCCAGGGCGTCCCGGCCCGTGTGGTCATGGAGCTGCTCGGTCACAGCCAGATCGGGCTCACGCTGGGTACGTATTCGCACGTCGCGCCGGAGCTTTCGAGGGCTGCGGCGGAGGGCATCGGCGGTGCCCTGTGGAACTAAATTGCAACGGGAACTGCAACGGACTTCCCCGGACGGGCGTCGATGGTTTACAGTTGACGCAGGTGAATAGCGGTGCGCCCGGCAGGATTCGAACCTGCGGCCTTGGGATTAGAAGTCCCCTGCTCTATCCGCTGAGCTACGGGCGCGCGTCGACGGTGTCGCGCCAAGAGGGTACCGCCGACCCGGGCCTGGCCGGGGGAACGGGTGGTCGTGGCCACGTCGCTGGTCAGCGTCCCACGGCCGGCCCTCCGGAGGCACCCCGGATATCCGGGTCGCGGGCCGCCGGGGCCGGGCCGGACCGTACCCTCGGCTCGTGCTGCTCGACCAGGAAACCGAGAACGAGATCGCGTACGAGCTGTGCCAGCTCCTCGGCCGGGCCATCCTGCCGGTGAGCGGGTCGGACGGGCGGGGTGCGCCGGCCGCGACCTACGGCACCGCCTTCTTCTACAGCGAGCTGGTCGGCGCGACCGACGACGGCGAGGTGGTGCACGAGTGGCTGCTCACGGCCGCCGCGACCACCCGGGCACCGTACGGGGAGATCGGGCTGCGGCCGAGCCTCACCGAGCCGGCGGAGGCGGCCGCGGAGCCGATCGGGCTGCCCGACTTCGCCGACCGGTGGTTGCAGCTGCCGGAGCTCGGCCTGGCCGCCATGCCCACGGGTGGCCTGCACGGACACGCGGAGGACGAGGGCTGGAGCTGGCGTACCCAGCAGGTGACCGACGCGGTGGCCGCGCCGGCCGACGCGGTCGCCCGGGTCGGCGCGGAGCCGGCTTCGGCGTTCGTGCTGGCGCTCGGCGTCGGCGACGCCGGAGCGCGGCCATTGGAGGCGGTCATCGAGCGGGTGGCGCGGGTCGGCGACGAGGTGCGGGTCACCACGGAGCTGCCGTCCGGGTACGTGGGCGCGCCGGTGTTCGGCGTCGAGGCGCCCGGCGGGGAGCTGTCGCTGCGCTGCCTGGGCCTCCTGCTGCCGGCCGACGGCGGCGGTCACCCGGTCGCGACGTTCGACCGCATCCGGTCGGCTCTGGCGGCGGCGACCGCCGACCACCACTGACCGGACCGGCTCAGCCCTCGGTCGTCGCTCCGGCCGGCTCGTCGGCCGGCCGCCGCGGCGCGGGAGGGGTCGGCCCGGCGCCGAGGAAGCCCTCCGCCCACCGCCCGACCTCCGCGAACACCTTCTCGCGTACGGCGGGGCCGGACAGGGTCAGGTCGTGCAGCCCGCCGTCGAACCGGGCCAGGGTGACGTGCCGGCCGAGGCGGGGCGCCCAGCGGACCATGTGCTCCACGTCCAGCACCGCGTCGGAAAGGGTGGCCGACTCGTGCCACTTCGTGCCCCGGTAGCTGCGGGTCGAGCAGGCCAGCAGCACCGGCACGGGGATGTCCAGGCCGGCCCGGAGCTGGCGCTGCCCGGCGCGGATCGCGTTGATCCAGCCGGCCCGCACCGGGAACCCGGCGAGCGGCTTCCAGGCCAGGTCGTAACGCCACTCGCCGCGGTGGTCGGCGTGCAGGCTCTCGCCGTACACGGTGCCCAGGCCGAACGGGAGGATGCGCTGCGGCGCCCGGCGGCCCAGCCGGGAGACGGCGGCCGCGAGGGGTCGGCGGACCAGCCAGGGGGCGTTGATGTCGAAGAAGGGGCTGTTCAGGACGATCCCGTCGACCAGGCCGGCCTCACGGCGGGCGTGCGCCCACAGCGAGATGATCAGGCCGCCGGTGGAGTGGCCCATGGCGAGCAGGGTGTCGTGGCCGTCGTCCTCGCGGACGATCTTCGCGGCGGCGTCTAGCTCCGGGAAGTAGTCGCTCAGGTCGCGGCAGAAGTTCGGGGTCTGGTGCGGTTGCAGGCTGCGGCCGTATTTCCGCAGGTCGAGCGCGTAGAAGTCCCAACCGCGCTCGGCGAAGAAGTCGGCGACGTGGGTCTGGAAGAAGTAGTCGACGAAGCCGTGCACGTAGAGCACGGCCCGGCCGGTCGGGCGCTCCGCCCGCCGGCGGACCAGGGTCGCGACGACCGGACCCTCGTCGTCGGTGCCCAGGTCGATCGTGTGCCGCTCGTACGGCGGTCCCAGCACGTCGGGTTCCACGACCGCGACGGTACGCCGCAAAGCTACCCGGCGGTAGCCCCCGCCCCCGTCCGCCGGTATCGCGTGGGGGCGGGGGCGGGCGTGGGCTCAGACCGTCTCGGCGTCGGCCCGCTCGGCGGCCTGCGCGGGCACGCCCTCGGGCTGGTCGATCTCGCGCAGGTGCTTGTTGTGGCGGGGCTCCTGCCGGGTCTTCGCGTCGTTGAGCCGGCGGCGCAGGTCGTCCCGGACGTCGTTGAGCGCGGCGTGCAGGTCCTCCTCCGCGGAGGTGGTGACGATCTTCTGGCGGCCCGCCACCCAGCACTCCAGGGTGACCTTCTGGCCCCGGGCGTTCCGGTCCTTGACCGACACCTCCAGTTCGGTGGCGTCGGCGTGGAACCCGGCGAGCCGGGCGTCGAGGGTCGCGAACTGCTCCGCGATCCAGTTGCGGTCGCCCTGGGAGAACCCGGCGCCGACCCGCAGGCACTCGGCCACGGTCGCGGGGTTCGCCACGGCGCTCATCGGCGGGCCTCGCAGACGTCTCGGAGAAGCATCGTCGCACCCTTTCTCTCGGTTGATCAAAGCCATACCCACTCGGGCCGCGTCCGGAACCCGGCTTCTTGATCATGCTGCTCCGCAGGTCAGGGCCAACAGGGTCACTGGTCCTAGCAGCTCGGGACCTTGATCAGGTGGTTGTCCACAGCCGCCTCAGTCGTCCACAGGCCGGCCCGGGGCGGCTGGCCCGCCGGGGTACGACGGCCGAGGCTCGGCCCCACAAGCCGAGTTCCCCTGGGAGGGGCGATGTTCGATACGTACGTCACGATCGTCGGCAACGTGCTGACCGCGCCGGAGTGGCGCCGGACCACCCAGAGCAACACTCTGGTGGCCAACTTCAAGGTGGCCTCGACCGCCCGCCGGCTCGACCGGGAGAGCGGCCGCTGGGTCGACGGCAACAGCCTCCGGGTGCGCGTGAACTGCTGGCGGAGGCTGGCCGAGGGGGTGGCCGCGTCGGTGGCGGTGGGCGACCCGGTGGTGGTGGCGGGCCGCCTCTACACGCGCGACTGGACCGACGACGCCGGCAACCACCGCACCCTCTACGAGCTGGAGGCGGTGGCCGTGGGGCACGACCTGTCCCGGGGCCGGGCCCGCTTCCTGCGCAACCGGCCCAGCATGACGACCAGCAGCGTCGAGGACGCCGACGCGGAGCACCGGGTGCACGGCGAGGCCACCGAGCCGGTGCCGGTCGCACAGGCGCCGGTGTCGTTCGACGACCGGCCGTTCGACGACGAGTTCGGGCCGGAGTCCGCCACCTCGCGGGTCGGGCTCTCCGCCGGGATGGACCCGACCGCGGACGATCTCGACGAGCTGGCCGACCCCTTCGACGAGCGGCCCGACCACCCGACCGCCGAGGCGGACGACCTGGCTGGCGAGGAGGAGGGTCAGGCGGTCACCGACGAGCCGGATCCAGCCGGTGCGGCGCCGGGTGTCACCGGGACCGGGCGGGCCCGGCGAGGCCGGGGACGGGCCCCGGTGCCCGCCTGACCAGCCCGGATCGTGCAACGGGGGAGCGGGGTGGCGACGCCGGCGTGGCCGCCCCGCCGTACGACTAGGCTGGCCGGCCGGAGGTGGTGACGGGTGCGGCAGGCGACCGCCATGGCGAACGCGGCGGGACTGGTGGCGGGCTACGCCCTGGACTCGCTGCTCGGCGATCCCCAACGGTGGCACCCGGTGGCCGGCTTCGGCCGCGCCGCCGGCGCCCTGGAGCGACGGATCTACCGGCCCGAGCGGTCGGCGGGCGCGGCGTTCACCGCGCTCGCGGTCGGCGCGCCCGTGCTGCTCGGTGTGGCCGCCGGCCTCGCCACCCGGCGTCACCCGGTGGCCCGGGCCGCGCTGGTGGCCGTCGGCACCTGGACCGTGCTGGGCGGGCGCACGCTGCGGCACGAGTCGCGGCTGATGGCCCGGGCGTTGCAGGCCGGCGACCTGCCCGCCGCGCGCGGCCGGCTCAACCACCTCTGCGGGCGGGACCCATCGGCGCTCGACGAGCCGGAACTGGCCCGGGCCACCGTCGAGTCGGTCGCCGAGAACACCTCCGACGCGGTGGTCGCCCCGCTGGTCTGGGGCGCCGTCGCCGGGCTGCCCGGCCTGCTCGGCTACCGGGCGGCGAACACGCTCGACGCCATGGTGGGCCACCGCTCGCCCCGCTACGCCCGGTTCGGCACCCCGGCGGCCCGCCTCGATGACCTGCTCAACCTGGCCCCCGCCCGGCTGACCGGGCTGCTCACCGTCGCCGTGGCGCCGGCCGCGCACGGGGACCGCGCGGCCGCCTGGCGGGTCTGGCGGCGCGACCGCAACGACCACCCGAGCCCGAACGCGGGCCAGTGCGAGGCGGCGATGGCCGGGGCGCTCGGCGTCCGGCTTGGTGGGCGCAACGTCTACTTCGGCCGCGAGGAGACCCGGCCGTTCCTCGGGGACGGTCCCCGGCCCGAGGCGCGGCACCTGAAGCGGGCCGCCCGGATCTCCGGCGCGGTCGGGCTGGCCGCGCTGGGCCTCGCGGCGGCGTACCCGGTGACGGTCGGTCGCCTGGTCGGCGTGACCGGCCGCGCCGCGCTGCGCGCGCTGGGCGGGACACGACCGGGAAGCGGGCGAGCAGCGGGGAGCGGGCGAGCAGCGGGGAGCAGACGAGCAGCGGACAGCGGGCGCGCAGCGGGGAGCGGGCGATGAGCGGCGGGCTGCTGGTCGCCGGAACCACCTCCGACGCCGGCAAGAGCGTGCTCACCGCCGGCATCTGCCGCTGGCTGCGCCGCCGGGGTGTGCGGGTCGCCCCGTTCAAGGCGCAGAACATGTCCAACAACTCGGCCGTGGTGGTCGGGCCGGACGGGCGCGGCGGCGAGATCGGCCGGGCCCAGGCCATGCAGGCCGCCGCCTGCGGGCTCGCCCCGGACCTGCGCTTCAACCCGGTGCTGCTGAAGCCGGGCAGCGACCACGCCAGCCAGGTGGTGCTGCTCGGCGAGGCGGTCGACACGGTCACCGCCGGCAACTACCGGGAGCTGCGTCCCCGGCTCGCCGAGACGGCGTACGCGGCGCTGGCCGAGCTGCGGGCCGAGTACGACGTGGTGATCTGTGAGGGGGCCGGCAGCCCGGCCGAGATCAACCTGCGGGCCGGCGACTACGTGAACATGGGGCTGGCGCGGCACGCCGGCCTGCCCGCCGTCGTGGTCGGTGACATCGACCGGGGCGGCGTCTTCGCCTCGATGTTCGGCACGGTCGCGCTGCTCGACCCGGCCGACCAGGCCCTCGTCGCCGGCTTCGTGATCAACAAGTTCCGGGGCGACCTCGGGCTGCTCCGGCCGGGGCTGGACATGCTGCACCGGGTCACCGGCCGGCCGACCCTCGGCGTGCTGCCCTGGGCGCTCGACCTCTGGCTGGACGCGGAGGACTCGCTGGCGTACGGGCGGGTGCTCGGCCGGCCGGCGGCGCCCCGGGGGACCGACTGGCTGGACGTGGCGGTGGTCCGGCTGCCCCGGATCAGCAACGCCACCGACGTCGAGGCGCTGGCCACCGAGCCCGGCGTCCGGGTCCGGCTGACCATCGAGCCGGCCGAGCTGGCCGCCGCCGACCTGGTCGTACTGCCCGGCTCCAAGTCCACAGTGGCCGACCTGGCCTGGCTGCGGGAGACCGGCCTGGCCGACGCCGTCCTGGCGCACGCCGCCGCGGGCAAGCCGCTGCTCGGCATCTGCGGTGGGTTCCAGATGCTGTCCCGGGCCATCCACGACCCCGTGGAGAGCCGCCAGGGGAGCGTGCCCGGCCTCGGGTTGATCCCCGTCGAGATCACCTTCGACCCGCGCAAGACGGTCCGGCGGGCCGCCGGCACCGCGGCCGGGGACGTGCCGGTGCACGGCTACGAGATCCACCACGGCCAGGTGTCCGACGCCGACCCCGGCCTGCCGCCGCTGCTCCGCTACACCGACGGCACGGGCGAGGGCGCTCGGCTGGGCGCGATTCAGGGCACCCACTGGCACGGCGCGTTCGAGTCCGACGGCTTCCGGCGCCGGTTCCTCACCGAGGTCGCCGCGCTGTCCGGCCGGACCGGGTTCAAGGTCGCGCCCGACACGTCGTTCGCCGCCGCCCGGGAGCGCACCCTGGACCTGCTCGGCGACCTGGTCGAGGAGCACCTCGACACCGACGCGCTGTGGCGGCTCATCGAGTCCGGGCCGCCCGCCGACCTGCCGTTCATCCCACCCGGCGCGCCGACCATCTGAGGGGACCGGCGTGCCGACCACCTGAGGGGACCGGCGTGCCGACCACCTGAGGGGACCGGCGCGCCGACCACCTGAGGGGACCGGCGCGCCGACCACCAGAGCGCGCCGGGGCGCCGACCACTTGAAAGAGGGCCGGCGCGCCGACGCCGGGTCGGGTCAGTAGCGGACGTCGGCGGGGCGGTCGGATATCGGCAGGCCCGCCTCCCGCCACCCCTGCACCCCGCCGATCATGTCGGTGGCCTGCCGCAGCCCGAGCGCCTGGAGGCTGGCGGCCGCCAGGCTGGAGCTGTAGCCCTGCCGGCACACCACCACGATCTGCCGGTCGTAGCTGGTGGACTCGGGGATGCGCCAGGCGCTGGCCGGGTCCAGCCGCCACTCCAGCACGGTCCGGTCGATGACGATCGCCCCGGGCAGCTCGCCCTGCTCGCGGCGCTGCGCCTCGGTGCGCGTGTCGACCAGCAGCGCGCCGGTGCGGACCGCCTCGACGGCGTCGTGCGGGGTGAGCCGGCGGAGGCCGGCCCGGGCCTGTTCGAGGAGGGCGTCGACGCCCGGACTCATCACGTCATGGAGCACATCCCGATGATGCCCACGGCGACCCGTACCCGCCCGGCGAACGGTCTGCTGGTGCGGCAGGTTCCAGCGGACGGGGGACCGCTAGCGTCGGTCGGGTGACGGTGGCGGTGGTCGAGGCGTACGCCGGGTTGGCTCGGCGGGTGCTGGCCGGGCCGGCGCGGTTGGGGCGTACCCGACTGGTGGCCGTCGACGGGCCGAGCGGCGCGGGCAAGAGCGTCTTCGCGACGCGGCTCGCGGACGCTGTGGCGGCGCTGCCCGGCGCTGCGCGGCCGCCGGTGGTCCGCACCGACGACCTGCTCGACGGTTGGGACGACCAGTTCACCTTCTGGCCGCGGCTGGAGGAGTGGGTGCTCGGGCCGGTCCGGGCGGGCCGGCTGGGGGCCTACCGCCGGTACAGCTGGGTGCGCCGGCGCTTCCTGGACCGGCCGGTGCCGGTGCCCGCCGGGCCGGTGCTGATCGTGGAGGGGGTGAGCGCCGCCCGGGCGGTGATCCGGCCGGAGCTGACCCTGTCGGTGCTCGTCACCGCGCCGGCCGACCTGCGGCTGTCCCGGGCGCTCGCCCGCGACGGCGCGGAGATCCTGCCCGAGCTGCGCCGCTGGCATACCGGGGAGCGGGCGCACTTCGCCGCCGACGGCACCGGGGCCGCGGTGGACCTGGTCGTCGACGGCGCCCCTGACCTGCCGCACGACGCCGAGCGCTACTACGTCCGCCGGTCCGGGAGGACGGGCTCGGACGGCGCGGGCAGGTAAGGCCGTCATACGATTCCGGTCATGACCACACCGATCATGTCCGAGTCCGAGGTGCGGGCCGCCGTCGAGCGGGAACTCCCCGGCGTCCGTGCCGACCTCGAGCGACTCGTCCGCATTCCGGGCATCGCCTTCGAGGGCTTCGACCACTCGCACGTCGAGCGCTCCGCCGAGGCGGTGGCGGAGCTGCTGCGCGGCTGCGGCCTCGACACGAAGATCGTGCGCTCCGGCGGCCAGCCCGCGGTGATCGGGACGAAGCCGGCCCCGCCCGGCGCGCCCACCGTCCTCCTGTACGCCCACCACGACGTCCAGCCGGTCGGCGACCTGTCGCTCTGGGAGTCCGACCCGTTCGAGCCGGTGGAGCGGGACGGCCGCCTCTACGGCCGCGGCGCCGCCGATGACAAGGCCGGCATCATGGCGCACGTCGCGGCGCTGCGCGCGTTCGGCGACCGGCTCCCGGTCGGCGTGGTCCTCTTCATCGAGGGCGAGGAGGAGTACGGCTCGGACTCGCTGGAGCAGCTGCTCATCGCGCACCGCGAGGAGCTGGCGTCGGACGTCATCGTCATCGCCGACTCCGGCAACTGGGACATCGGGGTGCCCGCGCTGACCACCTCGCTGCGCGGCATCGTCAACTGCTTCGTGGAGGTGCGCACCCTCGACCACGCGGTGCACAGCGGCATGTTCGGCGGCGCGGTGCCCGACGCGCTCACCACGCTGGTGAAGCTGCTCGCCACGCTGCACGACGACGCCGGCAACGTGGCCGTCGAGGGCCTGGTCGGTCGCGAGGGGGCCGTCGTCGACTACCCGGAGGACCGGTTCCGCGCCGAGGCCGGACTGATCTACGGCGCGCAGCTCTTCGGCACCGGCCGGATCACCGACCGGCTGTGGACCAAGCCGGCTCTCGCGATCCTCGGTGTGGACGCACCGGCCACCGCGGAGGCGCCGAACGCGCTGGTCCCGGCGGCCAAGGCGAAGCTGAGCGTACGGCTGGCGCCGGGCGACGACCCGAAGCAGGCGTACGCGGCGCTCATCGCGCACCTGGAGAAGCACGCCCCCTGGGGCGCCCAGGTGACGGTGACCTTCGAGCACGACGGCGCGCCCTGCGTCATCGACGCCACCGGGCCGATGTTCGACGCGGCGCGGGCGGCGTTCCGGGAGGCCTGGGACGGCACCGACCCGGTCGACATCGGCGTGGGCGGATCGATCCCGTTCATCGCCACCTTCCAGGAGATGTTCCCCGCCGCGGCGATCCTCGTGACCGGCGTGGAGGACCCGCACGCCCGGGCGCACGGGCCGAACGAGAGCCTGCACCTGGGCGAGTTCGCGCGGGTCTGCGCGGCCGAGGCGCTGCTGCTGGCGAAGGTCGCCGCGGTGGGCGCGCAGCGGGCCTGAGGTGTCGAAACCGTAACTTCGGGGCCGATGTCGGAGTTTGCGGTGTGTCAGGCGGTGAGCTGTTATAGCCTCTCGAACATGCGTACGAACGACGAGATGTCGCGGCTCCAGGCCGCCGTCAGTGCTCTGGGGGACGTCGATGTCTCCGCGTGGTCCGAGGACGCGCTCAAGGAACAGCTCGGCGAGCTCTCCGCCGTGCTGGTCACGCTCGACACGCTGCTCACCCGCGTCGCCGACGAGGTGCGGGCCCGCGGCCTCCGCATCGAGGAGCCCGTCTCGGCCTGAGCCGGCCCGCCGCTTCAGCGATCTTGGAGAGTTGACGTACCTGGGGGGCGCCAACTCTCCAAGATCGCTCGGGACGCGCCCCGGTGTCGGGGGTGGCTGGCAGGATGAGGCACGTGCGGTTTGTTGAGCTGGCGGCCACGTCGGCAGCGGTGGGGGCCACCAGCGGCCGGCGGGCCAAGGTGGAGCTGCTGGCCGCCGCGCTGCGGTCACTCGACCCCGACGAGGTGCCGGCGGGCGCCGGCTACCTGGCCGGCGAGCTGCGGCAGCGGCAGACCGGCGTGGGCTGGGCGAGCCTGCGTGACCTGCCCCCACCGGCCGCCGAGCCGACCCTGACCGTGGGCGGCGTCGACGCGGCGATCGAGGAGATCGCGGCGGTCGGCGGTGCGGGCTCGCAGGCCCGGCGCCGCGAGCTGGTCGGCCGGCTCTTCGCCGCGGCGACCGCCGACGAGCAGCGGCTGCTGGTCGGCCTGTTCCGGGGCGAGCTGCGTCAGGGCGCCCAGGCCGGCCTGCTCACCGAGGCGGTGGCCCGGGCCGCCGACGTGCCGGTGGCGGCCGTCCGGCGGGCCCTGCTGCTCGCCGGCGACCTGCGGGCCGTGGCGGTCGCGGCGCTCTCCGGCGGGGCGGCCGCACTGGCCGGGTTCGGCCTCCAGGTGGGCCGCCCGCTCGCTCCCATGCTGGCGCAGAGCGCGCCCACGGTCGACGAGGCGCTCACCGCCACCGGCGTCCCGGCCGTGGTCGACGTGAAGCTCGACGGCATCCGCATCCAGGTGCACCGGTCCGGCCAGGACATCGCGGTCTTCACGCGCAGCCTGGACGACATCACCGGGCGGCTGCCCGAGGTGGTGGCCGCCGTCCGCGCGCTCCCCGCCCGGGAGCTGGTGCTCGACGGCGAGGCGATCGGGCTGGACGCCGAGGGCCGCCCGCTGCCGTTCCAGGAGACCTCCAGCCGGGCCGCGCGGCGCACCACCGCGAGCACCACGGGGCGCACGCCGGTGGCGCCCGCCGTGCTCGCCGCGGCCGAGCGGGCCAACGAGACGGTGCTGACGCCGTACTTCTTCGATCTGCTGCACCTCGACGGCGTGGACCTGATCGACCTGCCCGGCCGGGAGCGGTGGGCCGCGCTGGCCCGCGTGGTCGATCCGACGCTGCTGGTCGGCCGGGTGGAGGTGGACGACGCCGAGCAGGCCGGCGCCGCCTTCGCGGCGGCGGTCGACGCGGGCCAGGAGGGGGTGGTGGTGAAGGATCCCGCCGCGCCCTACGACGCCGGCCGGCGCGGCGCGGCCTGGGTCAAGGTGAAGCCCCGGCACACTCTCGACCTCGTGGTGCTGGCCGTCGAGTGGGGCAGCGGCCGGCGGCAGGGCTGGCTCTCCAACCTGCACCTGGGCGCCCGCGACCCGCGCACCGGCGAGTTCGTGATGCTCGGCAAGACGTTCAAGGGGCTCACCGACGAGTTGCTGCGCTGGCAGACCGAGCGCTTCCTCGGGCTGGCCGTGGAGAAGGGCGACTGGGTGGTGCGGGTCCGGCCGGAGCAGGTGGTCGAGATCGCCTTCGACGGGGTGCAGACCAGCAGCCGCTACCCGGGCGGGATGGCGCTGCGCTTCGCCCGGGTGATCCGCTACCGGGACGACAAGACCGCCGCCGAGGCCGACACCATCGACGCGGTACGGGCCATCCACGCGGGCCGGGTCACCGACTGACCCGGCGACCGGGTCCGGTGCGGAGCGGGCGTCAGGTGGCGGCCGGCTCGGCGGCCCGGTCCACCGGCCCGCGCGGCCCGTCGAGGCCGGCCAGCCGCCGCGCCTCCCGGCGGGCGACCCAGCCGTAGCCGACCAGGCTCATCCCGGCGAAGAGCCACCACTGCACCACGTAGCCGAAGTTCTGCCAGTTGTTGGTGTGCCCGATGGGCACCGCCTGGAACGCCGGGTCGGCGGCCGGTGTCTGCTGGTCGAGCAGCACGTAGCCGCCGGACACCGCATAGGGCAGCTGCTTCGCCAGCCGGGGGATGCTGATCCGGCGGGTCTCCAGCTTGCCGTCGCGCCGGTCGACCGCGCCGCCGCCGCTCTCGCTGGCCACCAGCCGGCCGGTGACGGTCACCTCGCCGGTCGGCGCGGCGGGCACCGGCGGCTGGGTGGTCGCGTTCCCGCCGGGGACGGGCGGGATCCAGCCCCGGTCGACCAGCACGGCGCTGCCGTCGGCGAGGACCAGCGGGGTGAGCACCTCGAAGCCGACCTTGTTGTCGACGGTGCGGCCACGGACCAGGACGACGTTCGCGCTGTCGTACCGGCCGGTGGTGGTCACCCGGGTCCAGGTGAGCCGGTCGGCCGGGGCCGGGCCGGCGGTGCCGGGGCCGCCGGTCGGGGCCGGCAGGGCGTCCCGCAGCGGGGCGGGTGCCATGGTGGCGCCGGCGTCGATCCGCTCGTTGATCGCCGTCCGGCCCCGGTAGCGGTCCAGCTGCCAGTTGCCGAGGAAGACCATCACCGCGGCCGCGACCAGGGTCAGCGCGAGATAGCCGAGCCAGCGCGGGGTCAGCAGGAACCGGTACACGTTGGCCAAGGCTACCCGTATGAGCGGCGCCACTGGCCCGCGCCGGGCCGGAACGGGCCGGTCGCCGGCCGCCGCGCGTCGGTCGGGGCGGGTATGGTCACGCGGGCGGAAACCACCCCAGAGCAGGAGTCGATGATGACCGTCGTGCCGCGCGTCGTGCTGAGCGCGCCCTCCTCGGGGCACGGCACCGGTGCCCTCTCGCTCGGCCTGCTCGCGGCCCTCGCCGACCGGGGGCTCGACGTCGCCGGGTTCAAGATCGGGCCGGACCAGGTGGACGCCGCCTATCTGGGGCTGGCCGCCGGGCGGCCGGGGCGCAACCTCGACCCGCGGCTGGTCGGTCCGGAGCGGGTCGCCCCGCTCTTCGCGCACGGCGCCGCCGGGGCCGGGTTCGCGCTGGTCCAGGGGACCATGGGGCTCTACGACTCGATCGCCGGCCGCCCGGAGACCGAGTCCACGGCGGCCGTCGCGACGGCGCTGCGCAGCCCCGTGGTGCTGGTGGTCGACGTGGCCGCCATGGGCCAGTCGGTGGCCGCCCTGGTGCACGGCTTCCGTGCCTACGACGAGCAGCTCTGGCTGGGCGGCGTGATCCTCAACCGGGTGGCCTCGCCCCGGCACGAGACGATGCTGCGCGAGGCGCTCGACGACGTGGGGGTGCCGGTCTACGGCGCGCTGCGCCGGCACGAGCTGCCCGCGGTGCTGCCTGCCCGCCGGCACGGCGTGGTGCCGGTGGTCCAGCGCGACGCCGAGGCCGAGCGGGCCGTGCGCCGCCTCGGCGAGGGCGTCGCCGCCACGGTCGACCTGGACCGGGTGCTGGCGCTGGCCCGGTCCGCACCGGAGCTGACCGCCGCGCCGTGGTCGCCGGAGCCGGCCGGCCCGCCCGCCGGGGAGCGGCCGGTCGTCGCGCTGGCCGGCGGCCCGGGCGGCAGCTACAGCCACCCGGAGACCGCCGAGCTGCTGCGCGCCGCCGGCGCCGAGGTGGTCACCCTCGACCCGCTGCGCGACGAGGCCCTGCCCGCCGGCACCCGCGCGCTGGTCGTCGGTGGCGGGCTCCCGGAGACGTACGCGGAGCAGCTCTCCGCCAACCGCCGGCTCTGCATCGCGGTGGCCGAACTGGCCCGCACCGGCCGTCCGGTCGTCGCCGAGGGCGCCGGCCTGCTCTGGCTGGCCCGAGAGCTCGACGGCCGGCCGATGTGCGGAGTGCTCGACGCCGTGGGCGCCAGCCGGGACGGCCTGGTGGTCGGCTACCGGGAGGCGACCGCGGCCGGTGACAGCGTGGTGGCCCGCGCGGGCACCACGGTGGTGGGGCACAAGCAGCACGCCGCGGTGCTGACCCCGCGGGCCGGCGAGCGGGCGGCCTGGCGCTGGGAGGGCGGCGCCCCGGAGGGCTTCGTGTGGCGGGGCGTCCACGCCTCGCAGCTCGTGCCGCACTGGGCCGCGTACCCGGACGTGGCGGCCCGGCTCGTCGCGGCGGCCCTGGCCCCCGCGGAGGCCCCGGCGTGATCGGGCAGGTGGCGGTGCGCCGGTTCCCGGCGCTGACCGTCTCCACCCCGCGCACCGAGGTACGCCAGCTCGTCGCGGCCGACGCCGAGGCGGTCGACGAGGTGTTCGCGGACCGGCAGACCCAGCGGTGGCTGCCGCTGGCCGACTCCTCGGGGCAGATCGACGGGCGGGCCTGGTGCACCGAGCTGGCCCGGCAGCGCCGGGACAGCGGCGACGGCGACCACTGGGCGGTGGTCCGCCGCGAGGACCGGCGGGTGGTCGGCTGTCTCTGGACCCGCCGCACCGACTGGGGTGCCCGGCTGACCGAGGTGTCCTACGCGATCGCCCCGCACGCCCGGGGCTACGGCCTGGCCGTCGAGGCGGTCGACGCGGTCGCCATCGCACTGCTCCTGGAGCACGGCTTCCAGCGCGTCGAGCTGCGGGTCGCCCCCGGCAACGTCGCCTCCCGGCGCGTGGCGGAGAAGGCCGGCTTCAGCTACGAGGGCCTCCTCCGCAACGCCGGCTTCGTCCACGGCGCCCGGGTGGACCTGGAACTCTGGTCCTTCGTGAGTGCCGACCTCCGCTGACCCCGGACGCCTGCCCCCGGACACCTGCCCCCCGGACGCCTGACCCCCGACGTTGATCAAGAGGTTTGCGTCGGGAATCGCAGGATTCCGCGCGCAAACCTCTTGATCAACTGGCCCGGGCGCACCCCCGGGCCGTCCAGGGTGGGTCAGCCCACGATCTGGTCGGACGGTGGGGTGAACTGCTGGACGGGTCGGCCCTTGAGCGCGTCGCGCAGGGTCTCCGCCACCGCGTTGACGGGCACCTGGGACAAGCCGTCACCCACCGCGTTGAACGGGTTGTCCGGGTCCGCGATGAAGCTCGCCGCGGCCAGCTCCGGGGTGTAGCCGGCGAACCAGGCGGACCGGGTGCTGTCGGTGGTGCCCGTCTTGCCGGCGACCGGGCGGCCCACCGTGCCCCGCACGCTGTCCGCGGTCGACCAGCCGCCGCAACCTCCCTTGGCCGGGGTGTCACCCGTCGGGCAGCGGGCCGCGTCGGTGGCCGCCCGGGCCGCGTCGGCGCTGACCACCTGGCGGCAGCGCGGCTTGGCAACCTCGCGCTCCACCCCGCCGGCGGTCTTGTACATGGCCGGCGTGCCGTCCCGGTTCATGATCGAGTTGACCGGGATCGCCTCGCAGTACCGCCCGTCGGCGGCGACGGCCGCGTACGCGTTGGCCACCTCCAGCGGGGTGGCATCGGAGACGCCCAGGGTGAACGCGCCCCACTTGTTCGCCTTGTCCGGCGCGGCGTGCTCGCGGTCCACGTCGGTACGCCAGCGCAGCCCGAGCTGCTCGGCCAGGCGCACACCCTTCTCCGCGCCGATCTGCTCCTCCAGCTGCACGAAGAAGGTGTTCACCGACTTGCCGAAGCCGGACCACATGGTCTGCACGCCGGTCATGGCGCCGCTGGCGTTCGACGGCGCCCACCCGTCGTAGACCCTGGACTGGTAGCGGTACGGCGAGTTGATGGTGTCGGAGAGCTTCGTCCCGTTGTTGAGCGCGGCGAGCATCGTGAACATCTTGAACGTCGAGCCGGCCTGGTACCCGGGGAGGGTTCCCCCGCCGAGCAACGGCGCCACGGTGTTCGGGAAGTTCGCCTTGACCTTCGGGCCGGCCTCCGGGTTGGAGCTGTTCGGGTTCTCGCTGAGGTCGAGCGAGTAGGTCCGGTTCACCGCCATCGCCTTGATCCGCCCGGTGCCCGGCTCGGCGACCACGATCCCGTTGGCGAACGGGCTGCCCGTGCCGTCCTTTGCGCCCACGTTCTTCTCGGCCGCCTCCTGGATCTTCGGGTCGAGGGCGAGCACGATGCGATAGCCACCCCGGCGCAGCTTGTCCATCCGCTCCAGCCGGTTCTCCCCGAACGCGGGCTGCGAACTCCACCAGTTCTTCAGGTAGTCGCAGTAGAAGCCCCAGGTCCCCCGGTACTTCTCCAGGAGCGAGGCGCAGTCGTTGGGCGGGTTGGTGAGCCGCAGCTTGATCGGCTCGGCCTTGGCCGCCGCCACGGCGTCCGGTGAGAGGTAGCCGAGGCGGGCCATGTTGTCGAGCACGTAGTTGCGGCGGGCGGTGGCGTCCTTCTGGTCGGAGGTGATCGGGTCGTACTCCGACGGGGACTTCACCAGGCCGGCCAGGGTGGCCGCCTCGACCGGGGTGAGGGTGGCCGGGGTCTTCGAGAAGAAGATCTGCGAGGCCGCGTAGATCCCGTACGCCCGGTGGCCGAAGTAGGCCGAGTTGAGGTAGCGCTCGAGGATCTGCTCCTTGCTGACGTGCTTCTCGATGTCCAGCGCCATGCGCATCTCCTTGACCTTGCGCAGGCTGGTCTGCTGGGTGGCCTCCTGGACCTCCTTCGGCGTCTGGGCGCTGTCCCGCAGGGCCATCCGGACGTACTGCATGGTGATCGTCGAGGCGCCCTGGGAGACGCCGCCGGATCGGGCGTTGGACACGAAGGCACGGGCCACGCCCTTCGGGTCGACCCCGTGGTGCTGGTAGAAGCGGTTGTCCTCGGCGGCGACGATCGCCTGCTGGATGTTCGGGGACATGTCCTCGATCTTGGTGTACTGGCGGTACTCCTCGTAGAACATCGTCAGCACGGTCTTGCCGTCCGGCGCGTACACGTACGAGGTCTCGGCGGGCAGCGCGGTCTTGAGGATGTTGGTCTTCTGCTCCACTGCGTGCGCGGTGGCCTTGGCACCGATGCCGGTGACGGCGGCCAGCGGATAGGCCGCGGCGGCGACCACGATGCCGGCGATGAGCCCGGCGCGGAGGAGAGGCACGGCACGACCAGCGGAGGCAAGGGGTCGGTTGCTCACGTGGTCAAGCTATGACATTTCCGATTCGGAAATGAGAAGAATTCATAAACGGGCGAGGGGGTCGAGCGGTGGTGACGCGGCCCACGCCGGGATCCGCTGTCCCGGGCGGCGGCTTCCCGGCAGGATCGCGGACATGCGTGCTCAGCTCATCGGGACCGCCGCCCCGGCGGACGAGCCCGACCTCGGTCACCACGGGGACGCCGAGGCCACGCCCGGTCTGGTCGACCTCGCCGTCAACGTCCGCCGCGCCCCGATGCCGGACTGGCTGGCCGACCCGCTCGTCACGGCGCTGGGCGCGCTGGCCGCGTACCCCGATCCCGGCCCGGCTCGGGCCGCCGTCGCCGCCCGCCACGGGCGTACCCCGGAAGAGGTACTCCTCACGGCGGGAGCCGCCGAGGGCTTCGTGCTGATCGCCCGGGCGTTGCGCGAGGCCCGGCGGCCGGTGGTGGTGCACCCGCAGTTCACCGAGCCGGAGGCCGCCCTGCGGGCCGCCGGCCACACCGTCGAGCGGGTACTGCTCGACGCGGGCGACGACTTCCGGCTGGACCCGTCCCGGGTGCCCGCCGACGCCGACCTGGTGCTGCTCGGCAACCCCACCAACCCCACCTCGGTGCTGCACCCCGCCGAGGCGGTCGCCGCCCTGGCCCGACCCGGCCGGGTGCTGGTGGTCGACGAGGCGTTCGCCGACACCACGGCGGCCGCCGGGGTCGAGGGCGAGCCCGAGTCGCTCGCCGCCCGCCGCGACCTGCCCGGCCTCCTGGTGGTCCGCAGCCTCACCAAGACCTGGGGGCTGGCCGGGCTGCGGATCGGCTACCTGCTCGGCGAGCCGCCGCTGCTCGCCCGGCTCGCCGCCGCCCAGCCGCTCTGGGCCGTCTCCACCCCGGCGCTCGCCGCCGCCACCGCCTGCGCGTCCCCGGCCGCCGTGGCGGCCGAACGCGCCATCGCCGCCGGGCTCGCCGCCGACCGCGACCACCTGGTGAGCCGCCTGTCCGGCCTGCCCGGGGTACGCGTCGCCGGCCGTCCCGCCAGCGCCTTCGTCCTGGTCCACCTGCCGGGCGCCGCGGCCGTGCGGGAGCGGCTGCGCGAGCGCGGCTGGGCGGTCCGCCGCGGCGACACGTTCCCCGGGCTGGGCCCGGACTGGCTGCGGATCGCGGTGCGCGATCCGGCGACGACCGACGCCTTCACCGACGTGCTGGCCGAGATCCTGGAGGCATGATGCTGGAGTCCACCCTCGCGGCGATCCGCCCGCTCGACGAGGCCGCTATGGCGGCGGCCCGCGAACTCCAGGGGCGGCTCACCAAGCCCGCCGGTTCGCTGGGCGCCCTGGAGCCGCTCTCCGTACGCCTCGCCGGGCTGGCCGGGACCTGCCCGCCGCCGCTGCCGGAGCCGGCCGCGGTGGCGATCTTCGCGGGCGACCACGGCGTGCACGCCCAGGGCGTCACCCCGTGGCCGCAGGAGGTCACCGCCCAGATGATCGGCAACTTCCTGGCCGGCGGCGCGGTGGTCAACGCCTTCGCCCGGCAGGCCGACGCCTCGGTCACCGTGGTGGACGTCGGCGTGGCCACCCCGCTCCCGGCCGACCCCGCGAGCGACCCGGCCGGCCCGCGCCTGGTCGCCGCGAACGTGCGGCGCGGCACCCGGGACCTGACGGTCACCGCCGCGCTCACCCGCGACGAGGCCCGCGCGGCGGTGGAGACCGGCATCCGGGTGGCCGGCGACCTGGTCGACGCCGGGGCGGGCATCCTGCTCACCGGCGACATGGGCATCGGCAACACCACCCCGGCCGCCGCGCTGATCGCCGCGTTCACCGGGGTCGACCCGGCGGCGGCCACCGGGCGGGGCACCGGCGTGGACGACGAGACGTACGACCGCAAGGTCGGCGTGGTGCGGGCCGCGCTGGAGCGGCACGCGCCCGACCCGGCCGACCCGCTGGGGGTGCTGGCCTCGGTCGGCGGCCTGGAGCACGCCGCGCTGGCCGGGCTGGTCCTCGGCGCCGCGGCGCGCCGCGTGCCGGTGCTGCTGGACGGCGTCATCGCGGTCAGCGCCGCGCTGGCGGCCGCCGCCTTCGCGCCGGACGCGGTCGGTGCCATGGTCGCCGGGCACCGCTCGGCCGAGCCGGGCGCGACGGCGGCGCTGCGGCACCTCGGCCTGGACCCGCTCATCGATCTCGGGCTGCGCCTCGGCGAGGGTACCGGCGCGCTGCTCGCGCTCCCCGTCGTCACCGGCGCGGTCCGGGTGCTGCACGAGGTCGCCACCTTCGACTCGGCGGGAGTGGCCGAGAAGTGACCGGCAACCCGTACCCGCTCGGGTTGCGGCTGGCCGGCCGGCGGGTGGTCGTGGTCGGCGGGGGAGCGGTGGCCACCCGGCGGGTGCCCGCGCTGCTCGACGCCGGCGCGGACGTCCTGCTGGTGGCGCCGGAGCTGACCCCGGCGCTGCGGGGGCACGTGGACGCCGGCCGGTTGCGCTGGGAGCCGCGCCGGTTCGTGCCCGACGACCTGGACGGCGCCTGGCTGGTCCAGGTGGCCGTGGACGACCGGGTGGCCGCGGCCGCGGTCAGCGCCGCCGCCGCGGAGCGCCGCATCTTCTGCGTCCGCGCCGACGACCGGGCGGCCGCCACCGCGTGGACCCCGGCGGTGACCCGGCACGGTCCGGTCACCGTGGCCGTGCTGGGCGGCGGCGACCCCCGCCGCGCCATGAGCGTCCGCGACGCGGTCCGCGAACTGCTCGCCGCGCGCGCCGGGCAGCAGGCCCCGGAGCCGGGTGCTGCCGCGCCGGCCCGGCCGGCCACGCCGCCTGCCGGCGAGCCCGATGCCGCCGGGGTCGCGCCGTCGGCTGGCCGGGTGGCGCTGGTGGGCGCGGGGCCGGGCGACCCCGAGCTGATCACCGTGAAGGGCTGGCGGTTGCTCACCGAGGCGGACGTGGTGGTCGCCGATCGGCTCGTCCCCGGGCTGCTCCTCGACGAGCTGCGACCGGATGTCGAGCTGGTCGACGCCTCCAAGATCCCGTACGGGCCGTCGCGGGCCCAGGAGGAGATCAACCGGATCCTGGTGGACCGCGCCCGGGCCGGCAAGGTGGTGGTGCGCCTCAAGGGCGGCGACCCGTACGTCTTCGGCCGGGGCGGCGAGGAGCTGCTGGCCTGCGCCGAGGCCGGCGTGCCGGTGACCGTGGTGCCCGGGGTGACCAGCGCGATCTCGGTGCCCGCTTCGGCCGGGGTGCCGGTCACCCACCGGGCGGTGGCGCACGAGTTCACCGTGGTCTCCGGGCACGTGGCCCCCGACTCGCCGGCCTCGCTGGTCCGGTGGGAGTCCCTGGCGGGCCTGCGCGGCACCCTGGTCATCCTCATGGGCCTGAAGAACCTCGCGGCGATCAGCGCCACCCTCGTGGCGCACGGCCGGCCCGCCCAGACGCCGGCCGCCGTGATCCAGGAGGGCACCACGAGCGGTCAGCGGACCCTCCGCTCGACCCTCGGCACGGTGGCCGGGGATGTCGCGGCCGCCGGCCTCCGCCCGCCCGCCATCGTCGTCGTCGGGGACGTGGTCGGCACTCTCGACACCTGACCGCCGGACGGCGAGCGGCCCGGGACCAGCCGGTCCCGGGCCGCCGTCGTGCCGCCGCTCAGGTCACTGCTTGAGCATGTTGTCCAGCATGAGGGCGCAGCGGATCAGCCCGAGGTGGCTGTACGCCTGCGGGTGGTTGCCCAGCCCGCGCTCGGCCAGCGGGTCGTACTGCTCGGGGAGCAGCCCGGTCGGCCCGGCCGTGTCGACCATCTGCGCGAACAGCTCCTCCGCGTCGGTGCGCCGGCCGGTGCGCAGGTACGCCTCGATCAGCCACGCCGTGCAGATGTGGAAGCCGCCCTCCCGGCCGGGCAGGCCGTCGTCCCAGTGGTACCGGTAGACGACCGGGCCGCTGCGCAGCTCTGCCTCGATCTTCAGCACCGTGGACAGGAAGCGCGGGTCGTCGCCGGCGAGCAGCCCGGAGATGCCGATCCAGAGCGACGAGGCGTCCATCTCCTCGTACCCGTAGGCGACGCTGTAGGCCTCGGCCTCCGGGTGCCAGCCGTGCTCCAGCACGTTGTCGGCGATCCGGTCGCGCAGCTCGACCCACTCCGGCCGGTCCTCGCCGCCGTGCTGCCGCACCACGTGCAGCGCCCGGTCGACGGTCATCCAGAGCATGACCTTGGAGAAGACGTGGTGCCGGGGTGGGAGGCGGGCCTCCCAGATGCCGTGGTCGGGCTCGTGCCAGCGGCGGCGGACCGCCTCGACCATGTTCTCCAGCACCCGCCACTCGTCGTCGCGTACCGAGCCCCGGGCGTCGGCCACCGCGGCGATCAGGTCGGCGACCGGGCCGAAGACGTCGAGCTGGAGCTGGTGGTTGGCGAGGTTGCCGACCCGGACCGGCCGGGAGCCGGCGTAGCCGGGCAGGGTGTCGATGACGGCCTCGGCGCCCAGCTCGTAGCCGTCGACCGTGTAGAGCGGGTGCAGCCGCTCCGGGTGCCCGCCGGTGCGGTCGATGACGCCGTCGACCCAGCGCAGCAGGCCCTCGGCCTCCTCGGTGGAGCCGAGGTCGACCAGCGCGCGGGCGGTCATGGCCGCGTCCCGCAACCAGCAGTAGCGGTAGTCCCAGTTGCGGACGCCGCCCAGCTCCTCGGGGAGCGAGGTGGTCGCCGCGGCGAGGATCGAGCCGGTCGGCTCGTGGCAGAGCCCGCGCAGGGTGAGCGCGCTGCGGGCCACCAGGTCCCGGGCCGTGGCGGGCAGCCGCAGCGAGGCCACCCAGTCCTTCCAGGGCTGCTCGGCGGCGGCCTGCCGCTCGTGGATCGGCACCCGGTGGTGTTCCAGGCTCTGCGTGCCGAAGCGCAGCTCCAGCACCACCTGGCCGCCGGCGGCCGACAGGTCCACGACGGCCTTGGCGGTCTCGTAGCCGGCGTCGCTGGTGACCTCCCACTCGACGCCGGGCGAGTAGAGCGCCACCGGCTCGTTGGAGCCGAGCACCAGCAGCCCGTCGTCCAGCGGCTGGAGCTGCACGGCGACCTGGCCGAACTCGGGACGCGGGGCGAACTCGATCCGGGCCCGCCCGGTGCCGCTGAGCACCCGGACCAGGCTCGAGTCGCCGGTGACGATCGCCGGGCCGTCCGGCGTGGTCTCCTTCGCCGGCAGGTCCAGCCAGTCGGTCACCGTGAGGCCGGACCAGCGGGTCTCCACCGTCATGGTGTTGCTGCGGTAGCGCTGCCCCAGCGGGATGCCGCCGCGCTGCGGGCCGACGGTGAAGTGCCCGGCCGGGCTGCCGCCGACCAGGTCGGCGAAGATCGCCGCCGAGTCCGGCTTCGGGTGGCACAGCCAGGTGATCTTGGCCTCGGGGGTGACGAGCGCGACCGTACGGCCGTTGGCCAGCATCGAGTGCCGCTCGATCGGCACCGCCCGCTCGCCGAAGAGCCAGTGTCGCCGGGTCTCCAGCAGCAGGCCCAGCGCCCGGGCCGCCTCGATCGGCTCGGCCACCCGGTAGTCGGCCTGGGTGTCACCCGGGCCGATCTTGATGCCGACGTCCGGCCCGTGCAGGTTGCCGAAGGCGTTCTCGTCGGTGACGTCGTCGCCGATGAACAGCACGGCGCTGGCCGCGAGCTGGGTCCGGAGCTGGTCGACCGCGGTGCCCTTGTGGGTCGCCACCACCGACAGCTCGATGACCTCCTTGCCCTGGGTGACGGTGACGTCGTCCCAGGTGGCGGGGCCGCTGCGGACCGCCTCGATGGCCGCGGCCGCGATCTGCGGGTCGACCCCGCGGGTGTGCACGGCGACGCTGGCCGGCTTGCGCTCCAGGCGTACGCCCGGGTGGGCCGCGGCGATCTCCCGCAGCTCGTTGCGGAGCCGGTGCCGGACCGCGATCAGCTCCGGGGTGAGCCGCTCGACGAAGCCGATGTCGAACTCGGAGCCGTGGCTGCCCACCAGGTGCACCTCGCTGGGCAGCCGGGAGAGCGTCGCCAGGTCACGCAGCGCGCGGCCGGACACCACCGCGACGCTGGTCTGCGGCAGGGAGGCGAGGGCGCGGACCGCGGCCACCGACTCGGGCAGCGGCACGGCCTTGCTCGGGTCCTCGACGATCGGGGCCAGGGTGCCGTCGTAGTCGCAGGCGACCAGGAGCTGGGGGACCCGGGCGATCCGGCCGATGGCGGCGCGCAGCTCGGGATCCATCACCCCGCCGTGCGGAGTGGTGGTGGCAGGAGAGGTCACGCCGCCTCCGCATCGGTGACGCCGAGTTCGGTCAGGAACGACTTGGCCCAGTGGCCCACGTCGTGGCTGCGCAGGTGGCGTTGCATTATCCGCATCCGGCGCCGGGCCTCGGGTTTCTCGACGTGCACGGCGCGCAGCAGCGCGTCCTTGACCGCGTCGGGGTCGTGCGGGTTGCACAGGAACGCCTGGCGCAGCTCGGTGGCGGCGCCGGCGAACTCACTGAGCACGAGCGCGCCGCCCTGGTCGGCGCGCGATGCGACGTACTCCTTGGCCACCAGATTCATTCCGTCTCGCAGCGGGGTCACCATCATCACATCGGCCGCGACGTACATCGCGGCCAGTTCGGAGCGACTGTACGACTGATGCAGATAATGCACCGCCGGCACGCCGACCCGTCCGAATTCGCCATTAATCCGGCCTACCTCGCGTTCCACCTTCACCCGAAGTGCCTGGTAGTGCTCCACACGCTCGCGACTCGGCGTGGCGACCTGCACCATAACCGCGTCCGGGACTGTCAACTTTCCGTCAGCGAGGAGTTCGCGGAAGGCCTTCAGGCGGAGCTCGATGCCCTTGGTGTAGTCGAGCCGGTCGACGCCCAGGATGATCGTCTTCGGGTTGCCCAGCTCCTCGCGGATCTGCTTGGCGCGGGCCTGGATCGCCGGGTCCTCGGCCAGCCGCTCCATCTCCCGGGTGTCGATCGAGATGGGGAACGCGCCGGCCTTCACCTGCCGGCCGTCGACCTGGATCATCTGCCCCTCGTAGCGCAGGCCGAGCAGGTGCCGGGCCAGGCGCACGAAGTTCTGCGCCGCCAGCCGCTGCTGGAAGCCGACCAGGTCCGCGCCGAGCAGGCCGCGCAGGATCTCCGTGCGGAACGGCATCTGCATGAACAGCTCGATCGGCGGGAACGGGATGTGCAGGAAGAACCCGATCCGCAGGTCCGGCCGCAGCTCGCGGAGCATCGCCGGGACGAGCTGGAGCTGGTAGTCCTGCACCCAGACCGTGGCGCCCTCGGCCGCGACGTCCGCCGCGGCCTCCGCGAACCGGGCGTTCACCAGGCGGTACGCCTCGCGCCAGCGCCGCTTGTAGGCCGGGGTCTCGACCGCGTCGTGGTAGAGCGGCCAGATCGTCGCGTTCGACTGCCCCTCGTAGTACCGCTCCAGCTCCTCGGCACTCAGCGGCACCGGGTGCAGCCGGATCCCCTCCAGGTCGAAGGGCTCGGGGGCGGCGCCGGTGCCGCCGGCCCAGCCGACCCACGTGCCCTGGTGCTCGGCGAGCACCGGGTGCAGTGCGGTCACCAGGCCGCCCGGGCTGCGTCGCCACTGCCGCTCCCCTTCGGGTGTGCTCACCTCGTCGACCGGCAGTCGGTTCGCCACCACGACAAAGGAGCTACGGACGGTCACGATCGGCCACCTCCGGGTTGCTGACGGGTCCACCGCGCTGAGCGTACTGAGCGTAGCTGCGGCCTCTGTTGCCCCGTGCCGGAGTTCCCTACCCGTCCCGCGCCGGTCGAACCTCGTTCGTGATCTTGTCGACAGCCGGGCCCGCCACACACGCCGGGGCGGGGTGATGTGGGCGGAGCGGGGTGTACCTGTCAGGATTGACGACGGCGTGCGCGCGGCCGGCCCCGGCCGGCGGCGGCGGGCGGACCTCGCAGCCCGCGCCGGCGCCCGCCAGCTCGCGATCGCAACCGACGGAGGTAGCCCGCACCGTGGCCCAGTTCATCTACGTCCTGGAAAAGGCGCGCAAGGCGCACGGCGACAAGGTCGTGCTCGACAACGTGACGCTGAACTTCCTGCCGGGGGCCAAGATCGGTGTGGTCGGTCCGAACGGCGCCGGTAAGTCCAGCCTCCTCAAGATCATGGCAGGTTGGGACCAGCCGAGCAACGGTGAGGCCCGGCTCATGCCCGGCTACACCGTGGGCATGCTGGCCCAGGAGCCGCCGCTCAACGACGCCAAGACCGTCCTCGGCAACGTCGAGGAGGCGGTCGCCGAGATCAAGACCAAGCTGGAGCGGTTCAACAAGATCGCCGAGCAGATGGCGACCGACTACTCCGACGAGCTGATGGAGGAGATGGGCAAGCTCCAGGAGGAGCTCGACAACGCCGACGCCTGGGACGTCGACTCCAAGCTCGAACTGGCCATGGACGCGCTGCGCTGCCCCCCGCCGGACGCCGACGTGACCCAGCTCTCCGGCGGTGAGCGCCGCCGCGTGGCGCTGTGCAAGCTCCTGCTGGAGGCGCCGGACCTGCTGCTGCTCGACGAGCCCACCAACCACCTGGACGCGGAGAGCGTGCAGTGGCTGGAGCAGCACCTGGCCAAGTACGCCGGCACGGTGATCGCGATCACCCACGACCGGTACTTCCTCGACAACGTGGCCGGCTGGATCCTGGAGCTGGACCGGGGCCGGGCCATCGGCTACGAGGGCAACTACTCCACGTACCTGGAGAAGAAGGCCGCCCGGATGGCGGTCGAGGGCCGGCGCGACGCCAAGATGAAGAAGCGCCTCGACGAGGAGCTGGAGTGGGTCCGCTCCAACGCGAAGGCCCGGCAGACCAAGTCCAAGGCCCGCCTCGACCGCTACGAGGAGATGGCCACGGCGGCCGAGCAGACCCGCAAGCTGGACTTCGAGGAGATCCAGATTCCGCCGGGCCCGCGCCTGGGCAACACCGTGATCGAGGTCAAGAACCTGGTCAAGGCGTTCGGCGACCGGGTGCTCATCGACGACCTCAGCTTCTCGCTGCCGCGCAACGGCATCGTCGGCGTGATCGGCCCGAACGGCGTCGGCAAGACCACCCTGTTCAAGACCATCGTGGGCCTGGAGGAGCCGACCGGCGGCTCGGTCCGGGTCGGCGAGACGGTCTCCCTGTCCTACGTCGACCAGAGCCGGGCCGGCCTGGCGGGCGACAAGACGGTCTGGGAGACGGTCTCCGACGGGCTGGACCACCTGCTCGTGGGCAAGGTCGAGATGCCGTCCCGGGCGTACATCGCGGCGTTCGGCTTCAAGGGCCCGGACCAGCAGAAGCCGACCAAGGTGCTCTCCGGCGGCGAGCGGAACCGGCTCAACCTGGCGCTGACCCTCAAGATCGGCGGCAACGTCATCCTGCTCGACGAGCCGACCAACGACCTCGACGTCGAGACGCTCGGCAGCCTCGAGAACGCGCTGCTGGAGTTCCCCGGCTGCGCCGTGGTCATCTCCCACGACCGGATGTTCCTCGACCGGGTCGCCACGCACATCCTGGCCTGGGAGGGCGACGACCAGAACCCGGCGCGCTGGTTCTGGTTCGAGGGCAACTTCGAGGCGTACGAGAAGAACAAGATCGACCGACTCGGCGCGGAGGCCGCCCGGCCGCACCGGGTGACGTACCGCAAGCTCACCCGTGACTGACCGGTTCGTCTACGACTGCACGCTGCGCTGGTCCGACCTGGACGCGTACGGCCACGTCAACAACTCGCGCTTCCTCACCCTCTACGAGGAGGCGCGGGTGGCCATGATGTTCGCCGGCGGCCGGGCGTGGGGCGTCGACTCGTTCGCCGACGGGGTGGTCATCCGCCGGCACGAGGTCGACTACCTGCGCCCGGTCGACTACGCGCTGGGCCGGGCCACCGCGGAGGCGGCCCCCACGGTCCGGATCGAGCTCTGGGTGGAGGAGATCCGGGCGGCGTCGTTCACCGTCGCGTACGAGCTCTACGACCGCGACGTGCTGGCCAGCCGCGCCCGCTCGGTGCTGGTCCCGTTCGACCTGGCCGCGCAGCGCCCCCGCCGGATCTCCGCGGACGAGCGGGCCTTCCTGCTCCGGTACGCACCCGGGCGCCCGGCATGACCACTCCGGCGGACAGGCACGGGCTGGACGGGGTGGCCGACGCGGGCGCCTTCCTGGCCCGCCTGGTCCGGCTGGACCCGGCCACCCTGGTCCGGCTCCGGCCGGTGCCCGGCGGCGGGCGTACCGCCCTCTGGGCCCGCCTGCCGTGGGACGTGCTCGTGGTCCGGACCGTCCCCGGCACGGCGCCGGGCGACGTCACGGTGGCGGCCGGGGAGCTGCTGGCGGAGCTGTCGGCGGGCGGCGACGCGCTGCCCCGGCGGCGGGACGACGGGTGGCGCTGGCCGCTGCCGCCGGCAACCAGCCGGGCCGTGGAGGCGCTGCCCGCCGGCGAGGTCCAGCGGATCGCCGCCGCGGCGGCCGGGACGCTGCGCGAGGCGGCCACCCATGGCGTGGCGGGCCGCGCCGTGGGCCAGCGGGCGCTGCGGGACGCGCTGCTGGACCACGTCGCGGTCGTGGTGACGCCCGACGACGCTCCCGACGCCCCCGTGGAGGTGCCCCAGCGGCTGGTGCAGGGGCTGGTCCGGATGGGCTTCCTCGGCGCCGGCGACGTTCAGGTACGCGTCGCCGCCCGTTGGGTCGGGCTCGTCGGACCGTACGGAGCAGCCTGGTCGCGGAAGGTCGCGGACCTCGGCCTGACGCCCATCTGAGTTCATCCGAACGGATGACCCCAGTTCGTTCTTCCGGTTTGGGGCGACCGTTGGGGGGATGCCTCATCCCGGCTGTCCGGGTACCGTCCATCCTCGGATCCAACGCACCGTAGGCGGCTGGATCCGCTGGGGAGTGAGGTGCGCGAGCGATGCCGTGGTGGTCATGGCGCCCAGGTCCCGTCGGCGGCGGCGACTCGGAAACTCGAAGCGGGATCACAGTGGATGACACCGTCCGGGTCGGACCACCGACCCCCCGTCAGCCGGGGGACGACGCGGCGGCCGCGGAGCGGCCCGTGATCGCCGACATGCCGGCGACCGTCGCCCCGGTCACCCTCCGCCGGGTCTGCGACGCGCTCGACCTGCTCGACGTGCGCTACCTGGCCGACGGCGACGGCAACCTGCTGGCCATGTGGGAGCGGCACGCCGTGCTGGTCACCCTGGAGGGCCCCGAGGACGAGATCCTCGTGATGCGGGCCCGGCCGCACGCGACGGTCCCGCCGGACTGGGCCGACCGCGCCTACCGGGTGGTCAACGAGTGGAACCACACCCGGCGGTTCTGCAAGGCCTACATCGGCGACCCGACCGAGCGGGGCCAGTTGCCCATCTACGCGGAGCTCCAGGTCCCGCTCGGCGCCGGCACCCACGACGCGCTGCTGGTCGAGATGCTCGACTGCGGCGCGGCGGTGGCCACCACCTTCGTCGACTGGCTGCACGACGAGGGCGCCCTGCTCTGACGGCCGGGCGGGCCCCCGGGACGCCGGTCAGCCCTCGGCAGCCGGGTCCTCCATCACGTTCACCATGAAATAGGCGGCCCGCTCCAGATAGTCCCAGAGCGCGGCGGCGAGCTGCGGCGGCAGGTCCAGCCGGTCCACCGCCCGCCGCATGTGGCGCAGCCAGGCGTCCCGCTCGACCGCGCCGATCCGGAACGGGGCGTGCCGCATCCGCAGCCGTGGGTGGCCGCGCTGCTCGGAGTAGGTGTGCGGGCCACCCCAGTACTGGATGAGGAAGAGGGTCAGCCGGTCCGCCGCGGGCCCGAGGTCCTCCTCCGGGTACATCGGCCGCAGCAGCGGGTCGGTGGCGACACCGGCGTAGAACTCGTCCACCAGCTTGCGGAAGGCGGGTTCGCCGCCGATCGCCTCGAAGAGGGTCATCGACTCGCCTGGGGAAGTCACGCTCCCATCCTGCCAGGTGCCGCGGGGCGCCGGCCCGCGCCCACCGCCGGAGCGGGACTCAGGTCACCGCGTGCCGGCGCCGGCTGCGCTCGCCGGACCGGTCGCCCACCGCCGCCCCGCGGACCGGGGAGTGCCCGCCGCGCTCGCCGGAGGCGGCCGTCGCGCCGGACTCCATCCGGGCGGCCTCGATGGCCGCCTGGACGGTTGCCGGGCGTGGCCAGGTGAGCACCGCGAGGATCATCAGCAGCAGGCCGGCGGCGCTCCAGGCGCCGACCACGGACGGGATGGCGAAGCGCTCGGCGAGCGCACCGGTGGCCAGCACGGCGGCGCCCTGGAGGATCTGGGTGCCGCTGGCCATCACGCCGAACGCCCGGGCCCGGTAGCCGTCCGGCAGGGCCTGGACGAAGAGGCCGTTGGCGACCGGGATGAGCCCGGCCACCGCGAAGCCGCACGCGGCGGCCAGGATTGCCACCACGATCGGTGACGGGTCGAGCAGCGCCGGGATCAGCACCGCCGGAGCGATCACCGCCAGCGGCCGCATCAGGGCCACCCGGCGGGCCGGCGCGACGAGCCGCCCGACGACGAGCCCGCCCAGGACGTAGCCGACCGGGTTGGCGGCCATGATGACCGCCTGGGCCGTGCCGGTGTCCATCCCGTCCCCGGCCCGCTCGGCGGCCCAGGCCGCGGCGAGCCCTTCGGGCACGATCGAGAAGAGCATCGCGCTGAACACCAGCACGGCGATGGCGCGCAGCACCGGCCGGCCGAAGACGAGCGCGAACCCCTCGGCCGTCTCCCTCAGCAGGTGGCTGCGGTGCGCCTCGGTCATGGCCGGCGGCCGGTCGCGCAGGCCGAAGCGGACCAGCGCCGCGGAGACGCCGAAGGTGGCCGCGTTGATCAGCAGCGCGGCGGCCGGGCTGACCGCGGCCACCGCGGCGCCGAGCAGGTAACCGAGGACCTGGGCGGCCTGGCCGGTGCTCGCCGAGACCGAGAGGCCGACCACCAGCCGGTCGCCGGCGAGGATCTGCGGCATCAGCGCCGACCGGGCGGCCTGGCTCGGCGGGTTGGCCAGGGTCGCGGCGAAGATCAGGGCCAGGACCGCCCAGGGTGGCATCCCGGGCAGGGCGACCAGCACCATCAGCACCATCCGGACCAGGTCGCAGGCCACCATGACCTGCCGGTACCGGTAGCGCTCGGCGAGCGCGGAGAGCAGCGGGCCGCCGACGAGCCAGGGCAGGTAGCTGGCCGCGAAGGCGGCGGCGGAGAGCGCCACCGAGTCGGTCTGCCGGTAGACCAGGACCGTGACCGCGGCCTTCGCCACGTAGTCACCGATCCAGGACAGAGCGCTTGCCGTGAAGAGGACGCGGTATTCCACGAGGTTGAACAGTTCGCGGAAGGTGGCCGGGCCCTCCTGGGCGGGTCGCTCGTCGGACACCGTCGCCTCCATCGTCTCCAGATCGCCACTCGTGATGGCCTGACCTGGAAACCGTCGTCAGATCTACGGATCAGCGAGGACACGAGCACGCTCCCTAGGGGAGCGTGTTCACCGGATTCTGCCCGATCGTCTGACAACTGGCTAGGGTGAACGGATTGATCGTCGCATCTCCGACTGAACGAACGGACGATACCCGAGGGGCCGCGCGGTGCGCGACCCCCGAAAATCGGCGGGCCCGGCCAGCCGGCCGGCGGCCCATGTCAGGTGGCCCCGCCGGTCCCCGTCTCGCCCCCGGCCGGGGTGCGGGTCGGCAGCCCGGAATAGAGCCGCGCCGCCGCGATCCGCGCCGTGATGCCCGAGTTCTCCAGCGCCTCGGCGAGCCGGCGGCGCAGCTCGCGACCGACCGCGAACTGCCCGTCGGCGGTGGTCTTCACGACGGTACGGATCACCGCGCCGTCGACCGTCATCTGCTCGACGCCGAGCACCTCCGGCTCCTCGACGATCTGCGGCGCCAGCTCCGGGTCGAGGGCGACCGAGGCGGCGGCCGTACGCAGCACCGCGGTGGCCTCCTCGGTGCCGGCGAAGCCGATGGGCAGGTCGACCACGACGAGGGCCCAGCCCTGGCTCTTGTTGCCCACCCGGACGATCTCGCCGTTGCGGATGTACCAGAGCACGCCCCGGCCGTCGCGGACCGTGGTGACCCGCAGGCCCACGGCCTCCACCACGCCGGTCGCCTCGCCCAGGTCCACGGTGTCGCCGACACCGTACTGGTCCTCGATCAGCATGAACAGGCCGGCGATCAGGTCCTTGACCAGGCTCTGTGCGCCGAAGCCGAGGGCCACGCCGGCGATGCCGGCGCTGGCCAGCAGCGGGGCCAGGTCGAAGCTGAACTCCTTCAGCACCATGAGCAGGGCGATGCCGAAGATGAACGCCGTGACCATGCTGCGCAGCACCGAGCCGATCGCCTCGGCGCGCTGCCGCCGCCGCTCCGGCACGAACTGCTCCGGGTCGAGCGTGGCGCTGGGGATCCGCTCGCGCAGCGGGCGGAGCATGGTGGGCACCGCGCCCTCGGTGGTCGTCCGGACCAGCCGGTTGATGGTGCGGTGCAGCGCCCAGCGGGCGGCCACGGCGAGCAGCAGGATCAGTGCGATCCGCAGCGGCTTCAGGACGATCCAGTAGCTGCCCTCGGCGAACCAGGCCGAGCCCGTGATGTCCCAGACGTTCTTGCACCAGGTGTCGGAGCGGCAGTCGGCGGACGGGGACGGCGACGGGCTGGGGTCGACGGCGGACAGCGCGTGGAGTAGCAGGTTGGCGGGGCTCACCCTGCTTTCGTACCGCAATGCCGCTGGACGCCCGCTGGCGACCCGCCCGGCTCCCGCCCACGGGGCGGCGAACTAATCATCTGGGACGGAACCGGTCATCTTGGCACGGGCGGGCGAAGCTTCCCGAGGGTAGCCCGGATTAGTGCGTGAGACCCTGTCGCGAAGGCCAGGCGCGGATGATCTTGCGCCGCCTCGTTTGGGCGGCCCTTGCGACAAGATCCGGGGGGCGTCCACCGAACCGCCGGCACCTGCTCGTTCAGTCGGCGCGAGGGCTGGGCGGCAGGGTTGCGGTGCGGCCGTAGAAGCGGTGGATCTGCCCGACGACGCGTTCGAAGTCGTCCATGTCGATGGGCTTGCTGATGTAGGCGTTGGCGTGCGCGGTGTAGCTGGCCAGCACGTCGGCGTCGATCGAGCTGGTGGTGAAGACCACGACGGGGATCGACTGCAGCCACGGGTCGGCCTTGACCGCGGCCAGGACCTCGCGGCCGTTCATGCGGGGCATGTTCAGGTCGAGCAGGATCAGCTCCGGACGCGGGGCGTCAGCGTACTGGCCCTGATGACGCAGGAACGCCATCGCCTCCACTCCGTCGGGCACGTGGCGCAACGTGGTGGGCAGGGCATGAGCATCGAGGGCTTCCTCGATGAGGGCGACATCGGCGGGATCGTCCTCGACCAGCAGCACCCGCAGCGGCTCGGACCGGCCGCGAGCGATATCTCCGGCAGCGTTCACAGCCGAAGAGTACTTCCTGAATCTGACGCCAGGCCCCCACGGGCTTCCCACCCTGGCGACGGTGGTGGCGAGTGAAGATCATCGGGCGCAGATCCGGCACGACCGAGGCCGACAAGGGCTGTCGAACAGTGTCCGGCGACGGCAGAGTTCGCCGGGTCGGGCCGGTGATCCGTCCCGAAGCGGATGATCCTCATACCAGAGGAGGGATTAGTGCGTGCAATCCCTGAAAACGGGGGGCAGAGGGGCCATGACCTGCTAAAACGCTCGGGAAAGATCATCCGGCACAACCAGGGCACAACCTAGCAGTGATTTTGGCCGGGAGGTGTGACCGGCTGTACAGCCGCGACGGGCCGGAGGATCCGCCCCAACAGGCCACGCTGCCGGTCCTTCTTGGGTAGCCAGTGCACGTAGGTTTCCAGCGTGATCCGCAGGCTGGCGTGTCTCAGGGCGTGCTGCACCTCCTGGGGCTCAACGCCGTTGCTCATCAGGGTCGTGGCGAAGAAGTGGCGCAGCGAGTGGAAAGTGCCTTCCTTCGGCCAGCCCGCAGCGGACCGCCAGCCCTCCCACAGCTCAGACCAATATCGGTCGGTTATCAGCTTTCCTCGCTTGGTGGTGAACAGGAGAGCCGCGGTACGAGTTGCCCGTCCTTCCCTGGTGATGTCGGGGAGCTCGAATTCAACGGGGCCGACCTCTTTGATGTGCGCTGCCACTTCCTCAGCCACAACGGCATCCAGATCGACCGTTCCCGCCGATCCGCTCTTCGGCGGGGCGAGGTAGAAGCCGCCGAAGTGCTCTGCGGAGTGCCGCAACTGCTCGACGACATGCAGCTCTTCCCGAGCAACGTCGAAACACCGAGGGTCGTCCTCCATGCCCAACGCCTCACCGATTCGCAAACCCTCACCGGCCCCGAGCCAGATGGCGGCGCGGAACCGGCGGGGCACGACCTCCACGAGCGTGAGCACCTGGTCCTCAGTCGGCACCCACCTCGGTGCCCGTGACATCCCCCGCAGGACTTGCGCAAGCTGCCCGACGCCGGGCGCGGGGCGACGGCGGGCGCGGCGCCGGTGCGGGTCAGAAGTAGTCGAGCAGCTGCGCCGCTCCCCCGGCGGCGAGCAGGTCCAGCGCCCGCGGGTCGGCGCCGACGGCGTGCAGCAGACCGGCGTCGGCGACGGACGCGGCGGTGCTGGCGCCGCTGTAGAGCAGGGCGAAGCCGCGGACGGTCAGATGCAGGTCGGCGTCGCCGCTGATCCGGGTCAGCTCGGCCGACCCGTCGGCGACCGCCAGCCGCCAGGTGCCGGTGTTCCAGTCGGCGAGCGGATCGGTGAGGTGGAACTCGACGGTGCCGCGTACGTGGGCGGGCCAGCCGCGAGCGGCGACGGCGCGGGTGACGTCCACCGGTCGGTGCATCCACGGCTGCGACTCGTGTTCCCGGGCGGCTTCCAGCGGCAGCTGGGCGCTGACGGCGTCACCGTCGAGCAGGCAGAGCCGCACCTTCGGGGCGACGCTGTGCCAGCTCGCCAGGACGCCCACGAGTTCCCGGGCGGCGTCGGCGGTGGTGGCGAAGACGTCCTCGACGGTGAGCACGGCGTCGTCGCCGTAGCCGCGACCACGGTCCCAGGCGGCGTAGCCGACGAGGCGACCGTCCTCCTCGACCAGGGTGAGGCCGTCGAAGGGCAGGGTGTCGGCGGTGGTGTGCGCGTCGAACAGGGCGCCGCGTCGGGTGAGCAGCCCGCGCCGGTCCCGGGCGAGTCGTTCGTAGAGGGCGGCGACGGCGGGCAGGTCGGCGGGCGTACCGCCGCGGACGGTCAGGTGCGCGGCCGGGCGGTGCCGGGGCAGCGCCACGGTGGGCAGGTCGACGGTGCGCATCACCCCGGCGACATCCCAGCCGCAGGCGCGGTAGGGGGCGATGACGGTCGGAAACAGGGCGCTGACGGCGGCGCCCCGGTCGTGGGCGCCGCGCAGCAGACCGGTGAGCAGGGCGCGGGCCACGCCCCGGCCGCGGGCCTCGGGAGCGACGGCGACGCTGGCGACGTCGGCGGCCGGCACCGCGCGCCCGGACCACCACTGCTCGTGGTGTAGGTCGACGGCCCTGCCGAGGATCCGGCCGGTGGCGTCGAACGCGCCGTAGCGGGTCAGGCCGGGCAGCGCGACGGTGACCTGCGGTGGCGGTTGCGGGTCGAAGCCGAAGGCGTGCCGGCCGAGCTGCCAGGCGTCGGTGAGGTTGTCGAGGGTGAGCTCACGCACGTGCGCGGTGGCGGACATCGCGCCACCATAGTCGCGCCTGATCGGGCCGGTGCAGCGATTTTCGTCGGACCGCCCGCGGGGCCGGTGCGACCTCCTCGCCCGGCCCCGCGTCCCGCAATCCCGCAGGTATCAGTGCTGCGGGATGTTCACGACCCCGATCCACTTGATGCCGTTACACGGACGGGTCCCAGGCTGCGAGCTGATCGAAGATGCGACGGTCGCCTTCGAACTTTAGGGAGTCCAACGGTATGCGGCTGTAGAAGAACAGGACCAGGTCGCTGGCCGTGCCCAGGGCGGAGGCGTCGGCCGTGTCCGAGTCCTTGTCGGCAGCGGGAGCGCCGAGGCGGGCGACCTGTGCGCCGTCGGGGGACAGCCGCAGGCGCCAGGAGTGGCCCTCGGTGGCGTGGTAGTCGACGACGGCGGGTTCGTGTGGCCAGGCGACCGTCGTCGCGCAGAGGGTGAACTGGCAGTCGTCGAAACCGTCGAGGGCGATCTCCTCCGGTATCGGCTGCGGGGCACCTCCGGTGAGCTGGACGTCGTAGGTGTACACCGCGATCTCGGGAACCTGGCGCCGCGCCCAGGCACCAGAGGTTTGCGGTGACGGCGAGTCATCCCACCACGTCCAACAACCGCGATCCGGGCCGGCCTCACGCAGCACGCTCGTCAGTAGCTCGACGGACTCGGTCCACCAGGCCAGCAGCGCCTCGCGTTCCCGAGGCGCACCCATCCCGTCGTCCCAAGCCGACTTCTCCGGGGGCGCGTCCGCAGGCCCCGCGGCGACGATGGCGGCCGATTTGCGGCGGGCCATGCCCACGTGTTGCACGAGATCGAACAGCGTCCGCTCGGGATGGGTCGGCACCTGCAGGTCGAGGCTGGGTGCCGCGGCGACCGCAGCGCGGAAGGCGGCCGACCGTTCGTTGATCAGCCGCAGATGATCAGGGAACGTGAGAGTTTTGTGCACCCCGACGTTCTATCAGTGTGCTCCTACGACTGGACAGCGATTTCCACAGCCGACGCGGCTGGCGCAAACGCCCAGGCGAAGCAAGGCCCCTCCGTTCACCCGACGCGCCTACTGCTCAAAGTCGAACGCGACCTTCGCTGGCTGGTTCCCCATGGGAGGGGAGTGTCGCGCATCAAGTGAAGCCATCGTGTAACGCATCAACCGGAGTCGGACAGAGCGTTCTGACTGTGCGGTCCGACAGCTGATGTGCGACGCGGCTCCGCCAGGTGATGTGCGACAGATCCGGCGAACTAGGGGGTGACAGGCTGGCCGCTCACCCCAAGTGTTGATCGGGTCGCCTGTCCATCCCTACTGTCTCAGGGTGGCTGTGAACTGGAACGCAGAGTTGGTCGACCAACTTGAGTGGCACTGGCAGCATCAGCTTCGACCACGGCTAGACGGGCTGACCGATGACGAGTACTTCTGGAAGCCGGTTCCGGGCTCCTGGACCCTCAGCCGGCGCGGCCAAAGTTCCGCGCCGATCTCGATCGGCGCAGGCGAATTCACCTTGGACTACGCCAGCCCGCCACCCGACCGCGCGCCAGTCACCACGATCGCTTGGCGGCTGGCCCATCTCATTGATGTGTTCGGGCCGCCGACTGCACCCCACTTCGATGGCTCGCTTGCTGATCGTCGGGCCGTTGCCTTTGCAGGCACCGCCTCGGCAGCACTGCGGCAGCTCGACGAGGGGCACGATGCGTGGATCGGCGATGTCCGCCATCTCGGCGCGGCCGGATTAGCGTGGCCACAAGGCCATCCGCCGGAGTACGCGGATGCACCGATGGCGAAGCTCATCCTGCACGTACACCGCGAGGTCATTCACCACGGTGCCGAGATCTGCCTGCTGCGGGACCTCTACCTATGGAAAGCGGCCAAGGTGACATGACTTCCCGGTAGCCGTTGCCATCTGGTGCACGCTGCCCATGTCCCGATCAGCGCACTGAGGTGTCGCAGATCAGTTGGCGAACGAGTGTCGCGCATCAGTCGACGGAGGACAAGAGCGTTCTGACTGTAGGTGTGAGAACTTTCTGTACGAGATCAAGGCGGCCCGCTTCGCAGGCCGCTCGCGCCGCCGAACCTGGGCCGGGCCGGAGGCCCGCCGCCGCGCCTCTGGCCTTCGGCCGCCAGCGCGACGGTGATAGCCCGCCGGCGGCGCGACATACGAAGAAGCCCCGGGCCGCCACGCGTAGTGGCAGATCCGGGCTCACTTACCTACTTGTTGAGGCCAGCCAAGGCCTTTATGAATTGTTCGCTTCGGTCGTTGGTGGGGTCGACATCAGCATGCATCGCGGCCGTTAAGTTGCTCATCGCGTTGGTCAACTCGTCATGGTCTTCTGCTGTGCCGAGCGCGGCAGCGGCGAGCTTGGTCTCAAGTGTTACGGCAATGATGGACAGCGCGGTGCCGCCGATGACCGAGAGCTCGGCGCGTAGGCGCCGAAGGTTCTTCTCCGAAGCATGCAGGTCCTTCTGCATCTCCTGGGCCCGGGCGGCTAGCGCTGATATCTCGACTTTGAGCTCTTGAGGTATAGGTTCGTCGCCCAGGTCTAAATGGTCGCCAAGGCGTGCCATCATCGCAGCCTTGGCCTCGTTGAGGCGCCGTAGCTCAACCGAGGCATCCCGGAAGTCCTCCGCGGCACGCAAGTACTTTGCGTATAGGACGCGCTTCTCTTGAAGTAGCTCATTCACCGAGGCCATGCGGGCCGTCTCGATCTGCGTCCGTCTAGCCAAGCTGGCAGCGGCCACCGTGCCAGCGATACCAGCCAGGCCCACGACGGCGGTTGTGGTGGGGGCGAGCCATTCCCAGGTCATGAGGCATTGTCTCCTACGAAAGCGGATCACGCGATCAACCGGTGCCGCCGGCGGGGCGCTCGGGCGCTCTGGGATGGTGGGCGCCATCCCGACGACCTCCGTCCGGGCAAAGCCGAGCAGGTGGGGCCTGCCCGGTCAAGGTCGGTCAGACAGTGGGGTGCTCCACCTTGACCGGGCAGGCCCCACCCGCTCCACCAAGGTGCGGACGAAGGCCGACGGGATGGCTAGGTGCAAGCGGGAAAGCGTCGGAGTTACGGGTCCAACGATGATCAAGGAAAGCAGAGATCCATCACTTCACGGCTTAGACGGAGCAACCTATTAGTTGATTCGCGGTAGTCGTGCAGCATCCAGAATGACTGAGCGACCAGCAGAAAGCTCAGGACTGCCCAAACCCCGTTCGTGACCAGCGACCTACGGAACTCTCGCCGCCAATACTCGGCTGCGGTCGGCTCTTCCGACAGGATAACTTTAGTGTCAATCAACGAGTCCGCATGTTGAATGTGTTCCGGCCGCCCCTCAGTGACTACATCGAAACGGATTACCGAATCTCGTTTCAGCAAGCCGGGCCGCAGTACCACCTTCGTGCGCTCCGCGGACACCAGCTCGGGGGTGGCTGATTGGAGTGACGCGAGGGCGGCAGTCTTTCCGAAGTCTAGCTCGAAGGGCTTACCCTGATCAAAGTCGGTTGACTTGATGTCATGCCTTCCGCCAACCGATATCTCGACATGGGTAAGATGCGGCCCTTCCAAGACATGATTGTTGACCTCGAAGAGGAAGGAGATCTGGTCAGTCGAGCTCTTCCCGATTAAGGGGCTGGGCGAAACCCAGCGAACTCGAACCTCTCTGCGCGGCGGGGCGAGGGCTGCTCGCGCATATTTGGCGCCAAAGAATGCGATAACGATGCCTATGCCCGCGAGGACCAAGGTTGTCAGGTTGAAGTAACTACCGGATAAGATATCGATCGCCACTTTGCGCCTAACCTAACTGGCCGCGAGGGGTCCTTCCTGGGGTCAATTCTTGGCACGATACCCCATATGGTGCTTTGAGTTGAGCCGAGACATGGGCTGCACTTCATCTAGTTCCAGTCCCGGCCGGAGCCGACCTGGTTGCCGCGTGATGGATCTTCACGTCGCGCGTTCACGTCGGTACTCTTCGCACTCATGGCATCTCGCGGCAAGCCGAGCCTCTGGCGGTACTGGGGCTACGGCGTCCTGGCTGTGCTCCTGCTGTCTCTCGGCAACAACGCCGTCGGCCCTGGGATCTACGGCGTTCTCGTCGGCCTCTTGATCATCTTTGTCCTCTTCCAGGCGCCCGTCTACTGCGGCGCGATCAACCGGAAGCGCGGTGGGGTGGTCGAGTTCTGCCGCAACAACTCGACCGGTCTTGTCTTGGGCTGTCACCTCCGGCAACACAAGTGGCAGAAGTTCGGGCGCGACTGGTGGACCCTCGGCTGGCGCGACAAGACCAGGGGCATCTGGACGGGAGCGTCGGCGAAGCTGGCGACCGTCAGCGGTGTCGTCGGTACGGTCACCGGGATCATCGGCGTCTTCAAGTGACGGGCTTCCTGCCATAGCCCGAGGGGTAGGCGATGGAGGTCATCGGGCACAGATCCGGCACAACTGAGGTCGGCAAGGGCTGTCAAACAGTGTCAGGCGACGGCAGAGTTCGCCCAAGTCGGGCCGGTGATCCGTCCCGAAGCGGATGATCCTCATACCAGAGGAGGGATTAGTGCGTGCAATCCGAGGCGCGATCAGGGACTATTGGCGCAACGGACGTCGGTGATCCGGCCGGCGTCGGTGTCGTTCCCCGCTGCCCGCGGGGCGGTCCCGGCGCGGCGGCGGCAGGAGCGGCTGGACCGGGAGGGTGAGCACGATGCCTGACATACGACCCGCGGTGGGCTCCGGTGCACTCGTTCTCAACGCCACCTACGAGCCCCTGTGTGTCGTGTCGGTGCGTCGCGCCGCGATCCTCGTCCTCTCCGCCAAGGCCGTCTGCGTGGCCGACGGCGACGGCATCCTGCACAGCGCGCGCAACGCGCTCCCGGTTCCCTCGGTGGTCCGGCTGACCCGCTACGTCCGGGTTCCCTACCGCACCCACGTCGGGCTCTCCCGCCGGGCGATCTTCGCCCGGGACGGCTGGCGCTGCGCCTACTGCCGCGGCCCGGCAGAGACCATCGACCACGTCTTCCCGCGCAGCCGCGGCGGCCGGCACGCCTGGGAGAACGTGGTCGCCGCCTGCGCCCGCTGCAACCACACGAAGGGCGACAAGACGCCGGCCGAGCTGGGGTGGCGGCTGCACAACCTGCCGGCGGCCCCGAAGGGCACGGCCTGGCGGGTCCTCGGCCACCGGGCGCCCGACCCGCGCTGGGCCGACTGGCTCGACCTGCGCGAGCCGGAGCCCGAGGCGGCCTGAGCGGCGGTCACCGGGCCTTCACGAGCGAGGCGTAGACGACGAGGTTGTCCGCGTACCCGGTCTCGCCGCCCACCCAGCGCCCGCCACAGGTGATCAGCCGGAGGTTGGGCCGGCTGAAGTCGCCGTAGACCTCGCCGACCGGCAGCCGTTCCTTGCCGTACCGCTCGATCGACGTCACCTCGAAGACGGCCACCGACCGGTCCTGCCGGGTCACCTCGATCCGGTCGCCGTCGTCGAGGTCCTTGAGGTCGTGGAAGACGGCCGGCCCGGTGGTGGTGTCGACGTGCCCGACGATGACGGCCGGGCCGTACTGGCCGGGGGTGGGCCCCTGGTCGTACCAGCCGACCTCGCCGGCCCGCCCGACGTCCGGCACCGCGATGCTGCCGTCCGGTGCGATGCCGACCCGGTGCACCGGCGCCCGCAGGTCGATCTTGTTGATCGTGAGGTCGGTCGGCGGGCTGCCGGACAGCACCGGGAACTTCTTCGGCGGCGGGCGCAGCCCGGCGGTGAGCTGCGCGGGCAGCACGCTGATGCCGGTCAGCCGTTCCACCCCGAGCATGGCGACGATCAGCGCCATCACGGCCGCGACCACCAGCACCGGGACGCCGGGGCCGCGCTGGACGGCGTACCGCCAGCGCCCGGCGGCCGCGGCCGGCCGGGCCGGTGGCAGCGGGCGGGCGTGCGGGTCGGCGGTGGTGACGCTCGCCGAGAAGGCGTGCCCGGCGGCGCGGGCGAACCGGCGCGAGGCGCGGGACACCAGCCGCAGGCCGGTTCCGACCCGGGACCCGGCCCGGTGCCGGCCCCGGCGCGCCCGGCGGCCGGTGTCCTCGGTCCGGCGGCGCGGTGAGCGGGCCATGGCCGCACCTCGTCAGAAGCGGCTACCGGTCTTGCGCCGGGCGCCGACGCCGGCCACCACGGCCACCGCCACCAGGCCGCCGACCAGCAGCAGCGAGCCGGGCCCCCGGCCGCCCGCCGTGCCACCACCGCCGGTCGCCGGGCCCTTGCTCGGCTGGGCCATGTTCAGCACGGTGAGCATGGTGGAGGCGGTCCGCCCGTTGGAGCAGTCCAGGTTCACCGGGTAGTCGCCGGGCGCCTTGTTCCCGGGCACCGTGACCGCCCCGGTGAGGAAGCCGTTGTCCGGCCGGAGCATCACCCGGCCGAAGGCGTCCGACGTCACCTGTGCCTGCCGGTCGTTGTTGTTGTCGCAACTCGCCCGGATGCTCACCCGGGAGCCGGCCTGGACGCTGTTCGGCGTGACCTCGACGAAGACGTTCTCCCCGGCGCGGGCCGGCGAGGCGATGGTCAGGACGAACGCCGCGACGAGGCCGAGCAGCCCCAGAACGGCCCGGAGCGCGCGGTGTGACAGAAGCCCTCGCATGATTCCCCCCTTCCGGTGCGGCGCACCGGAATCCTGCTGACGGGCAGCGCGGGCTGCATTCCCCCTGACGTGGGGGCAAACCCGGGGGGCGGTCAGCGGCGCCGGCCGGCCGGGGAGGTTCCGGGCGGCGGGAGCGGGGTGACCGGGTGCCAGTCGAGCGGGGTGGAGAGCACCATGGTGCTGGACGGCTGGCCGTAGGGGGCGAGGCGGTCGATGACCCCCTCGAACTCGCCCATCGTGCCGGCGGCCACCTTCAGCATGCTGCACGCGTCGCCGGTGATCCGGTGGATCTCCATGATCTCCGGCCAGTCCGCCACCTCGGGGTCGTTGAGGATGCAGCGGGACCCGTAGCAGGACATCCGGATCAGGGCGAGCACGGTGCGGCCGGCGCGGGTGAGGTCCACGTGCGCGTGGTAGCCGGTGATCACCCCGGACTCCTCCAGCCGGCGGACCCGCTCGGCCACCGCGGGCGGGGACAGGTGCACCCGGCGGGACAGCTCGCTGTAGGAGAGCCGGGCGTCCGCCTGGAGTTCGCGCAGCAGCGCCCAGTCCATGTCGTCCACGCGGTGACCTTTCTTCCGTGAAGTCGAGGGCCGGACACGCCTTCGGCGTGACAGGTGAGACCACCGTACCGCCGTTGAACAGGCATTCCATCTGCGGATCAACCAGCGGCATCATGTCGTCTACCCCGGCGTACGGAGGGAGATGACGGTGGAACAGACGACGGCGGTGCGGCCGGCCACCCCGCAGCAGCGGGCGGCCAGGGCGGCGCGCAACGGTGGCAAACCGACCCTGGAGTTCGCCGAGCGGGTGCCCTACGACGCGTACGTCCACGCCAGCACGCTGCACCAGCTCCAGCAGCCGCTCAGCGACGACCCGGGCGAGATGTCCTTCCTCATGGTCAGCCAGATCATGGAGCTGTACTTCAAGCTGACCTGCCACGAGCTGCGCCACGCCCAGCGCGAGCTGCGGGCCAACCGGGTCTGGGACGCGCTGCCCCCGCTGCGCCGCGCCGCCCTGCACCTGGAGGGCCTCAACGCCGCCTGGCAGGGGCTGCGCTGGATGACGCCGGCCGACTTCAACCGGTTCCGCGACCGGCTCGGCGAGGGGTCCGGCTTCCAGTCGGCCATGTACCGGCAGCTGGAGTTCGTGCTCGGCCTGCGCGACCCGGCGCTGATCCGCCCGTTCCGCCGGCAGACCGAGGTGCACGCCGAGCTGACCGCCGCGCTGGCCACGCCGAGCCTGTGGGACGACGTGGTCGCGCTGCTCGCCCGGCGCGGCTTCGAGCTGCCGGACGACCTGCTGGAGCGGGACGTGGCGACCGAGCACGAGTCGCACCCCGCCGTCGAGGCGGCCTGGGTGCGCATCTACGCCGACGGCGGCCCCGACAACCACCTGCGCCTGCTCGGCGACGCGCTGAGCGAGGTGGCCGAGGGGTTCAGCGACTGGCGCTGGCACCACATCAAGGCGGTGCAGCGCTCGATGGGCGCCAAGGTCGGCAGCGGCGGCTCCGCCGGGCTGGCCTGGTTGCAGCGGAGCATGGCCCGGGTGGTATTCCCGGAGCTGTGGTCCGCCCGTACCGCGATGTGACCGGAGAGAGCAGCATGCACACCCCCGAAGAAGACGCCCGCGCCCGCGACGCCGCCGACCCCGGCCACCGGCACCTGTTCCTCGTTCCGCCGGCCGAGGGTGGGCGCTATCCCGAGGTGGCGTACCTGGCCGGCAACTCGCTGGGCCTGCAACCCCGCGCCACCCGTGACGAACTCCTCGCCGACCTGGACGCCTGGCGGCGGCTGGGCGTGGAGGGGCACCTGGAGGCGGAGCGGCCCTGGCTGCCGTACCACGAACTGCTGACCGCGCCGGCCGCGCGACTGGTCGGCGCCCGCCCCGCGGAGACCGTGGTGATGAACTCCCTCACGGTCAACCTGCACCTGCTCATGGTGAGCTTCTACCGGCCGGCGGGGAAGCGGACCCGGATCGTCATCGAGGACAGCGCCTTCCCCTCCGACAGCTACGCGGTGCGCAGCCAGGCGCGCTTCCACGGCCTGGACCCGGACACCGCCGTCGTCCGCCTCGCGCCGCGCCCCGGCGAGGACACCCTGCGGACCCAGGACGTGCTCGACTTCCTGGCCACCGAGGGGCACACCGTGGCGCTGCTGCTGCTCGGTGGCGTCAACTACCTGACCGGCGAGCTCATGGACATTCCGGCGATCACCGCCGCCGGTCGGGCCGCCGGCGCCGTCGTCGGGTGGGACCTGGCGCACGCGGCGGGCAACGTGCCCCTCGCCCTGCACGACTGGGACGTCGACTTCGCCGCCTGGTGCTCCTACAAGTACCTGAACTCCGGGCCCGGGGCGCTGGGCGGTGTCTTCGTCCACGAGCGCCACCTGGGCGACCCGGAACTCCCGCGCTTCGAGGGCTGGTGGAGCACCGAGGCGGCCACCCGGTTCGAGATGACCCCGGTGTCCCGGCCGCCGGCCACCGTCGAGGCGTGGCAGATCTCCAACCCGCCGATCTTCGCCATGGGCCCGGTGCGCACCTCGCTGGAACTGTTCGACTCGGTCGGCATGCCCGCGCTGCGCGAGCGCAGCCTCCGGCTCACCGGCTACCTGGAGGGCCTGCTCGACGAGGTGACCGCCGACCGGCCGCTGACCGTGGTCACCCCGCGCGACCCGGCCCGCCGGGGCTGCCAGCTCTCCGTGCGGATCGGCGCGGGCAGCGCCAACGAGCTGACCAAGCGGCTGCGGCACGAGCACGGCGTGATCGCCGACGCCCGGGAGCCGGACATCGTGCGGTTCGCGCCGGTGCCGCTCTACTCGACGTACCACGACTGCTGGCGGGTCGCCGACGCGCTGGCCGCGACGGTGGAGGCCACCTCATGAGCACGGACCGCGAGGAGATCGCCGTCGTCGGCGCGGGGCTGGCCGGCTGCCTGCTGGCCTGCTTCCTGGCCCGGCGCGGCTACCCGGTCGCGCTCTACGAGCGGCGGCCGGACCCGCGCACCGGGAAGGTCGAGCGGGGCCGCTCGATCAACCTGGCGCTCTCCGAGCGCGGCCTGGACGCGCTGCGCCGGATCGGGCTGGACCGCCAGGTGATGACCGACGCGCTGCCGATGCGCGGCCGGATGATCCACCCGGTGGAGGGGGAGCCGCAGTTCCAGTCGTACAGCGTCGCCGGCGACCGGGCGATCAACTCGATCAGCCGGGGCGCGCTGAACAATGCGCTGCTCGACGCCGCCACCGCGCTGCCGGGCGTGCGGATCGCCTTCGACCACCGGCTCGTCGGGCTCGACCCGGCCACCGGCGAGATGACCTTCGAGACCCCGCAGGGCAAGGTCACCGAGACCGCGTCGGTGGTGCTGGGCGCCGACGGCGCCGGCTCCGCCGTGCGCGGGCAGCTGCTCGCGTACGGGGCGCTGACCGAGAGTCTGGACTTCCTCGACTACGGCTACAAGGAACTCACCATCCCGCCGATCGGCGGCGAGTTCGCCCTGGACCCGGGCGCGCTGCACATCTGGCCGCGCGGCACCTCCATGATGATCGCGCTGCCCAACCCGGACCGCTCGTTCACCTGCACGCTGTTCTGGCCGACCCACGGCACGCAGAGCTTCGCGTCGCTGGGCAGCCCGGCGGCCATCGAGCGGTACTTCGCCACCCACTACCCGGACCTGGTGCCGCTCGCCCCGAACCTGGTCGACGACTACCAGCACAACCCGGTCGGGGTGCTCGGCACGGTCCGCTGCACCCCGTGGCAGCTGGACGGCCGGGTGGGCCTGCTCGGCGACGCGGCGCACGCCATCGTGCCGTTCTACGGCCAGGGCGCGAACTGCGCGTTCGAGGACGTGGTCGAGCTGGACCGCTGCCTGGACGAGTGCGGCGACCAGTGGGCCTCGGCGCTGCCGCTGTTCCAGCACCGCCGGCAGGCCAACGCCGAGGCGATCGCCCGGATGGCGCTGACCAACTTCGTGGAGATGCGGGACAAGGTCGCCTCCCCGGTGTTCCAGACCCGCAAGAAGATCGAGCACGCGCTGGAGCGGGCCCTGCCCGGCCGCTACGTCTCGCAGTACGAGCTGGTCTCCTTCTCCACCACCCCGTACGCCGAGGTGCGCCGCCGGGTGCGCCGCCAGTACCGGGTGGTGGGGGCGGTGGCCGCCGGGGCGGTGGCGGCGCTGGCCGGGGCAGCGGTGGCGCTCGGCCGAGGGAGGCGAGGATGACGCTCTGGGATCCCCGGCTGATGGCCGGGCACGCGCCGGACGGCCCCGGCCTGCTGCGCAACTTCGTGGGTGGTTCCTTCACCGACGCCGGGCCGCGGTTCGTCAAGCGCAGCCCCGTCACCGGCGAGCCGGTCTTCGAGGTGGTCGAGGCCGGCGAGTCCGTCGTGGACGACGCGGTCACCGCGGCCCGGGCGGCGCTGCGCGGCCCGTGGGGCCGGATGGGGGAGCGGGAGCGCGCCGAGGTGCTCCGCCGGGTCGCCGACGAGCTGGAGCGCCGCTTCGACGACCTGGTCGCCGCCGAGGTGGCCGACACCGGCAAGGCCATCTCGCAGGCCCGCACGCTGGACATCCCGCGCGGGGCGGCCAACTTCCGGGCGTTCGCCGAGATCGTGGCGACCGCGCCGACCGAGTCGTTCACCACGGTCACCCCGACCGGCGGCCGGGCCCTGAACTACGCGGTCCGTAAGCCGGTCGGCGTGGTCGCGATCATCGTGCCCTGGAACCTGCCGCTGCTGCTGCTCACCTGGAAGGTCGCCCCGGCCCTGGCCTGCGGCAACGCCGTGGTGGTGAAGCCCAGCGAGGAGACCCCCGCCTCGGCGACCCTGCTCGCCGAGGTGATGGCCGCGGCGGGCGTGCCCGAGGGCGTGTTCAACCTGGTGCACGGCTTCGGCCCCGGCTCGGCCGGCGAGCACCTCACCCGGCACCCGGGTGTCGACGCGATCACCTTCACCGGGGAGTCGGCCACCGGCAGCGCCATCATGCGGGCCGCCGCCGACGGAGTGAAGGCGGTCAGCTTCGAACTGGGCGGCAAGAACGCCGGCCTGGTCTTCGCCGACGCCGACCTGGACGCGGCGGTCGCCGGCTCGGTCCGGTCCAGCTTCACCAACGGCGGCCAGGTCTGCCTCTGCACCGAGCGGATCTACGTGCAGCGGCCGGTCTTCGAGGAGTTCACGGCCCGGCTGGCCAAGCGCGCCGACGAGCTGGCGTACGGCTGGCCGGCCGACGAGGCCACCGCGAACATGCCGCTGATCTCGCACACCCACCGGGACAAGGTGCTCGGCCACTACGACGTGGCCCGCACCGAGGGCGCCGAGGTACGCGCCGGGGGCGGGACGCCGCGCTTCGGCGACGCCCGCGACGGCGGCGCGTACGTGCAGCCGACCGTGCTCACCGGGCTGGGCCCGGACGCCCGCACCAACCGCGAGGAGATCTTCGGCCCGGTGGTGCACGTGGCGCCGTTCGACGACGAGGACGAGGCGTACGCCCTGGCCAACGGCACCGACTACGGCCTGGCGGCGACGGTCTGGACCCGGGACGTGGGCCGGGCGCACCGGGCCGGGTCCCGGCTGGACGCCGGCATCGTCTGGGTGAACACCTGGTTCCTGCGCGACCTGCGCACGCCGTTCGGCGGGGTGAAGGCGTCCGGCATCGGCCGGGAGGGCGGGGTGCACTCGCTCGACTTCTACTCCGAACTCACCAACGTCTGCGTGGACCTCTCATGAGTGCGCACTCGGGGCAGAATGGCTCGCGCCGCAAGCGAACGCGAGGAGCCGGGATGACCGTGGACATCGAAGCCGCCAACCGGGAACTGGCCGTGGCCCGGCAGGAGGAGAAGCCGTGCCCGCCGCTGCGCGGCCGGCTGCTGCCGGAGGGCGACATCGCGGCCGCCTACCAGGTGCAGCAGGTCTACACCCGGCAGCGGCTCGGCAAGGGCCACCGCCGGGTCGGCGCGAAGATCGGTCTCACCTCCCGGGCCGTGCAGGAGAACTTCGGCGTCTTCCAGCCCGACTTCGGGGTGCTCTTCGACGACATGGCGGTCGGCGACGGCGTCGAGGTGCCCATGAGCCGGCTGCTCCAGCCCCGGGTGGAGGCGGAGATCGCCTTCGTGCTGGGCGCGGACCTGCCCGACGAGCGGGTCACCACCGTCGACCTGATCCGGGCCGTCGACCACGTGCTGCCGGCCATCGAGATCGTCGACTCGCGGATCGCCGGCTGGGACATCTCCATCGTGGACACCGTGGCGGACAACGCCTCCAGCGGGTTGTTCGTGCTCGGCACCGCGCCGCGCCGGCTGGCCGACGTGGACCTGCGGCTGTGCGGGATGGTGCTGGAGCACGCCGGCGAGCCGGTCTCAGTGGGCGCCGGGGCGGCCTGCCTCGGCAACCCGCTGCACGCGCTCGAATGGCTGGCCGGCACCATGGCCCGCGCCGGCGACCCGCTGAAGGCCGGGGACGTGGTGCTCTCCGGGGCGCTCGGCCCGATGGTGCCCGTGACGCCGGGGGCGGCGTACGAGGCGCGGATCTCCGGGCTCGGCTCGGTGCGGACCTGTTTCTCCAAGGAGGCCTCATGACCGTCGGCGTGGCGGTGCTCGGGTCGGGCAACATCGGCACCGACCTCATGATCAAGGTTTTGCGGCTCAGTGACAGCCTGCGGATGGTGGCCATGGCCGGCATCGACCCCGAGTCCGACGGCCTCGCCCGGGCCCGCCGGCTCGGTGTGGCGACCACCGCCGAGGGCGTGGACGGCCTGGTCGCCATGCCGGAGTTCGCCGACGTCGAGCTCGTGTTCGACGCCACCTCGGCGGGCGCGCACCGGCACCACGATGCGGTGCTGCGGGCGCACGGCCGGACCGTGGTCGATCTGACGCCCGCCGCCATCGGCCCGTACGTGGTGCCGCCGGTCAATCTCGACGAGCACCTGCGCGAGACCAACGTGAACATGGTGACCTGCGGCGGGCAGGCCACCGTGCCGATCGTGCACGCGGTCGGCCGGGTCACCCCGGTCGTGTACGGGGAGATCGTCGCATCGATCGCCTCGAAGTCGGCCGGGCCGGGCACCCGGGCCAACATCGACGAGTTCACCGAGACCACGGCCCGGGCCATCGAGGTGGTGGGCGGCGCCGAGCGCGGCAAGGCCATCATCGTGCTGAACCCGGCCGACCCGCCGCTGCTCATGCGGGACACCGTCTACTGCCTGTGCCCCGACGCCGACGCCGACCGCGGCGCGATCGCCGCCTCGGTGGCCGACATGGTGAAGTCCGTGCAGGAGTACGTCCCGGGTTACCGGCTCAAGCAGGACGTGCAGTTCGACCGGGTGGACACGTGCGCGCCCGTGCTGGGCCGGCACTTCACCGGGCTCCAGGTCTCGGTCTTCCTGGAGGTCTCCGGCGCCGGGCACTACCTGCCCGCGTACGCCGGGAACCTGGACATCATGACCTCGGCCGCGCTGCGCACCGCGGAGCGACTGGTGGCCCTGCGCGCGACGGGGGTCGGGGTGAGCGCGAGGAGTGCAGCGGAGCGGAGCCCCGCAGTCGCGAACAACGGGGGGATCGCATGACCGACCTCTACATCCAGGACGTGACCCTGCGCGACGGCATGCACGCCATCGCGCACCGGTACACGGTGGACCAGGTGCGGACGATCGCCGCCGCGCTCGACGCGGCCGGGGTGGCCGCCATCGAGGTGGCGCACGGCGACGGCCTGGCCGGCTCCAGCGTCAACTACGGCCACGGGGCGGCCGGCGACGCCGACTGGATCGCCGCCGCCGCCGAGGTGCTGACCGGCGCGCGGCTCACCACCCTGCTGCTGCCCGGCATCGGCACCATCGCCGACCTCAAGGCCGCCCGGGCGCTCGGCGTGACCAGCGTCCGGATCGCCACCCACTGCACCGAGGCGGACATCTCCGCCCAGCACATCTCCTGGGCCCGCGAGAACGGCATGGACGTCTCCGGGTTCCTCATGATGTCGCACATGAACGACCCGGCCGGGCTGGCCGCCCAGGCCAAGCTCATGGAGTCGTACGGGGCGCACTGCGTCTACGTCACCGACTCCGGCGGGCGGCTGCTCATGTCCGACGTGGCGCAGCGGGTCGACGCGTACCGGCAGGTGCTCGACCCGGAGACGCAGATCGGCATCCACGCCCACCACAACCTGTCGCTCGGCGTCGCCAACAGCGTGCTGGCCGTCGAGCACGGCCGGATCGCCGGCCCCGGGCCGGCCGGCGCGGACGCACCGCACGGCCGGATCGTCCGGGTGGACGCGTCGCTGGCCGGCATGGGCGCGGGCGCCGGCAACGCCCCGCTGGAGGTCTTCGTCGCGGTCGCCGAACTGCACGGCTGGAAACACGGCTGCGACGTGTTCGCGCTCATGGACGCGGCCGACGACCTGGTCCGCCCGCTCCAGGACCGGCCGGTCCAGGTCGACCGGGAGACGCTCTCCCTCGGGTACGCGGGGGTCTACTCCAGCTTCCTCCGCCATGCCGAGCGCGCCTCGGCGAAGTACGGGGTGGACGTCCGCTCGATCCTGGTCGAGCTGGGCCGGCGCCGCATGGTGGGCGGCCAGGAGGACATGATCGTGGACGTGGCACTCGACCTGGCCGGCAAGGAGAACTCATGATCGGGCCGGACATCGCAGGGATCGCCGAGAAGCTGGGCGCGGCTGCCGACTCGGCCACCGCGATCCCGCAGCTCGCGGCCGAGACCGGCCTCGACGTCGACGCCGCGTACGGCGTGCAGACCGCGCTGCTGCAGCGCCGCCTCGACCGGGGCGAGCGGCTGGTCGGGCTGAAGATGGGCCTGACCAGCAAGGCGAAGATGGCGCAGGTCGGCGTGGACGAGGTGATCTGGGGCCGGCTCACCGACGCCATGCGGGTGCCCGACGGCGGCACGGTCGACGTGGCGGGGTTCATCCACCCCCGGGTCGAGCCGGAGGTGGCGTTCCTGCTGGACCGCCTGCCCGACCCGGGCGAGCCGGTCGGCTCCTTCACCCGGGCCGTGCGCGCGGTCGCCCCGGCGCTCGAGCTGATCGACTCCCGGTACGCGAACTTCACCTTCTCCCTCCCGGACGTCGTGGCCGACAACACCTCGGCCGCCGCGTTCGTGGTCGGGCCCTGGTCACCGGTGCCGGACGGCCTGGACAACCTCGGCGTGCTGCTGGAGATCGACGGCCGGGTGGCCCAGGTCGGCTCGACCGCGGCGATCCTCGGCGACCCGCGCCGCGCACTCGACGAGGGCATCCGCCTGGCCGGCCGGCACGGCGTCCGGCTCCGCAAGGGCTGGGTCTTCCTGGCCGGCGCGGCCACCGCCGCCGTGCCGCTGCGCCCCGGCGCGCACGTCCGGGCCGTCGTGGAGAAGCTGGGAACGGCGTCCCTGAAGGCGGCGGCATGACGGCCCGGGTGGTCGCCGGGAAGGCCGTGCCGCGCGGCGCCTTCCCGCACGTCAAGGTCGCCGGCGGGTTCGTCTTCGTCTCGGGTACGTCGTCGCGCCGGCCGGACAACACCTTCGCCGGCGTGGCGGTGGACGAGTTCGGCACCACCGACCTCGACATCCGGGCGCAGACCCGGGCGGTGATCGAGAACATCCGGGACCTGCTCCGGTCGGCCGGCGCCGACCTGGCCGACCTCGTGCAGGTCACCAGCTACCTGGTCAACATGAACGACTTCGGTGGCTACAACGAGGTGTGGGCGGAGTTCTTCGACGCCACCGGGCCGACCCGCACCACGGTGGCCGTGCACCAGCTTCCGCACCCGCACCTGCTCATCGAGATGCAGGCCGTGGCCCTACTTCCGTCGGGAGGTCCGTCATGAGTGAGATCGCCGAGCCGTTCAGCTTCTCCGGCTGGATCGGGGAGAACCAGCACCTGCTCAAGCCGCCGGTGGGCAACAAGGAGATGCTGCCGGGCAGCGACGACTTCATCGTCATGGTGGTCGGCGGCCCGAACCAGCGGACCGACTTCCACGTCGACCCGTACGAGGAGTTCTTCTACCAGGTCAAGGGCAACATGCACATCAACCTCATGCTGCCCGAGGGTCCGCGTACGGTGCACGTGCGCGAGGGCCAGATGTGGATGCTGCCGCGCAACACCCCGCACTCGCCGCAGCGTCCCGAGGCCGGCTCGATCGGCATGGTGATCGAGCGGGTCCGCGAGGAGGGCACGCTGGAGAAGTTCCAGTGGTACTGCCCCGAGTGCAGCCACAAGGTGCACGAGGTCGAGCTCCAGGTGCGCGACATCGCCGCCGACCTGCCGCCGGTCTTCGCGGCGTTCTACGGCGACGAGAAGGCCCGCACCTGCACCAACTGCGGCGCGCTGCACCCGGGCAAGGGCTGATGCCCGGGCCCGTCGTGGACGTGCACACGCACGTCGTACCCAAGGGGTGGCCGGACCTCGCCGCGGCCTGCGGCGGGTCCGGCTGGCCCTGGCTCCGGGTGGATTCCGAACGGGCCGCCATGATCATGGTGGGGGAGACGGAGTTCCGGCCGGTCGGCGCGGAGTGCTGGGACCCGGAGACCCGGCTCGCCGACATGGCCGCGGACGGCGTGGACGTGCAGGTCGTCTCGCCCACCCCGGTCTTCTTCAGCTACGACCGGCCCGCCGACCAGGCGGTGAAGGTGGCCCGGATCTTCAACGACCGCACGCTGGAGGTCACCGCCGGTGGCGGTGACCGGCTCGTGCCGTTCTGCCAGGTGCCGTTGCAGGACCCGGACGCCGCCTGCGCGGAACTCGACCGCTGCCTGGCCGCCGGGCACGCCGGGGTGGAGATCGGCAACCACGTCGGCGACCGGGACCTCGACGACGCGGGCATCGTGCAGTTCCTGACCCACTGCGCCGAGGTGGGCGCGCCGGTCTTCGTGCACCCGTGGGACATGCCGGGCGGCCCCCGGCTGGACCGGTGGATGGCCCGCTGGCTGACCGGGATGCCGGCCGAGACGCACCTGTCGGTGCTGGCGCTGATCCTCGGCGGGGTCTTCGACCGGGTGCCGGAGACGCTGCGGATCTGCTTCGCGCACGGCGGCGGCAGCTTCCCGTTCTGGCTGGGCCGCGCCGACAACGCCTGGCACCGCCGCGGCGACCTGGTCCGTGGCGCGTCCAGCGCCCCGCCGAGCGCCTACGTGGACCGGTTCAGCGTCGACTCGGTGGTCTTCGACCCGGCGGCGCTGCGGCTGCTGGTCGACACGATGGGCGAGGACCGGGTGCTCGTGGGCAGCGACTACCCGTACCCGCTGGGGGAGCGGCCGGTCGGTCAGGTGGTCCGCAAGGCCGACTTCCTCACCGCCGACCAGCGCGACAAGCTGCTGTCCCGCAACGCCCTGCGCTTCCTGCACGGCTGACCGCGCCGCGGGCGCGCGGCGGGTGGTGAGTGCGAGGGCCGCCGTGACCAGGCAGGATGGGGGCATGGCCGAGCCGCACGACCTGACGGCGCTGGAGCAGGCCGCCGCCATCCGCCGGGGCGAGCTGTCCAGCGTGGAGCTGGTCGAGCACCACCTGCGCCGGGTGGACGCGCTCGCCGACACCCTCGGCGCGTTCGTCACCGTCACCCCGGAGCGCGCCCGGGCGGCGGCGGCCGCCGCCGACGCGGTGCCCGCGGACCGGCGCGGCCTCCTGCACGGGGTGCCGACCGCCATCAAGGACCTCACCCTCACGGCCGGGGTCCGCACCACCTTCGGCTCGGCGGCCTTCGCCGACTTCGTGCCGCCCGTCGACGCCGACGTGGTCCGGTTCATGGCCGCCGCCGGGCTGGTGAGCCTCGGCAAGACCACCACCTCCGAGCTGGGCTGCTCGCTCTACTCGGAGGGCCTCGTGGCGCCGCCGGCCCGCAACCCGTGGAGCCTCGCCCACACGGCGGGCGGCTCCAGCGGCGGGGCGGCGGCCGCCGTGGCCGGCGGGTTAGTGCCGGTGGCGCAGGGCTCCGACGGCGGCGGGTCGCTACGCATTCCGGCGGCCCTGTGCGGGCTGGTCGGCTACAAGCCGAGCCGGGGCCTCGTCTCCGGCGGCCCGATCGGCTTCGGGGCGTTCGGGCTGCCCATCAGCGGCCCGCTCGGCCGGACCGTGACCGACGTGGCCGCGCTGCTCGACGTCCTGGCGCAACCGGTGCCCGGCGAGCCCTACCTCCCGCCCGCCGCACCCGACGGCGGCTATCTGGGCGCGGCCCGCGCCGCCGCCCCGGGCCGGCTGCGGATCGGGCGGTTCACCACCCCGATGCTCGCCGACGAGCCGGTCCACCCGGACTGCGTGGCCGCCGTCGACCGGGCCGCCGCGCTGCTCACCGAGGCCGGCCACGAGGTGGTCGACGTCCCCGCGCCGCTCGGCCCCGAGGCCTGGCCGCTCTTCGAGACCGTCTGGTACGTGCTGGCGCTCGCCCCGGTGCCGTCCGAACGGGAGAGCGACCTGTTGCCGCTGACCCGGTTCCTCCGGGCCCGGGGCACGGCCGTCGGGGCCGGCCCGCTGATGGCCGCGCTCGGCGAACTCCAGGCCCAGGTACGCCGCGGCGTGCGCCGTACCGCCGGCTGCGACCTGCTGCTCTGCCCGACCCTGGCCGCGCCGCAGGCGTCGGTGGGGGCGTTCGCCAGCCTCGACCCGGCCGAGGATTTCGACCGCCAGCGGCGGTTTTCGCCGTACTGCGCCATCTTCAACGTCACCGGCGACCCGTCCGTTTCCCTGCCGGTCGGCCGCACCGGCGACGGGCTGCCCGTCGGGGTGCTGCTCACCGGCCGCTACGGCGACGACGCGACATTGATAGCGACTGCCGCGCAACTGGAGCACGGCTGTGGCGGATGGGATCACCACCCCGCAATCTGGCGGGCCGTCGACTCCGCTAACGTGAACAGCACAAGCGGAGTCGGGCGCGCGTCGTCATGACCGTCCACCCGACCCGGAACATTCCTGGTCTCTCTTTCCGCCTGGGGGCGTTGGGATTGTCTGTTACCGAGACGTTGCTGGTCTTCGTCGGCATCCCGGCGGCCGCCGTGCTGGTGATCGCCGGACTGGCGGCCGCCGGCACTCGCGGCGGTGGCGGTGGCGGCGCCAAGCGCTACCGGCCGGGCCGGCCCTTCGACTTCACTCCGGTCTGGTTCCTGGGCCGTCCGGAGCAGCTGGCCGACTCGGCCGGCACCGCACTGGCCGCCGGCGCGCAGGCGCCGGCGCTGACCAGCCGCAAGCAGGAGCAGGCCGGCCGGGAGGCGCCGGCCGGTGGAACCGGAGGCGCAAGTGACCGTTGGTGAGAAGCAGGCCGCGACGGGGACGGGTAACCCGCCGGAGGTTCTGGACGGGCCGTTCTCGACCCGTCAGCTGCTCCGCATCGACGAGGCGCTCCGCCTGGCCGACCAGGGCACCGGCCTGGTGTTCTCGGTCTACGTGGGCGGCCTCGACGAGCCGATCCGGGAGCACGCCCAGCGGCTGCACCGCCAGCTCGCCGAGCCGGACCGGTCGGTGCTGATCGCCGTGTCGCCCAACCAGCGGCAGCTCGAGATCGTCACGGGCCGCTACGCGCGCAAGCGCATCCCGGACACGTACGCCAAGCTGGCCGCGCTCTCCATGGTGGCCTCGTTCGGCGGCGGCGACCTGGCCGGCGGCATCATCCAGGGCCTCGACCAGCTCGCCAGCCACGCCGGCAAGGGCTGAGCCCACCCGCAGTACGACGAAGCCCGGCCCGCGAAACGCGGGCCGGGCTTTCTCGTGTCTGCGGGAGGGCGACCCGGGCCTGGCCCGGGCCGCCCCCGGATGGTCAGGCGGTCCGGGCGTCCCGGGCGCGGGCCTTGAGGGCCCGGGCCACGCCGTCGCGGCCCTCGGCGACCAGCCGGCGCAGCGGCGCGGGGTGACCCTCCTGGGCCAGCCAGGCATCGGTGGCGGCCACCGTGTCCTCCTCGACCAGGTACGCCGGGTAGGCGAGCTGGACGAACTCCTGCGCCGGCTCGCTGTCCCGCTGCGCCCACACCTGCGCCGCAGCGGCGAAGTACTTCTCCCGGTAGGGCGCGGTGATCTCCACCTGCGCCGGGTGGGTGAAGCCCTGCAGCAGCGCCCGGTTGCGCCAGTTCGGCAGCGCCTCCGGGCCGGTGAGCTGCGCCCACACCGCCGCCTTGTTCTCGGCGGTCGGCACCAGCGCGTGCGCGTACGCGGCCTCCCGCTCGCCGCTGGCGGTCCGGTCGCGGGCCAGCTCGCCCTCCACGTCGGCCGCCCCGGCTGCGCCGTTGGCCACCAGCGACTGGAGGACGGTCCAGCGCAGCTCGGTGTCGACGGTCAGCCCGGCCGGCACCTCGGCGCCGTCCAGCCAGCCCCGGAGCGTCGCCAGGTCCTCGCCGGAACGGGCCGCGGAGGCGTACGCGCGGGCCCAGGCGAGCTGGAAGCCGCTGCCCGGCTCGGCCGCGGCGAGCGCGGTGCGGGCGGTGCGGGCCAGGTCGGCCCAGCCGGTCGGCGCCCAGGCCGGGTCGGCGTAGAAGGTGAGCGTGGTGGTCGCCTGGCGCAGGGTGGCGGTGACCAGGTTGATGTCGGTCTCCGCCGGCAGCCCGGCCAGGACCAGCGCCACGTAGTCCCGGGCCGACAGCTCGGCGTCGCGGGTCATGTCCCAGGCGGCGGTCCAGCAGAGCGCCCGGGCCAGCGACGAGTCGAAGCCGGCGATGTGCTGCACCACGGTCGCCATGGACCGCTCGTCGAGCCGCAGCTTGGTGTAGGTCAGGTCGTCGTCGTTGAGCAGCAGCACGTCGGCGGCGGGCTTGCCGTGCAGCAGGGACAGCTCGGTCAGCTCGCCGGTCACGTCGACCTCGACCCGCTCCCGCCGGACCAGCCGGCCGTCGGTCAGGTCGTAGAGGCCCACGCCGATCCGGTGGGTCCGCAGGGTCGGGTGGCCGGCCGGCGCCTCCTGCCGCACCAGCACCTGCTCGTACGCGCCGTCGGCGCCGATGACCACCTCGGGGCGCAGCGTGTTGACCTGCGCCGTCTCCAGCCACTGGGCGGCGAACTTGCGCAGCTCCCGGCCGGAGGCGGTCTCCAGCTCGGAGAGCAGGTCGTCGAAGGTGGCGTTGCCCCAGGCGTGCTTGCCGAAGTAGGCGCGCAGGCCGGCCAGGAACGGCTCCTCGCCCACGTACGCCACGAGCTGCTTGAGCACGCTGGCGCCCTTGGCGTAGGTGATGCCGTCGAAGTTGACCTCGACCGCCTCCAGGTCCGGCATCTCGCAGTAGACCGGGTGGGTGGAGGAGAGCTGGTCCTGCCGGTAGCCCCAGTTCTTCCGGATGGACAGGAAGGTCGTCCAGGCGTCGGAGAAGCGGGTGGCGTGGGTGTTGCACCAGTGGCTGGCCCACTCGGCGAACGACTCGTTCAACCACAGGTCGTTCCACCAGCGCATGGTGACCAGGTCACCGAACCACATGTGCGCCAGCTCGTGCAGGATCGTGTTGGCCCGCTGCTCGTACTCGAAGTCGGTGACCTGCGAGCGGAAGATGTAGTGCGACTCGGCGTGCGTGACGCAGCCGAAGTTCTCCATGGCGCCGGCGTTGAAGTCCGGCACCCAGAGCTGGTCGTACTTGGGCAGCGGGTAGCGCACCTGGAACTTCTCGTGGAAGAAGTCGAAGCCCTGCTTGGTGATGAGGAACAGGTCGTCCGCGTCCAGGTACTGCGCCATCGAGGCCCGGCAGTAGACGCCCAGGTCGATGCTGTCGTGGCTGTCGCGCACCTCGTGGTACGGGCCGGCGCAGAGCGCCGTGATGTAGGTGCTCATCCGCGCCGACTCGGCGAAGTGGACGGTCTTGAGCGCCTCGCCGGCCGGCTCCTCGCGCTCGACGGGCATGTTGGACACCACCCGCCAGTGCTCCGGGACGGTGGCGTGCCAGGTGTAGACGCTCTTCAGGTCGGGCTGGTCGAAGCAGGCGAAGACCCTCTGCGCGTCGGCCGTCTCGAACTGGCTGTAGAGGTAGGTCTCGCCGTCCACCGGGTCGACCGTGCGGTGCAGGCCCTGCCCGCTGTTCGAGTAGCCGAAGTCGGCGTCGACCACGAGGACGTTCTCGGCGGCCAGGCCGGTGAGGGTGAGCCCCTTCTCGGCGGACCAGCCGGAGATGTCGATCGGCGTGCCGTTCAGCGTCGCCGACCGCACCGACTCGGCGGCCGTCTCGATGAAGGTGCTCGCTCCCGGCTCGGCGCAGCGGAACCGGACCTCGGTCACCGACCGGAACGTGCGGCCGTCGGCCTGCACCGCGGTCGACAGGTCAAGCTTGATGTCGTACCCGGTGACGTCGAGCAGGCGGGCCCGCTCGGTGGCCTCGACCTGGGTCAGGTTGCGCACTCCCGGCACTGTTCGTCTCCATCCCACTCGTCTCGCCGCGCCCCGCGGCACCGGCCTCCCGGCCCGCTCGTGACGGCCGGTCCGAAACCGAGTCTTCCATGCACGGTCACCCTTCGGTGGCCGAGGTCACGCTCTCATTCCGGTACCGGTCGATGCCGCGTGGGGTGAGGATCGGAGGGGAAGGCGCCGGAGCTCCGGCGTGTGGAGTCGTGAAGGGATGACACCGTGACCGAACGTGTCGCCGTGGACATGTGGTTCGACCCGCTGTGCCCGTGGGCGTGGATCACCTCCCGCTGGCTGCTCGAGGTCGAGCAGGTCCGGGACGTGGACATCCGGTTCCACGTGATGAGCCTGTCCGTGCTCAACGAGGGCCGGGACCTGCCGGAGCAGTACCAGGATCTGATGAAGAAGGGCTGGGGCCCGGTGCGGGTCTGCATCGCCGTCGAGCAGGCGCACGGCGGGGAGACGCTGGCGAAGCTCTACACCGCGATGGGCACCCGCATCCACCTCGGCAAGGAGGAGCTGGGCCGGGACATGCTGGTCGGCGCGCTCACCGACGTCGGCCTCGACCCGGCGCTTGCCGACGCCGCCGAGTCGACCGAGTACGACGACGCGCTGCGGGCCAGCCACGAGGCCGGCATGCGGCCGGTGGGCACCGACGTGGGCACCCCGGTGATCCACGCCCCGGGCCCGGACGGCAAGCAGGTCGCGTTCTTCGGCCCGGTGATCACGCCGAAGCCGAAGGGCGAGGCGGCCGGCCGGCTCTGGGACGGCGTCCTGCTGGTGGCCGGCACGCCCGGCTTCTACGAGCTGAAGCGCACCCGGGAGCAGGGCCCGATCTTCGACTGAGCCGTGCCGGACGAGCCCCGCGCCGCCCCGTCACCGGGCCGGTGCGGGGCTCGTTTCACCGGGTGTCCCAGCCGGCGGCCCGCCCGGGGCCGCAGCCCGGCAGCTCCTGGAGGCGTTCCCATGGCTAAGCACCGCCGCCGGTCCGACGAGGCGCCGCAGACGGCGACCGAGGACTCCGGTGCGACGTACTGGTCGGTGGCCGAGGGCGACTGGCCGGCGGTCCCGGCCGAGATGGCCGGCCTGCTGGCCCCGCCGATCGTGGTCGGCGTCGCCCGGGTGGTGGCCACCTCGCGGATGACCCCGCCCGCCGACGCGGCCCAGCCCGTGCGGACCCCCGGCGCGGTCCGCACCAGCGCCGCGGCCGGCCGCCCCGCCCCGGCCGGGTCGACGACGGTACGGCTCGCCACCTCCGGCGGTTCCCGCCCGGCCGCCCCGGCTGGGTCGACGACAGTGCGGCTCGCCACCTCCGGCGGTTCCCGCCCGGCCGCGGCGCCGGGCGGCAGCCCGGCCCCCGGCCGGCACCGCAACGGCTGACCCTTTCATCTGGTGGACGGCGCGCGGGTCCGGCACCGGCGTCCCCGACCGCGCGGGTAGCGTCAGCGGGCATGACGGTCGTGCATCCGATCGCCCGGGCCTGGATCACCACTGGCGGCACCGGCGCGCAGAACTACGACGAGTTCGCCGACGACGCGGAGATCACCGCCATCGTCGAGGCGAATCCGCACAGCGCCCTGGGCATCGAGATGCCCCACCGGGCGCCGGGGAGCCTCGGGAAGTCCTTCCTCGACGCGCTCCCCGACGCGGTGGCCCGCCTCGCCGAGGCCAAGGCGGACGGCAGCTACACGCCGGCCGAGCAGGTGGTGGTCCTGTACCGGATCAGCGCGCCGGGCGAGGAGACCGCCTACGGGCTGTTCGCCATGGTCGACACCGACCAGATCTCCACCCGGGCGGACGAGCCCGGCCTGGTGATCCGCAACGAGGACGTGTTCATCGCCAAGGTGCGGGAGCGGGTCGCCCTCGCCGAGGCGCTCGGTCACCTGCTCTCACCCGTACTCCTGCTCCAGACCGGGCGCGGCGACGAGCTGCACGCGGCGCTCGCGGCGGCGACCGAGTCGGCCGGCGCCCCCGCCGCCACCGACGTGGACCAGGCCGGCCGAACCCACGCCATCTGGCTGCTCGGCCCGGGCCCGGCGCAGGACGAGCTGACCGCCCTGGCGGGCGGCGGCGAGCTGGTGGTCGCCGACGGCAACCACCGCAGCCTGGCCGCGCAGACCGGCGGCTTCCCGCGCTTCCTCTCGGTGATCACCACGCCGGCCTCGGTCGCCATCCAGCCCTACAACCGGCTGGTCAGCGAGCTGACCACCACTCCCGGCGAGCTGCTCGACCGGCTCCGCGCCGCGGGCGCGGAGATCACCCCGGTCGCCGGCCCGGTCGGCGTCCCGGCGACCGGCGGCGCCGTGCACCTCCACCTCGCCGGCCAGGGGTACGCCGTGCGCCTGCCGCACGTCGGCGGCGGTCGGCTGGAGAACCTCGACCACGCCCTGGTCGAGCGGCTGCTGCTGCGCGACGCGCTCGGCCTCGACCCGGGCGACAAGCGGATCACCTACGTGGGCGGCGACTACCCGGCGAGCTGGCTCACCGGCGAGGTCGACGCCGGCCGGGCCGAGCTGGCCGTCCTCGTCGCCCCGGTGACCGTGGACGACTTCGTGGCGGTGAACCTGGCCCGGGAGAAGATGCCCCGCAAGAGCACCTGGTTCACCCCGAAGGCGCGGGCCGGGCTGGTCGTCGCCGAACTGCCGCGCTGAGGCGTGTGACGAAACCGCCTCCGTGCCGCCGCCCGCGCGCCGGCACGGGGGCGGGCCTGTCAGACTGCGCGGTATGCGCGTCTACCTGGGATCCGATCACGCCGGTTTCGAGCTGAAGGTGCACCTGGCCAACCACCTGGCCAAGCAGGGGTACGAGGTGGTCGACGTGGGTCCGCACGCCTTCGACCCGGACGACGACTACCCGGCCTTCTGCCTGCACACGGGGCAGCGCGTGGTCGACGACGCCGGCAGCCTCGGTGTGGTCATCGGCGGCTCCGGCAACGGCGAGCAGATCGCCGCCAACAAGATCGCCGGAGTCCGTGCGGCGCTCGCCTGGAACATCGACACGGCCCAGCTGGCGCGCGAGCACAACGACGCCAACATCATCGCGGTGGGCGCCCGGCAGCACACCCTGGACGAGGCCACGGCCCTGGTCGAGGCGTTCCTCACCACCGCCTTCTCCGGCAACCCCCGGCACGCCCGCCGGATCGCCCAGGTCGCCGACTACGAGCAGAGCTGCGAGCTTCCCGACCTGCCCGCCTGACGCGCCGCGGACGGGCGTGGCCGCCGGGACGCGCCCGTCACCGCCCGGAGCGGGGCAGCTCCTCGCGGGGCACCCAGTTGCGGCGGACGATCACCACCCGGGCCTCGGCCTCGGCCAGGTCCTCGTCGGTCGGCCGCGCGGCGTCCCGCGCCCGCAGCGCCGCGGTCACGCTCACCTGCGAGGATCCCGAGCCGACCAGGCCGCGCAACCCCCGCTCGCCCTCCTCGGCGGGCGGCCGCCGGCCCCGCGGCTCCGACGACTCCAGCTCGGCGCGTCTGGCGCCGCGCGGCGACCTGGAGCCGTCGTCCGACTCGGCGCGCTGGACACCCCGCGGCGACCGGGAGCCGTCGTCGTCGTGCACGGCGGACGTGCTGGCGCTCGCACCCTCGTGCTCCGGTGTTCCGCCGTCACCGTGGTGCCGCAGCCGCCGCCGGCGGCGCTCCGCATCCCCCATCACCCGACCGTACCGCCCGAGCGGTCAGAAGACCTCCATGGGAGCGGGGGCGCGGTGCCAGCCGAGGGCCGCGCCCACCGCCACCGCCGTCCCCGGAACCAGTTCCCGGACCCGGCCGGCGGCCACGAGCGCGGCCAGGCCGGCGCCGCCCAGGTAGAGCTCGCCGAGGGCACGGATGTCGCAGGCCAGCCCGGCCGGCGCCGAGGTGGCCGCGCACTCCGCGCCGGACGGGCCACCGGCCAGCCGCCACCGGCCGGTGTTCTCCGGCAGCAGGTCGTCGGTGACCTCGATCACCACGTCGACGTCGGTGGCGTACCGGCGGGCGGCGAGCGCGGCCGGCACGTCCACGACGCGGACCCAGAGGGCGTCGGCGAGCCGGGCGCCGAGCTGCCGCGGCTCGTCCACCAGCCGGAACAGCGGCTCGTCCACGGCGGCGATCGGGAAGGACACCCGGCGGGTCAGGTCGATCGAGAGCAGCAGCCGCCACAGCGCCAGGTACGCCTCCGGCCGGGCGGCCACGACCTCGCCCACCTGGACCTCGGCACGCGACCCGGTGCCGGACCAGTCCTCCTTCGTCCGGTAGAGCGCGTACCCGTCCAGACCGTCCGGCCCCTCGTGCAGCAGCACCCGCCGCTCGGTGGCGCCGCCCCGCAGCCCCTTCACGTCGGCGAGCACGTAGTCCCACCAGCGCTCGTCCCGCTGCGACCAGCCGGGACGGTCGGCGCGTACCCGCTCGTACAGCCGGGCCAGCTCGGTCCGGTGCGGGGCGGGGAGGTCCAGGCGGAGAGTGCCCTCGGCGGGCGTGGGGTCCGGCAGGCGCAGCCCGGAGGTGTCGCCGGCCAGGACGAGCCGCTGCGCGGCCAGGCCGTAGCCGAACCGGGGATAGATCCGGCCCTCGCTGGCCCACAGGACGGCGAGCGGCTCCCGGCCGGCGTCGTGGATCTCGCGGAGCTGCCGGCGCATCAGCCCGGTGAGCAGCCCGCGCCGGCGGTGGGTCGGTGCGACCGACACCATGGTCACGTGGGCGGCCGGCACGCTCGCCCCGGGCACGGCCAGCTCGCGGGTGAACGCGGCGGCGTGCGCCACGGCGGTCCCGCCGTCCCGGACCAGCAGCGCCCGGTCCGGTTCGAAGACCCGGCGCTCGACCTCCCGCAGTTCGGGGTGGACCTCGCCGTGGAAGGCCAGCGTCAGCAGTGCGGAGATCTCGTCGAAGTCCTCGGCCCGGGGGACAAGCGCGTCGGTCATCCGGTGTGTCTAACCCATCACCTTCGCGGTCGGCACCCTATTTGCCGGCTCGCTACCCTCGGAACCGTGGTCGGCGTCGGTCGAGGGGGAGGACACGAGATGGCGGACCAGACACAGCCGTGGGCCGAGCGGACGGTCGAGGTGCCGCCGCAGCCCGGCGTCGGGGTCGTGCCCCCGCAGCGGGACGCGTACCGGCGCGGGGTGGCTCCGGTCGGCCAGCCGCGTACGCCCCGGACCGAGCAGTTCCCGTCCGTCGACCCGGGCGACTGGACCGGCGAGTCGACCCCTCCTCGGCGGCCGGTGGGCTGGCACGTCGCGCAGCTCCGCCGGGGCGGGGAGTGGAGCGCGGCCGGCGCGCTGTTCGCTTTCGTCTGCTGGGGCATCTGGGCGATCTCCGGCCGGGGTGACCTGGCCGCCCCGCTGCTCACCTTCGTGCTCAGCCTGCTCACCGCGGTCGGCCTGTTCGCGCTGGCCCGCCTGGTCGGCCGGCTGGTCTTGGAGCGGCAGCTCGGGCGGGTCCGGCGCAGCGCCCGGGGTGCACACCTGGTGACCGCGCTCTTCCTGGTCGGCGTGGGGGTGGCCTACCTCCAGCAGACCGAGTGGGTGGTCTCCGCCTGGAACTGGGTGACCGGCAACTGACGACCGTGGCCGCGGGCGGGGCGGCCCCCCGCCGCCCGCCCGCGCGCCCGGTCGCGGAACGCCGCGACGCCGGTCGTCACTCCACCAGGACGGCGCTCGCATTACCCGGCCGGGCGCAGTTCATCCGTCGCCCGGTCGGCTGAGAGAGGTCACTGCCCCTCGGCGTCGGCCTTCGGGGAGGCGACCCGCGCGGCCGGGTCCTCGACGCCCGGCTCGCCGCCGCCCGGGGCCACCATCCCGTCGTAGTTGTAGACGGTGCCGCCGTCGTGCTGCTTCGTGGTGCGGATGTAGCGGTGGATCATGCCGTCGATCTCGATCTCCAACAGGGCCTGGTCACCCGCGTCCTGGCTGCTGCCGTCCCGGGGACCGCCCACCAGGTACGCCTTCGTGTTCGTCTCCATGTGCCAGCCGTACCCCTGGCGGAGCGGGTGGAAACGGTGACCTCCACGGGCGGAGCCGGGCCGTTCACCGAGCCGGGGTGCGCTTCCGGCGCATCCGGTCCGGTGGGCCGTTGCGCCGGCCCGGGCCCGGGGCCAGCATGACGGGATGGGCGCGTATCGATCAGCGTACGAGCGGAGCATCGCCGACCCGGCCGGCTTCTGGCGGGAGGCCGCGGCGGACCTCGACTGGCACCGGGCGCCGGAGCGGATCCTCGACGACAGCGGCGCGCCGCTGTACCGCTGGTTCCCCGACGCCGTGCTGAACACCTGCCACAACGCCCTGGACCGGCACGTGGCCGCCGGCCGGGGCGACCAGCCCGCGCTGATCCACGACAGCCCGGTCACCGGCACGGTCCGCACCCTCACCTACGCCGAGCTGCTCGCCGAGACCGCCCGGTTCGCCGGAGCGCTGCGCCGGCTCGGCGTCGGCCGGGGCGACCGGGTGCTGCTCTACCTGGCCATGGTGCCGGAGGCGGTGATCGCCATGCTGGCCTGCGCCCGGATCGGCGCCGTGCACTCGGTGGTCTTCGGCGGCTTCGCCGCCCACGAGCTGGCCGTCCGCATCGACGACGCCCGCCCGGCCGTGGTGGTGGCCACCTCCTGCGGCATCGAGGCCGACCGGGTGGTGCCCTACCACCCGATCCTCGCCGCCGCGCTGGACGAGGCGGCCCACGCCCCGGCGCACTGCGTGATCGTGCAGCGCCCCCAGGAGCCCGCTCCGCTGCTCCCCGGCCGCGACCTGACCTGGGACGAGGTGATGGCCGACGCCGAGCCGGTGCCGTGCGTGCCGGTCGCCGCCACCGACCCCCTCTACATCCTCTACACCTCCGGCACCACGGGCCGGCCCAAGGGCGTGGTGCGGGACAACGGCGGCCACGCCGTGGCGCTGCGCTGGTCGATGCGGAACGTCTACGGCATCGAGCCGGGCGACGTCTTCTGGGCCGCCTCCGACGTGGGCTGGGTGGTCGGCCACTCCTACATCGTGTACGCGCCGCTGCTCACCGGCGCGACCACCGTGCTCTACGAGGGCAAGCCGGTCGGCACCCCGGACGCGGGGGCGTTCTGGCGTGTGGTCGCCCAGCACCGGGTGGCCGCGATGTTCACCGCGCCCACCGCCATCCGGGCGATCCGCCGGCAGGACCCGGACGGCGCGCTCCTGGCCCGGTACGACCTGAGTAGCCTGCGCACCCTCTTCCTGGCCGGCGAGCGGCTGGACCCGGACACCTGGGCGTGGGCGGGGGAGCGGCTCGGCGTACCCGTGGTGGACAACTGGTGGCAGACCGAGACCGGCTGGCCGGTGGCGGCCAACCCACGCGGCCTGGAGCCGCTGCCGATCAAGCCGGGCTCCCCGTCGGTGCCCGTCCCCGGGTACGACGTCCGGGTGGTCGACGGCGGCGGCCGGGAGGTGCCGGCGGGCACCGACGGCTCGATCGTCATCCGGCTGCCCCTGCCGCCCGGCTGCCTGCCCACCCTGTGGGGCGACGACGAGCGCTACGTCCGCTCCTACCTGGCTGCCTTCCCCGGCTACTACCTGACCGGCGACGGGGGCCGGTTCGACGACGACGGCTACCTCTACGTGATGGGCCGCACCGACGACGTGATCAACGTGGCCGGGCACCGCCTCTCCACGGGGGCCATGGAGGAGGTGCTGGCCGGGCACCCGGCCGTCGCCGAGTGCGCGGTGATCGGCGTGGCCGACCCGCTCAAGGGGCAGGTGCCCAGCGGGTACGTGGTGCTGAAGGCCGGCGCCGGAGCGGACCCGGACGCGCTCGCCGGCGAGCTGGTCGCCCTGGTGCGGCAGCGGATCGGGCCGGTGGCCGCGTTCCGCCGGGTCACCGTGGTGCCGGCGCTGCCCAAGACCCGCTCCGGCAAGATCCTCCGCCGGACCATGCGCGGGCTGGTCGAGGGCCGCGACGAGCCGGTGCCGCCGACCATCGAGGACCCGGCGGCGCTGGCCGTCTTCCGCGACCTCGGCGCTACTCCTTGACGAAGGGGTGCAGCACGAAGTCCTCCTCGGAACCGCACGCGATGACCTCGGTGTTCCACGAGCAGGACTCGCCCCGGACGTCCTTCAGCTCGCCGAGCTGGGCCACCGCGCCCGATTCGGCGCCCACCCCGGCCACGCTGCGGTCGTCCACCGAGCTGCCCAGCGGGTCGGCGAAGAGCAGCAGGTTGCCGGCGTCCACCCGGACGGCCACCCCCTCCTCGGCGTCGAGCACCCGCGTCCCGTCCGGCGCGAAGAGCGTCGCGGCCGGCTCCGGGTAGATCCGCCGGGCCAGCACCCGCTCGCCCACCGGCACCAGCTCCGTCATCCCGGGCACCGCCCACTGCTTGAGCTTCTGGCCCTCCCCGGCGGCCACCACGTGCGCGGTCCCGTCGTCGGAGCCGGTCACCTCCAGCAGGCAGGCCCGGTGCTCCCCGCACGGCACCAGCGCCTTCGTCCGCCGCTCGTCGTCCTCGGCCCGGTAGAGCACGCTCGGCTGCGCCTGCTTCCCCAGGTCGTACGCGAGCAGCCGCCCGTCGTCGCCCGCCACGTAGAGCCGGTCCTCGTGGGCGGCCACCAGGTCGTCCGGCTCGGCAACGGCCTTCCAGCGGCGGACCTCACCGCCGGAGCCGAGGTCGATGAGCCGGACGGACTCGTCCGCACTCACCTGCACGAGCTGCTCGACCGGGCCCTGCTCCGGGTCGCGGGGCGACCCGTCGCCGTACCCGGGGCCGGACACCGCCTCGTCGGTGGTCACCGGGTGCACGCTGTTCCGCGTGTTGCCGTACTGGTCGGTCAGGTCGGGCAGCTCCCAGGCCTGGTCGCCGGTGCGCAGGTCGAGTCCGACCAGCCGCTTCCGCTCGTGGTCGGTGAGCGCCACGACGTCCTTGCCGACGAACAGCTCGTCGTCCCCCTGCACGGTGTGCTGCCAGCGCGGCCCGTCGGAGCGACCGTCGAGCACCTCGAGTTGGCGCTTCGTGCTGCTGCCCGCGGCGTCCGCGAGCAGCGCCACCGCGCCGGGCAGCGCGACCAGGCCGGCCCACCGGTCGGCCGTCGTGGCGCTCTGCCCGCTCCACAGCTGCTTGCCGGTGCGCGCCTCGACGGCGACCACCGCCAGCCGCTTGTCCTCGCGCGGATAGGCCAGGTAGGCCCGGTCGCCCGCGACCGCCGTGAACATCTCCGCCGGCCGCTCGCCGGCCGCCGCGACCCGGATGCCCTTGCCGAACGCCTGGAAGTCCAGCTCCGGATGGCGGTCCCGGGTCAGGTAGAGGACGGCCGCGGTGGCCACCCCGGTCAGGGCCACCACCGCGCCGACCGAGACCCACAAGGCCCGGCGCCCGCGGCCCGGCGAACCGGTCTGAGGTACGCCCGGCCCGCCCGGCCACCCGCCCGGCTGGTGCGGGATCCCGGGCCCCTGCGGGGGTACGCCGCCGACGGGCGAGCCGGGCGGCAGGGGCGCGGAGGCCGGCGTACCCGGGGCCGGTGAGTGCGGGGCCACGGCGCTGCCGTGCGGTCCGGCGGCGAGCGGCGTGCCCGGTGGTCCAGGGGCGACCCGCGTGCCGTTGGGCCCCGCGAGCGGCGTGCCCTGCGCAGCCGGCTGCGGAGGGCCGGAGGCGACGGTGGTGCCGTCCGGGGCGGGCGCGGCAGCGGCCGGGAGGACGGGTGTCCGCTGATCGCCGGCGGCTGGCGTCCCGGCGGGGGCCGCGCCGACGGGCGCCAGCGGCAGTGGCGCGGCGGCCGAGCCGTTCCGCCGCAGTGGCAGGTCGGTCAGCGCGCCCTCGGCGACCGGCAGCTCGGGCTGTTCCAGCACGGCCGGCGCGATCCCCAGCTCGGCGTGGAGCAGCCGCGCCACCAACGGGATCCGGGACGAGCCGCCCACCAGGAACAGTCCGGCGAGCCGCTCCGGGGTCAGCCCGGCGGCGGCGATCACCCGCCGGGTCTCGACGATGGCCCGTCCCAGCAGCGGGGTGGCCACGCCCTCCAGGTCCGCGCGGGTCAGCGACACGGCGGCCGGGACACCCGGCACGGCCACCGGCGCCGTCGTGGTGCGGGACAGCATCTCCTTGGCGTCCCGGACGTGCTCGACGAACTGGAGCCGTTCCCGCCATCCGGTGGTATCGGCCGGCTCGCTCAGCCGCGCCCACTGCGCGGGATGGGTGGCGGCGATCCGCTCACCGAGCAGCGCGAGCAGTGCGGCGTCGAGGTCCAGCCCGCCCAGGTCGTCGAGACCGCCGCAGGAGGTCACGGTGAAGCCGGAGTCCCCCCACGGGTCGGCGCCCTCGTTGCGGACCACGGCGACGTCCAGCGTCCCGCCACCGAAGTCGAAGACGGCCACCGACTCGCCGACCGGCACCGGCCGGCGCAGCACCTCGGTGTAGTAGCGCGCCGCCGCCACCGGCTCACGCAGCAGCCGGGTGCCGGGCGGGGTGGGCCCGGAGAGGGTGTGCTCGGCCGCGGACGGCCAGCCGGCCAGGGCGAGCGCCTCGGCGAGCACCTCCCGCCGGTCCGCGTCCCAGGTGGCCGGGCAGGTGACCACGGCGGGCGGCAGGAACCCGAGCGCGCCCACGGCCGCCTCGCCCACCGCGCGCAGGACCGCGCCGAGCAGCTCGGCCGGGGTGTGCCGACGGTCGCCGAGCGGCACCTCGGCCTCGTCGACGCGGCGCTTCGGGTTCGGCTCGTAGCGGTCCGGGTCGGCGTGGGCCAGCCGCAGCGCGTCCCGCCCGACGTGCAGGCGTCCCTCGGTGTCGGCGTACACACCGGACGGCAGGATCGGCTGACCCTCCACCAGCAACGGGCGCGTACGCCCGTCGGGCCAGCGCAGCACGGCCACGGTGTTCGAGGTGCCGAGGTCCACGCCGAGGGCGAAACCGTCCCGCTGCCCTGACATCCGTCCCTACCTCCACCCGACGAGGGGATGTCCGGCCCCGCATCGTACGCAGCCTCCGCCGCCCGCCGATCCCCGGCGCGGCCCGCACCGGGGCCGTCGCCGGGAGGCGTCTCGTGCGACTGGCGCGAGGCGGATGAGTCCATCGGAGGGAGAGCGCTGACAAGGCCTCGGCGGCACACTGGGCGAGGCCGGAAGGCGGTTCGGCGAGCCCGTTACTGATCCGTCGCCGGCCCGCGTGTTCGGCCGCCCGCTCCGGTCCGTCGCCGCCACCAGGCCGCGGCGACCAGTCCGACGGCGAGGACCGTCAGGGCGACAGCGGTCGGGCGCCACCAGCTGCCCGGCGACCGTGCCGGCGGCGGTGCTGCCGTGGCCGGCGTCGAGGCCGCTGCGGGCGCGGACGGTCGGTCCGGCAACTGGCGGATCCCGACACACAACCCGGTGGCGCCGCCGACGGAATTCACCCGGTAGCGGCCGCCCGCGCGGAAGTCGTAGCCACAGCTCGCCTCGCCGGGGCGCACGGCCAGCCGGAGCGCGGGATCTGCCCTGCGGCCACCCTTCTCGACCGACTCGACCGCGAGTTGCACCGCCGTGTCGGTCACCTCGGTGACGGTGCCGACCACGATGAGGTCCGCCCGCTCGTCCTCCTGGTCCGGTCGCAAGGAGCAGGAGCAGGCCCAGGCAGGCTGCGCCGGGGAGACGAACACAACGAGGCCGAGGCCGAGGGCGGCCAGGGCGACCAGAATCGCGGCGCGCAGCTTCATACCGTCACCGACGCGCGCGGAGCGCCAAGGGTTCCCGTCGGTTGTCGCCACGGCGGTGGGACGAAGCGGGCAGTGGCCGCCCGGCTGCGGGATGCGGCCTTTGAACTGGCCCGGAGGCCGGTGGAGCGGGCGACGGGAATCGAACCCGCACCGTCAGTTTGGAAGGACGAAGATCACGGCCGACAGGGTGCTGATGAGCCAGGTCGGCGCGGGAATTTAGTGACCGGTTGTGCCCCCTGACCACCGTCCGGGGTACCGGCTACTGGCACGTGGGTGGCACGGCGGCGAACGCTGATGCGGGACGCGCCAAGTCGTGCGGCAGTCGTAGACTCTGGCGGGAGCAGGGCTTTGGTAGGGGGCTGTAATCCGTCGCGAAAGCTGCAAAGATCCGAATCCTCAACCCGCCACCACAGGGCGGAAGACCATTCTCTTGAGGAGATCTGGATCCGGGCCTTCGTCGTCTCCCATCGCTGTTGGCCCTCTCTGTTCACGGCGGACCGCCCAATCGGCACGTGACGGGCACGGCCGCGGCTTGGCTTTGCTTGGCCAGACCTTGCTTAGGGGGCATGCATGTCGGAGGTATTCGGTGACGAGCCGAGGCCGTGGGTCCTCGCCTATGGGTTCGACGCAGACAGCGAGCTGGGTCAGGCAGTGGGCCGGGAAGCCGGCAAGGTCACGTACTTAAGTTCGCAGCGGAACATCAACTTTCAGGTTCGCCAGTCCGACTACGACGCCTTCGTTGTACTTGGCGCATCCCCATCCATCGACGGGCACCTGCGCGTGCTGCAGTTTGGTGGTCCAGGCTTCCATGGCAACGAGCAACGTGAAGATCTCAGCCATTACACGGCCAAGTCTAAGGCGGGTGTCGCTGGTCGTCTGCTGGGACCGGACGCGACAGTGCCGGAGGAGGCGTCGGAGCTGTCCCGCCGGTCGCTGGCACCCTTCCTGTATACGCAATCCCCGCGAACCCTGGTATTCAGGAACACGGCGAGCGACTCAGGGGATTGGGTCCGCGATGACGAGGGGATCGCAGCTTTCGTTCGAGAGCAGGGCGGATTCCCCTGTGCGGGGATCTGGCTTCGGCCGCAAGGCATGCCCTGGTGGTGGTTGCCCCGTGATGCGCCCGACAACTCGCAGTGGGTGACTGCCGCATTCGCACAGTGGCGTCGAGAGGACCGCGTCCGGTTTCCATCCGGCCCAGACTGGGCGAACGAAGACCCATGGCGAACTACTGCTGAGGTCGCTGTCGCGAAGGAACTTGCGGACCATCTAAGGCGCGAGGCTGAAGTGTTAGCTGAGCTCGCCGCGACTCGAGCCCAGCTGGTTGCTGCGCGGGAGGCCGCTCGGGCAGCCGCGGACGCGGCAGAGCGCCGGCTGCTGACGGCCCAGGGCGACGAGCTAGTTGATGAGGTCAAGTCGGCTCTCGAAGAAATCGGATTTGAGGTCATCGAGTCGGACAAGCTTCGATCGAACGCCTCGGAGAAGCTGGAAGACCTGCGGGTCAGCGCCGGAAGCTGGCTCGCCGTGGCAGAAGTCAAGGGTTACGGTGGGCGGCGTACAGCGAAGACTGGCGATTTGCTGCAAGTCGGGAGAGCTGCGACGCGGTATGCGGCAGCAGAGGGACGCATCCCAGATGCCCAGTGGTACATCGTCAACCAGCAGGCTGGAAGTAGTCCAGCCCGCCGGCCGCGACCTCTCTCCTCCAACCCGGGTGATGTGCAGGACTTCGCAAGCGGTGGCGGGCTAGTGATCGATACTGCTGACCTCTTCCGTATTCGGGAAGCGGTGCGCCAAGGCGTCATGACTGCGGAGGCTGCGTTGTCTCTCTTGCAGAAGTCGACTGGGGTGCTGACCTACGTGTGACCCTCAGGGTTGCCTCGTTGGGCAGTCGCAGACCGTCCAGTCCGTCCGAGCGGGGACAAGGTAGAGCGGTCCTACTGGCCGAGTCTCAACGCCCGTCTGTCAGCTCCGGCGCCCGTGGCCCAAAGCGGCCTGGGGATTAGAAGAAGATCGGAGCGGGCTGGTAGGGGAGCCGTTCTCCTGCTCAGCCCGTCCGTCACTGTCGGATGTCGTCGGCGTTGGCTGGCTGTCTGGGCTGTACGGATGGCTGTACGACACGCGGCTGCTGACCATCTGATCCGTAGGAGGGAGCGTGGCCAGCGGGTGTGCCGGTTACCTCGCCGCCGGCTTGGTGCCGGCGCTCCTCGAATCGCGTGGCGTTGCGCTCCGCTGGGGTCAAGCTGGGGTCACCTGACCCCCGCCGAGGAATCCCGGTTCAGGAAGTGTGAACCCGGCCGAAGATCGTTCGACAGTGACCTGGCTCGACCTGCGCCGCGCAGCGCGTTGTAGCGCGGTTCGCCCGAGCCAGAACTTGCAGCCGGGCATTACGGTCGGCTAGGCCGTGGGGATCGAGCACGTTAGGCGGGTCTGGCAACGATGTCTGCGAGAGAAGTGCTAAGAGCGAAAGCCCAACTTGCATTCACAGGGAACATCGGCGAGGAGTTGACGCGAGAAGTCCTAGCGGAACTGCGAACCTCCCAAAGAGACCTGGAGTCTCGAATGAGGAAGACAGCTGTCTCCGCCACCCTGCTTGCCGCCGTCTTCTTGATTCTATTATCCGGCAACGTCACTGAGGCAAGCTTGTCCTTTGTGAAACTGAAGAACTTGGCTCCAATTACTGCCGGACTCCCTGTTGTAATTTCCTATCTTGCCTACTCGTACATGGCCCAGCTCGCTGATGTCACCCACCTCGTGTACTTGCACGACCAGATCATCAGGATCAAGTACCCCGACATGTACGAGAATGATATTGAGATGTTTCTTGCGCCACCCTCATCCGTACTGCATCGCACCTTCAGGCTCCGGGTTCTATTGCCGGGGGCCGTGGGTCAATCTTATGCGTGGCTAGCATACTTCATTCCGGCCCTGTCGCTCCTCAGCGGCCCTGCAGTACTACTCTTCTACTCATTCCGCAAGATTATTCGCTTGGAAGGATTACCGCGCCCACTGCTTATTGCAAGCGTTGCGCTGACTGCTGTCTTCGCACTCTTCGCCGCTTTGGAATTATGGCTGCCGATCACTAGCAGGAAGCGAGGCTGGAGGCCCTGGGGCGGCTTATCGAGGCCTGGCGCTCGAATTGGTCCTGATTCGACCGAAGAGAAGGCAGGGCCGCCAGTTAGGCAAGGGAACTCCTCCGCACGCCCGCTCAATTCAAAGTCTGACGCTTAAATGGTCTAACGACCTTGAATGGCGGCAGAAGCCGAGCGAGCGCAGGTCGCTTCCAGCAGCCCTCGCTTAGAAACAACGTGGCGCGGGCGAAGGCTCGGATCTCCTCGTCGGGCAGTTGCAGACCTTCCAGCCTCCCTGGACGGGGACAAGGTGGAGCGCCCTACCGGACGAACGACCTTGGCCCCGTCCAGGGAGGCTGGTAGCCCTTGTGGTGCCCGGCGAGGGGATCCGCCCCAGGCTGGATCTCTGAGGAGGGCCGGGGTTCGGGGCGGAGCCCCGAGGTCCTCAAGGTCTAATCCCAAAGCGTGGCCGGCCGGCCCGGCCGATGCCGGCCGGAGGTCGCCAGCAGGCCGGGGCCGGGCCGGCGCGGCCCGCTTGCGGGCCGCCTTGATCTATGAAGAGCGCAATTCGGCAATCCCCTCCGTCTCGCACCTCCGTCTCGCTATGATGTCGGACAAGCGAAGAGGAGAACTAAGCAATGGACGTAGAAGCGAAGAGCGAGAAGACTGCGCGCCGTTCGAGCCAAGTGGCAGAGTCCCCACAAGATGCGCTCGCAGACATAATAATCCGTGGGCTCGACACTATCAGTCAGGTCGCTCCCCGCGAAGCAGGTGACGGTACGCCCAAACCGGCCGGGAAAATCTGCATTCTTTTGTACGCCGACTGGGACAGGGCGGCAGCAGAGGAAGAGCCGACCGTACGCGACTAGGGTTGACCAACTCGGCTTCAGCGGTTCTCTCGGACGGCTCAAATGGCTGCATCGGCCTTGAGTTGCCTCCCGCGGAAACGCGAGTGCCGGGCGAGTGGCGCGGCGTATCGAAATGTCGGCTCCGCAGGAAGGATTGTGCCCAGTGGCACTCTCTGCGGCATCGGCTGAAGTTGCCGAATGCGCGATCGACTCGGGCTTGCGACCGGTCGCGGAGCGGGGGTTTGGGATTCTAAATCAATAAATTCCGTGGCGCTCGCCTTCCTTCATTCCGCGTGCTGCTCCAACACTTTCCGAAATCCGGGTGATGTAGGCACTCGATGGATTGCATACTACGAGGTTAATAAGTGGACAGTCTAATCGACGACGAAAAGTTGCTGATAGCAGAGAAGGCTCTCGCCGAAGGCGTTCCATTTGGGAGCTACGAACACATCTCGACGCAGCTTATCAATCAGTATCTGCCATTGCTCTCAACGATTGCCGAGACAACACCGGGGGCGCGAGCGCTCATTGACAGCATCGCTGCTGCGGACGACAAGCTAAAAGGGCTCATACTAACTGACGCCCTCGTACGAAGAACTATCGAAGATGGCGTATGTCTCCTCATGTTGGGGCGCGATGCTATCGGCTATCAGGAATTCAATGAACTGCTCTCGTCGGCGGCTGAGTGTGCTAGATCGGATCGCACATCACTGCTTGGCAAAGCGGCTGGGTGCGGGCGCATTGGTGGCGCATATCGTGGATACGTTTGGACCGATACAGCCGTGGACTCCGTCGGAGCACGCCGGTTCAAGACGCAATGCCTAGAGCGACTTCCTGGGTTTCGTATCGAGCAACCCAAAGAGGAAGAGCTGAGAAACATTTCCGAAGGTGCGAAGATAGTCAACAGGCTGCTTCCTGAATTAGGGAGGAGTGCGCTTTCTCATACATTTATGGTCGTGTTGGCAACTACTGCTGCGCAATTCGGCTCGTTAACCGTTCCAGGCCTCCCGGGCACGATCTTTCTTTCTCCGAGAGTGCTGACCACTCCGGTCCGTGCCGGTGAGGCCATATTGCATGAATCAATGCACCTTAAGTTCATGGACGTGGATTACACCGAGCATCTGTTTTCCTCAGGATTTAGACCTCAGCTTTCACCTAAAATAACTCCCCCCTGGCACAACGCCAGGGACAAGCAGGAATGGCCTCTCGACCGGCTCCTGACTGCAATGCATGTGTATACGGCATTGGCAGTCTTCTACGGCAGGATGGAGCGCGCGGCAAACACGAGCGACGGTGCGGATCGTGCCGAATATCCCGCCGACACCGCTATGAAATATCAACGCGCTATAGATCGTGCATATTTTCTTGCGAACAAATCTCGGGAGTATTCTGAAGTATTTTCCGGCGCAGGTATGGCCTTTATTGAGTGGATCGCGCAAATCCTCAAAGAACTTGACTCGCGATCGTTTCGGGTCGAGTTGACCGGCAAATCGGTGTAGATGTGGCCGCGGCACAAGTCGGCGGCCTGGACGCGGCCCCGGCTCGCGATGCCGACCGCTGCGGACGTGGTGGTGCCTCATCCGCAGGCCGGTGCTGGCACTGCCGAACCAATCCATACCGGCAACACCCTCGCCGCCGCCTCGGGAGCCAGCACCCGCGAGCTGATGCACCGCATGGGCCACGCCACCATGCGGGCGGCCCTGATCTACCAGCACGCCACCAGCGAGCGTGACCGCGAGATCGCCTCCGCGATGGACCGCCGCATCGGCGGGGAGGGCCGACGCCGCCGATGAATGGCACGCGGATGGCCCGCAAGATCCAACCATGGGGGAGAAGCGAACGGCCCAGGTGCCGCGATGATGCGGTCTGCCTGGGCCGGAGTGCTGTGGAGCGGGCGACGGGAATCGAACCCGCACCGTCAGTTTGGAAGACTGAAGCTCTGCCATTGAGCTACGCCCGCAACCGTCCCGCTCTCGCGGGACGCGCCCGACAGCCTACCGAATCCCGGAACCGGACGCGCAGCGCGTACCCGCGCGCCGACGCGACCCGAACGCTGCGGCTCCACACCACTCCGGCGACCTAGCGGCTTCCCACCGCCCGGGACCCCGCCACCTCGCCGTTCTGGCGGAACGGCCCGCCGGCGGCCCGCCACCTCGCGCGTGTGGCGCGCCCCGGTGCCCGTCCGGGGGGCCCGGACGGCATACACTCTTCGTCGCCACGGGGTGTGGCGCAGCTTGGTAGCGCACTCGCTTTGGGAGCGAGGGGCCGTGGGTTCAAATCCCGCCACCCCGACTGTCGTTCGCGACCGGGTCGTCCGGGAACCGCCGATTTTTTCCGCGCGGTACCCGGGCGCTGCCGATGCCGCAGGCCGGCTCGCCTACACTCGATGCGCGCAAACACGCCCAGACTCAACTGAGATCCGTCAAGGAGTACGCCTGTGAAGAGCACCGTCGAGACTCTGAGCCCGACGCGCGTGCGGCTCGCCATCGAGGTGCCGTTCGTCGAGCTCGAGCCGAGCCTCAGGAAGGCGTACCGGGAGATCGGCCAGCAGGTCCAGGTTCCCGGCTTCCGCCGGGGCAAGGTTCCCGCCGCCGTGATCGACCAGCGGGTGGGCCGGGGCACCGTCCTCAACGAGGCGGTGCAGGAGGCCATCCCGGAGAACATCCTGGCCGCGGTCCGGGAGCACGACCTGAAGACGCTCGGCCGCCCCGAGGTCGAGATCACCGAGTTCAACGACGGTGACTCGCTCAACTTCACCGCCGAGGTGGACGTCCGTCCGGAGATCACCCTGCCGGACCCGGCCACCATCGAGGTGACCGTCGACGAGATCCAGATCGCCGACAGCGAGATCGACGAGCAGGTCAACAGCCTGCGCGAGCGGTTCGCCACGCTGAAGACCGTCGAGCGGGCCGCCCAGGAGGGCGACTACGTCCAGATCGACCTGAACGCCACCGTCGACGGCGAGGAGGTGCCGGGCGGGCAGGCGAGCAACATCTCGCACGAGGTCGGCAGCAAGCAGCTCCTGCCGGGCCTGGACGAGGCCCTTGTCGGCCTGGCCGCCGGCGACAGCACCACCTTCACCACCCAGCTGGTCGGCGGCGACTACGCCGGCCGGGACGCCGACGTGGCGGTGACCGTCCGCACGGTGAAGGAGAAGGAGCTCCCCGAGCTCAACGACGACTTCGCCCAGATGGCCAGCGAGTTCGACACCATCGAGGAGCTGCGCAACGACCTGCGCGAGCGGGTCACCCGGGGCAAGCAGGTCGAGCAGATCTACGCGGCCCGCGACAAGGCCCTCGAGCAGATGGTCGCCACCGCCGAGGTGCCGGCGCCCGAGGGCGTCGTCAAGGAGGAGGTCGAGAGCCGCAAGGCCGCGATGGTCGACCAGCTCGAGCGCATCGGCGCCTCCCTGGAGGAGTACCTCGCCGCGGAGGAGAAGACCGAGGAGCAGATCGACACCGAGCTGACCGAGGCCGCGACCGAGGGCGTCAAGATCCAGCTCCTGCTGGACACCCTCGCCGACGCCGAGGACGTCCAGGTCTCCGACGACGAGTTCGGTCACGAGATCGTCCACCGCGCCCAGCGCGCCGGGATGGCCCCGCAGCAGTACTACGACCAGCTGGTCCGCTCCGGCGCCGCCCAGGCCGTCTTCGGCGACGTCCGCCGGGGCAAGGCGCTCGCCGCGGTGATGGAGAAGATCAAGATCAAGGACTCGGCGGGCAACGAGGTCACCCTCGACGCGCTGCGGGCCCAGAACGAGGCCGAGCACAACCACGAGCACTGATCGTCCGGGTGTCGGCCGCCGTCCCGCGCTGTGCGCCGGGCGGCGGCCGAAACCCTTTTCCGGGTACGCCCCACGGGTGACTGCGCTTAGAGCGAACAGTGCCCCGACCGGGAGTACGCCTCCCGGCCGAGCGGTTAGTGTCGGGTAGGACGGTACGGAGAGCGAAGGGCTGCCATGACCGACATGCACATCCCCAAGAAGTCGCTCCGGGCGATCGAGGCCCGCGGTGGCGACTCCATTGGCAACCTCGACGACTCGGTCTACAACCGGTTGCTCAAGGAGCGGATCATCTTCCTGGGCAGCGAGGTGACCGACCAGGTCGCCAACCGCATCTGCGCGCAGCTGCTGCTGCTCGCCGCGGAGGACCCGGACCGCGACATCAACCTCTGGATCAACTCGCCGGGTGGCTCGGTCTACTCCGGCATGGCGATCTACGACACCATGCAGTTCATCGACAACGACGTGTCGACCGTGGCCATGGGCATGGCCGCGTCGATGGGCCAGCTCCTGCTCTGCGCGGGCACCAAGGGCAAGCGGTACGCCCTGCCGCACGCGCGGATCATGATGCACCAGCCCTCCGGCGGCCTCGGCGGCACCGCGTCGGACATCGCGATCCAGGCCGAGCAGATGCTCTACACGAAGCGGATGTTCCAGGAGCGGGTCGCGCACCACACCGGCCAGAGCCAGGCGCAGATCGAGGCGGACTCGGACCGCGACCGCTGGTTCACCGCCCAGGAGGCCATGGACTACGGCTTCATCGACAAGGTGATCATCGGGGCCGCGCAGGTTCCGGATGGCGCCGGGACCCTGAGCTGAGGAGCTGACGATGACCGACCTGAGCCTGCCGCCCCAGTTCGCGGCCGTGCACAACCGCTACGTGCTGCCGTCGTTCGTCGAGCGCACGTCGTACGGGATGAAGGAGTCCAACCCGTACAACAAGCTCTTCGAGGACCGGATCATCTTCCTCGGCGTCCAGGTGGACGACGCGTCGGCCAACGACGTGATGGCCCAGCTGCTGACGCTGGAGGGCACCGACCCGGACCGCGACATCATCATGTACATCAACTCGCCGGGTGGCTCCTTCACCGCCATGACGGCGATCTACGACACCATGCAGTACGTCCGCCCGGACATCCAGACCGTCTGCCTCGGGCAGGCGGCCAGCGCGGCGGCGGTGCTGCTCTCGGCGGGCACCCCGGGCAAGCGGATGGCGCTGCCCAACTCGCGGATCATCATCCACCAGCCGGCCACCGAGGGCGGCTACGGGCAGGGGTCCGACATCGAGATCCAGGCCCGGGAGATCCTGCGGATGCGGACGCAGCTGGAGGACATGCTGTCCCGCCACTGCAACCGCCCGATCGAGCAGGTTCGCAAGGACATCGACCGTGACAAGATCATGACGGCCGAGGAGTCCAAGGAGTACGGGCTGGTCGACACCATCCTGACCAGCCGCAAGAAGGGTCTGCTGGCGTCTCACGCCGCCAGCTGAGCAGTGCGAGGTCGGAGGTCGGCCGGGGCATCGTTCCCGGCCGACCTCTGACACACCCGTTTTGGGGGTCGGAGAAACCTCCGGCAGCGGGTAACGTCGGGTCTGTGCCGCTTCGCTGGGTCGGACCGGCGAGGTGGGACGACAGGACGGACGGGCGCGCGGCGCCCGCAGGTCAGGGGCCGGCGGACCGGCCGACGAGTGCAGGGAGAACGTAGGTGGCACGGATCGGTGACGGCGGCGACCTACTGAAGTGCTCCTTCTGTGGCAAGTCGCAGAAGCAGGTCAAGAAGCTCATTGCGGGCCCCGGGGTCTACATCTGCGACGAGTGCATCGATCTCTGCAACGAGATCATCGAGGAGGAGCTGGCCGAGTCCGGCGAGGTGAAGTGGGAAGAGCTTCCCAAGCCGATGGAGATCTGCCAGTTCCTCGACAACTACGTCGTCGGTCAGGAGCAGGCCAAGAAGGCGCTCGCCGTCGCGGTCTACAACCACTACAAGCGGATCCAGGCCGAGGCGGCCGGCGCACCGGGTTCGGGCAGCGACGGGGTCGAGCTGGCCAAGTCCAACATCCTGCTGCTCGGCCCGACGGGCTGCGGCAAGACCCACCTGGCGCAGACCCTGGCCCGGATGCTCAACGTCCCGTTCGCGATCGCCGACGCGACGGCGCTCACCGAGGCGGGCTACGTCGGCGAGGACGTGGAGAACATCCTCCTCAAGCTGATCCAGGCCGCCGACTACGACATCAAGCGCGCCGAGACCGGAATCATCTACATCGACGAGGTCGACAAGATCGCCCGGAAGTCGGAGAACCCGTCGATCACCCGGGACGTCTCCGGTGAGGGCGTGCAGCAGGCGCTGCTGAAGATGCTGGAAGGCACGGTGGCCAACGTGCCGCCGCAGGGCGGGCGCAAGCACCCGCACCAGGAGTTCATCCAGATCGACACCACCAACGTGCTGTTCATCTGTGGTGGCGCGTTCGCCGGCCTCGACCAGATCATCGAGGCCCGCACCGGCTCCGGCGGCACCGGCTTCGGCGCCCGGCTCCGGTCGGTGTCCGAGCGGTCGACCGACGACATCTTCAGCCAGGTCATGCCGGAGGACATGCTCAAGTTCGGGCTGATCCCCGAGTTCATCGGCCGGCTCCCGGTGATCACCAACGTGCGCAGCCTCGACCGCTCCGCGCTGGTCCGCATCCTCACCGAGCCGCGCAACGCCCTGGTCCGGCAATACCAGCGCCTGTTCGAGCTCGACGGCGTCGAGCTGGAGTTCGAGCCGCCCGCGCTGGAGGCCATCGCCGACCAGGCCATGCTCCGCGGCACCGGCGCCCGTGGCCTGCGGGCGATCATGGAGGAGGTCCTGCTCTCCGTGATGTACGAGGTGCCGAGCAACCCCGACGCTGCCCGGGTGCTGATCACCCGCGAGGTCGTCCTGGAGAACGTCAACCCGACGATCGTGCCCCGCGAGTTCACCGGTCGCCGGGCCCGCCGGGACCGCGAGGAGAAGTCGGCCTGACCGCCACCGCGACCGCGCCCGGGTCAGCTCGGGCGCGGTCCGCGTGACCGGGTCCGCCGATCCCACTCGCCCGACGGGGTGACCGCCACCATCACGAGCCGCGCCGGCTCGTCGCCCCCGCTGCGGTAGCCGTGCTCGCGGTCGGCGTGGAACTCGACCGTCTCGCCGGCGCGTACCTCGTGGTCGACGCCCTCGACGGTGACCGTGACGGTCCCGGCCAGCACGTGCAGCACCTCCCGGGTGCCGCGCGGATGGTCGGGGGAGTGGTGCGCCTCGCCGGGCTCCAACCGCCAGTCCCAGAGTTCGACGAGGTCCGGCTCGCCGAGGCCGCTGAGCAGCCGCGCCGTGCCGCCGTGCTCGCCCCGCCACAGCACCGGCGCGTCGTCGGCCCGGGAGACCCGCACGGTGCTCTCCTCGGCCGGCTCCAGCAGCCGGGCGATGTTGACGCCGAACGCGTCGGCGACCCGGCAGAGGGTGCCGACGCTCGGGTTGGTCCGCGCTCCCTCGATCTGCACGAGCATGCCCTTGCTCACCCCGGAGCGGCCGGCCAGTTCCTCGAAGGACCAGCCGCGGGCGGCCCGCAGCTCGCGTACCTGTCGGGCCACCGCGGAGGTCACCGCGCCCACCCGCCCTCCGGCGTCGGTCATCACACTATCCTTCGCGGTCAATATTGTGGTACGACTGCCTGATGTTCCCCATTGTGCTCGCGGCGGTCTCCGCGGTCGCGTTCGGCACGGCCGACTTCTCCGGCGGCAAGGCGTCCCGGCACGCCGACCCGATCGCGGTGACCGTGGTGTCGCAACTGCTCAGCGTCCCGCTGCTGCTCGCCCTCGTGCTGATCGTGCCCGGCACGCCCGGTCCGCTGGACCTGGCCTGGGGACTGTCCGCCGGGGTGGCCGGCGCGGCCGGCGTGATGCTGCTCTACAAGGCGTTGGCCGGCGGCATGATGGCGGTCGTCGCACCGGTCACCGCGATCACCGCGGCGGTCGTGCCGATCGTCGCCGGGCTGGTCACCGCCCACTCGCCGGGCGCCCTGGCGCTGACCGGCGCGGGGCTCGCCGTCGTGGCCATCGCGCTGGTCAGCCTGGGGGAGGGCGGCACCAGCGGCCGGGTGTCCGGCCGCCTGATCGGCATGGCGCTCGGCGCCGGGCTGCTGTTCGGGATCTTCTTCGCGCTGCTGGCCCAGGCCGACGAGGGCGCCGGCATGTGGCCGGTGGCCGCGGTACGGGCGAGCTCGATCGCCTTCGGTCTGGCCCTCGCCGTGCGCACCGGCGTGCGCCTGCGGCTCGGACCGCGGGTGCTCCGCTGGGCCGCGGCCGCCGGCCTGCTCGACTCGGCGGCCAACGCGCTGTTCCTGGCGGCCGCCGGCCGGGGGCACCTGAGCGTGGTGGCCGCCATCGCCGCCCTCTACCCGGCGAGCACCGTGCTGCTCGCGCTCGCGGTCGACCGGGAACGGCTCCGCCCGGTGCAACTGGCCGGGCTCGGCTTCGCCGCCGGCGCGCTCGTCCTGGCCAGCGTCTGAGCCCTGTCGCGGCCCGCCGTCCGACCGTACGCTGAGCCTCATGCGCGTCGCCGTCTGCCAGCTCAACGCCCGCGAGGACCGGACCGCGAACCTCGCCGCCGCCGAGGGCCTCCTGGCCCGGGCCGCGGCCGCCGGCGCGGATCTCGCGGTCCTTCCGGAGTACGTGGACTACCTCGGCCCGGCCGCCGGCATGCCGCCGGCCGAACCGGTCGACGGGGTGGTGGGCCGGTTCTTCGCCGACGCCGCCCGGCGGTTCGGCATGTGGGTGATCGCCGGCTCGTTCCACGAGGCCGGGCCGGATCCCGAGCACACCTGGAACACGTCGCTGGTCTTCGACCGCGACGGCGCGCTCGCCGCCAGCTACCGCAAGATCCACCTGTACGACGTCGAGATTCCCGGCCGCGTCTCCTATCAGGAGTCCGCCACCGTGGCGCCCGGTGAGAAGCCCGTGGTGGTCGACGTCGAGGGCCTTCGGGTCGGCCTGTCGATCTGCTACGACCTCCGGTTCCCGGAGCTCTACCGCCAGCTGGCCGCCGACGGCGGTGCGGAACTCCTCGTGGTGCCGGCCGCGTTCATGATGCACACCGGCCGCGACCACTGGGAGGTGCTGCTCCGGGCCCGGGCGATCGAGAACCAGTGCTACGTGGCGGCCGCCGGCCAGACGGGCGACCACGAGCCGGGGCGCACCTGTTTCGGCCGCAGCATGGTGGTGGACCCGTGGGGGACGGTGCTCGCCCAGGTGGCCGACGGGCCGGGCTTCGCCGTCAGCGACCTCGACCGGGACCGGCTGCGCACGATCCGCGCCGAGCTGCCGAGCCTCGCCAACCGGCGGCTCTGAGGCTCGCTCAGTTCTCCAGGAGCACGCCGACGACGGTGAAGCCGGCGATGGCCGCGGCCGTGACGAGCAGGGCCGTGGCCATCCGGGAGGGCCCGCGCCGGGCGAGACGTCCCACCGACGCCACGACGACGACGAGCACGAAGGCGCCGATGACCAGCTGCCAGAAGGGCAGCAGGAGCCCGAGCAGGGCCTCCTCGGCGAGCGTCGCCGGGAACCGGGAGACGTCATCCATGTCGAACACTCTGGCACGGATGCGCCCCCGGCGGTCCGGTCCGTACGTGCCTTTCCAGCCGGCTCGAGTCTCTGGGGGCGGCCGCCTCCGGATCTTGCAATGACGATCATTGATTTGCCTTCTCGGGGCCGTCCGCGTAACTTTCTCTCTGCACGCGGGAGGCCGGACAAACCGGCCGAGAACGGGCGCCAGGCTGGTGGCGGTGACGCCGAGCCAGACTGAGGATCCGGGCGGTGCGAGCCACTCCGAGAAACACGGGGTTGCGATCGCGAAGCCGACCGGGTAGAGTTCGAAAGCCGGCAGGGAGCCGGGCGGGTGGCCGCGAAAGCGGCGATCGGCCGGTCCGCCGGAATCCACGACAGCAACGACCGCCATCTACGGCGTGCGTCAGCGTGGATCGGACCGAACCAAGTTGATCACCTCAAACACGAGGTTGACAGCGAAAGTCGGGCCGGGTAAGTTGGAGAGGTTGCCCCGGACGGGGGTCCTGCTGATGCGGGGTTTCCGGATGGTGTGTGGTTGTTCTTTGAGAACTCAACAGGGTGCTTGATAAGCCAGTGCCAAATTGATTTATACCCCGGACTGGTCAGGCTGTGGTCTGATTGGTTGGGATTCCTTTGGCAACACTTTTGTTGTCAGGACATGTTTTCAACAAGTTTTTGTTGGAGAGTTTGATCCTGGCTCAGGACGAACGCTGGCGGCGTGCTTAACACATGCAAGTCGAGCGGAAAGGCCCTTCGGGGTACTCGAGCGGCGAACGGGTGAGTAACACGTGAGCAACCTGCCCTAGGCTTTGGGATAACCCCGGGAAACCGGGGCTAATACCGAATAGGACCTGGCCTCGCATGAGGCTGGGTGGAAAGTTTTTCGGCCTGGGATGGGCTCGCGGCCTATCAGCTTGTTGGTGGGGTGATGGCCTACCAAGGCGACGACGGGTAGCCGGCCTGAGAGGGCGACCGGCCACACTGGGACTGAGACACGGCCCAGACTCCTACGGGAGGCAGCAGTGGGGAATATTGCACAATGGGCGGAAGCCTGATGCAGCGACGCCGCGTGAGGGATGACGGCCTTCGGGTTGTAAACCTCTTTCAGCAGGGACGAAGCGTAAGTGACGGTACCTGCAGAAGAAGCGCCGGCCAACTACGTGCCAGCAGCCGCGGTAAGACGTAGGGCGCGAGCGTTGTCCGGATTTATTGGGCGTAAAGAGCTCGTAGGCGGCTTGTCGCGTCGACTGTGAAAACCCGCAGCTCAACTGCGGGCCTGCAGTCGATACGGGCAGGCTAGAGTTCGGTAGGGGAGACTGGAATTCCTGGTGTAGCGGTGAAATGCGCAGATATCAGGAGGAACACCGGTGGCGAAGGCGGGTCTCTGGGCCGATACTGACGCTGAGGAGCGAAAGCGTGGGGAGCGAACAGGATTAGATACCCTGGTAGTCCACGCTGTAAACGTTGGGCGCTAGGTGTGGGGGGCCTCTCCGGTTCCCTGTGCCGCAGCTAACGCATTAAGCGCCCCGCCTGGGGAGTACGGCCGCAAGGCTAAAACTCAAAGGAATTGACGGGGGCCCGCACAAGCGGCGGAGCATGCGGATTAATTCGATGCAACGCGAAGAACCTTACCTGGGTTTGACATGGCCGCAAAACTGTCAGAGATGGCAGGTCCTTCGGGGGCGGTCACAGGTGGTGCATGGCTGTCGTCAGCTCGTGTCGTGAGATGTTGGGTTAAGTCCCGCAACGAGCGCAACCCTCGTTCGATGTTGCCAGCGCGTTATGGCGGGGACTCATCGAAGACTGCCGGGGTCAACTCGGAGGAAGGTGGGGATGACGTCAAGTCATCATGCCCCTTATGTCCAGGGCTTCACGCATGCTACAATGGCCGGTACAATGGGCTGCGATACCGTGAGGTGGAGCGAATCCCAAAAAGCCGGTCTCAGTTCGGATCGGGGTCTGCAACTCGACCCCGTGAAGTCGGAGTCGCTAGTAATCGCAGATCAGCAACGCTGCGGTGAATACGTTCCCGGGCCTTGTACACACCGCCCGTCACGTCACGAAAGTCGGCAACACCCGAAGCCGGTGGCCCAACCCCTTGTGGGAGGGAGCCGTCGAAGGTGGGGCTGGCGATTGGGACGAAGTCGTAACAAGGTAGCCGTACCGGAAGGTGCGGCTGGATCACCTCCTTTCTAAGGAGCACCTTCACCCGAAAGGGTGCAAGGAGCCCGCGGCCCGCGAATGTCGGGTCGGGGTGCTCAATGGCGGAGACACTGGCGAGTCGGATCCTGGCAACGGCCACTTTGATCTAGTACGACCAGCTTGCTGGTAGGGAACGGTCTGGTGGTGCGGCTGGGGGCCGGCGGTAAGCACCCTGTTGGGTCCTGAAAGAACAACTACGGTTGTCTTTCAGAGCCTTGAGCGGAGCGGAGCTCCGTGAGGCGCCAGGCATGGCCTGGCCCCGCAAACCGGATCTGTTGAGGTCGAGGTGTGGGGCGGTTCGGGTTGTGGGTTGGTTGTTTGTTGAGAATTGCACAGTGGACGCGAGCATCTTTGTGGTCAAGTTGTCAAGGGCGAACGGTGGATGCCTTGGCACCAGGAGCCGATGAAGGACGTGGGAGGCCGCGATAGGCCTGGGGGAGCTGTCAACCAAGCTGTGATCCCAGGGTGTCCGAATGGGGAAACCCGGCACCAGTCATGTGGTGTCACCCGCACCTGAACACATAGGGTGTGTGGGGGGAACGCGGGGAAGTGAAACATCTCAGTACCCGTAGGAAGAGAAAACAACTAGTGATTCCGTGAGTAGTGGCGAGCGAAAGCGGATTGAGGCTAAACCGGCTGCGTGTGATACCTGTCAGGGGTTGCGTGGTCGGGGTTGTGGGACCCTGCTGAATGAGCTGACACTCGTTCGAGGAGTTACAAAGTCAATGGCTAGTCGAACAGTCTGGAATGGCTGACCGTAGACGGTGATAGTCCGGTAGGTGAAAGTTGTTGACCTCCTGTGGGTGTTCCCGAGTAGCGGCGGACCCCTGAAATCTGCCGTGAATCTGCCAGGACCACCTGGTAAGCCTAAATACTTCCTGGTGACCGATAGCGGACGAGTACCGTGAGGGAATGGTGAAAAGTACCCCGGGAGGGGAGTGAAATAGTACCTGAAACCGTTCGCCTACAATCCGTCGGAGCCTTGCGGGGTGACGGCGTGCCTTTTGAAGAATGAGCCTGCGAGTTAGTGGCATGTGGCGAGGTTAACCCGTGTGGGGGAGCCGTAGCGAAAGCGAGTCTGAATAGGGCGTTTTAGTCGCATGCTCTAGACCCGAAGCGGAGTGATCTAGCCATGGGCAGGCTGAAGCGCGGGTAAGACCGCGTGGAGGGCCGAACCCACCAACGTTGAAAAGTTGGGGGATGACCTGTGGTTAGGGGTGAAAGGCCAATCAAACTCCGTGATAGCTGGTTCTCCCCGAAATGCATTTAGGTGCAGCGTCGCGTGTTTCTTGCCGGAGGTAGAGCACTGGATGGTCTAGGGGGCCCACAAGCTTACCGAAATCAGCCAAACTCCGAATGCCGGTAAGTGAGAGCGCGGCAGTGAGACTGCGGGGGATAAGCTTCGTAGTCGAGAGGGAAACAGCCCAGATCACCAGCTAAGGCCCCTAAGCGTGTGCTAAGTGGAAAAGGATGTGGGGTCGCATAGACAACCAGGAGGTTGGCTTAGAAGCAGCCACCCTTTAAAGAGTGCGTAATAGCTCACTGGTCAAGTGGTTCCGCGCCGACAATGTAGCGGGGCTCAAGCACACCGCCGAAGCTGTGGCATTCACATTTCAACCTCGCTTGGACTTGATTCCTTGTGCAGGTGTGTGGATGGGTAGGGGAGCGTCGTGCCGCGAGTGAAGCAACGGGGTGACCTAGTTGTGGACGCGGCACGAGTGAGAATGCAGGCATGAGTAGCGAAAGAAGGGTGAGAAACCCTTCCGCCGGATGACCAAGGGTTCCAGGGCCAGGCTAATCCGCCCTGGGTGAGTCGGGACCTAAGGCGAGGCCGAGAGGCGTAGTCGATGGACAACGGGTTGATATTCCCGTACCCGCGAAAGAGCGACCCTGACGAACCTCGTTGTGCTAACCACCCGAACCATCCAAAGTCTTCGGACTGCGGATGGCGAGCGTGGGAACCTGGCGGGTAGTAGTCAAGCGATGGGGTGACGCAGGAAGGTAGCTGAGCCCGGCCGGTGGTTGTGCCGGGGTAAGCGTGTAGGCCGGCGTGTAGGCAAATCCGCACGCCATATAGGCTGAGACGTGATGCCGAGCCGATTCAGGTGAAGTCAGTGATCCTATGCTGCCGAGAAAAGCCTCTAGCGAGTTCTTAGCGGCCCGTACCCCAAACCGACACAGGTGGTCAGGTAGAGAATACCGAGGCGATCGGGCGAACTGTGGTTAAGGAACTCGGCAAATTGCCCCCGTAACTTAGGGAGAAGGGGGGCCGGAGACGTGAAGCCCCGCGCGGGTGGAGCGTTGTATGGCCGCAGAGAGCAGGGGGAAGCGACTGTTTACTAAAAACACAGGTCCATGCGAAGAAGTAATTCGATGTATATGGACTGACGCCTGCCCGGTGCTGGAACGTTAAGGGGACCTGTTAGCTCTTCGGGGCGAAGCGGAGAACTTAAGCGCCAGTAAACGGCGGTGGTAACTATAACCATCCTAAGGTAGCGAAATTCCTTGTCGGGTAAGTTCCGACCTGCACGAATGGCGTAACGACTTCCCCACTGTCTCAACCACAGGCCCGGCGAAATTGCACTACGAGTAAAGATGCTCGTTACGCGCGGCAGGACGGAAAGACCCCGGGACCTTTACTATAGCTTGACATTGGTACTTGAGTTAGCTTGTGTAGGATAGGTGGGAGCCGGTGAAGCTCATACGCCAGTATGGGTGGAGGCAATCTTGAAATACCACTCTGGTTGATTTGGGTATCTAACTTCGGACCGTTATCCGGTTCAGGGACAGTGTCTGGTGGGTAGTTTAACTGGGGCGGTTGCCTCCTAAAGGGTAACGGAGGCGCCCAAAGGTTCCCTCAGCCTGGTTGGCAATCAGGTGTTGAGTGCAAGTGCACAAGGGAGCTTGACTGTGAGACTGACAGGTCGAGCAGGGACGAAAGTCGGGACTAGTGATCCGGCACTGGCATGTGGAAGCGGTGTCGCTCAACGGATAAAAGGTACCCCGGGGATAACAGGCTGATCTTCCCCAAGAGTCCATATCGACGGGATGGTTTGGCACCTCGATGTCGGCTCGTCGCATCCTGGGGCTGTAGCAGGTCCCAAGGGTTGGGCTGTTCGCCCATTAAAGCGGTACGCGAGCTGGGTTTAGAACGTCGTGAGACAGTTCGGTCCCTATCCGCCGTGCGCGTAGGATACTTGAGAAGGGCTGTCCCTAGTACGAGAGGACCGGGACGGACGAACCTCTGGTGTGCCAGTTGTCCCGCCAGGGGCACGGCTGGTTAGCTACGTTCGGAAGGGATAACCGCTGAAAGCATCTAAGCGGGAAGCTCGCTTCAAGATTAGGTATCCCACCCACATTTGTGGGGTAAGGCCCCCAGCTAGACGACTGGGTTGATAGGCCGGAAATGTAAGCCCGGTAACGGGTTCAGTTGACCGGTACTAATAGGCCGAGGACTTGACTACCAAGCTGCTACGCGTCCACTGTGCAACTCTGAACAAACGACAACCACAGGCTGGTTGTTTGACATGTTCATAGAGTTACGGCGGTCATGGCGGAGGGGAAACGCCCGGTAACATTCCGAACCCGGAAGCTAAGCCCTCCAGCGCCGATGGTACTGCACTCGGGAGGGTGTGGGAGAGTAGGACACCGCCGGACAATCTTCCAGTCAGGGCCACCCATCACGGGTGGCCCTGACTGCGTTTCTGCGGCGTTTCTCAGCGGTGCTGGATGCCCTCGCGGAGCCGGCGGAACAGCGCCGCGGAGTCGTCCACGGACCGGCCCGGGAACATCCCCATCGCCACGCTGCCGTGGTCGGCCCAGCCGCAGACCGCGAAGTCGCCGCCGTCGCCGCTGGTCGTGCCGCACTTCATGACGCCGCCCAGGCCGCCGGCGTCAACCTTGCGCAGGCCGGTCACCTTGCCGGTCTCGTCGGCCATCAGCCCGAAGAGGCTGTCCAGGTCGCGCTCGGGCTGCCAGAGCAGGGTGGTGCCGCCGAAGAGGAGCACCGACCGCTTGGCGTCCGCCGGGTCCGTGTAGACGGTGCCGAAGCTGTGGTCCAACTCGATGTCGGCGGCGAAGCCGTCGCGCAGGTAGTCGGCGGTGCTGCGGGCCCGGTCGCTGTCGTCCCGGGTCAGCCCGGCCACGGTCGCCGGTGCGTTCAGCTCGGTGTCCTTCTCGGCGAGCACCCGCCAGCCGCCGAGGCCCAGCGCCGCGGCGCCGCCCAGCCCGGCCACCAGCGCGGCCGCCAGGGCGATCTTCCGCCGGCGGGAGACCGGGCGTCGCTCGGGCTCCAGGGCGGGGTCGCGGCGGCTCAGCCGGATCGGCTCGTCGGTCAGGTCGACCGGCTCGGGGCCCTCGTCGACCGGACGCTCGGTGAGGTGCGCGTCGGACATGTACGCCACCGTACGCGAACTAACAGGTGGCGCACGCGGGGTCTCCCAAAGCGCTCCGTAGACTTTCAGGGTGACCGAGAGACTGGATGCCCGACGCCCCGACGCCCCGACCCTTGCCGGCCAGTACCAGCCCGGCGAGGTAGAGCAGCGACGGTACGAGCAGTGGGTAGCCGCCGGCCACTTCCGGGCGTCGGCGGACAGCGACAAGCCGCCCTTCACCATCGTCATCCCGCCGCCGAACGTCACCGGCTCGCTGCACATGGGGCACGCGTTCGAGCACACGCTCATGGACGCGCTGAACCGGCGCAAGCGGATGCAGGGCTTCGAGGCGCTCTGGCTGCCCGGCATGGACCACGCCGGCATCGCCACCCAGAACCTGGTCGAGCGGCAGCTCGCCGGCGAGGGCCTGTCCCGGCACGACCTGGGCCGCGAGAAGTTCGTGGAGCGGGTCTGGCAGTGGAAGGCCGAGTCCGGTGGCGCCATCCTGGGCCAGATGCGCCGCCTCGGCGACGCGGTCGACTGGGACCGCGAGCGCTTCACCATGGACGAGGGCCTGTCCCGGGCCGTCCAGACCATGTTCAAGAAGCTCTTCGACGACGGGCTCATCTACCGGGCGAACCGGATCATCAACTGGTGCCCGCGCTGCCTCACGGCGCTGTCCGACATCGAGGTCGAGCACACCGACGACGAGGGTGAGCTGATCTCGATCCGCTACAGCGACGAGGTCGTGGTGGCCACCACGCGGGCCGAGACCATGCTGGGCGACACCGCGGTTGCGGTGCACCCGGAGGACGAGCGCTACCGGCACCTCATCGGCACTGAGGTGGACCTGCCGCTCACCGACCGGCGGATCCCGATCGTGGCCGACGAGCACGTCGACCCGAGCTTCGGCACCGGCATGGTCAAGGTGACCCCGGCGCACGACCCGAACGACTTCGAGATCGGCCAGCGGCACGACCTGCCGCAGCTCACGATCATGGACGAGCGCGGCATCATCACGGCGCCGGGCCCGTTCCAGGGCCTGGACCGCTACGAGGCCCGGCCGGCCATCGTGGCGGCGCTGCGCGAGCAGGGCCTCATCGTCGCCGAGAAGCGGCCGTACGTGCACGCCGTGGGGCACTGCTCGCGGTGCAAGACGACGGTTGAGCCGCGGCTGTCGCTGCAGTGGTTCGTCAACACCGCCCCGCTGGCCAAGGCGGCCGGCGACGCGGTGCGCGACGGCCGGGTGAAGATCGAGCCGGCCGAGCTGGCCAAGCGGTACTTCGCCTGGGTCGACAACATGCACGACTGGTGCATCTCCCGGCAGCTCTGGTGGGGCCACCGCATCCCGGTCTGGTACGGCCCGGCCGGCGAGATCGTCTGCGTCGGCCCGGACGAGGAGCCGCCGACCGGCGAGGGCTGGCGGCAGGACGAGGACGTCCTGGACACCTGGTTCTCCAGCGGCCTCTGGCCGTTCTCCACGCTCGGCTGGCCGGAGCGCACGCCGGACCTTGCGAAGTTCTACCCGACCAGCGTGCTGGTCACCGGCTACGACATCCTCTTCTTCTGGGTCGCCCGGATGATGATGTTCGGGCTCTACGCGATGGACGGCGTGCAGCCGTTCGACGTGGTGGCCCTGCACGGCATGGTGCGCGACGAGCACGGCAAGAAGATGTCGAAGTCGTTCGGCAACGTGGTCGACCCACTGGACTGGATCGACCGGTTCGGCGCCGACGCCACCCGGTTCACCCTGGCCCGGGGCGCCAACCCCGGCCAGGACGTGCCGGTCAGCGAGGAGTGGTGCCAGGGCTCCCGCAACTTCTGCAACAAGCTCTGGAACGCCACCCGGTTCGCGCTGCTGAACGGCGCGCACACCGACGGGCCGCTGCCGGCCGCGGCGGAGCTGTCGACCGTCGACCGGTGGATCCTGTCCCGGCTGGCGCACGTCACGGCCGAGGTGGACGAGCAGTTCGAGGCGTACGAGTTCGCGAAGGTCTGTGACCTGCTCTACCACTTCGCGTGGGACGACGTCTGCGACTGGTACGTGGAGCTGAGCAAGCCGGTGCTCGCCGAGGGCGGGCCGGCCGCCGACGCCACTCGCCGGGTGCTGGGGCACGTGCTGGACCAGCTGCTGCGGCTGCTGCACCCGGTGATCCCGTTCGTCACCGACGAGCTGTGGACCGCGCTTACCGGTGGGGAGACGGTGATGACGGCCGCCTGGCCGGCGTCCGACCGTACCCTCGTCGACGACGCCGCGGAGGTCGAGGTCGGCACCCTCCAGCGGGTGGTGACCGAGATCCGGCGGTTCCGGTCCGATCAGGGGCTGCGCCCGACGCAGCGGGTGGCCGCGCGGCTCGACGGCCTGGCCGGCGCGGGCATCGCGACGCACGAGCCGCTGGTCCGCTCGCTGGTCCGGCTCGACGCACCCGGCGACGACTTCCAGGCCAGCGCCACCCTCGCCATGCCCGGCGAGGTCAGCGTGGCGCTGGACACGCGGGGGTCGATCGACGTGGCCGCTGAGCGGGCCCGACTGACCAAGGACCGGGCGGCCGCCGAGAAGGAGGCCGCGCAGGCGCGGGCGAAGCTGGACAACCCGGCGTTCGTCGGCAAGGCGCCCGAGCCGGTGGTCGCCAAGATCCGCGAGCGGCTGGCGGTGGCCGAGGCGGACCTGGTCCGGATCGACGCCGCCCTGGAGGCGTTGCCGGCGTGAGCGCGAGGAGTGAGCCGGGGTTGCGAGCCCCGCAGTCGCGAACGAAGGGTGAACTCGCGTGAGCGACCGCACCGAATTCGCCGAGGTGGGGGCCGCGCTGAACGCGCGCGGCTTCACCCGCATGCGCTTCGAGCTGGAGAAGATCGAGAGCCTGCTCGACCTGCTCGGCAGCCCGCAGCGGGCGTACCCGTCGATCCATCTGACCGGGACCAACGGCAAGACCTCGACGGCCCGGATGATCGACGCGCTGCTGCGGGCCTTCGGGCTGCACACCGGCCGCTACACGAGCCCGCACCTGGAGACCGTCCGGGAGCGGATCAGCCTGGACGGCGAGCCGGTGAGCGAGGACCGCTTCGTGGCCACGTACCGCGAGGTTGCGCCCCTCGCCGAGCTGGTCGACCAGCGCTTCGACGAGCCGCTGACCTACTTCGACCTGACCACGGCGCTGGCCTTCGCCACCTTCGCCGACGCCCCCGTCGACGTGGCCGTGGTGGAGGTGGGGCTCGGCGGCGCCGAGGACGCCACCAACGTGATCCAGGCCGGGGTGGCCGTGATCACCCCGATCGGGCTGGACCACACCGAGTGGCTCGGCGACACCATCGAGGACATCGCGCTGCACAAGGCGGGCATCATCCACCCCGGCGCCACGGTGATCGCGGCGGCGCAGGAGGAGGAGGCCGCCCGGCCGATCCTGGAACGCTGCGCCGAGGTGGGCGCCACCGTCGCGCGGGAGGGCGCCGAGTTCGGCGTGCTGCGCCGCGCCGTGGCGGTCGGCGGCCAGGTGCTCACCATCCAGGGCCTCGGCGGGGTGTACGAGGAGATCTTCATCCCGCTGCACGGCGCGCACCAGGCGCAGAACGCGGCCGTGGCGCTGGCCGCGGTCGAGGCGTTCCTCGGCGCGGGCGCGCGGCGGCAGCTCGACATCGAGACGGTCCGGGAGGGCTTCGCGGCAGCCAGCTCGCCGGGCCGGCTGGAGAAGGTCCGCACCGCCCCGACGATCCTGCTCGACGGCGCGCACAACCCGCACGGGATGGCCGCCACCGTCACCGCGCTCCAGGAGGAGTTCGCGTTCAGCAAGCTGGTCGGCGTGCTCGCCGTGCTCGGCGACAAGGACGCGGCCAGCCTGCTGGAGCTGCTCGAACCGGTGCTCGACTCGATCGTGGTCACCGCGAACAGCTCGCCCCGCGCGATGCCCGTCGACGAGCTGGCCGCGCTGGCCCGGGAGGTCTTCGGGCCGGACCGGGTACAGGTGGCCGAGGAGATGCCGGACGCCATCGAGTCGGCCGTCGCCGAGGCCGAGTCCGACGTGCCGGGTGAGCTGGCCGGGGTGGGCGTGCTGATCACCGGATCGGTGGTGACCGTGGCCGACGCCCGCCGGCTGCTCAAGCGATGACCGGCCCGGCGGACGACCGCCCCGGCCAGGGCGCCCAAGCCGAGGGCGCCCAAGCCGAGGGCGCCCCGACCGAGGGCGCCCCGACCGAGGGCGGGCCGCGGCGCTCCGGGCTGCGCAACCCCGACAAGGCCGTCCGGGGCCTCGGCGCCGGCACCCTCGCGCTGGAGGCGCTGGTGCTGCTGCTGGCCATCCAGCCGATCCGGGTGGTCGGTGGCGACCTCGGCGGCGCGGCCGTCGCCGCGATCGTCGCGCTGGCGGTCGCCTGCGTGGTGCTGGCCGGTCAGATGAAGCGGCCGTGGGCCTGGCACGCCGGCACGGTGCTCCAGGGCCTGCTGCTGCTCTCCGGGCTGCTGCACTGGTCGCTGTTCGCGCTCGGCGTCATCTTCGCCCTGGTGTGGGCGTACGCGCTGCACGTGCGACGGGTCATCCTCGGCTGAGCGCTCAGGCGTCGGCGAGGGTGCGCCACTGGGTGAGCGCGACGCCGTGCCCGTCGGGGTCGCGGAAGGCGGCCGCCCACACCTCCAGCTTGGTGCCCCGGTTGACCACCCGCGGGGCGTACGTGAACCGGACGCCCGACTCGCGCAGCCGCTGGTAGGCCGCCTGGATGTCGGCGACCTCGAGGTTGACGTGCACGAGCCGGCGGCTCATCGGGGCCGCCCCGGTCACCCGGCGCAGCACCAGCCGGGTCGGGCCGGAGGAGAGGACGGCGTTGCCCTCGCCCCGGTCCAGCTCGGCGAAGCCGAGGTCCCGGTAGAAGTCCAGCGAGCGGTCCAGGTCCGTGACGAGCAGGGTGATGCCGACGCCGCTGATCGGGCTCGCGGCCTCGGCCGGCTCGTCGTCGCCGGCCGGGCCGAAGATCGCCTCGTCCAGCTCCTCCGGAGTGGGCGGCGCCTCGCCGGCCGGTTCGTCGAGCGGGACGTCGATGGGGTCCACCGTGTCGAACCGCTCCTCGGCGGGCGGGCGCGGCGTCGGGGCGCGACGGGGGAGCGGGCCGGCCGGCGCCGGCTCGACCAGCTGCCCCTCCAGCACGACCCCGCCGCCGGGGCGCTGGTGCACCACGACCGGCTCCCGGTCCTCGGGCAGCACGGTGAGGTCGTCGACGAGCGGGTCGGGCGCGGGCGGGAAGTCGTCGCGGAAGTCGTCGCGGAAGTCGTCGCGGAAGTCGTCCTCCGGGGCCCGGTCGGCCCACGGCGGGGCCTCCTGCCCGATGAGCACGTCGTCGACCGGGCCCGGGTCGGCGAACTCGGGCGGGAGGTCGGCGACCGCGGCGGCCGTCTCGGCGTGGGTGGGCACCTCGTCCCAGAGGACGCGCACGTGCCGCTGGTCGTCCAGGGCGACCCGGACGGGCAACGCCTGGCCCAGCGAGGGCCACTTCGCGACGGGTACCCGCGGCTCGATGATCTTCTTGGACCGGGGCGGCAGGCCGGGCGCGTCGATCACCAGTTGCAGCTCGCAGCGGCCGAAGGCGTACTGGGTGGGCGGCTCGGAGGCGCTGTGCACGTGGCCCAGCCCGACCACCCAGGTGCGGCCGCCGCCCCGGACCGTCGCCAGGGCGATCGCCAGGACCAGCAGGGCGACGCCCAGCGCCACGATGGCCCAGCTCGTCATGCCCAGCCCGAACAGGGTCACGAACGTGGCCACGGTGCCCAGCACCGCGCCGATCAGCTTGCGCACCGGCGCGATGGGTCGGTTCCCGCCATTCGCCACAGTGGACCTCCCAGGGGTTCCAGGGCCAGGCTAGGCCGCCGCGGCGACCCAGGGAAGGAGCAGCCGCCGCGCCGGCGCCGGGACCGGGTCGCTACGCTGACCGTACCCAGCCCGACCCGGTTCCGCGCACAGGAGGAAACCAGCGTGTCCAGCAGCAGCCCGGACGAGCGGACGCTCGTACTGATCAAGCCCGACGCGGTCCGCCGCGGGCTGGTGGGGGAGATCCTCGCCCGTTTCGAGCGCAAGGGCCTGCGGATCGACGCGCTGGTGACCCGCACCCTGGACGGCGACTTCGCCGACCAGCACTACGCCGAGCACGTGGACAAGCCGTTCTACCCGCCGCTGAAGGCGTTCATGACGAGCGGCCCGCTGGTGGCCCTGGTGCTCTCCGGCGACCAGGTGATCGAGGTGGTACGCGGGATGATCGGCAGCACCGACGGCCGCAAGGCCGCCGCGGGCACCATCCGCGGCGACCTCTCCCTCTCCAACCGGGAGAACCTGGTGCACGCCTCCGACTCGGTGGACAGCGCCAAGCGCGAGATCGCCCTCTGGTTCCCCGAACTGGGCTGACCGATTTCGCCACGGCCCCGGATCCGCGTCTGCGGGCCGGGGCCGTCGCGCGTCCTCAGCCCGGCAGCTTGTCCGGGTTGCCGATCAGGTAGACGGCGGTGATCCGGCCGTCCGCGGCGGCCACCGAGAGCGTGTAGCGGGGACCCGACGGCCAGCTCAGCTCCAGCGCGGGCGCGCCGTTGAGCTCGACCGGGACGCCCCGGACGTCGGGGTGGCGCTGGTGGTAGAGGCCGGTGAAGAAGCGGGCGATCCGGTCCGCCCCGTGGACCGGGTTGCGGGCCGCGGAGACCCGGCCGCCGCCGTCGTTCCAGGCGGTGGCGTCGGCCGCGACCAGCCCGGTCAGCCGGGCCAGGTCACCGTCGCGCGCCGCGGCCAGGAAGGCGTCGAGCAGCCGCCGCTGCTCGGCCGGGCCGGCGGTGAACCGCTTCCGGCCTTCGGCGATCCGGGCCACCGCGCGGTGGTGCAGCTGCCGGCAGTCCGCCGCCGACCGGTCCAGCAGCTCGCCGATCTCGGCGTACGGCAGGGCGAAGGCGGTGTGCAGCACGTACACCGCGCGCTCCGGCGGGGTGAGCCGTTCGAGCAGGTGCAGCAGCGCGGTGGAGACGCTCTCCCGCTGCTCGACCGTGTCCAGCGGGCCGAACGGGGACGGATCGGTCGGCACCTGCTCGGGCAGCCACGGCCCGACGTAGGTCTCCCGGGCCGCCTGCCGGGCCCGTAGCCGGTCCAGGGCCAGCCGGGTGACGACCCGCGACAGGTAGCGGCGCGGCTCGGCCACGCTGTCCCGGTCGACGGCCAGCCACCGCAGGTACGCCTCCTGGAGCACGTCCTCGGCGTCGTGCCGGCTGCCCAGCAGCCGGTACGCCAGCCCGAGCAGCATCGGCCGGTGCGCGGTGAGCGCACCGGCCGCCTGCGCCGCCGACGAGGGTGAGGTCACACCTCGAGCGGCGGCTCGGTACGGGTGCTCACCGAGATCCGGTTCCACACGTTGATTGTGGCGATCGCGACCACCAGATCGGCCAGTTCCTTCTCCGACCAGACCTTCGCGGCGGCGTCCCACACGTCGTCCGGCACGCCGTGCTCGCCGAGCCGGGTCACGGCGTCGGTCAGCGCCAGCGCCGTCCGCTCCCGCTCGGTGAAGAAGGGGGCCTCCCGCCACGCCGCGACGGCGAACAGCCGCCGGCTGGACTCACCCGCCCCCAGCGCGTCCCGGCTGTGCATGTCGACGCAGAACGAGCAGCCGTTCAACATCGACGCCCGCAGCTTGACCAGCTCCAGCACGGTGTGGTCCACGTTCTTCTGGACGTACTTCTCCAGCCCGAGCACCGCCCGGTACGCCTCCGGCGCCACCGCCGCCGTGTCCATCCGGCTCATCGCCGCCTCCTTCGTCTCGTGCCTACGCCCACACGACGGATCCGGGCCGGGGCGGTGTGACGGTGCGGTGGTGTGACGGTGGTCATGGGGGCCGCTGCCGCGTTTCGACAGCCGCAGTTGAGGTGCCGGTCACCTCGCCCGCCGCCCCCGGTCACGTCCGCCCGGTAGACCGACCTGGCGACCTGTCGAAACGGGAGGACCCATGACGCAATTCGACCGACGTACGCTGCTCCGCGCCGGCCTGCTGACCGGCGCCGGTGTCGCCGGCGGCGCGCTGCTCGGCGCGCCCGGCGCGCTCGCCGCACCCGCCTGGCGGCCGGCCGGGCGGCCGCTGCTCACCCACGGCGTGCAGAGCGGCGACGTGACCGCCGACTCGGCGCTGGTCTGGACCCGGGCCGACCGGCCCGGCCGGATGCTCGTGGAGGTGAGCCGCCGGCCCGACCTGCGCGGGGCGCGGGTGGTGCGGGGTCCGGTGCTCGACCCGACGGGCGACTTCACCGGCCGGGTGCGGCTGCGCGGCCTGCCGACGGGGGAGCGGCTGTACTACCGGGTCCGGGTGGAGAGCCTGGACCGGTCCGGCCTGTGCAGCGAGCCGCTGGCCGGCTCGTTCGCCACGGCGCCGGGGCGGCACCAGCGCCGGGACGTGCGCTTCGTCTGGACCGGCGACATCGTCGGGCAGGGCTGGGGGATCAACCCCGACTTCGGCGGCCTGGCCATCTTCCGGTCGATGCGCGAGCGCCGCCCCGACTTCTACCTGTGCAGCGGCGACACCGTCTACGCCGACGGGCCGCTCACCGAGAGCGTCACGCTGCCCGACGGGCGGGTCTGGCGCAACCTGGTCACGCCGGAGAAGAGCAAGGTCGCCGAGACCCTGACCGAGTACCGCGGGCAGTTCGCGTACAACCTGCTGGACGAGCACCTGCGGGCGTTCGCCGCGGAGGTGCCCCAGGTCAACCAGTGGGACGACCACGAGGTGCTGAACAACTGGTACCCGGGGGAGATCCTCGACGACGACCGGTACACCGAGCGCCGGGTGGACGTGCTCGCGGCCCGGGCCCGGCAGGCGTTCCACGAGTGGGTGCCGGCCCCCGCCGACGGCCCGCTGTACCGCAAGCTGTCGTACGGGCCGCTGCTGGACGTGTTCGTGCTCGACATGCGCACGTACAAGGACCCGAACGACGGCAACACCTACGCCGACCCGGGGCGCGGCCTGCTCGGCCGGGAGCAGCGGGAGTGGCTGGTCCGCGAGCTGACCCGGTCGCGGGCGACCTGGAAGGTCGTCGCCAACGACCTGCCGATCGGCCTCGTGGTGCCGGACGGCCCGGGCGCGCAGGAGGGCGTGGCGCAGGGCGACCCGGGCGCGCCGGCGGGCCGCGAGCGGGAGTTCGCCGAGGTGCTGCGGGCCGTGCACCGGGCCGGGGTGACCGGCCTCGTCTTCCTCACGGCCGACGTGCACTACACGGCCGCCCACCACTACGACCCGGCCCGGGCGGCCGTCGGCGAGTTCACCCCGTTCTGGGAGTTCGTCTCGGGCCCGGCGCACGCCGGCGCGTTCGGCCCGAACGCCCTGGACGGCACCTTCGGCCCCCAGGCCGTCTTCGTGCACGCCCCGCCCCGCGCCAACACGTCGCCGGCGGAGGGCTTCCAGCACTTCGGCGAGGTCGAGATCGACGGCGAGACGGCCGCCCTGACGGTGCACCTCCGCGACCGCGCCGGCGCCTCCCTCTGGACCACCACCCTCCCGGCCCCCACCCACTGACCCCGACCCCCTCCGCGTCGATCATGAGGTTGACGGCGATGACGATCTCGCATGTCGCCGTCAACCTCATGATCGCCGGGCCGGGCCGATACTCGGAGGTGGAACGGCGGGTGGGTCGAGTACGCTTGTGGGCACAGGCGACGACCCGGCCATCACCGGTGAGCCTCCGGAAGAACGGCCGGGTTCCCGGCTCAGTAGAACCGGACGGGACGGCCCGTCACAGCCGGCCAACGAGCGGGCGGTCGCACCTCGGCCGCCAAGCGGGGTGGTACCGCGGGCCCAGCCCCGGGCGCGCCGGCACGGCGTACCGGGAACGGGTTCGTCCTCGCAGACCCACACGGACATGTGAGCTGCTGAGGAGAGCGACCCCCGATGGCCTATCCGTTGCACGACCCGACCGCCGCCGGCGTCCCGGCGAGCCCGGACCTGCCCGCGGTCGAGCGCCGGGTCCTGGAGCACTGGGCGGCCGACAAGACCTTCGAGGCGTCGGTCGAGGCCCGCCCCGCCGGCGAGGACGGGAAGAACGAGTTCGTCTTCTACGACGGCCCGCCCTTCGCCAACGGCCTGCCGCACTACGGCCACCTCTTCACGGGGTACGTCAAGGACGTGGTGCCGCGCTACCAGACCATGCGCGGCCGGCACGTCGAGCGCCGGTTCGGCTGGGACTGCCACGGCCTGCCGGCCGAGGTGGTGGCCGAGAAGCAGCTCGGCATCACCACCAAGGCGGAGATCCTCGACCTCGGCGTGGCCCGGTTCAACGAGGCCTGCCGCACGTCGGTGCTGGAGTTCACCCAGGACTGGGAGCGGTACGTCACCCGGCAGGCCCGCTGGGTCGACTTCAGCAACGACTACAAGACGCTCGACCTGGACTACATGGAAAGCGTCATGTGGGCCTTCCGGACCCTGCACGACAAGGGTCTGGTCTACGAGGGCTTCCGGGTGCTGGCGTACTGCTGGCGGTGCGAGACCCCGCTGTCGAACACCGAGACCCGGATGGACGACGTCTACAAGGACCGGCACGACCCCACGCTGACCGTGTGGTTCGAGCTGACCGCCGACGACTCGGCCCCCGAGCTGGTGCGCGGCCCTGTGCGGCTCGGCGTCTGGACCACCACGCCGTGGACCCTGCCGTCGAACCTGGCGCTCGCCGTCGGCCCGGACATCGAGTACGCGGTGCTGGAGCGCGACGGCGACCGCTACCTGGTCGGCGCGGCCCGGCTCGGCGCGTACGCCAAGGAGCTGGAGGGCTACGAGCAGGTCGGCACCGTGCACGGCCGGGACCTGGTCGGTCGTCGTTACACGCCGCTCTACGACTTCCTCGTGGACCAGGCCGGCGAGAACGCCTACCAGGTGCTCGGCGCGGAGTTCGTCACCACCGAGGACGGCACCGGGATCGTCCACCTGGCCCCGGCCTTCGGTGAGGACGACCAGAACACCTGCAACGCGGCCGGCATCCCGACCGTCGTCACCGTGGACGACCACACCCGGTTCACCGGGCTGGTGCCGCCGTACCAGGGCGAGCAGGTCTTCGACGTGAACAAGCCGGTGATCCGGGAGCTGAAGGAGCGGGGGGTGGTGCTCCGGCAGGACACCTACACCCACTCCTACCCGCACTGCTGGCGCTGCGACACCCCGCTGGTCTACAAGGCGGTCTCCTCCTGGTTCGTGGCCGTGACCCGGTTCAAGGACCGGATGGTCGAGCTCAACCAGCAGATCAACTGGACGCCGGGGCACATCAAGGACGGCTCGTTCGGCAAGTGGCTGGCCAACGCCCGCGACTGGTCGATCAGCCGGAACCGGTTCTGGGGCTCGCCGATCCCGGTGTGGAAGTCCGACGACCCGAACTACCCGCGCGTCGACGTGTACGGCTCGCTGGCCGACCTCGAGCGGGACTTCGGCGTACGCCTGACCGACCTGCACCGGCCGGCGGTGGACGACCTGGTCCGCCCCAACCCGGACGACCCGACCGGCAAGTCGATGATGCGCCGGGTGCCCGAGGTGCTGGACTGCTGGTTCGAGTCCGGCTCGATGCCGTTCGCCCAGGTGCACTACCCGTTCGAGAACCGCGAGTGGTTCGAGCACCACTACCCGGGCGACTTCATCGTCGAGTACATCGGACAGACGCGCGGCTGGTTCTACACCATGCACGTGCTGGCCACCGCCCTGTTCGACCGGCCCGCGTTCCGCAACTGCCTGAGCCACGGCATCCTGCTCGGCTCCGACGGGCGCAAGATGTCCAAGAGCCTGCGCAACTACCCGGACGTCTACCACGTCTTCGACGCGTACGGGTCGGACGCGATGCGCTGGATGCTGATGTCCTCGCCGGTGCTGCGCGGCGGCGACATGGCGGTCACCGAGACGCTCATCCGCGACGCGGTCCGCCAGGTGCTGCTGCCGCTCTGGAACGTCTGGTACTTCTTCTCGCTCTACGCCAACGCCGACTCCTACTCGGCGAAGCGCCGCACCGACTCGACGCACCTGCTCGACCGGTACGTGCTGGCGAAGACGAACGAGCTGGTGTCGACGGTCCAGGGGCAGCTCGACGCGTACGACATCTCGGGCGCCTGCGCCAGCGTGCGGTCCTACCTGGACGCGCTCACCAACTGGTACGTGCGCCGGTCGCGGGACCGGTTCTGGGCGGGCGACGCCGACGCGTTCGACACGCTCTGGACGGTGCTGGAGACGCTCTGCCGGGTGGTGGCGCCGCTGGCGCCGCTGACCGCGGAGGAGATCTGGCGCGGGCTCACCGGCGAGCGGTCGGTGCACCTGACCGACTTCCCGTCGGCGGAGGAGTTCCCGGCCGACCACGAGCTGGTGGCCGCCATGGACAACGTCCGGGCGGTCGCCTCGGCGGCGCTGTCGCTGCGCAAGGCCAAGGGCCTGCGGGTGCGGCTGCCGCTGTCGAAGCTGACCGTGGCCTCCCCGGTCGCGGCCCAGCTGCGGCCCTTCGCCGACCTGGTCGCCGACGAGGTCAACGTGAAGGCCGTCGAGTTCACCGATGCGGTGTCCGACTACTGCCAGCAGGTGCTCACCGTGGTGCCGCGGGCGCTCGGCCCGCGGGTCGGCAAGGCCGTCCAGCAGGTGATCAAGGCGGTCAAGGCCGGGGAGTGGGAACTGGTCGACGGCGCCCCGGTCGCGGCCGGGGTCACGCTGGCCGAGGGCGAGTACGAGCTGCGCCTGGTCGCCGCCGACGCCGAGCACTCCGCGCCGCTGCCCGGCGGCGAGGGCGTGGTCGTGCTGGACACCGAGGTCACCCCGGAGCTGGCCGCCGAGGGGCTGGCCCGGGACGTGGTCCGGGTGGTGCAGCAGGCCCGCCGGGACGCCGACCTGGACGTCTCGGACCGGATCGTGGTGGCCGTCTCCGCCTCGGAGGAGGTGCGCGCGGCGGTCGCCGCGTACACCGACTTCGTGGCCCGGGAGGTGCTGGCCGACACGGTCGACTTCGCCGAGGGCGTCGACGGCTTCGCCGGCGAGGTCGGCGAGGGCGAGCGGGTGACGGTGGCCGTCCGGCGGGTATGAGGTCGGGGCAGGTCCGGCGGCGTCCGCGCCGCCGGACCACCCCGCGGACGGGCTGACCACCCGATCCGTCGGATGCGGACCCGTCCGCTACCGTGACAGCGCCTGTTCACGTACGACCGCCGGAGGACCCGTGCCCCTGCTCTACACCATCGGCAAGCTCACCGTGGCGCCCACGCTGCGGTTGGCCTTCCGTCCGCACGTGGAGGGGTTGGAGCACATCCCGGCGACCGGCGGCGCGATCTTCGCGGGCAACCACCTCTCGGTGGCCGACGAGCTGCTGCTCGGCACGGTGGTGCCCCGGCACCTGGCCTTCTGGGCCAAGTCGGAGTACTTCAACGGCACCGGCGTGAAGGGCGCGTTCTCGAAGTTCGTGCTCACCGGGCTGGGCGCCATCCCGGTCGAGCGGGCCGGCGGCCGGGCGGCGCTGTCCGCGTTCGACGCGGCCATCCCGGTGCTCAAGGCCGGCGACCTGGTGGCCGTCTACCCGGAGGGCACCCGCTCTCCCGACGGCCGGCTCTACCGGGGGCGGACCGGCGCGGCCCGGCTGGCCGTGGCGGCCGGCGTGCCGATCATCCCGGTGGGCGTGACCGGCACCGACAAGGCGCAGCCCATCGGCACGCGGGTGCCCCGCCCGGGCCGGGCAAAGATCACCATCCGGTTCGGCAAGCCGCTGGACTTCACCGGCCGCTCGGACGACCGCACGTCGCTGCGGGAGATGACCGACGAGATGATGGCCGAGATCCAGAAGCTCACGGGCCAGGAGTACGTGCCGCGGTACGCCCCCAAGCGCGCCGAGCCCACCGCCGACCCGACCGCCTGAGGCGTCACGGCGGGTCGTTGCCGCGCCGCCGCTCCTGTGCGACCACCGCGTCCAGGTCCCCGAGGAGCGCCAGCTGCGCCATGGCCCGGGTCATCCGGGCGCTGGCCGGGATCCGGCCGCGGTTGCCGGCCAGGAACGCCCAGTAGCCGGCGGTGAACGGGCAGGCGTCCGTGCCGAGCCGCTGGCGCGGGTCGTAGCGGCAGCCGCCGCAGTAGTCGCTCATCCGGTTGATGTACGCGCCACCGGCCACGTACGGCTTCGTGGTCATCCGGCCCAGGTCGGCGTACTGGCTCAGGCCGACCACGTTGCCGGTCAGCACCCACTCGTAGCCGTCCACGAACCGGCTGTGGAACCACTCGACCAGCTCCGACGGCCGCCAGCCGCGCTGGAGGGCGTAGTTGCCGAGCACCATGAGCCGGGGGACGTGGTGCACCCAGCCCCGGTCCCGGACGCCGGTGAGCACGTCGGCGAGGCAGCGCGCGTCGACCGCCTCCGTGTCCAGGTCGCGCCACCAGCTCGGCAGGGACCCCCGGGCGCCCAGCGCGTTGCTGTCCCGCCAGCCCCGCTCGAAGTACCAGTAGGTGTGCCAGATGTAGTCCCGCCAGCCCAGCACCTGCCGGACGAAGCCCTCCACCGCGGCCAGCGGCGCCTCCTGCCGCCGGTACGCCCGCTCGGCGCCCCGGACCGCCGCCAGCGGGTCCAGCAGGCCCAGGTTGAACGAGGACGACAGGACGCTGTGCGCCAGCCACGGGTCGGTGGAGAGCATGGCCTCCTCGTACCGGCCGGAGGCGGCGAGCCGGTGCCGGAGGAAGTGCCGCAGCCGGGAGCGGGCCTCGCCGACGGTGGCCGGGAAGCGGCGGGGACCGTCCCGCCCGGCGAACCGGATGCCCTCCCGCGCCCAGCGGTCCAGGTCGGCCCGGACCTCCGCGTCGATGTCGTCCTCCTTCGGCATCGACGGGGCCGGGACGCCGAGCCGGCCGTCCCTCGGTGGCGGCTCGCGGTTCCCGGCGTCGAAGCTCCACCGGCCGCCGGCCGGCTCGCGGCCGTCCAGCAGCACCCCGTGGTGCTCCCGGGCGAACCGGTAGAACGCCTCCATCCGCAGCGCGCCGCGCCGGACGTCGGCCCAGTCGGCGAAGTCGGCCATGCTGGTCACGTAGCCGCGGGCCGGCAGCACCGTGACCCCGTCCAGGTTCCGGACGAACTCCAGGGCCCGCCGCGAGGTGGGGTGGCACACCTCCAGCGGCTCCCGGACCTGCTTGAGCGCCTGCCGGTACGTCTCGCCGCGCAGGAAGATCGCCTGGTCGCCCAGCTCGGCGGCGCGGTGCCGGAGCGCGGAGAGGATGAGGTGGGCCTTCTGCCGGTGGTAGACCCGCCGCCGGAAGACCGCCTTGGACTCGATGAGGAGAACCGGCTGCGTCCGCTCGTCGAGGAAGTGCGGCCCCAGCTGGTCAGCGAAGAGCCAACGCCGCGACATGTCCTGATTGTCACCCCTCGGACCGATCCGACCCGGGAGGAAGACGGAACCTTTACGTGTTCGATACGTTGCGAACGGTGACGATCGCTCAGGACTGCTCGGGAGTCACCACCTGCTGCCGCAGGTCGTTCAGCAGCCGGCCGCTGTCCTCGACGGACAGTCGGGTGAAGACACCGGTGGCCAGGCTGCCGTGGTCGACCGAGGTGCATACGACCACCGCGTCGCCGTCGGACCGGCCCACCGCGCAGCGCTCGTACCGGCCCCGGACACCGGTGTCCACCGCCACCGAGGGTTCGAGCGCGTACCGGTCGGCGAGGCGGTCCAGCTCGGCCCTGGCGTCCGACTCCGGGCTGAGCCGGAAACCGGTGCCGCCGAACAGGGTCACCCGCTTGCCGTCGCTCGTCGTGTAGATGCCGGCGAAGGTGTCCTCGGCGAGCAGGTGCGCCTGGCGTACCTGCTGCTTCAGCTCCGCGGCGGCGGCCTGGCTGCGGTCGTCCTGGCGCAGCCGCAGCGAGCCGAGCTGGTCGGGCAGGCTGGCGGTCGCCGGGTACTGGGCGGAGAGCGGCTGGGCCCACCAGAGCGGCACGCCGCAGCAGCAGGCGACGCTGAGCAGCAGCACCCACGGCCAGCGGCGCCGGCGGCGGACCGGCACGGCCACGTACCCCTTGGGCGGCTCCCACCCCGGCGGCGCGGTCACCGGTGGCGGGTTCTTCTTCCCGCGGCGCTGCTTCGGCGGCGCGGGCGGCGGGACCGGCCGGGTCACCGGCAGGTTCGGAGCGACCGGTGGCGGGCCGACCGGTGGCGGGCTGACCGGCGGCGCGGCGGCCACCGGCGGGGCGGGTCGGTGCGGGACGTGCGCGGGCGGCGGGTGCGGCACCGGGTACGGCGACGTGTAGGGCAGCGTCGGCGGCAGCGCCGGGAAGTCGGCGGAGTGCAGGTCCCAACCGGTCGTGTCCACGCCCGCCCACGGGTCCACCGGGACCTGGTGCTCCGGCGAGTCGGCCGGCGGCACCGGCGTGGGCTCGGCCGACTCGCCCCAGGCGCGCTTGCGCGGCGGCGGGGGCGGAACCGCCGCGGAACCGCTCCAGCGCGGCGCGGGGGGCTCGGCCGGGGTCTCGACCCGGGTGGCATCCGGGCGGTGCTCCACGCGGGTGGGGTCGGGGCGGGGCGTGACCCGGGCGGAGCCGGCGGCGCGGGGCGGGCCGGGCACGGCGGCGGAACCGCGGGCGGCGGCCGGCGCGACCGGGGTGGGGTCGGGGTCCGCGGGCCGGGCCTGCTCGGCGGTGTCGGCGTCGGCATCCGGCGCGTCGGGTTCGTCCTGCGGGGCGGCCTCCGCGTCCGCGGCCTCGGCCTGCGCGGCCTGCTCGTCCTCTCGGGCGGCCTCGGCCGGTGCGGCCGGCTGCGGATCGGGTGCGGCGGGCCGGGCCTCGGCGTCCGGTGTGGCGGACGGCGCGGGCTCCGGCGCGGACGGCGCCTCCGTGGTGCTCGGGAGCGCGGCGTCGGCTCGCGGCGGACCGTCGGCGGGCGGTCCGGCGACCACCGGATCCCCGGTCCGGCCGGTGGCCGGCGTGCCCCCGTCGGCCGGCCGGTCCGCCCCCGGCTGCGGCTGCGACATCGCGGCAATCTCCTCTCGCGCCCGTAGCGAGGTTAGTACCGTCCCGCCACCCCCGCCGAATCCCGCCCGACCCACCCGTCGATCAAGAGGTCTGCGTCGGAATCCGCGCCGATCCCGACGCGAACTTCTTGATCAACCAGACCGGGGGTGCAGGTGGGGGTGGGCGTGGCGGGGGACCGCGTACCCTTGGGCATCATGAGTGCCCCGTCGACGACGCCGCGCCCGGTCGCGGCCAATTCGGTCTGGCCGCGGCTGGAGCCGCTGCTGCCCCAGGTGACCAAGCCCATCCAGTACGTGGGTGGCGAGCTCGGCGCCGTGGTCAAGGACTGGGACGCGGCGAGCGTCCGGTGGGCGCTGATGTACCCCGACGCGTACGAGGTGGGTCTGCCCAACCAGGGTGTGCAGATCCTCTACGAGGTGCTCAACGAGCTGCCCGACGTGCTCGCCGAGCGGACGTACGCGGTCTGGCCGGACCTGGAGAAGCTGATGCGCGCCCACGGCGTGCCGCAGTTCACCGTCGACGCCCACCGCTCGGTGCGCGACTTCGACGTGTTCGGTGTCTCCTTCTCCACCGAGCTGGGCTACACCAACCTGCTCACCGCGATCGACCTGGCCGGCATCCCGCTGCTCGCGGCCGACCGCGCCGACGCCGACCCGGTGATCGTGGCCGGCGGGCACGCCGCGTTCAACCCGGAGCCCATCGCCGACTTCGTCGACGCCGCCGTGCTCGGCGACGGCGAGGAGGCGGTGCTGGAGATCACGGCGATCGTCCGGGACTGGAAGGCCGAGGGCTGCCCGGGCGGCCGGGACGAGCTGCTGCTGCGGCTGGCCCGCACCGAGAGCGTCTACGTGCCGCGCTTCTACGACGTGGACTACCTGCCGGACGGCCGGATCCAGCGGGTCGTGCCGAACCGCCCGGACGTGCCGTTCCGGGTGCACAAGCGCACGACCATGGACCTGGACGCCTGGCCGTACCCGAAGAAGCCCCTCGTGCCGCTGGCCGAGACGGTCCACGAGCGGTACGCGGTGGAGATCTTCCGCGGGTGCACCCGCGGCTGCCGGTTCTGCCAGGCCGGCATGATCACCCGTCCGGTGCGGGAGCGCTCGATCACCACGGTCGGCCAGATGGTGCAGCAGGGGCTGGAGTTCTCCGGCTTCCACGAGGTGGGCCTGCTGTCGCTGTCGTCGGCCGACCACTCCGAGATCGGCGACATGTGCTCCGGCCTCGCCGAGCAGTACGCGGGCACCAACGTGTCGCTCTCGCTGCCGTCGACCCGGGTGGACGCCTTCAACATCGACCTGGCGCAGGAGCTGTCGCGCAACGGCCGGCGGACCGGCCTGACCTTCGCCCCCGAGGGCGGGTCGGAGCGGATCCGCAAGGTCATCAACAAGATGGTGTCGAAGGAAGACCTGATCCGCACCGTCGTGACGGCGTACACCAACGGCTGGCGGCAGGTGAAGCTCTACTTCATGTGCGGCCTGCCCACCGAGACCGACGACGACGTCCTCGAGATCGCCGACATGGCGCACGAGGTCATCCGGGCCGGCCGCGCGGCGACCGGATCGAAGGACATCCGCTGCACCGTCTCGATCGGTGGCTTCGTGCCGAAGCCGCACACCCCGTTCCAGTGGGCCGCCATGGAGCGCCCGGAGGTCATCGACGGCCGGCTGAGGCTGCTCAAGCAGGCGATCAACAGCGACCGCTCGCTGGGCCGGGCCATCGGCTTCCGTTACCACGACGGCGAGCCGTCGCTGATCGAGGGCCTGCTGTCCCGGGGCGACCGCCGGGTCGGCGCGGTGATCCGCCGGGTCTGGGAGAACGGCGGCCGGTTCGACGGCTGGAGCGAGCACTTCTCCTACCAGCGCTGGGTGGACGCGGCGGCCGAGGTGCTCCCGTCGTTCGGGGTGGACCTCGACTGGTTCACCACCCGCGAGCGTGACGAGCTGGAGGTCCTGCCCTGGGACCACCTGGACTCGGGCCTGGACAAGGACTGGCTCTGGCAGGACTGGCAGGACTCGCTCGCCGAGTACGAGCAGGACGACTGCCGCTGGACGCCCTGCTTCGACTGCGGCGTCTGCCCGTCCATGGACACCGAGATCCAGATCGGCCCGACCGGCCGGAAGCTGCTGCCGCTGACCCCGGTCAACGGGCTGAAGCTGCCCACCGGCGCCCAGCAGTAGCACCGCCGAACCACATCGGAGCGCGGAATCCCCACGGGGGTTCCGCGCTCCGTCACATTCCGGGACTTCGCGTCCGTCGATGTCCCGTCACACGGGGTGGGGGTGCCCCGACTGGCGGTCTCTCGATACGCTGCGTCCGTATTGGACCGGCCGTGCGCCGGCAGCGGGGAGGGCAGCAGCATGGGTGACATCAGGCCGCCGGACACCGGCGATCTGCACGTCAGCGTCGAGGACCTGGACGCCGCGGCGGACTACGTCGAGCGCCTCAAGCAGTACGTCGACGACACCATCAGCTACGAGATGGAACGCATCAAGGAGCGGATGAAGGGCGACAGCAACAACGCGCAGACGGTGCCCAACGGCACGCCGTTCGGCGCGTACGAGGACGCTCGCATGCAGTGGCAGGCGCTCACGAAGTCGACGGCGAACATGGAGGCCCACCTCAAGGCGCTCTCCACCAAGCTCGCCACCCTGAAGCAGGGCACCGAGGACATCGCCAAGGCGTTCCGCGACACCGAGGCCCGCAACGCCGCCAACGGCAAGGAGATCGAGCGGATGCTGGAGTCCGCCGCCCCGCCGCCGGCGACGGGCGAGCAGCCCACCTACCCGTACACGGCCTGAGGGGGAGAAGGTCATGGCTGGAGGAACCTGGGAGCGGTGCGTCCGCGAGGTGACGCTGTCGGCGGACCCGGAGACGGTCGGCTCGGTCGGGGTCGGGTGGAGCAACCTCTCCACCGGCCTGGGCTACCTGCGCGACGCGCTCGTCGGGCGGTCCTTCGTCGGCCCGATCGCGCCCGGCCAGGAGCGCCCGCACAGCGGCGGCCTGCCCGGCCTGCTCAGCGGGTGGAAGGGCAGCGGCGGCGACGCGTACCGCGAGCACCTCGGCGACATCGGCAAGGAGATCGAGGAGCTCATCACCCACGCCAGCAACGTCAGCGGGGCGCTGTCGCGGATCGAGGGTGACATCCGCAAGTCGGTGGCGAGCATCCCGATCCCGCTCATGGACGACTTCGGCTGGAACGAGTGGAGCCTGCCCAACGGCACCGAGCTCGACGACGCGCGCGACGGCGAGAGCGCCTCGGGCTTCCTGGCCGCCCTGCGCAAGGACTACCAGAGCAACCCCGCCTCGTACGCCGACGGCGCGTTCCGCGACAAGGCCGACGACCTCGAGGCGACGATGAAGGTCGACGGCAACGCCGACGACAACAAGCGCGGCGGCTGGTGGGACACCAAGTCGCACCTGGACAACTGGTACCGCGACAACCAGCAGGCGGCCAACTCGGCGATGTCGCCGCTGCCCGCCGCGGTGGAGACCGAGCGTCCCAAACTGGTCGTGCCAACCCCGCAGACCGGCTCCGACGACTACCGTCCCGACGACCGCAAGCCGCCGTCCGGCCTGCCGGGCGGCGGTGGCGGCGGCGTCGGCGCCGGGGGCGCGGGCGGCGGCTTCGGTGGCGGCGCGCCGGGCCTCGGCAGCAGCGGCATCGGCGGCGGCGGGGGCTCCTTCTCCGGCGGCGGCGGATCGCTGACGCCTCCGCCCACCACCGGTGGCCCCGACTTCGGCGGCGGCAGCGGCGGTGGCGCCGGCACCTACACCCCGCCGTCGACCGGCGCCGGCTACCCGGGCGTCGGGACCGGCGACCACGAGTACGGCAGCGGCCTCGCCGGCGCCGGCGGGCCGAGCGGCATCGGTGGTGGCTACGGCGGCACCGGCGGTCTCGGTGGCGGCGTCGGCTCGGCGGGGCTCGGCGGTGCGGGTGGCGGCGGTGCGGGTCTCGGCTCCGCCGGCGGCATCGGTGGCGGCGGTCTCGGCGCGGCCGGCGGGATCGGCATGGGCGGCATCCCCGGCATGGTCGGCGGCGGCAACGGCAAGGTGCCCCCGATGACCAGTGCGGCCAGCGCGTTGCGCAACGCGGCTGGCGCGGGTGCGGGTGCGGGCGGCCTGCGCGGCGGCGCCGGCATGATGGGCGGCGGCATGATGGGCGGGCACGGTGGCGCCGGGCACGGTGGCGCCGGGAGCGAGCACTCGTCGTGGTTGACTGAGGACGACGATCCGTGGGGCAGCGGTGACGCCGCGTCCCCGGGCATCCTGCGCTGAGGACGGACGGATGAGGTTGCACGTGGGCAAGCTCCGGCCGGTCGCGGCCGGCCTGGTGGCCGGGCTCATGGTGCTGGGGGTCGCCCAACCGGCGGCCGCCGCGCCGCGACGGGCCGAGCAGTGGTACCTGGACGAGCTGCGGATCGATCAGGCGCACAAGCTGTCCACCGGGCGCGGGGTGACCGTCGCCGTGGTGGACAGCGGCGTCGACGCCACCCACCCGGAGCTGGCCGGCCAGGTGCTCCCCGGCGGCCGCAGCTACGGCGCCCCCGGCGACGGACGCTCCGACGTGGAGGGCCACGGCACCCACATGGCCGGCATCATCGCGTCGAAGAACGCCGGCTCGGACGGGGTGACCGGCATCGCGCCCGGCGCGCGGATCCTGCCGATCAAGACGAAGCCGGGCAAGGGTCAGATCAGTGATGCGGCCTCGGCCCAGGGCATCCGGATGGCCGTCGACGGCGGCGCCAAGGTGATCAACCTGTCCTACGGCGGTGTGGGCGTGGCCTCCGACGACGAGGAGTCCGCGATCAGGTACGCCCTGGACCGGGACGTGGTGCTGGTGGCCGCGGCGGGCAACACCGCCAAGGGCGAGGTCGACGTGACCAGCCCGGCCAACGTCCCGGGGGTGATCGCGGTGACGGGCACCACCCGGGGCGGGCGGTTCTGGTCCGGCTCGGCCCAGGGGCCCGAGGCCGTGGTGGCCGCTCCCGGCGACAGCATCTACAACGCCGGCCGGGACCACGGCTACGGCTGGGGTGACGGCACCTCCGACGCCACCGCGATCGTCTCCGGCGTCGCGGCGCTGATCCGGTCGAAATACCCGGACCTCTCCGCGCCCGACGTGATCAACCGGATCATCCGCACCGCCCGGGACGCCGGCCCGCCCGGCCGCGACCCGCAGTTCGGCTTCGGCCGGATCGACCCGGTGGCGGCGCTGACCGCCCGGGTGCCGGCGGTCTCGGCGAACCCGCTGCTGGAACCGGCCGCGGCCAGCCCGGCCCCGCCGCAGGCGGCCGAGGACGACGACTTCGACGTGACGAAGTACGGCGACCGGGGCGGCCCCAGCGACCAGCAGGTCATGGTCATCGGCATCGGCATCGCCGTGGTGCTGCTGGTGCTGGTGGCGCTGGTGGTCTTCCTGATCTGGAACCGGCGCCGCTACCGCCGGGAGGCGGCCCGGGCCGCCGCGGTCCCGGACGACCTGCTCGACCAGGGCCCCGGGGGCGGCTACCCACCCGTGCCGGCCGGGTACCACGCACCGCCCGGTGGCCCGGTCCCGCCGGGTCCCAACCCCTACGCCCCGCCGCCCGGCCACGTCCCGCCGCCGCCGGGGACGTACCCGCCGCCGGGCGGGAACCGGACCTGACGGGTGGTGGCCGGCCGGGCGACCTGGGTGTCGCCGGCCGGCCACCGTCGTCTCCGCGCCGGGGCGGGAATTCCTCGCTGACCGGTTCCCACCGGTTCGTCCGGCCGCTTCCGCCGCCCCGGCTGCGGGCCGTGGCGGCCGCTGCGCCAGGATGGAACCGACACGCAGGCACAGCCGAGGAGCTCACGATCGCCAGAAAGCCTCAACCCGAGGGCGGCCAGGCGCCGGTCGTCCAGCGGGTCCGGATCCGGTACGCCAAGCGTGGACCGCTGCGGTTCACCTCGCACCGGGACTTCGCCCGGGCCTTCGAGCGCGCGCTGCGCCGGGCCGGCGTACCGATCGCCTTCTCCCAGGGTTTCACCCCGCACCCGAAGATCTCGTACGCCTCCGCCGCGCCGACCGGTGTGGCCAGCGAGGCGGAGTACCTGGAGATCGGCCTGCGCGAGCCGGTCGACCCGGCGCAGCTGCGGGCAGCCCTGGACGCCGCCCTGTCGCCCGGGCTGGACGTGCTGGACGCCGTGGAGGCCACCGGCGGCAGCCTGGCCGACCGGATCGAGGCCTCCCGGTGGCGGATCGAGCTGCCCGAGGTCGACCCGGCCGTGCTGGAGCGGGCCGTGAGCGCGTTCACCGCCGCCGGGGAGATCCAGGTCGAGCGGATGACCAAGCAGGGGCGGCGCACCTTCGACGCCCGCGCCGCCGTCATGTCGATCGATGCGCTGCCGCCGTCCGAGACGCCTTCCGGGGCGACGGCCGTACCGTGTGCGATACTCGAACTGGTCGTGCGGCAGGTCACCCCCTCCGTACGACCCGATGACGTCCTTTCCGGCCTCCGCGTGGTGGCCGACCTGGAGCCGCCGGTCTCCCCGAGGGTGATCCGGCTGGCACAGGGCACGCTGACCGCGCAGGGCGAGATCGTCGATCCGTTGGACGCGGATCGCGACGGGGCAGCCATCGGAGAGCGCTGACCGACGGTCAGCGTTCTGGCAGGCAGACTTCGGCGGTCGCGCACCTGCGCGCCCGGCGGAAACACCTTTTGCGGCGACCCTGCGTGGCAGCGCTCACCCGCGCCCGGGGCAGCCAGAACTGGAGAACGTCCATGCTCGAGAACGAGCCCGAGGGCGGCGAACGGACCGGCGCGGAGCCGGCCGAGGCAACCGCCGCCAGCAGCACCGACAGCACCGCCGAGGTCAAGCCGCCGGCCCGCAAGCGGGCCAGCCGCCGCAAGGCCGCCCCGCTGAACCAGCCGGAGCAGACCGACGCGCCGGCCGAGGCGCCGACCGCGGTCACCGGCAGCGGCGAGTCGCCGCAGGCCGAGGTGTTCGCCCCGATCGCCGGGGAGTTGGAGGCCGCGCCGAAGACCCGGCGGCGGCGCAAGGCGACCCCTGCCAAGGCGGTCGAGGAGCCGGTGGCCGCGGCCGGGGTGGAGGCCGCCTCGGACGAGGTGGTGCCGCCGGTCAAGGTGACCCGCACCCGCCGCCGCAAGAGCACCCCGCCGCCGGTGGAGGCCGCCGCGGAGGAGGCGCCCGCCGAGGCCGCCGAGCCGCACGCGATCGCCGAGCCGCAGGCCGACACCGAGCCGCCCGCCGCGCCCGCCGCTTCGGAGCCCCCGGCGACCGCCGAGGGTGAGGACGAGGACGCGGTCGGTGAGGACGCCGAGGAGGAGCCGACCCCCGACGATCGGCGCGCCGACGAGTCGGTCCTGGCCCGGGCCGGGGGGCCGGAGGACCGGACCGGTGAGGTGTCGCCGGGCGCCGCGGTGCCGGGTCCGGTCGAGGAGCCGGCCGAGGAGCCCGCGCCGACCGGCCGCCGGCGCCGCGCGGCACTCTCCGCGCCCACCGTCCTGTTCATGCCCCCGCAGCCCGAGGAGGCCCCGGTCGTCCGGGTCACCTACCCGGTCGCTGAGGAGCCGGTCGAGGAGCCGGCGGAGACCGGCCGGCGCCGCCGGCGCGGCCGCCGCGAGCCCGAGCCGGTCGAGGTCGAGGCCGAGGAGGAGCCCACCGCCGAGACCGACGAGGTCGCCGAGGCGGAGGAGGACGAGGACGAGGCGGCCATTCGCCGCCGCCGTCGTCGGGGCCGCCGGGGCCGGGGCCGTGGCCGGGGCGTCGAGGAGGCCGAGGAGGAGGAGGCCGAGGAGGCCGTCCGGGCCGAGTCCGCCGAGGCCGAGGCCGAGGAGAGCGAGGACGAGGAGGAGGCCGAGGGCGAGGGCGAGGGGATGACCCGTCGCCGCCGTCGTCGCCGCCGCCGGGGCGCGGGCGAGGCGGAGACCGCCGCCGAGGACGGCGTCCCCACCGTCGTCAAGATCCGCGAGCCGCGCCGGGCCGTCGACGAGGTGCAGGGTGTCTCGGGCTCGACCCGGCTGGAGGCCAAGCGGCAGCGCCGCCGGGACGGTCGCGAGCAGCGGCGTACCCGCCCGCCGATCCTCAGCGAGTCGGAGTTCCTGGCCCGCCGGGAGGCGGTCGACCGGGTGATGGCCGTCCGGCAGCGGGGCGACCGCACCCAGATCGCGGTCCTCGAGGACGGCGTGCTGGTCGAGCACTACGTGACCCGCAACTCGTCCGGCACCATGGCCGGCAACGTCTACCTGGGCAAGGTCCAGAACGTGCTGCCCAGCATGGAGGCGGCCTTCGTCGACATCGGGCGCGGCCGCAACGCGGTGCTCTACGCCGGTGAGGTCAACTGGGACACCACCGGCCTGGAGGGCCGGGCCCGCTCGATCGAGCAGGCGCTCCGGTCCGGCGACTCGGTGCTGGTGCAGGTCACCAAGGACCCGATCGGGCACAAGGGCGCCCGGTTGACCAGCCACATCGCGCTGTCCGGCCGGCACCTGGTGTACGTGCCGAACGGCAACGCCTCCGGCATCAGCCGCAAGCTGCCGGACACCGAGCGCAAGCGGCTGCGGGACATCCTCAAGAAGCTGGTGCCGGACGGCGCCGGCGTGATCGTCCGGACGGCCGCCGAGGGCGCCAGCGAGGACGAGCTGGCCCGGGACGTCAAGCGGCTCCAGGCGCAGTGGGAGGAGATCCAGGCCAAGGCGGCCGAGGGCGGCGCCCCGGTGCTGCTCTACGAGGAGCCCGACCTGGTGATCCGGGTGGTCCGGGACCTGTTCAACGAGGACTTCCGCGAGCTGGTCATCGAGGGCGAGCCGGCGTACGACCTGGTCGAGTCCTACCTGTCGCACGTCTCGCCGGACCTGGTGGCCCGGCTGCGCCGGCACGCCGGCACCACCGACGTCTTCGCCGAGTACCGGATCGACGAGCAGATCCTCAAGGGCCTGGACCGGAAGGTCTTCCTGCCCTCCGGCGGCTCGCTGGTGATCGACCGGACCGAGGCGATGACCGTCATCGACGTCAACACCGGCAAGTACACGGGCTCCGGGGGCAACCTGGAGGAGACGGTCACCCGGAACAACCTGGAGGCGGCCGAGGAGATCGTGCGCCAGCTCCGGCTGCGCGACCTCGGCGGCATCGTGGTGATCGACTTCATCGACATGGTGCTGGAGTCGAACCGGGAGCTGGTGCTGCGCCGCCTCACCGAATGCCTCGGCCGGGACCGCACCAAGCACCAGGTCACCGAGATCACCTCGCTCGGCCTGGTGCAGATGACGCGCAAGCGGATCGGCGCGGGCCTGCTGGAGGCGTTCAGCGAGACCTGCGAGTGCTGCAAGGGCCGGGGCGTCATCATCCACACCGAGCCGGTGCCGGAGAAGCCGCGCGGCGGCGCGGGGGAGAAGGTCAAGGCCGTGGCCTCGGCCGTCACCAGCCCCGCCACCGAGGAGAAGGGCCGGCGCCGGGGCCGCAAGGGCGCCGCCGAGAAGCCCGCCGCGGAGGCCGCGGAGCAGCCCACCCCGGCCGCGCCGGAGAAGGCCGTCGCCGAGGTGGTCGACAGCACCGACGACTACTTCGACACCCAGGGCTACGACCTGTCCCGGTACGAGGCGGACACGGCGGCCGCCCCGGCGGTGGCGGACAGCCAGCAGGGCGACTCGGCCCGGCTGGCCGCCGCGGACGACCCGGACGCCATCGGGGACGGGGACGAGGAGGGCGCCGAGAACGGCACGGCCCGCCGGCGTTCCCGGCGTGGCGGCGCCCGGCGGCGTACCCGGCCGTGAGCCGCTGACCTGCACGGCGTTTGACAGGGCCCCTGCACCGGCAACAGAGTCCGGGGCAGGGGCCCTGCCGTCTCCGTCGACCCCCGGTCGGGACGGCCGGCTCCGGAGGGAGGAGACATGCGTCGGGTGTTCGTGGTCACCGCGCTGACCGGGGTCCTGCTGGCCGGCGCGGGCTGCGCCGACCGGGGCGAGGACCCCTTCGCGGTGGGCTTTGCCTCACCGGCCCCACCGCCCACGGCGGCCACACCGGCCCCGACGGCCACCGGGGACCCGGGTGTCTGCGCGCGTGCGAAGCAGGCCGGCTCCGCCGCCGTGCAGACGTACGTGTTCAAGCTGGCCGAGATGCTGCGCGCCACGGGCCGCGGTGACCGTAAGACCGCGGACGCCGCCCGGAAGGACGCGGAGACGGCCCTCGCGGGCTGGCGGGACACGCTGCGGGAGCAGTCCGGGCAGGCGACCGACCCGCGGCTGCGTACGCTGCTGGCGGACCTGGCCACCGAGGTGGGCGGGCTCGGCACCGACGTGCAGGCGATCGACGAGGCGGAGTTCGACCGCCTCCAGGGGCGGCTCGACGAGCTCTGTCCGGCCTGACGGGCGGCCCGGTTTGGGTGGCGGGCCGGGTATGGCGTACGCTTGCCTGCGGCGCACTTTGGTGTGCCGAGTTCCCGCGTGCCCGCGCCGCCGGTGTCACGGCTCCCGGCGAGACGCCGTGGGAACGACCGACCGGTAACGGTGGGTGAAGACGCCAGCAGCCTCAACGACAGGGAGTCCGCCTCCGATGTACGCGATCGTCAAGACCGGCGGCAAGCAGTACAAGGTCGCCGAGGGCGACGTGATCGAGGTCGAGAAGCTCACCGGTGCCCCCGGTGACGCGGTGAAGCTCACCGCGGTGCTCCTCGTCGACGGTGACGACCTGGTGACCGACGCGGCGAAGCTTGCCAAGGTCGCGGTGTCCGGCGAGATCGCCGCGCACACCAAGGGCCCGAAGATCCGGATCCACAAGTTCAAGAACAAGACCGGCTACCACAAGCGCCAGGGTCACCGCCAGCCGCTGACCCAGGTCAAGGTGACCGGCATCTCCAGCGGGAAGTAGGTCGTCCTCCAATGGCTCACAAAAAGGGTGCGTCCAGCTCGCGTAACGGTCGCGACTCCGCGGCCCAGCGGCTCGGCGTGAAGCGCTTCGGTGGTCAGGTCGTCAGCGCGGGTGAGATCCTCATCCGTCAGCGTGGCACCAAGTTCCACCCCGGTGACCTGGTCGGCCGTGGCGGCGACGACACGCTGTTCGCGCTGGCCGCCGGCTCGGTCCAGTTCGGCACCAAGCGCGGTCGCAAGACCGTCAGCATCGTGCCGCAGCAGTAGTTTTCCGGCGAAGCGGGCCGCGGACCTCGTGTCCCGGCCCGCTTCGTCTTTTCTCACGCGCGGGCGTGCCCGCTGGAAGGATTGCGTCGTGACGACGTTCGTTGACCGGGTCGTCCTGCACATGCAGGCCGGCGACGGCGGGCACGGCTGTGTCTCCATCCACCGGGAGAAGTTCAAGCCCTTCGGCGGCCCCGACGGCGGCAACGGCGGCCACGGCGGCAGCGTCTCGCTGGTCGTCGACCCGCAGGTGACCACGCTGCTCGACTTCCACTTCCGGCCGCACATGAAGGCCGAGAACGGCAAGGGCGGCGCCGGCTCGAACCGGGACGGGGCCAACGGCCGCGACCTGGTCATCAAGGTGCCGAACGGCACCGTGGTGCAGACCCTCGACGGTGAGGTGCTGGCCGACCTGGTGGGTGTGGGCACGACCTTCGAGGCGGCCCGGGGCGGCCGCGGCGGCCGGGGCAACGCCTCGCTGGCCAACGCCCGGCGCAAGGCTCCCGGCTTCGCCGAGCTGGGTGAGCCCGGCGACCGGCTCGACGTGGTGCTGGAGCTGAAGAGCGTCGCCGACGTCGGCCTGGTGGGCTTCCCGTCGGCGGGCAAGTCCTCGCTGATCTCGGTGATCTCCGCGGCCAAGCCGAAGATCGCCGACTACCCGTTCACCACGCTCGTGCCCAACCTGGGCGTCGTCCGGGTGGACAACCACACCTTCACGGTCGCCGACGTGCCGGGGCTCATCCCGGGCGCGGCCACCGGCAGGGGCCTGGGCCTGGAGTTCCTCCGCCACGTCGAGCGGTGCGCCGTGCTGGTGCACGTGGTCGACACGGCGACGCTGGAGCCGGGCCGGGACCCGCTCGCCGACATCGACGCCATCGAGTCCGAGCTGTCGCAGTACGGCGGTCTGGCCGACCGCCCCCGACTCGTGGCGCTCAACAAGATCGACGTGCCGGACGGACGGGACCTCGCCGACATCGTCCGGCCCGACCTGGAGGCCCGCGGCTTCCGGGTGTTCGACGTCTCCACGGCCACCCGTGAGGGGCTGCGGGAGCTGACGTACGCGATGGCCGAGCTGGTCGACGAGTCGCGCCGCGCCGCGCCGCCGGCCGAGCCGACCCGGATCGTGCTCCGCCCCAGGGCGGTCGACGACACCGGCTTCACCATCGAGGCCGAGGAGGACGGGTCCTTCACCGTCCGGGGCAACCGCCCGGAGCGCTGGGTCAAGCAGACCAACTTCGACAACGACGAGGCCGTGGGCTACCTGGCCGACCGGCTGGCCCGGCTCGGCGTGGAGGAGAAGCTGGCCAAGGCCGGCGCGCAGGCGGGCGACCTGGTCCGGATCGGCGACCGGGAGTTCGACTGGCAGCCGACCCTCTACGCCGGGGTCGACTTCGTCCCCGGCAACCGGGGCACCGACGTCCGGTTGGAGGACAAGTCGGCCCGGGCCTCCGCCGCCGAGCGGCTGGCCGCCCGCAAGGCGCGCCGGGTGCGCCCGGAGGACGAGCTGGAGGCGGCCGCCCCGCAGGACGACGCCGACGACGAGGACTGGGACTAGTTCCGCTCCATCCGTGTTCGGGACGTTGGCCGGAAACCTCCGTGAAATCCGGTCGACCTACCGTGACGGGATGCTGATCGAATCCCGTCCCGCCACCGATCCCGAGATCGCCGCCCTGGTCGTCGCCCAGCAGCGCGAGCTGCGCGAGGCCGACGGCGGCCTGGACGGGCAGGCCACGGTCACCCACGACGACATCCGCTACCTGGCGGTGGTCGAGGGTGGCCGGGCGGTCGCCTGCGGCGGCCTCCAGGCGCTCGACGCCGACACCGGCGAGCTGAAGCGGATGTACGTCCGCCCGGCGTACCGGGGGCGGGGCATCGCCCGGCAGCTGCTGGCCGCCCTGGAGGAGCTGGCGTTCCGGCAGGGGCACACCACCGTCTGCCTGGAGACCGGCACCTACCTCCCGGCCGCCATCGGCCTCTACCGGTCCTGCGGCTACCAGCCGATCCCGGTGTACGGCGAGTACGTCGACAACCCGTACAGCGTCTGCTTCGCCAAGCGGCTCCCGGTCGCCGCCTGAGGCCGGCCCCTACGCGCCGGTCTCGGCGTGTGCCGCGGTGACCGGCTTGGACTCGGGGCTGGCGTGCTGGCGCAGCACGATGCTGAGCAGGATGAGCACGCCCACGGCGAGGAACTCGCTCTGCCAGTTCTGCATCGACTGGAACCAGAAGTCGCTGGTGCCGAGGAACTGCCAGGCGCCGATCGGGGCGGCCCCGCTCTGCAGTGCCTGCTCCTCGTTGTAGGCGGCCACGCCGCCGAACAGGTGCCCCAGGAACGAGCCCGCGAAGATCATGAGCAGTGCGATGGAGAGGCTGTTCCGGTAGACCACCAGCGGCAGGCCGCCGGCCCGCACCGGCCACGGGGAGTCCGGCTTCGCGTGCCGCGGGTCGTCCTCGGGCCGGTCCGTCTGGCCCTCCGGCTTCGACTCGGCCGAGCCCCTCTGCACCAGGTACGCGGTGAGCAGCACGTAGCCGCCCATCTGGAGGAACTCCGACTCCCAGTTCTCGAAGACGGCCTCGGCGAAGTGCCCGGTGCCCAGGTACGCCCACCAGCTCAGCGGCGCGGCGCCGTTCTCGGCCAGCTCCTCGTTGTGCACGTGCCAGCCGAACACGCTCTGTAACACCAAAAAGATCGCGAACGCGCCGAGCATGGCGACCGTGAGCGCGTTGTCCCGCAACCACCGTGGCATCGCCGGACCTCCTCGTCCCACCGGGGTCACTCCCCGTGGTGGTCCTGGTGCCCCAGGCGCGGAGCGGGCAAACGCGGGCCCGGTGTGTCGCGGCCGACGCCGCTCGAACGGGTGACGGTGCTGGTCAGGGCCGGTCGAGGGGGCTGTCCAGCCGCCCGCCGGTGCCCACCTGGTTGTTGAGCAGCAGACCCAGCGCCAGCATGCCGAAGCCGAGGAAGAGGTGCAGCCAGTTGTCGGCGTCGTTGAACGGCACGAAGTTCGCGGCGGTCTCCCGGTCGATGCCGAAGCCGTACAGCCAGAGGCCCAGGTAGGCGGCGCCGCCACCGGCCAGGAACAGCCGCGCCCCGGCGACCCGGCGGGCCAGCACGAGGCCGGCCAGGCCGAAGAGCAGGTGCAGCAGGTTGTGCAGGATCGACACCTGGAACAGGCCGATCAGCTTGGCCTCGGAGTGGTGGCCGGCGAACCTCAGGTCGCCGTAGTGGGTGGTGAAGCCGGGGACGAAGCCGAGCACACCGATCAGCACGAAGACGGCGGCCACCGCGAGGGCGACCTTCTGGATCGGCGGCCGGGACCGGGCCGCGGCGCGTCCGCGCACGTCACGTGCCATCGCTGTCACCTCCGTGAGCTCACCGCCGCCCGGGCGGGCAGACCCTCCATTGTGTGACCGGCGCGGGGCAGCTCCGCAGAGAAATGACGAATCAGGCATGGACCCGGCCACCGGGGGTAGGGATTCCGACACGCCGGCAGCAACGCCGGCGTGATCCCCCGAGCACAACCGCTACGAGTTCCGAGCGGAAGGGACATCATGACTTACGATCTGCCATCCTCCTCCGGCACGTACGAGTCGACCAACGGTGGTGGGGTCCGTGACCAGGCCCGCCAGGTCGGCAACGAGGCCGCCAACGCGGGCGGCGCTGTCGCGCAGACCGCCAAGGAGCAGGGCCAGGAGGTGGTGGGCGAGGCCAAGCGCCAGGCCCGCAACCTCTACGGCGAGGCCCGCAACCAGGTCACCGCCCAGACCAGCCAGCAGCAGCAGCGCGCGGCGAGCGGGCTGCGCTCGCTGGCCGACGAGATGCGCTCGATGGCGCAGAACGGCGGCAGCGCGGGCCCGGTCACCGAACTGGCCCACCAGGCCGCCGACCGCGTGCACGGCGTGGCCGGCTGGCTGGAGCAGCGCGAGCCGGGCGACCTCCTCAACGAGGTGAAGAACTACGCCCGCCGCAACCCGGGCACCTTCCTGGTCGGCGCCGCCCTCCTGGGCGTGGTGGCCGGCCGGCTGACCCGCAACATCGCGGCCATCGGCGACGGCAACGGCGTGCAGCCGTCGTACGACCCGGACCGGACCGCGGTCATCCCGACCTCGCGGGCGGTGCCGGAGCAGGTGCCGCCGGGCGGCTACCTCGACCCGACCCCCGGCACGTACGCCGAGCCGGACCCGGGTTACTCCGCGCCGGGCGCGACCTACCCGGGTGGCGGCGCCCCGAACACCTGGGCCGACCCGGAGGGTGGCACCGGCCAGCCGCTGCCCCCGCCGAGCCGGACCGACCCGCTGCCGGGCGTGCCGTCGAGCGGCGTCAACCGTCCGTGAACGGCCTGACCGGCAGAAGGGAGGCGACGGCATGAGCATGCCGACGCAGGGGTCCGGACTGGACTCCGGCTACACCGCGCCGGGCGCGCAGCACACCGCGGACGAGGTCCGGAGCAGCTCCATCGGCGAGCTGATGCGCCAGGTGACCACGGACCTCTCCACGCTGATGCGCCAGGAGGTCGAGCTGGCCAAGGCCGAGATCCGCCAGGAGGGGAAGAAGGCGGGCAAGGCCGCCGGCCTCTTCGGCGGCGCCGGCTTCGGCGGCTACATGGTGGCGCTCTTCGTCTCCATCGCGATCTGGCAGTTCCTCGACAACGTGATGGATTCGGGCCTGGCCGCGCTGATCGTGGCCGTGATCTGGGCCGTGGTCGCCGCGGTCCTCTACTCGATGGGCAAGAAGAACGCCGAGCGGATCCGCGGCCTCAAGCAGACCAACGACAGCGTGCAGCGCATCCCCGACGCGCTCAAGCCGCACCCGGAGGGAGTCAACCGATGAGCACCGATCCCGACCAGATCCGCCGCGAGATCGAAGCCACGCGCACCAACCTGAGCTCGGACGTGGACGCCCTGGCGTACAAGGTCAGCCCGAGCCGCATCGTCGACGACCGCAAGCAGCGCGTTCGCAGCGCGCTGACGAATGTGAAGGACAAGGTGATGGGAACCGCATCGGACCTCGGCCACAGCACCGGCCACGCCGCCCACTCGGTGGGCGACCACGCCTCCTCGGCGGCGTCCACGGTCGGCGACAAGGCGCACGCCGCCGCCTCCACCGTCGGCGACGCCGCCCAGCGGGCGCCGCAGGTGCTGCGGGAGAAGTCCGAGGGCAACCCGATCGCCGCCGGCGTGATCGCCTTCGGCGTCGGCATGCTGGTCTCCTCGCTGATCCCGGCCACCCGCCGCGAGCAGCAGGTCGCCGCGCAGGTCAAGGAGAAGGCGGCCGAGCACGGCGGCGTGGTGAAGGAGAAGCTCACCGAGGTCGCCGGCGAGCTGAAGGAGGAGCTGCGGGAGCCCGCGCAGCACGCCACCGAGTCGGTGAAGGCCACCGCCCAGGACGCCGTGCACGCGGTCAAGGACGACACCAAGTCGGCCGCGCAGGACGTCAAGGACACTGCGCAGCAGTCCCGCGACCAGGTGCGGTACTGACCGCCGGCATCCGTACGCCGCAGCTCGCGGCCACTCCCGGCAGCACGCCGGGGAGTGGCCGCGAGCTGTCGTGTGCGGGCTCCCCGGCTCAGTGCGGCAGCCGGTCCGCCCGGACCGGTGCCGGCGCGGCGCCGGTCTCCACCCAGAGCACCAGGTCGTCGGGCCGGCGTTCGGTGTGCCGCCGGCGCAGCGCCCGGACGGAGTGCGCGGCCTGACCGGCCGGCCCGGCGGGCGCGCCGCCGCGCAGCCGCCGGCCCACGGCGAACCAGGCGCCGGCCCCGCGGCCCAGCAGCCAGAGCGGCGCCGCGAGCGTGGTGTGCGCCGGGAAGACCCGGGCTCCGCCCGCCCGTCGCCGGCCGAGCTCCGCCAGGGCCACCGTCGCCACACCGGCGTGCAGCAGCAGCCCCGGCCGGCGGGCGGCGAGCGCGGCCGCCGCCGGCAGCACCGCCAGCGCGGCCAGCAGCCACCCCGGCCGGGCCGGCTCGTCGTACGCCGGCTCGACCGGCCGCCCCGCGGCCGGCGGGAGCCGGCGGACGTAGAGCCAGGCCGGGTTCGCCGTGGCCCCGCCGTAGGCGCGGACCGTCCGGACCAGCTCCAGGTTCCCGGCGAGCACGTCCGGGTCGTAGCCGCCCATGGCCAGGAAGGTGCTCCGGCGCACCGCGAGCGTGCCCGCCGAGTCCCCGCCGAGCGCCCGGCGCAGCAGCGTCCCGCCGGTGTCCCGCCAGGCGGGCCAGGGCAGCGGTGCGACATGGTGCTGCGGCCGGACCAGGTCCACCCGGTCCAGCAGCCCGTGCACGGCGCGGAGCCCCGCCAGGTCGTAGCGGACGTCGTCACCGGCGATCACCACGTGCTCGTGGCGGGCCAGGGCGACGCCGGTCAGCACGCCGAGCGCCCGGCGGTTGCGCCCGCGCAGGGCGGGATCGGGCGGGACGTGCCGCACCAGCCCCCGCCACGCGGCCGCGTGCCGGGCGAACCGCTCGGGCGGCGACCCGTCCACGACGATCACGTCCACCCACCGGCTCAGGTCGCGCAGGTATTCGGTGAGCTCGTCGGCGTCGGCCTCCGCGGGCAGCGGCAGGACGTACGCCAGCGGGAGCCGGTCCGGCGCGGAGGCCGCGCCGGTCCCGCGGCGGAAGACCGCCTGCTCGGCCGCGGCCGGACGGCGCCGGTCGGACTGGCTCGGATCGATGGCCACGGGGCGCCCCTCTCGGTCTGGCGGGGCCGGCAGCGTGCCCGAAATTTCGGTGATCAAACGGTTTCACCGTTTCGACGCCTCCGGGCCGGGTAGCGCACCGGAATGCGGGTGGTCCGAGGCGCCCCGGTGGAGGAGACGTGATGAGCAGCAGCAACGCGACGAGGTGGGCGCTGGCCGGCGCCGCCACGGTGACCGCGCTCGGGGTCGGCCGGGTGGTGGCCCGGCGCCGCCGCCGGCACCAACCCGACCGGGTGGACGGCTGGTACGTCGTCCACCGGGGGATCACCGTGGACCGGCCGGTGGAGGCGGTGATCGGTTTCTGGACCGACCGGGAGCGGCTGGACCGGGGGCTCGCCGAGTGGGCGACCCTGGAGCAGGTCGGCGACAACCGGTGGCGCTGCGTGGCGAGCGACCCGGCCGGAGGCGGCACCGAGTGGCGGGCCGAGATCACCGTCGACGGCCCGGGCCGGCTGAGCTGGCGGGTCACCCACGGGCCGGTGGCCCAGCAGGGGCGGGTCGAGCTGGTGCCCGCGCCGCAGGACCGGGGCACCGAGATCCGCGCCGAGCTGCGCTGGCGGTCCGGCCCGGTGCGCCGGGCCCTCGGCCTGGCCGGCGGGGACGACCCGGACGTCGCGCTGCGCAGCGGTCTGCGCCGGATCAAGTCCCTCATCGAGACCGGCCAGGTGCTGGACACCCGGCACGACCCGTCGGGGCGGAGCCCGAAGCAGGAGCAGGCGACCGACCGGGTGCGGGAGAAGCTGATGGCGGGAGGCCGGCCGTGAGGGCGCTGTGCTGGGAGGGCGTCGGCAGGCTGGCCGTACGCGACGTGCCGGACCCGGCCATCCGGTCGGGCGGCGACATCATCGTCAAGGTGCGGGCCAGCAGCGTGTGCGGCTCCGACCTGCACCTGATCAACGGGTACCTGCCGGCGATGCGGGAGGGGGACATCCTCGGCCACGAGTTCATGGGCGAGGTGGTGGAAACCGGCCCCGACGTGCAGCGGATCAAGGTCGGCGACCGGGTGGTGGTCGGCTCCGTGGTGGCCTGCGGCGGCTGCTGGTACTGCCGCACCGAGCAGTACTCGCTCTGCGACAACTCCAACCCGCAGCCCGTCTTCACCGAGAAGCTCTGGGGGCACTCGCCGGCCGGGATCCTCGGCTACTCGCACGCGGCCGGCGGCTACTCGGGCAGCCACGCGGAGTACATCCGGGTGCCGTTCGGCGACGTCGGCGCGTTCACCGTGCCGGCCGGGGTGCCGGACGACTCCGTGGTGTTCGCCTCCGACGCCATGCCGACCGGCTGGATGGCCGCCGACTTCTGCGGCCTGAAGGGCGGCGAGGTGGTGGCCGTGTGGGGCGCGGGCGGGGTGGGCCAGATGGCCGCCCGGTCCGCGCAGATCCTCGGCGCCGAGCGGGTGATCGTCATCGACCGGCTGCCGGAGCGGCTGGCCACGGCCGCGCAGCGGCTCGGCGTCGAGACGATCAACTACGCGGAGACCGACGTGCTGGAGGCGCTGCGGGAGATGACCGCCGGGCGCGGACCGGACGCCTGCATCGAGGCGGTCGGCATGGAGGCCCACGACGTCGGGCCGGTCTACGCGTACGACAAGGCGAAGCAGAGCGCCCGGCTGCAGAGCGACCGGCCCACCTCGGTCCGGCAGGCGATCATGGCGTGCCGCAAGGGCGGCACCGTGAGCATCGTCGGCGTGTACGGCGGCCTGGTGGACAAGTTCCCGCTCGGCGCGGCCATGAACAAGGCGCTCGTGCTGCGGATGGGGCAGATGCACGCCCAGCGCTACATCCCCATGCTGCTGGACCGGATCGCGATCGGCGAGATCGACCCCGGCTACCTGGCCACCCACCCCATGTCGCTGGAGCAGGGCGCCCGGGGCTACGAGATCTTCCAGAAGAAGGAGGAGGGCTGCCTGCGCACCGTGCTGCACCCGCAGGCGGCCTGACCGGGCGGGGATCGCCGGGACGTGCGTCGATTCGAAATTGCACGGCGGGGTACAGCACGACACATGCCCGCCCAGATCGATGAGACGCCGTCCCGGCCCGCCGTGCGGGCCTTCGGCGGCAGCGCGGTCGCCGTGGTGGTGGCCGGCGCGGTCGCCCTGCTGACCCGGCAGCCGTGGCTGTTCCCCAGCCTCGGACCGGCGATCATGCTGCACGTCGAGCAGCCCGGCAAGCCGGAGTCCTCGCCGCGGAACACCGTCATCGGGCACCTGGTGGCACTGCTCGCCGGGTACGCGTTCCTGGTGGTCACCGGGCTGGCCCACCGCCCGTCGGCGCTGCAGGAGGGGGTGTCCGGGGCGCGGATCGTGGCCGCGGCCGGCTCGCTCGCGGTCACCGCCGCGGTGCTGGTGCTGCTGAAGGCCGCGCACCCACCGGCCGGCGCGACCACACTGATCGTGAGCCTCGGGCTGCTGCACACCCCGGTCCAGCTCGTCGTGGCGTTCGCCGCCGTGCTGCTGGTGACCGCGGTGGACCTGCTGTTCAACCGGGCGACCGGCCGGCCGATGCCGCTGTGGGCGGCGCCGAAGGAGGGATGAGCGGTGGTGGACCGGATCGCGGACCCCTGGGGGCCGCGCACGCCGTACGGGCCGGGGGAGCGCTGGCCGGTGCGGGTGGACACCTTCCTGGCCGACGGGCACACCGAGGCCGACGTGCACCGCTGGGTGCCCAGCGCCTCGATCCTGCACTCCAACGGCGACGCCATGGACATCGCGGTCGTCGACGACCGGATCGTCGGTGTCCGGGGCCGCGCCGGGGACCGGATCAACCACGGCCGGGTCGACCCGAAGGACCTCTACGGCTGGCAGGCCAACCACAGCCCGGACCGGCTGCGCCGGCCGCTGGTCCGGGAGGGGGACCGGCTGGTCGAGACCGACTGGGACACCGCCATGGGCCGGATCGTGGCCCGGTCGAAGGAGCTGCTGGACGGCCCGGGCGGCTGGGGGCACTTCGGCTTCTACACCAGCGGCCAGCTCTTCCTGGAGGAGTACTACACGCTCGGCGTGATCGGGAAGGCCGGGATCGGCACCCCGCACATGGACGGCAACACCCGGCTCTGCACCGCCACGGCCGCGGCCGCGCTCAAGGCGTCCTTCGGCACCGACGGGCAGCCCGGGTCGTACACCGATGTGGACCACTGCGACGCCATCGCGCTGTGGGGGCACAACGTCGCGGAGACCCAGACGGTGCTGTGGATGCGGATGCTGGACCGGCGGCGCGGGCCGAACCCGCCGGCCATGCTCGCGGTCGACCCGCGCGCCACCCCGGTGGCCCGGGAGGCCGACGTGCACCTGGCGCTGCGCAACGGCACCAACCAGGCGCTGCTCAACGGCCTGCTCCGCGAGGTGATCCACCGCGGCTGGTACGACGAGGACTACGTCGAGGCGCACACGCTCGGCTTCGAGAAGCTGTGCCAGGTGGTGGAGGACTACCCGGTCGCGAAGGTCGCCGACATCTGCGACCTGAAGGCCGCGGACATCGAGCGCGCCGCCGAGCTGCTCGGGCGGTCCGAGCGGCTGCTCTCCACCGTCCTGCAGGGCTTCTACCAGTCCAACCAGGCCACCGCGGCCTCCTGCCAGGTGAACAACCTGCACCTGATCCGCGGGATGCTCGGGCGGCCCGGCGCCGGGCTCTACCAGATGAACGGACAGCCCACCGCGCAGAACAACCGCGAGTGCGGCGCCGACGGCGACCTTCCCGGCCTGCGCAACTGGGCCAACGAGGAGCACATCGCGGAGCTGGCCCGGCTGTGGAACGTGGAGGTCGACAAGATCCCGCACTGGGCGCCGCCGACGCACGCCATGCAGATCTTCCGGTACGCCGAGCAGGGCTCGATCAAGCTGCTGTGGATCTCGGCCACCAACCCGGCGGTCTCCCTGCCCGACCTGGCGCGGATCCGCCGGATCCTGGCGAACCCGGAGCTGTTCGTGGTGGTGCAGGACCTCTTCCTGACCGAGACCGCCGAGCTGGCCGACGTGGTGCTGCCGGCCGCCACCTGGGGCGAGAAGACCGGCACCTTCACCAGCGTCGACCGCACCGTGCACATCTCCGACAAGGCGGTCGAGCCGCCCGGTGAGGCCCGGCCCGACCTGGACATCTTCCTCGACTACGCGCGCCGGATGGACTTCCGGGACAGGGACGGGAAGCCGCTGATCACCTGGACCGGGCCGGAGGAGGTGTTCGAGGCGTGGAAGGAGTGCTCCCGCGGGCGGCCCTGCGACTACACCGCGATCACCTACGACAAGCTGCGCACCGGCGGCGTCCAGTGGCCGTGCACCGACGAGCACCCGGACGGCACCGAGCGGCTCTACACCGACGGGGTGTTCAACACCGACCCGGACTACTGCGAGTCGTACGGCCACGACCTGGCCACCGGGGCCGAGCTGCTGCCCGGGGAGTACCGGGCCAAGCAGCCCGGCGGGCGGGCGTTCCTGCACGCCACGCCCTACCAGCCGTCGCCCGAGGTGCCGAGCGACGAGTTCCCGCTGCTGCTCACCACCGGCCGGACGGTCTACCAGTTCCACACCCGGACCAAGACCGGCCGGGCCACCCAGCTCGTGCACGCCGCCCCGGAGTCGTGGGTGGAGGTCAACCCGGCCGACGCCGACCGGCTCGGCGTCGCCGAGGGGGACCTGCTCCGGATCGAGTCGCCGCGCGGCGCCGTCCGCGCCCGGGCCCGGATCTGCGGGGTACGTCCCGGCGTGCTCTTCGTGCCGTTCCACTACGGCTACTGGGACGCCGCCGACGGTGCCGCCCCGGGCGAGGGGCGGCACGACCGGGCGGCCAACGAGCTGACCATCACCGCCTGGGATCCGGTCTCCAAACAGCCGATCTTCAAGGTGGCCGCGGTGCGGGTGGTGAAGGAGGCCGACTCGGACGGCCGGCCCGCACCCGCCCCCACGGTGGGCGGTTCCGCCCCGCCGGAGGGCTCCGGGATCCCGGCCACGGTGGGCGGGCCGGCCGCCGAGGCGCCGTCGAGGGGGGAGTGACCATGCACCTCGCGCACTATCTCGGCCTGCTGCACAAGGCGCAGGAACGGCTCGGCGACGCGTTCACCGAGGTGGGGAAGGCGCACGCGGAGGAGCCGGACGTCTTCCACACCTGCGAGAAGCTCGCCACCCAGTGCCGCGCGCACGCGGAGAAGCTGGCCCCCTTCGCCCGCCGGTACGCCGAGGAGGCGCCGGCCGAGCCGGACCGGCTGCACTCCGAGTTGTTCGCCGGTACGCGTACCGGGCCGATCGGGCTGCTCCGCGACCTCCAGGACCTCTACCTCATGGCCGCCGAGTGCGACATCTGCTGGACCGTGGTCGGGCAGGCCGCGTACGGGGCCCGGGACGAGGACCTGCTCGGCGTGGTCAAGGCGTGCGAGCAGGAGACCGCCATGCAGCTCAAGTGGCTGCGTACCCGGATGAAGCAGGCCGCCCCGCAGGCGCTCGTGGTCGCCGAGTGACCGCCTGTCACACCCCCGGGTGAGACTGGCGCCGGCCCCGCCCGTCCGGGGGCGGGCGGCGCGAGGAGGCGCGATGGCGCGGATGATCTGGCACGTCACCATGTCGCTCGACGGGTTCATCGCCCCGCCGGACGACTCGGCGGAGTGGATGTTCGGCTTCGGCGCCGCTGGCCCGCTCGGGGCCGAGACCATGCGCCGCACCGGCGCGATCCTCTCCGGCCGGCGCGGCCTGGAGCTCGGCAACCGGCCCGGCGAGGGGGCCCGCGCCATCTACGGCGGGGCCTGGTCCGGGCCGGTCTTCGTGCTGACCCACCGGCCCGCCGAGCCGCTCGACGGGGTCACGTTCCTCTCCGGTGACGTCGGGAAGGCCGCCGACCTCGCCCGGGAAGCGGCCGGCGACCGCGACGTGGGCGTGTTCGGCGCGGACGTGGCCCGCCAGTGCCTGCGAGCCGGGCTCCTCGACGAGATGGTCGTGCACCTCGTGCCGGTGTTGCTCGGCGGCGGCGTACGCCTCTTCGACAGCCCCGACCTCGGTCCGGTGACGCTCCGCAAGACCCGCTGCGACGACCCGGGGCAGATCACCGACCTGCGGTTCGAGGTGGTGCGCTGATCACGCGGTCCGGCGTATCCCGTCGAGGACCAGGCCGCTGGGCGGCAGGGCGGGCATCCGGCCGAGGTCCAGGGCCAGGTCCTGCGGCGGCACCCGGTAGCTCATCGACGCGGTGAGGTTGCCGACGGCCCGTTTCATCAGCTCGATCGTGATCCACTCGCCGGCGCAGCGGTGGCCGGTGAAGTGGTCGCCGCCGCCCTGCGGGACCAGCCCGAACGGGTCGCCCCGCCAGCCGTCGAACCGCTCCGGCCGGAACCGCTCCGGCTCCGGCCAGAGCGCCGGGTGGTGGTTGGTGCCGTAGAGGTCGAGCAGCACCCGGCGGCCCTGCGGGAAGGCGTACCCCTGCCACTCGAACGGGCGCCGGACCCGGGCCGCGGCGACCGGGAAGAACGGGTAGTAGCGCCGTACCTCCTGCACGAAGCTCTCGGCGGCCGCCTCGTCGTCGCGGACCCGCTCGCACCACTGCGGGTGGTCGTGGAGCGCCAGCGCCGCGAAGACCACGAAGCGGTCCACCGCGACGGTCGGCCGGAGCACGTTGAGCAGTTCCACCGCGGCGATCCGGCGGGGCAGCCGGATGCCCTGCTCGTCCCGGTACTCGGCGACGACCCGCAGCGCGCTGCCCTCCGGCGCGGGCAGCGTGCCGGAACGGACCCGCTCGATCACCTCGCCGGCCCACCGCTCGGCGCGGCGGCGGGCGAGCCGGCCCCGCCAGTGCCCGGGACCCACCACGGCCGGTCCCTCGATCATCGCGTGCATCTCGGCGGTCCGGCGCGGCACGTCGGCGTCGGCCAGCGGCACCCCGGCCCACGCCCAGACCGCCCGCGTCAGCATCCGGCCCACCTCGTCGTAGAGCACCACCGGCCCGGATTCCGCCCACGCCGGGATGCGGGCCCGCCACTCGTCGTCGAAGAGCTGTCCCAGGTGGCGGACGGCCGCCGGCGTCATGATCGACATGAACATCGCCTTGCGGCCCCGGTGCTCGGCGCCGTCGAGGCCCTGGACGCCGCCCACCCCGGTCAGCGTGCGCTGCACGCGCATCGGCATGGCGCCGCGCCGCACGAAGCGTTCGGTGTCGTAGAACAGCTCCGCCGCCGGGCGACCGCGCAGGCAGATCGTCGGTTCCAGCAGCAGCCGGGTCTGGAAGACGTCGGTGCCCAGGCGGTCGCACCGCGCGCCCACGAACCGGTAGCCCTCGCGGAGGAACGCCAGGGTGCTCTCCGGGCTGCGGTCGCTCGGGATGGTGCTCATGGGCTGCTCCTGACGCGGTTCGGTGACCCTGCGCGGTCGCTGCGCTACCTACCCGGGCCGACGCCGGCGAATCCTCGCCCGGCGACCCCGGGGAGGGGCCAGCGCCGAGCGCGCGAGCTGGCCCCTCCCAGGGCGCGGAAAAGCTGGTTTTCTTCGGGTCGGGGCCGGCGGCGGCCGGGCCCCGCACCCGCCGGCGTCACGTCCGGCGGGCGGCCACCGGCGACGGGGAGGACGGAAATGCGGGACAACACGGCGGCACACTGGCGGCACCGGCGGGCGGTGACCGGGCTGCGGCCGGGCGACCGGACGGAGCCCCTGGTCGGGCCGCCCCGGCGTGCCACGGCCCGGCCACGCCGGCACTTCACCGTGCACCTCGGCTTCGAGGCGGCCGACCCGGCCACCGCGCGGGAGCTGGCGGTCGCGTACGCCGAGGCGCTCGGCCTGCTCCGCCCGGAGGTGGCGCTCGGCGCGGCGGCGCTGTCCCCGGCCGACGCCTGGCACCGCGCGGAGCGGCTGTTCTGCGGTGCGGTCGGCCCCGACGGCGAGCGCTGCGCGGACGTGGCCGGCCACCCCGGGTTCCACCACGCGCCCGGCCCGGGCGGGCTCGGCTGGGGCGACGGTGACTGAGCGCGCGGGCTCAGTCCAGGTCGAACTCGCCGTCCTGGGCGCCCGCCACGAAGGCGTCCCACTCGTCCTGAGTGAAGACGAGCACGGGCCCGTCCGGCTCGGCCGAGTTGCGCATCCCGATCAGGTCGCCGACGAAGGCCACCTCGACCGCACTGTCCGACGTGTCACCCTCGGCCCGCTGCCAGACCGCGCGAGACAGGTCGAAATCGCCCTTGGGGTGCTGACCCATCGTTGTTCCTCCATCGCCACGCGTATCGGGAGAGCCCGCACGGGCCCCATCGGGCAGGATAAGCGGATGCCGAGCCTGACCCGTGCAGAGGCGACCGCGCGTGGCGCGTCGATCACCGTCGAGTCCTACCAGGTGGACCTCGACCTGACCGGCGGCGCCGAGCGGTTCCGCTCCACCGTCACCATCCGGTTCCGGGCGACCCCCGGCGCCGAGACCTTCGCCGAGGTGAAGCCCCTGCGACTGCTCGGGGTACGCCTCAACGACCAGGACCTGGACCCGGCCCTCCTCGACGACAACCGCCTGCCGCTGACCGGGCTGGCCGCCACCAACACGCTGACCGTCAGCGCCGAGATGGCCTACTCGAACACCGGCGAGGGCATGCACCGCTTCGTCGACCCGGCCGACGGCGAGACCTACCTCTACGCCATGTCCTTCCTGGACGACGTGCAGCGCATCTTCGCCGCGTTCGACCAGCCGGACCTCAAGGCGCCGGTGACGCTCTCGGTGACCGCACCGCCGGAGTGGACGGTGGCCGCCAACGGCCAGGTCGCCGACCGGCCGGCGCCGGGGCGCTGGGAGTTCGCGCCCACCGCGCCGCTGGCGACGTACTTCGTCACGCTGATCGCCGGTCCCTGGCACGTCCGGCAGGACGAGCACGACGGCATCCCGCTGGCCGTCTACTGCCGGAAGTCGCTCGCCCCGCACCTGGATGCCGACGCCGACGAGATCTTCACGGTCACCCGCCAGTGCCTTGACCGGTTCCACCGGCTCTTCGCCGAGCGCTACCCGTTCGGCAAGTACGACCAGGCGTTCGTCCCCGAGTTCAACGCCGGGGCCATGGAGAACCCGGGCCTGGTGACCCTGCGCGACGACTACATCTTCCGGTCCGCGGTCACCGACAGCCAGCGGGAGCTGCGGGCCACCACCATCGCGCACGAGATGGCGCACATGTGGTTCGGCGACCTGGTCACCATGCGCTGGTGGGACGACCTGTGGCTCAACGAGTCCTTCGCCGAATACCTGGGCACCCGGGTCACGGCCGAGGCCACCCGCTTCACCCAGGCGTGGACCACCTTCGCGATGCGCCGCAAGGCCTGGGGCTACGCGGCCGACCAGCGCCCCTCCACCCACCCGGTGGCACCGGAGGAGGTGGCCGACGCCGCCCAGGCGCTGCTCAACTTCGACGGCATCTCCTACGCGAAGGGCGCCAGTGTGCTGCGGCAGCTGGTCGCCTGGGTCGGCGACGAGCCGTTCCTGGCCGGCCTGAACGCCCACTTCGCGAAGCACCGGTTCGGCAACGCCACCCTCACCGACCTGCTGGAGAGCCTCAGCGCCGCCAGCGGGCGCGACCTGGCCGACTGGGCCGAGCGCTGGCTGCGCCGGCCCCAGGTCAACACGCTGCGCATGGAGACCGCCGTGGACGCCGACGGCCGGTGGACCGAGGCCGCGGTGGTGCAGACCGCGCCGGAGGCCCACCCGGTGCTGCGTCCGCACCGCATCGGTGTGGCCCGGCACGCCTCCGACGCCCCGGTGCACCACTTCGAGGTCGATCTCGACCCGGCCGCCGACGGGGGCCGCACCGTGCTGGCCGAGCTGGTCGGGCAGCCGGCCACCGGCCTGCTGCTGCCCAACGCCGGTGACCTCACCTTCGCCAAGATCCGGCTCGACCCCGCCTCGGCGGACGCGGTGCCCATGGTGCTCCCGGGGCTGGCCGACCCCTTGGCCCGCGCGTTGCTGTGGGGCGAGGCGCTGGACGCGGCCACCGACGGCGAGCGGCCGGTCACCTCGGTGGTCGCGCTGATCGCGGCGGCCCTGCCGGCCGAGACCGAGGTGATCATCGCGGAGGACGTGCTCAGCCTCAGCCGCAACCTGGTCGACCGCTACCTCGACCCGCTGACGCGGGACGCGGCCCTGCTCCGCATCGCCGGGGCGTGCGCCACCCTGCTGGCCGGTGCCCCGGCCGGCGGCTCGCTGCAACTCGCCGCGGCCCGCGGGCTCATCGGCGCCACCACCGACACCGGGCTGCTCACCGGCTGGCTGTCCGGCGCGGGCGTGCCGGAGGGCCTGGCGGTCGACGCCGACCTGCGCTGGGCGCTGCTGCACCGGCTCGTGGTGCTGGGTGCGGCCGGCGAGCCGGAGATCGCCGCCGAGGCGGCCACCGACCGCAGCGCCACCGGGGCCGAGCGGGCCGCGAGCTGCCGGGCCGCTCTGCCCGACGCCGACGCCAAGCGGGCCGCCTGGGAGATCGTCATCCACAACACCGAGCTGTCCAACCGGCTCGTGGAGGCGACCGCGGAGAGCTTCTGGCAGCCGGAGCAGGCCGAGTTGACCGCGGGCTACGTCGAGCGGTACTTCGCCGACATGCCGGCGGCCGCGCGGCTGCGTACCCCGTGGACGGCCGACCGGGTCGCCGCCCTGGCCTTCCCCCGCTTCGCCGTGGGACAGACCACCCGGGAGCTGGCCGCGGCGCTGCTGGCCCGCGACGACCTCACGCCGGGGCTGCGCCGGCGGGTCGTCGACCTGGACGACGACCTGCGGCGCGCCCTGGTCGCCCGGACGGCGGTGGCCGCCGCCGGCGCCTGACCCGGTGACCGCGCCGGGCGGGGTGCTCCCGCCCGGCGCGGTCCGTGGGACGCCCGGCGGCCCCACCGGACCGCCCGCGCGCCCCGGCCTACGATCGCGGGGTGGAGGAAGACATCCGGCGAATCGGGATCATGGGTGGCACGTTCGACCCCATCCACCACGGGCACCTGGTGGCCGCCAGCGAGGTGGCGGACCGGTTCGGCCTGGACGAGGTGGTCTTCGTGCCCACCGGGCAGCCGTGGCAGAAGGCCGACGAACCGGTCAGCTCGGCCGAGGACCGCTACCTCATGACGGTGATCGCCACCGCCTCCAACCCCCGCTTCCAGGTCAGCCGGGTCGACATCGACCGGGGCGGCCCCACCTACACGGTCGACACCCTCCAGGACCTGCACGACGAGTACGGCCCGAAGGTGCAGCTCTTCTTCATCACCGGCGCCGACGCCCTGGAACGCATCCTGTCCTGGAAGGAGGTGGACCGGATGTTCGAGCTGGCCCACTTCATCGGGGTGACCCGGCCCGGCTTCGAACTCTCCGACAAGCACCTGCCCGCCGACACGGTCAGCCTCGTGCAGGTCCCGGCCATGGCCATCTCCTCGACGGACTGCCGGGCGCGGGTGGCCCGGGGTGAGCCGGTCTGGTATCTGGTGCCCGACGGTGTGGTGCAGTACATCGCCAAACGGCGGCTCTACCAGCGCTGAATCCGCCCGGAACGTGTGCCTTTGTCCGCGTAATCGACCAGAACTGACAAGTCGCCGCCCGGCCGGGTGTGAGAGGCTTGGAGGGTCGCACGGTTGATCGAAGGAGAACGGTGACAGTTTCCGAACGCGCTCACGAGCTGGCGATGGCCGCCGCCCAGGCCGCGGCCGACAAGAAGGCGCAGGACATCGTCATCATCGACGTGGGCGACCAGCTCGCGATCACCGACGCGTTCCTGCTGGCCGCCGCTCCGAACGAGCGTCAGGTGCTCGCCATCGTCGACGCCATCGAGGAGCGCCTGCTCGAGCTGCCGGAGAAGGCCAAGCCGGTCCGCCGCGAGGGCGAGCGGGGCGGCCGCTGGGTGCTGCTCGACTACGTCGACATCGTGGTACACGTGCAGCACACCGAGGAGCGCGAGTTCTACGCCCTCGACCGGCTGTGGAAGGACTGCCCGCAGATCCCCTTCGTGGACCGGGACCTCGCCGACTCGGCCGCCGGCACCGCCACCGCGGAATGACCCGTCTGATCATCTGGCGGCACGGCAACACCGACTGGAACGCCACCGGCCGGGTCCAGGGGCAGACCGACGTACCGCTCAACGACCTCGGCCGGGAGCAGGCCCGCGCCGCCGCGCCGGTGCTGGCCGCGCTGCGCCCGGACGCCATCGTCGCCAGTGACCTGCGCCGGGCCGCCGACACCGCCGCCGCGCTCGCCGCGCTGACCGGGCTGCCGGTCCGCACCGACGCGCGGCTGCGCGAGCGGCACTTCGGCCAGTGGCAGGGCCTCGCCCTCACCGAGGCGGCCGAGCGCTTCCCCGACGAGTACGCCCGCTGGCGGGCCGGCGACCCCGACCCCGGCGCCGGCATCGAGAGCCTCCACGACCTGGGCAAGCGGCTCGGCGCCGCGTTCCAGGAGGCGGCGGACCTGGCCACCGGCGGCACCGTGGTGGTGACCACCCACGGCGGCGGCGCCCGGCAGGGCGTCGGCCACCTGCTCGGCTGGGACCACACGGTGCTGCGCAGCCTCGGGTCGCTGGCCAACTGCCACTGGACCGAGCTGCGTCACGACGACGTCCGGGGCTGGCACCTGCGCGCGCACAACGTCGGGCTGATCACCCAGCCCGCACTGACCGACGCGGTCTGAGCCGTTCGGCCCCGGCGCGCCGCCGTGACATCGGCTAGCGTGCCGGGCATGCCCGTCGCGGTCGTCACCGACTCCACCGCCTACCTGCCGCCCGAGCTGGTGCGCGCGCACCGGCTCACCGTCATCCCGCTGACCGTCGTGCTCAACGGCGCCGAGGGGCTGGAAGGCGTCGAGACGTTCCCCGAGGACGCCACCCGCGTGCTCAGCGGCCGGCGGGTCACGGTGAGCACGTCGCGGCCCGCCCCGGAACAGTTCGCACAGGTCTACCGGGAGCTGCTCGCCGCCGGCGCCGACGGGGTCGTCTCGGTGCACCTCTCCGCCGGCCTCTCCGGTACGGTCGACGCGGCCCGGCTGGCCGCCACCGAGGTCGGCGACGACCGGGTCACCGTGGTCGACAGCCGCTCCACCGGCATGGGCCTGGGCTTCCCGGTGCTCGCCGCCGCCGCGGCCGCCGCGCGGGGCACGGACCTCTCCGGGGTACGCGAGGCGGCGCTCGACGGCGTCGACCGGACCACCATCTTCTTCTACGTCGACACGTTGGAGTTCCTCCGCCGGGGCGGCCGGATCAACGCCGCCGAGGCGCTGCTCGGTACGGCCCTCTCGGTCAAGCCGATCATGCACATGCCGGACGGCGCGATCGTGGTGCGGGACAAGGTCCGTACCGCCAGCCGGGGCATCGCGCGCCTCGTCGACCTGGCGGTCGAGGCGGCCGGCGACACCCAGGTCGACCTCGCCGTGCACCACCTCGCCGCCCCGCAGCGCGCCGAGCAGTTGCTGGCCGCGCTGACCGAGCGGCTGGGCGACCGCCTGCACGACACGTACGTCTCCGAGGCGGGCGCGGTCGTCGCCGCGCACGCGGGCCCCGGACTGGCCTGCGTGGTCGTCCACCGGCGCCCGTGATGTCGTCCGCGCGGGCGGTCCGCGGCAGCTCGCCGAGCTGGTGCTGTCCCGGGCCTCCCGATGCCACCACCACGCTGAGCGAGGCGGCCCGCGGCAGCTCGCCGAGCTGGCGGTGTCCCGGGCTTCCCGATGCCGCCACCACGCCGACGTGGCAGTGCCTCCGGGTGCCCGAATGACCACCGTGTCCCATGTGGTGACCGGCGGGGGCCGGGGCGTCGGGCGCGCGATCGTCGAGCGGCTGGCGGCCGACGGTGACACGGTGGTCGTGGTCGAGCGGGACGAGGGCGCGCTGGACTGGCTGGCCGGGCACCCGGTCGCCGGCCGGCTGCGTGCCGTGCTCGGGGACGCCGCCGACGAGGAGGTCGCCGCCCGGGCCGCCGACGTCGCCGAGGCAGCCGCCCCGCTGGCCGGCTGGGTCAACAACGTCGCCGTTTTCCGGGACGCCGCCCTGCACCGCGCGCCGCCGGGGGAGGTGTTCGACCTGATCGCCGCCAACCTGCGCCCCGCCGTGGTCGGCGCCGGCACCGCCGTACGCCGGTTCCTCGCCGCCGGCACCGGCGGAGCCATCGTCAACGTCTCCTCCCACCAGGCCCGGCGGGCGGTGCCGGGCGCCCTGCCGTACGCCACCGCCAAGGCCGCCGTCGAGGGGCTGACCCGGGCCCTCGCGGTGGACTACGGCGGCCGGGGGATCCGCACCAACGCGGTCGCGCTCGGCTCGGTGCACACCGAGCGGCACGCCGTGTTCCTGGCGGGCCTGGAGCCGGTGGAGGCGGACCGGGTCGAGGCGGAGCTGGCCCGGCTGCACCCGGTGGGCCGGATCGGGCGTGCCGGGGAAGTCGCCGAGGTGGTGGCCTTCCTGCTGTCGGCCGGAGCGTCCTTCGTCAACGGGGTGACCCTGCCCGTCGACGGGGGCCGCGCGGCGCTCGGCCTGGATCCCGAGGCGCGATAGCCGGCACGGGGGCCGGCGGTGCTCGGCCGGGGCGTGGAGGCAGACTGAGCACTGTGGCTCGTCCCGCGATCGTCCTGGTGCACGGCACCCGCTTCGCCCGCGGCCAGTGGCAGCCGCAACTGCCCGCCCTCGCCGCCGAGTTCCCGGTCGCAGCCGTCGACCTGCCCGGTCACGGCCGCCGCGCGGCCGAACCCTGGAACCTGGACCGGGCCGCCGACATCGTGGCCGAGGCGATCCACGACCTCGACGCCGGCCCGGCGCTGGTGGTGGGGCACTCGCTCGGCGGGTACGTCTCCCTGCACTTCGCCCGCCGTCACCCGGACCTGCTGGCCGGGCTGGTGCTGATGGGCGCGAGCCTGGCCACCACCGGGCCGCTGACCGTCCCGTACCGGCTGGTGGCGTCGCTGGTCGCCCGGCTGCCGGCCGCCCGGCTCACCCGCTGGAACGACCGGCTGCTGCGCCGTCTCTACCCAGCCGAGGTCGTCGACGCCACCATCGCCGACGGGTACGCCTTCCACACCCTGCCGGTGGCCTGGCGTGATGTCCTGGGCCGGTTCGACGCGTCGAGCCTGACGGCGGTGCACGCCCCGGTGCTCATCCTCAACGGCGAGCGGGACCGGCTGTTCCGCTCGGGGGAGCACGCCTTCGCCGCCGCCCGCCCGGGAACCCGCATCGAGCTGATCCCGGGCGCCGCGCACCTGGCCAACTTCGACAATCCGGCCGCGGTCACGGACGCCCTACGCCGCTTCGCCCGGGAACTGTCCCCGTCCCGCTAGCGGCGTGTGCGGGAGCGTTCGGTGGCCAACGGCCCCCGGGGGGATCGCCATTCATCCGGAGCGCCGTCATCCGGTTCCGCGCCCACCGCAGCGACCCGCACGCACCGGCCAGGCCGTGCGACTCGTTGCGCTTGACCGGTCGGCCCGCCCGGCGCCGTGGCCGCAATCGCCTCTCGCCCTGCAGTGTCACCGTCGCTAGCGCAGTCGGGGCATGATCGGGGGTTCGTCCACAGGGCAGCTCGTCGTCCACAGGCGGGCTCTGCCGTCCGGCCCGGCTGCCCTGCTTCGCCGTAGCTTCCGACCGTGCCAGACGACGAGGAGACGACGGTACGGCGGCGGTTGTCCCGGCTGTTCGAGCCGGTCGACGGTCTCGCCTCGCCCGCCAGTGCCGCCATGCCGGCGGCCCTCCGGCCAGCTCGGGAACTCGACCCCGACCTGCCGTGGCCCGCGCTGACCTCTCCTGATCCTCGACCACCGGTGGTGGCCCGGGCTTCCCTGCCTGAGCGCGCGTCCGGCTCCGGGCGGGAGCCGGATCTGCTGTCCCCGGCGGCCGGAGCCGGCGACAGGTGGCCGTTGGCGCGCCGGACTGAGGATGGCGGGGACGGAGTTACCGACGAGGTCCATCCGGGTTCTTCAGCCGCAGCGGCCGACGCCGCCGGTGGTGGGCAGCGTTCGCTGGTGTCCCGGCTGCCCGGGCCGGGCGCCTTCGATCCCGGCCGGCGGGGCGTGCGGGCCCTCGCCGTGGTGGCCGCAGTCGTGGTCCTGGTGGCCGGTATCTGGGCCTGGCGCTCCCGGCCGCAGGCTGAGCCGGTCCGCCCGGTCGCCGCGGTCGGCGCACCGGAAACCGCCGCGCCCGCGCCCACCGGATCCAGTGGGCAGGTGGTCGTCGCGCTGGCCGGCAAGGTCCGCCGGCCTGGCCTCGTCCGGCTCCCGGCGGGCGCGCGGGTGGCCGACGCCATCCAGGCGGCGGGCGGGGCGCTGCCCGGCGTCGACGTGGCCCTGCTCAACCCCGCCCGCAAGGTCACCGACGGCGAGCTGATCCTGGTGGGCGTCAGCGCCCCGCCCGGCCAGGCTGCCCCGCCCGGCCCGGCGGCGGGCGGCGGTGGACCCGCGGCCGGTGGCGCCGCGCCGGGAGGCGGCCCGGTCAACCTGAACACGGCCACCCTGGCCCAGCTCGACGCGCTGCCCGGCGTGGGCCCGGTGCTCGCCCAGCGGATCCTCGACCACCGCGACCAGCACGGCGGCTTCCGGTCGGTCTCCGACCTGCGCCAGGTCGACGGCATCGGCGACGCCCGCTACGAGCAGCTCAAGGACCTGGTGACGGTGTGAACCCCACCGAGCCACCCCGGGACGTCGACGGCAGGCTGACCGACGAAGACGTGGACGGCAGCGTGACCGACGGGGGAGTGCCCGACCTGCGCCTGGCCGGGCTGGCCGTGGCCGCCTGGCTCGCGGCCCTGGCCGGCCTGCACGCCACCGCGACAGCGAGCGCCACAGTGGCCGCCGTCGCCGCCGGCCTGGCGCTCCTCACCGGCGCCCACCTGTGCGGCCTGCTCGGCCGTCCGGCCGCCCCGGTCCGCCGCTACGGCTGGATCGCGGTCGCCGTGCTGCTCGGGGTGGTCTGCGGCGCGACCGCCACCGCCGCCCGCGTCGCGGTCCGCGACGCCGCCCCCGTGCGGGCGCTCCTCGCCGACCGAGCCCTGGTCACCGCGGACCTGGTGGTCCGCGACGACCCCCGCCCGATCCGCGGCGCCGCCGGCCGTGCAGCCACCCTGCTGGTCCGCGCCGACCTGGTCCGCCTAACCGATGCCGCAGGCCGCCGGGTCACCGGTACGGTGCGGGGCCTGGTGCTGGCGAGCGACCCGGCCTGGCGGACGCTGCTGCCGGGGCAGCGGGCGACGGCGCGAGGGCGGTTGTCGGCCCCGCGCGGCGGGGACCTGACGGCCGCCGTCCTGTCGGCCACCGGCCCACCGGCCCGGCACGGCCCGGCCCCGTGGCCGCAACGGGCGGCCGGCACCCTGCGCGCCGGGCTGCAACGGGCGTGCGCGCCGCTTCCCGACGCGCCGGGCGGGCTGTTGCCGGGCCTGGTGGTGGGGGACACCAGCCGGCTGCCGCCGGAGGTGGAGGAGGACTTTCGCGCCACCGGCATGACCCACCTCAACGCGGTGTCTGGGTCCAACGTGGCCATCGTCGTCGGGGCGGTGCTGCTGCTCGCCCGCTGGGCCCGGGCCGGTCCGCGGACGGCCGCCGCGCTGTGCGTACTCGCCCTGGTCGGGTTCGTGATCCTGGTCCGGCCGTCGCCCAGCGTGGTCCGCGCCGCGGCGATGGGGGCGATCGGGTTGGCCGCGCTCGCCACCGGACGGTCCCGGGCCGCGCTGCCCGCCCTGGCCACCGCGGTGACCGTGCTGGTGCTCGTCGACCCGGAGCTGGCCGGGGACCCGGGGTTCGCGCTCTCGGTCTGCGCCACCGGCGGGCTACTGCTGTTCGCCCCCGGCTGGCGGGACGCGCTGCGCCGGCGGGGCGTACCGCCCGGGCTGGCCGAGGCGCTGGCCGTGCCCGCCGCGGCGCAGCTCGCCTGCGGCCCGGTCATCGCCGGGATCTCCGGGACGGTGAGCCTGGTCGCGGTGCCGGCGAACCTGCTCGCCGTTCCGGTGGTCGCGCCGGCGACCGTGCTGGGCGTGATCGCGGCGGTGCTGTCGCCGGTCTGGCCGGCCGGCGCCGAGTTCGCCGCCTGGCTGGCGAGCTGGCCGGCCCGCTGGCTGGCGACGGTGGCCGCGCAGGGGGCCCGGTTGCCCGCCGGCACGCTGCCCTGGCCGGGCGGGGTGACCGGTGCCCTGCTGCTGGCCGCCGTCAGCGTGGCGCTGCTGGTGGCCGCTCGGCGGCCGGTGGCCCGGCGGCTGGTCGCAGTCGTCGTGGTCGGCGTGGTGCTCGGCACGCTGCCCGTCCGGCTGCTCGCGGCCGGCTGGCCCCCGCGCAACTGGGTGGTCGTGGCGTGCGCGGTCGGGCAGGGCGACGCCGTGATCCTGCCGGTTGCCCCCGGCCGGGCGGTGGTGGTCGACGCCGGCCCCGAACCGTCCGGGGTGGACGGCTGCCTGCGCCGGCTCGGCGTACGCGAGGTGTCGCTGCTGGTGGTCAGCCACTTCCACGTCGACCATGTGGGCGGGATCGCCGGGGTGTTCCGGGGCCGGCGGGTGGCGGCGGTGGCGACCCCGCAGTGGTCCGAGCCGCCCTACGGGGTCGCCCAGGTACGCGACGCGGCCCGCCGGGGCGGGAGTGAACTGACGCCGGTGCCGGCGGGCTGGCGCTGGCGGGCCGGGGCGGTCGAGCTGGTCGCCGTCGGGCCGCCGTACCCGCTGCGCGGCAGCCGGTCGGACCCGAACAACAACTCCCTGGTGCTGACCGCCACCGTGGGCGGGGTGCGGATCCTGCTGCCCGGCGACGCCGAGACCGAGGAGCAGCGGGCGCTGCTGGAGACGGTGCCGGCCGCCGCCATCCGGGCCGACGTACTGAAGGTGGCCCACCACGGGTCGGCGTACCAGGATCCGGAGTTCCTGGCCGCGGTCCGCCCGGCGGTCGCGCTGGTCTGCGTGGGCGCGGGCAACGACTACGGGCATCCCAACCCTGGGCTGCTGGACCGGCTGACCCGGGCGGGCGCCCGGGTCCTGCGCACCGACACCGACGGCGACCTCGCCGCCGTCCACACCGGCGCGGGGCTGGCCGTGGTGGCCCGCGGGACCGGTCCGGGGCGGCGGCCGTGAGAGCGGTTCGGAAGACGGCCCGGTGGTCAAGAAGATTGTGGGGATAGCAGTAGATAGACTCGAATGTCGGGATTTGCGTTGACTGCGGGCTCCGCCGTCACAGTCCTCGATGAGCAGGCACGATCGGGTCGGGGGCCGTGCGAATATGGGCGACGTGACCCCCGCCAGCCTGCCCCCCATTCTGCTCGTTCTCGGCGACGAGGAGCTGCTCGCCACGCGAGCCGTCGCCGAAGCCGTCGCCCGGGCCCGCAGTGTCGACCCGGACGTGGACGTGCGGGAGTACCAGGCGGGCTCGCTCATGGTGGGGGAGATCGCCGAGATGCTCAGCCCGTCGCTGTTCGGCGGGCGGCGGGTGCTCGTGCTGCGCTCCGGCCAGGACGCCCGCAAGGACCTGGTCACCGCCCTGCTCGGATACGCGAAGAACCCGGACCCGGACGTGCAGCTCGTGGTGCTGCACCTGGGCGGCGCCAAGGGCAAGGCGTTCGCCGACGGGCTGCGGGCCGCGGGCGCGACGGTGGTGCCGGCGGCGAAGCTCAAGGGCCACCGGGAGCGGGTCGCCTTCGTCCGGGACGAGATCCGCCGCCTCGGCGGCAAGTGCACCGAGGACGCGGCCGAGACGCTGATCGCCGCCGTGGGCACCGACCTGCGCGAGCTGGCCGCCGCCTGCTCCCAGCTCGTGGCCGACACCGACGGGCGGATCGGGGCGGACACGGTGTCCCGCTACTACCGGGGGCGGGTCGAGGTGTCCGGCTTCACCGTGGCCGACGCGACGATGGTCGGCGACGTGCCGGGGGCGCTGGAGGCGCTGCGCTGGGCGTTGCACGTGGGTGTCGACCCCGTACCGATCGCCGACGCGCTCGCCGACGGGGTGCGCACCGTGGCCCGGGTGGCGTCGGCCGGGCGGGGCAGCCCGTACCAGTTGGCGAGCAGCCTGGGCATGCCGGCGTGGAAGATCGAGCGGGCCCAGCGGCAGGGCCGGGGCTGGACGCCGGAGGGCCTCGTGGAGGCCATGCGGGTGGCCGCCGAGTGCAACGCCGCGGTCAAGGGCGGTGCCGACGACCGGGCGTACGCGCTGGAGCGGGCGGTGTTCTCCGTGGCCGCGGCGCGGCAGGGTGGCGGCCGGTGACCCGAACGTGGTCGACGATCCCCGCGGACGAGGAGCGCTACCGGCCGCTCTACGCCCGGGTCCTCGGTCTGCGTTTCGTCAACCCGGGCGGGGTGCTCTGCTTCCTCTTCTTCGAGGGCGCCGTGGCGCTGGCCGTGCTGCTCGCGCTAGCCGAGCTGGTGACCTGGTGGGCGGTGCTGCTGCTCCCGGCGGCGGTGGCAGCAATGGTGAAACTCAATGACATGGTCGCCGAGATCGTGATCCGCACCGCGGCGCAGGTGCCGGAGCAGGAGCGGGACCGCTTCCGCCGGCAGATCGAGCCGGTGGTCGGCCGGGCCAGCGTGCCCTCCACGGCCCGGGCGCTGCCGGGCGGGGCGACGCTGGCCGGCGAGCCGACGCTGCGGGCTGCCCGCCCCGTCGACCCGTCCGGGCAGATCGGGCACCCGGCGGACCCGACCCGGCACGACCCCTTCCACTGACCACCGCAGGAGCGGGCCGTCGGAGAAGTGACCTCCGTCGGAGGGGCGAACACCGCAGGAGCGGGCCGCAGCAGGAGCGACGGGGGTCAGCGGCAGACCTCACCCGTCCTCAGAGCGGGGGCGAAGGCCTGAGTCGTCCGTGACGTCAGCTCGACAGGCGCCGGCCAGGAGCCCCGCCGCCGCGCACGGAAACGCAGACAGCCGGAAGCCCCGGGGCGGTACCCCGGGGCTTCCGGTCAGGTCTGAGGGCGCTCGTCAGGCAGAGAACGAGGCGACGCGCTTGGCGATCGCCGACTTCCGGTTGGCCGCCTGGTTGGCGTGGATGACACCCTTGCTGGCAGCCTTGTCCAGCTTGCGGGTGGCCTCACGCATGAGGGTGGTGGCCTTCTCGGCGTCGCCCGCCTCGGCAGCCTCGTGGAACTTCCGGATGGCGGTCTTCAGCGACGACTTGACCGACTTGTTACGCAGCCGGCGCTTCTCGTTCTGCCGGTTGCGCTTGATCTGGGACTTGATGTTCGCCACGCGACAGCCTCGTCTTGATAGCTCGGGTTGGTCTGCTTCCGCGCACGACGAGCATGCGTCATCGCCGCGCGAAAAGCCAGGTTACCAGGTCGCCCCGGGACGAGCCAAAACGCCTCATCCGCCGGCAGGGCCAGGGGAGGGTCAGGCCCAGCCCTGGCGGGCGGCGAGCCAGGCCAGGGCCTGCTCACCGCTCCAGCGCTGGTGCGCCCGGATGTGCGGGGAGGCGGTGGACGGGCCCGCGGCGGCGCTCGTGAGGAAGTAGCCGGACAGTGCGGCGAGGGTCACGTCCAGCGCGTCTGCGGGGGCGCCCGCGGCGGCCGGGTGACCGCCGAAGGCGGTGTCCGCGTCGAGGCCGCTGGCGTACCCGGTGATCAGCAGGGTGACCAGGTCGAACCAGGCCGGCCCGTGGCACAGCCAGTTCCAGTCGCAGATCCAGGCCCGGCCGGCGGTGTCCAGCAGCAGGTTGTCGACCCGCAGGTCGCAGTGGGCCAGGCCGGGAGCGGCGTCGGCGTAGCCGGGCAGGCGGGACTCCAGCGCGGCCAGCTCGGGCAGCGGGGCCCAGGGCGGCAGCGCCGGCGCCGGTTCGCAGCCCGCGACCACCTCGCCCCACCAGAGGATGTCCTCCCGGGCCAGGTCACCGAGGCGCGGGAGCCCGAGCGCGACGAGCTCCGCGGGCGGCGTGGCGAGCGCGGCGGCCACCTCGGCGTACGCGGTGAGGGCGGCGTGCAGCTCGGCCGGCTCCCAGGGGAGCCGGGGCGTGTGCCCGTCGACCGCGTCCAGGGCGAGCGCGTACCAGCCGGCCTCGGTGAGCGCCCAGCGCGGGCGGGGGACCGGCAGGCCGGCCGGGAGGCGGGCCAGGACGGCGGCCTCGTGCGCGTACCAGTCGACCAGGTGCCGCTGCTCGGCCAGCGGCGCCGCCTTCACGAAGACCGGCTCGCCGGCCGGGCCGTGGAGGACGGCGGCGAAGCCCCGGGTGAAGCCCGCCCCGGCCGGCCGCACCGTCACCGGGGCGCCGCCGAGCCGGGCGGCCAGCGCGTCCCGCAGCCCGGCCGGCAGCTCGGCCCAGCCGGGCCGGAGCGCCGTCGCCTCGTACGGCACCGGGGGCAGGGAAATCGCGCGCACCCGCCCATGCTGCCGCACCGGGACGTCGGTGTGCTCTGCCAGACTGCGAGGCCATGAGGACCGACGAGTTCTGGCAGTTGATCGACAGCGCCCGGGCCGGGGGCGGGGGCGAGCCCGCGGCGGTCGCCGCCCGCGCGGTCGCCCTGCTCGCCGAGCGGGACCCGGAGGAGATCGTCGGGTACGCCCACCACCAGCAGCGGGTGCTTGCCGCCTCCTACAAGGTCGACCTCTGGGGCGCGGCGTACCTGATCAACGGGGGCGCCTCGGACGACGGCTTCGAATACTTCCGGGGCTGGCTCATGACCCAGGGCCGGGCGGTGTTCGCCCGGGCCGTCGCCGACCCGGACTCCCTGGCCGAGCTGCCGCAGGTGCGGGCCGCCGCGCTCAGCGGCGAGGAGTTCGAGTGCGAGGACATGCTGGCGGTGCCTTGGGAGGCCTACCGGAAGGCCACCGCGGCCGACCTGCCGGCGGACCGGGATCCGGTGCGGGCACCCGACCTGAACGACTTCTGGGACTTCGACGACGAGGACGAGGCGCGGCGGCACCTGCCGAAGCTCGCCGCGCTCTTCACCGAGCCGCCCGAGGAGTGACGCCCGCGCAGTGATGGGGGAGCACCGGCGCGCCCCGGACGACGTGGGAGCATAGAGGGGGCCGGCGGCGCGCCGGCCCGCTCACGTCAGCCGACCAGAACGGACCGCTGTGCCACCGACGCTCGATCCCGGCGCGAACGCTCCTGGTGCCACCGACCCGGCGCGCATCAGGAACTTCTGCATCATCGCTCACATCGACCACGGGAAGTCGACCCTGGCCGACCGGATGCTGCAGCTCACCGGCGTGGTCGACCCCCGGCAGATGCGCGCGCAGTACCTGGACCGGATGGACATCGAGCGCGAGCGCGGCATCACCATCAAGAGCCAGGCCGTCCGGATGCCGTGGACGATCCGCGAGGGCGACCGGGCCGGCGAGAGCGCGGTCCTCAACATGATCGACACCCCGGGCCACGTGGACTTCACCTACGAGGTGTCCCGTTCTCTGGCTGCCTGCGAGGGCGCCATCCTGCTGGTCGACGCCGCGCAGGGCATCGAGGCGCAGACGCTGGCCAACCTCTACCTGGCGCTCGAGAACGACCTGCACATCATCCCGGTGCTCAACAAGATCGACCTGCCGGCCGCCCAGCCCGAGAAGTACGCCGAGGAGCTGGCCCACCTGATCGGTGGCGACCCGGCGGACTGCATCCGGGTCTCCGGCAAGACCGGCGAGGGCGTGCCGCACCTGCTCGACGAGATCGTCCGGCAGTTCGTGCCGCCGGTCGGCAAGGCCGACGCCCCGGCCCGCGCCATGATCTTCGACTCGGTCTACGACGTCTACCGGGGCGTGGTCACCTACGTCCGGGTGATCGACGGGAAGATCAGCGCCCGGGACCGGATCAAGATGATGTCCACGGGCGCCGTCCACGAGCTGCTGGAGATCGGTGTCATCTCGCCGGAGATGGTGAAGGCCGACGCGCTGGGCGTCGGCGAGGTGGGCTACCTGATCACCGGCGTGAAGGACGTCCGCCAGTCCCGGGTCGGCGACACGGTCACCATCAACGCCAACCCGGCCACCGAGGCGCTGGGCGGCTACAAGGACCCGAAGCCCATGGTCTACTCGGGCCTCTACCCGATCGACGGGTCCGACTACCCGAACCTCCGTGAGGCGCTGGACAAGCTCAAGCTCAACGACGCCGCCCTGGTCTACGAGCCGGAGACGTCGGGCGCGCTCGGCTTCGGCTTCCGCTGCGGCTTCCTCGGCCTGCTGCACCTGGAGATCATCCGGGAGCGGCTGGAGCGCGAGTTCAACCTCGACCTCATCTCGACGGCGCCGAACGTGGTCTACCGGGCCGTCCAGGAGGACGGCGAGGAGATCGTGGTGACCAACCCGAGCGAGTACCCGACCGGCAAGATCGCCGAGGTGCACGAGCCGACGGTGCGGGCCACGGTGCTCACCCCGAACGACTACGTGGGCGCGGTGATGGAGCTGTGCCAGGGCCGCCGGGGCAGCCTGCTCGGCATGGACTACCTCTCCGCCGACCGGGTGGAGCTGCGCTACACCCTGCCGCTGGCCGAGATCATCTTCGACTTCTTCGACCAGCTCAAGAGCCGTACCAAGGGCTACGCCTCGCTGGACTACGAGCCCTCCGGGGAGCAGGCGTCCGACCTCGTGAAGGTCGACATCCTGCTGCACGGCGAGCCGGTGGACGCGTTCAGCGCCATCGTGCACAAGGACAAGGCCTACACGTACGGCACGACGATCGCGGCGAAGCTGCGCACGCTCATCCCGCGCCAGCAGTTCGAGGTGCCCATCCAGGCCGCCATCGGCAGCCGGGTGATCGCCCGGGAGACCATCCGCGCCATCCGCAAGGACGTGCTCGCCAAGTGCTACGGCGGTGACATCAGCCGGAAGCGCAAGCTGCTGGAGAAGCAGAAGGAGGGCAAGAAGCGGATGAAGATGGTGGGCCGGGTGGAGGTCCCGCAGGAGGCCTTCATCGCGGCGCTCTCCTCCGACTCCGGCGACGGCAAGGCCCCCGGTAAGAAGTAGCCCCATCGGTCGGAACGGCCGGCGTCCCGCTCGCGCGGGCGCCGGCCGTTCCGCGTACTCCGGAAGATTTTTCCGCGTCGGCCGGAACCGCTCCCACCTGCGTGATCACCGGCGGACGAGCGGCACCCCGGCGAGCGGTGCGGTTTGGGTTTTCAGCGGGTCGGGAACTTACCGGTCACGACAGGAACCACACAGACCGTGTGAAACCTCTTAGAAGGAGAAGACCGTGGACCTCACCGTCTGGGGCATCATCACCGCGCTCGTCGTTGGTCTGATCGTGGGCGCGCTGGGCCGCCTGGTCGTGCCGGGCCGCCAGAACATGCCGATCTGGCTGCACATGCTGATCGGCGTCGGCGCCGCGCTGCTGGGCACCGTCCTGGCCCGCGCCATGGGCATCGCCACCGAGACCTCCGGCATCGACTGGATGGAGCTGCTGGTCCAGGTCGTGCTGGCCGCCATCGCCGTGGCCCTGGTGGCCGGCGTGGGTCGCCGCCGCAGCGTCTCGCGCTACTGACGCACTCCTCGCGCCTCGGCGGGCGCCCGACCGGTCGGTCGGGCGCCCGCCGGCGTTCGTGGCATTGAACGCGGTCAGCCGCCAAATGGCCGGTCGGCCGCTTTCCGCGTGCCCGGATCCGGCCCGAAATCCCAGCTCAGGCCACTGCGAGCAATTCGTCACCGAAGTCGGTTTGGATTTTCGGCGGGTCGGGCACTTAGCGGTCACGACAGGAACCACACGACATCGTGTGACTCATTCAGAAGAAGGAGGGCGACCGTGGAGCTCACCGTTTGGGGCATCATCACCGCGCTCATCGTTGGTCTGATCGTCGGCGCTCTGGGCCGCCTGGTCGTCCCGGGCCGCCAGAACATGCCGATGTGGCTGCACATGCTGATCGGCGTCGGCGCCGCGCTGCTGGGCACCATCGTCGCGCGGGCCTCGGGCTTCGCCGACACCGCCGGCATCGACTGGCGTGAGCTGCTGCTGCAGGTGCTGTTCGCCGCCATCGGCGTGGCCCTGGTGGCCGGTGTGGGTCGCCGCCGCGGCGTCTCGCGCTACTGACCCCATCGCCGAAGCACTGAAGCGGGCGCCCGACCGGCCGGTCGGGCGCCCGCTTCCGTCTCCCTGAGCTGCCCGGACGGCACCCCTGCCGCCCGGGCCTCCGGCTGCGATACGGTCGCCACGGCCGCCCGCCGCGAGTACCCCCTGTTGTAAAGGAAATTTTCCTACTAAGGTGCGGCGGAGAAGGTTAGTGCCAAACGGCCCCGAGGGAGATATGGCGTGAACAGGTGGAAGCGGCTGGCCCCGGTCACCGCCATCGTGGCCTCGGCCGCGATGGTGCTGTCCGGGTGCGGTGGCTCCGGCGACGACGAAAAGGCCGCGGACAACAGCAAGCTGACGGTCTGGATGATGGGTGAGGGCGGCGACGCCCAGACCAAGTTCCTCGACGGCGTCGAGGCGGAGTTCAAGAAGAAGCACCCCGAGACCGACGTCGTGGTGCAGTACATCCCCTGGCTCGAGGCGCCGAAGAAGTTCCAGGCCGCCCTCGCCGGCGGGGAGGGCCCCGACGTCACCGAGCTGGGCAACACCGAGACGCAGGGCTGGGCGGCGCAGGAGGCCCTCGCCGACGTCACCGACAAGTTCAACGGCTGGTCCGAGGGCAAGGACATCCTTCCCGACCTCGTGAAGAACGCCCAGCTCGACGGCAAGCAGTACGGCGTCCCGTGGTACGCCGGCGTGCGCGCCATCTACTACCGCACCGACTGGTTCGCCGAGGCGGGCGTGAAGCCGCCGACCACCTGGGACGAGCTGGTCGCCGCCGCGAAGACCGTCCAGGCCAAGAAGCCGGGCACCTACGGCATCGCCCTGCCCGGCAACTCCGAGCTGCCGTTCTACTCGTTCCTCTGGGCGGCCGGCGCGGAGATCGCCACCAAGGACGGCGACAGCTGGAAGTCCGGCTACAACACGCCGGAGGCGCAGAAGGCGGTCAAGTTCTGGACCGACCTGGTGACCGTGCACAAGGTGGCCCCGCCGGCCGCCGCCGCGTGGAACGAGGTCGACGCCCGCACCCAGTTCGCCACCGGCAAGGCCGCCATGGCGTTCGCCGGTAGCTGGCAGGGCGGCGCCATGAAGAAGGACAACCCGGATATCGAGAAGGTGTGGGGCACGTTCCCCATCCCCGGCCCGGACGGCAAGCCGGCCCCGGCCTTCGCGGGCGGCTCCGACATCGCCCTCTGGAAGGACAGCAAGCGGCAGGCCCTGGCCTGGGACTACCTGACCGTGCTGCTGAGCAAGCAGAAGGACCAGGAGTTCGCGAGCAGCCTGAACTTCTTCCCGGTCTACAAGGACCTGGTCGGCGGCGGCAACTACGCCAACGACAAGGTGATGGCCGCGTTCGCCACCACCATGCAGAACACCAAGCTGACCCCGCTCACCCCGAAGTGGGTCGAGGTCAGCCGGACCAAGACGGTCACCCAGGCCATGAACAGCTCGGTCATCAAGGGCCAGAAGACGGTCGAGAAGGCCACCGCCGACGCGGCCACCGAGATGGAAAGCATCCTCAACGCCAAGTGACCACGCTGACCGAGGTCACCGGCGAGGCCGCCGCGCGGGAGACCCCCGCGCGGCGGCGCCGCCGCGTGGACCGCCTCCCGTACCTGTTGCTCCTGCCCTGCCTGGCCATCATCGGAGTGCTGCTGCTCTGGCCGCTCGGCCAGGTCGTGATGATGTCCTTCTACAAGCTGGACAGCGTCCGGCAGTTGCGGGGGGACCGCGAGTGGCCGTGGGTGGGCCTGGCCAACTACGCGCAGATCCTCGGCGACCCGTTCTTCCGTACGGTGCTGCGCAACACCGTGCTCTTCGCCGTGGCCAACGTGGTGCTCACCATGATCCTCGGCACCCTGGTCGGGCTGCTGCTCAACCGGCTCGGCAGGAAGATGGCCACGTTCGTGGCGAGCTGCGTGATGCTGGCCTGGGCCACCCCGGCGCTGACCGGCACCATCGTCTGGAAGTGGATCTTCGACGACACCAGCGGCCTGGTGACCTGGCTGTTCAACAAGCTTCCGGACGGGCTCTCGACGACCCTGTTCGGGCGCAGCGACTGGACCGGCTACGGCTGGTTCAACGACCCGCTGCTCTTCTTCGGCATCCTCACCCTCGTGGTGGTCTGGCACTCGTTCCCGTTCATCGCCGTCAGCGTGCTGGCCGGGCTGAAGAGCGTGCCGAGCGAGCTCCAGGAGGCCGCCCGGGTGGACGGGGCCGGCCCGTGGCGGGTCTTCTGGTCCGTCACCTTCCCGATGCTGCGGCCGGTCTTCGGCATCCTCGTGGTGCTCTCCACGATCTGGGACTTCAAGGTCTTCACCCAGCAGTTCGTGCTGGCCGGCGGCACCCAGGACCGGTCGACGTTCATGCTGTCGATCTACTCGTACGCGGAGGCGTTCTCGCCGCCGCCGAAGTACGGCCTGGGCTCCTCGATCGCCGTCATCCTCACCCTGATCCTGCTGGTGGTGACCGGCGTGTACGTCCGCATGGTGCTCCGGCAGGAGGACGAGTCGTGAAGAAGATCGCCCTCAACGGCGCCGGCCTGCTGGTCGCGCTCTTCGCGGCCTTCCCGGTCTACTGGATGGTCGCCACCTCGCTGAAGCCCAACAAGGAGATCTTCTCGGCCACGCCGCGCCCGGTGCCGGCGGAGCCGACCCTGGAGCACTACCGGGAGATCCTCACCGGCAACCTGATCCCGGGCGTGACCTTCACGGACTTCTTCCTGAACAGCGCCCTGGTGGCGGTGGCCACCGTGCTGCTGAGCGGGCTGGTCGCGCTGCTCGCCGCGACCGCGGTGGCCCGGTTCCGCTTCAAGCTCCGTACGACCTTCCTGATCCTGCTGCTCGTGGTGCAGATGATCCCGCTGGAGGCGCTGGTCATCCCGCTGTTCCTGATGATCCAGCGGCTCGGGCTCTACAACACGCTGCCCAGCCTGATCCTGACGTACCTCGGCTTCTCGCTGCCGTTCGCGGTGTGGATGCTGCGCGGCTTCGTGGCCGCGGTGCCCAAGGAACTGGAGGAGGCGGCGGCCATCGACGGGGCCAGCCGCGCCCAGACCTTCCGCAAGGTGCTCTTCCCGCTGGTCGCCCCCGGCCTGGTGGCCACCAGCATCTTCTCCTTCATCACCGCCTGGAACGAGCTGATCTTCGCGTTGACCTTCGTCAACGACCAGCACAAGTACACGCTTCCGGTGGCCATGACGTTCTTCTTCGGGCGCGACGACACCGCCTGGGGTTCGGTGATGGCCGCCTCGACGCTGTTCACGCTGCCGGTGGTCGTCTTCTTCCTGCTGGTCCAGCGCCGGATGGTCTCCGGCCTGGTCGCCGGGGCGGTCAAGGGCTGAGCGGTCCGCCGGGCGCCGGGGGGAGGAACCCGTTTCCGCGCGCCCGGTGGCGGCCCCTAGGCTGGCCGCCATGACGGGCAGGCTGGCGGCGGTGAACATCGGCGGGGTGACCGAGGCGGAGTGGGCGGGCGACCCGAGCGGACGCAGCGGCATCGACAAGCGGCCGGTCGACGGCCGGGTGGCGATCCGGTTCGGCGGGGTCACCGGCGACTTCATCGGCGAGCGGGCCCACCACGGCGGCCCCGACCAGGCGGTCTACGCGTACGCCGAGGAGGACGCCGGCTGGTGGGCCGCCGAGCTGGGCCGGACGCTGCGGCCGGGCGCCTTCGGCGAGAACCTCACCACCTGGGCGGTGGACGTGACGGGCGCCGTGATCGGCGAGAGCTGGGCGGTCGGCTCCGCCGTCCTCCAGGTGACCAAGCCGCGCACGCCGTGCCGCACCTTCGCCGGGTTCTGGGGCATGCCCGACCTGATCAAGCGGTTCACCGTCCACGGGGCGCCCGGGGCGTACCTGCGGGTGCTGCGCGAGGGCGACGTGGGCGCGGGCGATCCCGTCGAGGTGGTCGACCGGCCGGCGCACGGGGTGACGATCGGCGAGGTGTTCCGGGCGACCACGCTGGAGCCGGAGCTGCTGCCGCGCCTGCTCGACGTGCCGGACCTGCCCGAGTCGGTGCAGGCGAAGGTCCGCCGCCGGCTCGGCACCGTCGCCTGATCGGCGGGTCAGGTCGCGGCGAAGACCTCGGCCAGCACCTGGGTCGTCGGATCACCCTTCACCCGGCCCCAGGTGCCCTGCTCGGCCGTCCATTCCAGGCTGCCGAAGCGGACCCGCTTCACGCCGTGGTCGTCGGCGTGCGAGACCAGCCAGTGGGCGTACCGCCAGCCGTTGCGGCTGTCGGCCGCCGGCACGGTGAGCCCGGTCAGGTCGGTGCCCGAGCTCAGCTCCGGCAGCCCCCAGTCCAGGGCGAGGCTCTGCATGAGGGCGCTGGCGGCGGCCGGGCCGCGCATCGTCGGCGTCGGGCCGACCGTGCACGCCACCGCTCCGGTCGCGTTGCCGAGCAGCGCGCGGGTGAGCACCTGCGACTCGTCGGCCCACTTCTCGTACGCCTCGGGGTAGGCCGACCGCTGCACCCGCTGGGCGGCCTCGGTGACCCGCAGCTTCTCCCAGCCCCTGACCTTCTTCAGCGCGGCGTAGAACTTCGTCGCCGCGTAGCGCGGGTCGCGGATCTCCTCGGGGGTGCCCCAGCCCTGGCTCGGGCGCTGCTGGAACAGGCCGAGCGAGTCCCGGTCGCCGTGGGCGATGTTGCGCAGGTGCGACTCCTGGTACGCCGTCGCCAGCGCCACCACGACGGCCCGTTCGGGCATCCCGCGCTGCACCCCGATGGCCGCGATGGTGGCCGCGTTGGCCATCTGGTCGGCGCCGAGCACGACCTCGCCGTCGGCCTGGACGGTGCAGGTGCGGGTGGCCGTCGGCAGCCGCAGGTGGTGCCCGAACTGCTTCGCGACGAACCACACGCCGAGCAGGGCCAGCACCGCCACCACCACACCCGATGCCACGATCGCCGCTCGCGTTCGCACCCGCACCCCCTGTCCCGACAGCCCGCCAAGCGTACGTCGCCCACTCCCGTGTCCGGGTCGGCCGACCGGACGGCTCCCGCTCCGTCACCGCCCCGCCACGCGCCGCGTCCGGGGACGCCCCTCGGCCTCAGTCTGCGGCGGGTACCCAGGCCGCGGGCCGCTTCTCCCGGAACGCGAGGACGCCCTCCCGGCCCTCCTCGGACAGGAAGTACCCGGTGGAGAGGGCGGCCAACTCGGTGATCTCGGCGCGCAGATCGGTGGCGGCCGGCCGGCGCAGCAGCGCCTTGGTCCCGGCGAGGGCCTTCGGCGCGCCCTTCACGAGCGAGGCGCAGTAGCGCTCGACCGCGGCGTCCAGCGCGTCCGCCGGCACGGCGGCGGTGACCAGGCCGATCTCGGCGGCCCGCCGGCCGTCGAAGGTGTCGCCGGTCAGGTACAGCTCGGCGGCGGCCCGGGGGTGCAGCCGCGGCAGCACGGTCGCCGAGATCACCGCGGGGATCACCCCGATCCGGACCTCGGTGAAGGCGAACGTGGCCTCCTCGGCGCAGACCGCCAGGTCGGCGGCGGCAATCAGGCCCAGGCCGCCGGCCCGCGCCGGCCCGGCCACCCGCGCGAGCACCGGCTTCGGGCACTCCCGGACCGCGACCAGCACGTCGCCCAGCATCCCGGCCGGCACCGACCCGCTGGCGTACGCAGCGGCGGTCTCCTTGAGGTCCGCCCCGGAGCAGAACACCGGGCCGGTGTGGTCCAGCACGATCGCCCGGACCGCGTCGTCGGCGACCGCCGCGGCCAGCCCGGCCAGCAGCTGGGTCATCAGCGGGGTGGAGAGCGCGTTGCGGTTGTGCGGGCTGTCCAGGGTGAGGGTGGTCACCCCGCGGGCCGTGGCGACCCGCACGAGAGCGTCCGGAGAGGTCATGCCGGGCACACTAGTGGCCATGCCCGGCGTCCTTCCAGAAGGCGAACCCGTCCCGCGCGACGGGGCGCTGCCCGCTGCCGCCCGCCGCGCCGTCGGCGCGCGCGGCTTCGGCGTGTACGTGCACGTCCCGTTCTGCGCCAGCCGGTGCGGCTACTGCGACTTCAACACCTACACGGCCGCTGAGCTGGGCGGCGGTGCCGGCCGCGAGACGTACGCCGACACGGTGCTGGCCGAGCTGGCCCTCGCCGGCCGGGTGCTGGGCGACACCCCGCCGCCCCGCGTCGACACCGTCTTCGTGGGCGGGGGCACCCCCACCCTGCTCCCGGCCGACGACCTGGCCCGGATCCTCGACGGCATCGACCGCACCTGGGGGCTGGCCGCCGGCGCCGAGGTGACCACCGAGGCCAACCCCGAGACGGTCACCCCGGAGTCGCTCAAGACGCTGCGGGCCGCCGGCTACACCCGGATCTCGCTGGGCATGCAGTCGGCGTCGCCCGGGGTGCTGGCGATCCTCGACCGGCAGCACAGCGCCGGCCGGGCCACCGCCGCCGCGCTGGAGGCGCGGGACGCCGGGTTCGACCACGTGAACCTGGACCTGATCTACGGCACGCCGGGGGAGAGCGCCGAGGACTTCGCCGCCTCGCTGGACCAGGTGGTCGCCGCGGGCGTGGACCACGTCAGCGCGTACGCCCTCATCGTGGAGGACGGCACCCGGCTGGCCGCCCGGATGCGGCGCGGCGAGCTGCCGTACCCCAGTGACGACGTGGCGGCGGACCGCTACCTCGCGGCGGAGGCGGCCCTCGGCGCGGCCGGCTTCTCCTGGTACGAGGTCTCCAACTGGGCCCGCTCCGACGCGGCCCGGTGCCGGCACAACCTGCTCTACTGGACCGGCGCCGACTGGTGGGGCCTGGGCCCGGGGGCGCACAGCCACGTCGGCGGGGTGCGCTGGTGGAACGTCAAGCACCCGACGGCGTACGCCCAGCGGCTGGCCGCCGGGGAGTCGCCCGGCCTGGCCCGGGAGGTGCTCACGCGGGACGAGGCGCACATGGAGGACGTGATGCTGCGGCTGCGGCTCGCCACCGGCCTGCCCCTGTCCGGGCTCGACGAGGCGGGCCGGGCGGGCGCCGAGCGGGCCCGGGCCGACGGCCTGCTGGACGCCGAGGCGTACGCCGCCGGCCGGGCGGTGCTCACCCTGCGCGGCCGGCTGCTCGCCGACGCGGTCGTCCGCGACCTGCTGCCCTGACCGGACCGGCCGGCCCCCCGGGAAGGGGAGCCGGCCGGGGGCGGGTCACTTGATCAGGCTGGCCGACATCGGGTAGCGGTAGAGCTGCCCCTCGTTGGCCTTCACCCCGGCCAGGATGCCGAAGATGATGCCGACGATCATCGCGCCGAAACCGATCACGAAGCCGATCAGGATGCAGGCGAGGATCCAGCCCACCAGCGCGATGATCGACCAGATGAGCTGGAAGTTGAGCGCGGCGATCGCGTGCGCGCGGACGGTCGGCGACTGGTTGCCGCGGGCGAGCAGGGCGACCAGCGGGGCGACCCAGCCCAGCACGCCGCCGCCGACGAACATCCCGGCCGCGCCGCCGAAGTGCGCGACGAGGGCCCAGGTCTTGTCGTCGTTGTTGGCGTAGCCGACGGGCGGCCCGTAGGCGCCGCCGCCCGGGTAGCCGGCGCCCGTGGGGGCGTAGCCGCCCGGCGGGGGGTAGCCGCCCGGGGGTGGGTAGCCGCCCGACGGCGGCTGGCCGCCGGGAGGCGGCGGATAGCCACCGGGCGGGGGATAGTCGCCCCCCGCCGGTGCCCCGGACAGTGGTGCGGTGGGTGGCTCGGCGGCCGACGGCGAGCCGTACGGCGCCGACGGCGGGGTCGGCTCCGGCGGCGGTGCGCCGGAGTCCCCCGCTCCGGGAGGGCGAGGAGGTTCAGTCATGGTCGTCACGGTAGGTCCCGGGGGCAAGGGCGCACCAGAGCGAGATCGCCCGGGATGTCCGGCTGTTCGGCCGTGGCGGACCGGCTGTGCGGCGGCCCGCACCGGGGGTGCGTCGCTGATCATCGCGTCGGCGGGCCCGCCGACGTAGACTGGCACTCGCTACAGTCGAGTGCCAGACGCCCGGCGGACGCCCCGCGCCGGTGCGACGAGGTGCGTCAGGAGGTGGGGAGATGGGTCTCGACGACCGCAAGCTCGCCGTGCTGCGCGCGATCGTCGAGGACTACGTCGCCACGCAGGAGCCGGTCGGCAGCAAGGCCCTGGTCGAGCGCCACCAGCTGGGCGTCTCCCCGGCGACCGTGCGCAACGACATGGCGGTGCTGGAGGAGGAGGGCTACATCCGGCAGCCGCACACGAGCGCCGGCCGGGTGCCCACCGACCGCGGCTACCGGCTCTTCGTCGACCGGCTGTCCCGGGTCAAGCCGCTCAGCCCGGCCGAGCGCCGGGCCATCGAGCGCTTCCTGGTCGGCGCTGTCGACCTCGACGACGTGGTGCACCGCACGGTCCGGCTGCTCGCCCAGCTCACCCGGCAGGTCGCCGTGGTGCAGTACCCGAGCCTGGCCCGCTCCAAGGTGCGCCACCTGGAGCTTGTGCCGATCTCCACCACCCGGCTGATGGTCGTCATGATCGCCGACACCGGCCGGGTCGAGCAGCGGCTGGTCGAGCTGCCCGGCCCGGTCGCCGCCGACGACGTGACCGACCTGCGCCGGGTGGTCAACGAGAAGCTGGTCGGCAGCCGGCTGTCCGACACCCCGCCGCTGGTGCAGGCCCTCGTCGACGAGTCCACCCCGCAGCTGCGCCCGGCCATGGCCACCCTCTCCAGCGTCCTGCTCGAGACGCTGGTCGAGCGGCACGAGGAGCGCATCGCGCTGGCCGGCACGGCCAACCTGACCCGGGGCGGCCTGCTCGACTTCCAGGGCTCGCTGCGTCCGATCCTCGAGGCGCTCGAGGAGGAGGTCGTGCTGCTCAAGCTGATCGGCGAGGCCGAGCCGAGCACCACCCGGGTGCTCATCGGCGACGAGAACGAGATCGACAACCTGCGCGCCGCCTCGGTGGTCAGCACCGGGTACGGCCCGGGCAGCACGATCGTGGGTGGTCTCGGCGTGCTCGGCCCGACCCGGATGGACTACCCCGGCACCATCGCCACGGTGCGGGCCGTGGCACGCTACGTGGGCGAACTGCTGGCCCAGAACTGACCAGTCAGGGCCGACGGCCGGCTCCGGCCGACGACCGGCGCAACGCGAGACGAAACATGAGGACACCGAACGCAGTGGCCAGGGACTACTACGGCATTCTCGGCGTGAGCCGGGACGCCTCCGACGACGAGATCAAGCGCGCCTACCGCAAGCTGGCGCGGCAGTTCCACCCGGACGTGAATCCGGACCCGGAGGCACAGGAGAAGTTCAAGGACATCAACGCCGCGTACGAGGTCCTGTCGGACGATCGGAAACGGCAGATCGTCGACCTGGGCGGCGACCCGCTCGCCCCGGGCGGCGGGGGCGCGGGTGCGGGTGGCCCGGGCGGCGCCGGCCCGTTCGTCGGCTTCCAGGACATCATGGACGCCTTCTTCGGCGGGGCCGCGGGCGGCAGCCGGGGTCCCCGGCCGCGCACCCGGCCGGGCGCCGACGCGATCCTGCGGCTGGAGCTGGACCTGAACGAGACGGCGTTCGGCGTCGAGGCGCCGATCACCGTCGACACGGCGGTGCTCTGCACCACCTGCTCCGGCGCGGGCACCGCGGCCGGCACCCACCTGGCCACCTGCGAGGCGTGCGGCGGCCGGGGCGAGGTGCAGTCGGTGCAGCGGACCTTCCTCGGCCAGGTGGTCTCCGCCCGGCCGTGCACCGTCTGCCAGGGCTACGGCACCACCATCCCGCACCCCTGCCCGACCTGCGCGGGCGACGGCCGGGTGCGCACCCGCCGCTCACTCACCGTCAAGATCCCGGCGGGCGTCGAGGACGGCATGCGGATCCGGCTGGCCCAGCAGGGCGAGGTCGGCCCGGGCGGCGGCACCGCCGGCGACCTCTACGTCGAGATCCACGAGCGGCCGCACGACGTCTACTCCCGCAAGGGCGACGACCTGCACTGCCGGGTCACCGTGCCCATGACGGCGGCCGCGCTCGGCACCCGGCTCACCATCAAGACGCTCGACAGCGAGGAGACGGTCGACGTCAAGGCGGGCACCCAGCCGGGCAGCACGCTGCGGCTGCGCGCCCGGGGCGTGCCGCACCTGCGCGGCACCGGCCGGGGCGACCTCTACGTCCACCTCGACGTGCGGACCCCCACGAAGCTCGACGCCGACCAGGAGCGGATGCTGCGCGACTTCGCCAAGACCCGTGGCGAGGAGGTCGCCGAGCTGACCAAGCAGGGCGGCTTCTTCTCCCGGATGCGCGACGCCTTCAACGGGCACGCCTGAGGTGTCGGCGCCGCTGTTCCTGGTCGAGGCGCTGCCGACCGGTGACACGCTGACGCTGGACGGCCCGGAGGGGCACCACGCGGCCACCGTGCAGCGGCTGCGCGTCGGCGAGGAGCTGCTGCTCGCCGACGGGCGGGGCGGCACGGCCGGCGCCGTGGTCACGGCCGTCGGCCGGGGCACCCTCGACCTCCGGGTCACCTCCCGGGGGTACGCCGACGCGCCCGTCCCCCGGCTCGTCGTGGTGCAGGGCATCGCCAAGGGCGACCGGGGCGAGCTGGCCGTGCAGGCGATGACCGAGGTCGGGGTGGACGAGATCGTCCCCTGGGCGGCGTCCCGCTCGGTGACGCAGTGGCGCGGTGACCGGGGCGTACGGGCCCGGGAGAAGTGGTCGGCGACCGCCCGGGAGGCGGCCAAGCAGGCCCGCCGCCCGTGGCTGCCGGTGGTGGCCGGTACGCCCGACGAGTCCACCACCACGGTGACCCGGCGGATCGCCGGTGCGGCCGCCGCGTTCGTCCTGCACGAGGAGGCCGGCGACCGGCTGACCACGGCCGCCCTGCCCGACACCGGCGAGATCGTCCTGGTGGTGGGCCCCGAGGGCGGCATCACCGACACCGAACTCACGGCCTTCGAGGCGGCCGGCGCCCACCCGGTCCGCCTGGGCCCGTCAGTGCTCCGCACCTCAACAGCGGGCGTAGCCGCCCTGAGCGTCCTGTCGACCCGCCTGTCCCGCTGGTAACCCGCCCCCGCCCCCGCCCCCGCCCCCGCCCCTCCGCCGGACGATCATGGAGTTGTGGCAGCTCTCGAAGGTCGCAAAGGGGTCGAACCGGGCGCCACAACTCCATGATCGACGGGGCGGGGTGGGGTGGGGTGGGGGAGGCTCGTCAGGTGCGGAGGTAGGAGGCGCCGTTCAGGTCGACGATCGTTCCTGACGCCCACTCCGCTTCGGGGCTGGCCAGCCAGTGCACCGCCGCGGCGATCTCCTCGGGGCGGGCCACCCGGTTGAACGGGGACTGGGCGCGGATCGCGTCGCCCCGCTCGCCGCTGAGGTGGGTGGTGGTCATGTCGGTCGCCACGAAGCCCGGCGCGACGGTCGCCACCGCGATGCCGTACGGCGCCAGGGCCAGCGCCAGCGACTGGCCGAGCGCGTTGAGCCCGGCCTTGCTGGCCCCGTACGCGGGCTGCTCCGGCTCGCCCCGGAAGGCGCCCCGGGACGACACGTTCACGATCCGGCCACCCCGCTCGCGCATGTGCTGGGCGGCGCACCAGGTGGCGTTCGCGGCGCCGGTCAGGTTGGTCTCCAGCACCAGGCGCCACTGCTCCTGCCACTGGTCGTAGGTGTTGCCGAAGACCGGGTGCGGCAGGTCCCGCGGGCCGTAGACACCGGCGTTGTTGACCAGCACGTCGAGGCCGCTCAGGAGCTGCGCCGCCTCGTCCACCATGGCCCGGACCGCGTCCGGGTCGGCCAGGTCGGCGCGGACCACGACGTGGCCGTCGCCGGGCAGTTCCGCCCGCAGCGCCTCGGCCAGCTCGGCGGAGTCCCGGTGGTGGATCGCCACCCGATCACCGCCCTCCGCGAACGCCCGCGCCACCGCGCGCCCGATGCCCCGCGAGGCTCCCGTCACCAGCACCGCCCGAGAAGTCACGCGGCACATCATGCCTCAGCCGGTACGGGACGACTTACCATGCCCCGATGGGAACCGACTGCCTGTTCTGCCGGATCGTCGCCGGGGAGATCCCGGCCACCATCGTCCGCGAGACCGCCACCACGCTGGCCTTCCGGGACATCGACCCGAAGGCGCCCACCCACGTGCTGGTGATTACGAAGGAGCACTACGCGGACGTGGCCACCCTGGCTCAGGGTGACCCGGGGCTGGCCGGTGAGCTGCTGGGCACGGCCGCCGTGGTGGCCGAGGAGGAGGGGCTGACGGTGGACGGCTTCCGGCTGATGTTCAACACCGGCCCGTACGGCGGCCAGGAGGTCTTCCACGTGCACGCGCACCTGCTCGGCGGTGCGCCGCTCGGCCCGATGCTCTGCCGCTGACCCGCTGCCTAGACTGGCCCCATGATCACGGTGCAGGACCGGCTCGGCCGGATGGTGCGGCAGGCGCAGGCCCACGGGCGGATCCCGGCGGTCTCGGTCGCCCTGCACCGGGCCGACCGGCCGCTCTGGACCTGCGCGGTCGGCGGGACCGGCAACGACACCCCGCTCACGCCGGAGACGGTCTTCCGGATCGGCTCGGTCACGAAGACCTTCACCTCGGTGCTGGTCATGCAGTGCCGGGACGAGGGGCTGCTCGACCTGGACGACCCGATCGGGCGGCACCTCGACCTGCCGGCGCACGGCGAGCTGACCGTACGCCGGCTGCTGTCGCACACCGCGGGCCTGCAGCGTGAGCCGCACGGCGACGTCTGGGACAGCCTGCGCGCGCCCGGCGTCGACGAGCTGCTCGCCGACCTGGCCCGGGTGGAGCGGGTGCTGCCCACGGGGCGGCGCTACCACTACTCCAACCTCGGCATGGCCCTGCTCGGCGAGCTGGTCGCCCGGTTGCGCGGCGGCACCTGGGCCGAGGTGCTGGCCGAGCGGGTGCTCGCCCCGCTGGGGCTGAACGCCACCGGCCCCACGCCCGGCGACCGGGCGGCCACCGGGTTCCTGGTCGACGCGTACTCCGACGAGGCCCGGCCGGAGCCGCCGACCGACTTCGGCGCGGTGGCCCCCGCCGCGCAGCTCTGGAGCACCGCGCCGGACATGGCGCGCTGGGCGGCCTTCCTGGCCGACCCGGCCGCGCTGGACCCGGCCGGCGCCGTGCTCGCGCCGGCCACCCTCGACGAGATGCGCTGGCCGCTGACCACCACCGACGAGACCCTCTGGTCCGGCGGGTTCGGCCTGGGGCTGATCCTGGTGCCGCAGCCGGCGCGGGTGTTGCACGTGGGGCACGACGGCGCGATGCCCGGCTTCCTGGCCGCCGTCTACGGCCGGCGCGGCGGGGACGGCACGGCCGGCGCGATGGGCTGCGCCGTGCTGGGTTCCTCCGGCACCGGCGTGGAGGTCTTCGAGCTGCCGCACCGGCTGCTCGCCGCCGCCGCCGAGCACGACCCGGCCGACATCGAGCCGTGGCAGCCCGGCGCGCCCGCCCCGGAGCACCTGCGCGGCCTGCTCGGCCGGTGGTGGGGCGAGGGCTTCGAGTACGTCTTCTCCTGGCACGACGGGGCGCTGCGCGCCCGGGGCGCGGACGACCCGGCCGGCAAGCCGTCCGCGGTGTTCGCGCCGCTGCCGGACCGGCCGGACGTGTTCCGCACGGTCGCCGGCCGGGAGGTGGGCGAGCTGCTCCGGCTGACCCGGGACGAGCGCGGCGCGGTGGTGCGGATGCACTGGGCCACCTACCGCTTCACCCGGCACCAGGAGACCTTCGAGGGGTACGACTTCCGCGCCGGTGACTGATCTCCCGGCGCGGAAATGGGCGCGGTGCCGCGGGTGTTGACCCGATACGATGGGAGTCACGACCGCCGCGCCAGCAGGGCCCGGCGCCGAGTTCGAGAGCAGGTGGCGTAGGGCCCGACGGCCCGACCTATGACCGGCACCCCACCTCCCGGCCCGCCCCGGGTGCAGACCAGGATCACGGTCCCCGACCAGAAGATCATGGTGAATCTGCTCGGCGCGGGCGACGAGATCCTGCGGCTCGTCGAACGCTCGGTCAACAGTGACGTCCACGTGCGGGGCAATGAGATCACCATCACCGGCGCGCCCGCCGACAACGCCCTCGCCGAGCGCCTCTTCAGCGAGCTGCTCGAACTGATCGAGAAAGGCGAGACCCTGACCACTGACGCCGTCCGGCGTACCGTCGGCATGCTCGAGCAGGGCGGCAGCGAGCGGCCCGCCGAGGTCCTGACGCTCAACATCCTCTCCCGGCGCGGCCGCACCATCCGTCCCAAGACCCTGGGCCAGAAGCGCTACGTCGACGCCATCGACGCGCACACCATCGTCTTCGGCATCGGCCCGGCCGGCACGGGTAAGACCTACCTGGCCATGGCCAAGGCCGTCCAGGCGCTCCAGGCCAAGCAGGTCAACCGGATCATCCTGACCCGGCCGGCGGTCGAGGCGGGGGAGCGGCTGGGCTTCCTGCCCGGCACCCTGAACGAGAAGATCGACCCCTACCTGCGCCCGCTCTACGACGCGCTGCACGACATGCTCGACCCGGAGTCGATCCCGAAGCTGATGGCCGCCGGCACGATCGAGGTGGCGCCGCTGGCGTACATGCGCGGCCGCACCCTCAACGACGCGTTCATCATCCTCGACGAGGCGCAGAACACGACGCCCGAGCAGATGAAGATGTTCCTCACCCGGCTCGGCTTCAACTCCAAGATCGTGGTCACCGGTGACGTGACCCAGGTAGACCTCCCCGGCGGCACGACGAGCGGCCTGCGGGTGGTCCGGGAGATCCTGGGCAACGTCGAGGACGTGCACTTCGCCCAGCTCTCCAGCTCCGACGTGGTCCGCCACAAGCTGGTGGGCGAGATCGTCGACGCGTACGCCCGCTGGGACGCCGAGCGGGAGAACCAGCAGGCGCAGAGCGTGCACGCCGTGCCCGGGCGGACCGCCCAGGGCGGCCGGGCCGGCCGGCGCCGCTAACCCACCAGAGGAAGACAGTTGTCCATCGAGATCGCCAACGAGTCCGGCGCCGACGTCGACACCGACGCCGTGCTCGCCGTCGCCCGGCACGCCCTCGACGAGATGGGGGTCAACCCCCTCGCCGAGCTCTCCGTGCTGCTGGTCGACATCGACTACATGTCGGAGCTGAACCACCGCTGGATGGGTGGCGACGGCCCGACCGACGTGCTCGCCTTCCCCATGGACGAGGGCAGCGTCGACCACGGCCCGGGCGAGAGCGCCCCGGCCGGCGGTGAGCCGGCCCTGCTCGGCGACATCGTGCTCTGCCCGGAGGTGGCGGCCAAGCAGGCTGCGACCGCCGGGCACTCCACGGCCGACGAGCTGCACCTGCTCACCGTGCACGGCGTGCTGCACCTGCTCGGCTACGACCACGCCGAGCCGGAGGAGGAGCGGGAGATGTTCGGTCTCCAGGCCCGACTGCTGGCCAGCTGGCGGTCGACCCGGTCGCAGTGATGACCACCCTGGCGGCCGGCGGTGCGCCCGCCGGTCTGCCCGATCTCACCCTCCTCGCCGTCGCGGCGGGGCTGGTGGTGCTCGCCGGCCTCATCGCCATGACCGAGGCGGCGCTGGCCGCCGTCTCGCCGGCCCGCGCCGCCGAGCTGGCCCGGGACGGCGCGCGCGGCGCGCGTACCCTCCAGGCCGTCGCCGGCGACGTGGTGCGCCACCTCAACCTGCTGCTCCTGCTCCGGCTGCTGGCCGAGCTGACCGCCACCACGCTGGTCGCGCTGGTGGCGGTGGACACCTTCGGCGCCGGCTGGCGGGCCGCCCTGGTCACCGCCGGGGCGATGGCCGTCGTCAGCTTCGTGGTGGTCGGCGTGGCGCCGCGCACCCTCGGCCGGCAGCACGCCTACGCGGTGGGCCGCGCGGTCGCGCCACTGGTGCGCTGGCTGGGCCGGGCGCTCAACCCGCTGGCCTCGCTGCTCATCCTGATCGGCAACGCGGTCACCCCGGGGCGCGGCTTCCGGGAGGGGCCGTTCGCCACCCAGGTCGAGCTGCGCGAGCTGGTCGACCTGGCCGAGCAGCGTGGTGTGGTCGAGCACGGCGAGCGGCAGATGATCCACTCGGTGTTCGCGCTCGGCGACACCATCGCCCGCGAGGTGATGGTGCCCCGGACCGAGATGGTGTGGATAGAGGAGAGCAAGACGCTCGCGCAGGCGCTGGCGCTCTTCCTGCGCTCCGGCTTCTCCCGCATCCCGGTGATCGGCGAGAACGTCGACGACGTGCTGGGCGTGCTCTACCTCAAGGACCTGATCCGGCGGATCCAGGGCGCCCCGGAGGCGCGGCAGATGCCGGTGGCCGAGCTGATGCGCCCGGCGACCTTCGTGCCCGAGTCCAAGCCGGTCGACGACCTGCTCTCGGAGATGCAGGCCGCCCGCAACCACCTGGTCATCGTCGTCGACGAGTACGGCGGCACCGGCGGCCTGGTCACCATCGAGGACATCCTCGAGGAGATCGTCGGCGAGATCACCGACGAGTACGATGTCGAGCGCCCGCCGGTCGAGCGCCTGGCGGACGGGGCCGTGCGGGTGACCGCCCGGCTGCCGGTGGAGAATCTGGGCGAGCTGTTCGACACCGAGCTGCCCACCGACGAGGTGGAGACGGTCGGTGGCCTGCTCGCCCAGGCGCTCGGCCGGGTGCCGATCCCGGGCGCCGCGGCCGAGGTGGCCGGGCTGCGGCTGATCGCCGAGGGCACCACCGGCCGGCGCAACCGGATCGACACCGTGCTGGTCAGCCGGGCCGAGCCGGGCGACACGCCGGACAGCGCGGGGCGCGGCGAGCAGGCCGATCCCCGCGGCAACCAGAACCGTTCCGAGGAGAGGCAACCCGCCGATGCCTGAGTCACCCGCCGTGCCGGCCGCCCGGCCCACCCCGTCCGACCCGGCCGAGCTGAGCGCCGAGGACGGCAAGCTGGTCGTCCTGGCCCGGGGCGCGCGGGGCCGGGTCGGTGCCGTGGAGGGCGCGGCGGTCCGCGACCAGGACGGCCGGACGTACGCGGCGGCCAGCGTGGCGCTGCCGTCGCTGACCCTGACCGCGCTCCAGCTCGCGGTCGCCTCGGCGGTGGCCGCCGGCGCGAGCCGGCTGGAGGCCGCCGTGGTGGTGACCGAGGCCTCGACGCTGGACGGTGCGGGGCACGCCGCGGTCCGCGACCTCGCCGCCGACGCGCCGATCCACGTGGCCGCGCCGGACGGCACCGTCCTCGGCACGGTGGTCGAGTGAGCGAGCCGGCCCAGCGTCCCTACCGGGCCGGTTTCGGCTGCTTCGTCGGGCGGCCGAACGCGGGCAAGTCGACGCTGACCAACGCGATCGTCGGCACCAAGATCGCCATCACCTCGAACAAGCCGCAGACCACCCGGCACATCATCCGGGCCGTGCTGCACCGGCCCGAGTCGCAGCTCGTGCTGGTCGACACCCCGGGCCTGCACCGCCCCCGCACGCTGCTCGGCGAGCGGCTGAACGACCTGGTCCGGGAGACCTGGAGCGAGGTCGACGTGATCGGTCTCTGCATCCCGGCGAACGAGCCGATCGGGCGGGGCGACCGATTCATCACCGGCGAGCTGGCCAGCCTGCGGGCCACCGTGCTGGCGGTGGTCACCAAGACCGACCTGGTGGACAAGAAGCGGCTGGCCGAGCAGTTGCTCGCGGTGAGCGAGCTGGGTGAGTTCGCCGACGTCGTGCCGGTGAGCGCCGTCTCGGGCCACCAGGTGGACACCCTGGTCGACGTGATGACCGGCTACCTGCCGGAGTCGCCGCAGCTCTACCCGGACGACATGCTCACCGACGACCCCGAGCAGGTCCTCGTGGCCGAACTGGTCCGCGAGGCCGCCTTGGAGGGTGTCCGGGACGAGCTGCCGCACTCGATCGCCGTGGTGGTCGAGGAGATGATCCCGGAGGGCGACGTCACGAAGATCTATGCGGACCTGTACGTGGAGCGACCGAGCCAGAAGGCGATCGTGATTGGTTACCGGGGCAGCCGGCTCAAGCACGTCGGCACCACGGCCCGCCGGCAGATCGAGGAGCTGCTCGGCACCCGGGTCTACCTGGACCTGCACGTCCGGGTCGCGAAGGACTGGCAGCGCGACCCGAAGCAGCTGCGCAAGCTCGGCTTCTGACCGCGCACATCTGACCCGCCGATCCCGGTTTCCGGGGCCGGCGGTCCGCGTTCGCGGGGCCTGCCGGGGGTGGTCCGGATCGGGTCTGTTTTATGGGATGTTTCACTTTTGACCCCGGCCCGCGCACCGTTTCGTCCGGCGGAGTCGGAGGGTAGGGAAGCGTTGTCCCCTGCCCCCGACGCCCCCGCGAGCTGATGCGTAACCGATACCTCGACCTGCTCCGCTCCCTGGCCATCGTTCGCGTCGTCGTCTACCACGTCACCGGATGGGCGACGCTGACCCTGATCTTCCCGGCGATGTCGGTGATGTTCGCGCTCGCCGGCTCACTGATGGCCGCGTCGCTGGACCGGAGCGGGGTGCCGGCCGTGGGGCGCCGGCTTCGCCGGTTGCTGCCGTCACTCTGGGTCCTCGCCGCGGTCTTCGTGCCGGCCATGCTGCTCACCGGGCTGCCGTTCACCCCGAAGGTGCTGCTCTGGCTCTTCCCGGTCAGCGATCCACCGGCCAACTACTGGGGCGCCCTCGCGCTGAGCCCGATCTGGTACCTGCGGGACTACCTGTGGTTCGTGCTGGCCTCGCCGGTCGCCCTCTGGCTGTTCCGCCGGGCCCCGCTGCCCACCCTGCTGGCCCCGTACGCGCTGCTCGTGGTGATCGAGTTCGGCGTGCTGGCGAACCCGCCCGCCGCGCTGCGCGAGTTCGGCCTGTACTTCGGCGCCTGGCTGCTCGGCTTCGCCCATCACGACGGCCTGCTGCGCCGCACGGCCAACCGGGTGCTCGTGCCGCTCGCGCTCGCTCTCGGCGCGGCCGGGCTGGGCTGGATCTTCACCCATCCGGGCCCGCGCGGTTACGACCTGAACGACATCCACCTGGGCAACGCGCTCTGGTCGGCGGCGTTCGTCCTGGTGGCGATCGGCCGGGCGCCCGCCGGGGCGGCCTGGGTCGACCGCACCCCGGTGCTGGGCCGGGTGGTCACCGTGCTGAACCGGCGCGCGCTGACCGTCTACCTCTGGCACATGCCGTTCGTGGTGGCGCTCACCCCGCTGGTCGACGTGGTCGGCTGGTCGCACCAGGACCTCCTGGGGCTGGCCATCCGCGTGGCGTTGGTGTTCGCGCTCGTCGGCGTGGTCACCCTGCTGGTCGGCTGGGTCGAGGACCGGGCCGCCCGGCGTACCCCGGAACTGGTGCCCGGCCGGCCCCGGCGGACCGCGGCCGAGCGGGCGGCGGCCGCACCGGCCAGCCCGGCGCCCGCCGGCGCGGGCGGCGAACTGGCGACCGTGGGCGCCCGGGTGCCGGCCCCGCGCGCGCCCGAACGGTCCGACCGTGTCCCGAGCTGACCGGCGGAGCGTCTGAGCGGCTGGTCCGACCGTGTCCCGGGCTGACGGGCGACGCGCCTCAGCGGTTGGCGACCCGCACGTTGCCGCTGGTGGCGGTGACGTCGAGCAGCAGGGTCGCGGCGGGGTCGTTGGGCACGGCGAGGTCGGTGTCGCCCGACTTGGCGTCCGCCCGCACCCGGTAGCGGCCCTCGGGCACGGAGAGGTCCACGTCGCCGCTGGTGGCGTGCAGCCGGGCCGCGGCCGGCTTGTCGAGCTCGACGCTGACGTTGCCCGAGGTGGCCTCGGCGTCCACCCCGGCGGCGAGCCGGCGGGCGCTGATGTCGCCGGAGGAGGCACGCAGCCGGACCGGGCCGGTGGCGTCGACCACCTCGATGTTCCCCGAGGTGGTGGTGACGCGGACCTCGCCCCGGGCCTCGGTGACGTTGACGTCGCCGGATTTCAGGGTGAAGTCCACCGGGCCGACCCGGTGCAGCGTGACGTTGCCGGAGCTGGCGTCGCCGCGCACCGTGACCCCCTCGGGGGCGGTCACCTCCCAGGAGACCGTGCACCGGTCGCCGCAGTCGCTGGGCAGCACCAGCTCGTCGCCCTTGATCTCGTAGCGGGTGTTCGGCTCCCCGCCCTGGTAGCGGACGATCCGCTTGATCCGCACCTGGTCGGCTGGGCCGGTGGCCCGGATCGTCACGTCGCCCGCGCCACCGGCCGGGACGGTGATCCGGGCGATCTTCGCGTTCTCGGTCTGGTCGTAGTCCAGGCGGCGGAACGACAGAGTGTCACACCCGGCGAGGACGATCAGGGTGGCGGCCGCGGCGGCGGCGACGGCGGTCCGGTGCAGAGCCATGGCCAGGACGCTACGGCCGACCCCGCGGGCGGCACATCCGGGTTCGACCGCCGATCCACCCCGAGGAGACCCTGAGATCGCACCCCGAGGGAGAATGGGCCGTGGCCGGATACCGCCGACAGCTCTACCGCGACGACGCGGTGGTGCTGCGCGTGCAGAAGCTGGGGGAGTCCGACCGGATCATCACCCTGCTCACCCGCCGGCACGGTCGGCTGCGCGCGGTGGCCCGGGGCGTCCGCCGCACCACCAGCAAGTTCGGTGCCCGGCTGGAGCCGTTCGGGCACGTCGACCTCCAGCTCGCCGGCGACCCCAAGGGCAACCACGGCAGCTCGCTGCACACCATCAGCCAGGCCGAGGGGATCGACCTCTACGGCAAGCGGTTCCTCGGCGACTACCCCCGTTACACGGCGGCCAGCGCCATCGCCGAGACCGCCGAGCGGCTCACCCCGATCGAGCGGGAGCCCTCGCTGCGGCTGTTCCAGCTCACCCTCGGCGCGCTGCGCTCGCTGGCCACCGGCGAGCACGCCACCACCCTGGTGCTCGACGCCTACCTGCTGCGCGGCATGGCCTTCGCCGGTTGGGCGCCGGCCCTGACCGCGTGCGCGGTCTGCGGCACCCCGGGGCGGCACCGGGCGTTCTCCGTGCCGGCCGGCGGCGCGGTCTGCCCGGACTGCCGGCCCCCCGGTGCCGCCCACCCCGCCCCGGCCAGCGTCGAGCTGATGTCCGCGCTGACCACGGGCGACTGGGCGTACGCCGACGCCACCGAGACCGCCGTGCGCCGCGAGTGCAGCGGCCTGGTCGCGGCGCACCTCCAGTGGCACCTGGAGCGCGCGCTACGCTCGCTGCCGCTGGTCGACCGGGGTGCCCCGGCGCCCGGCGCGGTCCCGCCGCCCGGCGGCGCGGGGCCGGGTGTGGTCCCGCCGCGCACCGGCGCCGGGCCCGCCGCCGCTGGTGTGAACAGGGAGATTACCGAGTGATCCGATCGATGAGGGCCGGCCGGCGCGAGCCGCTGCCACCGACTCCGCACCCCTCCGGCGCCCGGCCGCCGGCGCTGCCGGCCGACGCGCTGCCGAAGCACGTCGCCGTGGTGATGGACGGCAACGGCCGCTGGGCCAAGGAGCGCGGGCTGCCCCGGACCAAGGGTCACGAGCAGGGCGAGCACAGCCTCTTCGACACCATCGAGGGCGCCATCGAGCTGGGCATCCCCTACCTGTCGGCGTACGCCTTCTCCACCGAGAACTGGCGGCGCTCGCCGGACGAGGTCCGCTTCCTCATGGGCTTCAACCGGGACGTCATCCGGCGCCGCCGGGACCAGCTCGTCGACCTGGGCGTCCGGGTGGTCTGGTCCGGCCGGGCCGGGCGGCTCTGGAAGAGCGTCATCTCCGAGCTGCAGACCGCCGAGGAGATGTCCCGCGGCAACTCGACGCTGACCCTCCAGTTCTGCGTCAACTACGGCGGGCAGGCGGAGATCGCCGACGCCGCCGCCGCGATCGCCCGCGACGCGGCCGCCGGCCGGATCGACCCGGGCAAGGTCACCGAGAAGACCATCGCGAAGTACCTCTACCACCCGGAGGTCCCCGAGGTGGACCTCTTCCTGCGCCCGTCCGGGGAGCAGCGCACCTCCAACTTCCTGCTCTGGCAGACCGCCTACGCGGAACTGGTCTTCCTCGACACGCTCTGGCCGGACTTCGACCGCCGGCACCTCTGGTACGCCTGCGAGCTCTACGCCCAGCGGGACCGCCGCTTCGGCGGGGCGCTGCCCAATCCGGTGGCCCCCACCACCTGAGGTCGCGCTTACCGACGCCACCTGCTGGGTATCAATCCGGACAGCAGGCAGATCGCGGAGGTGAACCCACATGATTCAGAAGCGGATTGCCCAGTGGGCGGTCATGGCGGTCGCCGTGCCGCTGGCGGCGGCCGGCGCGCGCCGGCTCAGCCACACCCTGGAGGCCCGTCGCGGCCCGTCCGGGGTGAGCCGACTGCTCACCAAGGGTGCCGACATGCTGCGGCCGCAGAAGGCCAAGCGCCGTCGGTTCTGGTGACGTCGACGGCCCGCCCCGGCGGGCCGTCCTGCGGGCGCCCCGCCATCCGGCTTTCCGGCCGGGAGCGGGGCGCCCGCGCGTACGATCGGCGCGAGGGCGCGCCGCCCGGACGCGCCCGCCACGGGGGTGGGGGATGCACGATCTCCGGTTCAAGATGATCATGGCGTTGAACGCGGCGGACCTGGGCAGCCCGATCTGCGAGCAGGTCGCCGAGATCTGCGCCGAGATCGCCGAGCAGCACTGCGCCGAGCTCGGCCACACACCGGCCGTCCGCGCCGGGGAGATCGCCGAGCTGAGCACCGGCGAACCGGCGCTCACCTGGGCGCCGGCCGAGACCGGGCAGCGGGCCTGGTGACGGCGACGGCGCCCGCTCCGGCGGTGGACGTCCGCCGGGCCGGGGACCGATTCTTCACCCGGTTGTCGTGGCTCGACTCCAAGCACTCCTTCTCGTTCTCCCGGCACTACGACCCGGCCAACACCCACCACGGGCTGCTGCTGGTCAACAACGACGACGTGGTGCACCCGGGCACCGGCTTCGAGACCCACCCGCACCAGGACATGGAGATCGTCACCTGGGTGCTGCGCGGCTCGCTCGTCCACCAGGACTCCACCGGCCACTCCGGCGTCATCTATCCGGGCCTGGCCCAGCGGATGAGCGCCGGGACCGGCATCCTGCACTCGGAGAAGAACGACTCCTGGCGGCTGGAGAACACGGCCCCGCACCACGACCCGGTCCACTTCGTGCAGATGTGGGTGCTCCCCGACGAGGAGGGGATCGACCCGGGCTACGAGCAGCTCGAGATCGGCGACGAGCTGCTGCGGGGCGGTCTCGTGCCGGTCGCCTCGGGCATGGACCGGTACGACGGGGCCTCCGCCATCCGGATCCGCAACCGGTACGCCACCCTGCACGCCGCCCGGCTCGCCCCGGGCGACACGGTGAACCTGCCCGATGCGCCCTTCCTGCACCTCTACGTGCCCGCCGGTGCGGTGACGCTGGAGGCGGCCGGCCGGCTCGACGAGGGCGACGCGGCGCGGATCACGATGGCCGGCGGTCAGCGGGTGACGGCCGACGAGCCGGCCGAGATCCTGGTCTGGGAGATGCACGCCACGCTGGCCTGAGCCCCGCTCACGCCTCCACTTCGGAGCGGTCGCCCGCCCAGAGAGTGTGGAACGACCCCTCCCGGTCGACCCGGTGGTAGGTGTGCGCCCCGAAGTTGTCCCGCAGCCCCTGGATGAGCGCGGCCGGCAGCCGCTCGGCGCGCAACGCGTCGAAGTAGGCCAGCGACGACGAGAAGGCCGGGGTGGGCACGCCCGCCCGGGCCGCGTCGGCCACCACCCGCCGCCAGGCCGGGACCCCGGCGCCGACCCGGTCGGCGAACCAGGGGGCGACCAGCAGCGTGGGCAGGTCCCGCTCGGTGTCGTACGCCTCGCGGATCCGGTCCAGGAAGCGCGCCCGGATGATGCAGCCACCCCGCCAGATGGTGGCCGTGCCGCCCAGGTCGATGTCCCAGTCGTACTCGCGGCTGCCGGCGCTGATGTGGTCGAAGCCCTGCGCGTACGCGACGATCTTGCTGGCCAGCAACGCCCGCCGGACGTCCTCGACGAACGTGTCCCGGTCGTCCACCTGCCACTTCTCACCCGCGTCGGGGAACGCGCGGCGGGCGGCGGCGCGCTGGTCGGCGTGCCCGGAGAGCGACCGCGCGAAGGTGGCCTCGGCGATGCCGGTGATCGGGATGCCGAGGTCCAGCGCGCTCTGCACGGTCCACCGGCCGGTGCCCTTCTGCTCGGCCTGGTCGAGCACCACGTCGACGAACGGCCGGCCGGTCGCCGCGTCGGTGTGCCCGAGGACGTCAGCGGTGATCTCGATGAGGAAGGACTCCAGCTCGCCGCCGTTCCACTCCCGGAAGATCTCCGCGATCTCTGCCGGGCTCGCCGACAGGCCGGCCCGCAGCAGGTCGTACGCCTCGGCGATGAGCTGCATGTCCGCGTACTCGATGCCGTTGTGGACCATCTTCACGAAGTGGCCGGCGCCGTCCGGCCCGATGTGCCGGCAGCACGGGACGCCGTCAACCTGGGCGGCGATCCGCTCGAAGATCGGGCCGAGCTTCCGGTAGGACTCGGCCGAGCCGCCCGGCATGATGCTCGGCCCGTGCAGCGCGCCCTCCTCGCCCCCGGACACGCCGGTGCCGACGAAGTGCAGCCCGTGCGCGCGCAGCGCCTCCTCGCGGCGGCGGGTGTCGGCGAAGTGCGCGTTGCCGCAGTCGACGACGATGTCGCCCTCCTCCAGCAGCGGGACCAGTTCGTCGATCACCGCGTCGGTGGGGGCGCCGGCCTTCACCATGACGATCACGGCGCGCGGGCGTTCCAGCGCGGCCACGAAGTCGGCCATGGACTCCGCCGGCACGAAGGTGCCCTCGGCGCCGTGCTCGGCCACCAGGCTGCGGGTGCGCTCGGGCGAGCGGTTGTGCACCGCCACGGTGAAGCCGTTGCGCGCCAGGTTCCGGGCCAGGTTGCGGCCCATCACCGCCAGACCGGTGACCCCGATCTGCGCCGTCGCCTGCTGTGCCATGCGTACCGCCACCCTTCGTCTCCGGTGCCCGTGCTGCGACCGTATCGCGGCGCGTACGGCGTGGGGTCGGGACGTCGACGCCGGGTGAGGGCGTGGTGGCGGTGCGTTTCCGGGCCGCCGGCGGTAATTCGGCTGCGGGCGGCGCGGCCGTGGGTTAGCGTGCTGGCATGCGTAACTGACGCCCACCTCTCGCAGGCCCGGTCCACCGTGCGTACCGCCGTGGACCGTGCGCCCCGGGCGTCCGCAACCTCCCGTCACCGTCGGTGGCGTGGCGTTCCTGGCCGGACCCGCCCGGGCTGTTCCCCGCTCGCCGTGCCCACGGGTGCCCGACAGTCAGGAGGCAGCGTATGCCCGCCAAGCGCAGTCCGAAGAAGTCCCCGAAGCCCGCGCCGTCCCCGGTGGAGCTCACCCCGCCGGATCTCGACGCGCTCACCGTGGCGCCCGCCGCGCCGGTGACCCTGCCCGGCCGCGCCGACACGCCGCAGCCGCCGAAGTCCGGCCCGCCGGCCGGCCGCGGGGCCCGGGTCACCGGGCGCAGCCAGCGAGCCGGCCAGACCCGGTTCTACGCCTTCCGGCGCAGCTGAGGTCTTCGAGTGCAGTTGTCGTCGCTCCGGCGACGACAACTGCACCCGAAGGTCCCTTCGGCTCAGGCCGTGGCGGTCGCCGGGGTCGCCGTACCGGCCGGCGCCTCGACCGCGTGCCGCCGCGCGACGCCGAGGGCCAGACCCACGAAGCCGGCCACCATCAGCACGCTCACCGCGAGCTTGACCGCGACGCCCGAGCCGACCAGGTCCAGCACCTGCCCGGCGGTGAGCAGCAGCGGCACCCAGAGGGCCACGAGGCGGGCCCGCCAGGCGCCGAAGGCCAGCACCAGGAGGCCGACCAGCCAGCCGAGCAGCCACACCGCGAACGAGGCCATCACGAACGGGTCCCCGTCGATGGCCGTCGTCACCGGGCGGGCGGCGTCGGCGTCCACACCGCCGCCGGCCAGGGCCCCGAAGAAGGCGTTGTACTGCCACAGGTGGACGGTGGAGAAGTAGAGCCCGAGCAGCGCCGTGGCGCCGCCGATCAGGGCGGCCACCGGCTTGCGCCCGTGCAGCGTGGCCGCCAGCCCGAGCGTCGCCGGCAGCAGCAGCAGGTGGGCCAGCGCGAACAGCACGGTCTCCACCCGCCACGCGCCCAGGTTCCCGGCGGCCACCGCCACGTTCCCGGCGGTGTCGGCCACGTCGTCCGGGAACACCATCCAGTAGAAGGCGTTCGCGACGCCGTACGCCACGCCGCCGCCGAGCAGGGCGCCCGCGGTGAGCCGCCGGCCGGTCCGCCCGCCAGTGCTGTCGTCCATCAGTGTCTCCTCTCGAAGTCGTGGGAGGGACGCTAGGAGCGACACCCGGACCGGGTCGTCGGCGCGGAAGTTGAGCCACGGGTGGAGTGTCGGCGGCCGCCGCTACACCCGTGGGTGGACGCGGAGAGCCGCCCGCCGTGGCTACCCTTCCGGCATGTCTGCCCTCGACGTCCGGGCCCGGTGGCGCGGTGTGGCCACCTCGCTCGCCGGGGCCGCGCTGTTCGCGTTCGGCCTGGCCGAGCTGTACGTACCGCTGGCCGGCTACGTCGAGGGGGAGGGGCCGGACCTCGCCGCGCTCTCCGCCGGCTGGCTCGCCGTCCTCACCGTGCTGCTCGTCGGGTACGGCCTCGCGGTGGCCGGCTGCACGGCGTACCCCCGCACGGCCGCCGTGGTCGCCGGGGCCTGCTTCACGGCGCAGAGCTTCACGCCGGTGCTGCCGGAGTGGCCGGTCGTGCCGCTGCTGGCGCTGGTGGCGGCCACCTTCGCCTGCGTCGCGGTGGGCGGGCGGGCCGCGGTCCCGGTCGCCGCGGCCGGCTACTTCCTCCCGCTCGGGATCGAGAACGCCGCGGCCGGCGACTCCGACTGGGTCTTCATCCTGTTCGTGGGGCTCGCCGTGCTGGGTCCCGGGTACGCCGTGCGCATGCGGCGGGCACAGGCGGCCCGGCTGGTGGCGCTGGCCGCCGAGCGGGAGGCCGCCGCCCGGACGGACGAGCGGCTGCGGGTGGCCCGCGAACTGCACGACATCGTGTCGCACGGCGTCTCCGTGATGGTGCTGCAGGCCGCCGCGGCGCAGGCGGTGCTCGACTCGGACGCGGGTCAGGCCCGCGCGTCCCTCGACGCCGTGCAGGAGGTCGGGCGTGAGGTGGTCACCGAGCTGCGCCGGCTGCTGGTGATCCTCCGCGGCGCGGAGGCGGCCCCGGAAGGGCTGCCGTCGCTGCGGCGGCTCGACCCGCTGACCGCCGGGGTGACCCTGGCCGGCGGGCGGGTCGACGCGACCGTCACGGGTGACCTCGACGCGATCCCCGCCGCCGCCGACGTCAGCGGGTACCGGATCCTCCAGGAGGCGCTGACCAACGCCGCCCGGCACGCGCCGGGCGCGGCCGTCCGCGTCTCGATCGAGGTGGCCGGCGACGCCCTCCGGCTGCACGTGGCGGACGACGGCGCCGGCCCGGCCCGGCGACACGCCGGCACCGGCCACGGCCTGACCGGCATCCGGGAGCGGGTGGAGCTGTTCGGCGGCACCGTGAACGCCGGCCCCCGCCCGCAGGGCGGCTTCGAGGTACGCGTCACGCTGCCCTTCGACGCCGAGGCGTCGGCCGGCGCGCTCGCCACGGCCGGGGTCACCGGATGACCCGGGTCCTCATCGCCGATGACGAGGCGCTGGTGCGCGGCGGGCTCCGCCTGATCCTCACCGCACAGCCCGACCTGGAGGTGGTCGCCGACGCGGCCGACGGCGAGGAAGCCGTGGAGCTGGCGGCCCGGTTCGCGCCCGACGTGGTGCTCATGGACATCCACATGGCGCCGGTGGACGGGATCGCCGCCACCGAGCGGATCCTGGCGGCCCGGAGCGACACCCGGATCATCATGCTGACCACTTTCGACCTCGACGAGTACGTCTACCGGGCGCTGCGCGCCGGCGCCTCCGGGTTCATGCTCAAGACCACGCCGCCCCGGGACCTGGCCGAGGCGGTGCGGACCGCGGCCCGGGGCGACGCCCTGCTCTCCCCGTCGATCACCCGCCGCCTGATCGACCACTACACCGCGACCGCGTCGGTGGTCCCCCACGCCGGCCTCGCCGAGCTGACCGCGCGCGAGACCGAGGTGCTGCGCATGATGGCCCTCGGCCTGTCCAACCGGGAGATCGCCGGCCGGCTCTTCGTCGGCGAGGCGACCGTGAAGACGCACGTGAACCGCATCTTCGCGAAGCTCGGGGTGCGGGACCGGGTGCAGGCCGTGGTGGTGGCGTACCGGAGCGGGGTGGCCCAGCCGCGGCGGTAGCGGGGCTCAGCCGATCAGCGGGCGGAAGGTGCCCAGCACCACGCTGACCGTGAGCGCCGCACCGGCGATCGCCGCCGCGGCGGCGACCAGCAGGGCGTCCGTCCGGGTGAAGTGCTGGCGCCGGGCGACCGTACGGGCGGTGCCGGCGTCGAAGCCCCGCGCGTCCATGGCGACGGCCAGCCGGGTGCCCCGCCGGATCGCCCCGACCAGCAGGGCGAACGCCGTCGATCCGAACAGCCGCAGCTTCGCCAGCGGGTTGCGGCCGGCGTCCACGCCCCGGGCCCGGCGGGCCATGCTGATCATCCGCCACTCCTCCTCCAGGAGCGGCACCAGCCGGAACGCGGCCAGCGCGCCGATGGCGAAGCGGGCCGGCGCCTTCGCGTTCTGGATGAGCGCGTCGGCCAGGTCGGTGGGGTCGGTGGTGGCGAAGACCAGGATCCCGGGCAGCGCCACGGCGAGCATCCGCAGCACCAGGCCCAGCGCCGTGACCAGCACGCCCTCGGTGACCAGGACCGGGCCGGCCTCGAACAGCACCCGGCCGGAGCGGTCGGCCGCGAAGAGCACCAGCGTGACCAGGATGCCGGCGGCGCCGGCCAGCAGCGGCCAGGCCCGGCGGGCCAGCACCCGGTAGCGGACGCCGAACAGCGGCAGCACCGCGAGTTCGGCGGCGATGGCGATGGCCGGGGCCACCGGATCGAGGGTCGCCACCAGGATCAGGGTGAAGACCAGCGCGGCGGCCAGCTTCGCCACCGGGTTGCGGCGGGCCAGCGGCGCCCCGGCCGCCGCGACCGGTTCGACGCTGATCACCGGCGCTCCAGGGTGACGGTGCGGTCTGGGCCGGATGCTGAGCGCGGCGGGGGCGTCATCGGCGCTCCAGTGACGGTGCGGTCTGGGCCGGATGCTGAGCGCGGCGGGGGCGTCATGGGCGCTCCAGGGTGACGGTGCGGTCTGGGCCGGATGCTGAGCGCGGCGGGGGCGTCATGGGCGCTCCAGGGTGACGGTGCGGTCTGCCAGCGCGGCGACGAAGTCCGCGTCGTGGGTGACCGCGACGACGCCGTGCCCGGCGTCACGGAGGTCGGCGAGGAGGTCGACAAGTTCCCGCCAGGTCCGCCGGTCCTGGCCGAAGGTGGGCTCGTCGCAGATCAGCAGCCGGGGCGCGGTGGCCAGGGCGGTCGCGACGCTCAGCCGCCGCGCCTCGCCACCCGAGAGGGTGTACGGGTTGGCCCCCGCCAGCCGGTCCAGACGCAGCCGCTCCAGCAGTTCGTCCACGGTGGCCGTCACGGCGGCCTCGGGCTGCCCGGTGCGGCGCGGGCCGAGTGCCAGCTCGTCGCGCACCGTGCTCGTGACGAACTGGTGTTCCGGGTCCTGGAAGACCGAGCCGATCCGGCCGGCCAGGGCGGGTGCCCGCCAGCGGTGCGGGGGAGTGCGCGCGTCGCGGCCGGCGAGGGCGGGGGTGGCCACGACCGTGCCGGTGCCGGGGCGGAGCAGGCCGCCGAGGAGCAGGGCCAGGGTGGACTTGCCGGCGCCGTTCGGGCCGAGGACGGCGAGCGCCTCGCCGGCGCGTACCCGGAGGTCGGTGGGGGCCAGCCGGGGCGGCAGGCCGAGCCGGTCGGCGGTGAGCAGCACCTCGCCGGGCGGCGTGGTGGCGTGCCGCGGCGGCACGGTGCGGCCCGGCACCCAGACCCCGGCGGCGGCGAGCGCGTCGCCGTGCGCGGCGAAGACCGCCTCCGGCGGCCCGTCGGCGCGCACCCCGCCGCCGGGCTCCAGCACGACGACCCGGTCGACCAGCGGCAGCGCCTCGGCGACCCGGTGCTCGACGAGGATCAGCGTGGTGTCCGCGTCGAGGGCGTCGGCGACGGCCCGGCGGACCAGGTCTGCGCCGCCCGGGTCGAGGTTGGCGGTCGGCTCGTCGAGCAGCAGCAGGCCCGGGCGCAGGGCGAGCGTGCCGGCCAGCGCCAGCCGTTGCTGCTCGCCCCCGCTCAGCGCGGCGGTGGGCCGGTCCCGGTCGTAGGGGAAGCCGACCCGGCGCAGCGCCTCGTCGACGCGGGGCCAGATCTCCTCGGCGGGTACGCCGCGGTTCTCCAGCCCGAACGCCACGTCGTCGCCGCAGCGGGCCATGACGAGCTGGGTCTCCGGGTCCTGGAAGACGATGCCGACCCGCTCGCGGGCCTTGCGCGGGTCGAGCCCGTCGATCTCGACGGTGCCCTCCTGCTCACCGGAGTCCTCCGGCAGCAGGCCGGCGAGCGCCGCCAGCAGGGTGCTCTTCCCGGCCCCGGACGGCCCGAGCAGCAGAACCCGTTCCCCCACCTCGACGCGCAGGTCGACGCCCCGAACGGCCCAGCCCTTCCGCCCGGCATGCCGCCACCCGAACCCCCGCAACTGAACGGCACCCACGCGTCCACCTCCCCTCTCGGCCCAGCTTGGTTGATCAAGAGGTTTGCGTCAGGAAAACCGCTCCCGCTGACGCAAACCTCTTGATCAACGTGGTCTCGGCGCGGTCAGACCAGGGCGCGGTCGCGGCCCGCCGGGAAGCGGTCCAGGGCGCCGGTGTTCGCCAGGGCGCGGGTCAGGAACCAGGAGCCGGCGCCGGCGATCACCGTGGCGCTCACGATGGTCAGCAGGGCGTACGGCAGGCGGTAGTCGACCAGGTCGTAGGCCTTGTTCCAGTAGACGAAGTCGAAGATCGCGGCGGTCAGGCCGGTCAGCGCCCCGGCCAGCAGGGCCACCGGCAGCCGGTACGCGCGGTAGCGGAACGCCGCGAAGGCCAGCTCGGCGCCCAGACCCTGCATGAGGCCCTGGACGATGACGATGCCGCCCCACTGGCTGCCCAGCAGCGCCGAGATGATCGCCGCGAGCAGCTCGCAGTAGAGCGAGGCGCCCGGCTTGCGGATCACCAGCCCGCCGAGCACGGCCGGCACCAGCCAGACGCCGTAGATGAGTGTCTGCGCGGGCGGGAAGAACGCGAAGGCCGCGTCCGTGGCGCCCCAGAGCAGCCCCCAGGCCCAGAAGATGACGCCGAAGGCGACGGCGATCACCGAGGCGACGACGATGTCGACGGTGCGCCAGCGGTTGCTGTCGGTGTGGTTCATGACTGACTCCCAGTTCAGGTGAGGAACCAGGAGAAGACGCACGCCGCGCCCGGTGGTCACCGGACGGCGGCGCGGCTGGAGGTCGACCGAACTCCCTGCGCTGGCATTACCCAGATCAGGTTCGAGGGTCTGCGGGCACCGGCCCGCACTCTCAGCGCTGTGCGCTCCCCTGTCGGATGTGAAGTTGTCTCGTCGCAGACGCTAGCACCGACACCGCCGCCCGGCCCAGCAGGGCGATCGCCCGTTAGGGTGGCGGCCATGCGGGTCGAGGCGCGAGGGCTGACGTTCGAGGTACGCACCGGCGGCCCCGAAGGCGGTGAGCCCGTCCTGCTGCTGCACGGTTTCCCGCAGCACTCCGGCGAGTGGGACGAGGTGGCGCCCGCGCTGCACGCGGCCGGACTGCGCACGTACGCGCTCGACCAGCGCGGCTACTCGCCCGGCGCCCGGCCGGCGGAGGCCGGGGCGTACCGGATCCCGGAGCTGGTGGCCGACGCGGCTGCCGTGCTCGACGCGCTCGGGGTGACCGCCGCACACCTGGTCGGCCACGACTGGGGCGCCATCGTGGCGTGGGGCCTGGCGGCGGCGCACCCGGAGCGGGTGCGCACGCTGACCGCGGTGTCGGTGCCGCACCCGGCGGCCATGGGGCACGCGCTGGCCACCGACCCGCGGCAGAAGGCCCGTTCCTCCTACATCGCCCTGTTCCGCAAGCCGGGCAAGGCCGAGAAGGTGCTGCTGGCGTTCCGCGCGGCGACCTTGCGCCGGATGCTGTCCGGCGTGGGCGACGCCGGCCGGGTCGCCCGCTACGCCGACCCGATGCGCGAGCCCGGCGCGCTGACCGCGGCCCTGAACTGGTACCGGGCCATGACCGGGGCGGACATGAAGGCCGTCGGGCCGGTGGGCGTGCCCACCACGTTCGTCTGGAGCGACGGCGACGTGGCGATCGGGCGCACGGCCGCCGACGCGTGCGCCGCGCACGTGACCGGTGACTATCGCTTCGTGGTGCTGCCCGGCGTCACCCACTGGATCCCGGACGAGGCGCCCGGCCCGCTGGCCGCGGCGATCCTCGCCCGCACCGGCCGATGATCGCGAACACCGCGCCGGCCCGGCCGCACACCCGCGCGTCGCTCGCCGCCCAGCTCCACGACCTCGGGGTACGCCCCGGCGGGACCGTTCTCGTGCACGCCTCCGGCATGCTGGGCGAGGGCTCACCGCTGGCCCGCCTCCACGACCTCGACGCCGACGTGCTGCTGCTCGGCGTGGACCACGGCAGCAACACGTCCCTGCACCTGGCCGAGTACCGGCAGCCCGCGCCGCCCCGGCAGCGCTGCGGCGCGGCGGTGCTGACCGCCGACGGCGGCCGGGAGTGGGTGTGGTGGGACGACGTGCGCCTGGACGACGAGGGTTTCGCCCAGCTCGGCGCCGACCTGGAGGCCACCGGAGCGGTGCGGCTCGGGCCGGTCGGCGACGGGACGGGCCGCTTGATGAGGCAGCGGGCGGCGGTCGACTTCGCGGTGGAGTGGCTGGCCCGGCACCGACGGACGGAGGAAGCATGACGGTGAGTTCCGAGGGCTATCTGGCGGTGGTGACCGAGACGATCGGCCGGGTGGCCGCCGACCAGCGGGAGAACGTGGCCCGGGCGGCCGACCTGATCGCCGCGTCGCTGCGCGCCGACGGGGTGGTGCACGCGTTCGGCACGGGTCACTCGGAGGCCCTCGCCATGGAGATCGCCGGCCGGGCCGGTGGGCTCGTCCCCACCAACCGCATCGCCCTGCGCGACCTGGTGCTGCACGGCGGCGAGCCGGCCGGCGTGCTCGGCCCGAAGCTGGAACGCGAACCGGCCGTGGCGCACCGCCTCTACGAGCTGGCCCCGGTCCGGCCGCAGGACGTGTTCGTGCTCGCCTCGAACTCCGGCGTGAACGGCGCCATGGTCGAGTTCGCCTCGATCGTGAAGGAGCGCGGGCACGGGCTCGTGGCGATCACCTCGGCGCAGCACTCGGGCCGGATGACCTCCCGCCACCCGTCCGGTCGCAAGCTCGCCGACTTCGCCGACGTGGTGCTGGACAACGGCGCCCCGTACGGGGACGCCACCCTGCCGCTGCCCGGTGGCGGCGCGGTCGGCGCGGTGTCCTCGATCACCGCCGCGCTGCTGGCCCAGCAGATCGTCGCGGAGGTGGTCGCCCGGCTGATCGAGGCGGGGGAGCGGCCCCCGGTCTACCTGTCCGCCAACATCACGGGCGGCGACGAGCACAACGCCGAGCTGGAGGCCCGGTACGCGGGCCGCATCCGCCGCGGAGCCTGAGCGCGTTTCACGCTCCGCCCGATCGGGCACAGGCTGAGCTGCCGGTGGGAGGCCCCCACCGGCAGTACCGTCTTCCGTGGAGGTAGCGGGTGTCCAAGGAAACCGAGAAGCAGCGCTGGCAGCGCAACTTCGCCGACCTGCTCCAGGAGCTGCGGGTGGCGCAGACCGGGGTGCAGATCCTCTTCGCCTTCCTGCTGACCCTGCCGTTCAGCAACGGTTTCACCCGGACCAGTGGCTTCCAGAAGGACGTCTACATCGTCGCGTTGCTGTCCGCCGCCGCGGCCACCGCGATGATCATTTCGCCGGTCGCGTTCCACCGGGCGCTCTTCCGCCAGGGCCGCAAGCCGGAGCTGGTTCGCTTCGCGCACCGGATGGCCACCGGCGGTCTCGGCTTCATGCTGATCTCGATGGTCAGCGCGGTGCTGCTGATCACCGACTTCGTGCTGAGCCGCCCGATCGCGTTCCTGCTCAGCGCGCTCACCGGGGTCTGGTTCCTGGTCTTCTGGGTGATCCTGCCGTTCGCCCGGCGCAACTGGGGTGACGAGGACATCGACGACGAGGACGACGATCCGCCGGCGCTGGCCGGCGACTGACCGCCCGGACCTGCCAAATCGGACGTGCGCGCGAGGCTACCCCTGGGTAACACCCGGGGGTAGCGTCGTTTCGAGGCACGTCGACGCAGCCGGACCGAGGTCTCCAGGAGGCAGCCGTGACCACGACACAGAACAGCCGGCCCGACCCCGCCGGACACGGCGGCCCGACCGGGCGGGTGGCGCCCATCGACGACCCGCAGCCACCGCCCGGCGCGGACGGGGCCGGGCCGCTGCCCGCCGAGGCCGGCCAGGTCTCGGAGAAGGAGGCGCGGCAGGTCGCCGAGGCGGCCCGCGAGTCGGCCTGGGACCGGCCCAGCTTCGGCAGGGAGCTGTTCCTCGGCCGCTTCCAGCTCGACCTGATCAACCCCTGGCCCCGCCTCGACCCGGCGGAGGCGGCGCGGGCCGAGGAGTTCCTCACGGCGTTCGGGGCGTACCTGGACTCCGAGGTGGACGGTGCGGCCATCGAGCGGGACGCACGCATCCCCGACGAGGTGTTCCACGGGCTGGCCCGGCTCGGCGCCTTCGGCATGAAGATCGACCGCAAGCACGGCGGCCTCGGGCTGAGCAACCTGCACTACTGCCGGGCGCTGATGCGGGCCGGCTCGGTGAACCCGTCGATCGGCGCGCTGCTCTCGGCGCACCAGTCGATCGGCGTGCCGCAGCCGCTGAAGATGTTCGGCACCCCCGAGCAGAAGGAGAGCTTCCTGCCCCGGCTGGCCGCCGGCGAGGTCTCCGCCTTCCTGCTCACCGAGCCGGACGTCGGCTCCGACCCGGCCCGACTGGCCACCACGGCCGAGCCCACCGAGGACGGCACCGGCTACCGGCTCAACGGCGTGAAGCTGTGGGCCACCAACGGCACGGTCGCCACCCTGCTCGTGGTGATGGCCCGGGTGCCGGCGGCCGAGGGGCGGCGCGGGGGCATCACGGCCTTCGTGGTGGAGGGCGACAGCGAGGGCATCACCGTCGAGCGGCGCAACGCCTTCATCGGGCTGCGCGGCCTGGAGAACAGCCTCACCCGGTTCCACGACGTCTTCGTGCCGAAGGAGAACGTGATCGGCGGCGAGGGCAAGGGCCTGAAGATCGCGCTGACCACGTTGAACACCGGGCGGCTCTCGCTGCCGGCCATGTGCGTGGGCGCCGGCAAGTGGGCGTTGAACGTGGCCCGGGAGTGGGCCGCCGACCGGGTCCAGTGGGGCCGGCCGGTCGGCGAGCACGAGGCGGTCGCCAAGAAGCTCGCCTTCATCGCCGCCACCACGTACGGCATGGAGTCCATGCTCGACCTCTGCTGCCTGCTCGCCGACGACGACCGCAACGACATCCGCATCGAGGCCGCGCTCGTGAAGCTCTACGCCAGCGAGATGGCCTGGAAGATCGCCGACGAGCTGATCCAGATCCGGGGCGGGCGCGGCTACGAGACCGCCGACTCCCTGGCCGCCCGGGGCGAACGCCCGGCCGCCGTCGAGCAGCTCCTGCGCGACCTGCGGATCAACCGCATCTTCGAGGGCTCCACCGAGATCATGCACCTGCTGATCGCCCGCGAGGCGGTCGACGCGCACCTCTCGGTGGCCGGCGACATCATCGACCCGGACGCCGGGCTGGGCCGCAAGGCGAAGGCCGGCGCGCGGGCCGGCGTCTTCTACGCGAAGTGGCTGCCCACCCTGGCCGTCGGCAAGGGCCAGGCGCCCGGGGCCTACCACGAGTTCGGCCCGCTCGCCGGGCACCTGCGGCACGTCGAGCGCGCTTCCCGCAAGCTGGCCCGGTCCACCTTCTACGCGATGTCCCGCTGGCAGGGGAAGATGGAGCGCAAGCAGGCGTTCCTCGGCCGGGTGGTGGACATCGGCGCGGAGCTGTTCGCCATGTCCGCCGTCTGCGTCCGGGCGGTCGCCGAGCGCGCCGAGCACCCGGAGAACCTCGAGCTGGCCGACCTGTTCTGCCGGCAGGCCCGGCTGCGCGTCGACGAGCTGTTCACCGGGCTGTGGTCCAACACCGACGCGGTGGACGTGGCCGCCGCCAAGCGGATCATCGCGGGGCGCTACGCCTCGATCGAGGAGGGCGTCGTCACCCCGCCCGCCGACCAGCCCTGGGTGGCCCGCTGGCAGCCCGGCCCGTCGACGGCCCAGGACGTCCGCCGCCGCATCCCGCCCGCGCCGTGACGGTCGTCGGCCCCCGCCGGACGCGGCGGGGGCCCGCCGTCAGCGGGCGACCGCCCAGGCGATCACCCCGGCCAGGATGAGCCCGTTCAGCCCGGCCAGCACCAGGTACGCGGCCGGCGGGATCCGGCGGCCCTTGCGGACGAAGCTCACGAGCACGCCCGCGTAGATCAGGAGCAGGACCGCGACGACGATCAGGAAGTACAGCACCGGCACACCTTACCGGCCGGTGCGCAGCCCCAGTCCGCGCAGCTCCAGCGCGGCGAGCGCGTCGACCGTCTCGTCGTCGCCGCGGCGCCACGCCTCGGCCACGTCCGGCGCGATCCGGTTCAGCTTGGCGAGGGGCTGGCCGGCGAGGGCGCGCAGCGCCAGCAGGTCGCGCCCGGCCGGTGCGGCGGCCAGGGCCTTCGCGGCGCCGGCCCGGCGCATCCAGCGCACCCGCAGCGGCAGCCAGCCGAAGAGCACGAGCCCGAGCGGGAAGACCAGCACCGCGACGGCCAGCGCCAGGGCCAGCTGGCCGACCAGCTCCTGCTGGTCGCGGCCGGCCTCGGCGACCGCGCGGGCGGCCTCGGCGGCCTTGGTGAAGGGCGTGGTCAGCTCGTCGCCGACCAGCGGCACCCGGCCGACCTTGCCGCCGGCGTCGGCCAGGTTGTCGGCGAGCCCGCCGCCGGCACCCTCCAGCTTCTGTCCGGGTACGGCGAGCTTCTCGACCAGGTCGTGTACCCAGAGCGCGAAGCGGATCGCCGCGTACACCCAGACGACCACGAGCAGATCGGTGAGGAGCTGACGGAGTGCGGTCGGAAAACGGTCGGCGTAGATCTTCACGCCGGACAGCGTGCCACGGCCCGGCCGCGCGGGCACGGGTCGGATTTGTCAGCGGGCGCAGCCCGGGCAGGTGCCGAAGATCTCCAGGGTGTGGCTGACCTGCACGTACCCGTGTTCGGCGGCGACCCGCTCGGCCCAGCTCTCGACCACCGGGCCGGCCACCTCCACGGTCCGGCCGCAGGCCCGGCAGACCAGGTGGTGGTGATGGCCCTCGCTGCACCGCCGGTAGAGGTGCTCGCCGCCCGGCGGGCGCATCACGTCGATCTCGCCCGCGTCGGCGAGCCCCTGCAGGGTCCGGTAGACGGTGGTGAGGCCGACCCGCTCGCCGCGCTGGCGCAGCATGGCATGCAGGTCCTGGGCGCTGTGGAAGCCGTCGACCTCGGCCAGCAGGGCGCTCACCGCGGTCCGCTGCCGGGTGTTGCGCAGTGCGCCCTCGGTCACGGCCGCTCCCCGGCGTGGCTCACGGCGTCGGCCACGATGTGCGCGACGTGCTCGTCCACCAGCGCGTACGCGATCTCCCGGCCACGCCGCGAGCCGCGCACCACGCCGGCGCCGCGCAGCACCCGCAGGTGCTGGGAGACCAGCGGCTGCGGGGCGCCGAGCTTCTCCACCAGCTCGTGCACGCAGCGCTCGCCCTCGGCCAGTTCGCTCACGATCGCCAGCCGGATCGGCGCCGACAGCGCGCGCAGCAGGTCACCCGCGCCCTCGAAGGCGTCGTACCCGTTCGTGACCGTCACCCCGTAACGGTAACCAATGCCGACAGCGCCGGCCGGGACGCCCTCACCGCAGGACCACCTCGTGTTCCGGCGGCTCGGCCACCGGCACGGCGGCCGGCCCGGTCCGCCGGCGCAGCGCCCGCCGGCCCGCCGCGAGCAGCGCCACCACCAGGAACGAGCCGATGGCCAGCAGCACCACCGAGGCGCCGGGCGCCGTGTCCGCGGTGGCGGCCACCCAGACCCCGGCCCCGGCGGCGAACAGCCCGAGCGCCATGGCCGCGCCCATGGTGGCCCGGAACCCCCGGGTCACCTGCTGCGCGGTGGCCACCGGCACCACCATGAGCGCGCTGATCAGCAGCACCCCGACCGCCCGCATGGCGATCGTCACCGTCACCGCCGTGCCGACCGCGAGGAGCAGGTTCAACGCCCGCACCGGCAGGCCGGACACCCGGGCGTACTCCTCGTCGTGGCAGACCGCGAAGAGCGCCGGGCGCAGCGCCAGCATGGTCACCAGGATCGCCACGCCGAGCACCAGGATGGTGACGAGGTCGGCCGGCGACGTCGTGGTCAGCGACCCGAAGAGGTACGCGTTGAGCGACCCGCTGCTGGCGTCGGAGAGCCCGACCAGCATCACGCCGCCGGCGATGCCGCCGTAGAACAGCAGCGCGAGGGCCAGGTCGCCGGAGGTGCGCCCGCGCGAACGGACCAGCTCGATGACGATGGCGCCCAGCGTGGCCGCGACGACCGCCACCAGCACGGGGGACCGGTTGAGCAGCAGTCCGGCGCCGACGCCGGTGAGCGCCACGTGGCCGATGCCGTCGCCGATCAGCGCCAGCCGGCGCTGCACCAGGTAGATGCCGAGCGCCGGGGCCGCCAGCCCGATGACGAGCGCGCCGACCAGGGCACGCAGCATGAAGTCGTACTGGAAGAGGTCCATCACATGCTCCACAGCCCGGCGGGCTCCTCGTCGCAGTGCGGGTGCACGTGGTCGTGGCCCGGCTCGGCGTGGTGCCCGGCCGGTTCCGGCACCGCGCCGTCGTGGCAGATGCCGCCCTGGTGGACGACGACGGCCCGGCTGATCAGCGGGCGCAGCGGCCCCAGTTCGTGGGCGACCAGCAGCACCGTGCCGCCGCCGTCGCGGAAGGCGCGCAGCGCGTCGGCGAACGCCTCCTGGCTGGCCGCGTCGACCCCGGCCGTCGGCTCGTCGAGCACCAGCACCTCCGGCCGGCCGGCCAGGGCCCGGGCGATCAGGGTGCGCTGCTGCTGGCCGCCGGAGAGCGTGGCGACCGGGTCGCCGGCCCGGTCGGCGAGCCCGACCGCGTTGAGCGCCTCGGCGACCGCCTCCCGGTCGGCCCGCCCGGACGGGCGCAGCACGCCCCGCCGGGCCAGCCGCCCGGAGGCCACCACCTCGCCGACCGTGGCGGGCACGCCGCTGCCCGCGCCGAGCCGCTGCGGGACGTACCCGATGCGGTGCCACTGCCGGAAGCGCCGCTGCGGCGTGCCGAAGAGGGTGACCGACCCGGCGCCGAGCGGCACCAGGCCGAGCACGGCGCGGATGAGGGTCGACTTGCCGGAGCCGTTGGCGCCGAGCACGGCGATCACCTCGCCGGCCGTGACGGTCAGGGAGACGTCGCGCAGCACCGCCCGGCCGTCGTAGCCGACGGCGGCGTGCGTGACCTGGATGACGGGTTCGGTCATGAGCAGTCCAAGGCGGTCCGCAGGGTCTGGAGGTTGGCGCGCATCGCCGAGAGGTAGTCGCCGTCGGCGGGCGGGCCCTCGATGGGGTCGAGCACGGCGGTCCGCGCCCCGACCTCCCGGGCCACGGTCTCGGCGATCTTGGGGCTGACCAGCGTCTCGAAGAAGATGGTGGTGGCCGCGTGCTCCCGGGCCTCCTTCGCCACCTCGGCGAGGCGCTGCGGGGAGGGCTCGGCGTCCGGGCTGAGGCCGGTGATGCCGACCTGCTCGAGCCGGTAGTGCTCGGCCAGGTAGCCGAAGGCGGTGTGGCTGGTCACGATCTCCCGGCGCTGGCAGGTGGCCAGCCCGCGGGTGTAGTCGGCGTCGAGCCCGGTCAGCTCGGTGCGAAGTGCCGCCGCCCGGGCGGTGTAGTCGGCGGCCCGGCCCGGGTCGACCTTGCCGAGCCGCTCGGCGAGCCGGTCACCGACGGCGGCCAGCCGCGTCGGGTCCAGCCAGAGGTGCGGGTCCTTGCCGCCGGACTCCTCCTCGTGACCGGCCTCACCCTCGTGCTGGTGGCCGCCCGCGGCGGCGTCGAGCAGCGGTTGCACACCCGCCACGTCGAACGCCCGGTCGCCGCCGTTCTGCTCGACCGCCTCGTCCACGGCCGGCTGGAACCCGGTGAGGTAGACGATCAGCTCGGCGTCGACCACCTGGCCCACCTGGCGGGGGTTGAGCTCCAGGTCGTGGGGCTCCGCGCCGGGCTTGGTCAGGCTGGTCACGCGGACGGCGTCGCCGCCGATCTTCTCGGCGAGGAACTGGAGCGGGTAGAAGGCGGCCACCACGTCGACCCGGTCCGGGTCGCTCCCGCCGCCCCCGCCGTGCGAGCAGGCGGCGAGGCCGCCCAGGGTGAGCAGGGCGGCGGTGGCGGCGGCGAGGACGCGGGGGGCGGAGCGGACGGTCATGCGACTACTGTCCGCGATAACGAAATTGATTGTCAAAAACGCATGATTGCATGTCTGCGCAGGTCAACGGTCAGAGCAGCTTCGCCAGCGCGATCGTGATCAGCAGGGTGAGCATCAGCAGCCGCAGCACCCGCGTCGCCGGGGCCTGCACCGGCCAGGTGGCGGTCATCAGCCACACCAGCCCGCCGGCCAGCGCCAGCAGCAGCAGCCCGCCCGCCGCGCCGGGCGCGAACAGCCCGACCAGCACCAGGACCAGCGCGGCCAGGAACACCGTCGTCGGGTTGAGCCGGGCCAACCGGGACAGCACGGGAGTCTGCGTACGCTGCATGCCACAGACTCTACGAGGAGGAACCAGGTGCTGGTCACCAACCGGTTCGTGGTGGACGCCGGCGTGGCGGACGAGTTCACCCGGGAGGCGCACGCCGCGCTCGCCGCGCTCGCCGCCCGACCGGGCTACCTACGCGGCGAACTGCTCCGCGCGCTGGACGACCCCGACCACTGGTGCCTGCTCACCGAGTGGGAGTCCGTCGGGGCGTACCGGCGGGCGCTCGGGGGCTTCGACGTCAAGGTCACTGCGGTGCCGCTGCTCGCCCGGTCGGTGGACGAGCCCTCGGCGTACGAGACACTGGCCAGTGCCGCGCCGGACGGCGAGATCGTCGTGGCGGCCAGTGATCGGGCCGCAGGTCCTTACCGCTGAGGCCGGGGGCACTACCCTGGCGCGTATGACCGCTCCCGGGCCGGCTGCCCCACCACCCCCGCCCGTGCCCTCCGGCATGCCGGTTCCGGGCTCCCCGGGCGAGCCGGGCGTCCCCGCGCCGCCGCCCGGCATGCCGCCGGTGCCGCCGGGCGAGCCGGGCGTTCCCGCGCCGCCGCCCGGTCCCGGGGTGGCCCCGCCGTTCGCCGCCCCGCCCACCGAGGGCGGCCGGGCCCGGCTCTGGCTCGGCCTGGGGGTCGGCGCGCTCGCCGTGCTGCTCTGCTGCGGCGGGGGCGGCGCGGCCGTGGTCGGGCTCGCGGTGAGCAACGTGCAGGCCGTCGAGGAGCAGGGCAAGGCGGTGACCGACGACTACTACCAGGCGCTCGTCGCCAAGGACTTCTCGAAGGCCTACGACCAGCTCTGCGACGACGCCCGGCGGCGGGAGTCCCGGCACGAGTTCGAGCAGCGGGTGGCCACCGAGCCGCAGGTCTCCGGCTACCGGGTGGGCAAGGTCGACACCGCGACGCTGACCGTGCCGGTCGACGTGACCCTGGCCGGCGGCCGGCGGGAGGCGCAGACCGTCACGCTGGCGCCCGACCAGCAGACCGGCGGCATGGAGGTGTGCGGGGTGAGCTGACGGGGCCCCGGTATTCTGCTGGGCTCGGGGCCGCGGTGGTCGTACCGTTGTGCCGAACCGTCCGGAAACACTCACATCGCCCCCGCCGACCGCCAGCCGGCGTAGGAGGAAACATGCCAGCCGACCGTATCGACGCCGTCGTCAGCCTCGCCAAGCGCCGGGGCTTCGTCTTCCCCTCCAGCGAGATCTACGGGGGCACCCGGTCGGCCTGGGACTACGGTCCGCTCGGCGTCGAGCTCAAGGAGAACGTCCGCCGGCAGTGGTGGAAGACCATGGTCCAGCAGCGCGACGACGTCGTCGGCCTGGACTCCGCCGTCATCCTGGCCCGCCAGGTCTGGGAGGCCAGCGGCCACATCGCCGAGTTCGTCGACCCGCTCACCGAGTGCCAGTCCTGCCACAAGCGGTTCCGCGCCGACCACCTGGAGGAGGCGTTCGAGGCCAAGCACGGCCGGCCGCCGACCTCGCTGGCGGAGATCAACTGCCCGAACTGCGGCAACAAGGGCACCTTCACCGAGCCGAAGATGTTCAACGGCCTCATGAAGACCTACCTGGGCCCGGTCGAGAGCGACGAGGGCCTGCACTACCTGCGGCCGGAGACCGCCCAGGGCATCTTCGTCAACTACAAGAACGTGGAGACGGTCGCCCGCAAGAAGCCGCCGTTCGGCATCGCGCAGACCGGCAAGTCGTTCCGCAACGAGATCACCCCGGGCAACTTCATCTTCCGGACCCGTGAATTCGAGCAGATGGAGATGGAGTTCTTCGTCGAGCCGGGCACCGACGAGAAGTGGCACGAGTACTGGCTCGCCGAGCGGTGGAACTGGTACCTCGACCTGGGCCTCTCCGAGGACAACCTGCGCTTCTACGAGCACCCCAAGGAGAAGCTCTCCCACTACTCGAAGCGCACGGTCGACATCGAGTACCGGTTCCAGTTCGGCGGCACCGAGTTCGCCGAGCTGGAGGGCATCGCCAACCGGACCGACTTCGACCTGTCCACGCACAGCAAGCACTCCGGCGTCGACCTGTCGTACTTCGACCAGACCAAGGGCGAGCGCTGGATGCCGTACGTGATCGAGCCGGCCGCCGGCCTCACGCGCGCGGTGCTGGCGTTCCTGCTCGAGGCGTACGACGAGGACGAGGCCCCGAACACCAAGGGCGGCGTGGACAAGCGCACCGTCATGCGCTTCGACCCCCGGCTGGCCCCGGTCAAGGTGGCGGTGCTGCCGCTGTCCCGCAACGAGGCGCTCTCGCCCAAGGCCAAGCAGCTCGCGACCGACCTGCGCAAGCGCTGGGTGGTCGAGTTCGACGACTCGCAGGCCATCGGCCGCCGCTACCGCCGGCAGGACGAGATCGGCACGCCGTTCTGCGTCACCGTCGACTTCGACACCCTGGACGACAACGCGGTGACCGTGCGGAACCGGGACACCATGGCCCAGGAGCGCGTCTCCCTGGACCAGGTCGAGCGCTACCTGATCGAGCGCCTGCCCGGCTGCTGACGCTGGTCACGGGGCCCCGACCGGTCGGTCGGGGCCCCGTACACTTGTGCGGTGACCGCCCCGACCCTGCCCGCGCTGCGCCCGCTCACCCTCGGCCCGCACGAGGTGTGGCCGCCCGTGGTGCTCGCGCCGATGGCCGGGATCACCAACGTCGGCTTCCGCCGGCTCTGCCGTGAGCAGGGCGGCGGCATCTACGTCTGCGAGATGATCACCACGCGGGCGCTGGTCGAGCGGAACCCCAAGACCCTCCGCATGATCGCCTTCGGCGCGGACGAGCAGCCCCGCAGCCTCCAGCTCTACGGCACCGACCCGGAGATCACCGCCGCCGCCGTGCGGATCGTCGTCGAGCGGAACCTCGCCGACCACATCGACCTGAACTTCGGCTGCCCGGTCCCCAAGGTCACCCGGCGCGGCGGCGGGTCGGCCCTGCCGTGGCGGCGCCGGCTGTTCGCCCGGCTGGTCCGGGCCGCCGTGGCCGCCGCGTCGCCCGCCGGGGTGCCGGTCACCGTGAAGATGCGCAAGGGCATCGACGACGACCACCTGACGTACGTCGAGGCCGGCCTCGCCGCCCAGGACGCCGGCGTGGCGGCGGTCGCCCTGCACGGGCGTACGGCGGCGCAGCGCTACTCGGGCACCGCCGACTGGGACGCCATCGCCACCCTCAAGCAGGCGCTCGACGTGCCGGTGCTCGGCAACGGCGACATCTGGGAGGCCGACGACGCGCTGCGGATGGTCGCCCACACCGGCGTCGACGGCGTGGTGGTCGGGCGCGGCTGCCTGGGCCGGCCCTGGCTGTTCGCCGACCTGGAGGCTGCCTTCAACGGGCGCACCGAGCGGCGGCTGCCGAACCTCGGCGAGGTGGCGGCGACCATGCGCCGGCATGCCGAGCTGCTGGTCGACCAGTTCGTGGCCGGCGCCCGCAACCCGGCCCGGGGCGAGCGCGACGGCTGCACCGACTTCCGCAAGCACGTCGCCTGGTACCTGAAGGGCTTCCCGGTCGGCAGCGAACTGCGCCGCTCGCTCGCGATGATCGAGAGCCTGGCCCAGCTCGACGACCTGCTCGGCAAGCTCGACCCGACCGAGCCGTTCCCGGTGGAGACCCTCGGCCAGCCGCGCGGCCGGACCAACTCCCCGGGCAAGGTCGCTCTCCCCGACGGCTGGCTCGCGAGCCGCGACGACGACACCCCGCCGGACGGCGCCGAGCTGGACGACTCCGGCGGCTGACGCGCGAAAAAGGGCCCGACCCCGTGAGGGGGTCGGGCCCTTTCGCGTGTTGCTCGGATCGTCAGGAAGCGGAGTAGCCGCGGGTGGCGATCCAGTCGGCGAGGTTGTCCACGCTGATGCGGTAGGAGGCCATGTTCGGGTCGGCCGAGTCCGCGATGGTCACGGTCTTCCCGCCGTCGCGGTAGCCCACGACGCTGATGTAGTGGCCACCCTCGAAGGAGTGGGTGTTGCCGTCGGTGTCGGTGGTGGTGCCGGCGATGTTGGCGACCACGGCCCGGCCGTCGTCGACGGTGCGCACGATGTCGGTGCGCAGGGTGTCGGTCTGCTTGTCGTCGGCCTTGCCGTCCTTGATTTCGACGGACCGGTAGTGCTTGCCGGTCTCCTTGTTCAGGACGGGGGTGATGTCGTTGATGCTGTTGGTGCCGTTCTCGGTGGTGCCCATTTCCTTGGCCATGGCGTCGACGTCGATGTTCTTGCCGAGCACGGAGATGGCGTTGCGGGTGGCGGCGGGGCCGCAGTAGTAGAAGTTCGGCTGCGCCTCGTAGCGCACGTCGAGCTCGCGCTCGCCGTGACCCTTGCGGTCGGTGCTGACCTGGGCGGTCTTCTCGGCGGGGGTGGCGTGGGCGGCGATGGCCGGGCCGGCGATTCCACCGGCGGTGGCGGCGAAGCCGGCAGCGGTCAGAACGGTGTTACGCAGCATGGTGTTGGTACGCATGATGAGTGACGCCTTTCTGTCGGGGGTGCACAGCACACACGCACAAGGGGGGTGCGGGTGCTGGTGAGAAAGTCTGGGGAGATGCCCGGCGATCAAAGGGGGGGTGACCTGCTCGGGCGGTCCGGGGGTGTAACCATCGGCGGCGGGGAAGTGATTCCCACACGCCTGATCCGATGCCCCGGGGAGATGTAACCACCGGCGGCCGGGGGTGATTCCCTGGCTAGCCGGCTCGGACCGGTGGTGCGTGGTCCGGGGGATGTAACGACCGGGGTGGCGGGGTGATTCCCCGCGGCTGGCCCGGTGCGGTGGGCCGGTGGTGCGCGGCCCCGGGGGGTGTAACGACCGGCCGGGGCCGGTCATTCCAACCGCGGCTGCCTCGCCGGGGGCGGGGTGCTGCGCGGTCTGCCATGTACAACGACCCCGACCCCGGCATGATTCCGCCCCGACGGTGGCGCCGACCACTCGCCGAGACCAGCCGAAACCGGACACCGAGGCCCAACGTCGGCGACGCAAAGCGGACACGCACCCCAGGGCGCACACGCTGGCGCTGCAGATCTTGGACAGTTGCTGTTCGCGCGAACGACAACTGCCCAAGATCTCCAGGTGCACCGGGCGCGGCGAACCCGGCACCCGGTCGCCGGCGACCACCGGTGTTGATCAAGAGATTTGTGTCGTCTTCCGGCCGAATCTCGACGCAAACTTCTTGATCAACACGGGCGGGCCGACGCCTCGCGCAGATCAACGCGGGCGGGCCGAGGCCCAGCGCAGGGGCCCGACGGGTCGACCACCGGCCATACCGGGCATTTCGCCGGACCGCGCTTGGGCAAGGCGGTGGGTGGGACGCCATGGGTGTCTCGGGACGGCTGAGACACCCATGGCGTTCCACTGAAGCGCCGGGGACCGTGACGGCTTTCAGGAGGTGGGGGCGGTGGTGTTGCCGGTGGGCTGGGTGGGCACCTTCGTGGCCGGCGTCGGCCAGGGGACGTCCGGGGACGGGTGGAAGGTGATGCCGGCGGCGGTCCAGCGCGGGCCGTGGGCCGCCAGCCGCTGGCGGAAGCCGGCCCAGTCGTGCGTCGACCGGGGCGACCAGCCCAGCTCGGCGACGGCGGGCAGCCGCGGAAAGAGCATGAACTCGACCTCGGCGAGGGTGGTGACCGACTCGGTCCAGAGCGGGGCCTCCACACCCAGCACGGCTTCGGCGGGCACGCCGGTGAGGTGCGTCCCCGGATCCCAGTCGTACGCCCGTTGGACGTCGATGAGGCCCGCCCAGTCGTGCCCGATCGGAGTGTCGACGGCGTACTTCATGTCCAGGTAGACCCGGTTGCCGGGGGAGAGGATGAGGCGGGCGCCCCGGCGTACCGCGTCGGCGGTCTCGGGGTCGTCACCGTTGGTGCCCCACCACTGGAGCACCCGCCCGTCGACGTGCCCGGCCGGGGCGAGCTGGTGCCAGCCGACGACCGTCTTCCCGGTCGCCGCCACCAGGGTCTGGGCCCGCTCGATGAAGGCGCGGTAGGTGTCGGCCGGCACCTTGAACGCCTCGTCGCCGCCCAGGTGCAGCCACGGGCCGGGGGTCAGGGCGGCCACCTCGCCGACCACGTCGGCGACGAAGGCGTACGTCCGCTCGTCGGCGGGGTCCACGTAGCTGAAGCCGACCTCGGTGCCGGTGTACGGCGGCGGCGGGACCTTGCCGGGCGCCAGGTCCGGGTACGCGACGAGGGCCGCGTTGGTGTGCCCCGGCAGGTCGATCTCGGGCACGACGGTGACGTGGCGGCGGGCGGCGTACGAGACGATGCGCCGGTAGTCGGCCTGCGTGTAGAAGCCGCCGGGGCCGCCGCCCACCTCGGTGATCCCGCCGACCCCGGCGAGCCGGGGCCAGGAGTCGACGGCGATCCGCCAGCCCTGGTCGTCGGTGAGGTGCAGGTGCAGGTGGTTGAGCTTGTAGCGGGCCAGGTGGTCGACGACCCGCAGCACGTCCTCGACCGGGAAGAAGTGGCGGGCCACGTCGAGCATGGCGCCCCGGTAGGGGAAGCGCGGCCGGTCGACGATGCTGCCGCCGGGCACCGCCCAGCGCTCGGTGACCGGTGCGGCGCGCTCGATGGCGGCGGGGAGGAGCTGCCGCAGCGTCTGCGCGCCGTGGAACAGCCCGGCCGGGGCGGCGGCCGTGACCCGCACCCCGGCCGCGGTCACGTCGAGCCGGTAACCCTCGGCACCCAGCCCGTCGACACCAACGCCACCCTCACCCGCCGTCGGCTCGGCCGGACGGGCCGCGTCGAGCGGACGGGCCGCGTCCACGGGACCCGCCGTGCCCGCCGGGCGAGCCGCGTCGAACGGACCCGCGGCCAGGGGCGCCTCGGACAGGGTCAGCACGAGCACGCCGTCGGCGTCGGGCGCGTCGGTGACCGGCAGCGGGAACCCGGTGGCCGGGCGCAGCCACTCGGCCAGCTGCTCGGCGACGTCCCGGCCGGCCGGGCTGACCCGGATCGCCGCGTCGGCGGTCAGCGTGAAGTCCGCCGCCGGGTCGGGCTGCACCCGCTCCGGGGCGGGCACCACGTCGCCGAGGCGGGTGGGCGCGGGTGGGGCGAGCAGGTCGCCGGCGGAGCGGGCGGCGGTGCGGGCCAGCTCGGCGGCGGCCGGCTGGCGGCCGGGGAGGCGGTCGAGCGGCTCGGGGCCGCTCTCGGCGGGGGTGGCGGGGATGGTCGGCACGGCGACGGCTCCGGGTGTATTTGCGCGGGATATGGCAAAGGTCAGGTTCAGCAGAACCAGTGCGGTCAAGCGTACGAGGGGAATCGGAATTGCGTGATAGTGCGCGTGGAAGCGTTCCCAAAAACCGGTACGGACGCGGATAGTGGTGACCGTTGTGCCAATAGTCACCGAACGGTCCCAGGCCACTCGAAGTTCGCTTAACCTTCGCCCACCGATCGCTGACGACGCCGGGATTACCGGTGGTCGCTCCCGGGGTATGTCCGAACTGAACCTTCGTTAAGTGTCAATGGCGCGCGTGGGAGGCTCTGGTGGCAGCGCAAGAGACGGTCGAGCACAAGTACGTCTACGACTTCGCCGAGGGCAACAAGGACCTCAAGGACCTGCTCGGCGGCAAGGGGGCCAACCTGGCCGAGATGACGAATCTCGGCCTGCCGGTCCCGCCCGGCTTCACGATCACCACCGAGGCCTGCAAGGCGTACCTCACGACCGGCCGGGAGCCGGACGGGCTGGCCGCCCAGATCGAGGCGCACCTGGAGTCCCTGGAGCGGGAGATGGGCCGCAAGCTCGGCGACCCGCAGGACCCGCTGCTGGTCTCGGTCCGCTCCGGCGCCAAGTTCTCCATGCCCGGCATGATGGAGACCGTCCTCAACGTCGGCCTCAACGACCGCAGCGTGGTCGGGCTCAGCGCACAGGCCGGGGGGAACGACCGGTTCGCCTGGGACTCCTACCGCCGGCTGATCCAGATGTTCGGCAAGACCGTCTGCGAGGTGCCGGGCGAGGAGTTCGAGCACGCGCTGGACGACGCCAAGCGCGCCAAGGGCACGCAGAACGACCTCGACCTGGACGCCGACGACCTGCGCGGGCTGGTCGACGCGTACAAGAAGATCTTCGCGAAGCACACCGGGCGGGAGTTCCCGCAGGAGCCGCGCGAGCAGCTCGACCTGGCCATCCGCGCGGTCTTCGAGTCGTGGAACGCCGAGCGCGCGGTGGTCTACCGCCGCCAGGAGCGCATCCCGGCCGACCTGGGCACCGCGGTCAACGTGGTGGCCATGGTCTTCGGCAACCTCGGCGCCGACTCGGGCACCGGCGTGGCCTTCACCCGCGATCCGGGCAGCGGCGCCCAGGGCATCTACGGCGACTACCTGGCCAACGCCCAGGGCGAGGACGTGGTGGCCGGCATCCGCAACACCGTGCCGTTGCAGGAGCTGGAGCAGATCGACAAGAAGTCCTACGACGAGCTGCTCGACTACATGGCCCGGCTGGAGGAGCACTACAAGGACCTCTGCGACATCGAGTTCACCATCGAGCGCGGCAAGCTCTGGATGCTCCAGACCCGGGTCGGCAAGCGCACCGCGGCCGCCGCGTTCGTCATCGCCGGGCAGCTCGTCGACGAGGGCCTGATCGACCTGGACGAGGCGCTGCACCGGGTCAACGGCGCCCAGCTCGCCCAGCTCATGTTCCCGCGCTTCCAGCTCGACCACGAGTTCCAGCCGGTGGCCAAGGGCATCGGCGCCTCGCCGGGCGCCGCCTCCGGCAAGGTGGTCTTCACCTCCGCCCGCGCGGTCGAGCTGGCCGCCGAGGGGGAGTCGGTGATCCTGGTCCGCCGGGAGACCAACCCGGACGACCTCAACGGCATGATCGCCGCCAAGGGCATCCTCACCTCGCGCGGCGGCAAGACCAGCCACGCCGCCGTGGTCGCCCGCGGCATGGGCAAGACCTGCGTCTCCGGCGCCGACGAGCTGGACGTGAACGTGCCGGCGAAGAAGTTCACCGTCGCCGGGCAGACCGTCAACGAGGGCGACGTCGTCTCCATCGACGGCACCACCGGCAAGGTCTACCTCGGCGAGGTGCCGGTCATGCCGTCGGAGGTGGTGCAGTACTTCGAGGGCGAGCTGGACCCGGAGCAGACCGACGACGCGCTGGTCAAGGCCGTACACCGGATCATGACGCACGCCGACGGGACGCGGCGGCTGCGGGTCCGGACGAACGCCGACACGGGCGCCGACGCGGCCCGGGCGCGGCGGTTCGGCGCCGAGGGCATCGGCCTGTGCCGCACCGAGCACATGTTCCTCGGCGACCGCCGTGAGCTGGTCGAGCGGCTGATCCTGGCGGCCGGCGACCAGGAGCGGGAGGCGGCGCTCGCCGCCCTGCTGCCGCTCCAGCGGGAGGACTTCATCGAGATCTTCCGCGAGATGGACGGCCTGCCGGTCACCGTGCGGCTCATCGACCCGCCGCTGCACGAGTTCCTGCCCCCGCTGGAGCAGCTCGCGGTCAACGTGGCGGTCGCCCAGGAGCGCGGCGAGGACGTGGCCAAGGAGGAGGCGCTGCTCGCCGCCGTCCGGCGGATGCACGAGGAGAACCCCATGCTGGGCCTGCGCGGCGTGCGGCTCGGCCTGGTCATCCCCGGTCTCTTCGCCATGCAGGTCCGGGCGATCGCCGAGGCCGCCGTCCAGGTCACCCGCGACGGCGGGTCGGCCTGCCCGGAGATCATGGTCCCGCTGGTCGGCGCGGTCCAGGAGCTGGAGACGGTACGCGCCGAGGCCGAGAAGATCATCGCGGAGGTGGTCGGGGACAGCGGCGTCGAGGTGCTGATCGGCACCATGATCGAGGTGCCCCGGGCGGCGCTGACCGCCGGCCAGATCGCCGAGGCGGCGCAGTTCTTCTCCTTCGGCACCAACGACCTCACCCAGATGGGCTGGGGCTTCTCCCGCGACGACGTCGAGGGCGCCTTCTTCTGGCGCTACCTGGAGCTGGGCATCTTCGGCATCTCGCCGTTCGAGTCGATCGACCGGGAGGGCGTCGGCCGGCTGGTCCGGATCGCCGCCGAGGAGGGCCGGGCGGCCCGCCCGGGGCTGAAGCTCGGCGTCTGCGGCGAGCACGGTGGCGACCCGGACTCGGTGCACTTCTTCGACGAGGTCGGGCTCGACTACGTGTCCTGCTCGCCGTTCCGGGTGCCGGTCGCCCGGCTGGAGGCGGGCCGGGCCGCGATCACCACCACCGGTTCCGACTCCCGCTGATCGCGTGACGCCTCCGGGGCCGCCGACGCTTAGGTCGGCGGCCCCGCTTGCGTCCGGGCGCGCCTTTCCGGCCCGCCGGGCGTAACCTGGGCTCCCGCGTACGTGTCGATCAGGAAGGTGGCCGCATGACCAGCGTCTGGGAGAACCTGACGGTCGACGCCCAGGACCCGTCCCGGCTCGCCCACTGGTGGGCGGAGGCGCTCGGCTACCAGGTGATCAGCGACAAGCCGGACGAGGTGGAGATCCGCCGCACGCCCGACACGCTGCCCGGCATCGTGTTCGTCCCGGTCAGCGGCCCCAAGGAGGGCAAGAACCGGCTGCACATCGACCTGCGCCCGGCCGACCTGGAGGCCGAGGTGGAGCGCCTCGTCGACATGGGCGCGCGGCACGTCGACATCGGCCAGGGCGAGGTGGACTGGACCGTCCTGTCCGACCCGGAGGGCAACGAGTTCTGCGTCCTGCGGCAGCGGGGATGACCGGTTGAGCGCCGGACCCGGGCTCGACGCGGCGCGCCTGGTCACCGAGGCGCCCAAGGACACCGGGTACGGGCGGTCGCCGTACGAGCGGGACCGCGCCCGGGTGCTGCACTCGGCGGCGTTCCGCCGGCTCGCCGCGAAGACGCAGGTGCACACCGCCGGCACCGACGACTTCCTGCGCACCCGGCTGACCCACTCGCTGGAGGTGGCGCAGATCGCCCGGGAGATGGGCGCCCGGCTCGGCTGCGACCCGGACGTGGTGGACACCGCCGGGCTGGCCCACGACCTCGGCCACCCGCCCTTCGGGCACAACGGCGAGGACGCGCTGGACGCGCTCGCCGCCGGGTGCGGGGGCTTCGAGGGCAACGCGCAGACGCTGCGGGTGCTCACCCGGCTGGAGGCCAAGGTGCTCGGCCCCGACGGCCGCTCCGCCGGGCTGAACCTGACCCGCGCCTCGCTCGACGCGGTCGCCAAGTACCCGTGGGAGCGCCGGCCCGGCCGGCGCAAGTTCGGGGTGTACGCCGACGACCGCCCGGTCTTCGCCTGGCTGCGCGAGGGCGCCCCGCCCGGCGACCGGCGCTGCCTCGAGGCGCAGGTCATGGACTGGGCCGACGACGTGGCGTACTCGGTGCACGACGTCGAGGACGGCATCCACGGCGGTTACGTGAGCCTGCGCCCGCTCCTGGTGGACGCCGACGAGCGGCGGGCGCTCTGCGCCGACGTGGCGGCCGCGTACTCCGGGGAGGCGCCCGAGGACCTGGGCGAGGTGCTGGCCGAGCTGCTCGCCGAGCCGGTGCTCGCCCCGCTCGCCGCGTACGACGGCAGCCACCGGGCCCTGGCCGCGCTGAAGACCACCACGAGCGTGCTCACCGGCCGCTTCGTGTCGACCGTGGTGGCCGCCACCCAGGAGCGCCACGGCCCCGGCCCGCACCGCCGCTACGCCGCCGACCTCGTCGTGCCGCGCCGCATCCGGGCCCAGTGCGCGCTGCTGAAGGGCATCGCCCTGCGCTACGTCATGCGCCGCCCCGGCGCCGGCCCCCGCTACGCCCAGCAGCAGGAGATCCTCGCCGACCTGGTGGCCGCCCTGCTCGACCGGGCCCCGGACGCGCTCGACCCGGTCTTCGCGCCGCTGTGGCGGGCCGCGCCCGACGACGCGGCCCGGCTGCGCGTGGTGGTCGACCAGGTGGCCTCGCTCACCGACCCGGCCGCCCTGGCCTGGCACGGCCGCCTGGTGACCCTCCGCTGACCCGGTTCCGCCGTCGGCGTCGGCAGCCGGACAGCCCGGTGGGGACGCTCAACTACTTAGGCTAGCCTAATAAGCATGACGGAGCAGCGCCCCAAGAACCTGACCGCCGCCACGGTCGTCCGGACCGAGCGGCCCACCCCGCACCTGATCCGCCTCGTGCTCGGCGGTGCGGAGCTGGCCGGCCTGCCGGTGGGCGCCTACACCGACCACTACGTGAAGTTCGTCTTCCCGCCGGCCGGGGTGCGCTACCCGCACCCGACCGACCTGGCCACCATCAGGCGCGAGTTCCCGGCGCAGCAGTGGCCGCGGCTGCGGGCGTACACGGTGCGGGCCTGGGACGCGGCGGCCGGCGAGCTGACCGTGGACGTGGTGCACCACGGCGACGAAGGACTGGCGGGGCCGTGGGCGGCCGGGCTGCGTCCCGGCGACCGGGTGCTGTTCACCGGCCCCGGCGGTGCGTACGCCCCGGATCCGACGGCCGACTGGCACCTGCTGGCCGGGGACGAGAGCGCGCTGCCGGCGATCGCCGCCGCGCTGGAGCGGCTGCCCGCCGGGGCGCCCGCCAAGGTCTACGTCGAGGTGAGCGGCCCTGCCGACGAGCTGCCGCTGCCCAGCGCGGGCGCGGTCGAGCTGCGCTGGCTGCACCGCGCCGGGCGCCCGGTGGGCGAGCCGCTGGTCGAGGCGGTCCGCGCGCTGGACTTCCCGCCCGGCCGGGTGCACGCCTTCGTGCACGGCGAGGCCGCGGCGGTCAAGGAGCTGCGCCGGCTGCTGCGGGTCGAGCGGGGCGTGCCCAGGGGCGACCTGTCCATCTCCGGCTACTGGCGGCGCGGCATGGACGACGAGGGCTGGCGCTCCACCAAGGCGGCCTGGAACGCCCAGGTCGAGGCCGAGGAGTCGGCGGTCATCGCCGCCTGACCGGTCACGCCCCCCGCACGGCCAGCCGGTAGAGCTGGGGGAGCAGCCACGGGGCGATCCACCGTTGCACGCCCTCCGGCGTGAAGTGCAGCCCGTCGCTGCGTACCCGCACCCCGCCGGCCTCCCAGGTGAACCGGCCCTCCGGGCAGGCCCGCCGGTTGAGGTCGAGCACGGTGGCGTGGTGCCGGTCCGCCGCCGCGCGCACCAGCCGGTTCCACGCGTCGACGCGGGCCGGGTCGTCCTCCGGCCAGAGGCCGCCGTCCGGTCGTTCCGCCCGTCGGGTGTACGGCGCGGTCAGCAGGGTCACGTGGGTGCCCCGGGTCGACGCGATGTCGACCGCCCGGTCCAGCTCCCCGGCGAGGTACCGGTCGTACGCCGGCTCGCCGACGTGCTGCCAGCGACCGTCGAGCCGGCGGTCCATCAGCTCCCAGCGGTCGAGCAGGATGACCGCCACGTCCGGGTCGTCGGCGCGTACGCCCTTCCGCCAGCGGTCGTCCCAGTGCTCGCAGCCCGGGTAGTTCGGGTGCGGGTCGCCGACGTACCGCACCTCGGGGAGCCGGGCGATGCCGCAGCCCTGCACGGCCCGCACGCTGACCGTGAGCTTCTCCTGTTCCGGCAGGTAGGTGCCGAGCGACCAGGAGACGGAGTCGCCGAGGAAGGTGATCCGGGGCGGGCCGGGCCGCCGCCCGGGGCGCTGGACGGGAGGCACCGCGGTGGGCGCGCCGGCCGTCGGGGACGGCGCGTCGAGGGCGATGGCCGGGTTCGGCGGCGGGGCGGGCGGCACGGTGCCGAGCACCGCGACCGCGGCCACGCCGGCCACCGCCGTGCCGGCCAGCGCGGGCGCCGGCCGGGGCAGCCGCCGGGCCTGCCGGATCGGACGCTCCACCAGCAGGTACGACCCGGTGGCGACGGCCAGCGTGACCGCGCACCGGGCGGCGATCAGGGCGATCCCGGTCAGCCCGGTCCGCCCGGCGGTCAGCCACTGGAACAGGGGCCAGTGCCAGAGGTAGACGCCGTAGGAGATCCGCCCGAGCCAGACCAGCGGCGCCAGGGCGAGCAGCCGCGCGGTCGGGGAGGCCGGGCTCACCACCGCGTGGCCGATGACGGCCGCCACCGCGAGGGCGGCCACGGTGAGGCCGCCCCGGTAGAGCCACGCGTCACCGCCGTCGGCGGTGGCCCAGCACCAGGCGGTCACGGCGGCCCCGGCCACCGCCAGTGCCCCGAGGACCCGGTGGCGGGCCGGCCGGGTCGTCGCCGCCGTGCTCCGGCGCGCCAGCAGCAGGGCGAGCGCGGCGCCGACCAGCAGGGCGACGGCCCGGGTGTCGGTGCCGTAGTAGACGCGGTCCAGCGCGTCCGGCGTGAACCGGGCCGCGGCGGCGAGCGCGGAGCCGGCCGCGCCCAGCAGGACGACCGGAAGCGCGGCGCCGAGCCGGCGGCCGGGCGTGGCCGTGCCCCGCCTGGCCGCCCAGGCCAGCAGCGCGATCAGCAGCAGCGGCCAGAGCAGGTAGAACTGCTCCTCGATGCCGAGCGACCAGGTGTGTTGCAGCGGCGACGGGCTCCCGGTGGCCGTGAAGTAGTCGCCGTCCCGGTTGGCCATCCGCCAGTTCGCGACGTACCCGAGCGCGGCCAGCTCGTCCCAGCGCAGCGCGCCGAGTTCGGTGCCGGGCATCAGCCTGCGGGAGACCAGCAGCACGACGACCAGCACCAGCAGCAGGGCGGGAAGCAGGCGGCGCAGCCGCCGGCCCCAGAACGCGACCAGGTCGATGCGGCCGGTTTCGCGGTGCTCGGCGAGCAGCAGCGAGGTGATCAGGAACCCGGACAGCACGAAGAACGCGTCCACCCCGAGGAAGCCGCCCGGGAGGGCCGCGACCCCGCCGTGGAAGGCGAGGACGGCCGCCACCGCGAGCGCGCGGACACCGTCCAGCGCCGGTTGGTACGCGATCCTCGCCCCGCTCGTACCCGACACCGGCCCGTTGTCCCCGTTGGCGGCGGCCTTACACGCGGCAGGTCGAGGCCGAGGAGCCGGCCCGCCGGCGTCCGGACCGCGGTGATCCTGCGTCGTTCGGCCCCGGCGCGGTGACCCACCCGCTGAGGATGGGTCCATGGCGGAGCAGGTGCGCGAGGACCGGCCGGTGGAGCGTGCCGACCGGGTGGTGCTCGGTCTGGGCGTGGCCGGCGTGCTGGCGGTGGTGGCCTGGGGAATCCTGGGCGGCGGGTCCCTGGCGGCGTTCGGCAAGTCCGGGCTGGCCTGGGTGATCAGCACCTTCGGCTGGTTCTTCGTGGTGGCCGCCGACGCCTTCCTGGTGCTGTCCGTGGTGCTCGCCGCGTCCCGGTTCGGCCGGATCCGGCTCGGCGCCGACGACGACGAGCCGGAGTTCAGCACGCTGGCCTGGGTGTCCATGATGTTCAGCACCGGCATGGGCATCGGCCTGGTCTTCTACGCCGTCGCCGAGCCGATCCAGCACTACGCCGCGCCGCCACCCGCCGCCGGGGTGCAGCCGCAGACCGGGGCGGCCGCCGCGGCGGCCATGCAGTACACCCTGTTCCACTGGACGCTGCACCCGTGGGGCATCTACGCCGTCGCGGCGCTGGCCCTGGCGTACTCGACCTTCCGCAAGGGGCGCGGCAGCCGGATCTCGGCGGCGTTCGCGCCGCTGCTCGGCGCCCGGGCGTACGGGCCGGCCGGGCAGGCCATCGACCTGCTGGCGGTCTTCGCCACCGTGTTCGGCTCGGCGACCAGCCTCGGGCTGGGCGCGCTCCAGGTGGCGGCGGGCCTGGACAGCGCCACCGGCGTGCCGGACAGCACCGGGATCGAGCTGGTGGTGATCGCCGCGCTCACGGCCGCGTTCGTGGTCTCCGCGTTCACCGGGCTGCACAAGGGGATCAAGTGGCTGTCGACCAGCAACGTGGTGCTGGCGGTGGCACTGATGGTCTTCGTCTTCGTGGCCGGCCCGACCATCTACACGCTGGAGGTGCTGCCCGCCTCGGTCGGCGACTACCTCAGCCACCTGGTGGTCATGTCCACGCGCACGGGGGCCTTCAGCGACCCGGCCTGGCTGGGCTCGTGGACCATCTTCTACTGGGCCTGGTGGATCTCCTGGGCGCCGTTCGTGGGCATCTTCATCGCCCGGATCTCGCGCGGCCGTACGGTCCGCGAGTTCGTCACCGGGGTGCTGCTGGTGCCCAGCGGGGCCAGCATCGTCTGGTTCGCGATCATGGGCGGCACCGCGCTGCGGGTGCAGCGCACCGGCACCCGGGACCTGGTGGCCGACGTCGGGGCGAGCGCCGAGAACGCGCTCTTCGGGCTCCTGCACGCGCTGCCCCTGGCGACGGTCACCACGGCGCTGGCGGCGGTGCTGGTGGCGCTCTTCTTCGTCACCGGCGCCGACTCGGCCGCCCTGGTGCTCGGTTCGCTCAGTTCCCGGGGCGCGCTGCGGCCGCACCGGGGGGTGGTGGTGCTCTGGGGCGTACTCATCGGGGCGGTCGCCGCGGCGCTGCTGCTGGCCGGTGGCCTGGCCGCGTTGCAGCAGGCCACCATCCTGGTGGCGCTGCCGTTCGTGGTGGTCATGCTGGGCCTGGCCGTCGCTCTCGTGCGGGAGATGGCCGTCGACCCGGCGGTGCGGCCACGGCCCGGCCCGCGCCGGTCCGGCCTGGCCGCCGCGGTGCGCGCCGCCCGGTCGTACCAGGAGGAGAACCCGCCGCCGGTGACCCGTTGGTTCCACCGGCCCGGACGCTGACCCGGTCCGGTCCCCGACAGAAAGCGGGTATACCTCAAGTTGTAGTAGAGGTGCTACATTCTGCGGCATGACTGCGGTCGAACTGCCGGGAGTCGCCACGGCTCCCCACCCGCCCGACGAGGATCTGGTCCTCGACGTCCGCGACCTGCGCATGCGGTACGGCACCGTCGACGTGCTGCACGGAGTCGACCTCGCCGCCCGGCGCGGCGAGGTGCTCGCCCTGCTCGGCCCCAACGGCGCCGGCAAGACCACCACCATCGAGATCCTGGAGGGCTTCCGGCTGCGGTCGGCCGGGTCGGTCCGGGTGCTCGGCGTCGACCCCGGCCGGGGCGACGAGCGCTGGCGCGCCCGGCTGGGCGTGGTGCTCCAGTCCTGGCGCGACCACGGCAAGTGGCGGGTCCGGGACCTGCTGGCCCACCTCGGCGACTTCTACGCGCCGTACGCCACCGGCCGGATCGCGCGGCCGTGGCCGGTCGACGACCTGCTGGACACGGTCGGCCTCACGGCGCAGGCGAACCAGCGGGTGGCCCGGCTGTCCGGCGGCCAGCGCCGCCGGCTCGACGTGGCGGTCGGCATCGTGGGCCGCCCGGAGCTGCTGTTCCTCGACGAGCCGACGGTCGGCTTCGACCCGGCCGCCCGCCGGGAGTTCCACGAGCTGGTGCACCGCCTCGCCGACCTGGACGAGACGACCATCCTGCTCACCACGCACGACCTGGACGAGGCCGAGAAGCTGGCCGACCGGATCGTCATCCTGGCCGGCGGCCGGATCATCGCCGACGGCTCGCCGGACGAGCTGTCCCGCCGGGTCGCGGGCGACGCGGAGATCCGCTGGACCCGGGACGGCGAGCGGTTCGTGCACGCCACCGCCGACGCCACCGGCTTCCTGCGCGACCTGCTCCGCGAGCACGGGGACCGGGTGCAGGAGCTGGAGGTCCGCCGGGCCAGCCTGGAGGACGCGTACATGGCGCTGGTCTACGAGGAGGAATCCGGTGTCCGGAGCGGCCGGGCCGACCGGGTGTGGCAGCAGGGGAGTGACCGATGAACCCGACCATGGCGGCCGTCCGGGCCGGTTTCCGGCGCGGCGGGATCGAGCTGCGCAACACCTTCAGCAACGGCCAGGACCTGTGGAACTACGCCTTCCCGACGGTGGCACTGCTGGTCACGATGTTCTTCATGCGCGGCGCGACCGTGCCCGGCACGTCCTTCTCACTCGGCGCCCGCACGCTGCCCAGCGCGCTCGGCATGGGCCTGGCGTTCGGCGGCATGCTGGTCCTCGCCTCGCAGCTCGTCATGGAGCGTGAGGAGGGCACGCTGCTGCGGGCCAAGGCCACCCCGAACGGGATGCTCGGCTACCTGATCGGCAAGGTCACCCTGATGTCGACGGTGGCGCTGCTGAGCATGCTCCTCCAGCTCGTCCCCGCGCTGTTCTACCTCGACGGGCTCCGGGTGACCAGCGCCTCGGCCTGGTTCACCCTGCTCTGGGTGGCGGTGCTCGGCCTGGTCGCGACCCTGCCCATCGGCGCGGTCCTCGGCGCGCTGATCGAGAACCCGCGCAACTTCGGGCTGATCATGCTGCCGAACATGGGCCTGATCGCCCTGTCCGGCATCTTCTATCCGATCAACGGCTACCCGGGGTGGCTCCAGGGCATTGCGCAGGTCTTCCCGATCTACTGGCTAGGGTTGGGCATGCGCTCGGCGCTGCTGCCCGACGACATGGCCGCCGTCGAGCTCGGCGGCTCCTGGCGCCACCTGGAGACCTTCGGGGTGCTCGGGGCGTGGGCGGTGCTCGGGCTGGTGCTGGCCCCCGTGGTGCTGCGGCGGATGGCCCGGCGCGAGTCCGGCTCGCGGGTGGCGGCCCGCCGCGAGCGAGCCATGCAGCGGGTCGGATGAGAGGGCGCCGATGAGCGAGGTCGTGCACAACCGGATCGCCGTGCTGCGCGCCGAGCGGGGGATCTCCCGGCGGCAGCTCGCCGACGCGCTGGGCGTGCACTACCAGACGGTCGGCTACCTGGAGCGGGGCGAGTTCCGGCCCAGCCTGCACCTGGCGCTGCGGATCGCCGCCTACTTCCAGGTGCCCGTCGAGGTGGTCTTCTCCATCGAGCCGTTCCCGCGGATCGGCGACGCCGCCACCGGAGCCGGCCGCACGGCGTGACCGGGGGCGGGCGGTGTCCGCCACACGCCCGTCCCCCCGACCGCCGGATCGTCGGTCCGGCAGGGCAGGATGTACGCCGAGGAGGTGGCGGAGATGGCGGGGCGGATCCGGGACGAGGACATCGCGCTGGTCCGCGAGCGCACCTCGATCGCGGAGGTCATCTCCGACACGGTGACGCTCAAGTCGGCCGGCGGGGGCAACCTCAAGGGTCTCTGCCCGTTCCATGACGAGAAGAGCCCCTCGTTCAACGTCTCGCCCGCCCGCAACGTCTGGTACTGCTTCGGCTGTGGGGCCGGCGGCGACGCGATCAAGTTCCTCATGGACGCCGAGCACCTGAGCTTCGTCGAGTCCGTCGAGCGGCTCGCCGCCCGCGCCGGCATCCAGCTGCGCTACGTCGAGGACGACCGCTCGGCCCCGCGTCCCCGCCCGCAGCAGGGGCAGCGCCAGCGCCTGGTGGCCGCGCACGCGGCGGCCGTCGAGTTCTACCGCGCCCAGCTCACCACGGCCGGCGCCCGGCGGGCCCGGGAGTTCCTCGCCCAGCGGGGCTTCGACCGGGCCGCCGCCGAGCGCTACGGCTGCGGCTTCGCCCCCGACGCCTGGGACCTGCTCACCAAGCACCTGCGCCAGCAGGGCTTCACCCACGACGAGCTGGTCACCGCGGGGCTGTCCCGCCCGTCCCGCTCGGGCAGCCTCATCGACCGGTTCCGCCGCCGCCTGATGTGGCCGATCCGCGAGATCACCGGCGACGTGATCGGCTTCGGCGCCCGCAAGCTCTTCGACGACGACGACGGCCCGAAGTACCTGAACACCCCCGAGACCCCGATCTACAAGAAGTCGCACGTCCTCTACGGCATCGACCAGGCCAAGCGCGAGATCGCCAAGCAGGGCAAGGTGGTGGTGGTCGAGGGCTACACCGACGTGATGGCCTGCCACCTGGCCGACGTGCCGACGGCGGTGGCGACCTGCGGCACCGCGTTCGGCGCCGACCACATCTCCGTGCTGCGCCGGGTGCTCTTCGACAGCGACGAACGGGCTGGCGAGATCATCTTCACCTTCGACGGCGACGCCGCCGGCCAGAAGGCGGCCCTGCGCGCCTTCGAGGACGACCAGCGCTTCGTCGGGCGCACCTTCATCGCGGTCAGCCCCGACAACATGGACCCGTGCGAGCTGCGCCTGGCCAAGGGCGACCTGGCGGTCCGCGACCTGGTCGCCCGGCGCGAGCCGCTGGTCGACTTCGCGCTCCGCCACATGATCAACCGGTTCGACCTGGACACCGTCGACGGCCGGGTGGAGGCCATGCGCCGGGCCGCCCCGCTGGTCGCGAAGATCAAGGACCGGGAGAAGCGCCCCGAGTACGTCCGCAAGCTCGCCGGCGACCTCGGCATGGAGATCGAGCCGGTGCAGCGCGCCGTGCTGGCCGCCGCCAACGGGCAGGCCGCCGGCGCGGCGGCCGCCCCGGCCCGCCCCGCCCCGGCCGCGCCCACCGTGGACAGTCCGCTGTCGATGGTCGAGCGGGAGGCGCTGAAGCTCGCCCTCCAGGAGCCGGTGCTGGCCGGCCCGATGTTCGACGCGGTCGAGGCGGCCGCCTACCGGCACCCGGTGCACGCCGCGCTCCGAGCGGCCATCGCCGCGGCCGGCGGGGTGGCGACCGCGGCGGGCGGCGCGGTGTGGATCGAGCAGGTCCGCGACGCCTGCGACGACCTGGCGGGCCAGGCGCTCGTCGGCGAGCTGGCGGTGGAGCCGCTGCGCATCGACGGCGAGCCGGACCCGCGCTACGTCTCGATCACCATGGCCCGCCTGCAGTGGGGCTCGGTGACCGGCCGGATCAAGGACCTGAAGTCGAAGATCCAGCGGATCAACCCGGTGAGCAACAAGGACGAATACTTCGCCCTGTTCGGGGAGTTGCTCTCGCTGGAACAGCACGCGCGGGCGCTGCGCGAGCAGGCCGCCGGAGGGCTCTAGATGGGACTGTTCAGCCGCAAGCCGAAGCTGCCGCCCGCCGACCGGCCCCCGCTGGGCGCCGACGAGCGGGTGCTCGCCTGGGCCGCCGTCGGCAACGGCGAGGGCGACGGCGTCGTGGTGGCCAGCAACCTCGGGCTCTGGCTGCCCGGCCGGGGCGAGCGGATCGGCTGGCACGACATCCTCAAGGCGGTCTGGTCCGGTCGCGAGCTGACCGTCACCCCCGCCGATCGGGTCGCCGAGCGGGACGGCTACGTCGTGGTCGCCGACTGCCCGGCCGAGACCTACCTGCTGCTCGACCCGGGCGACCTGCCGCACCAGGTGCGGGCCCGGGTCACCCGCTCGGTCGCGTACACCGCGCACCACCCGGTGCCCGGCGGCGCGGGGCGGATCGCCGCCCGGCGGGTGCCGGGTGTGGACGGGCTGACCTGGACGGTGCGCTACGACCCGGGCACGCCCACCGACGACGATGCGGTGGCCGCCGAGACCGACCGGCTCGTCGCCGCGGCCCGGGCCGCCACGGCCCCCGCCAACCTCTGAGCCTGGTCGAGCAGCTCAGCGTCGGTCGCCCCGCTTGTGCTTGGTGCGGATCCGGAACCCGGCACCGCCCGGGCCGGGCGCACCGGGACGGGGACGGGGCCGCGGCTTGCGCGGAGGGAACCAGCGCTGGAACGGGACGCGGGACAGCAGCAGCGGGACCGCCACGACCAGGATCGCGAACCCGGCGACGCCCAGCCCGCCCTGTATGCGGCCCCGGTGCCCGCTGAGCTGGTCGAAGTCGGTGACGAAGTCGTCCGGGTCGGCCGGGTTCACCCAGATCGGCACCTCCTCGCCGACGGACCGGCACACCTCGACGCAGCCGACCTCCTGCTCGTACGTCCGGCCGGCCAGCCCGTACCGGAAATACATGGTGGTCGACGAGCTGGTCCGGTTGCCGCCGCGCTTCGTCACCTGGTCGTAGACGACCGCCCGCGCCGGCACTCCGGTCTCCCGCAGTTCGGTTCCCCAGCGGTCGAGCGCGTACTGGGTGTGGAACGGCAGCCACAGCAGCGCGCCGCCGGCCAGCACCAGCAACACGCAGCCGAGAGTCGCCAGGGCCGACGAGTGGCGCGTCATGATCACGCGAACAGCATGGCGGGAAGACGCAACCCCGGGCGGAGGCGCCACCGTCAGCCGCTGCGATACCAGCGGGCCGCACCCGGGTGCAGCGGGATCGGGTCGGTGGCGGCGGCGCTGTCCCGGGTGAAGTTCGCCGCCTCCGGATGCACCCTGATCAGCTCGTCCTGCCAGGTGAAGAGCACCCGGGTCAGGTCGTACGCGAGCTGGTCCGGCATGTCCGCCGCCACCAGGATCACGTTCGCGACCGTGATGGTCGGGGTGGCCGCCGGGGTCCCGTAGATCTCCTTGGGCAGGGTGGCCGTCGTGTAGACCGAGCCGTAGCGGGCGGCCAGCGGCTCGATCAGCTCGGTGAGCGGGAGCAGCCGGAACACCCCGGGCGCGCCGGAGAGCAGGTCCTTGATGCCCGGGGTGGGCAGGCCGCCGGAGAAGAACATGGCGTCCAGGCTGCCGGCCCGCATCCGCTGCACGGTCTCCGGCAGCGACAGGTTGAGCCGCTGGATGTCCCGGCCCGGGTCGATCCCGCCGGCCGTGAGCAGCCGCCCGGCGATGATGTCGGTGCCGGACTTCGGTGAGCCCGTGGAGATCCGCTTGCCGCGCAGGTCGGCGAAGCTGCCGATCTTCCCGTCGGCGCGGACGATCACGTGGGTGTAGTTGCTGTAGACCCTTGCCAGCGCGCGTACCGGCTGCGCCTGGCCGTCGAACGCACCCCGGCCGCTGACCGCGTCCGCGGCCGTGTCGGCCAGGCTGAAGGCGATCTCCATGTCGCCCCCGGCCAGCCGGGTGATGTTCTCCACCGACGCGCCGGTCGGCTCGGCCCGCGCCTCGTACCCGGGCAGGTGCCGGCTGATCAGGTCGGCGTAGCCGCCGCCGAGCTGGTAGTAGACGCCGGTGGTGTTGCCGGTGGCCAGGAAGATCCGGCCGTCGTGCCAGGCCCGGGCCTCCGTGTCGGCACCGCCACAGCCCGCCGCCAGCGCGGCGAGCAGGAGCGCGGCGACCAGCCGCAGCGGGCGGCCGGTCACCGCCGGGCCGCCGGTTCCAGCGCCTCCGCCACCCGCTGGACGAGCGTCGCCGTCTCGTAGCCGATCTGGCCCAGGTCGCAGCCCGGCGCGGCGAGCACGCCGAGCAGCGCACGTTCGCCGACGGCCATCACCAGCATCACCCCGCCGTCCATGTCGACGATCTGCTGGCGTACCCGGCCCGCGGACATCAGCCGGGCCGCGCCCACGGTCAGGCTGGCCAGCCCGCTGATCACCGCGGCGAGCTGGTCCACCTGGTCGGGCGCGAGGTCGGGGGAGGCGGCCAGCCGCAGGCCGTCCTCGGACACCGCGAGGGCGTGGGACACGTCCGGCACCTGCTCGGCGAAGTTCGCCAGCAGCCAGTCGAGCCCGGCGGTCACGGGTGTGGTCATGGGTTTCTCCCGGTGGGTGTGGTGTTCGGGGCACGGCGCATCGCGCTGGCCACCCCCTCGGCGAGGGCGGACAGGCGGGCGCGTACCACCTCGGGGTCGAGCAGGTCGTCCGCGGGCCGGGGCGGCGGGGTGGTGGTGGGCGGCGGCGCGGGAAGCTGACCGCCCCGGGTCCGGCGCGGCAGGCCCGCGCCGGTGGTCGGCGGTGAGCCGGCCGGCCGGATCCGGGCGGCGCTCGGCGCCAGCAGGGCGGCGCCGGGCGGGCGTACCGCGGCGACGCCCCGGACGGCGACCGGTGCGCCGGCGGCCGGGGCGGGCTCCTGGCCGGCGGGCGGCGGAAATCCCGGCGTGGCCGGGGCGGGCTCCTGGCTGGCGGCCGGCGGCCGGAACTCCAGTGTGGCCGGCTCGGGCGCCGCGGTGACCAGGTCGGCCGGCCGCGACGGCGCCGGGCCGGCGGCGCGGGGCCGGAACCAGGCCGCGCGGACGGTCGGACGGGCTACGGCGGCCGGCCGCCGGGTCACCGACTCGACCCGGGTGAGCGCCGACTCGGGCACCTCCACCTGGGCGACCGTGCCGCTGGCGGTGTGGTGCAGCTGCACCCGGATGCCGTGCCGGGCGGCCAGGTGGGCCACCACGTGCAGGCCCATGCTGCCGGCCGCGGCGCTGGACAGCGTGGCCGGCGCGGCGAGCCGCTCGTTGATGGTGGTCAGCCGGGTCTCGCTGATGCCGATGCCCTGGTCGTGCACCCGCAGGGTGAGCCCGTCCACCGTGCGCCGCCCGTCGACCAGCACCCGGGCGTCCGGTGGGGAGTAGACGGTGGCGTTCTCCAGCAGCTCGGCCAGCAGGTGCACCAGGTTGCCGGCCGCCGCGCCGTGCACGGCGGCGGTCGGCACGTCGATCTCGACCCGCGGATAGTCCTCGATCTCGGAGGCCGCCGCCCGGACCACGTCGTCCAGGAGCAGCGCGCCCTCGTGCCCCCGGCCGGGCTCGCCGCCGGCCAGCACCAGCAGGTTCTCCCCGTTGCGGCGCAGCCGGGCGGCGAGGTGGTCGAGGGCGAACAGCCGTCCCAGCGCGTCCGGGTCGGTCTCCTCCCGTTCGAACTCGTCGAGCAGGCGCAGCTGGCGGGTGATGAGCGTGCGGATCCGCCGGGCGAGGGCCTCGGCCATCCGGGTCACGTCCAGCCGCAGCTCGGCCTGCTCGCCGGCGAGCCGCAGCGCGGCCGTGTTGACGGTGTCGAACGCCTCGGCCACCTGGGCCACCTCGTCGCGGCCCCGGCGGATCCCGTCGGTGAGCCGGGTGGCCGTGCCGGGGGCGGGCGCGCCCTCGCCCGCGGCGATCGCGGTGATCCGCTCCGGCAGTTCCCGGTTCGCCATGGTGAGCGCGGCGACCCGCAGCCGGCGCAACCGCCGGCTGGTCCGGACGGCCAGCAGCACGGCGGTGACCAGCGAGCCGAGCGCCACGGTGCTGGTCGCCCCGGCCGTGAGCAGGGCCCGCTGCCGGGCGGTACGGGCCAGCGCGGCGGCGTCGCGGTCCAGCCCGTCGGACAGTTCCCGGCCGAGCAGGTTGTAGCGGCGGATGGTGCCGCTCTGCGCCACGTACCAGGCGTCGCCGTCGGTCTTCAGCGACTCCGGCGCGCCGTCGCTGTCGAGCACGCCGTCGCGCATCCGCCGGGCGGTCTCCACGTCGGCGCCGTCCACGAGGCGGTACCACGCGGCGTTGGCCGGCCCGGCGGCGATCCGGAGGAACTCGGCCTGGCGCTGCTCGCGGGCGCCCCGGAGCCGGCCGAGCCGGGCCAGTTCGCCCCGGACCAGCGCGCCCCGCACGAACACCCCGCGCAGCAGGTCGCGTTCCAGCGCCGAGAGGTGCTCCTGGGCGGCGACCGCGGCCACCTCGCGGGCCTCGTTCGCCAGGTCGGCGTCGCGGAGCTGGGCGGGCAGCGCGTCGGCCACGGCGAGCAGCGACTCGACGAGCGTCGCGTACGCGGGATCGCCCCGGTCCCCGCCCAGCGCCAGGTCCCGGGTCGGGGCGAGCTGGCCGAGCCGCCCGTCCGCGTCGTCGAGCACCGGGGTCAGGTCCGGGGCGGCCCGCCGGGCGTCCGTGCTGGCCGAGCGGTACCGGTTGACCGCGGCGTCGACCCGGCGCCGCTGCGCGTCGACCAGCGGCCGGCCGGCGGTGCCACCGCGCTGGCGCAGCGCCGCCGTCTCGCCCAGTTCGCGTTCCAGCTCGTGCACCAGCCGCACGGTGGCGGTGGCGGTGCCGGCGAGCACGCGGGCCCGGTCGGCGTCGGCGGAGGCGTCCAGCGCGCCGCCGGTCTGTGCGGCGCCGAGCACCACGAGGCCGGCCGTGGCCACGAGGATCGGCGCGAGCAGTTGGACCCGGACCGACCGGAGGCGCCCGGTGCGGTCCGCGGGCCGGTGATGGCGGCGTACGCGGGCGGGGTGGGGCAGCGGCACGGGGGTCTCCCGGGTCGTTGTCGGGGGTGCCGGGCCCGGACGGCGTGTCCGGGCCCGGCTCGTCGGATCAGCGCGCGCCGAGCTCCGTGAGCGCCCGGTCCGCCCCGCGGTGCAGCCCCACCGGGTCGGTCTTGCGGGCGTTGGTGAGGTCGATGCCCTTGGCGGCCGGGTTGGCCTGGGCCAGGGTGTCCTTCTTCTCGAAGACCGTCTTCGTGATCACGCAGGCCACGTCGGCGTCGAGGTTGTCGCGGACCAGCAGCACGTTCGGCACCACGATGGTGGGCACGTCGGCGGGGGTCCGGTAGACGTCCTTGCCGATGGTGCCGGCCTGGTACGCCGGGTTCAGCTCGGCCATCTTCGGCAGCAGCGGGCTGATGTCGAGGAACCGCACCTTGTCGCCGGCCGTGGTGAACAGGTCGGTCAACCCGCCGGTGGGCACGCCGCCGGACCAGAAGAAGCCGTCGATGCTGCCGTCCTTCATCCCGTCGACGGTCTTGGTCAGGTCGAGCCGTTGCGCCTGGACGTCCTTGGCCGGGTCCAGCCCGGCGGCGGTGAGCAGCCGGTTGGCGATGACCTCGGTGCCGGACTTGGGTGACCCGGTGGAGATCTTCTTGCCCTTCATGCCGGCCACCGAGGTGATCCCCGAGTCGGCCCGGACGACGACCTGGGTGTAGTTGTCGTAGATCCGGGCCAGCGCCTTGACCGGTTGCGGGGAGCTGAAGCTGCCCTTGCCCTGCACGGCGTTGACGGCCGTGTCGAAGAGGGAGAACGCCACGTCGTACTGGCCGGCCACGAGCTGCTCGACGTTCTGCACCGAGGCGCCGGTCTCGGCCGCGGTGCCGGTGAGCTTGCCCCCGCTCGCCGCGGCCAGCTGGCCGGCCAGCGCGTTGCCGACCGGGTAGTAGACCCCGGTGGCGTTGCCGGTGGCGATGCCGACCCGGGTGTCCTTGGTGACCTTGCAGGTGATCTCGCGGGCGGCGTCGTCCTTGGCCGCGCCGTCCTGACGGCCCCCGCATCCGGCGGCGCCGGCCGCGACCAGGGCCAGCGCCCCGAAGCCCGCGGCGATCCGCACGTCGATCCGTCTCACTCTCTCTCCTCCCGGTGGTCCACCAGTTCAGGGACCGACGGGCCGCCGGCGCGACCGGCGGAGCCACGTCGGACGAGCACGCCCGCGACGGCCAGCGCGGCGAGCACCGCGCCGACCGCGACGGGCAGGGGTTCCAGCCAGAGCAGCACCAGCCCGGCGACCGCGCCGAGGATCCGCTCCGGCGTGCCGGCCGGACCGACGCCGGGCAGCCAGCCGCCCGCCGCCACCGCCAGCACGGTGACACCGAGCGCCGAGACGACGCCGGCCACCGCGATGCGGCCGGCCCCGCCGATGCCGAGCAGGCCGAGGCCGGTCGGCGTGATCACGAAGGCGATCGGGATGAGGTACGCGGGCAGCGCGTACCGCAGGGTCTGCCACATGGTCGGCACCAGCCGGCCGCCGGTGACCGCGGCGGCGGCCACGGCGGCGAGCGCGGTCGGCGGGGAGACCTCGGACAGCACCGCGAAGTAGAAGACGAACATGGCCGCGGCGGGAGCGGCGACGCCGAGGTGCAGCAACGCCGGGCCGATGATCACCCAGCCGATCACGAAGGACGCGGTGACCGGCACGGCCAGCCCGAGCAGGGTGAGCGCGACCGCGGCGAGCAGCGCGGTGAGGGCCAGCACCACGGCGGGCTCCGAGCTGACCGCCTGCGCCCCGCCGACCAGCAGCGCGGCGGCCTGCGGGCCGAGGCCGGTCTTCGTGGTGGTGGCCGTGATGATGCCGGCTGCCGCGCAGACCGCGCTCACCGCGAGCACCCCGCGTACGCCACCGCTGAGCGCCGCGACGAGGCGGCCCGGGGTGAGCCGGTGCCGGCGGTCCAGGAAGGACAGCGCGGCGGCCAGCACGGTGGCGATCACCACGGCCCGGGTCGCCGAGGCCCCCATGGCGAGCACCACGATGATCACGATCAGCGAGAGGAAGTGGTAGCCGAAGCGGAGCAGCAGCCGCCCGGCCGAGCCGGTGTCGATGACCACCGGGCGGACCCCGGAGCGCCGGGCGTCGATCTCGACGGAGAGCAGGATGCCCAGGTAGTAGAGGATCGTCGGCACGGTGGCCCAGCCGAGCACCTGCAGGTAGGACACGCCCAGGTACTCGGCGATGATGAAGGCCGCGGCGCCCAGCGTGGGCGGGGACAGGATCGCGCCGACGCCGGCGGCGGCCAGCATGCCGCCGGCCCGCTCGGCCGGGTAGCCGGCACGGCGCAGGATGGGCCAGGTCACCGCCCCGATGCTGACGGTCGTGGCGGCGCCGGAGCCGCTGACCGTGCCGAGCAGGAAGCCGGAGGCGACCGCCGTACGCCCGGCGGCGGTGCGGGAGCGGCGGAACGCGGCGGCGGAGAGCTCGACGAAGAACCGGCCGGCGCCGGAGAGGTCCAGCACCGCGCCGTAGATGGTGAACAGCACGATGTAGGAGGCCGCCACGTCCAGCGGCGTGCCGTAGAACCCGCTGTCGGAGTTGTAGAACGCGTCGACCAGCTGCGCGAAGTCGAGGCCGGCGTGGGCCACCGGCCAGGCCTGCGGCAGCAGCCCGCCGTAGTAGCCGTAGGCGAGGAACAGCAGGCAGACGGCCGGGAGGATCCAGCCGGTGGTGCGCCGGCACGCCTCCAGCAGCAGGAGCAGCAGCACGGTGCCGAACACCACGTCCATCGGCACCAGCAGGCCCTGCCGGTCGAGGAACGCGTCGTAGCCGCCACCGCCCGCACCGAGCGTCACCGGCAGCACGGGATAGAGGCAGGCCAGCAGCGCCACGGCGGCGAGCAGCCAGTCGGCCGGGCGGGGACCGCGCCGCTCCGCCGGCTCGTCGCCGGCCGCCCGGCGACGCAGCCGCAAACCCGAGGGGTACGCCAGGAACACCATCGGCAGTACGCCGGCGAGGAAAATGATGAGGTAGTACTTGCTGCCCTGCGGAAGCGGAAAGAACACCTGCCAGAGAGCGAGCAGGGCGACGGCCAGAGTGATGCCGGTGAACAGCAGCGCGACCGGTCCGGAGAGCACGCGGCCCGGTTTCTCGTCCTCGAACCGGGCCGCCAGTTCCCGGGTGTCGTGGCGGGTCTCCGCGGGCCCGTCGTCGGCCCACACCGGGTCGGTGACCGCGCCCTCGTCGCGCGGGAGCGGCACCGCAGCGGTGTCCTTTTCGGACACCGGAGATTCCGCCGTGGGCGGACGGGACGGCGGGGGAGTGGCGTCGGAGGGGCGAACGGGCGGCACGATCGGGGACGATACGCGAATCGTCTACATCATGGGAACATTGCCGGGCATGATTGCTTTGAGTGACCGGAATGAAGGTCGAATCACTCACCGCACGCCGATTCCGAGCGGCCTTCACAATTGTCGCGGGAAAGTCGCAAATGGCGTCCCACCCCCGCGCCGGTCGGCCCGCGCCCACCGTTAACCGGTCGAGCCTGTCGGACCCGGCGGCTAGGGTCGGCCGGTGACCAGCAGGCAACCACTCATCCAGGCGCGGGGGCTGGTGAAGCGGTTCGGCGACTTCACCGCCGTCGACGGCATCGACGTCGAGGTGCGCCCCGGCGAGGCCTTCGGCTTCCTCGGCCCCAACGGCGCCGGCAAGTCCTCCACCATGCGCATGATCGGCTGCATCTCGCCGCCCTCGGGCGGGGAGCTGCGCATCCTCGGCCTCGACCCGGTCCACGACGGCCCGGCGATCCGGGCCCGGCTGGGCGTCTGCCCGCAGCTCGACAGCCTCGACCCCGAGCTGACCGTCCGGGAGAACCTGACCACCTACGCGCGCTACTTCGGCATCCCGCGCCGGGTGGCTCGCGAGCGGGCCGCCGAGCTGCTCGACTTCGTCCAGCTCACCGAGCGGGCCGAGAGCAAGGTCGAGCCGCTCTCCGGCGGCATGAAGCGGCGGCTGACCATCGCCCGCGCGCTGGTCAACAACCCCGAGATCGTGCTGCTCGACGAGCCCACCACGGGGCTCGACCCGCAGGCCCGGCACCTCGTCTGGGAGCGGCTGTTCCGGCTCAAGCAGCAGGGCGTCACGCTCGTGCTCACCACCCACTACATGGACGAGGCCGAGCAGCTCTGCGACCGGCTCGTGGTGATGGACGGCGGCCGGATCGTCGCCGAGGGCTCGCCCCGGGCGCTGATCGAGCAGCACTCCACCCGCGAGGTGGTCGAGCTGCGCTTCGCCGCCGAGTCGCAGGAGCCGTTCGCCGGCAAGCTCGGCGGCCTGGGGGAGCGGGCCGAGGTGCTGCCCGACCGCATCCTGCTCTACGTGCCCGACGGCGACGCCGCGGTCGCCGAGGTCACGGCACGCGGCCTCGTCCCGGCCAGCGTGCTGGTCCGGCGCAGCAGCCTGGAGGACGTCTTCCTCCACCTCACCGGGCGCACCTTGATCGACTAAGGTGGCGAATCCAGGGTGGATGGTTGACGGGGGCGTTCGACAATGACGGTTCTGCCGCGGCGTCAGGCCGGGCTCACGGCGCTCTACCTCGGCGTGTTCGCGGCCGTCTGGTTCAGCGTCCCGAAGGCCGACCCGCCGTTGCGGTCGCTGCTGGTGGTGGGCAGCGTCGTCGCGCTGCTCACGGCGGCCGTCGGCGCCGTGTTCGTGGCCCGGGCCGGGCGGCCGGCCGCGGGCGAGCGCGACCGTTCCGCCGACCGGCGCTACGGGCTCGTCGTCGCCGCCGAGGTCGTCGTCGGCCTGGTCGGCGTCCTGATCCTGGCCGCCGCCGGGCTCACCGGCTACATCCCCGTGCTGGTCTGCGCCGTGGTCGGCATCCACTTCGTGCCGCTGGCGCCGGTGCTGCGCGATCGGCTGCTGGTGCCGCTCGGCGTGGCCGTCACGCTGGCCGCCCTCGCCGGCCTGGTCGTCGATCTCGTCTCGGGGGTGTCGGCCGGGCTGGTCGTCGGCACCGGAGCGGGCACCCTGCTCCTGGCCTACGCGGTGCTCGCCCTGTTCCGCACGCGCGGCCGCGACCACCAGGCCGTCGGAGCTGAAGCCGAGCGCCGCCTCGCCTGACCACCCGGCCGGCGGAAGCTGTGCCGTTTGTCCGGCCCGACCACGGGTAACCGCGGCCAGCCGACCGGACGACTGGGCAGAGGTAGGGCAGGACCATGAGCGGAGACGAACAGTACGAGCGAGGTCTGGAGGCGCTGCGGGAGGCCGACAGCGGCGCCGGGCAGAAGCTGCTGGAAGCCCTCGCCGACGTCTCACCCGAGCTCAGCTACCGGTCGGTCGCCTGGTCCTACGGCGATCTCTACGTCCGGCCCGAGCTGGCGCGCCGCGACCGGGAGCTGATGTGCCTCGGCGTCCTCACCGCCCTTGGTGACACCGGATCCCAGCTCGAGGTGCACGTCAACGGCGCGCTCAACGCCGGACTGACGCCGTCCGAGATAGTCGAGGCGCTGCTGCAGGCGGTCGTCTACTGCGGGGTGCCGCGCGCGGTCAACGCCACCCTCGTCGCCAAGAAGGTCTTCGCGGAGCGCAACCTCCTCCCGGTCCGCCCCACTCCCGCCCGCTGACCCGGCGCCGCCGTCCGCCGCCGCCGCCGTCGATCAAGAGGTTTGCGTCGCCCTTCACGAGAATTTCGACGCAAACTTCTTGATCAACACGCTGGCGGGCCGAGGTGTCGCGCGGCGGCCGACCGTCGACGGGTGTCACCGCGCGCGGGCCCAGGTGACGAAGCGGTCGGCCAGGCGCTGCGGCGTGTTCCGCCCGTGCGCGTCGGCGAGGTCGGCCGTCGCCTCGCAGAGGAGCGTGCCGAGATGGACCAGGAGGGCGATCCGGTCCTCGCGATACTCGCCGAGCAGCGCGAGCCGGGCCGGCGAGCACGGCCACGGGGCCCCGCAGGCACGGCAGCGCCAGGAGGGGCGTGCCGCGACGTGCGGGCGGTAGCGGGGCATCAGCGCACGTCCTCCTCGCCGCGGTGCGGCTTCGGGCGGCCGAACCTGAGTCGCATGAGCTGGGCCTCCGTCGTGGGATGGGGGTGCCCGCGCACCTCGTCGTGCGCGGGCACCCCCGGCCTGGTTCCGCCCGCCGTCCGGTGCCCGTGAGCGGTTCCGCTGCGTGACAGTCTGGTGATCAGACGACTACGGTGGGAGATCCCGCGCGCCGACGACCAGGGCGTACGGCGGCCGGCCCGGAGCGGTACGAGGATGTACGGAGGCTGTCCGTGGACCGTTCGTCCATGCTGGACCACTTCGCCGAGGAGTTGCGCCTCGCCCGCGCCACCAGTGGGCTGTCGCAGAGCGCGCTGGCCGAGGCCCTGAGCTACTCGGGCGCCCTCGTGGCCAAGGTGGAGACCTGCGAGCGCCGGCCGGGCCTCGACTTCGCTCGCCGGTGCGACACGGTGTTCGGCACGGACGGGCGGTTCGAGCGGATCCAGCGGCGGATCAGCCGGGAGACGGTGGTGCCGTGGTTCCGCGACTGGGCCGGCATCGAGCAGGAGGCGACCGCGCTTCGCTGGTTCGAGCCGCTCTACGTGCCGGGCCTGTTGCAGACGGAGGGCTACGCGCGTGCCGTGCTGGCCGGGGCCGGCCTGTTCGCGCCCAACGAGATCGAACAGCAGGTGACGGCGCGGCTCGACCGGCAGAGCGTCCTCACCCGCGACCGGCCACCATTGTTCACCGCCGTCGTCGACGAGTACGTGCTGCGCCGCCGGGTGGGCGGTCCGGAGGTGATGCGCGAGCAACTGGCGCACCTGGTCAAGCTCGGCCGCACGTTGACGCGGGTCCGAATCCAGGTCGTGCCGCTCTCCGCCGGGGCCTACGCTGGGCTCGACGGTCCCTGCGTGATCGCCACCTCGACCGGCCAGGAGGACGTGGTCTACCTGGAGGGTCAGCGCCATGGCCAGGTGGTGGACCGCGCCGAGTTCGTGCAGCAGATGGTCGAGGTGTGGGAAGCGATCCGGGGTGAGGCACTGTCGCACCAGCAGTCCCTGGACCTGATCTCGGAAGTGGCGGAGACATGGATCTGACCGGCGCCCGGTGGCGCAAGAGCACCCGCAGCAACGGCAGTGGCGGCGCCTGCGTGGAGGTGGCCGGGAACGTGCCCGGCGTGGTCGCCGTGCGCGACTCCAAGGACCCTGCCGGTCCCGTGCTGACCTTCGGCCCGGCCGCGTGGCGCGCGTTCCTCACGCGGGTCGCCGGGCGGCCGTAGCTGCCCGACCTCGCGGAAACCACGCGGGTCGCCGCCCGCCCGTAGCTGCCCGACCTCGCAGAAACCACGGCGACACCGTCCGCCGCCCGTCGTAGGGTGACCGGCGGCCTGTCGTACCCGAGGGGTAGGAAGGCCGACGTGGGCGGAGAACGGGGGTGGTCCACGTGACCGTGGTGGAACGGTCCGGCCGGGCGCTGCCCCGGGTGCCGGCCCTGGCGGTGCTCTCGCACCACCTGGTCGGCTACCGGCGCACCTGGCGGGCCGGCGTCTTCTCGTCCTTCCTGCTGCCGGTGCTCACCGTGCTGGGCTTCGGGGTCGGGGTCGGCGCCTACGTCGACCAGGGCGTGGGCGGGGTGCCCTACCTCGACTGGCTGGTGCCGGGCCTCATCGCCTCAACGGCCTTCCAGGTCGCCGTCGCCGAGTCGACCTGGCCGGTGCTCAGCAACTTCCGCTGGATCCGCACCTACCACGCGCAGGTCGCGGCGCCGCTGCGGGTCGGCGACATCCTGGCGGGGCACCTCGCCTTCGTACTGTTCCGGGTGGTCACCAGCACGCTGGCGTTCCTGCTGGTGACGGCGCTGTTCGGGGCGCTGCGCTCGCCCTGGGCGGTGACCGTCCCGCTGGTGAGCCTGCTGCTGGGTCTCGCGGCCGCCGCGCCGACCTTCGCGTTCGCCGCCGCGGTGCCGGGCGACAGCTACCTGGCGCTGCTGTTCCGCTTCGCGATCATCCCGATGACCCTCTTCGCCGGGGTGTTCTTCCCGGTCGAGTCGCTGCCGGGCGGGCTTCGCGCGATCGCCTACGCGACTCCGCTCTGGCACGCGGTCGACCTGTGCCGCGCCGCCACGCTCGGCGTTGCTCCGCAGTGGTCGGTCACCGGCCACCTGCTCTACCTCGCGCTCTGGGCAGCCGCCGGCTGGTGGCTGGCCCGGCGCGTATTCCAGCGTCAGCTCGTCGTCTAGGGGAAGGTTGTCGTGGTCGCTCTCGTCCTGCCCCGGCTGGTCAACACCGCGGGCGCCCGCCGCTCGGCCTCGGTCGCCGAGCGCAACTTCACGGCCCTGCGCAGCGCCTACTGGCTGGTGCTGATCTCCGGATTCCTGGAGCCGGTGCTCTACCTCTTCTCGATCGGCGTCGGGGTGGGCGCGCTGGTCGGCGACCTGACCCTGCCCGGCGGCCAGGTGGTCTCCTACGCGGCGTTCGTGGCCCCGGCCATGCTGGCCTCGTCGGCGATGAGCGGCGCGCTGTCGGAGACCACCTTCAACTTCTTCGGGAAGATGAAGTACATGAAGCTGTACGACGGGGTCATCGCGACCCCGGTGCAGCCGTTCGAAATCGCCCTCGGCGAGCTGGGCTGGGCCATGGTCCGTGGCAGCCTCTACTCGGCCGCGTTCCTGCTGATCATGGTGGCGATGGACCTGACCACCGCCGGCCGGGCACTCGCCGCGTTCCCGGCCGCGGTGCTGGTCGGCTTCGCGTTCGGCGCGCTCGGCATGACCGTCTCCACGCTGATGCGCAGCTGGCAGGACTTCGACCTCATGGGGTCGGCCCAGTTCACCCTGTTCCTCTTCTCCGGCACCTTCGTCCCGGCCGAGGCCTACCCGGCGGTGCTGCGCTGGCTGGTCGAGGTGACCCCGCTCTACCGGTCGGTGCACCTGATCCGGGGCATCTGCGTGGGCGGGTCCGGCTGGTCCTGGCTGCTCGACGTGGCCTACCTGCTGGCGCTGACCGTCGGCATGCTCGCGCTCGCCTCCGGGCGGATGAGCAGGCTGCTGTACAAGTAGGTGGTTAACCGGCCCTTCCCTCGGGGCATGTCCTGGGACGACACAGACGACGAGGGAGGGGCGATGGCCGCCGACGAGTCTTCCGCCCGGCACGGGCGCGACCGCACCGGGCCGGTGGGCCCGGACGAGGGGCCGGACAGCCCCACCGACCTGTCCCGCACGGGCTGGGTGGCGACGCTCAAGCGCACGGTCCGGGAGTTCCAGGACGACAGCCTGACCGACTGGGCCGCCGCGCTCACCTACTACGGCGTGCTGTCGATCTTCCCGGGAATGCTGGTGCTGGTCTCCGTGCTCGGCCTGCTCGGGACTCGGGCGACCCAGGGGATCAAGGACACCGTGGACCAGGCGGTGCCCGAGGAGAGCGTCCAGAAGATCATCGAAAGCGCCATCGACCAGGCCGGCGCGTCCGGCGGGCTGGCCAGCCTCGCGGCGATCATCGGTGTGCTGGCCGCGTTCTGGTCGGCCTCGGGCTACGTCGCCGCCTTCATGCGCGCCTCGAACAGCATCTACGACGTGCCGGAGGGGCGGCCGATCTGGAAGACGCTGCCGATCCGGCTCGGCGTGACCGCCGTGATCGGCGTGATGCTGCTGATCAGTGCGGTGATCGTGGTCTTCACCGGTGGCCTCGCCGAGCAGGCGGGCAACGCCATCGGGCTGGGCTCGACCGCCGTCACGGTGTGGAACATCGTCAAGTGGCCGGTGCTGCTGGTGCTGGTCAGCCTGATGTTCGCGATCCTCTACTGGGCCTCGCCCAACGCCCGGCACGGCGGCTTCCGGTGGGTCAGCCCCGGCGGGATCCTGGCCGTGGTCATCTGGCTGGTCATCTCCGGCCTGTTCGCCCTCTACGTGGGCAATTTCGCCTCGTACAACAAGACCTACGGCGCGCTGGCCGGTGTGATCGTCTTCCTGGTCTGGCTCTGGCTCAGCAACATCGCCATCCTGCTGGGCGCGGAGTTCGACGCCGAGTTGGAGCGCAGCCGCGCCATCGCGGCCGGGCACCCGGCCGACGAGGAGCCGTACGTCGAGCTGCGCGACGACCGCAAGCTCAAGAAGAAGCGCAACGCCGCCAGCCGCCGCTGACCAGCGACGATCCGAGCCGCCCCCGCCGCGCTGGACGCGGCGGGGGCGGCCCGCTTTTCATGATCCACTCTGTGCTTTTGCTCAGATGGACAAAAGTTTCCGCCAGATGTGCCGAAGCTATGGACATGTGACCTGGAAGACTCCTACTGTGTCGGACACGACACATCGCCAGCGCGTCGATGTGCACGACTCCGATGCGGAGGTGAGTCCCGGTGCGGACGATCGACCCGCTGCACGTCCAGCTCCTGCGCACGCTCCGGGACGAGGGCCCCGTCTCCCGGGCGGAGCTCGGCGACCGCCTCCAGATGCCCCGGCCGCGCCTGCTCGCCGAGCTGGAGCGCCTGGTCAACCTGGGCTACGTGGCCGAGGCCGGGCTGGCCGCCTCCCGGGGCGGCCGCCGGTCCACCCTGGTCGAGCTGAGCCCGCACCTGCGCTTCGCCGCGGTCGACCTGGGCGCCAGCTCGATCGACGTCGAGGTGGTGAACGGCCGGCTCGAGCCGGTGGCCGCCTACACCGAGGCCGCCGACATCCGCTCCGGCCCGAAGGTGACCCTCCAGCGGGTCAACGAGCTGCTGCACAAGGCCAGGGTGGACGGCGCGTACGAGCGGCTCGACGCCATCGGCATCGGCGTGCCGGGCCCGGTCAGCTTCCGGGACGGGGTGCCGGTCTCGCCGCCCATCATGCCGGGCTGGGACCGCTTCCCCGTGCGGGAGCTGCTCACCCGCGAGCACGGCTGCCCCGCGGTGGTCGACAACGACGTCAACATCATGGCGATCGGCGAGCGGCACGGCGGCGTCGCCCACTCGGTGGACGACTTCCTGTTCATCAAGATCGGCACCGGCATCGGCTGCGGCATCTACCTCAACGGCGAGGTCTACCGGGGCACCGACGGGTGCGCCGGCGACATCGGGCACATCCAGGTCGAGCCGAACGGTCCGATGTGCTCGTGCGGCAACCTCGGTTGCCTGGAGGCGGTGTTCAGCGGGGCCGCGCTGGCCCGGGCGGCCACCGCGGCGGCCCGCGCCGAGGTGTCGCCCGCGCTCGTCGAGCGGCTCGCCGAGAAGGGCGCGGTCACCGCGCTGGACGTGGCGCAGGGGGCGGTCGAGGGGGACGTCACCTGCATCCAGCTCATCCGCGACGGGGGCCGGCGGGTCGGCAGCGTGCTGGCCGGCCTGGTCAGCTTCACCAACCCGTCGATGATCGTGATCGGTGGCGGGCTCGCGCAGCTCGGCCACATCCTGCTCGCCGAGATCCGCAGCGTGGTCTACCGCCGCTCGCTGCCCCTGGCCACCGGCAACCTGCCGGTCGTCCTCTCCGAGCTGGGTCCCCGCGCCGGCGTCGCCGGCGCCGCGGTGCTCGCCAGCGACCTCGCGTTCGGCGAAGCAGCGTGAGCGCGAGGAGTGAGCCGGGTTTGCGAGCCCCGCAGTCGCGAACTACGGAGGCGCTGTGAGCGCGACGAGTGAGCCGGGAGGCGTCATGAACGACAGCGAGGAGGCCGAGGTGACGAACGAACCGCTCGTCGAGGCGCCCGCCGACACCGTCGCGGGCGAGGTGGTCCTGCGCCTCACCGACGTGGTCAAGACCTTCCCCGGCGTACGCGCGCTGGACGGCGTGCAGCTGGAGGTGCGGGCCGGCGAGGTGCACTGCCTGCTCGGGCAGAACGGCGCCGGCAAGTCCACCCTCATCAAGGTGCTCGCCGGGGTGCACCGGCCGGACTCCGGCGAGGTGGTGTGGCGCGGCGAGCCGGCGACGTTCGCCAACCCGCAGGCCGCCATGCGGGCCGGGATCGCCACCATCTACCAGGAACTCGACCTGGTCGAGGACCTGTCGGTGGCGGAGAACGCCTTCCTCGGCCACGAGCCGCGGCGCCTCGGCTTCGTCCGGCGCGGGCACATGGCCCGGCGGACGCGGCAGATCCTGGCCCGGCTCGGCCACCCGGAGATCCCGCCCGGGCGGCTGGTCCGCCACCTGCCGGCCGCCGGCAAGCAGATCGTCAGCATGGCCCGGGCGCTCTCGCACGAGGCCCGGCTGATCATCATGGACGAACCGAGCGCCGTGCTCGCCCACGACGAGGTGGGCAACCTGTTCCGGATCATCCGGGAGCTCACCGCGCAGGGCATCGCGGTCATCTACATCTCCCACCGCCTCGAGGAGATCCGCGAGATCGGCGACCGGGTCACCGTACTCAAGGACGGCCGGACCACCGCGGCGAACCTGCCGGCCCGCGAGACGCCGACCCGCGACCTGGTCGCCCGGATGACGGGCCGGACCATCGAGTACGTCTTCCCGGACCGCCCCGCCGACGACCCCGCGGGCGACGAGCTGCTGCGGGTCGACGGGCTGACCCGGCACGGCGAGTTCGCCGACGTCTCGCTCGACGTGCGGGCCGGCGAGATCGTCGGCATCGCCGGGCTGGTCGGCTCCGGCCGCTCGGAGCTGCTGGAGACGATCTACGGGGCCCGCCGGGCGCAGGCCGGCACGGTCCGGATGAGCGGGCGGATCCTGCGCCCGGGCAGCGTCGGCGCGGCCGTGCGGGCCGGCATGGGGATGGCCCCCGAGGAGCGCAAGAGCCAGGCGCTGCTGCTCGGCGAACCGATCTACCGCAACGTCACGCTGGCCACCTTCGGCCGGTACGCCCGCCTCGGCTTCACCGACGCCGGGCGGGAACGGGCGGCGGCGGACCGGATCGCCACCTCGCTGGACCTGCGCCCCCGGGACGTCCGCCGGGCGGTGCGCACCCTGTCCGGCGGCAACCAGCAGAAGGTGGTGGTCGGCCGGTGGCTGCTCGGGAACACCCGGCTGCTGCTGCTCGACGAGCCGACCCGGGGCGTGGACGTGGGCGCCCGGGCCGAGCTCTACCAGGTGATCCGGGAACTCGCGGCGCGGGGCGTGGGGGTGCTGCTGGTCTCCAGCGAGGTGCCCGAGGTGCTCGGCCTGGCCGACCGGGTGCTGGTGATGCGGGAGGGCCGGGTGGTCCGCGAGGCCCCGGCCGGCGAACTAGACGAGAACACCGTGCTCGACCTCGTCATGGCGGGGTCCCTCATGGAAGGCGCGCCAGCATGAGCGACACGACACCCACGGCGGCGCCGGAGCGGGCGGCGGGCCTGCCGGCCCAGTCACCGCCGGTCGACCCGGCCGAGACCGCGAAGGCCGACACGTCGGCGCGGCTCTCCTGGTGGCGCGGCGACGGCGGGGAGGGCGCCAAGCGCAACATCGGCCTGCTGGCCACGCTGGTGGTGCTGGTGGTCATCGGCATCCTCACCCGCCCCGACCTCTACGGCGACGCGAGCTGGGTGTGGGGCAACACGCTCACCATCCTGAAGCTGGCCTCGGTGGTCGGTGTGGTCACCGTCGGCATGACCTTCGTGATCATCGGCGGCGGCATCGACCTCTCGGTCGGCGCGATCGTCGCGCTCGCCGGGGTCTGGTGCACCACGCTCGCCACCCAGAGCTACGGCGCCGGCGGCATGATCTTCAGCGCGCTCACCGTCGGGCTGGCCGTCGGCGTGGTCAACGGCCTGCTCATCTCGTACGGGCGGCTCGTGCCGTTCATCGCCACGCTGGCCATGATGGTCGCCGCCCGCGGCCTCGCCGCCGAGATCTCCGACAAGCAGACCCAGGTCTCCAACGACACCTTCATCAACGGCATCGCCAGCACGAACGTGCTCGGCATCCCGCTGCTGGTCTACATCCTCGCCGCGGTGGTGCTGGCCGGTTGGGTGCTGCTGAACCGCACCACCTTCGGCCGCCGCACGGTGGCCGTCGGCGGCAACCCCGAGGCGGCCCGGCTCGCCGGCATCAACGTCCGCCGGCACACCGTGCTGCTCTACGCGCTCTCCGGCCTCTGCTGCGGCATCGCCGCGATCATGCTGACCGCGCAGGCCACCTCCGCCCAGGCGGCGATGGCCAACCTTTACGAGCTGGACGCGATCGCCGCCGCGATCATCGGCGGCACGCTGCTCAGCGGCGGGCGGGGCACCATCATCGGCTCCCTGCTCGGGGTGATCATCTTCTCCACGATCACCAACCTCTTCGCCATCAACGGCCTCTCCACGGAGGCCCAGAACATGGTCAAGGGCGGCATCATCGTCGCCGCCGTCCTGGTCCAGCAGGTGCAGTTCCGCAGCCTCTCCCAGTTCCTCGCCCGCAACCGCGCCACCACCACCTGATCCCACCGCGCCCGCCAGACCGCCGTCCCCGCGACGGTGGTCCGGCTCCCCGCACCCGAAAACACCCCACCACCTCATTTCAGGAGGCCGTCATGACAAGTGACCTGTCACGCCGCCGGCTGCTCTTCGGCGGGGCCGCGCTCTCCGCCGGCGTGCTCCTCGCCGGCTGCACCAGCAACGAGCAGGCCCCCACCGCCGCCCAGACCAAGGCCGCGGCGACCGGCGCCAACAACGAGCCGGGCAAGAAGGTGACCATCGGCTTCTCCGCCCCGGCCGCCGACCACGGCTGGATCGCCGCCATCACCAACAATGCCAAGGCGCAGGCCGGCGCGTACTCGGACGTGGAGCTGAAGAGCGTGGAGGCCGGCGCGGACGCGGCGGCCCAGCGCGCGGCGCTGTCCACGCTGATCTCCCAGAAGCCCGACGTGATCGTGCTGCTGCCGCACGACGGCAAGGAGCTCAACGCGTTCGGCCTGGAGGCCATGAAGGCCGGCATCCCGGTGGTCAACCTGGACCGGGCCTTCCCCGACGCGCGGGCCTACCGGCTCCAGATCAAGGGTGACAACTACGGCATGGGGGTGGCCGCCGCCACCTACATCGCCGAGCAACTCAAGGCCAAGGGCGTCAGCAACCCGGTCATCGGCGAGATCCCCGGCATCGACTCGCTGGAGCTGACCCAGGAACGCTCCAAGGGCTTCGCCGACACGCTGGCCTCGCTCGGCCTCAAGGTGGCCAACCGCCGACCGGCCGAGTTCACCGCCGACTCGGGCCAGCAGGCTGCCACCGGCCTCTTCCAGGCCCTGCCGAAGATCGACGCGATCTGGAACCACGACGACGACCAGGGCATCGGCGTCCTGGCCGCGGTCAACCAGGCCAACCGCAAGGAGTTCTTCATGGTCGGCGGCGCCGGCTCGAAGAAGGCCATGGAGGACATCGCGGCCGACAACACGGTGCTGAAGGCCACCGTCACCTACAGCCCGTCGATGGCCTCCTCGGCCATCTCCCTGGCCCGCCTCATCGGCCAGGGCAAGGGCATGTCCGACCTGGTCGAACTCCAGGTACCGAAGGAGATCGTGCTCGCCTCCGAGACGATCACCAAGGAGAACGCGAGCAACTACCTGAAGCTCGGGTTCTGACACACGGGGGGAGACCCACCTTGTCCACTCACGACAATGTCCTGCGGGTCGGCATGGTCGGCTACGCGTTCATGGGCGCCGCGCACTCCCAGGCGTGGCGCACCGTGAACCGCGTGTACGACCTGCCGGCGCAGGTGCGGATGGCGCTCGTCTGCGGCCGGGACGAGCCGAAGGTGGCCGAGGCCGCCGGCCGACTCGGCTGGGACGGCCACACCACGGACTGGCGGCGGCTCGTCGAGTCCGACGAGATCGATGTGGTCGACATCTGCACACCGGGGGACAGCCACTGCGAGATCGCCCTCGCCGCGCTGGCCGCGGGCAAGCACGTGCTGTGCGAGAAGCCGCTGGCCAACACCGTCGAGGAGGCCCGGCGGATGACGGCCGCCGCCGCCCGGGCGCAGGCTGCCGGGGTACGCGCCATGTGCGGCTTCAACTACCGGCGGGTGCCCGCGGTCGCCCTGATGCGGCGGCTCGTCGCCGACGGGCGGCTCGGCGAGATCCGGCACGTCCGGGCGGTCTACCTCCAGGACTGGATCGTGGACCCGCAGTTCCCGCTGGTCTGGCGATTGCAGAAGGACAGGGCGGGCTCCGGCGCGCTCGGCGACATCGGCGCGCACATCATCGACCTGACCCAGTACGTGACCGGGCAGCTCATCACCGGGGTCAGCGCGATCACCGAGACGTTCGTCAAGGAGCGGCCGCTGCCGGCGGGGTCGAGCGGTCTCGCCGCGCAGGCCGACGGCAACGGCCGGGCGACCGGCCCGGTCACCGTGGACGACGCCGCGGTCTTCGTGGCCCGGCTCGACGGCGGCGCGCTCGCCACCTACGAGGCGACCCGCTTCGCCACCGGCCGCAAGAACGCCCTGCGTGTCGAGATCAACGGTTCGCTCGGCAGCGTGGTGTTCGACCTGGAACGCCTCAACGAACTGGAGTTCCTGGACGCCACCCGGCCTGCCGCCGAGCAGGGCTTCAGCCGGATCCTGGTGACCGAGCCGGAGCACCCGTACCTGTCGGCGTGGTGGCCGCCCGGCCACATCATCGGCTACGAGCACTCCTTCACCCACCAGATGCGCGACTTCGTCGAGGCGGTCGCCACCGGGGTGGACCCGGCGCCGTCGTTCGCCGACGCGTTGCAGGTCCAGCTCGTGCTCGACGCGGTGACCCGCTCGGCCGAGCGGGCCGCGTGGACGGAGGTGGAACCCGCCCTGGCCGAAGTGGCCGCCTGACCGATCCACGGCGGCGCCCCGCGCGCCGCCCCGAAGGGCTTTCCGGTGCCGACCGGCGAGGGCCCGCCACGGTTGCGCCCCGCGGCGGGGACGAGGCCGGCCCCGGAGAGCGCGCCGCCGCGGGAGAACCCGCGACCGGCGCGAACCAGCACGGCCGTCCGGTGCGGCCGGACCGGGATTCCCCGGCCGCACCGGCCGACCGGCCCGACGACGCCGAGGCGAACGCCTGCCACCCGGCTCAGAGGGGAGCCGCCCATGACACCCGACCGACTGCGCGCCGCGCTGCGGGGCGTACCCGATCCGCGGTGGCTGGACGCGGCCCTGCGCCGCGTCGCGACCGATCCCGCGGCGATCCCGCGGCTGTTCGCCGGCGCGGCCCGCAGGTGCGGCCGGGGGCCGCTGCCCGACCCGCCCGGCTGGACCGTCGACGAGGCCGCCCGGGCGCTGCTGCTCACCGCCCTGCCCGCCGGCCACGCCGCGGCGGCCGAGGCGCTCTACCGGTACGGCGACGCCGCCGAGAAGCGGGCCGTGCTGCGGGCCCTGCCGCTGCTGCCCATCGGGGCGGAGTGCGTGCCGCTGCTGCACGACGCGATCCGCACCGACGACACCCGGCTGCTGGCCGCCGCGCTCGGCCCCTACGCCCGGCACCTCGAACAGCCGGCCTGGCGGCAGGCCGTGCTGAAGTGCGTCTTCACCGGCGTGCCGCTGGCCGTCGTCGACGACCTGGCCGGCCGGGCCGACGGCGAGCTGGCCGCCATGCTGGCCGGGCTCGCCGAGGAGCGGCACGCGGCCGGCCGGAGCATGCCGGCCGACGCCGCCGACCTGCTCGACCGGCTCGGCGCCCGGGAGGCCTGATGCGCATCTTCGACCCGCACATCCACATGACGTCCCGGACCACCGACGACTACGAGCGGATGGCCGCCGCCGGGGTGCGTGCCGTGGTGGAGCCGGCGTTCTGGCTGGGCCAGCCGCGGACCAGCGTGGACACCTTCGTGGACTACTTCGACTCGCTGCTCGGCTGGGAGCCGTTCCGGGCCGGCCAGTTCGGGGTCCGGCACCACGCCACCGTGGCCCTGAACCCGAGGGAGGCCAACGACCCGCGCTGCCACCCGGTGCTCGACGTGCTCCCGCGGTACCTCGACAAGGACGGTGTCGTGGCGGTCGGCGAGATCGGCTACGACTCGATGACGCCGGCCGAGGACGCCGCCTTCGCCGGGCAGCTCGCCCTGGCCGTGGCACACGACCTGCCCGCCCTCGTGCACACACCGCTGCGGGACAAGGCGCGTGGGGTCGAGCGCACCCTCGCGGTGGTCGCCGAGTCCGGCATCGACCCCGGGCGGGTGCTGGTCGACCACCTGAACGAGGTCACCGTGCGGCTGGTCCGGGACACCGGCTGCTGGCTCGGATTCTCCATCTACGCCGAGACGATGACGCCGCCGCGGATGGTCGAGCTGCTGCGGGCGTACGGGACCGAGCGGATGCTGGTCAACTCGTCGGCCGACTGGGGCCGCTCGGATCCGCTGCTCACCCGGGCCACCGGGGAGGCCATGCTGCTCGCCGGGTTCACCGAGGACGACGTGGACCGGGTGCTGTGGCGCAACCCGGTCGAGTTCTACGGCCAGTCCGGCCGGCTGGACCTCGCCGACCTCGCGGGGCCTCGCGTCTGAACCGGGGCTGTCCGGTGGAGGTGACGGGACCGGCACGCGCGGTATTGTCAGCCATGGATACCGACCGGCTCGGGATCTGCCCGGCACGGGCGGCCCGGGAGGCGCCATGACCGTGACCGTCGCGCCGACCGACCCGGCCCTGCTGCGGGACCGTTTCGACGCCGCGCTCGCCGCATTCCTGCACGAGCGCGGGCCGGGTCGGCCGGACGACGGCACGGGCGCCGTGCACACCGTGCTCCGCCGGTTCGTCCTGGCCGGCGGCAAGCGGCTGCGGCCGCTGTTCTGCTACTGGGGCTGGCGGGGCTTCGGCGGCCGTGACGGCACCCCGATCGTGACGGCCGCGGCGGCGCTGGAGCTGTTCCACGCCTTCGCGCTGATCCACGACGACATCGTGGACCGCAGCGACCGGCGGCGCGGCCGGCCCACCGTGCACCGGGTCTTCGCCGAACGGCACGCCCGGGCCGGCTGGCGGGGCGACCCGGAGGCGTACGGCCGGCAGGCGGCCCTGCTCTGCGGCGACCTCTGTGCCACCTGGTCGGCGCAGATGTTCCACGGGTGCGGGCTGGACTCCGAGCGGCTGCGCCGGGGCCATGCCCTGCTCGCCCGGATGCGCGCCGAGGTCATCGCGGGGGAGTACCTCGACGTGGCGGCCGCGGCCGGGGACGGCTCGGTGGAGAGCGCCCTCGCCGTGGTCCGGCTCAAGACGGCCCGGTACACGGTGACCCGGCCGGTGCAGGTCGGCGCCGCGCTGGCCGGGGCGGACCCGGGCGTCGTGGCCGCGCTGGCCGGGTTCGGTGACCCGCTCGGTGACGCCTTCCAGCTCCGAGACGACCTGCTCGGCGTCTTCGGTGACCCGGTGGTGACCGGGAAGTCCAACCTGGACGACCTGCGGGAGGGCAAGCCGACCGTGCTGCTGACGCTGGCCCGGAAGGCTGCCGGGCCGGCCGCGGCGGCGCGGTTGCGGGCGCTGGTCGGCGACCCGGCGCTCGACCCGGCGGGCGCCGCCGAGGTACGCGGGATCGTGGCGGCCTCCGGGGCGCGGTCGGCCGTGGAGCGGATGATCCGGTCCCGGGCCGACGCGGCGCTGGCCGCGCTGGACGGGCTGCCGCTGGCGGAGCCGGCCCGGGCGGCGCTGGCCGACCTGGCGGCGCGGGCCGTGGATCGGCGCCGCTGACGGCAACTTTTGTCACTCATCGACGAAAGTCGTTCCGGAACCAGCGGAAGCTATGGACATGGCCATCGAAAGGTCTTAATGTCGTGCCCAAGCACAGAGCTGTTTCGTCGAGGTGACCCGCCCGTACCCGGCACCCTCGACGAGGTGACCGCCGGCCGGCCGCAACCACCGGCGGTCACGGCCCACCGAGCCTCATCCGGCGGGCCCGGCGCAGCATCCCCGCACGGCATCCGGCGCGACGCGCGCCCGATCCAGGCTGCGCGCGTCAGGAAGGGACAGCAGAGGCATGTCCAGCCCCCACCACACCCCCACCCGACGATGGCTCCCCGCCGGATCGGCGCTGCTGCTCGCGGCGGCCGCCGGCGCGGTCGGCCTGACCGCCACCCCCGTCCCCGCGTCCGCTCACCCCATCCAGGCAAGCGACTTCCAGCAGGTCGAACTCGCCCGCGGCGTGGCCGAGACCGGCGAGCCCATGTCCCTCGCGGTGCTGCCCGACCGCTCGGTCCTGCACACCGCCCGCAACGGCACGCTGCGGCGCACCGACGCCGTCGGCGTCACCACCGTCATCGGCACCCTGCCCGTCTACAGCCACGACGAGGAGGGCCTCCAGGGCGTGGGGGTCGACCCCGGCTTCGCGAGCAACCGGCAGATCTTTCTCTACTACGCGCCCCCGCTGTCCACCCCGGCCGGCGACGCACCCGCCACCGGCAGCGACTTCTCCGCCTGGCGGGGCGTCAACCGGCTCTCCCGGTTCACCCTCAACGCCGACTTCACCCTCAACCAGGCCAGCCGGGTCGACGTGCTGGACGTGCCCGCCGACCGGGGCATGTGCTGCCACGTGGGCGGCGACATCGACTTCGACGCCGCCGGCAACCTCTACCTCTCCACCGGCGACGACACCAACCCGTTCGACTCCGGCGGCTACGCGCCCCTGGACGAGCGGAGCGACCGCAACCCCGCGTACGACGCGCAGCGCAGCGCCGGCAACACCAACGACCTGCGCGGCAAGATCCTGCGCATCAGGGTGAACGCCGACGGCTCGTACGCGATCCCCGCGGGCAACCTCTTCCCGGCCGGCACCGCGAGGACCCGCCCCGAGATCTACGCCATGGGCTTCCGCAATCCGTTCCGGATGAGCGTCGACAGGGCCACCGGCATCGTCTACGTCGGCGACTACGGCCCGGACGCCGGCACCAGCTCGGCGCGCGGCCCGTCCGGGCAGGTCGAGTTCGACCGGGTCACCGGGCCGGGCAACTACGGCTGGCCGTACTGCACCGGCACCAACACGGCGGCCGAGACCTACGCCGAGTGGGACTTCGCCACCGGCACCGCGGGCGCGAAGTACAACTGCACGGGCGGCCCCACGAACAACTCCTTCCGCAACACCGGCCAGGCCACCCTGCCGGCCGCGAAGCCGGCCTGGATCCGGTACGCGGGCGACGCCGGCAGCCCGCCCGAGTTCGGCGGCGGCTCCGAGTCGCCGATGGCCGGCCCGGTCTACCGGTACGACGCCGCCAACCCGTCCACCACGAAGTTTCCGCAGTCCTTCGACGGGCAGTTCTTCGCCACCGAGTTCGGCCGCGGCTGGATCAAGCCCATCCACCTCAACGCCGACGGCTCGCCCGGCACCATCGACGCCTTTCCGTGGACCGGCAAGCAGGTGATGGACTCCGCGTTCGGGCCGGACGGCGCCTACTACGTGCTCGACTACGGCACCGGCTACTTCAACGGTGACGCCAACTCGGCGCTGTACCGCTTCGACTACCTGGGCGGCGGCAACCGCGCCCCGGTGGCCCGGGCCGCCGCGGACCGGACCTCCGGCGCGGCCCCGCTGGCCGTCGCCTTCTCCTCGGCCGGCTCGTCCGACCCGGAGGGCGGCGCGCTCACGTACGCGTGGGCGTTCGGCGACGGCGGCACCTCGACGGCGGCCAACCCGTCGCACACCTACACGGCCAGCGGCCGCTACACCGCCACGCTCACCGTGCGGGACCCGCAGGGCGCCACGGGCACCGCCAGCGTGGTCATCACCGTCGGCAACACCGCGCCCACGGTGACCGTGAACAGTCCCGGCAACGGGCAGCTGTTCTCCTTCGGCGACACCGTGCCGTTCCGGATCACCGTCACCGACCCGGAGGACGGCACGATCGACTGCACCAGGGTGAAGATGACCTACGTGCTGGGCCACGACCAGCACGGCCACCAGATCACCTCGGCCACCGGCTGCACCGGGTCGATCAGCATCCCGGTCGACGGCGAACACGACGACGCCGCGAACATCTTCGCGATCTTCGACGCCGAGTACACCGACGCCGGCGGCCTGACCACGCACACGCAGCACACCCTCCAGCCCCGGCACCGCCAGGCCGAGCACTTCAGGACCTCGGCCGGGATCAACACCTTCGACAAGGCGACCGCCGAGGGTGGCAGGACGGTCGGTGACATCCACAACGGGGACTGGATCGCGTTCGAGCCCTACCAGCTGGGCAACGTCACCGGCTTCAGCGCCCGGGTCTCCTCGGCCGGAGCGGGCGGCACTCTCCAGGTCCGGGCGGGCTCGGCGACCGGCACGGTCCTCGGCTCGGCCACCGTGCCCGTGACCGGGGCGTGGGACACGTTCACCACGGTGACCGGCACGGTCGCCAACCCGCCCGCCGGCACCACCACCCTCTACCTCACCTTCGCGGGCGGCGCGGGCGCGCTCTACGACGTGGACTCGTTCACCCTCACCACGTCCGCGGCCCGCACCGGTCCAGTACGCGGGCTGGCCGGCAAGTGCCTCGACGTGCGCAACGCCGCGACCGCCGACGGCACCCAGATCCAGCTCTACACCTGCAACGGCACCGCGGCGCAGACCTGGACCGTGACGCCGGACTCGACGGTCCGGGCGCTCGGCAAGTGCCTGGACGTGTCCGGCGGCGCAACCGCCGACGGCACGAAGATCCAGCTCTGGACGTGCAACGGCACCGGCGCGCAGAACTGGTCCGCCCAGGCCGACGGCACGCTGCGCAACCCCCAGTCCGGCAAGTGCCTCGACGTGTCCGGCAACAACTCCGCCGACAGCACCCCCGTACACCTCTGGACCTGCACCGGCGCGGCGAACCAGAAGTGGATCCTGCCGTGAAGACCCGGGAGACGACATGAGACTCCTCCGCACCGCCCTCGGCGCGGCCACCGCCGTCCTCGCCACCCTCGCCTGCACCACGCCGGCCACCCCGGCGGCCGCCGCCGACGCCCCGTACGACGTGCTGGTCTTCTCGAAGACCGCCGGCTTCCGGCACGACGCCATCCCGGCCGGCATCCAGGCCGTCCGCGACCTCGGCGCGGCCAACAACTTCACCGTGACGGCCACCGAGGACGCCGCCCAGTTCACCGCCGCCAACCTCGCCCGCTACGAGGCGGTGGTCTTCCTCAACACCACCGGCGACGTGCTCAACGCCACCCAGCAGACCGCGTTCGAGGCGTACATCGGGGCGGGCGGGGGCTTCGTGGGCGTGCACGCCGCCGCCGACACCGAGTACGACTGGCCGTTCTACGGCAACCTGGTCGGCGCCTGGTTCGCGTCCCACCCGGCCATCCAGCCGGCCAACGTGAAGGTGGAGGACCGGGCGCACGCCGCCACCGCCCACCTGCCACAGACCTGGAACCGCACCGACGAGTGGTACAACTACCGCACCAACGCCCGGTCCACCGCCCACGTGCTGGCCACCCTCGACGAGTCGTCGTACTCCGGCGGGTCGATGGGTGGCGACCACCCGCACGCCTGGTGCAAGGCGTACGCGGGCGGCCGGTCCTTCTACACCGGCGGCGGCCACACCCAGGCGTCCTACACCGACGCCGCGTTCCGCGCCCACCTGCTCGGCGGCATCCGGTACGCGGCCGGCCGCGCCAAGGCCGACTGCCGCCCGGAAATCGGCTACACGCCGCTCTACAACGGCGCCACCACCGGCTGGTCGCAGGCCGGGCCGGGCAGCTTCACCAACGCCGACGCCACCCTCACCTCGGTCGGCGGGATGGGCCTGTACTGGTACAGCGCCCGGCAGTTCACCAACTACTCGCTGAAGCTCGACTGGCGGCTGGCCGGCGACGACAACTCCGGCGTCTTCATCGGCTTCCCACCGTCGAGCGACCCGTGGTCGGCCGTCGACAACGGCTACGAGATCCAGATCGACCCGACCGACAGTCCCGACCGCACGACCGGCGCGGTCTACACGTTCAAGTCCGCCGACCTGCCGGCCCGGGACGCGGCGCTCAACCCGGCGGGGGAGTGGAACACCTACGAGCTGCTGGTCGAGGGGGAACGGCTCCAGGTCCTCCTCAACGGAGTGAAGATCAACGACTTCACCAACACCGACCCGGCCCGCTCGCTCGCCGGCCACATCGGCGTCCAGAACCACGGCACCGGCGACGACGTCTCGTTCCGCAACATCCGGATCAGGGAACTGGGCGGCACCCCGACCGGGAACACCACCGTGCAGGCCGAGGCGTTCAGCTCGGCCAGCGGCGTCAGCGCGTTCACCAAGGCGGGCGCCAACGGGGGGCAGACCCTGGGGTACGTCGACCCGGGCGACTGGGCCGCGTACCAGGGGCTCGACCTGACCGGGGTGACCGCGCTGCGGGCCCGGGTCGTCTCCGGCGGCCCCGGCGGCACCCTCCAGCTGCGCACCGGCTCCCCGACGGGCCCGGTGCTCGGCCAGGTGGCGGTGCCGAACACCGGCGGCTGGACCACCTTCGCCGACGTCGGCACCACGCTGGCCGGCGTGCCGACCGGCAGCCAGACGGTGTGGCTGACCTTCGCGGGCACCGGCTCCGGCCTGTTCGACGTCGACGACTTCACCCTGGTCCGGGGCGGCGGCAGCGGGACCGGCCCGGTCCGGGGCCTGGCCGGCAAGTGCCTCGACGTGCGCAACGCCGCGACCGCGGACGGCACGCAGATCCAGCTCTGGACCTGCAACGGCAGCAGCGCGCAGACCTGGACGGTGACGCCCGGCGCGACGGTGCGGGCGCTGGGCAAGTGCCTGGACGTCTCCGGCGGCGGCTCGGCGGACGGCACGAAGATCCAGCTGTGGACGTGCAACGGCACCGGGGCGCAGAACTGGTCGGCGCAGTCCGACGGCACCCTGCGCAACCCGCAGTCCGGCAAGTGCCTGGACGTGTCCGGCAACAACTCCGCCGACGGCACCCCCGTACACCTCTGGACCTGCACCGGCGCGGCGAACCAGCGGTGGATCCTGCCCTGACCGGCGAGCCGGCGGCGGGCCGGGCGACCTGCGGGATCCGCCCGGTCCGCCGCCGGGGTGCTGCCGTACGGTGACCTTGTGGGACGCCTGGAGCGGTGGCGTCGGGTCGCCCGGGCGCGCCCGAGCGTCGGTGAGATGCTGCGCGCCGTCCTGCGCCGCGACCGGTCGCCGGCCACCGGGCCCGCACCCAGCCTCACCCGGCTGGACGCGCTCATCGACGAATTCGCCGGCCGTCCGGTGCGCTGGCGGGTGGGCGGCCAGCCCCGCCCGCTGCCGCCCGCGGTCGACGTGGCCGCGTACCGGATCATCCAGGAGGCGCTGACCGACGCCCGCCGCCACGCGCCGGACGCGGCCGTCGCGGTCCGGCTGCGCTACGACCCGGCCGGCCTCACCGTCGAGGTACGCGGCGACGGGGCCGCCATCCCGGTCGCCGGCCTGCGGGCGCGGGCCGAGTCGGCCGGCGGCGCCTTGCACGCCGGGCCGCGCCCCGAGGGCGGCTGGGTGGTCCGCGCCGAGCTGCCGGCCCCGGAGGACGAGGCGGAGCCGGCCTGACGGTCGCGGACCTTCCGTGCCGGCCTGAGGGTCCCGGGCCTTCCGTGCCGGCCTGACGGTCGCGGGCCTTCCGTGCCGGGCCCGGCCGACCTAGAGTGAGGGCGGCGACCGCGAGGTGGCCGGTGACCCGGCGGGAGGCGCAACCCGTCGGCCCCAGACGCGACCGCGTCCACCGGTGCCCGCCGGGGTCGCCCGCACCCGGTCGCCCTCGCCCCGGTCCGCTACGGAATCCCCCGATCACGACAGGGGAGAAGGACAAATGGCGCGACCCATCACGCTCTTCACCGGCCAGTGGGCCGATCTTCCGTTCGACGAGGTCTGCCGGCTCGCCGCCGAGTGGGGCTACGACGGCCTGGAGATCGCCTGCTGGGGCGACCACTTCGAGGTCGACAAGGCGCTCGCCGACGAGTCGTACGTGGACCGCAAGCGGGCCACCCTCGCCAAGCACAACCTCCAGGTCTTCGCCATCTCCAACCACCTCGTGGGGCAGGCGGTCTGCGACCACCCGATCGACGAGCGGCACCAGGACATCCTTCCCGCCCGGATCTGGGGCGACGGCGAGCCGGAGGGCGTACGCCGCCGCGCCGCCGAGGAGATGAAGGACACCGCCCGGGCGGCCGCGAAGCTCGGGGTGAAGACCGTGGTCGGCTTCACCGGCTCGTCGATCTGGCACACCCTGGCGATGTTCCCGCCGGTCCCGCCAGCCATGATCGAACGTGGTTACCAGGACTTCGCCGACCGGTGGAACCCGATCCTGGACGTCTTCGACGAGGTGGGTGTGCGCTTCGCCCACGAGGTGCACCCCAGCGAGATCGCCTACGACTACTGGACCACCAAGCGGGCCCTGGAGGCGATCGGCAACCGGCCGGCGTTCGGGCTGAACTGGGACCCGTCGCACTTCGTCTGGCAGGAGCTGGACCCGGTCAACTTCATCTTCGACTTCGCCGACCGGATCTACCACGTCGACTGCAAGGACGCGAAGGTGCGCACCGGCGACGGGCGGCGCGGCCGGCTCTCCTCCCACCTGCCGTGGGCGGACCTGCGGCGGGGCTGGGACTTCGTCTCCACGGGCCACGGTGACGTGCCGTGGGAGGACTGCTTCCGCGCGTTGAACGCGATCGGCTACACCGGCCCGATCTCGATCGAGTGGGAGGACGCCGGGATGGACCGCCTGGTCGGCGCCCCCGAGGCGCTCCAGTTCGTCCGCCGGCTCGCCTTCGACGCCCCGTCCGCCGCCTTCGACGCGGCGTTCAGCAGCCGGGATTGAGCCCGGGCCGCCGGGGCCGGTGCGGCCGGTCCCGGCGGCGGCCCTCAGCGGGCGGCGAAGACCTGGTCGCTCACCAGGCGGGCCGCGCCGATCAGGCCGGCCCGGTCGTCGAGGTCGGAGAGCACGATGGGCATGCTGCCGGTGGCCAGCGGGGTGGAGCGCCGGTAGACGACGCCCCGGATCTCGGCGAGCAGGACCGGCCCGATGCCCGGCGCCGCGCCGCCGATGATCACGATGGCCGGGTTCACGAAGCTGACCAGGCCGACCAGCACCTGCCCGAGCCGGCGGGCGGCGTCGCGGACCAGCGTCTGCGCGGCCGGGTCCCCGGCGGTCGCCGCGGCGGCCACGTCGGCCACCGTGAGGGCGCCCTCGGCGGCCAGCCGGTCGGCGAGCGCCGCCGAGCGCCCGGCCCGCGCGGCCGTCACGGCCTCCCGCACCAGGGCGGCGTCCCCGCAGTACGCCTCGACGCAGCCGGTGTTGCCGCAGCCGCAGAGCGGCCCGTCCTCGGTGAGCTGGAGGTGCCCGATGTCCCCGGCGCCGCTGGCCGCGCCCCGGTACAGGGCCCCGCCGAGCACCAGCCCGCAGCCCACGGTGCCGCCCAGCTTCACGTAGAGGAAGTCGTCGAACGGCCGTCCCGTGCCGGCGTGCCGCTCGCCCAGGGCCATCACGTTGGCGTCGTTGTCGACCTGCACGGGGCAGCCCAGCTCGGCGACGATCGTGTCGCGTACCGGGAACTGGTGCCAGCCGGGCAGGGCGGGCGGCGAGACCGGGGCGCCCTCGCGGACCGCGACGGGCGCGGGGAGCGCCACCCCGACGCCGGCCAGCCGGGCCAGCCCGGCCTCGGCCCGCAGCTTGCCGAGCAGTTCGACCGCCCGGCCGACCACCGCCTCCGGGCCGAGCCGCACGTCGACCGGTTCGTCGTGCCGGGCGAGCAGGGTCAGCTCGCCGTCGGTGAGCGCGACGGCCAGCCGCCCGTCGCCGACCCGCACTGCGCCGAAGCGCACCTGCCGGCCGACCCGCAGCAGGGAGGAGCGCCGGCCACCGCGGGACGCCGCCGGCCCGGCGGTCTCCACCAGCCCCTGCGCGGCCAGCCGGTCCGCCTCCGCGGTGAACCGGGCCCGGGGCAGGCCCAGGGCGTCGGCCAGTTCGACCCGCGAGCGCGGGCCGTCGTCGCGCAGCAGGCGCAGCAGGCGCGCCTGGTCCGCGGTCTCCGGTCCGACCATCGTCATCACGATCACCTCCCCCCGAATGTGCCACACCGGTGTCACCGCCATGTGACGCGAGGGGGGCCGCCCCGGTCTCCCGGTGCGGCCCCCCTGTGATCCGGTGTCGAGTCCGTCAGCCCCGCAGACCCGACATGTGCTGGTAGCTGACCTCCGCGTAGCGCAGCGACCGGCCCGGGTCGGCGGCGCCGCCCGGTGCGTTGTCCTGCTCCCACATCGGGTTGTGGTAACCCTTCGCGCCCATGTTCGCGAAGAAGGTGCCGTAGTCGATGTCGCCCTCGCCGAGCGGCACCATCGAGTAGCCGGCCGCGCTGGCCGGGTCGTAGGTGCCGTCCTTGGCGTGGAACAGCGGGAACCGGATGGTCTGCGCGGCGACCACGGCCAGCGGGTCGAAGATGCTGGTCTGGGTCACCCCGTCCGGGTCGGTGTAGCTGCGGAACCGGTGCTGGGCCACGTGCGCCCAGTAGATGTCCATCTCGAACCAGACCCACTCCGGGTTGGTCCGCGCGATGAAGTACTCCAGCTTGCGCACACCCGAGGACCGGGTCGGCCGGCCCTGCGCGTCGAGCGGGCCGCTGTCGCGCAGGAAGTCGTACGCGGCGTCGTGGTTGTGCGTGTAGAGCTTCAGGCCCCGTGCGGCGGCCATCTCACCGAAGGTGTTCCACCGGTCGACGGCGGCGTCCCAGTCGGCCTTGTAGTTGCTGCCGGTCGGGTCGCTGCCGGTGCCGATGTGCGTCATGCCGAGGATCTCGGCGGTGTCGAGGGTCTGCTCGAACTGGGCGATGGTGGTCGGGTTGACCGTGCTCGGGACGGAGGCGTGCGAGCCGTTGGCGCGCAGCCCGTTGTCGTCGAGGATCTTGCGGATCTCCTCCGGGGTGATCTGCCGGCCGAGGATCGAGGTGTGCTGGGTGTACCCGGCGAACTCGACCTCCTTGTAGCCGATCTCGGCGAGGCGGCCGAGCACCCGCTCGAACCCGTACGGCACGCCGGTGGCGTCCGGGGCCGCGCTGATCCGGTCGCGGACGCTGTAGAGGATGATCCCGCGCTTGCCGGTCGGGACGAGCACCCCGTTACCGGCGAAGGCGGCCGACGGGCCGAGCCCGGCGCCGACGGCGACGGCGCCCGCCGCCCCGGCGATGGTGCCGAGGACCCGGCGCCGGCTCATCCCGTGCGATGTGTCGTTCATGTCCCACTGCCTTTCTGACGGTGCTGGTTGGTGTGGACGGAGGAGCGTGGGGTGGGGCCGCCGGGCGGCGGCCCCACCCGGTGCGTCACGGTGTGACGCCGATGCCCGGGCCGGCGAACTCGACCCAGTTGAGGTTGCCGAAGCCGCCGGCCGGACCGCCGGGGACCGTGGTCAGGACCAGGTAGAGCTTGTGCGTCCCGCCCGGGTCGGTGATCGGCACGGTGGTGCTGGCGAAGGCGTTGTTGCCGGAGGTCGCGTTGACCGTGGCGGTGGCCAGCAGCGGACCGGTGGGGGAGTCCAGCCGGAACTGGACGCCGAACCGGGGCTGCCCGGCGGTGGCGGCGCTGCCCCCGGAGGTGCGCAGCGTCACCGACTGCATGTTCCGCAGGTTCACGGTGTTGTTGACCGCGATCCAGTCGCCCGGGTCGAGGCTGCCGCGTTGCTGCCCGCCCCCGGTGTCGCTGGTGGTGCCGACCGTGGTGCCGGACTCCTCGGTGGCGAACTCGACCTCCTGCCGCTTGGCCTGGACGATCTGCTGGTCCACCGTGGTCAGCGCCGGCTGGCCGTTGGCGCCCCCGTCGGTGTACGACGCGCTGACCACGCCGTAGATGTAGCCGCCGTGCGAGGCGTCGTCGGCGTCCGTGGGCAGCACCCCGGAGCAGCCGAACTGGTTGGCCTCGCCGTGCCCGTGGCTGTCGTGGCCGAGCACGAAGGTCACCTCGACCTTGCTGCAGTCGACCGGCCCGTCCTCCGGGTCGGTGACGGTCACCGTCCACGGGATGTCGTCGCCCCAGCTGAAGAAGCCGCCCTCCAGCGGGGTGTTGACCGTGACGGTCGGCGCCGTGTTGCCGACGGTGATGGTGGTGTTCGCCGACGCGCTCTTGCCGCTGGAGTCGGTCACCGTGAGCCGGGCGGTGTAGACGCCGTTGGCGGTGTAGGTGAACGACGGGTTCGGGTCGATCGAGTCGGTGGTGCCGTTGCCGTCGAAGTCCCAGGCGAACGAGATGGAGTCCGCCGGGTCCGGGTCCGCCGAGCCGTCACTGGAGAAGGCGACGGTCAGTGGCGCCCGGCCGTTGGTGGGCGTCGCGTTCAGCACGGCCGTCGGCGCCCGCAGGCCCTTGACGTAGCTGAACTTGAGCATCGCCGCGTCCGGGTTGATGTTGAAGAAGCCGTCTCCGTACGTCAGCAGGTAGAAGTTGCCGTCCGCCCCCCAGCGCATGTCCATGGGGTTGTCGCAGAGGAACGGCTTCGCCGGCGTGGTGGGCGCCTGCCCGCAGTTCAACACATTGTTGATCTTCAGGATGTCGCCCTGGTCGTCCAGCCGGATCTCCTTGAGGGTGTCCCGGGTGAACTCACCGAAGAAGATCGCGCCGTCGTAGTACTCGGGGAACTTCGTCTCCGACCTCAGCTCCGGGTCGAAGTCGTACTTCGCCGCTCCGTGGGGGCCGACGCCGCCCGTGCCCAGCTCCGGGAAGAGCACCGGGCAGGTCTGCGTCGGAGTCGACAGGTACGACTCCGGGCAGGGCGTCGGGGCCTGGAACGAGTACCACAGCTCGGACCTCTCGACCCGCGGCAGGTCGGTGAGACCGGTGTTGTGCCGCGAGGTGTTCCTCGGCGCCGCGCAGTCGAACGGGGCCACCGGGGAGATCGGGTTGGTGGTCCAGTTCATCTCGATGTACGGCAGGTTCGGCTGCACGCACATCGGCCAGCCGTAGTTCGCCGGCTTGTCCACCACCATCATCCGGCCGGTGCCGGCGGGACCGCGGCCCACCTGGGCGACCGATGAGTCCGGCGAGTAGTCCGTGATGTAGGCGACGTCGTTCTTGTCCAGGGTGATCCGGAACGGGTTCCGGAAGCCCATGGCGTAGATCTCCGGGCGGGTCTTCTCGGTGCCGGCCGGGAACAGGTTGCCCTCCGGGACCGTGTACGACCCGTCCGCGCCGACCGTGATCCGCAGGATCTTGCCGCGCAGGTCGTTGGTGTTGGCCGCGCTGCGCCGGGCGTCGACGAACGGGGCCTGGTAGACGCCGGTGGCGCTCACCGAGTCGTTGTGCGGCGAGAAGCCACCCGACCCGCCGCCGCCGGCCGGGGTGTCGTCCCCGGTGACCAGCCAGAGGTTGTTCTTCGAGTCGAACGTGATGTCGCCGGCCACGTGGCAGCAGGCGCCCCGGTCCACGGGCACCTGGAGGATCTTCTGCTCGGTGCTCACGTCCAGCGACGGCGTCTCCCCGTCGACGAACTTGAACCGGGACAGCTGGAAGTAACCCTTCCACTGGTCCCAGGCGGCCGGGTCGGTGCTGGTGGTCGGCGCGCTGCCCGCGGGGGTGTTCAGCGGGGGCGCGTAGTAGAGGTAGACCCACTTGTTGGTGGCGAAGTCGTGGTCCACCGCCGGGCCGTACATCCCGTCCTCGCTGTTGGTGTAGACCGGGATCTGGGCCAGCACGGTGGTCTGGTTCGTCTCCGGGTTGTGCAGCCGGACACCGCCGCGCCGGTCGGTCTGGATGACCCGGCCGTCGGGGAGGACGTCGAAGCCGATCGGCTCGTTGACGTTGGGCTGCGCCCCGACCACCGTCATCTGGTAGTTGGCGAGCACGGTCGCGCCGCAGTCGCCGTCGGTGACGCCGGCCGCCCACTGGATCGCCCCGCCGAGGTGGGCCCGCAGGTCGGCGCTGTCGTAGCTCGCCGGGGTGGCGCCGAGTCCGGTGTAGAACGAGCGGCCGCCCTGGTAGTCCTTGCACCAGGTGACCGGGTGGTCGAAGCCCATGCTGCCGCCGGCGTACGTCTTCTCGTCCACCGTGGCCAGCACGTGCGAGACTCCTCGGACGTTGGCCACGAAGTTGTACCACCGGTCGGTGGTGGACCAGCGCTGCGGCAACGTCTCCGACGCCGGGTGGACCCGGTCGGCGACGGTGACCGTGGCCCGGCTCGCGGCCGTCGGCGCGCCGGTGGCCCGGGTGCCGAGCACGTTGGTGAGGAACGACCAGTCCGGCTCGGCCTCGATGGCGGAGTGGACGCCCACGAAGCCGCCGCCGTCGCGGTAGTACGCCTCGAAGGCGGCCTGCTGGGCGTCGTCGAGGACGTCGCCGACGGTGTTCAGGAACACCACGGCACGGAACTGCTTCAGGTGGGGCTCGTCGAACTTGCGCGGGTCGTTGGTGACCTCGACGGTGAAGCGGCGCTCCCGGCCGAGTTGCTGGACGGCCTGCACGCCGGCCGCCGTGGCGGCGTTGCTGCCGCCGGCCGACCGGGTGAAGACGAGGACCTTGTACTGGATGCCGTTGCTGGCGGGTGCGGGGGCGGTGAGCACCGGCGCGGCCTGCGCCGGAGTCGGGGCCCGCTCCGCCGTCGCGACGAGCGTCGCGGCGACGAGAGAGAGCACGCTGAGATGGATGGCGGCCCTGCGGCCGAACGGTCTTCTGCGCATCGAACCTCGCTCTTGTCGGGCGGGTCCGCCTCAGCGTCGGGACGAGGCTGAGGAGGTCGCTGGAAGGTGACGAGAGCCTGGCCAGGTTCTACGCGAGACGATATTTGCGCCCGAGACCAAAGAGAAGAGGTTGACGCCAAAAGTTTTCGATTAATCCCCACGACTTTTGTTCAGGATGAGCGAAAGTGGGAGGCGGTCTCCTTCGGACAGACGAGAGCGGGCCGGTTGCCTGACGGCGACCGGCCCGCTCTCGGGTGGCGTCAGAGGTTGGTGCTCGTGCCGGACGACTTGGTGGACGAGCTGGTCGAGCTGGTCGAGCCCGTGCCGGTCGAGCCGGACTTGGCGCCGACGGCGGCCGGCGTGCCGGCGAACGGCTTGTCGGCGTCGGTCAGCCCCTGCTTGCTGCCGTTGCCGTTACCGGTGCCCAGCTTCTCGCCGAGCTTGGTCTGCCCCAGCTTGTCCTTGCCCTCCGAGTAGAGCCGGGTCGCCTGAGCCTGCGCGACGCCCGCCGCCTCCTGGACGGTCGGGTGGTCGAGCACCTTGCGGCCCCGGACCACCAGCTCCTCGTACTTCTCCCGGCCGGCACGGGCGCCCAGGACGAATCCCGCAGCCAGCCCGCCAAGAAACATGATCTTTCCGCGCATGGCGGCTCCTTCCGTACCTGACGCGCCGCCGATCCCGACCGGGGGGACCCGGCGGGGAGCGACCTTCTCGCGCCTTCGTTCTCTGTCGGCGGCTAACTACCCATCCTGCTCTCCGCTCATGCCTCCCTGTGCCGAGATGGCGATTTGTCCGGTATTCTGTTGCGGTCGGCGGTCGGGGGAAGTCCTCCTAACCCCCTGGCGCAGCACCCCCCGATGTCCTGTACTCTTGTCCCCGTCGCACGGCGCGGAGAGATCCGCAACCGCGCGATCTACGGTCCCCCGTAGCTCAATTGGCAGAGCAGCCGGCTGTTAACCGGCAGGTTTTTGGTTCGAGTCCAAACGGGGGAGCTTCACTCCACACGACGCCCGCCGGCCCAGCCGGCGGGCGTTTCCGCGTACGCCCCTCGCGCCCCGCTGATCATGAGGTTAGCGGCGCGGAACGCCCCTTTCCAGTGCCGCCAACCTCATGATCAGCGCCTCCGTACGCGAGGTTTCCGCCCGGCGGTGCTGGTTCGCCCGGCAGGATGGGCGATGTCGGCCTAGACTCGCGCTGCGTCGATTTCCGCGTCGATTTCGAGGGTGGGGCGATGGCCGGAGGGCGGAGCCGCTGGACCGCGACGCTGATCGCGGTCGTCGTGGTGCTGGGCTGGCTGGTGGTCGGCGGCCTCGCCGGGCCCTACTCGGGAAAGCTCGGCGACGTCGCCACCAACGACAACGCCGCCTTCCTGCCCGCCGACGCCGAGGCCACCCGTGCGCAGGACCTCGCCGCCGGCTTCGTGGACCGGGAGACCACCCCGGCGCTCGTCGTCTATGAGCGCACCTCCGGCATCACCCCCGCCGACCAGCAGCGGGTCCAAGCCGACGCGGCCCGCTTCGCCGAGTTGCCGGGCGTCGTCGGCCCCCTGCCGCCGCCGATCGTCAGCCAGGACCGGCAGGCCGTGCAGGTGGTCGTCCCGATCGACGCCGCCGAGGGCGAACAGATCGGCGCGGTGGTCGACCGGCTGCGGGAGATCACCGGCAGCGACCGGGACGGCCTGACCGTGGACGTGGCCGGCCCCGCCGGCCTCCTCGCCGACCTGATCGAGGTGTTCACCGCCATCGACGGGCCGCTGCTGCTGGTCACCCTCGTCGTGGTGCTCGTCATCCTGCTGATCGTCTACCGCAGCCCGGTGCTCTGGGTCTTCCCGCTGCTCGCCGCCGGGATGTCGTACTCGCTGGCCTCGCTCTTCGTCTACGTCCTCGCGAAGAACGACGTCATCAAGCTCAACGGCCAGGCCCAGGGCATCCTCACCGTCCTCGTCTTCGGCGCCGGCACCGACTACGCGCTGCTGCTCATCGCCCGCTACCGGGAGGAACTGCACCGGCACGAGCGGCCCTGGGACGCCATGCGCGCGGCCTGGCGGGGCGCCGCCCCGGCGATCATCGCGTCCGGCGCCACCGTCATCGTGAGCCTGCTCTGCCTGTTGCTGTCCAGCCTCAACTCCAACCGCGCGCTCGGCCCGGTGAGCGCCGTCGGCATCGCCGCCACCCTGCTCGTGATGCTGACCTTCCTCCCCGCCCTGCTGCTCCTCGGCGGACGCTGGGCGTTCTGGCCGCGGCGACCCCGGTTCGACCAGGCCGACCCGCGCACCGAGCACGGCATCTGGGGGCGGATCGCGGGCTTCGTGGCGCGCCGCGCCCGTACCGTCTGGATCGTCACCGCGGTGGTCCTGGCCGCGCTCGCCCTCGGGGTGACCCAGCTCGGCGCCACCACCCTCGGCCAGTCCGACCTGTTCACGAAGAGCACCGACTCGGTGGCCGGGCAGGATGTGATCGCCCGCCACTACCCGGCCGGCACCGGCAGCCCGGCCACCATCTTCACGAGCCAGGGCACCGCCGAGCAGGTCGCCCGGGTGGCGCAGGGCGTGCCGGGGGTGTCCTCGGTCCGGCCGTTCAGCCGTCCGGGAGGGACCGGGTCGCCCGAGGTGGTCGACGGGCGGGTGCAGTTGCAGGCCACCCTCGCCGACCCCCCGGACAGCAACGGCGCCGAGCGGACCATCCGCGAGCTGCGCGTGGCGGTGCACCGGGTGCCCGGCGCGGACGCCGTGGTCGGCGGCTTCACGGCCATCAACGTGGACACCGCCGACGCCTCCACCCGGGATCGCAACGTCATCATCCCGGTGGTGCTGCTGGTCATCGCCGTCATCCTGGCGGTGCTGCTGCGGGCGCTGCTCGCGCCGGTGCTGCTCATCGCCACCGTGGTGCTGTCGTTCCTGGCGACGCTCGGCCTCTGCGCCCTGATCTTCCGGCACATCCTCGACTTCCCCGGGGTCGACCAGTCGTTCCCGCTGTTCGCGTTCGTCTTCCTGGTGGCGCTCGGCATCGACTACAACATCTTCCTGATGAGCCGGGTCCGCGAGGAGTCGGTGCGGCGCGGCACCCGGGCCGGGGTCCTCACCGGCCTGGCCGTCACCGGCGGCGTGATCACCTCCGCCGGCATCGTGCTCGCCGCCACCTTCTCCGCGCTCGCCGTGCTGCCGCTCGTGGTGCTCGTCGAGCTGGGCGTGGCCGTCGCCGCCGGGGTGCTGCTCGACACCATCGTGGTCCGCTCGCTGCTGGTGCCCGCGCTCGCGTACGACATCGGGCCGAAAATCTGGTGGCCCGGCGGGCTGTCGCGGAACAACCGGAACGGCGACCGGGCCGGGGCGGAGGTGGAGCATGCCCGCTGACACCGACGTGGTCGTCGTCGGTGGCGGCCTGGCCGGCCTCGCCGCCGCCCGCCGGCTGCACCGGGCCGGCGTGCCCTGGCGGCTGATCGAGGCCGCCGACCGGCTCGGTGGCCGGGTCGCCACCGACGAGGTCGACGGCTACCTGCTGGACCGGGGCTTCCAGGTGCTCAACACGGCGTACCCGAGGCTCGGCGGCCTGGTCGACCTCCGCGCCCTCGACCTCGGCTGGTTCACGGCCGGGGTGCTGGTCCGCCGCGGCGGCCGGCTGGAACGCCTGGTCAACCCGCTGCGCGACCCCGCCGGTGCGCCCGGCACGCTGGCCGCCGGCGTCGGCTCGCTGGTCGACCGGCTGCGCTTCGCCGCGCTCGCCGGCGGCTGCGCCACCCTGCCGGTGGGCCGGCTGCTCAACGCGCCCGAGACCACCGCCGAGGAGGCGCTGCGCCGCGCCGGGCTCTCCCCGGCGTTCGTCGAGGAAGTGCTCCGGCCGTTCCTCTCCGGGGTGCTGCTCGACCGCGAGCTGGCCACCTCCAGCCACGTGCTGGCCGTCATCCTGCGCGCGTTCGCCCGCGGCCGGATCGGGCTGCCCGCCCGCGGGATGGCCGCGCTGCCCGCGGCCGTCGCCGCCCCGCTGCCCGCCGAACTGATCGACCTGGACACCCCGGTCACCGAGATCGCGCCCGGCCGGGTCCGCACCCCGGCCGGCGAGATCGCCTGCCGCGCCGTCGTGGTCGCCGCCGACCCGCCCGCGGCGGCCACGCTGCTGCCCCGGCTCCAGCGGGTACGCATGCACAGCTACACGACCTACTACCACAGCACCGACACCCCGCCGCTGGCCGAGCCGATCCTGCTGCTCGACGGGGATCGGCGGGAACTGGTCGCCAACACGGTGGTGCTCAGCAACGCGGCACCCACCTACGCGCCGGCCGGGAAGCACCTCGTGGCCACCTCGGTGGTCGGCCCGCAGGCCCCGCCCGAGCCGCTGATCCGCCGCGAGCTGGACCGCCTCTACGGGCGCCCCACCGCCGACTGGACACACCTCGCCACCGTGTCGGTCCCGGACGCGCTTCCCGCCGCGCCGCCGCCACAGGGCCGGCTGCGCAAGCCGGTCACGCTCGGCGACGGGCTCTTCGTGGCGGGCGACCACCGGGACAGCCCGTCCATCCAGGGGGCTCTCGCCAGCGGGTGGCGGGCGGCTGGTGCGGTGCTCGCGGAGCTGCGGGGCGACGGCTGAGCGCCGCACCCATCCGGCCTCTGCCTGCGCGGCCGTTGGGTCCGCTGCGCGCTGTTATCCTCGCGTTGCCCATCGTGCCGGTCGGATCTTGATGCTGGCCCGTCGGGTGATGGCCGGTGATCCGTTGAGCGGGTTACGATCCGGCGCGGTAGCGGGGCGGTAGCTCAGCGGGTTAGAGCAGGGGACTCATAATCCCTCGGTCGCGGGTTCGAACCCCGCCCGCCCCACCAGCGCAAATGCTAGATCCCGGATCTTCCCGTGGTGCTACTCGTGGCGCGAGCGCGCTACGGTCGGCCCCATGGCGACGGCGAACGGGCGCGCGAAGCGCCAACGAGGCGAGATCGAGGAACTGCCGAGCGGCTCACTCAGGGTGAAGGTCTACGCGGGCATCGACCCCATCACGAAGAAGCGCCACTACCTGACCGAGACCATCCCGGCCGGCCCGACCGCCCGCAAGGAAGCCGAGAAGGCGCGTACGCGGTTCCTCGCCCAGGTGGACGACCGGCGCAACCCGCGCACCCGTGCCACCGTCGACCAGCTGCTTGACCGGTGGCTTGAAGTGCTCGACGTGGAGACGTCGACCCGGCAGGGGTACGTCAAGAAGCTGAACAAGCACGTACGGCCGTTGCTCGGCAAGCTGCCGGTGGGCCGGCTGGACGCTGAGACGCTGGAATCCTTCTACGCCGTGCTGCGGAAGTGCCGGGATCACTGTGGAGGCGCCCGAAAGGCCATCGAGCACCGGAAGGCGGGGCCGCATGACTGCACCGACAAGTGCCGGCCGCACGAGTGCAAGCCGCTCGCCCCAGCATCGATCCGGCAGATCCACTGGATCCTGTCCGGCGCGCTGAACCGCGCCGTTCGGTGGCGCTGGATCGCCGTCAACCCGGCCGATCAGGCGGAGAAGCCCGGGATGCCTCAGCCCAACCCGCACCCGCCAACGGCGCCGGAAGCGGCCCTACTGGTCACTCAGGCGTGGAAGGAGCCTGACTGGGGTGCGTTCGTGTGGCTGGCCATGACGACGGGGGCGCGACGGAGTGAGCTTTGCGCTCTGCGGTGGTCCGCCGTCGACCTAGACGCCGCCGTGCTGACGTTGCGGAGCGCTCTCTACGTGGACGACGCGGGGAAACTGCGGGAAAAGGACACCAAGACGCACCAGCAGCGGCGCGTGGCCCTGGACGCGGAGACGGTAGAGGTCCTGCGCGACCAGCTTGCGCGCTCCGAGGATCGCGCGTCGGCCCTCGCGTTGTCGCTGCGGGGTGACGGCTACGTATTCTCGCCGGATCCTGACGGCGATACGCCGTTGACGCCGGACACGGCCACCCAGCGATTTAGCCGGATGGCGGCGCGACTCGGCATCGCAACGAACCTTCACGCCCTTCGGCACCACTCGGCCACGGAGCTAATCGCAGCAGGTGTCGACGTTCGGACCGTTGCTGGCCGACTCGGCCACGGCGGGGGAGGCGCAACCACCCTGCGGGTGTACGCCGCCTGGCTGTCCGAGTCGGACCAACGGGCTGCAACTACCCTTGCGGCCCGCATGCCAAGCCGACCGCGCTGACGTCGGAAAGCCTGATGGACAGGGACTGTCGGTCCACAACGCTATGGTGCCCGGGGAAGGGCGCGAATCGGCTGGATTCTGTTAGCGAGCAGCGATGTCGCGGGGTCGTGCTGGGACTCCTGCCGGCGTACAGTCAGCCCGACCAGCGTATAGATCAGTAGGAGCGGGCAAAGGTTCAGGATTTAGCCGGGCTATAGGCGGTCGTGATCCGGATGTGCTTGAGGGGGCGTAGGTTGAGACTGCGGGCAGTAACCGTGCAGAAGTTCAAGAACATCGTTGATGCCCAACGCATCGAGATCGAAGACGACGTGACCGGGCTCGTGGGCAAGAATGAGGCCGGGAAAACGACGGTCTTGAAGGCGATGCATCGCCTGAACCCTGCCAACGGAGTCGGGCGCCAGTTCGACGTTACCACGGAGTATCCGCGCTGGCGGCTAGCGCGTGATCGACGCCAGGAAGACTTGAGTGAGCTTCGTCCGATCGTCGCAGAGTTTGAGCTAGAAGAGGCAGATCTCACCGAGATTTCCGACCTTCTCCCAGCGGCTCCGCCTGAGGGTACCGTTTGCTTCGCTGCCCGCACCTATGCAAACGGGCTCGTGATTTGGTTGAGGTGCGATCTCGACAAGTTGGTACGCGCGGCAGCCAACGAGAGTTCGGTCGCAGAGGAGGATCTTCCCGAACTCCTCGAAGGCACTTCGATTTCTAAGATCAAGTCTCGCGCGAAAGAACTTTCTAAGGAAGTTAAAGAAGAATCGCCGTTGCGAGCCAAAGCTCTCACTGCGTTCGCCACGGCGATCGGGTCTCTGGACTATCTGCGGGGCATCACGGTGATTGGTCAAGAGGCTGCCAATGCTCTGGCTGCCCGGCTGCCCAAGTTCTTCTATTTTTCGTCATACAATATCTTGCCGGGTGAGGCAAATCTCACGGAACTCGCTGCGAAGGTTGAGGATAAGGAGGAGCTCACAGAGGCCGAGAGGACTGTTGTAGCGCTGTTGGCGCATGCCGGCGAGGAGCCGGCGGACTTCATGGATGCGGACTATGACAGTCGAAAGGCGGAGCTTCAGGCCGCGAGTGCCGAATTAAGCAGTCGTGTGTTTGAATACTGGAAACAGAATCCCGACCTGGAAGTGGTGTTCGACACTGACAACGTTGCCGTTAGGAACCATCCGAACGGCGGTCAAACCACGCACAGATTTTTGAAAATTGAAATTCGTGACGGTCGGCACGGCGGCGTTGAGACGAATTTCTCGACCAGGTCGACAGGCTTCCAATGGTTCTTCTCCTTTTTTGCTGCTTTCAGCGAGTACCAATCGTCAGAGGAGCCCATCATCGTCCTGCTCGACGAGCCGGGCACGAGCCTGCATGGCGATGCTCAGAAGGACTTTGTGCGGTTCGTCTTCGAGGAACTGGGGGCGTCGAAGCAGACGCTGTATACCACCCATTCTCAATTCATGGTTGACCCGGGTCGCTACGAGAAGCTCAGAGCGGTACATGACCGTGCGACCCGCAGGGATCCCAACCAGGGTGTGAAGATCGGCCGGATCGACTTGTCGGCTGATCGGGAAACTGTGCTGCCGGTAGAGTCGGCACTCGGTTACTCCATCAGCCAGCACCTATTCTTGGGCGCGGGGCATCATCTCGCGCTTGAAGGTAGCAGTGACTTCGTCTATCTCCAGCGGTTTACTGAGCACCTCGAACTTCAGGGCAAGGCTGGCCTCGATCCACGCCTTGCCATGATTCCAGTTGGGGGAGCCGACAATATGCCAGCGTTCGTTGCCCTCCTGGGGCGCCGGCTGAAGGTGTCTGCGCTCATCGATGGGGCTAGGACGAGCAGCAAGGTGGAGCGTGTGAAAGCGGCGGCCCGCAGCAATGGTGTCGCAGAAAGCGCAATTGTGACGTGCGCTCAGGCAAGCCAAGATCTTCCGGCCAACGCGGACATCGAAGATTTGTTCGAAGCTGAAGACTATCTTAGGCTTTACAACTGGGCTTTTGATGCTCGAATCAAGACCGATGACTTGCCCCAGACCAAGGAGCCAATCCTTCGCCGCATCGAGATTGCGCGAGGCAAGTTCGATCATGCTCTGCCGGCACATATGTTGACTCAACGGCGGGAGGAGTTCTTCGCTGAGGTCAAGAGCGACACGGTTGCCCGATTCGAGAGGCTCTTCAGTCTCCTGAATTCCACACTTTCCTAGAGCTCACTGACACTCGAGCATCAGGGCTCGGGCGCTGAACTGGCCAGGCGAGCAGCATTTGGCGCAAGGTGAACAGCAGGTCATTGCAATGACCTGCTGTTCACGCTTGTACATTCAGTCCTGGCCCCGCCCAAGACGCCGTTCGATTCGATGCATTCGCTGATTACACCTCGGTCGGTGAAGGCATCAGGCCTTGGTCTCTGTCCATGTATTCGCCGAGCAGTTCCGGGTCGTCAATCTCCCACGTCTGGTTGACGCCGGCCGCCTTCAGTTCATCCCTGTCCTTCAAGAAAAGCTTGCACACGCCGCACGTCAACATGGCGGGGTAGAACAACAGGGTGTTTGCCGGGTAGGCGACAGCGATCCCGTCATCAACGTCAACATCGACGTCATAGTCAACCTCGTACTTGCCGGAGCAATATGCGGCCTGCGAACAGCTAGGGCAGGGTGACTCTTCCACCTCGTCGCCAAGCAGAGCGCCTTCAATTGCTGCCCTCATCGCTTCGAAGATTCCTGCCTGTTCGCCCTGGGGAATGCTATCGGTCAGGGCCTTGAAGCGGAGCTTAGCCGCGGCTATCAGCTCCGAGACTCTCTGTTCGATTTTGGTGATCGAATCCGAAGCCAATGAGTCGGCAAGTGCTTTGTGCTCAGCCCAATGATCTTCAAGATCTATGCCTAGCGCCTCGCATATCTCGGCGCTCGCTCTGACGAAGGAAGCAAAAGTTGAGGTGATATCGCCCGGCGGAAGTTGGCCGGCATGTATCGTTCCATCCCGCACTTCGATTAGGGTCTTGATCGATGCTGCCGAGGTTTTCATGTTAGGTAGCAGTATTTGGACCCTATTAAAGGCTTCCGTTCCGCTGATTGTGGCCATGCGTGGTCGTCGCGCATGCTTGGATAGACTGCATAGGTGTAGAAGGGAATCGAAGTCCTTCTTGCCGAGGTCAATCAGTAGCGCTGGGTGTTGGCCATAGAGGTATGCCTTGGAAAGATGTTCGAGTGACACTGCGGCGTCAATGAGCAGAGCTGAGCGGTCGTTCGTCAAGTAGGAAACGAACGCCCGGCGCCCCCACTCTTGGGACGACTTGAGTAGCTGCGCGGAGGAGAGTGTGCTCACCTTGGCCAGGATAGGTTGTGCGCCTGCAGTAGAGCGACCCGCGATCTCGCGGTCGGTACCCTGACCACGTGGACCTAGTGACCGATGCGGAGCGCCTGGCTCGTGATGCCCTCGCTGTCGCGCTGCCTCGGCGGTGGGCCCGCGTTCAGTCCGTAGCGGCTAAGGCCAAGGCTGCTGCGGGACTGTGCGAGCCTCAGGACGGCGGGACCCTCGTAGCCGCAGCGTGGCTTCACGACGTCGGATACGCCGAGGACGCCAAGGCATCCGGCCTTCATGCCCTGGACGGAGATGGTTCAGCCCCTCCTACAACGAGCGCCGACCACCGCTACCGGCTCGCGTAGATCCGCCCACTAGGAGCCCCTGAGCCGAATTGGCCTATGCCACCGCAAGCGCCGGCACACCGAGATTTTGGCTAGACGGCACTCGCGGTCGCACGCGCTTGTTGAAATGCCGCGCCTGCCCCTTCGCCTAAGCGCTGTAACCGCTCGGTCCCCCTGGCGCCGCCCAGGGTGTCGACTCTTGGGCGGCATCTGCCGACCGCTGCGCCCAGTCGCCGCTAGTTGCAGGGGTGAAGCCGGGGTCGCACAGGGTCTCCATCGTTGTCCCGCCGTCGCCGTGGACCAGGGTGTTTGAGTCCCAATCCAGCGCTACGGCGTCGAGTCCGCGGTTGCGGACCAACCAGTCGTAGTTGAGCAGTGCGATGAGCGTCTCTTCGGTCATGTATGCGACCGTAAACCGAGCGCACGCCCACTGTCACTGCTAGGCGATGACGGGGACAGTCGCGGTCGGGGACGACGTCTGCGCGGCCGGTCCGGTAGACATGTCCCGTGGCGATCAATGAGTGGTGGCACAGTGATCCGGCCGAGCGCTACTGGATGGAAATCACCGACCGCACCGATCTCGGTGCCGACCTTCATGCCCCACAAGTTGACGACGCCGGGCGCGAGTACTGGTCTTACGCTCTGGTCACCGCAGTGCAGCCGGGAGACGTAGTCCTTCACTGGCATAAGTCACTTCTCGGCGCCCCGGGGATCGTCGGTTACTCGACGGCTGCCGAGGGGCCGGAGGAAGACGAGATCCTTTGGGCGTCTCAGGGCACCTACGGTCGAACCCGCCCGCTTGCGGGGCCCGAGCCCTCATGGCGCTACGCCCTCACTGGCTACACGGCCCTGGCGCGCCCTGTTACTCAGGATGCCTTCCGAAAGGCCGAAGGCAAGCTTCGGAGGATCAAGGAGCAGCTAGAGATACGCCACCCGGGAAGCCTCTACTTTCCGTTCGCCTTCTCTGACAAGCGTCCCGTGCGAGCGGCGCAGGGCTACTTGGTGAAGTTGCCTGCGGCCGTCATCTCAGCGGTTCCGGAGCTGAAGCAGGTGCCTCAGGTAGACCAGGGTCGAATCCCGAGGCAACGCCCAGCATCATCCGAGCTCGCGGTCGCGGCTCGGAAGCGACGGGGTGCGGGATACCTACGTGACGAGGTGGTTCGATTGGCAATCGAACGCCACGCCGTCGACTGGGCACTGCGGCACTACAGCAGCCGCGGCTACGACGTGAAAGATGTGGGCAGCACGAAGTCCTACGACGTGCTCGCTGTGACTGAGCAGCGTGAGCTTCACATCGAGGTCAAGGGGTCGTCCGGCGATGCTGACGCCGTGGAGCTCACGTTCAATGAGGTTGAGCATGCCTCTGCGACTGACACCCATCTCATTGTCGTAGACCACATCGACTGGCGGCGGTTGCCGGACGGCGCCGTTGAGACGTCCGGTGGTCGGGTCCGAGTGTGGGAGTCGTGGGTGCCAGCTCAGGCATCCTTGAAGCCGACGCGCTACCGGTATCGGCTCCCTAAGTCGGGTGCTCGGCGCTACAGCCACTAGCCCATCAGACTCGGTGGTCCGCCGTCGACCTGGATGCGGCTGCATTGACGCTGCGGAGCGCCCTGTAGCGGCACGCACCTCACAGCCAGCTCCATCCGATCGTTCCGGTTGCCTTCCCCGGTCGTTTCCGTTCGGAGCTGTGCAGGGCGGCACATTTCTTGGCCGTCTCGATGGTCTTGGCAGGCGAGTCATGAAAGGGTGTCCCGATGAGCGTCACCTTAGCTGTGAGTCACCGGGCCGGTATCCTGGGTGTCGGCTACGAGGGCCGCTCCATTGATGAGTTCGTGACCGGTCTCGCAGACATGGGCGTCGCGCGCCTAGTCGATGTCCGGATGACTCCGATCTCTCGCAAGCGTGGCTTCAGCAAGTCGGCCCTCTGTGGGGCACTCGCAGCGCATGGCATCGCTTACGAGCACCGGCGGGAGCTTGGTAACCCAAAGGAAAACCGCCCTGGGTTCGGTGGCAACCCTGAGGAGTTGCGATCCGCGCGGGCGGTTTACGCCTCTCGGCTGCACCACCCTGAATCTTTGGCCGCGCTCGACGTGCTCGCCCAGACGGCGCAACGCGAGCTGGTGGCGCTGCTCTGTTTCGAGGCGGATGAGAGCCGGTGTCACCGCCAGGTCGTGATGCGCGCACTCGAAGACCGAATGCCTATCGCTTCGGCCAGTACACGCCCAGCACGCTGAAGACGTGAACGCGCTTGGCCTGGTTGCCAACGTAGAAGGCGACCTCACGGTTTGCCGCGCACATCTCTCCCAGGAACTTGGCCTCAAGCGCTTCCTGTAGTGCAGCATCCGAGTAGCCGACGAGCCGGCGTTGTAGCGCTACCAGCTCCCAGTCAATGACGTGCTGCTTGTGTCCGTTGCACCCGCGTTCGTGGCAGCGGTAGTGGTACGCCGCCTTGAAGCGGGGCGCCTGAAGCGGGGACCTACTACGTCCGCTGAAGAGGTCCGGCTGACTCGCGTAAGCTTCGATCTTGCGCTGCTCGTCAGCCGTCCAGCCAGGGTGCGGCGTGACCTTGAGACCGCGAACCTCCTTGGGACGCACGAGTGCCAGCGACTGCGCGTCAGCGCGCTCCTGAGCGTCGCGGTTGAGGCGACACATCGAGTCTTCGACAGCCGGGTCAAGCAATGGCTGTCGCGACCTCCAACCGTCGAGATGGCGCTCCTTCTGGATCCTGTCCATGATCGGCTTCCAGCTCTCGCGCCGCTGATCCTGCCGCGCCGGTTTGGCATCGACAGAGATGATGTCGTACTTCTTGAACGCCTCGTCGCTATCGAGATGCCGGAAGTTGATCGGGTAGAGGCGCACCCACGTCGGTCTCAAAACGTCCGTCCGCAGCCCCGCTACGCAGACGGTCTCGCCGTACTTCTCTGAGGGGTTCGGTGCAGCTTTCACCGTGATCAGGAGCTGTAGCCGAACGGTGCGGTCGTCAGCCGGCTTCGGGCCAGGACCGGCTTCGCTTGAACCGAAGAGCGACATCTGCGCCATGCGCGCCTCCAGCGAGGGTAGCCGCAGGTAGTCGTGCGATCACATCAGGCGTTCAGGTTCTCACGGGATCGACTGATCGGCATAGACCGCGTGGTGCCGCTTGTGGTGCGAAGCGAGAGCGGTTCAAGTGGTTGTAGTGCTATGGAGTCGCCTCGACTGTGGCTGTAGTTGCAGCTAGTGGCCGCAGTCTCCGTCGCGAGGGCCACTCATAATCCCTCGGTCGCGGGTTCGAACCCCGCCCGCCCCACCACGGAAACATCCTGGTCAAGGCATGGTGCCGGGGGACGGCGTCGAGATCCGAGCCGACGCCCTGGGCGCCTGTCTGAGGCATGGGCAGAGCTGGTCCAGCCCGTTCGCCTGAAGTGTGAGGCGAGCCAGGACGCTCAGGGCCGGGGCACCACCCGGACGATGCTGCCGCCGCCGCTCGCCGTGTTGCCGCCATCGACCACGGAGGTGACCAGGTTGTAGTAACCCGGCCTGGCGTCGGGACCGATCACGACGGAACTGACGGGACGTTCGTCGGGCAGGCCCGATGGCCGGACCGGTGCAGCCGCGAAGGTGACCGGCCCCGGCGCGTTCGGGTTGGCTTCTGTCGCGGCCTTGAGGTCGCTCACGGTGGCGAACGGACCCGTCAGGCGCGCGGTCAACTCGACCTGCGGGTGGCCTCCGCCCGGCCCGTCCGGGGACTCGACCGTCCAGTGCACAGTCAGGGTCTGGCCAGGCTGGTACGGCCTTTCGATGTCCTGCGCCTCGCAGCAGCGGTAACTCACCGGTGCCGCCGTCACCACGCCGGAGGAGTCGGTGCCGCAGGCCGCCAGCAGCGGCATGACGAGGCAGCTGAGCAGGCGGACCCGCGACGCGTTCATGCGCAGGATGGTAGGTCCAGGCTGCCAGTCCCGTTGCACACGCAGCGCCTGACTACCCGGCGACCGCGGCGGCGGTGGTGACGGGCTGCCGGAGAATGGTGCGCTGCTTGTCGGGGGCGACCCTGCGGAAGTCGCTGAGATAGATCTCGTGGTGACGGCCGACCATCCGGAGTCCCTGTCCGGGGATGAACTCGTGATGCATCTGCGCGAGGACGCCGGCCTCGTCGTCGAAGGAGCCGACGTGCAGTGTCTGCACGCACCGCCCCTCGGACAGGGTCTCCAGGCGGACGTCATCGAGACCCGCTGACCGGTTCTTCGCCCCGGCCTGGGCGACGGCGGTGGTGAACATGGCCTGGTCGGTCCAGTCCGGGACCATGAGCAGCAGGGTCCAGTTCCACCGCGACTTGTCCCGCGCCGCCGTGAAGGAATCCATGTCCTCGGCCCACCACAGACCTTCCAGGGGCGGAACGACGTAGTCGCGCCCCAGGTCCGCCTTGCTGGCGAACTTCAGCTTGTACGCCACCGGATAGAGCGCTTCGACCGCCGTGGTGAAGGCGGGCGACGTGTTGGGATCGCCGCGGCCATCGATCATGAGGTACTGCATGTCGGGCACGTCGACGATCCGGAACCGGCCTCGTACCGCCCGGTAGGTGTCGAAGGTCTTCTTGAAGTCAATCTTGTTCGTCATCGAGTACCTCGGCTCGGGTGGTGAGCCACTGCCGCTCTGCGTGCAGCAGGCTCAGCGAGTACGAGAACACCTCACGCGCCGCCAGCGGGAGGGGAACCGGTGACTGCTGCGCTGCCTCGACCGCTGCGAGGCGGGCTTCGACCTGCGCCAACCGGCTGCGCAGCGCCTGCGCGTACTCCCGTGGCGAGAGCAGTGGCAGGTTGGCCAGGCCGACCAGCAGCGGGTGCGGGACCGGCCGTGCCTCAGCGATCAGGGTCAGCGTGGTGCGCGCCGCAACCTCGCGGCCTCTGGCGGTGGCGTGGAAGACGCGGCGGGACTTCGCGGCGGCGGGAGCGTGCGGGACGTGGAGCAGGCCGCGCGTCTCCAGCTTGGCGAGCAGGTAGTAGATCGAGGAGAACCCGATGTCGGTCCACTGGCGAATGCCGCGCTGCTCGATCACCTGCTCCAGGTCGTAGCCGTGCTGCGGGCGCTCGATGACCAGGCCCAGCACGGTGAGCTCGTTCGCGGTCAACTCCACGCCAGCATTCTAGCGATAGGATAAAGGCGTCGCTGCCCGTCGATGAGGGACCGAAACGCGATGTCGCAGCCGGCTGTTACGGTGCGCCGCAGTTGGCCGGTCAGAGCACCCTCACGGGGGACAGCGCGGCAATGGGGGGCGGGCACGGGTAGGTCCCCGGAGCGATCCCGGGACTGAATATCGGACACCGCGACCCGCCCCCCGCCCGCCGCAGCAGGCACCCTCCGGTCAGCCACCGTGGCGGCGACGCGCAGCCTTCGTTGCTACGGATGCTGCTGCGGGCGTAGTGGTCAGAACCGGTTGAATCGGTAGAGGACGCAGCTGTCGGGATCTCCGACGTACCAGTACAGCCAGGGATCGCTGCGGCTGCCGGAGATGTCGAGGTGGGTGCTGTAGCCACCGCTGTACCCGGGCGGGGACGTTAAGGACACGTCGAGGTCACCAAACTTGTTGTCCGACGGGTTGAAGTGACCACGTCCCCGGACCGGACAACGACGGGCGCGACTCGACATCGCCGGAGTTGTCCAGACCGCTGGCGGTGAGGGTGCCGCCCGGACGCAACTCCAGCCGCCCGCCGTCCTCCGTCACGTAGGAGCCCGAGACCTCGGCCGCCGTGATGCCGGCGGGGCGCTCGGTGCCGCAGCCGCGGTAGTTCACCGGACCGGAGACGACCCAGAAGCCGGCGCAGCCGATGACCACAGCTCCGCAGCCGGCGAGCACGGCGACGATCACTCCGACGGAGACGGCGGCGACCGTCCGGCCCGTGGTCACCTGCGCAGCGTACGTCAGCGGCGGGTGCCGGCCCTGCTCGCACCGGTTCCGTCAGGTGCCGTCCGGAGTGCGGTGTCTCGCCGCCTCACCCTGCGCGAAGTGACGCTCCGCCTCGTGCCGGGCCTGATCGGCCCTGTCGTTGCGTACCGCCATCGAGTCCTCGAGGGACGAGCGCCGGTTCCGGTCTCGCCAGCTCACGTAGCCGATCACCGCGATGAGCAGCGCCACGAACACCACGAGAGTCACCACCATCGCCCTCATGCCATCGACGCTACGGCCCGCGTGCCAGCTCGCCGGTCGGTAGCGTCCGCCGCATGGAGGTCTTCCTGCTCTGGCACGTCCGCCATGCCCGCTGGCGCGACGGGCGGCCGACGACGCATCGCGACGAGGCCGGCGAGCTGGTCTGGGACGAGGAGGACGGCGACGATCTCAAGCTCCTGGGGGCGTACTCGTCGGAGGGGCGAGCGCGGGACCGCATCGCGCGGGCCCGGACGTTGCCGGGCTTCCGCGACGAGCCCGACTGCTTCTTCATCGCCCACCACACCCTGGACCGGGACGAGTGGAGTGACGGCTTCGTGTCCGTCCCGCACGAGGACCGGGCCGGCTAGAGGACGGCCACCACACGGAGGGCGGAAGCGTCGGTGCCGGCCCTAGAGTCGGGGGATGCTGATCCGGATCGAGGGCAGCGACCTGCCGGGGCGGCGCGGCGGCGCCGAGGCCGACCTGCTGCGGCTGCGCAACGTGCACGTGGGCATGCAGCGCAGGGCCGAGGTGGTCGACCGGATCCCTGCGGACGCGCGGGAAGCGGCCTGGCAGGTCGAGGTCACCACCCGCGAGGTGGACGGGCTGCTCGACGTCGGCGGGCCGTGGGTGCACGGGCGGCCCGGCGCGCGGTTCCTCTATCTGAGCTGGGGCGCGGTGACGGACGGCCGGTTCGAGATGTTCCGGCGGGCCAAGCTGATGTTCGGTGACATCCCCACCGGGCTGCTCCGCACGGGACACGACGGCGCCGGTGTGCTGGTCGGCCGGCTCGGGTTGACCGGCGCGGACGGCGGGCCGCTGTGTGCCCGGGTCCGGCCGCCGCAGATCAAGTGGACGATGGAGTGAGCGGGTCGCGCAGACGCCGGTCGTCTGCCAGCCTGGCGTGATGGGTGTGCTGCCGACTGCTTCTGACGCATGGAACGAGGAATACCGGCGGGGCCGGTACGCCGGCGAGCCGCCCGTGGCGTTCGTCGACGACATCCTCGCGGCCGCCGCCCGGGAGGGCATCGACTCCGGCCTGTACGTCGGCTGCGGCAACGGCCGTAATCTCCTGCCTCTGGTCGACGGCGGCCTGGACGTCATGGGCCTGGACGTCTCCGCCGAGGCGGTCCGTCAGCTCGCCCGGCGCCGGCCCGACCGGGCGGACCGGCTCCGCCACGGCGACCTGGAGTCCCTGCCGGTCGGCCGGACCTGGCCGCTCGTGATCGGGATCCAGGTGTTCCAGCACGGCAACCGGGACCAGGCGCACCGGCACATCCGTGCCGCGCAGCGGCGAGTCGAGCCCGGGGGCCTGCTGTGCGTCCGCGTCAATGCGGCCGGCACCGACGTGTGGCCGGCTCACGAGGTCACCGAGCGCGGTGCCGACGGAGGGTTCAGCGTCAGCTACACCGCCGGCGCGAAGAACGGGCTCGACATCCACTTCTTCAGCGGGGACGAACTCCAGCAGCTGTTCGACGGGTGGCCGGCGGTGCTGCCGATCAGGGCTCATCGCACCGAGCGGACACCACCCGCGCCGGGGCAGTGGACCCAGTGGGAAGCGATCTGGCGCCGGCCCCGTCCGTGATCCGCGAGGCCGTTCCCGGGAGGACCATGTCATGAACACCGAGCCGAGCGGGCCCCGGCCGGCCGAGCTGGCCGAGCTGATCGCGGCGTGTCCATGGCTTCTCGGGGTGCTGACGGTCGTGCGGGACGCGGGTCTGCCGGACGCCTGGGTGGGCGCGGGCGTCCTCCGGGATCTGGTCTGGGGCAGGCGGTACGGCGACGGCTTCGACCCGCGGGCCGTGCGGGACGTCGACGTCGCGTTCTTCGATCTCCACGATCTCGGGCGGAGCGCTGACCTCGCGGCGACCGACCTGCTGCGCCGTCACGAACCGGCGGTCCCGTGGGAGGCGACCAATCAGGCCGCCGTGCACACCTGGTACGAGAGCGTGTTCGGCACCGGCCCGGTCGGCGCGCTCCGTTCCGTGGCCGAGGCGGTGGCCACCTGGCCGGAGACCGCGACCTCCGTGGCGGTGCGTCTCGATGCCGCCGGGACGCTGCACGTCTGTGCCCCGGTCGGGCTGGACGACCTGCTCGACGGGGTGTGGCGGCGCAACCCCCGGCGGGTCACGGTCGAGCAGTCCCGCGCACGCCTCGCGCGTCACGAGCCGGGCAGGCGATGGCCCGGGGTGCGGGTCGTGCCGCCGTAGCGAACCACCACCCGAGTACGGATGCTCATCCGTCCGGCTCCGCGACCCGGCAGGATCGGGCCGTGACGAAGACGGCGCATACCCTGCTCGGCGGTCTCCTCCTGGCAGCGGCGACGGTCGGGGCCTGGTGGGCCTGGCTGGGCTGGGAGTCGGGCTACACCGTCGACCCGGAGACCGGCGCGACCAGCGGCCCGTACGCGGTCTGGCAGGTCGCCGCCGCCGTGCTCACCCTGATCGTGATCGCCGCCGTGGGCGGCTGGTTCTGGAGTCCGTGGCTGGTGGCGCCGGTGCTGACGGTGACCTTCACGGCGGCCTGGGCGGCGCGGGCGGCGTCCACGGACGACACCGGGCTCTGGGCCGTGGGGGCGGCGCTGGTCGCCATCGGCACCGCCATCGGCGCGACGGTGGTCAGTGGCGGCACCGGCTGGCTACGCCGGCGCCGGGCGACACGGTGACCGGAAGCGGCCGGGCCGGGGCGCCCTCGAAGACCACGACAGATGTCAGTACGCCAGGGTCACCGGCCGGCCCAGTAGCTGGGCGCCGTTGTTGCCCAGCCAGCCCTCGGCGGCGGCCGCGTGCTGCGCGAACGTGTGGATGTCCCGGAACCGGCGCTGGAGCGGGGACGAGTCGCGGGCCGCGCCGCCGCCGGCCGCCCGGTAGCAGGTGGCCACGGCGTCGATCGCCTGTTCGGTGACCCAGGGCAGCGCCGCGGAGATGGTCGGTTGCAGGGCCGGGATGCGCTCCGGGTCGCGGGCGCAGGCCGCCCAGAGCTCGTCGGCGAGGTCGGCGAGGAGGGTCCGGGCGGCGCGTACGTTCAGGTCGGCCCGGCCCAGGTGGATCCGGAAGGAAGGGGAGTCGGCGAGGGGCTGCCGTGCGTAGAGCCGCTGCCGGTCGCCGGTGAGCAGCGCGGTCATGTCGTCCAGGGCGCCCTGCGCGATGCCGACCGCCACGGCGCCGAGGTGCAGGACGAACTGCGCCAGGGGCGCCACGAACCCGGGCCCGGGCAGGCACGGCGCGCCGGTGAACAGGTCGAAGCTCGCCTCCGCCGGGCAGAAGTCCGAGTCGACCACCACGTCGTGGCTGCCGGTGCCGCGCAGGCCCAGCACATGCCAGGTGTCCACCACCGTCACCCGCTCGGCCGGGAACAGCATCGAGCGGGTCTCCGGGGGGCCGCCGTCCGCGCCCTGCAGCGGCTGCCCGTCGGCGGTGACGAGGCAGTTGCCGAAGATCCAGTCGGCGTGCCGGGATCCGCTGGCGAACGCCCAGCGCCCGCTGACCTGGAAGCCGCCGTCGGCCAGCTCGGCCCGGCCCTGCGGGGCGAAGCCACCAGCCACCACGACGTCCGGGCCGGCCGCGTAGAGCTTGTCGAACCGCTCCCGCGACAGCAGGGCCAGCAGGTGCGGCGTCTCGGCACCGATCATCACCGTCCAGCCGGTCGAACCATCGGCCCGGGCCAGGGTCTCCAGCACCGCCATGCCGGTGCGCAGGTCCAGCTCGTACCCGCCGTGGCTGCGCGGCACGAACATCCGGAAGCAGCCCGCGGCGCGGAGCCGGTCGAGCAGGTCGGCGGGCAGCTCCCGGGCCTGCTCGATCTCGGCGGCCCGCGCCGTCAGCTCGGGCGTGAGCTCGCGTACGGCGGTCAGCAGGTCGTGCGCCATCGGTGGCCTCCCTCGGCATCGGTGTGGCCGCTCCACGGTGGGCGGCCCGGTGTCCCGGCCGCCAGGGACACCGGCACCGGCCGGCCGGGACACCGGCGTGACCCGGGTACGCCGGCGGAACCGCCCGGGTGGTCGGGACACCCCGGCCCATGTGCCCGGGACGCCGGGACGGTGACGCTGCACCGAGCGGCGCTCCGCCGCGCCCGCGTACCCCAAGGAGGAACCATGACCAGCGCCCTGCTCGACGGCACCGCGGTGCCGGCCGCCACCGACCGCCCCCGCCGGGGCTGGGCGGTCGCCGGAGCCGTCGCCGGCCTCACCGGCATCGCCCTGTTCCAGTTCAGCCCGGCGCTGACCGAGGTGGACACCGCGCTCCTCGCGGACAACGCCCGCTACGTGGCCGCCATGGACGGCCGCGAGGCGTACCTCTGGGTCTTCCAGGTCCTGGCCGTGCTGGCCGCCGGCTGTCTGGCGGTCTTCGCGGCCGGGCTGCGGCGGCGGCTGGCCGCCCGCGAGCCGGCCGGCGGCCTGCTGCCCGACGTGGCGGCGGCCGGCCTGCTGCTCACCGCGGCGCTGCTGCTCGTCGGCGGCGGGGTGTCCACCGAGCTGTACTGGGACCTGCGGCACCTGGCCGAGACCGACGCCGACACCGTCGCCGCGCTCGCCGCCCTCTACAGCACCTTGCCGTGGGTGTGGGCCGGTGCCGGGCTGAGCGCCGGCGCGGTGGCGGTGGCCGGGCTGCGCCGCCGGTCGGTGAGCCGGTGGCTGGCGGTGTTCAGCCTCGTGATGACGCTGCTGGTGGTGGTCACGCAGGCGGTGCCGCTGCAGTACCTGGCGCTGGCCCCGGCGGCGCTCTGGGCGACTGTCGCCGGCTTGACATTCGCGCTGGAGCGGCGGGGTCTCGGCAACTGACCCGGTGACTGCCAGGATCAGGGCCATGCCCGCCGAGCCGACGCCCGTGCCGTCCCGCGCCGGCGGTGACCGCCGCCGCCCGGTCGCCGCCCGGCTGGTCGCCGCCGGCTGCGCGCTGCTGCTCGTCGGTACGGCGGTGTGCTGGGTGGCCGCCCGCCGGCCGTGGGGCCTGTCCCAGCTCTACTTCCTGGTCGACTTCACCGACTGCGCGGTCTACGGCATCGTCGCCTGGCTGGTGCTGCTGCGCCGTGGCCACCCGGTGGCCTGGCTGCTCGCGGCGACCGGGCTGGGCGGTGGGCTGTCCGCGCTGAGCGCGCAGTACGTGGACCTGCTGGCCGTCCGGCCCGGCCTGCCCGCGCCGGTGCTGCTCACCTCGGCCCGGGACTGGGCGTGGGTGCCCGGGATGCTGTCGCTCATCACGGTGGTGCCGTGGCTGGTGCGGGAGGGGCGGGCGCCCGTACCGGCCCGGGCCGCCGTGGCGGCGGGCGCCCTGGCCACCGGCGGGATCGCGGTGTTCCACCTGACCTGGCCGGGGCGCCCGGGACACCCCTCCGGCGCGCCGTTCCCGGTCACCGCGCCGGGCTGGGCGGAGTTCGTGGTGGCCGGGGAGCCGTGGCTGTTCCGAGTGGTGCCGCTGCTCGGGCTGGTGGCCGCCGCCGGGGTGCTGCGGCGGTGGCGTACCGGGCCGCCGGGGGAGCGGGTCGGGCTGGGCTGGCTGGCCGTCGGCACGCTGCTGCTCGCCGTGAGCTTCGCCCCGCTCGGGTTCCCCGCCGCCTGGGCCCGTGCGGTCCCGGACTGGCTGGCCCCGACCGCGATGCTCGCCTCGCAGGCGTTCTTCCCGGCCGCCGTGCTGGCCGTGGTGCTCCGGCAGCGGCTGTGGGGGATCGAGATCGCCGTGCGCCGCACCCTGGTCTGGTTCCTGCTCACCTTCCTGCTGGTCGCCGCGTACGTGATCGGGGTGAGCCTGCTCGACGGGCTGCTGCCGTCGTCGCCGGCCGTGCCCGGGGTGCTGGTCACCGCGCTGGTCGCGGCCGGCACGCAACCGGCCCGGTCCCGGGTGCAGCGCGGCGTGGACCGGCTCATCCACGGCGAGGCGGTGGAGCCGCTCGGCGTGGTCCGGGGCGTGGGCCGCCGGATCAGCGCCTCGGCCGACCCGGCGGACGTGCTGGACGGGGTGGCGAGCAGTGTGACCGACCTGCTCCGGCTGGGCGCCTGCGCCATCGAGGTGGACGGCCCCGAGCCGTACGCGGCGCACGGGTCCTCCGGCGGTCCGGTCGGCGCGCCGCTCGTGCTGCCGTTGCGCCGGGGCGGCACCGAGATCGGCCGGCTGGTCGCCTGGGCCCGGGCGGGGGAGCGGCTGGACGGGCGGACGCGGGCGGCGCTGCTGGACCTGGTGCCGGTGGTCGCCTCGGCCGCGAGCCTGGCCGCCACCGGCCGGGCGCTGGCGGCCTCCCGTTCCCGGTTGGCGGAGGCGCGCGAGGAGGAGCGGCGCAAGCTGCGCCGCGACCTGCACGACGGGCTGGGTCCGGCGCTGGCCGGGGTGGCGCTGGGCCTGCAGGCGGCCCGTAACCTGCTCACCGTGGATCCCGAGGCGGCCGGCCGGTTGCTGGACCGGTTGCGCGACGAGACCGACCAGCGGGTGGAGCACGTCCGGGACCTGGCCCGCGGGCTGCTCCCGCCGGTGCTGGGCGAGCGCGGCCTCGTCCCGGCGCTGCACGAGCTGGCCCAGCGGTACGCGGGTTCCGGCCTGGCCGTGCGGGTGGCGGCCGAGCCGTTGCCGCTGCCCGAGCCGGTGGCCACCGCGATCTACGGCATCGTGTCCGAGGCGGTCCGCAACGCGCACCGGCACGCGGGTGCGACGGACTGCCGGGTGACCGTGCACCGGGACGACGAGGGGCTGACCCTCCGGGTCGAGGACGGCGGCAGCGGCATCGTGCCGGGCACGCCGGCCGGGATCGGGATGCGCTCGATGCGGGAGCGGGCCGAGGGTATCGGCGGGGTCTGCGTGGTCGCGCCGGGGCCGGAGGGCGGCACGACGGTCAGCGTCCGGGTGCCGGTGGCGCGGCTGTCCGGGGACGCCGCGGCGGGCGCGGCCGGGCAACCGCTCGCGGTGGCGCCGTGAGCGGGGAGACGATCCGGGTCGCCGTGGTCGACGACCACCCGGTGTTCCGGCTCGGCATGAGCGCGTTGCTGGCCTCGACGCCGGGGCTGGAGGTGGTCGGCGAGGCCGCCGACGCGGACGCCGCGCTGCGGGTCGCCGACCAGCACCGGCCCGACGTGATCATCATGGACCTGCACCTGGGCGGCCGGTCCGGGGTCGCGGCGACCCGGGAGATCGTGGCCCGGCACCCGGGGGTCGGTGTGCTGGTGGTGACCATGCTGGACGACGACGACTGGGTCTTCGCGGCGCTGCGCGCCGGGGCCCGGGGCTACCTGCTCAAGGGCGCCGCCCCGGCCGAGGTGGAGCGGGCGGTCCGGGCGGTGGCCAACGGCGAGGTGCTGCTCGGCCCGGTCATCGCCAGCCGGGCGGTGAGCTACCTGTCCGGGGCGCGCGGCGCCGGGGCGGCCCCCTTCCCGGAGCTGACCGAGCGGGAGCGCGAGGTGCTCGACCTGGTGGCCCAGGGGCTGAGCAACGTGGTCATCGCGCGGCGGCTCACGCTGAGCCCGAAGACCGTCCGCAACCACCTGTCGAACGTGCTGACCAAGCTCCAGGTGGCCGACCGCGCCCAGGCCATCGTCCGGGCCCGGGAGGCGGGCCTCGGTCAGCCCTGACAGGGGTCCGGGAGGCGGGCCTCGGTCAGCCCTGACGGAACTCGGCGGCGAGGGCCCGCAGCGCGCGGGTCAGGTCCCGCGCCGACGGCGCCGCCGCCGGGTCGACCAGCCACTGGGCCGCGACGCCGCCGATGAGCGCCTGGTGGAAGGCGCCGAGCGCGAGCGCGTCCGGCTCGTCGAGGGCCGGGTCGAGCCGGTGGAACACCTGGGCCAGCCCGAGCCGGGCCTCGCGGGTGGCCCCGGCGAACGCCTCCCGCAGCTCGGGCGCCCGGTCGAGCTGGGCGATCAGCTCGAACTGCACGGCCCACAGCGGCCGTAGCCGGGCGAACGACTCGATGATCCGCTCCCACGCCGCCTCGAAGCGCTGCTCGGGCGTGGCGTCCGGGCCGGCGTCCTCGGCGAGGGCGCGTTGGAGCTCCTCGCCCCATTCGGCCAGGGCCTCCACGAGCGCCTCGTTGAGCAGCGCCTTCGTGGTGCGGAAGTGGTAGCCGATGGCGGCCAGGCTGGTGCCGGCCGCGCCGGCCACGTCCCGGGCCGTGGTGGCCGCGTAGCCCTTCTCCATGAGGCAGCGCCGGGCCCCGGCGAGGAGGTCCTCCCGATTTCCCATGCCGGCAGCCTAACGGATTCCTTGAACAAGTGTCTTGCACAAACGTCTGACACGCTTGTACCGTCGGTGGCATGACTGACGTGCTGATCTCCGGCGCCGGTGTCGCCGGCCCCACGCTCGCCTGGTGGCTGCGCCGCCAGGGCTTCCGGCCGACCGTCGTCGAGCGCGCCCCGGCGCTGCGCGACGGGGGCTACAAGGTGGACGTCCGCGGCGCGGCGCTGACCGTGCTGGACCGGATGGGCCTGCTGGAGCAGGTGCGCCGGCGCGACACCGGCATGCGGCTGGCCCGCTTCGTGGACGCGTCCGGCGCGCAACTGGCCACCATGGACGCCGCGCTCTTCGGCGGCCGGGAGGGCGACGACGTCGAGGTGCTGCGCGGCGACCTGGCCCGGCTGCTCGTCGACGCGACCCGCGACGTGGAATACCTTTTCGGCGACTCGATCGCCGCGCTGGAGCCGGCCGCCGACGGGGTGGACGTGACGTTCGCCGGGGGCGGGCGCCGCCGCTTCGACCTGGTGGTCGGTGCCGACGGGCTGCACTCGACGGTACGCCGGCTGGCGTTCGGCCCGGCCGCCACGCACCTGCGCCCGCTCGGGCACCACATCGCCATCTGCGCCGTCCCGGCCGAGTTCGGCGAGGAGCGGGTCGAGCTCATGCACCCGGCGCCGGGCCGGAGCGTCGGGGTCTACCGCACCGCCGGGGCGCCCGACGCGCGGGCGCTCTTCCTCTTCCCCTCGCCCGCCGAGGAGCCCGACCACCGGGACCTGCCCGCCCAGCGGGCCGCGCTGGCCCGGGCGTTCGAGGGAGCCGGCTGGCGGGTGCCCGAACTGCTCGCCGCGGCCGCCGACGCGCCGGACTTCTACTTCGCGCCCATGAGCCAGGTGCGCATGGACCGCTGGTCGACCGGCCGGATCGGGCTCGTCGGTGACGCGGGCTACGGCCCCTCCCCGGCCTCGGGGCAGGGGACCAGCCTCGGGCTGGTCGGGGCGTACGTGCTGGCCGCCGCGCTCGCCGAGGCGGGCGGGGACCCGGTGGCCGGGTTCGCCGCGTACGAGCGGCGGATGCGCCCGTTCGTCGAGGCGAACCAGCGGCTGGCCGAGCGCAACCTGGCCGGGATGGTGCTGTCGTCGGCGGCCCGGATCCGGTTCCAGACGTCGATGCTGCGGCTCATGCCGCGCCTGCCCGGCCGGGAGCGGATGATCCGCCGGGTCACCGAGCCGATCCGCCGGGCGGCGGGCGCGATCACCCTGCCGGACACGCCGGCCGCCGCCCGCTGACGGTCAGTCCGTCAGGCGCTCGTCGTACGCGGCGCGCAGCTCGTCCCAGCCGAACTCCTTGGCCTCGGCGCCCCGGATCGGGCCCACCGGGTCGCCGTCGAGCAGGTGACCGGCGACGTCGAGGCAGAGGTGCCAGCCGGCGGCCATGCTGGCGCCCAGCGCCCGGTCGTCGAAGCGGTGCCGCAGGGTCAGCCGGGTGCCGCTCTCCGTCCCGGTCAGCTCCCAGCGCAGCAGCCCGTCGCCCCAGGTGTACTCGAGCAGGGTGGGTGGCTCGGCCCGGCGCACGGTGGCCGCGTCGGGCCAGCGCCGCTCGCCGTCGACGGTGCTCAGCGTGACCGCGCCGGGCGTGCCCAGATCGCGGTCGGCGAGGAACGGCGCCCACTGGGCGAGGCGGTCCGGCTCGGTGAGCGCCGCCCACACCTTCTCCGGCGGGTGCCGCAGGTCCCGGACGAGGACCAGGTCCCACCGGTCGCCGGCCGGTGCCCAGGAGACGTCGGCGAGCGGGCCGGGGCGGAAGCTGTCGCGGTCCATGGTCACTCCTCACTGTCGAGATGGCGTTCCAGGGCGTCGAGGTGCGCCGACCACATCCGCCGGTACGGGTCGAGCCAGTCGTCCACGGCGCGCAGCGGGCCGACGTCGAGCCGGTAGATCCGCTGCTGGGCGGCGGTGCGGCAGCTGACCAGGCCCGCCTCCCGCAGCACCTTCAGGTGCTTGGAGACGGCCGGTTGACTCATGCCGAGCGCGTCCACGAGGTCGCCGACGCTGCTCTCCGACCGGCGCAGCCGGTCGAGGATGCGGCGCCGGGTGGGCTCGGCCAGCACGGTGAAGGCATCCCCGGACACCTCCCCAATATGCCGCTACGTTCATATGCCTGTCAAGGAATACTGGGTGCCGGAGCGGCGAACCCGGCCGCTTCCTATGCTCGGGGCATGGAACTGCGGATCTTCACCGAACCCCAGCAGGGTGCCAGCTACGACCAGTTGCTCGCCGTGGCGCGCCGCGCGGAGGAGACCGGCTTCGGTGCCTTCTTCCGCTCCGACCACTACCTGAAGATGGGCTCGGTGAGCGGCGACCCCGGTCCCACCGACGCCTGGACGACCCTCGCCGGCCTGGCCCGGGACACCAAGGTGATCCGGCTCGGCACCCTGATGACCGCCGCCACCTTCCGGCTCCCCGGCCCGCTGGCCATCACCGTCGCCCAGGTCGACCAGATGAGCGGCGGCCGGGTCGAGCTGGGCATCGGCGCCGGCTGGTTCGCCGAGGAGCACACCGCGTACGGCATCCCCTTCCCGCCGCTCGGCGAGCGGTTCGACCGGCTGGAGGAGCAGCTCGCGGTCATCACCGGGCTCTGGGCGACGCCGGCCGGGTCGACCTTCGACTTCCCCGGCAAGTACTACCCCGTCAGCGACTCCCCGGCGCTGCCCAAGCCGGTCCAGCAGCCGCGCCCGCCGATCCTGCTGGGCGGCATGGGGCCGAAGCGGACGCCCCGCCTCGCCGCCCGGTACGCCGACGAGTTCAACCTGCCGTTCGCCTCGGTCGAGGACACGGCGGCGCAGTTCCAGCGGGTGAAGGGCGCCTGCGCCGAGGCCGGGCGCGACCCCGCCACCATGACCTGGTCCAACGCCCTGGTGCTCTGCTGCGGCCGGGACGACGCCGAGGTGGCCCGGCGCGCCGCGGCCATCGGCCGGGAGCCCGCGGAGCTGCGCGAGAACGGCGCCGCCGGCACGCCCGCCGAGGTCGTCGACAAGCTCGGCCGGTACGCGGAGGCCGGCAGCGAGCGGGTCTACCTCCAGGTGCTCGACCTGGCCGACCTGGACCACCTGGAGCTGGTCGCCGCCGAGGTCATGCGGCAGGTCTGAGCCGGGCGCGCGGTGCGCGCGGCGCGTGGGCGGGGCTCAGCGGGCGGGCCCGCGCCGCACCGTGTCGAGCTGGCCGTCCCGGTCGCTGTCCAGGTACGTGAGGTCCGGGACGCCGTCGCCGTCCAGATCCAACTGCACCACGTCGGCCACCCCGTCGCCGTCGAGGTCGGTCACCACCTCGACCGACCCGTCCAGGTGCCGGGTGACGATCGACCGTCCCCCGGCGGCGCGGGGCGGCGGCCCCGGGTGGGGGATCGGGTCGGGCTCCGGCTCCGGGGCCGGCGGCGGTGCCGGAGCCGTGGCGTACGGCCCACCGACCGGTTCGGGGCCCACGCCGGTCGGGTCGATCTCCTCCTCCGACGGATACACGTCGCCGCGGAGGCTCGGGTCGCGGTAGCTGCTCATGTCCACAGGGTGCCCTACGAGGCGGCGGGGCAACCGCGGCTTGCGCGATTGGCGGATGATGCACCCGGACACCGGGGACGGGAACGGGGGGAACGACGTGGAGCTGCACCGCAACCGAGGGGTCCTGCCGCTGGCCCTCGTCTGCGTGGCGGGCGGGGTGATGGTGCTCGCCGTGGCCGGTGACGGGCCGGTGCTGCGGATGCTGGTCGCCCTGGGCATCGTGGCGATCGGCGTCAAGGTGCTGGTCGGCGCCCTGCGTCCGTTCCGCTGCGTCCTCGGCCCGGAGGGGCTGGAGGTGCGCCGGCCGGGCCTGCGCGGGACGTACCGCTGGGAGCAGTTCGCGGCGCTCGCCCTCGACGACGCCGGTCGGCTGGTCGGCGTGCCCGGCGCCGGCCTGCCGCCGGGCCTGCCCGTGACCGCCCGGCACCCGCGCGACGGCCGTCCCGCCGTCGAGCTGCTCGACCTCACGCAGGTGCGGGAGAGCCCCGACGAGGTGACCGCGGCGCTGGCCCGGTACGCGGGCGACCGCTTCACCGACGCGCGCACCGGGCCGGCCGGCGTGGACCTCGACTTCACCGTCGGGCTGCGCGGCTACGACGTCCGCGAGGTCGACCGGCTGGTCAACCGCGCCCGGGAGGCGCTCGCCCAGGGCGGGCCGTCCGAGCGGCGGGCCGCCCGGGCGGAGATCGAGCGGGCCCGGGCCGCCGGGCTGCCCGTGGCGCTGCGCGGATACTCCACCACGCAGGTGGAGGCGGCGCTGGACGCGCTCTGCGCCGCCCTCACCGAGGAAGCCAGCACCGACCGGGAGGCCACCGCATGACCGGCACCAACTGGGCGGGCAACGTCACGTGGTCGGCCCGCGCGCGGCACGAGCCCGCGACCCTCGACGAGCTGCGCCGGCTGGTGGCGGGCGCCGACCGGGTCCGGGCGGTGGGTACCGGGCACTCGTTCAACCGGCTCGGCGACACCACCGGTGAGCAGGTGTCGGTGGCCGGCCTCCCGCCGACCGTCGCGCTCGACCGCGACCGGGGCACCGTCACGGTCGCCGCCGGTCTGCGCTACGGCGACCTGGCCACCGCCCTGCACGCCGAGGGGTACGCCCTGGCGAACCTCGCCTCCCTGCCGCACATCTCGGTGGCCGGAGCGGTCGCCACCGCGACCCACGGCTCCGGACCGGCCCACGGCAACCTGGCCACCGCCGTGGCCGCGCTGGAACTGGTCACCGCCGACGGCGACCTGCTCACAGTGGACCGCAGCGACCCCCGGTTCGCCGGGCTGGTCGTCCACCTCGGCGCGCTGGGCGTGGTCACCCGGCTCACCCTCGACGTGGTGCCCGCCTTCGAGGTGCGGCAGTACGTCCGGCTCGGTCTGCCCCGCGCGGCACTGGACACCGCCCTCGACGCGGCCTACAGCGTGAGCGTCTTCACCGGCTGGCGGTCGCCGCGGTTCGACCAGGTGTGGCTGAAGCAGCGGGCCGACCAGCCGCCGCCCCCGGCCGACTGGCTGGACACCCGCGCCGCCGGCACGCCCCACCACCCGGTGCCCGGGATGCCGGCTGAGAACTGCACGGTCCAGCTCGGCGCGCCCGGGCCGTGGCACGAGCGGCTGCCGCACTTCCGGCTCGGCTTCACCCCGAGCAGCGGCGACGAACTCCAGTCCGAGTGGCACCTGGCCCGCACCGACGCCGCCGCGGCGCTGGCCGCGCTCGACCCGGCGGCCGAGCGGATCGCCGCCGTGCTCCAGGTCTGCGAGCTGCGCACGGTGGCCGCGGACGGGTTGTGGCTCAGCCCGAACTACGAGCGGGACACCCTGGCCGTCCACTTCACCTGGGTCGGCGACCCGGCGGCGGTGGCCCCGGTGCTGGCCGAGGTGGAGGAGCGGCTCGCCCCGTTCGCCCCGCGCCCGCACTGGGGCAAGCTCTTCGACCGCGACCCGGCCGCCGCCTACCCGCGCCACGACGACTTCCGCGCCCTGCTGCGCGAGTTCGACCCGGCCGGCAAGTTCCGCACCGCGTTGCTGGACCGTTACTTCCCGCGATACTGACGTACCGGCAGGTCACCCGTGGTCACCGACTCCTTCACCGTCGCGGCCTGGACCCGCGCGCACCTGCGCGGCCTGCTGGGCGAGGGCTAGGAGCGGCTGCCGGTCATCTGCTCGCGCAGGTGGCCGCGCTGCACGGCACGGCTGATGTCGCTGGGCGAGACGATCCCGACAAGCTGCTGGTCGGTCACCACGAGCGCCCGGCCGTCGGCGCACTCGCTGAGCCGGGGGAGCAGGTCGGTGAGCTGCTCGTCGGGTTTGGCGAGCACCAGGTCGTCGGCCCGGCAGGAGACCTCGGCCAGGGTGGTCGCCGCACGCCGGTCCGGCGGGATGGCGCGGACCCGGTCGAGGGTGACCAGCCCCACCGGCCGTCCCTGCTCGGTGAGCGGCAGCGCCGAGTGCCGGTACGCGAAGAGGTAGTGGTCGACGAAGTCGGCGACGGTCATCTCCCCGGAGGCGGTCTGCGGCTGCGGGGTCATCACCTCGGCGACCCGGATGCCGCTCAGCGCGCTGCCCATCCGGGCCTGGCGCTCCTCCTGGCCGGCCGCCCCGATCAGGAACCAGCCGATGAGCGCCAGCCAGAGCCCGCTCGGCCCGCGGCCGACCAGGAACTGCCAGAGACCCAGCCCGATCAGCAGCGCGCCGAGGACCCACCCGGCCCGGGCCGCCACCACGGACGCCTTCGTCCGGTCGCCGGTGGCCTTCCACACCGCGGCCCGCAGCAGCCGGCCGCCGTCCAGCGGGGCGGCCGGCAGGACGTTGAAGATCGCCAGTAGCACGTTGATGCCGGCCAGCCAGGACAGCGAGCCGAGCAGCAGCCCGTGCGCGCCGGTCACGGCGAGCAGCACGGCGATCGCGCCGAAGAAGAGCCCGATGATCAGGCTGACCAGTGGCCCGACCCCGGCGATACGCAGCTCCGCGCCCGGGTCGCGGGCCTCGCCCTTCAGCTCGGACACGCCGCCGAAGAGCCAGAGCGTGATGCTCGCGACCTCGATGCCGTTGCGCTTGGCGACCACCGCGTGGGCCACCTCGTGGGCGAGCAGGCCGAGGAAGAAGACGATCGCGGCGGCCAGCCCGGCGGCCCAGTACGCCACGGTCGAGTGACCCGGGTACGCGCGGGGGAACTGGCTGGCGGACAGCGCCCATGCGATGAGCAGGAAGATGACCAGGACGCTCCAGTTGACCCCGACGGGTACGCCCGCGATCCGGCCAAGCCGGAAGCTCGCCCTCATGGCCCCGTCTTACCCGTCGAAGGCGGAGCCACACCCCGCCGGCGTGGGATCGGGTCAGCGGTGGCGGGGGGCCGTGCTGACGACGTTGGGCGAGTACTCGTTGGCCGCCTCCACGGCCCACTCCAGCGCGAAGTCGGCCTCCTCCTCCCAGCCCGGCTCGCCACCCACGAAGTGCGACCGCCCCGGGTACTCCCGGTAGCTGGTGATGGCCTCCGAGCCGCGGTAGAGGTTGGCGCACGAGGCCGCCAGGGACGCCGGCACCACGTGGTCCTCGCCGCCGGCCGTCACGAGCAGCGGCGCGCGGTCGGCCCGCTTGGTGTCCACCGCCGTCGCCGAGGTCGGGTCCAGGTTGGCGAACGCTCCCTCGAAGAAGACGTGGCCCGCGGCGGGCACGGCGTACCGCTCCCAGGCGGCGTCCGACTGCTCGCGGCTGATCGTGTTGCCGAAGCTGAACCGGAAGTCCTCGGGGGTGAACGGCACCGCGCGGTGCCGGTTCGCCGGGTTGCGCAGGATGGGGAACCCGGAGCGCAGGGTGTTCAGCGGCAGCTTCAGCACGCCCTTCACCGGCGCGGGGTGCAGGCCGACGACGGCGGCGCCGAGGCCTCGGTCCATGAGCAGTTGGGCGATGAGGCCGCCGAACGAGTGCCCCATGATGATCGGCGGCCGGGGCAGGTCGCGGATGATCTCCGCGTAGTGGTCGACGATGTCGGCGATCCGCAGCGCGGCGATCGGCGTCGGGTCCTCGCGGAGCCGCTCGACGTCCTGGTCCATGCCCGGCCAGGCCGGGGTGAGCACCCGGAAGCCGCGCGCCGCGTACCGGTCCACCCAGCGCTCCCAGCTGCGCGAGGTCATCCAGAGACCGTGGATCAGCACCACGGTGTCGACCCGTGCCGTCGGTGCGCTCATGTCCTGACCTCCCGGTGCCGTGAGGACTGACGGTCGGCGCTGGTTACCCGGCCCGGCCGCCCTCACTCACGGGCGGGACGTGGGTGGCGACGCCCCGGATCAGCAGGTCCACGCCGAACAGGAAGCGTTCGTCGCCGCCGCCCTCCATGAGGTCGTCCAGGTGGGTCGTGATGTTCGGGTACGTCCGGGGCGGCAGGTCTCCGTAGTAGGTGCGCAGCTGCTGCGACAGCTCGGCCCACCAGGTCTCCCGGTCCTGACCGGAGGCGCGGACCTTCTCCTCGTACAGGGCGCCCTCGTAGGCGTCGCCGGCGATGTAGAGGAAGAGCCGGTCGAGGAACCAGGCCGCCGGGCGCGGCGGCACCCCGCCCGCCAGCAGGATGGCGAGCATGCCCTCGGTCACCCGCAGCGCGTTGGGGCCGGTCGGGATGGTGGCGAGGGAGGCGAGCGCCAGGTTGGTGTGGGTGGCGTAGACCCGGTACGCCTGGAGGGCCACCTCGCGGATCTGCTCGGTCCACCGGGCGGGCTCCGGATCCGGTACGACGATCTCGGCGCTGGCCCGGTCGACCAGCAGTTCGAGCAGTTCCTCCTTGCCGGAGACGTGGGCGTAGAGCGAGGCCGCGCCGGTGCCCAGCTCCTGGGCGACCCGCCGCATGCTCAGCGCGCCGAGGCCCTCCCGGGTGATCAGGTTGAGGGCGGCGTCGACCACGGCCTGCTGGCTCAGCGGCCGCCGGGCCGAGCGGCCGCGGGGCCGGGTACGCCACGGGGGCGCGGGAGTTTCGCTCACGGGACGACCTCCGGGATCGGGTGGACTCGAACATCGTACTTGCCGCGAACGCCGTTCGTTGATAGAACGGTGTTCGTTAACGAACACCGTTCGCTTCCGATCGGGGGACCCATGACCACCACCGAACTCACGGCGCCGCACCCCGCGGCGCCGTCCGCCGCGGGCCACCGCTGGCGCTGGATCGCCCTCGCCGTGATCCTGGCCGCCGAGGTGATGGACCTGCTCGACGTGCTCGTCACCAACCTCGCCGGCCCGGCGATCCGGGCCGATCTCGGCGGCTCGCCCACCGTCATCCAGTGGATCGGCGCCGGCTACACCCTCGCCATGGCCGTCGGCCTGGTCACCGGCGGCCGCCTCGGCGACCTCTACGGCCGGCGCCGGATGTTCCTGGTCGGCGTGCTCGGCTTCACCGCCGCCTCGGCCGCCTGCGCGCTCGCCGCCGGTCCCGGCACGCTGATCGGCGCCCGGGTGGCGCAGGGCCTGCTCGGCGCGCTGCTCCTCCCGCAGGGGCTCGGCCTCATCAAGGAGATGTTCCCGCCGGAGCAGCTCGCGGCCGCCTTCGGCGCGTTCGGCCCGGTGATGGGGATCTCCGCCGTCGGCGGGCCGATCCTGGCCGGCTGGCTGGTCGACGCCGACCTCGGCGGCACCGGCTGGCGCGCCATCTTCCTGATCAACGTCCCGCTCGGCCTGCTGGCCGCCCTCGGCGCGGCCCGCTTCCTGCCGGCCTCCCGCCCCAGCCACGCCACCCGGCTCGACCTGCCCGGCGTCGTGCTGCTCTCGGTCGCGGTGTTCCTGCTGGTCCACCCGCTGGTGCAGGGCCGCGAGCTGGGCTGGCCGGCGTGGAGCTTCGCCATGCTGGCCGGCGCGGTCGTCGTGCTGGCGGTCTTCGCCCGCTACGAGCAGCGCCGGCAGCGGGCCGGCCGGGACCCGCTCGTGGTGCCCGCCCTGTTCCGCCGCCGCGCCTTCACCGGCGGGCTGGTCGCCGGCCTGGCCTTCTTCACGGCGCTGGCCGGCTTCTCGCTGGTGTTCAGCCTCTACCTCCAGCTCGGGCTCGGCTGGTCGCCGCTGCGCGCCGGGCTGGCCGGCGTGCCCCAGGCGCTCGGCATGGTCGCCGCCTTCGTGCTCGCCGGCGCCGGCCTGGCCCAGCGGCTCGGCCGTCGGCTCATCCACCTCGGACTCGTGGTGGTGCTGGCCGGCGTCGCCGGGATGCTGCTCACCCTCACCGTGGCCGGCGCCGACGTCACCCCGTGGCGGATGACACCCGCGCTGCTGGCCGTCGGCTTCGGCATGGGCCTCGTCATGGCGCCCTTCTTCGACATCGTGCTGTCCGGAGTGGAGGAGGCGGAGACCGGCTCGGCGTCCGGCACCCTCACCGCCGTGCAGCAGCTCGGCGGGGCGCTCGGCGTGGCGCTGCTCGGCACGGTCTTCTTCGACGGGCTGACCGACTCGGTGTCGCACGCCGTGCGCGTCACCCTGCTGGCCGAGCTGGGCCTGCTGCTGGTCACCGTGGCCGGCGCGTTCCTGCTGCCGCGCCGCGCCCGGGAGGGGGCGGGCGGGCACTAACCGCCGGTCCCTGACAAATGTCACGGTCGGAAGATGACGACCGCTCCGGGGACCGGACCGCCGGTCCCCGGAGCATCGTTGTCATGACCGACACTGCACCGGCCGTCGAGCTGGCCGGACTCACCAAGACCTTCGGCACGGTGACCGCCGTCGACGGGCTCAGCCTGCGGATCGAGCCGGGCGAGGTGGTGGCCTTCCTGGGCCCCAACGGCGCCGGCAAGACCACCACCGTGGACATGCTGCTCGGGCTGGCCCGCCCGGACGCCGGCACCGTCCGGGTCTTCGGCGGCACGCCCGGCGACGCCGTCCGCCTCGGCCGGATCGCCGCCGTGATGCAGACCGGCGGCCTGCTGAAGGACCTCACCGTCGCCGAGACGGTACGGATGACCGCGCACTTCTACGGCCACTCCCGGCCGGTGACCGAGGTGCTGGAGCGGGCGGGCATCGCCGACATCGCCGACCGCCCGGTGGGCAAGTGCTCCGGCGGCCAGCAGCAGCGGCTGCGCTTCGCCCTCGCGCTGCTGCCCGACCCCGACCTCATGGTGCTCGACGAGCCGACCACCGGGATGGACGTCGAGGGGCGCCGGGACTTCTGGCAGGCCATCCGCGCCGACGCCCGCTCCGGCCGGACCGTCCTGTTCGCCACCCACTACCTGGACGAGGCCGACGCGTACGCGGACCGGATCGTGCTGGTCCGCCAGGGCCGGGTGGTCGCCGACGGCACCACCGCCGAGATCAAGAACCTGGCCGCCGGCCGGGTGGTGCGGGCCACCCTGCCCGGCGCCGACCAGGCCGCGCTCGCGGCGCTGCCCGGCGTGCAGTCGGTCGAGGTGCGCGGCGACGCCGTACTGGTGCACACCGAGGACTCCGATGTCGTGGCCCGGCACCTGCTGACCCGGACCGACGCCCGGGACCTGGAGATCACCTCGCGCAATCTCGAGGACGCCTTCCTCGCCCTGACCACCACCACCACCGCCTGACGCCGACCGCGAACGACCCCGGAGCCTGAGATGACCGTCACCGCCTCGTCCGCCACCACCTCGACCCGGGAGGCCGGGAATCGCCGGCCCCCCGCCCTGGGCGGCTTCTCCGCCCCCGTGCTCGGCATCGAGATCCGCCGGGTGCTGCGCAACCGCCGCACGCTCATCTTCATCCTGATCATGCCGGCGGTGTTCTTCCTGCTGTTCGGCCTGCCGCAGAAGGGGCAGAACCTGGACAACGGCCTGCCCGTCACCGCCTGGATCATGATCAGCCTGGCCGTCTACGCGGCCATGGTCGCCACCACGAGCGCCGGCGCGGCGGTCGCCACCGAGCGGGCGCTGGGGTGGAGCCGGCAGCTGCGGCTCACCCCGCTGCGCCCGGCCGCGTACGTGGCGACGAAGGTGGCCACCGCCATGGTGCTCGGCCTGCTCGGCGTCCTGGTCGAGTTCGCCGTGGGCGCCGCCGCCGGTGTGCGGATGCCGGCCCACGTCTGGATCGAGTCCGGCCTGACCGCCTGGATCGGCTCGCTGGTCTTCGCCGCCCTGGGCCTCTTCGTCGGCTACCTGGCCCCGGCCGCGAACGTCATGCAGTTCATGGGCCCGGCGCTGGCCATCCTGGCCATGTTCGGCGGGCTGTTCGTCCCGCTCGAGATCCTGCCCCACGCCATGCAGCAGATCGCCAAGTTCACCCCGGTGTACGGGGTCGGCCAGCTCGCCCGCGCGCCGCTGACCGGTGACGGGGTGGACTGGGCGGCGGTCGCCAACGTGTCCGCCTGGACCGCCTTCTTCGGGCTCGGCGCGGCCCGGCTGTTCCGCCGCGACACCACCCGCGTCTGACGCGCGGCGGCGGAGGCTAGCGTGTTCACCGTGGGCCTGCCGCACCAGCCGAGCCAGCCGGTGAGCCGTCGTTGGCGGATCACCGGCTGGCTGCTGGCCGCGGTCTGGCTCTTCTTCCTCAACATCCCGCTGCTCACCGCCCTGCACCAGCCGGAGGTCTGGCGCCGGGTGCTGGGCGCGGTCACCCTGGTCGCCTTCGGCGTGCTCTACGTCCGGGTGTTCGAGTGGGCGCGCGGCCGCCGGCAGGCCCACCGGACCATCCCGCGCGGTCGGGCGTGGACGGCCCTGGCGGCGCTGCTCGCGCTCGGCCTCGCGGGCATACCGGGCACCGAGGGGGACTGGCTGACCACACTGGTCTTCGTGGCGGCCGCGGCGGTGTTCCTGCTGCCGTTGTGGGAGTCCTTGCTGGTGGTCGTGCTGGCCGCGCTGACCCCGCCGGTCACGGCGGCGCTGGTGCCCGGCTGGGAGGCCGAGGGGACCGTGGTGTTCGCCGTCGTGCTCGCCTCGTTCGCCATGTTCGGGGTGAGCCGGCTCGCGCAGCGCAACGCCGAACTCCAGGGCGCCCAGCAGGAGATCCGCCGGCTGGCGGTGGCCGAGGAGCGGGCCCGCACCGCGCGGGACCTGCACGACATCCTCGGGCACTCGCTGACCGTGGTGGCCGTCAAGGCCGAGCTGGCCGGGCGGCTGCTGGAGCTGGACCCGGCCCGGGCAGCCACCGAGGTCGCCGACATCGAGCGGCTGGCCCGGCAGGCCCTCGCGGACGTGCGGGGCACCGTCGGGGCGTACCGCGGGGTCAGCCTCGCGACGGAGCTCGCCGGCGCCCGCTCGGCGCTGGCCGCCGCGGGCGTCGCGGCGGACCTGCCCGAGACCGTGCCGTCGCTGCCGGCGGAGCGGGACGAGCTGTTCGGCTGGACGGTCCGCGAGGGAGTGACCAACGTGGTCCGGCACAGCGGGGCCCGGCGCTGCGAGATCCGGATCGACCCGACGGCCGTGGAGATCCGCGACGACGGCCGGGGTCCGGCCGGCGACCCGGACGCGGCCGGCCACGGCCTGGTGGGGCTCCGCGAGCGGGCCCGGCGGCTGGACGCCACGGTCACCGTCGGCCGCCCACGCGACGGGCGCGGGTTCCTGCTCCGGGTGACGCTGCCCGACGACGGACGGGGGACGACCGGATGACCGAGCCGATCCGGCTGCTGCTCGCGGACGACCAGGCCCTGGTCCGGGGCGCGCTCGCCGCGCTGCTCTCGCTGGAGCCGGACCTCACCGTGGTGGCCGAGGTGGGCCGGGGCGACGAGGTGGTGCCGGAGGCGCTGCGTACCCGGCCGGACGTGGCCCTGCTCGACGTGGAGATGCCGGGCCTCGACGGGGTCGCGGCGGCCGCGGCGCTGCGGACCGCCCTGCCCGGCTGCCGGGTGCTGGTGGTGACCACCTTCGGCCGGCCCGGCTACCTGCGGCGGGCCATGGAGGCGGGCGCGAACGGCTTCGTGGTCAAGGACACCCCGGCCCGGCAGCTCGCCGACGCGGTCCGCCGGGTGCACGCCGGGCTGCGGGTGGTCGACCCGTCGCTCGCCGCGGAGACCCTGGCCACCGGGCCGAGCCCGCTCACCGAGCGGGAGACCGAGGTGCTGCGTACGGCCCGGGGCGGCGGCACGGTGGCGGAGCTGGCGGCGACGCTGCACCTCTCCGAGGGGACGGTGCGCAACCACCTGTCGGCGGCGATCGGCAAGACCGGCGCCCGCAACCGGGCCGACGCGGTGCGGGTGGCCGAGGAGAACGGCTGGCTGCTCGGCGACTGAGCCGGGTCAGGCGGTGGCCGGCGGGGCCGGGAGCTGGTCCACCACCACGACCGCGGTCCCCGGACGCAGCTCGGCGAGGAGCTGCCGCTGCCCGCTGCGGGTCAGCCGGATGCAGCCGTTGGTGACGTTCTTCCCGAGCGTGTCGTCGGTGTACCAGCTGTGCAGTCCGATGTGGGCGCCGCGCAGGCCGGTCGGCACCGCGTCCGGGTCGTCGGGGATCGCGCCGAGGGCGAAGATGTCCACGCCGCCGTAGACGTCCTGCGGGGGTGGGGTGCGGCCCAGCACGAAGGTGCGACCGAGCGGCGTCGACTGGCCGGGCGCGCCGAGGCTGACCTCCCAGGAGCGCACCGCTTGGCCGTCCCGGTACCAGGTGAGCCGGTGCGGGCGGCGTTCCACCACGATCTGGTCGCGCAACGCCACGGTGTCCCAGCCGCCGGCCGGCAGCCAGGCGATGCGCCGGTTGGCCGAGGGGAGCAGGACGGCGGTCCAGCCCACCCGCCGCTCGACGATCGGCACGGTCAGCTCGACGCCGCTGATGGTGGGCGCGAGGAAGGCCAGCGGCCGGCCGCCCGGCGCGTCGTACGCGGCCACCTCCCGGGTGGGCGTGAGCCCCTCGGCCAGCGGGCGGGTGTCGCCCGTACCGGGGTCGGCGGGGAAACCACCGGGCGCCGGGTCGTACGTGACCACCGGCAGGTCGTCCGGTGCGGGCGCGGCGGCCGGCACGGACTCCTCGGGCGACGGGCTCGGCTCCTCCGGGGCGGGCGGCAGCGCCGCGGTAGGTGCGCCCGCGACCGGCGCCGGAGCCGGACCGCCCGTGAGGGTCCGCCCGACCAGGAGCGCGGCCGCCAGCAGGACCGGTACGCCGACGGCGGCGAGCAGCCAGCCGAACGTCCAGCGCGAGAACAAACGGTCAAACAGCACGATCGATACTGTAATCGGGCGCACGGCCCCCGGGCCGCGAAACGGCGGCGCCGGGGGCCGGTGTCGTCCCTGGTCAGGGCAGCTTCGCGCCGATGTGGATGGCGATCGCGTCGTGCGCGTTGACGGTCGCGGGGAACCAGCCGCCGGCGTCCACGGTGATCACCGGACCGCTGCACGAGCCGTTGCTGAAGTCGCCGTGGATGACGTCGCAGTAGCGGCCGGCCGGCAGGCCGGTGTAGTAGGAGCGGCCGCTGACGGCGAAGTCCTCGTCGTTGATGGTGAGGTAGCCCTTCCCGGCCCGGCTGAAGGCGATGTGCTGCCACCCGTTGTCGTACCAGTTGGCGACGCCGGCGCCCTGGGTGGCGTTGGCGAAGCCGACCATGTTGGCGATGACCCGCCAGCGGTGCTCGCACTCCCAGCCCGAGTAGCAGGTGGTGTTCGTCGTCCTGTTGCCGGCGTCCGAGGGCGGGCCCTGGTCCTTGTTGCTGAACGTGTAGCTCGACATCACGGCCGGCGTGCCGTACGGCCAGGCGAGCATGAAGGCGTTCGCGAGGGCGTACTCGCCGCGGTCGCGGTAGGTCAGGACGCCGCCGTCGCGCTGGGTGTCGTGGTTGTCGGTGGAGACCACCGCCGAGCCGCCGGGCAGGTACCCCCAGGACTCGCCGAAGTTCCGCAGGTACGCCAGCCGCTCGCTGGTGAACATCCGGGCCAGGTCCTTGCCGTAGCGGAACTCGTGCACGTCGCCGTTGCCGGTGTACTCGGTCGGCTGGATCGGCTCGCCGGCGCCGTAGATGACCTCCTGCACGAGGTACGCCGACCGCGACAGGCGGCTCCGGATGTTGGCGATGTCGGCGGCCGGCATGTGCTTGCTGGCGTCCAGCCGGAAGCCGTCGACGCCGAGCGAGAGCAGGTCGTTGAGGTACGCGGCGAGCCGGCCGCGCACGTAGTCCGACTCGGTCTTCAGGTCGGCGAGGTTGACCAGCTCGCAGTTCTGCACCTCGTACCGGTCGCCGTAGTTGGCGATGTCGTTGTTGCCGTTGCGGCCGCAGTAGTGGAAGTCCTGGCTGGAGTAGGTGCCCGGATAGTCGTAGTGGCCGTAGGTGCTGCCGGCCCACCCGGTGCCGCCGTTGTCCTGGCCGGACATGTGGTTGACCACGGCGTCGACGAGCACCTTCACGCCGGCGTTGTGGCAGGTGTTCACCATCGCCTGGAACTGGGCGCGGGTGCCCTTGCGGGACTCGATTCGGTAGCTCACCGGCTGGTAGGCCACCCACCACTGGTTGCCGCGCACGTGCTCCTGCGGCGGGGACACCTGGACGTAGCCGTAGCCCTTCGGGCCGAGCGTGCTGGTGCACTCGCTGGCCACCGAGGCCCAGTTCCATTCGAAGAGCTGGACGATGACCTTCTTGCTGCCGGGGGTGGCCGCGGCGGCCGGGGGTGCCGCCACGGTGGTCGGGACGAGCAGGCCGGCGGCCAGGCCCAGGGCGAGGGCTGCCGCACGGCATCGGCGTCGATGCATGGGGACTCCTGCGGGGGTGTGGCGGTGCGGGGGAGAACGTCGGTGCCGAGTTCTTGCAAGTCGGCCTGAAATTTTCGGCAAGGCTACAAGCGTGTTGCAAGAAATGTCAACGTATGGACATGTGTCGTTGCGACAGGCGCTACACGCGCCCCGGGCCGGGTCGGTTCGACGGATCGGCCGAGAAATTCGCCACCGGAGGTGATCCGCCCGAGCCGTCCGTCCGTACTGGAGGAGGGAGCAGGGTCGGCCGGTGGGTGCGCCGCCGCGAGACGATCGAGGAGCAGATGGCCCGGGCACAGCAGAACGAGAAGGCGACGACCGTCCGGACCGCCACCACCAGCCGTGGTGCCCGGACGATGTCGAGATCCGCGATGGTGGCGCTCACCGCGTCCGCGCTCGCCGTCGCGTGGGCCGGCCTCGAACTGGCCGGCGCCGGCGCCGTCATGTACACGTACGGGTTCTTCTTCACCGAGTTCTTCGCCGGGGTGGTCACCCTGGTCTCGCTCAGTCTCACCGTGATGATGGGCCTGCTCGCCACCGACCGGCTGGTGCTGCTCATCCGGCACCGGGTGCTGCTCCAGTCGGCGCACCGGGCCACCGGAGTCCTCGGCGTGGCCGGGCTCGTCTGCCACGTGATCACCAAGGTCGCCATCGGCCGGGCCGGGCCCACCGACGCGCTGGTGCCGTTCGTCGCCGGCCGGGGCATCTACGTCGGGCTGGGCACCGTGGCCGCGCTGCTCATGGTCGGTGTGCTCTGGACCGGCATCGTGCGGGTCCGGTTCGCCGGCGCCGGTCCACGGTGGATGTGGCGGGCGCTGCACTCCATGGCGTACGTCTCCTGGCCGTTCGCGCTGCTCCACGGCCTCAACGCCGGACGCGCGGCGAAGACCTGGGTGGTGCTGAGCTACCTGGCCTGCGTGCTGCTCGTGGTGGTGGCGCTGCTGGTCCGCCTCTCCGTCCACCTCGGCAAGCGCAGCCGGGAGCAGCACCAGGCCGCCGCGCTGAACCAGGCCATGGCCGGCAAGGGGGAGGAGCGCACCGGCCTGCTCGCCGGGCTGACCCGCCGCCGTGCCACCGGCAAGGAGGAGAGCCGGGGCCGCGAGGGTCGCTGGGCCGAGGCCACCGCCACCTGGACGGCGCCGGCCGGCACCGCCCGGCGCCGCGATCCCGAGCGGTTCGCCGTACCCGTGGTGCCGGAGCCCGGGACGCTGCGCGAGCCGGTCCGCGCGGGGGCCAGCCGGCGGCGCGCCGAGGCACCGGTCTCCCCGGCCCGGCGGCGCGACGCGGAGCCGGCGCCGGCCGCCCGGCGGCGCGAGGAGCGGGAGACCGTGGGCCGACGCGAGGAGCGCGAGAGCGTGGCCCGGCGTGAGCAGCGCGAGGCCGTGGCCCGCCGCCGCGACGACGAGCGGACCGGCCGCCGCTACCGGGACGAGGAGGAGCGGGCGCCGCGCCGCTCCCGCGTGGAGACCGAGGCCCGCTACTCCGCCCCGCCGGAGAGCGAGGGCCGGCACTCGGCCCCGCCGGACACCGGCACCCGCTACTCCACCCCGGCGGAGGTCGCGCGCTACTCGGCCCCGCCCCGCCGGACGGACGAGCCGGAGGAGCCGTGGGACAGCCCGCGCCGCTGGGAGAGCCGGCCGGTCTCCGGCGAGCCGATCTCGGCCGGGCCGATCTCAGCCGGGCCGATCTCGGGCAGCCCGATCTCGTCGGCGCCGCGCAGCGGCAGCGGCCGGCACAGCGCGGAGGAGGACCTCCCGGAGGAGCCGGACTACTGGCGCCCGCCGGCCCGCTACGCCCCCGACGACGCCTTCGTCGACGACACCCCGACCCTGGTCGACCTCGCCTCCCGGCGGGCCATGCGGGCCTCCGGCGAGGGCCGGTCGAGCCGGCGCAAGCGGGCCAACGCCGATGCCGTGGACGGCGCGTACTGGGCCGGGCTGCGGGGTGAGGCCAAGTGATGCGCACGACCGTGCCGCCGGTGGCCTGCGTCGGCGAGCCCCGGCTCACCGCCGGCTTCGCCGAGTTCGGGAGACTCGACCTGCCGGCACACGAGGAGGTGCACGGCCCGATCGGGCCGATGGAACCGGCCGCCCTGCTCCGGCTCGCCGAGGCGATCGACCTCAAGGGCAAGGGCGGGGCCGGCTTCCCGTTCGCCCGCAAGCTGCGCGCCGTGCTGGAGTCCTGCGAGCGGCAGGACCTCGCCGCCGTGGTGGTGGTCAACGCCACCGAGGGGGAGCCGGCGAGCTGGAAGGACAAGGTGCTGCTCACCCGGGCCCCGCACCTCGTCCTGGACGGCGCCGCGCTGGCCGCGTACGCGCTGGACGCCGAGGAGATCGTGATCGGGGTCGCCGACGACGACGTGGGCCGGCCCTCGCTCACGGAGGCCTTGCAGGAGCGCCGGATGCCGGTGCCGACCACCATCGTCACGGTGCCGCACCGGTTCATCTCCGGGGAGGGCGGCGCCCTGGTCAACGGGATCAACGGGCTGCCGCACATCCCGCCCGGCACCAAGAAGCGCTCCAGCGACTCGGGGGTGAACGGGCTGCCCACCCTGCTCTCCAACGCCGAGACGTACGCCCAGCTCGCGGTCGCCGCCCGGATCGGCCCGTACGAGTACGCGGCGCTCGGCACCGACGACGAGCCGGGCACCGTGCTGCTCACCGTCACCGGGGCGGCCAACCGGCCCGCCGTGGTGGAGTGCGCGGCCGGCACCCCGCTGCGAGAGATCCTGGAGCTCTGTGAGGTGCCCGAGGGGCCGGGCATCCTGATGGGCGGCTACCACGGCAAGTGGATCACGCCGGAGGCGGCGGACCGGGCCGAGGTCTCCCGCACGGGGCTGGCCGCGGTGGGCGGCACGCTCGGCGCCGGCATCATCATCCCGCTGCCCCGCGACACCTGCCCGCTCGGCGAGGCCGCCCAGGTGGTCCGCTACCTGGCCGGCGAGTCCGCCGGCCAGTGCGGCCCGTGCAAGATGGGCCTGCCCGACCTGGCCCGCGCCGTCGACCTGGCGGTCTCCGGCAGCGCCCCCGTCGAGGTGGTCCGCGCGGCGGCCGGCGACGTGAAGGGGCGCGGCGCGTGCAGCCACCCCGACGGCACCGCCCGGTTCGCGCTCTCCGCCATGGAGGTGTTCGCCGAGGACCTGCGACTGCACGCCACCGGCGAGGGCTGCGGCAAGCGGGTCAAGGGCGTCATGGGCCTGCCCGGCGCGCCCGACGCCAACCCGCGCAAGCTCACCCTCGACTGGTCCCGCTGCGACGGGCACGGCCTCTGTGCCCACGTGGTCCCGGACTTCATCCGGCTCGACGGCAACGGTTATCCCGCCTTCCCCGCCACCCCCGTGCCGACCTGGCTGCGGGAGGGCGCGCTCAAGGCGGTCAAGGTCTGTCCCGAACTCGCGCTCCGGCTGGTCAAGGCCGAGTAGCCCAAACCGGAGGAGACGCGGATGCCGCGACCCACCGCCCGCCTGCTCATCGCCGCCGTGCTGGCCGCCACGCTCCCCGGCGCGGCGGCCTGCGCGGTCGGGCCGGAGCGGGCCACCCCGGTCGGCGCGGTGGCCCCCGCGCCGCCCGCGTCCGCGTCGCCGGCCGTCCCGGTGGTCCCGGCCCGGGTGCCCGAGACGCTGTCGTTCACGGCGAAGACCCTGGACGGTGCGGCGTTCAGCGCCGCCACCCTGGCCGGCAGGCCCGTGGTGCTGTGGTTCTGGGCGCCCTGGTGCGCCACCTGCGCGAGCCAGGCGTGGACGGTCGCCGAGATCGCCCCGAAGTACCGGGACACCGTGCCGATCGTCGGCGTCGCCGGGCTGGGCGAGCAGAAGGCCATGAAGGAGTTCGTCAGCGAGTTCGAGCTGGCCGGCACCCCGCAGCTCGACGACCGCTCCGGCGTGCTGTGGCGCCGGTTCGAGGTGGTCGAGCAGAGCACCTTCGTGGTCGTGGACCGCGACGGCCGGGTGGTCCACCAGGGCTTCCTGGACGGGGAGCCGCTGACCCGGCAGGTCGACGCGCTGGCCCGGGGATGACCGGCGGGCTGCTGCTGGCGCTGACCGCGGGCATGCTCGCCGCGGTCAACCCGTGCGGCTTCGCCATGCTGCCCGCGTACCTCTCGCTGCTGGTCGCCGGCCCCGCCGACGGTCGCGGCGCGGTCGGCCGCGCGCTCACCGCCACGGCCGGGCTGACCCTCGGGTACGCGCTGGTCTTCGGCGCCTTCGGGCTGGCGGTCGCACCGCTGGCCGACTGGCTGCGCCCCCGGCTGCCCTGGCTCACCGTCACCCTCGGCGTGCTGCTCGCGCTGGCCGGCTGCTGGCTGCTCGCCGGCCGGCGGCTGCCCACCGCGCGCCCGTTCGCCCGGGCGCCCCGGCTCACCCGCACCTGGCCGTCCATGGTCCTGTTCGGGGCGGCGTACGCGCTGACCTCGCTGACCTGCTCCATCGCACCGTTCCTGGCGATCGTGGTGACCAGCCTGCGGGCCGGCTCGACGCTGCGCGGGCTGGCGCTCTTCGGCGCGTACACGATCGGGATGGGCCTGGTGGTCGGTGTTGCCGCGCTCGGCGTGGCGCTGCTGCGCGGCCGGCTGGTGGCCCGGCTGCGCGGCGCCGGCGCGTGGGTGCCCCGCCTCAGCGGCCTGGTGCTGCTGGTCGCGGGCGGCTACGTCGCCTGGTACGGCTGGTACGAGGTGCGCCTGGCCCGGGGCCGCCACGACGCCTTCGGCGACCCGGTGGTGCGTGCGGCGACCGAGGTGCAGCAGACCCTGACCAGCACGCTGAACTGGGCCGGCCCGGCCCTGCTGACGGCCGCCCTGGCCGGGCTGCTGCTCGCGGCCCGCCGCCGCCCCCGCGATCTTGCACTCGTGGCCCCGGCAGAGGCCGCAAGCCGGACTCCTTGCGGGCCGGAAGTGCAAGATCGCGGGGCGGAACCCGTCAGCGGATCGGGGTGAGGTGGTCCGTTCCCAGCTTGTCGCGGAGCACCTCGGGGACCACGACCGAGCCGTCGGGCTGCTGGAACTGCTCCAGGATGGCCGGGAAGAGCCGGCTGGTGGCCAGCGCCGACCCGTTGAGGGTGTGGACGAACCGGGTCTGCTTGCCGCCCGGCTCCCGGTAGCGGATGGCCGCCCGGCGGGCCTGGTAGTCGCCGCCCCAGGAGACCGACGACACCTCCTTGTACTTGCCGGTGCTCGGCATCCAGACCTCGACGTCGAGGGTCTTCTTCATGGCGGCGCTGGAGTCGCCCGCCGCGAGCAGGCTGGTCTGGAAGTGCAGGCCCAGCTTCTCGACCAGGCCCTCGACGTGGCCGACCATGGCCTCCAGCGCGGCGTCCGCCTGCTCCGGCAGGGTGAACTGGAAGATCTCCACCTTGTTGAACTGGTGGCCGCGCACGGTGCCGCGCTCGTCGGAGTGGGAGCCGGCGGCCTCGCGCCGGTAGCACGGGGTGTAGGCGAACGCCTTCAGCGGCAGCTTGGCGGTCTCCAGGATCTCGTCCTGGAACGCGCCGAGGATCGCCGTCTCCGCGGTGGGCAGCAGGAACTGCCCGCGCGGGGCGGACTGCTTGTCCAGGTGGTAGACGTCGTCGTAGAACTTCGGGAACTGGCCGGCCGCGAAGCCGGCGGTGTCCAGCAGCAGGTGCGGCGGGAGCAGGAACTCGTAGCCGGCCTGGATGTTTTGCTCGATGAGCCAGTTGACCAGCGCCCACTCCAGCCGGGCGCCCAGGCCCGTGTACATCCAGAAGCCGGAGCCGCCGAGCTTCACCCCGCGCTCGTGGTCGACCAGGCCGAGCGCCCGGCTCAGCTCCACGTGGTCCCGCACCTTCTCGACGGCCGGCGGCTCGCCGAAGGTGCGCACCACCCGGTTGGCCTCCTTGCCACCGGCGACCACGTCGTCGGCGGGCAGGTTGGGCAGCTCGCTCATGCTCGTGCGCAGCCGGGACTGCACCTCGTCCAGCTGGGACTCCAGCTCGGCGAGCTGCTTGCGCTCGGACTCCGCGACCGGCTCCGGCGTGGCGCCGGACCGCTTCGCCTCCGCGTACGCGCGCGCCTCGGCCTTGCGGCGCTGCCGCTCGGCGTCGATCTCCGTGATGAGGGCGCGGCGTTCCTGGTCGAGCCGCTGGATCTCGTCCAGCGCCCGGTTGACCTCGGCGGGATCCAGACGCTTCGCCAGCGCGGTCGCCACCGCCTCGCGATCCTTCCGGATCAACTCCATGTCGAGCATGCTGCTCCGTACGCCTCCGTCCAGGCAGTCAGGTAGGACCCCCAGATGCTACCGTCGCGGCCCGTCGCGCCCGGGCCGGGCGGCGGGATGCCCGTTCCCACGGGTCCCCGTCAGGCCGAGCGGCCGGTGGGCGGGGCCGGGCGGCCCGTGAGGAACGCCGTGGTGTGCGCGAAGATCAGTTCCGCGTCGTGGTCCAGGGTCGCGACGTGCCCGCTCCGGGCGAGCGGAACCTCCACGAGATCCGCCGAGCGCACCCCCTGCCGGATCACCTCCACCGACCGCAGGCCGGCCGGCCCGTCGGCCAGCGAACGGAACACCCGGATCGGCTGCGTGACCGCCGGAAGCCGGGGCCGCACGTCGGCCCAGAGCCGGGTCATCTGCTGCACGGCGGCGAGGGGGATGCGGCGGTAACCCGCGTACCGCGCCGACGGGTCGCGTACCTGCGGCCGCTCGTTGGCGATGCTCGGCACCACGTGCCGGAGCACCGGCAGCAGCGGCAGCAGGGGATTCCGCATCGTGATCGACGGGTTGACCAGGACGACGTGACTGACGGCCGGATGCGTGGCCGCCAGCCGGAGCGCCAACGCTCCGCCCATGGACAGGCCGACGACGGCCACCGGGCCGGCCCCGGCCACGTCGTCGACGGCGGCACGCGCGTCGTCGCACCAGTCCCGCCAGCTCACCGCCCGCAGATCCGACCACCGGGTGTCGTGGCCCCGGAGCACCGGCACGGCCACCCGGCGCACGTGCGGCGCCAGTGCCCGGGCGAAGGGGTGCATGCTCGACGGGGAACCGGCGAACCCGTGCAGCAGCACGGCCCCGCCGGCCACCCGCGCCGTCACGCCCATCCCGGCGCGAGCCCGGCCGTGGCCCCCGCCCGAGCCTGCACCTCGGCCACCTCGTGCAGGATCCGCCGCTCGCTCCCGTACGGGCCGCCGAGCATCGCGCCGACGGGCAGCCCGTCCACCACGCTGACCGGCACGCTGACCGCCGGCATCCCGGCGATGTTGTACATCGGTGTGAACGGCATGAACCGCGTCATGGCCCGGAAGTTCTCCTCCTCGTCGCGGACGAGGCGGAACGCCCCGCGGGGCTGCGGCGGGAGGCCGAGCGTCGGTGTGACGAGCAGGTCCACCGTGCCGAAGACCATGTCCTCCAGCATCCGGGCCACGCCGCGGAACAGGGTCAGGCACTCGTGCAGGCGTGCGCCGCTCACCCCCCGCCCCTGCTCCCGCAGCCAGCGGGTGAACGGGGTGAGGTTGTCCTCGTCGTCGACCTCGAAGGAGGTGGCGACCACGGACCACACGTCCCGGAAGGCCGCGGCCACCGCCACGTCCTGGCCCAGGTCCACCCGCACCAGCTCGTGCCCGGACTCCTGAAGGTCCACGGCCAGCTTCTCCGCGGCGGCCGCGCACTCCTCCGCCACCGCCAGGCCGGGCACCATCGGGTCGGTGCTCAACCCGATCCGGAGCCGCCGCCCCGGGTCGCGCCACGAGCGGGCGGTGGTCAGGTCGCCGGCCATGGCGCCGGCGACCACGTCCAGCAGGGCGGACGCGTCGAGCGCGTCCCGGGCCAGCACCCCCGGCACGGACAGGCCCGTGGGCGCCGGGTCCGAGGGCCCGTTGCTCACGGCGCCGTTGCTGGGACGCACCCCCACGAGCCCGCAGCAGGAGGCCGGGATGCGCACCGACCCGCCCGCGTCGGTGCCGAGAGCCAGCGGCGCGAGGCCCGCGCTGACCGCCGCGGCCGAACCGCCGCTGGAGCCGCCGGGTGAGAACGCGGCCCGCCACGGGTTCGCCGTGTCGCCGCCCACGAGATTCTCCGTGTAGCAGGGCAGGGCGAACTCGGGCAGGTGCGTCTTGCCCAGGATGGGCAGGTGCGCCCGCCGCACCCGGGCCACCACGTTGTCGTCGCCCACCGCCTCCTCGTCCCGCTCCACGGAGCCCCACCCGGTGAGCACGTCCTCGACGTCGAGGTTGTCCTTGAGCGCGATCGGCACCCCGTGCAGCGCGCCGACGTTGTCCGGGCCCACGGCCCAGAGCACCGCGTCGGCCTCCTCGGCCTGGCGGAGCGCGAGGTCACCGGTCACCGTCACGAAGGCGCCCAGCGCCGGGTCCAGCCGCCGGATCCGGTCCAGGTGGTGCCCGGTCACCTCGACCGAGGTCACCGACCCGTCCCGGATCAACCGGGCGCACTCGATCGCGGACAGCTCGTGCAGCGCGGTCACGAGACGACCTCGCCGGAGTCCGCCTGGCGGCCACCGCGCCGGGTGGCCGACAGCCGCGCCATCAGCCGGCGCTGCCAGGACTCGTCATGGCGGCCGGTGAGCCCTTCCTCGATGGCCTCGAGATAACGGGCGAGGTCCTCCGGCACCAGGCTGGCGAACGGCACCGCCGGCACCGGCACCAGGTAGCTCGACCACATCAGCGACGTCTGCGGCAGCCGGGGCCTCGTGTCGGGGATGACCAGCGGATCGAACCCGATGAGCCGCAGGTGACGCAGGGCGCCGTTCTCGCGGCTGTCGCCGACGAGCAGCGGTCGGCCCATCGCCAGCACCGACCGGCCCAGCGCGAGGATCAGGTGCCAGGGCACCCGGTCCCGCAGCTGGCCGGCGGGCACGTCCGCGGCCCGCACGAACCGCTTGATCTCGAAGACCTGCTGCGTGGTCAGCCCCCGCTCGGCGAACGGAGCGAGCAGGTCCACGTCGTGCGCGGCCTCGACCGGGAAGCGGCTCCGGGCCGGGTCGTCCAGCCGCCGCGGCAGCACGTCCCGCGAGCCGAGCAGGCCGACGTAGCCGAGGATCCGGCCGTCGGCGTCCAGGCAGACGGTGTGGACGACCGTGGAGTCCGGTGGCTCCGCCAGCAACGCGGTCTCCCGCGCGGTGCGCGAACTCATCATCGACAGGTCGATGAACTCGGCCAGCCGGAACCCGAACACGGCCCGCAGGTGGCGTTCCTCCACGGCGTCGGAGCTGAACGCGACCGTGGTGAGCCCGTCGCCCAGCTGCTCGACCCGGCTGAGCGCGGCCGAGCCCACCGTCGCGGGGAGATCCGGGTAGCGCAGGGAGCGGTGCAGGGCGACCAGCGCCCGCGCGTACGTGTGGTCGAGCGGCCCGTCCCGGTGCTGGTCGCCGGGGACCGCCGTGAGCTTAGAAGTCGTCATCGTCGTCGTCCCGGTAGAGGCAGTCGGTGATCGCCAGGGCCAGCGCCTCGGGCGTGCCCTCGAAGATCCGCGTGCCGAACGAGTCGCGGAGGACCTTCTCCAACCCGTAGGACCGCATGTAGCCACGGGAGCCCATGAGCGCGACGGCCGTGCTCGCCGTCTCGACGGCCACCCGGTCGGCGAAGAGCTTCGCCATCGCCGGCTCCCGCTCGGGAGCCGGCAGCTGCGTGTCGACCTTGACGGCGGCCCGCTGGTAGAGCAGCCGCGCCGCGTCCACGTCGACGGCCATGTCGGCCAGGCGGCGCGCGGTCATCTGGTGTTCGCGCAGCAGCTTGCCGCCCTGCACCCGCTCGCCGGCCCAGTGGACCGCCATCTCCAGGGCGTGCCGGGCGATGCCGGTGGAGATCGCCGCGACCGAGGACCGGGCCATGTTGCCCTGCGCCACGTTGATGGCGGCGCCCTGGCCCTCGCCGCCGACCACGTCGCGCGCCGGCACGTGGACGTCGTCGAACCACAGCTCGCTGCCCAGGCAGTTGCGGTAGCCCATCTTGTCCAGCACGTCGCCCCGGCGTACCCCGGGTGCGTCGAGCGGCACGATGACGCAGGTCAGGCCGGTGGCACCGGGGTGACCCTCCAGGTTCGCATAGACGGCCGCGAAGGTCGCCACGGCGCCGTTGGTGATGAACCGCTTGTGCCCGTCGAGCCGGTAGCCGTCCCCGTCGCGGCGCAGCGTCGTACGCATCCGCGCGTCCGGGAAGTGCTGCGGGATGACCAGGTCGCTGCCCGCCTCCTCCTCGGCGACCGCGTTGCAGGCCAGGATCGCCCGGGGCCCGGAGAAGTCGGACAGGTAGCGCTTCTGCAGGCCGGGATCGCCGGTGAGCAGGACGGGGGTCTGACCGAGCATGGTGGCCCCGAAGGCCAGGGCGATGCCCGGGTCGGCGGCGGCCAGCTCCTCCATGGCCATGGCCAGGCCGAGCACCCCGACCCCCAGCCCGCCCAGCTCGCGGGGGAGCAGCGCGCGCGTCAGCCCGATGTCGTGCCCGGCCTGGATGACCTCCCAGTCGAACTCCTCGGCGGCCTGCTGGTCGAGTCGCACGGCGCGCGGCGCGAGGACGTCCTGGGCGAACTCGCGGACCTCGTCCACGAACCGCTGGACCGACCGGGGGATCTGGTCGAAGTTCAGGTCGGTCTCGGCGGGCTCCGCCCGCACGGTGGTCGCCGTCACTTCGCGGCCCCGTCCACCAGGCCCTGCGCCGCGACGAGCTGCGGGTAGCGGTCGAAGGCGGGCTGCAGGATCGGCACCAGTTCGAGGACCTTGGCCACCTTGCCCTTGATGCGCACCTTGCCGAGGGCGACGGCCGCAGGCATCAGCAGGGTGCCCGACCACAGCCGGTGGGCGGTGTCGCAGCTCATTTTGATGATCACGGAGGCGTCCTCCGGAGCGTCGTCGCCGAAACGGACCTGGTCCGGCGTGACGTGGATGACGCAGTCCGGCTTGGTGTGCACCAGGCGGAGGGTCAGGTCGGCGTCCCGCAGCCGCTCGGTGAACTCCTCGTCGGCGGCGAGAATCGTGAACAGCTCGCCGAAGACCGCGTAGGCGGTGGACGAGTCTGGGTAGACGGACATGGCGATTCCTCCCCTAGAATCGATGAACTTCGATAAATTCGCCCCGCGGAGGGGCGCTGGATGGACGGGCCGGGCGGATCAGCGGCGGCGACGGGCTCCGCGGGTCATGGCGAGCAGCAGACCGGCCACCTCGACCGGTTGGCGGAGCCGGTCCCACAGCCGCTCGCCGGACGGCATGGCGAGACGGTGGACGTCGACCGTCGCCGACGAGGGCACGGGCCGCCCGGTCACCAGGCGGACCGTGAGCGTCGCCGCCAGGACGCCGAACATGTCGGCCGCCTGCACCAACTGCGGGAAGGTGAACTCGTCCCGGTGCAGGCCGCGCCGGATCAGGCCGACCAGGTCCCGGGGCACCTTGCGAGCCGGCACCAGCCGGGCGAGCAGCTCCCACAGCGGCATCTCGTCGAGCTGCCGCCGGGTCACCGCACCCCCGAAGAGCCGCTGCTCCCGCCGGTAGTCGTAGACCCGGACATACTGCGTGCCCGACATGTCCCACCCGGTCATCAACGGCAGGCCGCGGGCCCGGGCCCGCTCGTGCAGCAGTCCCTTCGCCGCGAGCCCCGAGCGGGTGGTGACGTCGACGCCGTCGATGACCACGTCGACGCCGGCGAGGAGCGCGTCCAGCGTCTCCTCGGTGACCCCGTCCGTGGCCACGTCGACCGCCACGTGCGGGTTGATCGCCCGGGCGCGGTCGGCCGCCACGGCGGCCTTGTTGCGGCCCAGGTCGTCGACCGTGGCGTTCTGCCGGTTGAGGTTCGTCAGCTCGTAGGTGCCCAGGTCGGCCAGCGCCAGGGACCGGAAGCCGAGCCGGACGAGCGGCTCCACCGCGGCGCCGCCGATCGACCCGCAGCCGGCCACGAGGATCCGGGCGGCGGAGATCCGGGCCTGGTCCGCGGCGTCCACGACGCCCCGGTTGCGGTCGACGAAGATGCGCTGGAACTCCTCGGGCGGCAGGGCCCGCGCCGCCTGCGGCGAGCAGACGTCCTGGTCGACCACAGCCCCGGTCATCGGGTCTCCCCGGTCAGCGCGGAGTCCAGCGGCAGGTCCGGCGATGCGGGCCGGGGCGTGAGCCGCGCGGGAACCCAGACGAGCACGAGCAGCGCACCGACGAGCAGCACGGCGATGCCCACCCCGAGGGTCACGTGCATCGCCCCCACGAACGCATCCCGCGCGCGGTCCGCCAGCGCCAGCGTCTCCGGGCCGGCCGCACCGCCCGCCGGGGAGCCGCCCCCGAGGGCGAACAGCGTGGCACCGAGGGAATCCCCGGCCCGCTCGCGCTGCCCCGCCGGCAGCACGTCGAGGACCTCGGCGGCCCGGTCGCGGTAGGTCATCGACAGCACCGAGCCCATCACGGCGACACCGAGCGCCGCACCGACCTGCCGGACCGTGTTGTTGACCGCGCCGCCGACGCCCGCCTTCTGGGTGGGCACCGCGGACATCGCCAGCGTGGTCGTGGCACCCATGACGAAGCCCATGCCGAGGCCGGCCACCAGGAGACTCGCCTCGAGTCGCCACAGCGGCGACGTCGTGGTGGCGAGGAGCAGGCCGCCGAAGGACACCGCCAGCAGCACCAGGCCCCCGCTCACGGTGAGCCGGAAACCGTAGCGCCGCACCATCCCCGCGCTCGTCACGGCGGACAGCACGCTGCCCACCGCGACCGGCAACAGGATCAGGCCCAGCTCCAGCGGAGTGTGGCCGAGAACCAGCTGCACGTAGAAGACCAGCAGGAACGTGCCGCCGGTGAGGGCGAAGAAGGCGAGCGACACGGCCGTGGTGCCGCCCGCGAACGGCGCGCTGCGGAACAGGCTCACGTCGAGCACCGGGTGCGCGGTGCGCCGTTCCACCAGGATCAGCACGACGGTCAGCACGAGACCGAGCGCCACCATCCCGGCGGAGGCCGGCGCGAACCAGTCGTTGTCCTCGCCGGCCCGGATCACCCCGTAGACGATCGCCGCGATCGCGGCGGTGGACAGCAGCAGGCCCGGCAGATCGAGGTGGAACCGGGCGGTGGACCGGGATTCCCGGGCCACGACGAACAGCAGCGCCAGACAGGCGACCGCCACCGGCACGTTGATCAGGAAGACCGAGCCCCACCAGAACCGCTCCAGCAGCGCACCGCCGAGGATCGGGCCGAACGCCACGGACAGCCCGCCGAGCGCCGCCCAGATCCCCATGGCCTTGCCGTGCTCGTCCTCCGGCACCGCGTGTTTGATGATGGCCAGGGTGGCCGGAGGCACGACCGCGCCGCCGACGCCCATCACGGCACGCCAGAGGATCAGCGCGTCCGGGCTGTCGGCGAAGGCCGAGAACGCCGAGGCCAGGGCGAAAACGGCAAGTCCGACCGCGAGGGTACGCCGCCGCCCCCACCGGTCCGCGATCACGCCGGCCGTGAACATCAGCGAGGCGTAGACCAGGATGTAGGAGTCGACCGCCCACTGGAGCTGGGAGTTGTCGGCCCGCAGGTCCCGTTGGATGGCCTGCAACGCCACGTTGAGGATGGTGTTGTCCATCATCACCATGAGGAAGCAGGCGCCGACGACCACGAGCAGCAGGCCCTGACGTTCCGATCTCGTCGTCATTGTGAATGTTCCTTGTCTAGTCGTTGCTGTAGGCGGGGCGCCGGTCGGCACGCGACTGGTCGATCCTGGACTTGAAGATCCGCCGGTGCACGTGCGAACGCGGCAGCCGATCGGCGGTCGACCGGCGAAGGTCGGGCACGGCGAAGGAGCGGCGCAACCACCGGTCCCGGCCGTCGTGCCGGGCGGCGAAGCCGGTGCGACCGTGCACCGCCTTGTCGTTGTCGACGATGAGCAGGTCCCCGGCCTCGAGGACGTGACCGACCAGATTGGTCAGCATCGCCCGGCGCAGGCTGGCCAACGCCCGCCGGCCCTCCGGGTCCTCGGTGGTCATCGCGTGGAAGTCGACGCACAGCTCCGGATCGGAGGGCGAGCCGCTGAGCACCGGGACGGGCCCGGCGTAGACGTCTTCCCGGTCCCCGACGAACGAGCTGGCCAGCCGGATCCGGTAGATCGGCTGGGTGAGCACCTCGCGGGTCCCGCCGTCCAGCCCGGCGAGCGCCCGGCGAATGCCGCTGGCCAGCGTGAGCGCCACCCGCTCGTGGTCCGGCCGGAGGGCGAGCAGGCTGATGAAACGTGGCCGCTGCGGGTGGAACCCGTCCTCCGTGTGCAGCTCGAGGAAGCAGCTCCCCGTGTTCTCCTGCCGCTTCTCGGCGCCGAGCACGGGCGCCACGTCCTGGATGATGCGGCCCGCCTTCTCGTCGGCGTACGAGATCACGTCGCCGAGGATGTTCATCACCGCGAGCTGGGTCATCGTCGCGACCTCGAGCCGTTGCCAATCACCGTCGTAGTTGCCCTGCTCGGGAGTGGGTGGCAGCACGTCGTCGATCGGCACGTTGCGCAGCAGCAGCACCCCGTCGGGGTTGCTGCGGTAGCGGAACTGGGTGAGCGCGCGCACCAGCGCTTCCGGGCCCTCCCGCAGCATCCGCAGCTTGCAGTCGACCATCAGGTCGTCGTCGTCCAGGTGCAGACCCGAGGGCCGGTCCGCGTGCCGGGCGGCGATCCCCCGCGCCACCGCCCGCAGGCACTCGCGGTCGTCGTCGGCCAGCACGAAAGCCGCGCGCTGCGCCTGCCCGACGGGCCACGAGCGACCCTCGTCGTCCGTCACCATGGCGACCTCATCCATCGACACAGGTCCTCCCCCGTCTCAGTCAACTGATCACGCTCAGGATCCTGATCGCGAATCACACTACATCAATTGCTCGGGACGGACGGGGAAAAGCAATGTCAGGTCGTCGACATCTCGGCGGTGAATGATTGAACGAAGCGCACATACGCGGTGGAGCGACGCGTGGCGCGATATTGCCGGCTCGTGTCGGGGCCGCCGATAAAACTGACGAGTCAAATTTCCCGGCCGACGTGACAGCCGGCCGCGCCTCGCCCGGCGGCGGGGGAGCGGGCGCAGATCGGCAGGCAGGAGGCCCGGTCGGGCTCCGGGCGGGCGGCGCAGCCCGGCAAGGTGCGCCTGTTCCGCCTAGCGGAATTCGTCAACGAGGTTGCGTAAATGTGACAGGCCGACGCGCTGGATCAGCTCCCTTTCGCGTCGGCGGTGGACCAACGGACAAACTTATGAATCTGCTTTTTTCGCGACTTCCGGACCGGTTGGAGTGACGCGCCTAACATTTCCGCACGACTCTGCCGGACGGCTGATTCGCCGACGGACGTCACCCACCGGACGGGGCGCCCGCGGACTTCCGGGGGTCGTCGAGCACCCGCCGGGCCCGCTCCAGCAGGTGCCGCAGCGCGGCCAGCTCGTCCGCGGTGAACTCCTCCTCGTAGCGGGCGTCGACCTCACGGGCGGCGAGATCGGCCCGGTTCAGCAGGATGGCGCCCCGACGGGTCAGGGTCAGCGCCATGACCCGCGGGTGGATCGCCGCGGGAGTCCGCTGCGCCAGCCCGCGCTGCTCCAGGGCGGCGGTCACCACGCTCATCGACTGGGGCGTGACCCGGCACAGGCGGGCGAGCTGGGCGCTCGACGACCCGGGATTGCAGCGCAGCATCAGCATGGCGGTGTACTGGGTGACGGTGAGGTCGAATGGCGCCAGGCAGTCCGCCTTCCGGGCGACCATCACCGACGCCGCGTGCTGGAGCAGGGTGCTGACCCGCCCGTTGATCTCCTGCTGCCGCGCCACGTCGGCCCTGCTGGTCGTGCCCACTGACGGTCCCTCCCCGCGACTGTCCGTCCGGCCGGTGCCCACGGACGGCCGACCCCACGGCCACTGTCGCACGGCGGAGGGGCACCCGACACTCGACACAGGCGCCCTGAGCAGCGGGTCGGCCCGACGGTGGCCGGTGGGTCACCGCCGGTCGGGGACCAGCGCGTCAGAGGCGGACCGGCATGAGGATGGAGAAGACGTCCTCGTCGTCGGGGCGGCGCACGGCCAGCGGGCCGATCGGTCCGTCCAGCTCCAGTACGAGCTGGCCCCGGCCGCCGGCGTCCAGGGCGTCGAGCAGATACTCCCGGTTCACCCCCACCCGCAGGCCGTCCGGGGCGTCGGGCCCGAGCACGCACAGCCCGCCCCGGTCGTCCACGCCGAGCACGACCACCTCGTGGTCGACGCCCGCGTACTCGCGGAGCAGCACCGGAGCGGCGTCGGCGGTGAGCGCCCGCCGCAGCGCCGGCACGTCCACCGGGATCCGGTGGGTGGGCACCTCGCCGACCTGCCCGTGCAGCAGGCGCCGGTAGTCCGGGAAGTCGTACGGGAGGGCGGCGGCGGTCACCGGCCGCCCGGCCACCGCGGCCGCCACCCGGTCGGGGCCGACCGTGAGGTGTGCGTCCGGGGTGATCCCGGCGCCGGTGTCGAGCAGGGCGCGCAGCTCGTCGACGGCGTCCACCGGCAGGAGCGCGCGGACGGGCGGGCCGTCGACCTTCCCGCCGACCCGGGCCACGGCCAGCCGGTGCCGGTCGGTGGCGACCAGCCGGACGCCGTCCGGCTCGACCTCCACCAGCACGCCGGAGAGCACCGGAAGCTCCGGGTCGCTGCCGACGGCGAACCGGACGGAGTCCACGGCGGCGGCCAGGTCGGTGCGGGACAGCACGAGTCGGGTCGGGGTCACGGGGGTCTCCTCCGGATCGATCAGGGTACGGATCCGGGAGAGCTCACGGCGGGCGTCGGCGAGGCCGTCCTCCAGGCGGCGCAGGTGCGCGTCCAGCAACCGGTGCACCACGGCCGGCCGGTGCCGGTGCCGCAGCGCCTCGGCGATCCCGGCCAGCGGCATGCCGACCCGGCGCAGCCCGGCGACGAGGCGGGCCGGGGCCACCTGGTCGTCGGCGTACCAGCGGTAGCCGGTCGCCGGGTCCACCAGCGCCGGCACCAGCACGCCGGACCGGTCGTAGAACCGCAGCGCGCTCACCGTCAGTCCGCTGGCCCGGGCCAGTTCGCCGATGCTGCGCAGTTCGCTCTCCACGACGCCGGATCCTGGGCCCTCGACCCGGTCGAGGGTCAAGCCAGCACCCGGAACGTGATCCCGGCCCGGACCAGACGGTCGAGCAGGGCGTCGCCCATGGCGGTCACCGGCGTCACCTGCCCGGCGGTCGGGGGCAGGTCGTCGAGGGCCAGGCAGAGCGCGGACTCGGCGAGCATCTTGGCGGTCTCGTCGTAGCCGGGATCGCCGCCGGCCACCTCGGTGCGGACAGTCCGACCACCGCCGGTGCCGACGAACCGTACCCGGAACCACGACTTCGCCCGCTGCTCCGCGCTCGGCCCCTGACCGGAGGAGAGCCGGCCGAGCAGCCAGCGCCGGGTCGGCGGCAGCTTCACGAGCCCGACCACCCCGGCCAGGCCCACCCCGGCGGCCAGCACGGTGGGCAGCCGCTTCACCGCCGCGAAGTGGCGGTAGCGGAAGTCCGGGCCGTACTCCGGGCGGGCCGCCGCCGACCGGCGGACCACCTGCGGGTCGATGGTGGGCAGCGGCACCGCCCACTGCCCGAACTCCCGGACCCGGCCGACCCGGCCGGGCACCGCCCGGACCCGGCGGCCCTCCGGGCGCGGCTCGACCGCCTTGCGCGCCTTCGCCGCCCGGCTCATCTCCCCGGTACGGGAGAACGCGGTCAGCGCCGAGTGGTACGTCCCCGCGGAGAACCGCCCGCCCGCCCGGACGTAACCGTCCACGGTGACCGGCCCGTCGGTGGGCAGGTGCTTGACGGTGTACCAGGCGCCCAGATCGTGCGGGATCGAGTCGAAGCCGCACGCGTGCACGAGCCGCGCACCGGTGCGCACCGCCTCGGCGTGGTGCCGCACGTACATGAGGTCGACGAACTCCGGCTCGCCGGTGATGTCGAGGTAGTCGGTGCCGGCGGCGGCGCAGGCGGCGACCAGCGGCTCGCCGTGGTGGACGTACGGGCCGACGGTGCTGGCCACCACCCGGGCGCTCTCCGCCACGGCCCGCAGCGACGCCGGGTCGGTCACGTCGGCGGTGAGCAGCGGCACCTCGGCCAGGCCCGGCTCGATGGCGGCCAGCCGGTCGCGCACCCCGGCCAGCTTGCCCGGGTTGCGACCGGCGAGCGCCCAGCGCAGCCCGTCGGGGGCGTGCCGGGCCAGGTACTCGGCGGTGAGGCCGCCGGTGAACCCGGTGGCGCCGAAGAGGACGAGATCGTACGGGCGGTCGTCGCGCATCCGCCGAGTGTGCCATCCGGAGCCGCCCGGATCACGGGGCGCGGAGGGCCGGCTCAGCCCGGCCCGTCGAGCCGGGAGCGGTCCGCCCGCAGCACCTCACCGGTCTCCACGAGCTGCTTCGTCTCCCGCAGCACCTGGCGCAGGAACCGGCCCGGATCGTCGCCGACCAGGTGGGCGGCCAGTCCCGGCAGCGCCGCCCCGCCGTTGGGCAGGCGGGCCGCCAGCTCGGTGCCCCGCCCGCCGGGAGCCGGGCCCGCGCACAGCTCGACCCCGCCGCCGAGCCGGCGCAGCGGCTCCGGCCGGCGCCCGCGCGGAAGCACCTCCTCGGGCCGGCCGGCCACCGTCACGACCTGCCAGCGCCCGGGCCGCGGTTCGGGTGCGGCCGTGGCCGGCCGGTGCCGGTGCCGGCGTACGAGGGCGCCCGCCACCGCGACGGCGAGCCCCCCGCCGGCCAGGCGTCGCATCCGTCCCACCGGCCCCTCCCGTCCGTCCAGGGTCCCGGGCGGCCGGCTCCGACGGCCGGCCGCCCGCGTGCCTCCACGGTGCGACCGGATCGGGTGAGCGGGGTTCGCCCCGAAGGGGTGAACCGGCCCGGTCCGGGTAACCGCTGCCCGCACCGACCGGGGGAGGGGCCGCATGCCGGAGGAGGCTGACCGCGTCGAGGTCGGCGGGACACCGACCGAATTCACCGGAGCCACGGACGTCGCGGATCCACCGCCGGTCGTCCCGGGTGGCGCCGCCACGGCGGGGGCCGGTGGGGTGCCGGGCGGGGGCGGTTCGGCGGGCGGCCTTGGTGCGGCCGGCGCGCCGCTGCTGGCGTCCCGGCTCGCGCCGGCCGCGCTGCCCGAGCCGGTGCTCGTCCGGCCCCGGCTGCTGGACCGGCTCGACCAGGGCGCCGCCGGGCCGGTCACCCTGGTCCTCGCGCCGGCCGGCTGGGGCAAGACCACCCTGCTCGCCGGTTGGGCCCGGGCCGTACCGGCCGAGCCCCCGCCGGCCTGGGTGACCGTCGAGGAGGGCGACACCGGCGAGCGGCTCTGGGCCTACCTGGCGGCGGCGCTGCGGGAGGCCGCCGAGGGGGTCCCGGACGAGGGCCCCCGGCCGCCGGTGCCGGACGGCCCGCCCCGGCCGGACCAGCTGGAGGTGCTCGCCGCGGCCCTCGCGGCCCGGGAGCGCCCGGTGCTGCTCGTCCTGGATGACCTGCACCGGGTGACCGACCCGGCCGCGCTGACCGGGCTGGAGTTCCTCCTCCGGCACAGCGAGGGACGGCTGCGGCTCGTGGCGGCCACGCGGACCGACCCGCCGCTGGCCCTGCACCGGTGGCGGCTGGCCGGCGAGCTGACCGAGGTGGGTCCCGGCGAGCTGGCGTTCACCCCCGACGAGGTGGCCGACCTGCTGGTCGCGCACGGCGTGCCGCTGCCGGCCGCGGCGGTGCCCCGCCTGGCCGATCGGACCGGGGGCTGGCCGGCCGGCCTGCGCTTCGCCGCGCTGGCGCTGCGCGCCCAGGCCGACCCGGCCCGCGCGGTCGACGGGTTCACCGGCGACCGGCCGGACGTCGCCCGCTACCTCCGCGACGAGGTGCTCGCGCCGCTGGACCCGGCCGCCCGGGACGTGCTGCGGCGCAGCGCGGTGGCCTCCGCGGTCTGCGCCGACCTGGCCGACGCGGTGACCGGGCGGCCTGACGCCGGCCAGGTGCTGGCCGACCTGGCCCGGGAGGGCGGCTTCGTGCAGCAGGACGGGGGCAGCCCGCCCTGGTACCGGTGCCACCCTCTGCTGGCCGACCTGCTCCGCGACGAGTTGGACCGGCTCCCCGCCGACGAGCTGCGCGACCTGCACCGGCGCGCCGCCGGCTGGTACGCGGGCCACGACCGGCCGGCCGAGGCGCTGCGGCACGCGCTGTCCGGAGGCGAGTGGGACGCGGCCACCGAGCTGCTGATCGCCCGCTGGCCCGACCTGGCGCCGTACGAGCGGGACCGGTCCGCCGCCCCGGCCCCGCCCGAGCCGCCGGTCGAGGCGGTGCGCCGCGATCCCGAGCTGGCGCTGGCCGGCGCGGCCGAGCGGGCGTACGCGGGCGACGTCGAGGCGGCCGGGGATCGGCTGCGGGCGGCCGTCGAACACGCCCGGGACCTGCCCGCCCCGCGGCGGGACCGGTTCCGGCGGCTGGCCACGGCGCTGGAGCTGACCCTGGCCCGGCTCGCCGGGGACCACGACGAGGTACGCCGGACGGCCGGGCGGTTGCTGGCCACGGCCGCCCCGGCCGGCCCCGGGGACGATCCGCGGGCCGGCGTGGCGGAGGAGGCCGACGTACGGGCCGTCGCCGGCACCGCGCTGGGGCTGGTGGCGCTGGCGGAGGGCCGGCTGCCCGAGGCGGCCGGGCACTTCTCCGGCGCGCTGGCGGCTGCCCGGCGGGCGGGCCGGCCGCGTACCGGGCTGGTCTGCGCCAGCCGGTCGGCGTTGCTGGACGCGGCGCACGGCGCGCTGCGGTCGGCCGAACGCGCCGCCCGGGAGGCGCTGGCCATGCCGCCCTGCGAGGGCTGGTCCTCGCGGCTCGACTGCGGGTACGCGTACCTCGCACTGGCCCTGGTGGCCTGGGACCGCGACGAGCCGGCGGAGGCCGCGGCCAACCTGACCCTGGCCGGTCCGGCGACCACGGAGCCGGGCGGGGCGGCGCTGGCCGCGCTCTGCCGGGCCGGCCTGCTGGCGGCCGGGGGTGAACCGGCCGCGGCGCTGCGCGCCCTCGCGGCGGCCCGGGAGAGCGCGCCCGGCCCCGAGCTGCGGGCCCGGCTGGTCGCCGACGAGGCCCAGGTGCGCGCCGCCGTCGGGGACCTGGACGGCGCCCGTGCCCTGCTCACCGAGGCGGGAACCGGCCCGACGGGCGCGACGGCGGCCGGCCCGGCGGGCCCGGCGACAGGACCGGCGGCCGACGCCCGGCCGGTCGACGGGGACGGAACGCGTGACGGTGGGCAGGCGGCTCTCGACGTGGCCCTGGCGCGGGTACGGCTGGCGGCCGGCGACCCGCGCGCCGCCGGCCGGGGGCTGCCGGACTGGACCGGCCCGGACGCCGATGCCTGGCCGCTGCCCGTGCGGCTCGCCGCCGGGCTGCTCGACGCGGTCCTCACCGGCGCCGCGGGCGACGAGCGCCGGGCCGGGCGGGTCCTGGAGCAGGTGCTCGACCTGGCCGAGCCCGAGGGTTACCGGCGGGTCTTCACCCGCGCCGAACCGGCCGTCCGCGACCTGCTGGCCGCGCACCTCGACGCCGGCACGGCGCACTGGGCGACCGTGAGCGACCTGGTCCGCGGGGCGGACGAACGGCGGGCCGACGAGTCGCCGGAGCGGCCGGCCCGCCCGGAGCGGACCCTGGACGAGCCGCTCACCGAGCGGGAGCTGACGATCCTGCGCTACCTGCAGAGCATCCTGTCCAACGTGGAGATCGCGGGCGAGCTGTCCCTGTCGGTCAACACCGTGAAGACGCACGTGCGCAACATCTACCGGAAGCTCGACGCGACCCGCCGGCGGGAGGCCGTCCGGCGGGCGCGCGAACTACGGCTGATCTGACCGGGTCAGGCGTTCCCGGCGCCGTCCACGGCGGCCAGCAGGTCGGCCACGTCGTAGCCGCCGTCGTGCCGTACGTCGTTGACGAAGAGCGTGGGTGTGGCGTCGACCCCGCTGCGGATGCCGCCGACGAAGTCCTGCCGGACCCGGTCGGCGTGGGCGTGCCGCCCCACCTCCGCGCCGACCTCGTCGGGCGGCAGCCCCAGCTGCTCCACCCCGAGCGACAGGTGCACCGGGTCGAGCTGGTCCTGATGCTCGTAGAGCCAGTCGTGCATTTCCCAGAACCGGCCCCGCCGGCCGGCGGCCTCGGCCGTCTCCGCGGCGCTCTCGGCGTACGGGTGGACGTTGGCGATGGGGAAGTGCCGGTAGACCAGCCGGACCGTGTCGGCGCGCTGGCGCAGCACCTCGGCCAGGTTGGTGTACGCGGCCCCGCAGAACCGGCACTGGAAGTCGCCGTACTCCACGAGGGTGACCGGCGCGTCGGCCGGCCCGCGGGCGTGGTCCGTCCCGGTCACCGGCAGCCGCAGCCGGGCGGTGGTGACCTGCAGTGGCGTGGTCATCGGGCCATCACCCGCCGATCCGGCGTGGCGTTCGGATCAGTCATGGTTCCCAGCCTCGCGCGCGCCGGGGTGAGCCGGGATCACCCGGCCCGGGTGGTCCGCGTCAGCGGCCCACGGTCACGTGGTTCTGCACCTCCCGGATGCCGGGTGCGCTCCACACCACCCGCTCGATCTCCGCGCGCTCGCCGGACGAGTGGACCAACCCCTCCAGCACCACGGTGTCGCCGTGCACGCGGACGCTGATCCCCTCCGCTTCGGTGGCGGCGTTGCGGGCCAGGGCGTCCACGATCCGCTCGGCCAGGTCGCGCCCGTCCGGGCCGGTGCTCGGCCGTACGGTGATGCCGTTGCTCACCCCGCGTACGCCGGTGAGCCGGGCCACGGAGCGCTCGGCGGCGCGGCGCTGGTACTCCCACTCGACCTCGCCGTGCAGGGTGACCCAGCCGTCGGCCACGGTCACGTCGAGCGCCTCGATGGGCACGAAGGCGTCCCACTCCAGGGCCCGGCTGGCCGCGGTGGCGATCTCCGGGTCGCTCTTCTCGGCCGAGGTGGCGATCCGGACGGCCAGGTCGTTGGCGACCGCCCGCACCCGGGGCACCCGGTGCGCGGCCCGTTCGGCGGCCCACTTCTTGGCGTAGCTGTCCACCGATCCGGCCAGCGTCACCACCCCCTCGGTGACGGTCACCCCGATCTCGTTGGGGCGTACCCGGGGCTCCCAGGTCAGCTCGTCGAGGACGGCGGACTGGATCTCCTGGTCGGTACGGGTGGTCGTCGCGGTGGCCATGCTGGCTCCCTCCGGGGTCGGTTTCGCGGTTCGGCCGGGCTCCGCCACCGGCACGGAGTCCCGCAACTCCGATCCTGTGTGCGCGCCGGGTGACCCGCCCTCACCCGATCCGGGTGGACAGCCGCCCTCCTCGATCTTGGTCAGCACGCTCGGCCTCCCGAGACGCGACGAGAGGGGTACGCCGATGTGCTCGCCGGGCCGAGCGCGCCCCGGCCAGCGTCACCGCGTCCCGACGCGCGACGGCGGCGCCCCCGAGCCCGGGAGCGCCGCCGTCGGTGCGGGTGCGGTGCGGCCTCAGCCGTCGAGGCCGGCGGGGGAGTTGGGGCGGTCGACGTCGACGAACTCGATCTCGTCGACGTCCCGTTCGCGGCTGCCGGCGGCCCGGGCGGCGGTGCCGGCGGCCCAGCCGATCGCGGCGCCCGCGAGCGCCGCGGCGATCAGCAGCGTCCAGGGCAGCGCCGGCCGGCGGCCGGCGAGCGCGTCGAAGGCGAGGCTGGCGCGGCGGCGGGCCTCCTCGGCGGCGGAGCCGACCAGGTCGGTGGCGTCGTCGGCGAATCCGGAGGAGTTCCGGCGGGCCGACCGGGCGGCGTCCCGGACGCTGTCGCCGGCCGAGCCGACGGCGGTGAGCAGGTGCTGCCATGCCTGGTCGGCGACCCGCTCGGGCTTGCTGCGGCGGTCCAGCAGGGTGGATCCGAACATCGTGTTACCTCCTCGGGGTGCCGAAGCCCGGCGGCCGGTCCGGACTCCGGTGTCATCCGGCGGTTCGCTCACCCGGGCAGTGCCCCGGCCGGACACCGCGCAAACCATCGTGTCGGAGCGGGACGGGACGAACCACCCCAACGCGCCGGGGGGCGGGTGCCACCCGGGGGTGCGCCGGCCCGCTACCCTGGGTCGGCGGATCGGCCGGGGCCCGCCCCGGCCGATCGACCGGTTGCGCCCCGCACCGCGGGGAAAATGAGGAGCCCGAAGGTCCGGATTGGGATGCCCAGGTGTGCCCAGTACGCGAATTGCTCATCCCGAGGGGTGGCGACCGAGGCGGTCGGAGGAATACTCTCGGTCGCGGCCCGCGTACTGATGAGGCGCCCGTACGGGCGAGTGGAGGTGCTCGCGTGAGCCTGTCGATCGTGAAGTCGGTGCTGCCGGGTGGTGTCGTCCAGATCGCTCCGCGAGGGGAGATCGACGTCGACACCGCGTACGAGGTGCGGGAAGCGATCGCCGAGGTGCTCGCCAAGGGCCGCCCCTCCCGGATTGAGCTGAACATGCGGCTCGTCAGCTTCATCGACTCCGTCGGCATCAGCGCCATGGTCGCCGGCTTCCAGACCTGCGAGGTCAGCGGCGTCAAGCTGGTGGTCACCGAGCCCAGCCGGTTCGTGCACCGGCAGCTCTGGGTGACCGGCCTGCTGGGCCTGTTCGGCGCGCCCGAGCCCTGGTTCGCCGACGCCGCTCCCGAGGTGCTTCCCGGCGCCTGAGCGCCCACCCCTCACCGCTCGCCGACCTGCCGCGCGGCCTGGGACTTTCGACCCGTTGCGAGCCTGGCTCCGGTACGGGACGATCGTGCCGACCCACGACGGTGAAGGGGTGCCGCTTGCTCAGCAGCGACAGCTTCAGCTACACCGTGCAGGCCCGGTGCACCCGGGCGCACGCGGTGGCCCTGCTCGGCGACCTGAGCCGGCAGGGCGAGCTGCATCCGCTGATCGTCCGGGTCCGCCAGCTGCCGCCCCGTCCGGGCGCGCTGGCGAGCTACGCGATCACCGACCGGCTCGCGCTCGGCCCGCTGCACTTCCCGGTCACCTACCAGGCGGACGTGCTCATCGCCAACGAGGACGAGGTCGTGACCGTGGCCCGGCAGCAGCCGGCCACCACGGTGCGTAACCACACCCGGCTGCGCGACGAGCCCGACGGGGTGGTGCGCATCGACGTGGAGATCACCCTGTCCGCGCCCGCGCCGCTGTTCGGCTACGCGTTCCGGCAGGCCCGGGCGGCCCACCTCGGCCTGGCCAGCCGGCTCGGCGCCACGCTGGAGGGCGGGGCGGCCTGACTCAGCCGCGCCGCCCCGCGACCACCGGTCGCCGGGCCGCCGGCCGGGCCGGCCGCAACCGGCCCCACGGCTTGTAGGTGGACAGCACCGTGACGACGAGCAGCAGCGTGCTGGAGACGGTGGGCGCGACCACGAGGTCGACGCGCTCGTGGGTGCCGGCCGCCCCGGCCAGCGCACCGAGGTGCCGGACCGTGGGGGTGAGCAGGAACAGCACGAGCACGACCACCACGGTGGTGACCGCGAACTTCACCAGCACCCAGCGCCAGCGCAGCAGCCCCCACGGGGTGAACAGCGCACTGGCGAGCCCGACCAGCCAGACGAGCACGCTCAGCGGGGCGAACAGCCAGGTGACCAGCAGCGCGGCCGCCGGATAGACCACCTCGGGGTCGGCCCCGCGCAACCCGGCCACGCCGAGGGCCAGCAGCACCAGGTCGGCGCCGAGCCACCCCAGCGAGGTGAGCAGGTGCAGGGTCAGCAGGGCCTTGCGCCCGGTGGGGGAGAGTCGAGTCATGCCCCCGATGGTCGGCCGGTGGGGGCGCCGCGTCGTGGGCCGCGCGGCGACACCCGGCGTACGTCGTGGGGCGTAGCCGGGTGCCGCCGGCGCGATCAGTACACCGACAGGTGCACGTGGTTGGTGTGGTCGCTGGACGGGTCCCCGTTGCCCCCGCTGTACGCCTTCCAGCCGCTGCTGGGCAGCCAGATCTGCTTGAACCAGATCACGTAGAGCACGGCGAGCGCGTCGGCGTTGCGGATGAAGTAGGCGGCCAGGTTGTTGCCGTACGTCTTGTCGCCGCCGCTGGCCACCCCGCCGAAGCCGTCCTTCTGCGCGGCGAAGTCGCAGGCCCGCCCCTTCGGGTGCTCGCCCGAGCCGCTGGGCCGGTGGCAGGAGACGTAGCGGGTGAAGCCGGCCGCCTGGGCCTGCTGGAGCGCGTGCAGCGTACGCGGGGTGATGCAGCCGTCGGCCGGAGTCGGGTCGTTGACGCTGCACGACTCGGGCGGCCAGGAGCCGTCGGCGTTGCGCTTGGCCGGCTCGGCGTTGGCCGACGAGGTGCCCTGCACGCTGCCGCCGCCGCTGCTGGACGCCCGGTCGTTCGCCACCTCCAGGGCGCGTTCGGCCTGCTGCTTGCGCTTGGCCATCGTGGCGACCTGCTTGCGCTGTTCCTGGATCTCGCCGGTGAGCGCCGTCTGCGTGCGGGTGGCCTCGTCCCGGGTCTCGATGAGGTCGCGGAGCACCCGGTCCTCGTGCGCGGCCACCTGTTCCAGCGCCGCGGCGCGGTCCATGAAGCCCTCCGGGCTGCTGCTGCCGAGCAGCGCCGCGGCGGTGCCGAGCCGCCCGGCCCGGTACGCCACCCCGGCGATCTCGCCGACCTTGGCGTCGCGGACGGTCAACTCGCCGTTGATCGTCTTGAGCTGCGTGGTGAGCTGCTGCTGCCGGGTCACCGAGCGGTTCAACGCGGCCCGCGCCTCGAGCCATCCCTTGCTGGCGGCGTCGAGCTGGGCGCGAAGCGCCGGGGTGCCGCCCTCGTCGTCGCCGGGTGCGGCGGCGAGCAGGCCGGTCGCCGGAGCCGCCGAGGCGGGGGAGACCGGCGCGGTCGCGACGCCGAGGGCGAGCGTCGCGACGAGCAGGGCCGCCAACCGGGCGACCGTCCGTCGTACAGGTGCCACTGGGGGCATTCACGTGTCCTTCCGTCAGCCGCCGACCGGGTTAGCTGACGGGTTCGGGACGGAAGATCCCTACCGCTGACGCGGATGCACCCCACGAACATGGTTCCCCGGCTCGCCCGTGCGGGCGATTAGGCGCTGGCCGCCGCGGACGCCGGTGTGCGCCGCCCGGCGGAGGCCGCGGTCGAGCCTACCGGCGCTGTGCCGGGCCGGCTCCGCAGGTCGGAGCCGGTGTCCCGGGCAAAACCGGCACAAGTGCACAATAGTCACTTGGATTTAAGATTGCCCTAATTACCACTCGACTGCGCCGCAGGCTCCCGGCGACGCTCCGGGTTCGATCTGCAACGTGGCGTGATCGATCGAGAAGTCCTCGTGCAGGGCGGTCCGCGCGGCGGCCAGCACCTCGCCGACCTCGGCGCCCGGGGTCATGGTCAGGTGGGCCGAGGCCACCTCCATGCCCGAGGTGAGCGTCCAGACGTGCAGGTCGTGCACCTCGGCGACGCCGGGCACGGCGGCCAGCCGGTCGTGCACGGCGGTCACCTGGAGGTGTTCGGGAGCGGCCTGCACGAGGATCCGGACCGCGGCGCGGCCGAGCCGCCAGGTGCGCGGCAGGATGAAGAGCCCGATCGCCACGGCGACCAGTGGATCGGCCCACCACCAGTCGGTGAGCGCGATGACCACGGCGGCCCCGATGACGCCGAGCGAGCCGAGCAGGTCGCCCAGCACCTCCAGGTACGCCCCGCGCAGGTTGATGCTCTCCTGGGCGCCGGCGCGCAGCAGCGCGAACGCGGCGATGTTGGCGAGCAGGCCGAGCACCGCCACGGCGAGCATCGGCCCGGCGAGCACCTCCGGCGGCTCGCCGAACCGGCGTACCGCCTCGACGAGGACGTAGACGGCCACGGCGCCGAGCAGCACGGCGTTGGCGAGCGCGGCCAGCACCTCGAGCCGGTAGAGCCCGAAGGTGCGCTGGGGGTCGGTGTCGGCGTGCCGGGTCGCGGTGATCGCGGCGAGCGCCATGCCGATGCCGAGGACGTCGGTGAACATGTGCCCGGCGTCGGAGAGCAGGGCCAGCGAGCCGGTCGCGAACGCGGCCACCGCCTCGACCACCATGAGGGCGGTGAGCAGCGCGAACGCGCCCCACAGCCGGCCACGGTGCCGCTGCGCGGCGTTGGCCACCGCGCCGCTGTGGTCATGACCTGCGCCCACGCACACACCCTCCCGTCCGCCACCCCGGCCGGGCTCAATCTATGCTCACATCGCTATGTGTGCAAGTGAACGCCGGATCCGCCGCCGTCAGGCGGCCGGGTCGAGCGTGGTGAGCCGCTGGGTGGCCCGGGACAGCGCCACATAGAGGGTGCGCACGCCCGACCCCGGATCGGCCCGGATCTCGCTCGGGGCGACCAGCACGACCCCGTCGTACTCCATGCCCTTGGCCTGGAGGCTGGTCACCACCTGGAGCCGGCCGCCCAGGTCGCCCAGCCAGCCGGCCACCTCGTCCCGGCGCGGCACCGGCGTGATCACGCCGACCGTGCCCTCGACGTCCGCCAGCAGCGCCCGGGCCGCGGCCGCCGTGGCGGCGGGCAGGTCGGCGGCCGGCACGGTGCGCTCGACCGGCACCACCCCGGTGGACCGGACCGCGGTGGGCAGCGCGAGATCGGGGTACACGCGGCGGATCTCCGCGGCCGCCACCGCGAAGATCTCCGCGGAGTTGCGGTAGTTGGTGGTCAGCTCGTACCGGTAGCGCCGGCGCCGGCCCAGCGCCTGGTCGCGGGCCCGCGCCAGCTCCTGCGGGTCGCCCGTCCACGCGGTCTGCGCGGGGTCGCCCACGACCGTCCAGGAGGCCAGCCGGCCGCGCCGGCCGATCATCCGCCACTGCATCGGCGAGACGTCCTGGGACTCGTCGACCACCACGTGGGCGTAGTCGCGGTAGTCCTCCGGGCGTTCCCGCGCGGCGGCCCGGGCGGCCCGCTGCCGGTCGGCGGCCGTGCTCAGCTCGCGGACACCGCCGGCCAGCTGGAACGGGTCCCGCTTCGGCTTCGCCCGCCGCACCGGCTGGCCCAGCAGCGCGTCCAGCTCGTCCAGCAGCGCCACGTCGGCGATGGTCGGCCCGTCGCCGTCCAGGCTCCGGTACGCGCCGGTCAGCAGCCGGATCTCGGCCCCGGACAGGACCCCGCCGGCGTACCGGCGCAGCCGCTCCGGGCGGGCCAGCCAGCCGAGCACGTGGCGCGGGTGCAACCGCGGCCACCAGGCCTTGAGGAACTCCCGGAACTCCGGCCGCTCGATGATCTCGTCCTCGAACGCGGGCTGCTCCGGCAGCCGGCCGATCCGCAGCGTCCGGGCCTGCGCCCAGAGCGCCGCCAGGACCGCGTCGAAGGCGGCACGGCGCACCTCGTTGCGGCGCGCGCCCCGGGACAGCGTCCGGTCCCGGATCGCGTCCAGCTCGGTCCGCTCCAACCGCAGCAGCTCACCCCGGTAGAGCAGGCGCAGCTCGGTGGGGGACCCGGGCACCCCGTCCCGGACCGCCCGCTCCAGCACCCGGCGCATCCGCAGCGACCCCTTCACGGCCGCCACCTCGGGCGGGTCGGTCCGGGTCGCCGACACGCCCGGAAAGAGCGAGCCGAGCGAGTGCAGGGTGGCCGTCTCCTCGCCGAGCGAGGGGAGCACCGAGGCGATGTACTGCACGAACACGCTCGACGGGCCGACCACCAGGATGCCGCCGCCGGCGTACCGGGCGCGGTCGGAGTACAGCAGGTACGCGGCCCGGTGCAGGGCCACGGCCGTCTTGCCGGTGCCCGGGCCGCCGGACACGATCGTGACCCCGTTGCCGGGGGAGCGGATCGCCTCGTCCTGCTCCCGCTGGATGGTGGCCACGATGTCCCGCATGCCGTGGCCGGTGGCCCGGGACAGGGTGGCCAGCAGCGCCCCGTCGCCGACCACCGCCATCTCCGGCGGCGCGGACTCCGGGTCCAGCAGGTCGTCCTCGATCCGGGTGACCTTCTCGGCCGACGACTGGATCGTGCGCCGCCGCACCACGCCCTGCGGCTCGGCCGGGGTGGCCTGGTAGAACGCCGCGGCGGCCGGCGCGCGCCAGTCCACCACGAGGGTCTCGGCGTTCTCCCCGCGCACCCCGAGCCGCCCCACGTGCAGCACCTGCCCGGTCCGCAGGTCCAGCCGGCCGAAGACCAGCCCCTCGTGCTCGGCGTCCAGCACGTGCCGGCGCTGCGCGGCATGGAAGACCATGGCGTCCCGCTCGACCAGCGCGCCGAAGTTGCCGACCCGGGCCAGCCGGTAGCCCTCCCGCTCGGCGTCGGCGGCCGACCGACGCAGTTCGGCCAGCCGGGCGTACACCCGGTCGAGATGCCGTTGTTCGACGGCGATCTCCCGTTCCAGGGTGGTCTGGTCGCTCAACGCGGGGGCTCCTGTGGTCAGACGGCGGGCTGAATGAGGGTACGGGCCGCCCACCCGGCCCGTGTCGGGGCCATGCCGCTGCCCGTCGCCCGCCCGTGCGGGTTGCCCGTTATCCGGGCGTTCCCACCCCGTGCCCGGACGCGCCCGCCCCCGTCCCCGTGAGCACCTGGCCCAGCACCCCGGCGACGGTCGCGGTCACCTCGTCGGGACGTTCCATCATGAGCATGTGACCGGCGCCCGGGCAGACGGTCAGCTCGGTGGTGGGCAGCGCCGCGGCGATCGACTCGGCGCACGGCGGCGGGGTGAGCCGGTCCCGGTCGCCGACCAGCGCGGCGGCCGGCAACCGGCCGAGCGCCGCGAGGGTGTCCAGCCGGTGCTGGGCCCCGATCGAGGCGCGGAACCCGCCGATCGAGCGCAGCGAGGCACGGGCCACCGCCGAGGTGACCAGCCGGATGTCGGCGGGGTCGCAGCGGTCGCCGAAGAGCATCCAGCGGATGCTCGGGCGGAGCGCCCGCAGCAGCGCGTGCGGCGGGCGCCAGGCGCCGCAGCGGGCCAGCACCCCGGCGCCGGTGGTCTCGGCGAGCCGGATCAGCCGGGCGATCCGCGGGGACAGCCCGTAGACGGTGTGGGTGTGCCCCTCGGCGGTGGTCGAGACGAAGACCAGGCCGGCGACCCGGTCGGCGAACCGGTCGGGGTGACGGTGGGCGTACTCCATCACGGTCATCCCGCCCATGGAGTGCCCGACCAGCACGATCGGCCCGGACGGGACGAGCTGGTCGACCACGGCGGCCAGGTCGTCGCCGAGCTGGGCCAGGGTGGCGGTGCGCAGCGCCATGCAGCTCGACCGGCCGTGCCCCCGGGCGTCGTAGGTGAGCACCCGGACCCGGTCGCCGAAGCGGTCGCGCAGCCCCGCGAGCTGGTGGTGCCAGCTGCGCCCGTCCAGCGTCCAGCCGTGCAGCAGGACGGCGGTGACCTCGGCGTCGACCGGCCCGGTCGCGGTCACGTGCAGGCGTACGCCGTCCGGAAGCCGCACCTCCAGATGCTCCGGCATGTGCCACCTCCCCGGGCCGGCCGGTGTCCGTCACACCGGAGTGACCCGGCGGTAACACCGGCGTACCCGTCATGACAGCACGGCAACCGGGGTGGTGAGAAGATTCCCAACCCCGCCGCACGGCGCCGGATCGGTGACCAGGCTGGAGGGCATGCCCACCCCCGCCGCCCGGACGCCCCGGGCCGCCCTGGCCGAGCTGCTCGCCGGCAACCGGCGCTTCGTCAGCGGGCAGCCGGTGCACGGCCACGACGTGACGGCGGCCGCCGCGGTGGCCTCCGGCGACCAGCAGCCGTACGCCGTGGTGCTGGGCTGCATCGACTCGCGGGTGCCGCTGGAGGCGATCTTCGACCAGACGTTCGGCTCGATCTGTGTGATCCGCACCGGCGCGCACGTGCTCGACCGGGCGGTCTGCGGCTCGATCGAGTACGTGGTCGGGCAGCTCGGCGTGCGGCTGGTGATGGTGCTCGGGCACGAGCGCTGCGGCGCGGTGGGCGCGGCGGTCGACGCGCTGCGCGCCGGGGAACGACCCGGTGGTGCGCTGGGCTACGTGGTGGACCGGATCACACCGGCGGTCCACGAGGTGGGCGTGGACGACCCGGCCGCCCACCCCCTGGCCGTGCGGCGGCACGTCCGGCGCACGGTGGCCGCCCTGCGCGCCGAGGACCTGCTGGCCGGCCCGGTGGCGGCCGGGCAGGTGGCCGTGGTCGGCGCCCTCTACGACCTGGCCACCGGCGAGGTGGCGCTGCTCCCGGAGGAGTGAGCAGACAGAACCGCCCGCCGGGTGACCCGGCGGGCGGTTCGTGGTGTCGCGGGTGAGGGCGCTCAGCCCTCGAAGACGCCGGCCTCGACGAGACGCTTCTCGGTCTTGTCCCAGCCGTGGTCCGGGTGGGTGGCGGCCAGCGCGTTGATCTCGGCGCGGACCTTGGCGGCGTGGCCGGCGGCGGCCAGCACGCGGATCTCCTCGACGAAGGCGTCGGAGTCGGTGCGCAGGTGCGCGGTCTTGCCGTTGGTCAGGTTGCGCACGTAGGCGTGCTTGCCGCCGTTGAGCGGGATCAGGTACTTGAACTCGCCCAGCACGCTGAGGGCGCCACCCTGGCCAGCCTGGCCGGCCCGGACTGACGCGCGCGCGGTCTTAGAGGTGTTGCTCGCCACGGAGGTACTCCTTGCAGACGTACGGGAGGACGGAAACCGTCCGGGGGCTGATGTGCGGTTTGACGCCCGGGGTGAGCGTCAGCCCGCGAAGACGTGCGGCGGCACAGAACCGCCCAGAGAACTGTACACGACCTCGACGCCTGGCTGGTCATCGCGCCGTCAGGGAGCACAACCGGGTCAGCCTCCCGGGTATTTCCCGGTCACCGGCACCGGCGAATTTTCCGATTCGCTGGCGCACCATCCGTCACACGGGTCATCATGTGTTCCAGAGGCCACTCGTGTGGACGAGGTCGTAGGGGAAGACGCACCTCGGCTCACCGGGAGGTCACCGTGCCAACGCGTGGCGTCGTATACGTCCACTCGACCCCGCTCGCCGTGTGCTCGCACGTCGAGTGGGCGATCGCGCGCGTCCTCGCCGCGCCGGTCAACCTGCACTGGACGGCCCAGCCCGTCGATCCGGGGGCGCGCCGCGCCGAGTGCGGGTGGACCGGCAGCCCGGGGACCGGCGCCGAACTGGCTGCTGCCCTCCGGCAGTGGCCCATGATCCGTTTCGAGGTGACCGAGGAGCCCAGCCCCGGAGTCGACGGCGAGCGGTTCATGTACGTCCCGGGGCGCGGCCTGTTCCGGGCCACCGTGGGCGCGGCCGGTGACATCCAGCTCGGCGAGGACCGGCTGCGCAGCATCATGGCCTCCGCCCGGGCACCGGAGGCGCTCGCCCACGCCCTCGACAAGGCCCTCGGCACCGCGTGGGACGCCGAACTGGAGCCCTACCGCTACGCCGGGGACGGCGCCCCCGTGACGCTGCTCACCCGGGTGGGCTGACGGAAGGTCAAGTTGCCCCGATACGGTGGGGCGCGTGTCGATTTCCCCGCGTCGCGTCGGCGTCGCGTTCGCCGCACTGACCGCGCTGCTCGTCTCCGGGTGCTCGGGTGAGCCCGAACGGCCCCGACCCGCCCCGTCGAGCCCGGCGCCGGCCCCGTCGTCGGCCGCCCCCACCCCGACCGGCGCCGACCCGGCCGCCCGGGCGGCCGCCCTGGTGGCGACGCTCTCCGACGAGGATCTCGTCGGCCAGGTGCTGATGCCCTACGCGTACGGCAGCTCCGCCACGAAGGTCTCGCCCGGCTCGGCGGCCGGCAACCGCGCTCTGGCCGGGGTCGGCACCCCCGCGGAGATGGTCGCGAAGTACCGCCTCGGCGGCCTCATCCTGGTCGGCTTCAGCGCCGACGACCCCACCTCGGGCAACCAGGCCACCACCAACGTCGACAACCCGAAGCAGGTCCGCGCCCTGACCGACGGCCTGCGGGCGGCCGCCGGCCGGCTGCCCGCCGGCGCCGCCCCCTTCCTGGTCGGCACCGACCAGGAGTACGGGGTGGTCACCCGGATCACCGACGGGGTGACGCTGCTGCCCAGCCCGCTCGCCGCCGGCGCCGCCGGCAACCCGGCGCTCACCGAGGCCGCCTGGCGGGCCGCCGGCGCCGAGCTGGCCGCCATGGGCGTCAACCTGGACTTCGCGCCGGTCGCCGACGTGCTGGCCACCCGCAGCACGGTGATCGGCTCCCGCTCCTTCGGCGCCGACCCGGCGACCGCCTCGGCCCAGGTGGCCGGCGCGGTCCGCGGCCTCCAGGCCGAGGGGGTCGGCGCCGCCGTCAAGCACTTCCCCGGGCACGGCCTCACCGCCGCCGACTCGCACACCGACCTGCCCGTGGTCGGGCAGTCCCGCGCCGTGCTGGACCGGGTCGCGTTCCCGCCGTTCCACGCCGGGATCGACGCCGGGGCCATGGCCGTGATGTCGGCCCACCTGGACGTCAAGGCGGTCGACCCGGGCACCCCGGCCACCTTCTCCCACAAGCTGCTCACCGACGTGCTCCGCGGGCAGCTGGGCTTCCAGGGCGTGGTGATCACCGACGGGATGAACATGGCGCCGGCCAAGCGGTGGTCGCCGGGGGAGGCCGCGGTCCGGGCGTTGAACGCCGGCAACGACCTCATCCTCATGACCCCGAACGTGGGCCAGGCGTACGACGGGCTGCGCGCCGCGCTCAAGGACGGCTCGCTGCCCCGGACCCGGCTGGTCGAGGCGGTCACCCGGGTGCTGACCATGAAGTTCAAGCTGGCCGACCGGCCGGCGCCGGCCCTGTCGACGCTGGACAGCCCCGCGCACCGCAAGGCCGCCGCCGACCTGGCCGCCGCCGCGGTGACCATCCTGCGCGGCCGGTGCGGCAGCCCGGTCGCCGGCCCGGTCACCGTCACCGCCTCCGCGGGCCGGGACCGCACCCGGGCCGCGCTGGCCGACGCGCTCACCGCGGCCGGGGTCAAGGTGGTGCCGAGCGGCGGCACCGTGGTGCACCTCGTCGGGTACGGCGACGGCAGCAAGGACCTGCGCGCCGACGCGACCGTGACGGTGGCCATGGACACCCCGTACGTGCTGGCCGGGGCGAAGTCGCCGACCCTCCTGGCCACCTACTCGTCCACCCGGGCGTCGATGACCGCGCTGGCCGCGGTGCTCGCCGGCAAGGCCCGCCCGACCGGCCACTCCCCGGTCAAGGTGTCCGGCCTGCCCGCCACCACCTGCGGCACCTGACCGGGGCGAGGCGGGGCGACCGGCCCGGTCACGACCTGCCCGACTGGTAGCGTCGGCCCCGTCCGCCGCCAGGGAGTCCGGGGGGTCGAGTGCCGTGACCGCGCCGCAGCCGGCCCTGTCCGTGGTGGTGCCGATGTTCAACGAGGAGGCCGTCCTCCCGCTGCTCGCCCTGCGGCTGCGCGGCGTGCTGGACGGGCTCGGCGAGGCGTACGAGGTGGTGGCCGTCGACGACGGCAGCACCGACGCCACCCCGGCGGCGCTGGCCGCGCTGCGGGTCGGCTGGCCCGAGCTGCGGGTGCTCCGGCTGCGCCGCAACAGCGGGCACCAGGCTGCCCTGCACGCCGGCCTGCTCCGCGCCCGGGGCGCGTACGTGGTCAGCATCGACGCCGACCTCCAGGATCCGCCCGAGGTGATCGTCGAGCTGCTCCGCCGGGCCCGCGCCGACGGCCTCGACGTGGTCTACGCCGTGCGCGCCGATCGCAGCCGGGACACCCGGTTCAAGCGGTGGAGCGCCGCCGGCTACTACCGGCTGGTCCGGCGGGTGGTCGGCGAGCAGGTTCCCGCCCAGGCCGGCGACTTCCGGCTGCTCAGCCGGGCCGTCGTGGAGGCGCTGCGGGAGCTGCCCGAGCGCAGCCCGGTGCTCCGGTTGGTGGTGCCCTGGCTCGGCTTCCCCAGCGCCGAGGTGACCTACGAGCGGCAGGAACGCGCCGCCGGCCGGACGAAGTACCCGCTGTCCCGGATGGCCGGGCTGGCCGCCGAGAGCGTCACGAGCTTCTCCGCCGCCCCGCTGCGGGTGGCCACCTGGCTGGGCCTGGCCGGGGTGGCCGTCTGCGGGGTGCTCGTGGTGGTGGCCGTGCTGGCCTGGTTCGCCGGCGCCACGGTCAGCGGCTGGCCCTCGCTCTACGTGGCGATCCTCTTCCTCGGCGCGGTGCAGCTGCTCTGCCTCGGCCTGCTCGGCGAGTACGTGGCCCGCATCTACACGGCCGTGCAGGGCCGGCCCGCGTACCTGGTGGCCGCCGACAGCGCCGCCGCCCACCCGGATCCCGCCGAGCTGGCCGACAGCCTGCGGTGACCGCCGTCGCCACCGGCGCCGCCACGGCGGCCGTCGACCCGCGCCGCCGTCCGGCCGCGCTGCGCGTTGCCCCGGCCGTGGCCGGGTACGCCGCCGTGGCCGCGGTGCTGCTGGCCGCCGGCACCCCGGCCGGCGCGATCGCCCGCTGGACGGCGTACGCGGCGCTGGCCGTGCTGCTGCCCGGCACGCTGGTGTTCCGCGCGCTGCGCCGCCGGCCGCACACCCTGGTCGAGGACCTGGCCATGGGTGCGGCCGTCGGCCTGGTGCTGGAGCTCGTGGCGTGGGCCGGCTTCACCGCGGCGGGGCTGCCCGGCTGGCTGCGGCTCTGGCCGCTCGCCGTGGTGGCGCCGTTCGCGGCCGTGCCCCGGCTGCGCCGGCACTGGCGGGTGCGGTACCCGACCGTGGCGCCGGTGGGGTGGGCCTGGTCGCTGGCCGGGGTGGTGGCCGGGTTCACCCTCTACCTGTACGGCTCGTTCCTCGCCGTCAACCCGGTGCTGCCCACCGACGAGGGGCAGGCCCAGTACATCGACCTGGCCTTCCAGCTCTCCATCGCCGGGGCGGCCACCCACCAGGTGCCGCCCGAGGTGCCGCAGGTCGCGGGGGAGCCGCTGCATTACCACTGGTTCGGCTTCGCCCACCTGGCCGCCACCAGCCTGGTCAGCGGGGTGGACCTGCCCACGGTGCTGTTCCGGCTGGCCGTGCCGGCGCTCTGCGCGCTCGCCGCCGTGCTGGTGGCCGTGGTCGGCTGGCGGATCACCGGCCGCCCGTACGCCGGGGTGGTGGCCGCCGCGCTGCTGTTCACGGTGGGCGAGTTCGGCTTCGAGAACGGCTGGCGCCAGCTCTTCGGCAGCCAGGCCACCTTCATCGTCTGGGGCAGCCCGTCGATGACGTACAGCTGGGTGTTGCTGCTCCCGCTGATCGCCGCGCTCGGTGAGCTCGTCGGCCGGGCCCGCGGGGTGGCCGTGCCCGCGCTGGGACGCGGCGCCTGGGCGCTGGCGGTCCTCTTCCTGGCCGCGTCCACCGGCGCGAAGGCCAGTTCCCTGCCGGTGGTGCTGGCCGCGCTCGCCCTCACCGCCGCGGCGACCCTGGTGCTGTGCCGCCGGCTGCCCCGGAAGGCGCTGGTCGCGGCCGGCCTGGCCCTGGCCGCGCAGGGGTTCGCCACAGCGGTGCTGTTCGCCTTCGAGAGCCACGGCGTGGTCCTCGCCCCTTTCTCCGGGCTGCGCCCCTACGTGCCGGCCGGCCGATCGGCCGGGGGGACGGCGCTGTGGTGGGCGCTGGTCGGTCTGGCGTTCCTGCTCAATCTCCAGCTCCGGGTGGCCGGCGCCGCGGCCCTGCTCCGGCTGCGCCGGGGGCGGCTCGAGCCCGTGCAGGTGTTCCTGCTCGGCGGCGCGCTCGCCGGCCCGGCGATCTACCTGCTCGTCGGCCACCCCGGCAGCAGCAACCAGTACTTCACCCGCACCGGCTTCGCGTTCGGGGTGCTGCTGTCCGCCTGGGGCTGGGCCGAGGTGGCCGAGCGGGCCGCCCTCTCCCCCCGGGGCCGGTGGCTGCTGGGCGCCGGCACCGCGGGGTTCGCCGTGCTGCTCACCGCGGTGCAGCTCGGCTCCGCGACCAGTTCGCCGGCCGTTCCCGCGTACGCCCCGGTGCTGCCGCTGCTGCGCTGGGCGGCCGTGCTGACCGTTCCGGCGGTGCTGGTGTTCCTCTGCTGGCCGGCCCTCGTGGGGCGCTGGCCGGGGCTGGCCGGCCGGGGCGGGCTCGTGCTGCTCACCGCCGTGCTGACCGCCGGTGCGCCGGGGCTGGTACTGGACGCCGCGGCGACCCGGGTCTACCCGAACGGCGGCGCGTACCCGGTGGTGGCGATGCCCGCCTCCCGGGTCGAGGCGGCCCGCTGGGTCCACGCGCACAGCGCCCCCGGCGACGTGCTCGCCACCAACGCGCACTGCCGGGAGGTGGTGGACGGGTGGTGCGACGCCCGGTCGTTCTGGCTCAGCGGCTACGCCGAGCGGTCCGTGCTGGTCGAGGGGTGGGCGTTCGCGCCGCGGATGGTCGGCCGGCCGGACGGCCCCTACGCGCCGTTCTGGGACACCGACCGGCAGCGTGCCAACGACGAGGCCTTCACGGCCCCCACGGCCACCGGCCTGGCCGACCTGCGCGACCGGTACGGGGTGCGTTGGCTGGTGGTGGACCGGCAGGTCGGCGCCGAGTCACCGGCCCTGCGGACGCTGGCCGACCTGCGCTTCGAGAACTCCCGGACGGCCGTCTACCGGCTGCGCTGAGGGTGCGCTCGCGGTGGCCCGGGGGTGCTCGTCGCCGCAGCCGGCGATCCCGCCAAGGGGTCAGCGCGGCCGACACGGCGCCAGCAGTGACGCAGCGTGATGAACCGGCTGGGGGCGGAGGAGGGCCCCTCCGACGCTTTGCTCTGCAGCCCTCCACGCAGCAGGCACGCGCGGTCACTGCTGCGTTCATGGCTGCAGAGCAAAGGCGGCGGGGTGGGGTTCCGGGCTCCGTCGTCCAACGTGGAAGAGTGCCTGGTCCGGGGTCCTTGGTAGGGCAAATGAGACGAAAATCGGCAACCGGCGACGCTCACACAGCGTGAATCTGAGGCTGAGGAAAGCTCTGTCACGCAGAGTGGTTGGCCGCCCGTTGCGGCTCAGCCGCCGGCGGGGCGGTGGGCGCGCAGCATCAGCGATACCCCGGGCAGCGCCCGCACCGGCAGGTGGCGCTCGGCCGTGACGACCGTGCGCAGCCCCAGGTTGACCAGCGGGTGCGGCGCGTCCAGATCCGAGCCGGTCGAGCGGCGCCGCCGCCAGGCGGCGACGGGGCGGAGCAGCACGTTCCAGCTCCACAGCTCGTCGACCACCAGGCCGGCCTTCGCCACGACGGCCCGCAGCCCGGCGCGGTCGTAGCGGCGGACGTGCCCGACCGCCACGTCGTGCGCCGACCAGAGCCGCATGTCGGCCGGCACCGCGATGAGCGCCGTCCCGCCGGGGCGCAGCACCCGCCGGATCTCGGCGGCGGCGAGATGGTCCTCGTCGAAATGCTCCAGGATGTCGAAGGCGACCACCAGGCCCAGGCCGGCCGAGGGCACCGGCAGGTGCCGGGCATCGGCCCGGACCACGGCCAGGCCCCGCTCCCGGGCCACCCCGGCGCCCTCGGCGCTGTATTCCAGCGCGAGGGGCCGCCAGCCGTGCGCCCGCAGCACCCGCGTGTTGCCGCCGCCGGCCGCGCCGATATCCAGCGCCCGTCCCGGGCGGGTGCCGGCCGCGGCCAACCGGCGCAGCGCCCGGCCCAGCAGGACCCGCCGCTCCCGGTACCACCAGTGGGTGTCCTCCAGCGCGGCGAGCTTGCGGATCTCGGTCGCTTCCACGGGCGGGTGCTCCTCGACGGCTCGGCGGTCCTCACCCTAACGACCGCGGCCGGCCCGGACCGGCCCGCCGGCAAATCCGGGTGCGACCCGGCGCGGGCGCTGGCAGGGTGGGCGCCCATGGGAGAGCGCGCGCAGGGCTTCCGCTACGACGAACGGGCCGACGGCTCCGTGGTGATCACCCACCACGGCCGGGTCGCCGCCACGCTGCGAGGCGGGCGCGCCGCGCAGTTCCTCGCCGAGGTCGGCGACGACCCGCAACTGGTGATGGCCCGGTGGACCGGCAACTACCGGCGGGGCAACGAACGGACCGCCCGGCAGCATCCCCGCAACCGGGGCTGAGACGCGGTACGGGCCCGCGTCCTGACAGGACGCGGGCCCGGACGGGTGCGTGGTGCTCAGGCCCGGGTGAAGACCAGGGCCACGTTGTGCCCGCCGAAGCCGAACGCGTTGTTCAGCGCCGCGGGGATCTCCAGGTGGCGCGCCTTGTGCGCGGCGACCTCCAGGGTGAGCCCGTCGTCCGGGTCGTCCAGGTTGATCGTCGGCGGCACGACGCCGTCCCGGATGGCCAGGATGGTGGCGATCGACTCCAGCGCGCCGGCCGCGCCGAGCAGGTGCCCGGTCATCGACTTGGTGGCCGTCAGCAGCGGGTGGTCGCCCACCGCCGTGCGCAGCGCGCCGATCTCCAGCATGTCGCCGACCGGGGTCGAGGTGGCGTGCGCGTTGACGTGCCGGATGTCGGTCTTCGCGACGTCCGCGTCCGCGACCGCCTTGGCGATGGCCCGGATGGCGCCCTCGCCCTCGGCGTGCGGCTGCACGATGTCGTACGCGTCCGAGGTGATGCCGGCGCCGGCGAGGCGCGCGTAGACCCGGGCGCCGCGGGCGGCGGCGTGGTCGGCGCGCTCCAGGACCACCACGCCCGCGCCCTCGCCGAGGACGAAGCCGTCGCGGCCCTTGTCCCAGGGGCGGGACGCCTTCTCCGGATCGTCGTTGCGGGTCGACATGGCCCGCATCGACGCGAAGCCGGCGATCGGCAGCGGGTGGATGACCGCCTCGGTGCCGCCGGCCACCACCACGTCGGCCCGGCCGGAACGGATGATGTCCAGCCCCAGCGCGATCGCCTCCGCGCCGGTCGCGCAGGCGCTGGCCACCGAGTGCACCCCGGCCTTGGCGCCGAGTTCCAGGCCGACCCAGGCGGCCGGGCCGTTCGGCATCAGCATCGGCACGGTGTGCGGGGAGACCCGCCGCGGGCCGGACGCCTCCAGGATGTCGTCCTGGGCGAGCAGGGTGGTGGCGCCGCCGATGCCGGAGCCGACGCTGACCGCCAGCCGCTCCGGGTCCAGCCCGGAGTCGGCCAGGCCGGCGTCCGCCCAGGCCTGCTGCGCCGCCACGATGGCGATCGCCTCGGAGCGGTCGAGCCGACGGAGCTTGACCCGGTCCAGCACCGTCGACGGCTCGACGGCGAGCTGCGCGGCGATCCGCACGGGCAGTTGCGCGGCCCACTCCTGGGTGAGCGCACTCACCCCGGAGCGGCCGGCGAGCATGGCGTCCCAGGTCGACGCGACGTCCCCGCCGAGCGGGGTCGTCGCGCCGAGCCCGGTGACGACGACGTCGGGGCGACTCATGATCAGGACTGCGCCTCGATGTAGCTGACGGCGTCACCGACGGTCTTGAGGTTCTGCACCTCGTTGTCCGGGATCTTGACGCCGAACTTCTCCTCGGCCGCCACCACGACCTCCACCATGGAGAGCGAGTCGACGTCGAGGTCGTCGGTGAAGGACTTCCCCTCGGCCACGTCGTCCGGGTTCACCCCGGCAACCTCTTCGAGGATCTCGGCGAGGCCGGCGGTGATCTCGTCACGGGTCATTGCGGTTGGTTCCTCTCATCGGGGGTTCACTCGACGGCCGGCGACGCCGGTCGTCACACCTCGGCGCTCACGCCCGAGGGGGTCTTCAGGGGCAGCGGACGACCTGACCCGCGTAGGTCAGGCCACCGCCGAAGCCGAACAGCAGCACCGGGGCCCCGGAGGGCACCTCGCGCCGCTCGACCATCTTCGACAGGGCCAGCGGCACGCTCGCCGCCGACGTGTTGCCGGACTCGACGATGTCCTTCGCGACGATCGCGTTGGGGATGTCGAGCCGCTTGGCGATCCCGTCGATGATCCGCGCGTTGGCCTGGTGCGGCACGAACGCGGCCAGCTCCGACGGGGCGACCCCGGCCTTCTCGCAGGCCTCGAGCGCGAGCGGGGCCAGCGCCGTGGTGGCCCAGCGGAAGACCGCCTGCCCCTCCTGCGCGATGTACGGCCGCCAGCCCTCGATCCGGACCGCGTCGCTCTTCTCCGGCACCGAGCCCCACACCACCGGGCCCACCCCCGCCGGCTCGCCCTCGGCGGTCGCCGTGACCACGGCCGCGCCGGCGCCGTCGCCGAAGATGATGCAGGTCGAGCGGTCGGTCCAGTCGGTGAAGTCGGAGAGCTTCTCGGCGCCGATGACGATCGCGTTGCGCGCGGCGCCGGCCCGGATGGCGTGGTCGACGGTGCCCAGCGCGTACGCGAAGCCGGAGCAGGCGGTGTTGATGTCGTACGCGCCCGGCGCGTTGATGCCCAGCTTGGCCGCGACCCGGCAGGCCACGTTGGGGCTGCGGTCCACCGAGGTGCAGGTGGCCACCACGACGAGGTCGATGTCGGCCGCGGTGAGGCCCGAGTTGGCCAGCGCCTTGCCGGCGGCGGCGGTCGCCATGTCGGCAACCGTCTCGTCACCGGCGATCCGCCGGGTGACGATGCCGACCCGGTCCCGGATCCACTCGTCGTTGGTGTCGACCATCTGGGCGAGGTCGTCGTTGGTGACCACGCGGGAGGGCTGGTAGTGCCCCATCGCGACGATCCGGCTGCCGGGCATCAGTGGTTACCTTCCGTTCGCGACTGCGGGACCCGCAGGGTCGGCTCGTTGTTCGTGCTCACGCGCTGTGCCGGGCGATCAGGTCCCGCGCGGCGGGCAGGTCGTCGGGGGTGTTCAGGGTGACGATCTCGGGCGCGCCCGGGCCCTTGAGCTCCCGCTTCACCAGGCCCGCGAGGGTGCCGGCCGGCGGCAGCTCGATGACGCCGGTCACGCCGAGGTCGGCCATCGTGCGCATGCAGAGATCCCAGCGGACCGGGGCGGTGACCTGGCGGACCAGCCGCTGGACCAGCTCCCCGCCGTCCTCGACCGCGGTGCCGTCCAGGTTGGAGAGGAGGATCCGGGCCGGGTCGGCGGGGGTGATGCCGGCGGCCACCTCGGCCAGCGCGGCCTCGGCCGGGGCCATGTACGGCGTGTGGAAGGCGCCGGCCACCTTGAGCATGATGACCCGGGTCCGGGCCGGCGGCTCGGCGGCGAGCTTCTCCAGCCCGGCCACCGCGCCGGCGGCGACGATCTGGCCGGCGCCGTTGCGGTTGGCCGGGTGCAGCCCGTGCGACTCCAGGGCGGCGAGCACCTCGTCGGGGTCGCCGCCGAGCACGGCGGCCATCCCGGTCGGCTCCAGCGCGCAGGCGGCGGCCATCTCCCGGCCCCGAGCGCCGGCGAGGGTCACGGCCGCCTCGGCGGGCAGCACCCCGGCCAGGGCCGCGGCGCCCAGCTCGCCGACGCTGTGGCCGGCGACCAGCCCGACGTCCTGCATCGGGAGGTGCTCGGCGGCGAGCAGTGCGGCGGCGACGAGCAGCGGCTGGGTGCGGGCGGTGTCCTTGATCTCGTCCGCGTCCGCCTCGGTGCCCAGGTGGAGCAGGTCGACCCCGGCCAGCTCCGACCACGAGCGCAGGCGCGCCGCGGCGTCGGGCAGGTCGAGCCAGGGCGTCAGGAAACCGGGCTTCTGCGAACCCTGTCCGGGTGAGAGTACGGCGAGCACGTCTACGACTGTGACGGATACTCGCGGGTCGCGCTGTAACGCACGGCACGAAACCGCACTAGAAGGTTTGGAGGATACCTACAAAGATCGGCGCCGATCATCACCTGTCTGTGGCGTTTTGCCCGTCGCTGGGCCCATTGTCTGGGTCGGGACCGGTGCGACGCCCGGGACCACCGGGTCCAGCCGGCCGACCGTCAGGGCCACCTGCAGGGTGAACGCGTCCCGCGGCGTGAGCGGCGAGAAACCGGCCACCTCGGCGACCCGCTTGAGCCGGTAACGCACGGTGTTCGGGTGCACGAAGAGTGCCCGGGCCGCGCTCTCCAGCGTGCCACCGGCGGCGAAGAAGGCGTCCAGCGTCTCCAGCAGCTCGCCGCCGGCCCGGGCCAGGGGTGCGTACACGTCGTGGCGCAGCCGGCGGCGGGCCTCGGCGTCGCCGGCGAGGGCGCGCTCGGGCAGCAGGTCGGCGGCGGAGACCGGGCGGGGCGCGGTCGGCCAGGCCGGCGCGGCCCGGAAGCCGGCCAGCGCGGCGCGCGCCGAGTCGGTCGCCTCGTCCAGGCTGGGCACGGCCGGTCCGACCACCACGGGACCCTCGCCGAACGCGGTGAGCAGCTTCTCGGTGGCCGCCACCGGGTCGGCCGCCCCGCCCAGCACGATGACCAGCCGGTCACCGTGCACGCCGCCGATCACCTCGACGCCGATCCGGCGGGCCTGCCGGTAGACGGTGTGCAGCACGGCGGCCACCTCGCCACCCGGGGAGCGGCCCACCGCCACCGCCACCGGGGGCGCGTCCGACCAGCCCAGCGCCGCCGCCCGGCTGGCCAGCACGTCGGGGGAGTCGCCGCGCAGCAGCGCGTCCACGAGCAACGCCTGCAACCGGGCGTCCCAGGAGCCCCGGGTCTCCGCGGCGCGGGCGTAGACCCGGGCGGCGGCGAAGGCGATCTCCCGGGAGAAGCGCAGCACCGCCTCCCGCAGGAGCTGCTCCTCACCCTTCACGGCCAGGTGGGACACCTGCTCCTCGACCACCTCGATGGTGACCTTGATGAGCGCCACGGTCTGCTGGAGGGTGATCGAGCGGGCGAGGGCCTGCGGCGCGGCGGCGAAGACCTCGTCCGACACCTCCTGGGTGCTGTCGGTGGCGCCGCCGCCCTGGTGCAGCCACTGCACCAGCGACCGGACGCCGGCCTGGGCGACCAGCATGACCCAGGAGCGCTGGTCGGCCGGCAGCTCCCGGAACCAGGGCAGCGTCTCGTCCATCCGCGCCACGCTGGCGGTCGACAGCGCGCCCGCCGCCCGCTCGATGCGGCGCAGCGTCGCCGACAGCTCGGTCCCGCCCGGTTCGCTCACGGCACCAGCCTGACACGCCCTGACCAGCGGCTCCACTCCGAGGCCCGCCCGGGGGCCGGGCTACGGCGGCGACCGGTGACAATGATCTCTCGTGACCGACACCCCGCGCGCCCTCGCCGACCTCGCCCGCGACATCGACGCCACCTGCCGACTCACCGGACGCTTCCTGCTCCGCTCCGGCCGGGTCGCCGACGAGTACTTCGACAAGTACCGGTTCGAGGCCGACCCCGTGCTGCTGGACCGGGTCGCCGCCGGCCTGGCCGGGCTGGTTCCGCCCGGCACCGAGGTGCTCGCCGGCCTGGAGCTGGGCGGCATCCCGGTGGTCACGGCGCTGGCCCGCCACGTCGGGCTGCCCTGCGCGTTCGTCCGCAAGACCGCCAAGGCGTACGGGACCGCCCGGCTGGCCGAGGGCGCGGACGTCGCCGGGCGGCGGGTGCTGGTCGTCGAGGACGTGGTGACCTCGGGCGGTCAGGTGGCGATCTCCACGGGCCAGCTCCGCGAGCTGGGCGCCACGGTCGAGCACGCGCTCTGCGTGATCGACCGGGGCGAGGGCGGCGCGGAGGCGCTCGCCGGGCACGGCCTCGCGCTGCACGCCCTGCTCACCCGCGCCGACCTCGACGCCGCCCGCCGGGCCTGACCGGTTCCGGTCTCCGAACGATCTCCACGGGTACGCGCCGAACACCCCGTCGGGCCCGGCCAGTACGGTGTCAGGGCACGTCGGGGTGACGACCGCCCGGCGGGCGAAGGCGAACGTGAGGAGACCGGGATGGCGCAGGGAGAGGCCGAGCACGGCTGCGCCCAGGGCGAGCCCTGCCGGCCGGGCCACCACGAGCAGCCGGCGCCCGCCAAGCACCCGCGCCGGGCGGGCCTGACCCACCCGGAGCCGGCCGCCGGCTGGGCGCCCGAGCGCGCCGACGACGAGCCGCCCGTGCCCCGCCAGCGGGCCACCGAGCCGGTGCCCCCGGCCGGGGGAGAGGCGGAGCCGGCCCAGGGCTGCCGCAGCGATCTGCCCGGCTGGGCGGGCGCCCACCGGCACGGCGCGGTCCGGCCGCGCAGCCGCACGGTGCGCCGGGAGCGGCCCCCGCGCCGCTGGTGCTGACCCCGCGGCCGCCGTCCGGCGGCTAGCGTGGGCGGGGTGAAGGCGATCGCCATCGACGCGTACGGGCCGGTCGACCGGCTCGCTCTCCGCGAGCTGCCCGCCCCGCCGGTCGGGCCGGACACGGTCCTGGTGCGGGTGCGCACCGCCGGGGTGAACCCGGTCGACGGGAAGATCCGCGAGGGGCGCCTCGACGCCCTGATGCCGAGCCACTTCCCGCTGGTGCCCGGCTGGGACGCGGCCGGCGTGGTCGAGGCCGTCGGGCCGGCGGTTGCCGGGTTCGCCGTCGGTGACGAGGTCATCGGCTACGTCCGGCGCGACGACGTGCAGCACGGCACGTACGCGGAACTGGTGCCGGCTCCCGAACGCTGCCTCGCCGACAAGCCGGTGCAGGCGTCCTGGGCCGAGGCGGGCGGCCTGCCGCTGGCCGGGCTCACCGCCTACCAGGCGTTGCAGCTGGCCCGCACGGGCGCGGGTGACACCGTGCTGGTGCACGGCGCGTCCGGCGGGGTGGGGCACCTGGCGGTGCAGCTGGCCCGGGCGCTCGGCGCCGGCCGGGTGATCGGCACGGCGAGCGAGGCCAACCACGACTTCGTCCGGTCGCTGGGCGCGGAGCCGGTCAGCTACGGCGAGGGCCTGCTGGACCGGGTGCGCGCGGTCGCGCCCGACGGGGTCGACGTGGCGCTGGACCTGTTCGGCGGCGACGCCCTGGACGTCTCGGCCGAGCTGATCGCCCGGCCGGCGCGGCTGATCTCCACGGCCGATCCGGAGCACGTCACGCGGCTCGGCGGCAGCTACGTCTTCGTGAAGCCGTCCACGGCCGACCTGAGCGTGCTGGCGGGGCTGGTCGACGCCGACCGGCTCGCCGTGCACGTGGCCCGGACGTTCCCGCTGGCCGAGGCGGCCGAGGCGCAGCGCCTGGTGGCGGCGGGACACGTCCGGGGCAAGGTCGTGCTGGAGGTGTGACCCCCGGCTCAGCGGGTGCGGCGGCGCACCAGCAGCGCGATGCCGGCGAGCCCGGCGGTGATGACCACCATGACACCGACGTTGAGCAGCAGCAGCCGCTGGAGCTCACCGAGCGCGGCGTCGATGTCCTCCACCGGGTCGAGCGCCTCCTCCGGGATGACCCGCTCGCCGCCGCCGATGCCGCCGCTGATGGTGTCGAACTGTCGCTCCAGCGGCACGCCCACGGTGCGCAGCGTTTCGGACATGTTGAGCCGGCCGAAGAACCAGCCGGCCCGGGTCTTGCTCAGGTCCGGCTGCCTGGCCGGGCGGTAGACCCGGGGGCCGCCCTTGGCGAGCGGGTAGAGGTCGTAGGTCTTGCTCGCCGTCCCGGCGACGAACAGCACGATCGTGTACTTGGGACCGAGGTCCTCGGCCGCGGGGCCGCGCTGCTGGCCGGTGGCGCCCAGCCACTTGACCTGGTCGACGACCATGTTGACCTCGGCGGGCCGGGTGTCGGCGCGCAGCTGGAGCGGCTGGTCGAGCCGGTCGCCGGTGATGTCCACTCCGGCCGGTGCGAGCTTGGGCTTCGGCGCCGCCTGCGCCGGGGTCGTGCCGACGAGGGCCAGCGAGCACGCGATCGCCACCACCGTCCCGGCCGCGGCTGCCAGCAGCCGCCTCACCTTCCGGACCATCGCCGCCTCCTCGCCCCGTTCGATGGGTGGCTTCCGCGCTGGACCGGCCGAGGGGTGAGGCGCCGGGCGCGGACCGGCGTTCACCCTCAAAGACTCCGCAGAACGGCGCTGGGTTGCACTCGCTGGAAGAGTATTTGGAACTATGTGCGATCTGTGACCGACCAACAGAGCGGCCGATGATCAGCGGCCGGATCGTACCCGGATGGAGGGGTTCATGGGGGGCAGGGTCGCCCGTGCGACAGCGGCGTGGTCGGTGGTGCTCGGGCTGGTGGCCGGGGTGTCGGTGCTGCTGCCGGCCACGCCGGCGGCCGCGCACAACTCGCTGACCGGCAGCGATCCGAAGAACGGGGCGCGGGTGGCCACTGCGCCGAAGCGGGTCGAGCTGCGCTTCCTCGCCTCGCCGGCGCCCGCGGCGACGAAGATCACCATCACCGGGCCGGACAACGTGCCCGCCGCCGGTGGCGCGCCGACCTTCGCCGGCAACCGGGTGAGCGTGCCGTTCACCCCGGGCGCGGCCGGGCTCTACATCGTGGCCTACCGGGTGGGTTCGGCGGACGGCCACCCGGTCAGCGGGGAGATCCGTTTCACCCTCACCACCGGGACGGCGGCCGCACCGCCGTCGGCGACCGCCACCCCGGCCACCGCCGCGCCGAGCACCCCGGCGGCGTCGCCGGCGACCTCCGCGGTGAGTCCCACGCCCGCCGCCGACGAGGTCGACTCCGACGGGGGTACGGGCTGGCTGTGGGCGGCCGGCGTCGCCGTGGCGCTGGTCGCGCTGGGTGGCGGCCTGCTGCTGCGCCGCCGGTCCGCCCGCGGCTGACGCCGCCTACGCGACGGGGCCCGGCCCGGTCGTTCGAGCCTCATCGAAGTCCCCTGTCCCGGCGCGCGCCGGGTACCGAGGCTGTGTCCTGACGGGCGCATCCGGCGCCCCGGACGGCCGAGGTGGGTGTCATGGCGGGTGGGTCGCGCCGGTCACGGTCCTGGTGGTACGCCGTCGCGGTCTCGGCGGTCCTCGCGGTGGCGGTCGGCGCAGCGGTGGGTGCCGGCCGCGACACGACACCACCGCCCGGCGACCACGGCGCCGCCGGGCGGCAACCGGTGGCGACCGCGCCGCCGCCGGCCGCGCCGGCCGCGTCCGCCCCGGCGGCGGAGGTGCTGCACGCTGCGACGCAGCTGCTGATCCGTGACTGCATGCAGCGCCGCGGGTTCCGCTACTGGCCGGTGCCCCGGCGCCCGGTGCCGGAGCTGCGCGAGTTCCCGTACGTCCTCGACGACGTGTCCTACGCCCGCCGTCACGGCTACGGCGGGGTGCTGGAACGCCGGTTCGAGGCGGCCATGGCGGCCGACCCGAACACCCGGTACGCCCGGGAGCTGCCGCCGGAGCGCGCGGCGGCCGCCGTACGCGCCGTCAACGGCGACCCCGGCGAGCCGGACGCCCTGCGCGCGACGCTGCCGGCCGGCGGCGTGCTGCGCCGCAGCAGCCACAGCTGCACCTCGGAGGCGGAGCGCCACCTCTACGGCGACCTGCCCGCCTGGTACCGCGCCGCGAAGACGACCGACAACCTCGCCGGGCTGCGCGTCGGCCGGGTGCTCGCCGATCGCCGCTACGCCGCCGGTGTGACGGCGTGGCGGCGGTGCATGCGCGGCGCCGGGCACGACTACGCCGACCCGGCCGCCGCCCGCGCGTCGGTGCCCGAACCGGCGTCCGGCACCGTCCCGGCCGGCGAGGTCCGGCTGGCCGTTGCCGAGGCGAGTTGCGCCACGGAGACGGGACTCGGCCGGCTCGCCCGGCGGCTCGACGCCGAGCACCGGCGCGCCGTCGAACGGCAGTTCCCCACCGAGGTGGCCGACCGGCTCCGCCTCGAAGGTGCCGCGCTGCCGCGCGCCCGTGCCGTGCTGGCCGGCGGCTGACACCTCACGAACTCCGTGGCGGACCCGTCACGGCGGAAACCCCAACGGGAGGAAACCCCATGAGAGCAGTACGGTCCCTGGTGGCCACCCTGGTCGCGGTGCTGGCCGCGCTGGCCGTCACCGCCACCGCGGCGCAGGCCGCGCGCAGGCCGGCGCCGCACGCCGACCCGCACCGCGTGGCGGCCGGCAGCGGCTACCTGTACGTCAGCCAGGACGCCTACTGGGCGGGCCGGTGGTGCTGGTGGTACAACGCCGACAACAACTGGGACACCATCAACGTCGCCGAGAACGCCAACTGCGACAACAACAACCGGGCCAGCATGCGCAACCTGGCGTCCTCGGCGTGGAACGACTCGAACACCGGCCGGCCGGTCGCCCTCTACATCCACCCCGACTACACCGGCGCGTACGCCTGCCTGGGTGCCGGCGACGCCTGGGACGACCTCACGGGAGCCTGGTTCACCTGGGGCTCCAACCGCGACGGCTACATGCAGAACACCAACGACAACATCGCCTCCCACCGGTGGCGGTCGAGCTGCAGCGTCGGCTGAACCATGGTGCACCGCGGGGCGGCAGCCGAACGGCTGCCGCCCCGCCCGGCCGTCGCACGCCGGTGTTGACGGCGGGTGACAGATGTCGATGTATGTCAATGTCGCGGACGAGACTGAGCGCGTCGATCGATCTCGGAACACTGTGCGCCATGCGGACTCTGCGGATCCACTTCACGGCCCAGGACCTCAGCCGTACCCGGCTGGCGGTCCAGCCGGATCCACTGTGGGAGATCGTCTGCAGTCTGCACCGCCTGCAGACCCGGGCCGGCTACGCCGGTTACGCCGGCTGGTACCGGCAGGTGCGCCGGGACCTGCAACGGGCGGGTCTCGTCCCGGTGGTCCGCGAACGGCTGCTGCCTGTCGCGCCGCTCAAGCGGTACTTCCCGGACTTCCTGACGCCCGGTCCGGTCACCGACCTCGACGAGGGGATCGACCGGGTGCTCGGCACCCCGAGCCGGCGGATCCGCACCGAGTTGGGGCGGATGGCGGCTCCCGCCAACGGCGCCTGGCTGAGCGACCTGGCCGCCGGCCGGCTCGCCGCCCTGCACGGCCTCGGCGATGCGCTGCGTGCCTACTTCCGGGTCGCGGTCGCCCCTCACCTTCCGCAGATCGGCGCCGCCGTCTCCGGCGACCGGGCCCTGCGCGGGGCCCGGGTACTCGAGACCGGCGCCGGGCAGATCCTCGACGACCTGGGTCCGGACGTGCGGTGGGACCCGCCGGTGCTGTCCGTGAACGGTTACCCGGAGGACCGGGACATGCACCTCGACGGCCGGGGGATCGCCCTGATCCCGTCGTACTTCTGCTGGCACGCGCCGATCGCGCTGGCCGATCCCGAGCTGCCCCCGGCCCTGGTCTACCCGGCCCGCCGACAGCGACCGGACCCGACGACCGGGCCGGGGTCACCGGCCGACCCGGAACGCCGGCTCGGCCCGCTGCTCGGCCACACCCGCCTGGCCGTCCTTCGCGCCACCGTCCGGGGCGCCACCACCGGCGAACTGGCCCGGCGCGCCGGCATCTCGCCGGCCACCACCAGCCACCACACCACCATCCTGCGGGAGGCCGGGCTCATCAGCAGCCAGCGGCACGGCAACCTCGTGCTGCACCGCCTCACCGACCTGGGTGAGACGCTGCTGGGCGACGTGCCGGCGCGCCCGGGCACGCCACCGGTCCCCGGCGGCGGCACCCGCGACGTCCGGTGACTCCGAGGAGCGACCGCGGGCGCCGGTCGAGCCAGAGTCAGAAGAGGCGCACCCGGGCGGCCCGCAGCCGGGTCAGGGTGCGGTCGCGGCCGAGCACCTCCAGCGACTCGAACAGCGGCAGCCCGACGGTCCGGCCGGTGACCGCGACGCGGACCGGGGCCTGCGCCTTGCCCAGCTTGAGGCCGCGCTCCGCGCCGACCGCCTCCAGCGTGGCCTTCAGCGACTCGGCGTCCCAGGTCTCCAGCGCCTCGAACGCGGCGATCGCCGCGTCCAGCAGGTCGGCCGCGCCCTCCTTCATGGCCTTCGCCCAGGCGCCCTCGTCGATGAGCGGGTCGGCCAGGAAGAGGAAGTCGACGTTCGGCACGATCTCGCTGAGCACCGCGATCCGCGTCTGTGCCAGCGGCGCCACCGCGGCGAACGCGGCGGGGTCGAACTCGGCCGGCTGCCACGGCGGCGGGGCGATGGTGTCGGTGCCGGTGAGCCACGGCTGGCACGCGGCGACGAAGTCCTCCACCGGCAGCGCCCGGATGTAGTCGCCGTTGAAGGCGCGCAGCTTCTTCTCGTCGAAGAACGCCGGGGAGGGGTTGACCTCGTCGAGCCGGAACTCCTCCTCGATGACCGACCAGGGCACGATCTCGCGGTCGCCGGAGGGCGCCCAGCCGAGCAGCATGAGGTAGTTGCGCATCGCCTCGGCGAGGTAGCCCTCGTCCCGGTACGCCTCCAGGGCGACCTTGTCCCGCCGCTTGGACAGCTTCTGCCGCTTCTCGTTGACCACCACGGGCACGTGCGCCCAGATCGGCGGCTTGACGCCGAGCGCGTCCCAGAGCAGCTGCTGCTTCGGCGTGTTGGGCAGGTGCTCCTCGGCCCGGATCACGTGGGTGATCCCCATGGTCATGTCGTCGACGACGTTGGCCAGCAGGAAGACCGGCGAACCGTCGCCGCGGGCGATCACGAAGTCCTCGATCAGCTTGTTCTCGAACGTCGGCTCGCCACGGATCAGGTCGACCACCACGGTCTCGCCCTCGTCCGGGGTGCGGAACCGCAGCGCCCGGCCCTCGCCGGGGCCGAGGCCCTTGTCGCGGTGGTAACCGTCGTAGCCCTGGTACTGCGAGCCGGTGCGCGCCTGCACGTCCTCCCGGGTGCAGTCGCAGTAGTACGCCCGGCCGCCCTCGTAGAGCCGCTGCGCGGCGGCCCGGTGCTCACCCGCGTACGTGGACTGGAAGTACGGCCCTTCGTAGGTGCCCCGCGCGATGCCGATCCAGTCGAGCGCCGAGAGGATGCCCTCGGTCCACTCGGGCTTGTTGCGGGCCGCGTCGGTGTCCTCGATGCGGAGCACGAACACCCCGCCCTGCTGCTTGGCGTAGATCCAGTTCTGCAGGGCCGAGCGGGCGCCGCCGACGTGGAACATTCCGGTCGGGGAGGGGGCGAAGCGTACACGTACCGTCACGTCCCCCAGCCTACGGCGGGCCGCGACCGCAGTCCGGCAGGGGGCCGGTTCAGGGCACCGCCTTGATCTTCAGGACCAGGACGCTGCCGACCAGGGTGACCACCGCCGTCACGGCGTACAGGGTCGGATATCCGCCCAGGTGGACCACGATCGGGGCGGAGAGCGCCGGGCCGAGCACCTGCGGCGCCGAATTGGCGATGTTGATCACGCCGAGGTCCTTGGCCCGGTCGGTGGCGGCCGGCAGCACCTGCGTGATGAGCGCGGCGTCCACCGCCAGGTAGACCCCGTAGCCGGCGCCGAGCAGCAGCGCGGCGACGATCGCCATGGGCCAGATCGGCGCCACCGCGAGCAGCACCGCCGCCACCGCCATGATCAGCCCGGAGACGATCACGAACACCTTGCGCCGGCCCGACCGGTCGGAGAGCCGCCCGGCCACGACGGCGGTGAGCATCATGCCGAGGGTGTAGAGCAGGATCAGCACGAGCAGGGCGCCCTCGGGGTCGGCCACCCGCACCCCGTCGCTGAGGAAGTAGAGCAGGTAGAGCGTGCCCAGCGCGTTGCCGGTCTGCACCAGGAACCGGGTGAACCACGCCCAGGCGAAGTCGGGGTGCCGGCGCGGGCTGATCCACATCGAGGCGAGCAGCGCCCGCGCCCGCAGCGGCGACCGGTGCTCCCGGGGCAGCGGGTCGTCCTGGGTGAGCAGCGCGAACGGCAGCGACAGCAGCAGCACCGCGAGCGCGATGGCGGCGTACCCGGCGGCGTTGCCGGTGACCACGGCGGTGACCAGCACCGCGCCGACCACCAGGCCGAGCGCCTGCGGGATGCCCACCCAGCCGGAGACGCCGCCGCGCTGCGCCACCGGCACCCGGTCGGGGATGGCGGCGGTGAGGCTGGCCAGCATGGCGTTGAAGCAGACCTGGGCGGCGACCCAGGCCACGGCCACCCCGGCGATCGTGTTCTGCCGGGCCAGCACCACGAGGGCGAACGCACCGACCACCGCGCCCGTGGCGGTCCAGACGTGCCGGCGGCCCAGGTGCCGGTTGGCCAGGCGCAGCGAGGTCCGGTCGGACAGCGCTCCCGCCAGGGGGTTCGCCAGCACGGCGGCGAGCGCGCCCAGGCCGGTGACCACCGCCAGCATGGCCTCCTTGTCGGCCGGCGCGATCCGCTCCACCTGCTGCGGCAGCAGCACCTGGATGGGGGTGAAGAACGCCATCCAGACGCCCAGGTTGGCCGCGAAGATCAGCGCGATCCAGCTCCGCCGCACCGGCACGGTCGGCTCGGCGAGCGCCGCCGGCAGCGAGGCCGGCGTCGGGTTGACGGTGGTCATCGCCGGATCAGGTCCCGGAACCAGGCGTACGACGACTTCGGGGTGCGCCGCTGGGTGGCGTAGTCGACGTGCACCAGGCCGAACCGCTTCGTGAAGCCCTCGGCCCACTCCCAGTTGTCCAGCAGCGACCAGACGAAGTACCCGGTCACCGGCACCCCTTCGGCCATCGCCTCGCGCACCGCCCGCACGTGCCCGTCCAGGTACGCGATCCGGTCCGGGTCGGGCACCGAGCCGTCGGCGTCCGGCACGTCGTCGTACGCGCAGCCGCTCTCGGTGATCTGGATCGGTGGCAGGGCGTCCCCGTACCGCTGGTGGAGCTGGACGAGCAGCTCGCGCAGCCCGTCCGGGACCACCGGCCAGTCGAAGGCGGTGCGCGGGTATCCGGTCAGCGGCACGATCTCGAACGGCAGTGGCGAGTCCTCGTCGGCGGGCGCGCGGATGCCGGTCGGGTTGTAGTAGTTCACGCCGAGCACGTCGATCGGGGCGGCGATCACGTCGAGGTCGCCGGCGCGGACCACGCCCGGGTCGAAGCCGGGCTCCTCGGGGTAGCCGCGGCCGAGCAGCGGGTCGGTGAAGAGCCGGTTCTGCAGGGCGTCGTACGCCGCCCCGGCGGCCCGGTCGGCGTCGGTGTCCCCGGCCAGCCGCACCGGGGAGTAGTTGTTGGCGATGGCCACCGGGCTGGTGCTGCGGGCGCGCAGCGCGGAGACGGCGAGGCCGTGCCCGAGAAGCTGGTGGTGGGCCACCGGGAAGGCGTCGAAGAGCAGCGTCTTGCCGGGTGCGTGCACGCCCATGCCGTGCCCGAGGCTCATGTGGACGAACGGCTCGTTGAGCGTGATCCAGAGCTTCACCCGGTCGCCGAGCCGGGCGGCGGCCAGGTCGGCGTACTCGGCGAAGCGGTGGGCCGTGTCCCGGTTCAGCCAGCCTCCGGTGTCCTCCAGGGCCTGTGGCAGGTCCCAGTGGAACAGGGTGGCCACCGGGTCCACACCGGCGGCGAGCAGCGCGTCCACCAGCCGGTCGTAGAAGTCCAGCCCGGCCGGGTTCGCCGCGCCCGTGCCGGTGGGCTGCACCCGGGGCCACGCCACGGAGAACCGGTACGCCGACACCCCGAGCCCGGCCAGCAGCCCGACGTCCTCGGCGTAGCGGTGATAGTGGTCGCACGCCTCGTCGCCCGTGCTGCCGTCGACGATCCGGCCGGGGGAGTGGGCGAAGGTGTCCCAGATGGACGGCCCGCGGCCGTCGGCGGCGACCGCCCCCTCGATCTGGTACGCGGACGTGGACACCCCCCAGCGGAAGCCGGCGGGGAACTCGGGCATCGGCGCGCTCGTCATTCGCCCTCCCAGAAACGCGAAGCGTGCTCGCGACTCTAGGGCCCGAGTGGCCGTCGCGCCATAGGCCCGAAACCCCAGGTAGGCAAGGGTTTTCGGCGTGTCTTCTCCGAACCCGTCCGCTTAAGTCCGATTTACACATAGAGTGCCGAATATCGCGGATGTGTTTTAAGTGGGGGAAAGATAGACATGATCCTCGTGGAGCGCAGTGCGCACGTGATGGCGCCGGTGGAAACGGTCTGGGACGTCGTACAGCGGGCCGAGCAGTTGCCGGCCTGGCTGGCGGGGGTCCGCGCGGCCGAGGTCCTGTCCGGGGAGGGCTTCGGCCGGCGACAACTGGTGCAGGCCGGGCGTGGCGCGGCGCACGAGGCCGAGGTGATCGCCTATCAGGAGCCGACCCTGATCGGCTGGCGCGAACGGGCCAAGGGGGCCGGCGCGCGGGCCGAGGCGCGCACCGAGATCTACGTGCAGCTGACCCCGGACGAGGAGGAGGGCGGGACGGTCGTGCGGCTCATCGTCGTGCGGTGGCCCGCCGGCCCCGTCAAGGCCGCCCTGCTCCGGCTCGGCCTGCGCCGGGTCGGCGCCGATCTGGAGGACTCGCTGGCCCGGCTCACCGACCTGGCCGCCGTCGGCTGACCGAGCCCGTCCCGGCGTCGCCCGCGATGGTGATGGTCCGGCGTCCCCGCCAGGGACGCCGGACCATTGTCACGCCGCCCGCCCGCCCCGCCGGCCCCGCCCGCCCCGCGCGCCGATCATGGACTTGTGGCGCCCGTCTTCGACCGTTTCGCCCCTGCCGCGTGCCACCACAACTCCATGATCGCCGCAGCGGGGAGGGGAGGGGGACGACGAAGGGCCCGGCGCGAAGCGCCGGGCCCTTCGTTCGGGATGAATCAGCTGTCGCCGCCGGTCTCCCCGACCGGGGCGGCGTTGACGTCGTCCAGCGCGTACTTCTTGGCGGCCTCGGCCGGCACGTGGGCCGGCACCGCGCCGCGGAGGGCGAGCTGGCGCAGCGTCGCGACGGCCACCGACTCGGCGTCCACGTGGAAGTGGCGGCGCAGCGCGTGCCGGGTGTCCGACATGCCGAAGCCGTCGGTGCCGAGCGAGGTGTAGTCGCCGGGCACCCAGCGGGCGATCAGGTCCGGCACCGCGCGCATCCAGTCGCTCACGGCGACCTTCGGCCCGTCGGCGTCGGCCAGCTTCCGCTGGATGTACGGCACCCGCTGCTCGCCGCCCGGGTTGAGCAGGTTGTGCTCCTCGCACTCCACCGCGTCCCGGCGCAGCTCGGTCCACGAGGTCACCGACCAGACGTCGGCGGCCACGCCCCAGTCCTCGGCGAGCAGCTTCTGCGCCTTGAGGGCCCACTGCATGCCGGTGCCGGAGGCCAGGATGTTGGCCTTCGGCCCGTCCCCGTCGACCTGCGGGGCCGGCGAGTAGCGGTAGATGCCCTTGACGATGCCCTCGACGTCCACGCCCTCCGGCTCGGCCGGCTGGAAGATCGGCTCGTTGTAGACGGTGAGGTAGTAGAAGATGTTCTCCTGCGCCTCGCCGTACATCCGGTGGAGGCCGTTCTCCATGATGTGCGAGATCTCGAAGGCGAACGCCGGGTCGTAGGCGGCTACCGCCGGGTTGGTGGCGGCGAGCAGCAGCGAGTGGCCGTCCTCGTGCTGCAGGCCCTCACCGTTGAGCGTCGTCCGGCCGGCGGTCGCGCCGAGCAGGAAGCCCCGCGCCATCTGGTCGGCCGCGGCCCAGAGCCCGTCGCCGGTCCGCTGGAACCCGAACATCGAGTAGAAGATGTAGAGCGGGATCATCGGCTCGTCGTGCGTGGCGTACGAGGTGCCGGCCGCGGTGAACGAGGCGACCGAGCCGGCCTCGTTGATCCCCTCGTGCAGGATCTGGCCGGTGGTGGCCTCCTTGTACGACAGGAACAGCTCCCGGTCCACCGAGGTGTACCGCTGGCCGTGCGGCGAGTAGATCTTCGCCGTCGGGAAGAGCGAGTCCATGCCGAAGGTGCGGGCCTCGTCCGGGATGATCGGCACCCAGCGCTTGCCGAACTCCTTGTCCTTCATGAGGTCCTTGAGCAGGCGGACGAAGGCCATGGTGGTGGCGACCTTCTGCTTGCCCGAGCCGCGCTTGACGTCGGCGAACCGCTCCGGGCCCGGGATCGGCAGCGTCTTGCCGGTGGTCCGGCGGGTCGGCAGGTAGCCGCCGAGCTGCTTGCGCCGCTCGTGCAGGTACTCCATCTCGTCGGACTTCTCGCCCGGGTGGAAGTACGGCGGGAGGTACGGGTTGTCCTCCAGCTGCTTGTCCGGGATGTCCAGGTAGAGCCGGTCGCGGAAGAGCTTGAGGTCCTCCAGCGTCAGCTTCTTCATCTGGTGGGTGGCGTTGCGGGCCTCGAAGTGCGAGCCCAGCGTCCAGCCCTTGATGGTCTTGGCCAGGATCACCGTCGGCTGGCCGGTGTGCTCCATGGCCGCCTTGTAGGCCGCGTAGAGCTTCCGGTAGTCGTGGCCACCCCGCTTGAGGTTCCAGATCTCGTCGTCGCTCAGGTGCTCGACCATCTTGCGGGTCCGCGGGTCGCGGCCGAAGAAGTGCTCCCGGACGTACGCCCCGGACTCCGCCTTGTAGGTCTGGTAGTCACCGTCGGGGGTGGTGTTCATGAGGTTGACCAGGGCGCCGTCGGTGTCCGCGGCGAGCAGCGGGTCCCACTCCCGGCCCCAGACCACCTTGATGACGTTCCAGCCGGCGCCCCGGAAGAACGCCTCCAGCTCCTGCATGACCTTGCCGTTGCCCCGCACCGGGCCGTCCAGCCGCTGCAGGTTGCAGTTGATCACGAAGGTGAGGTTGTCCAGCTCCTCGCGGGCGGCCACGCCGATCGCGCCGAGCGACTCGACCTCGTCCATCTCACCGTCGCCGAGGAACGCCCAGACGTGCTGCTGGGAGGTGTCCTTGATGCCCCGGTGGTGCAGGTAGCGGTTGAACCGCGCCTGGTAGATCGCGTTCATCGGCCCGAGGCCCATGGAGACGGTGGGGAACTCCCAGAAGTCCGGCATGAGCCGCGGGTGCGGGTACGACGGCAGCCCGCCGTTCGGGTGCGACAGCTCCTGCCGGAAGCCGTCGAGCTGGTCGGCGTTGAGCCGGCCCTCCAGGAACGCCCGCGCGTACATGCCGGGGGAGGCGTGGCCCTGGTAGAAGATGTGGTCGCCGCCACCCGGGTGGTCCTTGCCCCGGAAGAAGTGGTTGAAGCCCACCTCGTAGAGGGACGCGGAGCTGGCGAAGGTGGAGATGTGGCCACCCACGCCGATCTCCGGCCGCTGCGCCCGGTGCACCAGCATGGCGGCGTTCCACCGGATGTAGGCCCGGAGCCGCCGCTCGATGTGCTCGTCACCCGGGAACCAGGGCTCGCGCTCCGGCGGGATGGTGTTGATGTAGTCGGTGGTCGTCAGCGACGGCACACCGACCTGGCGCTCGCGGGCCCGCTCCAGCAGGCGCAGCATGACGTAGCGGGCGCGCTTGGTTCCGCGCTCGTCGATGACACCGTCAAGCGACTCGACCCATTCGCTGGTCTCTTCAGGGTCGATGTCCGGAAGCTGGCTCGGCAGACCAGCGGTGATCACCGGGCGCTTGCGTTCCGTAGCCACAGGCGTTCCCTCGGTTCTGTGTGGGATAGGTCTCTAGCGCCATCCTGCCCCCTGGTGGCGCTCGTCGTCACGTCTCCCTCCCCCAGACGCGACGCTGAACACAGGTACTCGCCGGTAACTTTGTGCGATCGCCCGCTGTGCGGGGCCGGCCGGCCACACCGGCGACGGCCGACGTCCCACTCCGGCAGAATGCGGCGTATGCGCAGTGAGGTGATCACCGTCCAGACGGGGACCCGGCCGGCCGTCCGGGACATCACGAGCGAGGCCGAGCGGTTCGTCGCCGGCCAGGGGGACGGCCTGCTGCACGTCTTCGTGCCGCACGCGACCGCCGGCCTGGCGATCATCGAGACCGGCGCCGGCTCGGACGACGACCTGCTGCGCGCGCTCGACGACCTGCTCCCCACCGACGACCGGTGGCGGCACCGGCACGGCTCGCCGGGGCACGGGCGGGACCACGTGCTGCCCGCCCTCGTCCCCCCGTACGCCACCCTGCCGGTCCTCGGCGGGCGGCTCCAGCTCGGCACCTGGCAGTCGATCTGCCTCGTCGACACCAACGGCGACAACCCCGACCGGCAGGTCCGCTTCTCCTTCCTGCCCGGCTGAGCCCGGCGCGAAGCGGGGGCGGCCCCGGCGGAGAGCCGGCGCTCAGCCCAGCAGCCGCCGCAGCCGGCCGGGGGTGTGGCCCAGCTGGGCGCGGACCGTGCGGGTCAGGTGGGCCTGGTCGGCGAAGCCCAGCTCGACGGCGAGCGCGGCGAGGCTGTCCGCGCCCTCCTCCAGCCGGTCGAGCAGGCGCCCGACCCGCAGCCGGTTGCGGTAGCGGGTCAGCGGCACCCCGACCCGGGCCTGGAACTCCCGGCTGAGCCGGTAGGGCGAGACCCCGAGCGCCCGGGCCAGCGGCAGGAGCCCGGCCGCCTCGGGCGCGCCGTCGTGCAGGGCGGCCCGGGCCCGCTCGACCAGCCGCCCGTCCCGCCCGCTCCGGCCGGCCGCCGGTCCGGTCGCCGCGCCGACCAGCCGGACCAGCCGCTCGGCCGCCGCGTGGTCGGGGTCGGCCGTGGCGCGCAGCAGCAGCCGGTGGGCGAGGTCGACCCGGGCGTCGACGTGCACCACGGCCGGCACCGGCCGGTCCGCGAACAGCTCCCGCCACAGCCGCTCGGACAGGCGCAGCGAGGTGCAGTCGTCCCCGCCCGCCGGGTGGGCGAAGCGCTCCTCCTCACCCGGCACGGTCAGGTAGGCCACGGTCGGCTCGACGAACTCGGCGCCGCCCCGCCCGGCCCGGCGGAAGCCGCCCCGCCGGGTGAGCACGAGGCCGTGCGCGGTGGCCGGCTCGGGCGCGGACCAGCCGGTGTGGTCGTCGCGGCACCGCACCACGCTGATCCGGAAGTCGGGGTGCGTCAGCAGCGGTGTCGCGGTACGCATGCCGGTCAGCGTAGGCCCACCGGCCGACACGACCGCCCCGCAAGGATCGACAAGACCGCGGCCACCGGGGCGGGCAGGGTGGCGGCCGTGACCGAGTCGACCCGCCGGACCGCCGCCCTGCTCACCGTCCTGCTCACCGGGCAGGCGATGGCCTCCATGGACACCTCTATCGCGGCGGTGGCCGCGCCCGCGATCCGCGCCGACCTGGCCGGACCGCCGGCCGTGCAGCAGCTCGTGCTGGCCGGCTACACGCTCACCTTCGCCGTGCTCGTGGTGGTCGGGGCGCGGCTCGGCGCCCGGCACGGCTACCCCCGGGTCTTCCTGCTCGGCCTGGCCGGCTTCACGCTCGCGTCGCTGGCCTGCGGCCTCGCCCCGGGACCGGCCACGCTGGTGGCGGCCCGGGTGGCCCAGGGCGCGGCCGGCGCGCTGATGGTGCCGCAGGTGCTGTCGCTGATCCAGGCGGCCGTCCCGGCCGCGGCCCGGGCGCGGGCCGTCGGGGCGTACTCGATGGTGCTGGCCCTCGGTGTGGCCGCCGGCCAGGTCCTCGGCGGGCTGCTGGTGACCCTCGACCTGGGCGGCCTCACCTGGCGGGCCGCGTTCCTGGTGAACGTGCCGGTCGGCGTGGCGCTCCAGGTCGTCGGGCGGCGGGTGTTCGCCGGACTGCCGGCCGATCCACCTCGCCGCGAGCCGCTGGACCTGCCGGGCGTGCTGCTCCTCGCCGCCGCGATGCTCACCCTGGTGGTGCCGCTGGTGCTCGGCGGGGACCTCGCCTGGCCCGGCTGGGTCCGGGCCGCCGCGGTCGCCGCCGGCGCCGCCGGGCTGTGGCTCTTCCTCGGGTACGAGGTCCGGCGCGCCCGCCGCGACGCCGCCCCGCTGCTGGACGTGACGGTGCTGCGGCACCCCGGGGTGCCGGCCGGGCTGCTCGCCTGCTGCGTGGTGATGGGCTGCTACGCGGGCTTCCTGTTCGTGCTCACCCTGCGGCTCCAGGACGGGCTGGGCTTCACCGCGCTGGCGGCGGGGCTGGCGTTCCTCCCGTACGCGTCGGGTTTCGCCCTGTGCGGCCTGGCGGTGGCGCGGCTGCCGGAGCGGGGCCGGGCGGTGCTGCCCGTGGCCGGCCCGGCGGTGCTGGCGGCGGTCGTGGTGGCGGTGGCCGGGCTCGCCGCCGCGGGCTGGCCGTGGCCGGCGGGAAGCGCGCTGTTGCTGGTGGGTGGGGCGGCGCACGCGGCGTCGTTCAGCCCGCTGGTCACCCGGCTCACCCGCGTGGTGCCGGCCGGCGCGGCCGCGGCGCTCTCGGCGGCCGTCTCCACCGGCACGCTCCTCGCGGCCGTGCTCGGGGTGACCCTGGTCGGCGGCCTGCATCTCGCCCTGACCGCGGCCGGCCGGCACGGGCCGGCCCTCACCCTGCCCCCGGCGCTCCCGACCGCCGCGTTGCTGCTCACGGGCGCCGTCGCCGCCCGGCTGGCCACGCGGCCGGCACCGGAGATGATCGGTTTCGCCCGTACGATGTGAGACATGGCGCGACCTACCGTCCCCGAGGCCGGCGACCGCTCCGGCCTGGCCGGGGACGCCGTCCGCCGGATCATGCACATCGCCTCGGCCATGCGCCATCAGCAGGACGAGGCGATCGCGGGGCTGGGCCTCACCCCGGCTGCCGCCCGCGCCCTTCACGAGCTGGACCCCGACCGGCCGCTGCCCGCCCGGGACCTCGCCGACCGGCTGGGCTGCGACCGCTCCAACGTCACGGCGCTCGTCGACAGGCTGGAGCAGGCCGGTCTGGTGGAGCGGCGGGCCGACCCGGCCGACCGGCGGCAGAAGACGCTCGTGGTGACCGCGGATGGCCGGCGGGTCCGGGACCGGGTCCGGCTGGTGATGTCCGACTCCCGACTCCTCGGCGGGCTGACCACGGGGGAGCTGGCCACCCTCCGTGAGCTGGTCTGGAAGGTCTCCGACGGCGGCTGCCCGGAGGAGTGCGGCGAGGCCTGAGGGCGCCCGGGCGGAACGTGTCCGGCTGGGCGAGGTGCCCTCCGGTCGGTAATGCTGTCCGACGTGACCACCCCGCAAGATCTCGACGACCGGTTCCGGGCGGCCCTGACCGCGCTCGGCGCCCCGGCCTCGCGGCGCGACCTGGGTGAACCGCTGCCCGGTGGCGCGCCGCTGACCGGGGCGCAGGCGCTGGCCCTGTTCGACGCCCAGCTCACCAGCCGGCTGCTCGACCTCGCCGGACGCTGGCTGCGCAGCTTCGGCGAGGGGTACTACACGATCGGCTCCGCCGGCCACGAGGGCAACGCCGCCGTGGCGGCCGCGCTGCGGCCGACCGATCCCGCCCTGCTCCACTATCGTTCCGGCGCCTTCTACTGCCTCCGTGCCGCCCAGGCGGCCGGCGCCTTCCCGGCCGGCCCCGCCGTGCCGGACGCCGCCGTGCCGGACGCCGACGGGCCGGAGGCGGCGGAGGACGCCCCGACGGCCCGGATCCCGGACCCGCGTACCCCCGCCGACGCTTCCCTGGACGCGGACGCCGCCGTGCCGGACGGGCCGCCGGAGTCGGGTGACGGGGCCGAGGGGGCGCGCCCGCCGGGCGGCTCCCCGGCGGGTGGTGACTGGGCCGAGGCCGAAGCCCTGCCGACCGGGGCCGGGGTGGCCGTGGACACCGCCGGCGCCGCGACGGCCGGCGTACCCGAACTGCCCCCGCCCGACCCCGACGACGCCTACGCGGCCGCGGCCCGCGACGTGCTGCGCGGCATGGTGGCCTCGGTCGCTGAGCCGATCGCCGGCGGCCGGCACAAGGTCTTCGGCCGGGCCGACCTCGCGGTCGTCCCGACCACCTCCACCATCGCCTCGCACCTGCCCCGGGCGGTCGGCCTGGGCCTGGCCCTGGAACGGCTGCGCCGCGGCGGCCGCCGGGCCGACGGGGACCCCGAGGTCGCCGCCTGGCCGCCGGACGCCGTCGTGGTCTGCTCGTTCGGCGACGCCTCGGTCAACCACGCCACCGCCACGGCGGCGTTCAACACCGCCGGCTGGTACGACCACACGGGCCTGCGCATCCCGGTCCTCTTCGTGTGCGAGGACAACGGGCTCGGCATCAGCGTGCGCTCGCCGCAGGGCTGGGTGGCCGCGACCCTGCGGTCCCGGCCGGGGATCCGCTACTTCGCCGCCGACGGCACCGACGTGGCCGAGGCGTACCGGGTGGCGGCGGAGGCGGCGGCCTGGGTGCGCCGGCACCGGCGGCCCGCCGTGCTGCACCTGACCACCGTGCGGCTCATGGGGCACGCCGGCGCGGACGCGGAGACCGCGTACCGGAGCCCGGCCGAGATCGCCGCGGACGTGGCACGGGACCCGCTGCTGGTGACCGCCCGGCGGCTGGTCGAGGCCGGCTACGCCACCGGCGAGGAACTGCTGGCCCGGTACGACGAGCGCGGCTGGCAGATCCGCCGGATCGCCGAGGAGGTGCTGGACGAGCCGAAGCTGGCGTCCCCGGTCGAGGTGGTGGCCGAACTGGCCCCGCGCCGGCCGGTCCGCATCTCCCGGGCGGTCGCCGACGCGGGGACCCGCGCCGCCGGTCCGGGCGCCGGCGCCCGCGCGGAGGCGTTCGGCGGGAAGCCGCCGGAGCGGGCCGGGCCGCTCACCCTGGCGCAGAGCATCAACGCAGCCCTGGCCGACGGGATGCTCGACCACGCCGGGATGGCCGTCTTCGGTGAGGACGTGGCCGCCAAGGGCGGGGTGTACGGGGTGACCAAGGGGTTGCGGGACAAATTCGGGGCGGCCCGCGTGTTCGACACGCTGCTCGACGAGACGTCGATCCTCGGGCTGGCGCTGGGCGCGGGCGTGGCCGGGATGCTGCCGGTGCCGGAGATCCAGTACCTGGCGTACCTGCACAACGCCGAGGACCAGCTCCGGGGCGAGGCGGCGACCATGCGCTTCTTCTCCCGGGGGGCGTTCCGCAACCCCATGGTGGTCCGGGTGGCCGGGCTGGCGTACCAGGAGGGGTTCGGCGGGCACTTCCACAACGACAACTCGGTGGCCGTGCTCCGGGACGTGCCGGGGCTGGTCATCGCGGTGCCGGCGCGCCCGGACGACGCCGCGCCGATGCTGCGTACCTGCCTGGCAGCCGCCGCGGTGGACGGCGCGGTCAGCGTGTTCCTGGAGCCGATCGCGCTCTACCACACCCGCGACCTCTACACGGAGGGCGACGGCGAGTGGCTCGCCGAGTACGCCGAGCCCGGCGCCTGGGCCGCCCGCCACGTGCCGGTCGGCCGCGCCCGGGTGTACGGGGTCGGCTCGGCCGAGGACCTCACCATCATCACCTTCGGTAACGGCGTCCGGATGTCGCTGCGGGCCGCGGCCGTCCTGGCCGACGAGGGGGTCGGCAGCCGGGTGGTGGACCTGCGGTGGCTGGCCCCGCTGCCGGTGGCGGACATCGTCCGGGAGGCCTCGGCCACCGGCCGGGTGCTGGTCGTCGACGAGACCCGCCGCTCGGGCGGGGTGGGCGAGGGCGTGATCGCGGCGCTGGTCGACGGCGGGTACGTGGGCACGGCACGCCGCGTGGCCGGACTTGACTCGTTTGTACCATTAGGTCCGGCGGCACGTCAGGTTCTGGTCTCCGAGGAAGCCATTACCGAGGGTGCCCGTACGCTGCTGGCACGGTAAATTCCGTTCCACCCGGTGCGCCACTTGCGCGGGGAGCCACAACTGTGTGGACTGGGCCCGACGGCGTCGGACGATGCCACGAGCAGGGATGAGATGAGGAGGCACGCGACAGTGAGCGCGACCGCTGGTCAGGCCGCCGACGGGGTACGCAGCCTGGCGGACCGGTTCGGGATCGAGCCGGGGATGGTCGTCATGGAGATGGGGTACGACGACGACGTCGACCAGGATCTCCGGGACGCCCTGACCGACCGCTGTGGGGAGCTGGTCGACGAGGACACCGACGAGGTGGTCGACTCGGTTCTCGTCTGGTACCGCGACGGCGACGGCGACCTCTTCGAGCTCCTCGTCGACGCCCTCGGACCGCTGGCCGACAACGGCGTGGTCTGGCTCCTGACGCCCAAGGCCGGCCGGGACGGCCACGTCGAGCCGAGCGAGGTCGCGGAGAGCGCGCAGACCGCCGGCCTCCAGCAGACCTCGACCATCAACGCGGGCCGCGACTGGAGCGGCGCCCGCCTCGTACTCCGGCGCGGGTCGAAGAGCAAGAAGTAGGCGCGGGGCTCCACGCCCGGCGGCCGCTGTCGCCGGGTGTGGCAGGCTGATCATCTCCAGACCCGATCCGAGGAGCTCGCATGCCCATCGAGGTTGGCGCCGAGGCGCCGGACTTCGTGCTCAAGGACCAGAACAACCAGGAGGTGCGGCTCGCCGACTTCCGTGGCCGGCGCACCGTGCTGCTGGTCTTCTACCCGCTCGCCTTCACCGGCATCTGCCAGGGCGAGCTGTGCGAGGTGCGGGACAGCCTCAACGAGTACGTCAACGACGACGTCCAGGTGCTGACGATCAGCGTCGACTCGGTCTACGCCCACAAGATCTGGGCCGACCGGGAGGGCTACCAGTTCCCGCTGCTGGCCGACTTCTGGCCGCACGGCGCGGTCGCCCAGGCGTACGGCGTCTTCAACGACGTCGCGGGCATCGCCAACCGGGGCACCTTCGTCATCGACAAGGCCGGCGTGGTCCGGTTCGCCGAGATGAACATGCCCGGCGAGGCGCGGGACCAGCAGGGCTGGCGCAAGGCGCTCGCCGAGGCCGTCGCCGCCTGATCCCACCCGGGCACGTCGTTCGACCGGGCCGGAGCCCGGCAGGTAAGCTTGCCGCTCCGGCCCGCCGTACGGGCGTTCCGGGCGCGTAGCTCAGTGGGAGAGCACTCGCCTTACAAGCGAGGGGTCGCAGGTTCGAAACCTGCCGCGCCCACCATCAACCACCAGCGGAAACCGCCCCGGGAAGATCACTCCCCAGGGCGGCGACAAGCAACGCTGACAGCAGTAGCGGTTACGAGAGCCGTCCGTCGAGCTTCCCGAGCGCCTGTCGCATGACATCAAGGTTGGCGTGCGAGTAGATCTTGAGAGTGATCTTCACATCGGCGTGCCGGGTTCACCACGCGGTGGGAACATCGCGATCCTGATCGCTTGGCTATTCCACAAGGTGCAACCGACTAGCAGGGGCATCGATGAAAAATTTCAACAGGCCGACCGCTGTGCAACGGCAGGTCAGCGCCTCGCGTTGGTTGCCTAGGGGTCAAGGCGGAATTAGTTAATCGCTCCAATTAACGCGCCAGCGGCGAAGCCGACAAAGCCAAAAGCTCCAGAGTATACAGCCGGCCGCACCCAGCGCCGACGGTCTGGTTCGTTGAATGCAACCGCCACGTCTCGAATCGGGCTAGTGAGCCGAACCGTAGGCAGTGCAACTTTTATCTCATGGCCTGAAAAGACGGCGTATTGACGGAAAGTGGCACCCTTGTCATCGGCAAGAAGCACCCTGATTGAAATCGATGAACCTGCTGAAAACAGGAACGGCGCTATCGTGATTACTCCGGTGCTGTGGTCAGTCTCAAGTATCGGTCGGGGTGCATTGCTATTCGCGAAATCCCAGTCGAGAACGTTCAGTATTCTGCCGTCGATTTTGATCTCAAGGGGGCGGCCCTCTTCAAAATCTGACGAGACGAAGTCCTTGCGGCAGTCATTCTTGAGTCGCACCTCTGCTGTTAGCGCTCCTTGGAGGCGCTCATCGTTGTAGGTGACACCGAGCCCTACCTGCCGCAGGCTCTCGTCGGTAATTGGGATAACCCGGGACTGCCAGCGCAGGAGACGTTTTGGCCGAGCGGCTCGGTATGTGACGAGAGCTGCGACGGCGATGGCAGCCAAGGCGATGATTCCCATGACTACGGCGACCCAGAATCCACCGACCTCAGTCCACTTCGGCGGCTCCCCAGGAGCGGGGGAAGCTAGTCGAGAAGTAAGTAGGAAGCTGATCACAGGGGGTGATCCTAGCGGGCAGGGTGCTGGTAGCAGAGACAGAGCCATGTCGATACACTCCGTACCCATGTGGAGACGCTTGGTGGTTGGATCTGTCGCTACTGTACTCATGGCGGTTCTCGGAGGATGTTCGACGATTGGCGACATAGTGGACAATGGGGACAGCTTCGAAGACCGGGCTGAGGCGATTGACGCCGTATACGAGCAGGGCAAGACCAGCCGAAAGTCGATGGAGAAGACGGGGATCGTCGTTGACGAAGCTTCCTGTGGCAGCTCGTGGCTCACCAGCGGTGCCAAGGATGCTGAGAACGACATGAACAACCCCAACAACAACCGCGCCAACGATGTCGACTTCCAGGAGCGACGACGCCTGTCGTTCATCAACGGCTGTATGGATCGGCCAAACAGCCTGCCCCCGATCAACGCGCCAAGCTTGCAGCCCGCGACGAGCGGAAGCGCAAGGCGGTGAGCAGCCATGGTGCCCTCGCTGTGACCAGCCGGTCGTCAGCGGCGAGCAGAAGCGCTCACCTGGATCGCCGCTTCCGACAGCAACGCTGACAGCAACGAGACGTGACAGGGATAGCCGTACCTAACCGTTCACGTACGGCTGTCCCAGGTGACGGATCCGCCCGGACGACCGCAGACAGAGCGCCCAGAACTTATAAGCGAGGGGTCGCAGGTTCGAAACCTGCCGCGCCCACCACACACCACCAGCGAAAACCGCCCGAGAAGATCACTCCCCGGGACGGTGGCAGCAACGGTGACAGCGGTAGCGGTTACGAGAGCCGTCCGTCGAGTTTGCCGAGCGCCTGCCGCATGACATCAAGGCGGCCCTTGATGGGCCGCACGCGCCGCCGCCAGGCGCGCGCCGGCCGCTGGCGCTGTCGCTCGGCGGCCGTCATGCCTGATGCCCGGCGGCTGGCGCGGAACGACAGGCCGTTGGGCGAGGAGTTCGTGGGTCGGCAGTCGGCCGGGGCGCGGCGGCCGTTGCACCGCCCCGGGGACGAGTCACGGCCTCGTCGTGAAGCAGCCAGCCAGCGCCTCGGAAGTCAAGGTCCGCTTGATGGGCGAACCCAGGGCGACCGCTCGCCAGCCGGGGCTGGACAACGGCATCCGGGATGACCGGTGGACGCATGTGCATGAGCCGTTGTCACCCGAGAACGCAACTGCTAGCTTCACCGTGATTTTGGCCTGCAGCCTTGGCCAAGGAGTATCTGCACTGATCTCTGGAGATCTTGATGGAGCTTCACCGCCGTCGTCCCAACCTCTTCTGGGTCGCCTTCTTCCTCGTGGGGGGCCTTGTCACCATCTGGGCTTCCCAGAATGGGTGGGAGTTGAGACTCCTGGTCGTGCCGTTGGGCTCGGGAGCTCTGCTTGTTGTCGGCCTGATCATGGTTCTGGGCGCTCTTGCCGGTCTTGCCAGTACGTTTCGTCCCGCCCCGATCATGCTCGATGAGACGGGACTCCGGCTGCGTGTGGCAGGCATCGACCGGTCCGTACCGTGGGCGTCGATTGACGCGTTGATCCTTGAGCCATACCAGGGGTCGTTGGACAGTAGCGGCACTCCGCGGCTGCTGTTGGTGCCGTCGGCAGACGCCGATCTGGGCACGGTCGCCGAATATCAGAACAAGGTCGACGGTCGGCCCTCCATCATCCTGCTGCCGCTGGACTCGCTCCGGGCATCGCAGGACCAAGTAGTTCAGGCGCTCACTGCGTACGCAGGAGAGCGGTTCATCAACGGGATCGCGGACTCCGAAGTGGAGACGCAGCTTCCTGGTAGCGCGACCTGAGCTGAGGCTCTGCGGCACAGCTGCCCAAGCTCAGCGCCGCCGTCCTGGTGCTCCGCTGCACCGCCCTCACCATCGACCGGCCCCGGCTCAACGACCAGAACAGGCCACCGCTGCTGCTGTGGCCGGACTCGCCGAGTCACCGCCCTCGCGGAGATCACTACCCGCGGCCGGCAGTTGGACCCGCTGGTCCGTCGGCCCGCACCCCCTTGGCCAAGTATCGTTCCGCCATGGCTTGGAGTCTGCCGCCGCACCCTGCAAACGAAGTGAGAACACGGGAAGAGCTTGCTGCTTTCGTGGCAGCCCTGCGCGATGACTTCATTCGCTCCGGCGCGGATTGGGAGAACCAGACACTGGACCGGTTCCTCGACGCACTGTCCGTGTGGATCACCGCCGCGCCAGGCTGGTACGGCAACTTCGAACAGGAGCTTCCTGCCGAGGGCGACTGGACGTTCTTCGCCCGGGCGCTCGCGGCGGCTGTCGTGTACGAGTAGGGGCCCCATGGCACGGGTTGCTGCCGACAGCAACGGTGACAGCAACCGGGGTTGATCCGTCGCTGGCTGGCTTTGGCTCTCACCGTCCACGCCCGACGTCGGACACAGGCGTGGACGAGCCCGGACAGAGCGCCCACAACTTACAAGCGAGGGGTCGCAGGTTCGAAACCTGCCGCGCCACGTTCGACATCAGTCGCTGGGGTTGAACGCCTTCACTCAGCTTTCGCAGGGCCTCCTTCTGGTCGTCGGTGCTGTGCCGCACAGCGGCTTGACGGGAACCTCGGACCATGCGAACTTCTAGGTTGTCTAGACGACCTGGAGGAGACGTGGCCAAGGCGCCGCTCTACGTGCGGATCGAACGGGAACTGCGAACACGTCTCGCCCAGGCGCAGCCCGGTGACGTAGTACCGGCCGAGTCGGTACTCGCCGAGGAGTTCGGGGTCGCCCGGATGACGGTCCGGGCGGCGCTCAACGCTCTCGAATCCGACGGGCTCATCGAGCGGATTCAGGGCCGGGGCACGTTTGTACGGCAGCGGCCCGAACCGCGGGCCGCCGGGACCCTGATGAGCTTCCAGGATCAGGTGCGCAGCTGGGGGCGTGTACCGGCATCGCGGCTGGTAGAGGCTGAGGTCCGGGCAGCGTCCCCCGCGGAGGCGGCGGCGTTGCAGCTGACTGCGGTAGCGCCGCGGGTGACCTCGATCGTGCGGGTGCGGCTCGCCGATGACGTGCCCTTGGCCATCGAATACGCCTGCTTCCCGCCCCACCTGAGCACCCTGCTCGACCTCGACTTGGAAACCGGCTCGCTGCATCGCGCCCTGGGCGAGAGGGGCCTGCGCCCCACGCTCGGCTCCTCGACGCTGACCGCCCAGCGCGCCGGCTCCGACGGCGAGTTGCTGCACGTGCCGGCGGACGAGCCGCTGCTGGTCGAGACCCGGCTCATCGTCGACCAGCATTCGGCACCGCTGGAGTACACCGTCAGTCGCTACGTCGGGGACCGCTACGACCTGCAGGTCACCTTCGACGTGCAGCCACCCCGGACCGGAGATTCCCGATGAACATTGCCAAGATGATCGACCATTCGCTGTTGCGCCCCGAACTCAGCACCGACGACATCCGCCGTGGCTGCGAGATCGCGGCATGCCGCCAGGTCGCCTCGGTCTGCGTGCGTCCTTCCGACGTCGGACTCGCCAAGGTCGCACTCTTCGGCACCGGCGTCCTCGTCGGTACCGTGGCCGGTTTTCCGCACGGCGATACCCGCACCACGATCAAGGCCGCCGAGACTCGCGAACTGGTCGACGCGGGCGCCGACGAGGTCGACATGGTGCTGCACATCGGTCGCCTGCGCAGCGGCGAGACCGCGTACGTGTACGACGACATCGCCGCCGTGGTCGCCGCCGCGCAGGGCCGGGTGGTCAAGGTGATCCTGGAAAATGCCTACCTGACCGACGAACAGAAGGTCACCGGCTGCCGTATCGCCGAACAAGCCGGGGCGCACTTCGTCAAGACCAGCACCGGCTTCGCCCCCGGCGGCGCCACCCTGGCCGACATTCAGCTGATGCGCGCCGCGGTCTCCCCGCACATCCACGTCAAGGCCGCTGGCGGTGTCCGCAGCCTCGACACCCTGCTGACCCTGCACGAAGCCGGAGCGACCCGGTTTGGCGCGACCGCCACCGAGACCATCCTCGACGACTTCGCCGCTCGCGAACGGGGTGACGAACCCACCACCGCTGTGGCCCCCTCCGGCAGCGACTACTGAACCGACTCAACCAAGATCGGCGACAAGCGCGTGCACTGGATCTGCTCGGCGGCCACCCTGCGCGGTGACCGCCCCACCAAACAGGACCAATACGTCATGGTCGACGGTGCCGCCGCAGTCCTCGACGGCGCGACCTCCTGGCTGCACACCTACCACGGACCCGAACCGCGCGACGGCGGCTGGTACGCCCGGACCCTAGGCGCGGCGCTGGCCGCTCGCCTGCCCGGACACGGCACCGCCCTCAACGTGATCCTCGACGCCGCGATCGCCGATGTCCGCGACACCTACGGCCTCAAACCCGGCGAGAGCCCTACAGCACCGCCATACTCGCCCGATGGAACACCGACCACGTCGACCTGCTCGTGCTCGGCGACAGCCCCGCGCTCATCCACGAGAGCGCTCTAAAACTGACAGACATCGTTGACACCTGGGTCTCCGGCCAGTACGGAGACCAAATATGTCTATCCCTCACCCGCCGCTCGATCGGGAGGCCAAGCGGCGCCTGGCGATCAGCCGGCATGTCGAAGAGGTCACCGGCAACGTCGCGCTGACGTGCCGGTACTACGGGATCAGCCGGCAGGCGTACTACATCTGGTACCGCCGCTACCAGGCCGAAGGCGTCGACGGGCTGCGCAGCCGATCCAAGCGACCCAAGACCAGCCCCAACGCCACCCGCGCGGAGGTCGTTGGGAAGATCATCTAACTGCGGCAGAACTACCACTTCGGCCCCGAGAAGATCGCGATGTACCTCAAGCGGTACCACGACGTCCACATCAGCCACTCCGGCGTATGGCGTACCGTCGCTGTCACCCCTGGCTCGGCCGCAGCATTGGCGGATAGAGGATTTGAGCAGGGCCCCGCCGAAACAACTCGGCTGGTCGGCCAGGCTGTTTCGTCCGTTTCCTGCCGGTGTCCACGAGGAAGCCCTCCGTGCCTCGTACCTTCCGATGGAAGTTCTGAGGATTGAGTCCGATTCCCCAAACCGCCTCGTAGACCTGCCGGAGCTCGCCGATCGTGAACTCCTTCGGACAGAAGGCTGCTGCGATAGTGGTGTACTCCAACAACCTGCGCGCATGCTCAAGCGTCTGCCACAGGATCTGCTCATGGTCAAAGGCGAGGCGAGTGCCGAGTGACTCCTCGATTTCGACCCAGTCCGCACGCGACGCATCCGTGCCACCCGTGACTTCTGGTAGGTTCGGGGCGATCGCGAGGAAGACCGTCGTCACGATCCGTCCTCGAGGATCACGCTCGGGCATTGAGTACGTGTGTACCTGCTGCAGCGGGAGCTTCGAGCTGTCTAACCCAGACTCTTCTGTGAGTTCCCGCCCTGCCGTGTCCTCCAAGGATTCCCCCGGCCGGACGAAGCCACCAGGGAGCGCCAGCAGCCCGCGGTACGGCTCCTTCCCGCGAACGACCAGCAGGACGTTAAGACGCTGCTCACGGATCGTGAGGATGACCAGGTCCGCAGTCGGTAGCGCGGCGACCCTTGGACGTCTAACGGTCTGGACTCTGAGGCCACCTTCGACGACAGCAGCTACCAGCTCCCGAGGGTTCAGTATCGTTCCGGCAGGCACCTGAATCGGCAGGTCGATTGGCCTCTCGGCGAAGTAGACCGCCATGCCGCGCTCGTGGACTCGCCCTAACTCATACGCGGTAGTCCGGCCAATGTATCCGCCGGGATTCACCACGTACACAAAGTCCGATGAGAAGATCTTCTCGAAGGTCGCGGCTTGAATGTGGTGGTCCAAGGACAACGGCGGGTCGGACTCGAAGCGCACGAAGTTTCGCCCCGGGTTCGTGATCCGCGAAATCGGCGGCGACTTCACCGTGACACCGGCGGCGGTGAAGATCTCGGCGGCTGCCACGACCTCGGCATAGTGCTGCCGGAAGCTACCAACGAGCGACACCGACGGCCGAATCACGAGCCCACCTCACGCTTGTGATTCGACTCAGTAGGGGCCGACGTAGACTCTCGGAGCCGGCGCACGAGTTCGGCCGCCGCGAGGCTCGTCCCGGTAACCACCGCGGTGATCACTGCTGGGTCGTACCGCTTGAGGACCATCAGTACCGCGAGCCCGAAGACGATCGCGATCGCGACCAGGCCGCCTGCGCTCGGGCCGATCCACTGCTTTGCTCTCATGCGCAAGATGGTGGCATCTCAAACATGCGAAGCGCCGATCCGTATATCGCCGGCGTGACGAAAACCGTCCTGTTCTCGCAGGTCGAAGGGCACTGGAAGCCATAGCGTCAGCCCGACGCAAAACCGGGCTCGCGTTACGGCGCCGGGAGCGTCAACCTGCAGCGGTTGAGGGAGATGTGGCCATTGGCCGCCATAGCTGCGACGGGGCCGGTCGCAGTGTGGCTGAGGTCTCGCTGCCCACGACGGGGATTGGGCGGCGGCGGCAGCAACCGGGGCCGATGCGCCGTCCGGCCAGCACGACCGCTAAGCCACCTGACCCAGGTCCAAGCCAGGCAAGGGCGAACCAAGCATGACCGCCAGCTAGTCGTCCTCATCGACAGACCCGGTGAGCGCCGGTGTAACAGCGTCTGTAGCAACCGTGACGGACGACGACGCACGATCACGTGCTTGTGGCGCGCCGAAGCGAGGCGGGCTGGGCGCAGGTGGTTGCGGACCGCGGGTTGCGCAGACCTTACAAGCGAGGGGTCGCAGGTTCGAAACCTGCCGCGTCCACCACCACCTAAACAGGCACATCCGTCGGTGCCCGAGTAACGCAATAAAGGTCTGCCCATGCCGGCTTTCCTGCCGGCGGGCTGAGACCCGAGCTCGGCAGAGGCGTGACCGTTCTACGCGCAGCGAAGAGTCGTCATGATCCGGTCGGTGTCCCCGGACGCGATCGCGTCGAGGATCCCGGAGATCCTGGCATCTTTCTCGGCCGCCTTGATGACCTTCGTCAAGTTCGCGCGGTCGGTGTAGAGGGAGCGGGCGAGTTCAGCGATCGGCAACTCCTCACCGGACACCCGCGCGTACCCCGCCAAGCCGAACTTCAGGGAGTGGCGGGCCTGCTGGAGCTGTGCCTCGCCCGCCTCGCGCATCAGCCATGCGCTGACGACCGATCGCGCCATGCCGGGCGGCCGAGGGGTGTCGGAAGCGATTGCTTCGTCACCGCTTCCATACTCCAAGGCGAGGTCAGTGACCCATCGGGCGTACGTGCCGTACGCATCGAGAACGGTGTACGTGTGCACGACCTCGATGCCCCCGTCAGCCAGGGTACGGATGATCTTCGACTCCTTGGGTCCGACCTCCTCGGGCACGATTGCCACAACCCGTTCCCGCCATCCGCAGAACTGGCTCGCGGCTCCGGTGAGCAGGCTATGGGCCAGGAAGACGCGGGCGGCATCGTCGAATACGTCCTCCCGTCGAGTGCCCTCTGACACAATCCACATCCGGGACGGAGTTCCGGGTTCCCAGCCACCGTCAGCGTCCAGAATGATGTCGCTCTCGTGTAGGACGGTCTCGCCCGATTTCATCGACTCACCGAGCACCCGGCCGGTCTGAGAGATGAAGCCGGCGATGTACTCGGAGGTGTCGGTGTCGACCAGGCCGGCAAGGCGGTTCCGTTCCGTCGGGTCGTCGACCGCGGTGGCGTGGCGTGGGGTGAGGAGGTCCGTGAGATACCTGAAGTCGACCTGTGCCATGGGTACACAGTACACACCAGGTCTGCCGCGCCCACCCCGTACTCCTCAAACGCGTTCTCAGGCCGCTCGAACTTCGGCGAGCCGCCTGACTACGTACTCGTCGTCCCAGCAGACGGCGGCCTGCCGGCGATGTCGTGCACTCAGCGCGGCTGCCTGGGTCACGAGAGGTGGGAAGCTCTCCGCTGCCTCGCCGGTGTCGAGTCCGGACGGGCGCCGGTCTCCTCGGCCAGCGCTCTAGCCGTCGATACTTACTCCATGTAACGCTTTCTGTGCGACTTGCCAACCGAGGGGCGTGCCATGGTCGAGTTCGGCAGCGGTGAAGGCGTCAGCGAGCGACGTCATCGGATTGAGCAACCGGGGTACTGGGACATCAGGCCACCCGAACTGTCGGAACTGATGATCACTCCGCCGGTGGAGACAAGGCCGCGGGTGCCCGAACCACGGGTGGAAAGCCGCTCGGCCAACCAAGGTTGGTTCGAGCGGTTGATCGAGCGGCCGGAGAAGCTTGCCGAACACGCGATCCAGGTGCCGGGCGTCCGTGTGGAGGTGAGCGACGGCACCGACTCCGAGGCAACGAAACCTCACCTCGGTCCGGTTCACCTGACCATCGCCTCGGCTGCGGGAGGCGAAGTAAGTGTGTTCGGCTTGCTCTCGCCGGCACGGATCGTCGATGTCGTCCGCGCGGACGAGGTGGTGGCGGGCAACAGCTGCGAACTCATCCACCGCGAGCACTACCACCTGGATTCCGTGGCCGTGACTCTCGACGGGGTTCTGGAGGCGCCCGACGTCCGGAAGGCGCTGTCTGCGCTCGTCAACGAACCGGCCAGCCGCTCGCATGATGCCGCCCTCGTCCGCGCCTTGGCCAGAGCCGTCGGCGGTGTGGAGGAGATCGGACCGACCGAGGTGGATCTGCCGCTGGCACGTAGTCACGTGAACCTCATCCACGGGTCCGGCGTCGTTCAGCTGGGTGACGATTCCCGGATCACGAGCACGACCGAGATCCTCGTCCGGAGGACCGTTCTGTCCGGCGCTGAATTGCTTTTGGGGGACAGGGATCTCCGGTTGCAGCTGGCCGACGCGATTCGGGAGGGGCCGACGGGGCAAGCCATGGAACGTTTCCTAGTCAGTCTGCTGAGGGCGGGAGATCGCACCGGAGAACTCGACCTGCTGCGGCAGGCGACCGACGAGACGAGCCAACGCACGAGGGTGTTCGCGCTTTTCGGTTTCACCCGCGTGAGCGATCCCGTGTCCGTCCTCGCCGGCACCGGGAACAGGTTCACGAGGGACGTCCGAGTGCATGTTGAGGAGCTTGGCGGTGACGAGGTCATCGACGCTGTCGCAGAGCTGCACGAGGAGATGTCACCGCCTCCATCGGACATCCGGACTTACCACACGCCGACGAGCGAGCAGGCGGCCTCGCCCGACGGGAGCCCGCACCCTGTGCCGTGGGTCGTGGAGGCGACCTTCGAGATGCCCCACATCGAGGATGAACAGCCCCTGTCGCCACGAGAGAAGCGGCGCAGGCGGGGGGGAGGCGGGATCGGCAGATGAGGACGAAGCTCTCGGTCTGGTTGGCCCTCTCACTGTGTCTGGCGGTGTCGATGGCCGCAGTCGTCTTCCTTGCTCTGCAATCCCTCGACAAGGCCGACAAGTGGGCGAGCATCGGCAGCTTCGCCGCTGCTCTCGTCACGATGTGCGGCAGTGTCGTCATGTTCACCGTGCGACGGAACGCGGCGGTGAGCGATGCTTCGAGCGCGCCGGCAGCCGGAGGCCGGAGTCAGCGGGTGAGCCGGATGCTCAACATCGTCTTCCGCAACCGCGTTGTGATCAACGGAAATCACAACAAGACCCAGATAGATCTTCGGTCGCGGTCAGACGGCTGACCGCCCGATCGGATCGGGCCGGAGTGGTCGGGCGCGGCCGGTGTCGCACGAGCGAGGCTTGACGTCGAAAGGAGGCCTCGTGATCTCGGCACTCAACCGGCTCGTCGACCTCGTCGAGGAGCACCTCACCGAGGAACTCGACGTCACCGGGCTGGCCCGGACGCTCGGCACGACCGAATACCACCTGCGGCGGATGTTCTCGTCGCTGGCCGGCATGCCGCTGTCGGAGTACGTGCGCCGGCGGCGCATGACCCTCGCCGCCGCCGATGTCGTCCGCGGTCAGGACGACCTGCTGAGCATCGCCGTCCGGCACGGGTACGGCTCGACCGAGGCGTTCGGGCGCGCGTTCCGGGCGGTCCACGGTGCCGGCCCCGGTGACGTCCGCCGCGACGGAGGCCCCCTTCGCACACAACCGCAGCTCAGGTTCCGCCTGACCGTCGAAGGGAGCAACCCCATGCACACCCGCATCGTCGACCGCCCCGCGTTCCGGCTCGTCGGGCACGCCGCCCGGGTCCCGCTGATCCACCACGGCATCAACCCGCACATCCAGCAGCACATCGCCGCGCTGCCGATGGAGGAGCACCTCCGGCTGAAGGCCCTCGGCGACGCCGAGCCCGGGGGGCTGCTGCAGGTCTCCGACGACCTCGATCCGGACGCCACCGAGGGCAGCGAACTGACGTACCTGCACGGGGTGGCCCTCTCCCCGGACACGCCGGCACCCGGCGACCTCGACGTCATCGAGGTGCCGGCCGGCCGGTGGGCGGTCTTCCGCACCGCCGGACCGCACCCGCAGGTGTTGCAGGAGACCTGGGCCGCGACCGCGACCGAGTGGTTCCCGTCGAACCCGTGGCGGCTGCGGCCCGGGCCCTCGATCGTCGCCGTCCTCGATCGGGCGGACGACTTCAGCACGGCGACCTGCGAGCTGTGGCTACCGGTCGAACCGGCCTGACGGACCGACGGTGCGCCGGCCGCTCACGACTGCTGCCGGCGCACCATCTCGGTGATCCAGGTCGGTGCGAACGGAGACGTGCAACCCGGGGGAGTCGGGTAGTCCTTGAGCACCTCCAGGCGCTCGCCGATGTCGATGGCACGGGCGCGGAGCGCGGCGTTCTCGATCCCGATCTGCGCCAGGCAGTGGTTCATGGCCCACTGCAGGCGGTCCGGCGCGTCCTTCAGCTCCGCCTCGATGACGTCGAGCAGCCCGGCGAGGTCGAGGCCCTCCGGCTTCTTCGCCACGCGTTCCGTGGTCAGGGCCCAGCCGGCACTCGCCACCACGGGATCCGGGTCGGCGGACCAGGCCAGGCGTAACTCCTCGGCGTGCGGGTTCTTCTTCACGACGTAGTTCACGAGCCAGTCGTGCACCTTGGGTGTGCGTGCCTCGCGCAGCATGGCGTCCAGCTCGTCACGCCCGAACGCCTTCGGCCGGCAGATCAGGAGCGCCAGCAGCCTCGCCGCGCTGTCGCCCGTCGCCCAGAGCCGGCACGCGAGTTCCTGCTGCGTCTTCAGCCGCTTCGCGAGCGCGCGCAGCGCGCCGAGGTTCACCCCGTGATCGTCACCGTGCCGCTCGTTCACGGCGCGTGCCTTCGGGTCCTCGAGCGCGGCCAGCTCGGCCAGCACCCCGGCAACCGTCGTCTCGGACACGTCAGCCTCCCGCCCGTCACCTGCGAGATGCAGCCTACGACGCGCCCCCGTCAGACCCCGTTGAGCTGCCGGACGACGGAGCGGAGCCAGGGTTCGGCCAGGGCCGGCTCGTGGCTGGTCGCCGCCGCGAGCGCGCGCCGGCCCGGGGCGCCGCGACCGTACGCCACCAGGGCGACCGCCTCGGCGAGTGCCTGCCGGGCCCGCTCGTCGCGGTCCGGCCCGTCGTCGGTAAGGAGCCACCGGTCCGGCCGGAACGATCGGGTGAGTTTCGTCTGGTGGTCACCGAAGTAGGACCACACGAGGGCGTCCAGGGAGACGTTCCGCACCGAGGCGGCCGGGAGCCGGCGGGTCCATCCGGCGTGCTGGTGCCAGCGCCAGGTGTTGGGGCTCGTCTTCCGGCTCCGCGTGACGCCGAGGAACCGCAGCTTCCGCCGCACGACCTCCCACGGTTCGCGGGACTCGACGATCCAGTCGTCCAGCAGCGCGAACAGCTCCGTGAACGTCGAGCCCTCGTGGACCACGTCGACGAAGGTCACCGGCCGGTGCCGGCGGGCCAGGGCGTGGGGCGTCACGTCGAGGTCGGCCAGCACGCGGCGTGCGGCCGCGCGCTGCCCCGCCGACAGCGCGGGTACGCGCCATCTCCCGCGCCCGTCCACCACCGGCCGCCGGTGGAACGAGAAGGGGAGGCGCGCCAGGCGCTGCTCGGTGGTGATGCCGGTCAGGGCCCCGCTCAGGAGGTCGAACATCGAGTCCAGCGACCGGCCCACGAACAGCAGGTCGCCGTTGCCACTGCGGGCCAGCACCCGGCCCGCGCACTCCGTCAGCTCGTCGACGAACCACAGGTCCGGTTCGGGACCGCCGGACAGCATCGAGCCGAGCTGGTCCGGTGTCACCAGATCCCAGCGGAACGGTGGGCTCACCTCGACCGGCTCGGGCACCCGGCGATTCTGCCAACGGGCGCGGATCGGCGCGAGGTCGTTTCCGCCGTCAGCCGAAGGTGAACACGTACGCCTCGGCGCCGGGTTCGAGGAAGGTGAGTTCCAGCGTCCGCTCCCGGACGGCGTCCCGCTGTCGGACGAGCTGGTAGAGCCGGCCATCCCGGAGCAGGCCGTTGCCGTCCTCGTCGACGTCGTCGCCGTGTGCGGAGCCCGGGGCGGCGCCGTCGAGGAGCAGGCGGAAGGGGATCGGGCCGCGCGTTCCGGGCGACAGCACGAGATGCGCGTCGCGGGCCTGGAACCGGAAGGCGAGGGTGCCGCCGGCCCGGTCGAGCACGACCTTCTCGGAGCCGATCGTCCACTCCCCACCGAGCGCCCAGTGGTCGGCGGGCAGGCTCGCCGGGAGTTCGTAGGCGCCGCTCGCGTCGTACGTGGCGTCGTCCGGTGACGCGAACTGCTCCGAGCGCGCGTACCCCAGGTAGGTCTCCTGCGTGCGCAGGTGGTCCCAGTCGGCGTCGGCCTCCACCCCGGTCCCCTCGACGGGGACGAGGTCGCGGTCGACGCCGAGCAGCCGCTGGATCACCCGTTCCGACTTCTCGTAGCGGCCCTCGCCGAAGTGGTGGTCCTGGATGACGCCGTCCGCGTCGACGAAGTAGAGCGCCGGCCAGTAGTGGTTGTCGAACGCGGTCCACACCCCGTAGTCGTTGTCGAGCGCCACCGGGTAGTCGATCCCACGGGCCGCCACCGCCCGGCGCACCTCGTCGACGTCGTGCTCGAACGAGAACTCCGGCGTGTGCACGCCGACGACCACCAGCCCGTCGTCGCGGTAGGCCTGCGACCACGCCCGGACGTACGGCTCCTGGCGCAGCCAGTTGATGCACGTGAGCGTCCAGAAGTTCACGACGACGGGGCGTCCCCGCAGCTCGGCGGGACCGAGTGGCTCGGAGTTGAGCCACCCGGTCGCCCCGTCGAGCGCGGGCAGGCGCAGCCGTTCGGAGACGGCCATCTAGCGAACCGACCGGAAGGCGGTGCGGAGCTCGTCGGTCAGCAGTTGCGGCTGCTCCCACGCCGCGAAGTGCCCACCCCGGTCGAGCTGGTTGTAGTGGATGAGGTTCGGATACGCCTGCTCGGCCCAGCTCCGCGGCGCCTGGTAGAGCTCGTCCGGGAAGACGCTCACGGCGGCCGGCACCGAGACGTCCTTGGCGCCGAGGAAGGAGTACTTGTTCTCCCAGTAGATGCGGGCGGAGGAGACGCCCGTGTTGGTCAACCAGGTGAGCGTGATGTTGTCGAGGATGTCGTCGCGCGTGAGGCCCCCGGGATTCCCGGCGAACGCCCGGCAGATCAGCTCCAGGCTGGCCGCGTCGTGGTCGCACATGAAGGTCGCCAGCGCGACGGGCGAGTCCGCCAACCCGATCAGGGTCTCGGGGCGGGTGGCCATGATCAGTGCGTAGGCGGAGTGCTTCCAGAAGAAGTCCTGCTGCTCGGCGGCCCGCCGCTCCTCCTCGGAGAGGTTGGCCGGCAGCTTGGCGAGCGCGCCGTTGATTCCGGTGATGTCGGACTGGACCAGCGCGTCGATCTCGAACGGAACCGTGCTCGGCATGTTGGTGTGGATGGCGGCCAGTTCCGGCGGCGCCTGCACGCCCATCAGGTTGGTGATCAGGGCGCCCCAGTCGCCGCCCTGCGCGACGAACCGGTTGTAGCCGAGGCGCTTCATCAGCTCGGTCCAGGCCCTCGCAACGTGGTCCGGCCCCCAGCCGGGTTCGGTCGGCTTGCCGGAGAAGCCGTAACCCGGCATCGACGGGATCACCACGTGGAAGGCGTCCGACGCGGACCCGCCGTGTGCCGTCGGGTCGGTGAGCGGCTCGATGATCTTCAGCTGCTCGATGACGGAACCGGGCCAGCCGTGCGTGACGATGAGCGGCAGCGCGTTCTCGTGCTTGGACCGGACGTGGATGAAGTGGATGTCCAGGCCGTCGATCTCGGTGATGAAGTTGGGCAGGGAGTTCAGCCTCGCCTCGGCCTTGCGCCAGTCGTACTCCTTCTCCCAGTAGCGGGCGAGGGCCTGGCTCGTCTCCAGCGGCACGCCCTGGGACTGGTCGTTGACGGTCTGCCTATCCGGCCAGCGGGTCGCCGCGATGCGCCGGCGCATGTCCTGGAGGTCCGCCTCGGGGATCTCCACCGTGAACGGCTTGATGTCGGTGGCGCGGGCGAGCGTCTGGGTCCTGGCGGCCACGTCGGGCTCCTTTTCCTCGTTGGTCACTCGGCTGCGTGCGGTCAGCTCTGGTTCTCGCCCCGGCGGGGCAGCTTCCAGTCGGGCCGGGGGAAGTGGCAGGTGTAGCCGCCGGGATGCTTCTCCAGGTAGTCCTGGTGCTCCGGCTCCGCCTCCCAGAACGGGCCGGCCGGGGTGACCTCGGTGACGACCTTGCCCGGCCACAGGCCGGAGGCGTCGACGTCCGCGATCGTGTCCTCGGCGACCCTCCGCTGCTCGTCGTCGCAGTAGAAGATCGCCGACCGGTAGCTGGTGCCGACGTCACCGCCCTGGCGGTTGAGGGTCGTCGGGTCGTGGACCTGGAAGAAGAACTCGAGAAGGTCCCGGTACGAGAGCTTGTCCGGGTCGTAGGCGATCTCGATGGCCTCGGCGTGGCCCTCGTGGTTGTAGTACGTCGCGTTCGGCACGTCGCCGCCGGTGTAGCCGACCCGCGTGGACACCACGCCGGGCCGTTTCCGGATGAGGTCCTGCATCCCCCAGAAGCAGCCGCCGGCCAGGACGGCCTTCTCCGTCTTGTCACTCATCGCTTCGCCCCCCGTCCGGGTGCTCGAACAGTGCGCGGTACTCGCCGTACCCTTCCCGTTCCAGGTCGTCGCGCCGGATGAACCGGAGCGCCGCGGAGTTCATGCAGTAGCGCAGCCCGCCGGTGGCGATGGGGCCGTCGTCGAAGACGTGCCCGAGGTGGCTGTCACCGTGCGCGGACCGGACCTCGGTGCGGACCATGCCGAGGGCGACGTCGCGGACCTCGACCACGTTCCGCGGCTCGATGGGCTTCGTGAAGGAGGGCCAGCCGGTGCCGCTGTCGTATTTGTCGACCGACGCGAACAGTGGCTCGCCGGACACGACATCCACGTAGATGCCCGGTTCCTTGGTGTCCCAGTAGGGGTTGGCGAAGGGCCGCTCGGTCCCGCCCTCCTGGGTCACGTGGTACTGCTCGGGCGACAACCGGGAAACTGCCTCCGGGTTCTTGCGGTACTCGTGCGACACCGTCGTTCCTCTCGGCTGGGTTGTCGGCAAGGAAGGCCGGTTCAACGGGCTGCACACGCAGCGCGTGTGGCTACCCGGCCTGCCGTCGGCTAACCCCGTCCCGAGATTCAGCGTCTGCGCCGGGCCTCGGCCTCGGCGTCGAGCATGTCGTTCAGCGCCAGCGCGGTGTTGATCAGGGCGAGGTGGCTGAAGGCCTGCGGGTAGTTGCCGATCTGCTCACCGGTCGAGGCGATCTCCTCGGCGTACAGGCCGAGGTGGTTGCTGAAGGTGAACATCTTCTCGAAGGTGAGCCGGGCGTCGTCGAGCCGGCCGGAGCGGGCCAGCGCCTCGGCGTACCAGAAGGTGCACATGTTGAAGGTGCCCTCATGGCCGGGGAGCCCGTCGGGGGAGTGGACCGGGTCGTACCGGTGGACCAGGCTGTCGGAGACCAGTTCGCGCTCGATGGCCTCGAGGGTGCGGCACCACATGGGATCGGACGGCGTCACGAAGCCGACCGCCGGCATGGAGAGCAGCGCGGCGTCCAGGACGTTCTCGCCGTAGGCCTGGACGAAGGAACCGCGGCCCCGGTGGTAACCGCGCGCCATCACCTGGTCGTAGATGAGGTTCCGCTGGGTGGTCCAGCAGCTGACGTCCCCCGGCCGGCCGGTACGGGCGGCGAGCCGGATGGCCCGGTCCAGGGCCACCCAGGACATCACCCGGCCGAAGGTGTAGTCCCGGGGATGGTGCCGGCTCTCCCAGATGCCGGCGTCCGGCTGGTCCCAGTTGTGGCACAGCCAGTCGATGAGCCGCACGGTGCTCTTCCACACCTGGTGGGACACCCGGATGCCCTGCTCGTCGGCGACGTGCATGGCGTAGAGCGCCTCGCCGTGGATGTCGAGCTGGAGCTGGTCGGCGGCGCCGTTGCCGATCCGGACCGGGCGGGAGCCGCGGTAGCCCTCCAGGTGGTCGAGCACCTCCTCGTGGAGGTCGGACGAACCGTCGACCCGGTACATGATCTTCAGTGGGGCCTGGTGGTCGCCGGCCTCGCGGATCCGCTCGTCGAGCCAGTCCATGTACCGGCCGACCTCCTCGGTGAAACCGAGGCCGAGCAGCGCGTGCACCGAGAAGGACGTGTCCCGGACCCAGGTGTAGCGGTAGTCCCAGTTGCGGGTGCCGCCGACGAGTTCGGGCAGCGCGGCCGTCGGCGCGGCGATCATCGCGCCGGTGGGCGCGTACGTCATGAGCTTCAACGTGATGGCCGACCGCTCGACCATCTCCCGCCAGCGGCCGGTGTACCGGGAGCGCTCGACCCACCGTCGCCAGTAGTCGCGGGTCCACTCGAACATCCCCTGCACCTCTTCGAGCGGGACCGCCCGGGGTTCCATCTCGGAGTTCGTCTCCAGCACCACGCCGCCGGTGTCGCCCTGGTTGAGGGTGCCGAACCCGATCAGGTCGCCGTCCCCGAGGTGCATGTCCTCCTTGGCGATGAGCTGGCGGATCGGCTGGACCGGGTTGAAGGTGAGCGACGCGGACGAGCCGCGGAAGACGAACCCGTTCCGGTGCCGCTCCAGCCGGGGTTGCTCGCGCGCGTAGTCGAACCGGGGCCGGCACTCCAGCCGGAACCGCATGCTGCCCCGGACCATGGTGACCATGCGCACGAGGCGGTGCACGTCGGTGGCCTTCTCGCCGGTGACCGGCATGAAGTCCTGGATCTCGGCGACCCCGTCGGCGCTGATGAACCGGGTGATCAGGATCGGGGTGCCGGGCAGGTAGAGCTGTTTCGTGACGTAGGTGGTCTCGTGGGGCGCGATCCGGAAGAAGCCACCGCGCTCCCGATCGAGCACGCTGGCGAAGATGCTGGGGGAGTCGAAGCGGGGTGCGCAGAACCAGTCGATCGTGCCGTCACAGGTCACCAGGGCGGCGGTCTGAAGATCACCGATGAGCCCGTGATCCTCGATCGGCGGATACTCGCTCACGTCGCCCCCCGTTTCGACTGCACCCTCACCGCAGTAACTTAAAGGGCAATATTGTCCATGTAAGTCGGATTCGTGAATGCCACCCCTCCGCGTGCTCAGCCGCGCCGGCGGGCGCGCAGAACCGCGTCGTGCAGGGTGCTCGACCGGCCGTCCGGGGCGGTGACCGACCGGGACCGGGTCTCCGCCATGACGTCCTCCCACCGCGCCGGGTCGAGGCCCGCCGCCAGCCGCCCGGCCGTGACGTGCGCCGTCGCCGGAGCACCCTCCGCGGCGGTGTGCGGGTCGGTGGGGTCGTGACCCACCACGAGCAGCGTGCCCCCGGGCGCGACGGCGGCGGCCAGCCGGTCGACCAGATCCTCGCCCGCGCCGTGCACGTAGGAGCTGGTCACCAGGTCGAAGCCCTCCTCAAGGGCACGCCAGCCGGCCAGGTCGGCCCGCACCCACTCGACCCGGCCGGCGACCTCGGCGCCCTGCGCCGCCGCGTGCTCGCGAGCCCGGCGCAGGGCGCCGTCCGCGACGTCGACCGCGGTGACCCGCCAGCCGCGTGCCGCCAGCCAGATCGCGTCGGCGCCCTCGCCGCAGCCCGCGTCCAGCGCCGTGCCGGGCGCCAGGTCACCGGCCTCCGCCACCAGGTACGGCGTGGGCGTCCGGGGATGCGCCGCGTGCTGGTGGTGGTACCGCTCCTCCCAGTACGCCCGGTCGAACTCCGCCATGGCCGCCTCCCCGGTTCACAGTCCGTGGCGACGGTCGCCCGCCACCAGTTCGCTCACCCGCGCCTCGGTCTGCGCCGAGAACACGTCCCGCTGCCGCGCGTCGACCGCCCGGCGGGTCTCCTCGGCGACCAGGTCGCCGTTGATCGCGGCGGCCGCCAGGGCGCCCGCCGCCGCTGCCGCGCCGACCTGGGCGGCCGGGTCGGTGACGTTGCCCGCGACCCACACCCCGGGCACCTCGGTACGCCCCGTCGGGTCGGCGGGCACGTGCTCGCCGGCCCCGGACGGGTGCGCCACGGCCCGCAGCCCGAGCGCCGCCAGGAACCCGGCCCGCGCCACCATCCGGGGGGCCGCGACCAGCACCTCGCGCGCGACCGACCGGCCGTCGCCCAGGCGTACCCCGGCCAGCCGGTCCGCCACGACCTCGACGGACGCGACCTCGCCCTCGATCACCGGGACGCCCCGCGCGGCCAGCTGTTCGGCCTGCTCGTCGGTGAGCGGCGGCGCGGTGTGGCGGAGGAACAGGACATCGTCGCTCCACTGGCGGAACAGCAGCGCCTGGTGCACCGACAGCGGCCCGGTGGCCAGCACACCGATGGCCCGGTCGCGCACCTCCCATCCGTGGCAGTACGGGCAGTGCACCACGTCCCGGCCCCACCGGTCCCGCAGTCCGGGCACCTCGGGCAGCTCGTCGACCAGGCCGGTGGCCACCAGCAGCCGGCCGGCCCGCACCCGCCGGCCGCCGGCCAGCGCCACGGTGAAGCCCTCCTCGTCGCGGGTCACCGTGTCGACCTCGCCGTCCACCAGCTGTCCGCCGTACCGGCGTACCTCGTCCCGGCCGCGCGCCAGCAGCTCGGCCGGGGGCATGCCGTCACGGGCCAGCAGGCCGTGCACCCCGTCGGCCGGCGCGTTGCGCGGGCTGCCTCCGTCGATCACCAGGACCGACCGGCGCGCCCGGGCCAGCATGAGCGCCCCGCTCAGCCCGGCGGCGCCGCCGCCGATCACGACCACCTCGTACCCTTCGGCCATCCTGACCACCTCCTGGCCGCAACGATGCGGCGGTGGTGGCCATACCCGCAAACTTTGTTGCCGTTCTGGCAAACTGGGGTGATGGACGACGACCTGGACCGGGCCCTCGACACGGTCGGGCCCCGGCTGCGCGCGCTGCGCCGCGAACGGGAGACCACCCTCGCCGAGCTGTCGGCCACCACCGGCATCTCGGTGAGCACCCTGTCCCGGCTGGAGTCCGGCAGCCGCCGCCCCACCCTCGAACTACTGCTGCCCCTGGCCCGGGCGCACGGCGTGACCCTCGACGAGCTGGTCGGCGCCCCGCCCACCGGCGACCCGCGCATCCACCTGCGGCCGGTCACCCGGCACGGCATGACCATGCTGCCGCTCACCCGCCGGGCCGGCGGCATCCAGGCGTACAAGCTGGTCATCCCCGCGGGCGGGCGGCCCGCCGAGCCCACCCCGCAGACCCACGAGGGGTACGAGTGGGTCTACGTGCTCAACGGCCGGCTGCGGCTGGTGCTCGGCGAGCACGACCTGGTGCTCGCACCCGGCGAGGCGGCCGAGTTCGACACCCGGGTGCCGCACTGGTTCGGCCGGGCCGACGAGGAGGCCGTCGAGTTCCTCAGCCTCTTCGGCGCCCAGGGCGAACGCGCCCACCTCCGCGCCCGCCCCCGCACGGCTTCCTAGAGATCTTGGTGGGAAGTGGCCCCTACCGGGGCCTTTTCCTACCAAGATCTCGCCGGTACCGTGCGGTGACACTCGTCGGGGGAGGGGCGCGGGCGTGGGGGCGAAGACGGCACTGCTGGCGTACGCGGACGGGGACATCGCCACGGCGTTGCGCGGGGCCACCGGCGGTGACCGGGACGCGGCCGAGGCGCTGGTCCGGCGGATCCACCCGGGGCACCTCGTCGACGGCGCCGCCGACGAGTGCCTGTGGGACGCCGTCTACCCGCCCGACGACGTGACGTACGCCGTCGCGCTGGCCGGGGTGGACCTGCTCTGCGACCGGCGGCTGGCCGTCAACCCGCCGTCCGCGCTGCCCGCACACCTGGTCGAGGCCGGCGCCGGGCGGCGGATCGTGCTCCATGGCATGCAGTCGGTCAGCGACTGGCTGGGATTCGCGGTGTGGGAGGACGGCGTCCTGGTCCGGTCGCTGAACGTGGGACCCGAAGGCGTCGGTGAGAACATCGGCGAGCCACTACCGTTCGAGCTCCCGTACTGGGCGGGGGAGCACCCGGTGCCGGGCTGGGACCGCCTGCCGTTCCATCCGCTGGAACTGGGTGAGGCGGCGCTGCGGGCGCTGTTCGGCTTCGTGATGGAGGGCCGCCGGCGGCCGGACGACGTGGACGCCGACGCCGTCCGGCTGCACGGGTTCCGGGTGACCGACCCGACCGGCCGGGAGCAGGCCGCGCGCGACGAACTCCACGAACTGGCACGCCGGATGGTGCTCCAGCGCCGCGCCTAGCTCGCGCGCGGCACCGGGCCCGGGCGTGACCTTGGCCACCCCCGGGCCGGATCCCCGCTCAGCGGCAGGTCATCTGCCGTTACCCGGCGGTTAAGGTGGGCCTCGCGAAGTCGCTTCCCCGGACCCCGGGGCGCGGCTTCGTAGTGCTTCACGGGATCCGTGGAGCCCAGCCGCCCCGACGTTCTCCGGGCCAACCGAAACGGGACGGCTGCACCCCCACCGCCTGGCCGGCGCAACCGGCTGGGCCAACCCGGAACGGAGTAAGCCACGCCATGAGCGTGACTACGCAGGATCCTGCTGCCCCGGTGGAGCCGGCGGAACCCGCCGCGCAGAGCCGCCTCGACCGCTTCTTCGAGATCACCCGACGGGGCTCGACGGTCCGGCGCGAGGTGCTCGCCGGGCTCACCACGTTCGCGACGATGGCCTACATCGTCGTGCTGAACCCCCTGATCATCGGCACCGCGCCGGACGCCGACGGCAAGACCCTCGGCATCCCGGCGGTCGCCGGCGTCACCGCCCTGGTCGCCGCCGTCATGACGATCATGATGGGCATCGTGGGCCGGGTGCCGTTCGCGGTGGCCACCGGTCTCGGGCTGAACGCGTTCGTGGCGTACGCGGTCGCGTCCCAGATGAGCTGGGCCGAGGCCATGGGCCTGGTCGTCATCGAGGGTCTGATCATCACCGTGCTGGTGCTGACCGGGTTCCGGAAGGCCGTCTTCCGGGCCATCCCGGCCGAGCTGAAGGCGGCCATCGCGGCCGGCATCGGCCTGTTCATCGCGCTGATCGGCTTCGTCGACGGTGGTCTGGTCCGGGCCGGCAGCGGCGTGCCGCTGCAGCTCGGCTCGGGCAGCAACGGCACCCTGCACGGCTGGCCCACGGTCGTCTTCGTGGTCGGCCTGCTGGTCACGGGCATCCTGGTCGCCCGCAAGGTGAAGGCCGGCGTCCTCATCGGCATCGTGGCCACCACGGTCATCGCGGTGATCGTCAACGCGTTCGCCAAGCCCGGCCCGGCGCTCGTCGACGGCAAGCCCAACCCGGACGGGTGGCGGCTCAACGTGCCGACCCTGCCGGACCCGCTGGTCCAGAAGCCCGACCTGCACCTGCTCGGCAACGTGTCGTTCGGCGCGTTCGCCCACGTCGGCCTGATGACCGCGCTGCTGCTGGTCTTCACCCTGGTGCTGGCCGACTTCTTCGACGTCATGGGCACCACGGTCGGCCTCGCCAAGCAGGCCAACCTGGCCACCGAGGACGGCACCGACATGCCGCGCCTCGGCAAGGTGCTCTTCGTCGACGGCGTCGCCGCGGTCGCCGGTGGCGCGGGCAGCGCCTCGTCGGCCACCACGTACGTCGAGTCCTCCTCGGGCATCGCGGACGGCGGGCGGACCGGCCTGACCAGCGTGGTCACCGGCGTGCTCTTCCTGGGCGCCCTGCTGCTCACCCCGCTGGTGTCGCTGGTGCCGAGCGAGGCCGCCGGCCCGGCGCTGGTGGTCGTGGGCGCGCTGATGATCCGCCAGGTCAAGGACATCGACTTCACCGACGTGGGCGTCGCCGTCCCGGCGTTCCTGACCATGACGCTCATGCCGTTCACCTACTCGATCACCAACGGCATCGGCGCCGGCTTCGTGAGCTGGGTGGCGATCCGGGTGGCGCAGGGCAAGGCCCGGCAGATCCACCCGCTCATGTGGGCGGTGGCCGTCGCGTTCGTCATCTACTTCGCCATCAACCTGGTCAAGGCCGTCACCGGGGTCAGCTGACCCGTCCCGCGCCGCGCCCCCGTTGCCCGTTGGCCCGAGGCAACGGGGGCGCGGCGTATCCGGATCATGGGTTAGAGTGCCCGGGCGCGGACACGCGACCGTCGTGGGCGCAGGGGGAGATGAGGCCATGGATCGCCATGAGCTTCCCCTGCCATGCCCTCTTCCGGGTCGCGACTCCTGACTGAGCGTTCACCGCGACCCGGGTCACTCCATGACTCTGGAGAATCGCGTTGTTCATTTCTGACCTGACCACCGACCGTCTCGTGCTGCGCCCGTGGCCGGCCGAGGAGGCCGCCGCCGTCGTCGCCGGTGCGCGCCGCCCGCACTGGGCGGCGGACTTCCCCGCCCACGGCGAGCGGGTGATCGCCGGGATCATCGCCGGCAACCCGGACCGGCCGCACGGCCACCGGCTCATCATCGAGCGGGAGACCGGCCTCACCGTGGGCGGCATCGGGCTGAAGTTGCCGCCCACCGACGGCGCGGTCGAGTTCGGCTACGGCATCGTCGAGTCCCGGCGCTGCCGGGGCTACGTCACCGAGGCGGTCCGTGCGCTGGTGGCCCACGCCCGCACCCTGCCCGGGGTGACGCTCGTGTTCGCCACCGTCGACCCGGCCAACATCCCGTCGGTGCGGGTGCTGGAGAAGGCCGGCCTGCGCCGCGACGGCACCGTCGACAGTGACGAAGGACTGTTGCACCGGTACGTCGCCGGGTAACGCCGGACCGACCGGCCCGGCGGTGGGGCGACCCGCCGCCGGGCCGTCCGTCGTTGAACCGGCGTGAGCTACGCGGACGTCGACGGGGTGCGGCTCTGGTACGAGATCCACGGCACCGGCCGCCCGCTCGTCCTGCTGCACGGCGGGTACGGCTCGACGGAGACGTTCGCGCCGATCCTGCCCGCCCTCACCGCGCGCCGGCAGGTCGTCGCCGTCGATCTTCAGGGCCACGGCCGGACCGCCGACGTGGACCGGCCGCTGCGCCACGAGTCGATGGCCGACGACGTCGCCGCGCTGCTGCGGCACCTCGGCCTGCCGCCGGCCGACCTGCTCGGCTACTCGCTCGGGGGCGGGGTGGCCCTGCGTGCCGCGATCCAGCACCCGGCCCTGGTCCGCCGCCTCGTGCTGGTCTCGACGCCGTGCCGAAGGCAGGGCTGGTACCCGGAGGTGCTCGCCGCGATGGCCGCCCAGGACGAGCGGGTCGCCGAGCAGATGCGCGGCACCCCGCCGCACGAACGCTACGAACGGGTCGCGCCCCGCCCGCAGGACTGGCCGGTGCTCTGGGCGAAGACCGGCGAGCTGCTGCGCCGCGAGTACGACTGGTCCGCGGAGGTGGCCGCCCTGCCCATGCCCGTGCTGCTGGTGTTCGCCGACGCGGACTCGATTCCCGTGCGCCACGCGGCCGAGTTCTACGGGCTGCTCGGCGGCGGCCACCGGGACGCCGGCTGGGACGGCACCGGCCGGCCCGCGTCCCGGCTGGCCGTGCTGCCCGGGCTGACCCACTACGACATCGTCGGCTCACCCGCCCTGCCCGCGGCCGTGCTGCCCTTCCTCACCCACGAGGTGCGCGTCCCCGAGTGACCGCTGCGCCCGTCGCCGCCGCCGGAGCAGCCGCGCGGCCACCAGGCCGCCGAGCAGCAGCGCCGCCGCCCCGGCCGCCCACCAGACCCGGCCACCCGGCCCGGACGGCGGATCCGCCGCGCGGACCCGGCCGGCGCGCACCACTGCGTCCGCCACGTCGATGGCGAGCACCTGGTCCGGTGCGGTGAGCAGCGTCGTCGGCGCGGCGGCACCCGGGGCCAGGCCCAGCACCCGGACCGTCCGCACGTTCCCGTACGCGGTCCGCTGGTCCATCTCCAGCGCTCCGGTGAAGGAGGCCGGGGAGTTCGGCTCGGGCCGGTACCCGACCACCACGGCGGTCCCGTCGGCCTGCCAGCCGAGCAGCCGGATCGTGGTGACGCCCGCGACGGCGGGCAGCGCCGGGACGCCCAGGTCCGTGCCGCTGGTGTCGACCCGGCGCAGCCGCCACCGGTCGGTGCCCGGTTCGTGGCCGGCCAGCGCCAGCGTCCCGTCGGGCAGCCAGGCCCCCTTGCCGGCCAGCCCGCTCTCCGGCGGCAGCGGGAACGACGCGATCGACTGCCCGTCGGCGCTGGTCACGAGCACCTTGTCGCCGACCTGGTAGGCCAGCCGGGACCCGTCGGCGGTGAACGCGACCGGGGTGCCGAAGACCGGCAGCTGCTCGGTTTCGAGCAGGCGTACCGCCCGGCCGGTGTCCAGCCGCACCAGGCTGAGCGTGTTGACGTGGGCGCTGCCCTCCGGGTTGGCCGGCGTGGTGTCCCGGACCACCAGCGCGGTCCCGTCCGGCGCCCAGCCGGCCGGCTCGGTCAGCGTGCTGCCCTCTCGCGGGCTCGGCACCCGACGGACCGTCCCGTCCACCAGGTCGACCAGGTCGATCCGGGGATGCTCCCACGACCCGGCGGGCACGGCGAGCCGCCGCCCGTCGGGGGAGAGCAGCACCTGCTCGCCGGCCGGCGCCTCGTGGCCGACCGTCCAGGTGCGGTAGCGGTCGGCGTCGGCGCCGACGATGCCCACGGTGCCGTTCTCGTCGATCAGCCCGGTGAGCCCCCGCGCCTGCCCGCTGAACACCACCGACGCCGGGCCGAGCCGGGGCCGGTCGGTGGCGCGCAACGACCCGAACCCCGGCAGCCCGATCCGGTCGGGCAGGGCAGGGCCGTCCACACCGGCCGGTGCGACGGTGGCCGGCCCGCCGCCGCGCACCGACAGCGGCACGAGCGCCACCAGCACCAGCACCGCCGCGACCGCCGCCGCCATCCGCCGGCGGGTGCGCCGCGCGGTCCGCACCGCGCGGTCGTGCACCGGGTACGCCGGAACCTCGGCCGCCGCATCCCGCAGCGCCTCCCGCAGCCGTACGCTCATCGCCCGCTCCTCTCCGGCGTCGGCTCCCACAGGTCGGGGACGAGGTCGCGGAGCCGGCGCACGGCGTCGTGCCCGTGCCGCTTCACCGTGCCCACCGAGCAGCCGAGCACCTCGGCCACCTGCGCCTCGGTCAGGTCCTCGTAGTAGCGGAGCACCAGCACGGCCCGCTGCCGGGCGGTGAGCCGGCGCAGCGCGGCCACCACGCTGAGCCGCAGCGCGGTGTCGTCGGTGTGGTCGCCGCCGCCCCGCTCGACCGGCGTCGCGTCCAGCCGTTCCGCCACCCGCCGCCGGCGCCACCACGAGACCTGCTGGTGGTACATGACCCGGCGCACGTACGCCTCCGGGTCCCCGTCGTGGATCCGCCGCCAGTGCCGGTACGTCCGGGCCAGTGCGCTCTGCAACAGGTCCTCGGCGTGCTGGTGGTCGCCGGTCAGCAGGTACGCCGTCCGCGACAGCGCGGGCGACCGCTGCACCACGAACTCGTGGAACGTCTCCGACATGCCCACCCCCTCGCCCCCTAGGAACGCGTGCCACCCGCCGGATGGTTGAGGCGGTCATTCGACCACGCCCCGGCCGCCCCCGTGCTCACCGTCAGCCCGCGGACGTGGCGCGCTGTCGTGGTCTTCGCCAAGCGGGCGGCTTGACCCTGACGCAGCGTCAACCCGCCATGCTGGCGGCATGAACAATCCGGCGGCGGCCAGCGGCGAACGGCCTCCTGAGCAGGGCAGGATCAGGGGCATGCTGACGATCGGGCAACTGGCGTCGTACGCCGGTGTCACCGTGCGGGCGGTGCGGCACTACCACCAGATCGGTCTGCTGCCGGAGCCGGAGCGCGACGCCTCCGGCTACCGGCGGTACGGCGCGAGCGCCGTCGTCGCACTCCTCAAGATCCGCGCCCTGGCGGACGCCGGGGTGCCGCTGTCCGAGATCACCGCGCTGCTGCGGGCGGACCAGGCGGATTTCGCCGCGGCGATCCACCGCATCGACGGCCGCCTGTCCGACGAGATCAGCCGGCTGGAGACCAGCCGTCAGCAGATCGCCCAACTGGCCGCCGGGAACAGCGGCGGCCTCCCGCCGGAGGTCCTCGCCTATCTTGACCGGCTCCGGGAGATCGGGGTGTCCGAGCGCGTCGTGGAGGCCGAGCGGGACGGGTGGATCCTGATCTCGGCCCGCTGGCCGGACCAGGTGCGCGGGTGGATGCCGTTGAAGTTCGCGCAGTTGGATGACCCGCGGATGGTCCGGCTCTATCTGGTCCTGTCCACCTTGTTGGACGGCGACGTGGCCGGCGAACGCCTGACGGATGGGGCCGCCCACCGGCTCATGGAGGAGGCCGCCGACATCATGGCGGAGCTGTCCGAGGAGGCCTACGCCGCCGGCGAGGCCGCCGGCCAGGGTGATTCCGGGGACGACCTGCCGTACGACCTGCTCGACGCGCTCGCCGACGAGTCCCATCCCGGGGCCCGGCTGATGCGCGACCTGATGCGCGAGCGGGGCTGGACGAGCTGGACCCGGCAGGAGAAGCTCCCGGACCGGGCCTGAATCCGCCCTGGTCGTCAGCCCATACGCCGGGCGAGCCAGGGGAGCAGCGCGTCGCCCTGCAACCGCTGGAACGCCCGGACCGTCGGGATGCCGGGCGGGGGCGGCTGGCGGGCGCCGTCCAGGAAGAACCCGGTGAACCCGGCCAGCACCCCGGTCACGTCGGCGTGGTCCACCCCGGCGGTGAGCGGCCGGGCGGCCAGCAGCGCCTCCGGGTCGTGACCGCCGTGCACCTGCACGTTGATCAGGGTCAGCAGGCTGTCCAGCCAGGCCGGCCCGCGGCAGGCCCAGGGCCAGTCGACCACGGTGACGCCGCCGTCCGGGCCGATCAGCAGGTTGTCGGCCCGGATGTCGACGTGGCAGAGGGTGTCGCCGGCCAGCGCGGCCAGCCCCCGGTCGGCGGCCGCGCGCAGCTCGGGCAGCCGGGCCCGCGCCCACGGGTCCAGGTCGGCCGGTGGGTCGTCGGCGAGCCGCCGCCAGCCGCCGAAGTCGTACCCCAGTTGCTCGGCCGCGGTGGTGACGACCGCGGCGGGCGCCGGCGTGAGCACCCCGGCCATCGCCTCCAGGGTGGACAGCACGGCGGCCAGCTCGCCGGCCTCCCACGGCGTGACCGGGTGGCGGCCCTCGACGTCGCTGAAGACCAGCGCGATCCAGTCGCCGTCGTCGTGGCTGCCGAGCAGCCGGGGCGCCGGCGCGGCCGGCGGCAGCGCGGCGGCGATCCGCGCCTCCGCCCGGTGCAGCGTGGGGCTGCGGTCGTTCTGCGCCGGGCTGACCGCCTTGACGAAGGCCCGCCGCCCACCGGCGGTGCGGACCCGGTCGGCGGTGCCGGGGGAGAAGCCACCGTGCTGTGACTCGGCGGCGACCACCCGGTCGCCGAGGATCTCCTCGACCGCGGCGCGGACGGGCCCGGGCAGGTCCGTCCAGCGGATCCGGCTCTTCGTCAGGCTGGTCACCGACCCACCGTGCGCGACCCGTCCGGCCGCGGGCAACCCGATTACCGCGCCCCGGCGGTGTAGCGGAGCACCACCACGCCGCTGTCGAACGACCGGGTGCCGACCAGGGTGAACCGGGTGGGCGTGAAGCTCCGGTCGGCCAGCGGGATGCCGCTGCCGGCCACCACCGGGTTGAGCTTCACCACCAGCTCGTCGACCTCGTCGAGGAGCTGGCCGGCGAGCTGCCCGCCGCCGCAGAGCCAGATGTCGCCGCCGGGCTGGGCCTTCAGCTCGCGGACGAAGGCCACCGGGTCGCCGGCGACGATCTCGACCTGCGGGTCGTCCGACGGGGGCAGCGAGCGGCTGAAGACGTACTGCTTGAGGTGCGCGTAGGGACTGGTCACGCCGATCTTGAGCGCCGGGTCGTAGGTGGCCCGGCCCATGAGCAGGGCGTCGAAGCGGCCGGCCGGCGGCGAGGCGATGTCGAAGTGGGCGTGGGTGAACGTGGGGAAGGTCTGGGGCCACTCGGCGGTCAGGTGGGCCGCCACGTCGGGCTCCAGCGGGAGGTGGTCGTAGGACCCGTCGGGGGCGGCGATGAAGCCGTCGAGGGTGCTGGCGACGTAGTACACGAGCTTGCGCAAACCGACTCCGATGTCCGGCCTCAACCACAACGGCTGTCGTGGTCGAGAGAGAATGTACAACACCTGTCGTGGTTTTTGCTAGGGTGCTGGCATGGTCCGAAATCCGGAACGCCGTACCCTGCTCGCCGACGCCGGGTTGCGCGTGCTGGCCGCCGCCGGCGCGCGCGGCCTGACCCACCGCGCGGTGGACGCCGAGGCGGGCGTGCCCACCGGCACCGCTTCCAACTACTTCCCGTCCCGGGCCGCGCTGCTTGCCGCGCTGGCCGAACGGATCTTCGACCGGATGGCGCCCGACCCCGCGGTGCTGGCCGACCTCGGCCGGCGCGAGCCCTCACTCGCGCTGGTCACCGACTACCTGCGCTACATCGTCGAGCGCACCACCCGCGAGCCCGACCTCACCCGCGCCCTGTTCGAGCTGCGGCTGGAGGCCTCGCGCCGCCCCGAGCTGCGGGCCGCGCTGGGCGACGTGCTGCGCCGGGGGTACGCCGACGACGTCGCCTTCCACGTCGCCGCCGGGCTGCCCGGCGGCGCCTTCGAGATCGCCCTGCTGCACTACGCGGTCGACGGTCTCCTGCTCGACCAGCTCACCACCTCGATCGACGCCGGGTTCGACGTCGATCAGGTGGTGTCCGCCCTGGTCTCCCGTCTGGTCGCCGTCGCCTGACCTGTCCCGCGCCCAGGTATGTCCCGGCGACCAGCGGGAACGCGGTCCGGGACGCACCTGGGGAGGAGCGACGATGACGGATGGCGCCGGACTGACCATCGGTGTGCTCGGCTCGTACGGCGGTCGCAACCTCGGTGACGAGGCGATCCTCACGGGCCTCCTGGCCGACCTGCGTCAGCAGGAGCCGAACGCCCGGATCATCGTCTTCTCCCGTAACCCGGCGCACACCGCGCTGGCCCACCCGGACGTGGAGGCGGTGCCCTGGGAGGGCGTCAGCCGGGTCGACTCGTCGGCCGTCCTGGCCCAGCTCGACCTGCTCGTCCTCGGCGGCGGCGGCATCCTCTACGACAAGGAGGCCCGGCGCTACCTGCGGGTGGTCCGGGTCGCCCAGGAACGCGGCCTGCCGCTGCTCACGTACGCGGTCGGGGTCGGCCCGCTCAGCGAGGGGGTGGACACCGGGATGGTGCGGGAGACGCTGGGCAAGGCCACCGAGTTGACCGTGCGGGACCAGGAGTCCCGGATGGTGCTGGAGGAGGCAGGGCTGCTGAACCCGATCACCGTCACCGCCGACCCGGCGTTCCTGCTCACGCCCGAGGACTTTCCGGAGAGCTGGCTGCGCGAGGAGGGCGTACCGGCCGGCAAGCAGCTGGTCGGGCTGAGCGTCCGCGAACCGGGCCGGGCCGCCGAGCGGCTCGACGTCGACGGCTACCACCGGCTGCTCGCCCAGATCAGCGACTTCCTGGTGCACCGGATCGACGCGTACGTGCTCTTCGTGCCCATGGAACGCGACGACATCCGGCACTCGCACGGCGTGATGTCGCACATGGTCGCCGCCGAGCGGGGCCGGATCCTGCACAACGACTACTCGCCCCGGCAGGTGCTCGGCCTCATGAAGCACTTCGACCTCGCGGTCGGCATGCGGCTGCACTTCCTGATCTTCGCAGCCATGATGGGCACGCCGTTCCTGCCCCTGCCGTACGCGGGAAAGGTCTTCGACCTGGCCCAGCGGCTCGGGGTGCCGGCGCTGCGCGGCGTGGAGCGCGAGGTGGAGGGCCCGCTGCTGGCCGAGGTGGACCGGTTGTGGGACGAGCGCGACGCGCGAGCCGACGAGACCGCCCGGCGGGTGGCCGCCGTGTGCGAGCAGGCCCACGGCACGTCCCAGGTCACCCGCGGCGTGCTGGAGAGCCTCCGCTCGCGGACGCTGGCCAGGGCCACGGCCTGAGCGGCGTCAGGCCGCCGGACCCCGCCAGGTGTAGACCCAGGTGCCCTCCTGCTGGTCGTCCGTCTGCAGCTCGTAGATCTGGGCGTGGGCGAGCCCCTCCGGCCCGAGGTGGTGGTGGGTCAGCGGAGGGCGGCCGTGGCTGTCCAGCTCGACGGTGACGGTCTCGCCGTCGGCCGTGCCGCCCACCAGAGGGATCTGCACCGTGGATGCCATGCGCCCATCCTGCCCCGGGGATCGCCGCCGCGCAGCGGGATGCGGGGGCAGCGGGACGGCGGTCCCGGCGACTAGGGTCCGGGGATGGCGGAACCGGCGATCGACCCCACCCTCGGTCCGATCCTCGCCCGCACGGGCGGCGAACGGGCCATCCTCGAATCGTTCCTCGACTTCCACCGGGCCACGATCCTGCGCAAGACACGCGGCCTCTCCGACGCCGAGGCCACCCGGCGCCTCGTGCCCACCCGGACCACCCTCGCCGGGCTGCTCCGACACCTCGCCCTGGTGGAGCGGAACTGGCTGCCGTGCCTGTTCGCCCCCGAGCCGGGCGACGTCTACCTGACCAGCGAGGCCGACGCCGAGGCCAGCTTCACCCTCGAGCCCGGCGAGACCGTCGAGGGGCTGGCCGAGGTCTACCGGGCCGCCTGCGCCCGGTCCCGCGCCGTGGCCGCCCGGTTCGACCTCGACCACGTGGTGCCGCACCCGCAGCTCGGCGAGGTGTCGCTGCGCTGGGTGCTCGTGCACCTCATCGAGGAGACCGCCCGGCACGCCGGGCACGCCGACATCCTGCGCGAGCTGACCGACGGCGAGACCGGGGCGATCTGAGCCCGGCTCAGTCCCGGGGCAGCAGGCCGGCCGGATACTCCATGCCGTCGTGGGTGCAGGCCGCCGCGGCCACCCGGGCGGCGTACCGGGCCGCGTCGAGCGGGGTGGCGCCGCGCAGCCGGGCCGCGATCAGGCCGGCGGCGAACGCGTCGCCCGCGCCGTTGGTGTCGACCACGGCTCCCGGCGGCGTAATCGCGGGCACGTGGACCGGCGGGGTATCCGGGCCGTGCAGGGTGGCGCCCGCCGCCCCGCCGGTGACCAGCACCGTCCGTGGCGCCAGCGCGGCCGCCACCTTCCCGGCCCGGTCACCCAACCGGACGTCGCTGACGAAGACCAGGTCGGCCGCCTCGGCGAAGGGCCGGTGGTAGTCGTTCTCGCCGTCCCAGTCGTGCAGGTCGGTGGAGAGCGACACCCCGGTGTCGAGGGCCGCCGCCCGCAGGGCCGGCAGCGCGTCCCGGGCCCAGTCCATGATCGACACGTGCACGTGCGCGGCCTCGCGCACCAGCCCGGCCAGGTCCGCCTCGGCGAACGGCGCGGCGCCCGACCAGGGGCGCGGGTCGTAGAGGGACATCCGCCGGCCGGCCGGGTCGACCATGTTCACCGAGCGGCGGGTGCCGGCCGGCGCGTCGGCCAGCACGGCGCGTACCGAGGTGCGGGCCAGCGCCGCCCGGACCACGTCACCGGCCGGGTCGGCGCCCAGCACGTCGGCCAGCGCCACCCGGAGACCGAGGGCGTGCGCGGCCAGCGCCACCCCGGCGCCGGTGTTGCCGATCCGCAACTCGATCGGGGGCACCGCCAGCGAGTCGGCGGCCGGCAGCGGCAGGGCGGGCACCCGGGCGCGGATGTCCACGCCCAACCCGCCGATCACGAGCAGATCGACCATGGCGCCGACAGTAGTCCGCGCCGGCCGCCTATCCTGGCCCCGGGCGTCGTCGAGGGGGAGTGCGTGCTGGTCATCCACGGGCTGTGGCTGTCCGGCCGCGGGCTCGCCGTCTGGGCCGAGGACAGCTGGCTGCCGGCCGACGCGCCCCGCCGGCCCGGCCGCGCGCCGCGCGAGCGGCCACACCCCTTCGCCGCCGGCCACGCCGCCCTGGCGACCGCGCTCGACGGTCCGCCGGGCGCCCCGGCCGCCGTCCTGCTCGACCTGCCCACCCGGGCCGGCTCACCGCTGGACTCACCCGAGCTGGTCCGGACCGCCGTCGGGGAACCGGCCCGCGGCCGGGCCACCCGCGCCGGGTGGCGGGTCCCCGCCCTGGTGTACGCGCCGGACGCCGCCTTCGCCGTGCTCCGGGCGCTCGACCCGGGGGAGGCGGTGGCCGGGGCGAGCCTGCGCCACCTGGCCGAGCTGGCCGACTTCGCCGCCGACCTGGTCACCCGCGGCCGGCTCCTGCCCGGGCTCGCCGACCCCGACCCGACCTCCCTCTCCACGGTTCCGGCGGCCCTTCGTCAGGGCGGCGACCGACGTCGCCTGCGCGTGGTGGACGACTCGGACGTGGCCACCGCACGGGCCGTCTGGCGTCCGCTGCTCACCGGCACGGACGCGGCCTGGGCCCGCTCACTGGCGCTCGCGCTGCCCCCGGCCGTCCGCGCCGCCCGCGAGTGGCACGAGGACGGCGTGGAGCCGGGCAGCGTGACCGTGGGCGGCGCCGAGCCGGGGGAGCTGGTGGCCGAGGCGCTGGACGCGCTGGTCGACGCCGCCGCCCGGGCCGCGCTCGCCGACACCCGGCTGCCCCGGGGCATGCGCCCGAACGGGCCGGTGCCGGCCTGGCTGGCCGCGCTCACCGGCCCGGAGCGCGGCTTCGCCGCCGAGCCGGCCGCCCTGGACACCCTCCGGGCCGAGCTGGACGCCTGGCAGCGCGACGCCGCGGGCGGGCCGGTCCGGGCCGCGTTCCGGCTGGTCGAGCCGGCCGTCGACCCGGTGGCCGAGCTGGTCGAGGGCGGCGCCTGGCGGGTCGAGTTCGGCCTGCACCCGACCGACGAGCCGGGGCTGGTGGTCGACGCCGCGCACATCTGGCAGCGGCCCGCGCCCGCACTCGCCGCCCGCGGCGTCGATCCGCAGGAGACCCTGCTGGCCGAGCTGGGCCGGGCCAGCCGGCTCTGGCCGGAGCTGGACGCCGCGCTGCGCACGGCCGCGCCGGAGGGGATGGAGCTGGACGCCGACGGCGCGCACCGGTTCCTCCGGGAGGGCGCCCCGGTGCTGCACGCGGCCGGCTTCGGGGTGCTGCTGCCCTCGTGGTGGCGGCGCTCCTCGTCCCGCCTCGGCGCCCGGCTGCGGGCGCGCGGCCGCACCGCGCCCGGCACGGTGGCCGTCGCCGCCGGCGGGCTCGGGCTGGACGCCCTGGTCGACTACCGCTGGGAGGTGGCGCTCGGCGACCAGCCGCTGACCGCCGAGGAGCTGGCCTCGCTGGCCGATCTGAAGTCGCCGCTGGTGCGGCTGCGGGGGCGCTGGGTCGAGCTGGACCCGCAGCGGCTCGAGGCCGGGCTGCGGCTGCTCCGCTCCTCCGGCGAGCTGACCGTGGCCGACCTGCTGCGGATGGGGCTGGACGGGTCCGGCCGCCCCGGCGAGCTGCCGGTGCTGGAGGTGGTCGCCGACGGCGCGCTGGGCGAGCTGCTGGCCGGCGAGGCGGAGCGGCGGCTCACCCCGGCCGACCCGCCGCCCGGGTTCACCGGGACGCTGCGGCCGTACCAGCGGCGCGGGCTGGCCTGGCTGGCCTTCCTCCAGTCCCTCGGGCTGGGCGGGATCCTCGCCGACGACATGGGGCTGGGCAAGACCGTGCAGCTGCTCGCGCTGCTCGCCGGTGACCCGCCGGCCGCCGGGCCCACGCTGCTGGTCTGTCCGATGTCGCTGGTCGGCAACTGGCAGCGGGAGGCCGCGAAGTTCGCCCCGGACCTGCGGGTCCACGTGCACCACGGCGCCGAGCGGGCCCGGGGTGCGGCGTTCGCCACCGCCGTGCACGCCGCGGATCTGGTGCTGACCACCTACTCGGTGGCCGCGCGGGACGCGTACGAGCTGGCCGGGATCGACTGGCACCGGGTGGTGGTGGACGAGGCGCAGGCGATCAAGAACGCCTCCACCCGGCAGGCCGAGGCGGTGCGGTCGCTGCCCGCCCGGCACCGGGTCGCGGTCACCGGCACGCCGGTGGAGAACCGCCTCGCCGACCTCTGGTCGATCATGCAGTTCGCCAACCCGGGACTGCTCGGCCCGGCCGCCGGCTTTCGGAAGAAGTTCGCCGAGCCGATCGAGCGGCACGGCGACGCCGAGGTGGCCGAGCGGCTGCGCCGGATCACCGGGCCGTTCGTGCTGCGCCGGCTCAAGACCGATCCCACGATCATCACCGACCTGCCGGAGAAGCTGGAGATGGAGGTGCTCTGCAACCTCACCGCGGAGCAGGCGGCGCTCTACCGGGCGGTGGTCGACGACATGATGGCGAAGATCGAGTCCAGCGACGGGATCGAGCGCCGCGGGCTGGTGCTGGCCACCATGACCCGGCTCAAGCAGGTCTGCAACCACCCCGCCCAGCTGCTGCACGACGGCTCCGCCCTGCCGGGCCGCTCCGGCAAGCTGGAACGCCTGGAGGAGATCGTCGACGAGGTGCTGGCGGCGGGGGAGAAGGCCCTGCTCTTCACCCAGTACGCCGAGTTCGGCGGGATGCTGCGCGGCCACCTGTCGGCGCGTACGGGCCGGGAGGTGCTGCTCCTGCACGGCGGGGTGGGCAAGGCCGAACGGGACGCCATGGTGACCCGCTTCCAGTCCCCGGCGGGTCCGCCGCTGTTCGTCCTCTCGCTCAAGGCCGGCGGCACCGGGCTCACCCTGACCGCGGCGAACCACGTGGTGCACGTGGACCGCTGGTGGAACCCGGCCGTCGAGGACCAGGCCACCGACCGCGCGTTCCGCATCGGCCAGCGCCGCCGGGTGCAGGTCCGCAAGTTCGTCTGCGCCGGCACGGTCGAGGAGAAGGTGGCCGCGATGATCGCCGACAAGCGGAGCCTCGCCCAGCGGGTGGTGGGCAGCGGCGAGCAGTGGGTCACCGAGCTGTCCACCGACACGCTGCGCGAGCTGTTCGCGCTGGAGTCCGGGGCGGTGGTCGAGTGACCACACCGGACGGAGGGCCGCGCTTCGCCGAGTTCGGGCCGCCCCGGCGGGTCGAGGGCGGGCTGAAGGCGCGCAGCACCCGGGGCGCGATCGGGCGCTCCTGGTGGTCCCGCCGCTTCCTGGAGGTGCTGGAGTCGTTCGCCCTCGGCACCCGGCTCACCCGGGGCCGGGCGTACGCGCGCCGGGGCCAGGTGCTCCGGCTCGACGTGGCCCCCGGGCTGGTCACCGCCACCGTGCAGGGCTCCCGGCCGGATCCCTACCCGGTGCGGATCGGGCTGGCCGCGTACCCCGACGAGGTGTGGGAGCGGATCGAGGCGGAGCTGGCCGGGCAGGCGTTCTTCAGCGCCCGCCTGCTCGCCGGTGACCTCCCGGACGAGCTGGAGGAGCTGTTCGCCACCGCGGGCGCGCCGCTGTTCCCGGCGGCCGTCGGCGAGCTGGACCAGCACTGCGGCTGCCCCGACTTCGCGGTGCCGTGCAAGCACCTCGCGGCCACCTTCTATCTGCTCGCGGAGGCGTTCGACGCCGACCCGTTCCAGCTCCTGCACTGGCGCGGGCGGGCCCGGGGCGAGCTGCTGGACCGGCTGCGTACCCTGCGTGGCGCCGCACCCGGCGGCGCGCCGGCCGGCCCGGCGGCGGCCCTGGACGGGCCGGTCGCGCCGGCGGACGCGGGGCCGGCGGCGCGGCCCGTGGCCGGCGCGGGACGGGTCCTGGCGGGGCTGCCGGCGGTCCCGGCGGACGATGAGATCGACCGGTTCTGGGTGTCCCCGGTCGCGTTGCCGGACCGGCCGCCCACCCTCGCCACCGGACCGGAGCTGCTGCTGCGCCAGCTCGGCCCGCCCGGGGCCGCGATCGGCGGCCCGGGCCTCGTCGAACGGCTCCGCCGGGCGTACCGGGAGTTCGGTCGCGAGGCGGCGGGGCCGGACGACCCGCGCTGACCGGCGCCGCGGTCATAGCCAGCGCCGGCGGAACCGCCACATGAGGCCGGCATTGGCGATCAGCACCACGGCGCAGATCGCGCCGGCCATTCGCCCGGCAAGTACGGTCATCGCCGGCAGCGAGGCCCACAGCACGATCGTCAGCAGCATCAGGTACCGGCCTCGGCGGCCCCGGGCCCGGTGGTCGAGCCGGGCGAAGAACTGCGGGTCACTTTCCCGCAGCTGGCGGGTGATCTGTTCGAACCTGCGCTGATCCTCTTTGCTGAGCATGGCGGTGCCTTCCCCTCACGGCTTCAGCGGTTCGGCGGCATACCCGGATCGGGGGCGGGTCACGCGCCCCGCTGCTGCTGGTTTCCGCGAGTGGGACAGGCTCGGACGCGGCGGTCGGTGACCTCAGCACGGGCTTATCCGTGCCTTAAGTTTCCCTGAGGGGTTGAACGCCGCGAATAGCGCCGCGACCGGCCAAAACGTTACGCGGGGGCGGGGACCGCCCGGGTCGGCCCAGCTCCGGGGGCCGCCGGTCCGGGCTGCCCGCGCCGCCCGCCGGGCCGCGGGCCTGAGCACCGTCTTAAGTGCCCTCAGGGGTGCCGCCGGCGTGCCTTGAGCGCCCGGGAGCGCGTGGCTACTTTCCCGTAGCAACTCCTCCGGCAACCGTCGCCGCCCCTCCGCCCACCCCCTGGGTGGCAGGCGTGCCGGCGCTCGAAGAAAACGGGACAGCTACATGGCCGACCTGAACGTGCCACCGCGTCGACCCCGGGACGACCGCGGCTGGGACGGATTCCAGCACCCCCATCCGGACGGGTACCGCGACAACGCCATGCCGTACACCGGTCCCGGCGGCTACGCCGCCCCGGCGCCTCCGGCCTCCGGCCCGCAGTGGGTCGGGCCCGACGGCTTCGCCGGCGGCTACCCCCAGCCGTCCGGCGGGTACGCCCCGCCGCCCGGCCCCGGACTGCCCAACCTGGACGACGACGACCACGACGGCGAGCCGCGCCGCGGCCGGCGCCGGGCCCTCGTGGCGCTCGGCGGCGCCGCGGTGGTCGCCGGTGGTGCCGCCCTGGGCCTGTCCCCGCAGATCCGGGGCCTCTTCTCCGACGACCCCGCGGCCGGCGACGCGACCGGCACGGTCGTCACCGACGGCACCGCGGCCCGCCCGAGCGGCCAGCAGCCCAGCACGGTGCGCACCTACACCGAGCAGAACGAGAGCTACATGGGCTCCCGTGCGGGTCTGGCGCTCAAGCGCAACGCCCCGGCCGGTGGCCGGCTCTTCGCCGGCCCGGCGGCGGCCGCGGCGGCCACCCAGGTGACCGTCAAGACGGTGCTCGCCAAGGACCCGATCCGCCACCTCGCCAGCCGGACCACCTTCGGGCCGACGCCGAAGGTGCTCGCCGACATCAAGCGGCTCGGCATCGACGACTGGCTGCGCCAGCAGCTCCAGCCGGAGAAGATCGCCCCGACGAAGGCCGAGCTGAAGCTGGCCGAGCTGCCCACCCTCAAGCTGAGCCCCACCCAGCTGCGCGACCAGCGGGACCAGCTCAACGAGCGGGGCGCCCAGCCGGAGCGGGAGACCGTGGACGCCACCATCGCCCGGCAGATCTGGTCGGACCGCCAGCTCTTCGAGGTGATGGTCGACTTCTGGAACGACTTCCTGCACGTGGCGGCCGACTTCGACGGCGGCGAGATCTACCGGAACTCGTTCGACCAGGACGTCATCCGCAAGCACGCGCTGGGCAGCTACCCGGACATGCTGGTGGCCGCCAACAAGCACCCGGCCCTGCTCATCTACCTGAACCAGACCGACTCCCGCAAGGACGCGGTCAACGAGAACCTGGCCCGGGAGAACCTGGAGCTCTACTCGGTCGGGGTGGACGGCGGCTACACCGAGAAGGACGTCCGCCAGGCCGCCATGCTGCAGACCGGGCGGGGTGTGGCCGACGGGAAGTACCGGTTCTTCCCGGAGCGGCACTACGTCGGCAAGGTGAAGATCCTCGGGTTCAGCCACGCCAACAACTCGGCCGACCCGAAGGCCGCCGACAAGGTGATCGACCAGTACATCACCTACATCGCGCTGCACCCGTCGACCGCGCGGTACGTGGCGAGCAGCCTCGCCACCCGGTTCGTCTCCGACACCCCGCCGAAGTCGCTCGTGGACCGGCTGGCCAAGTCGTACACGACGAACAAGGGCCAGATCCGGCCGGTGCTGGCCACGCTGTTCAGCTCCTCGGAGTTCTGGGCCTCGGTCGGCCAGAAGGTCCGCCGCCCCATGGAGTACCTGGTCGCCACCTACCGCTCCCTCGGCGTGGGCCCGGAGGCGTCCGCGGGATTCGAGGGCGACAAGCGGCGCACCCCGTTCGCCCAGGGGCTGCGGCAGATCCAGGACAAGCTGCGTGAGCTGGGCCAGTACCCGATGGGCAAGCCCACCCCGGACGGCTACGCCGACGTCTACGTGGCCTGGACCTCGGCCGGCACCATGGTCGACGGCTGGAACGAGGCCGGCGACCTGGTGGCCGGTTACCGCAAGCAGTTCACCTACCTCCGTCCGGAGAAGCTGGTGGCGAAGCCGCCGGCGACCGCCGGGGCGTACGTGGACGCGCTGGCCCAGCGGCTCGTGCACCAGAAGCTGAGCGCCAAGGAGAAGGCCCTCGTGCTCGGCGTCGCCGGGGTGTCGGCCGGCGCCAAGGTCGACGCCACCTTCAACGGGGCCATCGCCGCGGTCGCGCGGACGATCCTCGCGTCCCCCCAGCACCACCTCCGGTGAGGCATTCGATGGAGATGACCGTGAACCCGTACCCCCTGCACCCCGAATGCCCCGACCTGCGGCGGCTGGCCGACAACCCGGCCGAGGCGCTGCTGCGCGCGGAGGCCGACATCGTCGCGGCGGAGAACGCCGCCGAGGCGGACCGGTACCGCCGGCTGGAGGAGCTGGAGGAGGCCCAGCAGGACGGCCGGGGCGTCACCCGGCGTACCTTCGTGGCCGGTGCCGCGGCCACGGCGACCGCCCTGGCCACCGCCCAGTTCGTCACCACCTCGGCGTCGTTCGCGGCGACGAAGACCGGCACGCTGATCCACGTCTTCCTCTACGGCGGGCTGGACGGGCTGAGCCTGGTCGCCCCGGCCGACGACCCGGTGCTCAGCCGGACCCGCCCCGACCTGCTGCTCGGCAACGACTCGCTGGCCCTCGGCCGCGGCTTCAAGCTGACCAGCGCGTTCGCTCCGCTGGAGAAGTGGCTCACGGCCGGCCAGCTCGGCTTCGTGCCGGCCGTCTCCGACCCGCGGCTGTCCCGCAGCCACTTCCAGGCCGCCGACGCCTGCAACCTGGGCGGCCTGCCCGGCGAGACCGGTGGCCGGGGCTGGCTGGACAGCCTGGTCGACACCCTCGGCAAGGGCACGGCGTTCCGCAGCGTCGGCATCGGCAGCACGCTGCCCCGCTCGCTGGTCGGCGTGAACGGCGCGATCTCCCTCAACAGCGTGGGGGAGCTGCGGCTCAACGGCGACGACCGGTTCCGCGCCGCGACCGAGAAGGCCATCCGCGGCCTCTTCACCGGGATCAACCACCCGGTGGAGGAGGCGGTCATCGAGGGCATGGGCGCGCTGGCCACCGCGCAGAAGCTGGCCGCGAAGCCGTACGCGGCCGCCGCCGGGGTGAAGTACGAGGGCGTCGGGTACGCCTTCCAGCAGCTCGCCCAACTCATCAAGGGCGGGGCCAACGTGCGGGTGGCGACGGTCGGCATGGGCGGCTACGACACCCACGAGAACCAGGGCACCCGCGAGGGCGGCCAGCTCTGGCGCCGGCTCAACGAGCTGGCGAACGCCATGGCGGCGTTCTTCACCGACCTCGGCGACCGGGCCGCCGACGTGACGATCATGGTGTCCAGCGAGTTCGGCCGGCGGGTCGCCTCGAACCAGGGCGGCACCGACCACGGGCACGGCGGGGTGGTCACCATCCTGTCCGGGCGCAAGCTCGCCGGCTCGCTCCTCGGCACCTGGAACGGGTTGAACGATCTCGACAGCGGAGACGTACCCGAGTACAACAACATGTTCAACGTCTACGGTTCGGTAGCGCAGGGCCGGTTCGGACTGACGACCGCGCAGGTGGACAAGGTCTTCCCCCGGCAGAAATACACTCCCGTGAAGCTGTACGCGTGACATATCAGGACACTTACGCCACCGGCCGCCGTACCGGGCCTTCCGCCCCGTACGGCGGCCGTCCGGCTGCCCCCGTACCCCCGGGTGTGCCGCGCCGGGGGCCGGGCGGGCGGCGGGCGCTGAGCGCTGTCTTCTGGCTCGGCCTGGTCGCCGCGGTGCTGCCCTGGTGGCTGGCCACCCCGCCCGGCTCGCTGGCCGACACCACCGGCCTGCTCACCGCGGCCGGCCGGATCACCGGCCTGGTCGCCGGCTACCTGCTGCTGGTCCAGGTGCTCATGATGAGCCGGCTCGGGGCGCTGGAGCGCCGGCTGGGCGGCGAGCGGATCTCGCGGGCGCACCGGGACGTCGGCGCCACTCTGCTGGTGGCGGTCCTCGCCCACCTGGCGCTGCTGGTGGTCGGCTACGCCCGGATGGAGAAGAACTCGATCCTCGGCCAGGTCGGCGCCCTCCTGACCCACTACGAGGACATGGTCTCGGCCTTCGTGGCCGCCGGGATCATGGTGGCGGTCGGCCTCACCGCGGTCCGGGGCGTCCGCCGGCGGCTGCCCTACGAGCTCTGGCACCACCTGCACCTGACCAGCTACCTCGCCCTGCTGCTCGGCTACGGGCACCAGTTCAGCAACGGCGCCCAGCTCTACGAGCCCGGCCCGGTGCGCACCGGCTGGATCGCCGCGTACCTGCTGGTGGTGGCCGCGCTGGTGTGGGGCCGGCTGATCGTCCCGCTGCGCTTCAACCTGCGGCACCGGCTGCGCGTCGCCGACGTGGTCGCGGAGAGCCCGGACACCATCTCGATCTACCTGACCGGGCACCGGCTCAACCAGATCGACCTGCTCGGCGGCCAGTACTTCCGCTGGCGCTTCCTCAACCCCGGCTGCTGGTGGCAGTCGCACCCGTTCTCGCTCTCGGCGGCGGGCAACGGCCGCTGGCTGCGGCTCACCGTCAAGGTCGTCGGCGGGCACACCGCCGAGCTGCGGGATCTCCGCCCGGGCACCCGGGTCTGGGCGCAGGGGCCGTCTGGCACCTTCACGGCGGCCCACCGGACCCGCGAGCGGGCCCTGCTGATCGCCGGCGGCAGCGGCATCGCCCCGCTGCGCGCCATGCTGGAGGAGTTGCCGCCCGGCGCGGCCCTGATCTACCGGGCCCGTACCCCGGCCGACGTGCTGCTGCACAACGAGCTGGACTGGCTCGCCCAGGCCCGGCACACCTCGGTCTGGTACGTGGTCGGCTCCCGCGACGACCCCGGTCCCCGCCAGGTGATGAGCCCGGAGGGGCTGCGCCGGCTGGTGCCCGACCTCACCCGGCGCGACGTCTACCTGTGCGGCCCGGGCGGCCTGGTCGAGGAGGCGGTCCGGGCGCTGCGCCGGGCCGGTGTGCCGCGCCGGCAGATCCACCTCGCCACCTTCGAGCTGTAGAGAGGCCCCGCCCATGCGTCGCGCGCTCCTCGCGATCACCGGCCTGGCCGCCGGCACCACCGCGCTGGTGGTGCTCAAGGGCGCCCCGGGCACGAGCCAGGCCGCGCAGGACCGGCCGGTCGCCGAGGCACCCGTCGTCCCCGGCGGCTCGGCGGCCCCCGGGCCGGCCCCCGGCGGCGTCACCCCCTCCGCCCGGCCCGGCGCGTCGGCGAAGCCGAGCGCCAAGGCCGGCGCGAGCCGCGCCCCCGGCACCCGGACCAGCGCCACCACCCGGGTCACCACCAGGGCCACGACCGCCGCGCCGCGGACCACCACGAGCGCGCCGAAGGTCACCACCCGGACGGTCACCGGGCCGGTGGTCAGCTACCGGTACGGCTCGCTCCAGGTGCGGATCACGCTGAGCGGGAGCCGGATCGTCGACGCCACCGGCCTCGGCATGCCGCTGGACGGGCAGTCCGGGCTGCGCAGCGACGACGTGCAGGCCCGCTACAGCGGCAGCTCGGGCGAGGTGGTCGCCAAGCAGAGCGCCAACCTGAACACCGTCTCCGGGGCCACCTACACCAGCACGGCCTACAAGCAGTCGCTCCAGGCTGCCCTCGACAAGGCATGAGGCCGGGCCTGCGCCGGGTCGAGCAGATCATGGGTACGGCGATCAGCCTGGACCTGGCCGACGACCTGCCCGCCGCCACCCTGCACGAGCTGGCCGAGGAGACGTTCGCCTGGCTGCGCGACGTGGACGCCCGCTTCAGCACCTACCGGACGGACAGCGAGGTGTGCCGCCTGGACCGGGGCGAGCTGCGGCTGGCCGAGGCGTCGGCCGACCTGCGGAGCGTCCTCGACCGCTGCGCCGACCTGTGGGCCGGCACCGACGGCTACTTCGACGCGTACGCCACGGGCCGGCTGGACCCGTCGGGCTACGTGAAGGGCTGGGCGGCGCAGGTGGCCTCGGACCGGCTGGTCGCGGCCGGCGCCCCGAACCACTGCGTGAACGCCGGTGGCGATGTCCGGGTACGCGGCCACGCGGCCACCGGCGACCCGTGGCGGATCGGCGTCCGGCACCCCTGGGACCCGGCCGCCACGTGCCTGGTCCTGACCGGCACCGACCTGGCGGTCGCGACCTCCGGCGTCTACGAGCGCGGCCACCACGTCGTCGATCCCCGCCGGGGCACCCCGGCCACCGGCCTGCGCTCGGTCACCGTGGTCGGCCCCGACCTCGGCGTCGCCGACGCCTACGCCACCGCCGCCGTGGCCATGGGCGAGCCCGGCATCGGCTGGCTGGACCGCCTGCCCGCGCCCTGGCGGCACGCCGTGGTGACGGACGACGCCCGCCTCCTGCACTCCCGCGCCCTCCCGCTCGCCTCCTGACCGGGCGCGCGGGGCGTCAGCGGAGCGGGCGGTGGGTCGTGGCGGGGCGGGAGCCGCGGGGACGCGACCCCCGGGGCCGGGTGCCCCACGGGCGGGTGAAGGCCCAGCGGTACGGGCGGCGCCGGTGCGGCGGTGGCTCGGTGCCGCCGTGGCGGGCCGCGTCGTCCTCGGACATCCTCCACCCCCGCTCCCGGCGCTTCCTGCGCCTCTCCAACAGGCACAACGAGTGCGATGCCGGGGAGGTCGCTGCCGTCAGCAGCCCCGGCGGGGGAGGGGCAGCTGGCCCGGGAGCAGGTCGGAGGTGAGCGTGATCCCGGCCGCCCGTAACGCCGCGATGAGCGCGTTCTGCACCAGGTACGAGTCGGGCAGCCGCCACCGCGCCTGTTCGGGGGCGACCGCCCAGCGGACCGTCCCCTCGGGCAACCGGGTCGGCGGGGCCGGGATCCAGGAGCCGGGCCCGTGCCGGACCACGTGGAAACAGTGCTCCAGTTCGGGGCGCAGCGGGTCGCCGGGGCGGACCAGGAACATCCAGCGCCCCGTGGGGGTGACCAGCACCGGCCCGCGTACGCCGAAGCCGGCCGGATGGGTGGCGACCGTGTCCAGCACGCGCCGGCCCAGGTGGGCCGCCACCTCCAGCACGTCGAAGGCGCGCCCGGTGGGCAGCAGCACCCCGTGCGGGCGGCTGCGCCACCAGGTGGCTACCCGGGCCGGGTCGGCGCTCGCCGCGTGCTCCCAGTTCTCCAGCGCGGGATGGCAGCCGACCGTGGGACAGCCGGCCCGGCCGCAGACGAAGCGGCTGTTGGCCAGGCAGGCGCCGGGGGTCACCTCCCAGCCGTGCGCGGCGTACCGGACGGCGACCCGGCGCAGCCGGACCCGTTCCAGCGGCGACAGGTGAGCCACGCGCGGTCCGACATTCCCCCACATGTGTGCCACCCCTTCTCGCCCCACCCGGACTGTCCACACGCCACATCTCGAAGGCCGTCACTGCCGTAACCCACACTCGTTGAGCTGACGAACGGCTCATGCAACTTGCACGAAAACTACGAGAACTGGCCGTACGGCCGACGTACAGACTGTGCGACCAGGGAAAACCTGAAAACCGAAGGACCGTCGCGATTGGTCGACCGGGGGGATCAACCGGATACGGGCAGGGGGAGGGATGGTCAGATGGACGAGCTACCCATAGGCCGGCGGGTCGCCTACTGGCGGAGCCGGCGCAAGATGTCCCAACAGGTCTTCGCCGACCGGCTCGGCAAGTCCAAGAGCTGGGTGGACAAGGTGGAGCGCGGCGTCCGGCGGCTGGACAAGTTCTCCGTCGTCTACGAGATCGCCGACATCCTGCAGGTCGACGTGCAACTGCTCCTCGGCAAGGACCCGGAGCGGCGCACCGACGCCCTCAACTGCATCGACCAGGTCGAGGTCGAGGAGATCCGGGCCGCGCTGGAGCGCTACGACTCGATGAGCGCGTACTTCGACGCGGCGCCCTGCCCCCCGCCGCTGGCCGACATGCGCAAGGCGGTCAACCACGCCTGGCTCACCTACCAGTACGGCCGCTACGGCATGCTCACCCGCGCTCTGCCCAAGCTGCTGCGCGACGCCCAGGCCGCCGACGCCGGCTACGGCGGCGACCAGGCCCGCGAGGCCGCCCACCTGCTCGGGCAGGTCTACCAGATCGCCTCCTCGGTGCTGCGCAAGCTCGGCGAGTGCGAGCTGTCCTGGCTGGCCGCCGACCGCTCGATGGCGGTCGCCCAGCGGGCCGACGACCCCCTGCTCGCCGGCATCGCCACCACCCGGGTCTGCAACGCCCTCGTCGCGATGGGCCGCCCCCGCCCCGCGCTCGAACTCAACGTGCGGATCGCCAACCGGCTGGCGCCCGGCGGCGAGAACGACGTCCGGCCGGAGCGGCTCTCCGTCTACGGCATGCTGCTGCTCCAGGGCGCGATGGCCGCCGCCCGCATCGGCGACTCGGCGACAGTGGACGACCTGCTGACCGGGGCCGGCGAGGCGGCCACCCTGCTCGGCGGCGATCACAACCACTACTGGACCTCGTTCGGCCCGACCAACCTGGAGCTGCACCGGGCCGCCGCGGCCGTCGAGCTGGGCGACGGCGGCCGGGCCGTGGAGACGCACCACCGCCTGGCCGTGCCCGCGTTCAACGCGCTGCTGCCCGAGCGGCGCGCGCACCACCTGCTCGACATCGCCCGCGGCTTCGCCCAGATCGGCGACGTCGCCAACGCCGGGGACATGCTGCTCCGCGGCGACCGGCTCGCGCCCTCCGAGATCCGTTGCCGGCCCATCGCCCACGAGGTGATGTCGGACGTACTCCGTCGCACACGGGGTGCGCCGCCTCCGCCGATCGCGGAGTTGGCTGAGCACATGGGAGTCGGAGTATGAGCGCGGACGTCGGATGAGCGGTTCGCACACCAGCAACGGGCACCGTCGGGTGCTCTACGTCATCGCCTGCGGTTCGCCGCTGGCCCGTCACGTCGGCCGGCTGGTCGACCTCGCCCAGCAGGACGGCTGGCAGGTCTGCGTGGTGACCACGCCGGACGGCGCGAAGTTCGTCGACCGGACGGCGCTGGCGCGCCAGAGCGGCCACCCGGTCCGCACCCACTACAAGAACCCCGGCGACCCGGACGTGCTGCCCGCGGCGGACGCCATGCTGGTCTGCCCGGCGACGGTCAACACGGTCAACAAGTGGGCCGTCGGCATCGCGGACACCCTGGCCCTCGGCCTGCTGATCGAGGGGCAGGGGATGGGGGTGCCGATCGCGGCCGTGCCGTACACCAACGTGGCGATGGCCGCGCACCCGGCGTTCCGGGCCAGCCTGGCCCGGCTCCGCGAGTGGGGCGTCCGGGTGGTCTTCGGCGACCACGTGGTGCCGCTGCATCCGCCGGGCACCGGCGAGCGGCACCTGGACGACTTCCCGTGGGCGGCCGGCCTGGCCGCCCTGCGCGCCGCGCCACGCCCGGCCGCCCCGGTCGGCTGACCGGCCCCGGCCGGGCCGGCGGGACCAGCCCGCCGGCCCGGTCCGGGCCAGGCGGCCCGCGCAGGCCCCCGACGCCGGTAAGCTGGCCCGCCGTGAGCACAACCGCATCGCCGCCCACGGTCGCCGACGTGGTGGCCGCGCTGGACCGCCGCTACCCGCCCGCCTGGGCGGAGGAGTGGGACCGGGTCGGCCTGGTGCTCGGCGAGCCCGGCGCCCCGGTCCGGCGGGTCGCCTGCGTGGTCGACGTGGTCCCGGAGACGGTGGCCGAGGCGCTCGCCGCCGGTGCCGACATGATCGTCGCCCACCACCCGCTGCTGCTGCGCGGGGTCTCCTCGGTGGCCGCCACGACGTACAAGGGCCGGATCGTGCACCGGCTGATCAAGGCCGACGTGGCGCTGTACGTGGCACACACCAACGCCGACGTGGCCGATCCCGGGGTGTCCGACGCCCTGGCCGCCCGGTTCGGGCTGACCGGGCTGCGCCCGCTGCACCCGCCCCGCCCCGGCTCGCCCGCGGCCGGCCCCGGCCGGGGCATCGGCCGGATCGGTGAGCTGCCCACGCCGCTCACCCTGGCCGAGCTGACCCGGCACGCCGCCGCAGTGCTCCCCGTCACCGCCTGGGGAGTTCGCGCCGCCGGGGATCCCGGGCGTATGGTTCGTACCCTCGCCGTCAGCGGCGGCTCGGGGGACAGCTTCCTCGCCGAGGCGACCGCCGCCGGGGTGGACGCGTTCCTCACCGCCGACCTGCGCCACCACCCCGCCGGCGAGCACCTCGCCGCCGGTGGTCCGGCGCTGCTCGACGCCGCCCACTGGGCGACCGAGCGCCCCTGGCTGGACGACCTGGCCGCCCAGCTGCGGGCCGAGCTGGGCGTCGAGACCGTGGTGTCCGACCTGGACACCGACCCGTGGACCGTGCACGCCGCCGCGCCCCGACCGGACGACAAGGAGCCCCGACCGTGAAGGCTGACCCGAAGGTGCAGCGCCGCCTGCTCGACCTGCAGGCGATCGACACCGCGCTCGCCCAGCTCGCCCACCGCCGCCGGACGCTGCCCGAGCTGGCCGAGCTGGAGGCCCTGGCGCGCGAACTCTCCGCGCTGGAGGACGAGCGGGTCCGCGCCCAGGTGGCCGTGGACGACCTCGACCGGGACATCGCGCGGCTGGAGAAGGACGTCGACCAGGTCCGGGCCCGCAAGAGCAAGGACGAGGACCGGCTGGCCGCGGGCAGCGGGCCGGCCCGCGAGCTGGAGGCGCTCCAGCACGAGCTGGCCTCGCTGAACCGCCGGCAGAGCGACCTGGAGGACGCCGAGCTGGAGCTCATGGAGCAGCGGGAGACCGCGCAGGGCGTCCTGGACGGCGTCGAGCGGCGGATCGCCGAGGCCCGGGACCGGCGTGCCGCGGCCGAGCAGCGCCGCGACGACAGCCTCGCCGAGATCGCCAAGGAGGAGGAGTTCAAGCGCGGGGCCCGCCAGCCCCTGGCCGGCGACCTGCCGGCCGATCTGGTCGCCCTCTACGACAAGATCCGCACGGACACCGGCCTCGGCGCGGCGCTGCTCACCGGCGCCCGTTGCGGTGGCTGCCGCCTGGAGCTCTCCGGCGCCGACCTGGCCCGGATCCGCAAGGCCGACCCGGACGACGTGGTCCGCTGCGAGGAGTGCCGGCGGATCATGGTCCGGACCAACGAGTCGGGGCTGTAGCCGTCGTGGCGGTGCGCGCGGTCGTGGTCGAGGCCGACGGCGGGTCCCGGGGCAACCCGGGTCCGGCCGGCTACGGCGCGGTGGTCCGGGACCCGGCGACCGGCGAGGTCCTGGCCGAGCGCGCCGAGGCCATCGGGACGGCCACCAACAACGTGGCGGAGTACCGGGGCCTGATCGCCGGGCTGGAGGCCGCCGCCGAGCTGGGTGCGGCCGAGGTGGACGCCCGCATGGACTCCAAGCTGGTGGTCGAGCAGATGTGCGGCCGCTGGCAGATCAAGAACCCCGGGCTGCGGCCGCTCGCCGCGCAGGCCGCCGCGCTGGTCGGGCGGTTCGAGACCGTACGGTTCGGCTGGGTCCCCCGGGAGCGCAACAAGCACGCCGACGCGCTGGCCAACGCGGCCATGGACGCGGCGGCCGGACTGGCACCGGCCGGGCCCGTGGCGGAGTCGCCGCGCGAGGTCGCCGCCCCCGAGCCCGCCGTGCGCGAGGTGGCCGCCCGGGCGGCCACCGGCCGGGCCACCGGCACCGACCCGGCCACCACGCCGGCGTCGTGGGAGCCGCGCCCGACCGAGGAGGCCACCCGGCTGATCCTGGTCCGGCACGGCGAGACCGAGCGCACCGTGCAGAAGCGCTACTCGGGGCGCGGCGACGTGCCGCTGACCGACCGAGGGCGGGCCCAGGCCCGCGCCACGGCCGCCCGGGTGGCCGCCCTCGCGCCGTCGGTCGCGGCCGTGGTCAGCTCCCCGCTCGCGCGCTGCCTGGCCACCGCCGAGGCGGTCGCCGCGCTGGTCGGCAACCCGCCGGTACGCCCCGACGACGACCTCATCGAGTGCGACTTCGGGGTCTGGGAGGGGCGCACCTTCGCCGAGGTGCGCGACGGCTGGCCCGGGGAACTGGACGCCTGGCTGGCCTCCACGAGCATCGCCCCGCCGGAGGGCGAGTCGTTCGTGGCCGTCGCCGAGCGGACCGGCCGGGCGGTCGACCGGCTGCGCACGGCGTACCCGGGGGAGACCGTCGTGGTGGTCTCCCACGTCTCGCCGATCAAGCTGGTGCTGCGCGACGCCCTCGCGGCCGGCGACGCCTTCCTGCACCGGCTCTACCTGGACACGGCGGGCGTCTCGGTGCTCGACCTCTACCCAGACGGCGGTGTCGCGGTCCGCTCGGTCAACGACACCTCGCACCTCGCGGACCTCTGAGCGGCCGTTCGGCGCACGCCAAACACCGCTCGGCGCATCGCCGTCCTCCGGGAGAACGTGACCGCGCTCACAGGGTCGTAGCCTCCGGCCGTCACATGGCAAGTTACGACTTCCCGGAGGTGTGTCACATGGCAGCACCAGAACCGGAGGCGCCGACAACGGCGCGATCCAGGGCGAAGGACCACAGTCCCTGGAACTGGTTGCTCTTCATACCGATCGTGGTGCCGCTCATCCCGGCCTTCTTCAACGCCGACTCGCCCCGGCTGTTCGGGTTTCCGCGTTTCTACTGGCTGCAACTGGCCTGGATCATCCTCGGCGTGGCCACCACCACGCTCGTCTACCAGATGACGAAGAAGCGGGGAGGTGACCGCTGATGTGGCGCGACCACCTCACCGAGATCATCATCTTCAGCTTCCTCTTCCTGCTGGTCAGCGGCATGGGTTTCGTGGCGGCCCGGTGGCGGGCGCCGCGCGACATGGCGCACCTGGACGAGTGGGGGCTGGGCGGGCGCAGCTTCGGCGGCTGGATCACCTGGTTCCTGGTCGGCGGTGACCTCTACACGGCGTACACGTTCGTGGCGGTGCCGGCGCTGATCTTCGGGGCCGGGGCGGCGGGCTTCTTCGCCGTGCCGTACACGATCGTCATCTACCCGATGGTGTTCCTGGTGCTGTGCCGGCTCTGGTCGGTCTCGCACCGGCACGGCTTCGTCACCCCGGCGGACTTCGTCCGCAACCGGTTCGACTCGCCGATCCTCGCGCTGCTGATCGCGATCACCGGCATCGTGGCGACCATGCCGTACATCGCCCTGCAGCTGGTCGGCATCGAGGCGGTGCTGAAGACGATGGGCGTGACCGGGGACAGTGCGGTGGCCCGGCACCTGCCGATCATCATCGCCTTCGCGATCCTGGCGGCCTACACCTATCAGTCCGGGCTGCGCGCGCCGGCGCTGATCGCCTTCGTCAAGGACTCGCTGATCTACATCGTGATCCTGGTGGCGGTCGTCTACCTGCCGTACAAGCTGGGCGGCTGGGGCGACATCTTCGACGCGGCCGACGCGAAGTTCAAGGCGTCACCCGCTCCCGGGGACGGCATCCTGCTCAACGCCAACAACCAGCTCCAGTACGTCACCCTGGCGTTCGGTTCGGCGCTGGCGCTGTTCCTCTACCCGCACAGCATCACCGGCGTGCTGGCCAGCCGGAATCGGGACGTGATCAAGCGGAACATGTCCGCGCTGCCGGCGTACAGCCTGCTGCTCGGGCTCATCGCGCTGCTCGGGTACATGGCCATCGCGGCGGGCGTGAAGCCGCTGCCCGGCGCCAAGGCCGGCAGCGTCGACGGCAACACCGTGGTGCCGCTGCTCTTCGACAGCCAGTTCCCGGACTGGTTCGCGGGCGTGGCGTACGCGGCCATCGGCATCGGGGCGCTGGTGCCGGCGGCGATCATGTCGATCGCGGCGGCGAACCTGTTCACCCGCAACATCTACAAGGAGTACCTGAAGCGGGACGCCAGCCCGGCGCAGGAGGCGAACGTCTCGAAGATCACCTCGCTGGTGGTGAAGGTCGGCGCTGTCGCCTGCATCGTCTTCCTCGACCCGCAGTTCTCCATCGACCTCCAGCTCATCGGCGGCGTGATCATCCTCCAGACGCTGCCGGCGGTGGCGCTGGGCCTCTACACCCGCTGGTTCCACCGGGGCGCGCTGATCGCCGGCTGGGTGGCCGGCATGGGCCTCGGCATGTGGATGCTCTACCAGATCGGGAACCCGGCGACCGGCAAGAAGCACTTCGCCGGCTCGGCCTTCCCGCTCTCCGAGTTCGGCTTCGACACGAAGAAGACGATCTACGTGGGCATCGTGGCGGTGCTGGTCAACCTGGCGGTGGCCGCGCTGCTCACCCTGGTGCTGCGGGCCGCGAAGGTGGCCGACGGGGTGGACGGCACCACCCCGGACGACTACTTCGCCGACGAGGGCGACCCGCGGGTCACCCCCGGCACGGAGCGGGACGCGGACGTCGCCCCCGAACCGGTCGCCTGACCTGACACCGAGGCCCCGGTCGCCACGTCGGCGGCCGGGGCCTCGCCGTGCGCTCAGCGGCGGCGGGTGCGCGATTCGAGGGCGTCGTTGAGCCGGTGCAGCAGGTCCGCGAGGCTCTCCCGGTCGTCGGGGGTCCAGCCGGCCAGGATGTCGCCGTAGAGCCGGGTGCGGGCCGCCCGTACCGCGGCCATCCGCTGGAGGCCGGCCGCGGTGGGGGAGATGACCGTGCCGCGCCCGTCGGCCGGGTCCGGGGTACGCGCGATCAGCCCGTCCCGCTGCATGGCGGAGACCTGCCGGGTGACCGTGGACCCGTCCAGGTTCAGTCTCGTGGCCAGCGCGGAGACGTTCTGCGGGCCGGCGGCTGCCAGGTGCCGCAGGATCACGTAGGCCGCCCGGTCCAGCACCCGGTGCTCGGCCGTGCCGCTGGCCCGGCGGGTCGCCTCGCCGAGGCGCATGAGCAGCGCGACCTCGGTCTCGATCCGGCCCAGTGTGACGTCTTCCGCGTTGGCGTCGTCCCTCATAGCTGTATGATACAACTGATTTACCTGTACGATACAGCTAACTGTCTGGAGGCGCGGAGTGGATCGGCGATCCGAACCCAACCGCAGTGCCATCTACGCCACCACGCTGGTGGCCTTCCTCGCCATCGCCGGCATCGCCGTGGTGGACCCCATCCTGCCCGCCATCGGCGAGGCCATCGGGGTGACCGCCTGGCAGGTCGAGCTGCTCTTCACCGCGTACATCGCGGTGATGGCGGTCGGCATGATCCCGGCGACCCTGGCCAGCGGGAAGTTCGGCTTCAAGCCGGTGCTGATCACCGGCGTCTCGGTGGTCGGCCTGGCCGCCATCCTCGCGTCGTTCAGCGACAACATCGTGCAGCTGTCGGTGCTGCGCGGCGTCTGGGGCCTGGGCAACGCGATGTTCTTCGCCACCGCCATGGTGGTGCTGGTCAACCTCGCCAACGACCGGGAGTGGGTGGTCGGCCTCTTCGAGACCGCCCTCGGTCTCGGCTTCGCCGTCGGCCCGCTGATCGGCGGCCTGCTCGGCGAGGTGACCTGGCGACTGCCCTTCTTCGTCTGCGGCGTGTTCATGGTGCTGGCCCTGGCCGTCGCCTCGCGCAAGCTCCGCGAGCCGGCCCACAAGCAGCCCCCGGTACGCCTCGGCGCGATCTTCTCGACCTACCGCAAGCCGGCGTTCGTCACCCTCTGCGTGGTCACGGCCGCCTACAACTTCGTCTTCTTCGTGGTGCTCGGCTACACGCCGCTCTACCTGCACCTCGACGTCATCCCGCTGGGCTTGGCCTTCACCGGCTGGGGCCTGGGCCTGGCCGCCGGCATCCTGCTGATCGGCCACCGGCTGGCGCACCGGATCGGCGCCGTGCAGACCGTCGGCGTCGCCATCGCCGGGCTGCTGGTCTGCATGGTCCTCTTCGCCACCTCCACCGGCACCGCCATGTCGCTGGTGGTTCTGGTCCTCGCCGGCCTCTTCATGGGCCTGGCCAACGCCAACCTCACCGACCTGGCCCTGGGCCTCGGCTCCCGCGACCGGCGGGTCGCCACCGGCGCGTTCAACCTGGTTCGCTGGGGCGCCGCCGCGCCGGCCCCGATCATCTCCGGCAAGCTGGCCGAGCACTCGCTCGCCCTGCCCTTCTGGGTCGGCTTCGGCGTCCTCGCCGTCGGCGTGCTGGTCTACCTCGCCTTCGCCCACGTGATGGCTGCCGGCTACGGCGAGCGGGTGCTCTGGTCCCGGTGGAACTCCGCCGCCCGGCGCAACGAGCACGCCCCGGAGGAGCCGGTCGGCGAGGCGTACTGAGGCGGGGAGGGGCCCTTCCTGGAAGGGCCCCTCCCCGCTCGGTCAGCCCAGGGCGCGGTAGAGCAGGTAGAGGCCGATCACCGTGCCGAAGACCACGATGAGGGTCCGCAGCACCACCGACGGGAGCCGGCGGACCAGCCGGGCGCCCACGTACCCGCCGATCAGCGTCGCCGGTGCGACCACCGCCACGGCGGCCCAGTCGACCGGGCCGAACAGCGCGAACACCACCAGCGTGGTCAGGCCCACCATGGCCGAGAGCAGGTTCTTGATGGCCGACACCCGGGCCAGCGTGGTGTCCAGCACGAGGGCCAGGCCGGCCACCAGCATCACCCCGAGCGCCGCGCCGAAGTAACCGCCGTACACCGTGCCGAGCGCGACCATGGCCTGGACCGTGACGGTACGGCGGCGCGGGCTGAGGTCGGCCGGATGGCCGACCAGCCGGCGCAGCGGATCCTGGAAGGCCAGCACGGCGGTCGCGCCCAGCACCAGGAACGGCACCACCAGTTCGAACGCGCGCGCCGGGGTGGCCAGCAGCAGCACGCAGCCGACGACCGTGCCGGCCACGGCGGTGGGCAGCAGGGGCCAGAGTGCCCGCCCGCGGGGCAGGTCCATCCGGCTGCCCGCCACGCTGGCCACGTAGCCCGGGAAGACCGACACCGAGTTGCTGACGTTGGCGGGCACCGGGGGCAGGCCGATCGCGATCAGGGCCGGGAACGTGATGAGGGAGCCGCCCCCGGCCACCGCGTTCACCGTGCCCGCGGCGAGACCGGCGGCGACCAGCAGCGCGACGTCGGAGAGGTCCATGGTTTCCCGAGGCTAGTACCTGCCACGCATCTCGTCCGGCGCGGCTCTCAACCTTTCGCGGCCCTGCCGCGTCGGTTGAGGCAAAGGGGTCGACGGAGGGAGCGTGCGGTGCGGGATCACATAGGGGGGTCGGCTGGTGGATGACCCGGAGTTCCGCGAGTTCGTGCAGGTTCGCTACGCCGACCTCCTGCGCACCGCGTACCTGCTGACCGGCAACCGCGACGTCGCCCAGGACCTGGTGCACGACGCGCTGCTCAAGGCAATGCGGCACTGGCGGCGGGTCGACGAGCCGATGGCGTACGTGCGGCGGGCGATGGTGAACGAGCGGACCAGCCGCTGGCGCCGGCTCGGGCTGCGGGAACTGCTCACGTCGGCGGTGCCGGAGCGGGTCGGGCCCGACAGCACCGACGGAGTGGCCGTTCGAGACGAACTGCTCGCCGCCCTGGACCGGCTGCCGGTCCGGATGCGCACCGTGCTGGTGCTGCGCTACTGGGAGGACCTGCCAGAAGCCGAGGTCGCACTTCTGATGGGCTGCTCGGTCGGGACGGTGAAGAGCCAGGCGGCACGTGGGCTGGCCCGGCTGCGCGAGGTGCTGGGCGTCGGTCTGGCCGACCTGGCCGGCGAGTTGAAGGGAGAACCGGCATGACGGTGGACGAACTGCGGAACGGACTGGCGCGGATCGCCGCCTCGGTGGTCCCGGACGACGACCCGTACGGTCGGCTGCTGCGCCACGCCCGGCGGCGCCGACGAGCCCGGTGGGCCGGCGGGGGCGCGTTGCTCGCCGGGTTGCTGGCCACCACGCTGGTCGCGCCCGTGCCTGGGGTCGGTGACCTCCGCCCCTGGCTGAGGGACCCGGAGGGAGGCTCCGGTTACCCGGTCACCAGCGACTGGGTGTGGCGGCTCCTCGACTCGCCCACCCGGGGCAGTCTCGCCGCCGACCGGTCGCTGGTCGACGAAATCACCCGGGTGTTCGACCAGGACCGCGACGAGGCTGGCATGAGCGACGCCCTGCCGACCGTCAAGGTGCTCTTCGCCGACGACACGGCCGGGGTACGCACGGTCGTCGTCGCCTACCACTCCGACACCGCCGCGGCCCTGGTGTCGAAGACCGGCCCGGTCAAGGCCCCACCCCGGGAGCTGGTCCGGGCCGCCGGCGTCAGCAACCTGCCGGCCGCGCCGTTCACCGTGCTCGGCGACAGCATCGAAGGATCCACCTGGCTGCTCGGCCTCGCTCCGGCGGGCTGCGTCCTCTCCACCGCCCCGGCGGCGGCCGTGACCACCGACGGCGACGTACGGCGGACCTGGCAGCCCGCCCCCACGCCGGGCTATCTGCTCCTCACCGAGCAGCGCATCCGCGGCTGGTGGCGGGTCGACTGCGACGGCGCAATCCAGGAACAGGGCCCGGTCGGCCTCCGGACCGGCGAACTCACCGGCAAACCGTCCGGTCCGGCGCCCGACGACGAGCTCAGGGCGGCGGAGCAGGCGGCGGTGGCCTCGTACCAGGTGCTCGCCGAGGGCACCGGACTACCGGCGGACCCCGCCCCGGTGCGCCGCTGGTCCGGCCGGATTCCCGGCGAGGGGCTCCCAGCCTCCATCGCCGGCCCGGCCTCCGGTGTCGGCCCGGTCGTGCTCCAGGTGGGCGCCGGCCCCAAGGCGCTGCTCGCCATGGCCGCGTCGGACGACGCCCGCCCCGACGACACCGGGACGTCGGCAGCGAGCCGGGTCGACTGGGCGCTGGTGGCCACCGCCGTCACCAGCTCTCCGGAGCTGACCGCGGTACGCGTGCCGGGCCGGTCCGGTGGGCACGCCGTCCTCACCGACCAGTTGCTGGTGGCCCCGGCGGACGATGAGGCTGTCGAGGTGGAGGCCATCGGCACTGGCGCCCGTTCGGCCGCGCGGGTGCAGTACGGCTTCGCGGTCCTGTCCGTGCCGATGGGGGCGGACGTGACCCTGCGCGTGCTGGGCGCGGGCGGCAAGCTGCTCGCCTCGCAGGAGCTGCACGAGCCGACGGGGGAGCGCATCTTCAACGAGCAGGTCAGGTCCGCCTGGTAGCGGCCCCGGGCCCGCTGCCGGCTCCGGCCGCCGCTTGGACCGGCGGCCGGGGCCGCTCACGATCAGCGGAGCGCCCGGGCTGGGAAATGTGCGGACCGGTCCCGTCGTTAGGATGAGGGCGCGACGGACGAGTCGACCGGGCGGTCGCGTCGGCGGGCCACGGCCCGCCGCCGAGGAACGTCCGGACTCCACAGGGCAGGGTGGTTGCTAACGGCAACCCGGGGTGACCCGCGGGACAGTGCCACAGAAAACAAACCGCCGGCCCCGAAACGGGACGGTAAGGGTGAAACGGTGGGGTAAGAGCCCACCAGCATCCCGGGTGACCGGGATGGCTCGGTAAACCCCACCCGGAGCAAGGCCAAGAAAGGGTCGTCACCGCAAGATGACGGCCCGCGCAGACGCTTGAGGGCGGCCCGCCCGATGTCTGCGGGTAGGCCGCTGGAGCCTGCCGGCGACGGTAGGCCGAGATGGATGGCCGCCGCCGGCCCGCCCTCCGGGGCGGTGCCGGTCACAGAATCCGGCGTACAGGTCGACTCGTCCGTCGCCCACCAGGCCAGCCCACCCTCACTCGGTGGCTGGCCTGCTGTTTCTGCGGGTGTTGCTGGCTGTCGTCGGTCGTCATTGGTCGGCGCTGTGGAGTCATGCCGGGCTGTCGGTGAGATCGATAGCTAACTAGGATTAGCGAGGTGCCTCGCTACGCTGTGGGTCTGCCGAATGTCGGACCTTTCGCGGACGCCCGGATACTCGTCGATCTGGCCGTCGCAGCTGAGGAGCAGGGCTGGGACGGCGTCTTTCTGTGGGATCACGTGCTGTACCACCAAGCGGACTGGCCCCTGATGAACTCGGTCGTCGTCGCCTCCGCGATCGCGGCCCGGACGTCGCGTATCCGGCTCGGCGTGCTGATGACCGCTCTACCCAGACGTCGGGTGCAGACCGTGGCTCGGGAGACCGTCACCCTGGACACCCTCTCCGGCGGCCGGCTCGTCTTCGGCGCGGGCATCGGCTCGATGGACATCGAGTACGCCGCCTTCGGCGAAAATCCCGACCTGCGAGGCCGCGGCAGACGGCTCGACGAGTCCTTGACTCAGCTCACGGACCTGTGGTCAGGGCAAGACGTGCCCATGCCATCCGGCGAGCGGGTACGCATGCTGCCGACACCAGTACAACAACCGCGCATACCCGTCTGGTGCGCCGGCCGGTGGCCCAACCGACCCGGTTTCCGCCGCGCTGCCCGTTGGGACGGGGTGGTAGCGACGTTTGCCGACGCGGGCAGGACTGTTCCCGTGCCGGTCGAGGACTTCGCCGACGCCGTACAGTTCGTCGCTTCAGAGCGGGGATCGCTGGATGGGTTCGAGGTCGGGCTTGAGGGTTGGACGTCGCCGGACAACGCCCCCGAGGTCATCGCGCCGTACGTCGCCGCCGGACTGACCTGGTGGATCGAAGCCATGGGCTGGTGGCGCGGTGGAGTCGACGACGCGCGGCACCGCATCCTGGCAGGCCCTCCCGGCTGAGCCACCACCCCGGCCTCTTCACACTCCGTCCGGGAAGCGACGGCTGGAAGGTCTCCTCACGACGAGTGCGCCGACCCCTCGCTTGTAAGTTCTGGGCGCGCCGTCCGGCAGGGTCCATCCCCATCTGTGACCTCGGGCGACTGTCCGCGCCCTACCGCCGGCGGTTGGCCTCGTCCCGGATCGTTGCTGTCGCCTCCCCTGGGCTAGCCGCTGTGCGGAACGAGGATTTTCGGCGAGCGTCCGCTCAAGGTGCTCGTGCAGGTACACCTGCTCATAGCTGCCGGCAAGGTCGATGGCGAGCGCTTCGGCGGCGGTCAGATCACGCAGGTGACCGCTGGCAGTCTCTCCTGACCCGAACTCGCCAACGGCGGGCAAGCCGGCAATCGGTGGTTCGGGCCGGTGGTAGAACACGACCAGGTGGTAGTCGTCTGCGCGTTGATCGCCGCGAACCCGTCCAGGTCATCGCTCCGCCAGCGGCGCAACAGCAGCCGCGGAGTCTCCAGGGACGTGGCATCAAGGGAGCCGCGAACAAGGCTCGGCATGTCTCCAGGTCCGGATGTCGATTGCTCGCGGCGACCTACGGACGGGCCGCCTCGCGCCGCTCCTCCCGGCGAAGCAGGGCCGTCGAGATGACCGCGGCGAACACGCAGAAGCACCCCGCCACCGAGACGGCGCTCCGCTGATCCTGCGCCTTCAAGGTCAGATACTGGGCCTTGCTGATGACCGTCACCTGCCCGTGGTTGTTGGCGACGTACGCTCCGGCACGCTGCTCCGGCACACCCGGTGTGCCACCGAGGGAGAGAACCGCGACCAGCCAGAACCCGGCGAACAGCAGCCAGCTTGAGATGAGCAGCCAGCCTGGCATCGTCTCGCGCAACAGACGCCACATCGCCTGGCCACCACCCGCCGCCCTGCCGTTGCCGTTCTCCCGGATCATGAGCCTCCGGACGGCGAAGACGGTGACGACGAAGGCCGGCAGAGCCAGTAGCAGTGCCGACGCCAGGATGACGGGCGTGGGCAGCGGAAGTCCTTCCGGCACCATCGAGGCCGCTAACAGCCCTGCGCACCAGACGATCCCGGCCAGGGCGATCCGGCGGGTCCACTTCATGGGGCGGAAGCTACAACAGACGGACCACCCCGCGCCGACCCCGGATCGGGCCTAACCAGCGTCCAGGCTCGTCGAGGGGCAAAGGTGTGGCCTGTCAGCGTTGATCGGCAAACGCCCGAGGGGTCGCGGCGACCAGCGAGTTCGCCGGCCGCTCGATCCCTCGCTCATGCGCGTGGTCTCCGCGTAGGGCGTCCACGGCGCCGGCGCGCGAACGCGTTCATGCAAGGCCGTGACGGTTGATGCCCGCAGTAGGGATCGACCGCTGAGGGCCGCCGGGCCGAAGGCGAAATGGCTTGGGGGCCCCGCAGCCGCGGAGCCCCCCGGACTCGGCCCGGCTTGAACGGGCTGCCACCCTCTCCGAGTTGCGGGGCGTGGTCATCCGGAGCCACCACGCCTTGGGCGAGGACGAACCCATTGAACGGCATCAGATCCGGCGACGAGGTTCCTCGTCGGGACCGCCGCCGTACGGAAGCGGGACGCCCAGGGCTCGCCAGAGGTCCCGGAGCACCCGCCCGAGCCGTGCGCTGTCGTCTGTCGACAGTTCGGCGATGGGCATGCCGGCGGCCTGGTGCTCGCCGACGTTGTAGATGAGGTCCGCGAGCGACGCGGCTGTCGGCCGGTCAAGGCGAAGAACGACTTCCTCCTCCTCAGGCATGTCCCGCACCCTAAGGCTCCGGCAATGGAGTCAGGTCATCGGTGGGGATGGCCGGTGATGCCGTCCAGGATGGTGGTCAGGTTGCGGTGAAAGGTTTCCTCGGCGTCGAGGTGGGCGCCGTCGACGACGAGCCGCGCGACCGTGGGATAGCGCCCCGTTTCGAGCATTCGGGTGAGGTAGGGGCCGAGGCTGGCCTGCCAGGCGGCCTCGTCGGTGCCGGTGGAACGGGCGGTGCGCCGCTCGGTGACCTCCCTGCGGAGCGCGCCGACGAGGAAGGCGTTGAGGGCGCCCAGGGCTCGCTGGAGTTCCTCGATGGTGCGTACGCCGGGGGCCTGGCTGAGCGCCGCCGCGGTCGTCTCGCCCACGGCGAGCGCGTGGGGTCCCAGGTGCGGTCTTGCGCCGAGCAGGTCGGCGAACCACTCGTGCGCCAGGGCGGCGTCCCGGGTCCGGTGCACGACGGCCAGTAGCGTGGCGCGCCATCCGGAGTGCTGGCCGGCCTCGGCGATCTCGGCGTAGACGGCGTCGACCATCAGATCGAGCAGTTCGGACCTGTTGGTCACGTAGTCGTAGAGCCGCATGGGACCGACGCCGAGTTCCTTGGCGATCTTGCGAACTGACAGGCCGTCGAGGCCGTGCGCGTCGGCCAGGCGGATCGCCGCAGCGGCGATCTTGGCGCGGCTCAGCGGCACCGGCGCCGCCCGCGGCTGAGGCTCCGGCCGTTCCCAAACGGGCAACCCTTCGCTACCGTACGACGTATCCACGCGATACAGCGTACGGTAAGGGAGCGGAAGATGCGACTCGCGATCGCCGGCGGCGGCCTCGGTGGCCTGACGTTGGCCAGAATCCTGCACCGGCACGGCATCGACGCGGTGGTCTACGAGCGCGAGGCGAACCGATCCGCGCGGTCGCAGGGCGGATCGCTCGACCTGCACCCGGAGTCCGGGCAACGCGCCCTGGCCGAGGCGGGTCTCGCCGGCCGGTTCCGGTCGCAGGCGCGGCCCGAGGGCGAGGAGCATCGCATCCTCGACCCGGCCGGACGCACCCTCGTGCACCACACGCCGGATCCCGGCTCGTTCTCCGGACGCCCCGAGATCGACCGCCGGGCACTGCGCGATCTCCTGCTCGATTCCCTCCCGGGCGACGCGGTGGCGTGGGGGCACCGGCTCGTCGCGGCGACCCCGCGACCCGACGGGGGCTTCGTGCTGACGTTCCACGGTGGCCACCGCGCCGAGTGCGACCTTCTCGTCGGCGCCGACGGCGCACGCTCCGTCGTCCGTTCGCTGCTGACCGACGCGAGACTGTCCTACGTGGCCACCCTGGTGGAACTGAGCATCAGCGACGCCGACCGGCGCCACCCGGACATCGCCGAGCTGGTCGGCCCGGGAAACCTGTGGTGCATCGGCGCGAACCTGATCCTGGCTGCCCAACGCCTCGGCGACGGCAGCATACGAGTCGGGTTCTCGGTGCGGGCGGAGGATCGGGACGTCGACACGTACCGGACCAAGCGGGACCTGCTGGACCTGTTCGACGGCTGGGACCCGCGCCTCACCGCACTCATCGAGGCCGGCGACAGCGCGCCGACGCCGCGCCGGATCGAAGCGATGCCCATCGGTACGCGCTGGGCGCACCGTCCGGGACTCACCCTCATCGGTGACGCCGCGCACCTCATGCCGCCGGTCGGCGAGGGGGCCAACCAGGCCATGCTCGACGCCGCCGAACTCGCCGGCGCACTCGCCGCCGACCCCGCCGACCCGGATTCGGCGATCCGGGCGTACGAGGAGGCGATGTTCGCCCGGACCCACCGGATCGCCGAGATGTCCGCGCGGGTCCAGGCCATGATGCTGTCGCCGACCGCGGCGGACGACATCGTCCGCTTCTTCACGGCGCGGCCCACCGAGCCGGCACCCGCCGAGTGACGCGCACCGGTTACGTTCGCTCCATGCTCCGGATCGATCGCGAGGCCGCGTTCGCTGTCTTCGACGATCAGGATTCCGGCTGCGTCTCCTACGGCGTCGAGGCCGAGGGCCGCCGGTGGTTCGTCAAGGAGGCGGTGACACCCCGCGCCCAGGCTTCGCTGGCCCGTGCGCGCGGACTGCACGCCGCCGTACGCCACGAGACGATCGTCGGTCCCGAACTCGCCTTCGACGGCACGGACGGGCCGGCGCTCGTGTATCCCTGGTGCGACGGGACGCTGCTCAACCACGCGACGACCCACGGCTCCGACCGCTCCGGGCTGGCGAGGTTCCAGCGCCTGCCCGTCGCCGAGGTGCATGCCGCGCTCGATGCGATCCTCGACGCACATCTGGCGGTGGCCGCCGCCGGATACGTCACCGTCGACCTGTACGACGGTTGCTTCCTCTACGACTTCGCCGCCCGTCGCATGCGCCTGATCGACCTCGACGAGTACCGGCCGGGACCCTTCGTCCTCGGCTCCGACCGGCTCCCCGGGTCCCGCCGCTACATGGCGCCGGAGGAATCGATCCGCGGCTCGGTCATCGACGAACGAACCAGCGTTCACGTCCTGGGCCGCACGGTGCACCACCTGCTCGACTCTCCGCACTCCTGGCGCGGCGCGGCCGCTCACCGGGCCGTGGTCGACCGTGCGACCCGGGAGAACCCGGCCCGGCGGTACGACACGGTGGCGGCCCTCGTGCGAGCGTGGCGCGAGGCGTAGCACCGGGGGTCAACGTGCAGACCCTCCGCTACTACGAGCGCCGGGGACTGCTCGCCTCCCCGCGCCGCTCGCCGGGCGGGCACCGGCTCTACCCGTCGGACACGGTGACCCTGCTGCGGGTCATCAAGACCGCGCAGCGCCTCGGGTTCACCCTCGACGAAGTGGCCGACCTGCTCGACGCCGGCCGGCACCGGCCCCCTGCCGTTCGCCGAGCTCGCCGAGCGGAACGACCGCGCCGGCTCCCGTGGGCCGGGCGATCGGAGGGAGCGCCGGGTGGCCAGGCTACGGTCCGACGTATGACGGTTGCCCGGTCGATCCTGCTGTTCCTGCTCGCCGCGCTCGCCGAGATCGGCGGGGCGTGGCTGGTCTGGCAGGGCTGGCGGGAACACCGGGGGCTGCTCTGGATCGCGGCCGGAGTCATCGCGCTCGGGTTCTACGGCTTCGTCGCCACCTTCCAGCCCGACCCGAACTTCGGCCGGATCCTCGCGGCCTATGGCGGCGTCTTCGTCGCCGGCTCCCTGGCCTGGGGCATGGTGGTCGACAAGTTCCGTCCCGACCGCTATGACATCGTCGGCGCGGCCATCTGTCTCGTCGGGGTCGCCGTCATCATGTACGCCCCCCGCGCCGGCTAGCGACCGCCGCCCCAGCGCGATGTCCAGGAGATGTCGCTGTGACCGTATCCGGCGCGCTGGTCCGGTGTCCGGTGGGATGCCTGGGCGTCGCTTCCGGAGGCGAAGGCTGAGCCGTCGGGCGGGTGCTCTCCCAGGTCCGGGACTAGAATTTTCTCGCATAGCTCGACCCGTCCGTCGTTTACCGCGCCGGACATCCGGTTCCGACCAGCGGCTGGGACGGCCGTCTCACGGGTCGCCATGAGCAGAACTTGTCGGTGCGCAACTAGGATCGTGGGGTGGTTCGGGCGGAGGTCCTGCGGGACGACCAGTGGTTGCGCCGTGTCGAGGCGGTGACCGACGCCACGCTGTCCCGACTCGATGTCGCCGACCTCTTCGACGAACTGCTCGACCGGGTCCGTGACCTCCTGGGGGTCGACACGGCCGCGATCCTCCTGCTCGACGTCCGCGCCCAGCAGCTGGTGGCGACCGCCGCCCGCGGGCTAGAGGAGGAGGTCCGGCAGGGCTTCCGCGTCTCTGTCGGCCGCGGGTTCGCCGGCCAGGTCGCGCTCACCCGGCAGCCGGTGATCCTCCAGACCGTCACCTCCGACAACGTGGTCAACCCGCTGCTGATCGAGACCGGGGTGCAGTCCCTTCTGGGTGTGCCGATCATGGCCCACGGTTCGCTCGTCGGCGTCCTGCACGTGGGCACCCTGTCGCCCCGGCAGTTCACCCTCGAGGACGTCCGCCTCCTCGAACTGGTCGCCGACCGGGTCAGCCTGGCCGCCCGCGCCCGCGCGAGCACCCTGGACCAGGCCGCCGCGCTGGCCCTGCAACGGAGCCTGATCCCCGCCGAACTGCCTGAGCTGCCCGACCTCGAACTGGCCGGCCGGTACGTCCCGGGCCACGCCTCCGGCGTCGGCGGCGACTGGTACGACGTCTTCACCCTGCCGTCCGGCTGGCTGGGCGTGGTCGTCGGCGACGTCTCCGGGCACGGGCTCCAGTCCGCCGTGGTGATGGGCCGGGTCCGCAGCGCCCTGCGGGCCTACGCGCTGGTCTCCGACGACCCGGCGGAGGCGCTCACCCTGCTCGACCGGAAGGTGGTCCACTTCGAGGCCGGCAGCCTGACGACCGCGCTGTACGCGATGATCTCCCCCGACCGGGAGACCGTGCGCGTCTCCGTGGCCGGTCATCCGCGCCCGGTGCTGGCCCTGCCCGGCCACCCGAACAGTCTGCTCGACGCGCACATCGACCCCCCGCTCGGCACCGGCCGGGGCAGCCCGGCACGGCACACCACGACGATCGACTTCCCGCCCGGCTCGGTCCTGGTCGCCTACACCGACGGGCTCGTCGAGCGGCGGGGGGAGCTGTTCGACGCCGGCGTGGCCCGGCTGACCGCGGCAATCCCGCTGGCGCCCGTCGACGCGGTGGCCAACACCGTCATGTCCACCCTGGACACCGAGCACCCGACGGACGACATCGCCCTGCTGGCCGTCCGCCGGCTGCCCCGTTAGCTCTCCTCCCGCGGCGGCCAGTTCCGCAGCAGGGCGTCGAGGGCGTCCAGGGCACGGGACCAGCTGGCGTCCGTCGTACGCGGGGTGTGGCGGAAGCCGCCCGCCCGTTCCAGCGACACGTAGCCGTGGAAGGTGCCGTGCAGCAGGCGTACGGCGTCGGTCTGGTCGGGCTCGGCGAGCTTGTAGCCGCGCAGGATCGCCCGGGTCATCTCCGCGTGCCGCCGGGCCGCGCTCGCCTCGGCCGTCTCCCGGTCGAGTTGCAGCTGCGCCGCCGCGTACCGGCCGGGATGCCGGAGGGCGTAGTCGCGGTACGCGTTGGCGAAGGCCACCAGCGCGTCCTTGCCCGCCCGCCCCGCGAGCGCGTCGGCGGCCCCGTCGGCCATCTCCTGAAGAGCCAGCATCGCCACCTGGACGCGCAGGTCGTGGGCGCTCTTGAGGTGGAAGTACAGGCTGGCGTCCTTCACCCCGAACCGGCGGGCCAGCGCCGAGACGGTCACGTTCTCGAAGCCGACCTCGTCGGCCATCTCCGCGGCCGCCAGGGCCAGGCGTTCGACCGTCAACCCCGTACGGGCCATGTGCCCCACCCCACATCTAGATGCTCTAGCCGTTTACCTAGAGGGTCTAGACTAGCGCCTATGACACCCCTTACCGAGCCCGCCATCCGGGCCTCCTTCGTCAATTGCACCAAGGGTGAGGCGAAGCGCCTGGCCCTGCCCCGGGATCTGGCCGAGCGGCCGTGGGCCGACCTCGACTTCCTCGGCTGGCGTGACCCCGCCGGCGCCGACCGGGCGTACCTGGTCGCCGAGACCGGCACCGGGCTGGTCGGGGTGGCCCTGCGGGTGGCGTCGCAGGCCGGGCGGACCCGGCGCAGCATGTGCTCGCTCTGCCTGACCACGCATACCGGTGACGGCGTCTCGCTGATGACCGCCCGCAAGGCCGGCCCGGACGGGCGGGCGGGCAATTCGGTCGGCAGCTACCTCTGCGCCGACCTCGCCTGCTCGCTCTACCTGCGGGGCCGGAAGAGCGCGGGACGGCGCCTCGACGAGTCCATCACGCTGGCCGAGAAGGTCGACCGGACCACCGCCAACCTTGCCGCCTTCCTGCAGCAGGTCGGGGGACACACCCCTATGTAGTGTTCCGATACAGTCCTCCTCATGCGGATGACGATCCCGGTGGCGAAGGTGCTCGCCGCGCTCCTCGCCGACCCCGAGGCCCCGCGCTACGGGCTCGACCTCATGAAGCTCACCGGCCTGCCCAGCGGCACCCTCTATCCCGTCCTGCACCGGCTCCGGGCGGCCGGCTGGCTCGCCGCCGACTGGGAGGCGATCGACCCGGCGGCCGCGGGACGGCCCGCGCGCCGCTACTACCGGCTCGCCGGCGAGGGGGTGCGGGACGCCCGGCTGGCGCTGGCCGAGCTGCGCGCTCTCGCCCCGGAGAGCGGGGCGTCCCGGGGCGGGGCCGAGCCGACGGGAGCCCCGGCGTGGTGACGCGGCGACTGGCCGGTCTCCTGCTGCGCACGGCGGCGCGGCGCTGGCCGGCGGAGCTGCGCGCCGAGCTGGTCCGCGAGTGGGACGCCGAGCTGCACGTCCTGGCCGAGGGCGGGGAGCGGCGGCGGATGCTGCGCTTCGCCGCCAGCCTCGCCGTCGGCCGCGCGGGTGCGCCGGTGGTCGACCGGACCGTGCTCCACCGGCGGCTGCGGCGCACCGCACGGGTACTGCTGCTCACCCCGCCGGCGTGCGTCGCGGTCGTGGTGCTCGCCGTCGTGGTGATGCGCCTGGCGTTCGGGGCGCTCGAACTGCGCGTGGAGTGGGCGACCGCGGCACAGCTGCCGCTCTGGTCCGGCCTCACGGCCGGGGCGGGCGCGGGGCTCGCCCTCCTCGTCACCCGGGCCGCCCGGCGGACCGTACGCACCGGCCCGCTGGCCACCGCGCTCGGCGTCGTGCTGCCGATCGGGCTGACCGTGGCGGTGGTGCTCACCGCCCTCGCCGGCCGCGACGATCGCGGCGTGCCCGGCACCGTTCCCGGGCTGCTGCTCTGGCTCGCCCTGCTGGTGCCGGCCCTCTGGGGCGCGGGGATCCTGGCCCGCCGCGGGCGGACCCGGCTGGCCTGGGCCGTCGGGCTGCTCGGCGCGCTGGTCGCCGCCGACGCCGCGGTCGTCCTGGCGGTGGTCTCCGCCATCCCGGGAGCACCGGTGGGACCGGTCGCCGACGGGTCGCCCCCGGACGCGGTGGACCGCGTCTCCGCCCCGCTGTGGCTGCTGACCTGCTGGACCGACTCGTCGCTCGGCCTGCCCCGGCCGACCGCCTGGGAACGGTTCCTCATCACCGACCGGGTGCTCGTCGAGCCCGTCTTCTACCTGGCCTGCACCCCGTACGCGGTGGCCTACGCCGTCGCGGCGGCCCGGCCGGCACCGGCCGCCGAAGCCGCGCCGGAATCCGTGCCGGCACCCGCCTGACGCCGGCCGGCCGGCGCGTGACGCGGCCGCTCGGGGGAGGCGCCGGTCAGCGGGGGCAGGGCAGCCGTTGCAGCGGGGCGGGCGTGGCTCCCCGCCGCACCACCTGGGCGAAACACGCGGTGGCATCGGCCCGCTGCCAGCCGAACACCGACGCGGCGGTCTTCGCCACGCGTACCCGGAAGACCAGCCGGACCTCGGCGGCGCCCGCGGCCGCCGTGAGGACCTCGACGCCGTCCACCGTGTCGGCGGCGAGCCGCAGGTCGGCCTCCCGCGCCGAGGGCTCGGCCAGCAGGACGGCCCGGGCGCGTTGCGCGGTGGCCGCCACCTCCCGGTCGGCCCGGCGTTCCAGCCGGTGCTGGGACCGGTCGCGCAGCAGCGGGACCGCCAGGGTCAGGCCGACCGCCACGAGGCCCGCGAGCGCCGCGCCGGCCACCAGCCCCTGCCGCCGGCGCGCCAGCCGTCCTCCCCCGAACCGCACTCCGGGATTGTGCGCCCTCGACCCGCCGGCCGGCTGCCCCCTCTTTCGCCGATCCGGCCCGAAACCGCCCTGACCAGGTCTACTGTGGATGACATCGGCGACTATTTACGGCGTTCCGGTGGCGGCCGGGCGGTTCGCGGTGCACAGTGATCGCATGAGCGACGACGGACGTGGTGGCGGGCACTACTACTGGTGCACCCGACACCACCGGGTCGAGACCGATGCCGACGTGTGCCCCGCGAAGCACGTTCTCGGACCGTACGCCTCAGCCGCCGACGCGGAGAACGCCCTGCAGCAGGTGCGGGAGCGCAACGAAGCGTGGGACGCCGAGGACGCCCGTTGGGCCGGGGAGGACAGGTAGACGGCGCGGGACGGCCCGCGTCGAGGTGATCCGTGCTCCGCGAGGGCGAGAGCACGTCCCCAGGAAAGGGAACCGAGATGGCCGAAGCACAGCAGGCCACCCGCCCGGCCGCGAAACGGACGACCGCAAAGAGGACCACCGCGGGCAGGACGACGGTCACCAAGGCGTCCCCGAACGCCTCGGGCGCCGGCGCCGGCCGGGTGCCGGCGAAGAAGGCCGCCGCGAAGAAGGCGACCGCCCGGAAGGTTGTGTCGGCGGCACGGAAGGCGCCCGCGAAGAAGGCGCCCGCCACGAAGGCCACCGCCAAGAAGGCGCCGGCCAAGAAGGCCGCCGCGAAGAAGGCGCCCGCCACGAAGACCACCGCCAAGAAGGCGCCGGCCAAGAAGACCACCGCGAAGAAGACGACGGCGGCGAAGAAGACCACCGCGGCGCGGAAGACGACGACCGCGGCGACGCGGACCACGGTCGCCAAGAAGGCCCCGGCCAAGAAGACCACGGCCGCGAAGAAGACCACCGCCGCCAGGAAGGCGCCCGCCAAGAAGGCGCCCGCCAAGAAGACCACCGCCTCGACGCGCCCCACCGCGCGCAAGACGGCCGCGAAGAAGGCCCCCGCCAAGAAGGCCACCGCGAAGAAGACCACCACCGCCAAGAAGGCGCCGGCCAAGAAGACCACGGCCGCCAAGAAGACCACCGCCCGCAAGGCGCCGGCCCGCCGGGCCTCCGCCTGACGGCAGGGCGCCACCGCTGACCGGCGCGCGCCGGTCAGCGGATCACGCGGGGCACTGTCAGGATTGACCCCGTGGTGATCCGACGCGTACTGGCGCCCCGCATCGATTTCGGCGCGCTGCGCCGCGAGCTGGGACTTCCCGAAGAATTCCCGGCCGCGGCGCAGCGCGAGGCCGACGCGGCCGCCGCCGCGCCGCTGCCGGCCGCCGCCGACCGGACCGACGTCCCGTTCGTCACCGTCGACCCGGCGACCTCACGCGACCTCGACCAGGCCATGCACCTCGCCCGCCGTCCCGGTGGTGGTTTCCGCATCCGGTACGCGATCGCCGACGTGTTCACCCACGTCCGCCCCGGCGGGGCGCTCGAGGTGGAGACGTGGCGCCGGGGGCAGACCGTCTACCTGCCCGACGGCAACGTGCCGCTGCACCCGCACACGCTCAGCGAGGGGGCGGCGAGCCTGCTGCCCGACGCCGACCGGGCGGCGGTGCTGTGGACCATCGACCTCGACGCCGACGGCGCCACCGTGGCCGTGACGCTGGAACGGGCCCGGGTGCGCAGCCGGGCCAAGCTCGACTACTCCGGTGTGCAGCGCGACGCCGACGCCGGCCGCCTGCCGGAGCCCATTGCCCTGCTGCCCGAGATCGGCGCCCTGCTCACCGCCCGCGGGCTGCACCGGGGGGCGATCAACCTGCCGTTGCCCGAGCAGGACGTCGAGCCGGACGGCGACGGCTGGCGGCTGGTGCTGCGCGGCCCCGGCCCCATGGAGGAGCACAACGCCCAGATCTCCCTGCTGACCGGGATGGCCGCCGCCGACCTCATGCTCGCGGGCCGGATCGGCCTGCTGCGCACCATGCCGCCGCCCCGGCCGGAGGCGGTCGAGCGGCTGCGGCTGGCCGCCGGGCCGCTGGGCGTGCACTGGCCGGCCGGCGCCACGGTCGGCGCGGTGCTCGCCGGGCTGGACGCCTCGCAACCCCGGGCCGCGGCCTTCGTCGACCAGGCCGCCGAGCTGATGCGCGGCGCCGCGTACACGGCGTTCGACGGTGAGCTGCCCGAGCAGCCGGAGCACGGCGGGGTGGCCGCCGCGTACGCCCACGTGACGGCGCCGCTGCGCCGGCTCGCCGACCGGTACGCCACCGAGGTCTGCCTGGCCCTGCACGAGGGCCGGGAGGTGCCCGAGCACGTCCGCGCCGCGCTGCCGAAGCTGCCCGAGGTGATGGCCACCACCGACCGGACCGCCTCCGCGGCCACCCGGGGCGCGGTGGAACTGGCCGAGGCGGTGCTGCTGGCGCACCGGGTGGGGGAGACCTTCGAGGCGGCGGTCCTGGACGTCGACGAGCCGCGGCCCGCGGGCAACGGCCGGCCCGGGCGCCCGCCCGGCGGCACCGTCGCCCTGGACGATCCGCCGGTGCGCGCCCGCTGCACGGGCGACCTGCCGCTCGGTGAGCGCGTCCGGGTACGCCTGACCACCGCCGACCCGGTGCAGCGCAAGGTCGCCTTCGAGAAGGCGTGAGGCGCGCCGGGCGCGGGGATTGTCACAGCGCCCGGCCGCGCCGCCGTGCGGGGACCTTTGCGAGGATGACCCGTATGGCTTACGACGCGACCACCCTGCCCGACGTCTCCGGTCTGACCGTCGGCATCATCGGTGGCACCGGCGACCAGGGGCGGGGTCTCGCCTACCGGTTCGCGCGGGCCGGGCAGACCGTGCTGATCGGCTCCCGTGCCGCCGACCGGGCCGCCCAGGCCGCCGCCGAGATCGCCGCCCTGCCCGGCGTGCCGGCCGGCGCCACCGTCTCCGGAGCGGACAACGACGAGGTCGCCCGCCGCAGCGACGTGGTGATCATCGCGGTGCCGTGGGACGGGCACGCGGCCGTCGTCGGGGCGCTGGCCGGCCCGCTCGCCGGCAAGATCGTCGTCGACTGCGTCAACCCGCTCGGCTTCGACAAGCAGGGCCCGTACGCGCTGACGGTTCCCGAGGGGAGTGCCGTGCAGCAGGCCGCCGGGCTGCTGCCCGACTCCCGGGTCTGCGCCGCCTTCAACCACGTCAGCGCGCCCCTGCTCGCCGACCCGGAGGTCGACCGGATCGACCTGGACGTGCTCATCTGCACCGAGGACCGGGACCTCGTCGGCGTGGTCGCCGCGCTCGCCGCCCGGATCCCCGGAATGCGGGGCATCTACGCCGGCCGGTTGCGCAACGCCCACCAGATCGAGGCGTTCACCGCCAACCTCATCGCGATCAACAAGCGCTACAAGGCGCACGCCGGCATCCGCGTCACCGACCTGTGACGTCGTACCCGTGCGGCACGATCGCCGCATGGAATGGCAACTGGTGATCGACTGTCGGGAGCCGTCGCGGCTCGTCGCGTTCTGGGCCGAGGCGCTGCGCTACCGGCCGCAGCCGCCGCCGGACGGGCAGCCGACCTGGCGGGACTGGTACCTGTCGGTCGGCGTCCCGGCCGAGGAGCTCGGCGAGGGCGACTGCGCCGACCGCCTGGAGGACCCGGCCGGCGCGGGCCCGCGCATCTGGTTCCAGCCCGTCCCCGAGGCCAAGACGATCAAGAACCGGCTGCACATCGACCTGAAGGTCGGCGGCGGACGTGGGGTGCCGGTGGCCGAGCGGCGGCTCCGGGTCGACGCCGAGGTGGCCCGGCTGACCGCCCTGGGCGCGCGGGTGCTCGGCGCGATGGACGACCCCGAGAACGGCTACTACTCGGCGCAGCTGGCCGACCCGGAGGGCAACGAGTTCTGCGTGGTCTGACCCGGCCGGGCGGCGCGGCCCGCGAGCCGCGCCGCCCGGTGTCCGGTCAGAAGGTGTGCTCGGCGGCCGGGAACTGGCCGCCGCGCACCTCCTCGGCGTAGCGGCGGGTGGCGTCGGTCAGCGCGCCGGCCAGGTCGGCGTAGCGCTTCACGAAGCGCGGCGCCTTGCCGGTCCGCAGCCCGGCCATGTCCTGCCAGACCAGCACCTGCGCGTCGGTGTCCGGGCCGGCGCCGATGCCCACCGTGGGGATGTGCAGCTCGGCGGTGATCCGCTTGGCCACCTCGCCGGGCACCATCTCCAGCACCACCGCGAACGCGCCCGCCTCGGCCACCGCGCGGGCGTCGGCGATCACCTCCTCGGCCGTGTCGCCCCGGCCCTGCACCCGGTAGCCGCCCAGGGTGTGCTCGCTCTGCGGGGTGAAGCCGATGTGGGCCATCACCGGGATGCCCGCCCCGACGATCGCCTCGATCTGGGCGGCGCAGCGCCGGCCGCCCTCCAGCTTCACCGCGTGGCAGCCGCCCTCCTTCATGAACCGCACGGCGGTCCGCAGCGCCTGCGTCGGCCCCTCCTCGTAGGACCCGAAGGGCAGGTCACCGACGATCAGCGCCTGCCGGGTCGCCCGTACCACCGCGCGGACCAGGGGGAGCAGTTCCTCGGCGGTCACCGGCAGCGTGGTCTCGTAGCCGAAGACGTTGTTCGCCGCCGAGTCGCCGACCAGCAGCACCGGGATCCCCGCCTGGTCGAAGATCGAGGCGGTGTACTGGTCGTACGAGGTGAGCATCGCCCAGCGCTCGCCGCGCTCCTTGGCGGCGATCAGGTCGCGGGTGCGGACCCGCCGGGTGGCCGGCCCGCCGTAGAGGGCGGTCACCTCGGTCGGGGTGGACTCCACCATGACTCTCTCCTTCCTCGAGGCCGCGTTCGCGGTCCCCGGGTTCCGCCGCGATCGTCGCACCGGGGCACCGGCCGGGGGCAGGGCGGAGTGGAGGATTTCACTCCCGGCGGCGGGGGCGCGGGTCAGCCGTCCTCGCGCCAGCGGTTGGTGATCGGCAGCCGCCGGTCCCGGCCGAACGCCTTCATGGAGATCTTGGTGCCGGGGGCGGACTGCCGGCGCTTGTACTCGGCGGTATCCACCATCCGCAGCACCCGGTCGACGATCGCCGGGTCGTGGCCGGACGCCACCAGGCCCTCCCGCCCCAGGTCGCCGTCGACGTAGCCGATCAGGATCGGGTCGAGCACGTCGTACTCCGGGAGGCTGTCGCTGTCGAGCTGGCCGGGGCTCAGCTCGGCCGACGGGGGCTTGCCGATCGAACTCTCCGGGATCGGCGGCGTCTCGCCACGCCGCTCGGCGTCGGCGTTGCGCCACTTGGCCAGCCGCCAGATCAGCGTCTTCCAGACGTCCTTCACCGGGTTGTAGCCGCCCACCGAGTCGCCGTACAGGGTGGAGTAGCCGACCGCCAGCTCGCTCTTGTTGCCGGTGGTGAGGACCAGGTGGCCCTCCTGGTTCGACAGCGCCATGAGGATCACGCCGCGCACCCGGGCCTGGAGGTTCTCCACGGTCACGCCGGAGAGCGACATGTTGGCCAGGAACGTGTCCACCATGGGCTGGATCGGCTCGATCCGGAAGTCGAGGCCGGTGCGCTTGGCCAGCTCCTCGGCGTCGGCCCGGGAGTGCTCGGACGAGTGCTGGCTCGGCAGCGACACCCCGACCACCCGCTTCGCGCCGAGCGCGTCGACGGCCAGCGCCGCCACCACCGCCGAGTCGATGCCGCCGGAGAGGCCGAGCACCACCGAGGGGAACCGGTTCTTGTCGACGTAGTCGCGCAGGCCCAGCACCAGCGCCTGCCAGACCTCCGCCTCGTCGGCGACCGGCTCGATGATGCCGCCGACCGCGACCCCGTCGCCCGGGGCCGGCAGGCGGATGTCGCTGACCTTGGCCCGGACGATCCGCATGTCGTCGGCGACCTCCTCGCCGCCGACCGGCTCCCTGGCCGGCGGCAGCTCCACGTCGTGCACGAGCAGGTGCTCGACGAACTGGGGCGCCCGGGCCAGCAGCGTGCCGTTCGCGTCGACGATCATCGAGTCGCCGTCGTAGACCAGCTCGTCCTGGCCGCCGACCATGTTCACGTACGCGATGGCGGCGCCCGCCTCGGCCGCCCGGCGGCGGACCAGCGGCAGCCGGATGTCGTCCTTGTTCAGCTCGTAGGGCGAGCCGTTGATGTTGAGCACCAGCCCGACGCCCGCCTGCCGGGCCACCGCGAACGGGCCGCCGGCCTGCCAGAGGTCCTCGCAGATGGTCAGCGCGACGTCCACCCCGCCGATCCGGACCACGGTCAGCGCGTCGCCCGAGACGAAGTAGCGGTCCTCGTCGAACACGCCGTAGTTGGGCAGGTGGTGCTTGAAGTAGGTGGCGACCACCGCCCCGCCGTGCAGCAGCGCGGCCGCGTTGCGGGCTCCCTTGCCCGGCTCGGCGTCGGCGCTGACCTGCGGCGGGCCGTCCGCGTCGAGGTAGCCGACCAGGACCGGCAGCTCACCGAGGCCGTCGGCGGCCAGGTCGGCGGCCAGCCGGTGCAGCGCCTCCCGCGAGGCGGCCACGAACGACCGGCGGAACACCAGGTCCTCGACCGGGTAGCCGGTCAGCATCAGCTCCGGGAAGAGGGCGAGCTGGGCGCCGGCGTCGGCGGCCCTGCGGGACCAGGCGCGGACCAGGCCGGCGTTGCCGGCGATGTCGCCGACCGTCGGGTCGACCTGGCACAGGGCGAGACGCAGGGTGGGCATGCCCTCATCTTGCCTCAGCGGAAGGGCCCGAATCCGACCGGACGCACGAGACGCCGGAGGCGTAACGTCGGCGTAACGCGCCCGGTGGACACTGGGCGGTCAGGCCCGGCCGGCGCGACCGGCCCGGACGTTCGTGTCACGAGGGGTGGAAGTGGACCGTCAGCAGGAGTTCGTCCTCCGTACGCTGGAAGAGCGGGACATCCGGTTCGTCCGGCTGTGGTTCACCGACGTGCTCGGCACGCTCAAGAGCGTGTCGGTGGCGCCCGCGGAGCTGGAGGCGGCCTTCGAGGAGGGCATCGGCTTCGACGGCTCGGCCATCGAGGGCTTCGCGCGGGTCTTCGAGTCGGACATGGTCGCCATGCCCGACCCGACCACCTTCCAGGTCTTCCCCTTCGAGGGCGGGGTCAGCGGCGAGAGCGCCCGGATGTTCTGCGACATCCTGCTCCCCGACGGCACCCCCTCCTGGGCCGACCCGCGGCACGTGCTGCGTCGGGCGCTCTCCCGGGCGGCCGAGAAGGGCTTCACCTTCTACACCCACCCGGAGATCGAGTTCTTCCTGCTGGAGAACGGTCCGCAGGACGGCTCGGTGCCGGTCCCGGTGGACACCGGCGGCTACTTCGAGCACACCACCCACGCGGTGGCCCGCGACTTCCGCCGGCAGGCCGTGCTGGCCCTGGAGCGGATCGGCATCTCGGTGGAGTTCAGCCACCACGAGGTGGCCCCCGGCCAGCAGGAGATCGACCTGCGCTACGCCGACGCGCTCACCACCGCCGACAACATCATGACCTTCCGGCACGTGGTGAAGGAGGTCGCGCTCTCCACCGGCGTGCAGGCCAGCTTCATGCCGAAGCCCTTCACCGACCAGCCGGGCAACGGCATGCACACCCACCTGTCGCTGTTCGAGGGGGAGCGCAACGCGTTCCACGACGCCGGCGACCCCATGAAGCTCTCCAAGGTGGCCAAGTCGTTCATCGCCGGGCTGCTCACCCACGCCCGCGAGTACACCGCCGTCACGAACCAGTGGGTCAACTCCTACAAGCGCCTCTTCCCGCAGCACCTGCCGGACCGGATCACCGAGAGCCCGGCGTACGTCTGCTGGGGTCACCTGAACCGGTCCGCGCTGGTCCGGGTCCCCGCCTACGGCAAGCCGAACTCGGCCCGGGTCGAGGTCCGCTCGCTGGACTCGGCGACCAATCCCTACCTGGCCTTCGCGGTCATGCTGGGCGCCGGCCTCAAGGGCATCGAGGAGGGCTACGAGCTGCCGCCGGGCGCCGAGGACGACGTCTGGTCGCTCAGCAGCGCCGAGCGCCGCGCCATGGGCTACGAGGCGCTGCCGGAGAACCTGGCCGAGGCGATCGACGTGATGGCCGGCTCCGAGCTGGTCGCCGAGGTGCTCGGCGAGCACGTCTTCGACTTCTTCCTGCGCAACAAGCGCGCCGAGTGGGAGCAGTACCGCCGCGAGGTCACCCCCTACGAGCGGCAGCGCTACCTGTCGCTCTAGCTCACGGGCCGGGGCTGTCGCACCCGGGGCATAGCCTCCGGGCGTGAACCGCACCGACCGTCTCTACGCCCTGGTGGAGGAGCTGCGGGCGGTGTCGCCGCGGCCGCGCAGCGCCCGGTGGCTGGCCGGGCGCTTCGAGGTCAGCACCCGCACCATCGAGCGGGACATCACGGCGCTGCAGGGCGCCGGCGTGCCGATCTGGGCCGAACCGGGCCGCACCGGTGGCTACGTGGTCGACCGTGCCCGCACCCTGCCCCCGGTCAACCTGACCCCGGGCGAGGCGGTGGCCATGGCCGTGGCGCTGCACCGGCTGGACGGCACGCCGTTCGCCCCGGCCGCCGCCGCGGCGCTGCGCAAGCTGGTCGCCGTGATGCCACCGGCCGACGCCGCCGAGGCGCACCGCCTCGCCGGCCGGGTGCACCTGATGGGCGGCGGGCCGGCCACGCCCGTCCCGGCCGCCGTCGCCGACGCGGTCGCCGCACGCCGTGTGCTCCGCCTGCGGTACGCGGACCGCGCCGGCGCGGCCTCGGCCCGCGACGTGGAGCCGCTGGCCTACCTGGGCAACCGGACGCACTGGTACCTGGTGGCCTGGTGCCGGCTGCGCGACGGGGTGCGCTGCTTCCGCACCGACCGGATCGTCGCGGTGCGGTCGCTGGCCGAGCCGGTGACCCGGGAGCTGCGCCCCGACGACCTGGACATCCCCGCCGGGCGGGTGCGTCCACTGAGCCTGGTCTGATTTCCGGCTTCCCGGGAAACACCGACAGGACGCTGTCGCGCCGGTCGCCGAGGCTGACTCCCGACGACGCCGGCCGACCGGCTGGCGCGGACCTCAGGAGGAAGCATGTCGAGCACGCCCGTGACCTGGTTCGAGATCGGCTCCGACCGGCCCGAGGAGGTGGAACGCTTCTACGCCGACCTGTTCGGCTGGGCCTTCGAGGAGCAGGGCGGCCCGGGGGCGTCGTACCGGCAGACGCCGGCCGGCGGGGAGCGCGGCGTCGCCGGCGCGATCCGGGCCACCGACGGCACCGCGCCGAACTACGCGATCTTCTACGCGGAGGTCACCGACGTGGCGGAGGCGTGCCGGCGGGCCGAGGCGGCCGGGGGCAAGGTGCTGGTGCCGCTGCGCAGCGCGCCGAGCGGGCTGATCTGGGCCCACCTGCTCGACCCGTCGGGCAACCGCATCGGCGTGTTCACACCACCCGCGGCTGGCTGAGCGTACGGGTGCGGTGGGTGGCCCCGCCGGTGCCGGCCGGGAGGGAGGTGCGGCCGGTGCGGGGTCGGCGGGGCCACCCGGGTCACCCGCCCCAGCGGCCGTCCCCGCCGCGGTGGCCGTGACCACCCGGACCCGGGAAGACCCCGGCCTCGGCGGCCTTCAGCACCGCGTCGGCCTGCTCCTGGGTGAGCTTGCCGTCCTTGACGGCCTGGTCCAGCCGGTCCTTCAGCGCGGCCTGCCGGTCCGCGGTCGACGGCCGCTCGGGCCGGTCGGCCTGGCGCTGCTCGCGCAGCTTCTCCAGGGCCGCGGTGACCTTGTCGGTCGACACGCCCAGTTCCTTGGCGAGTGACTCGGCGAACTCGGCCTGCCGGTCGGCTCGCTGCTGCTGCCGGTCGGTGCCCTGGTCGGTGCTCGTGCTGGCGCTCGGGCTCGGGCTCTTGTCGTCGGCGAGCGCCACCGTCGGGGCGGCGATCCCGACGCCGAGCACGCCGGCAGTGGCCAGGCCGGCCAGCAGGTGCTTCCTCGACATCCTGCGGATCATGCGATTCTCCTGTTCGGTGGTGGTGCGATGACGTCACCGACAGTGACCGGCGGAGCTGGGCGCAACCCGTGGCGAACCTGTCAGCGCGCTGGCAATCGGTCAGCGGACGGCGGGAGTCACTGTCAGGGTGCCGGTGGTGGCGTCCAGGACAGCGGGGGTGCCCACCGGGACGGTCAGCTGGTCGGGGCCGTGGCCGATCGGGAGGCCGCCGAGGACGGGCACGCCCAGGTCGCCGAGGCGCTCCGTGAGCACGTCGGTGATCGTGGTGTCCCAGCCGTCGGCGCACTCGGTGAACTGGCCCACGGCCACCCCGGCGATCTCGTCCAGGGCGCCGCAGCGGCGTAGGTGGGTGAGCATCCGGTCGACCTTGTACGGCGGCTCCTGCACCTCCTCGACCAGCAGCACCGCACCGGTCAGGTCGGGCATGTCCGGGGTGCCGATCGACGCCGTGATGAGGCACAGGTTGCCGCCGAGCAGCCGCCCCTCCGCCCGGCCGGGCACCCGCACCGGGTATGTCTCCTCCTCCTTCACCGCCTCGACGGTCACCGGCTCGGTGGTCATCAGCGCGGCGTGCAGCGACTCCGCCGAGCGGGGCGGGGTGCGCTCGTCCCGCCACGCCGCGCCGGGGCCGTGCACACCGGCCAGCCGGGCGCCCCGCCAGAGCGCGAACTGGAGGGCGGTGATGTCGGAGAAGCCGGCCACCACCTTCGGGTCCCGGCGGACCGCCGCCATGTCGATGAGGTCCACCACCCGCTGCGCGCCGTAGCCGCCCCGGGTGCAGATCACCCCGCGGATCTCCGGGTCGGCGAACGCGGTGTTCAGGTCGGCGGCCCGCAGCTCGTCGCCGCCGGCCAGATAGCCCTGGCGGGCGTACGCGTTCGGCGCGGGCACGGGGCGCAGCCCCCAGCCGGTGAGCAGCTCGATGCCGCGGGCCACCCGCTCCGGGCGGGTCGGGCCGGAGGGCGAGACCAGCATCACCCGGTCGCCGGGGCGCAGGGCCGGTGGGCGCAGGCAGTCGTCGGTGGGCACGACGGGAGCCTAGTGCGGCGGAGCCGGAACGGCCGTCGCCGGGCGTACCGGATAGCCTCGACGTCGTGGCGACCGCGCTGGTGATCGAGAACGACCCGACCGACGACCTCCGCCGCCTGGGGGAGTGGCTCACCGAGGGGGGCCTGGACCTGTGGGTCCTGCGCCCGCACGCCGGCGACGAGCTTCCCGCCGACCTCGACGGGTACGTGGCGCTCGTGGTGCTCGGCGGCGAGCAGCAGGCCTACCCGCAGGCCGACGGAACCCCCGGCGCGCCCTGGTTCCCGGCCCTCGAAGGGCTGCTGCGCAAGGCGGTCCGGCAGCGGATCCCCACCCTCGGGGTCTGCCTCGGCGGCCAGCTGCTGGCCACCGCCCACGCCGGGCAGGTCGAGCGCAGCCCGTCCGGGCCCGAGGTCGGGCCCGGGGTGGTCGGCAAGCGGGACGCCGCCGAGACCGACCCGCTCTTCCGGTACGTGCCGCTCATGCCGGACGTGCTCCAGTGGCACAGCGACGAGATCACCGAGCTGCCGCACGGGGCCACCCTGCTGGCCGCCTCGACCCGCTACCCGCACCAGGCGTTCCGGCTCGGCGACCGGGCCTGGGGGCTCCAGTTCCACATCGAGTGCGACACCGCGATGATCGCCGACTGGGCCCGCGACTCCGACCTGCTGGCCGAGCTGGGCTACGACCCGGATCTCGTGGTGGCCGCCTGCGACCGGGCGATGGCCGACGTCGAGGAGGTCTGGCAGCCGTTCGCCATCCGGTTCGCCGCCCTCGCGCTGGGCGAGCTGGAGGACGTCACCACCCGCCCCACCCTGCCGCTGCTCGGGCACTGAGATGACCCGACCGGCCCGGGGGCGCCTCGCCCGCTACGGCTTCGCCGAGGGCGACGGCGGGCCCCGCGCCGCCGACCTGCTGGGCCCGGACGGGCTCGGCTTGTGGCGCGTCGAGGAGCAGGAACCCGCCGACGACGCGGCCGGGGACCTCCTCGCCGCGCTGTCCCGGGCCGCCGACCCCGACCTGGCGCTGCGCCAGCTGCACCGCGTCGTCGAGGCGGAACGGCGTACCGGGGAGAAGCCGGCCCTGCTCGACGCGCTCGCCGCCGATCCGGGGCTGCGCCGCCGCCTGGTCGCGGTCCTGGGCGCCTCCTCGGCGCTCGGTGACCACCTCGTGGCCAACCCGGACCAGTGGGGCGTGCTGGCCACCGAGCCGGACGGGCTCGCGCCCAGCGCCGACGGCCGGCTCGACCTGGCCGCGGCCGCCCGGCTGACCGCCGCCACCGGCCCCATCCCGGTGCTGCGGCAGGCGTACCGGCTGGCGCTGCTGCGGATCGCGGCGGCCGACCTGACCGGCGGGCGCGGTCTGGAGCAGACCATGGCGGCGCTCTCCGGGCTCGCCGACGCCACCCTGGCGGCCGCCTACGACATCGCCGTCGGCGAGCTGCCCGAGGGCACGCCCCGGCCCCGCCTGGCCGTGGTGGCCATGGGCAAGTGCGGGGGCGACGAGCTCAACTACGTCTCCGACGTGGACGTCATCTTCGTCGCCGCCACCGACGACGACCTGGCGGCCGCCACCCAGGTGGCCACCCGGCTGATCCACGTCTGCGGGCTGGTCGCGTGGCCGGTCGACGCGGCGCTGCGCCCCGAGGGCAACCGGGGGCCGCTGGTCCGCACCCTCGCCAGCCACCTGGCCTACTACCGCCGCTGGGCTCGTACCTGGGAGTTCCAGGCCCTGCTCAAGGCCCGGCCGGCCGCCGGTGACCTGCCGCTGGCCCGCGAGTGGATCGACGCGCTCGCCCCGCTGGTCTGGACCGCCGCCGAACGGCCCGAGGCGGTCGAGGACGTCCGCGCCATGCGCCGGAAGATCATCGACCACGTCCCGCCCAAGGAGCTGGAACGCGAGATCAAGCGAGGCCCGGGCGGGCTGCGCGACATCGAGTTCGCCGTCCAGCTGCTCCAGCTCGTGCACGGCCGGGGCGACGAGTCGCTGCGCGCGGCGGGCACCATCCCCGCGCTGCGCGCCCTGGTCGCCGGCGGCTACGTGGGCCGCGCCGACGGCGAGGCGCTGCTGCGCGGCTACCGCTTCCTGCGCGGCGTCGAGCACCGCCTCCAGCTCCAGGGCCTGCGCCGCACCCACACCGTGCCGACCGAGCCGGCCGCGCTGCGCTGGCTGGCCGCCGCGCTCGGCTACGCGGCCACCCCCGGCCGCAGCGCCGTCGAGGAGTTCCGCGCCGAGTGGGTCACCCACGCCACCGAGGTACGCCGGCTGCACGCCAAACTGCTCTACCGCCCCCTGCTGGAATCGGTCGCCCGGGTGCCGGCCGAGGGGCTGCGGCTCACCCCGGAGGCGGCCCGGCACCGGCTGGAGATCCTCGGCTTCGCCGACCCCGCCGGGGCGCTGCGGCACCTCCAGGCGCTCACCGGCGGGGTCAGCCGCACGGCGGCCATCCAGCGCACCCTGCTGCCGGTGCTGCTCAGCGAGTTCGCCGACGCACCCGAGCCGGACCGGGGGTTGCTCAACTACCGGCAGGTCTCCGACAAGCTCGGCAGCACCCCCTGGTACCTGCGGCTCCTGCGCGACTCCGGCCCGGTGGCCCGCCGGCTGGCCCGGGTCCTCTCCTCCTCCCGGTACGCGGCCGACCTGCTGGCCCGCGAGCCGGAGGCGCTGCGGCTGCTGGCCGAGGACACCGAGCTCACGCCGCGCCCGCGCGAGGTGCTCGGCGAGGGCTTCACGGCCGCCGCGGCCCGGCACGACGACCCGGTCGAGGCGACCCGCGCCGTCCGGGCGCTGCGCCGCCGCGAACTGGTGCGGCTCGCCTGCGCCGACGTGCTCAGCCGGGCCGGCGCGCTCGCCCCGCTCACCCCGCGATCGCCGGACGGCGGCGGGCGGGTGCCCACCCTCGCGGACGTCACGGCGGTCGGGGCCGCCCTCTCCGACGTCGCCGACGCGACCCTGGCCGCCGCGCTGCGGACCGCCCGGGCCGCCCAGCCCGGGCCGCCCGGCCTGCGCTTCGCGGTGATCGGCATGGGCCGGCTCGGCGGGCGCGAGTCCAACTACCTCTCCGACGCCGACGTGCTCTTCGTCTACGACCCGCCGCCGGACGGGGACGAGCGGGCCGCGGCGGCCGCCGCCCACGCCGTCGCCGAGGAACTGCGTCGGCTGCTCTCCGCGCCCGCACCCGACCCGCCGCTCGGGGTCGACGCCGATCTGCGCCCCGAGGGCCGGCAGGGCCCGCTGGTGCGCAGCCTCGCCGCGTACGCGCAGTACTACGCCCGCTGGTCGAAGGTGTGGGAGGCGCAGGCGCTGCTGCGGGCCCGGTTCGTCTGCGGCGACGCCGACCTGGGCGCCGAGTTCGAGGCGATGATCGAGCCGGTGCGCCATCCGGCCGACGGCCTGACCCGCGAGCAGGTGGTGGAGATCCGCCGGATCAAGGCGCGCGTGGAGACCGAGCGGCTGCCCCGCGGCGCCGACCCGGCCACCCACACGAAGCTGGGGCGGGGCGGGCTCGCCGACGTGGAGTGGGCGGTGCAGCTGCTCCAGCTCCGGCACGCCGGCCGGCTGCCTGAGCTGCGCGGCACGGGCACCCTCGCCGCGCTCACCGCGGCCCGGGACGCCGGGCTGGTCGACCCGGAGGACGCCGCGGAGATGGCGGCCGGCTGGACGCTGGCCGCCCAGGTCCGCAACGCGCTGATGCTGGTGCGCGGCCGGGCCGGTGACCAACTGCCCCGGCACGGCGTGGAACTGGCCGGCGTGGTGCGGCTGCTCGGCGGCGACGACCCGGGCGAGTTCCTCGACGAGTACCTGCGCACCGGCCGCCGCGCCCGAGCCGCCATGGAACGGGTCCTCGACGCCCCGTCCTGACCGTCGGTCCGCCGCCCGGGGCGCCGAGCCTTGGACCTGGCCTGACGCTGTCCCGGGCCGTGGTCGGTCCACCTCTCGCTCGCGCCTGTCGAGCTGATGTCGAGAACGACTCAACGGCGGCCGTCACGCGGGCGGCCTGCCGGGCCCGAGAGGCGGCGTGGGGCTGGGTCGGCGGCGACCTCCGTTCGAGCTGCCGGGAACGACTCAGCCGTGGCAGCCGTCCGGGGGTTGGCCTCGCGCCAGGGAGTTGCGGTCGGGCCGAGTCGGCGGCGACTTCAGCTCGAACTGGCGGGAAACGATCCAGCTGCGGCAGCTACCCGGAGCGGGCGTCCCGGCGTCTAGGGGTAGGGGTCGCGCTGGGTAGGCAGCGACCTCGTTCGAGCTGCCGGGAACGACTCGCCGCGGCAGCCGCCCAGGGTGCCCTCGTGGTCGCAAGGGGTTGGGATCGCGCTGAGTCGGCAACGACCTCAGCTCGCACTACTGGCGACGACTCAGGCGCGGTAGCTACCCGGGCCGGCCTCCCGGCCTCACGGGTAGGGGCCGCTGAGTCGGCGGCGACATCAGCTCGAAAGCGGCTCCCCCAGAGTCCGGTCGGGTTGTCGTCCGGTGCCTCGCCGGCACCTGGGAACTTGATGACGTAGACGGATCACCCGCGCCCCGTGCGGCGGCCGGAGCTGTCGACTCATCCAACGTCATCAAGTTTGTAGCGGCTCACGGCCTCCATGCCCGGTCAGGCGACGGGTGGGATGTGCGGCCGGGCGGCTTGGCCGTGGTCGGTCCTGGCGTCGCGGTTGTGGCGGCCACGTGGCGACGATCGGTCGCCGGATCGAATGTGCCGCCGCGCGGTGTGGGCACGGGTGCGGGTGGCCGGGCCGGGTCAGCTGCCGACGGTGTAGGTGCCCGCATGCGGCACCGTCACGGTCGTCCAGTCGCCGTCGGGGGCGAGGGTGGCGCCGCCGGAGACGGACAGCCAGCGGTCGTGGCGTACCCGTAGGGGCACCCGGCCGGGGCCGGGGGCGCGGAAGGTCACCGTGGCGGCGTCCTGGCGGACCAGCTCGCCCGGGGGGCCGACCAGCGGGGCCGGGTCGGCCACCGCGTAGAGCCGCCAGTGCGGGGCCGACCAGACCTCGGTGAGATACGGCAGGCCGGTCCGGACCAGGTCCGCCTCCGGCCGGCCCACCCAGGACAGTTCGACGTCGGGCACGGCGACGTACTGCACCGCGTTCTCCGTCAGCCAGGCGCGGTAGGTGTCGGCGGTCAGTGGGACGCCGGTGCCGGACGCGCCGGGAACGGTGGTGAAGAAGAGCGGGTTGCGGGCGATGTCGGCCTGGCGCAGCCAGCCCCGGGCCAGCGGCACCTCGCCGAGGTGCGCGGCCTCCCAGTAGTTGCGGGTCGGCGGCACCTCCACCCGCCCGGTGAGCCCGCGCCGCTCCAGCTCGGCGCGCAGCGGCGCGACGTACCCCGCATCGGCCGTGGGGTCGTCCGCGCTGGCCAGGTCCGCGGTGACCACGGGCGGCTGCCACACGCAGACCGCCGCCAGCAGCGCGGCCAGCGCCACCGCCGCCACGGTCCGCCGCCGTCGTGTCGGCCTCGGCTCGTCCGTCGCTCTCGGCTCGTCCGTCGCTCTCGGCTCGTCCGTCGGCCTCGGGTCGCCCGTCGGGCCGGCGGGGTTGTGTCCGGCGCGGCGGGCAGCTAGCCGGCGGGCGGCCAGCCGGCGGGGGAGCGTGGCCGTGGCGGCCAGCACGGGCAGCGCGAACATCACCACGAGGCGGGTGGCGTTCAGACCGACCGGGGTGTGCAGGAGCGCGGCGGCCAGCACCCCGGCCGCCGACAGCAGCGCGCCGACCCGCACCGGCCGGTAGGCCACCAGCGCGGCCACCAGCAGGCTGGTCACCACGGCGTGCACGGTGTCGGTGCGGCTGATGTTCATCCAGCCGCCCTCGCCGAAGAGCAGCCCGGTCACGGCCAGGGGCGCGGCGGCCGGCACGGCCAGCAGCAGGCCGTCGGCGTACCGGCGGGTGAGCAGCAGCGCGGCGCCGGCCAGGCCGACGAAGAGCCCGGCCACCGGGCTGGCCGCCGAGGCGAGCAGGGCGGCCAGCCCGGCCAGCACGGGACGCCACCACCGGGCGCGGCCGGCGGCGCCGGCGGGCAGCGTCAGCGCCAGCAGCGCGGCCAGGCCGAAGGTGACCCCGAGGGCGTACGTGACCCGGCCGGAGACCAGGTTGCCGGCGATCGTGAGCACACCGACGAGGCTGCCCAGCAGCGGCCGGGGCACCCGGGTCCGCACCAGCAGGGCGGCGAACGCGGTGGCCGAGGCGAGCAGGGTGAGGGCGCCGGTGGGGCGGACCCCGAGCAGGGCCATGAGCGGTGGTGAGACCAGGCTGTAGCCCCACGGGTGGACCCCGCCGTACCAGCGCAGGTCGACCAGGGCGGGCCCGTGCGCGGCGAAGAACCCGGCCCGGGCCACCTGGGCGGACAGGTCCGAGCCGGTGGCCGGCAGGGTGAGATACAGCACGGCGAGGACCAGCGCGGACGCGGCGGACACCGCCACCACCCGACCGCCCCGCATGCCCACCTCCTGATCGCGACCCACCGTACTGGCAGCATGTCCGGCGTGCCTCACCACCTCTCGCGCTGGATCGGCCTGGCGGGCTCGGTGCTGCTCGCCGTGGCCGCCTACCTCGGCGGCGCGCTGCCGCACGGAGACCTGCGCCCCACCCCGGTCAGCATCTGGCAGGGCCCGAACGGGCCCTTGATCATCGGTCTCTGGCTGGTCGGCACCGCCCTGCTGGCCGGGGCCTGGTGGTCGCTGCGCGACAGCGCGCCGTCGACCCGCTGGGTGCTCGTGACGGTCGCGCTCTGGCTGCTGCCGATGCTGTTCACCCCGCCGCTGGGCAGCCGGGACGCCTACGCCTACGCCTGCCAGGGTGCCAGCTACTCGGCCGGGATCAACCCCTACGAGCAGGGCGTGTCGGCGTTGCCCTGCCCCTGGCTGGACACCATCTCCTACATCTGGCGGGACACCCCGGCGCCGTACGGGCCGCTGTTCGTGGTGCTCTCCGGTGCCGTGGTGTCGGCGGCCGGGTCGCTGGCCGGCAGCGTGGCGCTGTTCCGGCTGCTCGCGGTGGCCGGGGTGGCGCTGACCGCCTGGGCCCTGCCGGTGCTGGCCCGCCGCTGCGGGGTGCCGCCGCAGCGGGCGCTCTGGCTCGCGCTGGCCTGCCCGCTGGTGCCCGTGCACCTGGTCTCCGGGGCGCACAACGACGCGCTCATGGTGGGCCTGCTCGTCGCCGGGCTGGCCGTGGTGGCGGCCCGGCCCGGCCGGCCGCTGCCGCTGCTCGCCGGGGGGCTGCTGCTGGGCCTGGCCGCCGCCGTCAAGGTCACCGCGCTGGTCGTGGTGCCGTTCGCCGCGCTGGCCGCGGTCGTCGGGCCGTACCGGATCCGGTCGCTGGTCCGCGACGGCGCATGGGTGGTCGGCGCGGCGGTGGCCACCGTGGTCACCGTGACCCTCGCGGCGGGCCTCAACTTCGGCTTCATCAGCGGCCTCGAACAGGGCGGCCTCGTCGTGGCCTGGACCTCGCCGCCCACCGCGGTCGGGCAGACCGCCGGGTACGTCGCGGCGATCTTCGGGGCGCACATCGACGCGCTGCCGGTCACCCGGGGGATCGCCGTGGTGGTGCTGGTGGGGGTGCTGGTCTGGCTCTGGTTCCGGGCGTTGCGCCGCGGGGAGCCCTTCTGGCACGCCGGCCTGGCGCTGACCGCGACGGTCGCGCTGTCGCCGCTGTTCCACCCCTGGTACTGGATGTGGCCCCTCACCGTGCTCGCCGCCACCGCCCGCCGGACCGGGTGGTTCGCGCTGGTGGCGCTGGTGTCGGCGTTCCTGGTCCTGGCCGACGGCACCGGCCTGCCCCGGTGGAGCAAGATGCCGGGCGCGCCCCTCATGACGCTGTTGGTGATCGTGGTGGTGGTCCGGTTGGTACGTTCGGCTCGGGCGGCCCGCCGGCCGGTCCCCGCCGACCGAGGAGCCGACTGAGAGAGGTGCCGGTGAGCGAGCCCGGCGCGCTGCCCGACGGACCGGTCCGGCCGGTGGCGCCGGCGCTCGCCCGGTACGCCGGACTCGCCGGGGCGGTGCTGTTGACCGTGGCCGGCTGGCTCGGCGGCGCGCTGCCCGACACCCCCGCCGTGACGAGCCTCGGCGCCGCCTGGCGCGCCCCGCACGGGCCCGCGGTGCTCGGCTGCTGGCTGGCCGGCACGGTGCTGCTGGTCGGGGCGTGGTGGTCCCTGCGGTGGGGCGCGCCGTCGGGCCGGTGGGCGTACCTGACCGCCGGGCTCTGGCTGGTCCCGCTGCTGGCCGCGCCGCCGCTGGGCAGCCGGGACGTCTACTCGTACGCCTGCCAGGGCTGGTCCTGGACGCAGGGCGTCGACCCCTACCGGGTCGGTGTGGCGGCGGCGGGCTGCCCGTGGGCGGAGAGCGTGTCGCCGATCTGGCGGGACACCCCGGCGCCGTACGGGCCGTTCTTCGTGCTGCTCGCCGGCCTGGCCGTGCTGCTCGGGGGCGGCCTGACGGGCGCGATCGCGCTGCTGCGGGTGGTGGCCCTGGCCGGGGTGCTGCTGGCCGCGCTCTGCCTGCCCGGGCTGGCCCGGGCCGCCGGGGTGCCGACCCGCCGGGCGGCCTGGCTGGCGCTGGCGTGCCCGCTGGTCGGGGTGCACCTGGTGGCCGGTGCGCACAACGACGCCGTGGGGCTCGGGCTGCTGCTGTTCGGTCTGCTGGTGCTGGTCCGCCGGCCCGGCCGGCCGCGGGCGCTGGTCGCGGCCGGCGTACTGCTCGGGCTGGCGGTGGCGGTGAAGGCGGTCGCCGTGGTGGTGCTGCCGTTCGCGGCGCTGGCCGCCGTACTCGGCCGCCACACGTGGCGGGCGCTGCTGCGCGACGGCGGCTGGCTGGCCGGGGGAGTGCTGGCCACGCTGGTGCTCACGAGCCTGGCCACCGGCCTGGGCGTGGGTTGGGTACGCGGCCTGGCCCGCAGCGGCGACTCCGAGCAGTGGACCTCCCCACCGACCGCGGTCGGTCTGGTGGTCGACTACGCGGGCGCCCTGGCCGGCCGGGACCCGGGAGCCGTACCGGTGGTCCGGGCGGTGGCGCTCGCTGTGCTCGCCGTGCTGCTGGTCCTGCTCTGGTGGCGGTCGTGGACGGCGTTGCGCCGGCTGGGCGACGTCCGGCATAGGGCGGCCCTGCTGGCTGCCGCCCGGCCGCGCGTGGCCCTGGCAGGGGCCGGCCTGGCGCTGGCCGCCACCGTGCTGCTCGCCCCGGTCTTCCACCCCTGGTACGCGACCTGGCCCCTCGCGCTGCTCGCGGTGGCGACCGTCGCCGTGGCGCGGACGGTGTGGTTCGTGGCGCCCTGCGCGGTGGCCGCGCTGCTCACCCTGCCGGACGGCACCAACCTGGCCCGCTTCACCAAGGCGCCGGGGGCGATCCTGATGACCGCGCTCGTGCTGGCCGTCGTGGCGGCCGCGGTCCGCGCCCGCCGCACCCGCTGAACTTTCCCGAATTGGTTGACGCCGCCCCACCCGGCCTCTATGTTTAACGCATCCGTTAATTAACGAGGTGGTTAAGCAATGGCCGAGGATCGACTCAGCGTCATCTTCGCGGCGCTGGCCGACCCGACCCGCCGGGGGATCCTCGCCCGGCTTGCGGAAGGGGACGCCACCGTCTCGGAGCTCGCCGAGCCGTTCGCGATCAGCCTGCCGGCGATCTCCCGGCACCTGAAGGTGCTGGAGCACGCCGGGTTGATCACCCGGAGCCGGAGCGCGCAGTGGCGGTCCAGCAGCCTCAACCCGGAGCCGCTGCGCGAGGCGACGGCCTGGATGGAGCGCTACCGGCAGTTCTGGGACGCCAACTTCGACCGGCTCGACGCGCACCTCAGGCGGATCCAGGCGCAGACCGAACGGAACGACCGATGAGAGAGGACAGCAGCATGACCGACACGCAGGCGACCCAGGAACTCGTCATGACCCGGGTCTTCGACGCCCCGCGGGAGCTGGTCTGGCGCGCGTTCACCGACCCGGACCAGTTCGCCGAGTGGTTCGCCCCGGTCGGCTGGTCCGTGCCGCGGGACACCGTCGACATGGACGTCCGGGTCGGCGGCCACCAGCGGTTCGTGATGGTCAACGACGAGGACCCGGCGATGACCTCGCCGGCCGACGGCACGTTTGCCGAGGTGGTGGAGCACGAGCTGCTGGTGGGCTACGAGGAGGCGCACGGCGTGCCGGGCGTGCCCGACGGCACCCGGTTCACGCTGCGGATGGAGTTCCACGCCGAGCCCGGCGATCGGACCCGGCTGGTGCTGCGCCAGGGCCCGTTCGCACCGGAGATGCGGTCCGGCGCCGAGCAGGGCTGGGGCAGCTCCTTCACCAAGCTGGACGCGCTGCTCGCCCGCTGAGGGGTACGCGCACCGGCCGGGCCGGCCCCGCTGTCGCGGAGCGGGCCCGGCCGCGACCCTGGTGGCGGGCGCTGGGCAGATTCAGACCGTTTTGCCCAGAATTAGCCTTACGATGAGATCTCTTCGTGGAGGTGAAGGGCCATGCCGACGTATATCGCCCTGCTGAACTGGACCGATCAGGGGATCCGCGCCTACAAGGACACCCCGAAGCGCGCCGATGCCTTCGCCGCAGCGACCCAGAAGGTCGGGGCGAAGCTCGTGAACCTTCAGTGGACCGTCGGTCCGTACGACCTCGTGGCCGTCGTCGAGGCACCCGACGAGGAGACCGCCGCTGCGGCGCTCCTGCAGCTGGGCGGGGCGGGCAACGTCCGTACCACGACCATGCGGGCCTTCAGTCAGGACGAGATGGCCGGCATCATCGCCAAAACCGCCGGCTGAGGCCTGCCACGCACGGCCAGGACGGCGGCTGCCCGGCAGACCGAGCACGACGGGCCGTCGATCGCTCGTACGCGGCGATCGACGGCCCGTCGGATGAACCCAGGGGGCGCAGGGCGCATGAACCCCCGGTCAGAGGGTTGTCAGCTCAGCAGTCGAAGTACATGGCGAACTCGTGCGGGGTCGGGCGCAGACGCACCGGGTCGACCTCGTTGGCCCGCTTCCACGACACCCAGGTGGAGATCAGGTCCGGCGTGAACACGCCGCCGTCGAGCAGGTAGTCGTGGTCGGCCTCGAGCGCGTCGAGCACCTCCGGCAGCGAGCCCGGCACCTGCTTGACGTCGCCCCATTCCTCCGGGGGCAGGTCGTAGAGGTCCTTGTCGATCGGCGCCGGCGGCTCGATCTTGTTCTTGATGCCGTCCAGACCGGCCATCATCATCGCCGAGAAGGCGAGGTACGGGTTGCTGGACGGGTCCGGCACCCGGAACTCGACCCGCTTGGCCTTCGGGTTGCTGCCGGTGACGGGGATACGGGTGCACGCGGAGCGGTTGCGCTGCGAGTACACCAGGTTCACCGGGGCCTCGAAGCCGGGCACGAGCCGGCGGTAGGAGTTCACCGTGGGGTTGGTGAAGGCCAGCAGCGACGGGGCGTGGTGCAGCAGACCGCCGATGTACCAGCGGGCGGTGTCGGACAGGCCGGCGTAGCCGGTCTCGTCGTAGAACAGCGGTTCGCCGTTGAGCCAGAGGCTCTGGTGGGTGTGCATGCCGGAGCCGTTGTCGCCGAACAGCGGCTTGGGCATGAACGTGGCGGTCTTGCCGTTGGCCCACGCTTCGTTCTTGACGATGTACTTGAACAGTTGGAGCTGGTCGGCGGAGTGCAGCAGGGTGGAGAACTTGTAGTTGATCTCCGACTGGCCGGCGGTGCCGACCTCGTGGTGCGACCGCTCGACGGTGAAGCCGGTGTCGACGAGGCGACGCACGATGCTGTCACGCAGGTCGGCGTAGTGGTCCACCGGCGGCACCGGGAAGTAGCCGCCCTTGTAGGCGGTCTTGTAACCCCGGTTCCCGCCCTGCTCCTCGCGGCCGCTGTTCCAGGCGCCTTCGATCGAGTCGATGTAGTAGAACGACTGGTGCGCGGAGGTTTCGTGACGGATCGAGTCGAAGATGTAGAACTCCGCCTCCGCGCCGAAGTAGGCGGTGTCGGCGATGCCGCTCGCCGCCAGGAACGCCTCAGCCTTCTTCGCCACGTTCCGCGGGTCCCGCGAGTACGCCTCACGGGTGAACGGGTCGTGGATGAAGAAGTTCAGCGCGAGGGTCTTCTGCGCCCGGAACGGGTCGATGAACGCGCTCGCCACGTCCGGCAGCAGCAGCATGTCCGACTCGTGGATCGCCTGGAAACCGCGGATCGACGAACCGTCGAACGCGAGGCCGTCGGTGAACAGGCTGTCGTCGACCGACTCGACCGGCAGGTTGAAGTGCTGCATCACGCCGGGCAGGTCACAGAAACGAACGTCGACGAACTTCACGTCCTCGTTGGTGAGGTAACGCAGCAGTTCCTCGGGATTGGCGAACACAGGTCCTCCTGGCGGGTCCACTCCGGTCGCTGTCTACCTGGCGACGCTATGGCCGCGGGGTTGCCCGGTCGTGTCTCCTCTGTTTCCGCCGTGTTACGTCCCTCGCGGAGCGTCATCCCGGCCGCTCAGCGCCTCCCGTCTGGCGCTGTTTGGGTCTTTGGTCCCGTTTCCCGCTCCGTGCCGACCGGCGTACCCGGGCAGTCCGGCGCCGGTCGCTGGCTACCCTGGCCGCTGTGACCGATACCGCCGCCGCGCCGGTGCCGCCCGCCGCGGACCCGACCTTCACGCCCCCGAGCATCGGCCGCCGCTTCGGCGCCCTGCTCATCGACTGGGTGCTCTGCCTGCTGATCGCCAACCTCTTCGCCGACCCGGTCCGGGACGGCTGGGCGCCGGTCCTGGTGCTGATCCTGGAGTACGGCTTCTTCCTCGGCCTCTTCACCCAGACCCCCGGCATGTACATCACCCGGATCCGCTGCCTGTCCTGGGCCGACGGGGGCCGGATCGGGCTGGTCCGGGCGCTGCTGCGCGGCGTGCTGCTGGCCCTCGTCGTCCCCGCGCTGATCATGGACGGGCACCGGCGCGGCCTGCACGACCGCCTCACCGGGTCGGTCATCGCCGACGCCCCCCGCCCCGCTCGCCGCTGACCCGGGCACCCACGACGAAGGAGCCGGCCCCGCGCGGGGCCGGCTCCTTCTCGCGTACGACGGGGGTCAGCGACCCCGGGTCTGGCGGAACGCGCCCCGCGGCGGCCGCATGTTCTTCGGGATCGCGCCCTTGGGCATCTGCGGGCGGGCGGTGAGCGCCTTGAGCCGCTTGTCGAGGGCGTTGACGTCCTTCGGGGCGAGGCTGCGGGGCAGCCGCATCAGCGTCATCCGCAGCTTGCGGATCGGCAGCTCGCCCTCGCCCTGCCCGATCACGTAGTCGTGCAGCGGGGCGGAACCGATCACCTTGGCGAGCCGGCGCTTCTCCTGGCCGAGCAGGCCGCGCACCCGCTGCGGATTGCCCTCGGCCAGCAGGATCACCCCCGGCCGGCCGATCACGAGGTGCACCATGTCCATCTGTGTGGTGGAGCTGACCGCCGGGGTGACCCGCCAGTCGCCCCGCATGCTCTCCATGATCTGGGCTGCCGCGCCGGGCTGCCCCTCGGCGGCGTTCATCATCGCCTTGTTGGACCGCAGGTTGAGCACGATCAGCACGGCGAGCAGGATGAACAGGATGCCGATCGGCAGCCAGATCCAACCCCAGAGGAGCACCGCCACCACGGTGAGCGCGAGCGGAATCAGCACCGCCGCCGCCGTCAGTGGCGCGAACCACCGGTCCTGCTTGGCGGTGAACTGGAACACCATCCCGATCTGCTTCAGCCGCTGGCCGAACGAGACCTTCTCCTGGGGCTTTGCCATGCCGCAGAGTCTAGTGGTCGGCGCGCAGCCTGTTGATCCGTGGCCGCCCCTAGCCGCGCGGCTGAGTACCTTACGTCGCCGCCGGCCCCCTGAGGCCCCCGGGTAAGGAGGGGGAGCGGCCGAAGATCAGGCAGCGTACCCATGCCCCGGGGGCACCTTCGCGCGGAAAGTCAGTGTCGACAGCGACAGACACCGCACGACAGGAGAACCAAGATGTTCGGCAACGACGCAGACCTGCTCCTCAGCATCCACCGCAGCCACGCCTCCGAGCTGCAGGCCGACGCGGCCCGGGACCGGCTCGCCCGGTCCCTGCCCCGCCGGCACCCGCGCGGCTGGCTGGGCCGCCGGCAGCACGCCGCCCGCGTCTCCGACACCCGCCGGTGACCGCCCCGGCGCTGCCCGCGCCGCAGCCCACCGTCACCTCGTCCGATGCGGCCGGGTTGGACCTCAGGGGCACCGACCCGGCCGCCTCCACCGGGAGCTCCGATGGAAATGGTCCGGCCGTCACGGGGGCGGCCGGGCCGGCGGGGATCGGGCCGGTCGGCCGGGCCGGAGCGGGTGCGCGTCATGGCATGCTCGACGGCGTGACCGCACGCGCCGCCAGCACCGTCCTCGTGGGCCGCCAGTCCGAGCTGACCGGGCTGCGCGAGGCGCTCGGCCGGGCCCGGGCCGGGGACCCGGCGACCGTGCTGGTGGGCGGCGAGGCCGGGGTCGGCAAGACCCGGCTGCTGGAGGAGTTCGGCGCGCACGCCTCCGCGACCGGCGCGCGGCTGCTCATCGGCCAGTGCCTGGAACTCGGCGAGGCCGGCCTGCCCTTCGCGCCGTTCGCCGCCGCGCTGCGCGACGTGCTGCGCCACGACGGCCCGGCGGCCTTCGGCGGCTACGAGGCGGAGTTCGCCCGGCTGCTTCCCGAGCTGGCCCGGGTGCCGGCGGGGGCCGCCGCACCGGCCGGGCTGCCCGTCTCCGACACCCCGCGCGGCTACCTGTTCGACCTGGTCGCCGACCTGTTCCGGCGGCTCGCCGAGGAGCGGCCGCTGGTGCTGTTGATCGAGGACCTGCACTGGGCCGACCGCTCCACCCGGGACCTGATCGGCTTCCTGGTCCGGGCCGCCCGGGCGACCCGCCTGCTGCTGGTCTGCACCTACCGCACCGACGAGCTGCACCGTGGCCACCCGCTGCGGCCCTTCCTCGCCGAGCTGGACCGGGCCCGGGGCGTGGACCGGGTCGAGCTGGGCCGGCTGGACCGGGACGGCACCGCGGCCGTCCTCGCCGACCTGCTCGGCGTCGAGCCGGCGCCCCGGGCCGTCGACGACGTGCACGGGCGTACCCAGGGCAACCCCTTCTTCATCGAGGAGCTGGCCGCCGCCGGCGACCCCGTCGGCTGCGCCGTGCTGCCCGAGACGCTGCGCGACCTGCTGCTGGCGCGCGTGGACCGGCTGCCCGAGCCGGCCCAGCGGGTGCTGCGGATCGCCGCCGCCGGTGGCACCCGCTTCGCCCACCAGCTCCTCGCCGAGGTGGCCGGGCTGCCGGAGGCCGAGCTGGAGGACGCGTTGCGCGCAGCCGTGGCCGGCCAGCTCGTGGTGGCCGACCCGGACGGCGACTACGAGTTCCGGCACGCGCTGGTCCGCGAGGCCGTACACGACGACCTGCTCCCGGGCGAGCACGCCCGGCTGCACGCCCGGTACGCCGCCGCCATCGAGGCCCAGCCGCACCTGGTGGCCGCCGGCCGCGCCCCGGCCGAGATCGCCCACCACTGGTACGCGGCACACGACCACCCCCGCGCCCTCCTCGCCGCCCGGACCGCCGCCGCTGCCGCGGCCGACCGCTACGCATACGCCGAGCAGAGCCGGCTGCTGGAACGGGTCCTCGAACTGTGGGAGCTGGTGCCCGACGCCGCCGAGCGTCTCGGCATGGATCACCTGCGGGTGCTGGAGGAGACCCTGGCCGCGGCCACCACGGCCGGGGACTACAACCGGGCGCTCACCCTGACCCGGGCCGGGCTGGCCGAGGTGGACACCGAAGCCGAGCCGCTGCGCGCCGCCGGCCTGCTCTATCGGCGCGGCCGGCACCTCGCCCTGCTCGGCAAGAGCGACGGCACCGCCGAGGTACGCGAGGCGTACCGGCTGGCGGCCGGGGTGCCGGACACGCCGGAGCGGGTGCGGCTGCTCGCCGACATCGCGGCGCACCTGGTCAAGATCGACCCCGAGCAGGCCGCCTCGGTGGCCGACGAGGCGATGGCGGCGGCCGAGGCGGTCGGCGAGGACGTGGCCCTGCTGCCCACCCGCATCGCCCTGCTCTGCCGCACCGACAAGGCCCCTGACCTGGGGCTGTCCGAGCTGCGCCGGGCCGAGGCCCTCGCCCGGGCCACCGGCAACGCCCCGGCGCTGGTGAGCGCCCTGGTCTACCTCTCCGACGTGCTCTACGAGCTGGGCCGGTACGCCGAGAGCGAGGAGGCCGCCGCGGCCGGGGTGAGCGAGGCGCGCCGGGTGGGGATCAGCCGCTCGACCGGGGCGTACCTGCTGTCGAACCGGGCCGAGGCGCTCATCGCGCTGGGCCGCTGGGACGAGGCCGACGTGGCCTGCGCGGAGGCCGCCCGGATCGACCCGCCGGGCGTCTCCGGGCTGCACTGGCTCCAGCTCCGGGCGGGGCTGCGGCTGGCCCGGGCGCATCCCGCCGCCGACGAGCTGGTCGGGCGGGCGCTGGCCTTCCTGGCCCGGCCCTACCTCTGGCCGAACCACCGGCTGCCCCTGCGCGAGCTGCGCATCGAGGCCGCCCTGGCGGCGGACGACAAGGTGGCCGCGCTCGCCGCGAGCCGGGCCGCCCTGGCCGACGAGCGCCTGGTCGACCTGCCGCGGGAGGCCTGGCCGGTGCTCAGCGCGGTGGCCCGCGCCGCCGCACTGGTCGGCGACGCCGGGCTGGCCGCCGAGGCGTCCGCGGTGGCCGCCGAGCTGCCCGTCCGCTACCCGGCGGAGGAGGCCCACGCCGCCCAGGTCACGGCGATCCTCACGGGCGTCGGGCCGGGCCCTGCCTCCGGCGGTGGCCCTGCTTCCGGTGGTGGTCCCGTCTCTGGTGGCGGTCTTGTCTCCGGCGGTGGTCCCGCGTCCGACCTTGGTGCGGGTGGCGGCGCTCCCGTCGCACCGGTTCAGCGGCAGGGCGCCCCGGCCGGTCGGGACGGTGCGGCGCTGCCCGCGTGGCGGGCGGCGGTGGCGCGGTGGCGGGCGGTCGGGCAGCCGTACCCGCTGGGCCGGGCGCTGCTCGCGCTGGCCGAGGCCGCCGCGGCGGCCGGCGAGCGGGACGAGGTCGCCGACGCCGTCCGCGAGGCCGCCGACATCGCCACCCGGCTGGGCGCCACCCCGCTGGGCGAGCAGGCCGCCACCCTGGCCCGCCGGGTCGGGCTGCGCGGCACCGGCCGGCCCGGGCCGGACCTGCTCACCAGCCGCGAGCAGGAGGTGCTCCGGCTGGTGGCCGAGGGGCACAGCAACAGCCGGATCGCCGAGCGACTCTTCATCTCGCCGAAGACGGCGAGCGTGCACGTGTCCCGGATCATCGCCAAGCTGGACGTGACCAACCGGGTGGAGGCTGCCGCGCTGGCCCACCGTCTCGGGCTGCTCGACCTGGCGCCGCCCGCCACGCCGGCTCAGCGGCGGGGCAGGTAGATCCGCCAGCCCGGGACGTCGACCACCCGGAGCCCGTCCGGGCCGGGCCCGAGCCGGCGGTCCAGCCGGGCGGCCAGCGGCGACCCGGGCGGGGCCACCCAGCCCGCGCCCGGGTCGGCGTCCACCGCCCGCCGGTATCCGGGCAGCCGGTCGAACCCGGGGCGCAGCTCGTCGTCGACCACCGCGCAGCGCACCTCCTCGCCGCTGGCGAAGGCGAGCCGGTTGCAGGTCCAGTAGCCGGCGCGGACGTGGCGCAGGTTCAGGTCACCGAGGGCGTCGACGAGCATCCGGTGTCGCTCGGCCTCCGCGTGGGTGGCAGGCACGGTCCCGACCGCCCCCGCCGTGGCGACCACCCCGGTGCCCAGCATCCCCGCCAGCACCGCGACCGCCGCCACCCCGGCCGCCCGGATGCGCTTCCGGCCGCCCGCGGTCCGGCTGATCGACTCCGGATCGCCGAGGTGGCGGTCTCCAGGCCGGTCGGATCCCGCCAGCTCGCCGAGGTGGTGGCCGGATCGGTGGGATTCCGCCGGCTCGCCGGGGTGGTGGGGCGGCTCGGCGGGGCGGGGCCACAGGCCGGCCCGGCGGGCGGCGGACCAGAGGGGCCAGAGCAGGGCGGGCATGGCGACCGCGAGGATCGACAGGTAGCGGGCGCTCTCCATCGGGGCCCGCCCGGCCGCGGTGCTCAGCGCATACGCCGCCAGCACCGCCGCCGCCGCGGCGAGCAGCGCCAGCCGCACCGCCGCCGAGACCCGCCCGCCCGGCACCTCAGCGGGACCATCGCCAGATCTTGGAGACTTGTCGTTCGCAGCGAACGGAAACTCTCCAAGATCTGCGGACCGCCCTGGCGGCGCGGGCGACGCGGGCGACGCGGGCGGGACCGCTCGGCGGAGGGTGTGCCAGGCGGTGATCGCCGCCAGCAGCAGCAGGGCGAGGAACGTCGGCGCCCACCAGAGCTGCCACCCGGCACAGCGGCCGGGGGAGCAGAAGCCCAGGGCAAGCGGCGGCCCGAGCACCAGCCCGCCGTACAGGCGCTCGCCCCAGCTCGCCGCCGCATCGGCCCCGCTGGCGGTCAGCACGGCGGCGAGCGGGTTGCGGCCGTGCCGGAGACTGTCCAGCAGCATCGGCGCCGCGCCCAGCAGCAGGCCTCCCGCCAGGACCGCCCCGGCCCGCCCGACCAGCTCTCGCCGGCGCCACCCCACCAGCACGGCGCCGAGCGCCAGCACGAACGGCAGGATCAGCGGATCGACCCAGAGCAGCACCCCGGAGACGAGCCCCCAGGCCGCCCAGGGGGACAACGGCGCCGCTGACCCGCCCGCGGCAGCCGGCCTGTCCGCGTCCGCCGGACGGGGCAGGCGCGCCGCCGGGCCGCCCGCGGACGCCCGGCGGGGGAGCCCCCGCGAGCCGCCCGCGCACAGCCTCACAGTGAGCAGCGCCAGCGCCACCCCGGCCGGGTTCAGCTCCGGGTAGCCGCCGCCGGCGATGAGCTGGTTCTTGATCACCCGGTCGGAGCCGAGCGCGAGCACGGCGACGACCAGCAGGGCGTACCAGCGGTCGCCGCCGAGCCGGCGGGTGAGCTGCCAGGACAGGGCGAGGAAGAGGGCGTACAGGGCGAGGGTGGGCAGCCGCAGGACCAGCACCGACGGCCCGGACAGGGCGACCAGCGGCGCGGCCAGGTACGCCTCGAGCGTGCCCATGTAGGCCTGCCCGTAGAACCAGACGGGGAAGTCCTCACCGCGGGCGATGTGCAGGGCGGCCAGCCCCATGGTCGCCTCGTCGCTGTTGCCGGGCGGCACGTCGGCGAGCAGCAGCGCCAGCCGGTAGCCGACCCCGGCGACCCCGACCAGCAGGGCGAGCAGCGCCGGCAGCCGGGTACGCCGGGGCGTACGCGGGCGGGTGGCCTCGCGTGGCTGCTGGCGTACCCCGGCGGTCATCCCTGGGATCATGGCATCCGGCGGGCGGCCGGCGGTGGGTGACGCGGTGGACGGCCGGCCTCAGCCGGCGGCCACGACCTCGTCGCGGGCAGCGAGCGCCTGCTGGTAGAGCCGTCCGGCCCGGTACGACGAGCGGACCAGCGGGCCGCTCATCACGCCGGCGAAGCCGATCTCCTCGGCCTCCTCGCGCAGCTCGACGAACTCCTCCGGCTTGACCCAGCGGGTGACCGGGTGGTGCCGGGGGGAGGGGCGCAGGTACTGCGTGATGGTGATCAGCTCGCAGCCGGCCTCGTGCAGGTCGCGCAGTGCCTGGGAGACCTCGGCCCGCTCCTCGCCCATGCCGAGGATCAGGTTGCTCTTGGTGACCAGGCCGTCGGCGCGCGCCTGGCGGATCACGTCGAGGGAACGCTCGTAGCGGAACGCCGGGCGGATCCGCTTGAAGATCCGCGGCACGGTCTCCACGTTGTGCGCGAGCACCTCGGGCCGGGACCCGAAGACCTCGGCGAGCTGCTCGGGCACCGCGTTGAAGTCGGGGATCAGCAGCTCGACGCCGCAGCCGGACTGCAGGGCGTGGATCTGCCGGACCGTCTCGGCGTAGAGCCAGGCGCCGCCGTCGGGCAGGTCGTCGCGGGCCACGCCGGTGATGGTGGCGTAGCGCAGGCCCATGGCGGCGACCGACTCGGCGACGCGGCGGGGCTCGTCGGCGTCGAACTCGGCGGGCTTGCCCGTGTCGATCTGGCAGAAGTCGCAGCGCCGGGTGCACTGGTCGCCACCGATGAGGAAGGTGGCCTCCCGGTCCTCCCAGCACTCGTAGATGTTGGGGCAGCCGGCCTCCTGGCAGACGGTGTGCAGCCCCTCGCGCGAGACGAGCCCGCGCAGCTGGGTGTACTCCGGGCCCATCTTGGCCTTGACCTTGATCCACGGCGGCTTGCGCTCGATCGGCGTCTCGGCGTTGCGCGCCTCGATCCGCAGCATGCGCCGCCCCTCGGGTGCAACCGTCGCGGTGGGCGCTGCCTGCTCAGTCGTCGGCGCGGAGTGCTCGATCGTCACGAAACCGAGCCTACGCCGGTCGGCGGCCGTCGATGAACGTCGGGCGACCGGCGTCACGCCCCGAACGATGTGACACCGGACACGAGCCACCAGAAATCCCCGTCACAAGAGCCGCGGAAGGGTGCTAGCGTGCCCGGCAGAGCTGCGACGGAGCCGAGTAGCGACCCGACCCGCCAGCGCAGAGAGCCGCCGGTTGCTGGAAGGCGGTCTGGCGCCGGGCCGCGAAGACCCTCCCGAGCTGCGGGAAGAACGGCGTCCGCGCCCAGTAGAACCCGCCCGGCTGGCCCCGGTGAAAAGGCGACCGAACGAGGCCCCGCCACGCGCGGGGCGAAGGTGTGGTGGCACCGCGAGGTTTCCCGCTCGCCCACACCTCCCGGGGATCGCGTTGCGATTGATCGAGGAGGTAACCGCCGTGCAACGCATCCTGTCCTCCCAGCTCACCCACCACGTCGGCGCGACCGTGCGGATCGCCGGCTGGGTGCACCGCCGCCGGCTGCTCAAGTCGGTGGCCTTCCTGATCGTCCGGGACGCCGCGGGCCTGGCCCAGGTGGTGGTCACCGACGCCGCCGTGCGCGCGGCCGTCGAGTCGCTGCCCGAGGAGACCGTCGTCGAGGTCACCGGCACGGTGGTCGCGAACGCCACCGCGCCCGCCGGGGTCGAGCTGGCCGAGCCGGCGGTACGACCGCTCGGCCCGCCCGCCGTCCCGCCGCCGTTCGACCTGTACCGGCCGGTGCTCACCGCCACCCTGCCCACCCAGCTCGACCACGCGCCGACCGCGCTGCGCCACCCGGCCCGCGCCGCCGCGCTGCGGATCTCGGCGGCGGCCGTGGCCGGCTTCCGGGCCGCCCTGGACGCCCGCGGGTTCGTGGAGGTCCACACCCCGAAGGTGGTGGCGTCGTCCACCGAGAGCGGGGCGAACGTGTTCGCGCTGGACTGGTTCGGCCGGCCCGCGTACCTGGCCCAGTCGCCGCAGTTCTACAAGCAGCTCATGGTCGGCGTCTTCGAGCGGGTCTACGAGGTCGGGCCGGTGTTCCGGGCCGAGCCGCACGACACGGTCCGGCACCTGGCCCAGTACACCTCGCTCGACGTCGAGCTGGGCTTCGTCACCGACCACCGGGACGTGATGGCCGTGCTGCGGGAGACGCTGGCCGGGATGCTGGCCGAGGTCGCGGGGCGGGCCGACGGGGCGCTCGCCACCCTGGGCCTGGCCCTGCCGGAGGTGCCCGCCGAGATCCCGGCCGTGCACTTCACCGAGGCGCTGAAGATCGCCGGAGCGCCGGCCGACGAGCCGGACCTCGCCCCGGCGCACGAGCGGGCGCTGGGGGAGTGGGCGCTGCGCGAGCACGGCTCGGACTTCCTCTTCGTGACCGGGTACCCGATGGCGAAGCGGCCGTTCTACACCCACCCGGACCCGGCCCGGCCCGCGTACTCCAACGGCTTCGACCTGCTGTTCCGGGGGATGGAGCTGGTCACCGGCGGGCAGCGGCTGCACCGCCACGAGGACTACCTGGCCGCCCTGGCGGCCCGCGGCGAGCCCGTGGAGCCGTACGCCGGGTACGTGGACGCGTTCCGGCACGGCATGCCGCCGCACGGGGGCTTCGCCATCGGGCTGGAACGCTTCGTGGCCCGGCTCACCGGCGCGGCCAACGTGCGGGAGGTGACCGCCTTCCCCCGGGACCTGCACCGCCTCACGCCCTGACCGGGGATCACGCCGCCGCGATCCGGGTACCCCGCGTCGCGGCGGCGGCCGGAAGGTGAGGGGCGGCATGGGTGAGCAGGTACGGGCGACGCTGCGCGGCCTGCTGCACGTCCGGCCGGCGGCCGGCGCGCACCGGGTCGCGCTGCGGGCCGGGATCAGCGTCCTCGTGCCGCTGCTCGCGGTGCTCGCCGCCGGCCGGCCGGGCTGGTCCGTGTACGCGGTCTTCGGGGCGTTCACCTCGCTCTACGGCCGCAACCACGTGCACCTGTCCCGGGCCGTCATGCAGGCCAGCGCCGGGGCGGCCCTCACCGGGACGGTCGTCCTCGGCGTGCTGGTCGGCTCGCTGCCGTCCCGGGCGTGGGTCGCGGTGCCGGTGGCCGCGGGCGTCGCGGCGCTGGGCGCGGTGCTGGCCGCCGCCCAGGACTGGCACCCGCCGGGCCCGCTGTTCCTGGTGTTCGCGTTCGGCGCGGTCGCCTCGGCGCCGCACGCGGTGTCGGACGTGCCGGTCGCCGCCGCGCTGGCCGGGGCCAGCGCGCTGTTCTCGCTGCTGGTCGGCAACGTGGGCAGCGTGCTGCGGCGGCAGCGGAGCCGGCCGGCCCGCCTCGCGCACGTGTGGACCTGGCAGCCGGTGCGCTACGCCCTGGCCGTGGTGGTGGCCGGGGGCGTGGCGACCGCCGTCGGGATCGGCCACCCGTACTGGGCCATGGTGGCGGCCGTCGCCCCGCTCAGCGCGGTGGGGGTCACGGCCCAGCTGGTCCGCGCCGCGCACCGGATCCTCGGCACGCTGCTCGGGCTGCTCACCAGCGCGGCGCTGCTCGCTCCCGCGCTGTCGCCGTACGCCGTCGTGCTGGTGGTCGCGGTGCTGCAGATCGTCACCGAGCTGCTGGTGGGCCGCAACTACGGGCTGGCGCTGCTGTTCATCACGCCGATGGCCCTGCTCATGGGCCAGCTCGCGGTGGCCCGGCCGGCCGGGCAGCTGCTCTACGACCGGGGCGTGGAGACGGTGATCGGCGGGATCGTCGGCGGCGCGATCGTGCTCTGCGAGCCGTGGCTGCGGGCTCGGTTCGCCGCCGGCCCGCACGACGGCGCTGGTCCGACCTAGGGCGCGACCGGGAGCTGGCGCTTGTGCTCGGTGGCGCGGTAGCGGGCCACCAGCGCGGCCTCCACCTCGGCCGGCACCGGCCGGCCCTCCAGGTAGTCGTCGATGTGCGCGTAGGCCAGGCCGAGCGCGTCCTCGTCGAGCTTGCCCGGGGCCAGGCTCTCCAGGTCGGCCGTGGGCGCCTTGCCGACCAGCTCGGCGGGTGCGCCGAGCGCGGCGGCCAGCGCGCGCACCCGCCGCTTGGTCAGCCCGGTCAGCGGGATCAGGTCGGCCGCGCCGTCGCCGTGCTTGGTGAAGAAGCCGGTGACCGCCTCGGCCGCGTGGTCGGTGCCGACCACCAGCCCGCCCTCGGCGCCGGCCACCGCGTACTGGGCGATCATGCGCTGCCGCGCCTTGACGTTGCCGAGCACGAAGTCCTGCTGGGCGGCGTCGCGGAAGGTCAGCCCGCCGGCGACCAGCGCGGCCAGGGCGGCGTCCGCGGCCGGCTTGACGTCGACCGTGAGCACCCGGTCCGGGCGGATGAACGCCAGCGCCGCCTGGGCGTGGTGCTCGTCGGCCTGCACCCCGTACGGCAGGCGCATGGCGACGAAGACGGCCGGGTGTCCGGCGGCGCGGGCCCGTTCCGCCGCGAGCTGGCAGAGCCGGCCGGCCGTGGTGGAGTCGACGCCGCCGCTGATGCCCAGGACCAGCGTGGTCAGACCGGTGTCGACCAGGCGGTCGGCGAGGAAGACGACGCGGCGCTCGATCTCCTCGGCGGCGTCGAAGGTCGCCGGCACCCGCAGCTCCTCGGCGATCCGCTGCTGGGTCGACATCACGTCGGTCATCGGGGTCCTCTCCTCGTCAGGCGGGACCGAGCAGGTCCCAGGGGTTGCCGGCGAGGTCGCGGAAGACGGCGACCCGCCCGTACGGTTCGGTGCGCGGGGGCTTCACGAACTCGACCTTCGCCTCGACCATCCGCCGGTAGGTGGCGTCGAAGTCGTCGACCTGGAGGAAGAAGCCGACCCGGCCGTGGGTCTGGTCGCCCACCGCGGCCGCCTGCCGCTCGCCGTCGGCGCGGGCCAGCAGCAGCCCGGTGCCGCCGCCCGGCGGGCGGACCACCACCCAGCGCTTCGGGCGGCCGTCGTTGGTCAGGGACGGCGTGTCCTCGGTCAGCTCGAAGCCGAGCACCTCGGTGAAGAAGGCGATGGCCGGGTCGTAGTCGGCGACGACCAGGGTGACGAGATCGATCCGCACCCGGTCAGTCCTGGACCGTGACCAGGGTGGGCAGGTGCCGCTCGACCACCGGCAGCACGTCGGCGACCGTGATGGTGCGGCCCAGCTCGGCGGTGAGCGAGGTGACGCCGGCGTCGCGGATGCCGCACGGCACGATCCGGTCGAAGTGACCGAGGTCGCAGTCGCAGTTGATGGAGAAGCCGTGCAGGGTCACGCCCCGGGCCACCCGGATGCCGATGGCGGCCACCTTGCGGGCCGGCCCCCGGTCGTCCTCCGGCACCCAGACGCCGCTGCGCCCCTCGACCCGGCCCGCGGCCAGCCCGAACTCGGCGCAGACGTCGATCAGCAGCTCCTCGGTGCGCCGGACGTAGGCCACCACGTCGACGGGGTCGGGCAGCTTGACGATGGGGTAACCGACCAGCTGCCCCGGGCCGTGCCAGGTGATCTTGCCGCCGCGGTCCACGTCGATCACCGGGGTGCCGTCCATCGGCCGGTCCCACGGCTCGGTCCGCTTGCCGGCGGTGTAGACGCTGGGGTGCTCCAGCAGCAGCACGGTGTCGCCCCGCTCGCCGGCCACCACGGCCTCGTGGAGCCGGCGCTGCTCGTCCCACGCGGCCTGGTAGTCCAGCAGGCCGGCACGGACGGCGGTCAGCCCGGAAGTCGTCACGCTCACCCGTCCAGCCTAGTCGTGCCCGACGGCCTCAGCCCGGTGAGGCTCGTCGCTCCCGGCGACGGAGCAGAGCGCGTGCGAGCAGGACGGCGAGCAGCAGAGCCGGCAGGGCGACCACGGGGTAGAGCCACCACGGAGCCGCCCACGGGGAGGGCCGCGGGGCGGAGCCGGCGAAGACGGCGTCGGCCAGCAGGTCCGCCGGCACGTCGAAGCCGGAGACGCCCGGGGGTCCCGTCACCAGCACCTGCTCACGGCCGCCCGCCGCCACGGCGACGAGCGACGCGTGCCGGTCCTCGAAGGTGGTCTCCCGCGACAGCCGGTTCAGCACCGCTTCGCCGTTGCGCCAACCGACCAGCTCGGTCGCCCAGCCATCGACCGGGACGGAGGTGCCGAGCGGTTGACCGGTCGCGGCATCGAGGAACTCGAGCCGCCAGGACCGGGCGGCCGCCTCCTCGAGGGTGCATGCCGGGCCGGCGCAGCCGTCGAAGGCGAGCAGCGCGATCCGCGCGCCGTCGGGGCTCCAGGCGCCCCGCCCGGCGAGCAGGTGGCGTTCGTCGAGGTCGCGCTGCCAGCGCACACCGCCCCTTGCCGCATCGGTGACCGTCAGCCGCTGCCGCTCGACAGCCGGATCGGTCGGGCCGGCGACCACCACCAGGCTGCCGTCCGGTGACCAGGCCCCGGTGGTGTGACTGGCGAACGTGCCGGCCGCGAGCACCCGCTCCGCACCGTCGTACGGGTCGACCACGAGCAGGTCGTCCGGCTTCGCGGGGTCGTTGAGCTGCTGGTTGTCCGGCCCGTACGTGATCACCGCGTCGTCGTTGTCCCGCGTGCCGAGCAGCGTCCTGCCGTCCGGTGACCAGGCCAGCGCGCGGATGCCCGGCCGGTGGGTGCGGTCTTCCGCACCGGTGGTCAGGTCGACCAGCACCCCTCGGTGGGGCCGCACATAGTGCCGCCCGTCCGGAGATAGCAGCCCGTGATCCTCACCGACCTGCAGCGGGATCAGCCGGTAGGCGCCGTCGCGCCCCACCAGCACGCCGGTCGACTCGAAGTAGCGGGTGTTCGAGGTGAAGAAGACCACCGAGGCTGGGCCGGCGGGACGCTGACCGACCGTCGCCTGCCAGAGCCACGGGTCGTAGACCCGGGCCGGCGCCGGGTCGGAAGCGGCGGCCGCGGCCGCCGCGGCGAACGAGCCGGAAGCCAGTGCCGCGGCGGCGAGGATCGACAGGGCTGCGCGCAGGGCGGCCCGTCGACCGATCCGGAGGGACATCACGCGCACCATTAGACGTCGTCGTCCGGCTTCCGGTGGTCCCGTGCCACCCCGGGCCAGGTCAGGCAGGCGGCACCCGCCAGACCCAGACGTCCTCGACCCGTTCGGGCGGGCCGAGCAGGGCGGTGGCGGTACGGCGCACCGCCTCCTCGTCGACGTCGAACTTCGCCCCGTGCACCCGGTCGGCCAGCACCACCGTCTCGACGCCCCAGTAGCGCAGGTCGGCGCGGGCCTCCCGGATGCTGCCGTCGGTGATGATCGGCACCAGCCCGGTCCGCCCGGCCTGGTCCACGAGCGCGCTGAACGTGCGCGGCACCGGCCCGATCCGGCCCCGGCCGTCCGGCCCGCCGGGGCCGAGGAAGAAGCCGGCCGGGATGCGGAACTCGCCCTGCCGGTGTGCCAGGGCGTACGCCTGCCAGCGCTGGCCGTCCGGATAGATGTCCACGGTCAGCGGCAGCGGGGTGAGCACCCCGCCGGGGGAGACGTAGCGCTGCCAGGCGCCGGTGGTGATGAACGCCGGCACCGGCTCCCGGACGTGGGTGAGCAGCGGGGTGGGCAGCAGTGGCAGCAGGGCGGCGGCGAAGCCGAGCGCCCAGACCAGCTCGGTGGAGCGGTGCCGGGGCGGCCGGGCGCGCAGCGTGTCCACGGCGTACGCCAGCAGCAGCCCGATCACCGGGGCCACCACCAGAGCGAGCCGGGAGGGCAGTGCCGCGTTGATCACCGGCAGGTTGTCCAGCACCCCGAACGGCAGCAGCTGGCCGGTGCGCCGGCCGTTCCACTTGGCCGTGGGCCCCCAGGACAGCACCGCGAAGACCAGCGCGGTCACCCCGAGCGCGGTGAGCGTGGCTCGGAACGCCCGGTCGGCGCGCCGCCAGAGCAGGACGAAGCAGGCCACGGCGAGCAGCAGCAGGGGGATGCCGAAGAAGGAGTTCTCCTCGGTCGGGTTGGGCGCGAGGGAGGTGCCGAGCCCGGCCCAGCCGGCCAGCGACCGCCGCGGGTACGAGCCGAAGGCGGCGATGTCCTCGGAGTGGATCATCGGGTCGAAGCCGGTGCCGTGGAACCGCTGCGGCCCGGCGAAGTGCAGCCACAGCGGGTACGCCAGCAGCACCCCGGACACGAGCGCGGTGACCCCGAGCCCGCGCAGGAAGCTCGGCAGCGCGGCCCGCACCTCGTCCCGGCGGACCTTGTGCAGCGCCCACACCAGCAGGAACAGGGCGAGCGCCAGGGCCGTGAAGAACAGCCCCTCGGCGGCGATCGAGAAGGCGAGCGCCACCAGCACGCCGAGCACGACCCCGCCGGCGATCGCGCGCCCGGGGCGGCGCAGCCGGAACACGCCCCAGACGAGCAGCGGCACCAGCCAGCCGGCCGTCCAGTTCAGGTGCGCGTTGGCGTGCGACACCATGGCCGGGCAGTAGGCGATGAAGAGGGCACCGACCCCGGCGGCCAGCCGGCTGGTGACCAGGTGCCGGCTGAGCAGCCAGTACCAGGCCACCGCGGTGGCCGCGAGGTTGAGCGTGAGGATCACCAGGAACGTCGCCGGCGGCCCGATGAGGTACGTCAGCGGCGCGAAGACCACCGCGTACGCGGTGATCGAGGTGTTGACCGCCAGGTTCACCCCGTCCGGGACGTTGATCAGGTGGGTGAAGAACGGGTTCTCCCCGTGGGTCACGGCGTGCCCGCCGAAGGCCAGCAGCCACTCGAAGAGGGCCTGGTCGCTGGAGTTCACGGTGATCGTGCGGGTGTTCGGGTCCCGCCACATCCCGCTCGTCACCCAGATGGCGAGGGCCACCGCGGCGAGCACCAGCACGAGGTCGGCACGCCGGTTCCGGGCGGCGGTCGACGGGCCGGTGACCGGGGACGGGGAGAACGGCACGCAGCGGACGTTACCAACCGGACCTGGACACGCCGGTCAGACACGAAACCCGGGTGGCCCGAAGCCTCCCGCACACTTCGGCGGTCATGAATGTGTGAACGGCGGCCATTCCGGGAGCGTGAAACGCGGACGTAACGTCGCGGCAACTCGAAGGTGACCCAGTTCACAATTCGCCGTCAGGAGGTCGCCGTGCGCCGCTCCTCATCCCTTCTCACCCGCCTGGCCGGGGTGGCGGCCGGGGTCGTGCTGGCCGCGGCCGCCGTCCTCGTCGCCGCCCTGCCCGCGCAGGCCGCCGCGCTCACCCAGGTGACCGGCTTCGGCTCGAACCCCGGCAACCTGGCCATGTACGCCTACCGCCCCGACGGCCTGCCGGCCAACGCCCCGGCCGTGGTGCTGCTACACGGCTGCACCCAGAACGCCTCGACCTACTTCACCAACTCCGGCTGGCAGAAGTACGCCGACCAGTGGAAGTTCGCGCTGATCGTGCCGCAGCAGCCCTCGGCCAACAACGCCAACTCCTGCTTCAACTGGTTCGAGACCGGGGACACCGCCCGGGGCCAGGGCGAGGCGCTGTCGATCAAGCAGATGGTCGACTACGCCAAGGCCAACTATTCCGTCGACGGCAGCCGGGTCTACGTCAGCGGCCTGTCGGCCGGCGCGGCGATGAGCGCCGTCATGCTCGCCACCTACCCGGACGTCTTCGCCGCCGGCTCCGTCATCGCCGGCATCCCGTACCGCTGCGCCACGAGCACGACCAACGCCTTCAGCTGCATGAACCCGGGCGTCGACAAGACCCCGGCGCAGTGGGGCGACCTCGTTCGCAACGCGTACGCCGGCTACACCGGCAAGCGCCCCCGGGTGGCCGTCTGGCACGGCACCTCGGACACCACCGTCGCGCCGCTGAACGCCGCCGAGTCGCGGGACCAGTGGACCAACGTGCTGGGCGTCTCGCAGACCCCGACCAGCACCGCCTCGTTGCCGGGCGGCACCAGCCTGGAGGTCTACGGCAGCGACCAGGTGCGGCTCTACCGGGTCTCCGGCATGGGCCACGGCACGCCGGTCGACCCCGGTTCGGCGGCCGACCAGTGCGGCACCGCCGGGGCGTACTTCCTCGACACGATCTGCTCGACCTACCGGGACGCGCTGTTCTTCGGGCTCAACGGGGGTGGCGGCACCCCGACCCCGACGGCGACCGCGTCGCCGACCCCGAGCCCGACCCCGACCACCGCGCCGGTCTGCGTGACCGCCAGCAACTACGCGCACGTCACGGCGGGCCGCGCCTACCAGTCCGGCGGCTACGCCTACGCGCTGGGCAGCAACCAGCGGATGGGCCTCTACAACACCTTCTACACGAGCACCCTCAAGCAGACGGGCCCCGCCTACTGGGTGATCGGCTGCTGACCGTGCCGTCGCCCTCGCCGGCTCACCCGGCGAGGGCGGCGCGCAGCGCGCCCGGCAGGTCCGGGTGGGTCCAGGCGAAGCCGGCCTTGCCGAGCACGCCGGGAAGGACCCGGGTGCTGGTGAGCGCCTCGTGGGCGAAGCCGCCGAGGGCGACCTTCAGGGCCAGCGCGGGGATCGGCATGATCGCCGGCCGGTGCAGTTGGCGGGCCAGCTCCCGGGTGAACTCGGCGTTGGTGACCGGCGCCGGGCCGACCACGTTGACCGGCCCGGCGAGGTCGTCGCGGGCCAGCAGGAAGGCCACCGCGTCCAGCCAGTCGTACAGCGAGATCCACGGCAGCCACTGCCGGCCGTTGCCCAGCTTGCCGCCGACACCCAGCCGGAAGGGCAGCAGCTGCGGCTTGAGCATGCCGCCGTCGCGGTGCAGCGGCAGCCCGGTGCGCAGCCGCACCACCCGGGTCCCGGCGTCCTCGGCCGGCCGGGTGGCCGCCTCCCAGACCCGGCAGACGTCCGCCAGGAAGCCCTCGCCGGCCGGCGCGTCCTCCTCGACGGTCCGGTCGCCGGTGTTGCCGTACCAGCCGACGGCGGAGGCGTTGACCAGCACCGCGGGCCGGTCGGCGGCGGGCAGCCCGGCGATGGTGATCGCGAGCGTGGTGGTGCTGTCCACCCGGCTCGACCGGATCAGACCCTTGTACGCGTCGTTCCAGCGCTTGTCGCCCACCCCGGCGCCGGCCAGGTTGACCACCGCGTCGGCGTCGGCCACGACCTGCGGGTCGAGCTGGGCGGCGGAGGGGTTCCACTGCCGCTCGTCGGGGGTGCGCGGCGCGCGGCGGACCAGGCGGGTGACCTGGTGCCCGTCGGTGGTGAGCCGGTCGACCAGTCGGGTGCCGAGGAAGCCGGACACTCCGGCCATGAGGATCCGCATGTCCATATCTTCGGATACGGATGGCGATCCGGATGCGTTGAGCGAAATCACTCACTCGTCGTTCGCGGCTCTTGCCCGCCGACCTTCCCGGCGCTACCGGCGTGCGGAGATGTTCACTCCCCGGTCTGGCCGTCGATCGCCTCGCGCAGGATGTCGGCGTGCCCGAGGTGGCGGGCGTACTCGTCGATCATGTGGGCGAGGATCCAGCGCAGCGAGTAGGTGGCGCCGGTGACGGGCTGGCGGCCGGCCGCGTCCAGCGGGCGCTCGGCGGTGAGCCGTCGCGCGACGGCCACCTCCGCCCGCCAGAGCGCGAAGGTCTCCGCACCCGTGGCCGCGGCGACGTCGGTGAACGGGGCCTCCGGGTCGTCGGTGAGGTCGAAGAGGTCGCCGGGAAAGGCGCCGGCGAGCACCGCCTGGAAATACCACCGCTCCACGGTGGCGAGGTGCCGGACCAGGCCGATGAGCGACAGGCCGGAGGAGGGCACCGGCCGCAGCCGCAGCTGGGCGTCGGTGAGCCCGGCGCACTTGCGGACCAGGGCTGCACGCTGGAAGTCCAGGAAGGCCTCCAGCAGCGTCCGTTCGTCCACGGTGGCCGGGAGCGCGAACCGTTCATCGATCATCGTCCGGATCGTACGCGCGTTCGACGCTCCGTGGCTGACACGGGCTCGGTCAACGCGGATCGTCGGGGACGGGCCTGCAGGCCGTCCCGTGGATGCGACGGGGGATCGCCCAGCCGAGGAAGCGCCTGAAGAGTTGTCCCGGCTCCGGCCCGTCGTCGGGGTGCAGCGTGTGCAGTTGCCCGGCCGCGTCGTGCAGCATCCCGCCGAGGTAGATGAGCAGCGCCACGCGGTCCTCGGCGTACTCCCGGGTCAGGGCGAGTCGGGCCGGCGCACAGGGCCAGGGTGCGGCGCAGGCCCGGCAGAGCCAGAGCGGCCGCAGCGGCAGGTGCGCGACGCTCACCACCGGCGGCCACACCGTCAGCGCCCCCGATCGGGTACGCGCACCAGCATCGCCCGGATGGCGAGCTTGACGTCCTCCACCGTGACGAACCACGGCACCGGCAACTCGCCGAGCACCTTCTCCATCGCATCCACCGGTTGGCCGACCACTGACCGCACGCTGCTCCGCCTCTCCTGTCGGGGTGCGGCGCCGAGACGGGCGGGGACGGCCGTGTGCGCGTGGTCGGCCGGAGCCCGGCACCCGTCCCGGGCCTGCTCACGGGCCGTCGGCGCTAGGCCGCAGGCAGGGGGTGGCACCCGGCCGACTACCGGGGGAGTGGTCGGCCGGGTGGTTCTACGGAACGACCAGCTCGCGGTTTGCAGACCTGGAAGCTGGTCATCGAGAGCTTTGCACATCATGTTGTATAAAGCAAGGGCGAAGCTCTCCTTACTTGTTGTGCCTAGTAGTTCATGGTCGAATGGCGGTGCAGACCTGGGAGTGTGGATGCCCGCCAAGGCGAAGTGGGCGCAGCTGGCCGACTACGTCCGTGAGCGGATTGAGTCGGGCGAGCTGGCGCCAGGGGAGAAGCTGCCGTCGACCGCGCAGCTGAAAGAGGAGCACGGCGTGTCGCAGACCGTCGTGCGTCAGGCGATCCTCGTCCTGCAGATGCAGGGTTGGGTGGAAGGCGTCCACGGGGTCGGCGTGTTCGTCGCCGAGCAGTTGCCGGACGCGCCAGGCAGGTCCGACCGCTAGGAGTGCGTGTTCACCGCGCCCCGGGAGGTCTCGCGCAGCACGCTGTCGAGCACATGGGCTATCCCGTCCCCGTCGATCGGTGCCGCAGGATCGGACTCGTACTGGTGAAGCGCCTGCCGGACCGCGCTCAGCGACGGATCCCGGTCGAGCGCCCACCGCGCGGCCTGCCCCTTGGCACAGTGCACACCCTCCAGCGCGAAGCGCCAGATCCGGCAGGCGGTGAGGACCATGAGGGCGCCGTGTTCCGCGTCGCCGATGCGCGATCGCCAGGTCGCCAGCCAGTGCCGGCCGCGCTCGTTGATCCACGCCGTCGGTACGGGCGCGATCACGTCATGCGGCCGGGTGCCGCGGAGAGCGTGCCCGTCGGCGCGAGCCATCGACAGCTCCGTGGGGAGGTCGGGGGCGGCAATCACGCCGCGTTCGACTTCGACACCGATGGATGATCGCTCGTACCGACCGACGTGCAGCTCCAGCGGTGGCGTCCGAGTCGGCACGCTGGCGACATCGGCCGTCACGACGTGCAGGTCGATGCCCGCCGCGGTCCCGAGTGGCGTGCGGCCCACCCGGCACACCATGGCGTCGATCTGTGGGTCGGACAGTGCGCCATCGGCGACAACGAGCACGTCGATGTCGCTGCGACCGGGTCGGAAGCCGCCGGCCGCGAGCGATCCGTGCAGGATCACCGACCGGACTGCCGCGCCGATGATGTCCACGACCGACTGGGCGAGTTCCTCCGCGGCCGTCCGAGCGGAGAGGTCTGCCATCCGGTATTCCTAGCAGGCACGGCGGCGACTGGTGACCGGCCCGGCTGGGACCGGCATCACAGGAGTGATCAAGTGATGGCGGCCAGGCGGGGGAGCAGCGTCGCCAAGGCGTCGACGGCGTCCCTGCGTACCACGAAGCGGGTGATCCCCCAGCGGCGCCGGTGCTCCGCGACGGCCGCGACGATCTCGTCGGCGGTGCCGATCAGCACGAACGGGGTCGCGAGCAGGTCGGCGACGGTCAGCCCGGTGTCGGCGGCGATCGACGCTGCGGCCGCCTCGGCGTCGTCGGTGACGGTGACCTGCTGGACCAGGGCCTCCAGCGCGGGTGGCTCGTCCCGGCCCGCCGCGCCGGCCGCCACGTGGGCCAACTGCGCCTCGATCTGCTCGGCCCCCCACCGCACGTCGTGGGCGTGGCCGTCGGCGAGGGTACGCCCGAAGCCGGTCAGGCCGACCACGTCGGCGTGCGCGCCGGCCCAGCGCAGCAGCGTCGAGTTGGCCGTACCCATGGTGAGCGGCACCCGGTCCTGGACCGGCCGCAGCTCGGTGAGCCGCGCCGCGTGGGCGGCCAGTTCGGCGGTGTCCACGGTGACCTCGTCGCCCGCGAGCAGGGCCCGCACGGCCTCGGCGACCGCGACGCAGCGGCGGACCCGTCCGGCCACGTCGGGGCGCTCGCGGCCGACGGCCCGCCACTCGGCGGGGGTGTGCCCGGCGCCGAGGCCGAGCCGGGCCCGGCCGCCGGAGACCACGTCCAGCGTGGCCACGTCGGTGGCGAGCAGGATCGGTTCCCGCACGCCGGCGTTCGAGACGTACGAGCCGAGGCCGAGCGTCGAGGTCACCGCCGCCGCGGCGGCGAGCGCCACGAACGGCGATGCGCCGTGACCGGGGTGGTCGGCGGCCAGCAGCGCGTCGAAGCCGGCCGCCTCGACCCGCCGGGCCAGCCCGGTCCAGCTCGTCGCGTCGGTCGGCCGGGCCTGCACGGAGAAGATCGCCATCGGCCCAGCATCGCCGCAGCACCGCGGCCCCGACCAGCCCCCGCGGGCCGATTCTGCCGACGGCCGAACGCGGCCGGAGGTGAGAAGAGGCCCCTGAACAGGGGCCCCTTCCGTTCAGGCGGTCTCGTGCACGGCGGCCAGGCGGGACAGGTCGTCGTCGGTGAGCCGCAGGGCGCCGGCGGCGACGTTCTCCTCCAGGTGCGCCGGGTTGCCGGTGCCCGGGATGGCGAGCACGTTCGGCCCCTGGTGCAGCGTCCAGGCCAGCCGCACCTGCGCCGGAGTCACGCCGTGCTCCCGGGCCACGGCGCGCACCTCGTCGTGCTCCTCGCCGCTCGCCCCGGCCTCCCGCCCGCTGGTGGCGAGCGCGAAGAACGGCACGAACGCCGTACCGTGCGCGGCGCAGTCCCGGATCAGCGCGTCGTTGCTCCGGCGGTAGCCCAGGCTCCATGAGTTCTGCACGCAGACCACGGGGGCGATGGCGCGCGCCTCGGCGACCTGGCCCGGCGTCACGGCCGAGACGCCGAGGTGCCGGATCAGGCCGGCGTCGCGCAGCTCGGCGAGCGCGCCGAAGTGCTCGGCCAGCGGCTCCGGGCCGTACACCCGGAGGTTCACCACGTCGAGGTGGTCCCGGCCGAGCTGGCGCAGGTTCTCCTCGACCTGGCCGCGGAGCTGGTCCGGCCGGGCCATGGGCAGCCACCGGCCGGACGGGTCCTTGCCCGGCCCGACCTTCGTGACGATGGTGAGGTCCTCCGGGTACGGCGACAGCGCCCGGTTGATCAGCTCGTTGGCCGAGCGCAGCGGCGAGAAGTAGAACGCCGCGGTGTCGATGTGGTTGACGCCGAGCTCGACCGCCCGGCGCAGCACCGTCACCGCCCGCTCCCGGTCGCTGGGGCTGCCGTCCGCGTTCGCGGTCAGCCGCATCGCGCCGAAGCCGATCCGGTTGACGGTGCGGTCGCCGAGCTGCCAGGTGCCGGCCGCGGCGGCGTCGACGGTGTCGATGGTCATGCGGTCTCCGTCCGTTCGAGAAGGTCCCCGTTGCCGGGTGGCGTGACGCCGAGCAGTTCCACGGGGTCGCCGGCCAGCCGGTTCAACGCGGCGACGATCTTCCGCTCCTCGTAGCCGAAGTGCGACTCCAGCAGCGCCGCGAGCCCGTCCAGCTCGGCGCGGACGGTCCGGCCGTCGGCCGCGCCGGCGAGCAGGGCGTCGATCCGGCGCAGCAGGTCGGCGACGACCCGGTGGTCCGCGCGGAGCTCGGCGAGCACCGGGCCCAGCTCGGGCGCCTGCTCGGCCAGGGCCTGGAACGCGCCGCCGTCCTCGCCGGTGTGGTGGCGGTCCAGCGCGGCGCAGAACCCGGCGCAGTGCGCCCGCAGTTCCCGGGTCAGTGCGGCGGTGCCGCCGCCGGGGGCGTCGAGGCTCGCGCGGAGCCGGGCCAGCTCCTCGCGGAGCCAGTGGTGGATCTCGATCAACTGGGTGCCGAGCGCGGTCAGCCGTCCGCTCGGTGGTTGGGATGGGTGCACATGGTCCCCTGCCGTCCCGCGTCTCCATGCCCACGGCGGCCTTCGTGCCGGGTGCACCGCGACGCTGGCCCCCAGTCTAGAACGCGGTGGGGGAGTGGATCACTCGCCCTCGTCGCGCTCGTGCGGCTCGTGCCAGCGCGCCCGGTAGGCGGCCTCGTGGGCCTCGTGGCTGGTGCGTTCCTCGAAGACGAGCCCCCGTAGCGCGCGCCGGCCCTCGTCGAAGACCACCACCTCGGCCGCCACCATGCCGACGGTGATCGCGGTCAGCAGCGCGAGGGCGGCCAGCGCGGGCAGGTGCGAGGCCACCGGGATGCTGACGGCGAGCAGCAGCACGGCGGCGACCCGGGTCCAGCTCACGGTCCGCAGGGTGCGGAGCTGGAAGAGCATGTTGCCGCAGAGGTAGAAGATCACCCCGCCGAACAGCAGCGGTACGCCGGCGTTCTGCGCCGGCAGGTGCTGCGGTACGTGCGGGTCGGCGACCTGGTGCACGATCATCTCCGCGCCGAGTGCGAACAGGATGATGCCGGCGATCATCGGCAGGAAGAAGTACCCGTAGGCGTCCCGGGCCATGGCGACGCGGGGGCCGTCCTCGGCGGCGTGCAGGGCGATCCGGGCGGCCGGCCCGATCATGTCGTAGTGCGCCCACCACAGCGCCGCCGTGAAGAAGATGCCGAGCACGGCCGCCGCCACGGCCGGCCAGGTCGGCGGCTGGCCGAGCAGGTTGCTGCCGACGCCGACCGAGATGACCGACTCGCCCAGCGCGATGATCAGGATGAGGTCGTAGCGCTCGGTCCAGTGCTCGGCCGAGGCGACGCCCCAGCCCCAGGTGCCCGCGATGAGGCCGGTGGAGTACTGGAGCAGCACCACGGTCGCCCAGAGCCCGTCCCGGACCGCCGCCGACGAGACGAGATCGTCGAGCCTCGGGGGCACCAGGGCGGCCACCCCCAGCAGCAAAGTGCTGCCCACCAGTTCGGGGGTGAACCGGAGGAGCTGGCGGCGCTCGTTCGGGCTGTCCCGCACGGCGTGCAGGTAGAGCAGCAGGTGCACGCCCCGGATCACCATGTAGCTGATCGCCGCGACGATCGGCCCGGCCGCGTTGCCGCGCGGATCCCGGAACGCGTTCGGCAGGGACAGGGCGAAGGTGAACAGGGCCGCCATGCCGACCGTCATGAGGACCGGCACGAAGCCCTCGCCGAGCCGGATCCGGGTGGCCACGATGCTGTGCACCACCCACGACCACCAGAGCACGGCGAGGACCAGCAGCGCGTGCAGCAGCGCGCCGCCGTTGACCTGGAGCGCGGTGGCCCGGGTGATGATGAAGAACGAGAAGACGAAGACCAGGTCGAAGAAGACCTCGAACCGGTCCACCCGGGCCCCGGGCGCCACCGGCACGGCCGGCCCGAGGCGTCCCCGCCACCCGAAGCCGCTCACCCGGCCGAGTCTGTCAGCGCACGACCGGCCGCGGGCCGGATTCTGCCCAGGCCGGGCGGTGGCGGAGCCGCGTTACGTCGCCGCCGCCCGGGGAAGACGCGTGGACCACGGGCCGCCGCCGAGAAGGATGGATCATGACCGCCAGCACACCCGTCAGCACGCCGTTCTCCCGCGAGACCACCGCCCTCGAGGTCGTCCGTGACCTCGACCTGACCGGCCGGCGGGCCGTCGTCACCGGCGGCGCCTCCGGGATCGGCGTGGAGACCGCCCGCGCGCTCGCCGCCGCCGGGGCCGACGTCACGCTCGCCGTCCGCAACACCGAGGCCGGGCAGCGCGCCGCCACCGACATCACGGGCACCACGGGCAACGACCGGGTCCTGGTCGCCCCGCTCGACCTGGCCGACCTCGCTTCGGTGGCCACCTTCGTCCGCACCTGGGACGGACCGTTGCACATGCTCGTGAACAACGCCGGGATCATGGCCTCGCCCGAGATGCGCACCGAGCAGGGCTGGGAGATGCAGTTCGCAACGAACCACCTCGGGCACTTCGCGCTGGCCACCGGGCTGTTCCGGTCCCTGGCCGCCGCGGGCGGCGCCCGGATCGTCTCGGTCAGTTCCTCGGCGCACCTGCGCTCGCCGGTGGTCTTCGACGACATCCACTTCCGCCGGCGGCCGTACGACCCGTGGGCGGCGTACGGGCAGTCGAAGACGGCGAACGTGCTCTTCGCGGTGGACGCCACCCGACGCTGGGCCGGCGAGGGCATCTACACCAACGCGCTCATGCCGGGCGCGATCCGGACGAACCTCCAGCGCTACGTGAGCGACGAGGACCTGGCCCGATTGCGCGCCGAGAGCGGTGGCGGGGACTCCCCGAGCTGGAAGGACACCGAGCAGGGCGCGGCCACGTCGGTGCTGGTCGCCGCCTCCCCGCTGGTCGCCGGGGTCGGCGGCCGGTACTTCGAGGACTGCCAGGAGGCCGGGCCGAACCAGCCGGGCACCCGCACCGGCTACGCCCCGTACGCACGCGACCCGGAGGCCGCCGAGCGGCTCTGGGAGGTGTCCGAGGAGCACCTGCGCGGCTGACCCGACAACGACGGAGGGGGCGCGCGGCGGATGCCGCGCGCCCCCTCTCGTGCCGTCAGACGGTCAGAGCCCCAGCTCGGCCTCGAAGTTGCCGGCCTCCAGCCGCTCCTTGACCGCGACGAGGAAGCGGGCCGCGTCCGCGCCGTCGATCAGCCGGTGGTCGTACGACATGGCCAGGTAGACCATCGACCGGACCGCGACGACCTCGCCCAGCTCCGGGTCGTTGACCACGACCGGGCGCTTCACCACGGCACCCGTGCCGAGCATCGCCGACTGCGGCGACGGCACGATGGGGGTGTCGAAGAGCGCGCCCCGGCTGCCGGTGTTGGTCAGCGTGAAGGTCGCGCCGGCGAGCTCGTCCGGGCTGATCTTGTTGGTCCGGGTGCGCTCGGCCAGGTCGGCGACCCGCTTGGCGATGCCGCCCAGGTTGAGGTCACCAGCGTTGTGGATGACCGGCACCAGCAGGCCCCGCTCGGTGTCCACGGCGATGCCGAGGTGCTCCGCGTCCGGGTAGGTGATCGTCCCGCCCTCGAGGTCCAGCTGGGCGTTGACGATCGGGTAGGACTGGAGCGCCTCGACGGCGGCCAGGGCGAAGAACGGCAGGAAGGACAGCTTCACGCCGTGCCGCTGCAGGAAGGAGTCCTTGGCCTGGGCCCGCAGCTTGGCGATCCGGGTGACGTCCACCTCGATCACCGTGGTCAGCTGCGCCATCTCGTGCAGCGACTCGTGCATCCGGTTGGCGATGGCCTTGCGGATCCGGGGCAGCTTCTCGACGGTGCCCCGCTTGCTGCTCGGCTGCGGCTTCGCGGCCGGCTTGGCGGGGGCCGCCGCGGCGGCCGGAGCGGGCTGCGCGGCCGGCGCGGCCTGGGCGGCCTTCGCCTTCTCGGCCGCCTCCAGCACGTCCTGCTTGCGGATGCGCCCGCCGACGCCGGTGCCGTTGACCGAGGAGAGGTCCACCCCGTGCTCGGCGGCCAGCTTGCGGACCAGCGGGGTCACGTAGCCGGCGCCCTCCTCGCCACCGGCCTGGGCCGGGACGGTCGGCCGCTGCGGCGTGGTGGTCGGCGCGGCCGGCTGGGCGGCCTGCTCGACCTTGGCCGGCTGCGCGGCCTGCTCCGCCTCGGCGGCCGGCTCGTTGTAGGACATGCCCGGGGTCGGCTCCTCGACCTTCGGCTCCGGCTTGGGCTCAGGCTTCGGCTCGGGCTTGGCCTCCGCCTTGGGCTCGGGCTTCGGCTCCGGCTTCGCCTGGGCCGGCGCGGCGCCGGCCGCGCCCACGATCGCCAGGACGCCACCGACCTCGGCGGTCTCGTCCTCGGGAACCTTGATCTCCAGCAGCGTGCCGGCGACCGGCGACGGGATCTCGGTGTCGACCTTGTCGGTGGACACCTCCAGCAGCGGCTCGTCCACCTCGACGGTCTCGCCGACCTGCTTGAGCCAGCGGGTCACCGTGCCCTCGGTGACGCTCTCGCCCAGGGCCGGCATCTTGACCTCGGTGCCCTGGCCCGACGGCGCGGCGGCCGGGGCGGGCTCCTCGACGGCCGGCTGCTCCGCCTCGGCCTGCGGCTCGGCGGCGGCCTGCTCGGCCTGCTCCGCCGGGGCCTCCTGCTGCGGGGCGGCCCCGCCGGCCTCCTCGCCCTCGCCGGCGATGACCGCCAGCTCGCTGCCGACCTCGGCGGTCTCGTCCTCGCCGACCACGATCCGGCTCAGCACGCCCGCCGCGGGCGACGGGATCTCGGTGTCCACCTTGTCGGTGGACACCTCAAGCAGCGGCTCGTCGACCTCGACGGTGTCGCCCTCCTGCTTGAGCCAGCGCGTGACGGTGCCCTCGGTGACGCTCTCGCCGAGCCGGGGCATGGTGACCGATACCGGCATGTTCTCCAGACTCCTTCATTCCCCTGGTGGGATCATCGCCCGTCGCCGGACGCCGCGGTTGTCGTGATCAGGCGTGCGCGTGCAGCGGCTTGCCGGCCAGGGCCAGGTGCGCCTCGCCCAGGGCCTCGGTCTGCGTCGGGTGGGCGTGCACGAGCTGCGCCACCTCGGCCGGGTAGGCCTCCCAGTTGTAGATGAGCTGGGCCTCGCCGATCAGCTCGCCCACCCGGGCGCCGACCATGTGGACGCCGACCACCGGGCCGTCCTCGACCCGGACCAGCTTCACGTGGCCGGCGGTCTTGAGGATCTGGCTCTTGCCGTTGCCGCCCAGGTTGTAGTTGTAGGTCTTGATCTTGTCAGCGCCGTACTGCTCCTTGGCCTTCGCCTCGGTGAGGCCGACCGACGCCAGCTCCGGGTCGCAGTAGGTGACCCGCGGGATGCCGGCCTCGTCGATCACGGCCGGGTTCTTCCCGGCGATCTCCTCGGCGACGAAGATGCCCTGCTGGAAGCCGCGGTGGGCGAGCTGGAGGCCGGGCACGATGTCGCCGACCGCGTAGACGTTCGGCACGCTGGTGCGCAGCCGCTCGTCGGTCAGCACGTAGCCGCGGTCCATCTTGACGCCCTGCTCCTCGTAGCCGAGGTTGGCGGTCGTCGGGCCACGGCCGACGGCGACCAGCAGCAGCTCCGCCTCGACGGTGTCGCCACCCTGGATGGTCAGCTTCACGCCGTTCTCGGTCTTCTCGACCTTCTCGAACGGCTTGCCGACCTTGAAGTTGATCTTCCGCTTGCGGAACGCCCGCTCCAGCGCCTTCGAGGACTCCTCGTCCTCGGCCGCGACCAGGCGGGGCAGCGCCTCGACGATGGTCACGTCCACGCCGAAGGACTTCCAGACGCTGGCGAACTCGACGCCGATCACGCCGCCGCCCAGCACGATGGCCGAGGAGGGGACCCGGTCCAGGGTCAGCGCGTGGTCGCTCGTGATGATCCGCTCGCCGTCGATCTCCAGGCCGGGCAGGCTCTTCGCGTACGAGCCGGAGGCCAGGATGATGTTCCGGCCGGTGTAGCGCTTGCCGTCGACCTCGACGACGTTCTTCCCGACGAGCTTGCCGGCGCCCGCCACGAAGGTGATCTTCTTGGCGCTGCCCACCAGGCCCTGGAGGCCCTTGTAGAGGCGGGAGATCACGCCGTCCTTGTACGAGTTGACCGCCGCCATGTCGATGCCGACCAGCTCGGCCTTGACGCCGAACTGCTCCGACTCGCGGGTCTGGTCGGCGATCTCGGCGGCGTGCAGCAGCGCCTTCGTGGGGATGCAGCCGTTGTGCAGGCAGGTGCCCCCGAGCTTGCCCTTCTCGATCAGGGCGACGGACAGGTCCAGCTGGGCGGCACGCAGCGCCGCCGCGTAGCCGCCGCTACCACCTCCGAGGATGACGATGTCGAAGGTTGCGTCGTTCGGCTCGCTCACGTCCAACTCCCAGGTCGCGTCGCTGCATCGGGGGTTACGGCGGAGTAACAGGCACACCCCACCTCGGTCATCTTGTCACCACCGGGGACGGGGCGCGTAGTGAGGTGCCCAACGACACGTCGCCGACACGTACGCTTGGCACCGTCTTCGATGACGGACGGGGGAGGAGTGGGTTCGGTGGGGCTGTTCCGACGACGCAAGCAGGCGGGCGCGGTGAGTCGCGACCGGGTCGCCGACCGCGCCGATCTGGACCATCTTGAGAGTTTCGTCCGCACCCGGCGGGGAGTCGAGGCGTACCTGGAACCCCGGACCACGGTCACCGAGACCACGATCATGCTGATCGCCGACGACGGCGAGTGGACCCGGCGGCGGGTCGGCGGGCCGGACGAGGCCCGCCGGTTCGCCCACCGGCTGGCCATCCCGATCTACGACGTCCGGCTCATGGGCTACCCGCAGCGCATGCGCGACTACAACGAGCGCCGCAAGCGCCGCCCCGAGCTGTTCTGACCCGGACACGCCGACGGGGCGCCCCCCCGGCGAGGGGAGCGCCCCGTTGCGGCGCGGTGGACGCGTCAGCCGTTGGCGGCGACGTCGTCGACCAGGTGCACCAGGGTGCGTACCGGGACGCCGGTGCCGCCCTTGGTCCAGTAACCGGTGGCCTCGCCCGAGTGGTAGCCCGGGCCCGCGATGTCGATGTGCGCCCAGGCCACGTCGTCGGTGACGAACTCGCGCAGGAAGACACCGCCCTGGAGCATGTGGCCGGCCCGGTCCATGCCGGCGTTGACCTGCGAGATGTCGGCGACCTCGGAGTCCATGCCCTTGCGTACGTCGTCCGGCAGCGGCATCGGCCAGGCCGGCTCGCCGGTCGCGTCACCCGCGGCCCGGACCCGCTCGCACAGCTCCGGGGTGCCCATCACGCCGGCGATCCGCTTGCCCAGCGCGATCACCTGGCCGCCGGTCAGCGTCGAGGTCTCGAACAGGTAGTCGGCGCCGTCCTCGCAGGCCCGGGCGATGGCGTCGGCCAGGATCATCCGGCCCTCGGCGTCGGTGTTGAGCACCTCGACCCGCTTGCCGCTGTACATGGTGATCACGTCGCCCGGCCGGTAGCTGGTGCCCGACGGCATGTTCTCCGCCATCGGGAGGTAGCCGGTGACGGCGACCGACGGCTTGAGCGCCGCCACGGCCAGCATGGCCGCGCCGACCGCCGCCGCGCCCGCCATGTCGGACTTCATCTCCCACATGCCCTGCGCCGGCTTGATCGAGATGCCGCCGGTGTCGAAGGTGATGCCCTTGCCGACCAGCGCCACCCGCTTGCCGTTGCCGCCACCCTCCGGGGTGTAGGTCAGCTTCACCAGCCGCGGCGGGGCCTCCGAGCCCTGGCCGACGGCGAGGATGCCGCCGTAGCCCCCGGCGGCGAGCGCCGCCTCGTCGAGCACCTCCACGCCGAGCCCGGCCTCCCGGGCGGCGGTGGCCACGGCCTCGGCGAACGACGGCGGGCGCAGCTCGTTCGGGGCGGTGTTGACCCAGTCCCGGCTGGTCAGCACCGCGCCGGCCACCGCCTGGGCGCGGGTGACCTCGGCCTGGGCGGTCGCGTCGGCCGCGTCCGGCACCGCGACCAGCACCTCGGCCACCGGCTCGCGCCGGGCCGGCTGCGGCGTGGTCTTGTAGCCGGCGAACCGGTAGCCGCCGAGCAGCGCGCCCTCGCTGACCGCGCGCAGCGCGGCCGGGGCGTCGGCGTCGTCCGGCAGCGGCAGGGCGAGCGCGACGCGGGGCGCGCCGGCCAGCGCACGGACCGCCGCGCCGGCGGCCCGGCGCAGGGTCTCCGGGGCGGGGGCGGCGCCCGACGGCTCGGGGCCGAGCCCGACGGCGACGACCACCGGAGCGGTGACGGTGCCCAGCGTGGCCAGCTTGATCACCTCACCGGGGCCGCCGGTGGCGCCGAGCAGGGCCAGGGTCTCGGTCAGCTTGCCGTCGAACGCGGCGGCGATGCTCTCCGCGCCGCTGGCCAGCAGCAGGGCGCCGGCGGGTGAGCCGGCCTCCTGCTCGGTGGTCTGGCTGTGCACGCCGATCACGATCGCGTCGACGGCGAGTTCGGCGGGGTCGGTGTCGACCAGGCTGAGGGTGGTGCGGGGCGATGTCACGAAAGCTACTCCGGGCGGGCCGGGCCGGCCGCGGCGTCGCGTACCGGCGATGAAGGTCTCCGGCGGCGAACCTACCCGCCGGACGCGTGGCTGTCCCGCCGATGACTGGAGGCGGGCTGTTCCCGCCTGCACCCGAGGGATGCGGGCGGGGGGTCCCGCCGATGCTAACCAGCCGGTCACCGGCCGGTAAGTTCGCACCCATGACCGAGGTGACCTCCGACGCCGCCGCGACCCGGCTGCGCCGTTCCCCCCTGCACGAGCGGCACACCGCGCTCGGCGCCAAGTTCGCCCCCTTCGGGGGCTGGGAGATGCCGCTCGAGTACGCCGGCGGCGGCGTGCTCAAGGAGCACACCGCCGTGCGTACCGGGGTCGGCGTCTTCGACGTCTCGCACCTCGGCAAGGCCCGGATCACCGGGCCGGGCGCCGCGGACTTCGTCAACTCCTGCCTGTCCAACGACCTCGGCCGGATCGCCCCCGGCAAGGCCCAGTACACGCTCTGCTGCGACGACGCCACCGGCGGCGTGGTGGACGACATCATCGCCTACCTCTACGCCGAGGACCACGTCTTCCTCGTGCCGAACGCGGCGAACACCGCCGAGGTGGTCCGCCGGTTGCGCGCCGCCGCCCCCGAGGGCGTGGTCGTCACCGACGAGCACGAGGCGTACGCGGTGCTCGCCGTCCAGGGGCCGCGCTCGGCGGAGCTGCTGCGCACGCTCGGCCTGCCCACCGAGCACGACTACATGAGCTTCTCGGCCGCCACGCTGAACGGCGTCGAGCTGACCGTCTGCCGCACCGGCTACACCGGCGAACTCGGCTACGAGCTGGTCGTTCCGGCCGACGACGCGCTCGCCGTGTGGGACGCCCTGTTCGCCGCCGGCGAGGCGGAGGAGCTGCGGGCCTGCGGCCTGGCCGCGCGCGACACGCTGCGCACCGAGATGGGGTACCCGCTGCACGGGCAGGACCTCTCCCTCGACATCACCCCGGTGCAGGCCCGCTCGGGCTGGGCGGTCGGCTGGGACAAGCCGGCCTTCTGGGGCCGCGACGTGCTGCGGGCCGAGAAGGCCGCCGGCCCCGCCCGCACGCTGCGGGGCCTGGAGGCGGTCGACCGGGCCATCCCGCGCCCCGGCATGGCCGTCTACGCCGGCGACAAGCAGGTCGGCACGATCACCAGCGGCACGTTCAGCCCGACGAAGAAGCAGGGCATCGCCCTGGCCCTGGTCGACACCGACCCTAAGCTCGCCGACGGCGAGGTGCTGGAGGTCGACATCCGCGGCCGCCGCGCCCAGATGCGCCTGACCCGCCCACCCTTCGTGCAGCCCTCCGTCCGCTGACCCGCCTCGCGGCGGTCAGGAGTCCGTGGGGGGTTCGCCGGCGTCCAGGACGGCCTGGGTCCAGCCGCCCTCGATGACGCCGGTGTGGTCCAGCACGGCCCAGTCGACGACGTCGGCGGCCTCCACCACGACCGGGGCGCCGATCCGGACCGTGGGGTCGCCGGCGGCGTCGCTGGCGCTCGCGCCCACGATGCGCTCCGGGGTGTCCCACGAGGTCACCCCGGCCCAGACGTACTCGGGGCCGTCGTCGCCGGGCAACCCGTACTTGACCACGAGCTGGCTCTCGGCGGGCAGCAGGCCGGCCAGGAAGCGGGCCCGGATGTCGTCCAGCGCGGCCCGGGCCGTGGCGATGGCCCGGCTCATCGCGTCGCCGGAGCGCGCGTACCGGACGTCGGGCTGGATGCCGTTGAACAGGGTCGCGCAGGCGGCGGCGAAGTAGCGGCCGGGCGGGCCCGGGTGCCCGGGCGGCGGGTTGAGGGTGAGGAACGAGTCGGCGTCCGGATCGGTGGCCGGGTCCAGCTCCAGCCGCAGCAGCACCGGCGCCGTCGCGCCGTGCTGCTCCGGATTGCCGTACGCCACCGCGATGTCGTGCCCGGTCACCGTGGCCAGCACGGGGAGCTGCACGAACGCCGGCACCTCCTCGCCGGCCAGCCCCTCGGTCCAGTCCCGCAGCAGGCGCCGGGCGGCCCCGGTCATCACCGCGCCCCACGCCCGGGTGAGGTGGTCCGGCACGCCCTGCGCCTGGAGCTCCAGCAGCCCGAAGCGGCGCAGCCCCTTCGTGGTGAACCAGAGCCCGTCGGCGTCCGACGAGTAGGGCACCAGCACCCAGTCGACCAGCCGGATCCGGCCCTGGGCGTCGGGGAGGGAGCGCAGCGCGGTGGCCGGGTCGAGGAACTGGAGCCCGAAGACGTCCACCACGTCCCCGTCGACCGTTTCGGCGACCGCCGCGGCCACCGCCCGGGCCGCCCACTCGTGCGCCGGGGGCCAGCCCGCCCGGTATTCGGCCTGCACCACGACCAGGTGCGTGGCGGCGGCCAGCCGGGCCAGCTGCGGCTCGGTCGCCCCGAACGCGGTGAGCAGGTCCGGCGGCAGCTCGGGGAACTCGCTGACCGGGCGGGTGTCCACGGTCATCAGCGGGCTGTCCAGCATCTGCCGGGCCAGCCCGTGCACCGGCTCGGCGAGCCGGCCGGCCAGCCGCTCCACGGCCGTCTTCGGGCTCACCTTCGGCATGCCGACGATCGGCACCAGGTAGGTCGCGTCCAGCGACTCGGGCACCGGTACGGGCAGGAAGTCGTCCGTGATGAGCATGCCGTCCCCCTCGACCGCGCCGGTGCGCCTCGCCTGAGAACGCTACCCGCCCGGACGGGTGACCCTCAGGCGGACAGCACCAGTCCCAGGTAGGACAGCGTGGTGACGATCTCCACGAGGGCGCCGAGCACGTCGCCGGTGATCCCGCCCAGCCGGCGTACCAGGTGCCGGAGCAGCCCGGCCGCGACGGCGAGCGCGGCCAGCACGGCGAGCGGCCCCTGCCACGGGCGGCCCGGCACCGCCGGCACGGCCAGCAGCGCCACGGCGGCCGTGCCGGCCACCAGCGCGACCGGCCCGACCGTGCCGGCCACCAGCGCGCCCAGCCCCTCCGGCCGGGCCGCCGGCACCCCGCGCCGGCAGGCCAGCGCGACACCCAGCCGGCCGGCCGCCGTCGCGGCGACCACCGCGGCGAGGGCCGCCGGCCGGGACCGCCCGGCCAGCTCCGCGAGCACCGCGGCCTGAAGCAGGAGTACGACCACCAACGCGACCACGCCGAACGGTCCGACGTCCGGCTTCTTCATGATCTCCAGCGCCGCCGGCCCGCGCCGGTAGGAGCCGAGGGCGTCCACCGTGTCGGCGAGCCCGTCGAGGTGCAGGCCGCGGGTGAGCAGCGCGCCCAGCGCCACGGTCACCCCGGCGGCGACCAGCGGGGGCGCGACCGCCGCGGCGAGCAGCAGCACCGCCCCGAGGAACGCGCCGAGCAGCGCACCGACCGCCGGGGCGAGCGCCATGGCGGCGCCGGCCGCGGCCCGGTCCACCCGGCCTGGGCGCACCGGCGCCGTGGTGAAGGTGGTGAGCGCCAGCCGGATCCCGTCGCCGAGCCGGAACTCAGTCGGCACGGCGGCCGGGGGCGACCGGCTCGTCCGGCTCGACGGTGGTGGGCCCCGGCCCGGCCGGCTCCGGCTCGCTGAAGTCCGGTTCGGGCTCGGTGCCGGTGGGCTCCGCTCCGGCCGGTTCGGGCTCGGTGCTGGTGGGGCCGGGGCCGGCCGGCTCGGGCTCGGTGAAGTCCTCGTCGTCCCCGCCGCCCAGCGACGGGTGCACGGGCAGGCCGGCGGCGAGCGCCAGCGCCGAGCGCAGCAACGGCAGGGCGGCCAGCGCCGTCGCTCCCTCGCCGAGGTCGAGGCGCAGGTCCAGCAGCGGGGTCAGCCCCAGCACGTCGGCGGCGAGCCGCACCCCGGGCCGGCCGCCGTGGTCGGGCAGCAGGCACCAGTGCCGGGCCTGCCCGGCCAGGTCGCGGCTGACCATGCCGGCGGCCACCCCGACCGGCCCGTCGAGCAGCACCGGCACGCGCCGGGCCGTCGCGCCGAGCAGCACGCCGGTGGCCACCGCCACGTCGCCGCCGCCCAGCTCGGCGAGCACGTCCTTGGCCTCCCGCGCGGCGCGCCGGGTGCGGTGCAGCGCGTCGCGGACGGCCGCGCAGCGGACCATCCAGGCGGCGTCGTCGAACTCGCCGTGCTCGGTCACCACCCGGCCGAGCACCGCCGGGGGCTCCGCGCCGGCCGTGGCCGCCAGCACCGCCGCGGCGGCCGTCTCGGTGCCGGCCCCGCACGCCGCCAGCACCAGCAGGTGTACGCCCGCGTCGGCCGCCTGCTCGGCGAGCCGCCAGCCGTAGCTCAGGGCCGACTCGACCTGCTCACCGCTGAGCGCCGGCCCGTCCTCGATGGGTGCGGAGGCGGGCGCCTCGACCACCTGGAGGCTCGCGCCGTTCTCGGCGGCGAGCCGGGCCAGGGGGCCCCTGCCGGCGCGCGCCTGGCGGGCGCGGCGGGCCGACTCGCCGGGCGTGGCGCCGGCCGACGCACCGCCCTCGTGGTCGCCGTGCAGCAGCAGCACCCGGACCGAGTTCCACGGCGCCGGGGTCGCGGTGCCCTGGGTGGCGCCCGCGAAGCCGACCACCCGCTCCAGCACGCCGAGGCCGGCGCCGGGGATGTCCAGGGTGGCGAGCCGGTCGACCGCCTGCGGCCCGGTGTAGTCGTCGGGCATCGGCAGTTCCATGCCGGGCTGGATGACCAGGCCGGTGGCGACCATGGGCAGCGCCATGGTGGGCGCGGCCCAGTCGGCGGCGGGGGCCGCGGTGGCCGGTGCCGGGGCGGGCGGCGCGGTCGGGGTGAGCACCTCGGGCAGCGCCTCGTCGGGCATGGCCGGGACGCGCCGGGCTTCGGCGCTCGCGGCCACCTCCGGCGCCACCGCCGGCCCGGGGCCGGCCGGTGCAACGCCGCCCTGCGCCGGTGTGGCCTGCGCCGGGACGGCCGCGGGTGCGGCGGCCGGCTTCAGCCAGGCGGTCTGCCCGGCCACCACCAGCGCCACGGCGTCGCAGGCCTCGGCGACCGCCCGGTTGGTCGCGCCCAGCGCGTCGGTGAACGCCCGGCCCAGCGGCGTGGTGGGCACCAGGGACAGGCCCACCTCCGGGCTGACCAGCACCAGCCGGGCGGCGCTGGCCCGGACCGCCGCGGCCAGCTCGGCGATGGTGGCCGTGTCGTCGGCGGGCTGGTGTGCCGGGTCGAGCAGCACGGTCACCCAGCCGCCCAGGTCGTCGACGAGCAGCGTCTCGTTCGGCCCGGCCGTCGCGATCACCTCGGCCAGCCGGCCGGGGTCCGCAGCGGTCTCCTCGGTGGTCCAGCTCCCGGGGCGGCGGGCCCGGTGCGCCGCGAGGCGGGTCGCCCACTCGGTGTCGTCCGGGTCCCCCGCGGGGGCGGTGGCCACGTACCGGACCGTGGGCGCGTCGGCGACCACCGACTCGGCGAACTCCGACTTGCCGGACCGGATACCACCGAGCACCAGGAGCGTGTTCCACCCGTCTACGGACATGCCCGTACCTTAAAGCCGCCCGGCGGGTCGCCGCCCGCCGCCCCGGCGTCAGTCGCAGTGCTCGAACGCGCTCGCGTAGCCGGCCCCGCCCGCCGACCCGCCCCACTTCACGCAGACCCCCGCGGCGGTGGCCCGCACCGGGCCGGCGTAGTACTGGTAGCCGCCGCTCTCGGTGTGCCGCGCCTTGCCCTGCACCTCCAGGTACGCGCTCACCGTGGTGGCGCGCCCGACGTCGGTGTCCTTGAGGGTGACCACGCAGTTGGCGCTGCTCGCGGTGCTGTACAGCAGGTAGACCCGGCCCTGGCGGACCCCGCCGGCGGTCAGCGTCGCCGAGTCGATCACCTGGTAGCCGCTGCCGCACACCTGCGCCGCCGTGTACGGCTGCTTCGGCGTGGCCTTGCTCGCGGTCGGCGCGGGCGCGCCGGTGGTCGGCGCGGGCTCCCCGGCGGACGGGGTGCCGGCGTCCGGGGCGGGACGGCTCGGCGTGGCCGACGGCGACCGGCTCGGCCGCCCGCTGCGGCTCGGTGTCGGCTGCGGGCCGGAACCGGCGCCCACACTGGCGCCGGCCGACGCCGCCGGCTGCGCGGGGTCGGCGACCGCGGACTCCCCGGCCAGCGCGGCCGGGGTGCGCCCCGGATCCGTGTCGTCGGGGGAGCGCACCACCGCCACGACCACGGCGGTCAGCAGGGCGACCAGCACCACACCGGCCGCCCCGGCCAGCGCCAGCGCCCGGCCGCGGCCCCGGCGCTCCGCTGGCTCCTCCAGCGTGGGCGGCACGCCCGAACCGGCGTGCCGGTCCCGCAGCGACCCCTGGCCCGGCCCGCCGCCGGGCTGTGCGACGCCGACCGACCAGGCCGGCCCGGGTGCGGGGACGGGCCCGTGCGCGGGGACGGGCCCGTGCACGGGGACGGGCCCGGGCGTCGCGGGAGCCGGCCCGAAGGCACCAGCAGCGCCGGGGCCGGCCGTGGGCAGCGGCGCGGCCGGGAACGCCGCGGGCGGGACGGTCGCCGGGGGCTGACCCACGCGCGGCTGGCCGGTGGACGGCGTACCAGCGGGCGTATCGGCGACCGGTGCGGGCGCCGGCAGGACGGCCGGGCCGGGCACGGCGGGGCCCGCGACCGCCCACGGCGGGCGGGGTGGGGCGGGGAGCCGGGCCAGGGTGGCGTCGCGGGCGTCCTGGGCGGCCTCGGCCAGGGCGAGCGCGGTCGGGAACCGGTCGGCCGGCCGCTTCGCCAGCGCCCGGCCGACCACCTCGACCACGGCCGGCGGGGTGCCCACGAGCGGCGGCGGCTCGTCCTGGACGTGCCGCATGGCCACCTGCAGCGGGTTGTCACCCTCGAAGGGCGGCCGCCCGGCCAGGCAGTAGTAGGCGACGGCGCCGAGCGCGTAGACGTCGGTGACCGGTGACACCGGCTGGCCGGCGGCCTGCTCCGGCGACATGTACGAGGCGGTGCCGAGCACCATGTGCGCGGCCGTGATGCCCGCCATGGTGCTGGCCCGGGCGATGCCGAAGTCGACCAGCACCACGGTGCCGTCCCGCTTGACCAGCAGGTTCCCGGGCTTGACGTCGCGGTGGACGATCCCGGCGAGGTGGGCGGCGTGCAGGGCGTGCGCGGCCTGGCCCACCACCGACATGGTGGACGCCGGGTCGAGCCGGCCGGCGCGCCGGATCCAGGTGACCAGGGGCTCCCCGTCGACGTACTCCATGACGAGGTAGCTGACCTGGCTGCCGTCGGCGACGGTGGCGGAGCCGAAGTCGTGGACCTGCACGATGCCGGGGTGCCGCAGCGCGGCCAGCATCCGGGCCTCGGCGTGGAAGCGGGTGGTGAACTCGGGATCGGCGACCAGCGAGGGCAGCAGCACCTTCACCGCGACCTCGCGGCCCAGCAGGGTGTCGGTGCACTTCCAGACGGCCCCCATGCCGCCCGTCGCGATGCGTTCGCCCAGCCGATAGCGATCGCTGAGCACCACTCCTTGAGTCAGCACCGAGCCACCGTACCGGTCGGGGCGTCGGGCATGATCCATGTGGCGGCCGGGCCGTCCCGCGTCCGGCCGACTAGGCTTGCGGGGGTTTCCGTCCCAGGGCGACGGCGGCGAGGGGAGACGCGGCATGGCGTGGAGCTGGCGGTACGAGGGCACGAACGGCGCTTCGGTCGACGGGCCGGGTGAGTCGTTCCCCAGCCAGGCGGACGCCGAGTCGTGGATCGGCCAGGCCTGGCGGGAGCTCGCGGCGTCCGGCGTCACCTCCGTCGCGCTGCTCGAGGACGACCGGGTGGAATACCGCATGAGCCTGCTACCCCCGGCCGAATGACCAGCTACGACCGTCCGCGCGACCCGCTGGTGCTCGGGGTTCCCCGGGCGGCGTTCCGGCCCAGCGCGATCTTCCTGGCCCTGGTCGCGATCTTCGTGGCCAGCGGGGTGATGGCCTGGAACCGGTTCGGCAACGTCCGGTTCGACGTCTTCCTCTTCGTGGTCTCCGGCTGGCTGATCTCGCTCTGCCTGCACGAGTACGCGCACGCGGTGGTCGCCTACCGGGCCGGGGACCGGGACATCGCGCACCGGGGCTACCTGACGTTGAACCCGCTGAAGTACACGAACCCGCTGCTGTCCATCGTGCTGCCGGTCGTCGTGGTGCTGCTCGGCGGCATCGGCCTGCCCGGCGGCGCGGTCTGGGTCGACCGGCACGCCATCCCGGGCCGGCTGCGGCACACCCTGGTGAGCCTGGCCGGGCCCGCCACGAACGTGCTCTTCACGCTGCTGCTGGTGCTGGCCGTGCGGATCGGCCTGAACGTCGGCGGCCCGGTGGAATTCTGGGCGGGCGTGGGGCTGCTGGCGTTCCTCCAGCTCACCGCCAGCGTGCTCAACCTGCTGCCGGTGCCCGGCCTGGACGGCGGCAACATGATCCAGCCGTGGCTGAGCCCCCAGTACCGGCGGATGTACGACCTGTTCGCCCCGTACGGCTTCATCCTGCTGTTCGCGCTGCTGTGGAGCCCGCGGATCGGCAACGTGTTCTTCGGGGCCGTCTTCGACGTGGCGGACTTCCTCGGGCTGCCGCCCCAGCTCTACGTCCTCGGGCTCGAACTGATCCGGTTCTGGCGGGGCTGACGCACCGCCGGCGGGAGCCGCCGCGCAGCGGCGGGGCGCCCGGGGCCGCGCGTACCCCCGAGGGGTCCCGGGCCGGCGCGGAGGCCGCGCCGGCCCGGGGAGAGCGTCACGGGCGCTGCGCCGGGCTCTCGGTCTTGGCCGGGTCCCGCTCGGTGATCGGCTCGACGATCTCGTCGATGGCCTTGAGCAGGTCGGCGTCGAGCTTCACGCCCGCCGCCTTCACGTTGTCGTGCACCTGCTCCGGCCGGGACGCCCCGATGATCGCCGAGGACACGTTCGGGTTCTGCAGCACCCACGCGATGGCGAGCTGCGGCATGGTGAGCCCGGCCTGCTCGGCCAGGGGCTTGAGCCGCTGCACCCGGGTGAGCACCTCGTCGGTCATGAACCGGGCGATGAACCCGGCGCCCGACTTCTCGTCGGTGGCGCGGGAACCGGCCGGCGGCGGCTGGCCCGGCAGGTACTTGCCGGAGAGCACGCCCTGGGCCATGGGCGACCAGACGATCTGGCCGACACCCAGCTCCTCGCTGGTGGGGATGACCTCGGCCTCGATGACCCGCCACAGCATCGAGTACTGCGGCTGGTTCGAGACGAGCGGGATCCGCAGCTCACGGGCGAGCGCGTGCGCCTCGCGGATCTGCGACGCCTTCCACTCGGAGACGCCGATGTAGTGCGCCTTGCCGGAGTGCACGATGTCGGCGAACGCCTCCATCGTCTCCTCCAGCGGGGTGCTGTAGTCGTAACGGTGGGCCTGGTAGAGGTCGACGTGGTCGGTCTGCAGGCGGCGCAGCGAGCCGTTGATCGACTCCATGATGTGCTTGCGGGACAGGCCCCGGTCGTTGCGGCCCGGCCCGGTCGGCCAGAACACCTTGGTGAAGATCTCCAGCCCCTCGCGCCGCTCGCCCTTGAGCGCGCGGCCGAGCACCTCCTCGGCCTTCGTGCCGGCGTAGACGTCGGCGGTGTCGAAGGTGGTGATGCCGGTGTCCAGGGCGGCCCGCACGCAGGCGGTCGCCGCCTCCTCCTCGACCTGCGACCCGTGGGTGATCCAGTTGCCGTACGAGATCTCGCTGACCAGCAGGCCCGAGCGGCCTAGGTGTCGGAATTCCATGCCCCGACCCTAGCCCTGCCCGATCATGGTCACCGCGCGGCGCGGCGGGGGTGTGACGCTCCCGGCGATCGTCAGAGCACCGGGCTGGTGTCGGCGAGCAGCCGGTCGATCTCCGCGACCACCGCGGCCCGGCCCGGGTGCACCGGGTCGATGAGCGGGTCGCCCCGCCGGTCCAGCGCACCCCAGCGGCCCGACTCGTCGCTGACCAGGAACGCCACGGGGTGCACCACCAGCACCGGGTACGCCGGCGTGACCAGCGCCCGGCCCGTCCGGTCCACCACACCCCGGCGACCGGCCAGCTCCACCACGGCCAGGCCGTCCTCGGTGAAGCCGTCCACCTGCCGGCCGTCGGCCAGCGTCGTGGCGAGGCCGTGGTACCGGGTCGGCACCACCACCTGGCCGGTCCGGTCCACCGCGCCCCAACCGCCGTTCTGCCGGACCGCCGCGAGGCCACCCCGGAACGGCCGGACGTCCTCGTAGCCCGGCGGGATCTTCACGATGTTGGTCGGGTCGACCGCCATCCACCGGCCCTTGCCGTCCATCGACACCCAGGCCAGCCCCTCGGAGAACGAACCCACCGCCCGGTAGCCGTTGTTCGCCTCGATGAGCGCCGCGCCGGTCGTGTCGATGAGCGCCCAGCGGGACGCCTCCGGGCGGCGTACCCACGCCAGGCCCTCGTGGAAGGGCTGCACCTCGGCGTACCGGTGCGCGATCACCAGCTCGCCCTCGGCGTCCGCGTACCCCCAGAGCTCCTGCTCCTCGTCGAACGTCGGCACCGGGTGCGGGTCGCCGCCCAGCAGCGCCTCCCGGCTGCGCGGCTTGGGCCCGAACCCGCCGACCGCGGCCCGCTCGGCCACCGCGTCCAGCGCCATCGTCGTCCGCGCGTTCAGCTCCCCGTCCGTACCCTGGCGCAGGTCCAGCGCCCGCTCGAAGTGCAGGCACGCCTCGGTCAGCCGGCCCTGGTCGTAGCAGGACCGGCCGGCGTGCTCGTGCAGCACCGCGCGCAGCCGGTCGGGCAGCTCCGGCGAGTTGGCCTGCGCGAAGAGCCGGTCCGCCTCCGCGTGCTCACCCCGCCAGCGCAGCACCTCGGCCAGCCGCGCGCGGGCCAGCGAGGTCCGCCGCAACTCACCCGTGGCCTCCGCGTACGTGAGGGCGAGCCGCGCGTCGGCCAGGGCGTCGTCCAGCTCGCCGAGGACCCGGGACGCCACCGAGCGCAGGCTGAGCAGCCGGGCCCGGCTGCGGTTGTCCACCGCGCTGCCGAGCTTGGCGGTGAGACCGTCCCGGATCTCGCGCAGCGCCACGGGATCGGGGGCCTCCTCGCGGAGGGTCTCCGGGTCCAACCGCCAGCGGACGGCGGCCAGGGCCTGCTCCGGATCGGCCGGACGGGCCTCACGCTGCTCGTCGCCCGCCTCGTCATCCGCCTCATCGCCGGCTTGATGATCGGCGGCTCGGCTGCCGGCCTCCTGGCTGCCGGCTTCTTGGCCGCCGGCTTCTTGGTGGTCGGCGGCTTGGTTGCTGGCCTCCTGGCTGCCGGCCCTCTGGTGGTCGGCCGTGTCCTGGTCGGCGTCCTGGGGGTCGGCCGCTGCGTGGCCGGCCGCATCCTGGGCCGTCTCGCGGTCGGCCGCATCCTGGCCGGCTGTCTCGGTGTCGGCCGTTTCCGCCTCGGGCGGTCCGGCTGCGGGCGTGAGTGGTGTGGCCTCGGTCCAGGTGGGCGGTGCGGGTTCGTCCGGCGTGGCGGGCGGTACGGGACGTGGCTGGTCGGTGGGGGTGGTCCGCTCCTGCCGGGCCGCCTCGTGCGACGGGGCGGCTGGCGCGACGGCGTCCTGCGGTGCGGCGGTGTTGTGCGGCGTGGCCGTTGGTGCGGCGGTGTCGTGCGACATTGCCGCCGGTGTGGCGGGTTCCCGCGCCGGTGCCGGCTGGTCCGGTACCTCGGCCTGCTCGGGTGCGCGCGGCGCCGGAGTGACGGCGGACTGCGCGGCGTCCCGGGCGGCCTCGGCCGGTACGTCGGCCCCGGTCGGCGGGTGGGGCGTCGGCGCGGCCGGGGCGTCCTCAGTGGCCGGCTGCGCGGGTGCGGTCGCCTCGGTGGACTGCGCGGGTGTGTCGGCGGCCGGCTCCGGCACGTCGGTGGCCGGCTCCGGTGGGCCGGAGACGGGCCGGACGTCGGGTGCCCGGCCGGTGGAGCCCGAGTCGACCGGGGCCGGCGGGGCGGGTACGGGCGAACGCGTCACCCCCGGCTCCGCCTGGGCTCGGACGTCGAGGGCAGGGGCGGGCCGCGCCCCATCCGATGCGGTGGCCTCGGGTCGGGGCGCCACCTGAGCCGCGGCCGGGTCCACCGTCGGCCGGGCCACTCCCGCGTCGGATTCCGGGATCCCGGCCGGGGCGGCGGATGCCGGAGCGGACCCCTCCGTCGACGCGGCCGGCGGCTCGTTCGAGCCGAACCAGGCGTCCGCGTCACCGGCCGCCGGTTCGGCCGACCGGGCCGACGCCGGGTCCTCCGGACGGTCGGTGACCTCGCTGAGCCCACCCTGCCCGCCGTCGGCGGCAGGCGCGGAGATCCGATCGCCCCCGTCCGGCAGACCCGGGCCGGCCGGCTTGGTGACGTGGTCATCGCCCGCCGGTCGGGCGGGCGCGGCGGGACCTGCGGTGCTGTCTGGCCGGTTGCCCTCGGCGGGCGCGGCCGGCCGGTGCTCCGGCGGCACGACCCCAGCGCCGGGGTAGGCCGGTGGGGCGGGACGGGCCGGTACGGCCGCTGCGGGCGCCGCGACAGGTCCGGCCTGCGGTGGCGGCGCGGCCCGGGGGCGGTCCACCGTCGGCGGCTGGGCGGGATAGGCGGGCGGGGGCGCGACCGGTCCCGCCGGTCGGCTGAAACGGTCGCCCGGCTCCGGTCGGTCACCCGCGCCGGTGGGCCGACCCGGAACGGGCGTGCCGGAGTTGGGCGCACCAGAGGCGGGTACGCCGGGCACGGGCGCGCCGGAGGTCGGAGCGGCCGAGACGGGCGCCTCGGAGAGCGGTTGGCCGGACACGGCCGCGCCGGAGACCGGCCGCCCGGGCACGGGCGCGCCGAAGGCCGGCGGTGCGGAAGCGGGTGCCCCCGACACGGGCATGCCGGAGACGGCAGCACCCGACACCGGCGCGCCCGATGCCGGAGCACCGGACGCGGGAGCATCCGACACCGGCGCGCCCGATACCGGCGCATCCGGCGCGACCCCCTGACGAATCTCGTCCGGACGTGCCGGCTGACGTCGCTCGTCCACGCGCCCCGGCTGACCCAGCTCGTCCGGCCGCGCAGGCTGACGCCGCTCCTCGGGCTGCGGCGGCGGCACGGGCCGCTGGCGGGCGTCGTCGGGGCGCGGCGGAGGCGGCGTCACCGGCCGGTCCTGCCGGTCCCCGGGGCGGGCCGGGGCGGCCGGTACGGCGGCCTCGCGCCCCTGGTCCGGTCGTGTGCCGGGCTGGGGCTGCTGCCGGGCCTCGTCGGCGCGCACCGGCCGGTCCCGAAGCTCGTCCGGGCGGGTACCCGCGGCCGGCTCGACCGGAGGCCGCCAGCCGTCGCCCGGCCGGGGGTCGCCCGGACGCCCCTGCCACCCGTTGGTCTGTGGCGGGAACTGCGGGCGGTGCGGCCCGACCGGCGCGGTCGCCTCGGGCCGGGGCCCGATGGACTCCGGTCGAGGTCCGACCGACTCGGGCCGGGGCACGACCGGCTCAGCGCGGGGGGCGACCGGCTCGGGACGGGGAGTGGCCGCCTCGGGCCGGGGCCGCACGGACTCCGGCCGGGGGCTGACCGACTCGGGGCGCGGACCGCCGACCTCGGGGCGGGGGCGGGCCGACTCCGGCCGTGGGCCGGCCACCTCCGGCCGTGGGGCGCGCGACTCGGGGCGGGGACCGTCGTGGCGGGCCGCCTCGTCCGCCGGCTGCGGGCGGGGACGAGCCGCCTCGGGCCGCCCGACGACCTCCGGCCGCGGTCCGACTACCTCCGGCCGCGGGATGTCCGAGCCGGGGCGGTGACCGCCGTACCGGGCCGCCTCGTCCATCGGGCGGGCGTCCGGGCCGGGCCGGTCGAGCGACGGACGGTGCCGCTCGTCGGGCCGGTACGCGGCCGGCTCGGTACGCGGTCGCCGCTCGACGACCGGCCATTCCCCGTGCTGCGGGCGGGCGCGGTCAACCGGCGGGCGCTGACCATCCCGGCGCTCCTCGGGCCGGAACGCGGCGGGACGCGACTCGCCGTACCCGCCCGGCTCGACCCGGTACGGCTCGACCGGCCGGCGTCCGGCCTCGGGCCCCTCCCGGTACGTCTCGGCCCGCGCGGCCGCCTCCCGGCGCGGCGTTCCGTCGTATCCCCGCTCCGGCTCCCGGCGCGGCGGTCCGTCGAACCCGCGACCCTGCTCGCCCCGCGGTGGTCCGTCGTAGCCCCGGCCCGGCTCGCCGCGCGGCGGCCCGTCGAACCGTGGGCCGGCGGGCTGGCGGAACTCCTGGTTCCGCGGGTCCGGGCGGGCTGCACCGGCGTCACGGCGGCCGGCCAGTCCCTGGTCGGCGGGGACGTCCGGGTCGCGTCGCGCCGACGGACGCCCGGTGTCGGCCTCCCGCCGACCGGTCCGCCCGTCGAAGGCGGCCACGCGTTCGGCGTCGAACCGTGCCTCCCGGCGATCGTCGAAGGCCGGCTCGTGCCGGCCGTCGAACGCCCGGTCGCGCCGCCCGTCGAACGCCGGCTCGCGCCGGTCCGCAGGGCCGCCCGGTGGCGGGTTGGTGCGGCCGTCCGCCGGGCCGCGGTGCTGCTCCGGCCGGCCCGGCCGCGGGGCGCGGTGCGGGTACTCGTCCGGCTCCGGCATCCAGCCGGGCTCGGGAGCGGGGGAGACCGGCCGGTGCGGCGCCGTGCCGCGCACCGGCTCCGGGCGTACCCACCGCTGGTCGAACCGGTCGTCCGGCGCGCCGCGCCGGGGACCGTCCTCGGGCCGCCGCCCGTCCCCGCCCGGCCGCGCGCCACGCCGGCCGTCGAGGTCTCCCGGTCCGGCGGGGCTGACCGGGTACGCGCCGCGCCGCCGGTCCAGGTCGTCGGGTGCGGCGGGGCTGACGGGGTACGCGCCGCGCCGCCGGTCCAGGTCGTCGGGTCCGGCGGGGTAGGTGCCACGCCGCCGGTCCGGGTCGCCGGGGCCCGCGGGGCTGACGGGGTGGCTGCCGCGCCGCCGGTCCAGGCCGTCGGGCCCCGCAGGGCTGACGGGGTACGCGCCGCGCCGTCGATCCACGTCGTCCGGCCCGGCCGGGCTGACCGGGTACGCGTCCTCGCTCGCCGGCGCCGGGCTGACCGGGTGCACCTCGGCCCGGCCGACCACGGCCCGGCCGCGCGGCGCCGGCGGGGTCAGGTGCTCGAGGCCGATGTCGCCCGGATAGCGCTGACCCGGGAACTGCGGATGCCACTCGTGGGTGGGTTCGGCCGCCCAGGACGGTTCGGCCGGCTCGCGCCAGCGGTCCCAGCCGCTCATCGGGAGACCCTGTCGCCGCCCGCGCGGCGCGGCCCCGGGGCCGGCTCGCGTCGCTCGCTCACGGCGATGTCACCTCGTTGGAAATTGTCGCGCTGGGCAACCGTCGCGCCGGTAGAGTCGGCCGGTCCAGCACGTCGTGGCTGCGGAAGGAGGGTAGCGGCGTGGGCTCAGTCACCGCCACTGTGGCACCGCCCACGGATCCAAACGTTACCCGATGGTTTCGGACATTCGGCGCGATAGCCGCCTCCGGTTTCCGGCGCCACGCCACCTACCGGCAGGCCGCCGTGGCCGGCGTCGTGACCAACACCGTCTTCGGCTTTCTGCGCTGTTACATCTTCCTCGCGGTGGCCGGCGCGGCCGGTACGGTGGCGGGCTACGACCGGGCCCAGCTCGGCACCTTCGTCTGGGCCGGGCAGGGGCTGCTCGCGGTGATCGCGATCTGGGGCTGGACCGAGCTGGCCGACCGGATCCGGACCGGTGAGGTCGCCGCCGACCTGCTCCGCCCGGTGCACCCGGTCACCAGCTACCTCGCGACCGACCTGGGCCGGGCCGGGTTCGCGGCGCTGGCCCGGCTGCTGCCGCCGGTGGTGATCGGCCCGTTCTTCTTCGAGGTCTATCTGCCCCGGCACTGGGCCACCCTGCCGCTCTTCGGGCTGTCCGTGCTGCTCGCCGTGGTGGTCTGCTTCGGCTGCCGCTACCTGGTCAACGCCAGCGCGTACTGGCTGCAGGACGTCCGTGGGCCGATGATCCTCTGGACGCTGGGCTCCGGCGTGCTGGCCGGCCTCTACTTCCCGCTCGGCTTCCTCCCGGGCTGGCTGGAGGCCACGCTGCGGTACGCCACCCCGTTCCCCAGCGTGCTGCAGGTCCCGCTCGACGTGCTGGTCGAGCGGGAACCGATGCCGACCGAGGTCGGCCTCGTCGGGCTCCAGGTCGGCTGGGCGGTGCTGCTGCTGGCGCTCTGCCGGCTGGTGCAGCGCCGGGCCGAGCATCGGCTGGTGGTGCAGGGTGGCTGAGCCCGGCGCGCCCGGGGCGCTGCGGGCGTACCGGGCGCTGCTCGGGGCGCAGGCGCGGTCGCAGGCGGCGTACCGGACCTCGTTCGTCGTGGACCTGGTGGGGAACATGGGCGCCACCGTCTTCGACGTGCTGACCGTGCTGGTGCTGTTCGGCGTCACCCGGGAGCTGGGCGGGTTCACGCTCCGCGAGACGCTGGTGGTCGTCGGCCTCTCGTCGTCCGCGTTCGCCACCGCCGACCTGCTGGTCGGCAACATCGAGCGGCTGCCCCGGTACGTCCGTACCGGCCTCTTCGACGCCGTGCTGGTCCGGCCGCTGGCCGCGCTGCCCCAGTTGCTGCTCATGGACCTGCCGCTGCGCAAGGTCTCCCGGGCGGTCTTCGGGCTGGCCGTGCTCGTGTTCGCGCTCGCCTCGGCCGGCATCGACTGGACGCCGGGCCGGGTCGCGCTGGCGCTGGTCGCCCCGCCGGCCGCCGTGGTCTTCTTCGCCGCGGTCTTCGTCACCACGGCGACGGTGTCGTTCTACTGGATCGACTCGGGAGAGCTGGCGAACTCGGTCACCTACGGCGGGCGCGACTTCACCTCGTACCCGGTCACCGTCTACGGCGGCTGGTTCCGCGCGCTGTTCGCGTACGGGATGGGTTTCGCCTTCGTCAGCTACCACCCGGCGCTGGCGCTGCTGGGCCGGGCCGACCCGCTGGGCCTGCCGGGCTGGGTGGGCTGGGCCTCGCCGGGCGTGGCGCTGGTCGCCGCGGGGGTCGCCGCCCTGGCCTGGCGCGTGGGGATCCGCCACTACCGGAGTACGGGGTCATGAGCGTCATCGAGATGGACGGGCTGCGCAAGGAGTTCACCGTGCGGGTGAAGGCCGGGCGGCTGCGCCGGGAGAAGCGGACGGTCACCGCGGTCGACGGGGTGGACCTGCGGGTGGAGCGGGGCGAGATGCTCGGCTACATCGGCCCGAACGGCGCCGGCAAGTCGACCACGTTGAAGATGCTCACCGGCGTGCTGATGCCCTCGGCGGGACACGCCCGGGTCTGCGGGCTGCGGCCGGTGGCCGACCGGACCCGGCTGGCGCTGCGCATCGGCGTGGTCTTCGGGCAGCGCTCGCAGCTCTGGTGGGACCTGCCGCTGCGGGACTCGTTCGCGCTGCTGCGGCACGTCTACCGGGTGCCGCCGGGCGAGCACGCGGCCCGGCTGGCCCGCTGCCGGAGCCTGCTCGACCTGGACGAGTTCCTGGACACCCCGGTCCGGCAGCTCTCCCTGGGCCAGCGGATGCGGGGCGAGCTGACCGCCGCCCTGCTGCACGGACCCGAGGTGCTCTTCCTGGACGAGCCGACCATCGGGCTGGACGTGGTCAGCAAGCAGGCGGTCCGCGGCTTCCTGGCGGAGCTGGGCCGGGCCGGCGACACCACCCTGGTGCTCACCACCCACGACCTGGCCGACATCGAGCGGCTCTGCCGGCGGCTGGTGGTCATCGACCACGGGCGGGTGGTGCACGACGGGTCGATCGCCGAGCTGCACAACCGGTACGGCTCCCGCCGGATGGTCGTCGCCGAGCTGGACGCCGCGCTGCCCGCGCCGCCGGTGCTGCCGGGCGCGCCCGTGCAGCGGGTCGAGGCGGACGGGCGCCGGCTGGTCTTCGCGCTGGAGTCGGCGAGCGTCGCCGAGGTGGTGGCCGGGCTGGCCGGCCTGGCCACGCTGCGGGACATCTCGATCGTGGAGCCGGACATCGAGGAGGTCGTGGCCCGGCTCTACCGCGCCCCGGCCGAGGTGGGCTGAGCGTCCGCCCTCACGGGTGCTCCATCACGAGCACGGCGAAGGTGCCGGGGGCCAGTGCCTCGTACCGGTGCGGGGTGTCGCCGGGGAACGTGGCGTAGTCGCCCGGTCCCAGCTCGACCGGGTCGGTCTCGGGACCGACGCGCATCCGGCCGGCCGCGACCACGACGTGCTCGACGCTGCGCGGGGTGTGTGCCTCGGCGAGCCGTACGGCCCCGGGTTCCAGCTCCATGACGTAGACGTCGCGCCGGGTGTGCGGGGCGCCGGCGGCGAGCAGGGTGGCCGAGAAGTCCGCGTGCTCGGAGCGGATCCGCGGCCCCTCGCCGGCCCGGACCACCCGCACGGTGGCGACGGGCGGTTCGACCAGGCGGCTGAACGGCACGCCGAGCGCCACCCCGAGGGCCCAGAGGGTCTCCACGCTGGGATTGCCGGCCCCGGACTCCAGCTGGGACAGGGTCGACTTGGCGATGCCGGCGCGGCGGGCCAGCTCGGTCAGCGACAGGCCCGTCCGGTCACGCTCGCGCCGCAGGGCGGCCGCGATGGTGGCGAGCGGGGGAGCGGGGTCGATGGCCATTGTTCGCTCCAGTGGTCTGTTTGTTCGGTTTGACGAACACAGGTGTTCGTGTTCAGGATAATGGACATGCGTACGGCATATCGAACGGGCGACGGCCGGATTCTCCGGGACGTCGCGGCCATCGGCGCGGCGATGGTCGCCGTGGGCGCCTCGTTCGGCGCCGTGGCGGTGGCCGCCGGCCTGCCCGCCTGGGCGACCCTGACCATGTCGCTGCTGCTCTACGCGGGCGGGGCCCAGTTCATGGCCGTGGGCCTGATCGCGGCCGGCAGCCCCCTCGCCGCGGTCCTCGCCGGGCTGCTGCTCAACGCCCGGCACCTGCCGTTCGGCCTGGCCCTCGGCGGCGCCCTGGGCGTCCGGCGGTGGCAGCGACTGCTCGGCAGCCACCTGATGACCGACGAGGCGACCGCGTTCGCGCTGGCCCGTCCGGCCGGCCCGGGGCGGCGGCGGGCGTTCTGGCTCGCCGCGGTGCTGCTCTTCCTTGCCTGGAACACCGGTACCGCCCTCGGCGTGCTGGCCGGCGGCGCCGTCGGCGATCCGGGCGCCCTGGGGCTCGACGCCGCCTTCCCGGCCGGGCTGGCCGCCCTGCTCCTGCCCAGCCTGCGCGACCGGGAGACCCGCCGGGTGGCGCTCACCGGCGCCGCGCTGGCCGTGCTGGCCACCCCGTTGCTGCCGGCCGGGCTGCCGGTGCTGCTCGCGCTCGCCGCGCTGGTCCTGCCCCTGCTGGCCCGCCGCCGGCCGGCCGCCGCACCGGACGATCGCGTGGCCACCCCCGCCGATCCTGGCGCCGCACCGGACGGTCCGGTCGGCGGGCGGACGGGCGGCGCTGGGCCGGCGGGCGGCGACGAGGCGCGGGTCGTGCGGGCCGGGGAGGCGTCATGCTGATCGCGGTGATCCTCGCCCTGGCCGCCGGCACCTACGGCTTCCGCGTCGCCGGGGTGCTGCTGCGCGACCGGCTGGAACTGCCCGAGTGGTCCCGCCACCTGCTGCCGGTGGCCGCCGCGGCGCTGCTGGCCGCGCTCGCCGCCACCGCGGCGCTGACCGAGGCCGGCGGCTTCGCCGGCTACGCCCGGCCCACCGGGGTGCTGGTCGGCCTGGTGCTCGCCTGGCGCCGCGCGCCCTTCGTGCTGGTCGTGGTCGCCGCGGCGGGCACCACGGCGCTGCTGCGCCTGCTCGGGGTGGCCTGACGACGGCGCCGGCCCCTCCCCGCCGGGGCGGGAAGGGGCCGGCGCCAGGTCGCGGCTCGGCGTCAGACGCGCCCAGCGGTCCGGGCGAGCCCGGTCAGACCTTGTCGCCGATGTTGACCCGCGGCGCCGGGGCACGCATCTTGCGGAACGTGATCGACCGCATGATCGCGTAGAAGTAGAGCGAGCCGAGCCGCTCGGTGCTCTTCGGGAAGCGCTCGCGGACCAGCTTCTTGATCTTCCGCGCGATCAGCACCGAGTCGATCACGACGCCGAGCGCCAGCGCGCCCCACAGCACGTTCGACAGCAGCCGGACGATCGGCGGCATGGCCTGGTTGGAGCCGAGCAGCACGATCAGCGCCCCGCCGAAGAACCAGGTGCCCACCGTGCGCCGGGAGTCGACCACGTTGCGCGCCAGCAGCCGCTCGGGCCCCCGGTCGCGGGGGCCGCCCTCGCGCCGGAACTCGGCCGCCGACTCGGCGCGCGCCGCGCGGCGCTGCTCGCGGGCCTCCTCCTTGGTCAGCGGCTTCGCCGGCCCCGCGGGCCGCCGGCCGGCGGCCGGGCGCTTCGGGGTCTCACGCCCCTTGGCGGGCGTGTAGCCCCGGGCGCGGACAGCGGCGGACGCCTCGTCGGTCGTCACCGGGGTGACGGACTCCTCGACGAGGTCGGTGGGCTTACGGCGAAACAGCGACGGCACGCGGCAAGGGTAGCCAAACAGCCGCGCCCGGTGCACATCGCGGTGCACCGGGCGCGGAAGCAGCGGTGTGACGTGGGACGCGCCGAGCTGGGGCGGTCGACGCGAACGTCTGCCGTCAGGGGCGCTCGACGTGCGCGCCCAGGTCGGCGAGCTTGGCCTCGAAGTCCTCGTAGCCCCGGTTGATCAGGTCGACGCCGTAGACCCGGGAGGTGCCCTCGGCGGCCAGCGCCGCGATGAGGTGGCTGAAGCCGGCGCGCAGGTCCGGGATCACCAGGTCGGCCGCGTGCAGCTTGCTCGGGCCGGCGATCACGGCGGAGTGCTTGAAGTTGCGCCGGCCGAAGCGGCACGGCGTGCCGCCCAGGCAGTCCCGGTAGACCTGGATGTTGGCGCCCATCGAGTTCAGCGCCTCGGTGTAGCCGAGCCGCTGCTCGTAGACCGTCTCGTGGACGATCGACAGGCCGCGGGCCTGGGTGAGCGCCACCACGAGCGGCTGCTGCCAGTCGGTCATGAACCCCGGGTGCACGTCGGTCTCCAGCGCCACCGCGTTCAACTCACCGCCCGGGTGCCAGAACCGGATGCCGCCCTCCTGGCCCGGCCGTCCGCCGCGCGGCGGGCGGAGGTCGGTCACCTCGTACTCGCCGCCGACCGAGCGGAAGATGTTCAGGAAGGTCATCATGTCGGCCTGCTGGGCGCCGAGGACCTCGACGTGACCCCGGGTGGCCAGCGCGGCCGCCGCCCAGCTCGCCGCCTCGATCCGGTCCGGGATCGGCCGGTGGGTGTAGCCGCTGAGCCGCTTCACACCCTGGATCTCGATCACCCGGTCGGTGTGGACCTTGATGATCGCACCCATCTTCTGCAGCACGCAGATGAGGTCGATGATCTCGGGTTCGACGGCCGCGTTGCGCAGCTCCGTGACGCCCTCGGCCATCACGGCGGTGAGCAGCACCTGCTCGGTGGCGCCGACGCTCGGGTACGGCAGGGCGAACTTGGTGCCGTGGAGCCCGTTCGGCGCCGAGAGGTGCAGGCCCTCCGGGGTCTTGTCCACGGTCGCGCCGAACTCGCGCAGCGCCTGGAGGTGGAAGTCGATGGGGCGCGGACCGATGTGGCAGCCGCCCAGGTCGGGGATGAAGGCGTGACCGAGCCGGTGCAGCAGCGGGCCGCAGAACAGGATCGGGATGCGGCTGGAACCGGCGTGCACGTTGATCTGGTCGGTGCTGGCGCTCTCGACGTTGGACGGGTCGAAGACCAGCTCGCCGTCCTCCTCGCCGTCGCTGACCTTGACGCCGTGCAGGCCGAGCAGCCCGCGGACGACCTCCACGTCGCGGATCCGCGGCACGTCGAACAGCCGGCTGGGGGTGTCGCCCAGCAGGGCGGCGACCATCGCCTTGGACACGAGGTTCTTCGCGCCGCGGACGCGGATCCGCCCTTCGAGCGGAGTGCCTCCGTGTACGACCAGGACGTCGTCGGTCAACGCAACCTCCAGCGCGTTGGTGCTGCCGTGTAGATGAGTCAGGTGCACGATCTGCATCGCTACCCGAATGGCGGCCCGGTCAAAACGGTCCGCGTGCATCGTCGCCCCGGCAGCATAGCCCTCCGTGACGAGAATGGAATCGGTCACATCACCAGCGAGGGCACGAACCGGGGATTCCGGTGCGTTTCCGTACCAGTGACGTGACCGAGGGTGATCAGGCGCCCGGGAGGGCGAGCATCTGGTCCAGCGCGGCCCGCGCGTGCCGGGCGGTGTCCGGGTCCACGGTGATCTGGTTGACCACGCGGCCCGCCACCAGCTCTTCGAGCGCCCAGACCAGGTGCGGCAGGTCGATCCGGTTCATCGTCGAGCAGTAGCAGACCGCCCGGTCGAGGAACATGATCTGCTTGTCCGGGTGGGCCAGCGCCAGCCGGCGGACCAGGTTCAGCTCGGTGCCGACCGCCCACGCCGAGCCGGCCGGGGCCGCTTCGATGGTCTTGATGATGTACTCGGTCGAGCCCACCTGGTCGGCGGCCGTGACGACCTCGTGCCGGCACTCCGGGTGAACCAGCACGTTGACCCCCGGCACCCGCTCGCGCACGTCGTTGACGCTGTCGAGCGTGAAGCGGCCGTGCACCGAGCAGTGCCCCCGCCACAGGATCATCTTGGCGTCCCGCAGCTGCTCCGGGGTCAGGCCGCCGTTCGGCTTGTGCGGGTCGTAGAGCACGCAGTCGTCCAGCGAGAAGCCCATCTCCAGGACGGCGGTGTTACGGCCCAGGTGCTGGTCGGGGAGGAAGAGCACCTTCTGCCCCTGCTCGAACGCCCAGTCCAGGGCCCGCTTCGCGTTGGACGAGGTGCAGACCACGCCGCCGTGCCGGCCGACGAAGCCCTTGATGTCCGCCGAGGAGTTCATGTAGGTCACCGGGACCGTGTCGGCGGCGACGCCCAGCTCGGTGAGCACGTCCCAGGCGGTCTCGACCTGCGACAGGACCGCCATGTCGGCCATCGAGCAGCCGGCGGCGAGGTCGGGCAGGATCACCTTCTGGCGGTCCGAGGTGAGGATGTCGGCGCTCTCGGCCATGAAGTGCACGCCGCAGAAGACGATGTACTCCGCGTCGGGGCGCGCCGCCGCCTCCCGGGCCAGCTTGAACGAGTCGCCCGTCACGTCGGCGAACTGGATCACCTCGTCGCGCTGGTAGTGGTGGCCCAGCACGAAGACCTTCGTGCCGAGCGCGGCCTTCGCCGCGGCCGCCCGGGCCACCAGGTCCGGGTCGCTCGGCGCGGGGAGGTCACCCGGACACTCCACGCCACGCTCGGTGGCGGGGTCGCTGCCGCGGCCGAGAAGCAGCAGCGCAGTGGCGGTGTTGGAGGGCTCAACCCAGGTCGAAGTCACGTCCCCCATGGTCCCACAGCCGGGCGGCCGCGCGGCCGCCACGGATGTGGCCTGCCACACTGCTCGGCATGCGCGTGCTGCTCTGCCCGGACAAGTTCGCCGGCACGCTGCCGGCCCAGGAGGTGGCCGCCGCGGTGGCCGAGGGCTGGCGGGAGGTCGCCCCCGCCGACGAGCTGCTGCTCCGGCCGCTGGCCGACGGTGGCCCCGGCTTCGTGGCCGTGCTCGCCGAGGCGCTCGGCGGCCGGCTGCTGCCGGTGCCGACCGTCGACCCCCTCGGCCGGCCGGCGGCCGGTGAGATCCTGCTCACCGACGACGGCGTGGCCTACCTCGAGAGCGCCCAGGCGTGCGGGCTGCACCTGCTCACCCCCGCGGAGCGGGACCCGAAGGCGACCACCTCCTACGGGCTCGGCCTGCTGGTCGCGGCCGCGGTCGAGGCCGGCGCCCGGACCGTGGTGGTCGGCCTGGGCGGCTCGGCCACCAACGACGGCGGCGCCGGCCTGCTCACCCCGCTCGGGGTGACCGCGCTGGACGAGGCCGGCCGGGCCCTGCCGTACGGCGGGGCGGCCCTCGCCGCGGTGGACGCGCTGGACGGCGCGCCCCGGCTCCGCGGCGTGCCGCTGGTCGCCGCCACCGACGTCGACAACCCGCTGCTCGGGCTGCACGGCGCCAGCAACGTGTACGGCCCCCAGAAGGGCGCCACCCGCGCGGACGTGCTGCTGCTCGACGCCGCGCTGGAACGCTGGGCGGGGCTGCTGGAGAGGGCTCTGCCGGGCTGTCCGGCCGGGCTCGGCGCGCTGCCCGGCGGCGGCGCGGCCGGCGGCCTCGGCGCCGCGATCCTCGCGCTCGGCGGCCGGTGCGAGTCCGGCATCGGCCTGGTCACCCGGGCGATCGGCCTGGACGCCGCGCTGGACGCCGCCGACCTGGTGATCACCGGTGAGGGTTCCTTCGACCACCAGTCGCTGCGCGGCAAGGTGGTCGCCGGCGTGGCCGGGGCGGCCCGGGACCGGGGGGTGCCCTGCGTGGTGCTGGCCGGGCGGGTGAGCACCGGGCGGCGGGAGGCCGCCGCGGCCGGCGTGACCGAGGCGCACAGCCTGGTCGAGCACTTCGGCGGCGAGGAGCGCGGGGGAGTGGAGGCGGCGATGGCCCGCCCGGCCGAGGGGCTGCGCGCGCTCGGCTCCCGCCTGGCCCGCCAGTGGAGCCGCTGAGCCCGCCCTGGCCTGCGGGGCGGCTCACCCGCCGCGGCTCGTGCCACCGGAGGTGCCACCCGGCCGGGCGGCGTACGATCGGAACTGGACCACACCGGGAATCATTGGCGGACGCGCGGCGTTGGCCAGTGCGTCCGGACCTTATACCGCGCAGGGAGACTTCCACGTGACCACGCCAGCGCAGACCGAGTCGACCGAGGCCAAGGCCCCCAGCACCGTCGTCCTCACCGACGTCGCGGCGCAGAAGGTCAAGGCCCTGATCGAGCAGGAGGGCCGTGACGACCTGCGGCTCCGGGTCGCCGTGCAGCCGGGCGGCTGCTCCGGCCTGCGGTACCAGCTGTTCTTCGACGAGCGGTCGCTCGACGGCGACATCGTCTCCGACTTCGGCGGTGTCGAGGTCGTCGTCGACCGGATGAGCGCCCCCTACCTGGCCGGCGCCACCATCGACTTCGCCGACCGGATCGACGCCCAGGGCTTCACCATCGACAACCCGAACGCCGGCAACTCCTGCGCCTGCGGCGACTCGTTCAGCTGAGCCGACGCCGGCCCGCCGGGGCCGACGACGCCTGCCGTGACGGCGGGACCATCCCTCACGGGCTGGTCCCGCCGTTTTTTTCGTGCCGGAGGCGGGTCCGGGCGGTGACGTCCGGATGTGCGGGGGACGACCGGTTGTCCACCGACCCCCGACCGGCCGGCCGGGGCGACCGGTAGGCTGACCCGCGCCGTGCTCCCGACCGCGAGGGTTGACATGAAGATCGCCGTGACCGGCTCGATCGCGACCGACCACCTGATGAGCTTCCCCGGCCGGTTCGCCGACCAGCTCATCGCCGACCAGCTGGACAAGGTCTCGCTGTCCTTCCTCGTCGACGAGCTGGTGCTCCGGCGCGGCGGCACCGCCGCGAACATCGCCTTCGGCATGGCCCAGCTCGGCCTGCGCCCGGTGCTGCTCGGCGCGGTCGGCGCGGACTTCGCCGACTACCGGTCCTGGCTGGAGCGGCACGGCGTCGACTGCGACTCGGTGCACGTGAGCGAGATCGCCCACACGGCCCGCTTCGTCTGCACCACCGACACGGACATGTGCCAGATCGCCTCGTTCTACGCGGGCGCCATGAGCGAGGCCCGCAACATCGAGCTGGCCCCGGTGGCCCAGCGGCTCGGCGGTCTCGACCTGGTGCTGGTCAGCGCGAACGACCCGGCCGCGATGATCCGCCACTCCGCCGAGTGCCGGGAGCGCGGCTACGCCTTCGTGGCCGACCCGTCGCAGCAGCTCGCCCGGATGGACGGCGCGGACGTGCTCGGCCTCGTCGACGGCGCCGACTACCTCATGACCAACGAGTACGAGAAGTCGCTGCTGCAGAGCAAGGCCGGGCTGACCGACGCCCAGCTGCTGGACCGGGTGAAGATCCGGGTCACCACGCTCGGCAAGCAGGGTGTGGAGATCGCCGGGCGGGACGTCGGCACCATCCACGTGCCGATCGCCCGGGAGATCCAGGCGGTCGACCCGACCGGCGTCGGCGACGGCTTCCGGGCCGGCTTCTTCGCCGCCCTCAACTGGGGCGTCAGCCTGGAGCGGGCCGCCCAGGTCGGTTGCCTGCTCGCCACGCTGGTGCTGGAGAACTTCGGCGGCCAGGAGTACGAGGTCCGCCGGGACCTGTTCGTCAAGCGGCTCGCCGAGTCGTACGGCGACGCGGCCGCCGAGGACGTCCGGCCGCACCTGCTGTGACCGCCCCGCGGCCGGCGGTGGACCCGCACGCCCGCTCCGGCGCCGGCGAGCCCATGCTGGTGGCCTTCGCGGGGCTGCCCGGCGTGGGCAAGACCACCCTCGCCCTCCGGGTCGGCGCCGCGCTGCGCGCCCCCGTCCTGCCGGTCGACCCCGTGGAGCAGGCCCTCGGCCGCTACGGCCTGGTCGGCGACGTGCCCGGGATGGCCGCCTACGGCGCGGTCGCCGGGCTGGCCGAGGTGCAGCTCGGGCTCGGGCTCAGCGTGGTGGTCGACGCCGTGAACCCGGTGGCCAGCGCCCGGGGCCTCTGGCACGACCTGGCCGAACGGGCCGGCGTGCCGCTGCGGGTCGTCGAGGTGCACTGCGGCGACGAGGCGGAGCACCGCCGGCGGGTCGAGGCCCGGCAGCCCGACCAGCACCACCCCACCTGGGAGCAGACGCTGCTGCGCCGCGCCGAGTACGAGCCGCTCATCGGCCCCCGCCTCGTGGTGGACACGGCCCTCGACACCGACCCGATGCCGGGGATCCTCGCCTACCTCCGCTGAGCCCGCCCGGTCAGTGGCTGCGGCGCACGTCGTAGCCGGGCCCGTCCGGATGGGCGGCCACGAACTCCTGGCCGCGCATCCGGCACCAGGCCGGGATGTCCACGGCCGCGGCGGGGTCGTCCGCGAGCACCCGCACCACCGCGCCGACCGGCAGCTCGGGCAGCCGCCGGGCGAGATTGATCACAGGCAGCGGACAGCGCTGCCCCCGGCAGTCGAGCACCTCGTCCGGCTCGCTCACCGGCTTCTCTCCGTTCGCGACCGCGGGGCTCGCAGGAGCGGCTCACTCCTCGCGCTCACAGGCCAGTCACCCCTGCCTCGGCCCGTAGGTCCGCGACGATCCCGGGCAGCTCGGCCAGGAACCGGTCGACGTCCGCCTCGGTGGTCTCCCGGTGCAGCGACACCCGCACGTTGCCGTGCGACAGCACCCCCATGGCCTCCAGCACGTGCGACGGCCGCAGCGTCGAGGAGGTGCACGACGAGCCGGAGGAGACCGCGAAGGCCCGCCGGTCCAGGGCGTGCAGCAGCGCCTCGCCGTCCACGTACAGGCAGGAGAAGGTGACCAGGTGGGGGAGCCGGTCCACCGGGTCGCCGACCACCTCCACGTCCGGCACCTCGGCCGCCACCCGGGCCCGGATCCGGTCGACCAGCGGCCCCAGCCGGGCCGCCTCGGCCGCCGCGTCCGCCGCCGCCGCGCGCAGGCTCGCCGCCGCCGCCACCACCGCCGGCAGGTTCACCACCCCCGGGGTACGCCCCGACTCCCGCTCGTCGGCCGGGAACGGCGACTCCCAGCGGGTGCCCTTGCGCACCACCAGCAGCCCCACGCCGGGCGGCCCGCCCCACTTGTGCGCGCTGGCGCTCAGCACCGACCAGCCGGCCGGCAGCGGCGCCCGCCCCGCGAGCTGCGCGGCGTCGACGTACAGCGGGACCCCCGCCTCGGCGCACAGCTCCGCCGCCGCGGGCACCGGCTGCACCGTGCCCACCTCGTGACTCGCCCCGATGAGGGCGGCCAGGGCCACCCCGGGGGCGGCCACCGCCGCCGCCCAGGCGTCCAGGTCCACCCGGCCGAGCCGGTCCACGGGTACGCCCACCGCGTCACCGCCGCCGGCCACGTGCCGCTCCGCGGCGTGCAGCACCGCCGAGTGCTCGATCGCCGAGTGCACCAGGGCCGCCCCCGCCCGGCGGCGCCCGGACAGGCCACCGAGCACGGCGGCGTGCGCTGCCGCCGTACCGCTGGGGGTGAAGGAGAGCTCGTCGGCGCGGACGCCGAGGGTCTGCGCGGCGGCCTCGCGGGCGGCGTCGAGGAGCTGGCGGGCCCGGCGGGCCTGGCCGTAGAGCCGGGCCGGGTCGGCCCAACCGTCGTCCAGCGCGGCCAGCAACGCCTGCCGCGCGACCGGGTGCAGCGGGGCGGCGGTGGCCGCGTCCAGGTAGACCGGGTTTGCGCTCACGAAGGTCGACGCTATCGCGCCGGTACGCCCAAGATCTCCCCGATGGGGGCGGACAGTGACCCCAAGACGGTCAGGCCCGCCATGGTCGAGTAATCTGCGACCGTCGGTGACGCCTTTGCCGTCGGTGTCGAGCGAAACAATCACCGCGGCGCGCTAGGGAGGCAGGACCAGGTGGTCGCAAGGAGTTCGGAGGTACGGCCGTCGGCCGTACGGCACAGCGCTTCCTCGGGGGCCGGCGGAGGCCGGCGGCGTGGTGCTGGTCGACTCGCCGGGCTCGGTCTCGGTGGGGCCGCGCTGCTGGTTCTGCTCACGGGCTGCGACGTCGGCAAGACGTTCGGCGGCTTCGGGTGGCCGCAGGGCGGCATCACGCCCGAGTCGCACCGGATGTACGACCTGTGGATCGCGTCCTGCATCGCCGCCCTCGCGGTCGGCGTGTTCGTGTGGGGCCTGATCTTCTGGTGCGTGATCCGCTACCGGAAGCGCGGCAACTCGCTGCCGGTGCAGACCCGCTACAACCTGCCGATGGAGTTCCTCTACACCATCGCGCCGATCCTCGTGGTCTCCGTGCTCTTCTACTACACCGCGGTGGTGCAGACCGACGTGGTGAAGGAGTCGAAGAACCCCGACGTCACCGTCGAGGTCGTCGCCTTCAAGTGGAACTGGCAGTTCAACTACCGCGACGGCCAGGGCCGCGACGCCAACACCGTCGCCTCGGTGCTGGGCACCAGCGAGGTCATCCCGGTGCTGGTCCTGCCGAGCGGCAAGTCGATCCGGTTCGAGGAGCAGAGCCGCGACGTCATCCACTCCTTCTGGGTGCCGGAGCTGCTGTTCAAGCGCGACGTCATGCCGGGCAACATCCGCAACACCTTCGAGGTCTCCAGCATCGACGAGGAGGGCTCGTTCGTCGGTCGCTGCGCCGAGCTGTGCGGCAGCTACCACGCCTTCATGAACTTCGAGCTGCGGGTCGTCTCCTTCGACAAGTACCAGCGGTTCCTGGACGCGAAGAAGGCCGGGAAGTCGACCCAGGAGGCGCTCTCGGCGATCGGCGAGAACCCGTACGCCACCGAGACCGTGCCGTTCAAGACGCGGCGCAACACCGCCAACTTCAACCCGTCCGACGCGACGGCCGGCGCGGGAAGCTGAGGGGCTTGGCATGAAGACCGAGTGGAAGATCTTCCTCACCATCGCGGCGTTCCTCTTCGGCGTGGCGATCCTCTACGGCGCGTGGACGTACGGCGACGGCGGCCGGGTCGAGTGGATCGGCACCGTGGCGCTGCTGCTCTCCTTCCTGCTCTGCTCCATGTGCGGCGGCTTCTTCTGGTTCGTCTCGCGCCGCATCGACCTGCGCCCCGAGGACCGGCCGGACGGCGAGATCGCCGACGGCGCGGGCGAGATCGGCTTCTTCAGCCCGGGCAGCTACTGGCCGTTCGGCCTGGCCCTGGCCGCCGCGATCGCCGGTCTCGGGCTGGTCTTCTGGCAGTTCTGGCTGATCGGCCTGGGCATGGTGGCGGTCGTCTTCGCCGCCTGCGGCCTGCTCTTCGAGTACTACTCCGGCACCCGGCGCACCGCCGAGCACTGACCCGAACCATCCAGCGGAAAGGCCCGCGCCCCCTCCGGGGCGCGGGCCTTTCCGCTTCACGCACCGCCTGCGTCGTCGCCCGTCGCCGTTGCCCCATCGCTGTTGATCATGAGGTTAGCGGTGCGGTTCGCCCGCTTTGTCGCGGCTAACCTCATGATCGCCGGGGACGGTGGGGGATCTTGGACAGTTGCTGTTCGAGGCGAACGGTAAGTGTCCAAGATCGGATCGGTGGGCCGCCTGTGCGCTGCGTGAGCGGCAGGGGATTGGTGAGGCGGAGGGTTTGTCAACGGCGGCCCACACGCCGCCGGTGGGCAGTTCCTCGCTGCGGATGCTGCACCCGGACCACCCCGACGCCAGCCGAGCGGGCCCGGCCCAAGGCGAGCGTCGAGTGTGGCGGGTCGGCGGCCGAGGGCCTCGCGGATGCGCGTGGCGCCTGGTGGCGGTGGCGGTGGCGGTGCTCCGGCTGGCCCGACCGGCCCGCGAGGAGGGCGGGGGGCTGCGCTCGTCGGCCGGCGGGTCAGGTGGCGCGCGGCTGTCGCAGGGAGGGCGGGAGGCCGCGCACGGCGGCCGGGCGGGTCAGGCGGCGCGGCGGTGGGGTGGGCGGGTGGTGCCGCGGCGGCGGCCCAGGCGCGGGGCGCGGAAGGCGAAGGTGGCGATGAGCACGGCCGCGCCGCAGCCGGTGCAGACCAGCTCCGGGCAGTCGGCGCCGTGCCCGTCGGCGCAGGGAGGCGCCTCGAACAGCACGACGCCCTCGCAGGTGTCGCAGTAGAGCTCGCGGTCCGACACGGGCGTCTCCTCTCGTTCCGGTGCCCGCCGGACGGCGACCACGCCACCGGCGGAAAACGGAAAATTACTCCCGTGTAGTTTGGCACGCCCGTCCGACAGAAACCGGACGGCACCCGGCCTCAGAGGCGGCCGGCCACCTCGAGCCAGCGCTCCAGGGCGCCCGCCGCGGCACCCGAGTCGATCGACTCGGTCGCCCGGACCAGGCCGGCGCGCAGCGCCTCGTGCAGGTCGCCGTCGAGCGGGCCCTGGGTGGCCAGCGCGACCGCGGCGTTCACCAGGACCGCGTCCCGGACCGGGCCGGTCTCGCCGGCCAGCAGCCGGCGGACGACACCGGCGTTGTACGCCGCGTCACCGCCCCGCAGGTCGGCCAGGGTGGCCCGGGGTACCCCGAGCTCCGTCGCGTCCAGCAGGGCCTCTCTCACGACGCCCTGCTGCGCCACCCAGACGCGGGTCGGGGCGCCGGTGCTGAACTCGTCCAGCCCGTCCTCGCCGCGCATCACGACGACCGAGTCGCCCCGGGCCGCGAAGACGGCCGCCATCACGGGTGCCATCCGCGGGTCGAAGCAGCCCACCGCGCCGGCCCGCGGGCGGGCCGGGTTGGTCAGCGGGCCGAGGAAGTTGAACGCGGTGGGCACGCCGATCTCGCGGCGGACCGGGCCGGTGTGCCGCATCCCGGGGTGGAACCGGGCGGCGAAGCAGAAGCCGATGCCGGCCTCGGTCACGCAGCGCGCCACCTGCTCCGGGTCGAGGTCCAGCGGTACGCCCAGGTACTCCAGCACGTCGGCGGTGCCGCACGAGGAGGAGGCGGCCCGGTTGCCGTGCTTGACGACGCGGACACCGGCGCCGGCGACCACCAGCGCGGCCATCGTCGAGATGTTCACGGTGTGGGCGAGGTCGCCGCCCGTGCCGACCACGTCGAGCGCCGAGGCCCGGACCTCCTCGGGCAGCGCCACCGGGACCGCCCGGGTCAGCATCGCCTCGACGAGGCCGCCCAGCTCGGCCGGCGTCTCGCCCTTGGTGCGCAGCGCCACGGCGAAGCCGGCGATCTGGGCCGGGGTGGCCGAGCCGGCCATGATCTCGCCCATCGCCCAGGCGGTGTCGGCGGTGGAGAGTTCCTCGCCGCGCAGCAGCGCGTTGAGCAGCAGCGGCCAGGTCCGTTCGCCCATGGCGGGCCTCCCGAGCGGGCGTGAGAGCGGGTGTGGCGGCCGTCGTCCGGTCCGCGGTGCCGCGGGCGGCGCGGGCGGCGCGGGGACCGGATCGTGGCCGGCGGCCGTCGTCCGTGCCGGCGGCGCGCCTGCCGAATTATGGCCGAGACCGGCGCCACGGCCGCATCGACGTGGCACCGGGACGAGGGCTCCGGGTCCCGGCGCGACATCCGACGCGCCGGGCTGGAGTCTTCGCGGGGTGGCTCAGGCGGCGGCGTGGGTGCGCCGCAGCAGCTCGGCGACGGTGGTGCCGGCGGTCACCGGGTCGAGCGGGTGGGTCAGCGTGGCGTCGACCTCGGCGTACGCGGCCAGCCAGCGGTCAGCGGCGCGGGCCAGCACCACGCAGGTCGGCGGGGCGTCGTCGCGGTCGTCCTTGATCTGGCGGGCGATGCCGATGCCGCCACCGGGGCTCGCCTCGCCGTCGAGCAGGAGCAGGTCGATCTCGTAGTCGTCGACCAGCCGGACGCACCCGGCGTAGTCGTCGGCCTCGACGAACTCGATCTCGATCCCGGGGGCGGGCCGGGTGCCGACGGCGAGTCGCATCCGGTCACGGACCTTCGGGTCGTCGCTGTAGAGCAGGACGGTGCAAAGACGATCGCTCATCGTGACGTGGCTCCCACTTCGTAGCTGCCCGCTGATCGTAGCGGGCGTCACATCCAGCCGGTCGCCCCGCCCTGGCGTACCCGCGACGGCTCGAGGTCGCGGCGCGGCGTCAGACGCGCCGAGCTCGAGTCGTCGTGGCCGGGGTCAGGCGCTCGCCTCCGCGGCGCGCTGGCGGGCCTCCTGGCGGTCGAGCTCGCGGTCCAGCCGGCGGGCCTCGCGCTCGGACTGCTTGATCCACTGGACGACCAGCACGGCCAGCATGGTGACGCTCACGAACTCGCCGCCGGCCCACAGCACGCCGCCGGCCACCACCTGGTCGTTCCACGGGTCGGACCAGCTCAGGTGCAGCGACGGGTACCAGTCGCCGCCGAGCAGCGTGGTGCTCTGCATGATGGTGAGCCCGAGCACCGTGTGGAACGGCACGGAGAGCAGCATGAGCAGCGCCCGGGCCGGGTACGGCCAGCGCCCGGGCAGCGGGTCCAGGCCGAGCAGCGGCCAGAAGAACACGCAGCCGGTCATGATGAAGTGCGCGTGCACGAGTTCGTGCGCCCACTCGTGCCGGAGGGTGATCTCGTAGAGGCCGGTGAAGTAGAGGGCGAACGGGTTGACCACGAAGATGGCGAACGCCACCAGCGGGAAGCTGTAGACGCGGGCGACCCGGCTGTGCACGATGGCCAGCAGCCGCTTGCGCGGGCGCACCGGCAGCGTGCGCAGGGCGAGCGTCACCGGCGCGCCGAGCGCCAGGAAGATCGGCGCGATCATGGACAGCACCATGTGCTGGATCATGTGCACCGACAGCAGGGCCGTGTCGTAGGCGCCCAGCCCGCTGACCGTGACGACGGCGATGCCGCCCAGGCCCGGGAAGAGGAAGCAGACGGTACGCACGACGGGCCAGCGGTCGCCGCGCAGCCGCAGCCGGTAGACGCCGTAGAGGTAGAGGCCGGCGGCGAGCACCAGGCCGAGGGTGAGCCAGCTGTCCAGCCGGGTCTCGGTCAGGACCCGGGCCACGGTGAACGGCGGCGGGACGGCCTCGCCCCCCGCCGCGAGTGTCGCCGGGGCCACCGAGGTGGCGGCGAAGATCGGATCGACGTGCAGCACGCTTTTCAGGGTAGGTCAGGCGAAGCGGACGACCCCGATCGGGCCACTGATGGCACAGGTTTGCCACCCCGCTGATCGTCGGTCCCGGTCAAGGGCAATAATGACCGCGTGACTGCGGCCCCAGCCATTGACAAGAGCCGGATCCACTCCCTGACGCGGCCGAACATGGTCAGCGTCGGGACGATCGTGTGGCTCTCCAGCGAACTCATGTTCTTCGCGGCGCTGTTCGCGATGTACTTCTCGATCCGCGCGGCGGCGCCGGAGCAGTGGGAGAAGCACACCGAGATCCTCAACATCCCCTACGCGACCACCTTCACGGTGATCCTGGTGCTGTCCTCGGTGACCTGCCAGCTCGGTGTCTTCGCGGCCGAGAAGGGTGACGTCCACGCCCTCCGCCGGTGGTTCACCATCACGTTCGTGATGGGCCTGATCTTCGTGCTCGGCCAGGCGAACGAGTACCGCAACCTGGTGCACGAGGGCGTCAAGATCAACGCAGACGGTTACGGGTCGATGTTCTACCTGACGACCGGCTTCCACGGCCTGCACGTGACCGGCGGTCTCGTCGCGTTCATCATCTTCATGATCCGCACCACCATGGGCCGGTTCACCCCGGCGCAGGCGACCTCGGCGATCGTCGTGTCCTACTACTGGCACTTCGTCGACGTCGTGTGGATCGGGCTCTACGCCATGATCTACTGGCTCCAGTGATCTTGGCGCGTCACGAATCGCGCCGCTGCTCCGTCCCCTGAGACAAGGTCCAACCGGTTAAGGACACAGGTCATGACTTCTGACAACGACCGCCGACGCGGTCTGCTCGCGCGGCTGCGCGGGCGGCCCGTAGCGCGCAGCAGGGGCCGCCGCCGGCTGGGTGCCGCGGTCCGGCTGGCCGCCGCGCTGATGCTGGCCGGCGGCGCCTACACCGTCTTCGCCCCCGGTGTGCAGGCGCAGGACAACCCGCCCCTGAGCGCCGCCGCGAACGAGGGCAAGGCGCTGTTCGACGTGAGCTGCGTGACCTGCCACGGTCGCAACGCCCAGGGCGTCGAGGGACGCGGGCCGAGCCTGATCGGCGTCGGGTCGGCCTCGGTCGAGTTCCAGGTCAGCAGCGGTCGGATGCCGATGGCCCGGCAGGAAGCCCAGGCCATGCGCAAGCCCCCGCAGTTCACCGACGAGCAGGTGCGCCAGCTCGGCCAGTACATCCAGGAGCTCGGCGGCGGCCCGCAGGTGCCCCAGGGCAACAACCTGCACGAGAACGCCGACATGGCCGCCGGTGGCGAGCTGTTCCGGATCAACTGCTCGCAGTGCCACGCGTTCGGTGGCGGCGGTGGCGCACTCTCCTCGGGCAAGTACGCGCCGAGCCTGCGCCCGGCCAGCGACCGGCAGATCTACGCCGCCATGCTGAGCGGCCCGCAGAACATGCCGGTGTTCGGGGACAACCAGATCACTCCGGAGCAGAAGGCGGACATCATCGCCTACATCCAGGAGACCCTGAAGCACGACCAGGACCAGGGCGGTTTCAACCTGGGCCGGTACGGCCCGTCGACCGAGGGTCTCGCGATCTTCCTGGTCGGCATCGTCGCGCTGGTCTTCACGAGCCTGTGGATTGCGGGCAAGTCGTGACCGAGCGGATCATTCGTTTCAGTGCTGTGGCGCCGACCCCCGGCGTCACCCGTAGCGAGGTGACGGCATGAGCACCCACACCGAGCACCCGGCCCAGCGGGGCCCGGAGCCGCTCGACGTGAACGACCCCCGGATCTCCCGGTTCGACATCGTCGAGGAGGGGGCGCGGCGGGACGACATCGAGATCGTCCACTACGAGCCGCAGGTCGTTCCCGGCAGCAAGGCGGAGCGCCGGCTGACCCGTACGGTCGCGTCGTTCTTCTGGATCACGTTCCTGGCCGGGCTGGCCTTCCTGGTCATCTACATCTGGTGGCCCTGGAAGTGGGAGGCCGGCCGCGGCGGCGACAAGTACTACACCCCGCTGCTCGGCGTGACCCTCGGCATCGCCCTGCTGGGCATCGGCTTCGGCATCCTCACCTGGGGCAAGAAGCTGCTGCCGAAGGAGGTCTCGATCCAGGACCGGCACGACCAGCCCGGTTCCCCGGAGGATCGGAAGATCACCGGCGAGACCATGCTGTACATGGCCGACGAGCTCGGCGTGAAGCGCCGGCCGCTGCTCGGCGTCTCGCTGCTGGCCGGTCTGGTGCCGGTCGGCGCGGTCGTCGCGGCGCCGCTGGTGGGCGGCCTGATCTCGCAGCCGCACAAGAACAACCAGATGTTCACCACCGGGTTCAAGCCGGCCTCGGACGGCAAGCGGATCCGGCTGATCCGCGAGGACGGCCGGCCGATCCGCCCGGCCGATGTGAGCGTCGGCGGCCAGCTCACCGTGTTCCCGGGCATCGAGGGCGGCGTGAGCAACAAGCACGCCGACTCGCCGACCCTGCTGATCCACCTGCGCGAGGACGACGCGCAGAAGTCGCGCGCCGCCAACGCGCGCAAGGGTCACGGCGACTACATGTGGGGCAACTACGTCGCCTTCTCGAAGATCTGCACGCACGCCGGCTGCCCGGCCAGCCTCTACGAGCAGCAGACCAACCGCCTGCTCTGCCCCTGCCACCAGTCGCAGTTCCTCATCACCGACAACGCCAAGCCGGTCTTCGGCCCGGCGAACCGGCCGCTTCCGCAGCTGCCGCTCGAGGTGGATGACGAGGGCTTCTTCGTGGCGAGGTCCGACTACACCGAAACCATCGGTCCCGACTTCTGGGAGCGGCCATGAAGCGCCGAAAGTTCGATGCGGCCGCGCTGCCGGCCAAGACCGCCGGAGCGCTGGACGACCGCTTCCAGGCGGCCACCCCGCTGCGCAAGCTGCTGAACAAGGTCTTCCCGGACCACTGGTCCTTCCTGCTGGGCGAGATCGCGCTCTTCTCGTTCATCGTCCTGCTGCTGACCGGTGTCTTCCTGACCTTCTTCTTCGAGCCGGCGATGACCGAGGTGGTCTACGACGGCAGCTACGCCCCGCTGCGGGGCACCCCCATGTCGGCCGCGTACGCCTCCAGCCTGGACCTGTCGTTCGACGTCCGGGGCGGCCTGATCATGCGGCAGATGCACCACTGGGCGGCGCTGCTGTTCATGGCCTCGATCGTGGTGCACATGCTCCGGGTCTTCTTCACCGGCGCGTTCCGCAAGCCGCGTGAGACCAACTGGATCATCGGCTCGCTGCTGTTCTGGGTCGGCTTCCTGGCCGGCTTCACCGGCTACTCGCTGCCGGACGACGGCCTGTCCGGCACCGGTCTGCGGATCGCCTCCGGCATCATCCTGTCGATCCCGGTGATCGGCTCCTGGGTGAGCTCGTCGATCTTCGGCGGGGAGTTCCCGGGCACCATCATCATCAGCCGGTTCTTCATCGCCCACGTGCTGCTCATCCCGGGCCTGCTGGTGGCGTTGATCAGCGTCCACCTGGGCCTGGTGTTCAAACAGAAGCACACCCAGTGGCCCGGCCCCGGCCGGACCAACGAGAACGTGGTCGGCGAGCGGATGTTCCCGCGCTACGCGCTCAAGCAGGGCGGCTTCTTCATGGTCGTCTTCGGCGTGATCGCGCTGATGGGTGGCCTCTTCCAGATCAACCCGATCTGGTACTTCGGCCCGTACGAGGCGTGGGTGGTCTCGGCCGCCAGCCAGCCCGACTGGTACGTCATGTTCCTCGACGGCTCGACCCGTCTGATGCCGGCCTGGGAGATCAGCATCCCGATCGGCGACGGGTACGTCATCCCGCCGCTGTTCTGGCCGACGGTCGTGCTGCCCGGCATCCTGGTGGGCCTGTCGACGATGTACCCGTTCCTGGAGGCGCGCCGCCTCAAGGACTACAAGCACCACAACCTGCTCCAGCGGCCCCGGGACGCGCCGGCCCGCACCGCGGCGGGCGCCATGGCGGTCTCCTTCTACGTCGTGCTGACCCTGTCCGGTGGCAACGACGTCATCGCCGACAAGTTCCACATCAGCTTGAACGCGATGACGTGGGCCGGCCGGGTCGGCCTGCTGGTCGTCCCGCCGCTGGCCTACTACCTCGCCTACCGGCTGTGCCTGGGTCTCCAGCAGCACGACCGGGAGGTGCTGGCCCACGGCGTGGAGACCGGCATCATCAAGCGGCTGCCCGACGGCCGGTTCGTCGAGGTCCACCAGCCGCTCACCCCGGTCGACGGGCACGACGGGCACGGCCCGGCGCTGGACTACGTCGGCTGGGTGGTGCCCAAGAAGATGAACCGGCTCGGTGCCCTCGGCCCGGCCATCCGGGGCTTCTTCTACCCGATCGAGAAGCCGGCCGAGGCGCCGGTCTCGCCGGGGCACCCGCCGGTCGAGCCCCGACCGGAGCGGGAGGAGATCGGCAGCGGCGAGCGCCGCTGACGAGCCCGCGTACGACCGACCGTGGCGCCCGCCGGATCACCGGCGGGCGCCACGGCCCTTTTCCGGCCCGCTCGTCCCGTTCCGCCCGCGGGTCGCCGCTCGGCCCCGCTCCGGTGTCCCGCCACCCCCTGACACGGACGGGTGGAATCGCAGGAATAACCCCGGTGAGCCGGGTATCCGTGCGGTCCAACGTCTCAAGGGGGGGAAAGCATGTTGGGAATCAAACGCCTGGGCCTGCTGGCCGCGCTGGTGCTCGTGGGACTGGCACCAGCCGCCGCGGCGCAGGCCGCGGCCCAGCCGTCGACGCAGGACACGCAGTACCTGCAGGCGTTGCACCAGGTGAACCTGTTCGAGATCACCGCCGGTAACCTGGCCCAGCAGAAGGGCCAGAACCAGCAGGTCAAGGACCTGGGCAAGATGTTCGTGACGGACCACACCCAGCTGGACCAGACGGTGCAGTCCACCGCCCAGCAGCTGAACGTGCAGCTGCCGGCGGACCCGACCGCCGACCAGCAGAAGGTCCTCGACCGGCTGAACAACCTGAGCGGCGCCGAGTTCGACAAGGCGTGGGTGACCGCCCAGTTGGCCGGCCACGTCCAGGCCATCCAGGCCACCCAGACCGAGATCTCGCAGGGTTCCGAGCAGTCGGTGGTGCAGATCGCCCAGGACGCCCTGCCGGTCCTCCAGGCGCACTATGACGCGCTGGTGGCCCTGGCCCAGACCCTGGGCGTCCCGGTCCCGCAGGCCAGCGCCAGCGGCACGCCCAGCCCGGGCGGCACCGGCACCGAGTCGCCGGCTCCGGGCGGCACCGAGTCGCCGGCCCCGGGTGGCACCGGCACCGAGGAACCCGCTCCGGGCACCACGGAGACCCCGGCGCCGGCCCAGAGCTGACGCGTACGACCGACGGTGGCCGGTCCGCCCTGCGGGGGTGGGCCGGCCACCGGCGTGCGGGTCAGTCGGCGTTGGCCAGCCCGATCGCGAACGCCTCCTCCAGGTCGTGCTGCGAGTAGGCGCGGAACGCGATGTGCGACTCGGTGTTGATCACACCGGGCACCTTGGAGATGCTGCCGGCGATGACCTGGGCGATCTGCTCGAACTCCCGGACCCGGACCATGGCGATCAGGTCGACGTGCCCGGCCACCGAGTAGACCTCGCTGACGCCGGGCAGGTTGGCCAGCGTCTCGGCCACCTCGGGAATGGAGTCGGTGGCGCAGTCGATCAGCACGATCGCGGTGATCACGGGACATTTCTCCGTTCGTCGGCGTCGAGGCCCATGCTAAGGGCTGGGCGGGTCACCCGGCCGCCGGGACGGTCAGGTCGGCGCCCGCCCGGATCACCCCGCTGAGGCGTTCCCCCGCGGCGACCGTCGCGCCCGGCCAGACCACCGAGCGGTCCACCGCGCCGCGCACCACCGCGCCCGCGCCGATCACCGACCGGGTCACCGGCCCGTCGATCGTCGCGGACGGGTCGACCAGGCCGCCCGGGCCGGCCGCGTGCAGGTTGGCCGCCAGGTAGTCGGCCGGGGTGCCGGTGTCGTAGAAGGTGCCCGGGTAGGGGACCACGGCCAGCGCGCCGGCCGCCTCCGCCGGCCGCCACACCGCCCGGACCAGGTCGCCGAAGGTCGCCGGCAGGTCCCGGACCAGCCGCCACGGCAGCAGCGAGAACCCCACGAACCGGTGGCCGTCGAAGGTGCCGGGGGCGGCCGGGTCGTCCGCCGGCTGGCCCAGCAGGCGTACGCTCCGCCCGTCCCAGCCGTCCAGCAGCGCCGCCACGTCCGGCCCCGGCGGGGCGCCCGGGTCGGCCAGGTACGCGTCGGCGTTGCCGACCAGCACCCCCCGCCCGGCGATCCAGTCCCGCAGCTTGCCCAGCCCGCCGGCGGTGCCGAGCGGGTCGCCCGGCTCGACCGACAGGTGCGCCCGGGCGCCCACGTGCGCCACCACCTGCCCACCCAGGTAGCAGGCGTTCACGGCGACCCGCTCCGGCCCGGTCAGGCCCAGCCCGGCCAGCCGGTCCAGCGCCCGGTCGAGCAGCGGCACGTTGCCGACCGGGCAGAGCGCCTTGGGCAGGTGCGCGGTGAGGGGGCGCAGCCGGGTCCCCTCCCCGGCGGCGAGCACCACCGCGCAGACGTCCACGGCGGCCCGCCAACCGGGCCCGGACGCGGCGGCCGGCCGGCCGGTGCTGGTCACGCGGCGGCCTGCCGGCCGGGCTCCGACGCGGCGGCCTGCCAGCCGGGCCTTAAGGTGGCGGCCTGCCAGCCGGGCCTTGACGCGGCGGCCCCGCCGGTGCCGGTCACGCGGCGGGCGGCGGGACCTCGCCCGCGCGCGGGCCGATCCCGTAGTGCCGGAGCAGGTTGGCGGTGGCGCGGCTCATCCGGGGCAGGTCGTCCAGCGGGTGCCAGGCGGCCTCGAAGACCTCGGCGCCGTCCACCGTCAGCTCGGTGCTGGAGGCCGGCACCTCCGTCTCGAAGACCACGTCCACCCAGCCCTTGGCGTGCACCACGGCGTTCGGCACGGCGGGGCGGAGCCGCTCGGGTGGGAGCCGGATGCCGGACTCCTCGTAGAGCTCACGGGCGGCGCCGACGACCGGGGCCTCGCCGCGCTGCAGCAGCCCGGCCGGGAGGGTCCAGCTGTGGCCGGGCGGCTGGCGCAGCAGCAGGATCCGCCCCGCACCGTCGGCCTCGGCGTCCCGGACCAGGGTGACCGCGCCGACGATGTACTTCGGCACGGCGAGCCGGACCAGCCGCCGCCGCAGCGGGACCGGGAGCCGGTAGAAGATCTGGTAGCCGAGGGCCCGTCCGGTGGCACGCGCGCGGGGGATCATGCCTGTAAGGCTAGTGGCCGGGCGGCGCCGGCGGATGGGTGGAGTTCGCCTACTGCCGGTGGTCGACCAGATCGATGAGCTGCCGGACGATTGTGTCGGGCTCCACGGTGCGGTCGAAGACCGCCACCAGCAGGGTTTCCAGGTCGGGGTAGCCGAGCTCCTCGGAGAGCCGCAGCAGCGGCAGGTCGCTGGCCAGGCCCCGGTCGTGCTTGCGCAGCGCCAGGCCGATGGTGGCCCGGCCGAGGCGTACCTTGTCGGCGATCGAGATGCCCGGCTCGGTGTGCTCGGCGAACCAGCGGTTGATCTGCATCTGGGCGTGGGGGGACTTGACGAAGCCCAGCCACTCCCGGCGCGGCCCGCGGGGCGCCACGTCGGCCTCGAAGCCGCTCTCCGCGTCGCTCTCGGTGAAGATCTCCACCACGTCGCCCTCCTCCAGCTCGGAGGAGAGCGGTGCCAGCCGGCCGTTGATGCGTGTGGCCAGGCAGTGGTCGCCGCGTTCGGTGCTCAGCTCGTAGGCGAGGTCGACCGGGGTCGCCCCGGCCGGCAGCACGACCTGCCGCCCGTCGGCGACCACCTGGATCTGCGCCTCGGCCAGGTCGCAGCGCAGCGACTCCATGAACTGCATGGGGTCGACCGTCTCCTGCTCCCAGTCGAGCACCCGGCGCAGCCAGGCCAGCTCGTCGGCCCCGTCGGCAGCCCGCCCGGCCTCGCGGGGGAAGCGGTAGTGGGCGGCGACGCCGTACTCGGCGGAGTGGTGCATCTCCTCGGTGCGGATGAGCACCTCGACGGTGCGGTCCTGCGGGCCGCAGACGCTGGTGTGCAGGGACCGGTAGAGGTTGTTCTTCGGGGAGGCGATGAAGTCCTTGAAGCGGCCCGGCACCGGCCGCCAGAGCCCGTGCACCGCGCCGAGTGCGGCGTAGCAGTCGGTGGCCGGCCCGTCCACCACGATGGCGATACGCGGCAGGTCGTACGGCGCCGCGTGCTCGCCGGCGACGGTGTCCTTCCAGATCGAGTAGAGGTGCCGGGGGCGGGGGCCGACCTCGGCGTCCACCCGGCTGCGGCGCAGCGCCGCCCGCGTCTTCGCCACCACGTCGTCGAGGTAGGCGTCCCAGCCCGGCCGGTCGTGCACGAAGCGGGCGATCCGCGCGTGCTCCTCCGGCTGGAGATGCAGCAGCACCACGTCGTCCAGCTCGCGCTTGAGGGTCTGGATGCCCAGCCGGTCGCAGAGCGGGACCAGCACCTCCTGGGTCTTGCGGGCGATCCGCTCCCGGGAGGCGGCCGAGCGGACCCCGAGGGTACGCATGTTGTGCAGCCGGTCGGCCAGCTTGATGATCAGGACCCGGACGTCCTTGCCGGCCGCCACGATCATCTTGCGGACGGTCTCCGCCTCGGCGGCCTTGCCGTAGAAGGCCTTGTCGAACTTGGTCACCCCGTCGACGAGGTGGGCCACCTGGCGCCCGAAGTCCTCCTGGAGCGCCTGGAGGGTGTAGCGGGTGTCCTCCACGGTGTCGTGCAGCAGCGCGGCGACCAGGGTGGTGGTGTCCATCCCGAGGTCGGCGCAGATCTGGGCGACCGCGAGCGGGTGCGTGATGTAGGGCTCGCCGCTCTTGCGGAACTGGCCGCGGTGCATGTTCTCGGCGATCGTGTAGGCCCGTCGCAGCACCGACGCGTCGGCGTTGGGATGGATGCCCCGATGGGCGCGGACCAGCGCGGTGACCGGGTCGTTGTCGGTGGTGGGCCAGGTGAGCAGGGAGCGCAGGCGCCGGGAGAGCGGAAGCTCGCCGGGCTGGGTCGGGAGGGCGCCGCCCAGGGCGGCGCCGTGTCCGGCGTCGACGTCCACCTGGGACACCTCCTCACCCCGGCCCCGGGCCGCCGGCGGGCCGGCGACCGGGAGCAGGCCCGCGAATCGGGCAGGACTGCACTTCTTCAACAGCCTAAGGGAGTTGACGTAGTCCGATCGGACACTTGGTCATGGGCGTTCGGTCGAGAGTTGGCGGGAGGCGCCGTTCTCCGCCTTGGTCAGCAGGTCGCGGAACCGGCCCGCACCGGCGACCGGCGAGGCCCATCCGGACGACATCTCCACGAGCCGGGTCTCCGGTCGCTCCAACCAGGACAGGATGCGCTCGGTCTCCTCGGCCGTGGCGGCCGGCACCGGGCCGTGCCCGGGCAGGACCGTCTCGGCGGTGGCCCGGATGGCGGTGATGGTCGGTCGCGGGTGGACACCCGGCGGGGACACCCCGGCCCCGGCCAGCCGGCCGTGGCGCACGAGGGCCAGCTCCCAGCCGCCCCGGGCAGCCGGGCGGGCGGCCGCCAGCTCGGCGATGCCGGTCAGCGCGGCGAGGCGCTGCATCCGGACCGCCGCGCGCAGCACCGCGGCCAGCCGGCTGCGTACGACCGCGGCCTCCTCGTAGCGCCGGCCGGCGGAGAGCACCTCGATCCGGGCCAGCAGAGCGTCCACCACCACCTGCGGGTCGTCCCGGGTGGCGGTGCGGAACGGGACGGCGGCGCGGTGGTCATACTCCTCCGGGGTGATCCGGTGCTCGCAGGGCGCCGGGCAGCGACCCAGCTCGGCCAGCGCGCAGGCCGGCATGGTGGTGCGCCGGGACAGCCGGTGGGTGCACTGGCGCAGCGGCACCGCGTCGTGGAACCCGGCGGCGGCCAGCTCGGCCGCCTGCTTCGAGCGGAACGGGCCGAGGTAGGCCGAGTCGGTGGGGGCGAGGTCGCGCACGATCGACAGCCGGGGGTACGCCTCGTCGGTCAGCTTCAGCCAGACCTGGCGCTCCGGGTACTTCGACCGCCGGTTGTACGGCGGCGCGTGCGCGGCGATCAGCCGCAGCTCGCGCACCTCGGCCTCCAGCGAGTGGGCGCACTCGACGGCCTCCACGCGCTCGGCGGCGGCCAGCATCTCCGAGATCCGGGCCCGCTTCTCGGCGGCGGTGAAGTAGCTGCGCACCCGGGTGGCGATGTCGCCGGAGGTGCCGACGTAGAGCGGCCGGTCGTCGGCGGCCCGGAAGATGTAGACGCCCGGCACCTTCGGCAAACCCTCGGCGAGGTGCCGTTTGCGCCGCTGGGTCGGGGTGACCGCCCGGGCGAACTCGATGGCCTCCCCGACGGTGTCGACCCGGTGCCCGCCGAGCCGGCCGATGAGCCCGTGCAGCACGTCGACGGTGGCCTTGGCGTCGTCCAGGGCCCGGTGGGTCGGCTGGGTGGCGGTGCGGAAGTAGGCCGCCAGCGTGCCCAGCTTGCGGTTGGGCACCTCGTCGCGGGTGAGCACCCGGCGGGCCAGCGCGGCGGTGTCCAGCACCCGCGGGTTGGGCCAGCGGTAGCCGTGCTTCGCGCAGGCGGCCTTGAGGAAGCCCACGTCGTAGGGGGCGTTGTGGGCCACCAGCACGGTGTCGGCGATGAACTCCAGGAAACTCGGCAGCACCTGCTCGATCGGTGGCGCGGGAAGCAGCATGGCCTGGGTGATCCCGGTCAGCACGGTGATGAACGGCGGGATCGGGACCCCCGGGTTGACCAGGGTCGCGAGCACGCCCAGCTCCTCGCCGCCGCGCACCTTCACGGCGCCGATCTCGGTGATCCCGCCGCCGTCCGGCGCGCCGCCGGTGGTCTCCAGGTCGACCACCACGAAGGTGGTCGCGTAGAGCGGCAGCGCGGGGTCGACCCCCGTGCCCGCCACCCGGTCCAGGCCGGCCAGGGCCTCCTGGACGTAGTCCGCTCGCGTCACCCGCGGCACGCTAGCGGCCGGGTCCGACACTCCCGTCCCGGCAGCCCCAGGAGTCACCGCGGGGTAGGATGAGAGATCGGCTCACTCACCGGGCGGTGAGCCCGTTCGGGGTGGGAGACTTGCCACATGCCCCTCACCGAGCCGTTCGACGACCACTCCTCCGCGGAGGAGCCGCTGGTCGGCGCGGGCGACGCCGGTGAGACCCCGGACGGCGCGGCCGCCGAGCCGGAGCCCGTCCTGCCCGAGCCGGTCCGGCAGCGGATCGTGGCGCTCACCGCCGCGGTGCTGCCCGGCCTGGCCGTCGACGAGGTGCCCGTGCCGCTGCGCCGGGTGGCCAAGTTCGCCCCCAACCGCCGCGCCCGGCTCGGCGCCCCGGCCATCGCCGCCCAGCTGACCGCCGACCCGCTGTTCCGGCAGCGGGTCACCGCCCGGGTGCTCGCCGACGCCGGCGACCTGGGAGCGGCCGTCGTGGAGGGGACCGCCCCGGCGGCGGCCGACCCGGTCGAGGTGGCCGCGCTGGCCTACCTGGCCCGGCCCCGCGGCTGGCGGGAGCTGATCGAGGCCAGCGGCGCCGCGGTACGCGCCGAGGCGGACAGCGCGGTGGTCGCCGAGCTGGTCCGCGAGGCCGAGCAGCGGGCCACCCGGGCGGAGCACGACCGGGCCGTGGCCCGGGTCGAGGCGGAGAAGCTCCGCGACGAGCTCGCCCGGGTCCGCGAGGAGCTGGGCCAGCTCCGCGAGGAGGCCCGGCAGCTCACCCGTACCCTCCGGGAGACCCAGGCCCGCGAGCGCAAGGCCACCGAGCTGCTGGCCACCGAGCGCGGCCGGGCCACCCGCGCGGCGGCCGACGCCGACGCCGAGCTGCGCCGCGCCCGGGCCCGGCTGGCCGAGGCGGAGGCCGCGGCCGGCGTGGCCCGGGTCAGCGCCAAGGAGGCCCGCTCGGTCGACGAGGCGAAGCTGTGGCTGCTGCTGGAGACGATCGGGCAGGCCGCCGTGGGGCTCCGTCGCGAGCTGGCCCTGGACCCGGTGGAGAAGCTGCCCGCCGACTTCGTCGCCGACGCGTTCGCCGACCAGTCGGCGGCCACCCCGGCCGGTGCCGCGGCCCGGGCGCGGGACACCGACGACCCCGCCCGCCTCGACCAGCTGCTCGCCCTGCCGAAGGCGCACCTCGTGGTGGACGGCTACAACGTCACGAAGCGGGGCTTCGGCGAGATGTCGCTGGAGCAGCAGCGCAAGCGGCTGATCACGGGGCTGGGCGGGATCGCCGCGCAGACCGGCGACGAGGTCACCGTGGTCTTCGACGGCGCCGAGCGGATCCACGGGCTGCCCTCCACGCCGCGCGGGGTGCGGGTGCTGTTCTCCCGCAAGGGGGAGACGGCCGACGAGCTGATCCGCCGCCTGGTCCGCGCCGAGCCGGCCGGGCGGCCGGTGGTGGTGGTCTCCTCCGACCGCGAGGTCGCCGACGGGGTACGCCGGCACGGCGCGTACCCGCTCGGCGCCGACTCGCTGGTGCGGCGGCTCGCCCGCTCCTGACGCGGCACCGGCTTGACCGACTCCGGGCCGAGCGAGGTGGCGTCGGGTTCGGGGTGGGTGCTGCCTCGTTGTCCGGTTCTGTCACACCCTCGGCCTAACCTCGTGGTGACCGACGGTGGTGGGCCCTCTCCGGTCCGCCATCGGCGACGCGTCAGGAGGCGTGCATGCTCATCGACTGCGACACCTGCGGGGTCCGGGGCGCCGGGTGCCCCGGCTGCCTGGTGACCGCGCTGCTCGACACCGGCTCCGCGGCGGCCGACCTGGGTCCCGCCGAGCACCGGGCGATCGAGGCGTTCGCCCGGGCCGGCTTCGAGGTGCAGGTGCTGCCCGTCCCGCCCGCTCCCCGGCGTCCGGCCCGCCGCCGCCGGGTCGCCTGATCCCGCCCGGCCACCACGGCCACCGCGCTGCCGGCGGGCCTTAGGATGAGCGCTCACGGTGGGAGGGGAACGACAATGAGGCGAGCGCGGCGCAGCGGGGTGGGGCGGTGACCCCGCGCGGCTGGGCGGTGCTGACCCTGGCCGGGCTGGCCGTCGCGCTGCTGGTCGCCGGGGCGCTGCTGGTCCCGTGGAGCCGGCCTCCGGCACCCCGGGCCGACCAGCTCGCGGCGTTGCGGGCGCTCCCGGTCGACCAGGTGGCCCGGGGCCGGGCGTTCCACGGCGCGCTGCGCCCGGCGGGCTGGTCGGCGCTCGTAGTCGGCCTGGTCGTGGCCCTGCTGCTGGGCCTCACCCCGGTCGGCGGGCGCCTCGTCGAGCTGGCCGGCCGGCCCTTCGGCGGGCACTGGGCCGCCCAGGCGGTGCTCGGCGGGCTGGCCGTGATGTTCCTCGCCGACCTGCTCACCCTGCCCTTCGCCGCCTGGCGGCAGACCGTGCTGACCCGCTACGGGCTGAGCACGCAGGGCTGGGGCGGCTGGGCCGTCGACCTGCTCAAGTCGTACGCGGTCAGCGCGGTCATCGGCGCGCTCGTCCTGCTCGGCTTCTACACGGTGGTCCGGCTCTCCCCGCGCTGGTGGTGGGCGTTCGGCGCGGCCGGCGCCGCCGCGCTGGTGGTGCTGCTGTCGTTCGTGCTGCCGGTGCTGGTCGAGCCGGTGTTCAACCGGTTCACGCCCATGGAGCCCGGCCCGCTGCGCACCGAGCTGACCAGCCTGGCGGCCCGCGACGGGGTGCCCGTGCGCGACGTGCTGGTCGCCGACGCCTCGCGGCGGACCCGGGCCGTCAACGCGTACGTCTCGGGGCTCGGGCCGACCCGGCGGGTGGTGGTCTACGACACCCTGCTGCGCGAGGCGGACCCGGCGGAGGTCACCAGCGTGGTCGCCCACGAGCTGGGGCACGCCAAGGACCGGGACGTCTGGACCGGCACGCTCGTCGGGGCGCTGGGCGCCGCGGCCGCGGTGGTGGCCCTCTACCTGATCGGGTCCTGGGCGCCGCTGCTCCGGCTGGCCGGCGTCGACTCGATCGCCCAGCCGCGGGCGTTCCCGCTGCTGATAGCGCTGGTCACGGTGGCCGGCCTGGTGGCCACGCCGGTGCAGGCGCTGGTCTCCCGGCGGGTCGAGGCCCGGGCCGACGCGCACGCGCTGGCGCTCACCGGCGACCCGGTCACCTTCGAGGCGATGCAGCGCCGGCTGGCCGGCGTCAACCTGGCCGACCCCGACCCGCCCCGCTGGGAATACCTCTGGTCGGCGTCCCACCCGTCCACCGTGGAGCGGATGGCCGCCGCCCGCGCCTACGCCAGGGAGTCCGGCGGATGAGCCGCACCTTGCTGATCACCAACGACTTCCCGCCGCGCCCCGGCGGCATCCAGTCGTTCGTGCACAACCTGGCGGTGCGCCAGCCCCCCGGCTCCGTGGTGGTCTACGCGTCGAGCTGGCGGGGCGCGGCGAAGTTCGACGCCGACCAGCCCTTCGAGGTGGTCCGGGAACGGACCAAGGTGCTGCTGCCCACCCCGCTCGTGGCCCGCCGGGCGGCGCGGCTGGCCCGGGCGTACGACTGCGACACGGTCTGGTTCGGCGCGGCGGCCCCGCTGGGGCTGCTCGCGGCGGGGCTGCGCCGGCGGGCCGGGATCCGCCGGGCGGTGGCGCTCACCCACGGGCACGAGGCCGGCTGGGCAGCGCTGCCCGGCGCCCGGACGGCGCTGCGCCGGATCGGCCGGGGCGTCGACGTCACCACCTACCTCGGTGAGTACACCCGGGTCCGGCTGGCCCGGGTGCTCGACGGGGTGACCGAGCTGCGCCGGCTCGCCCCCGGCGTCGACGTGGACACCTACCACCCCGGCGTCGACGGCGAGCGGGTGCGGGTGCGGCTGGGGCTGGCCGACCGCCCGGTCGTGGTCTGCGTCTCGCGCCTGGTCCCGCGCAAGGGGCAGGACATGCTCATCCGGGCGATGCCGGAGATCCGCCGCCGGGTGCCGGACGCGGCCCTGCTGGTGGTCGGCGGCGGCCCCTACCGGGCGGCGCTTGCGAAGCTGGCCCGGCAGACCGGGGTCGACCGCGACGTCGTGTTCACCGGCTCGGTGCCCTCGGCCGAGCTGCCGGCGCACTACGCCGCCGGTGACGTCTACGCGATGCCCTGCCGGACCCGCAACCGGGGCCTGGACGTCGAGGGACTGGGGATCGTCTACCTGGAGGCCAGCGCGACCGGGCTGCCGGTGGTGGCGGGCGACTCCGGTGGCGCGCCGGACGCCGTCCGCGAGGGCGAGACCGGCTACGTGGTCCCGGGCCGGGACGTGGCCCAGCTCGCCGACCGGGTGGCCACCCTGCTCGCCGACCGGGACCTGGCCCGCCAGCTCGGCGCCGCCGGCCGCGCCTGGGTCGAGCGGGAGTGGCGCTGGGAGACCCAGGCCGAGCGGATGGCCGCCCTGCTCGCCGGCTGACCCCCCCCTGCTCGTGGCTGACCCCGGCCCGGTAGCCGGGCCGGGGTCGCGAACACGAACCGGTCAGGTGCGGACCAGCGCCGGCTCCGGCGGGACCGGCCGCCGCGACCGGCGGGACAGCCGCCCCGGCCACCAGGTGCGCGCGCCGAGGTCCAGGGTCAGCGCCGGGATCAGCAGGCTGCGCACCAGCAGGGTGTCGAGCAGGATGCCGACCGCCACGATGACGCCCATCTGCACCGACGGCACCAGCGGCAGCACCAGCAACGCGCCGAAGGTGGCGGCCAGCACCACGCCGGCGCTGGTGATCACCCCGCCGGTGACGGTCAGCGCGCGCAGCACGCCGGGTCGGTGCCCGATCCGGGCGACCTCCTCGCGGGCCCGGGTCATCAGGAAGATCGTGTAGTCCACACCGAGCGCCACCAGGAACAGGAACGCCTGCAGCGGGACCCCGACGAACAGGTGGGGGTGGCCCAGCGCGTCCAGCAGCAGCCCGGCGGCCCCCATGGCGGCCGCGTACGACAGCACCACGCTGACCATCAGCAGCAGCGGCGCGACCAGCGACCGGAGCAGCAGCACCAGGATGACCAGGACGACCGCGAGCACCAGCGGGATGACCACCCGGTTGTCCCGGTTCACCGTGCGCTCCTCGTCCAGCACCGTGGCGGTCCGCCCGCCCACGAGGGCGTGCGCGTCGGGCACCGCGTGCACGGCGGTCCGCAGCCGGGTCACGGTGTCCCGGGCGGCGTCGCTGTCCGGCGCGGCGGCGAGCACGGCCGGCACCCGTACCCAGCGGCCGTCCGCCGAGCGTTCCGGCGCGCCCACCTCGGCGACGCCCGGCACGGCGCGGGCGGCGGCCACCACGCGGTCGGCCGTCCCGGCGGCGGCCAGGATCTCGGCGGGCGCAGCCGAGCCACCCGGGTAGTGGGCCGCGATCAGCCGCTGCCCGGTGACCGAGCCGACCTCGGTGGTGAACGCCTCGTCGTCGGGCAGGCCCAGGCCGAGGTTGCCGATGCCCAGGGTCAGCGCGGCCAGCGCGGCGGCCGTGCCGAGCCAGACCGCCCGCGGCCGGCCGGCGACCAGACCGGAGATCCGGCGCCACAGCCCGTGGTCGGCGGTCTGGTCACGGGTGTCGGCGCCGGGGGCGTACCGGGGCACGAACGGCCAGAACAGCCACCGGCCGCACAGCACCAGCACCGCGGGCAGCAGGGTGGTCATGGCGAGCAGCGCCGCGGCGATGCCGACCGCGCCGACCGGGCCCAGGCCGCGGGTGGCCGGCAGGTCGGCCGCGAGCAGGCAGAGCAGTCCGATGGCGACGGTCGCTGCCGAGGCGCACACCGCGCCGGCCGAGCGGCGCAGCGCGGCCGCCATGGCGGCGTGCCGGTCGGCGTGCCGCCGCAGCTCCTCGCGGTAGCGGGCGATCAGCAGCAGGGCGTAGTCCACGCCGACGCCGAAGACGAGCACGGTGAGGATGGTCTGGCTCTGGAAGTCGACGGCCAGCCCGGCGTGCCGGGCCAGCAGGTAGACCACCGCCCCGGCGAGCTGGTTCGCGACGGCCACCGCGACCAGCGGGATCAGCCACAGCACCGGGCTGCGGTAGGTGATCAGCAGGAGCAGGGCGACGGTGAGCGCGGTGGCCAGCAGCAGCGCGCCGTCCATCCCGGCGAACGCGTCGAAGACGTCGTGCTCGGCGGCCGCGTCGCCGGTCAGCGCGGTCCGCAGGCCTGGTGGCGGGCCGTTGGCCAGCCGGTCCTTGAGCCCGTCGACCGCCTCGGCGCGCCGCTCCTCGTCGAGGCTGACCGGCAGGGACAGCAGCAGCGCCCGGCCGTCGGCGGAGGCCACCGGCGGGGACACCGCGCCGCCGTCGGCGTACCGGGCGAAGGCGACCCGGTCGGCCTCGACCCGGGCCCGGTCGGCCGAGGTGAGGCCGCTGTCGCGGACGTAGACGGCGATCGCGAGCGGGTGCCGCGACCCGGGGAAGGCCGCCTCGGCCCGCTGCACGACCCGGCTGCTCTCGGCGCCGGCCGGTAGCGCGCCGAGCGTCGAGTTGTCCTGTACCTCGCCGAGCTTCAGGGCGAGCGGGCCGGCCGCCACGAGCAGCGCCAGCCAGAGGAGGAGGACCGCGTACTTGCCGCGGCGACCGGCGGGCAGGCCGGCCAGGCGTTGCGGGGACATCCGAGTTCCCTTTCGTCGTCACGGTTGCGGGGTCGGTGACCCCGCCTCCGATCCTTCGGCCCGGTGGCGCGCGGGTCAGGGGTGCCAGCGCGCCGGCCGGGGTGGTGCCAGCACCACCGATCGGTGGCGGCCGGTGCCGCAGAATGGGCCCGTGGACGGCGTACGCGGACTGCTCCGCACCTGGATCCGGCCCGGCGCGGTCACCGCGGCGCAGGGGCTGCTGATCGCCCTGCTGTCATTGACCACGCACGTCGCGCTCTTCGTGCTGTCGCTGGTGTCGCTGCTGCTGATCCCGGTGTTCGGCGTGGGGTTCGCGCTGTTCCCGGTGGCCACCGCGCTGGTCCGGTACTGCGCCGGGCTGCACCGCCGGCTGGCCCGCTGGGGCGGGGTCGAGATGGCCACGCCCTACCTGCCGGCGCCGGCGGGGGCGCAGTTCGGCACCTGGCGGCGGTTCCGCTGGGTGGTGAGCGACCCGGCCACCTGGCGCGACCTGTCGTGGCTGCTGCCCGGCGCGGTCACCGGCGCGGTCTGCCTGGCCGCCTTCGCCCTGCCGCTGTACGGCCTGGAGGGGCTGCTCGGGCTTCCGCTGGTGCTGCACCTGACCGTCGGCTTCGGCTACGGCCCGTTCTGGCCGATCGACAACCTCGCCGAGGCGCTGCTCTGCTTCCCGCTGGGGGCGCTGTTCCTGGCCGGCGGGCTGGCCGCCGGACGCTGGCTGGTCTGGCTGCACCTGGCCTTCGCCCGGTTCTTCCTGCCGCCGACCCGCACGGCCGAGCTGGCGCTGCGGGTCCGCCAGCTCACCGTCACCCGGGCCGACACGGTGGACGCGCAGGCCGCCGAGCTGCGGCGGATCGAGCGGGACCTGCACGACGGGGCCCAGGCCCGGATCGTCGCGCTGAGCATGAGCATCGGCCTGGCCGAGCAGCTCGTGGGGGACGACCCGGAGGCCGTGCGGCGGCTGCTCGCCGAGGCGCGGGAGACCAGCGGGCAGGCCCTGGCCGAGCTGCGCGGACTGGTACGCGGTATCCACCCGCCGGTGCTCGCCGAGCGCGGCCTGGCGGGCGCCGTACGCGCGCTGGCGCTGGCCGTGCCGCTGCCGGTGGCGGTGACCGTCGACCTGCCGGGCCGCCCGGCCGCGCCCGTGGAGTCCGCCGCGTACTTCGCGGTGGCCGAGGGGCTGGCGAACGTCAGCAAGCACAGCGGGGCGTCCCGGGCCTGGGTCGAGCTCGGCCACGCCGACGGGCGGCTGACCATCGTGGTCGGTGACGACGGGCGGGGCGGAGCCGACCCGGCGGGCAGCGGACTGGCGGGGATGGGACGCCGGCTGGCCGCGTTCGATGGGACGATGGTGGTGACCAGTCCGGCCGGTGGGCCGACCGTCATCACCATGGAGCTGCCGTGCGAGTTGTCATCGCCGAGGATCTCGCCCTCCTCCGGGACGGGCTGATCCGCATCCTGGAGGCGTTCGGCTGCCAGGTGGTCGCGGCCGTCGACAACGGACCGTCGGTGCTGCCCGCGCTGATCGCGCACCGCCCGGACGTCGCGGTGCTCGACGTCCGGCTGCCACCGACCTTCACCGACGAGGGGATGCAGGCCGCCATCCGGGCCCGCGCCGAGATCCCCGGCCTGCCGGTCCTCGTGCTGTCCCAGCACGTCGAGCAGCTCTACGCCCGGGAGCTGCTCTCCGACCGGGCCGGTGGGGTGGGCTACCTGCTCAAGGACCGGGTGTCCCACGTGGACCAGTTCGTCGACGCGGTACGCCGGGTGGCGGGCGGCGGCACCGTCATGGACCCGGAGGTGGTCGCCCAGCTGCTCGCCAGCCGGTCCGGGGCGGGGCCGCTCGACGAGCTGACCGCCCGCGAGCGGGAGGTGCTGGGCCTGATGGCCGAGGGCCGGTCCAACGCGGCGGTGGCGGCCCGGCTCTTCGTCACCGAGAAGGCGGTCAACAAGCACATCAACAACATCTTCAGCAAGCTGCGGATGCCGCCCTCCGGCGACGACAACCGGCGGGTGCTGGCCGTGCTGGCCTACCTGCACGGGGAGGACGGCCGCCGGCCGCGCACCCCCGCCTGACCCGGCTCAGGAGGCGGTGTCGGGGAGGGCGGGGGAGCGGTCCAGGTGCGGCCCCGCCGGCCCGGGGCGCCCGAAGTGCCAGCCCTGCGCGGCGTCGCAGCCGATCGCGCGCAGCCGGTCCGCCTGGTCGGCCGTCTCCACCCCCTCGGCGGTGACGGTCAGGCCGAGGGCGTGCGCCAGCGAGACCAGCGAGGCGAGGATCCGCTCGTCGGTGCGGCTACCCGGGTCGTCGGCCGGGGCGCGCAGCCCGGCCACGAACTCGCCGGCCACCTTCAGCTCGCTCACCGGCAGGTCCCGCAGGTACGCGAGGTTGCAGTAGCCGGTGCCGAAGTCGTCGATCGCCACCCGGACGCCGAGGTCGGCCAGCACCCGCAGGGCGCGGACCGGCTCCGCCACGGTGCTCATCATGGTGCTCTCGGTGATCTCCAGCTGCAGCCGTTCGGCGGGCAGGCCGGTGCGCCCCAGCACCCCCTGCACCTCCTGCACGAGCTCGGGCCGGTGCAGCTGGCGTACGGCGAGGTTGACGCTCACGAACGGCGCGCCGCCCGGCCCGGCCGCCCAGGTGCACGCCTCGCGGCAGGCCTCCGCCAGCACCCAGCTGCCGAGGCGGACGATCAGGCCGGTCTCCTCGGCCAGCGGGATGAAGCTGTCCGGGCGGAGCACGCCCAGCTCGGGGTGGCGCCAGCGCACCAGCGCCTCCATGCCGACCACCCGGCCGTCGCGCAGCCCGGTGAGCGGCTGGTAGTCGAGGTAGAACTCGCCCCGGTCGAGCGCCGCGGGGATGGCGGCGGAGAGGGCGTAGCGGGCCAGCTCCCGGCGGTTGCGGTCGGCGTCGAACAGCGACCAGCGGGCCCCGCCGGCCGCCTTGGCCCAGTGCAGGGTGCTGTCCGCCGCCCGCATCAGCTCCAGCGGCGAGGTGTCGGCCACCTGCCGCTCCACGATGCCGATGCTCGCCGACACGGTCAGCTCGTGCCCGTCGACCAGCACCGGCTCGCTCACCGCGGCCAGGGCCGCCTCGGCCACCTTCACGACGTCCTCGGTGCAGCCGGCGCGCTCGACCAGGATGACGAACTCGTCGCCGCCCAGCCGGGCCACCAGGTGCTCGCCCAGCGCCCGCCGCAGCCGCCGCGCCACCGACACCAGCAGCGAGTCGCCGATCTGGTGACCGAGGGAGTCGTTGACCACTTTGAACCGGTCCAGGTCGAGGAAGCAGACCCCGATCCGGTCCGCGCCCCGCCCGGGCGCCGTGATGGCGGCGGTGAGCCGCTCGGTGAACAACGTGCGGTTGGGCAGGGCGGTCAGCGGGTCGTGGGTGGCCTGGTGCCGGAACCGGGCCTCGCTGTCCCGCAGGGCCTGTTCGGCCTGCGCCCGGGCCATCATGGCGGCCCGCCGGATGGCCTCCTGCTCGTCGAGCGTGCGGTCGCGCAGCGCGCGGGCGTAGCCGGTGGCGACCGTGGCCAGCAGCCGGGCCATCCGGTCCTCGACGTCGTCGACGGCCAGGTCGAGATCCCGTACGAGGCGCAGCTGGATGACCTCGATGGTGCGGCCGAGCCCCTCGGCGGAGGCGATGTGCGACTGCACCAGCTCAGCGCCGACCTGCTGGCCGATCCGCAGGTCGAACGGGTCGGCCCGCAGCGCCAGCGCGAGCCGCTCGGTGAGGCGCTGGAGCAGGGCCTCCAGCTGGGCCTGGGTCATCGGCAGGTAGCTGGTCCCGGAGACCGCCTTGGCCCAGGCCCGGGCGAACGCGCCGGGACGGGAGCGGGTGGTGGCGAGGGCCCGCTCGTCACCCACCGAGCCGCCCGACGCCACCCATGAAGACCGCCTGCTCGGCGTTCTCCGCCTGCTCCGGGGTGTCCGGCCGCCACTGCGGCACCCAGACCACGCCCGGGTCGACCAGCTCGAAGCCGTCGAACAGCGCGGTCAGCTCGGCCCGGCTGCGGATGAAGAGCTGGTTGTCGGTACGCCGGTAGACCCGCTCGGCCTCGGCCCGCTCGCCGGTGCCGGCCCGGCCGTCGTCGCTGGCCTGCGACATGACCAGGTGGCTGCCGGGGGCCAGTGCCTTGCGCAGCGTCCGCAGGCAGTCCTCCGGGCGGTCCGCGTCGGGGATGAAGTGCAGCACGGCCACGATCATCACGGCGACGGGCTGGGCGAAGTCCAGCAGCCGGAGCACGTCGGGATGGCGGAGGATCGCCTCCGGCCGGCGCAGGTCCTCCTGCACCACGGCGGTCCGGTCGTTGCCGGCCAGGATCTCCCGGCTGTGTGCCACGGCGACCGGGTCGACGTCGACGTAGACCACCCGGGACTCCGGGTCGATCCGCTGGGCGATCTCGTGCACGTTGCCCACGGTCGGGATGCCGGAGCCGATGTCGAGGAACTGGCGGACCCCGGATTCGGCCAGGAACTGGACCGCCCGACGGAGGAAGGCCCGGTTGGCCTGGGCCATCAGCGGGGCCTCCGGGACGGCCTCCACCATGGCCCGGGCGGCGGCCCGGTCGGCCGCGAAGTTGTGCGAACCGCCGAGGTAGTAGTCGTACATGCGGGCCACGCTGGGGCGCTCGATGTCGATGGTCTCGGGTGCCCAGTCCGGCCGCTGCATGCGCTTGCCCCTTTGTGTCGGCGGCGCGCGGGGGTCACCGCCGCGCGGATCACCCGGGTATTCTGCCCGCCCGCCGTCGCGGTGCAAAGACCGCCGTCGCTCCGCGTCCGGCCCCTTACCGTACGCGGTCAGCGGGTGCCCGGAATGCCGGAGAGGCCCGCGTCCGGCGTGCGGACGGGGCCTCTCCGGCGTCGAGCCTGCGGGACGCCGTCAGAACTTCGGCGCGTCCGGGGCCTCCAGGAGCCCCAGCCGCAGCGCGGTCATCAGCGCCTGGGCGCGGTTGGCGGCGCCGAGCTTCTCGTAGAGCTTCGAGATGTGCGTCTTGGCGGTCGACTCGCTGACGAACAGCTGCTTGGCGATGCCGGCGACGCTCATGCCGTCGGCGAGCAGCCGCAGCACCTGGCCCTCACGGGGGGAGAGCTGCGGGCCGGACGGGGCCAGCCGGCGCTTCATCGCCTCGGCCAGGTCGGCCGCCGTGAAGGCGCTGGGGGAGGAGGCGGCGTGCCGGGCGGCGGCCACCACCTCGTCGGCCGGGGCGGTCTTCGGCACGAACGCGCTCGCCCCCGCCTCCAGGGCGCCGAAGAGCTGGTCGTCGCCCGCGTACATGGTGAGCACGACGATGCCCATCGACGCGCTGGACTTGCGCAGGGCGCGGGTGGCCTCCAGGCCGCTGCCGTCGGGCAGCCGCAGGTCCATGATCACTACGTCCGGCTGGAGCGCGCCGGCCTGGCGCACGCCCTCCGCGGCCGTGGCGGCCTCGCCCACGACCTCGAACTGCCGGTCCCGCTCGAAGGCGTGCCGCAGACCCTTGCGGATCAGATCGTGATCGTCGACAAGGAGAACCTTGGTCCGGGTGGCCGGTGTCGGGCTGGTGGTCATCCTCGGGTTACTCCCCTTCTGCTGCTGCGCTGCCGCGCACCTTATCGCGCCGGGGCGAGGAGCCGAGTACCACCGCCACGGTCGTGCCGCTGGGTTGCCGCGGCCTGATCTCCAACCGGCCCCGGATACGTTCCGCCCTCTCGGCCATGATCGCAAGACCGTAGTGCCCGTCGGGGCGCTGGTCGCCGATGCCGTGACCGTCATCCGACACTTCGATCTGCGCGTACGGGGGATCCACCTCACAGGTGACCCACAGGTTCGACGCCCCGGCGTGCTTGCGCGCGTTGGTCACCGCCTCCTGCGCGATGCGCAGCAACTCGGCCTCGGTGGCGGCGGGCAGGCGGGCGGTGGACTCGTCCAGGGACAGGTGCACCCGCAGCCCGCCGGAGGCGCCGACGGTGCGGGCGTACTCGGCGATGGCCGCTGCCAGCCCGCCGTGCCGGTCCACCTCGCTGCGCAGCTCGAACAGGCTCAGCCGCAGCTCGGTGATGACCCGGGTGACCTCCTGGCGGAGCGTGCGCAGGGAGTCGGCGGTCTCCTCGGCGTCGTCGTGCACGGTGGCCAGGGCGTTGTCGATGCCGTAGCCGACCATCACCAGCTCCTGGGCGACCCCGTCGTGGATCTCCCGGGCCAGCCGCTGCCGCTCCTCGTTGGTGGCCAGCGAGCGCACCTCGTCGAAGAGCAGCGCGGCCTCCAGGCGCAGCGCGGCCGGGCCGGTCAGCGCGGTCACCCGGGACACCACCGGCGGCGGGTACGCGTGCGCGGTGTCCGCCTCGACGACCACGAGGCCGACCGTGCGCACCCCGGCGACCAGCGGCACGATCAGCGCCGAGACCTCGCCGGAAGCCCGGGAGCGGGCCTGCGAGCGGGCCGACGTGGTCGGCTGCTGGCTGGCCCAGGCGTCGGCGATGGCCGAGTCCGCGTCGAGCGTCGTCTCCCAGTCCACCCGGTCCGCGCCGATCTGGGCGAGCACCACGAGCCGGCCGCCCCCGCTGGCGGACAGCACGGCGCCCCGGTCGGTCTTCGCCACCACCCGCAGTTCCTCCAGCAGGTGCTCGGAGATCCCGCCCGGGTCCAGGGTGGCGCCGGGGAGCTGGCGGGCGACCGTGCGCAGCTGGGTGAGCAGCCGGGTGGCCTCCGCGTACGGCTGGGGCTTGCCCTCGCCGCGGACCCGCAGCACCCGCTGGAGCATGCCGGCGGTGTAGAGGCCGAGGCCGGCCAGGATCAGCCACTGCGCGCAGACCGCCAGGTAGCCGGGCTGGCCGAGCTGCGGCTCACCGCCCACCTCGGTGAAGGCCGCGCTGACCAGCAGCGTGGCCGCCACGACCACGAGCAGCGCCGCGCCCTCGCGGAACCGCCGGCGCAGCGCGGTCACGGTGACCGGCACGGCGAGGTACGGCAGCACCGCCGAGGCGCCCAGCCCGCCGGTGACCCCGGTGAGCTGGGTGTCGGCGGCGACCTGGCTGGCCGCCAGCCCGAGGACCACCACCTCCGCGAAGCGGCTGATCGGGGCGAGCAGGCGGTGCTGGGGAGCCAGCACGGCGGGCAGCCCGGCGACGCCGAGCAGGGCGATCCACCACAGCTGGGTGGCGTCGCGGGTGGCGAACAGGGTCAGGGCGGCGACCAGCGCGAGGAGGACCACGCGGGCCGCTGCCGCGAGGGGCTGCGTCGGTGGCTGGCTGGGTGTCGAGGCGGGCACGTGACGGATGGTAGTCAGCCCCCGTAGATGTCCGCGATCTCCGCCGCGTACGTCTTGTGCACGACCTGCCGCTTGACCTTCAGCGAGGGGGTCAGCTCGCCGGTCGCCTCGGTGAAGTCCTGCGGCAGGATCCGGAACACCTTGATCGCCTCGGCCTTGGAGACCGACTGGTTGGCCTGGTCGATGGCGGTCTGCACCTCGGCGCGCAGCGCCTCGTCACCGCGCAGGTCCGCGACGCTGGTGCCCTCCGGGCGGCCGTGCGCGGCCAGCCACTTCGGCAGCGCCTCCTCGTCGATGGTGACCAGCGCCGCGATGAACGGCTGCCGGTCGCCGACCACCAGGCACTGGCTGATCAGCGGGTAGGCCCGCACCTGGTCCTCGAGCACCGCGGGAGCGACGTTCTTGCCGCCGGCCGTCACGATGATCTCCTTCTTGCGGCCGGTGATGGCGAGGTAGCCGTCCTCGTCGAGCCGGCCCAGGTCGCCCGTCCGGAACCAGCCGTCGGCGCTCAGCGCCTCGGCGGTGGCCGTCTCGTTGTGCCAGTAGCCCGAGAAGATGATCTCCCCGGAGATCAGCACCTCGCCGTCGTCGTCGATGCGGATGCTGACGCCGGGCAGCGGCCGGCCGACCGTGCCGATCCGGGTGTGCCCGGGCAGGTTCGCGGCGGCGGCCGGTGAGGTCTCGGTGAGGCCGTAGCCCTCGCAGATGGTCACGCCGACGCCGCGGAAGAAGTGCCCGAGCCGGCTGCCGAGCGGGGCGCCGCCGGAGATCGCGTCCCGGCACCGGCCGCCCATCGCCGCCCGCAGCTTGCGGTAGACCAGCTTGTCGAAGACCGCCTGCTGGGCGCGCAGCCCCAGGCTCGGCCCGTCCGGGGTCTCCAGCGCCTCGCTGTAGGCGATGGCGACCTTCTCGGCCCGGTCGAAGATCTTGCCCTTCCCGTCGGCCTCGGCCTTCTGCCGCGCGCCGTTGTAGACCTTCTCGAAGACCCGGGGTACGGAGAGCACGAACGTCGGCTTGAACTCCTGGAGCTCGCCGACGAGGTTCTTCGTGTCCGAGCAGTGCGCCATGGTGGCCCGGGCCTGCACGACGCCGACCTGGATGAGCCGGGCGAAGGCGTGCGCCAGCGGCAGGAAGAGCAGCGTGGAGGCGCCCTGGCGGAACAGGTTCGGCAGCACCGGCACGGCGTTGGCGATGTCGGCGTAGATGTTGCGGTGGGTCAGCACGCAGCCCTTGGGGCGGCCGGTGGTGCCGCTCGTGTAGATGATGGTGGCGACGTCGTCGGCCTTCAGGGTCGAACGGCGTACCTCGACGTCGGCCGGGTCGACCGCGGCGCCGGCGGCGACCAGCTGGTCGACCGCGCCCAGCTCGATCTGCCAGACCTCGCGCAGCTCGGGCAGCCGGTCGCGGACGCCGGCGACCAGGGTGGCGTGCGCGGTGCTCTCCACCACCACGGCGACCGCGCCCGAGTCGGCGAGGATCCAGGCGGCCTGCTCGGCGCTGGAGGTCTCGTAGATCGGCACGGTGACGGCGCCGGCGGCCCAGATGGCGTAGTCGAACAGGGTCCACTCGTAGCGGGTGCGGCTCATCAACGCGACCCGGTCGCCGGGGGCGACGCCGGCCGCCACCAGGCCGCGGGCCACCGCGACGACCTCGTCGCGGAACTGCCGGCAGGTCACGTCGATCCAGGCGCCGGTGGTGCCCTCGGCACGCCGGACGAACTGCACGGTGTCGGGGGCGACCTCGGCGTTGTCCCAGACCGGGTCGGTCAGGTTGGCCGCGTCGCCGACGGTGACGATCGGCGGAACGGAGAACTCGCGCACCTGCACTCCCTCGTGCTCGCACTGGCCGGGCCGGCCGTGGTCGGCTCTGTCGAAACCTACCCGCCCGCTTCCGGGGAGCGGGTAGGGAGGTTGCCCGCCCGGCTGGTGGGACACGCGCCGCCGGACGCGCCGCGACGGGGCGGGGGTGGAGCGGCGCGCGGGGGTCCGCCGCCGGGTAGCCTCCCCCCATGGCGGACTCCTCCACCCAGTCGATCGTCGTCGGCGCGTCACCGGACCAGGTGGCGGCGGTCATCTGCGACTTCCCCCGCTACCCGGAGTGGGCCGAGGCGGTGCGGCAGGCCGAGGTGATCGAGGAGTACGAGGACGGTTACGCCAGCCAGGTCCGGTTCACCATCGACGCGGGCGTCATGGCCGACGAGTACGTGCTGGCCTACGAGTACGCCGAGGACATCTCCCGCATCGAGTGGCACCTGGTGGCGCCCTCGAAGATGCAGAAGTCCCAGCGCGGGTCGTACGACCTCGCCGGTAACCCGGACGGAACGACCACGGTGACCTACACCCTCGAGGTGGAGCTGTCCGTGGGGATGCTCGGCATGTTTCGCCGCAAGGCCGAGAAAATGATCATGGACGCGGCGTTGAAGCAGCTCAAGCGCCGGGTAGAAGCACTCGGTGCGGCCCACTGACCCGACCGTCGTCCCGGTTGTCACGAAGGAGCCGAACCATGGGCACCACTGATCCGGGTTCGGCCCGGGAAGAGGCCGAGCGCCTCGTCGCCATGCTGCTGGCCACCGCGAAGCTGGCCGCCGCCACGCCCGGATCCGGCCCCTGGGGGCCGCTGGGCGGGATCCTCTCCGGTGTCCTCGGTCACACCCCGGGCGGCGGCGACGGATCGTCCACGCCGGGCGGTGGCGGAGGTTTCGCCACCGGTTCCCCGGAATGCTGCGTCTGCCCGGTCTGCCGCGGTATCGCGGCGTTGCGTGACCCGAGTCCGGAATTCGCCGAGCGGCTCGCCACCGGAGCCGGTGATCTGGCCGCCGGAGTGGCCAGCCTGCTGCGCGCGTTCGCCCCGGCGGAGCCGGCCGGGCCGGGTGGCACCGCGACCGGGGGCGGGTCCGACGGGTCACCGGCGGGGGACCACGTGTGGCGCGAGGCGACCCGTACCGGGCATGATTCTCAGCCGGCACCCGAGCAGGACGTGTGGTCCGCCGCCACCCGGGGGGAGGGCGCGGCCGAGGCGGGTGCTCTCGTGCCGCCCGCCGCTGCCGCCGGGCCGGACGTGCCGGCGCCGAGCCGGCCGTCGGCCGGCCGTCCCGTGGTGCCCGCCTCGCGGGCGTCCGGCGAGGTGGGCGAGGACGCACCAGGCGACGGGGCCTGACCACCGGACATCCCGGGTCGCGCGGCCGGTTCCCGGCCGGACCCGGGCAGCACAGCAGAGGGGAGTGGCAGCGGTGACGCTGACCATCGGAGTCGACGTCGGTGGCACGAAGGTGGCCGGCGGTGTCGTGGACGACACCGGCACGGTTCTCGTGCACGCCCGACGGGACACCCCCGCCGACGACGTGGCGAAGACCCGCGACGTCATCACCGAGCTGGTCACCGAGCTGGCCACCGGCCGGACCATCGCCGCGGTCGGCATCGGCGCGGCCGGCTGGATCGACGCCTCCCGCTCCACCGTGCTCTTCGCCCCCAACCTGGCCTGGCGGGACGAGCCGCTGCGCGAGTACGTCAGCAACGCCACCGGCCTGCCGGTGATCGTGGAGAACGACGGCAACGTCGCGGCCTGGGCGGAGTTCCGCTACGGCGCGGCCCGGCACGCCGACGACTCGATGGTCATGTTCACCATCGGCACCGGCGTGGGCGGCGGGATCGTGCTCGGCGGCGAGCTGGTCCGCGGGGCCCACGGCATCGCGGCCGAGCTGGGGCACATGCTCACCGTGCCGGACGGCCACCAGTGCGGCTGCGGCCGGCTGGGCTGCATCGAGCAGTACGCCAGCGGCAGCGCCCTGGTCCGCTTCGCCCGCGCCGCCGCACGCCAGGAGCCGCACCGGGCCACCGCCCTGCTGGAGCTGGCCGGCGGCGAGGCCGAGGGGATCACCGGGCCGATGGTGACCGCCGCCGCGAAGGGCGGCGACCCGGTCTCCACGGAGGCGTTCGCCCAGGTCGGCCGCTGGCTCGGCACGAGCCTCGCGGACATGGCGCAGATCCTCGACCCGCAGGTGCTGGTGGTCGGCGGTGGCGTGATCGACGCCGGCGACCTGCTGCTCGGCCCGACCCGCCGGTCGTTCACCGACGCCCTGGCCCAGCGCAGCCGCCTTCCCGTGGCCGAGGTACGCCCCGCCGAGCTGGGCAACACGGCCGGCGTCATCGGCGCCGCCGACCTGGCCCGGCGGATCTGACGTGGCGGCAGCAGGCGTGCCGCTGCGCGTGGTCTCCTACAACATCCACAGCCAGCGGGACGACACGGCCGCGCTGGCCGAGGTGGTCCGGGCGGCCGAGCCGGACGTGGTGATCGTCCAGGAGGGCCCGCGGCGGTTCCGGTGGCGGCAGAAGTGCGCCTCGCTGGCCGACTCGTTCGGGCTGGTCGTCGCGGCCGGCGGCCTGCCGTCGCTGGGTAACCTGCTGCTGACCAGCCTGCGCGTCCGGGTGACGGCGACCCGCTGCCAGCGCTACCCGCTGACCCCGGGGCGGCACCTGCGCGGCGCCGCGTACGCCGAGTGCGTCGTGGGCGGCACCCGCTTCCTGCTGGCCGGCTCCCACCTCTCCACCGACCCGGCGGAGCGGCCCGCCCAGGCGGCCGCGTTCAAGCGGGAACTGGCGGCTGCGACGCTGCCCGTGGTGGCGGGCGCCGACCTCAACGAGGGGCCGGACGGGACGGCCTGGCGGACCGTCGCGGAGGGACTGACCGACGCGGCGGTCGCCATGGACCGGGCCGACCGGCTCACCTACTCCTGCGCGAACCCCCGCCGGCGCATCGACGCGCTCTTCGTCGACCCCCGGATCAGCGTGGTCGACTACGACGTGGTGGACACCCCGCGGACGCGCCAGGCCAGCGACCACTTCCCGGTCCTCGTGGACCTGCTGCTGCCCGCGGGCGCCTGACGCCGCCGCGCGCGCACCGCACCGGCAGCCGGCCCGCAGCGGTCACCTGACCCGCGTCGGGCCACGGTCCGGCGCGAGCCGATGGCCCGCCGATGGCGCGCCGGTGGCCGCGTGACGGACCGTGACATCGGCCGCTCCCGCCGCCCACCCCGCAACCGCCTTTGCTCTGCAGCCATGTGCGCATCAGCCACCGTGCGTGAGCGGGTCGCCGTGGCTCAGGCCCTCGGGGTGAACGCCGGCCCGCAGCTCAGCGCGGTGCTGCGTCCATGGCTGCAGAGCAAAGCGGCCGACCAGGTGATCGGGGAGCGGCGGCCGGACCACACGCTGGGTGATGGGAACGGTTCGTCACACAGCGCGACGGAAGCCGGCCGCCGCGACACTCCGCCCCGGGGCGGCTGGACAACGGCGGGCATTGTCGGCAGGATTTCGCACCGACCCGGCACTCGTGCCGCACAAAAGGAGATTCCCGGTGTCCTCCTCCACCGACCTCGGCCGTCCCGATCCGGCGGTCGCCCCGACCGCGGACGGCCGCCCGGTCTCCGACCGGGGCGACACCGTCTGCGTCATCGGCGCCGGGGCCAGCGGCCTGACCGCCGTGAAGAACCTCCGCGAGGCCGGCTTCGGCGTGGACTGCTACGAGCGCGAGACCGGCGTCGGCGGGGCGTGGAACTGGCGGCACGACCGCAGCCCCGTGTACGCCAGCACGCACCTCATCTCGTCCCGGCCGTTCACCCAGTTCCCCGACTTCCCGATGCCGGACGACTGGCCGGACTACCCGCACCACGCCCAGCTGCTGTCCTACTTCGAGCGCTACGCCGACCACTTCGACCTGCGCCAGCACGTCTGGTTCGGCACCGAGGTGGTCCGGGTGGAGCCGGTCGAGGGGGACCGCTGGGACGTCACCACCCGCAGCACCGGCGGCTACGGCCCCGAGCGCACCTCCCGCTACGCGGCCGTGGTGCTCGCCAACGGGCACAACTGGTCGCCGAAGCTGCCCCGCTACGAGGGCCTGGAGCAGTTCCGCGGCGAGGTCATGCACGCCTCGTCCTACAAGGACCCGGCGCAGCTGCGCGGCAAGCGGGTACTGGTGGTCGGGGCCGGCAACACCGGCTGCGACATCGCGGTCGAGGCGGCCCAGCAGGCGTCCCGCTGCTGGCACTCCACCCGCCGCGGCTACTGGTACGCCCCGAAGTACGTCTTCGGCCGCCCCGCCGACCAGGTCAACGACACCCTGCTCGCGCTGCGGGTGCCGCTGCGCGTGCGGCAGTGGCTCTACCACTGGACGCTGCGGCTGACCGTCGGCGACCTGACCCGGTTCGGCCTGCCCCGGCCCGACCACCGGGTCTACGAGACCCACCCCATCGCCAACAGCCAGCTCGTCTACTACGTCGGCCACGGTGAGGTCACTCCGGTGCCGGACGTCGCGCGGTTCGGCGACCGCACCGTCGAGCTGGCCGACGGCCGCGAGATCGACCCCGACCTGGTCGTCTTCGCCACCGGCTACCTGCCGCGCTTCGAGTTCCTGGAGGGCCGGGTGCTCGGCGACGCCGACGGCTCGGGCCGGCCCCGGCTCTGGCTCAACGCGTTCGCCGCCGGCCATCCCACCCTGGCCGTGGTGGGCCTCGTGCAGCCCGACTCCGGCATCTTCCCGATCTCGCACTGGCAGAGCGTGCTCTTCGCGCGGCTGCTCACCCTGCGCACCACCCACCCGGACCGGGCCGCGGCGTTCGGCCGCCGGGTCACCGCGGGCCTCGGCGAGCGGTACTCGGGGAAGGTCAAGGACAGCACCCGGCACTGGTTCGAGGTCGGGCACGCCGACTACCTGCGCGCGCTCCAGCGGGCGCTGCACGACCTGGAGGGCAAGTGAGCGGGCAGCCGGTGCGGGTCGTCCGGGGCTGGGAGTGGGCCCGTCCGGAGCGGCCGGCCCGCCGCGAGGTCGTCGCCGCGGTGCCCGAGCTGGACCAGGCGAAGCCGCCGCTGCTGTTCGTGCCGGGCTTCGGGCACGGGGCGTGGGCGTTCGCCGAGCACTGGCTGGGGCACGCCGCCGGCCGGGGCTTCCCGGCGTACGCGCTGAGCCTGCGCGGGCACGGCGACAGCGAGCCGGCGCCGGGGGCGACGCTCCGGTCGTACACCCATGACGTGGTCCAGGTAGCGGCGAGCCTGCCGCGGCAGGCGGTGCTGGTGGGGCACGGTGCCGGCGCCCGGGTGGTCGCCCACGCGCTGGCCCGCTACCCGGCCCGGGCCGCCGTGCTGGTGGCCCCGGTGCTCGGCGGCTGGGGCACCTTCGGCACGGCGCTGCGCCGCAATCCCGCCGGCACGCTGCCCGCGGTGTTCGGCGCCGGCCTGCGGCTGAACCGCCGGCAGCTGTTCAGCCGGGAACTGCCCGACGCCGAGGCGCGCCGGTACGTCGCCCGGCTGGGTCGGGCCAGCCGCCGGGCGCAGTGGCAGCTGCTCACCGGGCGGCAGCCCGAGCCGGCGGTGGGCCGCCCGCCCGTGCTGGTGCTGGGCAGCCCCGACGACCGGGTGGTCCCACCGGGCGCGCTGACCCGGGCGGCCCGCCGCTACGCCTCGGCGCCACTGCTGTTTCCGGGCATGGGGCACGACCTGATGCTCGACGCCCGCTGGCGGGAGCCGGTCGACGCGATCCTCGACTGGCTCGAGAAGGACCCGGCGCCCGCCCTCGGCTGAGCGCGGGATCAGCCGCCGGTGGCCCGCCGAGTCACCACGGTGGTGGTCTCCTCCAGCGCGCGCAGGTAGGACCCCGCCCAGGCGTGGATGTCGTTGCGGCCCAGGTGTTCCCGCATGGCCCGCATCCGGGCGGCGACGTCCTCCGGCGCGGCCCGCAGGGCGGCCAGCAGCGCCGTCTTGAGCCCGTCCAGGTCGTGCGGGTTGACCAGGTACGCCTGCGCCAGCTCGGCGGCCGCCCCGGCGAACTCGCTCAGCAGCAGCGCGCCGGCGCCGTCGACCCGGGCCGCCACGTACTCCTTGGCCACCAGGTTCATCCCGTCCCGCAGCGGGGTCACGGCCATCACGTCGGCGACCCGGTAGAGCGCGACCAGCTCGGTGCGGTCGAAGGGCTGGCTGAGGTAGTGGATGGCCGGTTCGCCGACCCGGCCGAACTCGCCGTTGATCCGGCCCACCTGGTGCTCCACCCGGTCGCGCAGGATCTGGTACTGGGCCACCCGGTCGCGGCTGGGCACCACCACCTGCACCAGCACGGTGTCCCGGACCTTGACGTCTCCGCTGGTCAGCAGCTCGTGGTAGGCCTTGAGCCGCTGCTCGATGCCCTTCGTGTAGTCCATCCGGTCGACGCTGAGGATGACCCGCTCCGGGTCGCCGAGGTCCTGGCGCAGCCGTCGGGCGCGGTCGGCCACGTCGGGCCGCGCGGCGAGCGCGGCCATCTCGGCGGTGTCGATGGAGACCGGGAAGGCGCCGATCCGGACCACCCGGTCGCCGACGCCGATCCGGCGGTCGGTGGCCGGGAGGCCGAGCACCTTGGTCGCGAGCTGGGCGAAGTTGTGCGCGGCCTGGGCCCGCTGGAAGCCGATGAGGTCGGCGCCGAGCATCCCGCGCAGCAGCTCGGCCCGGCGGGGGAGCTGCATGAACAGCTCCGGTGGCGGGAAGGGCACGTGCAGGAAGAAGCCGATCCGCAGGTCGGGGCGGAGTGCGCGGAGCAGCCCCGGCACGAGCTGGAGGTGGTAGTCCTGCACCCAGACCAGCCCGCCGGGCTCGGCCACCTCGGCGGCGGCCTCGGCGAACCGCTGGTTGACCCGCTGGTACGCCTCCCACCAGCGCCGGTGGTACTCGGGCTGCTCGACGGCGTCGTGGTAGAGCGGCCAGAGGGTGGCGTTGGCGAAGCCCTCGTAGTGGTCGCGGAAGTCGTCGGCGCTGAGCGCGACGGCGCGCATCCGGACCCCGTCCACGTCCGGCAGGTGCGGGGCCGGGCCGGTGCCGCCGGCCCAGCCCACCCAGGTCGCCGGGGTGTGCCGGAGCAGCGGGTGCAGGGCGCTCACCAGGCCGCCGGGGCTGCGGCGCCACTCGAAGGCGCCGTCGGGCGCCACACTGTCGTCGATGGGCAGGCGGTTGGCCACCACCACGAGGGGACTCGGTCGCATCTCGGGCATTCCGATCAGCAGGGGCGTGACGGACAGCTATTCCTACTGACCGTAAGTTACACCCCTGTTACGCCCGGGGTCAGACGACGGCGCCGTCGTCCGGGTCGTGCTCGTCGGAGTCGCCGGGGCGCAGCCGCCAGATCAGCATCACGAAGCCGGCCAGGATGCCGGTGAAGCCGAGCAGCATCACCACCGACGGGTCGACCACCCACAGCACGGTCGGCGACAGGAAGAGCAGGAACCCGACCACGATGCAGAGCACGCCGAGCACCGCGTACTTCGAGAAGCGCGGCAGCGGGGGCGGCGGCGGCGGGGTGTAGTGCTCCTCGTCCTCGTCGCCGGGCAGGTCGGCGCCGAAGGTGTCCAGGCCGTCCAGCAGCGACGGCTCGTCCTGCCGGCCCCGGCTCACCGAGATGCCGGACACGTCCGCCGCGTAGGGCAGCCGCCGCACGTCGGTGGCCGTCGGGCCCGCGGTCTCCTCGGCGCGGCCCGGGGCGCCGCCGCCCGGGGTGGCCGGGTCGACCGGGTCGTCGTCGATGTCCTCGGCGGCCGGCCAGGGATGGCTGCCCGCGCTCGGCGCGGTGTCGAAACCGGCGACGATCTTCGCCCACTCGGCCTCGATGTCCGGCTCGTCGTCGCGGGCCGGCTCGCGGCCCTCCTCGTCGGTGAGCTGGGTGAGGTAGTCGCGGGCCGTGGTCAGGTGGGACCGGTCGACGTAGAGCCGGTCGATGGGGCGGGACGGGACGGTGGTGGTGCGGGTCACCGGATTGAGGTCGGCCGAGGGCTGCAGGTAGGCGGCGATGCCGCCGGCGGCGAGCACGTCGAGCAGGTGCTCCCCGACGCGCGGATCGACGTCGCCCGCGACCGCGTACTCGGCCGCGTCGAGCCCGTTGTCCCGCCGTCCCCGACGGGGCCCGCCCCCTGACACCGGACACCCCCTTCACCGCACTGTCGTGCCCTGAATCCTGACACGTCGGGACCCGGTTCCGGGAGTGCGTTGTGGCGTGCCGCTCCCTGTTCGTACGCTCTTCCCCGACAGTCCCGCTCGCCGACGGCGCCCCGGGCCCGTCCCGGCGGCGCCGGCGACCGTGGTCCGTCACCGCTCCCGCCTGGAAGGACCCCGGTGCTGTACTGGCTGCTGAAGTACGTCATCCTCGGCCCGCTGCTGAGGTTGATCTTCCGCCCGCAGGTGGAGGGGCTGGAGAACGTCCCGGAGGCCGGCCCGGTGATCCTGGCCAGCAACCACCTCTCGTTCTCGGACTCGATCTTCACCCCGTTGATCGTCAAGCGAAAAGTTACATTCATCGCGAAAGCCGAATACTTCACCGGCAAGGGCCTCAAGGGCTGGCTGACCAAGATGTTCTTCGTCGGCTCGGGCACCATCCCGGTCGACCGCTCCGGCGGCCGGGCCGCCCGCGCCGCCCTGGACACCCAGCTCCAGGTGCTGCGGTCGGGCGGCATCGCGGGCATCTACCCGGAGGGGACCCGCTCGCCCGACGGCCGGCTCTACCGGGGCAAGACCGGGGTGGCCCGGCTCGCCCTCGAGAGCGGCGCGCCGGTGGTGCCGATGGCCATGCTCAACTCCGACGCCATCCAGCCGACCGGCCAGATCATCCCCAACCTCGGCCGGGTGCGGATCCGGTTCGGCGCACCGCTCGACTTCTCCCGCTACGCGGGGATGACCGGCGACCGGTTCGTCGAGCGCGCCGTCACCGACGAGATCATGTACGAGCTCATGGAGCTCTCCGGCCGCGAGTACGTGGACGTGTACGCGCAGAAGGCGAAGGCCCGGCCGCACCGGGAGCCGGTGCCCGCCTGAGCCGGCTCAGCAGGCGACCGCCGGCCCGGCGTCCGGCACCGGGCGGCGGGCCAGGGCCAGCAGCCCGGGTGCCTCGTTGCGCTGCGCGAACGCCCGCACCTCCCCGAGCGGGGCGGGCTCCGGGTCACCGGCCAGCTCCAGCTCGGCGGCCGCCAGGGCGAGGGCCAGCATCCGGTCGGTCACGTCCGGGATACCGGCGTAGATCTCCGCCCCGGCCAGGTGCAGCTCGGCCGCCCGCCGGTGGTCGCCGTCGGCCGCCGCGACCGCACCGGTGACCGTCCGCAGCGCCGCCTCCGACCAGGGCGTGCGGTGGTCGAGCCGGTCCAGCATGGCCCGGACCCGCACCGCCGCGTCCCGGCCGGCCAGGGCGGCGGCGTACGCGGCGGCGGCGATCCACTCGCCGCTGGCCAGCGCGGGCACCGCCGACCAGGTCTCCGCCAGCTCGTCGAGCAGCTCCGCGGCCTCCTCGGCCCGGCCCTGCAACGCCCGGCACAGCGCCGCCATGCCGAGCATGGTCCAGTGCGGCCGGTGGAAGCCGCTGCGCCGCGCGCTGTCCAGCGCGGCGGCCACGTCGTCGCGGTGCCGGGGCGGGGCCGCGCCGTCGCGCGGGCTCGGCGCGGGCCGGGGCGCCGGCGGCACCGGCTGCCCGCGCAGCACCAGCAGGCAGGAGCGCAGCCCGCGCACCTGCATGTCCCAGCCGCCGGTCGGGGTGTCCACGAACGCGTCCGCCGCGGTGATCACCCGGCCGAAGTCCCCGTCGAAGTAGGCCCGCATGGCCTCGCCGGAGTAGCTGGTGGTCAGCGTCTGCCCGCTCGCCGTCCGCGCCGGCGCGGTGGTCAGCACGGCGTCCGAGCGCAGCCAGTCGCCCTCCTCGCGGACCGCGTACGCGAGGTTCTGCACCGCCCGGTGCAGGGCGATCAGCTGCTGCTCCCGGCTGTATTCCACGAGGGCGTGCAGGTCGTCCAGGCCGGACCGGTCGCCCGCCTGGTAGCGGGCGGTGGCGGCGGTGATCCGGGCGTTGGTCCGGGTCTCCGACAGCCCCAGCCGCTCGCCGATCTCCGCCGCGGTCTCGGCGGCGGCCACCGCCGCGTCCCGCTCGTAGTTGAGCATGTGCAGCCGGCCCAGCTCGGCGTACGCGTCGGCCTTCTGCGGGCTGTCCGGCAGCGGCTCGAACAACGCCACCGCCCGGTCCAGGCAGGCCACCGCGGCGCTCCGGTCGGCGCGCAGCCAGGCCGCCTGACCGAGCAGCGTCCAGGCCCGCGCCGCGCAGGCCTCGTCGCCGTGCGCGTGCAGCCGGTCGGCGAGCGCGTGCAGCTGCTCCGGCCCGCCGCCCGAGAGGAACGCGTTGCCGTCCCGGTAGAAGGAGATCTCCGTGCTCAACAGCTCCAGCTGGAGGCGGCCCACCGGGTCGCTGTCGTCGGCCAGGCCGAGCGCCCGGCCCGCGTGCGCCGCCGCCGCGTCCAGCCCGTGCAGGGCGTACGCCCGGCGGGCCGCCCGGTGCAGCGCGGCGCGCGCCGGGCCGGCGTAGCGCTGGGTGTCCATGCCCAGGGTGCGGGCGATCTCGTGCGCCGCCCAGCGGTGGTGGGCGAGCACCTCGGCCAGGTCGGTGTCCCGCGTGTGCGAGAGGGCGTCCAGCCAGTCGGCGGTGCGCTCGTGCCGGGCCACCCGCTCGGTGCGGGGCAGCCGCTGGTAGCAGACGTCCCGGACCAGCACGTGGCGGAACCGGAACTCCGGCTGGCCGGCCATCGTGGACGCGGCCTGCTCGTGCACGAAGTCCCGCTGTTCCAGCCGCCGCAGCGCCCGCTCCACCGCCTCCACCGGCTGGCCCAGCGCGGCGGCCACCGCCCCCGGCCAGAACTGCACGCCCACCACCGAGGCGGCCAGCAGCACCGCGCGATCCTTGGCGTCGAGCAGGTCCACCCGGTTGGCGATGACCGCGTGCACGCTCTCCGGCATGGGCAGGTCGAGGTGCTTCTCCAGCGACCAGCCGCGCCCCGACTGGCGCAGCGCGCCCTGCTCGATGAGCATCCGCACGTACTCGTGGGCGTAGAGCGGGTTGCCGCCGGCCACCTCGACGAGCGGGCTGAGCATCTCGGCGGGGAACGCGGCCTGGCCGAACATGTGCGCGTAGAGCGAGGCGATGCCGGTGTCCCGCAGCGGGGGCAGGGTGATCGTCACCGAGCCGGTGATGGTGCCCGCCCAGCTCGGGTCCCGGTCGACCAGTTCCGGGCGGGCGGTGCAGAGCAGCAGCAGCGGCACGTCCCGGGCGGCGGCGCCGAGCAGCTCGACGAACCGCAGCATGGCGTCGTCGGCCCAGTGCAGGTCCTCGAACACCAGCACGGTGGGGCGCCGGGCCGCGAGCGCGAGCAGGAACCGCCGCCAGGCCGACTCGGCCTCCTCGGCGGGCAGGGCGGTGCCGGTGAGCCCGACCAGCGGGCGCAGCGCGTCGACCAGGCGGTCCCGTTCGGCCGGGCCGACCAGCTCGGCGACCGCCGCGGTGAGGCGCTGGGCGGCGGTGGACGCCGGATCCGTGTCGAGGATCCCGGCCTCGGTCTTCACGATGTCGGCCAGCGCGGCGAAGGTGACGTTCTCGCCGAACGGTGGGCACCGCCCGGTGCGCCAGGTCAGCGGTTCGTCGACCAGCCGGCCCGCGTGCCGGTGCAGCTCCCGGATGAGCCGGCTCTTGCCCAGCCCGGCCCGGCCGAAGACGGTGACCACCTGGGGCAGCCGGTCACGCAGCGAGCGGTGCAGCGCGTTGACCAGCAGGCCCAGCTCGTGCTCGCGGTCGATGAGCGGGGTGACGTCCGGCTCGCGGTCGGTGGGCTGCCGGCGTACCGGGGCCAGCGCCAGCCAGACCTCGGTGGGGGCGGAGCGCCCGCGCAGGGTAACCGGCGGCTGCTCCTCGTAGCGGATGGCGTCCTTGGTGAGCGCGTGCGTGACGCCGCAGACCAGCACCCCGCCGGGCGGGGCCACCGACTGCATCCGGGACGCCGTGTTGACCACGTCCCCCGCCACGATGGCCTGCCCGCCGTCGCGGGCCGCGGCCACGTCCACCAGCGCCTCGCCGGTGGCCACCCCGACCCGGAAGCGGAGCTCGTCGTGGCCGCTCGGGGCGTACCGGGTGAGCACCCGCTGCAGCTCCAACCCGGCCCGTACGCAGCGCAGCGCGTCGGTCTCGGTGGCCACCGGCGCGCCGAAGAGCGCCATCACGGCGTCGCCGATGTACTTCTCCACCACCCCGCCGTACTGGCCGACGACCCGCTTCGCCGCGGAGAAGAAGCCGGTCTGCATGCCGCGGACCTGCTCCGGATCGGCCCGCTCGACGTACGGGGTGAAGTCGATGAGGTCGACGAAGAGCACGCTGACCCGCCGGCGGTCCTCCTGTGGCGCCGGCACCGGCTGCCGGGCCCCGGCGCGCGGCGCGCCGCACGAGGTGCAGAACGTCACGTCGGCGGCGAGCGGGCGCAGGCAGTGCGGGCAGACGGCACCCAGCTCGGCGCCGCAGCCACCGCAGAAGCGGTCGCCGTCGCTCGCGGTACGTCCACAACGGTCACACTGCGCGGAGATGTCAGGCCTCCACTGGATCTTCCGGCCGGTCCGGGCCGGGCGCCGTCCCCCGCGGCGTCACGGTGAGTATTACGCCCGCCGGCAGTGTCAGGTACCGGGCTGTTGGCTTGTGGACACTCCACCGGGCGGCAGGGAGGGCCGCCGGGCGACTACATTCAGGCCGCCGGACGACGACGACCGCGATCAAGGGGGACCAACCATGGTGTACGTGAAGCTGGAGAGCGACTGGACCGACGGCGACGGGATCGCCCACGTGGCGGGGGAGTCCGTCGACGTGGACGCGGCCACCCTCGCCTCCCTCCAGGCCGAGGGCATCGTGAGCGAGGGCTCCGGTGGCGGCGGCAAGGACACCAGCGAGTGGGCCGGCCCGGGCAGCACCACCGCGTGGGCGGGTCCGGGCAGCGCCGGCGTCTGAGCCGGCCGGACACGACGAAAGGGCCGGGGCGGCACGCCCCGGCCCTTCCGTGTGCCCGCTGTCAGCGGTCGTTCATGCCGGCGCGGCGGCGCAGCGCGGCCACGTCGGTGACCACGATCCGGCGCCCCTCGGTGCGCAGCCAGCCCCGGCTGGCGAAGGAGCCGATGGCCTGGTTGACGCTCTGCCGCGAGCCGCCGGCCATCTCGGCGAGCTGGCTCTGGTTGAGCTCGATGGTGATCATCGGGGCCTGGCTCTCGCCGGCCAGCCGGACCAGCGTCTTGGCCACCCGGCCGGGCAGGTCGAGGAAGACGTGGTCGGCGTTCTGCTCGGTGAGCCGCCGGATCAGCTGGCCGAGGGAGCGCATCACCGCGTCGAGGATGCGCGGGTTGGAGTGCACCAGCTCCATGAACGCCGGCCGGGACAGCGCCAGCGCGGCGCAGTCCTCGATCGCCTCGGCCGACGCCGACCGGGTCGAGGCGTCCAGCAGGGAGACCTCGCCCAGCACATCCGGCGGGCGGATGACCGACAGGACCGCGCGCTCGCCGGTGGGTGCGGTGCGGAACACCGCCACCGCGCCGCGGCGCAGCACGATCAGCGACTCGCCGGGGTCGTTCTCGACGAACAGCAGCTGGCCCTTGCGGTAGGTGCGCGGCACCGCCGCGGCGATGACCCGCTGCCGCACCTCCGGCTCCAGCCCGGCGAACATCTCGACGCCCGTGAGCGCGTCACCCGGCTCCGGAAGGCGCATCTCCACGGCCCAACCCCTCCCCGGTCAAGGACCACAACCCGCGCACCGGGTGGAGCTCTCAACCCGGCACGAGGCATCTCAACCGGTTCGGCGTCCCGGTAGCGGTACACATCAGATCATGACGCTCCGGTCGCGTGCTGTACACCCCTGGAGACACTTCCGTGACCGTCCCCAGCTGGCCTGGCCTGCCGTCGCGGCGCGGCGGACGCCCCGGCGACCGGCGGGTGACGGTGGTGGGCGAGGATGGTGCGGATGGTCTACCGCTACTTCTACGACTGCGAGTTCATCGAGGACGGCCGCATCGTCGACCTCGTGTCGATCGGCGTCGTCGACGAGTACGGCCGCGAGTTCTACGCGGTCTCCACCGAGTTCGACGACTCCCGGGCCGTGCCGTGGGTGCGCCGCAACGTGCTGGACAAGCTCCCGTCGCCGGCCGACCGGGCCTGGCGGTCCCGGGAGCGGATCCGCGACGACCTCTACGAGTTCCTCATGGCCCCGGTCCGGGACCGGCCGGGGGAGCAGCTGGAGCTCTGGGCCTGGTACGCGGCGTACGACCACGTGGTGCTGGCCCAGCTCTGGGGCGCCATGCCGGCGCTGCCCCGGGAGATCCCGCGGTTCACCAAGGAGCTGCGCCAGCTCTGGGACGACCGGGGCCGGCCGCGGCTGCCCGACGCCGAGGCGGACCGGCACGACGCGCTGGTCGACGCCCGGCACAACCTGGCCCGCTGGCGGGCCATGACCGCCCGGTGAGCTGTCGACAGGTTTGACCGGTTCTGTCCCGGGCACGGTTCGCATCGAACCGATCGCGAGGGAGGGGCGCATGAGCCAGCAGCCGACCAGCGCCGAGGATGGCCGCCGCCGGGTCACCGAGCTGATCCGGGACGCGCGCATCTGCCTGCTGACCACCACCGCCGTCGACGGGCGCCTGGTCAGCCGCCCCATGGGGCTCCAGGAGGCGGAGTTCGACGGCGACCTGTGGTTCTTCGCGTACGCGGACTCCGCGAAGGTCCGCCAGATCCGGGTCAACCCGCAGGTCAACGTCGGCTTCTCCGACCAGCGGCACCACGCCTGGGTGTCGGTGGCCGGCACCGCCGTCGAGCAGTGGGACCGGGCCCGGGCCGAGCGGCTGTGGAACCCGCTGCTGAAGGCCTGGTTCCCGGACGGGCTGGACACCCCGGGCATCACGCTGATCCGGGTGCACGCCGGCTCGGCCGAGTACTGGGACGCGCCGGGCAACACGGTGGTGAACCTGCTCGGCCTGGCCCGGGCGGCGGTCACCGGGCAGCCGCCGAAGGCGGGGGAGAACCACGAGGTCAGCTACTGACCGGTAGCCGGTCCGGGGGCCGGAACGGGCCGGGGCGCGGTGTCGGCGGGCACTCACGCCGACTACAGTGCGCACTGACGGCCCGCCCCGGGCCGGCAACGGCGCCGATGGTCTGATCTGACACATATCCTGGGGCTTATCCGGGCTTCACCTGATGCTCCAGGAGGATGAGCAGATCATGCGTATCGGCGTGCTCACCGGCGGCGGCGACTGCCCTGGTCTCAATGCGGTGATTCGGGCGGTGGTCCGCAAGGGCGTCGCCACCTACGGTCACGAGTTCGTGGGCTTCCGCGACGGCTGGAAGGGCCCGCTGGAGGGCCTGTCCAAGCCGCTGGGCATCGCGGACGTCCGCGGGATCCTGCCGCGCGGCGGCACCATCCTCGGCTCGTCCCGGACCAACCCCTTCAAGATCGACGGCGGCGTCGAGCGGATCAAGGACAACCTCGCCGCGCAGGGTGTGGACGCGCTGATCGCGATCGGCGGCGAGGACACCCTGGGTGTCGCCACCAAGCTGCACGAGCTGGGCGTCCATGTCATCGGCGTGCCGAAGACCATCGACAACGACCTCGGCGCCACCGACTACACCTTCGGCTTCGACACCGCCGTCAACATCGCCATGGAGGCGATCGACCGGCTGCACACCACGGCGGAGAGCCACCACCGCACCCTGGTCGTCGAGGTGATGGGCCGGCACGCCGGCTGGATCGCCCTGCACGCCGGTCTCGCCGGCGGCGCCAACGTGATCCTGCTGCCGGAGCGGCAGTTCGACGTCGAGCAGGTCGCCGGGTACGTCGAGAAGCGCTTCCAGCACCAGTACGCCCCGATCGTCGTGGTCGCCGAGGGCGCCCAGCCGCTGGACGGCCAGATGGTGCTGCACAACCAGGAGCTCGACGCGTTCGGCCACGTCCGCCTCGGCGGCATCGGCCAGTGGCTCGCCGAGCAGCTGGAGGCGAAGACCGGCAAGGAGGCCCGCACCGTGGTGCTCGGCCACATCCAGCGCGGCGGCACCCCGACCGCCTTCGACCGGGTGCTCGCCACCCGGCTCGGCCTGCACGCCATCGACGCCGCCAACGAGGGCGACTGGGGCAAGATGGTCGCGATGCAGAGCACGGACATCGTCCGCGTCCCCCTGGCCGAGGCCACGCGGGAGCTGAAGACCGTGCCGCTGGAGCGGTACGCCGAGGCCGAGGTCTTCTTCGGCAGCTGACGACGGCGGCGGCGCGGCGGGTCCCCGGCGGGCCCGCCGCGCCCACACCTCCACCGAGAGGGGTACGGCTCATGGCACCCGAGGTGCACACGGTCGCGGTGATCGGCGCGGGCAAGATCGGCGAGCTCATGCTCTCCGGCCTGCTCCGCTCCGGCTGGCCGGTCGAGCGGCTGCTCGCCACCGCCCGGCGGCCCGCCCGCGCCGAGGAACTGACCGCCCGGTACGGCGTCCGGGTGGTGGACAACCTCACCGCGGTCGACGAGGCCGAGGTGCTCGCCGTGTCCGTCAAGCCGCAGGACGCGGGCGCGCTGCTCGACGAGATCGGCCCCAAGGTGCCCGCCGACAAGCTGGTGATCTCGCTCTGCGCCGGCCTGCCCACCGCCTTCTTCAACCGCCGGCTGCCCGAGGGCACCCCGGTGGTCCGGGTCATGACCAACACGCCGGCCCTGGTCGACGAGGCGATGAGCGCGATCTCGCCCGGCGCGCACGCCACCGGCGCGCACCTGGCCCTGGCCGAGGAGATGTTCAAGCCGCTCGGCGCCACCCTCCGGGTGCCCGAGTCCCAGCAGGACGCGGTGACCGCCCTCTCCGGCTCCGGCCCGGCCTACTTCTACCTGCTGGTCGAGGCCATGATCGACGCGGGCATCCTGCTCGGCCTGCCCCGCCAGGTGGCGCACGACCTCATCGTGCAGACCGCCATCGGCTCGGCCGTGATGCTGCGCGACTCCGGCGAGCACCCGGTGAAGCTCCGCGAGGCGGTCACCTCACCGGCCGGCACAACGATCAACGCCATCCGCGAGCTGGAGAACCACGGCGTCCGCGCGGCCATGCTGGCGGCCCTGGAGGCGGCCCGGGACCGGGCCCGCGAACTGGCCGCCCAGGCCGACTGACCCGCGCGCCCCGGACGGCGACCGGGGTCCGGTCCCGGGCGGCGTGTCCCATACTGGCGCGGTGTTCACTCTCGCCCAGGCGCGACACCTGGTGGCCACCCTGCGGCCTCGCGTCGACGAGCTGATCCGGCTCCGCGCCGACCTCGCCGAACTCCGGATCGACCTGGCCGACCACGGGGTCAGCGCGCTCGGTGGGCTGGCCGAGGTGAAGGCCCTGGAGGCGCGGCTGCACGCCGTCGTGGAGGAGTTCCACCAGCACGGCATCCAGGTCAAGGGAATCGCCCCCGTGCTGCTCGACTTCCCCGGTGAGCGGGACGGCCGGGCCGTGCTCTGGTGCTGGCTGGAGGGCGACACCGACATCCGCTGGTACCACCGGGTGGAGTGCGGCTTCGCGGGCCGCCGGCCGGTGTGACGGCGGAGAACCGACCGGGCCGCCGCCCGGTCTGACGCGCGGGAGCCGTCCGGTCCGACGCGCGAGCCGCCCGGTCCGACGCGCGGGAGCCGGTCCGTCAGCCGAGCGTGGCCAGCACGGCCGGGGCGACGTTGCCGCCGCTGAGCACCAGGACCGTCCGCTCGCCGGGCGCCACCTCGACGAGCCCCGCGCGCAGCGCCGCCAGGGTGACCGCGGCGGCCGGCTCGACCAGCAGCTTCGTGGCCTCGACGAGGTCCGCCCAGGCGGGCAGGACGGCCGCCTCGGGCACCTCGACCACGGTGTCGACCAGCGCCCGGACGTGCGCCAGGGTGTGCCGCCCGGCGAACGGGGCGGCCAGGCCGTCGGCGACCGAGGCGGGGCGGCCCGGCAGGGTGTGGGTCCCGGTCCGCAGCGCGTGGGACATCGCGTTGGCCCCGTCCGGCTCCACGCCGACGATCCGCGTGCGCGGTGACCCGGCCCGGATCGCCGCGGCGATCCCGCTGATCAGCCCGCCGCCGCCCACCGGGACGAGCACCACGTCCGGGGGTGGCCCGTCGGCCAGGATCTCCCGTCCCACGGTGGCCTGACCGGCGATCACGTCGGGGTCGTCGAAGGGCGCGAGCAGGTGGAAGCCGCGTTCGGCGGCGACGGCCTCGGCGGTGGCCAGCAGGTCGTCGGTGAGCACCGCCTCGGCGCCGAGCCGGCGCACCGCGGCCAGCTTGGCGGGCACCGCGTGCGGCGGCATGCAGACCACCGCGGGCAGCCCGGCGGCGCGGGCGACGTGGGCCACCGCGATCGCGTGGTTGCCGGCGGAGAAGGCCACCAGCCCGGCCGGTGTGCCGGCGCGCTCGCCGTGCGCGAGCAGGGCGTTCGTGGCGCCCCGGACCTTGAAGCTGCCGGTGTGCTGGAGGTTCTCGGCCTTCACGGCCAGCCGGAGGCCCAGGTCGGCCGCGAGGGCCGGCGCGTCCAGCAGTGGCGTGCGGACGACCCGCCCGTCCAGGCGCCGCTCGGCCGCCGCGATGTCGTCCCCGGTGATCAACCGCACCCGCCGAGCCTAGCCCGCCCCGCGCGGTGGCGAAATCCTTCAGTTCCGATCACCGTCATGACAACGATTTGTATCAATAAGCGTCTATGGGCAACCGGCGCGAAACGTTGATCTTCCGTCCGGGTCCGATTCATTGATATCTATCTCGCACCACCACTTCCCACCCCCAGGAGTGCGACGTGCGGAGATCCCGTCTTGCCACCCTCGCCCTGACCCTGGCCGCCTCGTTCGGGGCCACGCTGACCCTGGCCACCCCCGCCCAGGCGGCCCCGACCGACCGCTACGTCGCCCTCGGTGACTCGTACGCCTCCGGCGTCGGCGCCGACAGCTACACCTCCGAGAGCGGGTCCTGCCTGCGCAGCACCAACGCCTACCCGGCGCTCTACAACACCAACATCCGGCCGGCCTCGTACCGGTCGGTCGCCTGCTCCGGCGCGACCACCACGGACGTCGTCAACAACCAGCTCTCCGCGCTCTCCTCGACCACCACGCTGGTCAGCGTCACGGTCGGCGGCAACGACGTCGGCTTCTCCACCATCATGAGCACCTGCGTGCTGCAGGGCGAGACCCAGTGCGTGGCGGCGATCCAGGCCGCCGAGGACAAGGCCCGCACGCAGCTTCCCGGCAAGCTGGCCACCGTCTACAACGGCATCCGGAGCCGCTCGCCCTCCGCCCGCGTCGTGGTCGTCGGCTACCCGGTCTTCTACCAGCTCGGCACGGTCTGCGTCGGGCTCAGCGCCACCTCGCGGGCGAAGATCAACGAGGGGATCAACCTGGTCGACGACATCACCCGCACGGCGGCCACCTCGGCCGGCTTCACGTTCGCCGACGTCCGCTCGATCTTCGTGGGCCACCAGCTGTGCAGCTACGGCGAGAAGTGGCTGCACGCGTTGAACTACCTGAACCTCACCGTCTCGTACCACCCGACGGCCGCGGGGCAGTCCGGCGGCTACTACCCGGTCTTCCGCTCCGCCGCGGGCTGACCGGTGCGGGGCCCGGGGTGCGCACCCCGGGCCCCGTCGTCGGCTCAGTAGAGCAGGTACGGGCGCCGGCGTCGGTCGAACGCCGCCAGCTCGTCGGCCCAGGCGCCGACCACGTCGTCCACGTCGGCTCCGGCGTCGATCATCGTGCGCAGGCGGGGCGAGCCGGTCAGCTTGTCCACCCAGTACGGCCGGACCGCGTCGTACGAGTCGTACCGCCACGCGAAGGCCGGGTACTTCCGCGCCTCGACGAGCATCGCCACCGCGGTGCGGATCGGGTCGTAGGCGGCCCGGTCGACGACCTTGACCTCGACGCCGGCGCAGAGCTTGTTGAGCAGGGCCGGCTTCTGCCCGGCCGCCGTCGGCGAGAAGTACGCCTCGCGGAACTCGACACCCGGCAGGTTCCGGGCGTTGAGCCGGTCTCCCCAGTGGTGGTCGAAGTCGCCGGCGAGCCCGCCGATCAGCTCGAACGGCCGGCAGGTGCCCCGCCCCTCGGTGATCGACGCGACGCCCTCGAACAGGCAGGTGCCCGGGTAGACCAGCGCCGTGTCGGGTGTGGGCATGTTCGGGCTGGGCATCACCCAGGGCAGGTCGGTGTCGGCGGCGAGCTTGTCACGCTTCCAGTTCCGGCACCGCACCACCTCCAGCTCGACGGATCGGCCGGCGTCGGCGGGCAGGAACTCCGCGTTGAAGAACCGGGCCAGCTCGCCGACGGTCATGCCGTGCTGCTGGACGATCTCCTTCAACCCCACGCCGGACGTGTAGGCGGGCGTCATCATGGGCCCGTACGCGCGGCCGCCGACCGGGTTTGGCCGGTCGAGCACGACGTACCGCCTGCCGACGCGGGCCGCCGCGACCATCGAGGTGTACATCGTCCAGATGTAGGTGTAGAACCGGGCGCCGACGTCCTGGATGTCGAAGACGACGGTGTCCACGTCGGCCGTCGTGAACAGGCTCTCCCACTTGGCCTGGCTGGCGCCGTACGCGTCGTAGACCGTGATGCCGGTGCGGGCGTCCGTCCCGGTGCCCTCGCTGCCGCCGGCCTGGGCGGAGCCGCGGAACCCGTGTTCGGGGCCGAACGCCGCGACGACCTGCACGGCGCCCGACTCGTGCATGAGGTCGACCAGGTGCCGGTAGGCCGAGTCCACACCGGTGGGGTTGGACACCACTCCGACCCGCTGGCCGTCCAGTTCGGCGAAGCCGGAACCGACCAGCACGTCCAGGCCGGTCGCCACCCGGCGGATTCCGGGCACCGCCGGTGCGGCCGTGCCCGGGGCCGCCGCGACGACCGCACCCGCGGTGACCGCGCCCGCGCCGGCCAGGAACTTTCTGCGCTCCATCATGACCTCCTCGTCCGAGGTCATTGAAATTTAGCTACAGCTCGATGGGCGGTCAAGGAAAGTTCCCTACAAAGGACGTCAGCCGACCGGCAGCGCCTTCTCGACGGCGGCGCGCAGCTCGGGGGAGTCCGGGGTCACGGTCGGGGCGAACCGGGCGGCCACGGTGCCGTCCGGCGCCACGAGGAACTTCTCGAAGTTCCACCGCACGTCGCCGGTGTGCCCCTCGGCGTCGGGAGTGGACACGAGTTCGGCGTAGAGCGGGTGCCGGTGCGGGCCGTTGACGTCGACCTTCTCCGTGAGCGGGAACGTCACGCCGTAGTTGACCTGGCAGAACTCCTCGATCTCGGCGGCGCTGCCGGGCTCCTGGCCGGCGAACTGGTTGCACGGCACGCCGAGCACGGTGAGGCCCCGCTCGGCGTACTCGTCGGCGAGGGCCTGGAGGCCGGCGTACTGCGGGGTGAGGCCGCAGCGGGACGCCACGTTGACCACCAGCAGGGCCCGGCCGCGGTAGCGCCCGAGGTCGGCCGGGCCGCCGTTGAGAGCGTCGATCTGCACGTCGAAAACCGTCATGGGACGAGGCTACGGGGCCGCGGAGGCCGCCCGGAGGCCGACCCGATGAATCGATGCATCTACATCTTGACGAAGTGATGACGCGTGAGTAGCGTCTCAGCATCCAATCTGGAAAGTTTCCTAACTGTTTGGGGAGACGCCGTATGAAGAGATCGCTCCGCCGGGCCCTCTGGGCCGGCGCCGTGGTCGCGCTCGCGGTCGCGGCGGTGCCGATGGCGACCGCCTCCGCCGCGGGCAGCGTCACCGCCACGTTCACCAAGGTGCAGGACTGGGGGACCGGGCACGAGGGGAAGGTGACCGTAACCAACGGCACCAGTGCCAGCGTGGACACCTGGCGCATCGAGTTCGACCTGCCCGCGGGCACCACCATCAGCAGCTTCTGGGACGCCGACGTCACCAGCAGCGGCAACCACTACGTGGCGGTCAAGAAGAGCTGGGCCGGCCCGCTCGCCGCGGGCGCCAGCTTCAGCTGGGGCTACAACGGCACCGGGGCGTACAAGGCGCCGTTGAACTGCACGGTCAACGGCGGGTCCTGCTCGGGCGGCGGCACTCCTCCGACGACGACCCCGCCGACCACGACCCCGCCCACGACGACGCCGCCCACCACGACCCCGCCGACGACCACCCCGCCCACCACGACGCCGCCCACCACGACCCCGCCGAGCGGGGGCAAGAAGGTGGTCGGCTACTTCGCCGAGTGGGGCGTCTACGGCCGGAACTACCACGTCAAGAACATCCACACCAGCGGGTCCGCGGCCAAGCTCACCCACATCCTGTACGCCTTCGGCAACACCACGGGCGGCCGGTGCAGCATCGGCGACAGCTACGCCGACTACGACAAGGCGTACACCGCGGCGGACAGCGTCGACGGCGTGGCCGACACCTGGGACCAGCCGCTGCGCGGCAGCTTCAACCAGCTGCGCAAGCTGAAGAAGATGTACCCGAACCTGAAGGTGCTCTGGTCCTTCGGCGGCTGGACCTGGTCCGCTGGCTTCACCCAGGCCGCGCAGAACCCGGCCGCGTTCGCCGACTCCTGCTACGCGCTGGTCAAGGACCCGCGCTGGGCGGACGTCTTCGACGGCATCGACGTCGACTGGGAGTACCCGAACGCCTGCGGCCTCCAGTGCGACAGCAGCGGCCCGAACGCCTTCAAGAACGTGGTCAGCGCGCTGCGGAGCAGGTTCGGCAGCAACTTCCTGGTCACCTCGGCGATCACCGCGGACGGCAGCAACGGCGGCAAGATCGACGCGACCGACTACGCCGGCGCGGTGCCGTACCTCAACTGGCTCATGCCGATGACGTACGACTACTTCGGCGCCTTCAACGCCCAGGGGCCGACCGCGCCGCACTCGCCGCTCTACTCGTACACCGGGATCCCGCAGCAGGGCTTCTGGGCCGACGCGGCGATCCAGAAGCTCAAGTCCAAGGGCGTGCCGTCGGACAAGCTGCTGCTCGGCGTCGGCTTCTACGGCCGGGGCTGGACCGGGGTGACCCAGACCGCCCCGGGCGGCACCGCCACCGGCCCGGCGCCCGGCACCTACGAGCAGGGCATCGAGGACTACAAGGTGCTCAAGAACAGCTGCCCGGCCACGGGCACGGTCGGCGGCACCGCCTACGCCAAGTGCGGAAGCAACTGGTGGAGCTACGACACCCCGTCGACCATCGGCGGAAAGATGACCTACGCGAAGAACCAGGGCCTCGGTGGCGCGTTCTTCTGGGAGCTCTCCGGAGACACCAGCAACGGTGAGCTCATCGGCGCCATCAAGGGCGGTCTCGGCTGAGCCGAGGGCCGACGCACCACCCACCCGGCGGGGAGGGGCCGCACCGGCCCCTCCCCGCGCGGTGTCCCGTTCAGGTACGGATGCTGCGCGCCCGGTGCTCGCGGGGCGAGAACCCGTACGCGGCACGGAACGCGCGGCTGAAGTGCGCCCGGTCCCGGAAGCCCCAGCGGGCGGCGACCTGGTGGACGGCGAGGTGCCGCAGCCCCGGGTCGGCCAGGTCCCGGAAGCAGCCGTCCAGCCGGGCCGTGCGGATCAGGGCCGCCACGCTCGTGCCGGTGTCGTCGAAGAGCCGGTGCAGTGCGCGCAGCGAGATGTGGTGCGCCTCCGCGACGACGGTCGGCGTGAGCCCGGGGTCGGCCAGGTGCTCCCGGATCCACGCCTCCACCCGGGCCCGCAGGCCGGTGACCCGCACCTCCACCGGGAGTTCCCGCTCGGCCTCCAGATGCCGGGCCAGGGTCCCGGCGATCAGATCCAGGGCGATCCGGTCGAGCCGTGGCGCGTCCGAGGCGTCGTACTGCTCGGGGTGGGCCACCAGCCGGCGCAGGAAGGTGGCCAACAGGGCACCCATCCCGGTATCGGCGGGGACCTTCGCGGCGAGCAGCGCCGCCGCCCGGCGCGGCGGCAGCGGCAGCGCCCGGTGCGGCACCAGCACGGTCAGCGTCTCCAGCCGGTCGGCGGCCCGGTCCGGCACCTGACGGGAGCCGTGCGGGCGGACGGTGTCGATGAAGGCGAAACCGGACGGGCCGAGCCGGCCCGACCGCCGCTGCTGCGACACCACGCCGTGGCCGTTCAGCGGCAGGACGAGCTGGTAGAGCTCGGGGTCCGAGCTGCGGATCAACCTCGGGGTACGGGCCAGCTCCAGCGACGGGTACCGCCAGGCGCCGAGCCGGACCACGCCCAGGTCGACCGCCCGGGCCGAGGCGGCGAAGTCGCCCGCGTGCGCGGTGCTGATCCGGGCGGCCGCCGACTCGCGGGCCACCAGGTCCTGCCAGAAGTCGAACCGCTCGGCCGGGGGCAGCCAGGCGGTGTCGACCGATGCCACGGCGAGGATGGCCAATCACCTCCTTCGGGGGTACGCCATTGTCGGCGCCGGCCGGCCCGGCGTCCATTCCGTGCGGGCGGACGCCGATCCGCGTGCCGCTCTGGCCGGCCGGGACCATCCGGGCGAGGATGGGACGGCCGTCGCGGAGCCGGGCGGCGGGCGCCCCCGGGCGGCCCGGCGGACCGGCATCCGGCGGTGTCGATGTGACAGACTCGCCGCTCGGCATGTCCCGATGTCCGCGCCGATGGAAGGGGACCGATGGGCCTGACGCACCCGAGGGCGGTGGCCGGCGCGGCCCTGCTCGCGCTCCTGCCGGTCACGCTGGCCGGCTGCGGCCTCGGCGGCGGGGACGACGCCCCGGACAGCCCGGCCAGCGGATCCCAGCGGGCGCCGGCCGAGGAGGCGGCGGCCAAGAGCCGGGAGCGGGTCCAGGCGTACCTGGACGCGATGGCGGCCAAGGACGTCGACGCCGGCCGCAGCCAGCTCTGCGCACCCATGCAGAGCGCCTTCGACGCGGCCGCCACCGGGCCGAACGGCGACTTCGCCGACCACTTCACCGTCCCGCAGGCCACCATCACCGACGTCCGGTCCGGCCCGCAGGGCGAGGAGGTGAGCACCTCGGTCACCGTGGCCGTCGGGTCCCGCAAGGCCACCCGCTCGCTGCTGTTCACGGTCACCCGCAGCGGCGCCGACTGGTGCATCGCGGGCGAGACGCCGGGCGGCAACACCCCGTCGCCGGCGGTCACCCCCTGATCCCGGACCGGCCCCGACCTGCGGCGCTCTGCCGATGTGGCGCTGATCTCCCAACCACCGGAACCGTCCCCCTCGACGGTGAGCCGCCCCGGCGGTCGCCGTACGCTTTCCTCCATGCGCCATGAGTGGCACCAGCTGAGTCACCCCGCCGTGGGCAGCCCGGGGCTCCAGACCAGTCGCCCGACCGCCGATTCCGCCGAGGACGCCGCCCTCGGCCTGGACCGCTGGCGCGAGCTGCCGCGCGCGCAGACCCCGCCCTGGCCCGACCAGGAGCAGGTCGCCGAGGTCTGCAAGGTGCTGGACACCGTGCCGTCCGTGGTCGCGCCCTACGAGGTCGACCAGCTCCGGCAGCGGCTGGCGCTGGTCTGCGAGGGCAAGGCGTTCCTGCTCCAGGGCGGCGACTGCGCCGAGACCTTCGCCGACAACACCGAGAGCCACCTGCTGGCCAACGCCCGCACCCTGCTCCAGATGGCCATCGTGCTGACCTACGGCGCGTCCCTGCCGGTGGTCAAGGTCGCCCGGGTCGCCGGCCAGTACACGAAGCCCCGGTCGCTGCCGACCGACGCGCGCGGCCTCCCGGCCTACCGCGGCGACATGATCAACTCGCTGGAGGCCACGCCGGAGGCGCGGGTCGCCGACCCGCAGCGCATGATCCGGGCGTACGCCAACTCGGCCGCCGCCATGAACATGCTCCGGGCGTACCTGGCCGGTGGGCTGGCCGACCTGCACGCGGTGCACGACTGGAACAAGGGCTTCGTCAAGCAGTCCCCGGCCGGCGAGCGCTACGAGGCCATCGCCCGGGAGATCGATCGAGCGCTGGCCTTCATCCGCGCCTGCGGGATGACCGACGACGAGGCGCTGCGCACGGTCACCCTCTACTGCTCGCACGAGGCGCTGGCGCTGGAGTACGACCGGGCCCTCACCCGGATCTCCGGCAACCGGGCGTACGGCCTGTCCGGGCACTTCCTCTGGGTCGGCGAGCGCACCCGGCAGCTCGACGGCGCGCACCTCGACTTCATCTCCCGGATCGCCAACCCGATCGGGGTCAAGCTCGGCCCGACCACCACCCCGGACGAGGCCATCGAGCTCTGCGAGAAGCTCAACCCGGACAACATCCCCGGCCGGCTCACGCTGATCAGCCGGATGGGCAACCACCGGGTCCGGGACGCGCTGCCGCCGATCGTCGCCAAGGTCACCGCCGCCGGCGCCAAGGTCGTCTGGCAGTGCGACCCGATGCACGGCAACACCCACGAGTCCTCGAACGGCTACAAGACCCGGCACTTCGACCGGATCGTCGACGAGGTGCTCGGCTACTTCGAGGTGCATCGCGGCCTGGAGACCCACCCGGGCGGCCTGCACGTCGAGCTGACCGGCGAGGACGTCACCGAGTGCCTCGGCGGCGCCCAGGGCATCGAGGACCTCGACCTGCCCGACCGGTACGAAACCGCCTGCGACCCGCGACTGAACACCCAGCAGTCGCTGGAGCTGGCCTTCCTCGTTGCGGAGATGTTGCGTGGCTGACGCGAGGAGTGAGCTTGCGAGCCCCGCAGTCGGCAGCCGAAAGGATCATCGTGGCTGAGTTCATCGACCTTCGTTCGGACACCGTGACCCGGCCGACCGCCGGGATGCGCGAGGCCATGGCGACCGCCGAGGTCGGCGACGACGTCTACGGGGAGGACCCGACCGTCGCCGCGCTGGAGGCCGAGGTCGCGGCGCTCTTCGGGCACGAGGCGGCGTTGTTCGCCCCGAGCGGCTCGATGGCCAACCAGATCGCCCTCCAGCTCGTCGTCCCGCCCGGGGACGAGCTGCTCTGCGACGCCGACGCGCACGTGGTCACGTACGAGATCGGCGCCGCGGCGGCGTACGGCGGGATCTCCTCGCGGACCTGGCCGGCGGTGGGCGCGGACGTCGACCCCGAGGTGGTGGCCGGGATGGTCCGGCCGGACGGCTACTTCGCGGTGCCGACCCGGGCCATCGCCGTCGAGCAGACCCACAACCGGGGCGGCGGCGGGGTGATCCCGCTCGCGACCCTGCGTGAGCTGCGCCGGGTCGCCGACGGCCACGGGCTCGCGCTGCACTGCGACGGCGCCCGGATCTGGCACGCGCACGTCGCCGACGGGGTGCCGCTGGCCGAGTACGGCGCGCTGTTCGACACCCTCTCGGTCTGCCTCTCCAAGGGCCTCGGCGCCCCGGTCGGCTCGCTGGTGGTCGGCAGCGCCGAGAAGATCGCGCGGGCACGGTTCGTCCGCAAGCGGATGGGTGGCGGCATGCGGCAGGTCGGCATCCTGGCCGCCGCCGGCCGGTACGCGCTCGCGCACCACGTCGAGCGGCTCGCCGAGGACCACGCCAAGGCGGCCCGGCTCGCCGAGGCGGTCGCGCCCCACGGGGTGCTCGCGACCGTGGTGCGGACCAACATCGTTCCGCTCGACCTGACCAAGCACCCGCTCGACGCGCCCGCCCTGGCGGCGGCCGCCCGGGAGCGGGGCCTGCTGATCTCGGTGCTCGGCCCACGCACGGCCCGCCTGGTCACCCACATGGACGTCTCGGACGCCCAGATCGACGACGCCGTGGAGATCCTCGCCCGCCTGCTCCGCGCCTGACCTTTGTTGATCAAGAGGTTTGCGTCGTCCGGGACGCAGATTTCGACGCAAACCTCTTGATCGACCCCGGGGCCCGGGCGGGGTCAGGGGTGGAGGCGTTTCAGGTTCGCGATGTCGGCGGCGTGGCCTTCGTGCTTCTCCGTCGGGGTCTCCACCAGGACGGGGACGCCGGCGGTGGCGGGGTGGCGCATCAGCTCGGCGAACGCCGGTTCGCCGATGGTGCCCTTGCCGATGTTCTCGTGCCGGTCGCGCGTGGAGCCGCACAGGTCCTTCGAGTCGTTCGCGTGCACCAGCTTCAGCCGGTCCGCGCCCACCGCGGCGACCAGCGCGTCCAGCGTGGCGGTCATCCCGCCCTCGGCCGCCAGGTCGTGCCCGGCCGCCCAGGCGTGGCAGGTGTCGAAGCAGACGCCCAGCATCGGGTGGCGGTCCACCACGTCGAGGTAGGGACCCAGGTGCTCGACCCGGGAAGCCAGCGACCGGCCGCCCCCGGCGCTCGGCTCGACCAGCAGCATGGGACCACCGCTGGCCGCGCTCTCGTCCAGCAGCGGGAGCAGGGCCGCGCGGACCTGCCGCATGGCCGCCTCGGCGTGGCCCGCGTCGACCGCGCTGCCGGCGTGGAACACCACGGCCTCGGCGCCGATGGCCCGGCCCCGGCGCAGCGCGTGCGCCAGCGTCTCCGTCGACCGTTCGACCGTGGCCGGGGTGGGGGAGCCGAGGTTGACCAGCAGCGAGGCGTGGATGAAGACCGGCAGGCCGCGCTCGCCGCAGCCGTCCCGGAACAGCACGTCCTGCTTCGGGTCGCCCGCCGGCAGCGCCCAGCCCCGCGAGTTGGAGACGTAGACCTGCACCGCCTCGGAGGCGGCCGCGTCGGCGTACGGCAACGCGGCCTTGGCCAGGCCCCCGGAGGTGGGGGTGTGCGACCCGACCCGCCGTCGCTCGCTCGGCCCGCTCAGCCCGCTCGGCCCGTTCACAGGCAGGTCACCGTGACCGGGGTGCCCGGCGGCACCGGGGTGTTCTCGCCCGGGTTCTGGAAGCGGGCCACCCCGTTCGGGTTGAGCTGGATGTTGACCGGGAAGCCCTGGCTCTCCAGCACCTGCTTGGCCTGCTGGCAGGGCAGGTCGACCACGCGGGGGACGGGCACCTGGGCCGGGCCCTTGCTGACGTCGAGCTTGACCTGGGCGCCCTTCTCCACGCCGGTGCCGTCGGCCGGGCTCTGGCCGAGGATCTCGTCCTTCGGCTTGTCGGAGTCCTTGTACGTCTCGACCGGCGTCAGCCCGAGCTGGGCGAGGGTGTTGCGGGCCTCGCCGAGGTTCTTGCCCACGAGGTTCGGCACGGTCACCGGGGCACGGCCCTTGCTCAGGATCACGGTCACCTTCGCGCCCGGCTTGACCACCGTGCCCACCTTCGGGTCGGTGCCCAGCACCACCCCGGCCGGCAGCGCGTCGTCGTAGCGGGAGCTGCCCTTCACCGGCACCAGCTTCGCGCCGGTCAGCTCGGCCTGGGCCAGCTCGAAGTCCTTGCCCACCACGTCCGGCACCGGCAGCCGCTCGGGACCGAGCGACAGGGTCAGAGTGATCGTGCCGCCCTTGACGATCCGCGTGGCCGACACCGGGGCCTGGCCCAGCACCGTGTCCTTGGGGATCTTCTCGTCGTAACGGGGCTCGGCGTAGCGCAGCGTGAAGCCACCCCGGGTGGCCTGCGCCTCCGCCTCGGCCTTGGTCAGGCTCACCAGCTGCGGGGCGACCGTGTAGCGGCCCACCCCGAACCACCAGCCGCCCACCGCGGCCACCAGGCCGAGCACCACGGCCGCCGCGGCGACCGCCAGCCGGCCGCGCGGCGAGCCCATGATCCGGGTACGCAGCCCGGCCAGCCGGGCGCCCAGGCCCTCGTCCTCCACGGCGCGGCGGCGGTGCGTGCGCTGGCCACCGCCCTCGGGCAGCCGGGCCCAGGCGGGGCGCTCGGCCGGGCGGACCGCCGCCACCACCATGGTGGGCTGCGCGATCACGGCCGTCTCGTCGCCGAGCTGGCGCAGCACCGCGGTGTGCGAGTGCGGGTTGCCCAGCTCGTCGCGCGCGGCCTGCACCTCGGTCAGCAGCGCACCGGCGTCGGCCGGGCGGGCGGCCGGGTCGCGCCGGGTGGCCCGGGCGACCAGCGCGTCGAGCACCGGGGGCAGGGACGGCACCAGGGTCGACGGGGCCGGCACGTCGCGGTCGACGTGCTGCCAGGCGACCTCCACCGGGCGGTCGCCGTCGTACGGCACCCGGCCGGTGAGCATCTCGAACAGCACGATGCCGGCCGAGTAGACGTCGGTGCGCGGGTCGGCGTGGCCCTGGGTGACCAGCTCGGGCGCCACGTACGCCACGGTGGCCATGAGCTGGTTGCCGTTCTCCTCCTCGGCGCTCGCCTCGACGGCGCGGGCCAGCCCGAAGTCGGCCACCTTGACCACGCTGTCCACGAGGCTCGTGGTGCCGCCCGTGGGCGGCTCCGCGACCAGCACGTTCTCCGGCTTGACGTCGCGGTGCACGAGACCGGCCCGGTGCGCGGCGGCGATCGCGGCGAGCATCTGCTCGGCGATGGCCAGCGCCTCGTCGGGGCTGAGCCGGCGCCGCTCGGCGAGCACGTCGCGCAGGGTGCGGCCGCGCACGTACTCCATCACGAGGTAGGGGAGGCCGGCGTGGCTGCCCTGGTCGTAGACCGCCACCACGTTCGGGTGGGTGAGCCGGGCGATGGTCTTGGCCTCGTCGGTGAAGCGCTCCACGAAGCCGGCCATCCGGGCCCGGGCCTCGGGCGCCTGGGTCGGGTGAATGATCTTGACCGCCACGGTGCGCTCCAGGCGCTCGTCGGTGGCGGTGTACACGGTCGCCATGCCGCCACGGGCCACGCGACCGCGAATGCGGTAGCGCCCGTCGATCAGCGAGCCCAGCAACGTGTCGGCGACCTGTGTGTCCATCGGCAGGCAGTCTATGTGTCGGGAGGGTGAAGGTTGAACAGGATGCTACAGCCGGCGTCCCACCCGGTGGCGCCGCGCACGCGTCCGGCGGGGTGCGGGGTGCCGCCGACCGGCCGCGGCGGGCACGTGGCAGGGTGGTCGGGTGACCGATTCCGTACCCGCCGAGACCGCCGCCGAGACCGCCGCCGGGGCCGACCTGCCGGGACCGACCGACCCGGCCGGCTGGCTGACCCTGCCGGACGTGGCCGAGCGCCTCGACCTGTCGATCAGCAAGGTGCACCAGATGATCCGCGACCGGGAACTGCTCGCGGTGCGCCGCGACGGCGTCCGCCGGATCCCGGCCGACCTGGTGGCCAACCGCACCGTGCTCAAGCACCTGCCCGGCGTGCTCAACCTGCTCGCCGACGCCGGGTACGACGACGAGGAGGCGCTGCGCTGGCTCTACGAGCCGGACGCCACCCTCCCCGGCATCACCCCGGCCGCCGCCCTCGCTGGCGACCAGGCCCGCGAGGTCAAGCGCCGCGCCCAGGCCCTGGGCTTCTGACGGGTGCCGCCCGCCTCGCCGATCATGCGGTTGGCGGCACTTCCGGAGATCGACTTCGCCGTCAACCTCATGATCGACCGGCCGGGGGCCGGGGGCCGGGGGCCGGGCGGGCCGGGGCCGGGGGTCAGTCGGTGCGGCGGGTGGCGGCTATGGCCAGGTCGACCAGGGACTGGTGGGCCTCGGTGTCCAGGTCTACCGTCGTGAGGGCCGCCAGGGCGCTTTCCGTGAGGGCCGTGATGCGCCGCTCGGTGCGTTCCAGCGCGCCGCTCACCGTGATCAGCTCGCGCAGGCGGGCCACCCCGGCGGCGTCCAGCCCGGGGTCGCCGAGCCCGCCGAGCAGCAGGTCCCGGCCGGCGTCGTCGAGCGCCTCGAGGGCCGCGGCCACCAGGTAGGTGCGCTTGCCCTCGCGCAGGTCGTCGCCGGCCGGCTTGCCGGTGCGCTCCGGGTCCCCGAAGACCCCCAGCACGTCGTCGCGGAGCTGGAACGCCTCGCCCAGCGGCAGCCCGTACGCCGAGTAGGCCGCGTGCACCTCGGCCGGCGCGCCGGCCAGCGCGGCGCCGAGCAGCAGCGGCCGCTCGACGGTGTACTTCGCCGACTTGTAGCGGGCCACCTTGCCGGCCCGCTCCAGCGAGGTGTCGCCGGTCGCCTGGGTCAGCACGTCCAGGTACTGCCCGACGGTCACCTCGGTGCGCATCTCGTCGAAGACCGGCCGGGCCCGGGCCACCGTGTGCGGGTCCAGCCCGGCGGAGTGCAGCAGCTCGTCGGACCAGACCAGGCACAGGTCGCCCAGCAGGATGGCCGCCGCGTCGCCGAACCCGTCCGGGTCGCCGCTCCAGCCGGCCGCCCGGTGCCGGGCGGCGAACCGCCGGTGCACCGCCGGCTCACCCCGGCGGGTGTCCGAGCGGTCCATCAGGTCGTCGTGGATCAGCGCGCTGGCCTGCACGAACTCCAGTGCGGCGAGGGCGGCGACCACCTGGTCGGAGTCGACCCCGCCGGCGCCCCGGTAGCCCCAGTAGCCGAAGGCCGGGCGCAGCCGCTTACCGCCGCCCAGCACGAACGCCTCGATCGCCTCGGCCACCGGCACCAGGCCGTCGTCGAGGGTGGTCAGCCAGCCGCGCTGGCCGGCGAGGAACTCGGTGAGGGCCTTGTCGATCCGCTGGCGCAGGCCGGCGCGGTCGACGGGGGAGACGGGAGCAGCGTGGGTCACGCGCACGACGCTAGCCGGTCCCCGCCGGTCGCGCCCTCCCCCCGCCCCGGCGCGCCGTGCCCGCCGTCGGCCGGGGCCGGCCGCCGGCGCCCCCGGCCGGGGCGAGAGCGCGCCCGGCCGGGGTGACGGGGAGGTGGGGGCGGGCCGCCCCGGGCGGTCCGGCATCGCGCCGGGCCGCCGGCTCGTGGCGGTGAGCCGGGCCGGCCGCGCGCGGGAACCGGCGGGGTCGGCTGCGGCCGGCGCCACCCCGAGGCGGCGGCTGCGCGCGGCGGCCCCGGCCAGCAGCTCGCCCGGCACCCCGAGGACCACCGCGAGCCAGCCGCACCAGAAGTCGCCGGGGAGCCGCCGCTGCCGCTCCCACCGGGACACCTCGTGCCGGGTCAGGGTCGGCACGCTGGCGGCGGCGCACAGCTCGGCGGCGACCCGCTGCTGGCTCCAGCCGCGGGCGGCCCGCAGCTCGGCCAGGAGCGGCCCGAACGGGCGCGGCCCGGGTGGCGGGGGCGGGGTCATCGGTCCTCCCGAGGCGACGGCGGGCGGCGGCGCGGGCGCCCGGCGCTGCTCCGGCCGGCCCGCCGCCGATCGTGACGACCCCCGCGCGGCCCCCCGGCCGGCCACCGGCCGGCCCCACCGCGCTGCCCCCGTTCTACCCCCGGGGTACGACGCTCGGCCGCGCTCGTGCTCGCGGGCTGGGAAGATCCTGGGTCGGCCCGGGCCCGCCGGTTACAGTCGGTCCGTGGCGCTCGGTCTTCCCTCGGTCCTCCCCAACCCCCAGCCGGCCATCGGGGAGCTGATCCGTGACGGCCGGCCCACCTTCTCCTTCGAGTTCTTCCCGCCCAAGACACCGCAGGGGGAGCGCCTGCTCTGGCAGGCCATCCGCGAGCTGGAGTCGCTGCGCCCCTCGTTCGTCTCGATCACCTACGGCGCGGGCGGCTCGACCCGGGACACCACGGTCGCGGTGACCGAGCGGATCGCCACCGAGACGACCCTGCTGCCGATGGCCCACCTCACCGCGGTCGACCACTCGGTCGCCGAGCTGCGGCACGTCATCGGCCGGCTGGCCTCGGTGGGGGTGCGCAACGTGCTGGCCGTGCGCGGCGACCCGCCGGGCAACCCGGGCGGCGAGTGGATCAAGCACCCGGACGGCGTGCGGTACGCCGAGGAGCTGGTCCGGCTCGTGCGCGACGCCGGGGACTTCAGCGTCGGCGTGGCCGCCTTCCCCTACAAGCACCCGCGCTCGCCCGACGTGGCCAGCGACACCGCGCACTTCGTCCGCAAGTGCCGGGCCGGGGCCGAGTTCGCGATCACCCAGATGTTCTTCGACGCGGACGACTACCTGCGGCTGCGCGACCGGGTGGCCGCGGCCGGCTGTGACACCCCGATCCTGGCGGGGGTGATGCCGGTGACCCAGCTCGGCACCATCGAGCGGTCGGTGCAGCTCTCCGGCGCGCCCTTCCCGCCCGCCCTCGCGGAGCGGTTCGCGGCGGTGGCCGACGACCCGGAGGCGGTCCGCCGTCTCGGCATCGAGCAGGCGAGCGAGATGTGCGCGAAGCTGCTCGACGAGGGGGTGCCGGGGATCCACTTCATCACCCTCAACCGGTCCACGGCCACCCGCGAGGTCTGGCAGCGCCTGCGCGCCGACGCGCGGGTGTGACCACCCCGCCCACGACACCCGCCCCGCCCTTCTACGGTTGACCCGTGGTGGGCACACAGCTGAACTGGGACCAGTACGCGACCGCGTGGGCGCGGCTGCACGGCGGCTTCGATCCCCGGGTGGCCGCGCCGGTGGTCCGCGCCTGGCTGCGCTTCGCCTACCACGTGGGCTACATCCTGGGCCGGCTGCGCATCGGCCCGACCCCGGTGACCGTGGCCGGCGTGCTGCTCTGCCTCTGCGTACCCCTGCTGGTGGGCCGGGCCGGCGACGGGCCGTTCCTGGGCGCGCTGTTCGTGCTGCTCGCGGCGGTGGCCGACAGCGTCGACGGCGCGGTGGCGGTGGCCACCAACCGCACGACCCGGCTCGGCTACGTCTACGACTCGGTGGCCGACCGGCTCGGCGAGGCCGCCTGGCTGGTCGCGTTCTGGCTGCTCGGCGCGCCCGGCGCGCTGGTCGCCGCGGCGGGCGGCCTGTCCTGGCTGCACGAGTACGTGCGGGCCCGTGCCGTGTCGGCCGGGATGCGGGAGATCGGGGCGGTGACCGTGGGGGAGCGCCCCACCCGCGTGTGCGTGGTCCTGGTCGGGCTGGTGGTCGCCGGGCTCACCGGGCTGATCGACGCCGACCTGACCGCCGGCACCATCACCATGGCCACCACGGTCTGGGTGCTGCTGGCCGGTTTCGGCCTCGGTCAGCTGCTCTCCGCCGTCCGCCGCGCCCTCATCGACGCCGGCTGACCGCCGCCGGTCCTACCAGGCCGGGCCGATGGCATCGGCGACGATCTCCGCGGACAGGGTGACCATGGGCAGGCCGCCGCCGGGGTGGCTGGAGCCGCCGACCAGCCAGAGCCCGGCCGCCGGACCCCGGTTGGCCGGGCGGAGCAGCCCGCCCGCCGTGCCGTAGATGGCCCCGCCCGGCGCGCCGGTCGCCGCGTCCAGGTCGGCCGGGGTGCGGATCTCCCGGAACACCAGCCGGTCGCGCACGTCCACGCCCCGCTCGGCGAGCACGTCGAGGATCCGGTCGGCGTACGCCTCGGCCAGCCCCGGCCGCCGCCAGTCGACCGCGCCCGCGGCGGTGCCGTGGCGGGCCGCGTTGACCAGCACGAACCACGCCTCGTGCCCGGCGGGGCGGACCGCCGGGTCGTCGGCCACCGTGACGAAGACGGTCGGGTCCGGTGCGGGCCGGGCCCGGACGCCCCGCCCCGGGTCGCCGAAGACCGCGTCGAACTCGGCGTCGTGGTCGCGGGGGAAGAAGACGGTGTGGTGGGCCAGCCCGGAGTCGCCGCGGACGCCCAGCAGCAGCACGAAACCGGCCAGGCTGCGGTCGGTGAGCGCGGCCAGCCGGCGCGGGGTGGGCAGCAGGTCCCGGTAGACGGTCAGCGCGTCGACGTTGGCCACCACCACGTCGGCGGGGACCGGGGCGGCCGCCCCGGCCACGCGTACGCCGTGCACCCGGCCGCCGGCCGCGTCGATGCGGGTGACCGTGGCGCCGGTGCGCACCACCACGCCGAGGTCCAGGCAGCGCGACAGCAGCGCGTCGGCCAGGGTGCCCAGCCCGCCGCGCAGGTACCAGCCGCCGTACGCCAGTTCGGCGTAGGGGACGGCGACCAGGGCGGCCGGCGCCCGGCGCGGGTCGGCGCCGGTGTAGGTGGCGTAGCGGTCGAGCAGCATCCGCAGGCGCGGGTCGGACAGGTGCCGGCGGCCCAGCCCGCGCAGGCTGCGGCCCGGGCCGATGGCGGCCAGGTCGCCCAGCCGCCAGGCCAGCGCGGCCAGGTCACGCGGTGAGTCGACGGTGCGGCGCAGCACGTCCCGGTGCGAGGCCGCCCAGACCCGGCCGGCCCGCCGCCAGAGCCGCTGCCAGTCGGCCGCGGCCCGGTCGCCGAACGCCGCGCCGACGCGGGCGGTGAACTCGGCCGGGTCGGCGCAGGAGTCCAGGGTGGGGCCGCCGCCGGGGAAGACGTGCCGGACGATCGGGTCCAGCGGCACGAGGTCCAGGTACTCGTCGAGCTTCGCGCCGGTCGCCTCGAACAGGTCGTGGAACACCTGCGGCAGGGTGACCAGGCTCGGCCCGGTGTCGAAGCACCACGACCCCTCGGGGGTGTCGTGCCGGTGCCGGCCCAGCTTGCCGCCGACCGTGTCGGCCCGTTCGAGGACGGTGACCTCGTGCCCGGTGACCGCCAGCCGGGCGGCGGCGGCGAGCCCGCCCACACCGGCGCCGATGACGACGATCCGCGCCATGCCGTCCCCTCCTAGCCGACCGGGCGACCCCGCCAGGTGAGCCGGCGTCGCTTCCGCAGATGGTACGACCGGAGGGTCAGCCAACCGAGGACCACGACCGACACGGGGTGTGCCAGCGCGTCGGGCCACGCCCGCCCGCCGGTGGCCCGGGCGCTGACGGCGCGGCCCGTGACGCCGAGCAGGTAGGCGGCCAGCGCGAGCCCGGCCGGCACCGGCGCGCCCGCCACCAGGGCCCCGAGCGCGACCAGCGGGGGAGCGGTGTAGAGCAGGAGCAGCAGGGCCACCACGACCGCGGCGGCGGCCGGGTGCCCGAAGGAGGCCCAGAGCGACTTGCTGTAGCCGTCCCGCAGCTGCGGCCAGCTGTCGTACATCCGGCATTCGGCCAGCCGGGAGCCGTCGGCCAGGGCGATCCGGCCGCCGGACCGCTTCACGGCCCGGGCCAGCTCGATGTCCTCCAGGACCCGGTCCGCGACCGCCGCGTGCCCGCCGGCCCGCAGGTAGCCGGCCCGGTCGACGACCAGGAACTGCCCGCCGGCCGCCGCGAGGGACGGCCGCGGCGAGCGTTCCATGGCACGCAGCGGCAGGAAGGTCAGCCACAACCACTGCAGCAGCGGCTGCACCAGCCGGTCGGCCGCCGTCCGCACCAGGATCCGGGGGTACGGCGACAGCAGCGTCGCGCCCGCCGCGCGCAGCCCGGTCACGGCCGCGGCGACCGCGTACGGGGTGAGCACCACGTCGGCGTCGACGAAGACGAGCACGGTCGGGGCCGGGCCGGTGCGGGTGGCGAGCTGCCAGCATGCGTGCGGCTTGCCGAGCCAGCCCGGCGGCGGGGCGACCCCGGTGAGCAGGGTGACCCGGGGGTCGTCGCCGGCCACGGCGCGGACCACGTCGGCGGTGCCGTCGGTCGAGCCGTCGTCGAGCACCACGATCCGCAGCTCCGGCACGCCGTGCTGGGCGAGCAGCGCGCGCAGGCACGGGGTGACCCGGTCGGCCTCGTCGCGCAGCGGCAGCAGCACCGCCACCGCCTCGGTGACCTGGACCGGGTTGTTCCCGGGGCGGCGGAGCCAGGCGGTGGCGTTGACGACCGTGTGCGCGGTGAGCACGGCGACCGCCGCGAGCAGGACGAGCGCGGGGATCATGCCGGCGCGTCGACGCGGGGGGTCGGCTCCGCCACCCCGGGACCGGCGCGGTGCCGGCGGGCGCGTAGCAGCGTCACCGCCAGCGGCACGGCGGCCACCGCCATCCCGGCCGCGCCCCAGGCCGCCGAGGCGGGCAGACGGAGGAAGACCGCGTGCGCCAGCACGCTGGAGGCGTACGTCCACAGGTAGAGCGCGAACATCGGCGCGTCCCGGGCGTCGGTGCGGTCGACGGCCGGCCCGGCGAGCGGGCGCAGCGCGGCCGTCAGCAGCACCGCGAAGAGCAGCCAGCCGAGGTAGTTGCTGACCGGGATGCCGGGCAGGCCGGGCAGGGCCGGGGTGGCGTCCCGCCAGCGCCAGTAGCCCTCGGCCACCATCTGCGGGTCGAGGAAGAGGTCCCAGGCGGCCAGCCCGACCGCGGCCAGGGTGATCCGGGCGGGGCGGGAACGGGTGAGCCGGACCGCGGTGAGCCAGGCCGGCCAGGCCATCCAGGTCCAGGCCAGCGGGATGACCAGCGGCACCCCGGCCAGCTTCGGGCCCAGCTCGCCCGAGTAGTCGTAGCTGCCGAACGGGAAGCCGGTGGCCACGCCGAGCGCCTCGATGGCGAAGCCGCCGCCGGTGGCCACGGCGACCAGCGCGAGCGCGGTGCGCGTACCCCGGGTGAGCAGGGCGTGCCCGACGGAGAGCAACCAGCCGAGCCCGACGGTGGCCACCGTGAGGCCGGCCCGGGTCGTGCCCCCGGTGAGCGGGTAGCAGATCTGGGCCAGGACGAGCACGGCCAGCAGCGCCCAGGGCAGCCGGCCCCGGGTCACGGTGCCATCTCGGTTCGCGACTGCGGGGCTCGCAACCCCGGCTCACTCCTCGCGCTCACGGCTTTTCCGGAGCGGGGGCGCCGCCGGGGCCGGGCGGTGGCAGCGGCAGGTCCCGGCCGAGCACGCCGAACGGCCGCTCGTCGCCGGGGAAGTGGAAGTGGCGCAGGATGTCGACGAAGCCGAACCGGCGGTAGAGCCGCCAGGCCCGGGACTGCTGCTCGTCGGCCTCCGGCGTGGAGAGCAGGGTGGTGCTGCCCTCCGCCATGGTGAGCAGCGCGCGCAGCTGGCCGGCGCCCAGGCCGTGCCCCTGCGCGGGCGGGCGGACGTGCAGCTCGACCACCTCGAAGCAGTGGGTCAGCCAGCGCTGCCGGGCCTCGCCGTCCAGCGCCCGGTGCACCTGGTCGTGCCACCACTGGCCGGCGGCGCCGAGGTAGCCGTACCCGAAGCCGGCCAGGTGTCCCTCGGTGGTCAGGCTGGCGACGGCGCGGAAGCCGGGCCGGCGGACGTGGGTGGCGATGTAGCCGCGCCGGGCCTCCAGCAGGTCGGCGCGGTAGCCCATCGCCTCGCCGTAGACGGCCACCACGTCGTCCAGCCGCCGGACCAGATCGTCCGGTGTCCACCGCACCAACCTCATGCGTTCCCTCTCGCCGTTGCCGGGTCGCTCTCGGGGGCGGCCCATCCCAGCACCGTCCGGTCGCCGACCACGCCGGCCACCGCGAACCGCGCGAACAGTTCCTCCGCGTACCACCCCTCGGTGGGGGTGCGGGTGATGGCGGCCCGGTGCTCCGGGTGACGGTACGCGAACGCGACGAGGTCCGCGGCGTCGCGCCACACGCTCACCGTGCCCTGCCAGCCCAGCGGCGCCTCGCCGACGCCGAACCGGGCGAGCAGCCCGGGCGCGGCGTGCAGGGCGGCGGCGACCGGCGGGACCGCCCGCCAGAAGGTGACCGCCCGGCGGGCCCGCAGCCGGGCCCGGGTCAGCGCCAGCACCGGCCCGGCGACCCGCCCGCCGGACGGCTCACCGAACGGCCGGCGGCCGGACCACTCGCCCCGGCTGGTCAGCGGGCGCAGGTCGACCCGTACGCGCGCGCGGGCGAGCCGGGCCCAGGAGCGGCCGACCGGGGAGGCGTCGAAGGCGTCCGCCGCGGCGGGGGAGTCCCACACCACGAGGGCGGCCCACCGGGTCAGGTCGGCGTCGCCGGGGCCGAAGCCGGTGCCGGTCCCGGTACCGAGCAGCTTGGCGAACCGGACGCCGGGCAGCCGGCGCAGCCGTGCCGGGTGGGTCGCCATCCGGGCCAGTGCCCGGGGGACGGCCGTCCGGGGGATCCGCCACACGTGCAGCGTGACGAGGTCCGGAGTCACGCCACCTCGTGCGGGGTGCCGGAGGTGAGCCGCAGCAGCTCCGCCTGCGTGGTGGGGAAGACCGCCTGCGGCACGCCGCCGGCCGCCCACACCTCGTCGTACGCGGCCAGCGCGGTGTCCACGAGGGTGCGCAGCGGTTGCGGGTGGCCGACCGGGGCGACTCCGCCGATCACCTGCCCGGTGTGCCGCTTCACGAACTCCGGGGTGGCCCGGCGCAGGTGGGTGACCCCGAGGGACGCGGCCAGCCCGGCGGTGTCCACCCGGTGCGCGCCGGAGGTGAGCACCAGCAGGGGCGCGTCGTCGGCGTCGAAGACGAGCGAGTTGGCGATGGCGCCGACCTCGACGCCGAGGGCCGCGGCGGCCGCGGCGGCGGTGTGCACGGCCTCGGGCAGCAGGCGGACCTGGCTCGGGCCGCCGGAGCCGTCCCGCGCGTCCGCGTCGTCGAGGGCCCGCTGCACCGCCTGCACGTTCGGGTGTGGCTGCATGCCCTCATTCTCCCCGGGCGGCCGGGCCCTGCTCGGCCGCCCCACCCGAACGGGGGCCGGCGGCGGCGCGGGCGGCGATCAGCGCCTCGATGCCGTCGAGGATCCGGGCCAGGCCGAAGTCGAGGGCCTGGTCGGCGGCCGCCGGGTCGATGCCGCGCAGGGCGGCGTCCAGCGCCGGGAACCGGTCCTCCCGGCCGCGGACCAGGGCGCCGAAGGCGCTCTCCTGGGCCCCGCCGGGCACGCCGTCCGGCGGGGTGTGCTGGGCGAGGTTGCGGGCGTGCCCGACCAGGAGCACGGCGACGTCGAGCTGCTCGCCGCCGGTCAGGCCGGTGCCGGCGAGGGCGGCGACCACGCGCTCCAGCCAGGCCAGCTCGTTGGGGCCGGGCAGCCGGGGCCCGACGGTCGCCGCCTGGGCCCACGGGTGCCGGCGGAACCGGTCGAAGAGCTGCCGGGTCCAGTCGTCGAGCTGGGCGCGCCAGTCGGCCCCGGCCGGTGGTGGGGGCGGCGCACCGATCGCGTCCTCCAGCATGAGCGCCACGAGTTCGGCGCGGCCGGGCACGTAGCGGTAGAGCGCCATCTTGGTGACGTCCAGGGATTCGGCGACCCGCTGCATGGTCAGCCCCTCGAGGCCGTCGGCGTCGGCGACGGCGATCCCGGCACGGGCGATCGCAGCGAGGGTGAGGGTGGGGCGCGGCCCGCGCCGGGGCCCGGCCGGTGTGCCCCACAGCAGCTCGAACAGCCGGCGTTGGTCGACGCCACCGGTCTCCACGCGCACCCCTTGTCCTCGGCTCGAAACTGTGTCTAGAGTACTCTGTATCCGATGGACACAGTTTAGAACGGGGAACGAGATGCCCACTCCTCTTCGCGGCCTTCGCGTGCTCGTCTCCGGCGCCGGGGTGGCCGGCCCGGCGGCGGCCTGGTGGCTGGCCCGGAACGGCGCCGAGGTCACCGTCGTGGAGGCCGCGCCCGCGCTGCGGACCAGCGGCTTCGCGGTCGACTTCCGCGGTCCCACCCACCTGGGCGTGCTCGAGGCCATGGGCGTGCTCGACGAGTTGCGCGCGGTGCAGACCCACGCCGGCGCGATGAGCCGGGTGGACGAGCACGACCGGGAGATCTTCCGGCTGCCCGCCGAGTTCGCCGGCGGCGAGCTGGAGGTCCTCCGCCGGGACCTCTCCCGGATCCTCTACGAGCACGGCGCCGACCGGGTCGGGTACGTCTTCGGCGACCGGATCACCGCGCTCACCGAGACCGCCGACGGGATGCGGGTCGACCTGGCCCGGGGCGCCTCCCGCACGGTCGACCTGGTGATCGGCGCGGACGGGCTGCACTCCGGTGTGCGCCGGCTGGCGTTCGGGCCCGAGTCGTCGTACGTGCGGCACCTCGGCTACCACCTGGCCGGCTGGGACCTGCCCGACGACCTCGGGGCGGGCCCGGTCCCGCGGCAGTACAACGTGCCCGGCCGGATGGCCAGCGTGGCCGCCGACCAGCGGGAGCCGGGCCGGGCGGGCGCCCTCGTCGTGTTCGCCTCGCCCCCGCAGGACCACGACCGGCTCGACCTCGACCGGCAGAAGGCGTTGATCGCCGAGGCCTTCACGGGGCTGGGCTGGCACGTGCCCCGGCTGCTGGCCGGCCTGCGCGCCGCGCCCGAGCTCTACTTCGACGCCATCGCCCGGGTCAGCGTGCCCCGCTGGCACACCGGCCGGGCCGTGCTGCTCGGCGACGCGGCCTGGGGGGTGACCCTCGGCGGGATGGGGGTCGGCACCGGCCTGGTCGGGGCGTACGTGCTCGCCGGTGAACTGGCCCTGGCCGGCGGCGACCACCGGGTGGCGCTGCCCGCGTACGAGCGGCGGATGCGGACCTACGCCGGGCGCTGGCAGCGCGGCGCCAACCCCGGCCGCTTCCTCGCCCCGGCCAGCGGCTGGGGGCTGTGGCTGCGCGACCGGCTGCTGGCCGCCCGCCCGGTCCAGTCGCTGCTGGTGCGGAGCACCGGCTCGCTGGCCACCGAGGCCGGCCTGCCCGACTACGCGGCGCGGGTCTGAGCCGCCGGCCGGGAGCCGGGCCAGTCCGGCGTGGCCCGCACCCGACCGGCGGCGTCCACCAGCAGGGCCGCGTACCCGTCCAGGGTGGCCAGCCAGTCGAGCGCGTCCGCGCCGCGGGCGACGGCCGCGGTGGCGTACACGTCGGCCCAGAGCAGCTCGGGGCCGACCACGGTGACCGACCGGACGGCCCGGGCCGGGCGCCCGGCGTGCGGGTCGGTGATGTGGGCGCCGCGCCGCGCGGTGCCGGAGGTGGCGACCGCGCCGTGCGTGCGGGCGACCACGTCGAGCAGCCGCTCGGGGCGGTCCGGGTCCTCGATCCCGACCCGCCAGGCCGGCCGGCCCGGCGCGGTGCGCAGCAGCACGTCCCCGCCGGCGTTGAGGCACAGGTCGTGGCCGGGCAGCGCCAGCCGGCGCGCCGCCCGCTCCACCGCCCATCCCTTGACCAGGCCGGACGGGTCGAAGCCGGTGCCCCCGCCGGGCAGCGGCAGCCGCCGGGCGTCGAACCACCCGCCGGTGCGGACGCGGGCCTCCTCGCAGCGCTCGACCACCTCGCGCACCAGCGGATCCGCGGCGGCCGGGTCGGGCACCGCCCCGCCGAGCCGGCCCAGCGCGCTGTCCGGCCGGTACGTGCTGAACGTCGCGTCGACCTCGCGCAGCTCGGCGAAGACCCGCGCCACCCGCTCGGCCACCGCGTCACTGTGCACGTCCGGGCCGCGCAGGTGCACGCTGACCGGCAGCCCCATCACCTGCGCCACCCAGGCACGCCGGTCCGGTCCGGCGGTCACGGTCCCGCTCATCGCAGGTGCGCCGCGTCGATGGCGGACTGGAGGGACTCCCGGTAGCCGTCGCTGGTGACGGTGGCACCGGAGACGGTGTCGATCCGCGCGCTCTGCGCCGCGAGGGCCTCCTGCCGCAGGATCGGCACCGCGTAGTCGTTGATCTCCTGGTCCCGGTGGTTGCCGTCGGGCACCTGCACCGCGGTGACGTCGGTGATCTTCCCGCCGGAGACGGTGATCCGCACCTGCACCGGTCCCCACCGGGTCTGCGCCACGGCCCCGGTGGCCGTGCCGTCGCCGCTGCCCGTGCCGCCGCTGCCGGTGTCGCTGCCGCTGCTGTCGCTGCCGGTGCCGCGGTCGCCGCCGGTCGTGGAGCCCGAGCCGGTGGTGCCGCCGTCCGTGCCCCTCCAGGAGCTGCCGGCGCCGTCGGTGCCCGAGGCGATCGCGCTGCTCTCCCCGCCCGCGCCCAGGGTGCTGGTCTTGTAGCTGAACAGCAGCACCAGTGCGGCCACCGTCGAGAGCATCCAGATGGTGATCCGTCGCATGGATCGTCCTTTCCTGCCGGTCACCAGGCGAAGCGTTCCTGGTGGACGTGCGCGTCGGGGACCCCCGCCGCGCGGGTCGCGGCGCGGGCGGCGTCGACCCAGCCATCCGGTCCGCAGAGGAAGACGTCGTGCCCGGCGATGCCGGGGGAGAGCCGGCGCAGCGCCTCCGCGTCGGAAAGCCCCTCGGCGTAGGCCGGCAGCCAGGACGGGCGTGCCGCCCGGGGGCCGACCAGGTGGTGCACGACCAGCCCGCGCTCGGCGGCGAGCCGGTCCAGCTCCGCCCGGAAGGCCAGGTCGTCAGGGGTACGCGCGCGGTAGAGCAGCACCGCCTGGCCCGGCGCGTACGGCAGCTCCCAGAGCAGCGCCAGCAGCGGGGTGATGCCGACCCCGCAGGCCAGCATGGTGATCCCGCCGCCGCGCCAGCGCTCCCCGGTGAGCCGCCCGTACGGCCCCTCGACGAGCACCCGCGTGCCGGGGCGCAGGGCGGCCACCCGGGCGCTGCCGTCGCCCAGGTCCTTGACCGTGATCCGCATGAGGTCGCCGTTGGGCGGCGCGGACAGCGAGTACGGGTGGGCCCGGGACCAGCCGGGACCGTCCAGGAACCGCCAGAGCAGGAACTGCCCGGCCCGGACGGGCAGCCGGTGCAGGTGGCGCCCGCGCAGCCAGACCGAGGTGATGCCGGGCGCCTCGGGCACCACGGCGGCCACCTCGATCCGGTGCCGCAGCGAGCGCCAGGCCGGCAGCCCCAGCCGCCAGACCAGCACGCTGGCCAGCGCCAGCAGGTAGACGGTCCACCAGTAGGCCCGGGCCAACGGCGAGGCGACGAAGTCCGCGCCGGTCCAGAGCTGGTGCGGCAGGGCCAGCGCGACGCCCAGGTACGCGTACAGGTGCAGCAGGTGCCAGGACTCGTAGCGCAGCCGGCGCCGGGCCGCGCGGACCGAGGTCACCACGACCAGCACGAGCAGGGCGAGCGCCGCGGTGGCCAGCAGCATCCCGGGGTACGTGGCGACCAGGTCCCAGGTCTCGGCGAGCACCCCCCGGCGGGCGGTGCCGGCGTACCCGAGCACGGTCAGCAGCACGTGCGCCAGGAGCAGGTGGAACGAGGTGAAGCCGGTGAGCCGGTGCCAGCGGGCGATCCGGTCCTGGCCGAAGCGCCGCTCGATCAGCGGCACCCGGGCCATGAGCACCACCTGGACGAGCATCAGGTCGGCGCTGACCAGGCCGGCGAGCCGGCCGAGCGAGGTGAGGCCGGTGGCCACGCCGCCCAGCAGCTCCTGCACGCCGCGGTCGGCGGTCCAGAGCGCGGTGACCACCAGCAGGCTGAGCACCGCGGCGCTGCCGGCCACGTCGGCCCACCAGGCCGGGGCCGCGGGCCGGGCCCGGCGCGGGATCCGCCGTCCGGCGACGGCGGTATGGCTGACGTTCATGCCGTCAACCCTGGAGCCCGGAGTTCGGCGGCTCCTTTGTCGAGGCTGTGCGCCCCCTGAGAGTTGACCGGCCGGCGTTCGGCACGCCGGTGCGTCACACGTTGCATTTTCGTCGGAGGGGAGGTGTACTGTCAGAGCAGTTAGAACGAGTGTTCGATTCGGTCGTACGCTCGTTCCAACGTCCGGGAGCGGTGTTTCGCGGCTCCGGCTCCCGGGAGGTGCGGTTCCGCGGACCGCACCGGGCTCCGGACAGTCGCGAGTCCGGACCCGTCAAGGCAGGATCGTCGCCCGCCGCCCACGACCCCCGGGCGGCGGGCGACGGACCCGCCGGTACGCCGGCCGGGTGTGGTGTGGGGAAGCATCCACACCCGGCCGGCCCCCACCTGGTGCGTCTTCCTCCGCACCGCCCGTTCCGGGCGTCCCCGGGCGACGGCTCCCCGTCGCGCGGCCGCCCCGCCCCGGCCCACGCGGAGGAGAGACCATGTCGACCAGTCCGGCCCAGGCGCCCACGGTGCCCGCGCACGTGCTGCCGCACCGCACCCCCGCTCAACTGCTCGTGGTGGCCCGCCACGGGCTGGCCGAGGCCGCCCGGACCCGCCCCGACGGCCTCCGGTACGCCGCCGCCCACCTCGCCGCGCTGCGCGCCGCCGCCGCCCTGCTCGCCGCCCGCGCCCGCCCCGCACCCACCCGGCGCAACCGGATCACCAGCGTCTGGGTGCTGCTCGCCGCCGTCGCCCCCGAGCTGGACGAGTGGGCCGCCTACTTCGCCGCCGGGGCCAGCAAGCGGGCCGCCGCCGAGGCCGGCATCCCCCGGGTGGTCACCGCCCGGGAGGCCGACGACCTGCTCCGCGCCGCCGAGGAGTTCGTCACCGTGGTGGAGACCGCGCTCGGCCTGGCCCACCAACCGGCGCTCGACGGGCTGCACCGGCTCGGCGGGGCCGACGCCGCGCCGCGTCCCGGAGCAGCCGCCGCCTGAGTCGTGGCGCCCGGCCACCACCGGCGGGACCCCGGGTGGCCGGGCGCCACTCCCGGCGGCGGACACACCCGCCGGGCCGCTGAACGCGTCCCGCACCGCACGATCCACAGCACCATCCACGGGCCGGCGCCCGTGGTGAACACACGACGGGGGGTTGGTCCGATGGCGGGCCGCATGGTGGTCGGTTCCGCCGCCCTGGCCGAACTGGTACGCCCGGCCAGCGCGCCCGACCCGGCGGGCGGCCACCGGGTGCTCCCCGTCCGGCCCGAGCTGACCGGGCTGCTGCCCAACCGGGGGCTGCGGCGCGGCAGCACCATCGCGGTCGGCGCCGGCCAGCCCCGGCGCAGCGGCGCCACCTCCCTGATCCTCGCCCTGCTCGCCGAGGCGTCCCGGGCCGGCTCGTGGTGCGCCGTGGTCGGCGTGCCCACCTTCGGGGCGGGCGCGGCGGCCGAGGCCGGCATCGCCCTGGACCGGCTCGCCCTGGTGCCGAACCCCGGGCCGGAGTGGCCCACCGTCGTCGCCGCGCTCATCGACGGGGTCGACGTGGTGGTCACCGCCGTGCCGGCCACGGTCTCCGCCTCGGTCGCCACCCGGCTGGCCGCCCGGGCCCGGCAGCGCGGCAGCGTGCTCGTCCCGTACGGGCGGTGGGACGGCGCGGACGTGACGCTCCAGGTGGTCCGCGGGGTCTGGGAGGGGCTCGGGGCGGGCCGGGGCCGGCTGCGCCGCCGGGAGGTGACCGTCTCGGCCCGCGGCCGGGGCGCGGCCGCCCGCCCCAAGGAGATCAAGGTCTGGCTGCCCGGCGACGAGCTGACCCGGGTGATCCCCCGGTCGACCGGTGCCGGCGCCGTCCGCGCCGCCGTCCGCCGGCTCACCGTGGTCGGGTCGGCATGAGCGGTGCGCCGGCGCGGACCCTGCTGCTCTGGTGCCCGGACTGGCCGGTCCTCGCCGCCGAGATCGTCGACGGGGTGCCGGCCACCGACCCGGTCGTGGTGCTGCACGCCAACCGGGTGGTCGCCTGCTCCGAGCGGGCGCGGGCCGAGGGCGTCCGCCGGGGCCTGCGTCGGCGCGAGGCGCAGGGGCGCTGCCCCCAGCTCACCGTCGTCGACCACGACCCCGCCCGGGACGCCCGCGCGTTCGAGCCGGTGGTGGCCGCCGTCGAGGAGGTGGTCGCCGGGGTCGAGGTGATCCGTCCCGGGGCCTGCGCCCTGGCCGCCCGGGGCCCCAGCCGCTACCTCGGCGGCGAGGAGGCGGCGGCCGAGCGGATCGTCGAGCACGTCGCACAGACCTGCGCGGTGGAGAGCCAGGTCGGCATCGCCGACGGGGTCTTCGCCGCCGGGCTGGCCGCCCGGGACGGGCGCATCGTGCCGCCCGGCGGGACCCCGGAGTTCCTGGCCGGCCTGCCCGTCGAGGCGCTCGGCCGGCCCACCCTGACCGACCTGCTGCGCCGGCTGGGCGTACGCACCCTCGGCGACTTCGCCGCGCTGCCCCCCGGCGACGTGCTGGCCCGGTTCGGCTTCGACGGGGCGCTGGCCCACCGGCTCGCCGCCGGCCGGGACCACCGGCCGCTCGCGGTCCGGCAGCCACCCGCCGACCTGACCGTCACCGCCGACCACGACGAGCCGATCGACCGGGTGGACGCCGCGGCGTTCGCCGCCCGCACGCTGGCCGAGCAGTTGCACGAGCGGCTCGCCGCGCACGGGCTGGCCTGCACCCGGCTCGGCATCGAGGCGGTCACCGCGCACGGCCAGGAGCTGCACCGGGTCTGGCGGCACGACGGCCTGCTCACCGCCGCGGCCATCGCCGACCGGGTCCGCTGGCAGCTCGACGGCTGGCTCTCCGGCAGCAACGGCCGGGGCGGCGCCCGCCCGGCCCGCCCGACCGCCGGGATCATCCGGCTGCGGCTGGTGCCGGACGGGGTGCTCGCCCAGGCCGGCCTGCAACCCGGCCTGTGGGGGGAGACCGGCGAGGAGCGGGAACGGGCGCACCGCGCGTTGAGCCGGGTACAGGGCATCCTCGGCCCCGAGGCGGTGGTCACCGCCGTGCTCGGCGGCGGGCGCTCCCCGGCCGACCAGGTGCGCCTGGTTCCGTGGGGCGACGAGCGCCTGCCCACCCGCCCCGGCCCGCCACCCCTGCCGGCCGCCGAGCCGTCCCGACCGACCGAGCCTGCCCGCCCGACCGAGCCTGCCCGCCCGACCGAGCCTGCCCGCCCGACCGAGCCTGCCCGCCCGACCGAGCTGGCGGCACCGGCCGGGCAGGCCGGCGTGGTCCGTGCCGGTGTGGTGGCGCAGCCCGCCGGGGCCGGTGCGGTGGCGCGGCCCGGCCGGCGCGGCGGGGCGGCGCGCTCGGGCGGGGCGGCGCCGGTGCCACCGTGGCCGGGGCGGATCCCACCGCCGGCACCGGCCGTGGTGCTGCCCAGCCCGTTGCCGGCCGAGGTGCACGACGCGACGGGGGCGCCGGTGCTGGTGAGCGCCCGGCTGGCGGTCAGCGCGGCACCGGCCCGGTTGACGGTGGGCACCGGCCGGCCGGCCGACATCTCCGGCTGGGCCGGCCCGTGGCCGGTGGACGAGCGCTGGTGGGCGCCGGCCGAGGCGCGCCGCCGCGCCCGGTTCCAGGTCTGCCTGGCCGACGGCGCCGCCCTGCTGCTCGCCGTCGAGGGCGGGCAGTGGCTGGTGGAGGCGATCTATGACTGAGCGGCATCTCCCGACCCCGTGGTGTGCCGCCGTGCCGCGCCGGCCTTCACCCGACAGAGCGCACGAACGTGATGGCGCGGACGGATCGCCGTGCCCCGCCGCCTTCGGAGATCTTGGAAGTTCGTGGCCCACCCGGGGGCCGAAAGCTTCCAAGATCTCGGCGGACCAAGGGTGGGGGAGTGCGGGATGAGCTTCCACAACCCGAAGATGCCGTGGTCGGAGCTGGAGCAGGTGCTCTCCGGGCGGCCCGGCGGGCGGTCCGGCAAGGGCCGCCCCAAGGGTGAGCGGCACCTGCACGTGGTGGACCCGCTCGCGGTCGACGCCGACGGCGGCGACTCCCCGGCGTGGAGCCGCAAGCGGCAGGAGTACGCGCCGCCCGAGCTGCCCCGCCCCAACGACGCGGTGCCCTACGCGGAGCTGCACGCGCACTCCAACTTCAGCTTCCTCGACGGCGCCAGCCACCCCGAGGAGCTGGCCGAGGAGGCCGCCCGGCTGGGGCTCACCGCGCTCGCCGTCACCGACCACGACGGCTTCTACGGCGTGGTGCGCTTCGCCGAGGCGGCCCGCGCGCTGCACCTGCCGACGGTCTTCGGCGCGGAGCTCTCCCTGGGGCTGCCCGGCCCGCAGAACGGCGAGCCGGACCCGTACGGCGCGCACCTGCTGGTGCTGGCCCACGGCCACGAGGGGTACGCCCGGCTCGCCGCCACCATCGCCCGGGCCCAGCTGCGCGGCGGCGAGAAGGGCCGCCCGGTCTACGGCGAGCTGGAGGAGGTCGCCGCCGAACTGAAAGACCACGTGCTGGTGCTCACCGGCTGCCGCAAGGGGCACGTGCCCGCCGCGCTGCTCACCGAGGGCGTCGACGCGGCGGCCCGGGAGCTGGACCGGCTCACCGCGCTCTTCGGCGCCGAGACGGTGGCGGTGGAGCTGACCGACCACGGCCACCCGCTCGACGCCGACCGCAACGACGCCCTCGCCGAGCTGGCCGCCGCGGCCGGGCTGCCCACGGTGGCCACCAACAACGTGCACTACGCCACCCCGGGGCGGCGCCGGTTGGCCACCACGGTGGCGGCGGTGCGGGCCCGGCGCAGCCTGGACGAGATCGACGGCTGGCTGCCCGCCGCCGCCACCGCCCACCTGCGCAGCGGCGCGGAGATGGCGGCGCGGTTCGCCGCGTACCCGGGTGCGGTGGCCCGCGCCGCCGAGTTCGGCGCGGAACTCGCCTTCGACCTGCAACTGGTCGCGCCGCAGCTGCCGGCGTACCCGGTGCCGCCGGGGCACACCGAGATGAGCTGGCTGCGCCACCTCACCATGGCCGGCGCCCGGGAGCGCTACGGCCCGCCCGAGGCGCACCCGGAGGCGTACGCGCAGCTGGAGCACGAGCTGCGGATGATCGACGACCTGGGCTTCCCGGGCTACTTCCTGGTGGTCTACGACATCGTCGCGTTCTGCCGCGAGCAGGACATCTACTGCCAGGGCCGGGGCTCGGCGGCCAACTCGGCGGTCTGCTACGCGCTGCGGATCACCAACGTGGACGCGGTGCGGCACCGGCTGCTCTTCGAGCGGTTCCTCGCCCCGGAGCGGGACGGCCCGCCGGACATCGACGTGGACATCGAGTCCGACCGCCGGGAGGAGGTGATCCAGCACGTCTACGCCCGGTACGGCCGGGAGCACACCGCCCAGGTCGCCAACGTCATCTCCTACCGGCCGCGGTCGGCGGTGCGGGACGTGGCGAAGGCGTTCGGGTTCTCGCCCGGGCAGCAGGACGCCTGGAGCAAGCAGATCGACCGCTGGGGCTCGGTCGCGGCGGTCGACGTCGAGGACATCCCCGAGCAGGTGGTGGCGTACGCCAACGAGCTGCAGACCTTCCCCCGGCACCTGGGCATCCACTCCGGCGGCATGGTGATCTGCGACCGGCCGGTGATCGAGGTCTGCCCGGTGGAGTGGGGGCGGATGCCCGGCCGCAGCGTGCTCCAGTGGGACAAGGACGACTGCGCCGCCGTCGGCCTGGTCAAGTTCGACCTGCTCGGCCTCGGCATGCTCTCCGCGCTGCACTACGGCTACGACCTGATCGGGATGAGCCTGGACCTGGGCGACATGACCCTGGACGACCCCGAGGTCTACGACATGCTCTGCCGGGCCGACTCGGTCGGGGTGTTCCAGGTGGAGAGCCGCGCCCAGATGGCCACCCTGCCCCGGCTCAAGCCCCGCGAGTTCTACGACCTGGTGGTGGAGGTGGCGCTGATCCGGCCCGGCCCCATCCAGGGCGGCTCGGTGCACCCGTACATCCGGCGCAAGAACGGCCAGGAGCCGGTGACCTTCGCGCACCCGCTGATGCGCAACGCGCTGGAGAAGACCCTCGGCGTGCCGCTGTTCCAGGAACAGCTCATGCAGCTCGCCATCGACCTGGCCGGCTTCGACGCGGCCGGGGCCGACCAGCTGCGCCGGGCCATGGGGGCGAAGCGCTCGGTGGAGCGGATGGCGCAGATCGCCGACCGGCTCTACGCCGGGATGGCCGAGCGGGGCATCACGGGCGAGCTGGCCGACGACGTCTACCGCAAGCTCACCGCCTTCGCCAGCTACGGCTTCCCGGAGAGCCACGCCATGAGCTTCGCCTACCTGGTGTACGCCAGCTCCTGGCTGAAGCGCTACCACCCCGGCCCGTTCCTGGCCGCGCTGCTCAACGCCCAGCCGATGGGCTTCTACTCGCCGCAGACCCTGGTCGACGACGCCCGCCGGCACGGCGTCGAGGTCCGCCGGCCGGACCTCAACGCCAGCGGCGCCAAGGCGGTGCTGGAGTCCACCCCGGAGACCCGGTGGGGGAGCCAGCCGGGGGAGCCGCCGCACGCCTGGGGGCTGGGCGGCCCGGCGGTCCGGCTGGGGCTGGGCAGCGTGCGTACCCTCGGCGACGACGTGGCCGAGCGGATCGAGGCGGAGCGGACGGCCCACGGGCCGTACCGGGACATGCCGGACCTGGCCCGCCGGGTCGGGCTGACCGCGGCGCAGCTGGAGGCGCTGGCCACCGCGGACGCCTTCGCCTGCTTCGGGCTGACCCGCCGGCAGGCCCTCTGGGCCGCCGGCGCGGCGGCCCAGGACCGGCCGGGCCGGCTGCCCGGCACGGTGACCGGCACGGCCCCGCCCACCCTGCCCGGGATGGAGGCGGTGGACCGGCTGGTCGCCGACGTCTGGGCCACCGGCCTGTCCCCGGAGAGCCACCCGGCCCGGTTCATCCGGGACCGGCTGGACGCCCTGGGGGCGGTGCCGATCGCCCGGCTCGGCCGGGTGGAGCCCGGGCAGCGGATCCGGGTCGGCGGGATCGTCACCCACCGGCAGCGCCCGGCGACCGCCGGCGGGGTCACCTTCCTCAACCTGGAGGACGAGACCGGCATGCTCAATGTCACTTGCTCCCCGGGGCTCTGGCAGCGCTACCGTCGAATCGCCCGCACCAGCGGCGCGCTGGTGGTGCGGGGCCGGTTGCAGCGGCACGAGGGCGTCACGAGCCTCACCGCGGACCGGCTGGACGCGATCGAGCCGCCCGTCACGCCGGCGTCCCGGGATTTCCGTTGAGCTTAGTGATCCACATTACGGTTTCCCGGCCCCGGAGGCGGGAGACTCCCGGCACGGGTTGGGCAGAGTGGCCCACCCGGGTATGGGGGATGAACCAGATGACCTTTCACAGCACGTACCCCGGTGGCGTGGCGAACGCCCGACGGACCCGGCTGGGCGCCGGTTGGGCGCCCACCCACGAGGTGGAGCCGCGGGAATACCAGGTGACCGACGGGCCGGTGGCCAACGCCCAGCGCTCCCGCGCCGAGGAGGACCCGGCCGGCGGTGGCGAGTCCTGACCTGAGGGCCGGGGGTGACTAGGCTCGGCGGCGTGGAGCTGACCCGAACCCTCACCCCCCGCACCGCCGTGATCTGGGCGGTGCTCCGGGCCGAGCTGGACCGGCGGGCCGGTGAACGGCTCACCGTGCTCGACGTCGGCGGCGGGACGGGCGGCTTCGCCGTCCCGCTCGCCGAGGCCGGCCACCGCGTCACCGTGGTCGACGCCAGCCCCGACGCGCTCGCCGCGCTGACCCGCCGGGCCGCCGAGGCCGGGGTCGCCGAGCGGGTACGCGCCGTGCAGGGCGACGGCGACGCGCTCGCGGGGCTGGTCGAGCCGGCAACGGCCGACCTGGTGCTCTGCCACTCGGTGCTGGAGGTCGTGGACGATCCCGCTCCGGTGGTCGCCGCGCTGGCCGCGGCCCTGCGCCCCGGTGGCGCGGCCAGCGTGCTGGTCGCCGGCCGGGCCGCCGCCGTGCTGGCCCGGGCCGTGAACGGCCACCTGGACGTGGCGGCCACGCTCGCCGCCGACCCGGCCGGCACCGCCGGCCCCCGGGACACCCTGCGCCGCCGCTACGACGCCGACGGCGCCACCGCGCTGCTCGCCGCCGCCGGGCTCACCGTCGAGGAGATCCACGGGGTACGCGTGCTCGCCGACCTGCTCCCGGCCGCCGTGGCGGACGGCCAGCCGGCCGCCCTGGTCGAGCTGGAACGGGCCCTGGCCGCCCGGCCGCCGTACCGCGACCTCGCCGCCCAGCTGCACCTGTTCGCCCGCCGCCCGGCATGACCGGCCCCGCGGTGGGTCCGCTCGACCGGGTCGCGCCCCGCTACGGCGGCGGCAGCCTGGCCGACGTGCTGCCCAGCGCGCTCGCGCTGCTCGGCGTGCCCGGCGCCGCCGACCTGCTCGACCTGACGCCCCGGCTGGCCGGGGTGCGCCGGGTCGCCGTGCTGCTGGTCGACGGGCTCGGCTGGTACCAGATCCCCACCGCCGCCCCGTACGCGCCGACCCTCGCGGGGCTCGCCGCCACGGTCGGCGTCCCGCTCACCGCCGGCTTCCCCTCCACCACCCCGACCAGTCTGGTCAGCCTCGGCACCGGCACCCCGTCCGGCGCGCACGGCGTGCTCGGCTTCACCGTCCGGGTGCCCGGCACCGACCGGGTGCTCAACCACGTCGACTGGGCCGGTGACCCCGAGCCGTTCGCCTGGCAGCCGGTCCCGACCTGGTACGAGCGCGCTCGCGCCGCCGGTGTGGCGGTCACTGTGGTCAGCCGCCCCGAGTTCGCCGGCAGCGGCCTCACCCTGGCTGCCAACCGGGGCGGCGACTACCGGGGCGCGGCCGGCGCCGACCCGCTCGCCGAGCGGATGCTCGCCGCCCTGGCCGCCGGTCCGGGGCCGACCCTGGTCTCCGGCTACCACCCCGACCTGGACCGGCACGGGCACCTCACCGGCGTGGACTCGGCGCCCTGGCGGCTGGCCGCCGCCGAGGTGGACCGGCTGCTCGCCCGGCTGGTCGACGGGCTGCCGCCGGACGCCGCCCTGCTGGTCACCGCCGACCACGGGCAGCTGAACGTGCCCGACGGGCACCGGATCGACCTGGACACCGACCCCCGGCTGCGGGCCGGTGTCCGGGTGGTGGCCGGCGAGCCCCGGGTCCGCTACCTGCACGTCGAGCCGGGCGCCACCGCCGACGTGGTGGCCGCCTGGTCGGCTGTGCTGGACGGCGCGGCCCGGGTGCTGACCCGGGAGGAGGCGGTGGCCACCGGCTGGTTCGGGCCGGTGCCGGAGGCGCACCTGGGCCGGATCGGCGACGTGATGGTGGTCTGCCGCGACACGTACGCCGTGGTCGCCACCCGCTCGGAGCCGCCGATGGCGTCGCGGCTGGTGGCGTACCACGGCGCGGACACCGCGGCCGAGATGACGATCCCGCTGCTGGTCGTCCGCGGCTGACCCGCTCCGGGCGGGATTGTCGGACCGGGCGGCTAACCTGCGGGGATGGGCCGCAGCCAGTCGTTGCCCCGGGGCGGTGATCCGCGCTTCGGGCCGGACGCCGACGACACCGGCTGCCCGATCCTGCACGTCGACATGGACGCGTTCTTCGCCTCGGTGGAGGTGCGCCGCCGCCCCGAGCTGCGCGGCCAGCCGGTGGTGGTGGGCGGCATCGGCCCGCGCGGGGTGGTCAGCTCGGCCAGCTACGAGGCCCGCCGCTTCGGCGTCCGCAGCGCCATGCCCACGGCCCGGGCCCGGGCGCTCTGCCCGCACGCGGTCTACCTGCCACCGGACTTCACGCAGTACTCGGCCGCCTCCCGGGCGGTGATGCGCATCTTCCGTGACGTCACCCCGCTCGTGGAGCCGCTCTCGCTGGACGAGGCGTTCCTCGACGTGGCCGGGGCCCGGCGGCTCTTCGGCACCCCCACCGAGATCGCCCGGCTGATCCGCCGCCGGGTGGCCGAGGAGCAGGAGCTGACCTGCTCGGTCGGGGTGGCGCCGAGCAAGTTCGTGGCCAAGCTCGGCTCGACCCGGGCCAAGCCCGACGGCCTGCTCGTGGTGCCCGCCGCCCGGGTGCTGGAGTTCCTGCACCCGCTGCCGGTGGGTGCGCTGTGGGGGGTGGGGGAGCGTTCCGCCGAGGCGCTGCAACGGCTCGGCCTGCGCACCGTGGGCGACCTGGCCGAGGCGCCGCCGGGCCTGCTCCGCCGGGCGGTGGGCGAGGCGTCCGCCGCCCACCTGCACGAGCTGGCCTGGGGGCGGGACCCGCGCCGGGTGACCCCGGAGCACGTGGAGAAGTCGATCGGCGCCGAGGTCACCTTCGACACCGACGTCAGCGACCCGGCGGAGATCCGGCGCGCGCTGCTCGCTCTCGCCGAGAAGGCCGGCGCCCGGCTGCGCGCGGCGGGGCAGGTCGGGCGCACCGTGTCGCTCAAGGTGCGGTTGGCCGACTTCCGCACGGTCAGCCGCTCCCGCACGCTGGGTGTGCCCACCGACACCGCCCGGGAGATGTTCGACACGGCCTGGGCGCTCTGGACCGCCCTGGCCCCCGGCGAGCCGGTCCGCCTCGTCGGGGTCCGGATGGAGGGGCTGGCCGCGGCGGAGGAGACGCCGCAGCAGCTCACCCTGGGCGCGCCCGAGCGCGGATGGCGGGAGGCGGAGGCTGCCGCGGACGCCGCGGCCGCCCGATTCGGGCGTTCCGTCATAGGTCCGGCCAGTCTTCTCGGGAAGCGTGATCCCCGGCGAGTGGAAAAACCGACCCGGCCGTAGGTCGTCCCGCTTTCCGACGCGCGAGCCCCCTCGTAGACTTGCGGGTAAGCAGCCGGTTGGCTGCCACGGTCTGTCGGCCCGTCCGGGCCGACCAACGTGACCGGGGAGGAGTGCCGTGCCGCTCTCGGAGCACGAGCAGCGGCTGTTCGAGCAGATCGAGCGGTCGCTTGCCGAGGACCCCAAGTTCGCCTCGGCCGTGCGCGCCAGCGACCCGCGTTTCCACGCGCGGCGTCGCGTGCTCGTCGCTGCCGGCGTGGTCATCGCTGGTCTGGCCCTGTTGATCTACGGTGCCGTGATCAAGACGCCCCCGCTGGCCGTGGCGGGCTTCGTCGTCATGCTGGCCTCGTTGGGCTACGCGGTGCAGTCGCACCGCCGATCCCAGTCGCCCGACCTGCACGTGGTCGGCGGCACGACGAGCCGTCGTCGTCCCCGTGGCCGCAGCGGCCGCCGGGGCTCCTTCCTGGACCGGATGGAGGACCGCTGGCGGCAGCGCCCGGAGGGCCACCGCTGAGCCCGTCCCGCCCCTGAACGGGCGGGCCGTAGCGACGGCGACTCGCCGGGCACCAACCGGCGAGCGCGGCCGCTTCCGCACGCCCCGATCCGCCCGAGCTCACGCCGCCCCACGCACGCCTCGCGCACGCCCCACGCCGGGTTGACCAAGAGGTTTGCGTCGGCGTGCGCCCGTTTCCTGACGCAAACCTCTTGATCGACGCGCCTGTCGACGCCGTGGGTGGAGTTCCGGGGACCCGGTCCGGCCCGCCGGCGGGGGAGCGCCGGCGGGCGGAACCGGGTCAGCGGGCCGGCCGGCCCGCCAGGAGACGACGCGGGTTCCAGCGCAACAGTCGCTGCCGCACCTGCCCGGTCGTGGTGACCAGCCGGGTCGAGCGCTCGGTCAGGGCGGTACGCCAGCGCAGCAGCACCGACGGAGGCAGCAGCGCCGCCAGCAGCCGGGTGCGCCGGTTCGCCCGGGCCGCGAGGGCGCCGCGCACCGACCGCAGGGCCGGGTGCAGCTCCTCGCCGGTCAGCGGATCGCGGGCGTAGCGGGCCCGCTCCTCGGCCCGGCCCAGCAGCCGGACCCCGGTCACCGCGGCGGCGTCCTCGGCCAGCGTCTCCCGGGTCAGCCGCTCGGCAGTGGTCCGGGGCGTCTCCGTCAGATCCACCCGGACGTGGAAGTCGACAAGCGTGTCGAGCAGTTCGTCCCAGGCGGCGTGCGCGTCCGCGCGGGCCCGGTCGGCGTCCACACCGACGACGATCTCGCGGGCCTCGCCCCGCTGCCCCGGCACGGCGGCCATGGTGGTCGCCGCGGGCACGCTGGCCCGGGCGCGCCGGCGCCGGCGCAGCGCGGAACGACGCAGGGCCGGCACCGCGAGCAGCGCCAGCAGGGCGAGCACCCCGCCCACCCACCACGGCCACACCGGGCTCTGCCGGGCCGGGCCGCCGTCGCCGACGGCCAGGCCCTGGTCGGCGTCCTTGTCGAGACGGTCCGGGTCCTCCGCGCCGGCCGACGGGTCGACCCCGCCGGGAGCGGCCGTGCTCCCCGGCACGGGAGTGACCTCCTCGGGGGCGTCGGTGTCCGGCGCCCAGGCCGACCGGACCGACCCCTGCACGCTCCCCGCCGGGGTGGCGTCGAAGGGCACCCAGCCGATGTCGCCGAAGAAGACCTCGGTCCAGGCGTGCAGGTTCTTGTTCGTCAGCACGTAGGTGCCGTCGCCGGAGTTGCTGCCGTTCGTGAAGCCGAACGCGACCCGGGCCGGGATGCCGGCCGACCGCACCAGCCAGGCCATCGCCGCCGCGTACTGCTGGCAGAAGCCCACCTTCGTGTTGAGGAAGTTGGTGATGTCGTCGCCGCTGGTGCCGCTGCGGGTGGCCAGCGAGTAGCTGAAGCCGTTCTCGACCGAGAAGTAGTCGTAGATCGCCCGGACCTTGTCGTAGTCGTTCGTGCGGCCCTTCACCAGCTGGTCGACCAGCCGGTCGACCGCCCGGACGGACGGCGTGACGGTCTGCTGCGCCAGCACCGGGTCGTCGGCCGGCTGCGACGGCGCCGCGCGCAGGGCCGTCGGGCTGAACGTCGAGCGGACGTAGTCGAACGCGTAGCGCTTGCCCCGGGAGTTCTCCCGGTTGGAGAACACGATCTGGCGGTTCGCGTCGTAGAGCCAGTTGCCGCTCAGGTCCTCGGTCTTCACCGGCTCCGCGTAGACCGGCAGCAGCGGCATGGTGAGGTTCTTGCTCACCTCGACGCTGGCCCGGTACCGCTGCTGCGTCACGCCCCGGCCGGAGCGCTCCGTCGGGTCCGGCAGGTTGCGGTTGGCCGGCTTCCCCGAGGGCACCCGCACCCGGAAGCCCGTCGGCAGCAGCTCGTCGGCGACCCCGAAGCGCAGGTAGAAGGGGGCCGGTTCGTTGGTGGTCACCTTGACGAGCTCGGTCACCTCGCTCTGGTTGAGCTGGCCGCTGAGCGCGGCGAAGAGGTCGATCCGGCCGGGGCTGCCGCCCTGGCCCGGCCGCCCGTTGCCGGTGCCGGTGCCGTCGCCGACGGCGCTCATGAGCCCGCCGGTCATCCCGGGCACCGCCAGCGGCAGGGCCACCGCCAGGACCACACCGACCACGGCGAGCCGGCGGCCCGCCGCGGCCAGCGGCGACGCCTCCCAGACGTCGACGTCGCGCCCCTCACCGGTGAACCGCCGGCCGAACCGGCGTACGCGGTCGACGTTGTCGGTGACCAGCAGCCACAGGTAGCCGCAGGCGCCCACCACGAACGGGGTGGCGGGGACGCTGTCCACGTAGACCGCGACCGGCACCGAGTAGATGGCCAGCATGGGCAGCCCGGCCAGCGCGGGCCGGCGCAGCCCGACGGCGAGCACGTCGACCACCACGGCCACCGCCCCGATGCCGAGCACGGCGATGAACAGCAGCGAGTCCACGTCCGGCACCTGCACGCCGTAGGAGCGCATGTCCGACAGCGAGGCGTTCAGCAGGTCACCGAAGTGGGCGAAGGTGGCCGGGGTCGGCACGAACGCGAAGAACTCGGTGCCGCCCGGGAAGACCCAGGTCAGGGCGAGCGTGAGACCGGCCAGCATGGCCAGCACCTGACCCCACAGGGGTGCCCGGCCCAGCCGGCTCAGCGCGGCCGCCCCGGCCACCGCGGCGACCACGATGGCCGCCTGGATCAGCCAGGTCCACCGCTCGAAGATCGCCGACAGCGGGGCCGCCGCCAGCAGGGTCGCCGCCGCGGCGACGAAGCCGAGGTTGCGGTGCGCGGTCACGGGTCCACCCTTCGGGTCATCGCACGCCTCCGGCCACCGTCTCGGCCAGCGCCGCCCGCAGCGCGAAGCCCTGCGACCCGCGGGCCGCCTGCGGCCAGAGCACCGGCAGCCGGTTGCCGTGCTCCACCCCGATGACCCGCCAGCCGCTCTGCAGCAGGGCGAGCACTGCGGCGGCGTGGGCGTGCTCCGCCTCGGCCCGCGCCTTCGGCGGCAGGTTCAGCCAGGTGTTGCTGTCGAGCAGGAAGCCCACGCAGGTGGCGCCGCTGCTGCGCAGCCCGGCCAGCAGCTCGGCCTCGGCGGTGCTCAGCGTGCCGAGCAGCGCGATGATCAGGCCGCCGTCGGCCCGCTGCCGCACCTGCTGCACCAGCGAGGCGAGCTCGCCGCGCTTGTCGAGGTGCACCTCGGCGAGGTGGTCGAGGAGCACGCCCTCGCCCCCGGCCTCGGTGGCGTCCACGTCCGCGCCGTTGCCCGTGACCAGGCGCAGCTTGTAGCCGGCCTGGCGCAGGTGCACCGCGATGCTGGCGGCCGTCGAGACCGCCCACTCGAAACTCGCCGTCGGCCCCTCACCCCGGTGGCCGGCCGCGCGGGTGTCGAGCACCACGGTGGCCCGGCTCTCCCAGGGCTGCTCCTCCCGGCGCACCATCAGCTCGCCGGTGCGGGCCGTCGACTTCCAGTGCACCCGGCGCAGGTCGTCACCCATCCGGTACTCCCGGGTGGCCGCGTCGTCCTCGCCGTGCACCGCCACCGAGCGGGCCCGGCTGTCGCCGCTGCCCGCGTACTCGCCGGGGAGGCGGACCGGGGGCAGCGGGGTGACCTGCGGGATCACCGTCAGGTGGTCGGTGCTGGGGAACGCCCGGCTCAGTTCGCAGAGCCCGAACGGGTCGGTCAGCCGGATCACCAGCGGACCGACCTCGTAGCGGCCGCGCACGTCGGCCCGGACCGTGTACGCCACCGAGCTGGCCTGGTGGGCGCCGAGGCGCTCCAGCACCACCCGCGGCCGGCTGCCGAGCGCGTAGGGCAGCCGATCCTCCAGCAGCAGGGTGCCGGTGGGCAGCCGGGACAGGTTCTGCAGCCGCAGCACCACCCGGGAGCTGGCCCCGACCGGCACCCGGTGCGGCTCCAGCGACCGGTTGCAGGCGAGCTTGTAGCGGCTGCGCCCGACGTAGGCCGCCGCGAGCAGCGGCAGGATGGCGAGCAGGACCGCCACCCGGAGCAGGTCCTTCTCCCCGAGGATGGCGGCGGAGATCGCGGCGGCGACCGCGGCCGCAAGGAAGGAGCGGCCGCGGGTGGTCAGCCCACGCAGCCCGTCGCGCACCTCACGGCCTCCGCGGCTCGTACGGCCCGCGCCCGTTGTTGGGGGCCGGGGGCCGGGTGTCGTAGGGGGAGCGCTTGCGGTCGTGCGGGAGCGGGAGGCGGTGCACCAGCTCGGCGACGATCGCGTCGGTGGTGCGCCGGGCCAGCTGCGCGTCGGCGGTCGGGATGATCCGGTGCGCCAGCACCGGCACCGCGAGGGCCTGGAGGTCGTCCGGCAGCACGTAGTCGCGGCCCTCCAGGGCGGCCACCGCACGGGCCGTGCGCAGCAGCTGGAGGGTGGCCCGCGGGGACGCGCCGAGCCGCAGGTCGGGTGCCTCGCGGGTGGCGGTGACCAGGTCGATCGCGTACTGCTTGACGGCGTCGGCGACGTGGACCTGCCGGACGTGGCCGATCAGCCGGCGGACGGTGGCCGCGTCGGAGACCGGCCGCAGCCCGTCCAGCGGGTCGGTGGCGCCGTGGCCGTCCAGCATGGCCAGCTCGGCGCCCGGGTCCGGGTAGCCCATGGCGATCCGGGCGGTGAACCGGTCGCGCTGCGCCTCCGGCAGCGGGTAGGTCCCCTCCATCTCGATCGGGTTCTGTGTCGCGATCACCATGAACGGGGTCTGCAGCTGGTAGGTCACGCCGTCGACGGTGACCTGCCGCTCCTCCATGCACTCCAGCAGCGCCGACTGGGTCTTCGGCGAGGCCCGGTTGATCTCGTCGCCGACCACCAGGTTGGCGAAGACTGCGCCCGGCCGGAACTCGAAGTCGTGCGTCTCCTGGTTGTAGACGCTGACCCCGGTGACGTCGCTGGGCAGCAGGTCGGGGGTGAACTGGATCCGGCGCACCGAGCAGTCGATCGACCGGGCCATGGCCTTGGCCAGCTTCGTCTTGCCGACGCCGGGCACGTCCTCGATCAGCAGGTGGCCCTCGGCGAGCAGCACCGCCAGGGCGAGCCGGACGGTGGCCGTCTTGCCCTCGATGACCTGCTCGATGTTGGCCACGATGGCCTCGCTGGCGGCGCGGAACTCGTCGTGCGGCAGCAGACCGCCCACCTCGTCCCAGGTCTGTTGTGTCACGGGCCTCCTCCTCGTCGCCGGACGGCAGCTCTGTATAGAGCACCTGGACCCGCCGTTGGGTTCGCGACGCCGAGCCTCGTCTGCCGCAAAAATCTCACTGGCCTCTCAGGCTAACCATGTTTCTCGTTGTCGCCGACCCCCGCAGCCGGTCGGCCGGTTACGCCCGGAATATTCGCCGGACCGGGGGACGTGTGGCCGCCGCGCGGGCGGGTAGCCGGGTCCCGGTTTCCGTGCCGAGGCGGCCGGAAGCGGCCGACGCCGTCCCACGTTGCGGGCGGCGGGCGACCGGCGCGAGCCGCCGACGGGGTACACTGCCGGTCATGGCCGGAGTCTTCCTGCTTCTTACCGAGCCGTGCTGATGCGCTGAGAGCGCGACAGCACGGCGGCCCCTCCTGCGCGAGGGGCTTTTTCATGCCCGCAGCAGACCTCCGATATCCGACATACCTGCGCCGAGGAGACGCCATGAGTGAGGCAGCCGCACCGGCCACCGACATCCCCCCGTTCCGCTACACCGCCGCCCTGGCCGAGGAGATCGAGCAGCGCTGGCAGGACACGTGGGAGCGGGAGGGCACCTTCCACGCGCCGAACCCGGTCGGTCCGCTGGCCGACCCGGCCCACCCGCGCGCGGGCGCCGAGAAGCTGTACGTGCTGGACATGTTCCCCTACCCGTCGGGCGCCGGCCTGCACGTCGGCCACCCGCTGGGCTACATCGGCACCGACTGCTACGCCCGCTACCAGCGGATGGCCGGGCGCAACGTGCTGCACGCGATGGGCTTCGACGCGTTCGGCCTGCCCGCCGAGCAGTACGCGGTGCAGACCGGCACCCACCCCCGGACCACCACGGTGGCGAACATCGAGCGGTACAAGGAGCAGCTGCGCCGGCTGGGGCTGGGCCACGACGAGCGGCGCTCGGTGGCGACCATCGACACCGAGTTCTACCGCTGGACCCAGTGGATCTTCCTGCAGATCTTCAACTCCTGGTACGACGCGGACGCGAAGAAGGCCCGGCCGGTCGCCGAGCTGATCGCCGAGTTCGAGGGCGGCACCCGGCCCACCCCGGACGGCCGGCCCTGGGCCGAGCTGACCGTGGGCGAGCGGCGGAGGATCGTCGACGACCACCGGCTGGCGTACGTCTCGGAGGCGCCGGTGAACTGGTGCCCGGGGCTGGGCACCGTGCTGGCCAACGAGGAGGTCACCGCGGACGGCCGCTCCGAGCGGGGCAACTTCCCGGTCTTCAAGCGGAACCTGAAGCAGTGGATGATGCGGATCACCGCGTACGGGGACCGGCTGCTGGAGGACCTGGACACGCTGGACTGGCCCGAGCCGATCAAGCTGCAGCAGCGCAACTGGATCGGCCGGTCGACCGGTGCGCACATCGATTTCCCGACCGAGCGCGGCCCGATCCGGGTGTTCACGACCCGGCCGGACACCGTCTTCGGCGCCACCTACATGGTGCTGGCCCCCGAGCACGAGGTGGTCGACGTGCTGGTGCCTGCCGCCTGGCCGGAGGGCACGAAGGACGCCTGGACCGGCGGGCACGCCAGCCCGCGGGCCGCCGTCGAGGCGTACCGGAAGGCCGCCGCGGCCAAGACGGACGTGGAGCGGCAGGCGGAGACCAAGGAGAAGACCGGCGTCTTCGTCGGCGCCTACGCGACCAACCCGGTCACCGGCGCGCAGGTCCCGATCTTCATCGCCGACTACGTGCTGGCCGGCTACGGCACCGGCGCGATCATGGCGGTGCCCGCGCAGGACGAGCGGGACTGGGAGTTCGCCGAGGTCTTCGACCTGCCGATCGTGCGCACCGTGCAGCCGGCGGAGGGCTTCGACGGCAAGGCGTGGACCGGCGACGGCCCGGCGATCAACAGCGCGGCGCCCGACCGCGGCCTGGACCTGAACGGCCTGGGGGTGGCCGACGCCAAGGCGCGGATCATCGAGTGGCTGGAGGCCAACGGTTACGGCGCCGGCGCGGTCACCTGGCGGCTGCGGGACTGGCTGTTCTCCCGGCAGCGCTACTGGGGCGAGCCGTTCCCGATCGTCTACGACGAGACCGGTGCGCCGATCGCGCTGCCCGAGTCGATGCTGCCGGTCGAGCTGCCCGAGGTCGACGACTTCTCGCCGAAGACGTTCGACCCGGAGGACGCCGACAGCAACCCGGAGACCCCGCTGTCCCGGCGGCGCGACTGGGTCGAGGTGGAGCTGGACCTGGGTGACGGGCCGAAGCGCTACACCCGGGAGACCAACGTGATGCCGCAGTGGGCCGGCTCCTGCTGGTACGAGCTGCGCTACCTGGACCCGACCGACTCGCGGCGCTTCGCCGAGCCGGAGAACGAGGCGTACTGGATGGGGCCGCGCGGCGCGGGCGACTGCGGGGGCACCGACCTGTACGTCGGCGGCGCCGAGCACGCCGTGCTGCACCTGCTGTACGCGCGCTTCTGGCACAAGGTGCTGTACGACCTGGGCCACGTCACGTCCTTCGAGCCGTTCCGCCGGCTGTTCAACCAGGGCTACATCCAGGCGTACGCCTTCACCGACCCGCGCGGCGCCTACGTACCCGCCGAGGAGGTCGTCGAGGTCGACGGCCGCTACTTCCACGGCGAGACGGAGGTCAGGCGCGAGTACGGCAAGATGGGCAAGTCCCTGAAGAATGTCGTCACCCCGGACGAGATGTGCGCGGCGTACGGCGCGGACACCTTCCGGGTGTACGAGATGTCGATGGGTCCGCTGGAGGTGTCCCGCCCGTGGGAGACCCGGGCGGTGGTCGGCTCGTACCGGTTCCTGCAGCGGGTCTGGCGCGCCGTGATCGACGAGCAGACCGGCGCGGTGCGGGTGACCGACGCGCCGGCCGACGAGGCCACCCGGCGGCTGCTGCACAAGGTGATCGACGGGGTCCGCGGCGACATGGAGGCGATCCGGTTCAACACCGCCATCGCCAAGCTGATCGAGCTGACCAACGGGCTGACCCGGCTGGCCGAGACGCCGCGCGAGGTGGCCGAGCCGCTGGTGCTGATGGTGGCGCCGTTCGCCCCGCACGTCGCCGAGGAGCTGTGGCGGCGGCTGGGCCACGACACCTCGCTGACGTACGCGGACTTCCCGGCCGCCGACCCGGCGCTGCTGGTCGCCGAGACGGTGACCTACCCCGTGCAGGTGAACGGCAAGGTCCGGGGCCGGGTCGAGGTGGCCGCCGACGCGTCCGAGGACGACGTCCGGGCGGCCGCGCTGGAGGCCGTGGCCGGCGCGCTGGCCGGCAAGGAGCCGCGCAAGGTCATCGTGGTGAAGGGCCGGATGGTCTCGGTCGTCGCCTGAGGCGGTCGGTGCGGCGGAGGCGCGTCCCGGGTCCGGGGCGCGCCTCCGGCGCGTTCCGGCCAGGGTTCCCGCCGGCGGTCGGCACTTTCCGGTACCCCGGCGGTCGTCTCGGCGTCGCTGTCGAGCTGATGTCGTCAGCGACTCATGAGTTGCTGCTGATGTCAGCTCGACAGGCGCTCGCGGACACCTGGTCGGCTCTGCCGCTGGGCATCGGTGGACGGGCGGCGGGCGCCGTCAGGTGGCGGCGAGCGCCGCCTCGACCGTCGCGCGGTGCCGGCGCAACCACCCGTGCCAGCCGCGTACCGTGTCGACCGCGCCCGCCGCGCGGAGCCGGCGCATGCCCGGCTCGTCCCGGTCGGCGCCGGCCTCGATGCCCCGCCAGGTGCCGTCGAGCTGGTCGAGCATGACGGCGACCAGGTCGCCGCGCGGCAGGGACACCCCGGGGGCCGCCACCTCGTAGGCGTCGCACAGCAGCCGGCAGCGCCGTGCCAGTTCGGCCGGGTCGGCCTCGCCGCCCAGCGCGCTCCAGTGCCAGCCGGCGAACGCCACGTCCTCGATCCGCCGGCCCGGCCCGGCCAGGTCCCAGTCCAGGAACGCCACCAGCAGGGCCCCGCCGGCGAGTCCCGGTAGACGGTGTTCTTCGGCGACAGGTCGGTCACCTCAGCTCGGGCCCAGCCGGCGGTGGCGCTCCGCCCGCCACCAGCGGTGGATGATGAGCGCGCTGGCGATCAGGCCGAGGCTGGCCGGGGCCGCGGCGTACCAGTTGATGGAGTCGGGGGAGCTGACCGCCGCGCCGATGGCCGCGTAGCCGATCGCGGTGGGGGCCGCGGCGATCACGCTGCCGGCCAGGAACGGCAGCACCCGCGCCCCGGTGGTGCCGTAGCCGTAGCTGACCAGCCCGAACCCGGCGATCGGCAGCAGCCGGACGGTCATCACGCCGAACACGCTCTGCCGGGCGAACCAGCCGTCCAGGCGGGCCAGCCGGCCGCGGACCCGTTCGGCGACGAACTGCCGGCCCAGCAGGCGGCCGACCGCGAAGCCGAGCGCCGCCGCGAGCAGCGCCGCGCCGAGGGCGTAGGCGGCGCCCTGCACCGGACCGAAGATCGCCCCGGCGGCCAGCGTGACGAAGGTACGCGGGACCAGCGCCACGAGCAGCAGCGCGCCGCCCACCACGGCGGCGACCGGCGCGTACCCGCCGAGCGAGTCGGCCAGCCGGGGCAGGTCGCCCGGGTCCGGGCGGGGGACCAGCAGCAGCGCGACGCCGAACCCGGCGAGCAGCAGGAGCAGCAGCGCGAACCGGCGCGCCGACGGCTGCCGGAGCAGCCGGGCGAACCGGCGGGATCGTCGCCGCCACGGCCGGGCGGCGCCGGTCATGCCCTCGCGGCGTCCGCCACCGCGGTGCGGCGCTCGGACCGGAGCCGGTCGGCCCACGTGTCGTCGAGCGGGGGGAGCTGGTGCACGCCGGTCGCCCAGCGCAGCAGCAGGTCGGCCAGGGCGGGATTGCGGGCCAGCGCCGGGCCGTGCGAATAGGTGCCGAGCAGCTTGCCGCGCCAGGCGCCCTCGGTGGTCCCGTCGTTGCCGACCCCGGCCGTCACCCGGGCCAGCGGCGACACGCCGGGCCCGAGGTGGGTCCGCCCGCCGTGGTTCTCGAACCCGGTCAGGTACGGGATGCCCAGCCGCGGGTCGACCTCGCCGGCCAGCTCGCCGACCGCCCGGGTGGGACCTCGGTCGGAGGAGATGTCCAGCAGTTCCAGGCCGGTGCACCGGGTGCCCTTGGCGAAGAACGAGGTGCCGAGCAGCTGGTAGCCGGCGCAGACCCCGAACACCACCGAGCCCTGGGACACCGCCCGGTGCAGGCCGCCGTCGGCGATGAGCCGCTGCGCGCCCAACGCCTGGGGGCCGTCCTCGCCGCCGCCGATCAGGTAGATGTCGGCGGTGGCGGGCAGCCGCTGGTCGGAGCGGACCTCCAGCACCTCGACCGGCATGCCGCGCAGCTGGGCCCGGCGGGCCAGGATCAGCGCGTTGCCCCGGTCGCCGTAGGTCGACAGCAGGTCGGGATAGATCCAGACGATGCGCAGGCTCTCAGTTGACACGGTCCAGCTCCGCTCGGATGTCCTGGAAGGCGGTGTAGTTGGCGATGACCTCGAGCCGGCCCGGCGGCACCGCGCGGACCGCGTCGTCGAAGGTCCGCACGTGCTGGAACGGCACCCCGTTGACGTCGAGGCGTACGGCCAGGTCGTAGGCCCGGTCGCCGGTGATCAGCACCTGCCGGCCGGCCAGCGGGGAGAAGTCGACGTCGAAGAGCCAGGAGGTGTCCAGCCCGTCGGGGTCGCGCGCGTTGATGGAGAGCAGTGTGGGCGCGACGTCGGCCATGTCGAACGCCTCCAGCCAGCTGGCCGGGTTCTTGGCCAGCAGCAGCCGGATGTTGCGCCCGTCCCGGTCGACCTGGGCGTAGCGGCCGGCCACCGAGGTGACCACCCCGAGCCGGGAGACCGCGTCCACGGGGCGTACCCCGAACTCGGCGGCGACCGCCAGGGCGGTGGCCGCGTTGCCGAGGTTGACCTTGCCGGGGAGCTGGAGCTGCACCTTGTGCCAGGCGCCGGTGGGGTCGAGCACGCCGTCGTCCTCGACCGTCCACTGCGGCTGCGGGCGGCGCAGCGGGCAGCCGGTGCACCACCACTGCTCGCCGGAGCGCTGGATGGTGGAGCCGCACTCGGGGCAGACCCAGGAGTCGTCGTGCCAGCGCTGGCCGGCGCTGAACCAGGTGACGTGCGGCGGGATGTGGCCCTGGGCCGGGTCGGCCGGCGGGGTGGCCGCCCAGACCACCATCGGGTCGTCGGCGTTGGCGACCACCCGCACGTCGGGGTGCCGGACCAGCGCGGCGCGCCAGAGCTGCGCCATCATGGCGACCTCCTTGGCCCGGTCGAGCTGGTCGCGGGAGAGGTTGAGCAGCGCCACCACGTGCGGCTCGGTGGCCTCGAGCACCTGGGCGAGGTAGTGCTCGTCCACCTCCAGCACCGCGTAGGGGGTGCTGCCGGCCTTGGCCAGCGCCGAGGTGTGCCCGGTGGGCATGTTGGCGCCGAAGGAGTTCGTGGCGACCCGGCCGAGCACGCCGACGGCGGCCGTGGTGAGCCGGGTGGTGGTGGTCTTGCCGTTGGTGCCGGACACCAGGGCGATGGCCCGCCCGGCCGAGAGGTGGGCGAGCAGGTCCGGGTCGATCTTGAGGCCGATCCAGCCGCCGATGACCGAGCCGTCGCCGCGGCCCGCGGCCCGCGACAGCGCCGCGGCGGTCCGCGACACGGAGCTGGCCACCTTTGCCCGCAGGGGCATCTTCGCGTCCGTCACCCGAGCGAGGTTACCGGACCACCGTGCCCCCCAGATCGCCGCCGACGGCGATCCGTTCGGCTGGGGAGGTGCGGCGGACGGCCAGCGCGCGTTCCGCCGGACGGAGTCGATCAATGTCGGGAAGCGGACCCCGGTGGGGGCGCGCCACGCCCCTCCACTCCGCCCCACCCGCGTTGACGTGCGGTTTTGCGCGCGCAAACGCCACGCCACGCGGGCGTTTCTGGTTGCGGGTGGAGGGAAGTGGAGTAGAGTGGGGCGCGATGGTGAGGCCGGGAGGGCCGCACCGGCCCGGGGGGTCAGCGGCGCCGCGAACGCCGCTCAGGGCGAGGGGGTTGGGCCGATGTTCCTCGGCACCCACACTCCGCGCCTGGACGACAAAGGCCGGTTGATCCTTCCGGCGAAGTTCCGGGACGAGCTGGCGGGGGGTGTCGTGATCACCAAAGGGCAGGAGCGCTGCCTCTACGTCTTCCCGATGCCCGAGTTCCAGCGGATCGCCGACCAGTTGCGCGCGCAGCCGATGACGAGCAAGGCGGCCCGGGCCTACAGCCGGGTCTTCTTCGCCAGCGCGCACGACGAGGTGCCGGACAAGCAGGGACGGGTCACCATCCCCGGGCACCTCCGGTCGTACGCCGCCCTCGAGCGCGACCTGGTCGTGATCGGGGCGAGCACCCGGGTGGAGATCTGGGACAGGGCGGCCTGGGAGGCCTACCTCGCGGAGAGCGAAGACGACTTCGCCGACATCGAGGAGGGGGTGCTGCCCGGCGGTCTGTAGGGCGTGACGGCGCCCGACGTACTGCGAGATCTCCAGCCGCTTTCGAGTTCCTGGCACCCCTTCCCCGGTGCCAGGCGCACGATCCGATACGGAGGGCCGCGGCCTCCGGCGGGCGGGAGCGGATGGGGATCTGGCGGTATGGCGAGGCGTCGTGGCGACGACGGACACAGGGACGGAAGCGGGATTCAACCAGTGGGGGTCGAGATGGGGGAGCTACGCGGCACGCACGTGCCGGTGCTGCTCGAGCGGTGTCTCGAGTTGCTGGCCCCCGCACTGGGCCGGCCCGGCCGCACCGTTCACGTCGACGCCACGCTCGGCCTGGCCGGGCACGCCGAGGCGGTGCTCGAGGCGCACCCGGACACGGTGCTCATCGGCCTGGACCGGGACACCGAGGCCCTCGCCCACGCGCGGGTCCGGCTGGCCCGGTTCGCCGACCGGATCCACCTGGAGCACGCCGTCTACGACGAGCTGCCCGAGGTGCTCGACCGGCTCGGCTACCCGGCCATCGACGGGATCCTCTTCGATCTCGGGGTCTCGTCCCTGCAACTGGACGCGCCCGACCGCGGGTTCGCCTACGCGCAGGACGCGCCGCTGGACATGCGGATGGACCAGACCCGGGGGGTGACCGCCGAGGAGGTGGTCAACACCTACTCCCACCCGGACCTGGCCCGGGTGCTGCGGGTGTACGGCGAGGAGAAGTTCGCCGGGAAGATCGCCTCGGCGATCATCCGGGAGCGCGAGCGGGCGCCCATCACCTCGTCGGCGCGACTGGCCGAGCTGGTCCGGGAGAGCATTCCGGCACCAGCCCGACGAACCGGGGGACACCCGGCAAAGAGAACGTTTCAGGCTTTACGGATCGAGGTAAACAGGGAACTGGCAGCGCTGGAGACGGCGCTGCCGGCCGCCCTGGACAAGCTCACCGTGGGCGGCCGCATGGTGGTCCTGTCCTACCACTCGCTGGAGGACCGGCTCACCAAGCAGGCGCTCGCCGACCGGGTCCGCAGCAAGGGCCCGGTCGACCTCCCGGTCGAACTGCCCGGGTCGGGTCCGACGTTCCGGCTGCTCAGCCGGGGCGCGGAGCTGCCCGGGGAGGCCGAGGTCGCCGCGAACCCGCGCGCCGCCTCGGTGCGGCTGCGGGCCGCGGAGCGGCTCGATCCGGAGGCGGCCCGGCAGGGGCGTACCGACCGCGAACGGTACCGCCGCCGGGTGAAGGCGATGCACCAACCGGGGACGGGGTCACCGGGGTCCGGTACGGACCCGCGGTCGGCGCCGGGGGACGGGAACGGGACGGACGAAGAGGGGGAGGGGACATGAACGTCAACCAGCGCGACGGCCGGGACACCGGCATCGGGCAGCGCGCACCGCGGTCGGGGGGCCGGACCGCGGCGCAGCGTGCCCCGCGCGGCAGCACGTCGACGGTGGCGGCCGACCGGCCGGACCGCCGGGGGGAGACTCGTGCCCGGGGGGCGCGCGAGTTCCCCACGCAGGGCAGCGCCGCGCTGAAGCCGGCCGAGCGCGCCCGGACCACCGGCGGCAGCTCGCCGCGGCTGCGGGTCGCCCCGCCGCCGCCGGTCCGCGTGCCGCGGGCGCCGTTCGTCGGGCTGATCCTGGTGCTCGTGGTCGGCGGGGTGCTCGGCATCCTGGCGGTCAACACCAAGATCAACGAGAACGCGTTCAAGCTGGAGAAGCTCCAGCAGCAGCAGGCCAAGCTCGACGTCGACCAGCAGCAGCTGGAGAAGGAGATCGCCGACCAGAAGGCGCCCGGCAACCTGACCGCCAACGCCCGCAAGCTGGGCCTGGTCGACTCCGACGAGCTGGCCTACATCCGGCTCCCGGACGGGAAGGTGATCGGCGTCCCGCACCCGGTCGAGGGTGCGCCCGCGATCACCAGCCAGCAGGGCAACGGAGGCTGAGCAGTGCCGCCGAGATCGGAGGATCCGCGCCGGGACGCCACGGGCTCCCGGCGCGGCTCGTCCCGGGGCGCGGAGCACCGGGAGCCGGGCGTCGGCGGGATCTCCGACGCCCGGGCGTACACGCCGCGAGGCCGGACCATCCGGGAGGGCGGCGGCGCCGCCCGGACCGGTGGGGGCGCCGAGCAGCGGCGTACCCCGCGCAGCAGCCGCTCCGGTGACCCGTTCCGTCCGGCCCTGCAGGTGCTCGACGGCGGCCGTACCGGGGCGACCCGTACCGGCCGCCGGGAGACCGCGGCCGGTGGCCGGGCCGGCGTGGTGCGCACCGTCTCCGCCCGGCCGGTGCGCGAGCCGTTCGACGACGACGAGGCGCCGCCGCCCCGGCGCCGGCCCGGTCCGCGGCGCCCCGCGCGTCCGGCCGCGGCCCGGCGGCCGGTCCGCAAGCCGCGCCGCCCGCCGAAGCTCGCCGACCCGCGCCGCCGGCTGAGGCTCGGCACACTGCTCGTGCTGGCGCTCTTCACCAGCATCGGCATCCGGCTGGTCTTCCTCCAGACCGTGAGCACCCCGGCGTACGCCGACGGCGGGCTCGCCAACCGGCTCGCCGTGGTCGAGCTGCCCGCCCCACGCGGGGCGATCTACGACCGCACGGGCGCCCCCCTCGCGCACAGCGTCGAGGCGCGGTACGTGTTCGCCGACCCCACCCAGGTCAAGGACCCGGTCGCCACCGCCAGGCTGCTCTCCCCGCTGCTCGGGGTGCCCGCCTCCGAGCTGACCGGGAAGATGAAGCCCCGCAAGCTGCCCGGCGGCGGCTGGTCGCAGTTCGAGTACCTGGCCCGCGGCGTCGACATCGACCGGGCCAAGCAGATCATGGCGCTGGACGTGGCCGGGATCGGCGTGCACCGCGACGAGCGGCGCGAGGTGCCCGGCGGTGACCTCGCCGCCAACCTGCTCGGTTTCGTGAGCCAGGACATGAACGGCCTGGAAGGGCTCGAGGCGAAGTACGACGACGTGCTCGAGGGCAAGCCCGGCCGGAAGCGGTACGAGGTGGGGCAGGGCGACCTGGCCGCGCCCATCCCGGGCGGCTACAGCCAGACCACCCCGGCCCAGCCGGGCAGCTCGCTGGAGCTCACGGTCGACCGCGACGTCCAGTTCAAGACCCAGCGGATCCTGTCCGACGCGATGGCCCAGACGCGGAACAGCGTCGGCGCCGCCGTGGTCATCGAGGTCGGCACCGGCGACGTGCTGGCCCAGGCGAGCTACCCCACCTACAACGCGTCCGACCCCACCAAGGTCAACTCGCCGGCCGACCGCGAGGACGCCGCCACCAGCTTCATCGTCGACCCGGGCTCGATCCACAAGGCGATCACCTACGGCGCCGCCCTCCAGGAGGGTGTGATCACGCCGGACACGACCTTCCCGGTGGCCAACAGCGTCACCAAGGGCGACGTGCCCTTCACGGACACCCACCCGGCCAACGGGCGGACCATGAGCATCCCGGGGATGCTCGCCTTCTCGTCCAACGTCGGCACCATCGAGATCGCCGAAAAGCTCGGCCGGGACCGGCTGATCGACTACCAGAAGCGGTTCGGGCTGGGGCAGCCCACCGGCGAGGGCATGCCCGGGGAGGCCACCGGCCGGCTGCTCCCCGCCGGCGAGTGGAGCGACTCGTCGTACGGGTCGGTGCCGATCGGGCACAGCGTGGACGCCACCCCGTTGCAGATGGCCGCCGCGTACGCCGCGATCGCCAACGACGGCACGTACGTCCAGCCGCACCTGATCAAGAACGTGATCGGCCCGGACGGGAAGAAGAAGCCCGGTGCCGCCCCGGTCACCCGCTCGGTGCTCAGCCCGGCGAACGCGGCCGCGCTGCGCCGGATGCTGGAGGCCGTCACCACGGTCGACGGCCCGGACGGGCGGGCCACCGGCCTGCCCGCCGCGGTGCCCGGCTACCGGGTGGCCGGCAAGACCGGCACCGGCCTGCGCTACGAGAACGGCAAGCGCCAGCCCGGCGACGTCGCCTCGTTCATCGGGATGGCCCCCGCCGAGAAGCCGCGGTACGTGGTGGCGGTCTTCGTCTGGAGCCCGGGCGGCGAGGGTGGGGCGCTGGCCTCGCCGGCCTTCCGGGACATCATGTCCTTCACTCTCCGGCACTACCGGGTGCCGCCCTCGGCGACCAACAAGTCCCCGAAGTTCGAGGTCTTTCCGCACTGAGCCGGGAGGGCGGGACATCATCGGTGAGTGGCGACGAACCACCGGGGCGGCTGTGCGGTCGGAACCGGACGACCGGGTAGGGTCTGACGCCGTGCCCGGCAATCCACGACCCGCCACCGTGAATCCCGTCCGGCTCGGCGACCTCGCCGCCCGGCTGGCCGTCGCGCCGCCGGAGGGGGCCGCCGAGGTGGCCGTCACCGGGGTGACCCACGCCAGCCAGGAGGTCCGCCCCGGCGACCTGTACGCCGCCCTGCCCGGAGCCCGCCGGCACGGCGCGGAGTTCGCCGCCGCCGCGGCCGGGGCCGGCGCCGTGGCCCTGCTGACCGACCCGGCCGGCGTCGCGCTGGCCGCCGCAGCGGGCCTGCCCGTGCTGGTCGTCGACGACCCCCGGGCGGTGCTCGGCGAGGTCGCCGCCACCGTCTACGGCGACCCGACCGCCGGGCTGACCATGATCGGCGTGACCGGCACCGCCGGCAAGACCTCCACGAGCTACCTCATCGAGTCCGGGCTGCGCGCCGCCGGGCACACCACCGGCCTCATCGGCACCGTGGAGACCCGGCTCGGCGACCTGGTGATCGACAGCGTCCGGACCACGCCCGAGGCGACCGACCTGCACGCCATGCTGGCGGTGGCCCGCGAGCGCGGGGTGGACACCGTGGTCATGGAGGTCTCCAGCCACGCCCTGGCCATGGGCCGGGTCGGCGGCGTGCGGTTCGACGTCGGCGGCTACACCAACTTCGGCTCCGACCACCTGGACTTCCACGCCGACGAGGCGGACTACTTCGCCGCCAAGGCGAAGCTCTTCGACGGGCGCTGCCGGGTCGAGGTGCTCAACCACGACGACCCGGCGCTGCGGCCGCTGCTCAAGCCGGCGACCGTGACCTACTCGGCGGCCGGCGACCCGGCCGCCACCTGGTGGGCCGACGGCGTCGGCGGCGAGGGGTACGCGCAGCACTTCACGGTGCACGGCCCGGACGGGGTGACCCTGCCCACCGGCGTGGCCCTGCCCGGCCGGCACAACGTGGCCAACGCGCTCCTGGCCGTCGCCACGCTCGTGGCCGCCGGGGTCGACCCGGCCACCGCGGCCCGCGGGGTGGCCGCCTGCGGCGGCGTGCCCGGCCGGCTGGAACTGGTCAGCGGTGACGCCCCGGTACGCGGGGTCGTCGACTACGCGCACAAGGCGAACGCCATCGAGGCGGTCCTGACGGCGCTGCGCGGCCTCACCGGCGGCCGGCTGATCTGTGTGCTCGGCGCCGGCGGCGACCGGGACCGGGGCAAGCGGCCCGTGATGGGCGCCACCGCCGCGCGGGGCGCCGACGTGGTGCTGGTGACCGACGACAACCCGCGCACCGAGGACCCGACCGCGATCCGGGCCGAGGTGCTGGCCGGCGCGTACGCGGCGGGCACCGGCGCGCGGATCATCGAGGCGCCGGGCCGGCGCACCGCCATCGAGGAGGCGGTCCGGGTGGCGGAACCGGGGGACATCGTGGCGCTGCTGGGCAAGGGACAGGAACGCGGCCAGGAGATCAACGGCGAGGTGCTGCCGTTCGACGACCGGGTCGAGCTGGCGGAGGCGCTGCGCGCCCGCTTCGGCGACCTGGTGGGGCAGCGATGATCCCGCTGACCCTGGCCGAGGTGGCCGCCGCCGTCGACGGCCGGCTCGTCGCCGCCGACCCGGACGCCCGGGTGACCGGCTCGGTGGAGTTCGACTCCCGCAAGGTCACCCCCGGCGGCCTCTTCGTCGCCTTCCCCGGCGAGAAGGTGGACGGGCACGACTACGCGGCCGACGCGGTCGACTCGGGCGCCGTGGCCGTGCTCGGCACCCGCGAGGTCCCCGGCGTGCCGATGGTGCTGGTCGGCGACGCGCTCGACGCGATGGGCCGGCTGGCCCGCGCGGTGGTCGACCGGCTGCCCGGGCTGACCGTCATCGGGCTGACCGGTTCCTCCGGCAAGACCACCACCAAGGACCTGATCGCCCAGCTCGCCGTCCGGCTCGGTCCGACCGTGGCCCCGGCCGGCTCGTTCAACAACGAGCTGGGGCACCCGTACACGGCCCTGCAGGCCGGCTCGGAGACGCGCTACCTCGTGATGGAGAAGGGCGCCCGCGGGGTGGGGCACGTCCGCTACCTGTGCGAGGTGGTGCCGCCCCGGATCTCCGTGGTGCTCAACGTCGGGGTGGCGCACATCGGTGAGTTCGGCTCGGTGGAGACCATCGCGCTGGCCAAGGGCGAGCTGGTCGAGACGCTGCCCGCCGACGGGCTGGCCGTGCTCAACGCCGACGACCCGCGGGTCGACGCCATGGCGGCGCGCACCGTGGCCCGGGTGGTGCGCTACGGCGAGTCCGAGCGGGCCGACGTGCGCGCGGTCGACGTGACGCTGGACGGGCGCGGCCGCCCGTCGTACACCCTCGTCACGCCGGAGGGGAGCGCGCCGGTGCGGCTCGGGCTGACCGGCCGGCACCAGGTGTCCAACTCGCTGGCCGCCGCGGCGGTCGCCCGGGAGCTGGGCCTGCCGCTGGCCGACCTGGCGGTGGCCCTGGGCGAGCTGGGCCTGGTCTCCACCCGCCGGATGGACGTGTTCGAGCGTCCCGACGGGGTGACCGTGATCGACGACTCGTACAACGCCAACCCGGCTTCCACGGGCGTGGCGCTGCGGGCACTGGCGAGCATGCGGGGTACGGGGCGTACCGTCGCGGTGCTCGGCTACATGGCCGAGTTGGGCGACTTCGAACGGGAGGGGCACCAGCAGGTCGGCCGCCTGGCGGCCGAGCTGGGGGTCGACCGGCTGCTCGTGGTGGGCGAGCCGGCGGCGCCGATCCACGAAGGCGCGACAGCGGTAAGCAACTGGGGAGGAGAGTCGGTGCTGCTCACCGATCAGGCGGCGGCCGTCGAGGTGCTGCGGAGCGAGCTACGTCCCGGTGACGTGGTGCTGGTGAAGGGCTCCCGGTACCGCACCTGGGAGGTGGCCGACGCGCTGCGCGCGGACGCCGAGAAGGAGTCGGCTGCATGAGGGCGGTGATCGTCGCCATCGGGGTCGCCTTCCTGATCTCGCTCTTCTGCACCCCGATCGCGATCAAGGTGTTCACCCGGCTCAAGGCCGGCCAGCCGATCCGCGCCGAGGGCCCGGCCATGCACCAGGGCAAGAAGGGCACGCCGACGATGGGCGGCGTGGTCTTCATCCTGGCCACGGTGATCGCGTACGTCGCCGGTCACCTGGCCCTGACCACCCTGCCGGACGCGCAGATCGCCCAGGTCGAGCCGACCATCACGGCGCTGGTGCTGCTGGGGCTCATGGTGTTCTCCGGTGCGGTCGGTTTCATCGACGACTTCCTGAAGGTCCGCAAGCGGCACAGCGGCGGCCTCAACAAGCGCGGGAAGCTCGCCGGCCAGATCCTGGTCGGCGCGATCTTCGGCGTGGTGGCGCTCTACTTCCCGAGCAGCATGACCGACGTGCGCGGCAACGCGACCAACACCGAGACGGTCGGCAGCACGATGCTGAGCTTCATCCGGGACATCCCGGCCCTGGAGATCGGCAAGATCGGCGCGGTGATCGTCATCATCCTGGTGGTGATGGCGGCGACCAACGGCGTGAACCTCACCGACGGCCTCGACGGCCTGGCCACCGGCGCCTCGGTCATGGTCCTCGCCGCGTACGCGCTGATCGCCTTCTGGCAGTACCGGCACTGGTGCGCCGACCCGAACTACACCGAGGCGTACTGCTACACGGTCCGGGACCCGCTGGAGATCGCGTTGATCGCGGGCGCGGCGGCCGGGGCGTGCGTCGGCTTCCTGTGGTGGAACACGTCGCCGGCCCGGATCTTCATGGGTGACACCGGCGCGCTGGGCCTCGGCGGCCTCATCGCCGGCATGGCGATGTCCACCCGGACCATCCTGCTGCTGCCGATCATCGGCGGCCTCTTCGTGATCATCACGATGTCCGTGGTGATCCAGATCATCTCGTTCCGCACCACCGGCAAGCGGGTGTTCCGGATGTCGCCGCTCCAGCACCACTTCGAGCTGGCCGGCTGGAGCGAGGTCAACATCGTGGTCCGGTTCTGGATCATCGCGGGCATCGGCGTGGCCATCGCGCTGGGCCTGTTCTACAGCGAGTTCCTCGCCGCGGTGAGCTGACCGCTGCCCCTGCGTCACGGCGGGATTCCTGGGCGTTACCAGGGGTCCCGCCGTTCCGCGTTCCGACACGCCGACCGGGCGGTTGCGCCACGGGCGGGCGGGTCGAGCCGCCATGATGGGCGGGTGGGGGAGGGACGAGACACCGAGGGCGCCACCGACACGCAGGCCCGGCGGCCGCCCGCGGCGACCCGCCCGGCCGACCCGCCGGGGCCGCTGCTCGGGCTGGACGCGGCCGGCGGGCTGGCCGCGCTGCGTGGCCTGCTGGCCCGGCCGCTGGCCTCCTACTACCTGCTGCTCTCCAGCGCCGGCCTGCTGCTGCTCATCGGCCTGACCATGGTCTTCTCGGCGACCAGCGTGAAGGACTACGCCGAGGAGGGGAACGCCACGGCGTCCCTGGTCAAGCAGACGATCTTCGCGGTGATCGGCGTCGTGGCGTTCTGGGCCTGCCAGCGGCTGCCCGCGAAGACGTTCCGGGCCGGCAGCCGCCCCGCGCTCGGCCTCGCGGTCGTGCTGCTGCTCCTGCTCAACCTGCTGGTCGCGCTGGAGGCCCTGCTCCGGGTGAAGTCCATCGGCCCGCTGAAGGCCGAGCTGCTCTGGCTCTACCTCGGCCCGATCTCGGTGCAACCGGTCGAGGTGGCCAAGTTCGCGCTGGTGCTGTGGGGCGCGCACGTGCTGGTCCGCAAGGGCGCCGCGCTCGGCTGGTGGAAGGAGCTGGCCACCCCCCTCTTCCCGGTGGTCGGCCTGCTCTTCGTGCTGGTCGGCTACAACGACCTGGGCAGCATGCTCTGCCTGCTAGCCCTGGTGGTCGGCCTGCTCTGGGCGGCCGGTGTGCGGCTGCAGGTCTTCGCCGCGCTCACCGCCGTCGGGCTGCTCGGCGTGGGTCTGCTGATCGCCGCGGCCTCCCTCGGCGCCGGTTCGGGCGAGCGGGGTGCCGAGAACTACCGGCTGGGCCGGTTCAGCGCCTGGCTCAACCAGTCCGACCCGTCCGGCTGCGCCGAGACCGGCTGCTACCAGATCGTGCAGGCCCGAAACGCCATCGAGCACGGCGGCTGGTTCGGCGTCGGGCTGGGCAAGGGCAGCGCCAAGTTCGGCTGGCTGCCCGAGGCCCACAACGACTTCATCTTCGCGGTGATCGCCGAGGAGCTCGGGGTGGTCGGCTGCACGGTGGTGCTCGTGCTCTTCGCCGTGCTGGCGTACACCGGGCTGCGGATCGCCCGCCGGGTGGAGGACCCGTTCCGCCGGCTCGCCGCCGCCGGGGTCACCGCCTGGCTCGTCGGCCAGGCCGTCATCAACATCGGCGGGGTCACCGGGCTGCTGCCGCTCACCGGCGTACCCCTGCCGTTCATCTCCGACGGCGGCAGCGCCCTCGTGGTGACCCTGGCCGCGGTCGGGATGCTCGCCTCCTTCGCCCGCGCCGAGCCCGACGCCGCCCGGGCCCTGCATGCCCGTCCGCCGGCCCGGTGGGTCCGACTAGTGTGGGCCCCGTTGCCGCCGCTTCCCGGCCGGCGCCGCCGACCGGCGTCGCCACCGGCGGACCGAGGGTCCGTGCCCCGGTCCCGCCAGCGGCGGCAGGACGACCAGGCCGCGGCCCGCGGCGCCCGGTCCGACCGGGCTCGCGCCGGCACGGCGAGCGAGAGGAGACGCTGATGGGTCCGCTGCGTTCGGTGGTGCTCTGCGGAGGCGGCACGGGTGGGCACATCTACCCGTTGCTCGCGTTCGCCGACTGCCTGCGCCGACACGACCCGAGCGTCCGGATCACCTGCCTCGGCACACCCAAGGGGCTGGAGAACGAGCTGATCCCGCCGGCCGGCTACGACCTGCGCCAGATCCCGGCCTACCAGCTGCCCCGCTCGGTCAACATGAGCCTCGTGCGCACCCCGGACCGGATGTGGAAGGCCGCCCGCGCCGCGGGCAAGATCCTCGACGAGGTACGCGCCGACGTCGTGATCGGCTTCGGCGGGTACGTCTCGGTCCCCGGCTACCTGGCCGCGTGGCGGCGCGAGCTGCCCATCGTCATCCACGAGGTGAACGTGCCGCCGGGCGTGGCCAACCGGCTCGGCATGAAGTTCACCAAGAACGTCGCGGTCGGCTTCCCGCACCAGCCGGCGCAGGCCGAGTCGCTGCGGGACGCGCGGGTGGTCGGGGTTCCGCTGCGCCGGGGCATCGCCGGGCTGGACCGGGCCGCCGTGCGCAACGCCGCCCGCGCCCACTTCGGCCTCCGCCCCGACCTTCCGGTGCTCTTCGTGGCCGGCGGCTCGCAGGGCGCCCGCTCGATCAACCTGGCGGTCTCCGGGGCGGCCAAGGAACTGGCCCGCAACGGCGTGCAGGTGCTGCACGTGATCGGCGCCCGCAACGAGCCGGTCTCCGTCCCCACCGACCTGCCGGTGCCGTACGTGACCCTGCCCTACCTGTCCGAGATGGAGCTGGGCTACGCGGCCGCCGACCTCATGCTGGGCCGCGGCGGCGCCATGACCTGCGCCGAGGTGGCCGCCATCGGCCTGCCCACCATCTACGTGCCGTACCCGCACAGCAACCAGGAGCAGAAGCGCAACGCGCTGCCCGTGGTGGAGGCGGGCGGGGGGCTGCTCGTCGACGACGCCGAGGTGACCCCGGCCTGGGTGGAGCGCACGGTGATCCCGCTGATCCGGGACCCGCAGCGGCTCGCCGCCATGGGCGCCGCCGCGGCCGCGTACGGCCGCCGCGACGGCGACGTGGCCCTGCTGAACTTCGTCTACGAGGCGGTGAGCCGCTGATGGCGGCCGCCGCGACCGGAAGGTACGTCGCATGAACACCGCGCAGTTCACCCCCGCCGGCACGATGACCGCGGAGGACCTGGGCCGGATCCACCTCATCGGGGTGGGCGGCGTCGGCATGAGCGGCCTGGCCCGGCTCTTCCTCACCCGGGGCCTGCCGGTCTCCGGCAGCGAGCTGCGGGAGTGGCCGTCCCTGGCCGGCCTGCGGGCGCTCGGCGGCACCATCCACATGAGCCACGAGGCGGCCAACCTCGACGGCGTGGACACAGTCGTCTACTCGTCGGCCATCCCGCAGGACCACCTGGAGATGGTCGAGGCGCGCCGCCGCGGCCTGCGGGTGCTGCACCGCTCGGAGGCCCTCGCGGCCGCCATGACCGGCCGCCGCACCGTGGCCGTCGCCGGCACCCACGGCAAGACCACCACCACCTCGATGGTCACCATGGTGCTCCAGCAGGCCGGCGCCGATCCGTCCTTCGTGATCGGCGGCGAGATCTCCGAGGTCGGCTCCGGCGCCCACCACGGCACCGGCGAGTACTTCGTGGTCGAGGCGGACGAGAGCGACCGCTCGTTCCTCATCTACCGCCCGTACGTGTCGATCATCACGAACATCGAGGCCGACCACCTCAACACCTACGGCGACCTGGCCAACCTGGAGGCGACGTTCGCCGAGTTCGCCCGGCTCACCGACCCCGAGGGTTTCATCGTCACCTGCGCCGACGACCCGGGCGGGCGCCGGCTGGCCGAGACGCTGCGGGCCGAGGGCCGCCGGGTCTGGACGTACGGCGAGTCCGCCGACGCCGACCTGAAGCTCAGCGGGATGGCGTCCTCCGCGCAGGGGGTGCGCTACCTGGCCGAGATCGAGGGCCGGTCGCTCGGCGAGATCCGGCTCCCGGTGCCGGGGCGGCACATGGGGCTCAACAGCGCCTCCGCGGTGCTCGCCGCGTACCTGATGGAGCTGCCGATCACGGCGGCGGAGGCCGCGCTCGGCGCGTTCCCCGGCGTGCGGCGGCGCTTCGAGCGCAAGGGCGTCGCCGACGGCGTGCTGGTCTACGACGAGTACGCCTACCACCCGACCTCGATGACGCTGGCGCTGCAGACGCTGCGCGAGGTGGCCGGCGAGGGCCGGCTCATCGTGGTCTTCCAGCCCTACCGGCTCTACCGCACCCGGGACCTCCAGGCGGAGATCGCCGCCGCCCTCGGCATCGCCGACGAGCTGGTGCTGCTGGAGGTCTTCGGCCCGGGCGAGCTGCGCCAGCCCGGCGAGGGCTCGGCCGCGCTGCTGTCGGTGGTGCCGCTCCCGCCCGACCGGAAGGTCTTCGTCGAGGCGTGGGACGACGTGCCGGCCGAGGTGGCCCGCCGGGCCCGGCCGGGCGACGTGGTGGTGACCATGGGCGCGCCGCCGATCTCGCTGATGGGCGACCAGTTGCTCGACGCCCTGCTGGCCCGGACCGGTGGCGCCGCGGCGATCGGCACCGGCGTCGACCCGGACGGCGCGGCGGCCACGGCCGGATGAGCCCCGGCCCGGCCCGCGGCCGCACCCCCGGCCAGGACGGCGGGGCCGGCCGGCGCAACCCGGCCCGGCGGTGGCAGCTGGTCCGGGCCGGCGCGGACGCCGTACCCCCGTCCACCCGGCGCTTCATGGCCCGGGCCCGGCAGCGGCGGATGCGCGCCGCGCTGCCCTGGGCGGTCACCGTCGCCGTGCTGGCGGTCGCCGGGCTGGTCGCCTGGACCGTGCTGGGCACCGGCCTCTTCGGTGTCCGGGAGGTGCGGGTGGTCGGCGCGACGCTGGTCACCCCGGTCGAGGTACGCGACGCCGCGGCCGTGCCCGACGAGGCCCCGCTGGCCCGGGTGGATCTGGCCGCGACCGCCCGCCGCGTCGGCACGCTCGCTCCGGTGGAGCGGGCCACGGTGGAGCGGGACTGGCCGGGCACCCTGGTGATCCGGGTGGTGGAACGCACCCCGGTGGCGGCGGTGCCGCAGGGCGAGCGCTGGGCGGTCGTCGACCGGGCCGGCGTGGTCTTCCAGACCCTGGACCAGGCGCCCGCCGGGCTGCCGCTCGTCCGGGTCGGCCGGCCGGCTCCCGACGATCCCGGTACCCGGGCGGGGCTGGACGTGCTCGCCGCGCTCAGCCCGAAGCTGCGCGCCGAACTGGTCGCGGTGGACGTGGCCGGGCTGGCCCGGATCACCCTGCTGCTGCGCGACGACCGGAAGGTGGTCTGGGGCGACGCGACCCGCAGCCCGGACAAGTCCAAGGTGGCCACCGCCCTGCTCGGTCGGAAGGCCGACACGATCGACGTCAGCGCACCGGACGTGGTCACCTTCCAGTGATCCGCCGGTGCGGCGACGTGAGCCGGCCCGCTCCCCGGGCGACACGCCGGAAAGGTCCTTGGCTCAGCGCGCGGCGGCGCATACGTTGCCCCGAAGAGATCAGTGGTTGACATCGCTCTAAGCCTCTAGTAGAGGGTGAGGGTTTCAGCCGTCGGAACAGCTGGGAAATGCTCCGCCGCTGGTCTGGCAAAGCCGTGTGGGGTCGGCCCATGCCAATCTCGAAGGGAAAGGACCGGAGATGACACCTCCGCACAACTACCTGGCGGTCATCAAGGTCGTCGGCATCGGGGGCGGCGGCGTGAACGCCGTCAACCGGATGATCGAGGTTGGGCTCAAGGGCGTCGAGTTCATCGCGATCAACACCGACGCGCAGGCGCTGCTGATGAGCGACGCCGACGTCAAGCTCGACGTCGGCCGGGAGTTGACCCGCGGCCTGGGCGCCGGCGCCAACCCCGACGTGGGCAAGAACGCCGCCGAGGACCACCGCGACGAGATCGAGGAGGTGCTCAAGGGCGCCGACATGGTCTTCGTGACCTGCGGTGAGGGCGGCGGCACGGGCACCGGCGGCGCGCCGGTGGTGGCCAACATCGCCCGCAAGCTCGGCGCGCTCACCATCGGCGTGGTCACCCGGCCGTTCTCGTTCGAGGGCAAGCGCCGCCAGGTGCAGGCCGAGTCCGGCATCGAGGAGCTGCGCAACCAGTGCGACACGCTCATCGTGATCCCGAACGACCGGCTGCTCGCGCTCGGCGACCGGAACATCTCCATGATGGACGCCTTCCGCACCGCGGACCAGGTGCTCCTCTCCGGTGTCCAGGGCATCACCGACCTGATCACGACGCCGGGTCTGATCAACCTGGACTTCGCCGACGTGAAGAGCGTGATGAGCGGCGCCGGCAGCGCGCTCATGGGCATCGGCAGCGCCCGCGGTGAGAACCGCGCCGTGGAGGCGGCCGAGGCGGCCATCTCCAGCCCGCTGCTGGAGCAGAGCATGGACGGCGCGCGGGGCGTGCTGCTCTCCATCGCTGGCGGTTCCGACCTGGGCCTGTTCGAGATCAACGACGCGGCGCAGCTGGTCACCGACGCGGCCCACCCGGAGGCGAACATCATCTTCGGCGCGGTCATCGACGACGCGCTCGGCGACGAGGTGCGGGTCACCGTGATCGCGGCGGGCTTCGACGGTGGCATGCCGGCGTACAAGGCCGCCGACGCGCCCCGCAAGAGCAACCAGAACCAGCCGGCGCAGCCGAATCCGCCGGTCGCGCCGCCGGCCGCCGTGCCCCCGCCGCAGCAGTCGCCGCGCCGGGTGCTCTTCGACGACGTCGACGTGCCGGACTTCCTCAAGAACGGGTCCTGAGCCGCGCCGATGACCGATTCACCGACCACGGTGCGACCCGACCGTCGCGCCGAGCTCGCGGCCGGCCTCGCCCGGGTCCGGGCCCGCATCGCCGACGCCTGTGCGGCGGCGGGCCGGGACCGGGGCGAGGTCACGCTGGTCGCGGTGACCAAGACGTACCCGGCCGCCGACGTGGTCGCGCTGGCCGGGCTCGGGGTGACCGACGTGGGGGAGAACCGCGACCAGGAGGCCGCACCGAAGGCCGCCGAGGCGGCCGCCGCCGGTGCCGTGCCGCGCTGGCACTTCATCGGCCAGCTCCAGCGCAACAAGGCCCGCTCGGTGGTCCGCTACGCCGACGTGGTCCAGTCGGTCGACAGCGTGCGGCTGGCGACCGCTCTGGACGGCGCGGCGACCGCCGCCCGGGACCGGCCGCTGGACGTGCTCGTGCAGGTGAGCGTCGACGGCGATCCGGTACGCGGCGGTGCGCTGCCGGACGCGGCCGACCCGGACCGGGGCCTCGGTGCGGTGGCCGCGGCGGTGGCCGGAGCCGGCGCGTTGCGGCTCGCCGGCCTCATGGCGGTCGCCCCGCTGGGTTGGGAACCGGAGCGGGCGTTCGGCCGGCTGGCCGAGGTGGCGGCGCGATTCCGCGCCGACCATCCCGGCGCGACGGTGCTCTCCGCGGGAATGAGCGGCGATCTGGAAATCGCGATCGGATACGGCGCGACACATGTCCGCGTCGGCAGCGCGTTGCTCGGAATGCGCCCCACGCTGCGGTAGCCTGACCGCGAAAGAAGCAAATTACATCAGTGTTGTTCAGGAACGGCATTCCCGTAGCCGGGGGCCGTGGCGAGCGGACCGCGAATCGCTCGCCCGGGGATTGCCGATCCGGTCCGGTGGGCATCGTTGTCCACTCGTGATCAAGCGACACGGCACGGGGGCGCGTGCCGCACGGCGGACGGAAGGGCGCGGGGATGGGTGCACTGCGCAAGGCGGGGGTCTGGCTCGGTCTCGTCGAGGAGGACGATGAGCGGGCGTACGACGACGGTGGCTACGACAAGGGTGGCTACCGCGAGTCGCGCTACCGGTCGAGCCGATACGCGGAGGAGTTCGCCGACGACGAGGACGACGAGTCCGAGGAGCCGCCGGCGACCCGTGGGCGGACGGGCGACCGCGGCCGGCTGACCGAGCGCGCGTCGAGCCGCGCCGTCGAGACCGACCGTGCCGAGGTGGAGCGGCCGGAGCGGACCGAGCGGTCCAGCGTCCGGTCGATCACCCGCTCCGGCGCGGGCGAGACCTCCGGCGCGCTGACCTACCACACCCGGGACAACCTCGCCCTGGCGCCGCAGGCCCAGCCGCGCGAGCGGGCCGTGGTGCCCGAGGACGAGCAGCGCTACCAGATCACCACGCTGCACCCGACGACCTACCGCGAGGCGCGCACCATCGGTGAGCACTTCCGCGACGGCGTGCCGGTGATCATCAACCTCACCGAGATGGACGAGGCGGACGCCCGCCGTCTGGTCGACTTCGCTGCCGGGCTCGCGTTCGGCCTGCGCGGTACGATCGAGCGCGTGACCAACCGGGTGTTCCTGCTCTCACCGGCCAACGTCCAGGTCACCGCGGAGGACAAGGCCAAGATCGCTGAGGGCGGCTTTTTCAGCCTGAGCTAGCCCGCGCGACCGAGGGACTCGCCTGCCGTGTTGTCGATCCTGTTCCAGGTGCTCTATCTGCTCCTGTATTTCTTCCTGCTTGTGCTTTTGGCCCGATTTGTCCTCGGCGCCGTTCTGGCCTACGGTCGCCGCTGGCAACCGGGCCGTGGAGCATCGGCAGGATTGGAAGTCGTGTGGAGCGTCACTGATCCGCCCCTGCGAGCGTTGAGGCGTGTGATCCCACCACTGCGAATTGGTACCGTGAGCATCGACCTGGCCTCCCTTGTGCTCCTGGTTATCCTGTTCGTGCTGATGGAGTTCGTGTTTAGGCGCCTGATCCTGGCCTTTGCCTGACCAGAGCGCTTTCGCGGCCGCAACTGACCCGAGGAGTTTCGATGCCGCTGACCCCGGCCGACGTCCACAACGTCGCCTTCAAAAAGCCGCCGATCGGCAAGCGGGGGTATGACGAGGAGGAGGTCGACGCCTTCCTGGACGAGGTCGAGCGCGAGCTTGCCCGTCTGATCGAGGAGAACAACGAGCTGCGCGCCCAGGTGGAGCGCGGCGGTCGGGGCGGGGCTCCCGCCGGCCCCGGCGGCGACGCCCGCCTCGCGGCGGAGCTCAACGACGTCAAGGCCCAGCTCGACCGGGTGCAGCGCGACAAGGCGGCCGCCGAGCAGGCGGCACGGGCGATGCAGGCCGAGCTCGAGCAGGTCCGCGCCCAGGGTGGCCCGGCGACCTCCGCCGCCGACGGCGAGCAGCAGGCGCTGCGGGTGCTCATGATGGCCCAGCGCACCGCCGACGACCACGTGTCCGACGCCCGGCGCGAGGCCGACCAGCTGCTCTCCGAGGCCCGTTCCAAGGCCGAGGAGGTCACCCGCGAGGCCCGCGCCAAGGCCGACGCCCTGGAGCGGGACGCCCGCCAGCGGCACCAGGAGGCCATGGGCGGCCTGGACGCCAAGCGCACCGCGCTGCAGAAGCACATCGAGGAGCTCAAGCAGTTCGAGCGCGAGTACCGCACCCGGCTCAAGGCCTACCTGGAGAGCCAGCTGCGTGACCTCGACGGTCGCGGCCAGGGCCTCGAGGTCGAGATGAACCGCTCCGAGGGCACCCGTGCCGCCGGCGGCAGCAACGGCCTCGCCACCGCCGGCCTCGCCGGCTCCTACGGCGGGGGCCGCACGGGCTCGCTCGAGTCCGGCCGCTGATCCCGCCGTCGGTGGCCGTCCCCGCGGCGGCCACCGACCGCACCGACGACCGACACGACGCGGCCGGGGGTGAGCCGTGACAGCAGCCAGCGTCCCGCTCATCCTCGTCGCCGTCGTGCTCCTGGTGGCCGGGCTGGCCAGTGGGTCGAGCCCGCTGCTGATCATCTCGATCGCGACCAGCCTGCTGGCCGCCGTCGCCCTCGTGGCGGGCACCCGCCGGGCGGCCGCCGCCCGGGCAGCGGCGGGCCGGGAGACCGGGCCGCGCCGCCGGACCGCGCCGACCGGCCCGTCCCCGGACGAGCCGGAGTTCGCGGTCCCGCACCACACGTCGACGACGGGCACCGGTGGACCGGGGTGGCGGCAACCACCCGGTCCACCGGTGACCGACCCGCCGACCGCGTCCGACCCGTACTCGCCGCCCGAGCCCTACGCGCCGGCGGCCGCGTTCGATCCGCCGGCCGAGCCCTACTCACCGCCCACGCCGCGCGAGCCGTCCCGTGCCGAGGCGGCGTTCGACGGGCCCGCGCCCACGTCACCGGCGCCCGACGGCCCGTTCGAGGGTGACCCGCCCGCCGAGTTCCTCACCGACGGGGAGGTCGCCCGGCTGGTCCGGCTCGACGGCGAGGTCCGCGTGGTCGACGGCCATCCCCGCTTCCACCTGCCCGGCTGCGCCCAGCTGGTGGGCCGGGCCGACGAGCCGCTGCCGGTCGCCGAGGCGGTCGAGCTGGGCTTCACCCCGTGCGGTCGCTGCGCACCGGCGACCACGCTGCTCGCCGAGGCCCGGCCGCGCTGATCATGGTGACCATGGACGACGCGCTCACTGTCGCCGTACGCGTGAAGCCCGGCGCCTCGCGGGCCCGCGTCGGCGGCCGGTTCGACGGGCCGCACGGGCCGGCCCTGGTCGTGGCGGTGAACGCGCCGGCGGTCGACGGCCGGGCCACCGAGGCGGCCCGCCGGGCCCTGGCCGACGCGCTCGGCGTCCGGCCGGCGGCGGTCTCCCTGCGGGCCGGCGCGGCCAGCCGGGACAAGCTCTTCCTGGTCGCGCACCCGGCCCCCGGGCTGCCCGACGTGCTCCGGCGCCTCCGCGACGGATCGGCCGGGTGAGGACCCTCCGGACGGGCCGGGCATGACGCCGGGGCTCGATGTCGCGCTGCTGGTCGGCGCGGCCGTCCTGCTCGTGGCGGTGGGCGCCGTGCGGTTCTCCACCCGGCTCGGCGTGCCGAGTCTCCTGGCCTACCTGGCGCTCGGGGTGGCCATCGGCGAGGCCGGCCTCGGCATCCGCTTCGACGACGTCGAGCTGACCCGGGTGCTCGGCTTCTGCGCGCTCATCGTGATCATCGCGGAGGGCGGGCTGAGCGCCCGGTGGAGCACCCTGCGGCCGGTGCTCGGCCTGGCCACGGCGCTCTCCACGGTCGGCGTGGCGGTCAGCATCCTGGTCGTCGGCGTGGTGGTGCACCTGTTGCTCGGCCTGGACTGGCGGCTGGCGCTGCTCTACGGCGCGGTGCTCTCCTCCACGGACGCGGCGGCCGTCTTCGCCACCCTGCGGCGACTGCGCCTGCCGCCCCGGCTGGTGGCCACCCTGGAGGCCGAGTCCGGGATCAACGACGCCCCGGTCGTCATCCTCGTGCTGCTGCTGTCCCGCGCCGGCGTGGAGGCCGCCCACCCCTGGTGGTACGAGGTGCTCCTGGTCGGCTACGAGCTGGGCGTCGGCGCGGCGGTCGGGGTGGCCGCCGGCATCACCGGCCGGTACGTGCTGCGCCGGGCCGCCCTGCCGTCCGCCGGCCTCTACCCGATCGCGGTGGTGGGCTTCACGGTCCTGGCGTACGCGGCCGGCTCGGTGCTGCACGCCTCCGGCTTCCTCGCCGTCTACGTGACCGGCGTGCTGCTCGGCAACGCCCGGCTGCCGCACCGGCAGGCCATCCTGGGCTTCGCCGACGGGCTGGCCTGGCTGGCCCAGATCGGCCTGTTCGTGCTGCTCGGCCTGCTGGTCTCGCCGAGCCGGCTGGACGCGGCGGTGCTGCCGGCGGTGGTCACCGGGCTGGCCCTGCTGCTGCTCGCCCGGCCGCTGTCGGTGGCGGTCTCGGCGCTGCCGTTCCGGATCGGGTTGCGCGAGCAGTTGTTCCTCTCCTGGGCCGGGTTGCGGGGCGCGGTGCCGATCGTGCTGGCCACCATCCCGCTCTCGCTGCGGGTGCCGGGCGCCGACCGGCTCTTCGACGCGGTCTTCGTGCTGGTGGTGATCTTCACGCTGCTCCAGGCCGGGACCCTGGCGCCGGCGGCCCGCCGGCTCCGGGTGACCGCGCCGGCCGAGGCCGCCGAGATCCTGCTGGAGACGGCCCCGCTGGAGCGGATGCGGGCCGACCTGCTCCAGCTGGAGGTGCCGCCGGGCTCCCGGCTCGGCGGGGTGCACGTGGACGAGCTGCGGCTGCCGGTGGGCGCCTCGGTGACGCTGGTGCTGCGCGACGGCGCCGGTTTCGTGCCCGGCCCGGACACCCGGCTCAAGGTCGGGGACAGCCTGCTCATCGTGGCCACCGCGGAGGTGCGGGACGAGGCGGAGCGCCGGCTGCGGGCGGTGAGCCGCCGGGGTCGACTGGCCCGGTGGTTTGGCGAGTACGGCGAGGACCGGACCGGCTGATCTGCTAGCGTTCCCTTTGCCCCAATTGGTGGCTGTTCGGGGCTGAAACGCGGTGCGACGGTGCGGCACGTTGTCGGACGCCGATACGTTCCGTATTCTTGCCACCCTCCGGAGTGCGCGGCCTGGCTGCCGCGCGCCCGTTCTGTACCCGGGGACGCCGTAGCGGCGATCCCCGCCCAGGCACGTTGACCGCCGCGGTACGCGGCTGAGGGAGCTGACGATGGCGAAGCCAGCCGACACCAGGACCGCCGGCCGCAAGCCGGTGGCGAAGGCCACCCGCAGCGCCGCGGAGACCGAGAAGATCCGGGCCGCCCTGGCGGCACGACGGGACGAGCTCAACGCCGAGTACGATCAGACGCTGAGCGAGATCACCGAGCTGCAGCGCGACCGGCTGACCGACTCGGCCGGGGACGACCAGGCCGACACCGGCACCAAGACGTTCGAGCGCGAGCAGGAGATCTCACTCGCCAACAGCATCAAGGAACGGATCACGCAGGTCGAGCGCGCGCTGGAGCGGCTCGACGAGGGTGGCTACGGCTGGTGTGAGCGGTGCGGCAACCCGATCCCGGTGGAGCGGCTCGCCGCCTTCCCGTCGGCCACCCTCTGCGTGAGCTGCAAGCAGCTGGAGGAGCGGCGCTGACGTCCCTTCCCCGGCGGCCGAACGGCAGACGGTGACCGCCACCGTCGCGAGCGTCGATGGGGAGCAGATGACCGCAGCACCGCCCGCCGGGTCCGGCACCGCCGAGCCGGGCACCGGCACGCCCCGCCGCAAGGCGACCGGCCTGCTGCTCGGCGTGGCCCTGGCCTCGCTCGTCGCCGACCTGGTCACCAAGCAACTCGCGCTGTCGGAGCTGACCGGGCGGGGCCCGGTGTCGCTGCTCGGCGGCGCCGTCTATCTCAGCCTGACCCGCAACAGCGGCGCCGCGTGGAGCATCGGCTCCGACCACACCTGGGTCTTCCCGTTGATCACCATCGGCGTGGTCGCCTGGATCGCCTGGATGGCGCTGCGGCTGCGGTCGCTGCCCTGGGCCGTGTCGCTCGGGCTCGTGCTGGGCGGGGCGCTGGGCAACCTCACCGACCGGATCTTCCGGGCCCCCGGGCACTTCGTCGGCCACGTGGTCGACATGGTCAGCCTCTTCGACCCGTACGGGCAGGTCTGGCCGGTGTTCAACCTGGCCGACAGCTCGCTGGTGTGCGGCGTGCTGCTGGCCGTGTTCCTGGAGCTGACCGGCCGGCAGCGGGACGGCTCCCGGGCCACCGCCGAGCGGTCCGGCGAGCAGACCCCCGCCGGGCAGCGGGAGGCCGCGTGACCTCCGCCTTCGCCGCCGGCGGCGACCACCGCTCCCTGCCCGTCCCGGACGGGCTCGACGGCATGCGGCTGGACCAGGCCGTGTCCCGGCTCTTCGGGCTGTCCCGCACGGCCGCGGCGGCGCTGGTCGACGCCGGGGACGCGCTGGTCGACGGCACGGTCCGGCCCAACTCCCACAAGGTCAAGGCGGGCTCCTGGCTGGAGGTCACGCTGCCCGCGCCGGCCGCCCCGCCGACCGTGGTGCCGCAGGCCGTGCCCGGCCTCACCGTGGTCTACGCCGACGACGACATCGTGGTGGTGGACAAGCCGGTCGGGGTGGCGGCCCACCCCAGCCCGGGCTGGACCGGCCCCACCGTGATCGGCGGGCTCGCGGGCATCGGCCACCGGATCTCCACCAGCGGCGCGGCCGAGCGGCAGGGCGTGGTGCACCGGCTCGACGTGGGCACCACCGGGATCATGGTGGTCGCCAAGAGCGAGCAGGCGTACACCGCGTTGAAGCGGGCGTTCAAGTACCGCGAGGTGGAGAAGCGCTACCACGCCGTGGTGCAGGGCCACCCGGACCCGCTGCGCGGCACCATCGACGCCCCGATCGACCGGCACCCGCACCACGACTACCGCTGGGCGGTGGTCTCCGGCGGCAAGCCGAGCATCACCCACTACGACACGCTCGAGGCGTTCCCCGCGGCCAGCCTGCTCGACGTGCGGCTGGAGACGGGGCGTACCCACCAGATCCGGGTGCACTTCTCGACGCTGCGGCACCCCTGCGTGGGCGACCTCACCTACGGCGCCGACCCGACCCTGTCCGCCCGGCTCGGGCTGAGCCGGCAGTGGCTGCACGCCCGCTCGCTGAGCTTCGCGCACCCGCGCACGGGCGACGAGGTCACCTTCGTCAGCGAATACCCGGACGACCTCGCCCGGGCGCTGGAGATCCTCGGCGACTGACCCGCCGATGAGCACCGACACCGAGCCGCCGCGCCGGTCGCGCTCCGCCGCGCTCACCTGGCTGGCCCTGGCCTGCGCGCTGGTGGTGCTGGTGGTCGCCGTCGCCCAGCGGCGGGACCGGCCGGTGGGGGACCAGACGGTGGGCGAGGTGACCCGGGTCGGCGTGGCCGACGGCGCGTCCGTCCCGGCCTACCTGCGCGCCGCCGCCGACGAACTCGCCCGGCTCGACGCCCCGGCGCCCGGCAGCTACGCCCTGGTCTCGTTCGGCGCGTACCTGACGCCGGCGCAGGTGGCCACGGCGCTCGGCGGCGCCCCGGTCTCCGCCGTGCTGGCCCGGGTGCCGGTGCCCGGGCGGCAGACCGAGATCGTCCGCATCGCCGCGCTGCGCGTCCCGGACGACGTGGTCGCCGGCATGGCCGAGGTGGCCGTGCGCAAGGACCGGGAGGCCGCCGACTACCGGGCCCGCGCCGCCGCCCCCGCGGCCACCGCCGACCCCGGGCTGCGCCGGGTGTACGACACCGGGGCCGACGTGGCGGCGCGGGAGGCGGCCGGCTACCGGGCGGCCTGCGCCTGCGTGTACGCCGCCGTGGTGCGGGACGCCCCGGACACCCTGCGGGCGCTGGCCGCCCGGTCCGGGGTCCGCGCGGTCGACCCCGCCCCGGAGGTGACCCGGCTGGACCGCACGGTGTTCACCCCGCCGCTGCCGGAGCAGCGGGACGTGGCCCGGCCGCCGGCCGACACCGGGCTCGCGCCGAGCCCTGGTATGGCCGATTCGTCGGAATCCGCACCGACGGTGACCGGATCCTCACCGGCCACCGGCCGGCCCGCCGCCGGGGCGGGACCGCCCAATCCGGCTCCCACCTCCTGAGACGCGGTGGTGGGTGGCGTACGGTCCGGCCGGGCGGTGAGGAGGGCCACCGGGGGATGTGCGAACCGGGGTGTGGTCCGAATAGGGTTTCGTTCGTAGCCTGTCAGGCGGAGATCGATGGGCTGGGGGAGGGGCGAGGCCTTGGACGGCAGCGAAACCGGCTGGGGTCGGCAGTCTGAGCCGGCACCACGGTGGCGGGCGCTGCTCGACCGGGCCCGGCTCGGCGGTCGCGGCGCGGAGCACCCCGACACCGACCACCGCGCCGAGGAGCCCCCACCGCCCCCGGAGCCGCTGCCCCGGCGCGCCGCCGGCACCGGCTGGACGGGCCGGGCGCAGGCCGTCGTCCGCCCCGCCGACGGGTCCTTCGGCGCCGAGCCGGCCTACCGCGCCGAGGCGACCTACCGGGTGGAGCCGGCCTACCGGGCCGACCCGCGCCACGGCGGCGAGCCCGCCTACCGGGCCGAGCCCGCCTACCGCGCCGAGCCGTCCTACCGCGGTGAGCCGGACGCCCGCGCCGAGCCGTCCTACCGCGCCGAGCTGGAGCCCCGCGCCGAGCCGTCCTGGCGCGGCGAGCTGGAGCCCCGCGCCGAGCCGTCCTGGCGCGGCGAGCTGGAGCCCCGCGCCGAGCCGGCCTGGCGGGCCGAGCCGGTCCGCCCGCCCGAGCCGAGCTATCCGGAGCCGCAGGCACGCGGCCGGGGCACCGCCTCGGTCGAGTCCCGCTACGCCCTGCTCGACGGCGGCTACCAGCCCGACCCGGCCCCGGCGGAGTCCCGCTACGCGCTGCTGGACCGGGGCCGCTACCGGCCGGAGACCCACCCCGCCCCCGAGCCGGCCCCGCTCGCCCCCGGCCACCCGGCGCCGGCCGAGGGCTACCCGGCGCGGATCGAGCCCGCGCGGATCGAGCCGGCCCGGGTGGAGTGGCGCGCGCCGGAGCCGGAGACCGACCTGGAACGGGCGGCCGGGGTGCTCCGCCGGGAGCTGGGCGGGCCCCGGGTGCTCGCCTTCGCCAACCCGAAGGGCGGGGTGCACAAGACCACCGCGACCGTGCTCGCCGCCGCCACCGTGGGCAGCGTCCGGGGGCGCGGGGTGCTCGCCTGGGACGACAACGAGCTGCGCGGCACCCTGGGCCTGCGCGCCGGCAGCGCCCGGCACGCCCGCACCATCCGGCACCTGATCCACGACCTGGCGCAGATCGAGATCCTGGAGGACGCCACCCTCCTGGAGCACCTCGACGACTACCTGCGGCACGCCTCCGACGGCTCGTACGACGTGCTGGCCGGCGAGGAGAGCCCGCGCTTCGCCCAGCGGCTGGACCAGTTCACCGTGAAGCGCGTGCTGGAGCTGCTGCGCCGCACCCACGACGTGGTCTGCGTGGACACCGGCAACAACGTCGAGAGCCCCAACTGGCGCACCGTCATGCAGGCCGCCGACCAGCTCGTGGTGACCACGGTGCCCCGCGAGGACGCCGCGTTCAGCGCGGACTGGATGCTCGACCTGCTGCACGAGGAGGGCATGGGCGAGCTCGCCGACAACGCGGTCACCCTCATCTCCTGCCCCACCCCCGGTCGCACCGCCCTCCAGGACGACCTGGAGCGGCACTTCGCCACCCGGACCCGGGCCGTGGCCGTGGTGCCCTACGACCCGGCGCTGGAGACCGGCTCCTCGATCGAGTACCACCAGCTCCAGGCGGAGACCCGGCAGGGCTGGCTCAAGGCGGCCGCCGTGATGCTGGAACCGTTCACCCGCTGACCGCCACCGCCGCCCCGCGCCGCCCCGTCGCCTGAGAGGATCACCGGGTGAGTCCGGACACCCCTGATCCCGAGCGGGCCGCCGGCGGGCCCGGCGACGCGGGCCGCCCGCCCGCCGGCGCGGACAGCTCCCCGCGCCCCGACCGGCCCACCGACGCCGCCCCGCCCCACGGGGCCCCGGACCCGGGAGAGCGGCCCGACCGCTCCCCGAGCAGCGGGGAGGACGTGCCCGGCTGGCCCGGCGGCCTGCCGGTGCCGGCCGGCACCCCGGTCACCGCGCCCGGCGCGGACCCGCTCGCCGGCTACCCGGGCGTCGTGGGCGCCGTGCCCGGCGCGCCGTCCGCCACCCGGCGGGGCGGGGGCCGGGCCGCCGGGACCGCCCTCGCCGCGGCGCTGCTGCTGACCGTGCTCGGCGCGCCGCTGGGCCTGCTCTGGTCGCTGGCGGCACCCGGCACGCCGGTGCAGATGACCGACGAGGGCGCCGTGTACGCCACCCCGCAGCCGGAGCAGCCGATCGCCGCGGACGGCTGGTTCAGCCTGCTCGGGCTCGGCTTCGGCGTGCTCGCCGCGATCGCCCTGTGGGTGGTGCTGCGCCGGCGGCGCGGCCCCGCCGGCCTGGTCGCCGGGGCGCTCGGCGGCCTCGGCGCGGCGGTCGTGGCCTGGCAGGTCGGCCGCCGGATCGGCCTCGGCACCTACCAGCGGCTGCTGGACACCGCGCCCCCCGGGACCGACTTCACCAAGCCCGCCGACCTGCGCGCCGGTGGCGTCGACTGGTACGGGCCGCTGCCCGTGCCGCACGGCAACCTGCTGCTGGCGGCGTTCGGCGCGGCCGTGACGTACACCCTGCTGGCCGGCTGGTCGAGGTGGCCCTCGCTGCGGCCGGAGCCGGAGTGGGACGGCGGCTGGGCGCCGGGCGGGCCGGGGATCAGTTCGGCGCCGGGGGACCAGCCAGCTCGCTGAGCGGCACGGGGACCGCCCGGACCTCGCGCAGCAGGGCCGTCTCCCGGTGGAGCAGCCGCAGCTCGGCCCGGAGCCGGCCGGCGGTGTCGTCGATGGCGAGCAGCCGCTGCCGGTCGTCGACGGTCAGCGCCGCGGTCGCGGCGACCAGGTGCGACAGCACCGTCGGATCCTCCGGCAGCTGCTCGGAGATCTCCTGCGGGTCCGGCCGGACGAGGCCCAGGTACTGCCGGAAGACCGAGATCACCCGGGCGGCCAGCAGGTCCGCCACCTCGTCGCTGCCGGTCGGCTCGGGCAGCCACTCGACCTCGGCGGTGAGGTAGGGCGCGGCGGCGTCGTCGACCCCGGCGATGCGGAACCGCCGCCGCCCCACCGTGACGATGTCGAACCCGCCGTCGGCCAGCTCGGTGACCTGCCGCAGCTCGGCGGTGCAGCCCACCTCGTGCAGGGTGACGTCGCCGCCGACCGGCCCCGGCCGGCCCGGGGGCCCGGCCGGCGCGACCTCCCAGCCGGCCTGGATCGCCACCACCCCGAACTCGCGTGGCGCGCCCTCGGGCAGCCCGACCAGGTGGCGCACCAGCGCCCGGTAGCGCTCCTCGAAGATGTGCAGTGGGAGGACCAGCCCCGGGAAGAGGACCGTCCCGAGCGGGAAAACCGGCAGCCGTGCGGTCACGTGATCGAGCGTATCCCGATCTCGTCCCGGGGGCGTGTCCCGGCTCACCGTCCCGGCGTACGGGCGGCTCCGGCCGGGGTGCGGGCCGGCGGCCTAGACTCGCAAGGGTGTTGAACCGGATCGACCTGCGCGGTGGGGCCCGTGACCCGCGCCGCCTGCTGCCCCGTGCCCAACTCGACGTCTCCGTGGCCGTCGAGCGGATCCGCCCCCTCGTGGAGGCGGTCCGGGAGCATGGATACCCGGCGATCCGCGAGGCGAGCGAGCGGTTCGACGGCGTCTCCCCGGAGCGGCTGCGGGTGCCGGTCGAGGTGATCCGCGCGGCCGAGGACACCCTCGACCCGCAGGTCCGCGCGGCGCTGCTGGAGTCGATCACGCGGGCCCGCAAGGTGCACGCCGACCAGCGCCGTGTCGACCACACCACCCAGGTGGTGCCGGGCGGCACGGTGACCGAGCGCTGGGTGCCGGTCGACCGGGTCGGCCTCTACGTCCCCGGCGGCCTGGCCATGTACCCGTCGACCGTGGTCATGAACGTGGTTCCCGCCCAGGCGGCCGGGGTCCGCTCGCTGGTGGTGGTCAGCCCGCCGCAGAAGGACAACGGCGGCCTGCCCGACCAGCGGGTCCTCGCCGCCTGCGCGCTGCTCGGCGTCGACGAGGTCTACGCGGTCGGCGGCGCCCAGGCGGTGGCCATGCTGGCGTACGGCGCGACCGTCGACCCGGTGGGCGCCGAGCGCTGCGAGCCCGTCGACATGATCACCGGCCCGGGCAACATCTGGGTCACCGCCGCCAAGCGGCTGCTGCGCGGCGTGGTCGGCATCGACGCCGAGGCCGGGCCCACCGAGATCGCCATCCTGGCCGACGACACCGCCGACCCGGCGCACGTCGCCGCCGACCTGATCAGCCAGGCCGAGCACGACCCCCTCGCGGCGAGCGTGCTGGTCACCCCGTCGACGGCGCTCGCCGACGCGGTCGACGCCGAGCTGGCCCGGCAGGTGCCGGCCGCCAAGCACGCCGACCGGATCGGCACCGCGCTGCACGGTGAGCAGAGCGGCGTGGTCCTCGTCGACGACCTCGAAGCCGGGCTGCGGGTGGTCGACGCGTACGCGGCCGAGCACCTGGAGATCCAGACCGAGGACGCCCGCGAGTGGGCGCTGCGGGTGCGCAACGCCGGCGCCGTCTTCGTGGGCGCCTGGTCGCCGGTGTCGCTCGGCGACTACTGCGCCGGGTCCAACCACGTGCTGCCCACCGGCGGCTGCGCCCGGCACTCCTCCGGCCTGTCGGTGCAGTCCTTCCTGCGCGGCATCCACCTCGTGGAGTACACGCGGGAGGCGCTGCGCGAGGTGGCCCCGCACGTGGTCACCCTGGCCGGAGTCGAGGACCTGCCGGCGCACGGCCAGGCGGTCAGCGCCCGCTTCCCGGGGGAGACCCCGTGACCACCCTCGACGACCTGCCGATCCGCGACGACCTGCGGGGGCTGTCGCCCTATGGCGCCCCGCAGCTCGACGTGCCGGTGCGGCTGAACACCAACGAGAACTCCTACCCGGTGCCCGAGCCGGTGGTCGAGGCGATCGGCAAGGCCGTCGCGGCCGAGCTGCGCGACCTCAACCGCTACCCCGACCGGGACGCCGTGGCGCTCCGCGCCGACCTCGCCGACTATCTCGGCCACGGGCTCACCGCCGACCAGGTGTGGGCGGCCAACGGCTCCAACGAGATCCAGCAGCAGCTGCTCCAGGCGTTCGGCGGGCCCGGCCGTACCGTGCTGGGCTTCACCCCGGCGTACTCGATGCACCCGCTGCTGGCGCTCGGCACCGGCACGGCCTGGATCCCGGGCGCCCGCGACGCGGACTTCGGGCTGACCGTTGCCGACGCGGTCGCCCAGGTCCGGGCGCACCGGCCCGACGTGGTCTTCCTCTGCTCGCCGAACAACCCGACCGGCACGGCGCTCGACCCGGCCGTGGTCGCCGCCGTGCTGGCCGAGGCGCCCGGCATGGTGGTCGTCGACGAGGCGTACGCCGAGTTCGCCCGGCCGGGCACGGTCAGCGCGCTGGCCGTGCTGCCCGGGCACCCCCGGCTCGTGGTCACCCGCACCATGAGCAAGGCGTTCGGCTTCGCCGGCGGCCGGCTCGGCTACCTGGCCGCCGACCCGGCCGTGGTGCAGGCCGTGCAGCTGGTCCGGCTGCCGTACCACCTCTCGGCGCTCACCCAGGCCGCCGCCCGCGCGGCGCTGGCCCACCGCGACGCCCTGCTCGGCACGGTCAGCGCGATCATGGAGCAGCGCGACCGGATCGTGGCCGAGCTGCGCGCACGCGGGCACCGGGTGGCCGACAGCGACGCCAACTTCGTGCTCTTCGAGGTCGGCGGCGACCGACAACTCCGGCTCGGCGCGTCTGACGCCGCGCCCCGACCCGGAGCCGTCGACCAGGCCGCCGCCTGGCGCACGCTGCTCGCCGCCGGTGTGCTGGTCCGCGACGTCGGCCTGCCGGGCTGGCTGCGGGTCACCGCCGGCACCCCCGCCGAGACCGACGCCTTTCTGTCTGCAATGGAGAAGCTGTCATGAGCCGGACCGCCCGGGTGGAGCGGATCACCAAGGAGACCAAGGTCCTCGTCGAGATCGACCTCGACGGCACCGGCAAGGCCGACATCGAGACGGGCGTCGGCTTCTACGACCACATGCTCCACCAGATCGCCCGGCACGGCGGCTTCGACCTGACCGTCCACACCGTCGGCGACCTCGAGATCGACGCCCACCACACCATGGAGGACACCGCGCTCGCCCTGGGCGCCGCGTTCGACCAGGCGCTGGGCGACAAGGCCGGCATCCGGCGATACGGCTCGGCCACCGTCCCCATGGACGAGGTGCTGGTCCGGGCCGCCGTCGACCTGTCCGGCCGGCCGTACGTGGTGCACGACGAGCCGCTGCTCGCGCCGTACATCGGGCCGGTCTACGCGACCAGCATGACCCGGCACATCTGGGAGTCGTTCGGTCAGGCGGCCCGGGTCACGCTGCACGTGGACGTGCTGCGCGCGGCCCGGCCCGGCGGCCACCCGGACGCCCACCACGTGGTCGAGGCCCAGTTCAAGGCGGTCTCCCGGGCGCTGCGCGAGGCCACCTCGATCGACCCGCGGGCCGCCGGCGCGATCCCCAGCACGAAGGGCGCGCTCTGATGAGCGCGAGGAACGCGGCGCAGCGGAGTACCGCGGTCGCGAATGAAGGGTGGCGCTGATGCGGGTGCTGCCGACGTTGCTGCTGATCCTGGCCGGGGTGCTGGTGGGCGGCACCTGGTCGCTGTACAAGCAGGGCGCCGGCCGGGGCGCCGTGGTGGTCACCGGGCTGCTGGCCGTGCTGGCCACCGCCGGTGGGCTGCTCTGGCTGCTGCCGGGGGAGGGCGCGTGAGCCGGCGGGTCGTGGTGCTCGACTACGGGTCGGGCAACCTGCGCTCGGCCGAGCGCGCCCTGGCACGGGTCGGCGCCGACGTGACCGTCACCGCCGACCTGACCGCCGCCGCCGAGGCCGACGGACTGGTGGTGCCGGGCGTCGGCGCGTACGCCGCGTGCATGGCCGGGATCGAGGCGCTGGGCGCCGGCCCGGTCATCGCCGACCGGGTCGCCGCGGGCCGCCCGGTGCTCGGCATCTGCGTCGGCATGCAGGTGCTCTTCGAGCACGGCGACGAGCACGGCGTGGTCACCAAGGGGCTCGGGCTGCTGCCCGGCGGGGTGACCAGGCTGCCCGCGCCGCGGCTGCCGCACATGGGCTGGAACACCGTGCAGGCCCCGGCCGGCTCGGTGCTCTTCGCCGGCCTGCCGGCCGACGCGCGGTTCTACTTCGTCCACTCCTACGGGGTGACCGCGCCGAGCGCACTGGCCGCCGCCGGGGCCACCGTCACCACCGCCCACCACGGCGCGGACTTCGTGGCCGGGGTCGAGCGGGGCGCCCTGTCGGCGGCCCAGTTCCACCCGGAGAAGTCGGCCGACACGGGCGCCGCTCTGCTGCGCAACTGGCTCGGCACACTTGAGTAAGGAGCGGGCCCGGCGGCGGGAGGCGCGCCAGGCCGAGCTGGAGCGGGAACGGGCCGTCCGTGCCCGCCGGGTGGCGCGCCGGGACCGGCGGCGTGCCGTCGTACGCCGGTTGACGCCCTCGGTGCGGCGGGGCCGCACCGGGCGGCTGCGCCGGCACAGCCGGGGCGAGCGGGCGGCGATCGTGCTGCTCACCGGCGCGGCGGTGGCCGGCATCTGGAATTTCGTGGACGACCTGGCGCTGCGGCTGGCGCTGGTCGTGTTGTTGCTGCTGGTCCTGCCCGCGGTCGTGGTGATCGCCCTGGACCGTCGTTGAAGATGCGAGGAGAAGACCTGTGAGCCTCACCCTGTTGCCCGCCGTGGACGTCGCCGACGGCCAGGCCGTCCGGCTGGTCCAGGGCGCCGCCGGCAGCGAGACCGCGTACGGGGATCCGCTGGAGGCCGCCCTCGCCTGGCAGTCGGACGGGGCGGAGTGGATCCACCTGGTCGACCTCGACGCGGCGTTCGGCCGGGGCACCAACGCGCACCTGCTGGCCGAGGTGGTCCGCCAGCTCGACGTGAAGGTCGAGCTCTCCGGGGGCATCCGGGACGACGAGTCGCTGGAGGCGGCCCTGGGCACCGGCGCCGCCCGGGTCAACATCGGCACGGCGGCGCTGGAGGACCCGGAGTGGTGCGACCGGGTGTGCGGCGAGTACGGCGACCGGGTGGCCATCGGGCTGGACGTGCGCGGCCGTACCCTCTCGGCGCGCGGCTGGACCCGCGACGGCGGTGACCTCTACGAGGTGCTGGCCCGGCTGGACAAGGCCGGCGCGGCCCGGTACGTGGTCACCGACATCACCAAGGACGGCACCATGCGCGGGCCCAACCTCGACCTGCTGCGCGAGGTCTGCGCCCGCACCGACGCGCCGGTGATCGCCTCCGGCGGCGTCTCCACCCTGGACGACCTCCGCGCGCTGTCCGCGCTGGAGGCGGTGGGCGTGGAGGGTGTGATCGCCGGCAAGGCGCTCTACGCCGGGGCGTTCACCGTGGCCGAGGCGCTCGCCACCCTGCGGGCCGGGGAGTGACCGCCGTCGCGGGCGACGACTCCCGCACTGAGCCGGAGCGGCCGGGTGACGCCGCCGTCACCCGGCTCGGGTCGGGCGGCCCCTGGGAGGCGCTCTACGGCTACAGCCGGGTGGTCCGGGCCGGGCAGTCGGCGATCACGGCGGGCTGCACCTCCACGGTGGACGGCCGGGTGGCCCACGTCGGCGACGCCGCCGCGCAGACCGCCCAGGCGATCCGGATCGGCCTGGACGCGCTCGCCGAGGTCGGCGCCGGGCCGGCCGACGTGGTGCGCACCCGGATGTACGTGACCGACCGCGTGTACGCCGACGAGGTGGGCCGGGCCCACAACGCGGTGTTCGGGGCGGTCCGCCCGGTGGCCACCATGGTCGTGGTGGCCGGGCTCATCGACCCGGACCACCTGGTCGAGGTCGAGCTGGAGGCGTGGCTCGGCGACCGCTGACGGCCGGCCCGGAGCTGTGGCGGCGGCCACCTCGCGGCCCGATCAGTTGTGCACAACTCAATTGGACGCTACGGTTTGCCCGTGACCGATGATCTGGTGCTGCGCCGGCAGGTGTGCTTCGCCCTCTACGCGGCGTCGCGCGCCCTCACCGACGTCTACCGGCCCATCCTCGACGCGCACGGCCTGACCTACCCGCAGTACCTCGTGCTGCTGGTGCTCTGGGAGCGCGGCGACGACGCCCCCACCGTCTCCGAACTCGGCGCGCGCCTCCGGCTCGACTCCGGCACGCTCTCCCCGCTGCTCAAGCGGCTGGAGGCGGCCGGCCTGGTGGTGCGCACCCGCTCGGCTGCCGACGAGCGCCGGGTCGAGGTCGGCCTCACCCCGCAGGGCCGGGCCCTGCGGGAGCGGATGAACGAGGTGCCGCGCCAGGTGGCCTGCGCCACCGGCCTCACCGAGGCCGAGCTGGTCGCCCTTCGCGACACCCTCACCCGGGTCACCGAGACGATCCACCGACAGAAGGAGCAGTGACCACCATGCAGGTGCTCTACACCGCGTCCGCGCAGGCCACCGGCGACGGCCGGGACGGCCACGTCCGCACCTCCGACGGCGGCCTCGACCTGGACCTGGCCGTGCCGAAGGAGATGGGCGGCGCCGGCGGCGCGACCAACCCGGAGCAGCTCTTCGCGGCCGGCTACGCCGCCTGCTTCCACTCGGCGCTGCGCCTGGTCGCCCGCAAGGCCCGGGCGGACGTCGCGAACTCCGTCGTCGAGGCCGAGGTCGGCATCGGCCCGAACGGCAGCGGCGGCTACGGCCTCGCGGTCACCCTGGTGGTCGACCTGCCCGCCGTCGAGCGGTCCGCCGCTCAGCAGCTGGTCGAGGCGGCCCACCAGGTCTGCCCGTACTCCAACGCGACCCGGGGCAACATCGAGGTCACGCTGACCGTCCGGGACGCCCGATGACGGCCAACCGGGAGATCCACCTGGCCTCCCGGCCGCAGGGCTGGCCGACCGCCGACAACTTCCGGCTGGTCACCACCGAGGTGCCCACCCCGGGGCCGGGTCAGCTCGTGGTCCGCAACCGGTTCATGTCGGTCGACCCGTACATGCGCGGGCGGATGAACGACGTCAAGTCGTACGTGCCGCCGTTCGCGCTCGACGCCCCGCTCGACGGCGGCGCCGTCGGCGAGGTGGTGGCCAGCGAGGCCGAGGGCTTCGCGCCCGGCGACATCGTGCTGCACGGCCTGGGCTGGCGGGAGTACGCGCTGGTCGACGCCAAGGGCGCGCGGACGGTCGACCCGGACCTGGCGCCGGTCACCGCCTACCTGGGCGTGCTCGGCATGACCGGGCTGACCGCGTACGCCGGGCTGCTCGACGTGGCCGCCATGAAGCCGGGCGAGACGGTCTTCGTCTCCGGCGCGGCCGGCGCGGTCGGCAGCATGGTCGGGCAGATCGCCAAGCTGCGCGGCGCCGCCCGGGTGATCGGCAGCGCCGGCTCCCCGGCCAAGGTCGAACGGCTGCGGGCTCTCGGCTTCGACGCCGCGTTCGACTACCACGACGGCCCGGTCCGCGACCAGCTCCGCGCCGCCGCCCCGGACGGCATCGACGTCTACTTCGACAACGTCGGCGGCGAGCACCTGGAGGCCGCCATCGGGGCCATGAAACTGCACGGCCGCGCCGCGATCTGCGGCATGATCGCGCAGTACAACGCCACCGAGCCGCCGGCCGCGCCGCGCAACCTGGCGCTGCTCATCGGCAAGCGGCTCACCCTGCGCGGCTTCCTGGTCGGCGACCACGGGCACCTGCGCGAGCAGTTCGTCCAGGAGATGGCCGGCTGGCTGCGGGACGGCCGGATCTCCTACGACGAGACCGTGGTCGACGGCATCGAGAACGCCCCGGAGGCCTTCCTCGGCCTGCTGCGCGGCGAGAACATCGGCAAGATGCTCGTCCGGGTGTGAGTCCCGATCCGATGCAGGGCGGTGGCCGGCGTCACGTGCCGGTCACCGTCCCTGTGCGCGTTGGATAGGCTCGCGGCATGACGGTGGCGGTACGGGTGATCCCGTGTCTGGACGTGGACGCCGGGCGGGTGGTCAAGGGGGTCAACTTCCTCGACCTGCGCGACGCCGGCGACCCGGTCGAGCTGGCGGCCGCGTACGACCGGGCCGGCGCCGACGAGCTGACCTTCCTCGACGTCACCGCCTCCAGCAGCGACCGCGGCACCATGCTCGACGTGGTGCGGCGCACCGCCGAGTCGGTCTTCATCCCGCTCACCGTCGGCGGGGGCATCCGCCAGGTCGCCGACGTCGACACCCTGCTCCGCGCCGGCGCGGACAAGGTCGGGGTGAACACCGCGGCCATCGCCCGCCCCGAGTTGATCGCCGAGATCGCCGACCGGTTCGGCCGGCAGGTGCTGGTGCTCTCCCTCGACGTACGCCGGGCGCCGGCCGGCACCACCCCGAGCGGCTTCGAGGTGACCACCCACGGCGGGCGTCGGGGTACCGGCCTGGACGCGGTCGAGTGGGCGGCGCGCGGCGCCGACCTGGGCGCCGGGGAGATCCTGCTCAACTCGATGGACGCCGACGGCACCAAGGCCGGCTTCGACCTGCCGCTGATCGAGGCGGTCCGCGCGGTCGTGGACGTGCCGGTGATCGCCAGCGGCGGGGCCGGCCAGGTGGCCCACTTCCCGCCGGCCATCGGCGCGGGCGCCGACGCGGTGCTCGCGGCCAGCGTCTTCCACTTCGGTGAGCTGACCGTCGGCGAGGTCAAGGACGCCCTGCGGGGCGCCGGCCACCCGGTCCGCTGATCCGCCGCCCGCCGGCGCGGGGGTCAGGGGCGGCCGGAGTGGCCCTCGGGGGAGCGGCGCGGCATCGGGATGGAACGGACCACGTACTCCTGCACGGCGGCGGCGTGGTCGTCCTCGGGCAGCCGCCAGTCGGACTCGTCCGGAGCGGGGCCGCGGCTCAGCACGCCCTGCACGGCGTCGACGGTGGTGCCCAGCCCGGCGCTGGGCCGGGTGCGCCAGAGGTGCTCGCCGTCCGGGGTCACCCGGAACCAGCCGTCGCTGACGCTGACGAGCCCGGCGCTCACCAGCCGGCGGACCGCGCCCTCCACCTCGTGCCGCTCGGGGATGGCCTGGTTGAGGTGGTCGGCGGTGGAGAGGACGTCGGCGAGGCGCACGCCCTCCGGGCGCCGGGTGGCGGCGGCCCGGCGGTGCCGGCCGGCGCCGCTCGCGATGACCAGTGAGACGAAGATCCAGGCGTCACTCCAACGCCAACCGTTCTCGCCCATGCACGCATGATGCCCGGCCGCGACGGCGGAGAAAACACCCGGTTTCGCTCCCGGACGTCGCCGCAGCTCAGCGGGGTCCGTCCCGTCCCGCCGGATGGCGGTCGGCGCGGTGTGCGTGACGCTGCGTGATCGCGCGGCGGGTCAGGCGGCCTCGCCGGCCGGGCGCGGCGCGCGGGGGAGCGCCGGATCGGCGGCGGGCTCGCCGGCCGGCGGGGCCGGCACCGCGAAGATCGGGATGAACAGCTGGGCGAGCGGCCCGATGGCCAGCGCGTACGCCACGGTGCCGAGGCCCACGGTGCCGCCGAGCAGCCAGCCCAGGCTCAGCACGGTCACCTCGATGACGGTCCGGACCAGCCGGATCGAGTAGCGGGGCCGGCGGGCGGTGAAGCCGGTCATGAGGCCGTCGCGCGGGCCGGGGCCGAGACCGGCGCCCAGGTAGAGACCGGTGGCGGCGCCGTTGGCGACGATCCCGACGACCAGCAGGGTGGCACGCAGCGGCAGGCCTTCGCCGGGTGGCAGCAGGGCCAGGGTGGCGTCGACGACCAGCCCGATGACCACCACGTTGCTCACGGTGCCGAGGCCGGGGCGCTGCCGCAGCGGGATCCAGAGCAGCAGCACCATGGCACCCACCGCGATGGTGACCGTGCCGAAGGAGAGGCCGGTCTGCCGCGCGAGCCCCTGGTGGAACACGTCCCACGGATCGAGCCCGAGCCCGGAGCGGATCATCAGCGCCATGCTGATCCCGTAGAGGGCGAGCCCGGCGTAGAGCTGGACGAGCCGCCGGGTCGGCCGGTACCCGAGATTGCCAATTCGTGCCATGAGTGCCACCCTAGGGGCCAATCTGATCCGCGACAGAGCCAATTCAGGAGGGGTGGCCATGACGAGTCAGGTACGCGGCGTCCAATTGGCTCGCCTCCTCGGGCAGTGGCATGCCCTACCGGGCCGCCGGCGCAGCCCCGACTACGCCGCGCTCGCCGCCGCCGTCCGCGGGCTGCTCGCCGACGGCCGCCTCCCCCTCGGGGTACGCCTGCCGGCCGAGCGGGACCTGGCCGAGGCGCTGCGGATCAGCCGGACCACGGTGACCGCCGCGTACCGGGAGCTGCGCGAGACCGGCCACCTGGCCAGCCGGCGCGGCGCCGGGAGCTGGACCATGCTCCCGGGCACCCACCGGGTGGCCAGCACCGGGCTGTGGACCCCGCTCGACGACCGGGACATGATCGACCTTGGGGTGGCCGCCCTCTCCGCCCCGGCGCAGCTCGTGCCGGCGGCCCGGGCCGCAGCCGAGGACCTGCCGCGCTACCTCGGCGGGGCCGGCTACCACCCGACCGGGATCATCGAGCTGCGCGAGGCGGTGGCCCGCGTGTACACCGAGCGAGGGCTGCCCACCAGCCCGGAGCAGATCATGGTGACCAGCGGCACGCAGCACGCGCTGGACCTGGTGCTGCGGCTCGCCCTGTCGCCCGGCGGCGGGGTGCTGGTGGAGTCACCCACCTACCCGAACGCCCTGGCCGCGCTGTCGGCCCGGCGGGCCCGGATCACCACCCACGGGCTGTCCGCCGACGGGGACGGTTGGGACGCCGACCTGCTGCTGGGCAGCATCCGGCAGACCCGGCCGAAGCTCGCCTACGTGATCCCCGAGTTCCACAACCCGACCGGTCACCTCATGGCGGCCGACCTGCGGGAGCGGCTGGTCGGCGCGGCGCACGCCGCCGGAACCGATCTGGTCGTGGACGAGTCCTTCGTGGACCTGCCGCTGGACGGCACCCCCCTGCCGCCGCCGGTGGCCACGTTCGACCGGCACTCCCGGGTCATCAGCATCGGCGGCATGAGCAAGCCGTACTGGGGTGGGCTGCGGATCGGCTGGGTCCGGGCGTCCGCGCCGCAGGTGCAGCGGTTGGCCGCCGCCCGGGTCGGCGTGGACATGGCCAGCCCTGTGCTCGACCAGCTCGTGGCGGTGCACCTGCTGGCCCAGGGGCCGGGCATCGTGATCGACCGGCGGATCCAGCTCGCCGCCCAGCGGGACGCCCTCGTGAAGGCCATGGCCGACCGGCTGCCCGACTGGCGGGTCACCGTGCCCCGCGGTGGCGTGACCCTCTGGGTGGAGCTGGACGGTCCGATCTCCAGCGCGCTGGCCCGGGCCGCCGAGGAGGTCGGCGTACGCCTGGCGCCCGGACCCCGGTTCGGCCTGGACGGCACCCTGGAGCGGTTCCTCCGGCTGCCCTTCACGCTGCCCGCCGCCGACCTGGAGGAGGCCGTGGGCCGGCTGGCCGCGGTCCGCTACGACCTGGACCGGGTCGGCCGCCCGCAGTGGCGGGAGCCCTCCGTCATCGCCTGACCGCGCGGCGCGCCGGGCGCACGAGGGACACCACCCCGGCCACCCGGCTGCCAGACTGTCCGCCGTGACGGACGGCAGGCGGCACGCGCCGCGGATGCGGGTGATGACCGAGGGCGCCTCGGTCACCCCGCTGGAGCTCTTCTTCGACCTGGTCTTCGTCTACGCGCTCACCCAGGTGACCGCGTTGATGGCAGCCGACCTGACCTGGCCCGGGTTGGGCCGGGGCCTGCTGGTGCTGGCCCTGCTCTGGTGGTGCTGGTGCTGCTACGCCTGGCTCGGCAACACGGTCCGCGCCGACGAGGGCGTGGTGCGGGTGGTCCTCTTCGCGGTCGTGGCCACCATGTTCGTGGTCGCCGCGACGATCCCGGAGGCCTTCGTCGACCTGCCCGGCGGGCTGTCCGGCCCGGTCGTCTTCGCGGCCTGCTACCTGACCGTCCGGGTGCTGCACCTGACCATCTACTGGTACGCCGCCCGCGGCGACGCCGGGCTGCGCCGGCAGCTGGTGCGGGCCGCCCTGCCGATGCTGGGCGGGGCGCTGCTGCTCTTCACCGCCGCGCTGCTGCCGCCGTACCTCACCGACGACCCCGACCGGGTCCTCACGCTGCGCACCCTGCTCTGGGTGCTCGCCCTCGTCGTGGACTACGGCGGCATCATGGCGATCGGCGCGGCGGGCTGGCAGATCTTCTCGGCCGCGCACTGGACCGAGCGGCACGGCCTCATCATCATCGTGGCGCTCGGGGAGTCGCTGGTCGCCATCGGCGTCGGGATCATCGCGCTGCCGATCTCCTGGCCGATCATCGTGGCCTCGTTCCTCGGTGTCACCGTCGCCGGGGCGCTGTGGTGGGCGTACTTCGACGTGGTCTCGATCGCCGCCGAGCGGGTCCTGGCCCGGGCGCGGGGCGCCGAGCGGGCCGCGCTGGGCCGGGACTCCTACACCTACCTGCACCTGCCGATGGTCACCGGCATCATCCTGCTCGCCCTGGGCTTCAAGAAGGTGCTGTCCTACGTCGGCGACGAGTCCCACCACCGGCTCACCGACCCCCTGCACGGGCTCGGCCTGCTCGCCCTCTATGGCGGCGTGATCCTCTACCTGCTCGGGCACGTGGGCTTCCGGCTGCGCAACATGCGCTCGGTCAACCGGCCGCGGCTGGCCACCACGGTGCTGCTGGTGCTGCTCCTGCCGGTGGCGGACCACCTGCCGGCGCTGGCCGCGCTGGGGCTGCTCGCCGTGGTCTGCGCCGGCATGGTGGTGGCCGAGGTGGTGCTCTTCGGCCCGGCGCGTCGCGCGCTGCGCGACGAGTTCCTCGCCGGGCACGGCGCCGGCGGCGCGCCCGGGCGGTAGGCGCCCGTTCCGGTACGGATCCGCCGATCGGCACCGGCACGGCGCGGGGATTGCGGACACTGCCCGGGTGGGGAACGGCGGGGGTGCCCGGTGGTCGCGCGTCGTGTGGCCCGGCGCGCCCGGTTCCCGGACCACCCGCCTCGAACTCTTCTACGACCTGGTCTTCGTCTTCGCGTTCATCAACGTCACCACCCTGACCGCTACCCTGCTCAGCCCGGCCAACCTCTACCGGTGCCTGCTGGTGCTGGCGCTGCTCTGGTGGTCGTGGACCGGCTTCGCCCGGCTCGGCAACGCGGTCCGCGCCGACCAGGGTGTGCTGCCGGTGATCGGCGTCGTCACGGTGGCGGCCACCTTCCTGCTGGTGCTCAGCGTGCCGAGCGCGTTCGCCGACCGTCCCGGCGGGCTGAACGGCCCGCTGGTCTTCGCGGGCTGCTACTTCGCGATCCGGATGACCCAGCTCGTGGTCTTCGGCTGGCTGGACCGGTCGGATCCGCTCCGGCGCCGGCGGCTGCTGCTGCGCGCGCTGCTGCCGACCGTGGCCACCGTCCTGCTGGTGGTCGCCGGCACGGTGCCCCAGCGGCTCGGCGACCGGCCGTACGCCGTGGCGCTGCAACTGGCTCTCTGGACCGTGGCGCTGCTTGTCGAGTACGTCGGTGGGGTGACCCTCGCCTCAGCGCGGTGGGTGGTGCTCTCCGCGGGCCACTGGGCGGAACGGCACGCCCTCATGGTGCTCATCGCGCTCGGTGAGTCGATCATCGCGCTGGGGCTCGGCCCGAAGACCGGGCTGCCGCTCACCGGCCCCGTGGCGGTGGCCGCGCTGCTCGGCGTCCTGGTGGTGGCGGTGCTCTGGTGGGCGTACTTCGACACCCTGGCGTACGCGCTGGAGCAGGCGCTGCATCACGCCCGTGACCCGGCCGCCCGGCTCCGGCTCTGCCGGGACGTCTACACGTTCCTGCACCTGCCGCTGATCGCCGGGACCATCCTCTTCGCCCTGGGCCTCAAGGACCTGCTGGCCGACGCGGCCAGCCCGGACACCCCCACGTGGGGGCCGCCGCTGGGCGGCTTCTGGGTCGCGATCCTGTTCGGCGGGGCGGGCCTCTACCTGCTGAGCCTCGTCGGCTGCGCGCTGGTGGCGCTGCGGGAGGTGCACTGGCCGCTGCTGATCACGGTCGTGGCCCTCGCCGTCGTCGCCCCCGTGGTCGCCTCGATCCCGGAGCTGGCGTCGCTCCTCGTGCTGGCGGTGCTCGTGACCGTCGGGGTGGCTGTGGAGACGGTCCGGGAGGACGGCCGGCGGAGCCGGATCCGGCAGCTCGCGCTGGAGGAGCAGCTCGCCCTGGAGGCGGACCAGAGCCGCTGGCGCCGCGAGCACCTCTGAACCGGTGCGGCGGCCGTGCCCCGGGACGGAGGGGCACGGCCGCCGGGCGGTGCGGGGGCGCTAAAGCTCCGCGAGGGTGCCCGCGTACATCTTGTCGATCTCGTCGGCGAAGTTGGTCTCCACGCTCCGGCGCTTGATCTTCAGCGACGGGGTGACCTCGCCGTCCTCGATGGTGAGGTCCCGGGGGAGGATGGTCACCTTCTTGATCGTCTCCCAGCGGTTCAGCTTGCCGTTCAGCTCGGCCACGTAGCCCTCGACCATGGCCTGCGCCTCGGGCGAGGTGACGATCGCGGTGTAGTCGCGGCCCTCCAGCGGCGTGCCCGCGGCCCAGCCCTTGATGGCGTCGGGGTCGAGCGTGACCAGCATGGTGCAGTAGTTGCGCGCCTGGCCGATCACCACGGCCTGCGAGGTGTACGGGCAGACGGCCTTGAACATGCCCTCGATGTGCGACGGCGCGATGTACTTGCCGCCCGAGGTCTTGACCAGGTCCTTCTTCCGGTCGGTGATCCGCAGGTAGCCGTCGTCGTCGAGGGTGCCGATGTCGCCGGTGCGGAAGAAGCCGTCCTCGGTGAACGCGGCGGCGGTCTCCTCGGGCAGGTTGTGGTAGCCGCGCATGACGGGCTTGCCCCGCACCAGGATCTCGCCGTCGGTGTCGAGCCGGCACTCCAGGTCGCCCATGGCCCGGCCCACGCTGCCGATCTTCAGCCCGTCGGGCGGGTTCACGAACGCGCCGGCGCTGGTCTCGGTGAGCCCGTACCCCTCGGAGATCGGCAGGTTGGCCGCGGCGAAGAAGGTGGCGATCTCCTTGCTCAGCGGCGCCGCGCCCGACACCAGCACCCGCATCCGGCCGCCGAGCCGGGCCTGGAGCTTGCTGAACACCAGCTTCTCGGCCAGCGCGTACTTCAGCTTCAGCCCGCCCGGGACCGGCTTGCCCGCCTGCTCCAGGGCGACCTTCTCCTTGCCCACCGCGACGCCCCAGGCGAAGATCTTCGCCTTCGCGCCGCCGGCGCTCTGGGCCGTGGTGACCGCCTTGTTGTAGACCTTCTCGAAGACCCGGGGCGCGCCGCACATGAGCGTCGGCCGGATCACCCCGAGCAGGTCGACCAGCCTGTCGACCCGGCCGTCGACGTAGGTGGGCAGGCCCACGTGGGTGGCGCCGCAGAGCAGCGTCTTACCGAACGAGTGGGACAGCGGCAGCCACAGGTACTGCAGGTCGTCGGCGTGCAGCAGGCCCAGCTCGGCCTGTGCCACGCCCTCCCAGCACCAGCCGCCGTGCAGCAGCTCGACACCCTTGGGCCGGCCGGTGGTGCCCGAGGTGTAGATCAGGGTCGCCAGGTGGTCGGGGCCGATCCCGGCGACCAGCATGTCGATCAGGTCGGGCTCGTTGGCCAGTGCCCGGGTCCCCCGTTCCTCCAGCTCGGCCAGGGTGAGCTGCGGGACGCCGGCGGCCGGGTCGGGCGCGCCGTCGAAGAGCACCACGTGGGTCAGCGCCGGCACCGCCGTGCCGGCGATCTTCGCGGCCTGGGCCGGGTTCTCGGCGAAGAGCACCTTCGACCCGGAGTCGGCGACGATGTACGTGGCGTCGTCCGGCTCGGTGGTCGGGTAGACCGTGGTGGTGGCCCCGCCGGCACACATGATCCCGAAGTCGGCGAGCACCCACTCCAGCCGCGTGTTGGCCAGGATCGCCACCGGGTCCTCCAGGCCGACGCCGAGCCCGTGCAACCCGGCGGCGATCGCCTTGGCGCGCTGCCCGACCTGCGCCCACGTCAGCCAGACCGGCCCGGAGTCGTCCGGCGCGGGGTGGGCGAACGCGTGGCGGTCGGGGGAATCCGCCACACGCTTGAGGAACATGTCGGGTACGGAACGGTACGGTACATCGAGAGCCATCGCTGTAGCCGCCTTCAGAGGGTGGAGGGGCGTGACGGGGGTCACGCCGATCTGCGGTTACCGAAGAGTATTGCCTGTACCCGGGCAGCGGCTAGCCCTTCTGGCCTGCGGCGACCACGGTCCCGGGAGGTGGAACGCGGTTCAGGCGTACCGGGTGGCGGCGCGGGACCAGTCGTAGGTGGCCCGGATCCAGTTCCGCCGGGTGGTGAGGAAGGCCCGTACGCCCTCGTCGCCCGTCGCGGCCAGCGCCGCGTCCCGCTCCGCGTACGCCGCCAGGCTCTCGTTGAACCGGGCGGCCGCCGCGCGCAACGCCGCCTCCTCGCCCCGCCCGGCCTCGCCGGCGATCGTGGTGACCAGGTTGTGCGCGTCCGGGGCCGTCGCCCGCTCCTTGTCGTAGGAGAAGAGGTCGTTGCACCAGCAGACCAGGTCGGCGGCGAGCGCGTCCAGGGCGGCGAGCGCCGGATCGGCCCGCCGGTCCGGGCCGGGCAGCTCCGGGTGGGCGAGGTCGGTCAGGGTGAAGCTGGGCCGGGCGCCGCCGGTGTGCCGGCGCATCTGCACGTACTCGGCCACCCCGGGCACCCGGTGGTGCTCCCGGTTGGCCGCCTCCCAGAGCAGGGCCAGCAGGTACTCGCGCAACTGGCTGACCAGGCGCAGCAGCAGCGCCGGCCGCCGCCGGTCGCGGACCCGCCGGCACAGGTCGTCCAGCGCCACGGCCAGCGGGCCGGCCCCGGTCGGGGGCGGCGCGGCCGGATCGCCGTGCCGGTCGAGCACCTCCAGCAGGGCCGCCACGGTCGGCGCGAGCCGCGTCGGGCTGGCGCCCAGGCCGTCCTCGTCGCACGCGTCGTCCATGACGAACAGCCAGCTGATCAGGTCGGCGAGCAGACGCAGGCCGTCGACCGGCGCATCCGGGCAGGCCCGCCCCGCCAGCTCCACCGGGTGGGCGCCGGCCAGCCGGCGCAGCCCGGCCGGGCTGTCGATCAGGCCCACGTCGACGACCCACCCGGCGCTCTCCCCGGCGACCAGCTCGACGGCGGCGTGCCGGCGCGTCGGGAAGGGGGGTTCGTGCAGTGCCGAGAGCGCGAAGCCTCGCATCCGTCTCCCCTTGTCCCGCCGCCCCGGGGTTGGGCGGCGGGTCAGGAGCGTACGGCAGCTGGCATCGGCTCCCGTCGCTGGGCCGAAGCGGGTCCACGCGGTCCCGTGACCGGGTGGGCGCGCTCGGTCAGAAGCCCAGCCCGGCCGCCCGCAACCGCTCCGCCGGCTCGGCCGGGCCGTCCACCTGGACCCGGGCCACCCGCTGCCGGCCGGAGAGGAACAGCACCAGTTCGCCCGGCGCCCCCACCACCCGCAGCCGCTCGCCGCCGCGGCCGACGGCGCGCTCGCCGTAGCCGGGAGCCTGGATCAGCAGGTCCGCCGGGAAGCGCCGCAACGCGAACCGGGCCAGCACGGCGGCCCGCTTCCAGAGCGCGGCCTGCTGCCCGGCCGGCAGGTCGCGGGGGAGCCAGCCCGCCTGGGCCCGGCGCACGTCCTCGTGGTGGATGAAGAACTCCATGCCGTTGGCCAGCTCGTCGGTGAGGGGATTGCTCACCGGGCTCCACAGCGGCGGGCGGCGGACCCGGGCCACGAGGTCCGCGTAGGGCCCGGCGGCGATGCGCCGGCGCACCGCCTCGCCGTGCCCCCGCAGAGGCGGCAGCAGGATGCCGCCCGCCGCGTCCGGCCGGCGCTCCCGCACCAGCAGGTGCGCCGCCAGGTCCCGGGTGGTCCACCCCTCGTTGACCGTCGGCGCGTCCGGTCCCAGCTCCAGCATCAGGTCGGCGAGCGCCTCGCGCTCCGTTCGGGCGTACCGCGGCATGGCCCGATCGTAGGCCCGGCGGGCCCGGTCCGCGGCTCCGGCGCGGCCCGGTGCGGGCGTCGCACGGCCGGCGACCGGCCCTCGGCGCGCGCGTCCGCCCAGCTCGGCGGGGCCGGCCGGGAGGGAGTGACGGCCGACATATCGGGGCCGGGTCGGCGGAGCGGGCGTCGAGCGGTAAGGATGAGGGAGAAAACTGCGGCTTACGGCGGGGGAGAGCGTGGCGAGCGCGACAAGTCGGGACGTCCTCGGCAGGGGACTACGGGTACTCGGCCGGGCCATCCGGGAGCAGCCGCGGATCTTCGCGGTCGCGGTGGCCGGCAGCGTGCTCTTCGGCCTCATGGTGATCGCCAGCGCCTACGTGGTCGGCGCCGTGGTCGGCAAGGTGGTGGTCCCGTCGGTGGCCCGCGGGTCGGTGACCGGTGGGGCCCTGGCGCTCGCCGCCGCCGCGCTGTTCGGGATCAGCGTCCTGCGGGTGGTCGGCATCTTCGGCCGCCGGCTCGGCGCCGGCTACATGCAGTACCGGCTCCAGGCCGCCTACCGCCGCCGGGTCACGCGCCGCTACCTCGACCTGCCGCTGTCCTGGCACCACCGCAACGCCACCGGCACGCTGCTCTCCAACGCCAACTCGGACGTGGAGGCCGCCTGGTACCCCATCGCGCCCCTGCCCTTCGCCGTGGGCACCCTCGTGATGCTCGTCGGCGCGGTGGTCTCGCTCTTCCTCACCGACTGGGCCCTCGCGCTGGTCGGCCTCGCCGTGTTCCCGGCGCTGTTCGCGCTCAACGTGGTCTACTCGCGCCGGATGGCCCCCCGGCAGGCCCGCGCACAGCGGCTGCGCGCCGAGGTCAGCGGCATCGCGCACGAGAGCTTCGACGGCGCCCTGGTGGTCAAGACGATGGGCCGGGAGGCCCAGGAGACCGCCCGGTTCGCCGCCCGGGCCGGCGACCTGCGCGACGCGCTGATCTCCGTGGGCAAGCTGCGCGGCGTCTTCGACCCGATGCTGGAGACGCTGCCGAGCCTCGGCACACTGGCCGTGCTGGTGGTCGGCGCGGTCCGGCTGCGGCAGGGCGCGATCACCGTGACCGAGCTGGTCAGCGTGGCCTTCCTCTTCACCGTGCTGGCCTTCCCGGTCCGGGCCATCGGCTGGGTGCTGGCCGAGCTGCCGCGCAGCGTCGCCGGCTGGGACCGGGTCCGCCGGGTCCTGGACGCCACCGGCGAGATGCCGTACGGCGAGGTGACGCTCGACCCCGCCACGCCCGCGCCCGCCACGCTCGCCTTCGACGACGTGCACTTCGGCTACGAGCCGGCCGAGGCACACCTGCCCGGCACCGAGGTGCTCGGCGAGGTCACCTTCACGGTGCCGGCCGGGAAGACGGTCGCCCTGGTCGGGCCGACCGGCGCCGGCAAGTCCACCATCACCTCGCTGGCCGTGCGGCTGGTCGACCCGCGCACCGGCACCGTCACCCTGGACGGCGTCGACGTGCGGGAGCTGACGGCCGCCTCGCTGGCCTCGACGGTGGCCCTGGTCGCCCAGGTGCCGTTCGTCTTCGACGACACGGTGCGGGCCAACATCACCCTGGACCGCGCCGGCATCGGCGACGACGAGGTCTGGGCGGCGCTGCGGCTGGCCGAGGCGGACGGCTTCGTGGCCGCGCTGCCCGACGGGCTGGACACGATGGTCGGCGAGCGGGGCACCTCGCTCTCGGGCGGGCAGCGGCAGCGGCTCACCCTGGCCCGGGCGCTCGCCGGCCGGCCCCGGCTGCTGGTGCTCGACGACGCCACGAGCGCCGTCGACCCCCGGGTGGAGGCGGCCATCCTGGCCGGGCTGCGCGCACCGGCCGACGGCGGCGCGCCCGCCTCGATCCTGGTGGTCGCCTACCGGCGGGCCACCATCGCGCTCGCCGACGAGGTGATCTACGTCGAGCACGGCCGGGTGGTGGCCCGCGGCACCCACACCGACCTGCTCGCCACCGTCCCCGGCTACGCCGACCTGGTCACCGCCTACGAGCAGGCCGAGCACGAACGCGAGCAGACCCGCACGTACGACGAGGTCACGCAGTTGACCTCCGGCCTGGAAGTCGAGGTTGACCGGTGAGCGCGACTGTTGAGGCCGAGCGGCCGGCCGAGGCGACCGAGTCGACCTGGCGGACGCTGCGGCGCGGGCTGGCGCTCTCCCCGGAGCTGAAGACCGGGCTGGCCGGCACCCTGGCGCTGGCCCTCATCTACATGGTCGGCCGGGTCGCGGTGCCGGTGGCCGTGCAGCGCGGCATCGACCACGGCATCGTGGGCGGCCTCGACCTGGGCGTGGTGTCGCTGACCGTCGTGGTCACGGCCGCCGTGCTGGTGGTCACCACCACCTGCGGCTACCTGATGATGCGCCGGCTGTTCACGGTCAGCGAGACCGCGCTGGCCGGGGTGCGCACCCGGGCGTTCCGGCACGTGCACGACCTGTCGATACTGCACCAGCAGTCCGAGCGCCGCGGGTCGCTGGTCTCCCGGGTCACCAGCGACGTCGACCAGATCACCCAGTTCCTCCAGTGGGGCGGCGTGATCCTCATCGTCAACCTGGGCCAGCTCGTGGTGACCACCGCCGTGATGCTCGCGTACTCCTGGCAGTTGACCCTCGTGGTGCTCCTCGCGTTCGCGCCGGCGGTGCTGGTGATCCGGCTGCTCCAGCGCCGGCTCGCCGGCGCGTACGGGGTGGTCCGGCAGCGGATGGGCACCCTGCTCGGCACCATCGGCGAGAGCGTGGTGGGCGCGCCGGTGATCCGGGCGTACGGCATCTCCGGGCGCACCGCCCGGCGGCTCGACGCGGCGATCGAGGGGCAGCGCAGGGCCCAGCAGAAGGCCATCCGGATCAGCATCGTGGGCAGCTCCGTCGGTGAGCTGGCGGCCGGTCTGGCCCTCGCGGGCGTGGTGGTGGTCGGGGTCAACCTGGGCGTCGACCGCACCCTGTCGATCGGCCAGCTCACCGCGTTCCTGTTCCTGGTGACGCTCTTCATCCAGCCGGTGCAGATCGCCACCGAGGTGCTCAACGAGGCGCAGAACGCGATCGCCGGCTGGCGCCGGGTGCTCGACGTGCTGGACGTCGCGCCGGACGTGGCCGACCCGGGGGAGCAGGGCCGGGAGCTGCCGCCGGGCCCGCTGGACATCCGCTTCGCCGGGGTGACGTTCGCCTACCCGGGCGGGCCGCCGGTGCTGCACGACGTGACGCTGGACATCCCCGCGAAGAGCCGGGTGGCCGTGGTCGGCGAGACCGGCAGCGGCAAGACCACCTTCGCCAAGCTGCTCACCCGGCTCATGGACCCCAGCGAGGGCGAGGTGCTGCTCTCCGGCGTCGCGCTGCGCGAGGTGCGCTTCGAGTCGCTGCGCTCCCGGGTGGTGATGGTGCCGCAGGACGGCTTCCTGTTCGACGCCACGGTCGGGGAGAACGTCCGCTTCGCCCGCCCGGACCTGACCGACGCGCAGCTCACCGCGGCCTTCTCCGAGCTGGGCCTGGCCGACTGGCTGGACGGGCTGCCGGCCGGCCTGGACACGCCGGTGGGCGAGCGGGGTGAGGCGCTGAGCGTCGGCGAGCGGCAGCTCGTCGCGCTGGCCCGGGCGTACGTGGCCGATCCCGACCTGCTGGTCCTGGACGAGGCGACCAGCGCCGTCGACCCGGCCACCGAGGTCCGCCTCCAGCGCACCCTTGACGCGGTCACCCGGGGCCGGACGACGCTGGCCATCGCCCACCGGCTGTCCACCGCCCAGGCCGCCGACGAGGTGATCGTGGTGGACCGGGGGCGGATCGTGCAGCGTGGCCCGCACGACGAGCTGCTGCGGGATCCGGAGTCGGTCTACGCGCTGCTCTACGCCTCCTGGCTGGAGCAGACCCGCTGAGCCGGCCCGACCGTACACCGGGGCCGGGCGCGGCCGGCCGCGCCCGGCTCAGTCCAGGTCGCCCGTGAGGTAGCGCTGCACGGTCGGGCCGATCGCGGCGACCAGGGTCTCCGGATCGGCGGAGGCGACCGGTTCGAGGCGGATGACGTAGCGCATCATGGCCAGGCCGACCAGCTGGCTCGCCACCAGCGAGCCGCGCAGGGGCAGCTCGACCGGGTCGATGTCGAGGTGGTCGAGCACCCGCCGGAGCACCTGCGTCACGAGGAACTCCCGCACGAGCCGGGCCATCCACTCGTTGCTGACCGCCGAGCGGAGCAGGGCGACCGCCGGGGTGCCGGCGGGCGAGTCCCAGACGCCGAGGAAGGTCCGGACCAGGCGTCCGCCGACCCCCTCCGGGCCGCCGGCCAGCACCCCCGGCAGCAACTGCGCCGGGTCGATGGGCATGGCCATGGCGGTCCGGAACAGCTCCTCCTTGGTGCCGAAGTAGTGGTGCACCAGCGCCGGGTCCACCCCGGCGGCCGTGGCGATCGCCCGGATCGAGGCGGCGTCGAAGCCCCGCTCGGCGAAGGCCGCCCGGGCTGCCGCGAGGATGGCCTCGCGGGTGTCCGGGTTGCCGGGTCGCCGGCCGGTGCGCCGCGCCATCATCCGCTGCGCCGCCGCAGCGTCGCGGCGGCCAGCACCAGCGCCCCGACCGCCGCCCCGGCGACGATCGCCACGTCCCGCCACATCGTCCCGGTCGGGTCGGCATGCGCGCCGACCTCCTGGAGCGCCTCGACGGCGTACGACAGGGGCAGCACGTCGCTGATCGCCTGGAGCCAGCCGGCCATCTCGCCGCGGGGCACGAAGAGCCCGCAGAGCAGCAACTGGGGGGCGACGACCACCGGCATGAACTGGACGGCCTGGAACTCGGTGCGGGCGAAGGCGCTGCAGAACAGCCCGAGCGCGACCGCGAGCACGGCGTTGATCGCGGCGATCATGATCACGAATCCGATGCTGCCGGCGGTGGTCAGGTCGAACACCCAGTACGCCACGGCCGAGGCCACGGTGGCCTGGACGACGCCGGCCAGGCCGAACGCGATGCCGTAGCCGAAGAGCAGGTCGAGTTTGGCCAGCGGGGTGGTGAGCAGCCGCTCCAGCGTGCCGGTGGTGCGCTCCCGCAGCATGGCGATGCTGGTCACCAGGAACATGATGATGAACGGGAAGAAGCCCAGCATGATCAGCGCCACCCGGTCGAAGACCGTGGGCTGACCCGGCGGGGTGGGCTGGTCGACGTACATGAAGTAGACCAGCGTGAGCAGCAGGGCCGGCACCACGACGAGCAGCGCCACGGTGCGCCGGTCGTGCCGGAGCTGGCGCAGGATCCGCCCGGTGGTGGCGGCCAGGATGTGCGGGTTCACGAGTCGGCCTCCTGCTCGCTCGCCTTGATCAACCGGAGGAACGCCTCTTCGAGGTCGTCCACCCCGGTGGCGGCGCGGACCGCGTCCGGGGTGTCGTCGGCGACCAGCCGGCCGTCCCTGATGAGCAGCAGGCGGTCGCACCGCCCCGCCTCGTCCATCACGTGGCTGGACACCAGCAGCGTGGTGCCGCCGGCCGCCATGGCGTGGAACCGGGCCCACAGGTCGGCCCGGAGCACCGGGTCCTGGCCCACGGTCGGCTCGTCGAGGATGACCAGCTCCGGGTCGCCGACCAGGGCGCAGGCCAGCGAGGCGCGGCTGCGCTGCCCGCCGGAGAGGTTGCCGACCAGTTGGGTGGCCGCGCCGGCCAGCCCGACGTCGGCGACCGTCTGGTCGGCGTGCGCGTGGTCCCGCCCGTGGAGCGCGGCGAAGTAGCGGGCGTTCTCCCGGACGGTCAGGTCGGCGTAGACGCTGGGCGCCTGGGTCAGGTAGCCGACGCGGCGGCGCAGCTCGGCCGCCCCGGCGGGCCGGCCCAGCACGGTCACCGTGCCCGAGGAGACCGTCTGCACCCCGACGACCGCGCGCATCAGGGTGGTCTTGCCACTGCCGCTCGGCCCGAGCAGCCCGGTGACCGTGCCGCGGGGCACCGCGCAGGAGATGCCCTGGAGCACCCGCCGCCGGCCCCGCTCGACCACCAGGTCACGGACCGACACCGCGTCGTCCATGCCTGCCTCCCATGAATTCATCAACCGTTGAACTCAACGCTAGATGAGTTTCCCGTGGCGCACAAGGTTGACTTCGAGTGCCCTCGAACTGGAAGTGTGGGGCGCGTGGACATCAGCACGCGGGAGATGAGCCTCACCGTCGGTGAGGCGGCGGAACGGGTCGGCCTCACCACCTACACGCTGCGCTGGTACGAGCAGGAGGGCCTGGTCGCCCCGGTGGGCCGGGACTCCGCAGGCCGCCGGCGGTACACCGAGTCCGACGTCAACTGGCTGTTCCTGCTCACCCGGCTGCGGCGCACCGGCATGCCGGTGCGCGACATGCGGCGCTACGCCGAACTGGCCCGGCAGGGGGACCGCACCCTCGGTGCCCGCCGAGCCCTGTTCGAGGCGCACCGGAGCCGGGTGCTGGCCCGGATGGCCGAGCTGGAGGAGGACCTCAAGGTCCTCGACCACAAGATCGACGCGTACCGCCGGGCAGAGGAGGAACTGGCATGAACAAGCGACGGGTGGGCGCCACCGGCCCGGAGGTCTCGGCCATCGGCCTGGGCTGCATGGGCATGAGCTTCGCCTACGGCGGCGCCGACGACGCCGAGTCGACCCGGACCCTGCACCGGGCCCTCGACCTCGGGGTCAACCACCTCGACACCGCCGACATGTACGGCTCCGGGGCGAACGAGCGGCTGCTCGGCCCGGTGGTCCGCGCGCGGCGGGACGAGGTCTTCCTGGCCACCAAGTTCGGCAACCGCACCAGCGGCGACAGCTTCGGCGGCACCGGCACCCCGGGCGCCTACGTGGACAGCAGCGCCGCCTGGGCGAAGCAGGCCTGCGACGACTCGCTGGCCCGGCTCGGCATCGACACCATCGACCTCTACTACCTGCACCGGCGCAACCCGGACACCCCGATCGAGGAGACCGTCGGCGCGCTGGCCGAGCTGGTGCAGGCCGGCAAGGTGCGGCTCATCGGCCTCTCCGAGGTCAGCCCGGCGACGCTGCGCGCGGCGCACGCCGTGCACCCGATCTCGGCGGTCCAGATGGAATACTCCCTGTTCACCCGGGACGTCGAGGGGGAGATGCTGGCCACCTGCCGGGAGCTGGGCGTGTCCCTGGTGGCGTACTCGCCGGTCGGGCGGGGGCTGCTCACGGGGGCCATCACGAGCCGCGAGCAGCTCGCCGAGGACGACTGGCGGCGCACGGTCCCGCGCTTCGCCGACGGCAACCTCGACGCCAACGTGAAGCTGGTCGAGGCGGTCCGCGGGGTGGCCGCCGAGCTGGGCTGCACGCCCGCCCAGGCGGCGCTGGCCTGGCTGCTCGCCCAGGGGGACGACGTCCTCCCGATCCCGGGCACCAAGCGGGTCCGCTACCTGGAAGAGAACGCGGCCGCGGCCGACGTGCGGCTCACCCCGGAGCAGCGGGACCGGCTGACCGGGGCGGTGCCCGCCGGCGCCGTCGCGGGGGAAAGGTACACGCCGGCGCAAATGCGAACGGTCGGGCACTAGCCCCCCAGCGGCGGACACCCGGTCCGCCATCGGTCATTGCGCCAAGATCGGGCGTCCGGCACCATGGCGCCGTGGGTCCCGCTCCGTTGCCCGAGACCGGCAGCTCCAGGTCGCAGCACGGCGCCGGACGCGCCGAGCTGGAGTTGCCGCAGTTCCTCGACGACTGGGCCGCCCGCCTCCGGCAGGGCGCCGACCGTCCCGTCGTCGGGATCATGCTGCGCGGCAGCCACGCAAGGCAGGCCGCCACCGAGCACAGCGACGTCGACGTGGACGTGCTGGTCACCGACGCCGACGAGCGCACGGGTGAGTGCACCGCCGCCCCGGCATCCGGGCCGGCGGGCCCGGCCCGCACCACCACCCCCTACGCGGCCCGGCGGGCGTACCTCGCCGAGTTCGACGGCCGGCTCGTCCACGTGTCGGTGGCCGCCCGGGACGTCCGCTCCTGGGTACGCCGCCTGGGCCAGCCCGCCGACTGGGCGTTCGGGCTGCCGGTCACCGCGCCGGCCCGGCTGCTCTGGGCGGCGCCGGAGTGGCGGCGCCGGATCGACCTGCCGGTGCTGTGCCAGCCCGCCGACGAGCCCCGCCTCGAGGAGCTGATCGCCACCCTGGGCAAGGTGGCCGGCGCCCGCTGGGCCGGCGACGCGGTGGGCGTCCGGCTCGCCGCCGCCGACCTGGCCCGGCTCTGCCCGTCGGTGCTGCGGCTGGCCAATCCCTCGGTCCGGGTGGTGTCCCGCCGGACCGCCCTGGCCGCCGCGCTGGACCTGCCGGTGGCGCCACCCGGCTACCGCGAGGACATGCTGCGCTGCCTCGGGCTGCGCCCCGGCGGCCCCGCCGAGGTCGGCGCCGCCGCCGGGCGGCTGGTCACCGGGATCGCCCCGCTGATCCGCCCGTACGCCGGGGAGATCGCCGCGGTCGGCGGCGCGGACCTGGCCGCGGCCCTGGTCGACGGCCGGCTGGACCGCTACCTCGGCCAGCTGACGCGGGCGCTGGACCGCCCCGCGCCCGCCTCGCGGGACACGTCGGCGGTGCCGGTGCCCCGTGCGGGAGAATGGTCAACCGTGCCCGCCTCTGACGCGCCGGTGACCGGCGCACCCGCCACCTCCGGCGGCCCCGCGGCCCCCGGCCCGGCCCGCCCCTCCCGGCTCGACCCGGCCATCGCGGCCCGGCTGCGCCGCACCCCCGACGGCCTCGTGGCCGCGGTGGTCCGCGCCCACGACACCGGCGAGGTGCTGATGGTCGCCTGGATGGACGACGAGGCGCTGCACCGCACCCTCACCACCGGCCGCGCCACCTACTGGTCGCGCAGCCGCCAGGAGTACTGGGTCAAGGGCGCCACCTCCGGCCACCACCAGCACGTCCGCTCGGTCGCGGTGGACTGCGACGGCGACGCGCTGCTGGTCAGCGTCGACCAGGTCGGCGCCGCCTGCCACACCGGGCACCGCACCTGCTTCTTCACCGAGCTGCCGGTCAGCTCCCCGGAGGCGACCTCATGACCGACGGCACGGTCAGCCCGGACCAGGCCGCCTTCGCCGACCTGGCGGCCCGCTGGCGGGTCGTGCCGGTCACCCGGCGGCTGCTCGCCGACGCGGAGACCCCGGTCGGCGTCTACCGCAAGCTCGCCGGCGGCCCCGGCACGTTCCTGCTGGAATCCGCCGAGCAGGGCGTCGGCTCGGCCGGGATGGCCTGGTCGCGCTACTCCTTCATCGGGGTGCGCAGCAGCGCGACGCTGACCGAGCGGGACGGCGCGGCGGTGTGGGCCGGCGAGCCGCCGGCCGGGGTGCCGGCCGGCGGCGATCCGGTGGCCGCGCTGCGCGAGACCGTCGCCGCGCTCGCCGGCCCGGCCTGGGACCCGGCCAGCGGGATGCCGCCGCTCACCGGGGGCATGGTCGGCTACCTCGGGTACGACCTGGTCCGCCGCTTCGAGCGGCTGCCCGAGCTGACCGAGGACGAGCTGGACGTGCCCGAGCTGGGCATGATGCTCGCCACCGACCTCGTGGTGCTCGACCACTACGACGGTTCGGCGATCCTGGTCGCCAACGCGGTGCTGCCCCCGCTGGACACGCCCGACCGGGAGCCGCTGGTGTCGGCCGCGTACCACCACGCCGTGGGCCGGCTGGACGCCATGACCACGGCGCTGTCCCGACCGATTCCGCCCATGATCTCGACGGTCGCCCGGCCCGGCGTCGGCGAGGTGGTCAGCCGGACCCCGGAGGGCGGCTATCCGAAGGCCGTCGAGGCGGCCAAGGAGGCGATCCGGGCCGGCGAGTGCTTCCAGATCGTGCTCAGCCAGCGCTTCGAGCGCCCCACCCACGCCGACCCGCTCGACGTCTACCGGGTGCTGCGCACCACGAACCCCAGCCCGTACATGTACCTGCTGCGCTTCGACGGCTTCGACATCGTCGGCTCCTCACCGGAGGCGCACCTCAAGGTGAGCACCGGCGCGGACGGGCGGCGGCGGGCGCTCCTGCACCCGATCGCCGGCACCCGCCCGCGCGGCGGCTCCCCCGAGGCGGACGCCCGGCTGGCCGCCGAACTGCTCGCCGACCCGAAGGAGCGCGCCGAGCACGTCATGCTGGTCGACCTGGGCCGCAACGACCTGGGCCGGGTCTGCCGGCCGGGCACGGTCGAGGTGCCGGAGTTCGCCACCATCGAGCGGTACAGCCACGTCATGCACATCGTCTCCACAGTCGTGGGCGAGCTGCGGGAGGACCGCACCGCCTTCGACGCGCTGGCCGCGACCTTCCCCGCCGGCACCCTGTCCGGCGCGCCGAAGGTGCGGGCCATGGAGATCATCGAGGAACTGGAACCAGTCCGGCGCGGCCTCTACGGCGGCACGGTCGGCTACTTCGGCTTCGGCGGCGACCTGGACATGGCCATCGCCATCCGCACCGCGCTGATCCGCGAGGGCCGCGCCTACGTGCAGGCCGGGGCGGGCGTGGTGGCCGATTCCGATCCCGCCGCCGAGGACCAGGAGACCAGGAACAAGGCCGCCGCCGTGCTCGCCGCGATCGCCGCCGCCGAGACGCTGCGGCCCGCGCGATGAGCGCGTCGACCGGCGCGCCCGCCGCGCGGGGCCGGCGCGAGCTGACGTACGCCGTGCTGCTCTGCCTGGCCGGCGCGGGCCTGGCGTTCTGGGCGGTGACCCGCACCTGGTCGGTCGAACTGACGGCGCGCGGCTCGCTGCCGCCCACCCGGCACGCCCGTACCGGCGCGGAGCTGCTGCCCTGGGTCTCGGCGCTGGCCCTGGTCGGGCTCGCCGGCGGCGGTGCCGTGCTGGCCACCCGGGGGCGGGTCCGGCGGCTGCTGGGCGGCCTGCTCACCCTGCTCGGGCTGGGCGTGGCGGCCGGCGGGGGCTACGGCCTGACCGAGTCCGGGGTGAGCCGGCAGTGGCCGGCGCTGGTGCTGGCGGGAGCGCTGGTGCTGCTGGCCGGCGGGCTGTTCACCGCGCTGCGCGGCGGCGGCTGGCCCGCAATGGGCGCCCGCTACGAGCGGCGGGCGGCCCGGCCCGCCGAGCCCGCCGGGGAGAACCGGCCGGCGGTCGAGCGGGGCACCCGGGACGCGTGGGAGGCGCTGGACCGGGGCGAGGACCCGACGGTCGGCTGACGGCCGGCGCCGCGAGAACTCCGCGGGTCAGCGCACCGGCTGCGCGTCGCGCGCGTCCTGGCGCTCGCGAGCCGCGGCGCGGGCGGCGGCGAGTTCGGCCACCAGACGGTCCAGCTCGCGGCGCTGCGCGGCCCGGGCCCGGTCGGCGCAGACCGCCTCCCAGGCGTTGCCCCGGGCGGTGCGCATCCGGCCGTCGCCGGCCACGGCGCGTTCGAGGGTGTGCACCACGCCGACGGCGAGCGACGCGACGCTCCGGGAGATGGTGGTGAATCCGAGGCTCTGGTTCGGCCCGTTGGCGCTCATGGTCACCCCGCACGAGATCGTTGGCGACGGTCGGCAGCCGCCTCATCGAGTTTGCCCGAGGAAGATGCTGCCGGGCTCACGTTTCGCCCGCGTGACGCCCGGGTCAACTCTGCGGCAGCCGGTCCGACCTGGGCAGGGCCGTTCGGCCTTGAGCTTGCTCACAGCATCGACGGCCGTCACGATCCTGCGCGGAACGGGCGCCCATGGTGAGATAGGTCATGGGCGGCGGTCGATGTAGCGGCCGAGGGCGCGGGACGCGCCCGAGTGACGCCGGTCGATGGGCGCCGTGGCGCTGCGTGACACCGCGTTCACCCGAAGTCGGTCATCATGCCACAGCCCATTTCGTGAGGAGCGCCATACCCCCGGGCACTTGCCTCCAGGTGGCGCCCCCTAGCATCGGCCCATGACACCCGGAGAGGGGAGTCCGTTGGTGACTGCTGAGCATGCGCACGCGGAGGGGGACGAGGCCGGATCGGCGGCGTCCGCAAGCGTGCTCGACGAGATCCTGGCCGGCGTGCGCGAGGACGTGGCCCGGCGCCAGGAGCAGGTTCCGCTGGAGCGGATCCGCGAGCTGGCCGCCGCCGCGCCGCCACCGCTGGACGCGTACGCGGCGCTGCGCCGGCCCGGCGTGGCCGTGATCGCCGAGGTGAAGCGCTCGTCGCCGTCCAAGGGGCGGCTGGCCGAGATCGCCGATCCGGCCGACCTGGCGGCCGACTACGCCGCCGGCGGCGCCCGGGCGATCAGCGTGCTCACCGAGGGCCGCTGGTTCGGCGGGTCGCTGGACGACCTGGCCGCCGTCCGCGCCGCCGTGAACGTGCCGGTGCTGCGCAAGGACTTCGTGGTCTCCAGCTACCAGGTGCACGAGGCCCGGGCGCACGGCGCCGACCTGGTGCTGCTGATCGTCGCCGCGCTGGAGCAGAACGTCCTCATGGGGCTGCTGGAGCGGATCGAGTCGCTGGGCATGTGCGCGCTCGTCGAGGTGCACACCGAGGAGGAGGCCGACCGGGCCATGGAGGCCGGGGCGCAGGTGATCGGCGTCAACGCCCGCGACCTGCGTACCCTGGAGGTCGACCGCTCGGTGTTCGAGCGGATCGCGCCCGGCCTGCCGAGCAGCGTCGTCAAGATCGCCGAGTCCGGCGTGCGCGGCCCGCACGACCTGATCCGCTACGCCTCGGCCGGCGCCGACGCCGTCCTGGTCGGCGAGGGTCTGGTCACCCAGAAGAGCCCCCGCGAGGCGGTCGCCGAGCTGGTCAACGCCGGCAACCACCCGGCCACGCCCCGCCCGGTGCGCTGACCCCCGCCCCGGGGCCCGACACGTCGAGAGGACTCCCGCGATGAGCACTGACGCAGCGGCCCCGGCCGGCCAGCTTCCCGACTCCGCCGGTCACTTCGGCCGGTTCGGCGGGCGCTTCGTCCCCGAGGCCCTGGTCGCCGCGCTCGACGAGCTGGACGCGGCGTACCGGAAGGCGATGACCGACGAGGACTTCCTCGCCGAGTTCGACGCCCTGCTGCGCGACTACGCCGGTACGCCCTCGCTGCTCTACGAGGCCCGGCGGCTCTCCGCCCAGATCGGCGCGCGGGTCCTGCTCAAGCGGGAGGACCTCAACCACACCGGGGCGCACAAGGTCCGCAACGTGCTCGGCCAGGCGCTGCTCACGAAGCGGATGGGCAAGCGCCGGGTGATCGCCGAGACCGGCGCCGGCCAGCACGGCGTGGCCACCGCCACGGCCGCCGCCCTGTTCGACCTCGAGTGCGTGGTCTACATGGGCGAGGTGGACACCGAGCGGCAGGCGCTCAACGTGGCCCGGATGCGGATGCTCGGCGCCACCGTCGTCCCGGTCACCACCGGCTCCCGCACGCTCAAGGACGCCATGAACGAGGCGATGCGGGACTGGGTCGCCAACGTCGACAGCACCCACTACCTGATCGGCACCGCCGCGGGCCCGCACCCGTTCCCCGAGATGGTCCGGGACTTCGTGCGCGGCATCGGCGTGGAGGCCCGCCAGCAGTGCCTCGACCTCACCGGCGCGCTGCCCGACGCCGTGGCGGCCTGCGTGGGCGGCGGCTCCAACGCACTGGGCATCTTCCACGCCTTCGTGCCCGACGCCGGCGTGCGGCTCTACGGCTTCGAGGCCGGCGGCGAGGGCGTGGCGACCGGCCGGCACGCGGCCAGCATCACCGGCGGCTCGGCGGGCGTCCTGCACGGCACCCGGACGTACGTCCTGCAGAACGAGGACGGCCAGACGGTCGAGTCGCACTCGATCTCGGCCGGCCTCGACTACCCGGGCGTCGGGCCCGAGCACGCCTGGCTGCACGACAGCGGACGCGCCACGTACCTGCCCGTCGACGACGACGAGGCGATGGCCGCCTTCGAGCTGCTCTGCCGTACCGAGGGCATCATCCCGGCGCTCGAGAGCTCGCACGCGCTCGCCGGCGCCCGCAAGATCGCGCCGCAGCTCGCCGCCGAGCTGGGCCGGGAGCCGGTCATCGTGGTCAACCTGTCCGGCCGGGGCGACAAGGACGTGCACACCGCCGGTGCCTACTTCGGCATCCTCGACAAGGAGTGAGAGCGTGAGCCGGATCGGGGTCGCCTTCGACAAGGCCCGGGCCGACGGGCGGGCCGTGCTGGTCGGCTGCATGCCGGCCGGCTTCCCCACCGTCGAGGGCAGCATCGCCGCCATGATCGCCATGGTCGAGGCCGGCGTCGACGTCATCGAGATGGAGATCCCGTACTCCGACCCGGTGATGGACGGCCCGGTCATCCAGAAGGCCAGCGACATCGCCCTGGCCGGCGGCGTACGCACCGCGGACGCGCTGCGCATCGTCGACACGGTCGCCGCCGCGACCGGCGCGCCGGTGGTCACCATGACCTACTGGAACCCCATTGAGCAGTACGGCGTCGACTCCTTCGCCCGCGACCTGGCCGCGGCCGGGGGCACCGGACTGATCACGCCGGACCTGATCCCCGAGGAGGCCGGCGAATGGCTGGCCGCCTCCGAGGCGCACGGCCTGGACCGGACGTTCCTGGTCTCCCCGTCGTCCACCGACGCCCGGCTGAAGATGACCGCCGAGCACTGCCGCGGTTTCGTCTACGCCACCGCCATCATGGGCGTGACCGGCGCCCGGTCGCAGACCTCCGAGGCCGCCCCGATCCTGGTATCCCGGCTGCGCGAGGTCACCGACCTGCCGGTCGGCGTCGGGCTGGGCGTGGGCACCGGCGCCCAGGCCGGCACGGTCGCCGGCTACGCCGACGCGGTAATCGTGGGCAGCGCGCTGATCCGCTGCCTGCTCGACGCGCCCGACCAGGCCGCCGGCCTGACGGCCCTGCGCGCCCTGAGCGCCGAACTCGCCGAAGGCGTCCGCAACCCGGCCCGCTGACCGGGTCCGCCGGGCCGCCCCGGCGGCCCGCTTCCCGGCCCCGATGCGGCGTCCGTGGCCCCTCGCCGACGCCCGTCCCGTCGTCACGGCGGTGATCCCACGCCGGATGCTCTAGCGGGCCGACGGCATCCTGTCAGCGTGCCTGTCGAGCTGAGTCGTTCGCGACGTCGTGCGCCGCCGTCGGTCCGTCGCCCGCTCCGGCTCGCCGAGGTGGCGGTGTCCCGCACCGTTGGATACCGCCACCTCGGCGACGTGGGGCGATTGCGCGGACGCCGTCCGGCTCGCCCGGCTGCCCGGCTCGGCGCCGTCAGGTTGCCTGTCGAGCTGAGTCGTTGGCGACGTCGTGCGCCGCCGCCGGGTCCGTCGCCCGCTCCGGCTCACCGAGGTGGCGGTTTCCCGCACCCCTGGAGGCCGCCACCTCGGCGACGTGGAGTGGCTGCGCGGACGCCCCTCGGCTCGCCGGCTGCCCCGCCCGGTGCTGCCGGGTTGCCTGTCGAGCTGAGTCGTTGGCGACGTCGTGCGCCGCCGCTGGGTCGGTCGCCCGCTCCGGCTCGCCGAGGTGGCGGTTTCCCGCACCCCTGGATACCGCCACCTCGGCGACGTGGAGTGACCGTGCGGGACGCCTCCCGACTCGCCGACCGCGCCTGATCCTCACCCGCGCCCGTCAGCCCGCGCGTCTCCGCTGGCTTCCCGGCGCGGCCCAGGGTTGGTCTTCCGACGGCTGAGTCGTTTGCGTCATCAGCTCGACAGGCGCTCGCGGACCTGGCGGCGCCCGCCGTAGCCACGGTCGCCCGCGGCCTGTCCGGGCGTGAGTCGCCTGTGTCATTAGCTCGACAGGCGCTCGCGGACCTGCCTGGGGTACTCGCGACCGGTCTGCGGGAAGGCGGTGCAGCCGGTTCCCGGCGGCGGTCAGCGGCGGGCTGTGCCCAGCTCGCCCCCGGACCGCTGTTCGGGCGGGGCCGCCTCGGCGGCCGGCGAGGTTGAGCCTCTCGCTGGCGCGGCGGAGCCTTCCGCTGGCGTGGCGGAGCCTTCCGCCGGCACGGCGGCGCCTCCCGCCGGGGCCGGGTCGCGGAGGACGCCGGAGCGGCCGGCCAGGGCGTCGGCGACGGCGGCACGGGTGGCCGGGGTGAGCGCCTCGGGCAGCGCGTCCGGCGGGTGCCAGTCGAGGTGGCAGCCGCCCGCCGGGCCGCCGACCGGCGCCGTGCCGAGCGTCCGGGCCCGGAACACGTGCACCAGCACGTCCGGCAGGGCCCCGCAGTGGCCGGCCGGGGGCGGGGGAGCGGCCGGGTCGCCGACCCGGTAGAGGCCGACGAGGTCGATCAGCTCGACCTCCCAGCCGGTCTCGGCGCGGATCTCCCGGCGCGCGGCCGCGGGTGGGCTCTCGTCGCGGCGCAGCCGCCCGCCGGGCAGCGCCCACCGTCGGCTGCCGCCGGAACGCCGACAGAGCAGCACCCGGCCGGACGGGTCGGTGACGACCGCGGCGACCGCCCAGGTGAGCGCGCTCATGGACAAAGAGCCTACGACCGCGCAAACCAGAAGTCATCCGACCCGCGAACCCGGCCGTACCGGGGTGCCGCGAGCACGGTCCGCACCGGTACCGTGTGCACCCGTGACCCTCGCCCCGATGACCCCCCTGGCGGCCCTGCCCAGCCCCGGCACCGCCGTCTGGCAGCTCGGACCGGTTCCGATCCGGGCGTACGCGCTCTGCATCATCGTCGGCATCGTGGTGGCCTGCGTGGTCACCGAGTACCGGCTGCGCCGCCGCGGCGTCGCTCCGGGCGCCGTGCTCGACATCGCCGTCTGGGCGGTGCCCGCGGGCATCATCGGCGCCCGGCTCTACCACGTGATCACCTCGCCGGAGAAATACTTCGGCGCCGACGGCCAGCCGCTCAAGGCGTTCGCCATCTGGGAGGGCGGCCTCGGCATCTGGGGCGCGGTGGCCGGGGGCGCGGTCGGCGCCTGGTTCGCCGCCCGGCAGCTGGGCATCCCGTTCGCCGTGGTGGCCGACGCGCTGGCGCCGGGGCTGCCGCTGGCGCAGGCCGTGGGCCGGGTCGGCAACTGGTTCAACAACGAGCTCTATGGCGGGCGCACCAGCCTGCCCTGGGGTCTGGAGGTCCACGTGATGGACCCGGACAACCCGGGGCACGCGCTGCGCGACGACGCCGGCAACCCGGTCCTCCAGCCCGGGCTCTACCACCCGACCTTCCTCTACGAGGCGCTCTGGAACATCGGCGTCGCGGCGCTGGTGCTGGTCCTCGACCGGAAGCTGCGGCTGGGCCGGGGCCGGGCCTTCGCGCTCTACGTCATGGGCTACACGGCGGGACGGTTCTGGATCGAGCTCATGCGCACCGACGAGGCCAACCACATCCTCGGCGTGCGGCTCAACGTCTGGACCGCGGCGCTGGTCTTCCTCGGCGCGCTGGCGTACTTCGTGCGGGTGCGCGGGCCGCGCGAATACCTGATCCCGGTCGGCACGCCGGCCGCCCCGGTCCCGCCCGCGGGCGGCGACGTGTCCCAGGTCGACCTCTCGGCGCGGGAGGCCGGGGCGCGGCCGGTCGCGCCGGAGGGCTACCGGGTGGTGTCCGAGGAGCAGTTCCGCACGTACCAGGAGTCCGGCGAGGTCCCGGCCGAGGAGCCGCCGGCGACCGACGAGGCCGACCGCGACGCGACCGACGCCACCCACGCGCCGGCGACCGACGAGGCCGACCGCGACGCGACCGGCGCCACCCACGAGGCGGACCGGGCCGGGACCGACGAGACGGACGTGGCCGCGACCGGTGCGGCCGACCGGGCCGCCACCGACGCGGAGCGCGAGCCGGCCGGCAAGGTGCTGCCGGACGAGGACCGGACGGGCCAGGACCGGGCCGGCGCCGGCGGCGCCCGCCCCGCCGACCGGGACAGCTGAGCGGGGGAGTCATGCGGAGCGCGGTGGTGGTCGGCGCCGGCCTCGGCGGGCTGGCGACGGCCGGAGCGCTGGCCCGGTCCGGCTGGCGGGTCACCCTCCTCGAACGGGCCGACCGGGTCCGTCCCGAGACGACCGCCGTGGTGCTCTGGCCCAACGGGGTACGCGCGCTGCGCGCCCTGGGCCTCGGCGCCGGGCTGGACGCGATCGCCACCCCGCTGCCCGACGGCGGGGTGCGCCGCCCCGACGGGCACTGGCTGGTGCAGCCGCGCCCCACCCCGGCCGACCGGATGCCGGTGGTGGTCCACCGGGAGGACCTGCACGACGCGCTGATCGCGGGCCTGGGCGACCAGGTGGAGCTGCGCACCGGGGTGAACGTGCGCACGGTGCGGGCGGTGCCCGGCGAGCGTCCCGCGGTCGGCGACGGGCGGCACACCGTCGAGGCCGACCTCGTGGTCGCGGCCGACGGCACCGACAGCGAGATCCGCCGGCAGCTCGCCCCGGAAACGGCGGTGGTCAGCTCCGGCTGCGCCGCCTGGCGGGCCGTCATCCCCTGGTACCGGGCCCCGCAGCTCCCCGACGACCAGCCGGTGCACGGCGAGACGCTGGGCGCGGGCTACCGCTTCGTGGCCGCCTCGCTCGGCGACCGGGGCACCGCGGGCGCCTCCCGCCGGGGCGGCATCTACTGGGTGGCCACCGCCGCCGGTGCGCCCCGCCCCGAGCCGCCGGAGACGCAGCTCGCCCTGCTCAAGCGCTGGTACGCGGGCTGGCCCGCGCCGATCGCGACGCTCCTCGACGCGACCGACCCGGCCGACGTGGTGCAGCAGGAGATCCGCGAGCTGCGCCCGTTGCCCCGCGCGTACGGGTTCCCGGCCGGGCCGGGCGGGGTGGTGCTGCTGGGCGACGCCGCACACGCCATGCCGCCGCACCTCGGGCAGGGCGCGTGCCTCGCCTTCGAGGACGCGGCCACCCTGTCGGCGCTGCTGCGGGAGTCCCGGCTTCCCGACGCGGTGACCGCCTATGACCGGCTGCGCCGGCCCCGCGCGGCCACCATGGTGCGGCAGACCCGCCGGATGTCGGCCGTCCTCCAGACCCGGGGCCGGCTGGCGCTGCGCGCCCGCGACGCCGCTCTGGGCACGATCAGCCCGCGCCTGCGCAACACGGCGGCCACCGCCGCCGCCTCCTGGCACCCGCCGGCCTGACCGCTTCACGGCCCAGGCCAAGGGCACGAGGACACCGGCGTCAGCCGATCACCGCCGTGGGTTCGGCGATGCAGGCGGTGCCGACGCGGCGGAAGCCCACCCGCAGGTAGACCCGCGCGATCTCCTCGCTGCCGGCGGAGAGGAACACCAGGTCGGTGCCCGCGGCGCGCAGCCGGTGGGCCAGGGTGGCGGTCACCGCCGCGCCGAGGCCGCGCCGGCGGGCGGCCGGGAGCGTGGCGACGCCGGCGATCTCCGCCACGTCGTCGACCCGCATGGCCATGCCGCTGGCCAGCGCACCCTCGGCGGGGGTCTCGGCGAGCACCGAGATGCGCCGGCCGTCGGCGATGCGGACCGCCTCCTCCTCCAGCGCGGCCACGTCCAGCCGGGAGACGGCGGCGTCCCGCTCGGCCGGGCCCGCCTCGCCGCGCGCGGTTCCGCCGTGCGAGAAGCCGACCGCGGCCACGGCCCGCCGCAGCGCCACGTCCGCCGCGAAGCCGGGGTCGCCGGGGTCGAGCACCCGCACGGGTACGTCGCTGAGGGTCGCCGGGTCGGGCAGGTGGTCCGGCTCCAGCACCATGAGCGGCGCCTCCAGCACGCTCAGCCCGGCCGAGCGGGCCACCGCCAGCAGGTCCGGGGTGATCTCGTGCACCCACTCGAACGCCTCGGGCAGGCCCAGTTCGCGCTGCCGGGCGCGGACGGCGGTCACGTCGGCCAGCGTGGGCGGCGCGGTGGCGCCGGGGCGGGGGCGGGCGTAGAACGGCCAACCGGCGCCGTCGCGGACGAACAGTGCCAGACCGCCGTGTTCCTCCGTCCGGGCCACGTCACGGGGCACGGCGTCGTAGAACCGCTCCAACCGGTCGAGCACGTCAGCGCGTACGACATCCACCGCGCGAGACTACACGTCCCAGATTCTGGAAGTGTGATCAATCTGAACTGGCCTTGCGCCGGAAGCCCTAACGTAGACTCAATAAAACCCCCGAGGGCCGACGTCGTCCCCACCATGTTCCAACCTGAGTGACGACAGGAGGCCCGGTGGCCTTTCCGTACCCTCACAGCCCCCAGCCGGCCCCGCGGACGACGGGCCTCTACGACCCCGCGCACGAGCACGACGCCTGCGGTGTGGCCTTCGTGGCCGACCTGCACGGGCGCCGCTCGCACGAGGTCGTCGCGAACGGTCTCGGGGCGCTCTGCCGGCTGGACCACCGGGGCGCCCGGGGCGCGGAGCACAACACCGGTGACGGCGCGGGGATCATGATCCAGGTGCCGGACGCGTTCCTGCGTACGGTGGTCGACTTCCCGCTGCCGCCCGCCGGCCGGTACGCCACCGGCCTGGTGTTCCTGCCCGACGACGACGCCGCGGAGGCCCGCGCCCGCCAGGTGGTGGAGAAGTACGCGCTGGTCGAGGGGGCCGACATCCTCGGCTGGCGGGACGTGCCCACCGACCCGTCCGGCCTGGGCGAGACCGCCCTGGCGGCGATGCCCCGGGTCCGGCAGCTCTTCCTGGCCGCGCACCGGCTCACCGACGCGCCCGCCGGCCCCGCCGGCTCCCCGCTGAGCGGGCTCGACCTTGACCGGGTGGCGTTTTGCCTGCGCAAGCAGGTCGAGCGGGAGACCGCCGAGCGGGGCGTGCCGGCCTACTTCCCGTCGCTGTCCGGGCGGACCATGGTGTGGAAGGGCATGCTCACCCCGGACCAGCTCCCGGCGTTCTACCCGGAGCTGACGGACGAGCGGGTGGTGAGCGCGATCGCGCTGGTGCACTCGCGGTTCTCCACCAACACGTTCCCGTCCTGGCCGCTGGCCCACCCGTACCGGTTCATCGCCCACAACGGCGAGATCAACACGATCCGCGGCAACCGGAACTGGATGCAGGCGCGCGAGGCGCTGCTGCGCAGCCCGCACCTGCCCGGCAACATCCGCCGGATCTTCCCGGTGTGCACGCCGGCCGCCTCCGACTCGGCCAACTTCGATGAGGTCCTCGAACTGCTGCACCTGGCCGGGCGCAGCCTGCCGCACGCGGTGCTCATGATGATCCCCGAGGCCTGGGAGAACGACCCGCAGATGCGCGCCGACAAGCGCGCCTTCTACCGGTTCCACGCGAGCCTCATGGAGCCGTGGGACGGGCCGGCCTCCGTCGCCTTCACCGACGGCGAGATCGTCGGTGCGGTGCTCGACCGCAACGGGCTGCGTCCGGGCCGCTGGTGGCGCACGGCCGACGGCCTCGTGGTGCTGGGCAGCGAGGCCGGCGTGCTCGACCTCGACCCGGCGACCGTGGTCGCCAAGGGCCGGCTCCAGCCCGGCCGGATGTTCCTGGTCGACACGGTCAACGGCCGGATCGTCCAGGACGACGAGATCAAGGCCGAGCTGGCCGCCGCCCAGCCCTACGGGGAGTGGCTGCACGCCGGCCTCATCGAGCTGGACGAACTGCCGCCGCGCGAACACATCGTCTACACCCACGACTCGGTACGCCGCCGGCAGCAGACCTTCGGCTACACCGAGGAGGAGCTGAAGATCCTGCTCGGCCCGATGGCCCGCAGCGGCGCGGAGCCCATCGGCTCGATGGGCACCGACACCCCCATCGCCCCGCTGTCCACCCGGCCGCGACTGCTCTACGACTACTTCCACCAGCTCTTCGCCCAGGTCACCAATCCGCCGCTGGACGCCATCCGGGAGGAGCTGGTGACCAGCCTGGCGTCCACCATCGGGCCGGAGGGCAACCTGCTCGACCCGGGCCCGGCGAGCTGCCGGCAGATCGTCCTGCCGTACCCGGTCGTCGACAACGACGAGCTGGCCAAGATCCTCTCCATCGACGAGGACGGCGACCTGCCCGGGTTCAAGGCGGTCCGGGTCTCCGGGCTCTACCGGGTCCGCGACGGCGGCGCCGGCATCAAGGCCCGGCTCACCGAGATCTGCCGGCACGTCTCCGAGGCCATCGAGGACGGCGTACGCATCCTCGTGCTCTCCGACCGGGACTCCAACGCCGACCTGGCGCCGATCCCGTCGCTGCTGCTCACCGCCGCGGTGCACCAGCACCTGGTGCGGGAGCAGACCCGGACCCAGGTGGCGCTCATCGTGGAGTCCGGCGACTGCCGGGAGGTGCACCACGCGGCCGTGCTGATCGGGTACGGCGCGGCGGCGGTCAACCCGTACCTGGCCTTCGAGTCCGTCGAGGACATGATCTCGACGGGCGCCCTGGTCGGCGTGGAACCGGGTACGGCGATCCGCAACTACGTGAAGGCGCTCGGCAAGGGCGTCCTGAAGATCATGTCGAAGATGGGCATCTCGACGGTCTCGTCGTACTGCGGTGCGCAGGTCTTCGAGGCGGTCGGCCTGGACACCCGGCTGGTCCAGCGCTACTTCCGGGGCACCCCGAGCACGATCAGCGGCATCGGGCTGGCCGAGATCCACGCCGAGGTGGCCGCCCGGCACGCGCTGGCCTGGCCGCCCGCCGGGGCCCGGGCCAGCGACCGGCTGGAGGTCGGCGGCGAGTACCAGTGGCGCCGCGAGGGCGAACTGCACCTGTTCAACCCGGAGACGGTCTTCCTGCTCCAGCACGCCACCCGCAGCCGCCAGTACGACGTGTTCCGGCAGTACACCACCAAGGTCGACGAGCTGGCCGCGAAGGCGGGCTCGCTGCGCGGGCTGTTCACCCTGCGCACCGGGGTGCGCCCGCCGGTGCCACTGGACGAGGTCGAGCCCGCGAGCGAGATCGTCAAGCGGTTCGCCACCGGCGCCATGTCGTACGGGTCGATCTCCGCGGAGGCGCACGAGACCCTGGCCATCGCCATGAACCGCCTCGGCGGCCGGTCGAACACCGGCGAGGGCGGCGAGGACGTCGACCGGCTGCACGACCCCGAGCGCCGCTCGGCGGTCAAGCAGATCGCCAGCGGCCGGTTCGGCGTCACCAGCGAATACCTGGTCAACGCCGACGACCTCCAGATCAAGATGGCGCAGGGCGCGAAGCCCGGCGAGGGTGGTCAGCTGCCCGGCAACAAGGTCTGGCCGTGGATCGCCCGTACCCGGCACGCCACCCCGGGCGTCGGCCTGATCTCGCCGCCGCCGCACCACGACATCTACTCCATCGAGGACCTGGCCCAGCTCGTCCACGACCTGAAGTGCGTCAACCCGGCCGCCCGGGTGCACGTGAAGCTGGTCAGCGAGGTCGGGGTGGGCACCGTGGCGGCCGGCGTGGCGAAGCTCAAGGCCGACGTCATCCTGATCTCCGGGCACGACGGCGGCACGGGCGCGTCACCGCTCAACTCGCTCAAGCACGCCGGCACCCCCTGGGAGCTGGGCCTGGCCGAGGCCCAGCAGACATTGCTGCTCAACAAGCTCCGCGACCGGGTCACCGTGCAGGTCGACGGCCAGCTCAAGACCGGCCGGGACGTGCTGGTCGCGGCGCTGCTGGGCGCCGAGGAGTTCGGCTTCGCCACCGCGCCCCTCATCGTCGAGGGCTGCGTGATGATGCGGGTCTGCCACCTGGACACCTGCCCGGTCGGCATCGCCACCCAGAACCCGGTGCTGCGCGAGCGCTTCACCGGCAAGCCGGAGTTCGTGGAGAACTTCTTCCTCTTCCTGGCCGAGGAGGTCCGCGGGTACCTGGCCGAGCTGGGCTTCCGCAGCATCTCCGAGGCGATCGGGCACACCGAGCTGCTCGACGTCGCCGGCGCGATCGACCACTGGAAGGGCCACGGGCTCGACCTCAGCCGGGTGCTGCACCTGCCCGAGCTGCCCGAGGGCGCGGCCCGGCGCGGGATCCGGGCCCAGGACCACGGCCTGGAGCTGGCGCTGGACAACCAGCTCCTCGCCCTGGCCGAGCCGGCGCTGCGCGACGGCACGCCGGTCCGGGTCGAGGTGCCCGTGCGCAACGAGCACCGCAGCGTGGGCGCCATGCTCGGCGGCGAGGTGACCCGCCGCTTCGGCGGCGCCGGGCTGCCCGACGACACGATCGAGTTCCTGCTGCGCGGCACCGCCGGCCAGTCGTTCGGCGCGTTCCTGCCGCGCGGGGTCACCCTGCGCCTGCACGGCGACGCCAACGACTACGTCGGCAAGGGCCTCTCCGGCGGCCGGCTCGTCGTCCGCCCGGACGCCGCCGCGCCGTTCGCGGGCGCGGACGCCGGCCCGGGCGGGCGCGCCGAGGACCAGATCATCGCCGGCAACACGATCCTCTACGGCGCCACCGGCGGCGAGGTCTTCCTGCGCGGCCGGGTCGGCGAGCGGTTCGCGGTGCGCAACTCCGGCGCCGTGGCCGTCGTCGAGGGTGTGGGCGACCACGGCTGCGAGTACATGACCGGCGGCACGGTCGTGGTGCTCGGGCCGACCGGGCGCAACTTCGCCGCGGGCATGTCCGGCGGCACGGCGTTCGTGCACCGGCTCGACCGGCGGCTGGTCAACGCCGAGCTGGTCGACCTGTCGCCGCTGGGCGTGCAGGAGCGGGAGCGGCTGCACGAGCTGGTCCAGCGGCACTTCGCCGAGACCGACTCGGCGGTCGCCGAGGAGCTGCTGAAGCGCTGGCCGGAGGCGGTGGAGGAGTTCACCGCCGTGGTTCCCCGGGACTACCGCCGGGTGCTGGAGATCATGCGGGCCGCCGAAGCCGCCGGCCATGACGTCGACGACGCGGTGATGAGCGCGCTCGCACCATCCGCTGCGCCGGTGCCGCCCGCCCCGCGGGCGGTCGCCCAGGAGGTGGCTCGTGCCTGACCCGAACGGTTTCCTGCGCTACGACCGGCGGCTGCCCGCCCGCCGTCCGGTCCCCGTGCGGATCATGGACTGGCGGGAGGTCTACCCGCCGGCCGGCGAGGAGCTGATCCGCGAGCAGGCCACCCGGTGCATGGACTGCGGCATCCCGTTCTGCCACGACGGGTGCCCGCTGGGCAACCGCATCCCGGACTGGAACGACCTGGTCCGCACCGGCAACTGGGACGCCGCGGTGGAGTCGCTGCACGCCACCAACAACTTCCCCGAGTTCACCGGGCGGCTCTGCCCGGCGCCCTGCGAGGCGGCCTGCGTGCTCGGCCTGGGTGGCCAGCAGCCGGTCACCATCAAGCAGGTCGAGGTGGAGATCGCCGACGCCGCCGTGGCCCGGGGCGGGCTGCGCCCGCAGCCGGTGCCGGCCCAGACCGGCAGGTCGGTCGCCGTGGTCGGCTCCGGCCCCGCCGGGCTCGCCGCCGCGCAGCAGCTCGCGCGCGCCGGCCACGCCGTCACGGTGTACGAGCGGGACGACGCGTTCGGCGGCCTGCTCCGGTACGGCATCCCCGACTTCAAGCTGGAGAAGCGGCACGTCGACCGGCGGCTGGCCCAGCTCGCCGCCGAGGGGGTGCGCTTCCGCGCCGGCGTGGAGGTCGGGGTGGACGTCACCGCCGAGCAGCTGCGCGCCGAGCACGACGCCGTGCTGCTCGCCTGCGGCGCGCTGCAGGGCCGGGACACCCCGGCGACGCCGGGGCGGGAGCTGCGGGGCGTACACCAGGCCATGGCGCACCTGGTGGCCGCGAACCGGGTGGTCGCCGCGGCGGGCGAGGGGAAGCCCGCCCTGGCCACCCTGCCCGACGGCACGCCGATCGACGCGGCCGGCAAGCACGTGGTGATCATCGGTGGTGGCGACACCGCCGCCGACTGCCTGGGCGTCGCCCACCGGCAGGGCGCGGCCGGGGTGCACCAGCTCGACCTCTACCCGGAGCCCCCGGCCGACCGGGACGCCGGGCGCGACCCGTGGCCCACCTGGCCGTGGGTGCTGCGCAGCTACCCGGCCCACGAGGAGGGCGGCGAGCGGGTCTTCGCCGTGGCGGTGCAGGAGTTCGTCGACGACGGCACCGGCCAGGTCCGGGCGGTCCGGATCGCCGAGGTCACCGTCGAGAAGGTGGACGGCCGGCGGATCGTCACGTCCCTGCCCGGCTCGGAGCGGGAGATCCCGGCCGACCTGGTGCTCCTCGCCATCGGCTTCGAGGGCACCGAGGAGCAGCCCCTGCTCGGCCAGTTCGGGGTGGCCCGCAACGGCCGGGGCGCGGTGGACGCCCGCCCCGACTGGCAGACCGGCGCCGACGGCGTGTTCGTGGCCGGGGACATGCACCGGGGCGCCTCGCTCATCGTGTGGGCGATCGCCGAGGGCCGGGCCGCCGCCGCGGCCATCCACGCGTACCTGGGTGGGGCCGGGACCCTGCCGGCGCCGGTCGACCCGGCGCGGCAGCCGCTCGCCGCCCGCTGACCCGTCGCGTCACCGGCACCCCGGTCCCTGCCGGACCGGGGTGTCGTGGCGTCCGGATCCGGTTCGTGCCCGGCCCGTACCGGCCGCCCGACCCGGCTCGTGAACCCCCTCACCAACTGTCGTCGGTAGGTTTGACCGCCGCCAGACTTGGGCGCTGGCCGGACCCGCGGGGGTCCGGCTTCGTCGTGTCACCGTCTGGACGGGGAAAGACTCATGGCACTCGGCGCCACGTTCGCCGCGCTGCGCCACCGCAACTACCGGATCTGGGCCGCGGCCGGATTCGTGTCGGTCATCGGGACCTGGATGCAGGTCCTCGGCGTCAACTGGTACGTGCTGGCGCAGACCGGGTCGGCCACCTCCATGGGGTTCACCGTCCTGCTCCAGGCGCTGCCCACGCTGGTGCTGAGCGTCTGGGGTGGCACGCTGGCCGACCGGCTGCCCGCCAAGCCGCTGCTGATCGGCGCCCAGGCCGCGCACGCACTGCTCGCCGCCGCGCTGGCCGTGGTGGCGATCACGGGCACCGGCGGGCTCCCGGCGATCTTCGCGATCTCCCTGGTCACCGGCGCGGTGTCGGCCGTCGAGGGCCCGGTGATGGGCCGCTGGGCCTCCACGCTGGTGGACCGGGAGAGCCTCGGCAACGCCCTTGCGCTCGGCTCGCTCACCAATTCCGCCGGGCGGATCCTCGGCATGAGCCTCGGCGCCGTCGTGGTCGCCGCGGTCGGCCCCGCCGTGCTCTTCGCGGCGAACGCCGTCAGCTTCGTCGCGGTCGTCGTGGCGCTGTTCGCGGTACGCGAGGGGGAGCGGCACGCCGGTGAGCCCGCACCGGCCGGCGCGGCCCCGGCCGACGGCGGCATCCGGGCCGGCTTCCGCTACCTGAGACGCCAGCCCGTGGTGCTGGTCGCGCTGGCGCTGTCCTTCGTGCTCGGCAGCCTCGGCCGCAACTACCAGGTCACCATGGCCGCCATGAGCGACGGGCCGCTGCACGGCGGCGCCTCCGGCTACGGCGTGCTGTCCACCGTCTTCGCCGTCGGCACGGTGCTCGGTGCCCTGTTCGCGGCCCGCCGTCCGGAACTGAGCTACGCGGTGCTGGTCGGCGCCGGTCTGCTCGCCAGCGGGTTGCAGATCGTCGCCGGCCTGGCCCCGGGCACGTTGAGCTTCGCCGCCGTGATCCTGCCGGTGGCCGCCGCCGCGGTGGTCATCGACACCACGGTCGGCGCCCGGGCCCAGCTCGACACCGACTACGCCATGCGCGGCCGGGTGCTGGCCGCCCTGGCGGTCACCGGCTCGGTGTCCGCGGCCGTGGGTGCGCCGCTGCTCGGCTGGCTGGCCGAGCACGCCGGCCCCCGGCAGACCCTGGTGCTGGCCGGCACGATCACCGCCGTCGCCACGGCGGCGGCCGGGGTGGCCCTGGACCGGCTCCGCGAGCGCCGGCTGGCACACCGGTTCAACCGGGTGCTGGCCGCGCCCGCGACCCGCCCGGTCCGCCGGGCCGCCGCCACGGCCGCCCGGGTCGTCCGCCCGGCCGGCGCGGTGCTGGGCGCCGTACCCGCCGGCGCCGCCCGGGTGGTCCGCCCGGCCGGTGCGGGTTTGATCGCCGCGACCGGCGCCGCCCGGGTCGTCCGCCCGGCCGACGCCGGTCTGGCCGCCGCGACCGCCGTGGCGCTGCCCCGCCCGACGGTGTTGGCCGGCGCGTCACCGGTGGCGCTGCCGGGCGCGCGTCCCGGCGCCGGCCGGCTCCGGTCGGGCCGGGCCGTCCGCGCGGACCAGGACTGCGCGGGCTGCGCGCCGCACCGGGGCAGTCGCCGCTCCCGGTGGACCGGGCTGCGGTCGCCGTTCGCGCACCGCGACGGCTGCCCCGCCGCCTGACCAGGCGGCGCCCGGCCGGGGTGAGCGAGGTCATGCCGCCGCCGGGCCACGCGGGGCCCGACGGCGCGAAGATCGTCACTACGCTGCGGGCATGGACGTCGAGGTACGCCTCCGGCGCATCCGCCGGTGGCTCTGGGTCGTGGTGGTGGGTCTGTTCCTCAGTGGGGTGACGGCGTTCCCCCTGGAACTGGAGGTGCGCTGGCTGCTGCGGGCGCTGGACCCGCTCGCCGGCCAGTTCCCGGCGCTGGTGGCCTGGATCGAGCGGGTCCACACCGGCCTGGTCGAGACCGGCGAGCGCTATCCGTTCATGCTCTACGGCACCGACTGGCTCGCCTTCGCGCACCTGGTGCTCGCCGTGGCGTTCTGGGGGCCGCTGCGCGACCCGGTGCGCAACGTCTGGGTGGTGCAGCTCGGCATGATCGCCTGCGCCGGCATCGTGCCGCTGGCGCTGATCTGCGGGCCGCTGCGGGACATCCCGTGGTTCTGGACGCTGGTCGACCTCTCCTTCGCCGTCGGCGCGTTCCCGCCGCTCTGGTTCGCCTACCGGCACATCCGGGCGGTCGAGGCGGCGGCGCCGGCCCCGGCCACGCCCGTGCCGGCCTGACCGGCGGGGCCCGCTCCCGGGACCGGAGCGGGCCCTCGCCCGCGTCGCTCAGTGCGTGAGCAGCTCGTGGGCCTCCCGGATCTTCGCCCACGACTTGGGCTGCGCCGGGGCGGCGAGCGCGCCGCGGGCCGTGGTGGCCACCTCGGGGCGCCCGGCGGTGAACAGCCAGGTGGTGAAGACCGCGTCGAGGTCCCGGCCGGAGATCCGCTCGGCGAGCGCCTGGAACTGGGCGATGGTGCCGTTGCCGTAGCGGTGGGCGGCGGTCCAGGCCGGCAGGATCCGGAAGAACGCCTCGTCGCCGACGGCCAGCCGGAGCTGGTGCAGCGCCATGGCGCCCCGGTCGTAGACCGCGTCGTCGAAGATGCCGGCGGCACCGGGGTCACCGGGGAGGACCTGCCAGAACTCCGAGTCCGCCGGGTAGCTGGCGTAGGTGAAGTCGAACAGCTCCTGGGCGGTGCCCTCGCCCTGCTCCTCCGACCAGAGCCACTCGGCGTACGAGGCGAAGCCCTCGTTCAGCCAGATGTTGCGCCAGTCGGCGACCGAGACGGAGTCGCCGAACCACTGGTGCGCGTTCTCGTGCACCACCACCGACACGTTGGCGCCGCGCCGCCAGAAGCTGTGCCCGTAGACGGGGCGGCTCTGCGTCTCCAGGGCGAAGCCGATGCCGTCGATCGGACCGGCCACGCCGCCCTGCGCCTCGAACGGGTACGGCCCGAACAGGCCGCTCTCCCAGTCGACCACCTCGGCCGTGCGCTCGATGCTGGCCCGGGCGGCCGGCCCGCGCTCACCCAGCGTGGTGCTGTACGCGTTGATCACCGGCTGCCCGTTCGGCGCGGTGTCGGTGACGATGTCGTACTGCCCGATGGCCAGGAACGCCTGGTAGGTGGCGCCCGGCTTGACGCTGCGCCAGCTCCACCGGGTGCGGTTGCCGGCCTCGGGCAGCGGGTCGCGCGGCTGCACGCCGTTGCTGACCACCTCGACGCCGGTCGGCACCGAGACCGAGACGTCCCAGGTGGCCTTGTCCTTCGGGTGGTCGTTGCTCGGGAACCACCACCAGGCCGACTCGGGCTCGTTGACGGCGAGGGCGCCGTCGGCGACCCGGGTCCAGCCCGTGTAGCCCTGGACCAGCGTCTCGGACGGGATGCCGGCGTATTTCACGACGACGGTGAGCTGCTGTCCCTTGAGGATCGGCCGGGGCGCGGTGACGGCCAGCTCGTGGACGCCCTCCCGGGCGAAGGCGGCCGGCCAGCCGTTGACCCGGACCGACTCGACGCCGAGGAGGAAGTCGAGGTTGAACCGGGACAGGTCCTGGGTGGCGGTGGCCAGGATCGTGGTGGTGCCGCTGAGCCGGTCGGTGGCCGGTTCGTAGCGCAGCCGGATGTCGTAGTGGCCGACGTCGTAGCCGCCGTTGCCGTAGTCGGGGAAGTAGCTGTCGCCCAGGCCGGGGCTGCCCGGGGCCGGGGTGGCCGCCGCGGGCTTCGGCCGGCCCCAGCCCGGTAGGGCGGCGGCCTGGCCGGGGGTGCCGGTCACGACGGTGCCGGCGGTGGTGACGGTCAGGGCGGCGATGGCCGCCGTGAGAGCGCGTCGCACGGGTGGACTCCCTCCATCGGGGTGTACGCACCGCCAACCTAATCGACGGTTGTGAACGCGTCTGCCCTCGAACGCGGGCGAGAGCTATTCAATCTATGGCGATGTTTCGATAGGATTACCGACTAGTAACAAGCACGACTCCCCAGGCCACGCGCGCGGTCAACGGGCTCCACCACCCCTGTCCCGTGGAGGTCCTGTCATGTCCCGTCGCGTCCGCACCGCCCTCGCCGCACTGCTCGCGGCCGTCCTCGGTGCCGTGCTCGTCCCCGGCGTCGCCCGGGCGGCCACCGTCAACTACGTCGCCCTCGGCGACTCCTACTCCTCCGGCGTCGGGGCCGGCCCGTACGACCTCTCGACCTGCCTGCGCAGCCAGAAGTCGTACGCCCCGCTGTGGGTCGCCGCGCACGCGGTCACCAGCTTCCGGTTCCCGGCCTGCGGCGGGGCGGTCACCGCCGACGTGATCGGCAGTCAGGTGAACTCGCTGAGCACCAGCACCACCCTGGTCACCGTCACCATCGGCGGCAACGACGCCGGCTTCGCCGACGTCATCACGAGTTGCCGCTTCGGCAGCACGTCGAGCTGCGAGAGCGCCGTCAACGACAGCCGGGCCTTCGCCACCGCCACCCTGCCCGGCCGGCTCGACAACACCTACGCCGCCATCCGGAACCGGGCGCCCAACGCCCGGCTCGTGGTGCTCGGCTACCCGCGGCTGTTCGAGACCGGCTACTGCGGCCTGCTGGCCATGAGCACCTACAAGCGGACCATCCTCAACAACGCCGCCGACCTGCTCGCCACGGTCATCGCCGACCGGGCCCGGGCGGCCGGGGCCACCTTCGTCGACGCCCGGCCGTTCTTCGCCGGTCACGGCGTCTGCGCCGCCGACCCGTGGATCAACGACGTGAGCGGGCTCGTCGAGGCGTACCACCCGGACGCCGACGGCTACCGGTACGGCTACCTGGCCGCACTGACCGCCGCCATCGGCTGACCCGGCGCGACGGCGGCCGGCGGTCCGGGATGGACCGCCGGCCGCCGCCGGTGTGCGCGATGGTGTCGGGCCCGCTCAGCGCGCCGGCACCAGTTCGCCGGTCAGCTCCGGCTCGGTGCTCCGCGCCGGCGGCCGGCCGTGCCGCGCCCGCGCCGCCCGGCGGCCGGACGGGACCGCCAGGGCGGCCAGCGCGGCCGCGAGGGAGATGCCGGTCAGCAGCAGGAAGCCCATGGTGAAGCCGGCCTCCCGGGGCAGCCCGCTCGCCTGCGGGTGGGCCGTGATCACGCTGCTGGCCACCGCGGCGCCGATCGCGCCGCCGATGGTGCGGATGTTGGCGTTCATGCCGGTGGCCACGCCGGTCTGGCGGGCCGGCACGCTGGCCACGATGAGGTTGGCCATCGAGGCGAAGGCCAGCCCGATGCCGAGGCCCACCAGGCCGCCGGCCACGCCGATCTCCCAGCGGGTGTCGTGCGCGACGGTCAGCATGGCCGCGGCGAGCACGTTGAACACGGCCCCGGTGGAGAGCTGCGCCTTGGCGCTGAACCGGGACGCCAGCCGGCCGGCGACGAGGCCGGCCACGAACATGCCGACGAGCATGGGCAGCATGAGCAGCCCGGCCTGGGTGACGCTCGCGCCGAAGCCGTACCCGGCGCTGGTGGGGATCTGCACGAACTGCGGCAGGAAGGCGTAGACGGAGAACATCGAGGCGCCGTAGAGCAGGGCGACCAGGTTGGTCGTCCAGACCGCGGGCAGGCGCATCATCCGCATGTCGATGAGCGGGTTCGCCGAGCGGGTCTCGGCCACCAGCCAGCCGGCCAGGAGCACGCCCGCGAGCGCCAGCAGGCCGAGCACCCGGCCGGACGTCCAGCCCCACGTGGCGCCCTTGCTGACCGGCAGCAGCAGCGCCACCAGCCAGCCGGAGAGGAGCAGGGTGGCCGCCCAGCTGATCCGGCCCGGGGTACGCACCGGCGACTCCGGCACGAACCGGTGCGCCGCGAGCGCGGTGAGGCCCACGACGACCATCGGGATCCAGAACAGCCAGCGGTAGCCCAGGGTGGCGACGATCGGCCCGGCCAGCACGACGCCGAGGCCGCCCCCGGCGGCGACGATCGCCGAGATCGCCGCGACGGCCGAGCTCACCCGGGCGGCGGGGAACTCGTCGCGGATGATGCCGAAGGAGAGCGGGAAGACCGCGCCACCGATGCCCTGGACGACCCGGGCGACGATGAGCATGCCGATGTTGGGCGCGACGGCCGCCAGCAGGCAGCCCAGCGCGAGCGCGGCGAGGGAGACGACCAGGGTCCGTTCCTTGCCGACCATGTCGCCGACCCGGCCGAGGACCGGGGTGAAGATCGACGCGGACAGCAGGTAGGCGGTCAGCACCCAGGTCACGGTGTTCTGCGAGGTGTGCAGGTCGTGCTGGATGGTGGGCAGCACCGGCGTGATCAGCGACTGGAGCATCGCGAAGAAGCCGGCGCCGGCGGCGAGGACGAGGAAGGTCAACCGGCGCGAGTCGCGCCGGACGGTGTCGATCACGGAAATGGCTCCCGTTCGCATGACGTGGGAAAGGTGTTCCGGGTGCCGCTCGCGCGGATCAGCAACGGTGGCGGCCTCGGCGGGCTGAGGTGTCTCAGCGGGTTGCGGGCATGGTGGGACCTCCCGGGTCCGATGTCTGGTTCGCCGGCCGCGGTGGGTGGGCTCGGCGGGGAAAGCCGGAGTAAGCTATCCGGAGGCAAGGCTCCGGTCAGTTCCGGAGGGGTGCCTCCACTAACGTAGCGGAGGGGTGCCTCCGTTTGCAAGGGGAGGGGGGTGACGCCCGTCATGGCCAGCGCAGACCAGCTGGGCGAGGTCTTCGCCCGGCGCCCGAAGCGGGCCGATGCCCGCCGCAACTACGACGCGCTGATCGCCGCCGCCCAGGAGGTCTTCGGCGAGTGCGGCGCCGGCGCGTCCCTGGAGGAGATCGCCCGGCGGGCGGGTGTCGGCATCGGCACGCTCTACCGGAACTTCCCGAAGCGGCGCGACCTGTTCGAGGCGGTCTACGTCGAGGAGGTGCGCGCGCTCAGCGCGTCCGCCGCCGACCTCGCCGACCTGCCCCCGTGGGACGCCCTGGTCGCCTGGCTGCACCGGTTCGTCGCCTACGTCGGCACCAAGCGCGCCCTGGCCGAGGAGCTGGTGCACGACTCCGAGGTGTTCCGCAGCTGCCGCACCGAGATCTACGCCGCGGGCGAGCCGCTGCTGCGCCGCGCGCAGGAGGCCGGGGTGGCCCGGCCGGACGCCACCTTCGACGACGTGGTGCGGCTGGTCAGCGGCATCATGGCGTACCAGTTCTTCGAGCCGGCCCAGCGCGACCGCGTCCTGACCATCGCCCTGGACGGCCTGCGCCACCCCGCCGCAGCTCGCTGACAACGGAACGGCCGGCGACCCCCGAAGGGGCCGCCGGCCGTCACCGTCGGCGTCAGGACGCGTCGGTGTCCGCGTTGCTCGGCCGGCCCCACGGGCCGGTGATCGCGAAGACGTAGCCCGGGGACTGGATGTTGGCGAACAGGATCTTCCCGTCCGCGCTGAACGTCGGGCCGGTGAACTCACTGTCGTTGAGCTCGTTGCGGGCCAGCGGGTACGCCTTGCCCTGCTCGGTCACGCCGACCAGGTGCGACACGCCCTCGCCGTCCTCGGCCAGGATCACCCCGCCGTACGGGGAGACGGTGATGTTGTCCGGCCCGTCGAAGTTGCCGTTGTCGGCGTCCGGGTCGGTGTTCACGCCGAAGATGGTCTTCAGCGTCACCGTCTCGGTGCGCGGGTCGTAGAACCACACCTGGCCGTCGTGCTCGTTGACGCTGCCGTCGTCGTGCCGGGCGAAGCTGGCTACGAAGTACGCGCCACCGTCGGCCCACCAGGCGCCCTCCAGCTTGCGGCTGCGGGTCACCTCGTCGTCGGTGAACTGCTTGCGCACGGAGACCGTCTTGGCGTCCCGGTCCGGCACGTCCACCCACTGCACCTTGTAGCGGGTGCCCGGCGTGGTGGCCTCGGACAGGTCGGCCACGTGCTGGCTGCCCCGGAAGCAGCTCATCGCCTGGAGGCTGCCGGCGGTGTCACCGTCCGGCCGCTGGGCGAGCGCGCGCAGCGCACCCTTGCCGGCCCGGAAGCCGGCCGGCGGGGTCCAGCGGAAGTAGAGGCCGTTCGGGCCTCCCGCGTCCTCGGTGAGGTAGATGGCGTGGGTGTAGGGGTCCACGGCCACGGCCTCGTGCGAGTAGCGGCCGAGGAACTTCAGCGCCACCGGGTTCTGGTTGGCGGCCCGGTCGTGCGGGTCCACCTCGAACACGTACCCGTGGTCCTTCAGGTACTGCCCGCCGGCCTTCTGCTCGGTCTCCTCGCAGGTCAGCCAGGTGCCCCACGGGGTGATGCCGCCGGCGCAGTTGTTGTGCGTGCCGGCCACGCTGACGTACTCGCGCAGCCGCCGGCCCCGCCCGTCCACCTCGATGGTGGTGGTGCCGCCGCGGGCGCCCGGGTCGTAGGTCAGGCCGGCCAGCGCCGGCACCGGGAACGGCTCGCTGCCGCCGATCTCGTGGTTGTTCACCAGCACCGACCCGTTGGGCGAGCGGAAGCAGCCGGTGCCGTCCGCGTCGCTCGGGGTGGCCTGGCCCGACTCCAGCAGGGTCACGCCTGCCTGGGCCACGATGGTGTAGGAGAAGCCCGGAGGCAGCGCAAGCAGACCGGCCGGGTCCGGCACGAGGTCGCCGTAGCCGACCGCCGTGCGGGTCGCGGCCCGGGCCGCGGCCGGGCCGGCGATGGCGTCCAGGCTGCCGGCCACCACGATGCCGAGACCGGCGGCCGCGCCACCGTGCAGCACGGCCCGCCGGGAGATGGGGGAGGAGGTCACGTCGTCGCCTTCCTGTTCAGAGCGTTGCTCACGGCACAGGCAAATGCGGCCGGGGGAACGGCGTCCGGCGGGAACGACCACCGCGGGATGAACAGTGGGCCAACGTCGGGTGCGCGCCGCGCACTGTGCCCGGCCGCCGCGCGTCCGTTAGGGTTCCCTTCGATCGGTACGGCGGCGTCGGAGGGCGGACGGTGGGCAGGCTCGCGACGGCGTACCGGCAGGCGGTCGCCCTGCACCGGCAGGCCCTGCGCCGCTGGGAGGTGGCCCGGCGGGCCCTGGCGGCCGCCGGCCCGGCGCCCGTCGGCAGCCCCGAGCTGGTCGCCCGGCTGGCCCGGCTCGGCGGCGAGCTGGCCGCCCCCGTGCCCGGCACCGCCCGCGCCGCCACCCACCCCGTTCCGGTACGCCTCGGCGAGGCGACCACCGTGGACGGCGGGTTCCCGGTGCTGGTGCCGCTGGGTGCGGGCGCGCACCTCGCGATCGACGCCGACGCCCGGGACCCCCGGGTCGGCGAGCTGCTGCGGGCCGTGGTGGTGCGGCTCCTCGCTGCCGCGCCGGCCGGCACGGTCCGGGTGGCCGGCATCGACCCGGCCGCGTTCGGTGCCGCCTTCCTGCCGCTGCGCCCCCTGCTCGACGCCGGCGTGCTCGCCCCCGCCGCCACCACCGTGGCGGAGACGACCGCCCTGCTCGACGCCGCGGAACGGCACGCCCGGACCGCCCTGGGGGCCGCGCCCGAGGACCGGGAGCTGCTGCTGGTCGTCGCCGCGTCCGCCCCGCCGCCGCGCGAGCTGGCCCGGCTGGCCGCGCTCACCCACGCCGGGCCGGCCGCGGCGGTCTGCGTGCTGCTGGCCGGCCACCCGCCCGCCGGGCCGGGCGAGGCCCCGCCGCTGGGCGCCACCACGCAGCTCCGGCTCAACGAGCGGTACGCCCTCGTGGGCGACCCGCCCGGCCGCCCGTTCAGCGCCGACGGCAGCGGCCTGGCCGCCCCGGTGCTGCTCGACGGCGACCCGTCCCACGCCGCCGTGACGGGGCTGGCCCGGCGGCTCGGCGAGGCCGTCCGGCGGGCCACCACGGTGAGCTTCGCCGACCTGCTGCCCGCGCGGCGCTGGGCCGAGTCGTCCGCCACCGGGTTGCGCACGGTGCTCGGCCGCGCCCGGGAACCGGTCACCGTGGCGTTCGACGACGCCACCCCGCACTGGCTGGTCGGCGGTCGCACCGGCGCCGGCAAGACGGTGTTCCTGCTCGACGTGCTCTACGGGCTGGCCGCCCGCTACTCGCCGGCCGAACTCCAGCTCTTCCTCCTCGACTTCAAGGAGGGGGTCAGCTTCACCGAGTTCGTGCCCACCGACCGGGACCCGTCCTGGCTGCCGCACGCCCGGGCGGTCGGCATCGAGTCCGACCGCGAGTACGGCGTGGCCGTGCTGCGTGAGCTGCGCGCCGAGCTGGGCCGCCGGGCCGACCTGCTCAAGCGGCACGGCGTCAGCAAGCTGGCCGACCTGCCGCCGAACGCCCGGCCGCCCCGGATCGTCACCGTGGTCGACGAGTTCCACGTGCTGTTCGCCGGCAACGACCCGCTCGCCCGGCAGGCCGTCGACCTCATCGAGGAACTGGCCCGCAAGGGCCGCTCGTACGGCCTGCACCTGGTGCTGGCCAGCCAGAGCACCACCGGCATCGAGGCCCTCTACGGCCGGGCCGAGGCGATCTTCGGCCAGTTCCCGCTCCGGGTCGCGCTGCCCGGTGGCGGCGGCGTCCTCGACCCGCTCAACGACGCCGCGAAGACGCTGACCGTGGGCACGGCGGTGGTCAACACCGCCGGAGGCACGGCCGGCGCCGACACCGAGGTCCACTTCCCCGACGCGCACGCCGCCGCGGCCGAGCTCGCCGCCCTGCGCCACGAGCTGTTCGCCGCCCGGCCCGCCGGTGCCCGCCCACCCGCGGTCTTCCGCGGCTACGAGACCCCCCGGCTCGCCGACGACCCGACCTGGCTCGCCCTGTCTCCCGGCGACGAGCCGCCGCTCGCCCTCGTCGGGCGCACCGTCGACGTGGCCGGCAGCCCGGCCGGGTTCCGCCTCGACGCGAGCCCCGGCCGGCACCTGGCCGTGGTGGGCACCGCCACGAGCGGCGTCGACGTGCTCCGGTCGACGGCCCTCAGCCTGGCCCGGCAGCACGCCCCCGGCACGGCCCGCTTCCTGCTCGCACCCCTGGCGCCGGGCACCACCGACCGCGCCGACGACCTCGCCATGACCCTCGCCGCCGCCGGCCACCCGGTCCGCCGCCTCGACGCCGCGGCCCTGCGCACCCACCTGGCCGACCTGGCCGCTGGGGCAGTTCCCAGCGGCCGGACCTACCTTGTGGTGTTCGGGATGGACGCCGCGGCCGGGGCGCTCGCCGCGACCGACCCGGAGACCTTCCGGTCCGGGCACGACGACCTGCGGGCGGTGCTGCGCCAGGGCCCCGCGCACGGGGTGCACCTGCTCGGCTGGTGGCGCGGGCTGCGCCGGCTCGCCGAGGACCTCGGCGGCAGCCAGAACCGCGACGACGTGGCCTGCCTCGTGGCGCTCAACGTGCCCGCCGCCGACCTCGGGCTGCACCTGGGCGTGCACGACCTCGGCTACGCCCCGCGCGACGGCCGGGCGCTGCTCGTCGACCGGCACGAGCACCGCACCGCCCTGGTCGTGCCCTTCGCCGCCGACGGGGAGGAGTCGTGACGGGGTTCGACGAGTACGCGGCCCTGCTCCGCGAGCTCTCCACGCGGCAGCGGGGCGGCGAGCGGGCGGTCGCCGCCGAGGCGGAACGCCGGCGGGCTCTCCAGTCCACCGTGGACCAGCTCGGCCGGCGGCTCGCCGCCCAGGGGCAGCGCCTCGACCAGCTCGGCCAGGCCATCAACCTGCCCATGCGCTCCGTGCCGGCCGAGAGCCCGGACGCGCAGGCGATCCCGTTGGGCGCCCCGCCGGCGGCGGTACCGGCCCAGCCTTCCGCGGGGCCTGCCACAGGTGCGGCCGGATCCGCGGCCCCTGGCTTGCAAACGGCGGCCCCTGCGTCGGGGCTGACCGCGTCGGCTGCCGGACCGGTCACGCCCGTGTCGGGCGGGGCGCAGGCGCCCGGAACCGGGGGCGGGGTGACCGGCGGCGCAGCCGCCGCGCCGGGGCGGCCGGGGGTCGGGGCGTATCCCGAGGGGACCGTGCCCGGTCCGCGGGTGGGTGACCCGGCGGCCGAGCTGGCCGCGGCCGGGCGGCTGGCCGACGAGGCCGACCGGCACGGGGAGCTGGCCGAGGCCCTGGCGCGGCGGCCCGTGCTGCTGCCCACCTGGTCGGCGCCGGCCCGGGCGGTGGCCGTCTACGCGGCCTGCGCGCTGGCCGGCTCCCTGCTCATGCTGGTGGCGCTGATCGGCTCGCCGCTGCCAGCGACCGGGCTCGACCTGGTGGCCGCCGTGTCGTGCGCCGGCGTCCCGCTGCTGTCCTTCCTGGCCGGGCACCTGGTGCTCGGGCGGTGGGGCCGCCCGGTGCTCGGGGGTGAGACGCCGCCGGGGCGGTACGTGCCGCTCGGCTTCGTGATCTGCGCGCTGGTCGCGCCGTCGCTGTTCTGCGTCTATCTGGTCGTCTTCCGGCTGCTGACCTGATCAGGAGGCGGCGCGGAGGCGCCCGCCGACGCGAGGGCTCGCCGGCGCGCAGGGAGGTCACTGTCCGTGCCGGGACCGCCGATTCACACACCGTGACGGCCCCGGCGAGGGGGCCTGGAACCAGCTCCGCGCCTTTGCTCTGCAGCCATCCACGCATCGCCGGCTTGAGCTGCCGTTCTTCTCCGGCCCTCCGCATCGCGGTCCGGCGGCACGACTACGTTGAGCAAGCGATGCGTCCGTGGCTGCAGAGCAAAGGCGGAAGAGGGTGCCGGCCGGGGCCGGAACCCTCGTGACAGTACGTGCACGACATCAGGCAGCTGACCGCTGCGCCGGCCGGCAGACGTCCGGAGGACGATCGCGGCCTGCTCTCGTAGGCTCCTCTGTGGTGCTAGCGGTGCGGGTGACAGGGGAGGGCGCGTGAGCGCAGCGGACATCATGGCGAGGCTGGCGGCGGCGGCCCGGAAGCTGGACGAGGCGAAGGCCCGGACGGCCGCCGCAGCGCAGGACGCCGCCGAGGCGCGGGCGCTGGTGGCCGGCGCGCTGGAGGGCGTGGCGGCGGGACCGTTGCTCAACATGATCGACGCCTACCGGCAGGCGCTCACCCAGGCCGCGCAGGGCGGGGAGCCGGCCCGGCAGCACGTGCAGGAGACGATCGCCAAGGTCCAGGCGCTCGGAAGCTGAGCGGTGCCGGTGGTCAGGGGTCGGTGAGGACGAGCCACCCGTCGTCGCGCCGGCCGACGGTCGTGCCGGGCGGCCAGACGTGGGTCACCTTCGTCGACGCGCGGGCCTGGTCGACCAGCGGCCGGCGGGCGAATGCCGCTCCCTCGAAGCCGGCCGGGCCGTGGAACACGGCCCGGCCGAAGTTGGCGGCGCCCTCGAAGCGGGCCCCCTCGAACCAGGCCTCCGCCACGAACTCGGTCCAGCGGAACAGCGCCAGGTCGGCGAACCGCGCCCGGCGGAAACCCGCGTACGCCGCGAAGCTGGCGTGCTCCATGGACAGCCCGCCCAGGAACACCGCCTCCCGGAAGCTGGCGCTGCCGGTGAACGCGGCCCGGTCGAAGCTGCTCGGCTCCCGCAGCGTGGCGCCGCGGAAGGAGACCTCCCCGAACGTCGTTCCGCGGCAGGACAGCCCGCCGCCGAGGTCGGCCCGGTCGAAGCTCGCCCGGCCCGTGAACCGGGCGTCGTCCAGCACGAGTTCCGCGTCGCCGGTGAGGTCGTCGAACACGGCGTCCGCGAACTCGGCGGTCAGCCGCAGCCGGCCGTGCACGACCGCCCCGGCGAAGCTGGTGGTGCCGGTGCAGACCGCGCCCGTGAGGTTCAGGTCCACGAGGGTGCAGCCGGCCGCGTCGAAGCCGTCCAGCCGGGCGCCGGTCAGGTCCAGCGCGATGCCGGGCCACCAGCCGTCCTGGTCCGCGCGCAGGTGGCGGGTGAGCATCCGCTGCGCGGTGCGGCGTACCTCGGTCTCGCGCGGGTCGTCGGGCGCTGGCATCCGGAGGTACGCGCACAGCACCGCCACGGTGGTCGGGCGCTGCCCCGGGTTGTCCTGACCGAGCCGTTCCAGGGCGTGCAGGCCGCCGAGGCGTACCGCGGGGTTGTCGCTGCCGACCAGCTCGATGGCCCGCACGTACAGCTCGGTGAGCCGCCGCTCGGCCGCGTCGTGCTCGGCGGCGGCGGCCTGCCGCTCCTGGTGCCGCTGACCGGCCTCGGCGACCGTCTCGGCGTGCGCCTGCACGCGGTCGCGGTGCGCCTGGTCACGGGCGGCGACGGCCTCCTGGTGGCGCTGCCCGCGCTCGCTGATCCACTGTCGACGGGCGGCGAACAGCAGCGCCAGCCCGCCGCCGGTGCCGGCGACCACGGTGAGGCCGGTGCGGATGGCGTCGACGCGCAGCGTGGCGCGGGTGTCGGGCTGGGTGGCCCGGTCGGCCTCGGCGAGCAGCCAGTCCAGGACCAGCCAGCCGAGCAGGACGGCCAGCAGCAGCCCGAGCAGCGCCAGCCACCAGGGCATCACCCGGAGCGGCTTCTCCGGCGGTGGTGGTGCGGACACGGCGCCCAGCATGCCATCCGCGCCGGCTCGCCGGGGGACCCGCTCGACGCCGGATACGCCGCTTTGTGCTCCCTGCGGAACAACGGGTTACCAGCGCGTAACTTTCCATTGACGTGTGTGAAATCGGACACGCATCATCGTTTCCACGATCGATCGGATCCCCCCACCCGTCCTCCCGGAACACCGGGGCCTCCCACCGGAGGTGCAGCCCATGCTGCTCCGAACGATCCTGGCCGCCACCACCGCCGTCACCGCCCTGCTCGTCCCGGCCACCGCCGCCCTCGCCGAGCCCACCACCGAAACGGCCACCACCGCCGCGACCACCGCCGACGTCGCCGGCGCCGAGGCCGGCGTCAGCGGCCTCGCCCCCGCCGGCGCCAACCCGGTCGTCGTGGTCGGCGGCCTCATCGGGATCTCCATCGCCTACGAGCCGATCGCCGCCCGCCTGCGCGCCGACGGCTACCGGGTTTCCATCTACCAGCTGCCGAACCTCGGGTTCGGCGACATCCGCGAGTCCGCCCGGGCCCTGTCGTCCTACGTGGACCAGGTCCGCGCCGCCACCGGTGCGACCAAGGTGGACCTCGTCACCCACTCCGAGGGCGGCCTGGTCTCCCGCTGGTACGTCAAGTTCCTCGGCGGCGCCGGCAAGGTCGACCACTACCTCAGCCTGGGCAGCCCGCAGCAGGGCACCTACGTCGCCAACATCATCAACTTCCTGGGGCTGGGCAGCTGCGCGGGCATCGTGGCCTGCCAGCAGATGTCCATCGGGTCCAGCTTGCTGGCCGACCTCAACGGCGGGGACGACACCCCGGGCGCGGTCCGCTGGACCACCGTGCGCACCTGGCAGGACGAGCTGGTCCGCCCGGTCGACAACGCCGCACTCGCCGACGGCGCCACCAACGTCCTGGTGCAGGCGTGGTGCCCGCTGCGGCTCGTCGGCCACCTGGGCCTGGTCCTCGACGGCACCACGTACACCATCGTGCGGCAGGTGCTCGCCGACGCCGCGATCCGCCCCAACTGTTTCGCGATCTGAGCTCGGTTCGCGCTCGACGGTCGCCGTGCCGGCGGCCGTCGAGCCCCGTTCATTCCGTGGTCCGGCCGAGGATGAGGTCGGCGGCCCGCCACGCCAGCCCGGTCACGGGCGCGCTGGTCCAGCCCGACACCATGGCCGGGAACACGGACGCGTCGACCACCCGCAGCCCGGCCACCCCGCGCACCCGGAGCTGGGGATCGACGACGTGCTCGTCGTCCGCGCCCATGGCGCAGGTGCCGATGGCGTGGTAGCCGCAGTAGCCGTGCGCCCGCCCGGCCTCGACGATCTCCTCGTCGGTCTGGATCGCCGGACCGGGCAGGGTCTCCGCCGCGATCCGCTTGGCGATCGGCCCGGTGGCGAACAGCTCCCGCGTCCGGCGGACCGCGTCCACGGCGACCCGGCGGTCGTGCGCCGCGGCGAAGTAGTTCGCCACGATGGCGGGCGGCGTGCGGGGGTCGGGGCCGGTGACGGCCAGGCTGCCCTCGCTGTCCGGGCGGGTCACCGTGGCGAGGCAGAGCAGGCCCGGCTCCCGTTCCAGCTCCAGCGCGCGGCCGGGGCGCCGCGGCGCCGCCGAGAAGGGCGCCATCAGCAGGTGGACGTCGGGGCGGTCCAGCTCCGGGCGGGACTTCAGGTGGGCCGCGACGTCCATCACCGGCAGGGCGAGCGGGCCGCCCCGGGTGGCCAGGTAACGCAGCGTGGCGCGCGCCTGCCCGAGCGGGCTGCCCAGCCGGGCGTTGTAGCCGCCGGGCTCGGCGAGCCGGTACTGCACGGGGATCGGCCGGTGCTCCCGCAGACCCGCCCCCACGCGGGGCCGGTCCAGCAGCACCGGGACGCCGGCGGCGCGCAGGGTATCGGCCGGCCCGATGCCGGAGACCTGCAGGAGTTGCGGGGTGGCCAGGGCGCCCGCGGCGAGGATCACCTCGGCGGCCGCCCGGTGGTCGACCTCCCGCCCCCGGTGCGCGACCCGTACGCCGACCGCCCGCCCGTCCTCGACGAGCACCCGCAGCGCGACGCTGCCGACCGCGACGGTCAGGTTGGGCCGCTTCCGCACCGGGTGCAGGAAGGCGTCGGCGGCGGTGACCCGGCGTCCGGCGTGGATGGTGGCCGTGGCGTAGCCGATCCGTTCGCCGTCGGCGGCGTCGAGGTCGTCGACGCGGCGCCAGCCCAACTCCGCTCCGGTCGCCAGCATCTCCTCGCAGAGCGGGTCGGTGCCGGTGGCCACGGACAGCCGCACCGCGCCGCCGGCGCCCCGCGACGGGTGGTCCTCCAGCCGCGCGAAGATCGGCCGCATGGTGGACCAGCCCCAGCCGAGGGGCGCCAGCGCGTCCCAGTCCGCCGCCGCGCCGCGGCTCCAGATCATGCCGTTGATCGCCGTCGAGCCGCCGACCATCCGGCCCCGCTGCCAGGTCTCGCGCCGGCCCGGCGCGACGGTCGCCGGATAGTGCCAGGCCGTGCGCGGGTCGTCCATGAGCCGGGCGAACGCCTTGGGCACCCGTACGAAGGGGCTTCGGTCCCAGCCGCCCGCCTCGATCAGGAGGACCCGGGTGCCCGGGTCCTCGGTGAGCCGGTTGGCCAGCACGCACCCGGCCGCACCGGCACCGACGACGACATAGTCGAAACCGTCCACTCCGGACCCCCACTCGTCCCAGGCGTGAGAATCCCTCTGACGGTAGCGGCTCGGTCACGCTACGGAAAGGGCTGGCTCAGGTCGCCTTCGCGAGCGCCTCGAACTCGTCGTCGCCGAGCCGCACCTCGGCCGCGGCCACGTTCTCCTCCAGGTGCGCCACGGACGACGTACCCGGGATGGGGAGCATGACCGGCGACCGGCGCAACAGCCAGGCGAGGGCGAGCTGCGCGGGCGTCGCGCCGTGGTCCGTGGAGATCGCGTCCAGCGGGCCGCCGGGCCGGGCCAGGTTGCCGGTGGCGATCGGGAACCAGGGTATGAACGCCAGGTCGTTGCGCTCGCAGTGCTCCAGCACGTCCTCCGCGCTGCGGTCGGCCAGGTTGTAGAGGTTCTGCACCGACACGATCGGGGTGATCCGCTGGGCCGCCTCGATCTGCTCGACGGTCACCTCGGACAGCCCGATGTGCCGCACCTTCCCCTCCTGCTGGAGCAGCGCCAGCTCGCCGAGCTGGTCCTCCAGCGGCACCTTCGCGTCGATCCGGTGCAGCTGGTAGAGCGGGATGCAGTCCAGGCCCAGGTGGCGCAGGCTCAGCTCGCACTGCTGGCGCAGGTACTCGGGGCGGCCCACCGGCCGCCAGTCGCCCGGGCCGGAGCGGGTCAGCCCGGCCTTGGTCGCGATGACCAGATCCTCGGCGTACGGGTGCAGCGCCTCCCGGATCAGCAGCTCGCTCACGAAGGGGCCGTAGGAGTCGGCGGTGTCGATGAAGGTCACCCCCAGCTCGTACGCCCGGCGCAGCACCCGGACCGCCTCGGCGGGGTCCTTCGGGTCGCCCCAGACGCCGGGGCCGGTGAGCTGCATGGCCCCGTAGCCGAGCCGGTCGACCTGGAGGTCACCGCCGATCCGGTAGGTGCCCGAGGCCTTCGCGGGCCCGGTGCTGGTCGCCATGGCGGTCCTCCTGTGCGTCGTCGTCGGCGGCGGTGGTCACCGCCCCGACCGGAAGCCTTTCCCGCGAATCGCCGCCGTCAACGTCCCGGGCCGGGTGTTTCCGCCAGTTTGCCGTGAGCGACCCCGGGGCGGCGCGCGCCGTGCGACGCTGGGCGGGACGGTGGTCTGGAGGTGCGCATGGCCGCGACGCCACGGCTCGACTTCGCGCTCGACACGTACGAGTGCATCGTGCTCTACCCGGGGCCGTCGGGCCGGGCGCTGCCGGACGAGACCGTCCAGCGGCTCCAGGCCGAGCACCTGCGGCACATCCAGGCCCTGCAACGGCGGGGCATCGTCCTCGTCGACGGCTCGGTGGACGGCCCGGCCCGCGAGCCGGACCCGCCGATCGGCTTCGGCCTGGCCCGCACCGGCTCGGTCGACGACGTCCGCAGCGTCATGGAGGCCGACCCGGCCGTGCAGGCCGGGCTCTACCGCGTCGAGGTGCTCACCTTCCTGTGCCCGGCCGGCTCGCTGGAGTTCCCGCTCGCCAAGACGCAGAGCTGACCGCCGCCCCGCGCGTAGCCGGGTCCCCGCGGCCCCGGTCGATCTCCGGGAGCACCCCCGCCGAGGGATGAACGCGAGCGGTACGATTTCCGCCGCGCGGTCGCCGATGCCCGCCACACACGACGTCCCGGTGCGGTTTTCCACCGCCCGCCGGCGCGGGTCATCGCGCGTCGTTGGACAACTGTTCCGCAGTCCGAAAGGGGTCGGCCGGCAGGTCGACCCGGAGGAGAGACTAGCCTGATGGGCGTGACACGCCGCGCGAAGATCGTCTGCACCCTCGGCCCCGCAACCTCGTCCCCGGAGCGCATCCGGGGCCTCGTCGAGGCGGGCATGAACGTGGCGAGGCTGAACTTCAGCCACGGCAGTCACTCCGACCACGAATCGGTCTACCGGCTGGTCCGGGAAGCCGCCGAGGCGGCCGGGCAGCCGGTCGCGGTGCTCGCCGACCTCCAGGGTCCCAAGATCCGCCTCGGCAAGTTCGCCGACGGCCCGCACGAGTGGCGCACCGGCGACTCGGTGGTCATCACGGGCGACGAGATCCTCGGCACCAAGGAGCGGGTCTCCTGCACCTACCGGAAGCTGCCGCAGGAGGTGAAGCCGGGCGACCGGCTGCTGATCGACGACGGCCGCGTCGCCGTCGAGGTCAGCGACGTCACCGGCAACGACATCCGCGTCCTGGTCACCGAGGGCGGCCCGGTCTCCAACAACAAGGGCGTCTCGCTGCCGAACGTGGCGGTCAGCGTCCCGGCCCTGTCGGAGAAGGACGCCGACGACCTGCGCTTCGCCCTCGGCCTGGGCGTCGACCTGATCGCGCTCTCCTTCGTCCGCTCGCCCGAGGACATCAAGCTCGTCCACTCGATCATGGCCGAGGAGGGCGTCCACCGCCCGGTGCTGGCCAAGGTCGAGAAGCCCGAGGCGGTCGACCACCTGGAGGCGATCGTGCTCGCCTTCGACGGCGTCATGGTGGCCCGCGGCGACCTCGGCGTCGAGCTGCCGCTGGACGAGGTGCCCCTGGTGCAGAAGCGCGCCGTGCAGCTCTGCCGCGAGAACGCCAAGCCGGTCATCGTGGCCACCCAGATGCTCGACTCCATGATCGAGAACTCGCGCCCCACCCGCGCCGAGGCCTCCGACGTGGCCAACGCCGTGCTCGACGGCGCCGACGCCGTGATGCTCTCCGGCGAGACCAGCGTCGGTAAGTATCCGGTGCTCACCGTCAGCACCATGGCGAAGATCGTCACCACCACCGAGGCCGGCTCGATCGGCGTGCCGCGTCTGCAGCACGACCCGCGTACCCACGGCGGCGCGCTCACCGTCGCCGCCTCCTCGATCGCCCGGGCCATCGGCGCCAAGGCCATGGTCGCCTTCTCGCAGACCGGCGACACCGTGAAGCGGCTCGCCCGCCTGCACTGCGACCTGCCGCTGCTGGCCTTCACCCCGGTGCCCGAGGTGCGCAACCAGCTCGCCCTCTCCTGGGGCGTGGAGACGTTCCTCATGCCGTTCGTCGAGCACACCGACGACATGTTCCGCCAGGTCGACCAGGCCCTGCTCGGCCTCAACCGGGCCAACCCCGGTGACTACGTGGTGATCGTGGCGGGCAGCCCGCCCGGCACCCCCGGCTCCACCAACACCCTGCGCGTGCACCAGCTCGGCTCCCTGGTCGACGCCGCCTCGGCCCGGGCCCTTCAGTGAGCGCGAGGAGCGAGCCGGGTCTGCGAGCCCCGCAGTCGCGAACGGAGACGGCGCAGTGAGCGAGAGTCCGGCGGCGACCGGGCAGGCCGCGGTCGACCAGCTCCTGGAGGTGCTGGACCTCGACCAGACCGGCGCCATGAGCTTCCGGGGGATCAGCCCGCCGGTGGGGCCGCAGCGCGTCTACGGTGGCCAGGTCGCCGGCCAGGCCCTGGTCGCCGCCGGACGCACCGTCGACCCGGAGCGCTTCGTGCACTCCCTGCACGGCTACTTCGTCCGCCCCGGCGACCCCGCCGAGCCGATCGAATACCAGGTGGAGAACGTCCGGGACGGCCGCTCCTTCTCGGTGCGCCGCTCGGTGGCGCTGCAGCACGACAAGCCGATCTTCTTCATGTCGGCGTCGTTCCAGCGCCAGGAGGAGGGGCTGGACCACCACGCGCCGGTCCCGCCCGACGTCCCGGCGCCGGACGAGGTGCCGACGATGACCGACCGGCTCTCCCGCTACCCGGAGCGGCTCGGCATCTGGGGCCAGATCCCGCGCCCCATCGACGTGCGCTACGTCGGCGAGCCCGGCTGGGTACGCCCCGGCGACCGCCCCGCCGAGCCCCACCAGCGGGTCTGGATGCGCCTCGACGGCAAGCTCCCCGACGACCCGCTGCTGCACGCCTGCGCCCTCACCTACGCCTCCGACCTGACCCTGCTCGACTCGGTGCTGTCGGTGCACGGCGAGGTGTGGGGGCCCGGGGGAGTGGTGGGCGCCAGCCTCGACCACGCGCTCTGGTTCCACCGGTCCTTCCGGGCCGACGAGTGGTTCCTCTACGACTGCTGGAGCCCGTCCGCGTCCGGCGCCCGCGGCCTGGCCACCGGCCGGATGTTCACCACCGACGGCCGGCACATCGCCAGCGCCGTGCAGGAGGGGCTGCTGCGCCGGGTCGGCGCCTGAGCCGGCAACCGTGACCGTTCGGCCGAGGGTCGGGAAACCGGGCGGCTGACCAGGCGGCTAACCTTGCCGGCATGCGCCTCTCCGCTCGGGTCGACTACGCCCTCCGCGCGGCCGCCGAGCTGGCCTCGGTCGCCGACGGCGCGGCCGCCGGGCGGAGCCGGCCGGTGACCGCCGAGCAGATCGCCCGGGCCCAGGACATCCCGCCGAAGTTCCTCGAGAGCATCCTGCTCCAGCTGCGCCGGGGCGGCATCGTGCACGCCCAGCGCGGCCCCGAGGGCGGCTACTGGCTGGCCCGGCCCGCCACCGAGATCTCCCTCGCCGAGGTGATCCGGGTGATCGACGGCCCCCTCGCCCACGTCCGCGGCCAGCGCCCGGAGCAACTCGGCTACCAGGGCGCGGCGCGCGCCCTGCAGGACGTGTGGATCGCCCTGCGGGCCAGCGAGCGGGAGATCCTCGAACTGGTCACCATCGCCGACGTGGCCGGCGGCAACCTGCCCGGCCGGGTCAACGACCTGGCCGCCGATCCCCGCGCCTGGAGCTGACACCCTCGGCGTCGGCCCCCGCGCCGTCCCGCCCGGCCCTCGCGCCGTCCCGCGCGGCCCCTGCGCCGTCCCGCGCAGCCGCCGCGCCGTCCGGCGCGTCCCATCAACCGGATGGACGACTTGACCGGAGCGCCCCCGTGCCGCATTGTCGACCAAGTCGATAGGAGATACCGAAAAGTCAGGGGGCGCTCGTGCGCAAGCTTCTGGTCCTCGCCCTCGTCGGGCTCGCCGCGCAACTGGTCGACGGCGCGCTCGGCATGGCGTACGGGCTGACCTCCTCGACCCTGCTGCTGTTCGCCGGGGTGGCCCCGGCCGCCGCCTCCGCCTCGGTGCACCTGGCCGAGATCGGCACCACCCTCGCCGCCGGCGTCTCCCACTGGCGGTTCGGCAACGTCGACTGGCGCGTGGTGGGCCGGATCGCGCTGCCCGGCGCGGTCGGCGCGTTCGCCGGCGCCACCTTCCTCAGCTCCATCTCCACCGAGTCCGCCGCGCCGTGGATGGCCGCCATCCTGTTCAGCCTCGGCGCCTATCTGCTGGTCCGCTTCTCCCGGCCGCTGCGCGCGAACCGGGCCGCCGGCCGGCTGCGCAGCCGCTTCCTGGCCCCGCTGGGCCTGTTCGCGGGCTTCGTCGACGCCACCGGCGGGGGCGGCTGGGGCCCGGTCGCCACCCCGGCGCTGCTGGTCTCCGGCCGCATGGAACCCCGCAAGGTGATCGGCTCGGTCGACACCTCCGAGTTCCTGGTGGCGGGCGCGGCCAGCATCGGTTTCCTCATCGGCCTCGGCTCCGAGGGCTTCCTGCTGCCCACCGTGGCCGCGCTGCTGGTCGGCGGCCTGATCGCCGCGCCGATCGCCGCCTGGCTGGTCCGCATCGTCCCCGCGCAGCTGCTCGGCGCCGTCATCGGCGGCGTCATCGTGCTGACCAACACCCGCACCCTGCTGCGCGCCGGCGAGCTGGGCGGCCCGGTCCCGGCCCTGGTCTACACGGTGCTCGGCGCCGGCTGGCTGGCCGCCCTGACGCTGGCGACGCGGGCGCTGCGCCGCACCCGCCAGGCCCGCGCCACCGCCGAGGCCGCCCTCGCCGCCCAGTCCACGACTCCGGCCGAGGCCGCCCTGGCCACCCCGGCCGAGGCCGCCCTCGCGGCCCAGACCGCCGCCCCGGTCGAGGTGACGGCCGCCCCTGCCGCCGAGCCGGTCCACGCCGCCGAGGCCGCCGTCACCGCGCCGGAGGAGCCCCGCCGGCTCGCCGCCGCCGTCGAGGGCTGACCGGGTACGCACCCAGCGCCGCCCCGCGGGCGGTGGCCCGCCTACTGCCGGTCGAACCGGCCTGGCCCGCGCCGTTTGATCAACTCCAGCTCGGCGAGGTGGCGCCATCCCGGGGGCCGGGATACCGCCAGGTCGCCGAGCTGGAGTCGATCATGCTGGGGCTCGGGGATACCGCCGGGTCGCCGAGCTGGAGTCGATCACGCCGGGTGCCGGCGCCGGCATGCCGCCCGGTTGTGCGGGGGAAAGCGTTGTCCTGCCCTGCGCATCTACAGCACGCCGACGCCGACCAGCCTGCCGACGCTGGCGCACGACCCGCAGTACCGCGTGGCCTCGCTTGGCAGAACACCGCCTACAACCAGCCGCCGCACCCGGACTTCCACCTCGGCGACGGCATGAGCGCCTCGCCCGCGCCGAACATCTACCTGCGCTGAACGCGCAGGCACCGGGTCGCCGGCCGCGGAACCCGCTCCGCCGGCGACCCGGTGCACCACACCGCAGCACCCCCGACCCGTCCCGACCGGGAATGCCGTACCACCACCGGCATCCAAATTAGGCGGGCTGCGCGACGGTGGGGTGACGTGGCTATGAAGAGCGTGTTTCAGCCCTTCCGGCCCAGGCCACCGGCCACCTTCTCGGCGATCAGCTCGAACGAGCGCACCCGGTCGGCCACGTCGTAGACCATGGTGGTGAGCATCAGCTCGTCCGCGCCGGTGCGCTCCAGCAGCGCGCCGAGCTGCCGGGCCACCGTCTCCGGCGACCCGGTCGCCTGACCCTCCCGGCGCTGCGCCACGAACTCCCGCTCGAACTCCGAATACGGGTAGGCCGCCGCCTCCTCCGGGCTCACCAGCGGCTCCGGGCGCCCCGACCGCAGCTTCAGGAACGACAACCCGGCCGGACCGGCCAGCCACTCCGCCCGCTCGTCGGTCTCGGCGCAGACCGCGTTGACCGCCACCATGGCGTACGGCTTCTCCAGCCACTGCGACGGCCGGAAGTTCTGCCGGTAGAGCTGAAGCGCCGGGATGGTGTTCTGTGCGCTGAAGTGGTGCGCGAACGAGAACGGCAGCCCCAGCAGCCCGGCCAGCTGGGCGCTGAACCCGCTGGACCCGAGCAGCCACACCGCCGGCGACTGCCCCTTCCCCGGGGTGGCGGTGATCGGGCCCGGCTCGGCGCCGCTGAAGTAGTTCATGAGGTCGGCCAGCTCGCGCGGGAAGTGCTCCGCCGACAGCCCCTCCATGGTCCGGCGCAGCGCCAGCGCGGTCACCTGGTCGGTGCCCGGCGCCCGGCCGATGCCCAGGTCGATCCGCCCCGGGTGCAGCGCCTCCAGGGTGCCGAACTGCTCGGCCACCACCAGCGGGGCGTGGTTGGGCAGCATCACCCCGCCGGAACCCAGCCGGATCGTGGAGGTGTGCGCCGCCAGGTGCGCCAGCAGCACCGCCGGCGCCGAACTGGCGATCGCCGGCATGTTGTGGTGCTCGGCCACCCAGAACCGGCGGTAACCCAGCTCCTCGGTGCGGCGGGCCAGCTCGGTCGTGTGCCGCAGCGCCTCACCGGCGCTGCCGGTGGCGGCCACCGGAGCAAGATCAAGAACAGACAAGGGTACGTCGATCACAGCATTGCTCAACCGTCCGCGCGCCGGATTTGTTCCGGGCCGGCGGCCATCACCCCGCCGTGTTCCCGCTCGTCGATGAACCACCGGACGTCCCCTGTGGACGAAAAGCCGGTGATCGCCACTGCGGAAGCGCGATAGGGTCCGGGCGCCGTCCGACCTTCCGGGAGCCCCAGTTGCCGCTGGACATCGACCACATCCAGGTGCCGATCAAATTCGACCTCGGAGGGGTCATCGACGACGTCTGGCAGGCGATGCCGGTCCTCCAGCAGTTCGGTGAGGTGACCATTGACGCCGTCGACGACCGGGACGCCCGCTCCTACAACATCTCCTACCTCGCGACGCACCCACCGACCGTGACGATCCGGCTACCCGACTCCGAGGTGCGCCTGCGCGACGTCACCTGGCAGGCCCGCACCGACCTCGTCGTGTACTCGGCACTGGGCGTCGTCTCGGTCGACCTGCGCCTGGCCCGGCCCTCGCGGACGCTGACCGGCGACGACCTGCGGCGCTTCTACGACGACCAGGTGGCCGCCAACAACCTCGACTACTTCGCCTACCTCGACGACATCGGCGTCCTCTCGCCGAACCTCGCCTCCTACCGGCAGTCCGCGCAGGCCAACAGCGGCACGCACGCCGGTTGGGTGGCCGCCCCGTACGTCACCCGGCTGCGCGCGGCCCTGCTGGACTGCCCGGCGTTCCGGCCCCGGGAACGCTGCTACCCCTTCCAGAACATGCGGCAGTTCTTCGTGCTGCGGCGGACCGGCGAGACCGCCGACCCGCACCTGGTCGACGCCCTGCTCGGCCTGACCGCGCGCACCCCCCGGCCCACCGACGGGGCCGCCACGCCCTCCTGGCCCGAGCTGCGCATCGAGGACGTCATCGTGCGCTCCAGCGGCTGGTCGACGGTGGCGGTCCTCGACGGGCAGGCGACCCGCGACGCGCTCGGCATCGTGCAGGAGATGTACGGACAGATCCACGCCCAGTGGTTCTTCTGCCAGCTCTGGATCGGCGTCGACCCGGCCGATCACGAGGACGAGCGGTTGATCACCAGCCCGGCCGAGGCCACCGACCACCGCGTCGCGCAGCTCGCCCGGGTGCAGATCGAACTGGCGCACGGGCTCGCCGAGATCGGCAACGTCGATCTGATGTTCCGCGATCCGGCGCGGGTGGCCGTCGCCCGCTTCCTCATCCACGCGGTGCGCGTCGAGGGTCACGCCGAGGCCGCCCAGCGCCGGCTGGAGCAGCTCAGGGCCATCCTCGAACAGGTCTCGAACCTGCGCACCGCGTACTTCCAGCGGCGCCTGCAACTGCTGTTCGCCATCACCGCCATCGCCGGGGTCGTCGGCCTGTATCCGGCCGCGCACGACCTCAACACCACCTGGCGCGCCTGGACGGTGATCCTCTTTTGCTCGCTGGCGCTCATGTGCTGGCTGGCGATCCGGTCGATGAGCCGGTCCGAAGCGGACCCCCGACGCGGGCGCCGCGGGTGGCGACCCCGCACCGGCGGCGCCGGTCGCCGCGCCGGTGACTAGCCCATGCCCCGCGCCTGCTCGAAGATCAGGCTCGTCTGGGTGTGCTGCACCGCCGGATCCACCGCCAGATGATCCAGCACGAAGTCCCGCAGCGCGTCCCCCGACGCCGCCCGCACATGCAGCACGTAGTCCTCCGCGCCCGCCACGTGGAACACCGACACCACCCCCGGCAGCCGCACCGACCGGGCCCGGAACGCGTCCACCGCCGCCCGCTCGTGCGCCGCCAGGCGTACCGACACCAGCGCCTGCAGCGGCAGCCCCACCGCCGCCGGATCCACCTCCGCGTAGAACCCCCGGATCGCCCCGCACTCGCGCAACGCCCGCGTACGCGTCAGGCACGTCGACGGCGCCACCCCCACCCGCTCGGCGAGCGCGTTGTTCGGCAACCGGCCGTCCGCCGCCAGCTCGGCCAGGATCGCGCGGTCGGTGTCGTCCAGCGCCCCGAAGGGCCGTACATCATTCGGTGCGACAGGCATGCGAACATCCTTCCCCGAATTTCCCTCTCCTGGAAGGTCTCCGGGCAGAATGTTCTTCGCTGCTCTTGCCTCATGACGGCCTCATGTTCGACGCTTCCGCCATGACAGCCGTGGACACCGCAGCCGTGCACGCCGGGCGCGAGGACCTCGCCGGACTCGGCGTCCACGTGCCGCCCATCGACCTCTCCACCACCAACCCGCTGCCCTCCGTGGCCGGCGGCGGCGACGACTACGAGACCCTCGCCACCGGCGGCACCCTCCCCGCCGGCGGCAGCGCCGTCTACCAGCGGCTCTGGAACCCCACCGTCGCCCGCTTCGAGACCGCCCTCGCCCAGCTCGAAGGCACCGCCGAAGCCGTCGCCTTCGCCAGCGGCATGGCCGCACTCACCGCCACCCTGCTCGCCGCCACCCGCGACGGGAAACGGCACGTCGTCGCCGTCCGACCCCTCTACGGCGGCACCGACCACGTGCTCGCCACCGGCCTGCTCGGCACCGAGGTCACCTGGGCACGACCGGACGAGGTCGCCGCCGCCGTCCGCCCCGACACCGCCCTGGTCGTCGTCGAGACCCCGGCCAACCCCACCCTCGACCTCGTCGACATCGCCGCCCTCGCCACCGCCGCCGGCGACGTCCCGCTGCTCGTCGACAACACCGTCGCCACCCCGGTGCTCCAGCAACCCGCCCGGCACGGCGCCGCACTCGTGCTGCACAGCGCCACCAAGAGCATCGGCGGCCACGGCGACGTGCTCGCCGGCGTCGTCGCCTGCGCCCCCGAATGGGCCACCCGGCTGCGCCAGGTCCGCGCCGTCACCGGCGCCGTCCTGCACCCGCTCGGCGCCTACCTCCTGCACCGCGGCCTCCAGACCCTGCCGCTGCGGGTCCGCGCCCAGCAGGCCGGCGCCGAGAAACTCGCCGCCTGGCTCTCCGACCACCCCGCCGTCGCCCGGGTCCACCACCCCAGCGTCACCGACCCCGCCGGGCTCGTCGGCCGCCAGATGACCGGCCCCGGCAGCCTCCTCGCCTTCGAGGTACGCGGCGGCGCCCCCGCCGCGGCCGCCGTCGCCGGCGCCTGCCGCCTCATCACCCACGCCGTGTCGCTCGGCGGCGTCGACACGCTGATCCAGCACCCGGCCTCGCTCACCCACCGGCCCGTCGAGGACGGCGCGAAGCCGGGCGACGGGCTGCTGCGCCTCTCCGTCGGGCTGGAGGACCCGGAGGATCTGCGCACCGACCTGGCGCAGGCGCTCGCGGCGCTCTGAGGAGTCAGGACTTCGGGCCGACGTGGCGGTCCAGCGCCGCCACGGCGTCCCGCCGCGCCACGGACAGCGAGTTGCGGCGGTTCATCCGCCAGGCGATGCCCAGCAGGTCGAGGCCCCACTGGCAGAGGCCCATGATGTCGGCCGACTCGTTGGTGAACATGTAGCGGGGATAGACGTACTCCTTGCCGCGCACCACGACCCAGTTGGCGAACCGGCAGCCGTCGGAGTGGAACAGGCCTCGCAGGAAGTCGCCGGGGTGCCCCTCGACGATGCTGCGCTGCCAGTCGGCCAGGACGATCGGGCGCTCGTGCTTCTTGCCGGGCCCGTGTTGCGGAAACAGGCACGGCCAGTGCTTGCCGTAGCTCTGGACATTGACGCAGCCCCGTTGCGGGACGCGCTGCACCTTCTCCGCCAGCACCGCCCGCATCGCATCGTCGCAGGCGTTGATCAGGCCGGGCCAGCTGCTGGTGCAGGAGATCCGGAGCACCGGTACCCGCGCAGTGGTGACCAAATGCCCGTCGCCCAGGTAGAGGCCGAGCAGGTAGACGTAAGCGCCGGGATCTGTCGGAACCCGGACATCCGTGCGACACCGGAAACATCGCAGCGCGGTGCCTTGAACAGCAGGCGTGGGGCGGTCCCTGCACCAGTGCCACACCGTGCGGTAGTTGAGGCCGACACTGCGAGCCGCTTCGGCGACGGTGGCCCCGGACAGGAAGACCTGTCGTGCTCGGGCGCGAATCTCGGGTGGATGCACGAGCCCATCTTCGAACGCCCGTACGACAACTTTGGTGTCCCCGGTGGGATTCGAACCCACACTGTCGGAGGTTTGAGCTCCGTTTCTCTACCGGTTGGAATACGGGGACAGGCGCGCCCGACGCTCTCGCGTCGTGGCATAGGTTACCCACTACGCTAAGGGCGGCGACACCCGGCAGGGCGGGTGTCGGGCTTGAACTGGTGGGAGTGGCTCGTGGCCGAGATGCAGGCGGATGCCGAGCGCAAGCGCGTTCTGATCGCCGAGGACGAGGCGCTCATCCGGCTGGACCTGGCCGAGATGCTGGTGGAAGAGGGCTACGAGGTGGTCGGCGAGGCCGGTGACGGCGAGACCGCCGTCAAGCTCGCCGAGGAGCTGAAGCCGGACCTCGTCATCCTCGACATCAAGATGCCGATCATGGACGGGCTGGCCGCGGCCGAGCGGATCGCGGGCGCGCGCATCGCCCCGGTGATCATCCTGACCGCGTTCAGCCAGCGCGACCTGGTGGAGCGGGCCCGGGCGGCGGGCGCGATGGCCTACCTGGTGAAGCCGTTCCAGAAGAGCGACCTCGTGCCGGCCGTGGAGATCGCGCTGTCGCGCTACTCGGAGATCGCGGCACTGGAGGCGGAGGTCGCGGGCCTCACCGACCGGCTGGAGATCCGCAAGACCGTCGAGCGGGCCAAGGGCGCGCTCATGACGACGTACGGGATGACCGAGCCGCAGGCGTTCAAGTGGATCCAGCGCACCGCCATGGACCACCGGATGACCATGAAGGAGGTCGCCGAGCGGATCCTCGCCGAGACCGCCGGCGGCGAGGTGGCGCAGCCCGCGTCCTGAGTCGCGCCCGGCGATCCGGCGCGTCCCGCTGACCGGAGCGGGTGCGTTCGGCGGGTTCCCCGGGTCGGGGCCGGTCGATACGATCGCCGCCATGCGGCGTCCGCTGGCGGTGCTCGGCCTGCTCGTGGTGCTGCTCGCCGCCTGCCGTCCGGCGGGTCGCGCCGAGCCGGCCCCCGAGGCGATCCGGCCGGCCTGGCAGCCGGTCACCCTGCCGCTCCCGCCGGGTCTGTCCGGCCGGTTGGCGCTGCGTGACGCGGCCGCCTGCGGGGGCAGATGGTTCGTGGTGGGCGCGGTGGTGGACGCGGCGGGGATGACGCGCCCGGCGGCGTGGTCGAGCGCCGACGCGGCCACGTGGACAGCGTTGCGCCCGGTGCCGCGGAGCCCGTACGGCGAGGAGAACGTGCTGACCGCGGCGGGTTGCCGGGACGGCCGGCTGGCGGCGGTGGGCGGCAAGAGCGGCGGTGTGCACGGCAATCCGCGGATCAGCACGTGGCGGCAGGTGGCGGACGGTTCGCTCGTGGAGGTGCCGGCCGAGTTCGAGGTGTTCGGGGGCGCGGACGCGGTGAACGCGGGCCGGATCGCGGGCGGGCCGCGCGGCTGGCTGATCTCCGGCAACCGGGCCACCGGCGCGGCGGCCTGGGTGTCGCCGGACGGGTCGGACTTCCGGTTGGTGAGCGCGGTGCCGGGGCTGGCGACGGATGCGACCGGCCGGCCGTGGGCGGCGGACGGTACGGCGACGGCGTCGGGGTGGCTCATGGTGGGCTCGGTGCTGTCGTCGGCGCGTACCGGATCGGCGGCGGTGGTGTGGACCTCGGCGGACGGGTCGGCCTGGCGGCGCGCGGTGCTGCCCGGCGGCGGCGTGGCCGAGGATCTGCAGCGGGTGGTCCGGGCGGGCGACCGCACGGTGGCGGTGGGCCGGCGGGGCGACGGGCTGGGCGCCTGGGTGGGGGAGGGCGACGCGTGGCGGCCGGGTGGGTGCCTGGGCGGCGCGGGCACGGCGGCGCCGGGTCCGGTGTGGGGGCTGGCGGCGCGCGGCGACGGTGTGTGGGCGGTGGTGGCCGGGTCGGCGGCGGGGGCGGGGTGGTTCTCCGGTGACGGCGTGCGGTGGTCGCGGGTGGCGCTGCCGGTGTCGGTGCCGGCGGGCAGTGACCGGACGGTGGCCGTGACCGCGGCGGGTGACGTGGCGTTGCTGCTGGTGGACGACGGCGGGCAGGCGCAGGTGTGGTCGGCGCGGGGTTCGTGGCGGCCCACGTGACGCTCTCACCTGCGGGTTAACGCTCGGTGTCGGATGTCCGATTTTCCCATCATGCGGGCCCGTGTGTTACAGCACATCTGTGAATCCGGCCACTCAACGTAACGGTTAGGTCAACCCCGCTTCCCAGGTCTACCTTCACGACCCGCTGGTGGGATAACGTCCCGGCCCAGACCGGGATCGCGGTCGGTCCGGCGACCCCTGCAAGGTCCAATTTGCGGCGGGTGGTTTCCGGGCCTTCGGACGGAGGAGGGTACGAGCCGTGAGGCAGAAGCTCGCACGGGTGCTGGGTGGCGTGGCCATCGGTGCGCTCGTTTTCAGTGGCGCGGCCTGCAAGGCTGACAGTGGTAGCGACGCGGGTGGCAGCAAGGCCGCCTGTGACCTGAAGATCGGCTTCTTCGGCCCGCTGACCGGTGACGCCGCGGGTCTCGGTATCCACATGCGCAACGGCACCAAGCTGGCCATCGACCAGTACAACAAGGACAACGCGGACTGCAAGGTCCAGATCGCCGAGTACGACTCGCAGGGTGACCCGGCCAAGGCGCCGGCCCTGGCGCAGCAGGCGGTCGGCGACAGCAAGGTCGTGGGCATCATCGGCCCGGCGTTCTCGGGTGAGTCCGAGGTGGCGGACCCGATCTTCGACGAGGCCGGCCTGCCGATCATCACCCCGTCGGCGACCCGCCCGAGCCTCAGCACCAAGAACTGGAAGATCTTCCACCGGGGCGTCGGCAATGACACCTCCCAGGGCCCGGCCGCCGGTCGGTACATCAAGAACGTCCTGAAGGCCGAGAAGGTCTACGTCGTGGACGACCAGTCGGCGTACGGCGCCGGCCTGGTGGACGAGGTGAAGAAGGTTCTCGGCTCGGTCGCGGGCGAGGACAAGATCCAGGTCAAGCAGACCAACTTCTCCGCCGTCGTCACCAAGATCCAGAGCAGCGGTGCGAACGTCCTCTTCTTCGGTGGCTACTACACCGAGGCCGGCCTGCTGCTCAAGCAGCTCAAGGGCGCGGGCTGGAAGGGCACGATGGTCGCCGGTGACGGTGTCAACGACGCCAACTTCATCAAGGTCGCCGGCGAGCAGGTCGCCGAGGGCACGATCCTGACCTGCCCGTGCGCCCCGGCCACCGCGGCCAAGGGCTCCTTCGTGACCGACTACAAGGCGGCCTTCGACAACGCCGAGCCGGGCACCTACGCCGACGTGTCGTACGACATCACCAAGATCATGCTCGAGGGCATCAAGGCCGGCAAGGGCACCCGCGCCGACCTGCTGAGCTTCATCAACTCCTACAACGGCACCGGCGGCGCCACCGGCGTCACCTACAAGTTCGAGGCCAACGGCGAGCTTGACCCGGCTCAGGTGCTGGTCTGGGCGTTCAAGGTGAACGCGGGCAAGGTCGTCCCCGACATCGAGATCCCCAAGTCCTGACCGGTTCGTCCGGTCCCGGCACGGGACACCAGGCGTGCGGCCGGGAGGTTCTCTCCCGGCCGCACCGCTTGGCCGCACAGTTGGAGCCCCCACTTGAACTTCGATGAGCTCTTCGGGAACTTCCCGGCGCTGACCATCACCGGCCTGGAGCAGGGCGCGATCTACGCGCTCATCGCCCTCGGCTACACCCTGGTGTACGGCGTTCTGCGTCTGATCAACTTTGCTCACTCCGAGGTCTTCATGGTCGGTACCTTCACCGCCCTGTGGACCTGGCAGGCCCTCGGCTACGACCAGAACTCCGCCGCCCCGTCCCTCGGCCCGCTGATCCTGGCGGTGATCGCCGGACTCGTGGTGGCGATGGCCGCCTCGGCGCTCACGGCGGTCACGGTCGAGCTGGTCGCCTACCGGCCGCTGCGCCGCCGCAACGCGCCGCCGCTGGCCTTCCTCATCACCGCGATCGGCGCGTCGTTCGTGCTCGCCGAGTCGTTCGGCATCGGCACCCGCCGGGCTCCGTTCGGCATGCCGGACCTGATCCCGCAGAAGACCGTCTTCACCGTCTTCGGCGCCGGGGTCACCAACGTCCAGCTGCTCATCCTCGGCGTCACGCTGATCATGATGATCGGCTTGGACCAGTTCGTGAACCGCAGCCGCCTGGGCCGCGGCATCCGGGCCGTCGCCCAGGACGCGGACACGGCCGCGCTGATGGGCGTCAACAAGAACCGGGTCATCCTGCTGGTCTTCGTGCTGGGCGGCCTGATGGCCGGCGTGGGCGCGCTGCTGTGGGACGTGCGGTTCGGCTACACCAAGTTCAACGTCGGCTTCCTGATCGGCCTCAAGGCATTCGCGGCCGCGGTGCTCGGCGGCATCGGCAACCTGCGCGGCGCGCTGCTCGGCGGCCTGCTGCTCGGGGTGGCGGAGAACTACGCCGCCGGCCTGTTCGGCGGTGACTGGAAGGACTTCACCGGCTTCGTGCTGCTGATCGTGCTGCTGATGTTCCGGCCGACCGGTCTGCTCGGCGAATCTCTCGGAAGGGCGCGCGCATGACCGCCACCGTGGACAAGAAGCGGACCGGGGGCGTCAAGGCCCGCTGGGCGGCGATGCCGAAGCAGGTGCGCTGGGCCGCGATCGCGGCGCTCGTCGTGCTGCTGTACATCCTGCCGAACAAGTGGTTCTACGAGTACCTCGGCTTCCCCATCGGCAGCGACTACTTCGCCTTCTACACCACCCGCTCGGACTTCGCCGGGGTGCTCTTCGACACCGCGGTGTTCGTCCTGCTGGCCGTCGGGCTGAACGTGGTGGTCGGCTTCGCCGGCCTGCTCGACCTGGGCTACTTCGGCTTCTACGCGCTCGGCGCGTACACGGTCGCGCTGCTCACGTCGCCGGAGAGCCGGTTCGGCACGAACTGGCCGTGGCTGGCGGCGGTGCCGCTGGCCGTCATGGTGGCGATGGTCTCCGGCGTGATCCTCGGTGGCCCGACGCTGCGCCTGCGCGGTGACTACCTGGCGATCGTGACCCTCGGCTTCGCCGAGATGATCCGGCTCTACGCCGCGCGCCAGGACGGCCTCCTCCAGGGCCAGCGGGGCATCCCGGCGATCCCGCACCCGCCGGGCACCGGTTCGGACGGCAAGCCGCTGTTCGGGGTGGTCGACGCCCGGCCGTACTACTGGCTGATGCTGACGCTGATCCTCGTCGTGCTGCTGCTGATCCGGAACCTGGCCAACAGCCGGGTCGGCCGGGCCTGGGTGGCCATCCGCGAGGACGAGGACGCCGCCGAGATCATGGGCGTGCCGACGTTCAAGTACAAGCTGTGGGCGTTCGCCATCGGCGCCGCCGTGGCCGGCCTGACCGGCGCGGTCTTCGCCGGTAAGCAGACGTTCATCAACTCCGACCAGTTCGTGCTGGAGAGCTCCATCCTGGTGCTGGCCGCGGTGATCCTCGGTGGCGCCGGCAACATCAAGGGCGCCATCGTCGGCGGCGCGGTCACCTGGTACCTGCCGGAGTGGCTGCGGGGCGTCGGCGACCTCCTCGGGGTGGAGTTCGACGCCGCCGAGTACCGGATCCTGGTCTTCGGCCTGGTGGTCATCGTCATGATGATCTTCCGGCCGCAGGGTCTGGTGCCCAACCGGCGGCGGGCGGCGGAGTTCGCCGACCGGCGCAAGGAAGCGGTTCCCCAGGAGACGGTGCCCAATGAGTGAGCCGCAGATGCACAGCGAGCGCGACGAGACCAGCGAGCGGGACATCGCCGACGACGGTCGTAGCACGGTCGGCACCCCGCCGGAGAAGGGCGCGGACACGCCGGTCGAGCCCACGCCGGGCGAGACCCCGGCGGCCGGGCGGGAGCCGCTGCTGGAGGTCGACCACGTCACCCTCCGCTTCGGGGGTGTGGTCGCCCTCAACGACGTCGCCTTCACCCTGTACAAGGGTGAGATCCTCGGCCTGATCGGCCCGAACGGCGCCGGCAAGACGACCTGCTTCAACGCGATGACGGGTGTCTACCGGCCCACCGAGGGCGAGATCCGGTTCGCCGGGCAGCGGGTCAACGGCAGGCGCCGGAGCTGGATCACCAAGGCGGGCATCGCCCGGACGTTCCAGAACATCCGGCTCTTCCCGGAGATGACCGCGCTGGAGAACGTGATGGTGGGCGCGGACGCCCACCACAAGACCAGCGTGATCGCCGCGATGCTGCGGCTGCCCCGGCACTGGCGGGAGGAGCGGGAGGGCCGCGAGAAGGCCCTCGGGCTGCTGCGCTTCGTCGGCATCGAGCGCCGCGCCGGGGACCTGGCCCGCAACCTCTCGTACGGCGAGCAGCGCCGGCTGGAGATCGCCCGGGCCCTGGCCACCGATCCGACCCTGCTCTGCCTGGACGAGCCGGCCGCCGGCTTCACCCCGGCGGAGAAGGAGGAACTCCTCGGCCTGATCCGGAAGATCCGCGACAATGGCACGACGATCCTGCTCATCGAGCACGACATGCGACTCGTCATGGGCGTGACCGACCGGATCGTGGTGCTGGAGTTCGGCAAGAAGATCGCCGAGGGCCTGCCGGCCGAGGTCCGGGAGGACCCGAAGGTGATCGCCGCGTACCTGGGGGTGCCGACCGATGCTGCTTGAGATCAACGACCTGACCCTGCTGTACGGGCGGATCCAGGCGCTGCACGGGATCAGCCTGCACGTCGACGAGGGTGAGGTGGTGGCCCTGATCGGCGCGAACGGCGCCGGCAAGACCACCACCATGCGGGCGATCTCCGGGCTGCGCCCGGTGGCCTCCGGCTCGATCGTCTTCGACGGGACCGACGTCACCCGGATGCGGGCCGACCTGCGGGTGGTCCGCGGCATCGGGCAGGCGCCCGAGGGCCGGGGCGTGTTCCCGGGCATGACCGTCGTGGAGAACCTGGAGATGGGGGCCTACACCCGCAGGGACCGGTCGGGCATCGCCGAGGACATGAAGATGGTCATGGACCTCTTCCCCCGGCTGCACGAGCGGCGCAAGCAGGCCGGTGGCACGCTCTCCGGCGGCGAGCAGCAGATGCTGGCGGTGGGCCGGGCCCTGATGGCCCGCCCGAAGCTGCTGCTGCTCGACGAGCCCTCGATGGGGCTCGCGCCGATGCTGATCCAGCAGATCTTCGAGATCATCACCCGGATCAACGAGCAGGGCACCACCATCCTGCTGGTGGAGCAGAACGCCCAGCAGGCGCTCTCCCGGGCCCACCGGGGCTACGTGCTGGAGACCGGCCGGATCGTCAAGGAGGGCACCGGCCGGGACCTCCTGCACGACCCGGCGGTCAAGGAGGCGTACCTCGGCGTCGCCTGAGGCGTACCCGTCGGCGGCCGGCCGTCCCCTCGCGGGGCGGCCGGCCGCCGCCGTTTGCCGGCGCCGCCGTGCGCCGGGTTGTCGGCGGTACGGACTAGAGTCGCTGCCGTGACAGCTACGACGCCGCGCCTGCTCCTCGTCGACGGACACTCCCTGGCATACCGGGCATTCTTCGCCCTGCCGGTGGAGAACTTCTCCACCACCACGGGGCAGCCGACCAACGCCGTCTACGGCTTCACCTCGATGTTGATCAACGTGCTCCGCGACGAGCAGCCCAGCCACATCGTGGTCGCCTTCGACGTCTCCCGCCGCTCCTTCCGCACCGAGAAGTACGCGGAGTACAAGGCCGGCCGCAGCGAGACCCCGACCGACTTCAAGGGCCAGGTCAGCCTCGTCAAGGAGGTCCTCGCGGCGCTGCGCATCCCGGTCGTCGAGAAGGAGGGCTACGAGGCCGACGACGTCATCGCCACCCTCGCCTGCCAGGCCCGCGACCAGGGCATGGACGTGCTCATCACCACCGGCGACCGCGACGCGTTCCAGCTCGTCGGCGACCGGGTCACGGTGCTCTACCCGCGCAAGGGCGTCTCCGACCTGGCCCGGATGGACCCGGCCGCGGTCGAGGCGAAGTACGGCGTGGGCCCCGGCCGCTACCGCGACCTGGCCGCCCTGGTCGGCGAGACCAGCGACAACCTGCCCGGCGTGCCGGGCGTCGGCCCGAAGACCGCCGCCAAGTGGATCAACCTCTACGAGGGCGTCGAGGGCGTGGTGGCCCGGGCCGACGAGATCAAGGGCAAGGCCGGCGACAGCCTGCGCGAGCGGCTTGCCGACGTCATCCGCAACTACGAGATCAACTGCCTGGTCACCGACCTGGAGCTGCCGGTGCGCCCGGAGGACACGCGCTGGCAGGGCTGGGACCGGGAGGCCGTGCACCAGGTCTTCGACACCCTCCAGTTCCGCATCCTGCGCGACCGGCTCTACCAGTACCTGGAGGCCGTCGAGCCGGAGGCCGAGGCCGGCTTCGAGCTGGCCGGGCAGGTGCTCACCGAGCCCGGCGCGCTCGCCGGCTGGCTGGCCGCGCACGCCCCGGACGGCACCCCGGCCGGCGTGGCGGTCAAGCTCGACACCGGGCCCAACCGGCGGCACACCGCCGCAGTGACCGGCATGGCGCTGGCCACCGCCGACGGGGCCGCCGCCTGGTTCGACCCGGCCGTGCTCGACCCCGAGGACGAGGCGGCGCTGGCCGGCTGGCTCGCCGACGAGGCCCGCCCCAAGGTGCTGCACGACAGCAAGCCCGCCGTGCTGGCCTTCGCCGCGCACGGGTGGGACCTGCAGGGCATCTCCCGCGACACCCAGATCGCGGCCTACCTGGCCCGCCCCGACCAGCGCTCCTACGACCTCACCGACCTGGCGCTGCGCTACCTGCACCGCGAGCTGCGGGTCGACGCGCCCGAGAGCGGCCAGCTGACCCTCGACGGGCTCGGCGACGACGGGGCGGCCGAGCAGAACCTGATGCTCCAGGCCCGGGCCACCCTCGACCTGGCCGACGCGATCGACGCCGAGCTGTCGCGCGACGGCGAGCAGTCCGCCCGGCTGATGGCCGGCGTCGAGCTGCCGCTCATGCGGGTGCTGGCCACGATGGAGCGCACCGGCATCGCGGCCGACACGCACTACCTCTCCGAGCTGGAGGCGCACTTCGCCGCCGAGGTGAAGGCCGCCGCCCAGGGTGCGTACGCGGCGGTCGGGCGGGAGTTCAACCTGGGCTCGCCCAAGCAGCTCCAGGAGATCCTCTTCGGCGAGCTGGGCCTGCCCAAGACCAAGAAGATCAAGACCGGCTACACCACCGACGCCGACGCCCTCCAGTGGCTCTACGCGCAGAACCCGCACCCGGTGCTCGAGCACCTGCTGCGCCACCGCGACGTCGCCAAGCTCAAGATGACCGTCGACGGGCTGCTCAAGTCGGTCTCCGACGACGGCCGCATCCACACCACGTTCAACCAGACCGTGGCCGCCACCGGCCGGCTCTCCTCGACCGAGCCCAACCTGCAGAACATTCCGATCCGCACCGAGGAGGGGCGGCGCATCCGGCGCGCCTTCGTGGTCGGCGAGGGCTACGAGTGCCTGCTCACCGCCGACTACAGCCAGATCGAGATGCGGATCATGGCGCACCTGTCCTCGGACGACGCGCTGATCGAGGCGTTCAACTCCGGGCACGACTTCCACGCCGCGACCGCCTCCTCGGTCTTCACCGTCGAGGTCGGCGAGGTCACCGCCGACCAGCGCCGCAAGATCAAGGCCATGAACTACGGCCTGGCGTACGGGCTCAGTGCGTTCGGCCTGTCCCAGCAGCTCGGGATCACCGCCGAGGAGGCCCGCGGCCTCATGGAGAACTACTTCGCCGGCTTCGGCGGGGTCCGTGACTACCTCCAGGAGGTGGTGGCCCGGGCACGGCAGGACGGCTACACCTCCACCATCCTGGGCCGCCGCCGCTACCTGCCCGACCTGGTCAGCGACAACCGGCAGCGCCGGGAGATGGCCGAGCGGATGGCGCTCAACGCCCCCATCCAGGGTTCCGCGGCCGACATCATCAAGGTCGCCATGCTGCACGTCGACACCGCGCTGCGCGACGCCGGGCTGCGTTCCCGGATGCTGCTGCAGGTGCACGACGAGCTGGTCTTCGAGGTCGCCCCCGGCGAGCGGGAGACCCTGGAGGCGCTGGTGCGCAAGGAGATGGGGTCGGCCTACCCGCTGTCGGTGCCGCTGGAGGTCTCGGTCGGCGAGGGCCGCGACTGGAACAGCGCCGACCACTGACCCGCCCACCGGCCCCGGGCCGACGGCAACCCGCCACGTTTCCGGTTGGGGGGCGCTAGCCGCCGGGGTGGCTCGGGCGGGCGGCGGCGAGGGCTTCGGCGGCGTCGCGCAGGGCGGCCGCGAGCCGGTCCCGCACCGCGAGCTGGGCGGCGATCCGGGCGTCCAGCACGGCCAGCCGCTCCCGTCCCACCCGAGGCGGACCGGCGCGAGCAGGTTGGTGTCGAGCTGGCGGCGGGCCGCCGGCTCGTCCAGCCCGGCGAGGGGACCGCCGCCGGCGATTCCGGCGTTGTTGACCAGCACGTCGAGCCGGCCGTACCGGTCGAGGGCCGCGCCGATGATTCGGGCCGGCCCGTCGGCGTCGGTCACGTCGGCGGTGACCGGGGTGAGGAGGGGATAACCGGCGGCGGTCTCGGCGAGCGGCCCGGGACGCCGGCCGACGGCGAGGACGCGGGCGCCCGCGTCGCTGAAGGCGCGGGCGGTGGCCCGGCCGATGCCGGTGCCCGCGCCGGTGACCACCACGACCCGCTGCGGTTCGTCGTTCATGCCGCCGATCGTCGGACCCTGCCGTCAGTGGCAGGGTCAAGCTGCCGGGGTCAGCGGCCGGGTCCCCGGCGTTCCTTCGGCGGCGTGCCGTGCCGCTCAAGGGCCTTGCGCGACGGGCCGCCGGGCGGCGGGAGCGGACCCTTGACCGGGTCGTGGCCCCAGTTCATGAGGGAGTAGCGCCAGCGGGTCCGGCGCACGTCGCCGCTCGGCCGCTGGGCCATGTGCCGGCGGACGTACCCGACGACCTTGCGCATGTGCTTGTAGTCGGCGGCCGTGAGCTGGTCGCGCTTGCGGCGCAGCAGGTCGATGATGCGCCGGCCGGACTCGTGGCCCACCGACTCGCCGCCGCGGGTGCCCTTGCGCCAGCCCACGTGCTTGGACTCGTCGGTCTCCAGCCACTTCTGGAGCTCGCCCGGCTTCATGTTCACCGCGTCGGTGAACTCCCGGTAGGTCTGCTGCGGATCGTCACTTCGACTCATGCCGCAGCACCTCCGGTCGGTGGGCGACGTCCCGGCCCGAGTCGTCGTTGCGGATGCGGTACTGCGGCTCCTCCGGCGAGGCGTTCACGGCGTGCCCGCGGACGTGGGTGCGCTCGGTGAGCTTCTCCCGCACGACCCCGTACGCCCGGCCGCTGTGGCTGGCCCAGGAGACGTGGTCGCCCCGGCGGAACTCCTCCTTCTCGGCCATGCCGTCCGGGTACCCGGGCCCGCCGAGCGGAAACGACGCCTCAGCCGGCCGTGGCCGGCTTCTCCGCCACGAAGATGGCGGTGCCGGGGAAGAGCCGGCCGCGCAGCGGGCTCCACTGCCCCCAGATCCCCTCGTGCCCCGCCGGCCACTCCGGCTCCACGAGGTCCAGCAGGCGGAACCCGGCGCCGACCAGCTCCCGGATCCGGTCGCCGAGGGTGCGGTGCTGCTCGACGTACGTGGCGACGCCCTGCTCGTCCTGCTCCACGTACGGCGAGCGGTCGAAGTACGAGTGGACGGCGGTCAGCCCGCCCTCGCCCGGGTCGTCGAGGAAGATCCAGCGCATCGGGTGGGTGACCGAGAAGACCCACCGGCCGCCCGGGCGCAGCACCCGGGCCACCTCCCGCATGGCCGCCGCCGAGTCGTCCACGAACGGGATCGCGCCGAACGCCGTGCACACCACGTCGAAGGCCGCGTCGCCGAACGGCAGGGCGAGCGCGTCGGCCTGCACGAGCGGCACGCGTACCCCGGTCCGGTCGGCGGCCTCGGCGGCGTGCCGCAACATGCCGGCGGACAGGTCCAGCGCGACCGGCATGGCGCCCTGCGCGGCGAGCCAGCGGGCGGCGGCGGCCGCGCCGCAGCCGAGTTCCAGGATCCGGCGGCCGGCCACCTCGCCGAGCAGCCGGGCGTCGGCCTCGCGCAGCCCCTCGGGGCACCAGACGAAGTCCACCTCGCCGAGGAACGCGCCGTGCTCGGCCTGGTAGGCGTCGGCGTCCGTGTCCCACCAGCCCCGGTTGGCCCGGCGGACCTCGGCCGCGCCCACCCGGCGCCGGGTCACCCTGTCGTCGTCCACCCGCCCACGCTAGGCCCCCGGGCGCCGCGCACGGCGGCCGGGCGGCCGTGTGGCCGCTGGGGCAGATGTGACGGACGAGACAGCTGTGGCACCTTACCGCGCGAAATCTCCGCTTTCGCAGCTGGCGAGCCCGAGGAGACCTGGGAGGGCTTGCACGCTGTGGTAATGCAGCGGGTAGGCTAGACGATGCGCTCGCGGATCGTGTGCCTCGGCAGGGAGCAGGTGTGCGGTCACCGGAGCCACTAATGATCTTCTCATGGCGATCGTTCGGTGTGCCCGGCGACGGATCCGCTGGCGCGGACTGAGTCACCGCGACGCCCACGCCTGCTGTGACAACCCATCCGACCGGAGCAACCGCCCACATGACGAGCAGCATCGAGGCCCCCTCGAGCGCCAACAAGGTCACGCACGACGATCTCGGTTCCGAGGAGGCTTTCCTCGCCGCGATCGACGAGACCATCAAGTACTTCAACGACGGCGACATTGTCGAAGGCACCGTCGTCAAGGTCGATCGGGACGAGGTCCTGCTCGACATCGGCTACAAGACCGAGGGCGTCATCCCCTCTCGGGAGTTGTCGATCAAGCACGACGTGGACCCGGCCGAGGTCGTCTCGGTCGGCGACCACATCGAGGCCCTTGTCCTCCAGAAGGAGGACAAGGAGGGGCGTCTGATCCTCTCCAAGAAGCGGGCGCAGTACGAGCGGGCCTGGGGCACGATCGAGAAGATCAAGGACGAGGACGGTGTCGTCCGCGGCTCGGTCATCGAGGTCGTCAAGGGTGGTCTCATCCTCGACATCGGCCTGCGCGGCTTCCTGCCCGCCTCGCTCGTCGAGATGCGGCGGGTCCGCGACCTGCAGCCGTACGTCGGTCGCGAGCTCGAGGCCAAGATCATCGAGCTGGACAAGAACCGCAACAACGTGGTGCTGTCCCGCCGGGCCTGGCTGGAGCAGACGCAGTCCGAGGTGCGCACCGAGTTCCTCAACAAGCTGCAGAAGGGCCAGGTCCGCAAGGGCGTCGTCTCCTCGATCGTCAACTTCGGCGCGTTCGTCGACCTGGGCGGCGTGGACGGCCTCGTGCACGTCTCCGAGCTCTCCTGGAAGCACATCGACCACCCGTCCGAGGTCGTCGAGGTGGGCCAGGAGGTCGAGGTCGAGGTCCTGGACGTCGACCTGGACCGCGAGCGGGTCTCGCTGTCGCTGAAGGCGACCCAGGAGGACCCGTGGCGGCAGTTCGCCCGCACCCACGCGATCCAGCAGATCGTGCCGGGTAAGGTCACCAAGCTCGTGCCGTTCGGCGCCTTCGTCCGCGTGGACGACGGCATCGAGGGCCTGGTCCACATCTCCGAGCTGGCCGAGCGCCACGTGGAGATCCCGGAGCAGGTCGTGCAGGTCGGCTCCGAGGTCATGGTCAAGGTCATCGACATCGACCTGGAGCGCCGCCGGATCTCGCTGTCGCTCAAGCAGGCCAACGAGGGCTTCGTCGAGGGCGAGGAGCACTTCGACCCGACCCTCTACGGCATGGCCGCGACCTACGACGAGCAGGGCAACTACATCTACCCGGAGGGCTTCGACCCGGAGACGGGCGAGTGGCTCGAGGGCTACGACAAGCAGCGCGAGACGTGGGAGCAGCAGTACGCCGAGGCGCGCCAGCGCTGGGAGGCCCACACCAAGCAGGTGCAGACCTCCCGGGCCGCCGACGCCGAGGCCGCTGCCAACCCGGCTCCGGCCGTCACCGGCACCACCACCTCGACCACGGCCCCGAGCCGTCAGGCCGAGGAGCCGGCCGGCACGCTGGCCACCGACGAGGCGCTCGCCGCGCTGCGGGAGAAGCTCGCCGGCGGCAAGTGACCCGCTGAACGACCCGGCCCGGCACGTCCGAGCTGGCGCAGTCGCTGAGGGCCCCGTCCCCGCGATCCGGTACCACCGGGTCGCCGGGGGCGGGGCCCTCGCCGTGTCCGGGGCGGGTTGGCACCACCATCCGTGATCGGGTTGACTGTTGCGGTGCTGAGGGTGGGGTTGACCGGCGGGATCGGGTCGGGCAAGAGCGCGGTGTCCAGCCGGCTGGCCGCGCTCGGCGCGGTGGTCGTCGACGCCGACCGGATCGCCCGCGAGGTGGTCGCCCCGGGCAGCGAGGGCCTCGCCGAGATCGTCGCGACCTTCTCCGACCGGGTCCTCGACGCCGACGGGGCGCTGGACCGGGCCGCCCTGGGCGCCGTGGTCTTCGGCGACGAGGCCGCCCGCCGCCGGCTGGAGGCCATCACCCATCCCCGGGTCCGCGCCCGCACCGCCGAACTGGTCGCCGGGGCGCCCTCCGACGCCGTCGTGGTCAACGACGTGCCGCTGCTGGTCGAGGTGGGGCTCGCGCCCACGTACCACCTCGTGCTGGTCGTGCAGGCGGCGGTGACCACCCGGCTGGAGCGGCTGGCCCGCGACCGCGGCATGGATCGCGCGGAGGCCGAGCGGCGGATCGCCGCGCAGGCCGACGACGCCCGCCGGCAGGCGGCCGCCGACGTGCTGCTCGACAACGACGGCACCCTCGCCGACCTGCACGCCGCCGTGGACACCCTCTGGCACGAGCGCCTGCTGCCCTACGAGCGCAACGTCCGGGAGCACCACGCCGTCCGGCCGGAGCGGGTGGTGCTCACCGAGCCCGACCCGACCTGGCCCCAGCAGTACGCCCGCCTGGCCGCCCGCATCCGCCACGCGGCCGGCGGCGACCTGCGGGTCGACCACATCGGCTCCACCGCCGTGCCCGGGCTGGCCGCCAAGGACGTCATCGACATCCAGCTCACCGTGCCGTCGCTCGCCGAGGCGGACGGGCCGCTCGCCGACCGGCTCGCCGACGCCGGCTTCCCCCGGGTGCCCGGCGACTGGGGGGACAACCCCCGCCCGCCCGGCAGCCGCCGGTGGGAGAAGCGGCTGCACGGCAGCGCCGACCCGGGCCGCCCGGTGTACCTGCACGTGCGCGAGGCCGACTCGCCCGGCTGGCGGTACGCCCTGCTGATGCGCGACCACCTGCGCGCCGACCCGGGGCAGCGGGCCGCGTACCTGGAGGTGAAGCGGGAACTGGCGGCCTCGGCGCCGGACAGCGCCACCTACGGCACGCTGAAGGACCCCTGGTTCGACGAGGAGCACCTGCGGGCCGAGGAGTGGGCCGCGCAGACCGGCTGGCGACCCTGAGCCCGCTCCGCGGCATGCCTCCGGTTCCTGACCGTCCGCTCAGCGGCGGGTCCCCGGTGTACTGACCGCCACGGCTCAGCGGCGCCGCCGGCCCGGCCGTCCGTTCAGCGGCGTGTCGCCGGCGCCCTCGCCGTCCGCTCGGCGCCGGGCAGCGGCGGCACCCGTCCCGGCGTGAGATCGAGCCGCGCCCAGACGCCCCGCTCGGTCCGCAGCTCCAGCCGGCGCGGCAGCCCGGTCCGGTCGATCCACCAGCGCAGCCGGTCGCGTACCTCGATCACGTCCACCGTCCGGTCCGCCACCCGGTCGTCGCGGATCCGGACCGCCGCGGTGGCCGGCACCTCGGCGCCGCCCCGCAGCGCCGCGTCGAGCAGCCGCTCCACGTCGTCGCGCGGCGGTCGCCCGGCCGCCCCGACCAGCCCGGCCGGCGCCGGCAGCGGCGGGTCCGCCGCGTCGCCGGCCGGCACCACGAACCGGGCCACGCTTCCCGGCCGCGCCCGCACCAGCGTGCGGCGCCCCGGGGCGGCACCCTCCACCACCGAGAGGTACGCCGTGGAGCCCGCCCAGCTCACCCACCCGCTGCCGGTCAGGTCGGCCGACGGGGCGGCGAGGATCACGCCGGCGCCACCGGCGGCGCGCAGCCGGGCGGGTAGCCGGGCCAGCCGGTCGGCCTCGGCGTCGGAGAGCGCACGGGGCAGCCCGGGCCGCCCGCCCAGCGCGTCCACGGGGCGCAGCGTGGGGCGGTCGGTGCGGGCCAGCTCGACGGTGACGGACGTGCCGTCCGGCAGGCGTCCGGTGAGCCGGTGCAGCCGGGCGTCCCCGTCGACCCAGAGCCGGGCCTTCCGGTCCGGGGCAGGCACGCCGGGACCCTGGGCGGCGAGCGGCGCCTGGAAGACGTCCACGGGGACCCCGTCGACGGTCTCCCGGCGCAGCCAGCGGGCCTCGGGCTCGGCCGGGTCGACCTGGGCCGCGCCGAGCCCGAGCAGCAGGTCCCGCACCGCCGGCAGGCCCCGCCCGGCCGGCAGCTCCCGCAGCCGCCAGCGGTCGGCCGGGGGCACCAGCGGAGGCGGGGCGGGCGCGGGTGTCGCCCCGGGATCGGGCCGCACCAGCAGCGTCGAACTGGTCGCCTGGACGAGCCCCCGCTCGGCGCCCGCGCCGGGGCCGCTCACGTCCAGGTAGACCAGCGGCCGGGCCCAGTCGACCCAGCCGACCAGCTCCGTACGGTCGCCGCCCGCACCCACGGTGACCCGCACCCCGGCGCGGACGTCCCGCTGGTTGGTGACCCGCAGGGCGGCCAGCCGGTCGGCCTCGGCGGCGGTGAGCGGGCGGGCCGTCCCGGTGGGCTCCGCCGGCTCCGGCGACCAGCTCAGCAGGCCGACCACCAGGGCGGCCGCCGAGGCCGTGGCGGCGGCCGCGAGCGCGACCAGGACGGCGCGGCGGCGGGTCGGGGGCTCGGGTGCGTCGCCGCTCCCGTCCAGCTCCGGGTCGCCCGCCGGCTCGAACGGGTCGGCCGGCCGCTCCCGGGTCGCCGGACCGGTACGCGGGCGGCGGCCGGGGGAACCGGCGGGTTGGCCCGCCGTGCCGCCCGCGCGGCGGTGACCCCGGCCCGGTTCGCGGGGGACGGCCGCCGCGTTGGGCACGGTGGGGGCGTCGATGATCCGCTCCCCGGGGGACGCTCCGCGCCGCCGTGTCCCCGGCCCTGTGTCCGTCGTCTCGGGCGGCCGGTCGCCCGGGCCGTCCTCGCGGTGGGTGCTCGGTGGCGCGGTGCTCGGTGGCGCGGTGCGCGGTGGCGCGGTGCGCGACGTGCCGGGTGCGCGGCGTGGCCCTGCGCTGCGGCCGTTGCCGGATCTCGGCGAGTTGCCGTTCGTGGCGGACGGCACGTCGCCAAGATCCGCGGGCTCCGGGCCGGTGGGTCGGGGCGGCGGAGGCTCCGCGTTCGGCGGGCGTTCGACGACGGGTCCGGCTGGGGAGGGCGCTGTTGCCGGCCCGGTCGGCGCCGGGTCGGCGGAAGCGCTGACCGCCGGCTCCGGCGCGGCGGCGTCGGTGGGCTCGGTGGGCTCGGTGGGGCGGGGGTCGCCGGTGGGGAGCGGGCCGGTGTCGCGGGTGCGAGCGCGTCGCGGCCGGCGGCCGGGAGAGGTCTCCACGAGTGCACAACGCGGCTGGCGGGTTTCGGTGACGAGCAGGGGCGCTCGCGGCGGCCGGTCAGCGCTTCGAGCGCGACCACCTCGGGCGCGCACGCCGGTCTCTCGGGTGCTGCGACCCCCGGTGCCGGGGGCGGCCGGGCCCCGGAGGGGCGGCCACCGGCCCGGTCGGCCGCCGCGAGCGGCCTACGGTACGAGGGTAGTCCGGTGAGATGAGCCACACAATGGGAATATCGAAGCCGATCAGGGACGGTGCGCGCTCGGCCCGGAAGTGTCGGACCGCGGGCGTACCGTTGAGGTCATGGCGCTCGACATTCCCCGGCTCGACGGCCGCTTCCAGGTCGTCAGCGAGTTCCAGCCGGCCGGCGACCAGCCGGCAGCCATCGACGAGCTTGAGCGTCGCGTGCGTGGCGGCGACCGCAACACGGTGCTGCTCGGCGCGACCGGCACCGGCAAGAGCGCCACCACGGCGTGGCTGGTCGAGCGGCTGCAGCGGCCGACCCTGGTGCTCGCGCCCAACAAGACCCTCGCCGCCCAGCTCGCCAAGGAGTTCAGCGAGCTGCTGCCGCACAACGCGGTCGAATACTTCGTCTCCTACTACGACTACTACCAGCCCGAGGCCTACATCCCGCAGACCGACACCTACATCGAGAAGGACTCCTCGGTCAACGAGGAGGTCGAGCGGCTGCGGCACTCGGCGACCATGTCGCTGCTGACCCGGCGCGACGTGATCGTGGTGGCCACGGTGTCGGCGATCTACGGTCTGGGCACGCCGGAGGAATACCTCGACCGCGCCGTGCGGGTGAAGGTGGGGCAGGAGCTCGACCGTGACCAGTTGCTGCGGCGGCTCGTCGACATCCAGTACACGCGCAACGACATGGCCTTCCAGCGCGGCACCTTCCGGGTGCGCGGGGACACGCTGGAGATCATCCCGGCCTACGAGGAGCTGGCGGTCCGGATCGAGCTGTTCGGCGACGACATCGAGAAGCTCTACTACCTCAACCCGCTCACCGGCGACGTCGTCCGCGAGGTCGACAGCTTGATGATCTTCCCGGCCACCCACTACGCGGCCGGCCCGGAGCGGATGGAGCGGGCGATCCGCGACATCGAGGTCGAGCTGGGCGAGCGGCTGGCCGAGCTGGAGCGGCAGGGCAAGCTGCTGGAGGCGCAGCGGCTGCGGATGCGCACCACCTACGACATCGAGATGATGCGCCAGGTCGGCTTCTGCTCCGGCATCGAGAACTACTCGATGCACATCGACGGCCGGCTGCCCGGCAGCCCGCCGCACTGCCTGCTCGACTACTTCCCCGACGACTTCCTGACCGTGGTCGACGAGTCGCACGTGACGATCCCGCAGATCGGCGGCATGTACGAGGGCGACGCCTCCCGCAAGCGGATGCTGATCGACCACGGCTTCCGGCTGCCCAGCGCGGCCGACAACCGGCCGCTGCGTTTCGACGAGTTCCTGGAGCGGGTCGGCCAGATGGTCTTCCTCTCCGCCACGCCCGGCCCGTGGGAGCTGGAGCAGGCCCAGGGCGAGTTCGTCGAGCAGGTGATCCGCCCCACCGGCCTGATCGACCCCGAGGTCATCGTGAAGCCCACCAAGGGCCAGATCGACGACCTCATGCACGAGATCAAGCTCCGCACCGAGCGGGACGAGCGGGTCCTGGTCACCACGCTGACCAAGAAGATGGCCGAGGACCTCTCCGACTACTTGCTGGAGAACGGCATCCGGGTGCGCTACCTGCACTCCGAGGTCGACACGCTGCGCCGGGTGGAGCTGCTGCGCGAGCTGCGCAAGGGCGACTACGACGTGCTGGTCGGCATCAACCTGCTCCGCGAGGGTCTCGACCTGCCCGAGGTCTCCCTGGTGGCGATCCTCGACGCCGACAAGGAAGGCTTCCTGCGCAGCGGCCGGTCGCTGATCCAGACCATCGGCCGCGCGGCCCGTAACGTCTCGGGCCAGGTCCACATGTACGCCGACAAGATCACCCCGTCGATGGCGGACGCGATCGACGAGACCAACCGGCGCCGGGCCAAGCAGATCGCGCACAACGAGGCCAACGGGATCAGCCCCGAGCCGCTGCGCAAGAAGATCCACGACATCCTCGACGACATCTACCGCGAGGCGGAGGACACCGAGAACAGCCGGGTCGGCGGTGCCGTCCGGCAGCTGTCCCGGGGCAAGGCGCCGGTCAAGGAGACCCGCAGCCGCAGTCGCGGCGCCGCAGCGACCCCGTCCCGGGAGGGCATGGCCCGGGCCGACCTGGCCAACCTCATCCAGGAGCTCAACGACCAGATGCTCGCCGCCGCGCGGGAGCTCCAGTTCGAGCTGGCCGCGCGGATCCGCGACGAGGTGGCCGACCTCAAGAAGGAGCTTCGCGGGATGGACGCCGCCGGAGTGAAGTGACGGACCGGGGCCGGGGGAGGCCGCCGTGCTGACCGAAGCCGTGATCGGGCTCCCCGACCCCCGTCTGCGGCCCTACGTCGACCGGTACCTCGGCTACCGCGAGCACGCTGCCCGCACGCTGGTGCGCCGGGAGGCGGCCGGTGCCTTCGTGGTGCTGATCCTCGGCTGGGGCGCCCCGCTCGACGTCACCGACGCGCGGGCCGCCGACCGGGGCGCGTACGGGACGAACGCCTTCCTGGCCGGGCCGTTCGACGGTTGGTGCGCGACCCGGACGGCCGGCGAGGGCGTCGGCGTGCAGGTGCTGCTGACCGCCCCGGCCGCCCGCCGGCTGCTCGGGCTCCCGCTGGGCGAGCTGGCCAACCGGGCGGTTTCCGTCGACGACCTCGGCGGCTGGCTGGCCCGGCTGCGCGACGAGCTGGCCGAGCGGCCCGACTGGGCGGCCCGGTTCGCCCGGCTCGACGCCGCGCTCGCCGCGCGGCTGACGGTGACCGGGCCGGTCGACCCGCGCCTGGTGGCGGCCTGGCGGCTGCTCGACGGCAGTGGCGGCGGGCTGGGCGTCGGCGCGCTCGCCGACGAGGTCGGCTGGAGCCGCCGCCACCTCGCGGTCCGGTTCCGGCGGGAGTTCGGCCTGCCGCCGAAGACCGTCGCCCGGCTGATCCGCTTCCAGCGGGCGTACGCCATGGTGGGCCGCACGCTGGTCACCACGCCGACCCTCGGCGCGGACGCCGGCCCGGGCGGGGACGGGTGGGCCGAGCTGGCGGTGCGGTTCGGCTACTACGACCAGTCCCACCTCATCCGGGAGTTCCGCGAGTTCGCCGGGGCCACGCCCGCCGCGCTGGCCGGGTCACATTCGTCCAATCCGGTCTGACGGCCGCGGCGGCAGACTCGGGTCATGCGAAGCATCTACCCGGTCCTCCGGTATCCCGACGCCCGCGCCGCCGTCGACTTCCTCCGGTCCGCGTTCGGTCTCACCGTCCACGAGGTGCACGAGGGGCCCGACGGCACGGTGCGGCACGCCCAGCTCGGCTACGGCGACGACCTCGTCATGGTCGGCCCGGGGCCGGCCCCGGCGACCCGGCCGGCCGACGACGACTACCGCGTCTACGTGGCCGTCGACGACGTCGACGGCCATCACGAGCGGGCCAGGGCGGCCGGCGCGGAGATCGTCCGGGTGCTCTTCGACACCGACTACGGTTCCCGCGACTACGTGGCCCGCGACCTGGCCGGCCTCGTCTGGTCGTTCGGCACCTACCGGCCCTGAATCACGGTGATAGCTCTCCGCAAGCGAGGTATTGCCCTGCGTGACGGTGGTGCGTACTCTCCCACGGTGGGGAGGCGCACATGCCGTTGTCAGCAAGTCCTGTGGTCCGGCGGGTGCGGCTCGGCGCGGAACTGCGCCGGCTGCGCCGCCGGGAGTCGCTCACCCTGGAGCAGGTCTGCGGCCGGCTCGGGTGGGCGTCCACATCGAAGCTGTCCCGCATCGAGCTGGGGCAGAGCCGGCCGGACCTGGCCGACGTGCTCGACCTGCTCGACGTCTACGCCGTGCCACCCGACCAGCGCGACGAGCTGATCGTCATCGCCCGGGATGCCGCCACCGGCCGCGGCTGGTCCAAGGCGCTGGGCGAGATGGGGGAACGGCAACGGGCGTACGCGGAGCTGGAGGCGGGCGCGGTCCGCATCGTGGACTACCAGCCGGCGCTGGTGCCCGGGCTGCTCCAGACCCCCGACTACGCGCGGCTGCGGGTGTCGGCCGGCGCGCTGCTCGCCGACGACGTGGACGTGGACGCCGATGTCCGCGCCCGCGCGGTGCGCCAGGAGGTGCTGGGCCGGCCGGAGCCGCCGGACTACACCGCGCTGATCGACGAGCGAGCCTGCGACCCCGGTGGCCTCCCCGTCGAGGTCTGGCGGGAGCAGCTCCGCCACCTGGCCGTCCTCGCCGAGCGGCCGCACGTCACCGTCCGGCTGCTGCCCCGTGACGCGTCCCCGTCCGGCGACCTGCATCCGCTCGCGCCGTTCTCCTACTACGCGTATCCGGACCCCGCCGACCCGCGCACCGTGCTGGTGGAGACGCTGACCACCGACCTGCGGCTCGTGGCCGAGGCGGACGTCGCCCGCTACGAGCGGCTGGTCGACCGGCTGCTCGCCGCGGCGCTGTCCGAGGAGGAGACGGTGGAGCTGCTGACCCGGCGGCTCGGCCCCGTGCCGGTGCCCCGCCCCCGCGAGCCACACGAACCCGACTGAGCCTGGCACGCGTGGTCACCGGGCCCGGCGCCCCCGATAGTCGTCGGGATGCTGTTCTGTCCGGCGCGCGGTCCACCGGGCCCGGCGCCCCCGATAGTCGTCGGGATGCTGTTCTGTCCGGCGCGCGGTCCACCGGGCCCGGCGCCCCCGATAGTCGTCGGGACCGGTGGCCGGCGCGTCGAGCGCAGGCTATGTGAGGGGTACGACAGCTCAGGCGGGCACGTCGAGGAAGTGCTCCACCAGCGGCGGGCCGGCGAAGTGCGGCCCGATCAGCTCCCGCCACCGCGTGAAGCGCTCGCTCTGCCGGAAGTTGACGTCGTGCGCCTCGACCGCGTCCCACTCGACCAGCAGCACGAACCGGGACGGCGACTCCACGCCCCGGGTCATCCGCACCGAGCGGCAGCCCTCGGTGCCGGCGAGGATCGGGTGCGCCTGCGCGTACGCGGCGGCGAAGTCGTCCTCGTGCCCGGGCGTGACGTCGATGAGCGCGACCTCAAGAACCATGCCGGAAGCCTCGCACGCCGGTCGCGTGCCGGTACGCCCCGGGGGCTGTTCCGCGCGCCACAGTCCCTAGGCGTGCTGGCGGGGGAGGTCGGTCATGCGCGTCTCGGCGTCACGGAGGGCCTGGGTGGTGACCCGGGAGGCGAGCAGGAGTGCGGCGAGCGCGAGTCCGAGGGCTGCGACGATGAAGGGCGCGCGGATCCCCAGGCCGCGTCCGAGCAGGCCGCCGGCGAGAGCTCCGAGGGGGACGACGCCCAGGACGACCAGGCGGTAGGCGGCGGTGACGCGGCCGAGGAGCTCGTCGGGGACCGCAGCCTGGCGCAGGGTGCTGACGACGATCTGGTTCAGCGAGGTGGCGACGGCGGCGCAGAACATGCCGGCGAGGGCCGGGAGCGTGTGGTGACCCAGGCCGAGGACGGCGTAGCCGGCGGCCGGGGCGAGGGCGGCGAGCCAGGTGACGGGGCCGCCGCCGATGCGGGGCACGACGTGTTCGGCGAGCAGCGAGCCGACGATCGCGCCGGCGGCCGGAACCGCGATGAACAGGCCGTAGCGCGACATGGGGAGGTGGTACGGGCCGGTGATCAGCAGGACGAGCAACCCGCCGGTGGCCGCGCCGAAGAAGTTGATAGCCGCCGATATGAAAGCGACTCGGCGCAGCAGGTCGTGCCGCCAGAAGTGGGCCCATCCGGAGCGGATGTCCTGGGTGATGGTGGTCGGTGTCGAGCGACGGCGCTCTTGGTCCGCGCTGGTCGGGCGCAGCGCGGGCAGCAGGAGGGCGGCCAGGCCGGCGAGGGCGAACGCGGCCGCGCCGGTGTAGAAGGCCGCTGATGCCGCCACCGCGAACAACGCCGCCCCGGCGGGCGGACCGATGAAGGTGTTGATGACGGACTGGGTCGCGAACAACCGGCCGTTGGCGCGTTCGAGCTGCTCGCGGGGCAGGAGGCGGGGCGGGATGGCCAGGGCGGCGTTGTCGACCATCGTCTCGGCGCAGCCGGCCAGGAACACCGCGGCGTAGAGCAGCGCGACGTGCCGCCACCCGTTCGCCAGGGATACGGCGAGCAGCGCGAACCCGGCCGCGCGCAGCAGGTTGCCCATGGTGAGTATTCGACGTCGGTCCATCCGGTCGGCCAGCGCGCCGGCGGGGAGGGTTGCGGCCAGCCAGGGCAGGAACTGGGCCACCGTCATGCCGGCCACCACGAGCGGGTCGCGGGTCAGTGTGGCGACGAGCAGCGGCGCCGCGGCCTGCAGCAGCCCGTCGGCGAGGTTGGAGGACGCCTGCGACGCCCACAGTGCCGTGAACGATCTGCGGGGGGCGGCGGCAGGCACCAGGGGCCTCCGGTGTCTTCTCATGGGTGATTGACTCATTGGTCGTGAGCATCGCACGTGGTAGTCTCACACGCAACAGAGCATTTGCCCGTGAGGGGGCTGAGGGTGAGGTTCGGTCACATCGCCGGCGATCGCATGCTCGACCTGGTCAACACCGTCAGCTGGCGCCTCGGCGGGCGCCAACGCGCGGAGAAGCTGCTGACCTTCCTCGACGTCGTCGACTGGTGCGTCGAGGCCAACCTGATCAGCGGCGACGAGGCCATGGCCCTGCGCGACCTCGCCGGCCGGGACGACGCCGGGGCCGAGCGGGAGCGGCAACGGGTCGTCGAGGCGCGCGAGGCGACCTACGCCGCCCTCGTGGAGGACGACCCCGGGGCCGCCGCGGACCTCGCGGACCGGTACCGGGCGGCGATCGCCGCGGCCGACCTGGTCCGTGCGGACGACCGCTGGGAATGGCGGGACCGGGAGTTCGACCTCCGCCTGCCCCGCAATCGCATCGTCCGTGGGCTCGTGGCTCTCACGCAGCGCGACGACCTCGACCGCCTCCACCAGTGCGAGGACGCCAAGTGCGGCTGGGTCTATCTCGACACGTCACCGCGCCGGAACCGCCGCTGGTGCAACACGAAGGACTGTGGCGACCGCAACCGCGCCCGCGCCTACTACGCCCGGCAGAAGGCGAGGGCCGGCGGCCCTGACTCCGTCCTCTAGGGTGGGCGCTCGGGAAACGGGGGAGGGACACCATGCTGGACTGGCTCACCGCCACGGCGTTCACCGTCCTGGGCGCCGGCACCACCTGGGCCGAGCTGCTCGGCTTCGCCACGGGTGTGGTCAACGTCTGGCTGGTGGCCCGGCAGCACATCGCGAACTGGCCGATCGGCATCGCCAACGTGCTGCTGCTCATGCTGCTGTTCTGGACCGCCGGCCTGTACGCCGACGCCGGCCTCCAGGTCGTCTACGTCGTCCTCGGCGTCTACGGCTGGTGGCACTGGCTATTCGGCGGGGAGCGGCGCAGCCGGCTGACCGTGGCCCGGACGGGCCGGCGCGAGTGGTGGGCGCTCGGCGTGGCCGGGGTGCTGCTCACGGCCGGGCTCTGGGCGCTGCTGGACCGGGCGACCGACTCCACGGTGCCGCTGGCCGACGCGGTCACCACCGCGCTGTCGCTGCTGGCCACCTACGGCCAGACGCGCAAGCTGGTGGAGAGCTGGTGGCTGTGGATCGCCGCCGACCTGATCTACATCCCGCTGTACGCGTACAAGGGTCTCTGGCTGACCGGCGGCCTCTACCTGATCTTCCTGGCGCTCTGCGTGGTCGGGCTGCGGGAGTGGCGGGCGGACCTGCGCCGTCGGTCGGCGGCGACCCCGGTGCCGCCCGGCCCGGCCCCCGTCGCCGCGTGAGCGGGCGGAGCGAGCCGGGCCGGGCGTTCCGGCACGGCCTGGTGGTGGGCAAGTTCTACCCGCCGCACGCCGGGCACCACGCGTTGATCGAGGCGGCCGCGGCCCGCTGCGCGGCGGTCACCGTGGTGGTGGCCCCGTCCCGGCGCGAGTCGATCCCGCTCGACCTGCGGGTCGCCTGGCTGCGCGAGGCGCACGCCGCCACGCCCTGGGTGCGGTTCGTGGGGCGGTACGACGACCACCCGGTGGACTACGCCGACCCGGCGATCTGGGACCTGCACTGCGCGGTGTTCGCCGACGCGCTCGGCGGGGAGCCGGTGGACGCGGTCTTCTCCTCGGAGGCGTACGGCGAGGAGCTGGCCCGCCGGTTCGGCGCGGTCGCGGTCTGCGTGGACCTGGACCGGCGGGTCGTGCCGGTGTCCGGCACCGCCGTGCGGGCGGACCCGGCGGCGCACTGGGCGCGGCTGAGCCCGCCGGTGCGGGCCTGGCTGGTGCGCCGGGTCGTGGTGGTGGGGGCCGAGTCGACGGGCACCACGACGATGGCGGCGGCGCTCGCCGCCCACTACGGCACGCCCTGGGTGCCGGAGTACGGCCGCGAGCTGACCGAGCGGAAGCTCGCCGGGCTGCGGCGCGCCCGGCCGGAGGCGACGATCTTCGACGTCACGTGGGACCGGGACGACTTCGTCGAGGTGGTGCGTGAGCAGCAGGCCGCCGAGGACGCCGCGGCCCGGGTCAGCGGCCCGCTGCTGTTCTCCGACACCGACGCGCGGGCCACCGCGGTCTGGGAGGAGCGCTACCTCGGGTCCGCGTCGGAGGCGGTCCGGGCGGCCGCCCGCCGGCCGGCGCTGTATCTCCTGACCGACCACGAGGGGGTGCCCTTCGCCGACGACGGCCTGCGCGACGGGGAGCACCTGCGGGCCTGGATGACCGGCCGGTTCCGCGAGGAGCTGGCCGCCTGCGGGGTGCCGGTGGTCGAGCTGCGCGGGCCGCACGAGGAGCGGCTGGCGGCGGCGGTCGCGGCCTGCGACGCCCTGCTGGCCGCGGGCTGGTCGTTCTCCGACCCGCTGCTTCCCGCACCGGAACGCACCGGCGCGAGGCCCGGACACTCCGACACCTAGCCTCCTAGGACGCCCTGCACGGAGAGACCTCGCCCACACCAGAACACCCGTACCCCGGCAAACGGGGCCCCCGAAGATGCGGCACCCCGGGTCGATGGTGAAGAATGGCGGCCGAGGAGGGGAGTATTCCCTCGCGACGGAGTCGTCAGCACGGAAGAGCGCCGGAACCCCGGTGGCACGACCCGGCTCCGTCGGTCAGCGACCCGCACCTCGGGCCGCTGGCGGAAGAGACCTCCGACAGTCACCAGAGTCAGCGTCGACGCACCCCGGCCCCTCACCCGGCGTACGGTGTGCCCGACGCTGTGTGTCTGCCGGAGGATGGATTTGAACGTGTCCGGAGTGGTGTGGGCGGGGACCCTGGTCGCGATGACCGCGGTCCTGCTGGTCGACCTGTTCATCATCGGTCGCCGCCCGCACGAGCCCAGCGTCCGCGAGTCGAGCCTGTGGGTCGGCTTCTACGTGGGGTTGGCCCTGCTCTTCGGGGCGGGCCTGTGGCTCACCTCAGGCCCCAGCGTGGCGGGCCAGTTCTACACCGGGTGGCTCACCGAGTACAGCCTCTCGGTGGACAACCTCTTCGTCTTCGTGATCATCATGGCCCGCTTCGGCGTGCCGCGGCGGTACCAGCAGAAGGTGCTGCTCGTCGGCATCCTGCTGGCGCTGGTCATGCGCGGTGGTTTCATCGCCGCCGGCGCCGCGCTGATCTCGCAGTTCTCCTGGGTGTTCTACATCTTCGGCGCGTTCCTGATCTACACGGCGGTCAACCTGGCCCGCCAGGGCGAGCCGGACGAGGACGAGTTCAGTGAGAACCTGCTGATCCGGTGGAGCCGCAAGGCGCTGCCGCTGTCCCGTGACTTCGACGGGGCGCGGATGACCACCCACGAGAACGGGCGGCGGCTGTTCACCCCGATGCTGATCGTGATGATCGCGATCGGCACCACCGACCTGATCTTCGCGCTGGACTCGATCCCGGCGATCTTCGGCATCACCCAGGAGCCGTACCTGGTCTTCACGGCGAACGTGTTCGCGCTGATGGGGCTGCGGCAGCTCTACTTCCTGCTCGGCGGCCTGCTGGACCGGCTGATCTACCTCAGCTACGGCCTCGCCGTGGTGCTCGGCTTCATCGGGGTGAAGCTGGTCCTGGAGGCCCTGGCCGACAACAACCTGCCGTTCGTCAACGGCGGCCAGCACGTGGCCTGGGCTCCGCACATCCCGATCTGGCTCTCGCTCACCGTCATCCTCGGCACCCTCGCCGTGGCCACCGCGGCCAGCCTGGTCAAGTCGTCCCGCGACCGGCGCCGCGAACTGGCCGAGGCCCGCCGCTGACCGGACCGGCACGAAGAAGGGCGCCCCCGTGCTCGGGGGCGCCCTTCTCGCGTACGAGTCAGATCCGGTGGACGCCGACCAGGGTGGCCTCCCGGTCCGGGGGGAGCCGCTCCTCCACGACCCGGCGCTTCACGTAGCAGGCGTGCAGCATCCGCCGCACCTCGCCCTGCGGCTCGCTGCTCACGATGCCGACGTGGTGGATGCGCCGGCCCGGCCGGGCGAAGAAGTAGAGGTCGCCGGGACGTTCCTCGCCCAGTGCCAGGGGAGTGGTCGCCTCGGCCTGGTCGTCGGCGTCCCGGGGGAGGGTGAGGCCGTGCCGGCGCCAGGCCAGGTGCACCAGGCCCGAGCAGTCGATGCCGTCGGTGGACAGCCCGCCCCAGATGTAGATGAGGCCACGCAGCCGCTCGGCGAGGGCGAGCACCTCCTTGGCCTCCGGCCGCTCCGCGGGCAGCGGGACCAGGTCGCCCTCCGGGGCCCAGAGCGGTTCGGCGTGCCCGGGCGCGAGGACCGGCCGCCAGCCGTCGGCCGGCCGGCCGGCCGGGGCGAGGCGGGTGCCGAGGACCACGCCGGTCAGGGCCGGCGGGCTGCCGGGGGCGGCGTGCAGCGCGGTGTGGAGGGCGTCCACGACCAGCGGGGTGCCCGGTGGGCCGGGCTCCGCCGCTGCGGTGAGCTGGGCCGTGGGCAGCCAGCCCGGGTAGCCGCGGACGGCGAGCTTGGCGGCGGGCTGGCCCAGGGCGACGACCTGTGCCCAGCCGTCCGCGCGCACCTCGGTGACCAGCACCCGCTCGCCGAGCAGCAGCTGGGTGAGGACGCAGTCGCCGACCTGCTGGTCGCGGTCCATGCCGGCGATCCAGGTGGCGACGTCCGGCGTCTCGCCCAGCGCGGGTCGGTCGACGGGACGGACCGCCTCGGGGGCGGCCCAGAGGGTGGCCACCGGCACCCGGACGACGGCCTCGCGGCCCGGTTGAACCTCCATGCCCACCCCCACCTCACGTGCCTCGACCCTATGAAAAATTCCAACGGCGCTCAACCACGCGGCTGAACCTTTGCTTCATTAACGTTGGCGATGCCCAGCCCAGGCGCGTCCGGCAGCACGACGGTCGCGCCGTCGTACCGGATGCCGCCGGCGACCGGCGACCAGGCCAGCCACCAGGCGGCGTCGAGGTCCGACACGGCCGTGGTGCCGTAGGCGGCGACCAGGCTCGCCGCCGCGCCGAGACCGACCTGGCTCTCCATCATCGAGCCGACGATGGTCCCCATGCCGTGCGCGGCGGCCAGGTCGAGCAGCGACCGGGCGGTGTGCAGGCCGCCGCACTTGGCCAGCTTGACGTTGACCATGTCGGCCGCCCGGCGGCGGATCACCTCGACGAGGTCCCGCAGGTCGAACACCGACTCGTCGGCGAGGATCGGCAGCTCCACCCGGTCGCTGACCCAGGCCAGCCCGTCCAGGTCCCGCCGGTGCACCGGCTGCTCGACCAGCTCGACGTCGAGCCCGGCGTCCTCGATCCCGCGGATCACCCGCACCGCCTCGCGCGGCGTCCAGCCCTGGTTGGCGTCCAGCCGGATCCGCACCTCGGGCCCGACCGCGGCGCGGACCGCGCGTACCCGGTCCAGGTCGCCCCGCGCGTCGGTGCCGACCTTGAGCTTCAGCACGGTGAACCCCTCGGCCCGGCGGCGGGTGGCCGCCGCGGCCAGGTCCACGGCGTCGCCGGCGGCCAGGGTGACGTCCGTGGGGATGCGCAGCGTGGTGCCGCCGAGCAACCGCACCAGGGGTACGCCGAGCCGCCGCGCGGCCAGGTCGTGCAGGGCGACGTCGACGGCGGCCCGGGCCGACTCGTTGCCCACGACGGCACGGCGCACCTCGGCGCAGCGGGCCTGGAGGTCGTCGGCGTCCCGCCCGGTCAGCAGCGGCGCGAGGAGTTGCTGCACGCACGCCTCGGCGCCGGCGATCGACGCGCCGGTCACCTGCCAGACCTGCGGCGCCTCGCCGAAACCCGACCGCCCGTCGCTGTCCACCACCTCGACGACCAGGGTGTCCACGGTGGTGGTGCGGCGCAGCGCGGTGACGAACGGGGTGTGTAAGGGGGCCGAGAGCCGGTGGGTGCGTACCGCCGCGATCGTCATGTGGGGCACCCTATACGGAGCTGACGGCGAACCGGGGAGGGCCGATGACCGGGCGGGACTGGGAGCTGGTGGGCGCGCCGAACGCCCGTGACCTGGGCGGGCTGCCCACCTCGGACGGGCGGCGGGTACGCGCGGGCCGGCTGATCCGCACGGCGGCGCTCGGCCGGCTCAGCGACGAGGACCTGCCGGTGCTGGGCAAGCTCGCCCCGGCCTGCGTGGTGGACCTGCGGCACGCCACCGAGCAGGCGGTCGCCCCGCCCGACCGCCTGGCCGGCGAGCCGCGGGTGGTGCACCTGCCGGTCTACGACGCGGCCCACCCGGTGTTCACCTACGTCTCGGCGGTGCTGCTCGGCCACGACCTCGACGCGTACGAGGAGTTGGCCCGGGACGGGATGCCGGGCGCCATGGCGGCGATCTACCGCTGGTTCGTCACCGGCGACTCGGCCCGGGAGGGCTTCGGGGCGGCGGTGCGGCTGGCCGCCGACGAGGCGAACCTGCCGCTGCTCTTCCACTGCTCGGCCGGCAAGGACCGCACCGGCTGGCTGTCGGTGGTGCTGCTCACCGCGCTCGGGGTGGACGAGCCGGCGATCCGGGCCGACTACCTGCGGCACAACGAGCTCACCGAGAGCCTGCGCGCGGTGCTGCTGGCCGCCATGACCCGCCGCCGGCCGGACCTGGACCCGGCGGTCGCCCGGCCGCTGCTGGAGGTGCGTCCGGAATACCTGGACGCCGCCTACGACGAGGTGCGCCGGGTGCACGGCACGTTCGACGCGTACCTGCGGGCCGGCCTGGGGCTCACCGACGCGACGCTGGCCGCGCTGCGCGCGAACCTGCTGGACTAGCGGTGTGGGGGCCGCCGTAGCCCCAGGCGGTCACCCGGCCAGGTCGTGCCGGGCCGCCCAGACCGCCGCGGAGACGTGGGCGATGAGGCGGCAGGCGTCGTCCTCGTCCTCCTCGCCGCTCGGGCCGCCGTCGGCCAGGTCGGTGGTGGTGCAGACCACGACGGCGTACGGCGGGGCGTCGTCCGGGAAGACCACGCCGGCGCCGTGGCGGACGCCGCGTACCCAGCCGTTCTTGTGCGCGATGCGGGTGCCCTCGGGCAGCCCGGCGGCGAGGTCCTCGCGGTGCTCCTGGGCGAACAGCACGTCGAGCATGGCCGCACAGCCGGCCGGCGAGGCGAGCGGCCCGGGCTCGCGGGCGCCCCGGGCCAGGCCGCCGAGCAGGGCGGCCAGGTCGGCGGCGGTGACCAGGTTGTCGATGCCGGCGTCGCGGGCCGCGAAGTCCTCGATGCCCCGGCCGGTGACGCTGTGCCGGGCGCCGGCCAGCGTCCACGCCTCGGCCACGGCGGGCAGCCCGACGTGGGCGATGCAGAGGTTGGTGGCCAGGTTGCTGGAGCGGACGATCATCCGTTCGGCCAGCCAGCGCAGGGGCGCCTCGCCGCCCACCCGCGCCCAGACCGCGTCGTCGTTGTCGTAGTGCTGCGCGTTGGTGAACCGGGGCGTGCCGGGCAGGGCGGAGTCGAAGCTGTTGCGCACGGGGACGGGCGCGTCCAGGTCCAGCCGGCCCGCCTCGGCGGTGCGGTGCAGCGCCACCAGCACGGCGACCTTCATGGTGCTGGCCGCGTAGTGGGTGGCGTCGGCGTGCCGGGTCCAGGTGGGCGGGGCGCCGAGCCGCCCCACGTACGCGGAGACGGTGCCGGGCACCGTGTCCAGGTGCGCGTCGAGGTTCTCCCAGGTCATGCCGGTGACCGTAGCGGATCATCGCCGGGGCTGCGGTGCGGGCCGGGCGGGGTCTAGCGTGCGGAGATGACGACCGCCGCGTACGACGCCATCGCCGACTGGTACGACGACTACGTGACGACCACCGCCACCGACTACAGCGAACGGGTCCGGGCGGTGCTGGCCGAGTTGCTCGGGCCGGGGCCCGGGCGCTGCCTCGACCTGTGCTGCGGCACGGGGGCGCACGCCGCCGAGCTGCGCCGGCTGGGCTGGCAGCCGATCGGGGTGGACCTGTCGGGCGGGCAACTGCGTCATGCGCGGACGCGGCTCCCGGTGGCCCGGGCCGACGCGACCGCGCTGCCCCTGCCGGACGGCGTGCTGCCGGCCGTGGCCTGCGTGCTCGCCCACACCGACATGCCGGACTACCCGGCGGCGATCGCCGAGGCGGCCCGGGTGCTGGCACCCGGCGGGCGGCTGGTCCACATCGGTGTGCACCCCTGCTTCGTGGGCGCCTTCGCGGACCGCTCGGAGCCCGGCCGGATCCTGCTGGACGAGGGCTACGCCGAGCGGGACCGCAGCTTCCGGTCCTGGAACTCCGTCGGCGTCCGCGCCCGGGTGGGCGCCTGGCACGTGCCGCTGGCCGACCTGCTCGACGCGGTACCGTCCGCCGGCCTCACCCTGACCGCCGTCCGGGAGTCGGGCTCCGGCCCGATCCCCGACATCCTGGCCCTCCAGGCCACCAAACCCTGACCCTGCCCCTGCCCCGGCCCCCTGCCGCCTACCCCCGCCGCCGGGCGTCCTCGACGCGTTGATCATGAGGTTAGCGGCGATGTCGATCTCCAATACTGCCGCTAACTCCATGATCGCCGGCGCGGGGCGGGTCGGGAAAGGGTGGAGCCCGGTCCGCTGGGAGGCGGGCCGGGCTCCGGGGGTGGCTGGTTCGTCAGCCGGCGTGCTTGCGGCGGGCGGCCATGCGGCCGCGCTGGGTCTGGTCCAGCACCACCTTGCGGATGCGCACCGCGGCCGGGGTCACCTCGACGCACTCGTCCTCGCGGCAGAACTCGAGGGCCTGCTCCAGCGACAGCTTGCGCGGCGGGATCAGCTTCTCGGTCTCGTCCGCGGTCGACGACCGCATGTTGGTGAGCTTCTTCTCCTTGGTGATGTTGACGTCCATGTCGTCGGAGCGGGAGTTCTCACCGACGATCATGCCCTCGTACACCTCGGTGCCCGGCTCGACGAAGAGCTGGCCGCGCTCCTGGAGGTTGGTCATGGCGAACGCGGTGACCGAGCCGGAGCGGTCGGCGACCAGCGAGCCGTTCTGGCGGGTGCGCAGCTCACCGAACCACGGCTCGTACGACTCGAAGACGTGGTGCAGGATGCCGGTGCCGCGGGTCTCGGTGAGGAACTCGGTGCGGAAGCCGATGAGGCCGCGCGCCGGGACCAGCCACTCCATCCGGATCCAGCCGGTGCCGTGGTTGACCAGCTGCTCCATCCGGCCCTTGCGGGTGGCGAGGAGCTGGGTGATCGCGCCCAGGTACTCCTCCGGGGCGTCGATGGTCAGCCGCTCGACCGGCTCGCAGGTCTTTCCGTCGATCTCCTTGGTGACGACCTGCGGCTTGCCGACGGTGAGCTCGTAGGACTCGCGGCGCATCTGCTCGACCAGGATGGCCAGGGCCAGCTCACCGCGGCCCTGCACCTCCCAGGCGTCCGGCCGCTCGGTGGGCAGCACCCGCAGCGACACGTTGCCGACCAGCTCCTTGTCGAGCCGGTCCTTGACCATGCGGGCGGTGACCTTGGCGCCCTTGACCCGGCCGACCAGCGGCGAGGTGTTGGTGCCGATGGTCATCGAGATGGCCGGCTCGTCGACGGTGATCAGCGGCAGCGGGACCGGGTTCTCGGCGTCGGCGAGGGTCTCGCCGATCATGATCTCCGGGATGCCGGCGACGGCGATGATGTCGCCCGGGCCGGCGCTCTCGGCGGGCTTGCGCTCCAGGCCCTCGGTCATGAGCAGCTCGGAGATGCGGACCCGCTGGCTGCTGCCGTCGGTGCGGCACCAGGTGACGGACTGGCCCTTGCTGATGGTGCCCTGGCGGACCCGGCACAGCGCGAGCCGGCCCAGGAACGGCGAGGCGTCGAGGTTGGTGACGTGCGCCTGCAGCGGCGCGTCCTCCTCGTACGCGGGGGCCGGGATGGTGTCCAGCAGGGTGCGGAACAGCGGCTCCAGGTTGTGGCTGTCGTCCGGCACCGCGCCGTCGGCCGGCTGGGTCAGCGAGGCGATGCCGTCGCGGGCGCAGGCGTAGACGATCGGGAAGTCGATCTGCTCCTCGTCGGCGTCCAGGTCGAGGAAGAGCTCGTAGGTGTCGTCCACGACCTCCTTGATCCGGGCGTCGGGACGGTCCACCTTGTTGATCACCAGGATGATCGGCAGCCGGGCGCGCAGCGCCTTGCGGAGCACGAACCGGGTCTGCGGCAGCGGGCCCTCGCTGGCGTCGACCAGCAGCACCACACCGTCGACCATGGTGAGGCCGCGCTCGACCTCGCCGCCGAAGTCGGCGTGCCCCGGGGTGTCGATGATGTTGATCGTCACCGCCTCGGAGCCGTCCGCCGGCAGGTAGCGCACGCCGGTGTTCTTGGCGAGGATGGTGATGCCCTTCTCCCGCTCGAGGTCCATCGAGTCCATGACCCGCTCGGTGTCCTCACCACGGGCGCCGTAGGCGCCGGCCTGCCGCAACATGGCGTCGACCAGGGTCGTCTTGCCGTGGTCGACGTGGGCGATGATGGCGACGTTGCGGAGGTCGGTGCGTAGCTGCATACCCTCCATACTCCTGTCTGCGGTTGCCGGGGCACGCCTCGGGGTCACCCCGAGATGGCCCGGATCTCTGCGGAAAGTGCTGTCCCGACCGTTCCAGCGACTGGCATGCTGGCTCCCGTGCGGGGGACCGGATGCCTGACCTGCTGAACTGGCTGCAGGAGCTGCCGCCTCTGCTGATCTACCTGGTCGCAGCGACGATCGTGGCGGGCGAGACCGCGGTGATCTTCGGACTGCTGGTGCCGGGTGAGGCGACCCTGTTGCTGGTCGGCTTCTTAGCCTACGCGGGGACGCTGCGGATTATTCCGGCGCTGCTGGCCATGACCGCTGCCGCCGTGATCGGAGACACACTCGCCTATCGCGCCGGCCGGCGGTACGGGCCGAGACTGCGTGCCTCCGGCCTCGGTGCCCGGATCGGGCCGCAGCGGTGGCGGCGGGCCGACTCGCTGCTCGACCGGCTCGGCGGCCGGGGCGTGCTGGCGGCCCGCTGGGTGGCGTTCGCGCGCACCCTGGCGCCCCGGCTGGCCGGCGCGGCCGGGCTGCCCTACCGGCGGTTCGCCCCATGGAACCTGGCCGGGGTGGTGAGCTGGGTCGGCGCCTCCGTGCTGGTCGGCTACGCCGCCGGCGAATCCTACGAGCGGGTGTCCCGGTTCCTGGGCCGGGCCACCGGCGCGGTGCTCGTGCTGCTGGTCTGCCTCCTCGGGGTGGTGCTCGCCGGCCGCTGGCTGGGCCGCAACCCGGACCCGGTGCGCGCGCTGGCCGCCCGGGCCGCCGCCCTGCCGCCGCTGCGCTGGCTGCGCGCCCGCTACGGGGTGCTGTTCTTCCTGGTCGCCATGCGGTTCGGTCCGGCCGGAACGCTGCTGATCAACCTGGCCGCCGGCCTGTTGCTGCTGTTCGCCGCCGGGCTGGCCGTCGCGGCGGTGCTGGAGGCGGTGGTCCGCCACAGCGGGCTCGGCGTGCTGGACGGGATCGTCGCCGACTGGTTCGCCGCGCGGCATACCCCCGGGGTGGCCGACACGGCGCTGGCCGCGGTGTCGGTGCTGCGCGGCTGGGTGCTGATCACCGCGGTGGCCCTCGTGGCGGCGGTGGTGGCCTGGCGGAACCGGCCCTGGCGGGCCGACCTGCTCGGCGTGCTCGGCACGGTGGGGGCGTTCGTGCCGCTGGTGGTGCTGGTCCTGGTCGCCGGCCTGACCGGGCCGGGCGGCCCGGACGCCGCCCCGGACCTGCGGCCCACCCAGACCGCGGTGGTCACGGCGAGTTTCGGCACCCTCGCGTGGCTGCTGTCCCGGGGCGCCCGCTGGCCGGTGGCGGTCGCCGTCTGGACGGGCGCGCTGGCCGGCGTGGTCGCCGTCACCGGCGCCCGGCTCTACCTGGGGTGGAGCACGGCCAGCGGCACCGCCACGTCGGTGCTGCTCGGTGCGGCCTGGGTCACCGTCTTCGTGGTCGCCTGGGCCACCCGTGACCACGCGGTCGGGGAGGCGCCGACCGGCGCGGACGGACCGGCCACAGGGGACGGACCGCCGCGGCCGCGGGGCTCCCGGCCGGCGTCGCGGGTACCCCGCAGGCCGGTGGATCCCTGCTAGGGTGCGGCGGACGACCACGGGGAGAGCAGATGCGTCGAGGAGCTGGCCGCTGGGCCACGGCGGCGGTCGCCGCGTTACTGGCGGCGACTGTGGTGACCGGATGCGGTGGCGAGAAGCCGACCCGCGAGGTGGCGGTCGAGTTGCCCAGCGAGGCGCCCGTCGAGGCACCCGCTGACGAGCCCGCCGACCTGCCGAGCGACGAACCGCCGGCGGTCGCCGCGATGGGCGCGAAGCCCAGCGCGAAGCCCAGCCCGAGCGCGTCGCCGAAGCCGAAGCCCAAGCCGACCCGCACCACCACCGGTCCGCTGGCCAAGCCGAAGCCGCCCACCGAGACCCAGGTGCCGCCGCCCCCGCCGAAGCCGCCGGCGAGCGGTTGCGAGCCGAGCTACCGGGGCACCCAGGCGACCCGCAGCCAGGTGAAGTCGGCGCTGTCCGATGCGGCGGCACGCACCTACTGGCCCACCTCCGCGCCGGACATCAAGATCCCGCTGACCCTCATGAAGGCGACCGCCTGGCAGGAGAGCGGCTGGCAGTCCAACATCGTGGCCTGCGACGGTGGGATCGGGCTCATGCAGGTCATGCCGGCCACCGCCGACTGGATGAACCAGCGGTTCGGCCAGTCGTACGACATCGACGCCTACCGCGACAACGCCTTCCTCGGCGGCACCTACCTGGCGTGGCTCACCAAGTACATCGGGGACATGTACTTCGAGTCGGACTACCGGCTCGACGCCTCGCTCTGCACCTCGGAGCTGAACTCCTGCCTGCTGAACGCCGTGATCGCGGCGTACAACTACGGGCACGGCGCGGTGGCCCGCGAGGGCGAGCCCCTGGCCATCCCCAACCCGCAGTACGTCCGTAACGTGCGGGCGCTGATGACCGAGTGCGTGTGCCTGACCTACTGACCTGACGCGGCGGGGCCCCGGCGGATGATCGCCGGGGCCCCGCCCTCGTCTCAGTCCCGCGCGCCGGCCGGCGCTGCGGGCGCCGTGGGCGCCTGCGCCGGTGCGTCGGGTTCGGAGGCGATCCGCCCCGGCCACCAGAACCGGTCGCCGAGCGTGAACGCCAGCGCCGGCACCAGCACGGTGCGGACCAGCAGCGTGTCCAGCAGGACGCCGACGCAGACGATGATCCCGATCTGGGTGAGGGTGATCAGCGGCAGCACGCCGAGCACCGCGAAGACCGCGGCGAGCAGCACGCCCGCGCTCGTGATGACGCCGCCGGTGACCCGTAGCGCGGAGAGCATGCCGTCGCGGGTGCCGCTGGGCCGGGCGTCCTCCCGGGCGCGGGTGACCAGGAAGATGTTGTAGTCGACGCCGAGCGCCACGAGGAAGACGAACGCGAGCAGCAGCACCCCGCTGTCCAGCGCCGGGAAGTCCAGCACGTGGTCGAAGAGCAGCCAGGCAGCGCCGAGGCTGGCGAAGAACGAGGCGATCACGGTCAGCACCAGCAGCAGCGGCGCCAGGAGCCCGCGCAGCAGCAGCACCAGCACCGCCCCGATGAGCAGCAGGATGAGCGGCAGGATCAGCTGGAGGTCCTTGGTGTTGGCCTCGTTCGAGTCGTAGGTCGCGGCGACCGGGCCACCGACCAGTGCGCCGTCGGGGGCGTCCGCGCCGTCCACGGTGGGCGGCGCGGAATCCGGTACGGCGGCCACGGCGTCGCGCAGCGCCACCACGGCCCGGTCGGAGGCGGCGCTGCCGGGCTCGGCGGTGAGCACCACGTCGATCTGGGCGACCCGGTCTCCGGCGGCGCCGGGACGGGCCGAGGCGACCCCGTCGACGTGGCTGGCGGCGGCGAGGACCGCGGGGGCGGCCTGCGGATTGGTGAGCACCGCCACGGGCCGGGTGCTGCCGGCCGGGAACGCCCGCGCGAGCGTCTCCGCCCCGGCCACCGCCTCGGGCTTCTCGCTGAACTGCTCGGTCTCGGAGAGGCCGGTGCGGATGCCCAGGCCGCCGAGGGCGAGGCCGGCGAGCAGCAGGACGGCGAGCGCGGCGACCGGCAGCGGTCGGCGGACGACCAGCTCGCCCAGGCGGCCCCAGATCCGTCCCTCGCGGGCGGCGCTGCCGACGCGGGGGATGAACGGCCAGAACAGGCGCCGGCCGAACAGCAGCAGGGCGGCGGGGAGCACGAACAGGGCGGAGAGCATGGCGAGGATCACCCCGGTGGCGCAGGCCAGGGCGAGCGCCCGGTTGGTCTCCTGCTCGGAGAGCAGCAGGGTGAGTACGCCGAGGACGACCGTGCTGCCGCTCGCCAGGATCGGCTCGGCGGTGCGGCGCAGCGCGGAACGCATGGCGGCGAACCTGTCCTCCTCCCGGCGCAGTTCCTCGCGGTAGCGCGCGATGAGCAGCAGGGCGTAGTTGGTCGCGGCGCCGAACACCAGCACACTGGCGATGCCGGTCACCTGCCCGCTGGGCAGGTAGATGCCGAAGGCGGGCACGAGGGACTCCACCACGCGCAGCGTGATCTGCTCGGTGGCGCCCACCACCAGCAGCGGTACGAGCCACAGGAACGGGCTGCGGTAGGTGACCAGCAGCAGCACCGCCACCACGGCGGCGGTGACCAGCAGCAGCGTCGTGTCCGCGCCCTCGAACACCTTGCCGAGGTCGGCGGTGAACGCCGGGCTGCCGGTGACCTCGACGGTCAGCTCAGCGGGCAGGTCGCCGACCGCCTCGCGGAGCTTCTCCACCTCGTCGACCACGGCCCGTGGGCTGCCCTCGGTGGACAGCGGCACCGCGACGAGCGCCACGGTGCCGTCCGGGGAGACCTGTGCGGGGGAGGCCCGCCCGCCGGCGGCGAGCGAGCTCAGTTCGCCCGCGAGCCCGTCGAGCACACCCCGGTCCGCGCCGCTGAGCGGAGCCTGGTCGGCGCGGCTCACCACCACCAGGGCGGTCTGGGAGTCCTTGGAGGGCAACTGGTCCCGCAGCCGTTCGACCTGCGTCGACTGCCATTTCACGGACAGGCCGGTGTCGGAGACGGGATCGGGATTGTCCGGTTTCGGCAGCCCGAAGGCGACCACGCCGACGACGAGCGCGGCGGCCAGGGTGAGCCAGGCGGCGAGCCGGCCCCGGACGACGCGGGCGAACACTGACATCGAATGCCCTCACATGAATGGTCGTGGAGATTCTCATCGGACGAGTATCTTGATGAGCGAGATTATCCGGGGTGGCTCTATGCTGCAACCGGACCGGTTGGGGCAAGGGGGTGGCGGCGAGACGTGGGCGCGCAGAGCATGTACCGGCGACGGGACGACCCGCGCGGGCGGATGATCGCGGACATCACCAACGACCTGCGCCGCTACTCGGCCGACGCGGAGCACATCGGGCACGCGTTCGCCGGCCTGCACGGGCTCAACGCCACCGACCTGCACGCCCTCATCGCCGTCATGGACGCCGAACTGCTCGGTGACCCGATCACCCCCGGCCGGCTGGGGGAGGCGCTCAACCTCTCCTCCGGTTCGGTCACCGCGCTCGTCGACCGGCTGGAGCGGGGCGGGCACATCCGGCGTGACCGGGACACCGCCGACCGGCGCAAGATCCTCCTGCACTACGCCGACCGGGGCGCCACCCTGGCCCGCAGCTTCTTCGGCCCGCTCGGCCGGCGCACCGACGAGGTCATGGACCGGTTCAGCGACGAGGAACTGGCCGTCGTGCACCGGTTCATGGCCGAGATGGTGGTCTCGATGCGCGAGCACCGCGACGCCGTGCGCGCGGCCCGGGGCGAGCCCCGCCGGGGGGCGCCGGACCGCGACGCGGACTGAGCGTGCGGCGCTTCGTCACCCGGCCCGCCGCGGCGGTCCTGCGGCTGCCGGCCGCCCGGACCGGGCGGGTCACGGTCACCCGGGACCTGCCCGTCCGGGTCCGCGACGGGGTGACGCTGCGCACCGACCACTACGCGCCCGACCTGCCCGGCGCGCCCTGCGTGCTGATCCGCACCCCGTACGGGCGGGGCGGGCCGGTCCGGCTGCTCGGCCGCCTCGTCGCCGAGCGCGGCTACCACGTGGTGATCCAGTCCTGCCGCGGCACGTACGGCTCCGGCGGCGAGTTCGCCCCGCTGGTGCACGAGCGCGACGACGGCCTGGACACCCTCGACTGGCTGCGCCGGCAGCCCTGGTGGACCGGCGCGTTCGGCATGTTCGGCGCCAGCTACCAGGGGTTCGTGCAGTGGGCGGTCGCCGCCGAGGCCGCCGACGAGCTGCGCGCCATGGTCGCCGTGGTCACCGCCTCGGCCACCCGGGACTCCACGTACGCGGGCGAGTCGTTCGCGCTGGACACGGTGCTCACCTGGGCGGAGCTGCTCCAGGCGCAGACCGTGCCCTGGCTGGCCCGGCAGTGGGAGCTCAAGCGCGGGCAGCCCCGGCTCACCCGGGCGCTGGCCCACCTGCCGCTGGCCGAGGCGGACCGGATCGCCACCGGGGTGACGGTGCCGTTCTTTCAGGAGTGGTTGCGCCATCACACCCCGGACGCCGACTACTGGCGGACCCGGATCTTCGGCGACCGGATCGCCGAGGTCCGCGCGCCGGTGGCGATGGTGAGCGGCTGGCAGGACATCTTCCTCCCCGCCCAGCTCGACGACTACGCCCGGCTCCGGGCGGCCGGCGCCCGGCCCCGGCTGACGATCGGGCCGTGGACCCACGGCAGCCCCGGGCTGCTCGCGGCGGCCCTGCGCGAAGGGCTCGCCTGGCTCGACGAGCACCTGGCCGGGCGCCCGGCGCCGGGCCGCGCGCCGGTGCGGGTGCACGTCGGCGGGCGCGGCGGCGGCTGGCGTGACCTGCCCGACTGGCCCCCACCCGCCGAGCCGGTCCGCTGGCACCTGCACGCCGGCGGCGCGCTCGCCCCCGCACCGCCGGCCGCGTCCGCACCGGACCGGATCTTCTACGACCCGGCCGATCCCACGCCGTCGCTGGGCGGCCCGCTGCTGGTGGCCCAGCGGGCGGGCGCCGTGGACAACCGGCCGGTGGAGGCGCGGCCGGACGTGCTCACGTACACCAGCGCGCCGCTGGCCGCGCCCGTCGAGGTGATCGGCCCGGTGCACGCCGAGATCCAGGTCCGCAGCGAGCTGTCCTACCTGGACGTCTTCGTCCGGCTCTGCGACGTGGACCGGCGCGGGCGGTCCTGGAACGTCTGCGACGGGCTGGTCCGGGTCGCGCCCGGGCGCTTCGCGCGCGACGCGTCCGGTGTGGTCCGGGTGCCGGTCACCCTGTGGCCGGCCGCGCACCGCTTCGCGCCCGGGCATCGGCTCCGTGTCCAGGTCTCCGGCGGCGCCCACCCGCGCTACGCCCGGAATCCCGGCACCGGCGAACCGCTCGGCACCGCCGTTACTCTTCGTGCTGGCTGGCGGGAAATCCTGCACGATCCCGAGCATCCTTCGGCTGTGGTGCTGCCGCTCGTGCCGGTGCCGTCCACCGTCGGCCGATAGTTCCAGATAGTGCTCTGAGCTGGGCATTCAGCGCCAGCTGTGGATATCCTCAGGGCAAGTGCCCGGTGCCGTGCAGCTATCCGGTGAGGGTGCGTCCCCGGATCGAGCGCGCTCACGCGTGGTGATTGTCGTGCCCTCGCCGGCCATCGATCCGGAGGGGAGATCCCATGACGTCGGCCCCGGCGAACCTGTTGGCGGTCCGCAATCTGTTGCTCACCCATCTCAACGTCGACAAGAGCACCGTACGCAGCCAGGATCTGGAGCCGGCCGAGGTCGGCATCGTGGGCGACCCCAGCCACCGCGGCGGCTACCACTGCGGGTCCGACCGGGTGGTGCCCCGGGACTACTCGGTGGTGGAGTCCACCCGGGACTCCTCCGGGCTGACCCTGCACGCCTCGGCGCTGGACGTCGGGATGTTCTCGGTCTCGTCCGGTGGCGCCACCCACGACCTGCGTACCTTCTCCACCTGGTTCGTGTCCCAGTGCGCGGCCGGCGCCGCGGACGCCCGGGACATCCGGGAGATCATCTACTCCCCGGACGGCCGGACGGTGAAGCGCTGGGACCGGCTGGGCAAGCGGACCACCGGGGACAGCAGCCACCTGTTCCACACGCACTTCAGCTTCTTCCGCGACTCCACCAAGGCGGGCCGGGACCAGACCCCGCTGTTCCGTCGCTACCTGACCGCGATCGGCCTGATCGCCCCAGTGAAACCGGAGACCGGCATGGAACAGACCGACAAGCTCATCAACGACACCGGATACCCGAATCGAACGGTCGGCAACGTCCTGGCCGACCTGGAGAACCTGCGCAACTGGCTGATCTCCCCGGTCGGCACCACCGGCCTGGTCGGCCCGCCCCAGGCGAACTCGCCGCTGCAGCAGATGCTTGCCATGGCGCGGGCCTGGCCGGCGCTCGTGGCGCAGGTCAACGCGCTGTCCAACCGCGACTTCACCGACGAGCAGGAGATCGTCACCGGGGTCCTCGCCGGGCTGCCGCCGGAGAAGATCGCCGAGGCGATCCCGCCGCAGATCGCCCGGGACGTCGCCGACGAGCTGTCCCGGCGGCTGACCGCCTGACCGGGCCCGGCCCCGCGGCGAGTGCCGCGCCGCGGTCCCGGGCGCGAAAGGAAATCGGCAACAGCTGTTGCGCAAGAGCTCTTGCCAATGTCAGGCTGTCGCCATGGAGAAGCCCACCGTCCGGCATGTCACCGACTCCCGCGTCCTCGCGGCGCTCGCGCATCCGCTGCGGCGCCGACTCATGGACGTCTTCAAGGTGTACGGCCCGAGCACCGTCGGCCAGCTCGCCGAGCGCACCGGCCAGGCGCCGGCCAACGTCAGCCACCACCTCAAGGTGCTGGCCGCCGCCGACCTGGTGCTGGAGGCGCCCGAACTCGCCCGGGACCGCCGGGAACGCTGGTGGCGGCTCCGCGACCGGGCGGTCCGCTGGTCCAACACCGAGTTCGACGCCGACCCCGCCGCCCGGGCGGTGGCCGACGCGGCCAGCTCGCTGAACCTCGACCGGCACGTCGCCCTCGTCCGGGCCTGGCACGCCGCCCCCGACGAGGCCCACGCCGCCTGGGCGGACGGCCCGTTCAGCACCGACAAGTGGCTGCGGTTGACCCCGTCGGAGCTGGCCCGGCTCAGCCGCGAGATCACCGAACTCCTCGACCGCTGGGCCGATCGTCCCGTCCCCGACGACGGGCAGCGGCGCGAGCCGGTCTTCCTGTTCGCCCACGGCGTCCCGGGCCAGCCGTGACCGCTCCGGTCCGCACGGCCGCGCCGGCCGCCGCCCCCCGGCCGCGCGGCGGCCTGGTCCGGCACCGCGACTTCCGGCTGCTCTGGGCCGGACAGACGGTCAGCGCCGTCGGCAGCAACGTCACCGCCGTGGCCCTGCCGCTGGTCGCGGTGGCGGTGCTCGACGCCACCACGTTCCAGGTGGCGGTGCTCACGGCCGCGGCCTGGCTGCCCTGGCTGCTGGCCGGCCTGCCCGCCGGCGCCTGGGTCGACCGGGTCCGCCGGCGCCCCGTGATGATCGCCGCCGACCTGGTCTCGGCGGCGCTGTTCGCCAGCGTCCCGGTGGCCGCCCTGCTCGACGTGCTCACGGTCGGCCAGCTCCTGGTCGTCGCCCTCGGCGCGGGGCTGGCCCGGGTGTTCTTCGAGACCGCCGACCAGGTCTACCTGCCCACCCTGCTGCGTCCCGAACAGGTGCCGGAGGGCAACGCCAAGCTGCACGCCACGCAGACCGCGAGCTACCTCGTCGGCCCCGGGCTGGCCGGTCTCATCGCCCAGCTCGCCGGCGCGGTGACCGCGGTCCTGCTCGACGCGATCAGCTTCCTGGTCTCCGCGGTGTGCCTGAGCCGGATCCGGGCGGTCGAACCCCGCCCCGAACGTCCCGGCGGGCCGCCCTCACTGCGCCGGGAGGTGGCCGACGGCTTGCGCTTCGTGATCCGCGACCCGTACCTGCGGGTGCTGACCGTCTTCGGCGCGGCCAGCAACATCGGGCTCAGCGGCTACCAGGCGGTGCTCGTGGTGTTCCTGGTCCGCTCCGCCGGGCTGCCCGCCGGGCTCGTCGGGCTCCTGATCGGGCTGGCCAGCGTGGGCGGGCTCCTGGGCGCCGCCCTGGCCACCGGGCTCGCCCGGCGGCTCGGCTCGGCCCGCGCCCTGCTCGTGGCGGGCGCGCTCACCGGACCGCCGGCGCTGCTCATCCCGCTGGCCGGCCCCGGCGGCCGGGTCGCCTGGCTGGTGCTCGGCGGCGCGCTGGTCAGTTTGGGCGTCGCGGTGGGCAACGTGGTGAAGGGCAGCTTCCGGCAGACGTACACGCCGCACGGGCTGCTCGGGCGGGTGACCGTGAGCATGCAGCTGCTGAACTACGGCACCATCCCGCTGGCCGCCCTGCTGGCCGGTGCGCTGGGTGCCGCGTGGGGACCGGCCGGGGCGATGCGGGTCATGACGGCGTGGCTCGCGCTGACCCCGCTCATCCTGCTGGCGGGACCGCTGCGGCGGCGCCGTGACCTGCCGGCCGCACCGGCCTGAGAATGCGCTGCGGCGGCGGTCGGACCACCGACCGCCGCCACCGGCACGAAGCTACATCGGACGGACGTTGTCCGCCTGCGGACCCTTCTGCCCCTGGGTCACCTCGAACTCGACCTTCTGGCCCTCGTTCAGCTCGCGGTAGCCGCTGGATTGGATGGCCGAGTAGTGGACGAACACGTCCGGCCCTCCGCCGTCCTGCTCGATGAAGCCGAAGCCCTTTTCCGAGTTGAACCACTTGACCGTGCCGGTTGCCATGCGTCTCTCCCTGTTCAATGCGGGTGAGCACCGGTCGCGGCCGGTGATCGCCCTGTACCTTCCCGACAGTAACCGCCCGAACCGTCATTCGCTGGCGGAAGTGCCGGTGTGGCCCACGAATACGCCGGCAGGCGGGAAAAATCCCTCCGGCGCGGGGCGGCGAGGGGCATGCTTGCCCCGGTGAAGACAACCACGCCGCTGGCCGACCTGGAACGGGAGATCGCGGCGCCCGGCGACGGGCTCGACCGGCTCCGGCTGGTCGACGCGCCGTACGTGCCGGAGGTACGCCTGCACCTCGCCGAGGACGCCATCCTCTGGTGGGCCCGGATGGAGGCGGCCGCCGGCCAGTCGCTGCCGCCCCCGTACTGGGCCTCGGTCTGGGCCGGCGGGCAGGCGCTCGCCCGGCACCTGCTCGACCACCCCGAGCTCGCCGCCGGGCGGCGGGTGCTCGACCTGGCCGCCGGCTCCGGGCTGGTCGCCATCGCCGCCGCGCTGGCCGGCGCCGACCGCGTGGTCGCCAACGACGTCGACCCCTGGGCGGTGGCGGCCGTGACGGTCAACGCCCGGGCCAACCGGGTCACCGTGGCCGCCACCGGCGACGACCTGCTCGACGGCACCGCCAGCGCCGACCTGGTGCTGGCCGGGGACGTCCTCTATGACGCGGCGCTGGCCGCGCGGGTGCTGCCCTACCTGCAACGGGCCGCCGACCGGGGGGTCCAGGTGCTCGTCGGCGACCCGGACCGGGGACACCTGCCGCCGGACCGGCTGGAGCTGGTGGCGGCCTACCCGGTGCCCGTCACCGAACCCTCGGTCGACTCCCCGGTCCGCCGGGTCCAGGTGCTCCGCCCCCGCTGACCCCTCAGGGTTCATCCCTAGCCGGACTCGGGGACCGATGGGTGATCAAACCGGATGTGCCGGGCCGCCGCGGTCCCTAGCGTACGGAGCATGACGGATCTGCTGGCCCAGGTCGGGGAGCTGCCCACCACCCTGCTGATGGGGATGCTCGGCATGGTGATGCTCGCCGACGCCGTACCCCTGCTCGGGGTTCTGGTGCCCGGCGACGCCGCGGTCCTCGCCGCGGTCGGCGCGGGCCGGCCGGCGACCGGCCTGGCGACCGTCGTGGCCGTGGTGGCGGGCTGCCTCGCCGGGTGGTCGTTGAGCTTCCTGGCCGGGCGGCGCTGGGGTGAGCGGCTGCGGCACAGCCGGCTGGGCGACTGGATCGGCGAGCCGCGCTGGGCGGCGGCCGAGGCGCTGCTGTGCCGCGGCGGCGGGCGGATGGTGCTGGTGGCGCCGTTCCTGCCGGTGTTCAACGCGCTGCTGCCGCTGGCCGCCGGGGGCCTGCGGATGTCCTACCGGAGGTTCGCGGTCTGCGCGACGGCCGGCGCGACGCTCTGGGCCGGCCTCTACGTGACCCTCGGCATCACGGCGCGGGCGCTGACCGGGCTGCTGCCCGGTGCGCCCAACCCGACGGTCCTCACCATGGCGGTCGGCCTGTTGCTCGCCGGCCCGGTGCTGCTCGGCACCCGGCACCGGCTCCGCGCGGTGACCGCCGCGGACGCCGGCTGAGCGGGCCGGTCGGGCCGGCCCGCCGCGCTCACCAGCCGCGGGCCCGCCACTGCGGCAGCGCCGGGCGCTCCGCGCCGAGGGTGCTGTCCTTGCCGTGGCCCGGGTAGAACCACGTCTCGTCCGGCAGCCGGTCGAAGAGCTTCCGCTCGACGTCGTCGATGAGCTGGCCGAACCGGTCCGGGTCCTTCTCGGTGTTGCCGACCCCGCCGGGGAACAGCGAGTCGCCGGTGAACAGGTGCGGCACGCCGGACGGGTCGCGGTAGAGGAGCGCGATCGAGCCGGGCGTGTGGCCCTTGAGGTGGATCACCTCCAGCGCGCAGTCACCGACCGGGACCGTGTCGCCCTCGTGCAGCGGCTCGGCGTCGATCGGCAGCCCCTCGGCGTCGTCGGCGTGCACCAGCGGGCGGGCGCCGGTCTTGGCGACCACCTCCTCCAGGGCGACCCAGTGGTCCATGTGCCGGTGCGTCGTGACGACCGCGGCCAGCCCGCCGTCGCCGACCAGGTCGAGCAGGCGGGGCGCCTCGTTCGCCGCGTCGATCAGCACCTGCTCGCCGGTCTCCCGGCAGCGCAGCAGGTAGGCGTTGTTGTCCATCGGTCCCACCGACACCTTGGTGATGGTGAGCTTGTCGAGCTCGCGTACGGCCGGCGCACCGCCGGGCGTGACGTCTCCGCTGTAGGTCATGACGGGGTTCAGATCCATTCCGGTGGAGTCGGCAGGGGGCCGTCGGGAGTGACGGTGAGCGTGTCGCCCGCGCTGCGGCCGGTCAGCCAGGCGGCGAGTTCCGGCGCGGGACCGGTGATCGTGGGCGCCCCCTCGGGATCGCCCACGACGAGTTCGTGCCGGACGCCGTCGAAGCGCAGCACCATGGCCGGCGCGTCCGGGTTGCCGGCCAGGCCGGCGGCCACCTCGTGCAGCAGCCGCTGGGCGAACGCGTCCGGCCAGTCGGCCGGCCGGTAGCCGGCGCCCAGGTCGACGTGGTGCACCTCGACCTCGCGCAGCCGCCCCCAGACCAGCATGGCCGCCGGCCACGGGCCACGCCGGGTCTGCACGGTGGCCCCCCAGGCCTCCACCGGCATCTCGGCGACCGCCGCCGTGAACCGCTGCGAGCTGTGGCGCAGGTCGTCCATGAGGTCCGCCGGCCCCCGGCCGGCGCCCGCCTCGATGTCGGCGGTCCGGGCCTCGGGGCTGGCGTACATCGGGATCGCCTCGCCGGTGCGGGCGGCGGTCAGCAGGTTGACGAACGCGTCGGCGTTGCGGGCCAGGTGGGTCAGGACGTGTGCGCGCGTCCAGCCCGGCAGCAGGGACGGCGCGGCGATGTCGGCGGCGCCCAGGGTGGTCACGGTACGCAGCAACCGGCCGGTCGCCTCGTCCAGCTCGCCGGTCAGCAGGAGGGGGTCGCTCGTCACGTCTTGGACCCTAGCGGTACGTCGGCGTCGCGTCGCCGGGGAAATGGCTTTCGGCGCGTCGGCGTACCCCCTACCGTCGGGGCCGACGGCATCGGGTCGCGGCGCGCCGTTCGGACGCGCCGGGGCCGCCGTCGCCGTAGGACGCGGGCACCGGGAGTCGGAGCGGAGGTGGTGAGCATGCCGGTCGCAGCACGCGTGTTCCGCCATGAACCCCCTCGACACCGATGAGGACACATGACCATCGATCTGACCGCCCTCGGCTGGGACGCCGACCGGGCGGCGTACCTGAATCCACGCCTTGACCGCCGGCCGGGCCGGGTGGCCCGCGTCGACCGCGGGGTCTGCACCGTCCTCCGCCCGGAGGGGCCCGTCCGGGCCAGCCTGGGCGGCGCCGTGCTGGCCGCCGCTGCCCGGGACCTGACCGCGCTGCCCTGTGCCGGCGACTGGGTGCTGCTCGCCACCTGGCCGGACGGGCCGGTCACGGTGGAGACCGTGCTGCCCCGCCGTACCGCGCTCATCCGGCGCACCGCCGGCAAGGACGCCAGCGGCCAGGTGCTGGCCGCCAACCTCGACGCCGCCGCGGTGGTCGAACCGGTGCACCCGGAGCCGGACGCCGCCCGCATCGAGCGGCTGCTCTCCCTGGCGCACGAGTCCGGCGCCGAGCCGCTCGTCGTGCTCACCAAGGCCGACCTGGCCGCCGACCCGGCGGCCGTGGCCCGGCAGCTCGCCGCACTGGCGCCGGGTGTGCCGGTGCTGCCGGTCAGCGCCGAGCGCGGCACCGGGCTGGACCCGCTGCGCCGGTACGTCGCCCCGGGGCGCACCCTCGGCCTGCTCGGGCCCTCCGGCGCGGGCAAGTCGAGCCTGGTCAACGCCCTGGCCGGGGCCGACGTGATGCGCACCCAGGCGATCCGGCGGTCCGACGGCAAGGGCCGGCACACCACCACCTGGCGGGCGCTGGTGCCGATCCCCGGCGGGGGAGCCGTGCTGGACACCCCGGGCGTGCGGGCGGTCGGCCTGCTGGACGGCTCGGCCGGCCTGGACCGGGCGTTCGCCGACATCGCCGAGCTGGCGGCCGGCTGCCGGTACGCCGACTGCGCCCACGAGGCCGAGCCGGCCTGCGCGGTGCGGGAGGCCCTGGACAGCGGCGAGCTGCCCGTGCGGCGCTGGGAGAACTGGCGCCGGCTCCAGCGCGAGGTGGCGTACGAGACCCGGCGCCGGGAGGTGCGGCTGGCCGCCGAGCGCCGGGGGAGCTGGCGCGGCGGCCGGCGCCGGACCGGGCGTCCGGCGACCCCGCCCGGACCCGGGGGACTCTAGGGGGTGCCGGTGCGGCCGGGTGGGCCGCGCCGGTGCCCGCCCGACCGTGCTGACCTGGGGGAATGTCCGCCCGACGGAAGTTGTCATACCTCGGGGCTAGAGTTGCCGAGGCGTCTTCCCTGCGCCTCGACAACCCTCGAAAACCGCTCAGACCTCGTGTCGAGCGGACAGATCCGCCTCACATTCTTCTTCCGGGAGCACACGCACCGTGGCCGACCGACTGATCATCCGTGGCGCGCGCGAGCACAACCTGCGTGACGTCAGTCTCGACCTGCCCCGGGACGCCCTGATCGTCTTCACCGGGCTCTCCGGTTCGGGCAAGTCGAGCCTGGCGTTCGACACCATCTTCGCCGAGGGCCAGCGCCGCTACGTCGAGTCGCTCTCGTCGTACGCCCGGCAGTTCCTCGGCCAGATGGACAAGCCCGACGTCGACTTCATCGAGGGCCTCAGCCCCGCGGTCTCCATCGACCAGAAGTCCACCTCGCGCAACCCGCGCTCCACCGTCGGCACCATCACCGAGGTCTACGACTACCTCCGCCTGCTCTTCGCCCGCATCGGCGAGCCGCACTGCCCGATCTGCGGCGAGCGCATCTCCAAGCAGAGCCCCCAGCAGATCGTCGACCGGGTGCTGGCCATGGCCGAGGGCACCCGGTTCATGGTGCTCGCCCCGGTCGTGCGCGGCCGCAAGGGCGAATACGTCGACCTCTTCGCCGAGCTCCAGGCCAAGGGTTACGCCCGGGCCCGGGTCGACGGCGTGGTGCACCCGCTCACCGAGCCGCCGAAGCTCAAGAAGCAGGAGAAGCACACCATCGAGGTGGTCATCGACCGGCTCAGCGTCAAGCCCAGCGCGAAGCAGCGGCTGACCGACTCGGTCGAGGCGGCGCTCGGCCTCTCCGGCGGCCTGGTGCTGCTCGACTTCGTCGACCTGGCCGAGGACGACCCGGGCCGGGAGCGCCGCTACTCCGAGCACCTGGCCTGCCCCAACGACCACCCCCTGGCGATCGAGGACCTGGAGCCCCGGGTCTTCTCCTTCAACGCGCCCTACGGCGCCTGCCCCGAGTGCACCGGCCTGGGCACCAAGAAGGAGGTCGACCCGGAGCTGGTGATCCCCGACCCGGAGCGCACCCTGCGCGAGGGCGCCATCCAGCCCTGGGCCACCGGGCACAACCTCGAATACTTCCTGCGCCTGCTGGAGGCGCTCGGCGAGGCCGAGCACTTCGACATCGACACCCCGTGGCGGGCGCTGCCGTCCCGGGCGCAGAAGACGATCCTGCACGGCTCCGACGACCAGGTGCACGTCCGCTACCGCAACAAGTACGGCCGCGAGCGCTCCTACTACACCGGCTTCGAGGGCGTGGTGCAGTGGATCGAGCGCCGGCACACCGACACCGAGTCGGAGTGGTCGCGGGACAAGTACGAGGGCTACATGCGCGACGTGCCCTGCGCGGCCTGCGGCGGCACCCGGCTCAAGCCCGAGGTGCTCGCGGTCACCCTGGCCGGCAAGAGCATCGCCGAGGTCTGCAACCTGTCCGTCGGCGAGGCGGCCGACCTGCTCGCCGGCATCGAGCTGAGCGACCGGCAGAAGATGATCGCCGAGCGGGTGCTCAAGGAGATCAACGCCCGGCTGAAGTTCCTGCTCGACGTCGGGCTCGACTACCTTTCGCTCGACCGGCCGGCCGGCACCCTCTCCGGTGGCGAGGCGCAGCGCATCCGGCTCGCCACCCAGATCGGTTCCGGCCTGGTCGGCGTGCTCTACGTGCTGGACGAGCCCTCCATCGGCCTGCATCAGCGCGACAACCACCGGCTGATCGAGACCCTGCTGCGGCTGCGCGGGCTGGGCAACACCCTGATCGTGGTCGAGCACGACGAGGACACCATCCGGGTCGCCGACTGGATCGTCGACATCGGCCCGGGCGCCGGCGAGCACGGCGGCAAGATCGTGCACAGCGGGTCCGTGCCGGCTCTGCTGGAGAACGAGGAGTCGGTCACCGGGGCGTACCTGTCGGGGCGCAAGCAGATCCCCACGCCGGTCATCCGCCGGCCGCAGACCCCGGGCCGCGAGCTGGTGGTGCACGGCGCGCGCGAGCACAACCTGCGCAACCTCACCGTGGCCTTCCCGCTCGGCCAGCTCATCGCGGTCACCGGCGTCAGCGGCTCCGGCAAGTCGACCCTGGTCAACGACATCCTGCACGCGGTGCTGGCCAACCAGATCAACGGCGCCCGGCTGGTCCCCGGCCGGCACACCCGCGTCACCGGGCTGGAGCACGTCGACAAGGTCGTCGGCGTCGACCAGTCGCCGATCGGCCGCACCCCGCGCTCCAACCCGGCCACCTACACCGGGGTCTGGGACCACATCCGCAAGCTCTTCGCCGAGACCACGGAGGCCAAGGTCCGGGGGTACGGGCCGGGCCGGTTCTCGTTCAACGTGAAGGGCGGCCGCTGCGAGGCCTGCTCCGGTGACGGCACGATCAAGATCGAGATGAACTTCCTCCCGGACGTCTACGTCCCCTGCGAGGTCTGCAAGGGCGCCCGCTACAACCGGGAGACCCTGGAGGTGCACTACAAGGGCAAGACGGTCGCCGAGGTCCTGGACATGCCGATCGAGGAGGCGGCCGAGTTCTTCTCCGCCATCCCGGCCATCCACCGGCACCTCAAGACCCTGGTCGACGTCGGCCTGGGCTACGTGCGCCTCGGCCAGCCCGCGCCGACCCTGTCCGGTGGCGAGGCGCAGCGCGTCAAGCTCGCCTCCGAGCTGCAGAAGCGTTCCACCGGCCGGACGGTCTACGTGCTCGACGAGCCCACCACCGGCCTGCACTTCGAGGACATCCGCAAGCTGCTCATGGTGCTCGAGGGCCTGGTCGAGAAGGGCAACACGGTGATCACCATCGAGCACAACCTCGACGTGATCAAGTCCGCCGACTGGATCATCGACATGGGCCCGGAGGGCGGGCACCGGGGCGGCACGGTGCTCGCCACCGGCACGCCGGAGGAGGTCGCCGAGGTGCCGGAGAGCCACACCGGCCAGTTCCTGCGGCCCATCCTCAAGCTCGACGGCGCGGCCAAGGGCGCGAAGGCGGCCACCACCCGGGCGGCCAAGGCCAACGGCGGCGCGGTGAAGGCCCGCACCCGGAAGGTGCCGGCCGGGGCGCGCTGACCGAGGCGTACGACGGGCGGGCCGGGACGATCCGGCCCGCCCGATCTCTGCTCGGATATCCGTTTGGTGACGTGTGAGTATGAACCGTGGGGCACCCTGGTCCGTGTTCCGAAGTGTGGCCACGGATCACGACGGGTGGCGACAGCCGAGAGAAAGGCCGGACATGAGTGATGATCAGCTGCTGACCGGGCCGGGTACGCAGACGCGCCGCGCCCTGCTCGCGGGCGCCGGCGCGGTCGGCGCGGCCGTGGTGCTGGCGGGCTGCGGCGGTGACGACGACTCCGGCTCGGGTGCCCCCGCCCCGACCAGCGGCGGCCCGGGCGCCACCGGAGCCGGCGACGCCGAGGGCGGCGACCGGGACAGCACCGGCCCGCTGGCCCGCACCACCGACATCCCGGTCGGCGGCGGCGCGGTGTTCGCCAGCCAGGGCGTCGTGATCACCCAGCCCGAGGCCGGCCAGTTCAAGGCCTTCGACCCGATCTGCACCCACCAGGGCTGCCCGGTGTCGAACGTCGACGGCGGCACCATCAACTGCACCTGCCACAACAGCCGGTTCTCGATCACCGACGGCTCCGTGAAGCAGGGCCCGGCGACCAAGCCGCTCGCGCCCAAGAACATCAAGGTCACCGGCGAGCAGATCACCCTGGCCTGACCGTGCCGGTGCGTCCCCCGCCCGCCACGGTGGCGGGGGACGCGCGGCGACGGCCGGGTGTCGGGGGTGCGGACTAGGCTTGGCGCGTGGCTGACCCCTCGACCTACCGTCCCGCACCTGGCACCATCCCGGAGTCGCCAGGGGTCTACCGCTTCCGCGACGGCACCGGCCGGGTTATCTACGTCGGCAAGGCGCGCAACCTGCGCAGCCGGCTCAACTCCTACTTCGCCGACCCGGTCAACCTGCACCAGCGCACCCGCCAGATGGTCTTCACCGCCGAGTCGGTGGACTGGATCACGGTGGCGACCGAGGTCGAGGCGCTCCAGCAGGAATACACCTGGATCAAGCAGTACGACCCCAGGTTCAACGTCCGCTACCGCGACGACAAGTCGTACCCCTACCTGGCGGTGACCCTCGACGAGGAATATCCGCGCCTGCAGGTGATGCGCGGCGCCAAGCGCAAGGGGGTGCGCTACTTCGGGCCGTACTCGCACGCCTGGGCCATCCGCGAGACGCTGGACCTGCTGCTCCGCGTGTTCCCGGCGCGGACCTGCTCCTCCGGGGTGTTCAAGCGCGCCGGCCAGGTCGGGCGGCCGTGCCTGCTCGGCTACATCGGCAAGTGCTCCGCGCCCTGCGTGGGCAGCGTCAGCGCGGAGGGGCACCGGGAGATCGTCAACGGCTTCTGCGACTTCATGGCCGGCCGCACCGACACGATGGTGCGCCGGCTGGAGAAGGAGATGCTGGAGGCCAGCGAGCAGCTCGAGTTCGAGCGGGCCGCCCGGCTGCGCGACGACGTGGCCGCGCTGCGCCGGGCCATGGAGAAGCAGACCGTGGTGCTCGGCGACGGCACCGACGCCGACGTGGTGGCCTTCGCCGACGACCCACTCGAAGCCGCGGTCCAGGTCTTCCACGTCCGCGACGGCCGGGTCCGCGGCCAGCGCGGCTGGGTGGTGGAGAAGACCGAGGAGCTGACCACCGGCGACCTGGTGCACCACTTCTGCACGCAGGTCTACGGCGGCGAGCAGGGCGAGGCCGACGTCCCGCGCGAGCTGCTCGTCCCCGAGCTGCCCGGCGACGTCGACGCGCTCGCCGACTGGCTGTCGACCCGGCGGGGGAGCCGGGTGTCGCTGCGGGTGCCGCAGCGCGGCGACAAGCGGTCGCTGCTGGAGACCGTCGAGCGCAACGCCAAGGACGCGCTCGCCCGGCACAAGCTCAAGCGGGCCGGTGACCTGACCACGCGCAGCCAGGCCCTCGACGAGATCGCCGAATCGCTCGGCATGCGCACCTCCCCGCTGCGCATCGAGTGCTTCGACGTCTCGCAGATCCAGGGCACCGACGTGGTGGCCAGCATGGTCGTCTTCGAGGACGGCCTGCCGCGCAAGAGCGAGTACCGGCGGTTCATCGTGCGCGGCGCCACCGACGACCTGTCCGCCATGTCCGAGGTGCTGCGCCGGCGCTTCGCCCGCTACCTGGACGCCCGTGCCGAGACCGGGGAGATCGGCGAGGAGACCGCCGGCGACCCGGACCGGCCCGGCATCGACCCGACCACCGGGCGGCCGCGCAAGTTCGCCTACCCGCCCCAGCTCGTCGTCGTCGACGGTGGCCCGCCGCAGGTGGCGGCAGCCGCGCAGGCCCTCGCCGAGCTGGGCATCGACGACGTGGCGCTCTGCGGGCTGGCCAAGCGGCTCGAAGAGGTCTGGCTGCCCGACGACGAGTTCCCCGTCATCCTGCCGCGCACCTCCGAGGCGCTCTACCTGCTCCAGCGGGTCCGCGACGAGGCCCACCGCTTCGCCATCACCTTCCACCGCCAGCGCCGCTCCAAGCGGATGACCGAGTCGGCCCTGGACAACATCCCCGGCCTCGGCGAGGTACGCCGCAAGGCCCTGCTGCGGCACTTCGGCTCACTGAAGCGCCTCAGCGCGGCGACGGTGGAGGAGATCACCGAAGTGCCGGGAGTGGGGAAGCGGACGGCCGAGGCGATCCTGGCCGCCCTCGACGAAGACGCCCAACGCACCCCGAGCGCCTGACCCCGCCGGCTTTCCGGCAGGTCGCCTCCTGGTGCCGCTTTCGTTGATCAAGAAGTTTGCGTCGGGATTCGGGTGGAAGGCGACGCAAACCTCTTGATCAACGCGGGTGGTCCGTCGGTGGCCGGCAGTCGGCGGGGCCGACGGCCGTTCCGCATGAACGCGGTGTCCAGTCGGCGGTCTGGTCGCCCGGTTCGCTCCTCCTGGCCGTCCGTAGCTGGGCCGGCGACCGGGTCGGGACGAGGTGCGGGGCGCGGGCCCGCCGCCCGCGCGGCCCGATCCGGCGACACCACCACCTCCGGTGCCGCGCGATCCATTCACGTCATCACGTTCGCAGCCGCCGGTACCGGCAGCGTCGGTCAGGGGTGAACGTCCGTCTCCGGCGGTGTCCGGCAGCGTCGGTCAGGGGTGCATGTCCGTCTCCGGCGGTGTCTGGCGGCGTCGGTCAGGGGTGCATGTCCGTCTCCGGCGGTGTCCGGCGGCGTCGGCCAGGGGTGCATGTCCGTCTCCGGCGGTGTCTGGCACCGTCGGTGGAACGCCATGGCTGTCTCCGAGGTCCGGATACACCCATGGTGTTCCACTGACCCGGACCGGGCCTCGTGCGCGGGTCCCTGCCCGCTTAGTCGCGATCTTGGACAGGTGTTGTTCGCAGCCAACGGTAAGTGTCCAAGATCGGCGGTCGGCGCGATGATCATTGTGCGGCTTGGGGTGAGTTGTTCGGGTCGCGGCTTGTGTCGGCGGCATCGCTGCGGCCTGGAGTGGCGGGGCGCTTCGCCCGCCCCGTCGGCTTCCCCCGCGCGCGAGAGATCAGCGGACGGCGGACCCGGCCGACGGACGGCACGCGCAGATCTTGGAGAGTTGCCGTTCGCTGGGAACGGCAACTCTCCAAGATCCGCGCATCGAGTGCACGCCCTGGGGTGCGTGTCCGGTTTGCGCCGGCAGGTTCGAGGCATGGTGTCCGGTTTCGGCGGGTTGTGTCGGGTGGTGGGCGCCACCATCGGGGCGGAATCATGCCGGGGGCGGGGTCGTTGTACATGGCAGACCGCGCAGCACCCCACCCCTCGAGGTGAGGGCAGCCGGTCGGAATGACCCCGGCCGGTCCGCGGGCCGCGCACCACCGGCCCGCCGCACCGGGCAGCCCGCGGGGAAAGCATCCCGCCACCCCGGTCGTTACATCTCCCGGGCCGCGCACCACCGGCCCACCGCACCGGGCCAGCCGCGGGGAATCACCCCGCAGCCCCGGTCGTTACATCCCCCGGACCACGCACCACCGGTCCGAGCCGGCTAGCCAGGGAATCACCCCCGGCCGCCGGTCGTTACATCCCCCGGACCCGTGAAGGTCCGAGCCGGTGAGCCAGGGAATCACTCCGGGCCGCCGGTGGTTACACCACCCCGGGACATCGGATCGAGCGTGTGGGAATCACGTCCCCGCCGCCGATGGTTACACCCCGGACCGCCCGAGCAGGACCCCCACCGCCGGGCATCTCCCCAGACTTTCTCACCGGCCACCCGCACCCCCCTGTGCGTGTGTGCTGTGCACCCCCGACAGAAAGGCGTCACTCATCATGCGTACCAACACCATGCTGCGTAACACCGTTCTGACCGCTGCCGGCTTCGCCGCCACCGCCGGTGGGATCGCCGGCCCCGCCATCGCCGCCCACGCCACCCCCGCCGAGAAGACCGCCCAGGTCAGCACCGACCGCAAGGGTCACGGCGAGCGGGAACTCGACGTCCGCTACGAGGCGCAGCCGAACTTCTACTACTGCGGCCCCGCCGCCACCCGCAACGCCATCTCCGTGCTCGGCAAGAACATCGACGTCGACGCCATGGCCAAGGAGATGGGCACCACCGAGAACGGCACCAACAGCATCAACGACATCACCCCCGTCCTGAACAAGGAGACCGGCAAGCACTACCGGTCCGTCGAAATCAAGGACGGCAAGGCCGACGACAAGCAGACCGACACCCTGCGCACCGACATCGTGCGCACCGTCGACGACGGCCGCGCCGTGGTCGCCAACATCGCCGGCACCACCACCGACACCGACGGCAACACCCACTCCTTCGAGGGTGGCCACTACATCAGCGTCGTGGGCTACCGCGACGGCGGGAAGACCGTGACCATCGCCGACTCGGCCGACCCGAACATGGCCTCCTACCGCATCAGCGTGGACAACCTCGCCGACTGGATCGCCACCCGCGGCTACAGCGCCTCCTGACCGGCTATCCGCTGACAGGAGCGAGCACGAAGGGCCGGCTCCCACAAGGGGCCGGCCCTTCGTCGTGTCCCGGGACCGTGTCAGGACTCCGCGAGTACGGCGAGGATCCCCTCGCCGTACTTGGCCAGCTTGTTGTCCCCGACGCCGCTGATCCGGGAGAGCTCGGCCAGCGAGGCCGGCGCCTCGGTGGCGATCTGCCGGAGGGTGGCGTCGTGGAAGATGACGTACGCCGGTACGCCCTGTTCCTTGGCGGTGGCCGCCCGCCAGGCGCGCAGCCGCTCGAACACCGGGGCGGCGGCCGGGGCGAGGTCGGCCACCACGGTCGCCGCACCCCGGGGCTTGGCGGACCGGCCGGCCGGCCGCTCCGGCTCCCGCCGCATGGTGACGGTGCGGCGGCGGCCCAGCACCTCGGCGCTCGCCTCGGTGAGCGCCAGGGTGCCGTAGTCGCCCTCGACGGCGAGCAGGCCCTCGGCGAGCAGTTGCCGCACCACGCCCCGCCACTCGGCCTCGCGCAGGTCGGTGCCGATGCCGAAGGTGCTCAGCGAGTCGTGGCCGTGCTGGTCGATCTTGTCGGTGTGCCTGCCCAGCAGGATGTCCACGCAGTGCCCGGCGCCGAACCGCTGGTGGCGTTCCCGGTCGAGCCGGTAGACGGTGGAGAGCAGCTTCTGCGCGGCCACCGTGCCGTCCCAGGACTCCGGCGGCTCCAGGCAGGTGTCGCAGTTGCCGCAGTTGGCCGTGCCGCCCTCGCCGAAGTATTCGAGCAGCTGCGCGCGGCGGCAGCGGACCGTCTCGCAGAGTGCCAGCATGGCGTCGAGGTGGGTGGCGAGGTTGCGCCGGTGGGCCAGGTCGCCCTCCGAGGTCTCGATCATCTTGCGCTGCTGCACCACGTCCTGAAGCCCGTACGCCAGCCAGGCGGTCGACGGCAGCCCGTCGCGCCCGGCGCGGCCGGTCTCCTGGTAGTAGCCCTCCACCGACTTGGGCAGGTCGAGGTGGGCGACGAAGCGGACGTCGGGCTTGTCGATGCCCATGCCGAAGGCGATGGTGGCGACCATGACGAGCCCGTCCTCGCGCAGGAAGCGCTGCTGGTTGGCCGCGCGCGTCGCCGCGTCGAGCCCGGCGTGGTAGGGCAGCGCCGGGATGCCGTTGGCGACCAGGAACTCGGCGGTCTTCTCCACGGAGGCCCGGGACAGGCAGTAGACGATGCCGGCGTCGCCCGGGTGCTCGTCGCGCAGCAGGGCGAGCAGCTGCTTGCGCGGCTCCCGCTTGGGCACGATCCGGTACTGGATGTTGGGCCGGTCGAAACTGGCCACGAAGTGCCGGGCCTCGGTGAGGTCGAGCCGCGTGGCGATCTCCGTGCGGGTGGCCCGGGTGGCGGTCGCCGTCAGCGCGATCCGCGGTACGCCCGGCCAGCGCTCGTGCAGCATCGACAGGTTGAGGTAGTCGGGGCGGAAGTCGTGGCCCCACTGGGAGACGCAGTGCGCCTCGTCGATCGCGAAGAGGGCGATCCGCCCGCGCTCCAGCAGGGCGACCGTGCCGCGGGTGGCCAGCGCCTCCGGGGCGAGGTAGAGCAGGTCGAGCTCGCCGGCGAGGAACGCCGCCTCGACCCGTCGCCGCTCGGCGAGATCCTGGGTCGAGTTGAGGAACCCGGCCCGCACGCCGACCGCGGTGAGCGCGTCGACCTGGTCCTGCATGAGCGCGATCAGCGGCGAGACGACCACGGCCGCGCCGTCGCGGACCAGCGCCGGGATCTGGTAGCAGAGCGACTTGCCGCCCCCGGTCGGCATCAGCACCAGCGCGTCGCCGCCGGCCACCACGTGCTCGACGACCTCGTGCTGGAAGCCGCGGAAGGCGTCGTAGCCGAACACCCGGCGCAGCACCCGCAGCGCGTCCTCGGTCCGCTGATCGGTGGGGGAGACCATCCGCGCAGTCTACGAGCGCCCGCCGACACCACCCCGCCCCGAACGGCCGCGTGGCGGCAAACCGAGACCCCCGCAAAACGGACAAGCACGTGTTCCGGTCGTCACCCCGTGGAATCCCGGGCGGGGTCGAAGCCGTTAGAGTCGCTGACTGACCACGCGCGGCCGACCGGCTGCGGCGCCACGGCTGGGGGTACGGGTGAGCGAGGCGCGGACGGCGGAAGACCAGGTGCCGACCAACGCGGAGACAGCTCTCGGGCGGCCCGCGCCGGCCGAGGCGGACACCACCCTCGTGGTGGTGACCGGCCTGTCCGGCGGTGGCCGCAGCACGGTGGCCCGGGCGCTGGAGAACGTCGGCTACTACGTGGTGGACAACCTGCCCCAGGCGCTCATGCTCGACATGGCCGAGCTGGCCTTCAAGGCCGGCGGCGCGGCCCGGCGTACCGCGATGGTGCTCGACGTCCGCTCGCGGGCCTTCTCCACGGACCTGGCCGGGGCGATCCGGGAGCTGCGGGAGCGCGGCTTCCAGCCGCGGGTGGTCTTCGTCGACGCCGACGACGAGGTGCTGATCCGCCGCTTCGAGAGCGTCCGCCGCTCGCACCCGTTGCAGGGTGACGGGCGGCTGGCCGACGGGATCGCCGTCGAGCGGGCGCTGCTGGAGGAGGCGCGGGACCAGGCCGACGTGATCATCGACACCAGCCACCTGAACGTGAACCAGCTCCGCCGCCGGGTCGAGGAGCTGTTCGGCGGGGAGGACTCCCGCCGGCTGCGGATCACCGTGCTCTCCTTCGGCTTCAAGTACGGCCTCCCGCCGGACGCCGACTTCGTGATGGACGCCCGGTTCCTGCCGAACCCGTACTGGGTGCCGGAGCTGCGCGAGCACACCGGGCGCGAGGAGGCGGTCAGCGCGTACGTGCTGGGTCAGGAGGGGGCGGACGCCTTCGTGGCCGGGTACGCGGACCTGGTCAACGCCACCACCGCCGGTTTCGAGCGGGAGGGCAAGCGCTACCTGACCGTGGCCGTCGGCTGCACCGGCGGCAAGCACCGCAGCGTGGCGATCGCCGAGGAGCTGGCCGCCCGGCTGCGCCGCTCCGGCATCGCCGCCAACCCCCAGCACCGGGACCTGGGGCGCGAATGACCCCGACGAGGGTGGTCGCCTTCGGCGGCGGACACGGGCTGTCGGCGTCGCTGCGCGCGCTGCGGCACTGCGTACCCGGACTGGATCTGGACATCACCGCGGTCGTCACCGTGGGCGACGACGGTGGCTCCAGCGGGCGGCTGCGCGCGGAGCGCGGCGGCCTGCCCCCGGGCGACCTGCGGCAGGCGCTCGTCGCCCTGGCCGGCGACCACCCGGCCACCCGGCGCAGCGCGGCGCTCTTCCAGCACCGCTTCGCGGCGGCCGGCGGAAGCGGCGGAGCGGCCGTCGAGGGCGGGGGAGCGGCCGACCCGCTCGCCGGCCACGCCGTCGGCAACCTGCTGCTGCACGGGCTCACCGAGCTGCTGGGCGACCCGGTGGTCGCGCTCGACCACGCGGGCGCCATGCTCGGCGCGGTCGGCCGGGTGCTGCCGATGTCCCGGCAGCCGGTCGGGATCGAGGCCCGGGTACGCGGCGCCGACCCGGACCACCCCGACGAGGTCCGCACGGTGCGCGGGCAGCACCAGGTGGCGGTCACCTCCGGCACGGTCGAGTCGCTGCGGCTCACCCCGGCGGCGCCGGCCGCCTGCGCCGAGGCGGTGACCGCGGTGGGTGCGGCCGACTGGCTGATCTTCGGGCCGGGCAGCTGGTACACGAGCGTGCTGCCGCACCTTCTGGTGCCGGGCCTCGCCGACGCGATCGTCTCCAGCCCGGCGCGCCGGCTCGTGACCCTCAACCTGGTGGCCGAGAAGGAGACGTCCGGCCTGTCCCTGCCCGACCATCTGGACACCCTCCGGCGCTATCTGCCCGAGTTGAAGGTGGACATGGTGTTGGCCGACTCCAAGGCGGTGGCTGATCCCGTGGCGGTGGAACGTGCGGCAGAATCGCTGGGTGCCCGGCTGGTCCTCGCTCCCGTCGCCGTCACCGACGGCACGCCCCGTCATGATCCGGCCGCCCTGGGCGCCGCGCTGGTGCCTGTCCTGGGCGCCGATCGTTAGACACGTACGTAATCACCGGCGACACGCCGGAACCGGTCCGTGAGGGGGCGCGCAACATGGCGATGACGGCTGCGGTCAAGGACGAGCTGAGTCGGGTCGACGTGCCCAAGCCCTGCTGCCGGCGGGCGGAGATGGCGGCCCTGCTCCGGTTCGCCGGCGGCCTGCACATCGTGTCGGGTCGTGTCGTGGTCGAGGCCGAGCTGGACACCGGGGCGGTGGCCCGGCGGCTGCGCCGGGAGATCGCCGAGGTCTACGGCTACCCGAGCGAGATCCACGTGCTGGCGTCGGGCGGCCTGCGCAAGGGCAGCCACTTCATCGTGCGGGTGGTGAAGGACGGCGAGGCGCTCGCCCGGCAGACCGGCCTGCTCGACGTCCGCGGCCGCCCGGTGCGCGGCCTGCCGCCGCACGTCGTGGCCGCCAACGTCTGCTGTGCGGTCTCCGCCTGGCGGGGCGCCTTCATGGCGCACGGTTCGCTGACCGAGCCGGGCCGGTCCAGCGCGCTGGAGATCACCTGCCCCGGCCCGGAGTCGGCGCTCGCCCTGGTCGGCGCCGCCCGCCGGATCGGCATCACCGCGAAGAACCGCGAGGTGCGCGGGGTGGACCGGGTGGTGGTCAAGGACGGCGACGCGATCGCCGCGCTGCTCACCCGGATCGGCGCCCACTCCAGTGTGCTGGCCTGGGAGGAGCGGCGGGTGCGCCGCGAGGTGCGGGCCACCGCGAACCGGCTGGCCAACTTCGACGACGCCAACCTGCGCCGGTCGGCCCGCGCCGCGGTGGCCGCGGCCGCCCGGGTCACCCGCGCGCTGGAGATCCTCGCCGAGGACGCCCCCAACCACCTGACCTCGGCCGGCCAGCTGCGGCTGGAGCACCGGCAGGCCTCGCTGGAGGAGCTCGGCGCGCTGGCCGACCCGCCGCTGACCAAGGACGCCATCGCCGGCCGGATCCGCCGGCTGCTCGCGCTCGCCGACAAGCGGGCCCGCGACCTGGGCATCCCGGATACCGAAGCGGCCGTCACGCCCGACATGCTCGTGGTCTGATAGGACCGGTGAGGCGTCGAGCTGGGCGAGGGATCACCACCCGCCGCAGCGCGGCGGCGCGCGCTCGGATAAGGTCGCTGCGTACGGCAAGGGGGCCGGCAAAGGCATCCCTCGCCGTGCTCACCGCCTCGGGCGGTCTGGTCTCCTGGGACCGCGGCGGGGTGGCCGAGATGAACCGTCAACGGCCGGCTCCACCGGTCGGCGAACAATCTCCGCCGGCCGGGTTCCCACGCCGGCGGACCAGAACGCGAGGAGATGGGACCTGTGACCATCCGGGTTGGCATCAACGGCTTCGGCCGGATCGGCCGCAACTTCTTCCGGGCAGTGCTGGCGTCCGGCGCTGACATCGAGGTCGTGGCGGTCAACGACCTGACCGACAACGCGACGCTCGCCCACCTTGTCAAGTACGACAGCATCCTGGGTCGCCTCCCGCACGAGGTGAAGGCCACCGCCGACGAGATCACCGTGGGCGGCAAGACCATCAAGGCGTACGCCGAGAAGGACCCGGCCAAGCTGCCGTGGGGCGAGGTCGGCGCCGACGTCGTCATCGAGTCCACCGGTTTCTTCACCGACGCCACCAAGGCGAAGGCGCACGTCGACGGCGGGGCCAAGAAGGTCATCATCTCCGCCCCGGCGAAGAACGAGGACGTCACCGTGGTCATGGGCGTCAACCAGGACCAGTACGACCCGGCCAAGCACACGATCATCTCGAACGCCTCCTGCACCACCAACTGCCTCGCGCCGATGGCCAAGGTGCTGCACGACACGTTCGGCATCCAGCAGGGTCTGATGACGACCATCCACGCGTACACGCAGGACCAGAACCTGCAGGACGCGCCGCACAAGGACCTGCGCCGGGCCCGGGCCGCCGCGCTGAACATCGTGCCGACCTCGACCGGCGCCGCCAAGGCGATCGGCCTGGTCCTGCCCGACCTCAAGGGCAAGCTGGACGGCTACGCGCTGCGCGTGCCGATCCCGACCGGCTCCGTCACCGACCTGACCGTCACGGTCGGCCGGGAGACCACCGTGGACGAGGTCAACGCCGCGCTCAAGGCCGCCGCGGACGGCCCGCTCAAGGGCATCCTGATCTACAACGAGGACGCTATCGTCTCCTCGGACATCGTCACCGACCCGGCGTCCTGCATCTTCGACGCGCCGCTCACCAAGGTGATCGGCAACCAGGTCAAGGTCGTCGGCTGGTACGACAACGAGTGGGGCTACTCGAACCGCCTGGTCGACCTGGTCAAGCTGGTGGGTTCGTCGCTGTGAGCATCCGCAACCTCGACGACCTGCTCGGCGAGGGGGTGTCGGGTCGGCGCGTGCTGGTGCGCGCCGACCTGAACGTCCCGCTCGACAAGCAGACGGGCGAGATCACCGACGACGGCCGCATCCGCGCCGTGCTGCCGACCGTGAGCGCGCTGGTCCAGGCCGGCGCCAAGGTGGTCGTCTGCTCGCACCTGGGCCGCCCGAAGGGCGCGCCGGACCCGCAGTTCAGCCTCCGCCCGGTCGCCGGGCGGCTCGGCGAGCTGCTCGGCGCGCCGGTGCACTTCGCCGAGGACACCGTCGGCGACTCGGCCCGGTCCACCGTGGAGGGCCTGGCCGACGGCCAGGTGGCCCTGCTGGAGAACCTGCGCTTCAACAAGGGCGAGACCAGCAAGGACGACGCCGAGCGGGGCGCGTTCGCCGACCAGCTCGCCGCGTTCGGTGAGGCGTACGTCGACGACGCCTTCGGTGCGGTGCACCGCAAGCACGCCAGCGTCTACGACGTGCCGGCCCGGCTGCCGCACGTCGCGGGCCGCCTGGTGCTGCGCGAGGTGGAGGTGCTCAGCAAGCTCACCGGCGACCCGGAGCGGCCGTACGTGGTGGTGCTGGGCGGCTCCAAGGTCTCCGACAAGCTGGCCGTGATCGAGGCGCTGCTGCCCACGGTCGACCGGCTGCTCATCGGCGGCGGGATGTGCTTCACGTTCCTCAAGGCCCAGGGCCACGAGGTGGGCACCTCGCTGCTGGAGGAGGAGATGGTCGAGACCTGCCGCAACCTGCTGGAGCGCTCCGGCGGCAAGATCATGCTCCCGGTCGACGTGGTGGCCGCGGACGCGTTCGCGCCCGACGCCGCCCACGACACGGTTCCGGCCGACGGCATCCCGAGCCACCGGCTGGGGCTGGACATCGGCCCGGAGACGGTGGCCGGCTTCGCCGCCGCGCTGTCCCAGGCGAAGACGATCTTCTGGAACGGCCCGATGGGCGTGTTCGAGATGGCGGCGTTCGCCAACGGGACGCGGGGCGTCGCCGAGGCGATCACCAAGACCGACGCGTTCAGCGTGGTCGGCGGCGGCGACTCGGCCGCGGCGGTGCGGGCGCTCGGCTTGGACGAGTCCTCGTTCGGCCACATCTCCACCGGCGGCGGCGCCTCCCTGGAATACCTCGAGGGCAAGACCCTCCCCGGCATCGCGGCCCTGGAGAGCTGAATGGCGAGCACCCCCCGCCGGCCGCTGATGGCCGGCAACTGGAAGATGAACTTGAACCACCTCGAGGCCAACCTGCTGGTGCAGAAGCTGGCCGCGAGCCTCAACGAGAAGCAGCTCACCGACGTCGAGACGGTGGTCCTGCCGCCGTTCACCGACCTGCGCACCGTGCAGACCGCGGTCGACGGCGACAAGCTGCTGATCGGCTACGGCGCGCAGGACCTGTCGCCGTACCAGTCGGGCGCCTACACCGGGGACATCGCCGGGCCGATGCTCGCGAAGCTCGGCTGCACCTACGTGGTGGTCGGCCACTCCGAGCGGCGGCAGTACCACCACGAGGACGACGCCCTGGTCAACGCCAAGGTGGCGGCGGCGCTGGCGAACGGGCTCACCCCGATCCTCTGCATCGGCGAGGGGCTGGAGATCCGTGAGCAGCTCAAGCACGTGCCGCACTGCTGCGACCAGCTCGACGGCGCGCTGCGAGGGCTCACCGCGGAGCAGGTCACCAAGGTCGTCGTGGCGTACGAGCCGGTCTGGGCGATCGGCACCGGCAAGACGGCGACCCCGGAGGACGCCCAGGAGGTCTGCGGCGAGGTGCGCAAGCGCCTGGTGGAGACCTTCGGCCAGGACACCGCCGACCAGGTCCGGATCCTCTACGGCGGGTCGGTGAAGTCCTCGAACGTGGCCTCGATCATGGCCCAGCCGGACGTGGACGGGGCCCTGGTCGGTGGCGCGAGCCTGGACGCCGAGGAATTCGCGCAGATCTGCCGGTTCCCGGAGCACATCGCCCGCTGAACGCTCGCTATCCTTGACGCTGCCCGTCCGCCGGTCGGTGCCGCCGTGCCCGACAGCACCGGGCAGTGATCGCAACGAGAGGACTGACCCCCGCCATGCCGATCTGGTTCGCCTACACGATGATCGTGTTGCTGATCATCACGAGCATCCTGCTCACCCTGCTGATCCTCCTGCACCGCGGTAAGGGCGGCGGGTTGTCGAGCATGTTCGGCGGCGGTGTCAGCTCCAGCCTGGCCGGCTCCTCGGTGGCCGAGAAGAACCTCGACCGCTACACCGTTCTGGTCGGCATCGTCTGGTTCGCGTGCATCGTCGGGATCGGGCTCTGGCTCCGGCTCCAGACGGGCAGCGGCGCCTGAGCGAGCGCTCCGAGTCGTACAATCTGCGCGCGGTCCGTCACGGACCGCGCGCAGATGTTTTTTCTCCCCGCGTCGCCCGCCGCCCACCCCCGCAAGCGGCGGTCCCCTCCGACGACAGGAGCGAGCAGCCGTGTCCAGTGGCAACGTCATCCGCGGCACCCGGATCGGGTCCGCCCCCGAGCGTTTCGAGCAGCGGATCGAGCCGGCGCCGCGCCGGCCGGTCACCTACTGGTGCGCCAACGCCCACCGCGTCCAGTTCCTCATCGCCGCCGAGGCGGAGGCCCCGGAGACCTGGGACTGCCCGCGCTGCGGCGAGCCGGCCGGCCCCGACAAGGGCAACCCGCCGGGCCGGGCCCGGGTCGAGCCCTACAAGAGCCACCTGGCGTACGTGCAGGAGCGGCGCACCCCGGAGCAGGGGGAGGCACTGCTCGCCGAGGCCCTGGAGACGCTGCGCCGGCGGCGCGGCGGGGCCTGAGCGCGCGGGAGCCCCGACCCGCCCGGGCCGGGGCTCCGCCGTCGTTCAGCGCAGGCTGCGCAGCCGGGGTGGCACGTCGGCCGCCGCGGCCCGGTCCAGCAGCCAGAGGGTGCGGGACACGCCGCGCACCCCGGCGGCCGGCAGCTGCACGGGCCCGGCCCCCGCGAGGGCCATCCCGACCGCCCGGGCCTTGTCCGCCCCGGCGGCCACCAGCCAGACCTCCTCGGCCGTATTGATCGCCGGGAGGGTGAGCGTGGTGCGCACCGGCGGCGGCTTGGGGCTGCCGCGCACCGCGCTGACCGGCCGGTTGTCGTGGTGCACCGGGTGCTCCGGGAAGACCGAGGCGACGTGCCCGTCCTCGCCGACGCCCAGCATCAGCACGTCGAAGTGGGGGAGGGCGGCCGTTCCCGGCCGGGCGGCCCGGGCCAGCTCCTGCGCGTACCCGGCGGCGGCCGCCTCCGGGTCGTCGCCGGCCGGCCCGTCGGAGGCCGGCATCGCGTGGATGCGGGCGGGGTCCAGCGGGACCGCGTCCAGCAGCGCCGCCCGGGCCTGGGTCTCGTTGCGCTCCGGATCGCCGGCCGGCAGGAACCGCTCGTCGCCCCACCAGACGTCGACCCGGGACCAGTCGACGGCGTCCCGGGCGGGCAGCTGCGTCACCGCCCGGTACACCGCGGCGGCGATCCGCCCGCCGGTCAGCACCACCGACGCCTGGCCGCGCTCGGCCTGGGCGTCGAGCAGCTTCACCACCAACCGGGCCGCCACCGCCTGCGCCAGCAGGTCGGGGTCGGCGTGTACGGCGACACTCGCCTCACTCATCCGTCGTGCCTTCGTCCTCCGACCGCCCCGCGGCGGTCACCTGTGCTGTCCGACCGCCGAGCGGTCCGCGCGGCCCGCTCACTCGTTGGCGGTCGCGCCGGCGTGCGCGGTGACCCCGGCCTCGGCCCGCTGGGCGGTCGCCGGATCCTTCCACACGTGCACCCGCTGGGCGGGCCGCTGGTCCAGCCCGGTCAGCCCGGCGGTCGCGCCGAGCGCCTCGGCGTAGACCTGGTCGGCGTCGAGCCGGCGCAGCTCCTCGGCCAGCTCGTCGCCGAGCGGCCGGCGGACCAGCGGCAGGGTGCGGTCCTCCTGGCCGGTACGCCGGAAGACCGCCACGTTGTCGTCCCGGGTCAGCGTCAGCTGGTCGCCGTTGGCGCAGCGCAGCTGCACCTCCCGCATCCGGGGAAACTCGTCGGTGTGGTCCCAGACCGGCTCGATGCCGAGCCGGGCGATCAGCCAGCCGCGCATCAGCGCCGCCGTCGGGTCGGTGCGGGGCGCCACCACGGTCGCCTCGGTGACGCGGGCCTGGGTGGTGTCGAACGCCCCGGCCACGAGGGTGCGCCACGGCGTGATCCGGGTCCATGCCAGGTCGGTGTCGCCCGGGGCGTAGTCCGCGGCCCGCTGCCGCAGCGCGGCGATCGGGTCGGCGGCCTGCGCGGCGTCGGTGATCCGCCGGTCGGCCACCACGCCGAGGAAGTCGGTGGCGATCTCCTCCGGCGGCTCGCCGTGCCACCAGGTCACCACCGGCACGTCGGGCACCAGCAGCGGCATCACCACAGACTCGGCGTGCAGCGCGAGCCGGCCGTACATCCGGGTCACCACCGCCTCGCACGGGCCGAGCCGGCCGCCGACGACGATCTCCGCGTCCAGCCGGTTGCGGTCCCGCTCGACGTCGGAGCGGACCACCACGAGCAGCCGGCACGGGTGGGCGGCGGCCGCGATGGTCGCCGCCGCCTCGGCCTCCCGGACCCGCTTCTCGTCCACCACCACGATCAGCGTGAGCGCCATCCCGCTGGCCACCCCGCCCGCGCTGCGCCGCTCGGCGGCGAGCGCCTTGACCACCTCGTTCCCGGTGGTGTCCCACAAGCCGATCAACGGAACCTCCTGGTTCGCTCGCTGTGCTCCCTCACGCTCGCCGCCAGGACCGGCCGTCGCGGGCCAGCATCTCGTCGGCGGCCCGGGGCCCCCACTCGCCGGCCCGGTACGGCTCCGGCTTGGTGCCCGCCCAGGCGTGCTCCAACGGGTCCACCACCTGCCAGCTCTGCTCGACCTCGGCGGCGTCCGGGAACAGCGTCCGGTCGCCGATGAGCACGTCCAGCACCAGCCGCTCGTACGCCTCGGGGCTGGACTCGGTGAACGCCTCGCCGTACTGGAAGTCCATCGCGATGTCGCGGACCTCCATGGTGGTGCCGGGCACCTTGGAACCGAACTTCAGCACCACGCCCTCGTCGGGCTGGACCCGGATGACGAGCTGGTTGGGGCCGAGCGACTCCATGTCGGCGGGGTTGAACGGCAGGTGCGGCGCGGTCTTGAACACGATGGCCACCTCGGTGACCCGACGGGGGAGCCGCTTGCCGGCCCGGATGTAGAACGGCACCCCGGCCCAGCGCCGGTTCTGGATGCCCAGCTTCACGGCCACGTACGTTTCCGTGGTGGAGTCCGGCGGGACGCCCTCCTCGTCGAGGTAGCCGACGGCACGTTCGCCACCCACCCAGCCGGGCAGGTACTGGCCGCGGACGGTGTCCCGGGAGACGTCGTGCGGCACCGTGATGGCCTTGAGCACCTTGAGCTTCTCGGTGCGGATCTCGTCGGCGTCGAAGCTGGTCGGCTCCTCCATGGCCACCAGGGCGAGCAGCTGGAGCAGGTGGTTCTGGAGCACGTCGCGGGCGGTGCCGACCGAGTCGTAGAAGGCGGCCCGGCTGCCGATGCCGACGTCCTCGGCCATGGTGATCTGCACCGAGTCGACGTACTTGGAGTTCCACAGCGGCTCGAACAGGTTGTTGGCGAAGCGCAGGGCCAGGATGTTCTGGACCGTCTCCTTGCCCAGGTAGTGGTCGATGCGGAAGACGTCCTGCCGGGTGAAGACGTCGTCGACCAGGTCGTTGAGCGACTTGGCCGAGGGCAGGTCGTTGCCGAACGGCTTCTCCACGACCACCCGGCGCCAGCCGCCGGACTTGGCGTTGTCCGCCATGCCGGTGCGGGCGAGCTGCTTGAGCACCACGGGGAAGGCCGCCGGGGGGATAGAGAAGTAGAAGGCGGCGTTGCCCGGGATGCCGTGGGTGTCGCGCAGCTCGTCGAGGGTGGCGGCGAGGTGGTCGAAGGCGGCGTCGTCGTCGAACGAGCCGCCGACGAACTTGATGTTGCCGGCGAGCCGGGCCCAGACCTCCTCCCGCCACGGGGTGCGGGCGTGCTTCTTGGCCGCGTCGTGGGCCAGCCCCTCGAAGTCGCCGTCGCCCCAGTCGCGCCGGGCGAAGCCCAGGACCACGAAACCGGGCGGCAGCAGCCCCCGGTTCGCCAGGTCGTAGACCGCCGGCAGGAGCTTCTTCTTGGCCAGGTCGCCGGTCACCCCGAAGATCACCAGAGCGCAGGGCTCCGGGATCCGTGGCAGCCGGCGGTCCTGAGGATCGCGCAGCGGGTTCATGCCGCCTCCTCGCTCCGCCGATGTCACGTCATTCATCGTCACGTCAGTGTCCGTCCGGCCGCATCCAGTAGCTGGGCGACGCCCGCCGCCCGCTCGGTCAGGTGCAGGCGCAGCACCGGCCGCCCGCGATCGGCGAGCGCCCGCCGGTCGCCGGCGGCCTGGGCCGCCTGAAGGTCTCCGAAGGTGTACGGGCGGCCGGGCACCGGCAGGTCCCCGGTGACCGCGCCGGTCACCTGGAGGTGGCTGCCGGCCCGCGGGCCGCCCAGGTGGTACTGCCCGGTGGAGTGCAGGTGCCGCGGTCCCCACCCGAAGGTCACCGGTCGCACGGTGGCCCGGGCCAGCGTGGCGCGGAGCCCCGCCACCGCCGCGTCGTCCCGCCGGTCGAGGTGGGCGGTCACCGCCAGGTAGCCGTCGTCGCCCAGCCCCGCGAGCAGCCAGCGCAGCGCGCCGGCCAGGTCGGTGGGCGCGCCGGCCGGCGCGTACACCTCGACGGCGCCCTCGGTGGCCGAGGGCGACTCCGCCGGCGGGCCGGAGGCGAGGAGCCGCGCGGTGTGCTCCGTGCTCGCGGCGGCATCCGGCTGGTCGAACGGGTCGACGTCGAGCACGGCGGCGGCGAGCGCGGTGGCGTACTCCCAGGTGAGGAACTGCGCGCCGAGCGGGCCGTTGACCGCCACGTCGGCGGGGCCGGGCGCGGTGCCCGGGCCGAGGGCGCCGCCGTAGCTCACGGTCAGCACGCCGGGACCGGTGGCGCCGGGGGCGTCCGGGGACTCCACCACCACCGGCAGGATGCCCCGGCCGGCCTTGCCGGTGGACCCGGCGAGCAGATGCTCGGCCCAGTCGCCCAGCCCGTCGAGGCCGGTGGCGTCGGACACCAGCGCGACGGTGTCCCGGCCGCTGGTGGCCGCCGCGGCGAGTGCCGCACCGAGGGCCAGGCCCGGGTTGTCCCGGTCCCGGTCCAGCGCGCCGGCGAGGGCCTCGGCGTCGTCGAGCAGGTCGGCGACCGGCGCTCCGGCCAGTGCGGCCGGGACCAGCCCGAACGCGGTGAGCGCCGAGTACCGCCCGCCCACCTCCGGGTCGGATTGGATCACCACGACGCCCAGCTCGTCGGCCACCGCCTCCAGCGGGGAGCCGGGATCGGTGACCACCACGAAGTGCCGCGCGGCCTCCGCCTCGGTCCGGCCGGCGTCCAGGAACGCCTGCCAGTAGGCCCGCCGGACGCTGTCGGTCTCCACCGTGACACCGGACGCGCCGGCGACCACCACCACGGTGCGGTCCAGCCGGTCGGCCAGGGCCGCGCGGATCTCACCCGGGTCGGTGCCGTCCAGGACGGTGAGCGGCCGGCCGACGGTCCGCGCGATCACCTCCGGGGCGAGCGAGGAGCCGCCCGTGCCGGCCAGCACCACGTGGTCCAGGTCGGCCAGCTCCTCGGTGAGCTCGGCGAGCTGGGGCAGCAGCTCCCGGGCGCGCGCGTGGGTGTCCAGCCAGCCCAGCCGGGTGCGGGCCGTCGCCTCGACGGCCGGCCCCCACAGGGTGGGGTCCTTGGCGGCGAGCCGGGCGGGGAGGTCGGCGGCGACCAGCGCGGCCCGCACGGACGCGGGCGCGGACCCGTCGACCGCGTCCGCGCCGTGCACGGCCAGCCCGGCGGCGATGTCCGCCCGGCCGGCCAGCAGGTCGCTCACCTCACCACCCCGTCCCCGCGGCGCGGGGCGTCCCACGGAGGACCCGCGGGACGCGTCCGGCGCCGTCCGTCACGCGTTGCCTCCGGCCTTCTCGGCGGCCTGTGCGTTGCCCTTGGCGGCCCGGCCCGGCTGACCGATGCCCTTGGCCGCCTCGGCGAGGGACTTCTTGACCCCGTCGAGCAGTTCCAGCCAGCTCGTCTCGAACTTCTCCACGCCCTCCCGCTCCAGGGTGGCGATCACGTCGGCCATGTCCACGCCGACCGCCTCGAGGTCGGTGAAGACCTTGCGGGCCGCGTCGTACGCGCCGGTGATCGTGTCGCTGCGCGTCTCGCCGTGGTCGGCGTAGGCGTGGATGACCGATTCCGGCATCGTGTTGACCGTGCCGGGGGCGATCAGCTCCTCGACGTAGATCACGTCCCGGTAGTCGGGGTTCTTGGTCGAGGTGGAGGCCCACAGCGGGCGCTGCGGGTGGGCGCCGGCGTCGGCCAGCTTCTTCCACCGGTCGGAGCCGAAGACCTCGCTGTAGCGCTCGTACGCCAGCTGGGCGTTGGCGATGGCGGCCTTGCCGCGCAGCGCCTTGGCCTCGTCGGAGCCGATCTTCTCCAGCCGCTTGTCCACCTCGGTGTCGACCCGGGAGACGAAGAACGAGGCGACCGACCCGATCTTCGACAGGTCGTGGCCGTTCGCCTTCGCCTGCTCCAGACCGGCCAGGAACGCCTCCATGACCTGCGAGTACCGGTCGAGGCCGAAGATCAGCGTGACGTTTACGCTGATGCCCTCGGCCAGGGTCGCGGTGATCGCCGGGAGGCCCGCCTCGGTGGCCGGGATCTTGATGAACAGGTTCGGCCGGTCGACCAGCCACCAGAGCGCCTTGGCCTCGGCGACGGTCCGGTCGGACTCGTGGGCCAGCCGCGGGTCGACCTCGATCGACACCCGGCCGTCCACCCCGGCGCTCTTGTCGTAGGAGGGGCGCATCACGTCGCAGGCCCACCGCACGTCGTACGTGGTGAGCATGCGGACCGCCTCCTCGACCTCGATGCCACGGATGGCGAGGTCGCGCAGCTGCCAGTTGTACTCGTCGGCGTCACTGAGCGCCTTGGCGAAGATCGTCGGGTTGGTGGTCACCCCGGCCACGTGCGACTCGCGGCGGAGCTTGTCCAGCCCGCCGGAGCTCAGCCGTACCCGGGAAAGATCGTCGAGCCAGATCGCCACACCGGCGGCCTGGAGCTCGCTCAGCCTGTCCGTCATGCTGCCCACGCTCCCCTCAGTTGCCGGTCGTGAAACCGGTGATGTCGCCCACCCGGGTCAGCGCCGCGTGCGCGGCGGCCACGATCCGGTCGGGGGTGAACCCGAACTGCTCGAAGAGCACGGTGTGCGGCGCGCTCGCCCCGTAGTGCTCGAGGCTCACGCACTCGCCGCTGTCCCCGACGATCGCCCGCCAGGACATGGCGATGCCCGCTTCCACGCTCACCCGTGCCTTTACCCCGCGCGGCAGCACCGACTCCCGGTAGGCCTCGTCCTGCTCGAAGAACCACTCCTGGCAGGGCATCGAGACGACCCGGGTGGGGGTGCCGTCGGCCTCCAGCCGCTCCCGGGCGGTGAGGCAGAGCTGCACCTCGGAGCCGGTGCCGATGATGATCACCTGTGGCCTGCCGCCCGACGCCTCGGCCAGCACGTAGCCGCCCTTCGCGACGCCCTCGGCGCCGGCCAGCTCGGTGCGGTCGACGGTCGGCAGCGCCTGCCGGCTGAGCGCCAGCGCGGTCGGCCGGTCGGTGTGCTCCAGGGCCTGCCGCCACGCCCACACGGTCTCGTTGGCGTCGGCCGGGCGGACCACGTCGAGGCCGGGGATGGCGCGCAGCGCGGTCAGGTGCTCCACCGGCTGGTGGGTCGGGCCGTCCTCGCCGAGGCCGATCGAGTCGTGCGTCCAGACGTAGGTGACCGGCAGCTTCATGAGCGCGGCGAGCCGCACCGACGGGCGCATGTAGTCGCTGAACACGAGGAACGTGCCGCCGTACGGCCGGGTGCCGCCGTGCAGGGCGATGCCGTTCAGGATCGCGCCCATGGCGTGCTCGCGGATGCCGAAGTGCAGCGTGCGACCGTACTCGTCGCCCGGGAAGTCCTTGGTCGCGTGCTCCGACGGGATGAAGGACGGCTCGCCCTTCATCGTGGTGTTGTTGCTCTCCGCCAGGTCGGCGGAGCCGCCCCACAGCTCGGGCAGCACCGGGGCCAGGGCCTCCAGGACCTTGCCGGAGGCGGCCCGGGTGGCCACGCCCTTGGCGTCGGCCGGGAAGGTGGGCAGCGCGTCGGTCCAGCCCTGCGGGAGCGTACGGGTGGACATCCGCTCCCACAGCGCCTTGCGCTCCGGGTTGGCCTCCGCCCACGCGTCGAACGCGGTGGTCCACGCCGCCTGCGCCTCGGCGCCCCGCTCCATGACCTGGCGGGCGTGCTTGAGCACCTCGTCGTCGACCTGGAAGGTGCGCTCCGGGTCGAAGCCGAGGATCTGCTTGGTGGCCTTCACCTCGTCGGCGCCGAGCGCCGAGCCGTGGATCTTGCCGGTGTTCTGCTTGTTGGGCGCGGGCCAGCCGATGATCGTGCGCAGGGCGATGAAGGAGGGGCGGCCGGTCTCCGCCCGGGCGGCCAGCAGCGCGTCGTGGAGCGCCTCGACGTCCTCGTGGTAGTCGCCCTGGTCGGCGTCGCCGCGGCGCCAGTCGACCGTCTGGACGTGCCAGCCGTACGCCTCGTAGCGGGCGGCCACGTCCTCGCTCTTGGCGATGCGGGTGTCGTCCTCGATCGAGATCTCGTTGTCGTCGTAGATCACGCAGAGGTTGCCGAGCTGCTGGTGGCCGGCGAGGGCGCTCGCCTCGTGGCTGATGCCCTCCTCGATGTCACCGTCCGAGGCGATGCACCAGATGTCGTGGCGGAACGGGGAGTCGGCCCGGTCCGGGTCCGGGTCGAACAGGCCGCGCTCGCGGCGGGCCGCCATGGCCATGCCGACCGCGTTGCCGAGGCCCTGCCCGAGCGGGCCGGTGGTGGTCTCCACGCCCGGCGTGTGGCCGTGCTCCGGGTGGCCCGGGGTGAGCGAGCCCCACTGCCGCAGCGCCTTGAGGTCGTCCAGGGCCAGCGGGTAGCCGGAGAGGAAGAGCTGGATGTAGAGGGTGAGGCTGGAGTGCCCGGCGGACAGCACGAAGCGGTCGCGGCCGGGCCAGTTCGGGTCGGCCGGGTTGTGCCGCATGACCCGGTTGAAGAGCAGGTAGGCCGCCGGGGCGAGGCTCATGGCCGTGCCGGGGTGGCCGTTGCCGGATTTCTCCACGGCGTCCATGGCCAGCACGCGGACCGTGTCGACGGCCCTGCGGTCGAGGTCGGACCAGTTGAGAGCGGGAAGCTCGGGTCGGTTGGCAGCCACGATGGTTGTGCTCCTCGGCAGATGGGCGGAACCCTCACTGATGACCCTATCGAGCGGCCCTAAACGTCCGCCCGGGGATCTCTGCATGCTGGTCTGTACGGCTCCGACCGGATCAGCCGTTCAACCCGGGATGTGACGGCCCGCACCGTTGCCGGGTCTCCGGGGCAGCCAAAACGACGCCGCGTAGTGTGTGGGGCGGTGTGTGGACCCGGACGGGTCCGAGCCGACACCGACCTCCCCCGCCGAAGCCGGAAGGTGGCAATCCGTGAGCATGATCACCGAGCGCCCCGTCAGCGACTCTGCCGGGCACCCGCCGGTGCGCGTGGCGGAGGCGCGGGCGACCGGCCGGCGGGACGTACGGGCCGTGGTGGCCGCGTACGTGGCGCTCACCAAGCCGCGGATCGTCGAGCTGCTGCTGGTCACCACCGTGCCGGCCATGATGCTGGCCGACGGCGGCATGCCGGCCCTCTGGCTGGTGGCCGTGGTGCTGGTGGGCGGCTCGCTCGCCGCGGGGGCGGCCAGCGTGCTCAACTGCTACATCGACCGCGACATCGACCAGCTGATGCGGCGCACCAAGCGCCGGCCGCTGCCCGCGCACACCGTGTCGCCGCGCAGCGCGCTGATCTTCGGCCTGGTGCTCGCCGTGGTCTCGGTGGCGCTGATGGCCGCCACCACCAACTGGCTGGCCGCCGGGCTGACCCTGGCGGCGATCGCCTACTACGACCTGGTCTACACGCTCTGGCTGAAGCGCACCACGGCCGCCAACACCTTCTGGGGCGGCGCCTGCGGGGCCGCGCCGGTGCTGATCGGCTGGGCGGCGGTCACCGGCTCTTTGGCGCCGGCCGCGTGGGGCCTGTTCGCGGTGGTCTTCTTCTGGCAGATGCCGCACTTCTACGCGCTGGCGATCAAGTACAAGGCCGACTACGCGCGGGCCGGCATCCCCATGCTGCCGGTGGTGGCCTCGGTCCGCCGGGTCAATGCGGAGATCATCCTCTTCTCCTGGCTGACCCTGCTGTCCTCGCTCGCGGTGTGGCCGCTCGGGATGAGCCCGATCTACGGCGTCACCGCGCTGGTGGTCGGCGGGATCTTCGTCGTCGAGGCGCACAAGCTCTGCCGGCGCGCGGCGCGCGGCGAGGCGGTCAAGCCGATGCGGCTCTTCCACTGGTCCACCACCTACCTCACCATCCTGTTCGCGGCCGTCGCGCTCGACGCCCTGATCTAGTCCGGTTTCCGGCGCTGACCGGGGTGGATGAGTTCCCCCTGTCGCGGATTTCATCAGAATTTTTTTCGGCCTGAGCCGGACGGGCTCAACCCGGACAGACTGTGACGATCTCCCCCGCCCGGTTTGGGCAGGCATAGTCGACATGTACGGGCGAATTACCTGTGGTCTTCCTTAAACCTCTAGGTAATTGGCATCACATTCAGTTCATCGTTCTCGCACATCCGGGTGGATGTCTGCTTAGGCTTCGCGTCATGGCAGATGGTTCCGATACGACGCTCACGGCTGACAAGACCTCCGAACAGGCCCCCAACGGCCTGGTCGCGGGCATCAAGTCGTTCGCCGCCGGACACGGCGGGGCGAAGGCGGTCATCGAGTACGTCGGCAAGCGCGGTGCACGCATCGTCCTCGTGGGTTCCGACGGGGCGTGGGCCGATCAGTTCGCCGACGGCACCGACATCGCACGGCAGGCCTGCGCCACCGCAGGGGTCGCCGTCGAGAACGCCTGGGAGCGTGAGCTGATGGACCAGATGCGTCCGAGCAACGACCTCTGGCGGTCGATGGCCCGGCGCACGATGGCCCGTTGACATAAATTGACCAACCACCACCAGCCGGCCCGGGGGGAACCCCGGGTCGCTCTCGTCACCTGCACGGCCCTGCCCGACCTCGACCCGGACGACCGGCTCGCGCTCGACCCGCTCGCCGCCCGCGGCATCGCCGCCGAGGCGGTGGTCTGGGACGACCCGGCCGTCGACTGGTCCGGCTACGACCTGGTCGTGCTCCGCTCGCCCTGGGACTACGCGCTGCGCCGCGACGAGTTCGTCGCCTGGGCACGTACCGTCCCCACGCTGGTCAACCCGGCCGACGTGGTCGCCTGGAACACCGACAAGCGCTACCTGGCCGAGCTGTCCGCGGCCGGGGTGCCCACCGTGCCGACCGCCTGGGTCGAGCCCGGCGACGAGTGGGCCCCGCCCGCCGGCACCGGGGAGTACGTGATCAAGCCGGCGGTCAGCGCCGGCAGCCAGGACACCGGCCGGTACGACCTGGCCGACCCGGAGCACCGGGAACTGGCGGTGGCCCACGTCCGGCGGCTCTCCGCCGCCGGCCGGGTCACCATGGTCCAGCCGTACCTCTCGGCCGTGGACACGGCCGGGGAGACCGCGCTGCTCTTCCTGGCCGGGCCCGACGGCCTGGCGTTCAGCCACGCGATCCGCAAGGGGCCGATGCTGACCGGGCCCGACCGGGGCGTGGCCGAGCTCTACAAGGAGGAGCGGATCGACGCCCGGACGGCCACCCCGGAGCAGCTCGACACCGCGGAGAAGACCCTGGCCGTCGTGCCCGGCGGCACCGACCGGCTGCTCTACGCCCGGGTGGACCTGATCCCCGGCCCGGCCGGGGCACCCGTGCTCGTCGAGCTGGAGCTGACCGAGCCGAGCCTGTTCGTCGGCCACGCCGACGGCGCGCCGGACCGGCTCGCCGCGGCGATCGCCACCCACCTGGCCCGGCGGTCCTGACCCGCGCTCCGGCCCGCGCCGCGCGGGCCGGAGCCGGCGTCACTCCCCGTCGCAGTGGTTGCGTTCCCAGCGACCGCCGATCGGCGGGGTGTCCAGCCGGACGGCGCTCTCGTTCCCGGCGAGGTCGTTGTCCGCCACCCGGCAGGACACGCAACTGCCCGCCCCGGTGATCCAGAGCCCGTAGGTCTGGGTGTGCTCGTCCCGGTGCCAGATCCGGTTGCCCCGCACCGTGGCGGAGTCGAACGGCGCGTTGATGGCGATCCCCGCGCGCTCCGGCGGCCCGGCGGGCAGCTCGTACGGCGTCCCGGGCGCCGGGACGGCCTCGTTCCAGCCGGTGGCCCCGTCGGGCCGCACCTCGGCCAGGGAGAGCTCCTGGCCGGTGTTGTCGGCCACCACCGCGGTCCGGGAGTCGACCCGCAGGACCTTGCCCCGGTGCCCGCCGGGCGGCCAGTCCGCCGACCCGTCGGTGACCCGGCGCGGCGTGTACCGCACGGTGGGGCCGGAGCCGCGGCACGGCGGCGCGGACCGGCGCCCGTTGTCGCGGATCCGGTTGTCCACCACCGCGGCGTCGCTCATCGGCCGGTCGATCCGGATGCCGTCCAGCGCGTTGTCCCAGATGTCGTTGCCCTGGATCACCACGTCCGTCGCCGCGCCCCGGTACCCGTGGCCCAGGTCGTGCTCGTGGTAGCCGTAGCCGCCGTTGCGGCTGATCCGGTTGCCCCGGACCACGTACGGGCCGGGGGTGTTGCCCATGCTGATCCCGTCGCCGACGTTGCGGTCGATCACGCAGTCGACCAGCAGCCCGCCGCGGCCGGCGATCCCGGCCGTGCCGTTGGCCGAGACGTCGAACCCCGCCTCCAGGTTGTTCGTGAGGGTGCAGGCCGAGACGATCAGCCCGTCGGCGCCCCAGTCGGAGATGCCGAACCGGTTCGCCTGGCTGTGGCACCCGACGATGCGGAAGCCGCGCGGCGGCGGCCAGTAGTCCTTCTGCAGCTCCAGGAAGATCCCGTTGGTCCCGTTGCCGAGGGTGGTGCAGTTGGCGATGGTGAGCCGCTCCACGTCGCCCCAGCCGCCGATACCGACGCCGATGCCCGCGCCGCCCATCTGCTCGCCGTTGTCCAGCCGGCCGCAGCCCACCACGACCACCCCGTCGATCAGGCTGTCCTGGAGGAAGTCGCAGCCCAGGCCGGTCGCGCCGGTGTGGTGGATGTAGAGGTTGCGGAAGACGCCGCGCACCACGTACTGGAGGCCGAGGCCCTTGGCCAGGTAGTTGTACTGGGTCAGGCCGACGCCGGAGCCGTCGATCTCGAAGTCGGCGAAGGTGCAGTCGGCGATGTGCCGGTCCCGGTCCGCGCCGTGCTGCACGGTGGTCCAGAACGCCAGCGGGACGGGGTCGTTCCGGTTGCCCTCGTTGCTGAGCAGGAACCGGGTGGCCGCCGGCCCGGCGCCGATCAGCGACACACCGCTGCGCCAGACGGTGCCGGCGTCCCGGATCGAGTAGATGCCCGGCGGGCAGTAGATGACCCGGGCCCGGCCGTCGGCGTCGTACCCCTCGCCCAGCCGGTCCACCAGCGCGGCCAGGGCCGGCTGGTCGTTGGTCACACCGTCGCCGGTGATCCCGAAGTCGTGGGCGTCGCACCACAGCGGCGCCCCGGCCACCGGCGTCAGCCGCTGCGGGACGGTCGTGGACAGGCCCTTGCGCGACACCGGCGGCTCCCCTCGGACGGTCCGTGCGCGGACCGCATTCCCGCTGCCGACGGGGGGTAACGCCGGCCGCGCCCCGGGCGGCGGCCTCGGGCGGCGGGTGACCGCCGGCCGGGGGCTTCAGCCGGCCCGTGACCCGGCCCGGCCGGGGGCCTCAGACGGCGGCGGTGACCGGCTCGTTCGCCGGGGTGGCCGTCGTGGCCGGCGCCGGCGGTGCGGCGGGGCGCCGCTCCCGGGTGGCCCAGAGCACGCCCAGGGTCGCCAGCAGCACCAGGCAGGAGCCGAGCATGTGCGCGGCGACCAGCACGGCGGGCAGGTGGGTGAAGTACTGCACGAAGCCGATCAGGCCCTGGCCCAGCTCGACCGCGACCAGGACGCCGGCGGCCCGGGCGGCCCCGGCGGCGCCCACCGCGCGGAACGCGAAGAACAGCGCCACCGAGAGACCGATCAGCAGGAACACCCCGTCGGCGTGCACCTGGGAGATCGCCTCCGGGTCCAGGCCGTTGCGGGCCGCGCCCTGGTCGCCCGCGTGCGGCCCGCTGCCGGTCACCCAGGTGCCGACCACCAGCACGGCCGCGCTCACCACGGTCGTGAGGCCGGCGAGGGTACGCAGCGGCGCCGGCACGGTCGGCGTCACCGGCCCGTCCGGCTCCGTGGTCCGCTTCCAGCACGCGTACGCGGCGGCGATCACCGCCATCGAGGCGAGGAAGTGCAGGCCGACCACCCACGGGTTGAGGTTGGTGAGCACGGTGATGCCACCGATGACGGCCTGGGCGGGGATGCCGAACAGCACGCCGATCGACAGCGGCAGCAGCCCCCGCGGGCGGGTCCGCTGGGCCAGCACGGCGAGCACCACGGCCAGCGCGATGACGCCCACGGCGAAGGTGAGCAGGCGGTTGCCGAACTCGATCGCCCCGTTGACGCCCATCTCCGGCGTGGCGATGTACGACTCGTCGGTGCACCGGGGCCAGGTCGGGCAGCCGAGCCCGGAGCGGGTGAGCCGGACACCCCCGCCGGTGACCACGATCGCCACGTTCGCGATGATCGAGGTGTACGCGAGGCGGCGCAGCAGCGTGGGGGAGACCGGGAACCGGACGGAAGCCTTCACGGAGCGAATCCTACGCACCGTAGTTGATCCCGATCGGGTGACTCCGCGACACCGGTGGTCGGGATCACCGGACCCCGGGTTTGCGGGCCTCCGGCGATTTACGTAACGTTGGCGTTGTGAAAAACGCGGCGGCGCCTACCGGGCACCAGTCGGCGACCACTCCGGTCGCCAGTTCCGTCGCGTCCGCAGATCTCTCCACCCGGGATCGCGTCACCCAGCTGCTGCTGGAGCGGGGCGCGACCACCGCCGGCCAGCTCGGCTCGGCGCTCGGGCTCAGCCCCGCCGCGATCCGCCGGCACCTCGACGCCATGCTCGCCGACGGCGACGTGGAGGCCCGCGAGCAGGTCGTGCGGGGCAGCCGGGGCCGGGGCCGGCCGGCCCGGGTCTTCGTGCTGACCGAGGCGGCCCGGGTGCGCTGCGGCACCCACCACTACGACAACATCGCCACCGCCGCCCTGCGCTGGATCTCCCGCACCGGCGGCTCCCAGGCCGTCGAGGCGTTCGCCGCCGAGCAGGTGACCGCGCTGGAGGAGCGCTGCCGCGCCGCCATGGAGGACGCCGGCACCGACCCGCTCGCCCGGGCGGAGGCGCTCGCGGGGGCGCTGACCGCCGAGGGCTACGCTGCCAACGCGTCCACGATCGCCTCCGGCGGCCAGCTGTGCCAGCACCACTGCCCGGTGGCGCACGTGGCCGCCGAGTTCCCCCAGCTGTGCGAGGCCGAGACCGCGGTGATCTCCCGTCTGGTCGGCACCCACGTGCAGCGCCTGGCCACCATCGCGCACGGCGACGGGGTGTGCACCACGCACATTCCCACCCAGCCGCGTGCCCAGTCCGGTAACACCGTCACCACTGTGAGGACAGATAGATGACCGAGCAGATCGTCCAGCCCCTGACCCAGGAGGAGCAGCTCGCCGCTCTGGGTCGCTACGAGTACGGCTGGGCCGACCCCGACGTCGCGGGGGCGTCCGCCCAGCGCGGCCTCAACGAGGCGGTGGTGCGGGACATCTCGGCCAAGAAGAACGAGCCGGCCTGGATGCTCGACCTGCGCCTGAAGGGCCTGCGGCTGTTCGGCCGCAAGCCGATGCCGGCCTGGGGCGCGGACCTCACCGGGATCGACTTCGACAACATCAAGTACTTCGTGCGGTCCACCGAGAAGCAGGCCACCAGCTGGGAGGACCTGCCCGAGGACATCAAGAACACCTACGACCGGCTGGGCATCCCCGAGGCGGAGAAGCAGCGGCTGGTCGCGGGCGTCGCGGCGCAGTACGAGTCCGAGGTCGTCTACCACAAGATCCGTGAGGACCTCGAGGAGCAGGGTGTCATCTTCCTGGACACCGACACCGCGCTGCGCGAGCACGAGGACATCTTCAAGGAGTACTTCGGCACGGTGATCCCGGTCGGCGACAACAAGTTCGCCGCGCTGAACACCTCCGTCTGGTCCGGTGGCTCGTTCATCTACGTGCCGAAGGGCGTGCACGTGGAGATCCCGCTGCAGGCCTACTTCCGGATCAACACGGAGAACATGGGCCAGTTCGAGCGGACGCTGATCATCGTCGACGAGGGTGCGTACGTGCACTACGTCGAGGGCTGCACCGCGCCGCTCTACTCCTCGGACTCGCTGCACAGCGCGGTCGTGGAGATCATCGTCAAGAAGAATGCCCGGTGCCGCTACACGACCATCCAGAACTGGTCGAACAACGTCTACAACCTGGTGACCAAGCGCGCCGTCTGCCACGAGGGCGCGACCATGGAATGGGTCGACGGCAACATCGGCTCCAAGGTCACCATGAAGTACCCGGCGGTCTACATGACCGGCGAGCACGCCAAGGGCGAGGTGCTCTCGGTGGCCATGGCCGGCGAGGGCCAGCACCAGGACGCGGGCGCCAAGATGGTGCACGCCGCCCCGCACACCTCCTCGACCATCGTGTCGAAGTCGATCGCCCGGGGCGGTGGCCGCACCTCCTACCGGGGCCTGGTGCAGGTGCTGGAGGGCTCGCACAGCAGCCGCAGCACGGTCAAGTGCGACGCGCTGCTGGTCGACACCATCTCCCGCTCCGACACCTACCCCTACGTCGACATCCGCGAGGACGACGTGTCGATGGGGCACGAGGCGACCGTCTCCAAGATCAGCGACGACCAGCTCTTCTACCTGATGAGCCGGGGCCTGAGCGAGGACGAGGCGATGGCCATGATCGTGCGCGGCTTCATCGAGCCGATCGCCAAGGAGCTCCCGATGGAGTACGCCCTGGAGCTCAACCGCCTGATCGAGCTCCAGATGGAGGGCGCGGTCGGCTGACGCCGACCCGTCCACCCAGCACCAGACCGTCGTCGCTGAACAGACCAAGGAAGAGATGACTACCCAGGCTTCCGCGCCGCCCGCGACCAAGTCGCAGGCGCTCCGCTCGTACGACGTCGCCGACTTCCCGGCCCTCACGGGCCTGGAGGAGGAGTGGCGCTTCACCCCGCTCAAGCGCCTGCGCGGCCTGGCCGGCGAGGCGCAGGCCGCCACCGGCACGGTCCGCCACGAGCACGGTGACCTGCCCGAGGGCGTCACCGTCGGCCGGATCGGCAAGGACGACCCGCGGGTGGGCAGCGTGCTCACCCCGTTCGACCGGATCAGCGCGCTGGCGTACGGCGGGGTGGACGAGGCGCTGCTGGTGCAGGTCGCCCGGGACGCCGTGGTCGAGACGCCGGTGAGCCTGCGGGTGGTCGGCGGCGGCGCCGACGCGCTCGCGCTCGGCCACACCTTCGTCGAGGTGGGCCGGTTCGCCGAGGTGACCCTGGTGCTGGAGCACGTCGGGTCGGCCACCCTGGCCGACAACGTCGAGGTGGCGGTGGCCGACGGGGCGAAGCTGACCCTGGTCACCGTCGCCGACTGGGCCGGCGACGCCGTGCAGGCGCAGCACCTCAAGGTGAAGCTGGGCCGCGACGCCAAGGTGGTGCACGTCCAGGTCAGCCTCGGTGGCGACCTGGTCCGGCAGTACACCTCGGTGGAGTACACCCAGCGCGGCGGCGAGGCCGAGCTGTACGGCGTCTACTTCGCCGACTCCGGCCAGCACCTGGAGCACCGGCAGCTCGTCGACCACACCGTGCCGGACTGCCGCAGCTACGTGGGCTACCGGGGCGCCCTGCAGGGCGACAGCGCGCACACCGTCTGGGTCGGTGACGTGCTGATCCGGGCCGAGGCGACCGGCACCGACACGTACGAGATCAACCGGAACCTGCTGCTCACCGACGGCGCCCGGGCGGACTCGGTCCCCAACCTGGAGATCGAGACCGGCGAGATCGCCGGTGCCGGGCACGCCAGCGCGACCGGCCGCTTCGACGACGAGCAGCTCTTCTACCTCATGGCCCGGGGCATCCCGGAGGCCGAGGCCCGCCGCCTGGTGGTTCGCGGCTTCTTCGCCGAGCTGATCAACAAGATCCCGGTCGACGAGCTGCGCGAGCGGCTCGGCGACGCCATCGAGGCCCGCCTCGCGAAGGCCGGCGCCTGATGATCAAGATCTGCTCCACCGAGGACGTGCCGAAGGGCACCGCGATCAGCGCCGACGTCGACGGCACGCAGATCGCGATCGTGCACGGCGAGGACGACGCGTTCTACGCCGTGTACGACGAGTGCTCGCACGCCGCGGTGGCCCTCTCCGAGGGCGAGGTCGACGGGTGCACGCTGGAATGCTGGCTGCACGGATCCCGTTTCGACCTACGGACCGGCGAGCCCACCGGGCTGCCCGCCACCGAACCCGTTCCCGTCTATCCCGTCGAAGTCCGCGACGGCGACATCTACGTCAGCCTGACGCCGAGCAATGGAGTGACCCGCTGATGAGCACCCTGGAGATCCGCGACCTGAAGGTGTCGGTCAAGCTGCCCGAGGGTGAGCTCAAGCCGATCCTGGCCGGCGTGGACCTGACCGTGAAGTCGGGCGAGACCCACGCGATCATGGGCCCGAACGGCTCCGGCAAGTCGACCCTGGCGTACTCGATCGCCGGTCACCCCAAGTACGAGATCACCGGCGGCTCGGTGACCCTCGACGGCGAGGACGTGCTGGCCATGTCCGTCGACGAGCGGGCCCGCGCCGGCCTCTTCCTGGCCATGCAGTACCCGGTCGAGGTTCCCGGCGTCTCGGTGGCCAACTTCCTGCGTACCGCCAAGACCGCCATCGACGGCGAGGCGCCGAAGCTGCGCACCTGGGCCGGCGAGCTGCGCGGCGCCATGGAGAAGCTCCAGATGGACCCGGCGTTCGCCCAGCGCAACGTCAACGAGGGCTTCTCCGGCGGTGAGAAGAAGCGGCACGAGATCGTGCAGCTGGAGCTGCTCAAGCCGAAGATGGCCATCCTCGACGAGACCGACTCCGGCCTCGACGTGGACGCGCTGCGCGTGGTCAGCGAGGGCGTCAACCGGGTGCGCGACACCGGCGACAGCGGCCTGCTGCTGATCACCCACTACACGCGGATCCTGCGCTACATCAAGCCCGACTTCGTGCACGTCTTCGTGGCCGGCCGGATCGTCGAGCAGGGCGGCCCGGAGCTGGCCGACAAGCTCGAGGAAGAGGGCTACGAGCGGTACGTCGCCGGGGCCGGCTCGGCGCGGGCCTGACCTCCGATGACCTCGATCGCGATCCCGTCGGGCATGCCGCAGTACGACGACGTGCCCCGCTTCGACGTGGCCCGGGTGCGCGCCGACTTCCCGATCCTCGACCGGGAGGTCAACGGGCACCCGCTGGTCTACCTCGACAGCGCCAACACGTCGCACAAGCCGCGGCAGGTGCTCGACGTGCTCGCCGAGCACTACGCGCGGCACAACGCCAACGTGTCGCGCTCGGTGCACACGCTGGGGACCGAGGCGACGGAGGCGTACGAGGGCGCCCGGGCGAAGATCGCCGCGTTCATCAACGCGCCCAGCGTGGACGAGGTGGTCTTCACCAAGAACTCCACCGAGGCGATCAACCTGGTGGCGTACGCGTTCTCCAACGCCTCGCTGCGCCCGGACGCCGACCCCCGGTTCCGCATCGGGCCCGGTGACGAGATCGTGATCTCCGAGATGGAGCACCACTCGAACATCGTGCCGTGGCAGCTCCTCGCGGAGCGGACCGGCGCGACCCTGCGCTGGTTCCCGGTCACCGACCACGGCCGGCTCGACGAGTCCGGCCTGGACGACCTGGTCACCGAACGGACGAAGATCGTCTCGCTGGTGCACATGTCCAACATCCTCGGCACGGTCAACGCCACCGCGCGGATCACCCAGCGGGTCCGCGAGGTGGGCGCCCTGCTGCTGCTCGACTGCTCGCAGTCGGTGCCGCACCTGCCCATGGACGTGGTCGACTACGACGCGGACTTCATCGTCTTCACCGGCCACAAGATGTGCGGCCCGACCGGCATCGGCGTGCTCTGGGGGCGGAGCGAGCTGCTCGCCGCCATGCCCCCGGTGTTCGGCGGCGGCTCGATGATCGAGACCGTGACGATGGCCCGCTCGACGTTCGCGGCGCCGCCGGCCCGCTTCGAGGCGGGCACCCCGCCGATCGCCGAGGCGGTCGCGCTCGGTGCGGCGGTGGACTACCTCACCGGCATCGGGATGCGGGCCATCCAGTGGCACGAGAAGGAGCTGACGGCGTACGCGCTGGACGCCCTCGCCACCGTGCCGGGGCTGCGCGTCTTCGGCCCGAACGTGCCGGTCGGCCGGGGCGGGACGATCTCCTTCGCGCTCGGCGACGTGCACCCGCACGACGTCGGGCAGGTGCTCGACTCGCTCGGCGTGCAGGTCCGGGTGGGACACCACTGCGCGAAGCCGGTGTGCACCCGGTTCGGCGTGCCGGCCATGACCCGGGCGTCGTTCTACCTGTACACCACGACCGAGGAGATCGACGCGCTGGTGGCCGGCCTCGAGCAGGTGCGGAAGGTGTTCGACTGATGCAGCTCGACCAGCTCTACCAGGAGATCATCCTGGACCACTACAAGCACCCGCACGGCCGCGGCCTGCGGGACGCGACGGATCCGGCCGCCCGGGTCGGCGAGGCGCACCACGTCAACCCGACCTGCGGCGACGAGATCACCGTGCGGGTGACCACCGACGGCAAGGTGTTCACCGACATCTCGTACGACGGGATGGGCTGCTCGATCAGCCAGGCGTCGGCCAGCGTGCTGCACGAGCTGCTGCGCGGCCGGGCCGCCGACGACGCCGCCACGGTGCACGAGGCGTTCGTCGAGTTGATGTCCGGGCGTGGCCAGGTCACGCCGGACGAGGAGGTGCTCGGAGACGGGGTGGCGTTCGCGGGTGTCGCGCGCTATCCGGCCCGGGTGAAATGCGCGCTGCTGTCGTGGATGGCGTTCAAGGACGCCGCGGCACGCGCCGGGGTGGGCGTGAGCCCGGAGGTGAAGGCATGAGCAGCGAAGAGACCGCCACCACGCCGGCGGCCGGCGGCAAGGCCGCGATCGGCGACATCGAAGAGGCGATGAAGGACGTCGTCGACCCGGAGCTGGGCATCAACGTGGTCGACCTGGGCCTGGTGTACGGCGTCCACGTCGACGACCAGAACGTGGCCACCCTGGACATGACGCTGACCTCGGCGGCCTGCCCGCTCACCGACGTGATCGAGGACCAGGCCCGGCAGGCGCTGACCACCGGCCCGGGCGGCGGACTGGTCAGCGACATCCGGATCAACTGGGTGTGGCTGCCGCCGTGGGGCCCTGACAAGATCACCGACGAGGGCCGGGACCAGCTCCGTTCCCTCGGCTTCAACGTCTGACCGGTTCCCCGGTCCCATCGAGCGCGACACCCGTGCGGGTGCCGCGCTCGACGCGTCTCGGCACGGGCTCCTCGCACCGGCTTGATCGGCTCCGGCTCGGCGAGGTGTGTGCGGGTGCGGAAATCGGGTGGCGGGGCGGGGGAGTGGAGTGCAGGATGGGCGCGTGATCGAGGCGTACCCGAAGCAGGTTTCTGTCCGTGCGGCCACTGCCGCGCGTCGACAGCGCACCCTGCCGCCGGCCGCCTCGACCCGCCGCCCACCGTCGTGACCGGGGCGTTCCTCGCCGGTCTGGTGGCCGGCTACGGCGTCGCCGTGCCGGTCGGCGCCATCGCGATCCTCATCCTCGGGCTCAGCGCCCGCACCTCGTTCCGGGTCGGCGCGGCCGCCGCGCTCGGGGTCGCCACCGCCGACGGCCTCTACGCGGCGGTGGCGGTGCTGGGTGGCGCAGCCGTCGCCGCCGTGCTCGCGCCGATCGCCGCACCGCTGCGGCTCGTCGCCGCGGCGGTGCTGTTCGCCCTCGCCGCGCACGGCGCGTGGCGGGCGCTGCGCTCCCGCGCCGAGGCCCGGGCCGCCGCCGTCAACCGGGGCCTGGACACCGCGGGGCGGGCGTTCGGCGGCATCCTGGCCCTGACCCTGCTCAACCCGGCCACCGTCATCTACTTCGCCGCGCTCGTCCTCGGGCGCAACGACGCGACCGGCCAGGACCCCGTGGGCGCGGCGCTCTTCGTGCTCGGCGCCTTCCTGGCCTCGGCCAGCTGGCAGTTGCTGATCGCCGGCGGCGGCACCCTGGTCGGCCGGGTCCTCACCGGACCGAGGGGCCGCCTGGTGACCGCGCTGGCGTCCAGCACGATCATCGCCGCGCTCGCCGTCGCCACCCTGCTGGGCTGACCAGCGGCGACCCTCGTCCTGTCAGGAGTGTCGGCTGTCCGGCCGATGTGAAGAAATCCCTGGTCCGCCTAGGGTCTGTGACCATCTGTGGATCATCCGTGCACGTCCCGTCAATCCGGGGGGCGGGCGCGGCTCCACCCACTCTCACCGAGCAGGGGGACGACGACTGATGATCACTCTGTTACGACGACCGCGCCGGTCGGCAGACCGTCGGGCACGACGCGGGCGCCTCGCAGGACTCCTGGCCGCCGCGCTGGCCGCGGCGGTGCTGCCGGCGCTGGCGGCTCCGGCCCCGGCCGGCGCGGCCCCGCCCGCCGGGGGCCCGTGGCACAAGGTGGACGGCAAGCCGGCACCGACCAAGGCCGGCCGCAAGGCGGCCGTGCACGCCGAGCGGCTGACCACGTACACGCTGGACCGGCAGAGCATGAAGGGTCTGCTCGACAAGGCGCCGCCGGAGCGGAACCGGTCCCTCCGCGCGCCGGCCCAGGTCGTGACGCTGCCCGCGCCGAACGGCACGTTCCAGCGCTTCGAGCTGGTGGACTCGCCCGTCATGGAGGCCGGCCTGGCCGCGGCGCACCCCGAGATCACCACGTACGCCGGTCGGGGCCTGGACGACCCGACCGCGACCCTGCGCGCGGACCTCACGCCGCTCGGCTTCCACGCCTCGGTCCGCTCGGCGGCCGGGAACTGGTACGTCGACCCCTACTACCACCTGGACCAGAGCCTCTACGCGAGCTACTTCGTCCGGGACCTGGAGAACCCGCACGGCGACCTCGTCGAGCGGGAGGACGTCATGGCGGCGGCCCAGGCCCTCGAAGGCGAGGTGGGTGTGGTGCCCACCGAGGTCCCCACCGGACCGACGGTGCTGCTGCGCACCTACCGGGTGGCGCTCGTGACCGATCCCTCCTACGCCACCTTCTTCGGCGCGGAGAACGTCATCGCGGCCAAGGTCACCCTCATGAACCGGGTCACGCAGATCTACGAGGACGAGACCGCGATCCGGCTCGTGCTGATCAACGACACCGAGAAGACCAACCTCAACACCCCGGCGCTCGCCACCGAGCCCAACGGCCCGTGCGGTGCGGCGGCCTGCTTCACCCCGGCCCAGCTGAGCTCCTGCGGCAGCGGCACGCTCAGCCGCAACCGCATCGTGCTCGGCCAGCTCGTCGGCGCCGGCAACTACGACGTCGGCCACATCGGCCTCGGTGTCAACGGTGGTGGCGTGGCCAGCCTCGGCGTCATCGGCGGCAACGGCAAGGCCCAGGGCTGCACCGGTCTGCCCACACCGGTCGGTGACTTCTACGCGGTGGACTACGTGGCGCACGAGATGGGCCACCAGTTCGCCGGCAACCACACCTTCAACGGCAACCAGTGGAACTGCTCGGGTGGCAACCGGAGCGCGGCCAACTCGTACGAGCCGGGCAGCGGGTCGTCCATCATGGCCTACGCCGGGATCTGCCAGCAGGACAACCTCCAGCCGCACAGCGACCCGTACTGGTCGCACCGCAGCTACACCGAGATCACCAACTACGTCACCTCGACCCGCCCGGCCATCAACGAGGTGCAGACGGTCTCGCTGCGCGACTTCGACACGAACGGCGACTCGTTCACGGTGTCCTGGAACGGCGTCGAGTCCGCGCCGATCGTGCGGGGAGCCAACTACAGCACGGCCGGCATCAAGGCGGCCGTCGAGGCGATCGCCGGCTGGCCGGCCGGTGCGACGGTCACCGTGGCGGCCTTCGGCGGCACCGGCGTGCTCGCCGACACCGGCTTCCAGGTCACCTTCGGTGGCACCCTGGCCGCCACCAACGTCGCCCCGCTCGCCCTGGCGGGCCTCTCCGGCGCGTCCGGGTTCGTGGGCGAGACCGCCAAGGGCGGCGCCATCGACAACGGCGGCTTCGTGGTCGAGGAGACCGCCAACCACGCGCCGGTGGTCACCGTGCCGGCGACCGTCACGATTCCGGTGCGCACCCCGTTCGCCCTGTCCGGCAGCGCCACCGACTCGGACGGCGACACCGTCACCTATATGTGGGAGCAGAACGACCGGGGCGGCGCCGCCGGCACCGCGCTGATGAACAACACCAAGGTCAACGGCCCGCTGTTCCGGGTGTTCGGCACGGCCGCCGTCGTCTCGCCGAGTGACACCCTGAAGTACCACTCGCCCGGCCTGAACGCCGTGTCCGCCGACCCGACCCGGGTGTTCCCGGACCTGACGCAGATCCTGGCGGGCAACACGAACGCCAGGACCGGCGCCTGCCCGCCCGCGCCGGCGCCGCCAGCCAGCGGTGGTGCCACCAACGTGCCGGCGGAGGTCATCGACTGCTACTCGGAGTTCCTGCCCACCCGGGACTGGGTCGGGTTCACCAACGACCGCACCATGCACTTCAAGCTCACCGCCCGGGACGGGCGGCCGGGTGGTGGTGGCGTCGGCAGCGCCGACGTGGCCGTGGTGCTGGCACCGGACGCCGGGCCATTCCTGGTCACCTCGCAGGGCTCGGCCGCCGTCCTGGACGGTGGCTCGACGCAGGCGATCACCTGGGACGTGGCCGGGACCGACGTGGCGCCGGTGAACGCCGCCCAGGTGAAGATCACGCTCTCCGCCGACGGCGGAAAGACCTTCCCGTACGTGCTGGCCGGAAGCACCCCCAACACCGGCAGCGCGACCGTGACCCTGCCGAACGTGGCGACGAAGCAGGCGCGGATCCGGATCGAGGCGGTCGGGAACGTCTTCTTCGACCTCAACGACGCCGACCTCACCATCCGGGCCGTGCCCGTGGTGTCGAACGACGCCCCGGCGGGCGGGGCCGCCGTCCAGTACAGCGACGGGCTCGCGCCGACGGTCACGGTCACCGCGACCGACGCGGACACGGTCGGGGCGGAGCTGACCCCGACGGTCGAGGGCCTGCCCGCCGGCCTGTCCCTGGCCGTGTCGGCCACCTCCGGCGACGACACGCCGGGTACGCGGAGCTGGAGCGTGACCGGGACCACCACCGCGGCGCCCGGGGACTACCCGGTCACCGTGACGGTCACCGACGGCACCGGCCTGGCGGCCGCCACCTCGTTCACCATCCGGGTCGAGGCCGAGGACGCGGCGGCGAGCTGGGCCGGTGACACGCTGGTGACCACGAACGGCGAAACCGGCCGGGCCCTGCTGCGGGCCGTCGTCCGGGACGGCGCCGTGTTGCCGGGTGCGACGGACACCACGGCGGGGGACATCCGCACCGCCACGGTCACGTTCGCCGAGGGCGGCGTGCCGCTCTGCACCGGCGTGCTGGACCTGCTCGGCGAGGCCAGCAGCAGCGCGTCCGCGTCCTGCGAGGCCACCCTGCCGGCGGGCAGCCACACCGTCACCGCGACGGTCGGCGGCCACTACACGGGCGGCACCAGCGCCCAGGTGACCGTGGCGGCCTCCGACGGGTCGTTCCTCACGGGGGAGGGCGCGCTGGCCGCGGGCCGGTCCGCCGGCCGGTACCCGGCGACCACCGGATCGCCGGTGACCGTCGACCTGGTCGCGAAGGCGGCCCAGCCCGGTAAGAGCCCGACGGGTTCCGCCACCGTCGGCTTCCGGTCCGGTGGCCGGACGTACGAGATCCGGAGCACCGCCGTCGAGGGCGTCGGCCTGACCGGCAGCGGCGGGGCGGCCCAGGTGCGCTACCGGGCCAGCCTGGTCGACAGCACCGGCACGGTGGTGGCCGGTGGGCTGACCCTGGCCGTGACGGTGACCGACAAGGGCGTCCCCGGCCGCAACGACAGCGCCGGGATCACCCTGTGGCAGGGCGGTGCGCTGCTGTTCTCGTCCGACTGGACGGGGGCCGGCACCGCCGAAGTGAAGCTGACCAGCGGAAACCTCACCGTCCACTGACGGCGGGAGGGCGCGGGAGGGCACCGGACCGGTGTCCTCCCGCGTTCCGTTTCTCCCCGTGGTGTCCGGCCGCCTCCCGGTGCCGTACCGTCGTCGCATGAGCAGCCGACCCGCGGCCGGGGGCGGCCGGTGGGTCGATGTCGACCCGGCCCGCGTCGCCCGCTGGGTCGAGGGCTTCGCCGACCGGCACGGCCCGCCCACCACCACGATCGAGGGGTACGGGCTGCTGCTCACCGCCCCGGACGGCGCCACCGCCGAGCTGCACACCCCGCCCGGCGCTCCGGCGACCGCCGACGTGCCCGGGTTCGTGGCCGCGGCCGGTGCGCCCCGTCGGCTCGGCCTGCTGCTGGCCCGCAAGGGCGCGGTGGCGGTCGGGGTCGCCGAGGGCGCCGAGCTGGTCGTCTCCAAGGTGGACACCCGGTACGTGCAGGGGCGCACCGCGGCCGGCGGCTGGTCCCAGCAGCGCTTCGCCCGGCGCCGGGACAACCAGGCGAAGGCGGCGCTGGGCGACGCGGCCGAGCTGGCCGTACGCCTGCTGCTGCCGGAGGCGCCGACCCTGACGGCCCTGGTCTGCGGCGGGGACCGGCGGGCGGTGGACACGGTGCTGGCCGATCGCCGGCTGGCCGCGCTCACGGCGCTGCGCGCCGGCCGGCTCCTCGACGTGCCCGAGCCTCGGCAGGCGGTCCTGGTCGCTGCCGTCTCGGCGGCCCGGGCGGTCCACATCCTGGTCCGCTGAACGGGAAAGATCCCATCAAGGTGGGCGACGGCACCACCACCCCACGGTCCACCCCGGGCCAGGTGGCCCTGCCGGCCTGACCCGCCGGGGTCACGACATCGGGCCGTCGTCCCGCCCCGCCGGATGTCCCGGCGGGCAGGCCGACGGCCCGAGGGCCGAACCGTTCCGTTTACTGCCCGGCGCCGAAGGTGTCGCAGGCCTTCGGGTCGCCGGTGGAGAAGCCCTTGGTGAACCACTGCTTGCGCTGCTCGGAGGTGCCGTGGGTGAACTCGTCCGGGTTCACCGGCCGGCCGGAGCGCTGCTGGATCGCGTCGTCGCCGATCTTCTCGGCGGTGTCGATCGCCTGCTGGATGTCCTGGTCGGTGATGCTCTTGAAGATCTTCTGGCCCTGCTCGTCGGAGGTGCCGGTGGCGTTCTTCGCCCAGGCCCCGGCGTAGCAGTCGGCCTGCAGCTCCAGCTTCACCGAGAGGGTGTTGGCGTTCTGCGGGTCGCGCTGCTGCTGGCGGCGCATCTGCGCCTCGGTGCCGAGCAGGTCCTGCACGTGATGCCCGTACTCGTGGGCCAGCACGTACGGCTGGGCGAACTCGCCCTGGGCGCCGAGCTGGTCGGCGAGCAGGCGGTAGAAGGTGAGGTCGATGTAGACCAGGTCGTCGGCCGGGCAGTAGAACGGGCCGACGCCGGAGTCGGCCGCGCCGCAGCCGGTGCTCACGTTCTGGCTGAAGAAGACGGTCTTCGACGGCTTGTACTGGTCGCCGAAGACCTCCGGCAGGGCGGTCCGCCAGTACGCCTGGATCGAGTTGACGTAGAGCGTGTTGCGGCAGTCGAGCTGCTCCAGCGCGTCCTGCGCCGAGCACTTCTGCTCCAGCGAGGTGTTGTCGCCCTGGTCGGAGCCGCCGCCGTTGGTGGCCGCGTTCAGCCCGAAACCGCCGCCCACCAGGGCGACCAGGACGGCGATGATGAGGCCCACGATCCCGCCCCGGCCGCCGCCGATCGGGATCGGGATGCCCATCCCGCCGCCTCCGCCGGACCCTCGCCGATCCTCCACCTGGGTGGTGTCGACCCGCGCGTTCTCGTTCAGCTCCATGTTGACCCCGATCACCGATTAGTCCGTGTGTGGTGGTTGCGGTACCGGACCGGGTCCGGACGAGGTTTTCGGTACCCGATGATCTTGTGCGGTAATCCGGCGGGCACGCCGCGGGCCGCCCGGTACAATTGGCCCGTGCTGCGCTGCGAAGGCTGAACGGCCCCGCGCCGACGGGAACTGATGACCCGCCGGCGCTTTCGCGTGCCCTGAGTCAGCCTTCGCCGAACCCCGAGAGCGAGTACCCCGAAATGATCAACGCCACCGGCCTGGAACTGCGCGCCGGTTCCCGGATCCTGCTGTCCGACACCACGCTGCGGGTGCAGCCGGGTGACCGGATCGGCCTGGTCGGCCGCAACGGCGCCGGCAAGACCACCACCCTCAAGGTGCTGGCGGGGGAGGGGCAGCCGTACGCCGGTCAGATCGACCGGCGCAGCGCGATCGGCTACCTGCCGCAGGACCCGCGCACCGGTGACCTGGAGGTCACCGGGCGGGACCGGGTGCTGTCGGCCCGCGGGCTGGACGTGCTCATGGCGCAGATGAAGGAGCTGGAGGAGAAGCTCGCCGAGGGCGCCGACGACAAGCTGGTCCGCCGCTACGGCGCGCTCGAGGACCAGTTCGCCTCGCTGGGCGGCTACGCGGCCGAGGCGGAGGCGGCCCGGATCTGCGCCAACCTCGGCTTGCCCGACCGCGCCCTTGCCCAGACCATCGGCACCCTTTCCGGCGGCCAGCGCCGCCGCATCGAGCTCGCCCGGATCCTGTTCCGCGACGCCGGCGAGAACGGCGGCGGCATCCTGCTGCTCGACGAGCCGACCAACCACCTCGACGCCGACTCGATCACCTGGCTGCGCGGCTTCCTCGCCAACCACAAGGGCGGCCTCATCGTGATCTCCCACGACGCGTCCCTGCTCGAGGCGGTGGTCAACAAGGTCTGGTTCCTGGACGCCACCCGCTCGGTGGTCGACGTCTACAACCTGGGCTGGAAGGCGTACCTGGAGGCGCGGGAGACCGACGAGCGGCGCCGCCGCCGGGAGCGGGCCAACGCCGAGAAGAAGGCCGGCGCGCTGATGGCGCAGGCGGACAAGATGCGGGCCAAGGCCACCAAGACTGTCGCCGCGCAGAACATGGCCCGGCGGGCCGAGAAGCTGCTGTCCGGCCTGGAGGACGTCCGGGTGGCCGACAAGGTGGCGAAGGTGCGCTTCCCCACCCCGGCGCCGTGCGGCAAGACGCCGCTCACCGCCTCCGGCCTGTCCAAGTCGTACGGGTCGCTGGAGATCTTCACCGACGTCAACGTGGCGGTGGACCGCGGCTCCCGGGTGGCCATCCTGGGTCTCAACGGCGCCGGCAAGACCACGCTGCTGCGGATGCTCGGCGGCCTGCTCGAACCGGACACCGGCGAGGTGCGCCCGGGGCACGGCCTGCGGCTCGGCTACTACGCGCAGGAGCACGAGACGCTGGACGTCGAGCGCACCATCCTGGAGCACATGCGCAGCGCGGCGCCCGAGCAGACCGACACGGACCTGCGCCGGATCCTCGGCGCGTTCCTCTTCTCCGGCGAGGACGTCGACAAGCCGGCCGGGGTGCTCTCCGGCGGCGAGAAGACCCGGCTGGCCCTGGCCACCCTGGTGTGCTCCGGCGCCAACGTGCTGCTGCTGGACGAGCCGACGAACAACCTCGACCCGGTCAGCCGCGAGCAGGTGCTCGACGCGATCGCCCGCTACCCGGGCGCCATCGTCCTGGTCACCCACGACCCGGGCGCGGTGCTGGCGCTCAAGCCCGACCGCGCCATCCTGCTCCCCGACGGCGACGAGGACGCGTGGTCCGACGACCTCCTGGAACTGGTCGAACTGGCCTGACCCCGGTCAGGGGACCAGGCGGGGGAGGACGCCGGAGGTGGTCAGGATGACCACGCCGAGGGCGACGAAGACGGCCGGGACCAGCCAGTGCCCGGCCCGGCCGACCAGGGTCACGACCCTGGGGTGGCTGCCGAGCAGTGCGGCGGCCAGGCACCAGACCGCCACCAGGGCCGCGAAGACCAGCAGCCAGACCAGGCCGGTGGCCGGGTCGAGCGAGCGGAACACCGGCACGTAGACCGCGATGTTGTCGGCGCCGTTGGCCACCGTCACGCCGGCCACGCCGAGCAGGCCGCCCACCACGGCGGGCGGCTCGTCGCCGTCGGGCCGGCGGGTCAGCAGGGCGCGGACACCCAGCGCGATCGGCAGCAACCCGAGCAGGCCGGTCCACGGGTCGGGCACCACGAGCAGTCCGGCGGCGACCACCACGGCCACGCCGACCAGCGCGCCGATGCCCGCGTACTGGCCGGCGACGATCTGCCAGGGCCTGGGGCGCCCGGTGCTGCGGGCCGCCACGAAGAACACGGTGAGCACGACGATGTCGTCGATGTTGGTGGCGGCGAAGACGCCCGCGGCGGCGGCCGCCGCGGTCAGCAGGTCGAGCACCCGGGAAGCGTACGGGTCGGCCGGGCGGTCGGCCTCTCATGATCCGGCCGGACGGCGCCGGCTGGCCGGTCAGAAGGATCACTCTATCGGGAAGCTGACATTGCATAGCGTGTCGGTTGGCGAATAGTTGATATCTGGCGCATGATCGTCCGAGGCGGTCTAATAGGTGGGACCGTATCCGAACCGCACAGTCTGGGACGTGAGGAATCAGCATGGCAGCCACCGGCACAGCCACCAGCACTGAGAAGGGTCGCCGGATCGTCGGGGCCGAGCGCCAGACGCTCGCCAAGGACCTGGTAAAGCGGTACACCTCGGGTGAGAGCATCCGTGCGCTCGCGGCCTCGACCGGCCGCTCCTACGGGTTCATCCACCGGGTGCTCACCGAGTCCGGGGTGCAGCTGCGGCAGCGTGGCGGCGCCCGGCGCCGCAAGAAGGCGTGACCCGCCCCCCAGCGTCGTCCATCAGCGCCGTGCTCCGGGCGGTCCGGTGACCGCCGAGACGACCGGAGTACGACTCGACTGCGACGGGCCGGTCGCGACGGTGACGTTGTGCCGGCCCGACGTGCTCAACGCCCAGACCCCGGCCATGTGGCGCGCGATGAGCGACTTCTCCCGGGAACTGCCCGGCGACGTGCGCGTCGTGGTGGTGCGTGGCGAGGGGCGGGCCTTCTCCGCCGGCCTCGACCTGTCGGTCGCCGGCTCCTCCGGCCCGGGCTCGTTCGCCGAGCTGTCCACCCTGCCCGAGCAGGAGTGCGCCGACCGGATCGCCGAATACCAGGGCGGCTTCACCTGGCTGCACCGGCCGGACGTGATCTCGATCGCCGCCGTGCAGGGCCATGCCATCGGCGCCGGCTTCCAGCTCGCCCTCGCCTGCGACCTGCGGGTGCTCGCCGAGGACGCGAAGTTCTCCATGGCCGAGGTGACCCTCGGCCTGGTCCCCGACCTGGCCGGCACCAAGCGCCTGGCCGAGCTGGTCGGCTATTCCCGTGCGCTGGAGATCTGCGCCACCGGCCGCCGGATGGACGCCGCCGAGGCGGACCGGATCGGCCTGGCCACCCTCGTGGTGCCGCCGGCGGAGCTCGACGGCGCGGTGCGCGACCTGACGGCGGGCCTGCTGGCCAACAACCGGGACGCGATCGTGGAGATCAAGGCGCTGCTCGCGGGCGCGGGCGGGCGCAGCCACGCCGAGCAGCAGCGGGCCGAGCGTGAGGCGCAGACCCGGCGGATCCGTGACCTGGCCGGGCGGGGCGAATAGTAAGGACCATCCGGGAAGATCCGGGTTACTCGCGAGGTTGTCGTAGTCGTCGGGAGAATTGACCCCGACGGTCCACGGCTGCCGACGACCCGGAGGTGACGAGTGTCCAACCCGATGGCCGGTGGCGGCATGGGCGGCTGGAGCATGCTCCGGTCGATGCGCAACCGCGACGAGATCTCCACCCACCAGCTCAAGCGCGGCACCGCCAAGCGCATCGTCGCGTTCGCCCGGCCCTACCGGCGCGACATCGTCGTCTTCCTGGTCACCGTGGTCATCGCCGCGGTGATCGGGGTGGCCACCCCGCTGCTCGCCGGTGACGTCATCGACGCGATCGCCGGTGGTGGCGACGACGCGGGCGCCACCGTGGTCCGGCTCGCGCTGATCATCGCCGTGCTGGCCGTCGCCGACGCGCTCTTCTCGCTGGCCCAGCGCTGGTATTCGGCGCGGATCGGCGAGGGCATCATCCTCGACCTGCGCACCCGGGTCTACGACCACGTCCAGCGGATGCCGCTGCAGTTCTTCACCCGCACCCAGACCGGCGCGCTGGTCAGCCGGCTCAACAACGACGTGCTGGGCGCGCAGCGGGCGTTCACGTCGACGCTGTCGGGCGTCGTCAGCAACGTCATCCAGCTGGTGCTCACCGCCGGGGCCATGCTCGTGCTCTCCTGGCAGATCACCGTGCTGGCGCTGGTGCTGCTGCCGATCTTCATCATCCCGGCCCGCCGGGTCGGGCGGCGGCTGGCCGAGATCACCCGCGAGTCGTACAACCTCGACGCCAAGATGAACGCGACCATGACCGAGCGGTTCAACGTCTCGGGCGCCCTGCTGGTCAAGCTCTTCGGGTCGCCCGACGTCGAGGCGGCCCGGTTCGCCGGCCGGGCCGAGCGGGTCCGCGACATCGGCATCCAGTCGGCCATGTACTCGCGCACCTTCTTCGTGGCCATGCTGCTGGTCGCCTCCCTGGCGCAGGCGCTCACCTACGGGCTCGGCGGCTGGCTCGCGGTCGCCGGCGCGGTCAGCGCCGGCACCGTGGTCAAGCTCGCGCTGCTGCTCACCCGGCTCTACGGCCCGCTCACCGCGCTGTCCAACGTCCGGGTCGACGTGATGAGCGCGCTGGTCTCCTTCGACCGGGTCTTCGAGGTGCTCGACCTGCGCCCCGGCATCGACGAGAAGCCCGACGCCGTGCCGGTGCCGCGGGGCAACGGCCGGGTCGAGTTCCGCGACGTGCGGTTCCGCTACCCGAGCGCCGCCGAGGTCTCGCTGGCCTCCCTGGAGGAGGTCGCCGCACTCGACCGCACGGTCAACGAGCCGGTGCTCAAGGGCGTCTCGTTCGCCGTCGAGCCCGGGCAGATGGTGGCCCTCGTCGGCCCCTCCGGCGCGGGCAAGTCCACGCTCTCCATGCTGATCTCCCGGATCTACGACGTGAGCGACGGCCAGGTGCTGGTCGGCGGCGTCGACGTCCGGGACGCCACGCTCGCCTCGCTCCGGGACGAGATCGGCGTGGTCACGCAGGACTCGCACCTGTTCCACGAGACCATCCGGGAGAACCTGCGCTACGCCAAGCCGGACGCGACCGACGACGAGATCTGGGCGGCGCTGGCCGGCGCGCAGGTGGCCGACCTGGTCCGGGCCCTGCCCGACGGGCTGGACACCACGGTGGGCGAGCGCGGCTACCGCTTCTCCGGCGGCGAGAAACAGCGCATCGCCATCGCCCGGCTGCTGCTCAAGGCCCCGTCGATCGTGATCCTCGACGAGGCCACCGCGCACCTCGACTCGGAGAGCGAGGCGGCGGTGCAGCGGGCGCTGTCGGTGGCGCTGACCGGGCGCACCGCGCTGGTGATCGCGCACCGGCTGTCCACCGTCCGCGAGGCCGACCAGATCCTCGTCCTCGACGAGGGGCGGATCGTCGAGCGCGGCCGGCACGACGAGCTGGTCGCCGTCGGCGGCCTCTACGCCGAGCTCTACCGCACGCAGTTCGCGGTCACCGACTCGCCGGCCCCCTACGTCGAGCCGGAGCAGCCGGAGCGGGTGGTCACCACGGTGCCGACCGGCACCTACGTGGCCCAGGAGGCACTGCCCCCGGCCGCCGCCAACTAGGGCCCGCGTCGAAGACCGCCGGCCTTCGACCCCCACCTCTCCACCCGCGGTGCCACTCCGTCGAGTGCGGCATCAACCGGCTCGAGCGGCGGTTACCGACCTCTGACGAAGAACTACTAGACGACGCATAGTACCGGCCGTATTATGTGGCACATGGTAGCGGCAGATCGATCTGATGACGCGGCGGAGCGGCATGCGCAGCTGCTGCGCGGCTGCCTGGACATGTGCCTGCTTGCGCTGCTTTCCGCCGAGCCGGCCCACGGCTACGAGCTCGTCCGCCGACTCGACACCGCCGGATTCGGAACGGTCAGCTACGGCACCGTCTACCCGTTGATCACCCGCCTGCACCGCTTGGGGCTCGTCACCAATGTGCTGCAGTCCAGTCCCAGCGGCCCACCCCGCAAGGTCTATCGGCTCACCGACGCCGGCCGCGATCGTCTGCACGCCTGGCGCGAGCAGTGGGCTCAGTTCGCCGGCGTCGTGAACGCGACCCTCGCCATCCGTCCACCGAACCCAGGAGACGACCATGAGCACGTCGACGCCGGCCGTTGACGGCCTCCTCGCCGCCGCAGACCGGGAGTGGCGCGCTCTCGGCATCAACCGTCGCGAACGGGTGACCCTCGCTGCCGACCTGCGCACCGAACTCGAGGCAGCGGCCGCCGACGGGCTCGACCCGGCAGAGCTTCTCGGCCCTGACCCCACCGGGTTCGCCCTGAGGATCGCCGAGGAAGCCGGTGTGGAGCGGATCCCGCCGCGGTACGGCCAGGTACTCGGCGTGGCGAGCGCGGGCGGAATGCTCTCCCTCGTCGTGGGCTACCTCGTGGTTATCGGCCTGCACGAGGCATTCGTGACAGCATTCGACCTGCCCCGTAGCGTGCGCGTGCCAGTCTGGCTTGCCGCCGCCGTCTTTTACGGCGGCGTCGCAGCGGTCGTCGTCGCGGGCGCCGTCCTCGCCGTACGGGTTGCCCTGCGCGACGCGCCCCGCATCCGACACACCGCGGCACGGATGGCACTACTGCTGCCGCCCGCTATCGCGGCCGCGACCGCAGCAGCGGCCGCATTCGGCTGGGCGCTCAACTTCCCGCTCACCCCGCTCGCGATCGGGACCGAAGCGGCAATTGTCCTCGCTGCCTTCCTGGCCGCAACGGCGTCGGCCCGTCGCTGGTCCGTGACTGCGACGAGGTGAGCCAGCCGACGCAACGCTCCTGGTCCGAAGGAATCGGTACGCCGCGCGCCGTCGACGAGTGGCTGTGATCGGCGTCGCCTGACGCCTCGTCCCGAGGGCTTGACCCTGACGCTGCGTCAACCCTCCATGCTGCTCCCATGAGCATCCCCCCAACGGAACCTCAGGTCGAGCAGCCCGCGATACGCGTGCGAGGCCTGGAGAAGTCGTTCAAGCAGGTCACGGTGCTGCGCGGCGTGGACGTCGACGTGGCACGGGGCAGCATCTTCGCTCTGCTCGGCTCGAACGGGGCCGGCAAGACCACGATGGTGAAGATCCTGTCCACGCTGCTCAAGGCCGACGCCGGGACCGCCCGCGTCAACGGCTTCGACGTCGCGACACAGGCCGCCGACGTGCGCGAGTCCATCAGCCTCACCGGGCAGTTCGCGGCGGTCGACCAGGTCCTCAGCGGCCGGGAGAACCTCGTCCTGGTCGCCAGGCTGCGGCACCTCAAGGACCCGGGTGCCATCGCCGACGACCTGCTGCGGCGCTTCTCGCTGACCGAGGCGGGCAACCGGCGGGTGGCGACGTACTCCGGAGGCATGCGCCGCCGCCTCGACATCGCGATGAGCCTCATCGGGAACCCGCCGGTCATCTTCCTCGACGAGCCGACGACCGGGCTGGACCCGGAGGCGCGCATCGAGGTGTGGCAGGCCGTCCGGGAACTCGCCCGGGGCGGCACGACGGTGCTGCTCACCACCCAGTACCTCGACGAGGCGGAGCAGCTCGCCGACCGCATCGCGATCCTCCACGAGGGCCGGATCATCGTGAACGGCACCCTCGACGAGCTCAAGCGGCTCCTGCCACCGGCCGAAATCGAGTACGTCGAGAAGCAACCGACCCTCGAAGACGTCTTCCTCACCCTCGTCGGCGCCGCAACGGACAAGGAACAGCGATGAACAAGCACTTCCTCGACGACACCGCCGTGCTCCTGGGGCGTTCGCTGCGGCACATCGCCCGCAGCCCGGACACCATCATCACCACGGCGATCATGCCGATCGCCTTCCTGCTGCTGTTCGTCTACGTCTTCGGCGGCGCCATCGAGACCGGGTCCGACTCGTACGTGAACTACCTGCTGCCCGGCATCCTGCTCATCACGATCGCGTCGGGCATCTCCTACACCGCCTACCGGCTGTTCCTGGACCTGCAGGGCGGCATCTTCGAACGGTTCCAGTCCATGCCGATCGCCCGGTCCGCCGTGCTGTGGGCGCACGTCCTGACCTCGCTGGTCGCCAACCTGATCTCGCTCGTGGTGGTGATCGGAGTCGCCCTCCTCATCGGCTTCCGCACCGGGGCGGGGGTCCTGGCGTGGCTCGCGGTCGCCGGGATCCTGGTCCTGTTCACCCTGGCGCTGACCTGGATCGCCGTGATCCCCGGACTCACGGCGAAGTCGGTCGACGGCGCGAGCGCGTTCTCCTACCCGCTCGTCTTCCTGCCGTTCATCAGCTCGGCCTTCGTGCCCACGGGCTCCATGCCCGGCCCGGTGCGCGCGTTCGCCGAGCACCAGCCGGTCACCTCCATCGTCAACGCGATCCGGGACCTGTACACCGAGCAGAAGGTCGGCACCGACATCTGGATCGCCCTCGGCTGGTGCGTCGGCATTCTCGTCGTGGCCTACGTGTTCGCCGGCGTCACCTACCGTCGCCGGATCTCCTGAGCTGGCGTCGGGCGGGGAAGCTCGCGCAGCTCGACGATCCGCGTGTCGTCCGGCTCTACCGGGTCCGGTCGGAGGTCTTCGACGACGACGACGCGGGCGCCGACCACCGCCACCCGGCCGGCCGCCGGAGCTACGAGGCCAGCCGCTCGCGGGCGTGGCGGCCCGACCTCGCGGGACCGGCGGCGCCGTCCGCCTGGTTGATCTCCGCCCACACGGCGTCGAGGGAGAGGCCGAGAACGTCGGCGATGGCCGCGATGGTCGGGAAGGCGGGGGTGGCCACGCGACCGGACTCGATCTTCCGGAGGGTCTCCGGCGAGACACCCGCGTCCAGCGCGGTGACGAGCATCGAGCGCTCGCCCCTGGCCTGGCGCAGGAGGGCGCCGAGGCGCTGACCGCGCTCGACCTCTGCGGGAGTGAGCGGCAACCGGACCATGCCGCCGATTGTAGTACCGGGATAGTATGGCCGGGATATTTATTGTGCCGAAACGAGTAAGGCGTCGCATGATCGAGATCCTGAGCCCCACCGAGCTGCCCCGAGCCAGGGCGGCCGGCGCCCTGGTCGCCGACATCCTGCGGACCCTGCGGAGTCGCTGCGAGGTGGGCACGAACCTCCTGGACATCGACCGCTGGGCCCAGGCCATGATCACCGAGGCCGGCGGGAAGTCCTGCTACGTCGACTACGAGCCGTCCTTCGGACGCGGGCCTTTCGGGCACTACATCTGCACGTCGGTCAACGATGCCGTGCTCCACGGGCTGCCCCACGACTACGCGCTCGCCGACGGCGATCTGCTGACGCTCGACCTCGCCGTCTCCAGCGGCGGGGTGGTCGCCGACTCGGCCGTCAGCTTCGTCGTGGGCGGCGCGGAGCCGCCGGAGAGCGTCGCGCTGATCGGCGCGACCGAGCGCGCGTTGCGGGCGGGGATCGCCGCGGCCGGGCCGGGGGCGCGCATCGGTGACATCTCCCATGCCATCGGTTCGGTCCTCCGCGAGGCGGGCTACACGGTCAACACCGAGTTCGGTGGTCATGGCGTCGGGTCGACGATGCACCAGGACCCGCACGTCCCGAACACGGGGCGGCCCGGCCGGGGATACCGGCTGCGCCCCGGGCTGTTGCTGGCCCTGGAGCCGTGGGTCATGGCGGACACCGCCGAGCTCCGCACCGACGCCGACGGCTGGACGCTGCGCAGCGCGACCGGCTGCCGGACGGCGCACAGCGAGCACACGATCGCCATCACCGAGGACGGGGCCGAGGTGCTCACCCTGCCGAGGCAGGCGTGACCACGAGCTAGCCGCCGGCGGTCACCGCGGCGCGCAGCTCACCGAAGGCGGCCCCGAGCGTCTCCGGGGTGAAGTGCGCGTTCAAGCCGCTCGGGTTGGGCAGCACCCAGAGCCGGGCCGCCGCGAGGGGTTCCGGCTGCGGCCCGAAGCCCGCCTTCGGCCGGGCGAACCCGATCCGGTACGCCGTCACCCCGACCACCGCCACCCAGCGCGGCCGGTACCGCGCCACCTTGGCGGTCAGCTCCCGCGCCCCCTCGACCAGCTCCTCGGCGGTCAGCTCGTCGGCGCGGGCGCTGGCCCGGGCCACCATGTTGGTGATGCCCAGCCCGAGGCCGGGCAGCTCGTCCTGCTCGCTGGGGTGCAACTGGCGTGGGGTGAAGCCGCCCCGGTGCAGCGCCGGCCAGAACCGGTTGCCCGGGCGGGCGAAGTGCCAGCCCGTGGCCGCCGACCACAGGCCCGGGTTGATCCCGACGAAGAGCACGTCCAGACCGGGCGCGATGACGTCCGGGAGGAGCCGGTCGGCGGCCGCCGCGAGCTGTTCCTTGCTGGGTCGGGGATAGCGCCGGGCCGGCGAGCCGGGTGCGGGGTCCGGCCGGCCGCCGGCGGGGCGGCGTCGGTCGCTCACCGGCGCGCCGTCACAGGCCGCGCAGCGCGCCGCCGTCGACCGGCACGGTGACCCCGGTGACGTAGCCGGCGGCGGGGGAGAGCAGGAAGGCGGCCACCCGGCCGAACTCGGCGGGGTCGCCGATCCGGCCCAGCGGGATCGACGCCTCCGCCTCGGCGCGGGCCCGCTCCGCGTCGCCGCCGGCTGCCAGGAGTTCCCGGTTCCGGTCGGTCATGATCCGCCCCGGCAGCAGGCTCACCACGCGTACGCCGCGGGGGCCGTGCTCGTCGGCCAGGTCCTTGGCCACCCCGGCCAGGCCCGGGCGCAGGCCGTTGGAGATGCCGAGCCCGGGCAGCGGGCTGCGTACCGAGGTGGAGAGCACCAACCCGATGGCGCCCCCGTCGGTGAGCGCGGCGGCCACCGTGCGCGCGGTGCGGACGGTGCCCAGGAAGACCGTCTCGAAGGACTCGCGCCACTGCTCGTCGGTGACCTGGGCGGCGGTGCCCCGGGGCGGGCCGCCCACCGAGATCAGCGCCCCGTCGAGCCGGCCGAACTGCTCGCGTGCCGCCGCGACGAGCCGCTCCGGGGTGCCCGGGTCGGTGAGGTCGGCGGTCAGCCCGATGACCCGCTCCGGCCCGCCGAGCGCCTCGACGGCGGCAGCCACCCGCTCCGGGGCGCGCGACGAGATCACCACGCGGGCGCCGTCGGCGACGAGCTGCTCGGCGGTGGCGAAGCCGAGACCGCCCGAGGCGCCGGTCAGCACGTACACCCGGTTGGCGAGTCCGAGATCCATGGGGCCGATCCTGCCGTACCGCGCAGGGGCCTGCCACCCACTCTCAGCGCGGGGCGGGCCGCAGCAGGCGTACCCGGCCGGCGAGCTGGGCCGCGACGGCGCCGCCGGCCCGGGCGACGGCCGGCAGCCGGCGGGGCCGGGGGGCCGTGCGACCGTCGTAGCGGCTCGCCGCCTCGCGGGCGGCCAGTTCCTCGGCGCCCAGCGGCGGCAGCGTGCCCCGGTCGCCCAGCTCCCGGGCCAGGTCCCAGCCGTCGCGCAGGGAACCGTTGGTGGGGCGGCCGGCCGCCCAGCCGGCGAAGGTCGCCGGCCAGGCGTCGCCGAGGGCGGCCGCGAGCAGCGGCCAGTGCCGGGCCACGTCACCGGCCCGCTTGCGCAGCAGCGCCCGCCGGGCCGCCTCCACGGGTGCGGCGGCGAACCCGGGCGGCAGCGGCCCGCCGGCCACCAGCGCCGCCACCAGCTCCGCCTGGCGCGCGGCCAGGTCCCGGCCGGTCACCTCGCCGCCGGGCGCCGGGACGCGGCGGCCGGCCGGCGTGGCCGGCTCGCCGCTCACGTGACCACCGGGTATCCGGAGGCGGCGGCCAGGGCGTCCAGCTCGCCGCGCAGCTCGGTGGCGGGCGGGTAGTGGCCGTCGCGTTCCAGCAGCAGGGCCGGGGGACGGCGCCGGTCGCACAGCTCGCGGACCAGGTCGAGAACCTCGGCGGGGACCGGGTCGGTGTGCGTGTCGTGGTAGAAACCGCCGTGCTCGGCGCCGCCGGCCACGTGCACGTAGGCGATCCGGTCCAGCGGCAACCGGTCCAGCAGGCCGGCCGGGTCACCGCCCCGGTTGCAGGCGTTGGCGTGCACGTTGGCCACGTCGAGCAGCAGCAGTGCGCCCGTGGCGTCGAGGATCTCGGTGAGGAAGTCGGCCTCGTCCAGCTCGTCGTCGGGCCAGTCGAAGAGCGCGGCGATCGGCTCCAGAGCCAGCGGCACCGGCAGCTCCGCCTGCGCCCGCCGCACGTTGGCCACCACCGCGGCCACCGCCTCCCGGCTGCGGGGCAGCGGGAGCAGGTGACCGGCCTCCACGCCGCCCGCCCGCACGAACGCGATGTGCTCGCTGACCAGCGGCGCGCCCAGCGCCGCGGCCACGCCGGCCAGGTGCGCCACCCGGGCCGGATCGACCGGTTCCGCGCCGCCGAGGGAGAGCTTCACCCCGTGGGGTACGACGATGACGCCCCGACCGCGCAACTCGGCCAGGCCGTCGGGGAGCGGCCCGGCCGGGGCGACCGTCTCGGCGACCACCTCGACGAACCGCAGCCCGGGCAGGCCGGCCACGAAGCCGGCGATCTCCGGCCGCCACCCGATGCCCACGCCCGACGGGCCGGTCATCCGCCGCACCCGCCACCGCCGCAGCCGCCACCGCCCCCGCAGGAGCTGCCCCCGCCGCACGAGCTGCCGCCCCCGCCGGAGCTGCCGCCTCCGCAGGAACCGCCCGCGCTGCCGGCCGACCCCATGGCCTGGCGCTGGATCTCGGCCTGCTCCGAGAAGCCCGGGTCCATGCTCCAGAGGGTGGCCGTGCCGAACAGCGCGACGCCCATCGCGGCGTCGGACGGGCCGTAGGTGGCGTAGGCCGGCGCGGCGCTCGGCCGCAGCCAGGTGTGCCGGCGGCGCAGGTCGCGCAGCGCGCGGGTGGCCGCCCGGGTGCGCCACGGCACCCGGTTGAGCAGGAGGAACGCGAGGAACAGCGGCACCAGGGTGAGCATCAGCCAGCCGACCGGCCGGCTGTTGGACAGGCCGACGAAGGCCCGGACGAAGCCGAGCGCCAGCAGGGCGCCCACGAGCAGCGCGCCGCGGCGCAGCGTCGCCCGCCGCTCCTGGTCCAGGGCCAGCCCGCGGCGCACGAGGCCGTCGCGCAGCTCGTCGAGGGCGCGCCGGACCCACTCGTCCTGGCCCAGCTCCCGGGAGCGCAGGTGCCGGTTGGCCGCGTGATGGATGGCCTGGTCCAGCGGGGTGACGCCGGCCGGCAGCGGGCCGCCGGCGGTGAGCCGCCGGTCGGGGCGTACGCCGACCGCCCCGGCGCGGCGCAGCCCGCCGAGCGCGGTCCAGACGGCGAGCTGGTCGCCCCCGTTGAGGTACGCGGCCTGCTGCGGCCCGAGGGGCCCATCGTCGTGCACCGGGGTGCCGGCCAGTGCGCGCCACCGGTACACCAGGGCGCCGGCGACCAGCACGACGGCCGCCACGACGTACCAGCGGAGGAAGACGGGGCCGGGGACGCCCCAGGTGTCGCCCGCGAGGACATTCATGCTCTGCTCCTGTCGCGAGGGGTCGCGGCCCATTGTGGAGCAGGTCCGCCAGCGTTGATCACCCCGGCGGGTCGAGTTACCGGACCGATATCCGGCGCCGGTCAGTGCCGGCGCACGGCCTCCTCGACGAGGTCGAGCACCCGGCCCAGGTCACCGGCGGGACGCCCCATGGCCAGGTGCAGCACGAGCCCGTCGTACGCCAGCTCCAGGAACTGGGCCAGCACGTCGATCGGCACGTCGTCGCGGAGCACCCCGGCCTCGCGCTGGCGGAGCAGGCGCTCCCGGGTGGCCTCGGCGATGGCCGCCGAACGTTCCGCCCAGCGCCGGGCGAACGCGGGGTCGGTGCGCAGCCGCCGGGAGACCTCGAGCTGGCTGCCGAGCCAGCCGGTGGTGTCCGGGGAGACCGCCCGGGCCAGCAGGTCGCGCATCACCTGGACCAGGCCGTTGCGGGCCACGGTCTCCACCATGACCGCCGCGTCGTCCTCGGCCACGGCGAGGAAGAGCGAGTCCTTGTCGCGGAAGTGATGGAAGATCGCGCCCCGGGAGAGCCCGGTGGCCTCCTCCAGCCGGCGGACGGTGGCACCCTCGTAACCGTGTCGGGCGAAACACGCCCGTGCGGCGCCGAGGATCTCCTGGCGGCGCGCGTCGAGCTGGTCCTGGCTTACTCTGGGCACGGAACGATCGTTCCAGGTGGGCCGGGCCGATGCAAACCGTACGTACGGCTTGAGATGCGGTTCTCGCATGATCGTCCGGCCGGCCGAGCCGGTTACGATCCTCCGGTGACCCCCCAGGCCGTGCCCCTCCCCACCAGCCCGCTGACCGTGGCCACCGTGCAGGCCGAGCCCGTGCCCGGTGACGTCGCCGGCAACGCCGCCACCGCCGCCCGCCTCGTCGGCCGGGCCGCCGGCGCCCGGGTCGTGGTGCTGCCCGAGCTGTTCCTGCCCGCGTACCACCCGCCGACCCTGGGCGCCGACCCGGCCGGCACCGACGTGGCGGCCGACCCCGAGGGCCGGGTCGAGGACGCACGGCTGGACCCGCTGCGCGCCGCAGCCCGCGACGGCGGGACCTGCGTGGTGATCGGCGCGGCCGTCCGGCACCCCGACGGGCGGCGCACCATCTCCTCGCTGGTGATCGACCCGGCCGGCGCGGTCACCGCTGCGTACGACAAGCAGCAGCTCTGGAGCGGCGAGCGCGAGCTGTTCGACGCCGGCCGGCGGGGCGCCTCGCTGCGGGTCGAGGGCTGGCTGTTCGGCCTCGGCATCTGCTATGACGGCTGCTTCCCGGAGCACGGCCGCGCCGCCGCCCTCGACGGCGCGCACGGCTACCTCTGCCCGAGCGGCTACCTGGCCGGCTCCGAGCACCGCCGCGACCTCTACTACGCCGCGCGCGCCCTGGACAACACCATGTACGTGGTCTTCGCCAACTCGGTCGACGGCGCGGACCCGTGGCGGTTCAACGGCGGCGCCGCCGTCTACGAGCCGGAGGGCCGGCCGCTGGTCCGGGGCGCGGACACCGGCGAGGACGTGCTGGTGGCGACACTCGACCCGGCCCCCCTCGCCGCCACCCGCGCGGCACACACCATGCTCACCGACCGCCTGCCCGACCAGGGCCTCGCCCGAACGACGCTCATCGGCTGACGGACGGCCTGATGCCCTCGGGCCTGTCGGTGGCGCAGCCGGTCCCGTAGGGTTCCCGAGTGCCGTTGCTCCTGCTCGATCTGGACAACACGCTGCTCGACCGCGACCGGCCGTTCCGTGCCTGGGGTGAGCGGTTCCTGGACAGCATCGGCGCGCCGCCCACCGACATCGACTGGTTGCTCTCGGTGGACGCCGACGGCCTCACCGACCGCTGGGACGTCGCCGACGCCATCCGGGACCGGTACGGGCTGCGCATCCCCTCCATCGACCTGGTCGAGGAGCTGCACGACGGCGTGGTGGAGTTCACCCGGCTGGACCCCCTGGTGGCCTGCGCGCTGCGGATCGCCGACGACGCCGGCTGGGTGCCCGTCGTCGTCACCAACGGCACGTCCCGCCAGCAGGACGCCAAGATCCGCCGGACCGGGCTGGACCGCTACGTCGCCGACTGGGTGATCTCCGAGGAGGCCGGGGTCAGCAAGCCCAACCCGCGGATCTTCACGCTGGCCGCCCAGCGGGCGCGGCTGCCACTGCGCGGCGCCTGGGTGATCGGCGACAGCCCCGAGGCGGACATCGGCGGCGCGACGGCGGTCGGTCTGCCCAGCGTCTGGCTGCACCGCGGGCGCCGCTGGTCGGACACCCGGTTCGCGCCCACCCGCACGGTGGACGGGCCGATCGCCGCGGTGGCCGCCGTCCTGGCCGGCTGAGCGGTAATTCGGTTGACCCGCCCGGGGCCGCCCGTGAGCATGGTGCGGCGCGAGGGCGCAACCGGGCGGTGCCCGGTCGAGGAGAGGAGGTCGGTCATGGCCGTCTTTGCAGGGTCGTACCACCTGCCTCCACCAGCCTCGATCGAAGGACCGATCCACCCGTGCGCGATCACGACTTCCCGGCGCCGCAGCGCCGTGGCCGCGGCAAGAGCCGCTTCGACGACGACGAATCCACCTTCCTGAAGCGGGGCCGGCACGCCGAGCCGGTCCTCGCCGACCCCGACGCCGAGCCGGACGGGGAGGACCGCTGGTCCTCCTGGGACCAGGCCGTGCACGGGCCCGAACCCCACCCGGACTGGCTGGTCACCGAGCTGGCCGCGAAGGACACCGAGCTGGGGGTGCTGAAGACCGGCAAGGAGGCGGACGTCCACCTCGTCCGCCGGGCCGTGCCGGAGACCGGCCGCGGCTGCCTGCTGGCGGCCAAGCGGTACCGGGATCCCCAGCACCGCCTGTTCCACCGTGACGCCGGCTACCTGGAGGGGCGCCGGGTGCGCCGCTCCCGGGAGATGCGGGCGATGGCCGGCCGGACCTCGTTCGGCCGGCAGATGATCGCCGGGCAGTGGGCGGCGGCCGAGTTCGCCGCGCTCGCCCGGCTCTGGGAGATCGGCGCCGCGTCCGGGCGGATCGCCGTGCCCTACCCGGTGCAGCTGCTCGGCACCGAGCTGATGCTGGAGTTCGTGGGTGACGCCGAGGCCGGCGAGGCCGCGCCCCGGCTGGCCCAGCTCCGGCCCGAGGGCGCCGACCTGCGCGACCTGTGGGAGCAACTGGTGGACGCCCTGGTCGTCCTCGCCCGCGCCGGGTACGCCCACGGCGACCTGTCCCCGTACAACCTGCTGGTGCACGCGGGGCGGCTGGTCATGATCGACCTGCCGCAGGTGGTCGACGTGGTGGCCAACCCGCAGGGCGCGGAGTTCCTGGGCCGGGACGTCCGCGTGGTCGGCACCTGGTTCACCGCCCGCGGCCTGCCCGCCGCGGACACCGATCCGGAGGTGCTGACCGAGGTGCTGCTGCGGGAGGCGGGCCTGCGCTGAGCAGGCCGGCCTCGGCGCTCCCGCGCGGGCTCCGGCCCGCCCGGGAGCGCCGGCACGGCGGTGGACCGCCGGCTCCGGGTCACTGCAGGTAGCGCTCGACCTCGGTCACCGGGCGCTGGCCCTGGGCGTCGGGGTCGCCGTGCGCCTGGCGCGCCGCCCGGCGGCGGCGGAGCAGGTCCCAGCACTGGTCGAGGGACTCCTCCAGTGCCCGCAGCCGCTCCTTGGCCTCGTCGTCGGTGCCGGCCTCGTGCTCCTGCGCGGCCGAGCGCAGCCGGTGCTCCTCGTCGACGAGTTCGGAGATCCGGCTCAGGATGGTCTTGTCGTCCATGCCCCGAAGCTTGGCACAGGGTGCGGGCACGCGCCCGCGTTCTCCCCAGTCGGCCGGGGGGAGTTGATCGTGGCGGGCGGCCCCGGTGGCGGCCGGCGCGGGCCGCTGCCGGCCGGCGGGGCGCCGGGCGGACCTGCGCCGGAAGCCGGCCGGAAGGTCCATCGTGGAGAGACGTCCGCGCCGGAAGCCTTCCGGCGTGACGCAAATCCCACCGGCTCCATTGTCGACACCGGGATTGTTGTGCAGTGAGATATTTTCTTGTCCGCCTTTTGATCCGTCGTTCAGGATGGCATGCTCGCGGGCAACGTCACGGGTCATGACGGTGTCGCGACCCTGAGTAGAACTGGGGGGCCATTCACGTGGACGAGTCGGCGGACGAACCCCGGCCCACCGGGCGGCCCCACGCGGTTCCCCTGCGCCACATCCTGCCCGGCCTGCTCCGCGACCCGGCCCGCGCGCTGATCGACGTGGGCAACCGGACCGGTGGCGCGCTCGTCCGGCTGAACCTGGGCTCGTTCCGCCCGTACCTGGTCACCCATCCCCGGCACGTCCAGCACGTGCTGCGCGACCGGGCGGACAACTACGAACGGGCCGGCGACGGGCTGTTCTGGCGCCCGGTGAAGCGGTTGTTCGGCGAGGGCATCCTCGGCGAGGGCCAGATCTGGTCGGCCAGCCGCCGGATGCTGCAGCCGATGTTCACGGCCAAGCGGGTGGAGGCGCTGATCGACGGCATGGCCGACGCCATCCGGGACGCCGTCGACGAGCTGGACGAGCCCTTCCGGGCCGGGCGCCCGGTCGACATCGGTGCCGAGCAGGCCCGGATCGTCAGCCGCGCGATCATGCGGGTGCTCTTCGCCGACAAGATCTCCGTGCCGGACGCGCTGCGGGTGATCGACGCGCAGGACGTCATCGCCACGGCGGTGATCCCCCGGATCGTCGTGCCGTTCGCCCCGCTGTCCCTGCCGATGCCGGGCGACCGTCCGTTCCGCCGCGCGGTCCGCATCGTCGACGAGGTGCTGGTGCCGATCGTCCGGGAGACCCGGGCCGTGGCCGACCAGGGCGACGACATCATCTCCACGCTCTGGCGGGCCCGCACCGACGACGGGCGGCAGCTCGACGAGCGGCAGGTCCGCAACGACACCGTGGCCATGTTCGCGGCCACCACCGAGACCACCATCAACGTGCTCACCTGGGCCTGGCCCCACCTGGAACAGCGGCCCGACGTCGCCGACCGGCTCTACGCCGAGATCGACCGGGTGGTGGGCGACGGACCGGTACGCCGCGAGCACCTCGCCGACCTCACCTACACCCGGATGGTCCTGGACGAGCTGCTCCGGCTCTACCCGATCGGCTGGATCATCCCGCGCCGGGCGGTGGCCGCCGACGTCATCGACGGCGTGCCCATCGAGGCCGGGGCGACCATGGTGGCCAGCCCGCTGATCACCCAGCGCATGCGGCAGTTCTGGGACCGGCCGGACGAGTTCGACCCGGAGCGGTTCCGGCCCGAGCGGGTCCGCGCCCGCCACCGGTACGCCCACTTCCCGTTCGGCGGCGGCCCGCACCAGTGCCTCGGCATGTACCTGTTCTACCTGGAGGCGCAGCTCATCCTCGCCACCATGCTGAGCCGCTACCGCTTCCGGCTGCGCCGCCCCGGCGTACCCGGGTTGCGGCTGGCCGCGGCGCTGCGCCCCCGCGAGCGCGTCGAGCTGACCCTGCTGGCCGCCGGCCGGCGGGCGGAGCCGGCGTGACCGCCGGGCAGGTGCCGGATCCGGTCGCCGCGGCGGCGGAGCAGGGACGGATCTGCGCCCTCGCGGCCAAGGGCCAGCGCGACCTGGCGCGGTGCGCCGCCGGGCACGCCGAACTGTTCCCCGGCCGGCCGTTCGACGCGACGCTGTTCAGCAGCATCGCGCTCGCCATGACGTTCAGCGCGCCCTGGTGCACCGCCGAGGAACTGGCGCTCACCAACCGGGCCGTGCTGTGGGGCTTCGCGGTCGACTGGCAGGTCGACCACCAGGCGGACTCCCGGTCCGAGGTCGACCGGATCGTCAAGTCCTGCCTCGCCGTGGTCGACGGCGCGGCCCCCGACGACCCGCTGGGCCGCTTCCTGGCCGAGCTGCGCGACGACCTGGCCGCCACCCCGGCCTGGGCCGAGCTGCGCGGGGCGTGGCGGGACACCATGGCCCGCACCCTCGACGCGATGGCCCGCGAGTGGGACTGGAAGCAGTCCGGCCACCCCACCCTCGACGACTACCTGGCGAACGCCGACAACCTCGCCGCCACGGTGGTCAACGTGGCGCACTGGATCCACACCGGCGACGCCGGCACGCACCGCGCGCTGCCCCGCCTGATCGAGGTGAGCGACGAGATCCAGCGGGCCCTGCGGCTGGTCAACGACCTCGGCACCCACCGGCGGGACCGCGAGTGGGGCGACCTCAACGCGCTCATGCTCGTGGACGACCCCGCGGAGATCGAACGGCGCCTGGCGGAGCAGGTCGAGCACTGCCGGCGGCTGCTGGCCGACCTCGCCCCCGCCAGCCCCCGGCAGGCCGACTTCCTGGCCCGGCAGCTCGGCTTCACCAGCGGGTTCTACCGGCTCACCGACTTCTGGGGCGCCCAGTGAGCCTCACCGCGGGTCGCGCGCCGGTCACCCACCCCGACGTCCGCGCCGAGCAGGCCCGGGATCTGGTCACGGCCATGGTGGACAACCCGGCGGGGGAGACCTCCGCGTCGGTCTACGAGACCGGCCGGCTGGTCGGCCTGGCGCCCTGGCTGCCCGGCCACGACGTCCGCGTCTCCTGGCTGCTCGACCGGCAGCGCGCCGACGGCGGGTGGGGCGGCCCCGACGGCTACGCCCTGGTGCCCACCCTGAGCGCCACGGAGGCCCTGCTGACCGTGCTGCGCCGGGGCGGGCACGGTCCGGCCGGTCCGCTGGCCGGCGCCGCACACCGCGGCCTGGCCTTCCTGGCCGGCGCCCTCGACGCCGGCGCCCCGCCCGACCTGCCCGCCACCGACCTCATCGTGCCGGCGCTGCGCGAGGACGTCGAGCGGCACCTCGCCCGGCCCCCGGCCGGGCTGGCCGGCTGGGCCGGCGCCCGCCTGCCGCTGCCGGCCGCCCTCGACCCGGGCCGGCTGACCCGGGTACGCGGCCTGCTGGCCACCGGCCGGCCCGTTCCCGAGAAGCTGGCCCACGCGCTGGAGGTGGCCGGTGACGGGGCCCGCCGGGCGGCCGGGGTACGGCCCGCCGGAGCGGGGGCGGTCGGCGCCTCGCCCGCCGCGACGGCCGCCTGGCTCGGCCGCCCCGAGCCCGGCCCCGCGCTGGACTACCTGCGAGCCGTGGGCGCGCGCGGCCCGGTGCCCTGCGCCAGCCCGATCACCGTCTTCGAGCGCGCCTGGGTGCTCGGCATCCTGGCCCGGGCCGGCGTGCCGCTGGCCGTACCCGGGTCGCTCGTGGCCGAGCTGCGGGCGGCGGTCGGCGCGTCCGGCGCGGCCACCGGACCCGGGCTGCCCGCCGACGCCGACACCACCTCGGTCACCCTCTACGCGCTCGCCCGGCTGGGCCGGCCGCTGGAGGTGTCCCGGCTCGACGCGTACGACACCGGGCGGCACTTCTGCACCTGGCCGGGGGAGGACGGGGCGTCGGTGACCACCAACGCGCACGTGCTCGACGCCCTCGGGCAGCACCCCGCCCACCCCGGCGTGGCGGCCACCGTGGACCGGGTGGCCGGCTGGCTGGTCGAGCGGCAGGAGCCGGACGGGCGGTGGGCCGACCGCTGGCACGCGTCGGCGTACTACGCGACGTACTGCGTGCTGCTCGCGCTCGCCGACCACGCCCCCGGCGCCGCGGCGCGGGCCGCCGTGCGGCGGGGCGTCGGCTGGCTGCTGGACACCCAGCGGGCGGACGGCTCGTGGGGGCGCTGGGGCGGCACGGCCGAGGAGACGGCCTACGCGGTGCTCGCGCTGGCCGGCGCCGGGCTACCGGGAAATACGCGCGTCGATGCGGCGCTGGGGCGGGGACGGCGGCGACTGTCCGAGTGGGACGGACGCGCCGACGGGCCGGCCCTGTGGCACGACAAGGATCTCTACCGCCCGACGCTGATCGTGCGCGCCGCGGTGCTGGCCGCGTCGTGGTCCACCAGTGGAACTTCCACCGCGACGGCACAACCATGATCAGGATCGCTTGAATGGAGTTCACGACGACTGCTAGCGTGCGCCGGAGTCGATCGGATTTCCGACTGATCGGATACCGGGCCAGGACGGTGTGATGCGTTCCCGCAGTACGAATCTCCGTACGAAGATCATCGCCCTTCTGGCGTCCCTGATCGCGCTCTGGGCCTTCGCGGCCTGGGTGACCGTCCGGGACGGGTTCAACCTGCTCGGTGTGCAGGCGCTCAACGCGCGGGTCTTCGAACCGGCCGACCCGCTGCTGCTCCAGCTCCAGAACGAGCGGCGGCTGTCCCTGCTGTACCTCGGGCAGTCCGACCCGGACCAGCTCCAGGAACTGGCCGCGCAGCGGCAGCGCACCGACGACAGCGCCGCGGCGCTGTGGCGCTCCGCGCAGGACTGGCGCACCGAGATCCCGGCCAGCGACGAGCTGGAGCAGCGGATCACCGACCTGAAGACCCAGGTCGAGCAGCTCGGTGCGGTACGCGCCGAGGTCGGCCGCAAGACCATCGACCGCACCGCGACGCTGGCCGCGTACAACGAGGCGGTCGACGCCATCTTCGGGGTCTTCGACGCGCTCGGCGGCCTGGACGACGACGAGATCGCGCGGGACACCGCCGCGCTCATCGACCTGAACCGGGCCCGGGAGCTGCTGTCCCAGCAGGACGCCCTGCTGACCGGCGCCGTGGCGGCCAACCGGATGACGGTGGCGGAGCAGACCGCCTTCGCCCGGCTGGTCGGCGCCCAGTGGTTCCTCTCCGACCGCACCGCCCGCGACCTCGCCCCGACCGACCGGGCCCGCTACCAGCAGATGACCGAGGGGGAGGGGTTCCGGCAGCTGCGCGCCCTCCAGGACCGGGTGCTCGCCGCCAAGGGCAGCGACGTCCGCCCGCCGGTCACCGCCGCGGCCTGGCAGGCCGCCGCCAGCCGGTCGATGGAGGACCTGCGCGGCGTGATCCTCGCCGGCGGCGACGACATCGTGTCCCGGGCCACCCCGGTCGCCGTCGGTGTCATCGTGCGGCTGGTGCTCGCCGCCGGTCTCGGCCTCATCGCGGTCGTCGCGTCCGTCATCGTCTCCATCACCACGGCCCGCGCGCTGGTCCGCCAGCTCGAACGGTTGCGCGAGGCGGCGTTCCGCCTGGCCAACGAGCGGCTGCCCAGCGTCGTGGAGCGGCTGGGCCACGGCGAGGAGGTCGACGTCGCCCGCGAGGCGCCGCCGTTGCAGACCGGCGACGACGAGATCGGGCAGGTCGGCAAGGCGTTCAACGCCGTGCAGGAGACCGCCATCCGCACCGCCGTCGAGCAGGCCGAGCTGCGGCGCAACGTCCGCGAGGTCTTCCTCAGCCTGGCCCGGCGCACCCAGGCGCTGGTGCACCGCCAGCTCACCCTGCTCGACGCCATGGAACGCCGCGAGCACGACGCCGAGGAGCTGGAGGACCTGTTCCGCGTCGACCACCTGGCCACCCGGATGCGGCGCAACGCCGAGAACCTCATCGTGCTCTCCGGCTCGACGCCGGGCCGCGCGTGGCGCCGCAACGTGCCGATGGTCGACGTGGTGCGCGGCGCGGTCGCCGAGGTCGAGGACTACACCCGGGTGACGGTGCGGCCGCTCGGCCCCGTGTCGCTCACCGGCCGGGCCGTCGGCGACGTCATCCACCTGCTCGCCGAGCTGATCGAGAACGGCCTCTCCTTCTCGCCGCCGCACACCGCCGTCGAGGTACGCGGCCAGCTGGTCTCCAACGGGTTCGCCATCGAGATCGAGGACCGCGGCCTCGGCATGGGCGCGGAGGAACTGGCCGCCGCGAACATGCGGATCGTCGACCGGTCCGAGCTGAACCTCGCCAACGCCGCCCGGCTCGGCCTCTTCGTGGTCAGCCGGCTCACCGAGCGGCACGGGGTGAAGGTGCAGCTCAAGGAATCGGCGTACGGCGGGACGACGGCCGTGGTGCTGATCCCGCTGGAGCTGGTCACCCACGAAGGGCCGGACCCGAGCACCTCCGGCGGCTTCCCGGCCGGCGCCGGGCAGCCCGCCCCGGCCGCCCCCGCGAACGCGGAGCGCGCGCCGGCCGAGCCCGCCGCCGACCGGCCGGCCGCCCCCGTGGCGGTGGTCGAGAGCACCGCCCCGGCGGAACCGGCCGCGGACGACACCGAGGAACCCGTCCCGGCGCGGGAGGCCGATGTGGACGAGCCCCGACTCACCCCGTCCGGGCTGCCGGCGCGTACCCGGAAACGGCAGCCCGCGCTGGCGGAACCCACCGTGGCGCTGACCCCGGTGGACGCCCGGACCACCGACCAGCGCCCGGCGGACGGCGCCCCGGCGACGCCCGCCCGGACCGACGGCGGCCTGCCCGTCCGGGTCCGGCAGGCCAGCCTGGCGCCGGAGCTGCGGCACGACCAGGCCGCCGTGGACGACGACGGCGGCGACGATGACGACACGGTGCGCCCACCGGAGCAGGTGCGCCGGATGATGAGCTCCTACCAGAGCGGCACCCGACGCGGCCGGACCGACGCGGCCCGGCTCCTCGGCGGGGCGCACGAGGCCGGCGCGCCGGACACCGGCGACGGTCAGGCGACCTAGGGACCGCCGAACCGGCGAGTCCCGGACGAGCACGGCACACCAGCCGGGGGAGAAGAGGACGACGAGTGGCGCAGAAGACGGCTTCGAGCGCGGACCTGACGTGGTTGTTGGACGACCTGGTCGGCCGGGTCAAGCAGGCGGAACACGCCGTGGCGCTCTCCACCGACGGACTGCTCATGGCCTCGTCGCGCGGGTTGAGCCGGGACGACGGCGAGCACCTGGCGGCGATGGCGGCAGGAATCCAGAGCCTGGCCCGGGGCGCGGGGAAGCGGTTCGGCGGTGGGCAGGTGCAGCAGACGATCATCGAGATGCAGTCGTCGTTCCTGTTCGTCACCGCGGCCGGCCGCAACGCGTGCCTGGCCGTGCTGGCGTCCGAGGACGCCGACGTGGGCCTGATCGCGTACGAGATGGCCATGCTGGTCACCCGGGTCGGCCGGTTCGTCGCCTCACCGGAACGGGAACAGCCCCTCGGCGAGAACGCGGCGCGATGACCGGCCAGGGGGAGACCGCGGAGCACGAGTGGGTGGACGACCACGCGGGCCCGGTAGTGCGCCCGTACGCGGTGACCGGTGGCCGGGCCCGCCCGGTGACCGGCACGTTCGACCTGATCTCCCTGGTCACGGCGACCCGGGCGGAGGTGGGGTCGGAATCCGGGCTCGGCCCGGAACACGTGGCGATCGTCGGTCTCTGCCAGCGGATCCAGTCCGTCGCCGAGATCGCCGCCCACCTCGACCTGCCGGTGGGCACCGTCCGGGTCCTCCTGGGTGACCTGGCGGCCCGCAGCCTGGTGCAGGTCCGTGAGCCGCGCGCGACCCCCGCCGGCCTTCCCGACGACAGCGTTTTCGAGGCGGTAATCAATGGACTACGGGCGCTCTGAGCGGCCGGCGGGAGCGGCGCCGCTGCCCACCGCGATCAAGATCCTGATCGCCGGCGGTTTCGGCGTCGGCAAGACCACCCTGGTCGGTGCGGTCAGCGAGACCAAACCGCTGCGGACCGAGGAGGTGCTGACCGAGACCGGGATCGGCATCGACGACCTGTCCGGGGTGGAGGAGAAGACCACCACCACCGTGGCCATGGACTTCGGCCGGATCACCCTCAGCGACGACCTGGTGCTCTACCTGTTCGGCACCCCCGGGCAGGACCGGTTCTGGTTCGTCTGGGACGAGCTGGCGCTGGGCGCCATCGGGGCGGTCGTGCTCGCCGACACCCGGCGGCTGGCCGACTGCTTCCCCTCGATCGACTACTTCGAGGGTCGGGGCACGCCCTTCGTGGTGGCGGTCAACTGCTTCGAGGGCGCCAAGCAGTACCGGCTCGACGAGGTGCAGGGCGCGCTGGACCTGGACCCCGACGTGCCCGTGGTGCTCTGCGACGCGCGGGAGCGGGAGTCGGTCAAGGAGGTGCTGATCACGCTACTGGAGTACGCCATGAAGCTGCGCGAGGAGCGCCGCCGCGCCGCCGCCGACTGACCCCCGGCGGCGCCGCCGCCCTGCGATGATGAGGCGATGTCCACCACGGAATCGCGGCACCTGAGCGTGCACATCGACCGGCCGGTAGCCGAGGTCTACGCATTCGTCGCCGACCCCGGCAACCTGCCCCGCTGGGCGCCCGGCCTGGGCACTTCCGTGGTGCGCGAGGGCGGCGGGTGGTTCGTCGAGACACCGGAGGGCCGGGCGCGGCTCACCTTCGCCCCGCGCAACGAGTACGGCGTGCTCGACCACGAGGTGGAGACGCCCTCCGGCGAGACGGTGTACGTGCCGCTGCGGGCCATCGCGGACGGCCACGGCTCCGAGGTGGTCTTCACGCTGCGTCGCTCGCCCGGGATGACCGACGCGGACTTCGAGCGGGACGCCGGGCTCGTCAGCGCGGACCTCGCCCTGCTCAAGAAGGTGCTGGAAACCCCGTCGGCCTGAGGAGACGTTCGCGCTCGGTCATTCTTGGAGACTTTCCGCTCGTGGGCAACGGGAAGTCTCCAAGATCTGGCCGGGCAGGAGGAGCCGTAGCGATGCCCTCAACGGCGTTCCTGCAGGAATGTCTGCACCGGGCCGGGATGCGGGATGTCGTCTCGGTGGAGGCGGCGACGGGCGGGCTCGCGGCGCTCGCGGGCATCGCCGCCCGCCGGAACGCGCCGCCGGTGTTCGTCAAGGCGATGGCCGACGCGCCGTCCGACGGCGTCTTCGCCGCGGAGGCCGAAGGGCTGGCCGCCCTGCGTGAGCTCGGCGGTCTGGCGACACCGGAGGTGATTCTGGCGGACCGCGAACTGCTGGTGTTGTCGGTGCTGCGACCGAGGCCGCGCAGCCAGACCTTCTGGGAGCAGTTCGCTCACGCGCTCGCCCGTTTGCACCTGAGCACGACCCATCCTCGCTTCGGCTGGCACCGGGACAACTGGCTGGGCCGCCGCCGACAGGTGAACACCTGGACGGAGGACGGCTTTGCGTTCTTCGCGCAGCACCGCCTGCTCCGGTGGCTGGGGGAGCCCCGCGTCGAGGCGGCACTCGACGCCGGAGACCGGGCGGCGCTGGAGCGGCTGTGTGACCGGCTGCCGGACCTGCTACCGGCCCGGCCGGCCTGCCTGACGCACGGCGACCTGTGGGCGCAGAACGTCCTGGCCGCCCCGGACGGCCGGCCCGCGGTGATCGACCCGGCCGTGTCCTACACCTGGGCCGAGGTCGACCTCGCCCATGTCTGGTCCACCGCACCCCCGCCCGAGGCGCACCGGTTCTTCGAGGTCTATGCCGAGCTGACCGCCCTCGACGGCGACTGGCGGTCCCGCATGCCGATTGTCCAGCTGCGACAGCACCTCGCGGTGCTGGCGCAGTTCGACGACGACTGGGGCGCGGCCGACCAGGTGCGGGCCACCCTCGCCCCGTTCCGGACACGAACCTGACCGGCGGCCCCGGCGGTTGACCGCCGCCGGCCGACCGACCCGGACTTCCCGACCGGCCGCATGCGCTAGTGGGCAGGAGCCGCACGAGTCGTCCGTGACGCCGAAGGCCCTCGCGCGTCGCCGAGGGCCTTCAGGATGGGTACGAGGTCAGCCGCGCTTGGCCATCGTCACGAACCGCGTCCAGGCGGCCGGGTCGAAGGTGAGCACGGGGCCGGTCGGGTCCTTGGAGTCCCGCACGCCGACGACGCCCGCGAGATTGTCCGCGACCTCGACGCAGTTGCCACCGTTGCCGCCGCTCTTGGTGCTCTTGCGCCACCGGGCGCCGATCAGGTCCATGCTGTCGTCGCTTCTCTCAGGAGGTCCAGGGACCGCCCGCGGGGAAGAGCCTCGCCCCGGATGCGTTCCCACCGGCGCTCCAGCGTAGCAATCTCGGATGCCTGCTCGATGATCTGCGCACGCGCCTGACTGTCGGCGTGCGCGACCCGCGTGCCGTCCCGCAGCTCCGCGAGGGTGAACGGCCCGTCGAGCCCGGGATATGTCGGCGTGTCCTGCGGCACGACGTGGAGTTGGACGCTGGGCAGCTCGGCGCAGTCCACGAGATGAGCCAGTTGCGCGGCCATCAGGCGTCGATCGCCGGCGGCGGGACGGCGCAGGACCTGCTCGTCGACCACCGCGACGAAGAGCGGCCCGCGATCCCGGGTCAGGATCGCCTGCCGGTCCAGCCGAGCCGCGACCAGATCGGCCACCTCGTCCGGGGTGAAGGGCTGGCCGATGAACGTGGCGCGGGCGTAGGCCTCGGTCTGGAGCAGCCCCGGCACCCACGCCAGCTCGAACGAGCGCAGCGCGACCGCCTCGCGCTCGATGTCGACCCAGGGCCGGAACCACACGGGCTCGCGGCGCCTCACCACGTCCGGCCACAGCGCGTCGACAGGCCGGGCGAGAAGCTTTGCGACGGTGGCCCGGTGCCGGCTCTGCGGAATGTGCCCCGGGTTTGCCCACCGGGCGACGGTCTTCGGATGCACGCCGAGGTGGCCCGCCAGGCTCTCGGCGGTGTGACCCGCCTCCGCCAGCGCGGCAACAAAGGCGTGATTCATCCCTGTTCCTCCCAGGACAAAGCAACCGTCCGAAGGAGATTAGACAACGCTGTGTGATTGTCCGGCAACCCTCGGAAAGCTGCTGTGCAGACGACGCCGAGGAGGGAGCGCACGATGCCCGAGGACAAGCTGAAGCCGAAGAGCGATCCGCCGGCCCGCGCCATCGTGCCGGGCCCGATCGGGCCGCTGGTTCCTCCGTACCGTGGGCCCGGACGGGTGACCAACGCCGTGCCCGCAACGCGCTGGCGGACCCGCGGCGGTCCGCCCGTCGCGCACACCGCGACCGGCCCGTCCTGGCGGTGCGACGCCTGCGGTCAGGACTGGCCCTGCCCGGCGCTGCGCGCGATCCCGACGGACGCCGCGCGGCGCGCGACCCTGATCCCCGAGTTCTCCCGGATCACGCGGCGCGCGATCCGCGACCTTCGCGGCCGGCCCGGCGGCCCCGACCCGGTCGCCGTCGTGCGACGCTTCCTGTGGTTCCTGCCGCTCACCGACGAGGAGGCGCGTGCGATCGCGCTGAGGCTGCGCTGAGCAGGGCGCGCGTCGGCGGAGTTCGAGATCTTGGACAGTTTCCGTTCGGTGCGAACAGGAAGTCTCCAAGATCCGCTGAGCGACGCCGGCCGGGCGAGCACCCCGGCGGGAAACGCCGAAGGGCCGCTCCCCGCGAGCGCGGGAAGCGGCCCCTCTCAGCCGTGACGCGTCAGCTGGCGATCATGCGGCGCAGCACGTACTGCAGGATGCCGCCGTGCCGGTAGTAGTCGGCCTCACCGGGGGTGTCGATCCGGACCACGGCGTCGAACTCCACGCCGGTGTCGGTGGTGACCTTCACGGTGCGCGGGGTGTCGCCGTCGTTGAGCGCGGTGACGCCGCTGATCGAGAAGGTCTCCGTGCCGGTCAGGCCCAGCGACTCGGCGGTGGTGTCGACCGGGAACTGCAGGGGCAGGACGCCCATGCCGATGAGGTTCGAGCGGTGGATCCGCTCGTACGACTCGGCGATGACCGCCTTGACCCCGAGGAGCATGGTGCCCTTGGCCGCCCAGTCGCGGGACGAGCCGGAGCCGTACTCCTTGCCGGCCAGGATGACCAGCGGGACGCCCGCCTCCTGGTACGCCATCGAGGCGTCGTAGATCGAGGTCTGCTCGCCGGTCAGGTGGTTGACCGTGAAGCCGCCCTCGACGCCCGGCACGAGCTGGTTGCGCAGCCGGATGTTGGCGAAGGTGCCCCGGATCATCACCTCGTGGTTGCCCCGGCGGGAGCCGTACGAGTTGAACTCGTGCCGCGCCACGCCGTGCTCGGCCAGGTACTTGCCGGCGGGGGAGTCCGCCTTGATCGAGCCGGCCGGGGAGATGTGGTCGGTGGTCACCGAGTCGCCGAGCTTCGCGAGCACCCGGGCGCCGGCGATGTCGACCACCGGCTTCGGGTCCCGCTCCATGCCCTCGAAGTACGGGGGCTTGCGCACGTAGGTCGACTCACCGTCCCAGGCGAAGGTGTCGCCAGTCGGGGTCGGCAGCGACTGCCAGCGCTCGTCACCGGCGAACACGTCCGCGTACGCGGAGCTGAACCCGGCGGCGCCGATCGCCGAGGCGATGACGTCCTGGATCTCGGCGCTGTTCGGCCAGATCTCCCGCAGGAACACCGGGTTGCCCTGCGCGTCCTCGCCGATGGGCTCGTTCGCCAGGTCGATGTCCATGGTGCCGGCGAGCGCGTACGCGACCACCAGCGGCGGGGACGCCAGGTAGTTCATCTTGACGTCCGGGTTGATCCGGCCCTCGAAGTTGCGGTTGCCGGACAGCACGGAGACGACGGCCAGGTCGCCCTCGTTGACGCCCGCGGAGACCTCCTCCGGCAGCGGGCCGGAGTTGCCGATGCAGGTGGTGCAGCCGTAGCCGACCAGGTTGAAGCCGAGCTTCTCCAGGTAGGGCGTGAGGCCGGCGCGGTCGTAGTAGTCCATGACGACCTTGGAGCCCGGGGCCAGGGTGGTCTTCACCCACGGCTTGCGGGCCAGGCCCTTCTCCACGGCGTTCCGGGCCAGCAGCGCGGCGCCGATCATGACCTGCGGGTTCGAGGTGTTGGTGCAGGAGGTGATCGCGGCGATCACCACGGCGCCGTGGTCCAGCTCGTACTCGACGCCGTCCGCGCCGGTAACCCGGACCGGGTTGGTGGCGCGCCCGCCGGCGCCGACCGCGGCGGTCTCCAGGTCGCGCGGGGCGTCGGCCGGGTCGTTGACGCCGTTGGCGGGGGAGTCGCTGGCCGGGAAGGATTCGGCGCTGGCCTCGTCGGCCGGGCCGTCGGTGCCGAACGGCTTCTCCAGCTGCGGCACGCCCGGCTTGCGGCTCGGGTCGCCGCCGGTCTCGTCGGCGGCCACGTAGTCGGCGAGCGCCGAGCGGAACAGGGTCTTGGCGGAGCCCAGCGGCACCCGGTCCTGCGGGCGCTTCGGGCCGGCCAGGGACGGCTCGATGGTGCCGAGGTCCAGCTCCAGCCGCTCCGAGTACTGCGGCTCGCGCTCCGGGTCGTGCCAGAGGCCCTGCTCCTTGGCGTACGCCTCGACGAGCGCGACCTGCTGCGGGTCGCGGCCGGTCAGCTCCAGGTAGCGGACGGTCTCGGCGTCGATCGGGAAGATCGCGACGGTGGAGCCGTACTCCGGGGACATGTTGCCGATGGTGGCCCGGTTGGCCAGCGGCACGGCGCTCACGCCGGGGCCGTAGAACTCGACGAACTTGCCGACCACGCCGTGCTTGCGCAGCATCTCGGTGATGGTGAGCACCAGGTCGGTGGCGGTGGTGCCGGCCGGCATCTCGCCGGAGAGCTTGAAGCCGACGACCCGCGGGATCAGCATGCTGACCGGCTGGCCGAGCATCGCGGCCTCGGCCTCGATGCCGCCGACGCCCCAGCCCAGCACGCCCAGGCCGTTGACCATCGTGGTGTGCGAGTCGGTGCCGACCACGGTGTCCGGGTACGCCTGGCCGTTGCGCTCCATGACCGTGCGGGCCAGGTACTCGATGTTCACCTGGTGCACGATGCCGGTGCCCGGCGGGACGACCTTGAACTCGTTGAACGCGGTCTGGCCCCAGCGCAGGAACTGGTAGCGCTCCTTGTTGCGCTCGTACTCCAGCTCGACGTTGCGCTGGAAGGCGTCCTCGCGGCCGAACAGGTCGGCGATGACCGAGTGGTCGATGACCAGCTCGGCCGGGGCGAGCGGGTTCACCTTGGTGGCGTCGCCGCCGAGCTCGCGGACGGCCTCGCGCATGGTGGCCAGGTCGACGACGCAGGGCACGCCGGTGAAGTCCTGCATCAGCACCCGGGCCGGGGTGAACTGGATCTCCACGCTCGGGTCGGCGGTGGGGTCCCACCCGCCGAGCTGCCGGATGTGGTCGGCGGTGATGTTCGCGCCGTCCTCGGTCCGCAGCAGGTTCTCCAGCAGGATCTTCAAGCTGTAGGGCAGCCGGTCGTGGCCCTCCACCTTGTCGATCCTGAAAATCTCGTAGCTCGCGTCTCCGACGCGTAGCTGGGTCTTCGCACCGAAGGTGTCGAGGCTCGCCACGTCGTACTCCTTCACACCAGCGACCGTGAGTAGTCCTGAGCAGTTTGTCGCACCGGCCGGGGTGCCGCCGTGGTTAGGCGACACTTACCTGCGTCGGTCTCAACAAAACCGTACGTCCGTCTTGCTATTCGCGCAACCTCGTGCCAGGGTTCGGGACGAGGAGGTGCCACGATGATCCATCACGTCCTGCTCGCCTGCCCACGCGGCTCCGAGGAGACGTCGCGGGCCTTCTACTCGGGCCTGCTCGGCCTGGTCGAGAAGCCCAAACCCCCGGCCCTCGCCGCCCGCGGCGGTTGCTGGTTCACCGGGTACGGCGTGGAGCTGCACCTCGGCGTCGAGGAGGACTTCCGCCCCGCCCGCAAGGCGCACCCGGCCCTGCTCCGCCCCGACCTGGACCGGCTCGCCGTCCGGCTCGACGCCGCCGGCCACCCCGTGACCTGGGGCGACGACGAGATTCCCGGCATGCGGCGGTTCCACACGTACGACCCGCACGGCAACCGGCTGGAGTTCCTCGCCCCCGTCGGGTGACCCGCCGCGGGTAGGGTTCGGGGGTGGTCGACGTGCAGCACTGGCTCTCCGCGCTGCCCCCGGGCGTGATCTATCTGATCGTCGCCGGGGTCATCGGCGTGGAGAGCATGGGCGTCCCGCTCCCCGGCGAGATCGTGCTGGTCAGCTCCGCACTGCTCGCCGCCGCCGGGGCGGTCGAGCCGGAGTGGGTGGCCACCGCCGCCGCGGCCGGCGCCATCGTGGGCGACTCCATCGGGTACGCCGTGGGCCGCCGCGGCGGGCGTCCGCTGCTCGAACGGCTGGGCCGGCGCTTCCCGAAACACCTCGGCCCGGCACAGCTCGCCCGCGCCGAGCAGAGCTTCGCCCGGCACGGTGTCTGGGCGGTCTTCTTCGGGCGGTTCGTCGCCCTGCTCCGCATCCTCGCCGGCCCCCTCGCCGGGGCGCTGCACGTGCCGTACCGGCGGTTCCTGCTGGCCAACGCGGCCGGCGGCCTGGTCTGGGCGTTCGGCACCACATACCTGCTGTTCTCGGTGGGCCGGGCGGCCGAGCACTGGCTCAAGGACATCTCCTGGGCCGGGCTGGCCCTCGCCGTGCTCGCCGGCCTGGGCAGCACCTGGTGGCTGCGCCGCCGGGCCCGGCGGCTGGAGCAGGTCGAGCTGCCCGACGAGGCCGAGGAGCCGGTGCGCGCGGGCGACCGTTGACGACGACGCGGCGGATGCGCGCGTGCTGCCCAGGCCCCGGCGGGACCGTACCGGAGCGCGTCGCGGCCGCGCGGAGCAGTCGGCGGGGCGACCCGGCGGCCGCGGCTTTTGGCGAGGCGCCCGCGCGACCCTCGGTCGTGGCGAGGTCGAGCCGCGGGGTCGCGACTTGTGGGCGAGGTCGGCGCGGGGCGGGTTCCACTGTGGGCGTGCCACCATGTCGGGCATGGAGATCTGGAACAACCCGTCCTGCTCGAAGTGCGCCGCCGCCCGCGCGTCCCTCGACGAGGCGCGGGTGCCGTACCGGCTGCGGGCGTACCTCACCGAGCCGCCGAGCGCGGAGGAGGTGACCGAGGTGCTGCGCCGGCTGGGCGCCCGGGCGTGGGAGATCTGCCGCACCGGCGAGCCCGCCGCCGCCGCGCTGGGCATGGCGGACTGGCCCCGCGACGACGCCTCGGAGCCACGCTGGATCGCCGCCATGGTCGCGCACCCCGAGCTGATCCAGCGCCCGATCCTGCTGCTGGACGACGGCAGCGCGCTGGTCGCCCGTACCCCGGAGGCCCTTGACGAAGCGGTGCGCCGCAGCGACCGGTGAGCCCGGGTGGGTCAGAAGGACCGCTGGCTGGCCTTCGCGTGCCGCTCGCGCAGCCGGTCCCGGATCTCCTCCGGGGTGTACGCCCGGCGCCGCCGCTCCGCCCGTGCCACGACCACGCCGGTCGCCGCGACTCCCGCGAGGCCGGCCAGGCCGAGCAGCTTCCACCACCGCATCCGTTGCCGCTTCGGCATAGGGTGATCCTCCATGAGCATCAGCCTGGACGAGGCGGTGGAGCTGACCCGCACCGGTGACCTGTGGGTGTTCCGCGGGCGCAGCGTGCCGGACCGCGCCATCCAGCTCACTACCAACAGCCCAGTCAACCACGTCGGCATGGCCGTGGTGCTGGACGACATGCCGCCGCTGATGTGGCACGCCGAGCTGGGCCGCTCGCTGCGGGACATGTGGACCGGCACCCACCAGCGCGGCGTGCAGCTGCACGACCTGCGGGACGCGGTGTGCGTGTGGGCGAACCGGTACGGCCAGCGGGCCTGGCTGCGCCAGCTGGAACCGCCCGCGGACACCACGATGGAGGAGGCGGTGCTGCGCACCGTGGCCCGCCTCGACGGCACGCCGTTCCCGTCCACCGCGCAGCTCGCGTGGCGCTGGGCCCGCGGCCGGGTGCCGAACCTGCGCGGGGGCCGGCCCTCCCTGGCCGACGCCGGCGGGGTGCCGGTCCGGGACCGGGCGTTGGAGACCGCGTACTGCGCGGAGGTGGTGGCCGTGACCTACGAGGCGATGGGGTTGCTGCCCGCCGGCCGGCGGCCCAACTGGTACGACCCGGGGCGCTTCTGGAGCGGCGACGACCTAGACCTCACGGGCGGCGCGCAGCTCGGTTCCGAGATCGAGGTGCGCATCCCGCCCCGCTGACCAGCATCCGGCCCCGCTGAGCAGGTTTGCCGCGCCCGCCGGGCGGCAATGGAGAGCGGCGTGACGGCTTCCACGGACCTCGACACACTCGCCGACTTCTTCGACCGGTACGGCGTGGCGCTGACCACCGCCGACGTGCCCGCCATCGCCGGCTGCTACGCGCTGCCGGGGCTGGTGGTCGCCGACACCTACAGCTTCTCGTTCACCTCGCCGGCCGCCGTGGCGCTCAGCTTCGTCGGCGCGGCCCCCGACTACCAGGAGCGGGAACTGGTCGCGGCCCACGCGCTCATCGAGGACGTGCAGCAGGTCTCCGAGCTGCTCACCGAGGTGGCCGTGCGGTGGGAGTTCCTGGACAGCCAGGGCCGGGCGGTGCCCGGCGAGCGTTACCGCTACGTGCTGCGGGCCACCGCCGACGGCCCGGCCATCTGCACCGTCATCCGCACCGCCTGACAGCGGCGGCCGGCGTGCCCGCGCCGGGCGGCCGGTTCAGCGGCCGGCGTGCCCGCTCCGGGCCGATGGTTTCAGCGGACCAGTTCCCGACGGCGGCGGGGCAGCGCGTCGAGGCGGTTGCCACGGGCCGCCACGTCGGCCACGAAGTCGTCGACGGCCTCCCTCGTGACGCCGGGCATGCAGATGAGGTGGCTGCGACCGGCGCTGCTGGCCAGCACCCACTTCGCCGTCACGGCCGGGGGTGGGGTCGGGAAGACCACGGTGAAGGCGTGCTCGTGCCGCCAGGCCGGCCAGCCCACCTCGTTGAGCCGCTGCACCGCGTATGCGGCCAGCTCACGGGCCCGCTCGGCGCGCTCCCGCAGGCCGTCGTGGCCCAGGCTGCGGATCGCGTACCAGAGCAGCAGCGCCGGGTGGCCGCTGCGCGAGCCGCTGATGGTGGTGTCCACCGTGCCGGTGTAGTTGCCGGAACGGGCGAGCTGCTGCTGGAGGGTGCGGCGGGTCAGCACCGCCCCGCACGGCACCGGCGTGCCGAGGAACTTGTAGCCGGAGATGGAGATGCTGTCGACGGTGGCGTCCAGCCGCAGCGTGGCCCGCCCGTCGGCCAGAGCGAGGGGGACCCCGGCCAGCGCCCCGTCGACGTGCAGGTGGTGACGGACGGGCGTGCGGGCGAGCAACTGCCGGATCCGCGGCACGTCGTCGGCGGCCTCGGTCATCGTGGTGCCGCAGGTGGCCACGACGACGGCCGGCCGGTCCCGGTGCCGGTCGACCATGCGGGTCAGGTCGTCGTAGTCCATCTCGCCGCGCTCGTCGGCGCGGACCACCACCGAGTCCAGGCCGAGGATGTCGACGCACTTGGGCAGCGAGTAGTGCGCCTCGGCGGAGTGGTAGACCAGCGCCCGGGGCAGGCGGGCGCGGGCCAGGTAGAGGCCGTAGAGGTTGCCCTCGGTGCCACCGGAGGTGAGGTAGCCCCAGCGGTCGTCGGCCGGGGCCTGGAACAGGTCGGCGAACCAGTCCAGCACCTCCCGCTCGTACCGCTTGGTGTGGTTGGCGCCGGCCGGGTCGGTCCAGGGGTCGCCGATGTTGTTGAGCAGCGAGCCGAACAGGGGGGGCCAGCGGGCTGTAGTCGATGTCGGTGGCGACCGGGAAGCCGACGTGCGTCCGCCGGCCGGCGGACGCGGCCGAGGGGACGGCGGCGAGTTCGGCGAGGAGCTCCTCGGGACGCGCGACGGCGCCGGCACGGCCTGGGTCGGCTGACAACACGGCGCTCCCTCGTCGTCCCGGTGGACAGCGCACAGAGTGGACCATGAGTCACGGAGAGCAGGCAAGCGTTACCAACCTGGCCACCGATTGTCCAAAATCGACCGCTGGCACCACTGTGGAGGCATTCGCCGACTGAGTGACAGGTCAGGGTGCGGTGGCCGGGAACGCTTGCGGACAGTTGATAACCCGTGCACTGAGTGAAATCATCGGCCGGGCGAATTCCCGCTAGCCAGGAGCTGCCAGTGTCGCAGGATCACCGGTCACCGCTGCCCCGTCCGTCACATGAGGACACCTGGAGTGGCGGCGTGGCCGACCGGCCGGCGTACCCGCCGCCACCGCCGGTCCGGCCGCCCGCGCGGTGGGGCAGCCGCCGGGTCTCCGGTGACGCGCCGAGCTCGGCCCCGCCCGGCCAGGGTATGCCGGCCTACGGTCCGCCCGCCCCGCCACCGTACGGCTCCGGTCCCCCGGACACCGGCCGCTTCGCCCCCGGAACCGGTCACCCGCCGAAGGCGACGATCGGCGGATACGCTCCGCCCGGCACGCGCTACCGCCCGGCGGACCCTCCGGGGTACGGCGTCGCCGGACCCGCCCCGGCGGTCTGGTCACCGGGCCACGCGCGCGAGGCGGGCGCCGACGGCTTCTCGAACCCGGCGGTCCAGCACCAGATCCGGCAGGCGGTGGTGCACCGGGTGCAGTACGCGAATGCCCTGCACGCCTCGCACTACTGGGACCTGCGCCGGACCAGCCCGGTCGGGCCGCACGCGCTCGTCTTCCTCTACGCCAGCCGGGACCACGGGTTCGCCGACCCGCGCCGGCCCTACTACGAGATCAAGGCGGCCTCGCGGCTGTTCCGGGACGGCAGCGAGGTGCGGGACCTGCCGGCGCTGCTCGCCGAGCTGGGCGAGATCGCCGAGGGCTACCTGACCGGCGGCGGCGTCTTCGACCCGGTGGCCCAGATGACCCAGGCCGGCGAGCCGATGCCCACGGCCGCGCGCTACGTCGGTGTCTCGGTGTCCAGCCTGCTGGGCGGCGCTGACGAGGCCGGCGCCGAACCGAACGGCGTCGGCGGGATGGGCATCCCCGGCCGCAACCTGGTGGTCATGTCCGACGACAACCTGCTGGTGGTCGAGCGCCCGGCGCGGGCGCACGAGCAGGTCGTCGTCAACTCCACCTGCCCGCACTTCAGCGGCGGCGGTGTGGAGGTGCGCAGTTGGCTCCCGCTCACCCCGGATCAGCAGCTGCACCCGGCCTGGCGGTGGTTGCAGCACCTCAACCGGCTGGTGCTGGCCGGTCAGGAGCGCAAGGCCGCGGTTCTCGGCTCGATGGTCGGCCGGCGCCGCCGCTGACGACGCGTACGGCCCGCCCCCCGGGTGGCGGGCCGCCGCGTGTCCGGGCGTCCTATAGGGAACGGCCGACCAGGTCCTGCTCGATCACCGCGAGCGGGCGCGGCTGGCCCTGCCCGACGTTCTCCAGCACCTCCGGGCGGCTGGCCCGGAGGACCGCCGCCCAGACCAGCCCCACCGCTGCGGCGGCCGCCACCGCGCCGGGGACCAGCCACTTCGTGGCGGAGCCGGCGGGCGCCCCGAGGACGGCGGAGAGGTTCACCAGCGTGGTGAGCAGGGCCGCGCCGACCAGCACCGCACCGATGGACGGCGCGACCGTGCGCTGCCACGCGGTCTCGCGGCCGCCGCCGCCTCGGTGGAAGAATGCGATGGTGGCGACCGAGGTGACCGCCATCATGAACAGCAGCGCGATGGCCGCGACGCCGGAGAGCCAGCTGAACATGATGGCGACCGGGTCGGCGCCGGTCAGCGCGAAGATCAGGACAGCCGGCAGGGCGATCGCCGACTGGAGCACCGACCCGGCGACCGGCGCGCCGCCCCGGCCGATCCGCTCGAACACCGCCGGCAGCACCCGTTCGCGGCCGAGGCTGAAGGCGTACCGGGCGATCGAGTGGTGGAAGCTCACCATCGCGGCGAACACGCTGGTCACCACCAGGATGGTCGCGACGCTGCCAAGCATCGGGCTGACGTGCGCCTCCAGGATCGAGAACGGCAGCCCGGCGCCCGGGTCGCGGGACCGGTCGACGACCTGGTCCGGACCGACGGCCACGGCCACGGCCCACGCGGCGAGCGCGTAGAGCACGGCCAGCAGGAACAGTGCCGAGTAGGCCGCCCGGGACACCGCCCGCGGCGACCGGGCCTCCTCCGAGTAGACGGCCGCCGACTCGTAGCCCACGAACGAGGCCGCGCAGAAGGCGACCACGCCACCGATGCCGGGGACCAGCAGGTTGCCGGGATCGAGCGGCGCGAAGCTCACCGACCCGCCGGCGGGGTGGGTGAACGAGGTGAGCACGAAGAGCAGGATCACCGCGACCTCGACGGCCAGCACCGCGCCGAGCAGGCCCACGCTGATCCGTGCCTTGAGCATGCCGACCAGGGCGACCCCGGCCCACGCGAGCAGGGCCCAGGCCCACCAGGCCCCGCCGATGCTGTCGCTGACCACCGCGCCGAGCAACCCGTAGAGGCAGATCTGGATGGCGTTGTAACCCAGGAGCACGACGGGCGCGGCGACCACGCCCCAGAACCGGCCGAAGCCGGCGGCCACGGCCGCGTAGAAGACGCCGGCGCTGGAGACGTAGCGGGCCATGGCCAGGTAGCCGACGGAGAAGAAGAGCAGGGCGGCGGCGATCACGAGGAAGCCGAGCGGCGTGCCGGTGACGCCGGTCGAGGCGTACGTGGCGACGATCGCGCCGGCGAGCACGGCCATCGGGGAGGAGGCGGTCGCGCTGAACACCAACAGGGCGCCGGTGCCGAGGGACTTGCGGATGAGCCCGGTTGGCGCGCTGGCAATCTGCATGGAGTCGCTCCGAGTGGGGGAGGTCGGGGGTTACCGGGGCGGATGCCCGGCGATCAGCGCTCCATGATGGACAGTCCGGGCGGATTGCGCGACCGTGCCCGATCCTGCGCCGCTGCGGAGTTCCCGTCGCCGAGCCCGGACAGCGTAGCCGACGACGCGCTGCGACGTGTCGCGTGCGGGCCGTGGCGACGGGCCATCCGGTGGAGCCCGATCCGCCACCCATGATCACCCGTTCCGCGCCTCGCGGGTGCCCGGACGGTCGGAACGCCCCGCGCGCGCTGCGCGTCCCGGCGCACCCTGGCTACGCTGGCGCTTCGGCGACCACGAAGCCGATCACGAGGGCGACCACGAGAGGGGCATCTGATGAGCGGCGGGCCCGTCCGGCCGTCCGGCGCACCGGCGGCGCCGCGGGTGCTCACCTCGGTGCCGTGGATCGTGCTGGTGCTCGGCGTCGGCCTGATCGTCGGCCTGCTGGTCGTCGTCCTGCTCTCTCTGCGCGGGGAGGAGCAGGCCCCGGTGCCGGCGCCCGCGCCGCCCATGTACCTGCCGACGCTCGGGGTGGAGCCGACCGCCACCGCGTCACCGACCGGCGGGGCGACCGCGGCACCCACCGTCCCGGAGACGCGCTCGCCGAGTCCGACCGCCTCGCCCACGGCCGGCGTGTCCCGGCCGGCCACGCCGCGGCCCAGCGCCTCGGTCCGGGCGGCCGCGGCCGGTGCGGTCACCGCCCGCTACGAGGCCACCGCCAGCGACCGGGACGGCTTCGAGGCCCGGCTGACCGTCGTCAACGGCTCCGGCGGCGGCCAGGGCTGGGAGGTCGAGCTGTTCTTCACCGGCAACGTGAAGAGCATCCAGGCCTCGTCCAGCTCGGGGCTGTCGGTCAGCACCCAGGGCAGCGGCGTGTTCGTGCTGCGCGGCACCGGGCCGCTGCCGGCCGGGCAGAGCGCCACGGTGCGACTGCAGTTCGGCCGTACGGGCACCGGCGACCGGCCGGGCCGGTGCACGGTCAACGGCGCGGACTGCGTCATCGGCTGAGGCGCTACGCTCGCCCCACGGGACCGACAGGGAGGTTCATGCCCGGCACGCGACGCGCACGCCCGTCACCCGGCGCCGCCATCATCTCCTCGCCCTGGATCGTCGTCTCGATCGGCGTGCTCGTCATGGTGGTGCTGATGGTCGTGGCGCTGGGCTCGGTACGCGGGCGCCGGACTTTCGCCGAGGCCCCACCGCCGGCCCCGACGATGTCGCTGCCCCCGGTGCCGGCCACCACGCCCAGCGCTCCGGACGCGACCACGCGTCCGCCCGCGTCGGCCGCCGGCCCGGTGGTCCCCGGGTTGTCCCCGCGGTCCACCGTGCTCCCCGCCCGGCCGTCGCCGCACCCGTCGCCCAGCGCGGGCGGTGGCAGCAGCCGGCCGGCGGCCACCCCGCCCGCGCCGCCGTCGGTCGCCGGCCGCTACGGCGTGGTGAGCAGCTTCGACGGCGGCTTCATCGGCGAGGTACGCCTGGTCAACGCCACCGGCGCGGCGCGGGGCTGGACGGTGCGGCTGGCCTTCCCGCAGGGGCGTCTCGTGGCCGTCTGGGTGAGCGGCGCCGAGCAGGGCAGGGGCGGCTTCACCGACGGAGTCCTCACCTACCGCAGTGGAGTCGACCTGGCGCCCGGCGCCTCGGTGGCGCTCCAGTTCCACTTCGAGCACACGGGCACGACCCGGCCGGCGAGCTGCACGGTCGACGGCGCCGCCTGCTCCGGCCTCTGATCCCATCACTCGGCTCTGCCGGGTTTCGCAAGACTGCTGCTTTGTTGCGACTTGGTTTGCAAGGTATTGCAGAATGTTTCGGCGGGGGCTAGCGTGCGGGCGAATCAGCGACCAGAGAAAGGCCGTCGATGAAACCCCCGCCGATATCCCTCAAGGCCCTCGCCGCCTTGGCCACCTCCCTCGTGCTCACCCTCGTCGGCGTGCCGGTGGCCCTCCACCAGCTGGGGGCCGACGGCAGTGACCGGTCCGCCACCCCCGACGTGCTGGCCGCCGCGGGCGCCGCGCAGTGGGGCCGGGAGCCGTCCGCCGAGACGCTGCTCAAGGCCGGCACCACCAGCGCGAAGGCCGAGCAGTTCTACTTCGTCCTGCCGGACCGCTTCGCCAACGGCGACAAGCGCAACGACACCGGCGGGCTGACCGGCGACCGGCTCAGTACCGGCCTGGACCCCGCGGACAAGGGCTTCTACCACGGCGGTGACCTCAAAGGCGTCATCGACCGGATGGACTACATCCAGGGCCTCGGCACCACGGCCATCTGGCTCGCCCCGATCTTCAAGAACCGGCCCGTGCAGGGCACCGGCGCGGACGTCTCCGCCGGCTACCACGGCTACTGGATCACCGACTTCACGCAGGTCGACCCGCACTTCGGCACCAACGCGGAGCTGACGAAGCTCGTCGGCCTGGCCCACCAGCGGGGCATCAAGGTCTACCTGGACATCATCGTCAACCACACCGCGGACGTCATCCGGTACGCCGAGGACAAGTACGGCTACGTCGACAAGAAGACGTCCCCCTACACCGACGACCAGGGGCGCGCCTTCGAGGATCGCAACTACGCCGACGGCACCCGGGCGTTCCCGCGGGTGGACGGCACGTCGTTCCCGTACACCCCGGCCTTCGCCACCCCGGCCGACGCGAAGGTGAAGGTGCCGGCCTGGCTGAACGACCCGACCATGTACCACAACCGGGGCGACTCCACCTTCGCCGGTGAGAACAGCGAGTACGGCGACTTCTTCGGCCTCGACGACCTCTGGACCGAGCGTCCCGAGGTGGTCCGCGGCATGACCGACATCTACGCACAGTGGATCGGCAAGGCCGGCGTCGACGGCTTCCGCCTCGACACGGTCAAACACACCAACCTCGACTTCTGGCCGCAGTTCACCCGCGGCATCGAGGCGGCCGCGGCCAAGGCCGGCAAGCCGGACTTCTTCATGTTCGGCGAGGTCTACAGCGCCGACCAGGAGATCGAGTCGACCTACGTGCGGCAGGGCGGCCTGCCCGCCACCCTCGACTTCTCCTTCCAGGAGGCCGCCCGGGGCTACGCCGCCGCGGACGGCTCGGCCCGGGCGCTGGCGGACCTGTACGCCAAGGACGACCTCTACGCCGCGCGCGACACCGACGCCAACCGGCTGACCACCTTCCTCGGCAACCACGACATGGGCCGGATCGGCTCGTTCATCGCGGCCGCCGGGGGCGACGACGCCAGCCAGCTCCGGCGCGACCAGCTCGCCCACCAGCTCATGTTCCTCACCCGCGGCCAGCCGGTGGTCTACTCCGGCGACGAGCAGGGCTTCACCGGTCCCGGCGGGGACAAGGACGCCCGGCAGGACATGTTCGCCAGCAAGACGGCGGACTACCTCGACGACGACCTCATCGGCACCACCCGCACCCACGCCAGCGACCAGTACGACACCACCCACCCGCTCTACCGGACCATCGCGGAACTGGGCAAACTGCGACAGGCCCACCCCGCGCTGCGGGACGGCATCCAGGTCACCCGGTACGCGGCCGACGGGCCGGGCGTCTTCGCCTTCTCCCGCGTCCTGCCGACGGAGCGCACCGAGTACGTCGTCGCGGTGAACAACGCCGCCACGGCGCAGACTGTCACCGTGGACACCTGGTCGGCCGGCGCCACCTTCGCGGGCGTCTACGGCGGCGCCGCCACCGCGACCGCCGGCGCCGACGGCAAGCTCGGCGTGACCGTGCCGGCCATGTCGGCCGTGGTGCTCAAGGCCGACCGGGCCATCCCGCAGGCCGGGGCGGCCCCGGCGATCACCCTCACCGAGCCCGGTGACGCGCCGGTCGCGACGAAGGCCACGGTCACCGCGCAGGTCACCGGCGACCCCCTCGCGACCGTCACCTTCGCGGCCCGGGTCCCCGGCGGCAAGTGGACCCTCCTGGGCAGCGCGCACAAGGCCCCGTACACCGTCCACCACGACCTGACCGGCCTGGCCGGCGGGACGAAGGTCGAGTACAAGGCCGTGGTCCGTGACGGCAGGGGCCGGGTGGCCGCCGCGCGGACCACCGGTGTGGTCGGCACCCCGGCCCAGAGCGTGTCCCGGGACTGGGCGGTCGTGCACTACCAGCGCCCCGCCGGGGGGTACGCCGACTGGGGCCTCTACACCTGGGGCGACATCGACCCGGCGTACCAGACCGAGTGGCCCAAGGGGCAGCCGTTCGCGGGTGAGGACTCCTTCGGCCGGTTCGCCTGGGTCAAGCTGAAGCCCGGCGCGAAGTCCGTCGGGTTCCTCGTGGTCGACAAGGACGGCAACAAGGACGTCGCGAACGACCGCAGCATCGACGTGACGCAGACCGGCGAGGTGTGGGTCAAGCAGGGCGACCCGGCCCTCTACCCGACCCGGCAGGCTGCCACCGGCGAGCCCGACCAGCCGGTCGACCAGAACACCGCGGTCATCCACTGGCGCAAGGCCGACGGGAACTACGACGGCTGGGGCCTGCACCTGTGGGACGGCGCCGCCAACCCGACCGACTGGGGCAACCCGCTGAAGCCCGAGAAGATCGACGCGTACGGCGCGGTCTTCCGGGTGCCGCTCGCGGCCGGGGCCACGGGGCTGAACTACATCGTGCACAACGGCGACCAGAAGGACCAGCCCGACGACCAGCGGCTCGACTTCGCCACCGCCGGGCACGAGATCTGGCTGCTGGCCGGGGTCAAGGGCCGGCTGCTGCCGCCCACCTCGTCCGGCGTCGCCAAGGACCTCGACATCACCAAGCAGAAGGCGCAGTGGATCGACCGGTCCACCGTGGCCTGGCAGACCGGGCCGACCGACGGCAAGCGGTACGCCCTGGTGGCCGCCCCGGCCGGCGGGATCGGCATCGCCGACGGCGAGCTGACCGGGACGTACACCACACTGCCGCTGCGGGCGGCGCGCAACGGGCTGACCGAGGCCCAGCGGCAGGCGTACCCCCAGCTCTGGGCCTATCGCGCCTTCACGCTGGACCGCGCCGACCTGGCCAAGGTGCCCGCGGCGCTGCGCGGCCAGCTCGTGGTGACCGAGCGGGACGCCGAGGGCCACCTGCTCGGGGCCACCGGGGTGCAGATCCCCGGCGTGCTCGACGACGTCTACCGGGCCGCGACCGGCGCGAAGCTCGGCCCCACGTTCGCCGGCAAGGTGCCCACCCTGGCCGTCTGGGCGCCGACCGCCCGGAAGGTGTCGCTCCAGCTCTTCGACGCGCCGGCGGCCGAGCCGAGGACGGTGTCGATGAGCCGCGACGACCGCACCGGCGTCTGGTCGGTGCGCGGCACGAAGGGCTGGACCGGTAAGTACTACCGGTACCAGGTCGAGGCCTGGCAGCCGGCGGCGCAGAAGGTGGTCACCGCCGCGGTGACCGACCCGTACTCGGTGGCCCTCGCGCCGGACTCGACGCACAGCCAGATCGTCGACCTGGCCGACCCGGCGCTGGCCCCGGCCGGCTGGGCGAACCTGCGCAAGCCGGCGGCCGTGCCCTCGGCGAAGGCGCAGATCCAGGAGCTGTCGGTCCGCGACTTCTCCATCGCCGACACCACCGTGCCGGCCGAGCGGCGGGGCACCTACCTCGCCTTCACCGACCCGGGCACGGCCGGGATGACGCACCTGAAGGCGCTCGGCGACGCCGGGGTCAACTACCTGCACCTGCTGCCGGCGTTCGACTTCGCGACCATTCCCGAAAAGCGGGCCGACCAGGCCCAGCCCGCCTGCGACCTGGCCGCCCTGCCACCCGACTCCGACGAGCAGCAGAAGTGCGTCGCGGCGGTCGCCGACAAGGACGGCTACAACTGGGGGTACGACCCGCTGCACTACACCGTGCCGGAGGGCGGTTACGCGGTCGACCCGGCCGGGGCGAAGCGGACCACCGAGTTCCGGCAGATGGTCGCCGGGATCAACCAGGCCGGCCTGCGTGTGGTGATGGACGTCGTCTACAACCACACCTCGGCCGCCGGCACCGACCCGAAGTCGGTGCTCGACCAGGTCGTGCCCGGCTACTACCAGCGGCTGCTGGAGGACGGCACCGTCGCCAACTCGACCTGCTGCGCCAACACCGCCCCGGAACACGCCATGATGGGCAAGCTCGTCGTGGACTCCCTGGTCACCTGGGCCAAGGCGTACAAGGTGGACGGGTTCCGGTTCGACCTCATGGGCCACCACCCGAAGGCGAACATCCTGGCCGTCCGCGCCGCCCTGGACCAGCTGACCCCGGCCCGCGACGGCGTGGACGGGAAGAAGATCCTGCTCTACGGCGAGGGCTGGAACTTCGGCGAGGTGGCCAACGACGCCCGGTTCGTGCAGGCCACCCAGGCCAACATGGCCGGCACCGGCATCGGCACCTTCAACGACCGGCTCCGCGACGCGGTGCGCGGTGGCGGCCCGTTCGACGGCAACCCGCGGATCCAGGGCTTCGCGTCCGGGCTCCTCACCGACCCGAACGGGGACGACGTCAACGGGTCGGCCACCGAGCAGAAGGCGCGGCTGCTGCACCAGCAGGACCTCATCAAGGTGGGGCTGACCGGCAACCTGCGCGGCTACCGGTTCACCGACTCGTCCGGCCGGCCAGTCACCGGCGCGCAGGTGGACTACAACGGCTCGCCGGCCGGTTACACGGCGGCCCCGGGCGAGGCGGTCACCTACGTCGACGCGCACGACAACGAGATCCTGTACGACGCGCTGGCGTACAAGCTGCCGCAGGGGACCTCGGCGCAGGACCGGGCGCGGATGCAGGTGCTCGCCCTGAGCACCGTGGTGATGGGTCAGGGGACCGGGTTCGTGACGGCCGGCTCGGAGCGGCTGCGCTCCAAGTCGCTGGACCGCAACTCGTTCAACTCCGGTGACTGGTTCAACCAGATTCGCTGGGACTGCGCCCAGGGCAACGGCTTCGGCGCCGGCCTGCCACCCGAGCAGGACAACAAGGACAAGTGGCCGTACGCGAAGCCGCTGCTGGCCGACCCGAAGCTGGTGCCGGACTGCGCCGCCATCGACCTGGCCGACGCCCGGTACGCGGAGCTGCTCACCATCCGGCGTTCCTCTCCGGTCTTCGGTCTGACCACCGCCGACCAGGTGCAGAAGCGGGTCGCCTTCCCGCTCTCCGGCGACCGGGAGACCCCGGGCGTGATCACCATGACCCTCGACGCCCGCGGGCTCGACGGGAAGTGGAAGTCCGTCACCGTGGTCTTCAACGGCACCCCGGAGACCGCGAAGCAGACCGTTCCCGGCCTGCGCGGGGCGAACGTGGCGCTGCACCCGGTGCTGAGGAACTCCGCTGACCCGGTGCTCCGGACGGCGTCCTTCGACCGGGCCGGCGGCACGTTCACCGTGCCGGCCCGCAGCGTGGCGGTCTTCGTCCAGAGCTGACACCGAACGCGGTCCGGCCCCCTGCCACGAAGTGGCAGGGGGCCGGACCTTTGCGTCGAGCCGTACGTCGACCGTTGCTCAGTTGAAGCAGTCTTCGACGGTGTTGGCGCAGTTGGTGGGGTCGTTGTTGGTGATGGTGGACTTGTCGTCGAGCTTGACCTTGCCCTCGTTGTTGAGGACGCCGCCGGCGACGCGGTGGAGCTTGGCGGTGTCGGTGGCGGTGTTCTTGGTGACGTGGGTGTTGGTCAGGGTGACCTTGCCCTTGTTGTTGAAGATGCCGCCGCCGTTGAGGGCGGTGTTCTTCTTGATTTCGGTGTCGCGCAGGGTCAGGGTCGCGTTGTCGTCCTTGTCCCTGCCGTTGTGCTCGGTGAAGCCGTCTTCGACCTTGACGAGCCACTCGCCGTTGAAGATGCCGCCGCCGAAGCGGTTGGCGGTGTTGTCGACGATGGTGCTGTCGGAGATGGTGGCGGTGGCGTCTTCCTTGTCGTTGGAGTAGCCCCAGTGCTTGCCGCCGGTGTTGACGATGCCGCCGCCGTTGCCGTCGGCGTGGTTCTTGGCGACGAGGACGTGGTCGAGCTTGAGGACGGTGTTCTCGGCGTAGATGCCGCCGCCGTTCTCGCAGGCGGTGTTGCCGGTGATGGCGGTGAAGCTGATGGTGACGAAGCCGCCGGAGCTGAACAGGCCGCCGCCGTTCTTGCCGGCGCGGTTGTCCGACAGGGTGCTCTTGACGGCGTCCTTGCCGTGGTCGGAGCCGACGATTTCGACGGTGCCCTCGTCGTGCTCGTCCTTGTTCTTGTCGTAGGGGTTCTCGATGCTGTTCGGGCCGTACTGGTCGTGCTTGGTGTTGTCGCCCTTGCCGTTGGCGATGCCGCCGCCATTGCCGCCGGCGGTGTTGTTGTCGATGTGGGATTCCTCGACCTTGAGGACGCCGCGGTTGAAGATGCCGCCGCCGTCTTCGCGGGCGTGGTTGTCGGTGACCTTGCTGTCCTCGAGGCGGACGCGGCCGAAGTTGGCGATGGCGCCGCCGTTCTCCTCGGCGTTGTTGTCGGTCAGCTTCACCTTGATCAGGTTGGCGCTGCCGCCCCGCTCGACCAGCAGGGCGCCACCGTCACCCTCGCCCCGCTTGTCCTTGTCCTTGTCCTTGTCGCCGTCCCACGACCCCGAACCCTGCGGACCGGAATCCACCGCCACCGGCCCACCCTGGGCCACGGGCGCACCCTGGGCCACCGGGGCGCCCTGCGCGACCGGCGCGGCCTGCACCGCGGTGCCGGCCGGGGCGCCCATGACGGCCGGGGCGGCCGCAGCGGCCGGCGCGGTCTGGGCGGCGGGCGCCATCGGCGCGCCGTTGCCCGGAGCGCCACCCGGAGCGCCGTTGCTCGGCGCGGAGGGGCCCTGCGGCCCGCCGGGGACCTGGGGTCCGCCGCCGCCGTACTTGAAGGCGGTGGCGTTGCCGCCCTTGACCGTGAGGTCCTTCAGGGTCAGCTCACCACCGTCGACCACCCGGAAGATCCGGAAGGTGTCCTCGGAGTCCCGCTTGATCGTCGAGCCGTTGCCCTTGATCGTGATGTCCTGCTTGATCTCCGGCAGCGCCGCGCCGAACTTGCGGTCCTTGCGGTCCAGCTCGTACGTGCAGTTCTCGGCCAGCTTCAGCGTGCCGCCGTGATCCCGGTTCGCCAGATCGAGCGCCTCGACCAGGTCGTCGTCGTCACACGGCACCTCCCGGACCTTCCCGTGGTCCGCCCCGTCCGCGTCCCACTCGCCACGGTCCCGGGCGTCCTTGTCCTTGTCCTTGTCCTTGCCGTCCCGGCCGTGCTCGTCGTCCCGGGCCTCCGAACCCTCGTCGTCGCTGGTGAGCTGGGCGGTCGACCACTTCACGTCGGCGAGCCGGTGGGGGCCCGTGACCCCGGTGGTCGCGTAGGCCACGCCCGCGAGGCTGACCGCTCCGGTCAGGCCCACGACGCCGGTGGCGAGCCACAGCCGGCGGCGCCGGAGCGGGGAGGTCGTCTCACGGGAGGCGTCATCGTTATTGCGAAGGTAGTTGGACATCGGAGCTCTCTGCCCTCTCCTTGTACCCGACAAGGTCGCTTCGCCACAGCGAGGCGGCCTCCGCTACAAATCGGTTGTAGCTGCTGAAGACCAACGTATGAGAAGGTTCTTCACCTCGCGCCCATATACGAAAAAAACCCGCAAACGGGGTGGGCCGGGCGGCGGGTCCCAGAGGGGACCGCAGGCGCGGGACGGCATCCGGTCGGCGAAGGGGGTTCGGCGAAGGCGTAAGGCCACCGGACGCTACGGAGGGCCCGTACCGGACGGGAGCACGACGAACCACCCGGTGGTGACGCGGGGGGCAGGGGAGTCCCTCCCCGCCGTGGCGCGGCGGAAAGGGACTCCCCGGGTTATGTGGTGGTTCTTCAGTCGAAGCAGTCCTCGACGGTGTTGGCGCAGTTGGTGGGGTCGTTGTTGGTGATGGTGGACTTGTCGTCGAGCTTGACCTTGCCCTCGTTGTTGAGGACGCCGCCGGCGACGCGGTGGAGCTTGGCGGTGTCGGTGGCGGTGTTCTTGGTGACGTGGGTGTTGGTCAGGGTGACCTTGCCCTTGTTGTTGAAGATGCCGCCGCCGTTGAGGGCGGTGTTCTTCTTGATTTCGGTGTCGCGCAGGGTGAGGGTGGCGTTGTCGTCCTCGCCGTGCTCGTGGTCGTCCTTGAAGCCGTCCTCGACCTTGACGTCGGTGTCGCCGTTGAAGATGCCGCCGCCGAAGCGGTTGGCGGTGTTCTCGACGATGGTGCTGTCGGAGATGGTGGCGGTGGCGTCCGACTCCTTGTTGTCGCGCTCCTTGTTGTCGCCGCCGTTGGAGGACCAGTCCTTCTTCTTGTCCTTGCCGCCGGTGTTGACGATGCCGCCGCCGTCCTTGTCGGCGTGGTTCTTGGCGACGATGACCCTGTCGAGCTTGAGGTCGGTGTCGACCGCGTAGATGCCGCCGCCACTGTCGCAGGCGGTGTTGCTCTTGATCACGGTGAGGGTGATCGTGACGGTGCCGCCGGAGCTGAACAGACCACCGCCGTTCTTGCCGGCCTTGTTGTTCTCGATGGTGCTCTTGGTGCTGTCCTTGCCGTGGTCGGAGCCGGTGATCTCGACGGTGCCGGCCTCGTCGCGGTCCTTGCGGTCCTTGTCGTGGCCGTCCTTGCCGTAGCTGCTGTTGCCGTAGCTGCTGTTGCCGTAGCCGTTCTTGTCGTGGTCGTCCTTCTTGCCCTTGCCGTTGGCGATGCCGCCGCCGTTGCCGCCGGCGGTGTTGTCGTCGACGTGGGAGTCCTTGACCTTGAGCACGCCCTCGTTGAAGATGCCGCCGCCGTCCTCGCGGGCGTGGTTGTCGGTGACCTTGCTGTCCTCGAGGCGGACGCGGCCGAAGTTGGCGATGGCGCCGCCGTTCTCCTCGGCGTTGTTGTCGGTCAGCTTCACCTTGAACAGGTTGGCGCTGCCGCCCCGCTCGACCAGCAGGGCGCCACCGTCACCCTCGCCCTGCTTGTCCTTGTCCTTGTCCTTGCCGTTGTCCCACGACCCCGAACCCTGCGAGCCCGAGTCCTGGCCGACCGGCGCACCCGGCGCCCCCATGGCGACCGGCCCGCCGGGGACCTGCGGTCCGCCGCCGTACTTGAAGGCGGTGGCGTTGCCGCCCTTGACCGTGAGGTCCTTCAGGGTCAGCTCACCACCGTCGACCACCCGGAAGATCCGGAAGGTGTCCTCGGAGTCCCGCTTGATCGTCGAGCCGTTGCCCTTGATCGTGATGTCCTGCTTGATCTCCGGCAGCGCCGCGCCGAACTTGCGGTCCTTGCGGTCCAGCTCGTACGTGCAGTTCTCGGCCAGCTTCAGCGTGCCGCCGTGATCCCGGTTCGCCAGATCGAGCGCCTCGACCAGGTCGTCGTCGTCACACGGCACCTCCCGGACCTTCCCGTGGTCCGCCCCGTCCGCGTCCCACTCGCCACGGTCCCGGGCGTCCTTGTCCTTGTCCTTGTTCTTGTCGTCCTCGCGGGCGCCCTTGTCGCCGTCGGAGGCTTTCTGCGGCGCGGCCACGCGGTTCTCGGCCACCCGTTCCGGCGCGCCGGACTTGTCGTTGTCCCGGGCCGCGAGGCCGCCGAGCGCCGCCAGCCCGACGACGCCGGTCAGGCCGGCCACGCCGGTGGCGACAAGGAGGGCCCGCCGCCTGCCTCCCGACGGGGACATCGGAGCCCCGCCGTCGCTTTTCGTTACGTCGTTGGACATCAGAGCCTTCCGCCCTTTCGGTCTACCTAAAGGGGTCGCACCGCCCCAGGTCGAGCGACCAGCTACAAATCGGTTGCAGCCTCTGATCGCCACCGTATGAGAAGGATCCTCGCGACGCGGACGGATCTGAAGAAATCGCGCATTTGACTCACATCCTGCCCGACGGCCCAGCGGGGGCCGGGTGCCACCAAGCGGGCGCGAGCAGCGCAGACGACGACGGGCCCGGCACCGGCGTCGTTACCGCGAGGAACCTCGCAGACGCCGGCGGCGGGCCCGCCGGTGGTCGTGTCTGTCGGTCAGCCGGGCAGGCGGGGGCCTGCCTCGCGCTGCTCGGCCAGCCAGGTCTCCACCTCGTCGGAGCGGCGCGGCAGGCCGGCCGACAGGTTCACCGGGCCGTCGGCGGTGACCAGGATGTCGTCCTCGATCCGCACGCCGATGCCGCGCAGCTCCTCGGGGACGAGCTCGTCCTCCGGCTGGAAGTAGAGCCCCGGCTCGACGGTGAGCACGTAGCCCTCGCCGAGCGGCCCGTCCCGGTAGGTCTCCTTGCGGGCGTTGGCGCAGTCGTGCACGTCGATGCCGAGCATGTGGCTGGTCCCGTGCAGCGTCCAGCGGCGGTAGACCGTCGACGCCGGGTCCATCGCCTCGTCGACGCTCACCGGCAGCAGGCCGAGGTCCTTCAGCGCCTCGGCGAGCACCCGCATGGCGGTCAGGTGGACCTCGCGGAACGCCACGCCCGGCTTGATGACGTCGATGCCGGCCTGCTGGGCGGCGTAGACGGCGTCGTAGACCTGGCGCTGGAGCGGGGTGAACCGGCCGTCGACCGGGAGCACCCGGGTGACGTCGGCGGTGTAGAGGTTGCGGTTCTCCACGCCCATGTCCATGAGCAGCAGCTCGCCCGGGCGGGTGGCGCCGTGGTTGTGCACCCAGTGCAGGATCGTGGCGTGCTCGCCGGCGCCGACGATCGAGCCGTAGCCGACGTCGTTGCCGTCGTGCCGGGCGCGCAGCGCGAAGACGCCCTCCAGCAGCCGCTCGGAGACCCCCCGGTCGGCCGGGAGCGCGCGGGCCACGTCCTCGAAGCCCCGGACGGTGGCGTCGCACGCCTCCTGGAGCTGGGCGATCTCCCACTCGTCCTTGACCAGCTTCAGCTCGGAGATCGCGATGGCCAGCTCGCGGTCACGGCCCGGCTGCCCCTCGGCGCGGGCGCCGTCGTACGGCCGGATCGCGGCGTCCACCCGGGCGTCGAAGCCGCGCAGCACCCGCGTGCGGCCCGGCGCCAGCTCGGCCAGCGCCGCGTCCAGCTCGGTCAGGTCGGCGGTGGGCAGGCCCAGCTCGGTCGACTTCTCCTTCAGCGTCGGCCGCCGGCCCACCCACAGCTCGCCGTGGCGGCTGCGGAAGAACTCGTCGGTCGCCCGGGACGACCGGGGCCGCATGAACAGGGTGGCCTCGCCGCCCGGCCGGAGCACGAGCACGCTGTCCGGTTCCAGGTCGCCGGTCAGGTACGCGAAGTCGCTGCCCGGCCGGAACCGGTGGTCGGTGTCGTTGGCGCGGACCTTCTCGGTGCCGGTGGGGATGACCAGCGTCTCGCCCGGGAACGCCTCGGCCAGCGCGGCCCGCCGCTTGGCGTGGTTGGGCACCTCCGGCCGGGGGCCGACCGGCAGCTCCGTGTCGCGCCAGCCCTGCCGCATGAAGGCCAGGAACGCCTCCGGGAAGTCCGGGTCGTGCGATTCGGTGCCGTCCGCCGGCTTGCCCTGCTGCTGTGCCCGCTCCTCGGCCATGATCCGCCTCCTTGCGCCTCGTCGCTGACGCAGACGGTACCGCGCGCGGGAGAACGGGGAGTGCCTGCGGTGCCGCGACGGCGGCTTCCGGCGCGTGGGAAGATGATGACCATGTGCGGACTCCTGGCCTTCTTCAGCGCGCGCGGTGACGCCGCCGCTCACCGCGACCACATCGCCGGAGCACTGGAGTGCCTGCACCACCGCGGCCCCGACGAGACCGGGGTCGAGGTGGTCGGCGACGCCTCCGGCCGGTACGCGGACGGGGTGTTCGCGCACAAGCGGCTGGCGATCATCGACGTGGCGCTCAGCCACGAGCCGCTGCCCTACGCGGGCGGCCGCTACCTGCTCACCTTCAACGGCGAGATCTACAACTACATCGAGCTGCGCGACGAGCTGATCCGCGACTACGGCGCCCAGTTCGCCACCAACGGCGACGGCGAGGTGATCGTCGCCGGCTACCACTACTGGGGTGAGCAGGTGCTCACCAAGCTGCGTGGCATGTTCGCCTTCGTGATCTGGGACCGGCAGGAGCGGCGGGCCTTCGGCGCCCGGGACTACTTCGGCATCAAGCCGCTGCACTACCTGGAGACCCAGGACGGGCTCTACCTGGCCTCCGAGAAGAAGGCCCTGCTGCCGTTCGCGCACTCGGCCTACCAGGGCGACGCGGGCATCGACCCGGCCAACCTGAGCCACTACCTGACCCTCCAGTACGTGCCGGAGCCGGGCACGCTGCACCGCGGCATCAACCGGATCGGGTCGGGGGAGTACCTGACCTGGACGCCGGGCGGCCGGATCGAGGTGCGCCGCTGGTACCGGCCGGTGTTCCGGCCCGCCCCGGTCTCCGACGAGCAGAAGCTCTACCACGAGATCCGGGAGACGCTGCGGGAGAGCGTCCGGATGCACATGCGCTCGGACGTGCCGGTCGGCTCGTTCCTCTCCAGCGGCATCGACTCCACCGCCGTGGTGGCCCTGGCCCGGGAGTTCAACCCGAACATCCTGACCTTCACCGTCGGTTACGACGTGCCCGGCTACTCCGAGATCGACGTGGCCCAGGACTCGGCCCGGCACCTCGACGTGACCACCATCCCGACCAAGATCGGGCCGCAGGACATGATCGAGGCGCTGCCGAAGATCGTCTGGCACCTGGACGACCCGGTGGCCGACCCGGCCCTCGTGCCGCTCTACTTCGTGGCGAAGAAGGCCGCCGAGCACGTCACCGTGGTGCTCTCCGGCGAGGGCGCCGACGAGTTCTTCGGCGGCTACACGATCTACCGGGAGCCGCTGTCGCTCAACGCGGTCAACAGCCTGCCCGGCGGCGTGCAGAAGGGCCTGCGGGCGGTCTCCAAGGCCATCCCGCAGGGCGTGAAGGGCAAGAGCTTCCTGGAGCGGGGCACCACCCCCATCGAGGAGCGCTACTACGGCAACGCGCGGATGTTCACCGAGGAGGAGAAGCAGCACCTGCTGCGCCGCTACGACCCCTCGGTGCGCTACACCGACGTCACGGCGCCCATCTACGCCGAGGCGACCGAGCTGGACGACGTCACCAAGATGCAGTACGTCGACCTCTACACGTGGCTGCGCGGCGACATCCTGGTCAAGGCCGACCGGATCTCGATGGCGCACTCGCTGGAGGTCCGGGTGCCGTTCCTCGACCGCGAGGTGTTCAACGTCGCGGCGGGCATCCCGGTCGATCTGAAGCTGCCGCCGCGCTCGGAGGCCACCAAGTACGCGATGCGCCAGGCGTTGCAGGGCGTGGTGCCGCCGGCCATCGTCAACCGCAAGAAGCTGGGCTTCCCGACCCCGACCCGGGTCTGGCTGCGCGGCGAGATGTACGAGTGGGCCCGGCACGTGCTGGCCACCTCCGGCGCGGGCGACCTCATCGACCTGTCGTACGCGATGCGGCTGCTGGAGGAGCACAAGCGGGAGGAGGCGGACCACTCCCGCAAGGTGTGGACCGTGCTGATCTTCTGCATCTGGCACGCCATCTTCGTGGCGAAGACCCTCGACCCGGGCATCCAGCGCAACCAGTCCGCCCTGCTCACCAAGCCGGTGGTCGGCAGCATGGTCCGCTGAACGCGAACGGACGCGACAAGGGCCCCCGGGACACGTCCCGGGGGCCCTTCTCAGTTCGACGTCACCGGCCGGTGCAGGTGACCGTGGGCAGGGTGTTGGTGCCGGAGGCGTTCGCCGTGAAGCCGAACGTCGTGGTGCCCTCCGGTGGGACGCTCCCGTTGTAGGCGGCGTTGGTGACGGTCACCGCCGCCCCGCTGGTGCTCACCGTGCCGTTCCACAGCTGGGTGATGCTCTGGCCGCTCGGCCAGGTCCAGTTCGCCGTCCAGCCGGCGTACGTCCGGGTGCTGTGGTTCATGATCATGACCTCGCCCTGGAAGCCGCCCTGCCAGGCGCTGACCACCTTGTAGACCGCCATGCACGTGCCCGACGGCATGGTCGGCGTCGGGCTCGGCGAGGTCGGGGTCGGGGTGGGGGTCGGGCTGGTCGGGCCCGGCGTCGGCGTGGTGGGGTTCGGCGAGGGCGTCCCGCCCGAGCCGATCCCGGTCACCTCGCCGTTGCCGCCGTCGAAGGTCACGTCCGAGCAGCCGAAGAAGTTCTCCTGGCTGTCCGAGCGGACCCAGCGGGAGTAGATGATGTGCCGGCCGCTCTTGTTCGACGGCAGCGAGCCGGTGAAGTAGTAGTGCCCGTCGTTGGTGCCCACCGAGCCGCGCTGCGGCGGGTTGGTCACCTGGAGGAACGGCTGCTCCTCCAGGTCGCTCCAGGCCAGCGGCCGGGTCGGGCTCCAGCTGTCCTTGGTCACGTAGAAGTAGAAGGTGCCCGGGTGGTGGGCCCAGTTGCTGTAGCGGAACTCCATCGACCGCCCGGCCGTCAGGTGGGTGACCGGCCAGTCGGTGCGGGCCAGGTCGTAGCCGCTGAAGTTCGGGTTGCCGCCGCTGCACAGCTTGCCGTCGGGAATGAACCCGACGGTCCGGCCGCCCGCGTCGGAGCGCAGCACGCTGAACCAGTTGTAGAGCGAGTTGGTGCCGCTCTGGGCGACCGCCGCCGAGCAGGCGGGGTTGTTCGGCCGGATCTCCCCGGTCGCGGTGAGACCGTCCTTCCAGCACAGGTAGGTCCGGGCGCCCGGCGTCATCGCCGCGCCGTGTGCGGCGGCCGGGTCGGGGCCGGTGACCAGGGCGAGCGCGCCCAGGGCCAGGGTGGCGGCCGCGACGAGCAGCGCGGCCGTACGGGATCGGTGCACGGGATCTCCTGACTCGCGGGGCGCGACCGCGGCGGCCCGCCCCGCTGCGACGAGCGGATGCGACGATCGCGGTGCCACGCCCGGCGGCCGGAGTGCGGCCGGGGCCGTCGGGGGACGCGCACCGCCTGCGGTCCGTGCCACGGACCGGTTGAGTGCCCTCGCGTCGGCTCGACCCGGCGGCGCGGCAGCCCCCGCGCCCTCCCGGCACGCGCAATCCCATCACGTCCAGGTATCCCGCGCAATAGCCGCTCGTCGATGCGGGCGGTCTCGTCGCGCCGGGACCCGCCATGCGCCAGGATCAGGGGTACGACGGACGGAGGGAGCCAGGATGGGGTACGCGGTGGTGCTCGGCGAGGCACTGGTCGACCTGCTCGACGCCGTGCACGACGGGGAACCCGTCTACCGGCAGGCGATCGGCGGCGGGCCGCTGAACGTCGCCGTGGCGGTGGCCCGGCTCGGCGGTGACGTCCAGTTCGTCGGGTCGCTCGGCGACGACGCGCTGGCCACGCGCATCCGCGGCTTCCTGGGAGCTGCGGGCGTGGGGCTGGACGGGGCGGTCACCGTGCCGGCGCCGACGGCGCTGGCGGTCGCCACCTTCTCCGGCGCGGAACCGGACTTCCGCTTCTACGGCGAGCCCCGGTCGTACGCCCTGCTGACCGCCGACGACCTGGACGTGGCCCTGGTCGAGGGCGCGCAGGTGCTCTACTGCGGCTCGATCGTGCTGCTCGACCCGCCGGTGCTGGCCGCCGCCCGCCGGGCCTGGGCGATGGCCGGCGCGCTGCGGGTGTTCGACCCGAACGTGCGGCCGAGCCTGCTCACCGGCCCCGGCGCGCTGGACGGCCTGCGCGCGCTGGTCGCCGAGTTCGCCGCGAGCGCCCACCTCGTCAAGCTGAGCGCCGCCGACGCGCGCCACCTCTACCCGCGCGAGCCGGTCGAGGGCGTCGCCGCGTACCTGCGGGAACTGGGCGCCGCGACCGTGGTGGTCACCCTCGGCGCGGACGGCGCGCTGGTCGCCGCCGCCGAGGACGTGGTACGCGTCCCCGCGCCGAAGGTCGACGCCGTCGACGCCACCGGCGCGGGCGACTCGGTGATGGGCGCCCTGATCGCCGACCTGCTGCACACCGGCGAGCCGGTGGACCCGGCGGGCTGGCGCGACCGGGTGGCCTTCGCCCTGCGGGTGGCCGGCCTGGTCTGCGAGTCGCCCGGCGGGGCCACCGCCATGCCCACGCGGGAGGCGGTGGCCGAGCGATTCCGCTGACCGGTCAGCGCGGCCGGGCCAGGGTGAGCACGGCCGTCAGCGACAGGGCGGCGGCGGCCGCCAGCACGGCGGCCATCGGTACGGCGCTGCCCTCGCCGCCGAGGCCGACCAGCGGCGCGGCCACCGCGCCGACCACCGACTGGACGGCGCCCATCAGCGCGGCGGCGGTGCCGGCGTGCCGGGCGTGCGCGTCGAGCGCCAGCGCCGTGCTGTTCGGCGTCACCATGCCCAGCGAGCCGACGAAGGCGAACAGCGCCACCGCAACCACGGCGAGGCTGCCGGCCAGCGCCCCGGTGAGCACGCCGGCCGCCGCCACCATGCCGACCACGAGCGCGGTGGCCAGCAGCCGGCGCGGGTGGAACCGGTCGAGCAGACGCGCGTTGGCCTGCCCGGTCGCCACCAGGGCGAGCGCGTTGAGCCCGAAGATCAGGCTGAACGCCGCCGCGGAGACGCCGAAGACGTCCTGGAACACGAACGACGACCCGGAGATGTACGCGAACAGCCCGGCGAAGGCGAAGCCCTGGGTCAGCGCGTACCCGAGGTAGACCCGGTCGGCGACCAGCGACCGCATGGTCCGGGCGGTGGCGACCAGGCCGCCCGTGCTGCGGCGCTCCGCCGGCAGCGTCTCGGGCAGGCGCAGGGCGACCGCCACGGACTGCAGCAGCCCGATGCCGGCCAGGGTGAGGAAGACCGCGCGCCAGTCGCCGAACCGCAGCACCAGGCTGCCCACGCTCGGCGCGGCCACCGGCGCGACGCCGAAGACCAGGGTGAGCCGGGAGAAGTACTTCGCGGCCGCCCGGCCGGAGTAGAGGTCGCGGACCACGGCCCGGGCGACCACCACCCCCATGCCCCCGGCCAGGCCCTGGGCGAACCGCGCGGCGGCCAGCATCGGCGCGCTCGGCGCCGCCGCGCAGGCGAGCGCGAGCAGGGTGTACGCGACCACGCCGATCAGCACCGGACGCCGCCGCCCCCACCGGTCGCTGAGCGGGCCGGTGACGAACTGGCCGACGGCCAGGCCGATGAGGCAGGTGGTCAGCGAGAGTTGGATGCCGGCCTGGTCGGCGCCGAGGTCGCGGGTCATCGCGGGGAACGCCGGGAGGTACATGTCCAGCGAGAGCGGGCCGATCGCGGTGAGCGTGCCGAGCAGCACCAGCAGCGTCGCGCCACCGCCGGCCGCGGCCGGGTGGGCGGTCGGGCGCGCGGCGGTCCGCACGGTCTGGTTCACGAGGTTCCCCCTGAGGTCGGTGATCTCCGGGTAACCTTAGCTCTGTACTCAGAACTATTGCGATGTGAAGCAGGTGACTCCGTGACGAGTGAGGAGCCCGTTGCGCGGTTCGGCGCCGTCGTGGGGGAACTGCACCGACTGCTGCGCCGCAAGGTCGTCGTCCGGGCCAACCGGGACTCCCTGCCCGAGGCTCAGGTCGAACTGCTGCACCTGGTCCGCGCCGAGCCGGGGATCAGCGGCAAGGAGGTCGCACGCCGGCTGGGCACGGCGCCGAACACGGTCAGCACCCTGGTCCGCGAGCTCACCGACGTCGGGCTGCTCGCGCGCGACCGCGACCCGGACGATCGCCGGGTGGCGCGGCTCACCCTCACCGACGCCGCCCGCACCCGGATGGACGACTACGCGGCCCACCGCAGCGCGCTGCTCACGGAGGCCCTGGCCACCCTCGACCCACCGGCCCGCGAGGCGATCCTCGCCGCCGCCCCGCACCTCGACGCCCTGCTCGCCGCCCTGCGCGCCCGCCCCTGACCGCGTCGCGGGCGGTCAGGCGGCGCCGTCGAGCTCGGCGTAACCGCGTCGGGCCGCGATGAGACCCGGGCGGGCGCCGAACGGCGACTCGGCGGCCACCCGCTCGGGCGGGGCGCTGCCGGTGTGACCGGCCCGGATCAGCCAGGCCTGCCGGGCGAGCTCGGCGTGCTGGGCCTGGACGAACGCCACGTCGACCGGGTCGCCGTGCCCCGGCACCACCACCGTGGCCGGCGTGGTCAGCCGGAGCAGCGCGGCCACCGCGTCCGGCCACTGCACCGGGTACGACTCCTCGAAGGCCGGCGGCCCGCTCTGCTCCACCAGGTCGCCGGCGACCAGCACGTCCGCGTCCGGCACGTGCACCACCAGGTCGGCGTCGGTGTGCCCGTGCCCGGGGTGGTGCAGCACCACCCGCCGGCCGCCGATGTCCAGCACCGCCTCGCCCTGCACCGGGTGGGTCGGGGCCAGCAGCTCCGTGCGGGCCAGCTCGGCCGCCAGCTCCGGCTGCTCCGCGCGCATCTCGTCGGCCGCGGCCCGCCGCAGCTCGTCGGGGTGGTCGCGGAGCACCGCCGCGGCCTGGGCGTGCGCGTAGACCGGGCGGGGCGGGTCGGCGGCCAGCGTGGCGTTGCCGAAGCAGTGGTCGAAGTGGTGGTGGGTGTTCACGATCGTCCACGGGTGCGGGGTGACCGCCCGGGCCGCCTCGGCCAGCTCCCGGGCCTGCCCCGCGGTGGAGAGGGTGTCCACCAGCAGCGCCGCGCCGTCGCCCACCACCAGCGTGACGTTGACGTGCAGCAGCGGGTCGCGCAGCACGTGCACGCGGTCGGCGATCTCGACGAACCGGGCGGTCATGACGCCCGCACGGCACGCTCGACGAAGCGCTGCCGGTCGACCAGCGCCCGCTCGACCCGGCCGGTCGCCACGACCTCGTTCCCGTCGGTCACGACCACCTCGAAGGTCAGCCGCCGGCCGTCGACCTTGACCAGCTCCGCCCGCGCGGCGACCGTCCGGCCGACCGGCGTGGCCGCCCGGTGCTCCAGCTCGATGCGGGTCCCGACCGTCGTCGACCCGGACGGCAGCCGGGTCGCGGTCGCCGCCACGGTGGCCGCCTCGGCCAGCGCGAGCACCCGGGGCGTGCCGAGCACCGGCACGTCGCCCGAGCCCACCGCCTGCGCGGTGTCCGTGTCGGTGACGGTCAGCTCGACCCGGGCGGTCAGGCCCGGGGCGAAGGGGGACTCCGGCTGCTCCTGCATGCGCCGAGCCTACGGCGTGGTCCATAAGTGAGCGGCTGGTACTGGGCGTTGTGAGTCATGGGTTGTGGGTCGGCCGGTGGGGTTTCTGGTTTTGTGCAGGTGGTGGGCTGTTTGTCGGGGGTTGGTGGCATGGTGTGCGGCCGTGGCCCGTTTCACACGTTCAGGTTCTGTCTGAGCCCGACCGCCGAGCAGGAGGTTGTGTTGCGTCGGCATGCGGGTGCGGCCCGGTTCGGCTACAACCAGTGCCTGCGGCTGGTCAAGGACGCTTTGGACCGCAAGCGTGGTGGGACGGTCGGCAAGGTGCCGTGGTCGGGCTTCGACCTGATCAACGCGTTCAACGGGTGGAAACGCTCGGGTGACGCGGGCCGTGTGATGGTCGCTGCGGGTGACGGGACCGTCACGGTGCAGGTGACCGGTCTGGCGTGGCGGGGTGAGGTATGTCAGCAGGTTTTTGAAGAAGCCGCGGTTGATCTCGGCCGGGGCCTGTCCGCGTACACGGCATCGCGCACCGGCCACCGGCGGGGTCGGCGGGTCGGTTTTCCGAGGTTCAAGTCCAAGAAACGCGCACCGTTGTCGTTTCGCATCCGCAGCAGGACCTCCGCCGCGGGCCGGGCGGGTATCCGGGTCGGTGAGCACGCGCCGCGTACCGTGACCCTGCCCGGCATCGGCGCCCTAGCGGTACGGCAGGACACCCGCCGGCTGCGGCGCATGCTGGCCAAGGGGCGAGCGAAGGTCGTGTCCGCGACGGTCAGCCACCGGGCCGGCCGGTGGGCAGTGTCACTGACCTGCGAAGCCGCCGACCTGCACGACGCCCGCCGCCACCCGCCGAACACCAGCAGCGCAGGGTGGGTGGGTGTCGACCGGGGCCTGTCGACGTTCGTCGCCGCAGCGCGCGCCGACGGCACGCAGGTCCTGCGGGTCGACGGCTGGCCACGGCCCGCCCGGGCCGCGATGGCGCGCCAGCGCCGCCTGTCCCGGAAGGTCACACGCAAACAGCGCGGCTCCCACAACCGCGCCAAGGCCGCGGCCCGGCTGGGCCGCCACCACGCCCGGGTGGCCGCGATCCGGCGCCGTTTCCTGCACCAGGTCTGCAACCAGCTGGTCAATACCCACGACCGGCTCGCCATCGAGACCCTCACCATCACCGGCATGCTCAGCAACCGGCGCCTGGCCTCGGCGGTCGCCGACGCGGCATGGGGCGAACTGGCCCGCCAACTGGCCTACAAGCAGCAATGGCGCGGCGGCCAACTGGCCCTGGTCGACCGCTGGTACCCGTCGACCAAGACCTGTTCGGCATGCCGAACCGTGGCCCCCGCGATGCCTCTGCACCAACGCACGTTCACCTGCCAGATATGCGGATATCAGGCCGATCGGGACCACAACGCCGCAGTCAACCTCGCCATCTGGGCCGAGCAGCACCACGCCCAGGTCCGGGACCTCCCCGCAGGGGGCCCGGTCACCAACGCCGGCCGAGGGGAAGGCCCTGGCCCGCGCACACGCGCGGGCGAAACCGGCCCCGATGACGCAGGAACCGCACCCACCCCACCCCGGGCGAGGCGCGGACGCCCGAGAAGGGCGCTGTCTCACAACTCCACCGAGTTATGAAACAGGCCGTAGTGCAGCGGCCCCGGGCCCGGGCGGCGTCCGGACCGCCCCGCCGGCGGCCCTCGGAGGGGGCGATCGGCCCGGCGTCGGCGGTCGGCGTCGGCGGTCCCGTCGCGCGCCGTTAACCTTGTCCGCGATGGCCGTGCTGACTGATCCCCCGCCCCCCGCCCCCGCCGGACCGACCGCGTCCCCCGACGGCGGGCGCCGTCGCGTGGTGGCGATGACCATCTGGGGCATCGGCTTCGTGGCCGCCTGGCTCGCCATCGGCCTGCCGACCGACCCGGCGTACGCGTTCCTCTGGATCTGGGCGGGCACCATCGCCTGGCACTCGTCCCGCCCGTGGCGCAGCCACCTGCGCTTCGCCCGGGACTGGATCCCCGTGGTGCTGCTGCTGGCCGCGTACAACCTGTCCCGGGGGTTCGCCGACAACGGCGCGACGCCGCACGCCATGGAGCTGGTCGTCGCGGACCGCTTCCTGACCGGCTGGGCCACCGGCGGCGAGGTGCCCACCATCTGGCTCCAGCAGCACCTCTACCGGCCCGACCAGGTGCACTGGTGGGACGTGCTGGTGAGCTGGATCTACTTCTCGCACTTCGTGGCGACGCTCGCCGCCGCCGCGGTGCTCTGGCTGCGCGACCGCGCGCGCTGGGGCGCGTACATGCGGCGGTGGGGCTTCCTCTGCGCGGCCGGGCTGGCCACCTACTTCCTCTACCCGGCCGCCCCGCCGTGGTGGGCCGCCCAGAACGGGCTGATCGGCGACGTCGCCCGGATCTCCACCCGCGGGTGGAAGGAGATCGGCATGCACGGCGCGGGCAACCTGCTCAACGCCGGGCAGATCGCCTCCAACCCGGTGGCCGCCATGCCCTCGCTGCACACCGCGTTCGCCCTGTTCGTGGTCCTGTTCTTCCTGCGCGCGACGCGGAAGCGCTGGTGGCCGCTGCTGCTGGCGTACCCGCTGGCCATGACCTTCACGCTGATCTACAGCGGCGAGCACTACCTGATCGACGTGCTGGTCGGCTGGGCGTACGTGGGGCTGACGTTCCTCGTGGTGGGGCTGGCCGAGCGCTGGTGGGCGGCCCACCGGGCCCGCCGCGCCGCGGTCACCCCGGCCGCGGAGGCGACCCCCGCCGCCGAGCCGGCCCGGGCGGCCGACGCCGCTGTCGCCGACGCGGCCACGCCCACGGCCGCCCCCACGCCTGCCACCGACCCGGCCACCGTCCCGGCGGAGCGCTGACCGGTCGGGCGGCTCAGCCCGCGCGTCCCCGGTCGGTCCGGCGGGCGCCGTGCGCCCGTGCGGTCAGCTCCGCCGCCAGCTCCCACGCCTCGGCGAGATCCCGGTGCAGGGCCGCCGCGCCCGAGCCACCGGCGGTGTCCGCGTGCACGGTGGCGAGCCGCAGCCGTCGCTGCGCCGGGCCCTGGGTCACCCGCACGCTCTGGATCCGGGCGTACGGGACCAGCGTCAACCGGCGGGTCAGCAGCCCGGAGCGGGCCACGAAGACCTGCTCGTCGAGGCCGGCGCCGACCCTCGCCCGGCTCAGCGGGCGCAGCCAGCGGGCCCGTCGCGGCGGCAGCGTGGCGGGCAGCGCCGCCAGCCGGACGCCGGGAAGCACCTCCGCCACGACCAGCTCGCCGGTGTGCGCGTCCCCGACGGGCAGTAGCCGGTCCGGGCGGTTCCGGTCGTCCGGCTCGGCGCCCGAGTAGCCGGCCACCTCCAGCCGCAGCCGCAGCCAGCCCCTCATCCGCCAGAGCAGCGGCCAGGTCACGCCGACCGTCTGCACCCGGTGCAGCGGCACGGTCTGCACCCGGGTCTCCAGCAGCCCGTTGCGTACCCGCAGCGTGTCGCCGTCGCGGTCGAGCCGGAAGCTCCAGTCGTCGAGCACCCGGCGGACCGGTTGCAGCACCACGCCGGCCATGGCCGTCAGCGTGCTGGCCACCGCGATGAACGACCAGGACCCCTCGGAGACGAACTGCGCCACCACGAAGGCCAGGCCGAACGGGAGCAGGAACGCCTGCGGGGTGAGCAGCTGGCTGACCAGCAGGTCCCGGTTGCGAACGCCGTGCAGCAGGCGGCCCGGCGCCGGGGCGGGCGGGGCCGGCATCCCGGGGGCGGCGACGGGCGGTGCGGCCTCCGGGGCCCGGCCGGCCACGGCGAGCAGCCGCTGCCGCAGCGCGGTCGCCTCGGCCACGCTCAGGTACGCCAGCGGCGCCTCGGTCTTGCCCCCGCCGACGACCTCCAGCCGCAGCTCGGCCAGCCCGGTGAGCTGCGCGAGCAGCGGCCGGACCACCTCCACGGCCTGCAGGCGCTCCAGCGGGATGGCCCGGGTACGCCGCCAAAGCAGCCCCTCGTGCACCCGCAGCTCGCGCCCCACCACGTGGTAGCCGGTGTTCCACCAGCTGATCACCGACAGCACGGTGGCGCCCAGGACGAAGATCGCGACGAGCACGGCGAACCAGCCGAAGCCGACCCGCGACAGCGTCGACCAGGAGAGCCCGGCGATCACCACCACCAGCGACTTCGCGCCGTGCAGCGCCGGGCTCAGCGGATGCAGCCGCTGCCGCGGCTCCTCCCCGCTCGGCGGGGGCCCTCCCGGACCGCCCGCCCCGGCCGGCCACCAGGGGCCAGGTCCGGCGGGAGCGGGATGACCCGGCCCGGCCCAGGGCGGCGCGGGCGGGCCGTACCCGGGCGGCGGCGGATGGCCGTAACCAGGCGCGGCGGGGTGCCCGTAGCCGGACGGCGGCGGGGGCGGTCCGTATCCGGGCGGCGGCGCGGGTGGGCCGTACCCGGGCGGTGGTGCGGGTGGGCCGTACCCGGGCGGTGGCGCGGGTGGGTGGGCGTACCCCGATTGCGGTGGCCACGGCTGGCCGTTGCGGGGCGGCTCGGCGGCGGCGGGCGGCGGTGCGGCGGCGGGCTGGTGCGGCGGCGGGCCGCCGGGCTCCGGCTCGGCCGGGCCCTCGCTCACAGCCCCTCCGCCCGGTCCTCGCCGAGCGCGGTGAGCCGGTCCCGCAGCCGGGACGCCTCGGCCGGGCGCAGGCCCGGCACGCGGGCGTCGCTCGCCGCCGCGGCGGTGTGCAGCTGCACGGTGGCCAGGTCGAAGGCGCGTTCCAGCGGCCCGGCGCTCACGTCGACGAACTGCATCCGCGAGTACGGCACGATGGACAGCCGCCGCACCAGCAGGCCGTGCCGGACCAGCAGGTCGTCGGCGCGCTCGGCGTAGCCCCAGGCGCGCACCGCGCGGACGATGGTGACCGTCCGCCAGGCGGCCAGCAGCAGCGCCACGCCCAGAGCGGCGCCGAACAGCCAGTGGCCGGAGACCGCCCAGGCCACGCCGAGCGCCACCAGTGCCACGGCGAGACCGATGCCGAGGCGGATCAGCTCCACCCAGATCAGGTCGCGGGAGATCGGCTGCCACCGGACGGTGTCCGGCCAGGGCTCCAGGGGGCCGGTCGGTGCCGGCGGCCGGCCGGCGAGGTCGTCACCGTTCACCGGGTGGTCCGCTGCGCTCGCTCACGATTCGAGCGTAGGCGATCCCGGCACCGGTTCGACCTCGCGGAGGAAGCCGCGCGCGTCGAGGAAGTCGCCCAGCGACGCGCGGTGCGCGGGACAGGCCAGCCACGTCTTGCGCCGCTCGGGCGGGTGCAGGCGGGGATTGTTCCAGCGCAGCTCCCACACGGCGGGCGCGCGACACCCCCGCGCCGAGCAGATCAGCGCGTCGTCGGGGGGAGTGGGAGTGGTCACCGGGGCGAGTCTAGAGCCGCACGCCGGGAGCTTTAGCGCCGGGCGGCCACGGGGGGAGCCGCCCGGCGACGGGGTGAATCGTACACACGCCGGACCCCTTGTTGTCCACCCGTGTTCAGGGTTTTCCGTGCCGGGGGACGGCGCGGCGAAAATCGTCCGTCTCCCGCCCTCGGCTCTCAGCAAGGCATGACAGTCTTGATACGCACCACGCCGCGACGACGACCATGCTGTGGAGGACCGGTGGCCCAGCCGACCACGCCCGACGCCCCGATGCCGACCGAGGCCGCGCCGGACGCGCCGCCCCCGGCGACCACCACCCCGGCGCAGGACGCCACCCTGCTGGAGCGGGCGCTGTTCGAGATCAAGCGGGTGATCGTCGGCCAGGACCGGATGGTCGAGCGGATGTTCGTGGCGCTGCTCGCCCGGGGCCACTGCCTGCTGGAGGGTGTGCCCGGCGTCGCCAAGACCCTCGCCGTGGAGACCCTGGCCCGGGTGGTCGGCGGGTCGTTCGCCCGGGTGCAGTTCACGCCCGACCTGGTGCCGGCCGACATCATGGGCACCCGTATCTACCGGCAGTCCAGCGAGAAGTTCGACGTCGAGCTGGGGCCGGTTTTCGTCAACTTCCTGCTCGCCGACGAGATCAACCGGGCGCCGGCGAAGGTGCAGTCGGCCCTGCTCGAGGTCATGAGCGAGCGCCAGGTGTCGATCGGCGGCGAGACCCACCGGGTGCCCGACCCGTTCCTGGTCATGGCCACCCAGAACCCCATCGAGCAGGAAGGCGTCTACCCGCTGCCGGAGGCGCAGCGGGACCGGTTCCTCATGAAGATCGTGGTGGGCTACCCGACCGACGCCGAGGAGCGGGAGATCGTCTACCGGATGGGCGTCGCCCCGCCCGAGCCGGCCCGGGTGTTCGACACCCCCGACCTGATCGCGCTCCAGCAGAAGGCCGACCAGGTCTTCGTGCACAACGCGCTGGTCGACTACGCGGTCCGGCTGGTCCTCGCCACCCGGGCCCCCGCCGAGCACGGCATGCCGGACGTCGCGCAGCTCATCCAGTACGGCGCGAGTCCGCGCGCCTCGCTCGGCCTGGTCCGGGCCACCCGGGCGCTGGCCCTGCTGCGGGGCCGGGACTACGCCCTGCCGCAGGACGTGCAGGACATCGCCCCGGACATCCTGCGGCACCGGCTGGTGCTCAGCTACGACGCGCTCGCCGACGAGGTGCCGGCCGACCACATCGTGCACCGGGTGATGTCGACCATCCCGCTGCCGGCGGTCGCGCCGCGCCAGCAGGCCACGCCGCCGCCACCGGCCGTACCGCACGGCGGCTGGCCCGGGCAGCGGCCGTGACCCCACCAGCCCGGCTGCCGGCCAGTGGCGAGCGTTCCGGCGCCGTCCTCGCCCGGTTGCAGCTCATGGTCACCCGGAAGCTCGACGGGCTGCTCCAGGGCGACTACGCCGGGCTGCTGCCCGGCCCGGGCAGCGAGGCGGGGGAGTCGCGCGAGTACCGGCCCGGCGACGACGTGCGCCGGATGGACTGGCCGGTCACCGCCCGCACCACGATGCCGCACGTCCGCCGTACGGTGGCCGACCGGGAGCTGGAGACGTGGCTGGCGGTCGACCTCTCGGCGAGCCTGGACTTCGGCACCGGCCGGTGGCTCAAGCGGGACGTGGTGGTCGCCGCGGCGGCCGCCCTGGCCCACCTGACCGTCCGGGGCGGCAACCGGATCGGCGCGGTGGTCGGCACCGGCGCGCCCGTGCCGGCGGGGCGGTGGCGGGGCGGCGCGGCGCCCGCCGGCCCGGGGGCCCTGCACCGGCTGCCCGCCCGGGCCGGTCGCAAGGAGGCGCAGGGGTTGCTGCGGGCCATCGCCGGCACGGAGATCCGGCCCGGCCGCAGTGACCTGGGTGTCCTCGTCGACATGCTCAACCGCCCGCCGCGCCGGCGGGGCGTGGCCGTGGTGATCTCCGACTTCCTCGCGCCGCCGCAGCAGTGGGGCCGGCCGATCCGTAAGCTGCGGGTCCGGCACGACGTGCTGGCCGTCGAGGTGGTCGACCCACGCGAGCTGGAACTGCCCGACGTGGGGGTGCTGCCGGTGGTCGACCCGGAGACCGGGGAGCTGCACGAGGTGCAGACCGCCGACCCGCGCCTGCGCCGCCGGTACGCCGAGTCGGCGGCCGCCCAGCGCGCGGCGATCGCCGCCGAGCTGCGCAGCGCCGGCGCGGCCCACCTGCGACTGCGTACCGACCGAGACTGGCTGCTGGACATGGTGCGTTTCGTGGCCGCGCAACGGCACGCCCGCACCCGAGGGACGACTCGATGATCCGTTTTCTGCAACCGTGGTGGCTGCTGGCCGTGCTGCCGGTGCTCGCCCTGGCCGCCGCGTACGTCTGGCGGCAGCTGCACCGCCGGCACTACGCGATGCGGTTCACCAACGTGGACCTGCTGCGCACCCTGGCGCCGAAGGGGCTGGGCTGGCGGCGGCACGTGGCAGCCACCGCCTTCCTGCTCTGCCTGCTGGTGCTCGCCACCGGGCTGGCCCGTCCGGCGATCGACACCAAGGAGCCCCTCGAACGGGCGACCGTGATGCTCGCCATCGACGTGTCGCTGTCCATGCAGGCCGACGACGTGGCGCCCAACCGGCTGGAGGCGGCGCAGGAGGCGGCCAAGCAGTTCGTCGGCGAGCTGCCGGAGAGCTACAACCTCGGGCTGGTGTCGTTCGCCAAGTCGGCCAACGTGCTGGTGCCGCCCACCAAGGACCGGGGCGCCGTGACCACCGCCATCGACGGGCTGGTGCTGGCCGAGGCGACCGCGACCGGTGAGGCGGTCTTCACCTGCCTGGAGGCGATCCGCTCGGTGCCCGCGGACGGCGCCGCCGGCATCCCCCCGGCCCGGATCGTGCTGCTCTCCGACGGCTACCGCACCTCGGGCCGCTCGGTGGAGGAGGCGGCCGCGGCGGCGCAGGCGGCCAACGTCCCGGTCTCCACCATCGCGTTCGGCACCGACTCGGGTCAGGTGGACATCGGCGGCCAGCTCCAGCGGGTGCCGGTGGACCGGATGGCGCTGTCGCAGCTCGCGGAGACCACCCAGGGCTACTTCTACGAGGCCGCCTCGGTCAGCGAACTGAAGCAGGTCTACCAGGACATGGGCAGCTCGATCGGCTTCCGGACCGAGCCGCGGGAGATCACCCAGTGGTACGCGGGGATCGCGCTGCTCCTCGCGCTCTGCGCGGGGGCGACGAGCCTGCTCTGGTCGTCCCGCCTGATCTGAGGCGGGGCGGCCGGGGCCCGGCCGGTGGTGGTCAGTGACCGCCGCCGGCCAGGACGAAGAGGACGGCCACCCAGACGGCGGCGAGGGTGAAGCCCAGCGGGGCGACGTAACGGCTCATGGGACTGCTCCGTGGCGACGGCGGCCCGGGGCGGGGCGGACCGCGGGGGTGGATCGGGGCGTACGCACACGAAGTCGTGACCGGGGTGCTCCGCCGGCCGCGCGCGGCACGATCACCTCGGCGGGTGGCCGAGGAGAGCGGGGCGGTGCGGAGGGCGGGGAAGCGGGGTCAGCGCTGTCGGCTGAGTCGTGGCTCAGCGGGGCTGACGGTCGGCCCGGCCACGACTGGGAGGATCGCTATCTCGCACAGCGATCACCTCCTGCGGTCGACGGGGCTCGGCGGCGGGCGATCCACTGCCCGCAGACGTCGATCATCGTACACCCGGCGCACCCGCGGCACGCACTCGGCCGACCGGTCCACCGGCCCCGGCCGACCGGGCCGCGGAACCGGGCCCGACCTGGCACGGGTTAGCGCTTACCCCTCGGTAACCCCTAGGCTCGCCACCGATTGGGAGATCAGCTGAGCAGAGGGGGACCCGTGGCCCGTACCGTGCTGGTGACCGGCGGAAACCGGGGAATCGGCCTGGCCATCGCGCAGGCCTTCGCCAAGCAGGGCGACCGGGTGGCGGTGACCCACCGCAGCGGCGAGGCCCCGGCGGGCCTCTTCGGCGTGAAGTGTGACGTGACCGACGCCGAGTCGGTGGACGCCGCGTTCGCCGCCGTCGAGGCCGAGCTCGGCCCGGTCGAGGTGCTGGTGGCCAACGCCGGCATCACCGACGACACACTGCTCCTGCGGATGTCCGAGGAGCAGTTCACCCGGGTGCTCGACACCAACCTCACCGGCGCGTTCCGGGTCGCCAAGCGGGCCTCGACGAAGATGCTCCGCGCGAAGTGGGGCCGCATGATCTTCATCTCCTCGGTGGTCGGCCTCGCCGGTGGCGCCGGACAGGTCAACTACGCGGCCAGCAAGGCCGGCCTGGTCGGCGTGGCCCGGTCGATCACCCGCGAGCTGGGCAGCCGCAACATCACGGCGAACGTGGTGGCGCCCGGCTTCATCGACACCGACATGACCGCCGTGCTCCCCGAGGAGCGCAAGGCGGAGATCCGCAAGTCGATCCCGGCCGGCCGGATGGCCAGCCCCGACGAGGTCGCCGCGGCGGTCACCTGGCTCGCCTCGGACGCGGCCGCGTACGTCTCCGGCGCCGTCATCCCGGTCGACGGCGGCCTGGGCATGGGTCACTGAGAAAGTACGGAGGGAACTGCGAATGTCCGGACTCCTGGCCGGTAAGCGGCTGCTGGTCACCGGCGTCATCACCGACGCCTCGATCGCCTTCTCGGTGGCGAAGCTCGCCCAGGAGAACGGCGCCCAGGTCGTACTCACCGGCTACGGCCGGCTCTCCCTGGTCGAGCGGATCGCCAAGCGGCTGCCCGAGCCCGCGCCGGTGATCGAGCTGGACGTCACCAGCACCGAGCACCTGGCCGGCCTGGCCGACCGGGTGCGCGAGCACGTCGACGGCCTCGACGGGGTGGTGCACTCCATCGGCTTCGCCCCGCAGAGCTGCCTCGGCGGCGGCTTCCTCGACGCGCCCTGGGAGGACGTCGCGACCGCCCTCCAGGTCTCCACCTACTCGTACAAGTCCCTGGCCATGGCGGCGCTGCCACTGATGTCGGCGGGCGGCGCCGTGGTGGGCCTCACCTTCGACGCCACCAAGGCGTGGCCGGTCTACGACTGGATGGGCGTGGCCAAGGCCGGGCTGGAGTCCGCCTCCCGCTACCTGGCGCTGCACCTGGGCAAGCAGGGCATCCGCAGCAACCTGGTGGCCGCCGGGCCGCTGCGCACCATCGCCGCCAAGTCCATCCCCGGCTTCGACCAGTTCGAGGACGCCTGGACCGAGCGCGCCCCGCTGGGCTGGAACCTGACCGACCAGGAGCCGGCCGCCCGGGCCTGCCTGGCGCTGCTCTCCGACTGGTTCCCGGCGACCACCGGCGAGATCGTCCACGTCGACGGCGGCTACCACGCCATCGGCGCCTGAGACCCGGACCGCACGTCCCGGGGTAGCCGCCGGACCGTCCCGGCCGTCGGGGGAGAATGCCACCATGGCGTACGACGCGTTGGTGCTGGTCTCCTTCGGCGGCCCGGAGCGGCCCGAGGACGTGCTGCCCTTCCTGCAGAACGTGACCCGGGGGCGGAGCGTGCCGCCCGAGCGGCTCGCCGAGGTCGCCGAGCACTACCTGCACTTCGGCGGGGTGTCCCCGATCAACCAGCAGTGCCGGGACCTGCTGACGGCCATCCGGGCGGACTTCGCCGCGCACGGACTCGACCTGCCGGTCTACTGGGGCAACCGCAACTGGGACCCGATGCTCGCCGACACGGTGGCGCAGATGCGCGACGACGGCGTCCGGCGGGCCCTGGCCTTCGTCACCAGCGCCTACGGCGGCTACTCGTCCTGCCGGCAGTACCAGGAGGACATCGCCGCGGCCCGGGCCGCGGTCGGCCCGGACGCCCCGCTGATCGAGAAGCTGCGCCAGTTCTGGGACCACCCGGGCTTCGTCGAGCCGCACGCCGACGCGGTCCGGGCCGCGCTGGCGCAGCTCGACCCGGCCAAGCGGGAGAGCACCCGGCTGGTGTTCACCGCGCACTCGGTCCCGGTGTCGGCGGCGGCCACCGCCGGCCCGCACGGCGGCCGCTACACCGCCCAGCTCGCCGAGACCGCCCGGCTCGTGCACGCCGCCGCCGCGCCGGACCTGCCCTACGACCTGGTCTGGCAGAGCCGCTCCGGGCCGCCGCAGGTGCCGTGGCTGGAGCCGGACGTCAACGACCACCTGGCCACGCTGGCCGGCCAGGGCGTGACCGGCGTGGTGGTCAGCCCCATCGGGTTCGTCTCCGACCACCTGGAGGTGGTCTGGGACCTGGACACCGAGGCCCTCGACACGGCCAAGCAGCTCGGCCTCGACTTCGTCCGCGCCGGCACGCCGGGCACCGACCCCCGGTTCGTGGCGATGGTCCGCGAACTCGTGCTGGAACGGCACGCCCCGGACGGCGAGCGGTGGTTCCGCCGCCTCGGCGACCTGCCCACCTGGGACACCTGCCCGGCGCTGTGCTGCGTGCCCCCGGCCCGCCGGCCCTGAGCCGGACCACCTTCGACAACCCGTGGGGACGACACATGCATGACCGCAAGCCGGTGCAGAGCTGGCTCACCGACATGGACGGTGTGCTGGTGCACGAGGGCCAGCCGGTGCCGGGCGCGCCCGAGTTCGTGAAGAGGCTGCGCGCCTCCGGCAAGCCGTTCCTGGTGCTCACGAACAACTCGATCTACACGCCGCGCGACCTCCAGGCCCGGCTGGCCCGGATGGGGCTCGACGTGCCGGAGGAGGCGATCTGGTCCTCCGCGCTGGCCACCGCCCAGTTCCTGGCCGACCAGCGGCCGGGCGGCACCGCGTACGTCATCGGCGAGGCCGGGCTCACCACGGCACTGCACGCGGTGGGCTACGTGCTCAGCGACTTCGCCCCCGACTACGTGGTGCTGGGGGAGACCCGCACCTACAGCTTCGAGGCGATCACCAAGGCGATCCGGCTGATCAACGACGGCGCCCGGTTCATCTGCACCAACCCGGATGCCACCGGCCCGTCCGTGGAGGGCGCGCTGCCGGCCGCCGGCTCGGTGGCCGCGATGATCTCCAAGGCGACCGGCGTGGAGCCGTACTTCGTCGGCAAGCCGAACCCCATGATGATGCGCTCGGCGTTGAACACCATCGACGCGCACTCGGAGTCCACCGCCATGATCGGCGACCGGATGGACACCGACATCCTCTGTGGGCTGGAGGCCGGGCTGGAGACGATCCTGGTGCTCACCGGGATCAGCAGCCGGGCCGAGGCCGAGCGCTACCCCTTCCGGCCGTCCCGGATCGTCAACTCCGTGGCCGACCTGATCGACGAGGTCTGAGCCCTCGGGCTCAGGGGCGCAGCGGGGCGTTGCAGGCGGCCACGAGGGCCTGCCGGCAGGCGGTGGTCAACGGCCGCAGCGCCGCGTCCCGCTGCTGCGCCTCGAAGGTGTTCACCGCCCCGCCCGGGGCGCTCTCCCCGGCCAGGGCGAGCACCCGGTCCAGCACGGCCGCGCGGGCGAACAGCCGCCGCGACCGCGGGTCGAAGCCGGGCGGCAGGTCCGTCCCGCCGTCCGGGCGGCGCAGCGCGGCGAGCGCGCCGGCCAGCTCGGGGCGCCACTGGGCCACGTCCAGCCGGGTCAGCGCGGCGGTCGTCTCGGCCAGCGCGGCGGCCAGTTCGGCCTCCGCCTCGGCCGCGCCGGGCGCGGTCAGCGACGCCTTCGGCGCGTCGGTCGGCAGCGGGTAGACCCGCCAGAGCACCGTCTCCCAGGTCATCCCCGAGCCGGAGGTGTGCGTGCGGACCTCCGGGACGAACCCGAGCCCGCTGGCCACCACGGCCTCGCCGGCCAGCAGCGCCGCCCCCGCGAAGTCACCCGGACCGGGCAGCCCGCGCGGGTCGCCCGGTGCGGGCAGCACCAGGCGGATCTCGTCCGGGGAGAGCTTGGCCAGGCTGGGCAGCGCGTCCCGGAGGGACACGTCGGTCCAGGTGCCGGGGGCGTCGGCGACCAGGTGCTCCTCGTCGCCGGCGATCTCGTCGGCGACCTCGTCGAACGGCACCAGGCCGGCGCGCCAGGCGCGTACCCAGGCGACGAAGCGGCTCGACCGGCGCGGAGCCAGCGTGGCCGCGCCCGTTGCGGGGGAGGACATGCCGAAAGGGTACGTGCTCGCCGCCGTCGCTGTCTCGGCTGCCGCTCCGGCGGCGTGACCTGCCCCCAACTACCCCCTTCGCCCCTTTCTGTGCCGCCGGTGGGGCACCTGGTCGGCGCGTCGCCGGGCGACGCGCCGGGCCGGTGGCTAGCGTGATCACATGGCGGGGCGATACGACGGCGACGTGCTGGCGGGTGACTGGCGGCGGCGGAAGGTGATCCCGGAGGTCGACGCCGAGACCGACCTGGTGGTCGAGGACGCCGACTCCGGGTTCTGCGGCGCGGTCGTCGGTTTCGACTCCGGCGCCGTGGTCCTCGAGGACCGGCACGGCCGGCGGCGCAACTTCCCGCTGCTGCCCGCCGCGTTCCTCCTCGACGGCCGGCCGGTCACCCTGCGCCGCCCGGCCCGCGCCCCGGTGCCCGCCGCCCGCCGGCGCACCGCCTCCGGCTCGATCGCCGTCGACAACGTCCGGGCGCAGGTCGCCAAGGCCAGCCGGATCTGGGTCGAGGGCATCCACGACGCGGCGCTGGTCGAGCGGATCTGGGGCGACGACCTGCGGATCGAGGGCGTGGTGGTGGAACCCCTCGACGGCATCGACGACCTCGCCGCCGAGGTGCGCGCCTTCGACCCCGGCCCGGGGCGGCGGCTCGGTGTGCTCGTCGACCACCTGGTGCCCGGCTCGAAGGAGAGCCGGATCGTCGCGCAGGTCACCTCGCCGGACGTGCTGGTCACCGGGCACCCGTACGTCGACGTGTGGCAGGCTGTGAAGCCGCGGGCGCTGGGCATCCCGGCGTGGCCCGTGGTGCCGCCGGGGCGGCCCTGGAAGGAGGGCGTCTGCGCGGCGCTCGGGGTGGGTGAGCCGGCGGAGATGTGGCGGCACATTCTGTCCCGGGTGGACAGTTTCGCTGACGTGGAGACGCCGTTGATCAACGCGGTGGAGCGGTTGATCGATTTCGTGACCTTGCCTTGACTCGTGGTCGCGGTTCAGGCCCCGGCCCGTCGTGTGCCGGGTGCGTGGGTCGGTTCCTGCCGTCGGTGGGTGGGACCTTGCGTCGTCACGTTTGTCGCGGCGCCGGGTTTCAGGGTTCCTGGTCGGGGGTTCTCGTGAAGACGAAGGTGGCGATGTCCAGGGCCACCGGGTCGCCGCTCTCGTCGCGGATGACGGTGAGGAGCTCGCCGTCCTGGGAGCCGGACCGGCCGCGCCAGCGGTCGGGAGCCTCCGGGGTGAAGCGGAGCAGCGGGCGACCGACCGGGCCCCCCACCAGGTCGCCGGCCGGGTCGATGCGGAACTCGTACTCGTTGCCCATCCACCACCAGCGGCCGGTCAGCCCGGCCAGGTCGGCGGGCGGCGCCTCGGCCGGGCGCCACGGGGTGGGCGCGGCGGGCTCGGCGTCCAGCACCAGGGTGAGGATGTCGCGGGCCAGGCCCACGACGTGGTGCCCGGCGCGCAGCCCGTAGGAGTTGGCGAAGTCGACGACGGCGGTGCGGGTCGGGCGGTGGACGGCCAGGCCCGCGACGTACCCGGGCATCGAGCCGCCGTGGCCCACGTACACGCGGTCGCCCACCCGGTAGAGCTCCACGCCCAGGCCGTGGCCGCCGGTCCAGGCGTCCAGGTCGCTGATCACCACGGGCGCGCACATCTCGGTGAGCGTCGCCGGGGCGAGCACGTCGGGGGCCGGGTCGGCCAGGAAGGCGGCCCAGCGGGCCAGGTCCTCGACCGTCGACCAGAGCTGGCCCGCCGGCGCCATCGCCCCGGTGTCGGTGCGCGGCTCCTCCCGCAGCGTCTCGTGCCAGGGGTGCACCACGTAGCCGCGGGCGTAGGGCTCGGTCGGGTGGTAGGTGGTGCGGCGCATGGCCAGCGGTTCGAGCAGCCGCTCGCGGAGCAGGTCGGCCCAGGAGGTGCCGGTGATCCGCTCCAGCACCCCGCCGAGCAGCCCGTACGCCAGGTTGGAGTAGTGGTAGACGTGGTGCGGCGGGTGGGCGATCTTCGCCGGGGTGAGCCCGGCGAGCAGGGTCTCCAGGTCCGCGCCCGCGGCCCGTTCCCACCACTGCCCGTCCGGCTCCCGCTGGAGGCCGCCGGCGTGCCCGAGCAGCTGGCGCAGGGTGAGCGCGCCGACCGGGGTGCCGGGCAGGTGCTTGTCCAGCGGGTCGTCCAGGGCCAGCCGGCCGGCGTCGCGCTGCTGCAGCACCAGCACGGCGGTCATGGTCTTGCTGATCGAGCCGATCCGGTACTGGAGGTCCGCGTCGGGGCGCGGCTGCTCGCCGGCCAGGGCGACGTGCGCCAGGGCACCGTCCCGGACCACGCCGAGGGCGAGGGAGGGGCCGCGCCCCTCGGCCTGGGCCCGGGCGACCAGCAGGTCGACCTGTCGGGCGGTCTCGGGCAGCAGGGCCATGGCGTCCTCCTCGGCGGTGGTCGGCGCGGTGCCGAGCTTAGGTGATCATGTGGGTCGTTGTGGGGTGCGTCGGCGTGTCACGATCTAAGGGTGGACGCCGTGTTCTGGATCGTGCTGGGTGTGCTGCTGGCGGTCGCCGAGATCTTCACGACGACGCTCTTCCTGATCATGTTCGCGGCCGGCGCGTTCGCGGCCGCCGGTGCCGCCGCGCTCGGCGCGCCGGTCGCGCTCCAGGCGCTGGTCTTCGCGGTGGTCTCCGCGCTGTCGGTGGCCCTGGTCCGGCCGGTGATCAAGCGGCACGCGATGCCGGCGCTGGCCAGCGGCGACCAGCCGTTCGGCGTCGAGGCCATCGAGGGGTCGACGGCGGTGGTGCTGGAGCCGGTCGACGCCGAGCGGGGGCTCGTCAAGATCGACGGTGAACTGTGGACGGCCCGGTCGTACGACGCGACGCGCAGCTACGCGGCGGGCGAGCGGGTGCAGGTGATAAAGGTCCGGGGCGCGACCGCCCTGGTCTGGCAGGACGAGATCTCCACCCCGGGCGGGCTGCCCGAAGGGGAAAGGTGAAGATATGGAGTTTGCAGCGATCCTGTTGATCGCCGTCGCCGTGATCGTCGTGGTGACGCTGGTGAAGGCGGTGCGGATCGTGCCGCAGCAGCGCCAGGACGTGGTGGAGCGGCTGGGCAAGTACAAGCGGACGTTGAACCCGGGCCTCAACCTGCTGGTGCCGTACATCGACGCCGTGCGGACCAAGGTCGACATGCGGGAGCAGGTGGTCAGCTTCCCGCCGCAGCCGGTGATCACCTCGGACAACCTCGTCGTCTCGATCGACACGGTGCTCTACTTCAAGGTGGTCGACTCGGTCCGGGCCACCTACGAGATCTCCAACTTCCTCCAGGCCATCGAGCAGCTCACCGTCACCACCCTGCGCAACGTGATCGGCTCGCTGGACCTGGAGCGGGCGCTGACCAGCCGCGAGGAGATCAACCGGCACCTCTCCGGGGTGCTGGACGAGACCACCGGCCGGTGGGGCATCAAGGTGACCCGGGTCGAGATCAAGGCGATCGAGCCGCCGCCGAGCATCCGCGACTCGATGGAGAAGCAGATGCGCGCCGAGCGGGACCGCCGCGCGGCCATCCTCAACGCCGAGGGGCACAAGCAGTCGCAGATCCTCACGGCCGAGGGCGAGAAGCAGGCCGCCGTGCTGCGGGCCGACGGTGACCGGCAGGCCCGCATCCTCCAGGCGGAGGGCCAGGCCAAGGCGATCCGCACCGTCTTCGACGCGATCCACCAGGCCAACCCGAGCCAGAAGGTGCTCGCCTACCAGTACCTCCAGGCCCTGCCGCAGATCGCCAACGGCACCGCCAACAAGGTCTGGATCGTGCCGACCGAGCTGACCAAGGCCCTGGAGGGCATGGGCGGCGCCCTGGGCGGGCTGGCCAACATGGTCGGCGACGTGCCGTCGCCGGAGGCCAGCCAGAGCGCCGGCGAGGTCGAGCGGGAGGCCGCCGAGGCCGCGCACGCCGCCGCCACCGCGGCCCAGGAGATCCACGACGAGGTACGCGTCGCCGAGGCGCAGGCCACCGGCGGCAACACCCCGCAGGGGCTGCCGGCGCCCGAGCCGGTCTCCCCGCAGAGCCTGCTGAACGACCCGTCGGACCAGCGCGAACGGGGCTGATCGGCCCCTCGCCGACAAATCCGAGAATCACTCATACGGCGCCCCGGCGCCTGCCACCATCGGTCTGAGGACGGGTGGTGACCAGGGCCGGGGCGCCGTCGCGCGTTCCCCCGCCGCCCGCTGGCGGAGCGAGGTGACGCATGAAGGATCCGGCGAACCGGCTGTTCTCCAGGACCCCGGTCCCGGGCGCGCACGACCCGGCCGGGCCGCTCGGCACCCGGCGTACCGGGGGCGGGTTCGGGGTGCTGCCGTTCGTCTCCGAGCCCGGGCCGGCCGCCCCGGCCACCGACGCGAGCTGGGCCTGGTCGGTCCGCCGGTTCTCCCGGGCGGCGGTGTGGCTGCTGCCCGCGTACGCGGTCCTCTACGGCCTGGTGGCGATGGCCAGCGACGGCGGCGTGGGCAACGACCCCTACCCGGCCGACGGCCAGCCGGTCTACCTCGTCGGCTGGGTGGCCGCGGTCTGGCTCGGGCTGCTCGCCCTGCTGGCCCTCGCCGGCCTGCTCGCCGCCACGCGGTGCCGGCGGATCGCGCTCGTCGGGCTGCTGGCCAGCATCGGCGGCATGGTGCTCATGCTGCCCTTCGCCGGGCTGGCCGAGCAGGCGCCGGTCTTCGGCACCACGGCGCGCAGCATCGTCCTGGTCGGCGCCACCTTCTACAGCCTGGGCTGGTTCCTCACCGGGTGGTCGGTCGCCCGGTCCGGGATGTTCTCCTACGGCGACGGGATCATGCTGATGATCGCGGCCCCGCTGCTCGGCCTGGGCGGCGCGCTCATCGGCTCCCTGCAGACCTTCGGTGCGATCTTCGTGCTGGTCGCCGGCATCGGCATCGGCTACCGCTCCGGCCGCCTGGTCCCCGCGGTGATCGCGCAGGACGCGCTGGCCGCCAGCGTGACGGCCACCCCAGCCCCACCCGCCACCGGCCCCCGCCCCACGTGAGACCCCGCCGGGGTCGATCATGAGGTTGGCGGCATGCCAGGAGATCCACATCGCCGTCAACCTCATGATCGACGGGTGCCGGGGGAGCTCCGCCGGAACTGAGAGGTTGCCGTGAGGTAACTGACAGTTGCCTGGCGGGGTGGCCGAATCGCCGTATTCGCGGTAATCCTGGGGTGCATGCCGTCTCCCCGGTCGCCGCTGTCGCGGCTCTTCATCGTGCTCCTCGCCGGCGTGCTCGCCGGGCTCGTCCTCGCGCTCGCCGCGCTGCCCAGCGGCCTGCTCGGCGGGCTCGCGGCCAAGGCGGGCCTGAGCGCGTACGAGGAGCTGCCCGACGCGCTGCGCACCCCCGCGCAGCCGCAGCGCTCCTACCTCTACGCGAACGACGGCAAGACCCTGATCACCACGTTCTACGACGTCAACCGCACCGACGTCCCCCTCGCCGAGATCGCCCCGGTCATGCGGCAGGCGATCATCGCGGCCGAGGACCGCCGCTTCTACTCGCACGGCGGCGCCGACCTGCGCGGCATCGCCCGCGCCCTGGTCGCCAACGTCAAGGGCGGCGGCACCGAGCAGGGCGGCTCGACGCTGACCATGCAGTACGTCCGCAACGTGCTCAAGACCGACCCGACCCGCACCGCCGAGGAGCGGCAGGCCGCCACCGAGCAGACCGTCGGGCGCAAGCTCCAGGAGATCCGGTACGCGAACGCGCTGGAGCAGACGCTCAGCAAGGACGAGATCCTCAACCGCTACCTCAACATCGCGTACTTCGGCTCCGGCGCGTACGGCGTCGCCGCGGCCGGCCAGCGTTACTTCGGCAAGGCGCCGGCCGACCTGACCCTGGGCGAGGCGGCGCTGCTCGCCGGGCTGGTCCAGTCGCCCGACGAGTACAGCCCGATCGACGGCGACAAGGAGCAGGCGCTCGCCCGCCGGGGGTACGTGCTCGACTCGATGGCCGAGACCGGCGCGATCACCGCCCAGCAGGCCGCCGCCGCCAAGGCCGAGCCGCTCACCCTGCACCCGACCGCCCAGCCCAACGGCTGCACCGCGGTCGCCCAGGGCCACGACGACTGGGGCTTCTTCTGCGACTACCTGCGCCAGTGGTGGCTCGCCCAGCCGGCCTTCGGCAACACCGTCAAGGAGCGCGAGCAGGCGCTGCGCCGCGGCGGCTACCGCGTGGTCACCACGCTCGACCCGAAGATCCAGCAGACCGCCCAGAAGCAGGCCACGGCCGTCTACGGCTACGGCAACAAGCGGGCCCTGCCGATCGCCGCCGTCGAGCCGGGCACCGGCCGCGTGCTCGCCATGGCGGTCAACCGGCACTACAGCCTCGCCGACAACCCGGCCGGGCAGGCCAACCACCCGAACACCGTGAACCCGCTGATCTCCGGCGGCGCCAGCGTCGACGGGTACCAGGCCGGCTCGACGTTCAAGATGTTCACCATGCTCGCCGCGCTCGAGGCCGGCAAGCCGCTCGCCACCGGCTTCGACGCCCCGGCCAAGCTGCCCACCCGCTACGGCTCCGATGCCGAGGGCAACTGCGACGGCAAGTGGTGCCCGGCCAACGCCAACCCGGAGTGGATGGACGGCTACCGGATGATGTGGGACGGCTTCGGCCGCTCCGTGAACACCTACTTCGTCTGGCTGGCCGAGCAGGTCGGCGAGGACAAGGTGGTGGAGATGGCGCAGCGGCTCGGCATCACCTTCCGGGCCGACTCCGACGCCGCCTTCGCGAAGGACGACGCGGAGAACTGGGGGGCGTTCACCCTGGGCGTCGCCGCCACCACCCCGCTCGACCTGGCCAACGCCTACGCGACCGTGGCCGCCGAGGGGACGTACTGCACGCCGCTGCCGGTGGTCTCGGTGACCGCGGCCAACGGCGGGAAGGTCGACGTCGGCCAGCCCTCCTGCAAGCGGGTGCTCGACGCCGACGTGGCCCGGGCGGCCACCGACGCGGCCCGCTGCCCGGTCGGCCAGCAGTCGGCGTACGGGCAGTGCAACGGCGGCACCGCCACCTCCGTCAACCGGATCGTCGACCGCCCGGTGGCCGGCAAGACCGGTAGCTCCGAGCAGAACGCCACCGAGACCTTCGTGGGGTTCACCCCGCAGGTGGCCGTGGCCGGCATCGCCGCCAACCCCGACGACGCGACCGACCTGGTCGGCTCGGCCGTGCAGGCCCGGGTGATCGACGCGGTCGCCAAGGTGATCAGGACGGCGGTGGACGGCAAGCCGGTGAAGGACTTCACGGCGCCCAGCCGCGAACTGGCCGGCGACCCGCAGCGCCCGCAGCCGCGCCCCACCCCCACCCCGCAGCCGGACCGGCGCCAGCAGAACCGGGACAACCTCCCCTCGGACCTGCTCCGCTGGCTCCAGGGCCGCGGCCGCGGCTGACCCCGATCCGCGGTGTCACCCCGCCAACCCGGGGGTGACAGGGTGACACCGCGGCTGACCCCGGCCGGGCGGTGTCACCCCGCGATGAGGGGTGACACCGCGCGGTCCAGGGCGGCGGCCACCTCGTCGGGGTCGGCGTTGCCGTCGAGCACCACGAACGTGGGGAACTCGGGCAGCGCGCGGTAGGCCGTGTCCAGCGCCCGGAGGTGGGCCAGCTCCTCGGTGTCGATGCCCCGGGCCGCCACCCGCCGCTGCGCCACCTCCGGCGCGGTGGCCAGGAAGCAGACCACGGCGGGACGCGGGAAGACCGCGTACGCGGCCCGGACCGCCCGCCGCCCCCGGTCGCCGCGGGCGGCCATGATCACGTCCTGGCACCAGGTCCACCGGTCCAGCACCGCCGTGCGCCCGGTCAGCCGCGCCACCAGCACGGTGCGGGCCATCGCCAGCGCGCGCACGGTCGCCTCCAGCGCCGGATAGAGGGTACGGCCGAACAGCGCCACCCCGTCCGGCCGGCCGAGTGCCCGGGCCAGCCGGTTCCACAGCGGCCGGCCACCGGCGTTCTCGAAGTACGTCGCCGGGACGCCCCGGGCCGTCAGCCGGCGGGCGAGCGCCCGGGCCTGGGTGCTCTTGCCGGAGCCGTCGACACCGATCACGGCGATCATCACGGGGCGGGCCACGAGACCGGACGGTAGCCGCCCCGGGCAAATCTCCCGGAGAAAAAGTCCGCGCCGGCTGTCGGATCCGGTCGGCCGGCTCCGACCCACCGGTGAGCGCGCCCGCCGGGGGCGCCGCCGGAAGCGGAGGACACCATGCGCAAGCTCGTCTACTGGGTGCACCAGTCGGTCGACGGCTTCATCGAGGGGCCGAACGGGGAGTTCGACTGGGCGGAAATGGGGCCGGAGCTGTCCGCGTACTCCATCGAGCTGACCGACCGGGCCGACGCCTTCCTCTACGGCCGCAAGGTGTGGGGGTTGATGTCCTGGTACTGGCCGCGCGCGGAGCAGATGTCCCAGGACCAGCACGACCTGGAGTTCGCTCCGATCTGGGCCCGCACCCCGAAGATCGTCATCTCCCGCACGCTGGAGAGCGCCGAGTACGGCGCCCGGGTGATCGGCCGAGACCTGGCCGCCGAGGTCGCCGAGCTGAAGGCGCAGCCGGGCAGGGACCTGCTGCTCACGGGCGGCTCCGGCGCAGCGGCGGCGCTGACCGAGCTGGGGCTGATCGACGAGTACCAGGTGGTGGTGCACCCCGTGGTGCTGGGCGGCGGCACGCCGGTCTTTCCCGGCAAGGACCGCCTCGACCTGCGGCTGACCGGGACCCGGGGCTTCGACGGCCGGTCGGTGCTGCTGAGCTACGAGCGGGCGTGACGCCTCACCGGCCGCGGCGGCGGGGCCGGTACGTGGCGAGGACCGAGGGCAGCCCGCGCCGGAGGATCTCCGTGCGGTCGCTGTCGCCGCGCAGCACGGCGGCGGCCGTCTTGCGGGCCTGCTCGGCGGTGAAGTGCGGCGGCAGCATGAGCTCCGCCGGGTCGACGACCGCGTTCACCACCACCGGCCGGTCCGCCGTGAGCACCCGCCGCCACAGGTCGGGCACCTGGTCGGGGGAGTCGACCCGCACGCCGTCGAGGCCCAGCACCTCGGCCCACCTGTCGTACGCCACGTCCGGCAGGTCCTGGCTCGCCGGGAACATCGGCGTCCCCTCGCCGGAACGCTGCTCCCAGCTCACGAAGGACAGGTCGCGGTTGTTGAGCACCAGCACCACGAACCGCGGGTCCGCCCACTCCCGCCAGTACTTCGCAACGGTGATCAGCTCGTTGACCCCGTTCATCTGCATGGCGCCGTCGCCGATCAGGGCGACCAGCGGGCGGTCCGGGTGGGCGAACTTCGCGGCGAGGGCGTACGGCATGGCCCCGCCCATCGAGAGCAGGGTGCCGGAGAGGCTGGCCAGCATGCCGGGACGGACCCGGATGTGCCGGGCGTACCAGGCGGTGGCCGTGCCGCAGTCCACCGCCAGCATGGCGTCGTCCGGCAGGGCGTCGTCGAGGGTGGCGAAGAGGAGTTGGGGGTTCACCGGGTCGGCCGCCTGCTCGGCCACCTCGCGCTGGGACTGCCGCCACTTCCCGGTGGCGTCGGCCAGGGTGGCTCGCCAGGCGGTCGGCACCGGCCCGGTGCCCAGCTCGCGCAGCAGCGCCCGCAGGGTCGGCGCGGCGTCACCGGTCAGGTTCACCTCGGTCGGGTAGCGCAGCCCCATCCGGCTGCCGTCCAGGTCGATCTGCACGGCCCTCGCCCGGCCCTGCGGCGGGTAGAACTCCGAGTACGGCATGTTGCTGCCCACGATCAGCAGCCGGTCGCACTCCTGCATGAGCTGCCAGCTCGGGCGGCTGCCCAGCAGGCCGATGGCGCCGGTCACCCACGGCTCGCGGTGGTCGACGGCGGCGAAGCCGAGCAGGGCGGTGGCCACCCCGGCCCCGAGCCGGTCGGCCACCCGGCGGACCTCGTCCTCCGCGCCCAGCGCGCCCTGCCCGACCAGCATGGCGACCTTCTCGCCGCCGCGCAGCACCTCGGCCGCCCGGCGCACCTCCTCCTCCGGCGGCACGGTCGGCATGCTGCTCGGTACCGCGCTGGTGTGGTAGTAGCCGTGCGCGTGCGGCGGCTCCGGCACCGCCGGCTCGTCCTGCACGTCGGAGGGGAGGACCAGGGCGGTGACCGTACGCCGGGCCAGGGCGGTGCGGCAGGCCCGGTCGACCAGGTGCCGCGCCTGCGAGGGGTCGTCGAGCTGGGCCAGGAAGGCCGACGCCACGTCCTTGTAGAGGGCGAGCAGGTCCACCTCCTGGTAGTAGCCGCCGCCCTCGGCAGGCAGCGCCGTGTGCCCGAGCAGGGCCACCACCGGCTGGTGGTCGAGCTTCGCGTCGTACAGGCCGTTGAGCACGTGGATGGCGCCCGGTCCGCTGGTCACCACGACGCAGCCGAGCGGGCCGCCGCCGTACTTGACGTGGGCGCTGGCCGCGAAGCCGGCCGTCTCCTCGTGCCGGACCTGGATGAACTGGGCGCGGCCGGCGGTGCGCTGGAGCGCGGACGTCATGCCGTTGATGCCGTCGCCGGGGTAGCCGTAGTAGCGGTGCACACCCCACTCGGCCAGCCGGGCCACGATGTAGTCGGCCACCGTGGCGTCCCGGGGCAGCCGTCCGTCGCCGGTGGGGTCCGCGCTCATCGTGGTGATCCCTTCGTCGCTGTCCGCTTTCCCGGGCTCCGTTCCCCGCCCGGGGCGGCGGAAACCCGGGCCGCGCCGGGGCGGCCGGACCGACCAGGCAGAATCGTCCGGTGCCCGTCCACGAGATCACCGACCCCGACGACGACCGGATCGCCGACTACCGCGCGCTGACCGACGTGGAGCTGCGGACCCGCTGGGAACCCCCGCACGGGCTGTTCATCGCCGAGGGGGAACTGGTGCTGCGGCGGGCGCTGCGGGCCGGCTACCCGGCCCGGTCGTACCTGGTCGACGCCAAGCGGGTGGACCAGCTCGCCGACCTCGACACGGGGGAGACCCCGGTCTACGCGGCCACCCCGGACGTGCTCCAGCGGGCCACCGGCTTCCACGTGCACCGCGGCGTGCTCGCCTCGTTCCGCCGCAAGCCGCTGCCGTCCGCCGCCGAGGTGCTGGCCACCGCCCGGCGGGTGGTGATCCTGGAGGACGTCAACAACCACACCAACCTGGGCGCGATCTTCCGGGCCGTGGCGGCGCTCGGGGTTGACGCCGTGCTGCTCTCGCCGACCTGCGCCGACCCGCTCTACCGGCGCAGCGTCCGGGTCAGCATGGGCGAGGTCTTCGCCATCCCGTACGCGAAGCTGGAGCCCTGGCCGGATGCGCTCGGCCAGGTCCGGGCGGCGGGCTTCACGGTGCTGGCCATGACCCCCGCGCCGGACGCCGTGCCCATCCAGCGGCTGGACGCCGGGCAGCGGGCCCGCGCGGCCGTGCTCATGGGGGCCGAGGGCGCCGGCCTGACCGGGGCCGCCATGGCGGCCAGCGACGTCCGGGTGGTGATCCCGATGCGGCGCGGGGTGGATTCGCTCAACGTCGCCGCCGCCACCGCGGTGGCCTGCTGGGAGCTGGGCCGCGACGACCCGCTGTGAACGCGGGGGGCCGCCCGCGGCGGCGGGCTCGGAATCGGCGGTGACGCAGGGTAGCGTGTCGCCCGTGTTCCCTACCGTCCGTGAGGTGCTCGCCCTGGTGCCGGTGCGCCACGGCGCGCCGCGGCTGGTCGCCGGGGAGGCGGGCCTGGACCGGCCGGTCCGCTGGGTGCACGTGGCCGAGGTGCCCGACATCGCCACCCTGCTCGGCGGCGGCGAGCTGGTGCTCACCACCGGGATCGGGCTGCCCGCCGACGACGCGGGGCTGCGGGCGTTCATTGGCGACCTGGCCGACGTCGGGGTCTCCGGGCTCGTGGTGGAGCTGGGCCGGCGCTACGTCAGCGAGGTGCCCCGGGTCATGGCGGCCGCCGCCGAGCGGCGCGGGCTGCCCCTGGTGGAGCTGCGTCGGGCCACCCCGTTCGTGCGGATCACCGAGGCGGTGCACGCGCTGATCGTCGACGCCCAGCTCACCGAGCTGCGCGCCACCGAGGAGATCCACCAGCGGTTCACCGAACTGTCCGTGGAGGGCGCCGAGCCGGCCGAGGTGGTCCGGCAGGCCGCCGAGCTGGCCGGCTGCCCGGTGGTGCTGGAGAACCTGTCCCGGCAGGTGCTCGCGTACGACCCGGCGGGGGAGAGCGCCGAGCTGCTGCTGGACGGCTGGGAGCAGCACTCCCGGCGGATCCGGCCGGCCGGGCGCACCGCGTACGACCCGGACAGCGGCTGGCTGGTGACCACCGTCGGCGCCCGGGGCCAGGACTGGGGCCGGCTACTGCTGCGCTGGCCGGCCGGCGCCGAGCTGACCACCCGCGGCCCCGACCCGGCGCCGGCCGGGCCGCAGCCGGAGCCGGTGACGGCCGCCGCGGTGCCCGACGGCACCGACAGCGCCCCAGCCGACGGCGGCCCGTCACCGCGCCGGCGTCCGGCGACCGAGGTCATGCCGCCCACCCGGCTCACCATCCTCATCGAGCGGGCCGCCTCCACCCTCGCCCTCGGCCGGCTGATCCGGCGTGACGCCGAGGGGCTGGAACGGCAGATCCACCGCACCCTGCTCACCGCCCTGATCGACCACTCCCGCCCGGTCGACGAGGTGGCGCTGCGCGCCAAGGCGCTCGGGGTCACCCTGGACCGCCGCCACCTGGTCGGCGTGGTGGTCCGGCACCGCGCCGACGACCCGGCCGAGGGCGGCGCCCCGGGCCCCGACGCCGGCCCGGAGGCCGGTCCGGCCCGGCTGCGCGACCTCGCCGAGGCGGTCGGCCAGGCGCTGCGCGAGGCCAAGCTCACCGCGCTGACCAGCGCCGTCGACGACCAGGCGGTCGGCGCGCTGCTGGCCCTGCCCGACCCGGCCGCCGAGGAGAAGGCGCTCGCCGCCTTCGCCGCGGCGCTGCGCCGGGTACGCCTCGACGCCGACCCGGCCCGCCCGCCCGCGCCCCGGTCGGCCCGCCCCGCCGACCCGGCCGCCCGGACGGCGGCGGTCGGCGCCGTGCGCGCCGCGGATCCGGCGTCCCGCCCGCGCCCGGCCGGGCCGGCCGTGATCGTGGCGGCCGGTTCCGGGGTGGGCAGCCTGCGGGAGGCGCGCCGGTCGCTCGTGGAGGCGCGGCAGATCGCCGAGGCGGCCCGCCGGGACCGGCGCGACCTGCCCTACTTCCGGCTGCCGCACGTCGGGCTGGCCGGCCTGCTGCATCTGCTGCGGGACGAGCCGCGCCTGCAGACCTTCGTCGAGCGGGAACTCGGCGGGCTGCTGGCGTACGACGCGCAGCACCCGAGGGAGCAACTACTCGGGACGCTGCGGGCGTACCTGGAGCAGGGCCGCAACAAGTCCGCGGCGGCCGCCGCCGCCCACCTCTCGAGGCCGGCCTTCTACGAGCGGCTGGCCCGCATCGGCCGCATCCTCGACGTCGACCTCGACTCGGTGGAGCAGTGCCTGTCGCTGCACGTGGCCCTGCTGGCCCTGGACGCCGTCCGCACGCCCTGACGGCTCCCGGCGGTCAGGTCAGGGCCGTGAGGGCCTTGGCGTAGGGGGCCGGGACGTAGTTGGGGCCGCCGGGGGTGAAGACGTCGGAGGTGGCGGCGGTCGACCAGGCCGTCGGCGGCACCGCGTCGACCAGGGCGCGGACCACCGGGGCGTCGCGCCACTGCTCCTGCTCGGCGAGCAGGCTCAGCGCGACCACCGACTCCTCCACCTCGCCGACGCACTCGAACGGCTTGTGCCCGTCGACGCCGAGCAGCTCCCGGTAGCCGGGGATCTGCGACTCGTCGGCCAGCAGGTCCCCGCCGAAGATCCCGGTGATCCGCTCCCGGGACATGAACGGGGCCATGGCCAGGAAGACGAACCGGCACTTCGGGCAGTCCCGGCACCAGCGCTCGCTCGCGTCGCGCAGCTTGAACGCGGCGTTGCAACTGGTCACCACGGCGTCGTACCGGTCGGTATCGGCGAAGAGCCGGGCGATGTGCAGCTCGGACAGCGAGCGCAGCAGCGAGAAGTACGGCTCGGTGAGCCCGGCGTGCTCGGCCAGCGCGGCGCGCAGCAGCCCCTCCGCCTCGACGCCCTTGGACCACTGGTGGTTGATCTCGTGGCCCTGCCAGACCAGGTTGGGGTCGGACGCCGAGCGCTCGTTGGACATCACCACCGGCCCGAGCCCGTGCAGCACGGCCGTGGCGACCGCGATCAGCGAGTTGATCGCGGTGACCGGGATGTGCCCGTTCAGCGCGCCGGCCGCGTTGAGGTCGAACAGCACCGGGTCGATCCGCCGGCGGGCGGCGAGCGGCACCAGGTCGGACGCCTCGTTGACCGAGACGATGACGTGGTTCGGGTTGACCGAGAACGGCACCGGGTCGAAGCCGGCCCGGCGCAGCGCCTCCAGCGTGACGATCGAGTCCTTGCCGCCGCCGACGGCCGACAGCGGGCGCCGGTCGGAGTTGTCCAGCGGCGTGGCCGCCTCCACCGAACCGGACGGCACCTCCGGCCGCAGCTCCAACACGTGCGGGAGCTGGTTGCGGTACGCGTACTCGGCGAGGCCCTTGGTGTAGACGGCGGTGACGAGGTCGGCGGCGGCCGCGCCCAGCGGCGCCGGCAGCACGAGCCGGCGCGGCGCGGCGGTCTTGTAGTAGCTGACACCGGCGACCACGTGCAGCAGTTCGAGGACCCGGGCGAGGGTGGCCGCGGTCTCGTCGGACACCGGCTCCGCCGGCAGGGGCAGCGTGACCACCTCGGTGAACCGCTGCTCGCCGTCGGGGCCGGTCAGGGCGTAGTCGAACAACACCTCGCCGGTGGCGAAGTCGATCGAGTAGGACGGGAAGGTGAAGGCGTCCATCCGCCGCAGCTGCTCGTTGGGCACACGCCATACTACAGCGTGTCTCAAAAGTCCGTTGGGTCATGAGACACCGCCCTTCTCGGGCGTCCCTGCCGTCACGGGTGTCCGTGGCGGTGGGGTTCCTCCGTCGTCAGGGCTGGTCGCACCGGCGCTTGGGCGCTGGCCAGAGCCGGTCCTTCGGGAGGCGTTGGTGACCGGGCCTCGTGCTTCGGGGTCCCGGGTCTGGGCGTGGTGTTGCTCGGCCCAGACGGCGAGGTTGACCGCTGCGTTGACGTCCCGGTCCGCCGTATGCCCGCACTCGTCGCAGCGGAGGACGCGTACGGACAGGGGTAGGGCGGGGCCGATGATGCGGCAGGCGCTGCACATTCTGGTGGACGGGTACCAGCGGGGTGCCCGGGTGACCTGCCCGCCCCGCCAACGTTGTTTGTAGCCGATGATGCGGGCCAGTTCAGCCCAACCCGCATCGGAGATGGCGGCGGCCAGACGCCGGTTGCGCAGCAGACCGGCGGTGTACAGGTCTTCCAGAGCCAGCCGGTCGTGTGTCTTGACCAGCTGGTTGGCGACCTTGTGCAGAAAGTGGCGACGCACATGCGCGACACGATGGTGGGCACGAGCCAGCCGGGTGACAGCCTCGGCCCGATTGCGCGAGCCGCGCTGTTTGCGGGTGACCTGGCGGGATAGCCGCCGTAGCCGAGGCAGGGCGGCCCGCAGCGGGCGCGGTGGATCAGTGACGCGCAGCCGCTGTCGGCCGGTGGTGTCGGCGGCCACCACGAGGGCAGTGAGGCCGCGGTCGATGCCTACCCAACCACTGCCGTCAGAGTCGGGGCGTGGCGGGTGCTGCCGGGCGGGATGCAGGTCGGCCGCCTCCACTGTCACGGTGACGGTCCATCGGCCGGACCGGCAGGAGACGGTGGCATACCGGATGTGGGCTCGGCCCATGCGAATCATCCGCCGTAGTCGGCGGGTGTCCTCCCGTACCCTCAGGACTCCGATCCTCGGCAGACAGATACTCCGAGGGCCCGCCGTCGGATCCCCCACCCGGATGCTCACCCGACCCGCCTTGGTTTTGCAGCGGATCCGGAACGACGGCTGGGTGCGGCTCTTGCGTTTGAATCTCGGGAACCCCACCCCGCGACCTGGCCGCTTTCCCCGTCGCGAGTCGGCCCAGGCGGCCAGGGCGCGGCCCAGGTCGACAGCGGCTTCCTCACACACCTGCTGACACACCTGGGCGCGCCACGACAATCCCGTCGCCGCGATCTCGGCCGAACCGGCCGAGTCGACTACAAAGCGGCGGCCCGCCTGTGCCGAGACCTTCCACGAGTTGAACGCGTTGATCAGGTCGAAACCCGACCACGGCACCACCACCGACCCGCCCCGGTGCTTCGCATCCAGGGCGTCCTTCACCAGAGCCAGGCACTGGTTGAACGCGAACCGAGCCGCCCCCGTATGACGGACCAACACCACCACCTGCGACGGTGATGGGTCAGCTGTGAACCGGAACGCGGTAAACCTCCCCACAGCCCCACAGCATGCCTGCCACCTACGACACGACAGTCAGCGTCGCGGCAGGATGGGGCGGAAATCCCTGCCCCTGACGAACGGCCGGTGCCGGGACTGGCAACAGCGGCCGCCGGCCATTCGAACGCCCGTGAATCTCAGCCTGTATAGGCTGCAATCGCCCTCATCCTTCATGAGGGGGAGGATGTCAACGAGGAGAGCCTGTGCGCCTGTCTGATCTGCGCGGACGTCATGTTGCCGTCTGGGGCGCCGGCCGGGAGGGCCGGGCCGCGGTGACCGCGATCGCCGCGCACGGCCCGGCCGACCTCGTGGCCGTCGACGACAGCGCGAACTTCCTCACCCTGCCCTGGGAGGGCCCGCTCGCCGCGGCCGCCCCGCTGGTGACCGGGGAGGACGGCTTCGCCCGGCTGGCCGCCGCCGACGTCGTGGTCCGCTCGCCGGGGGTGCCGAACACCCACCCGTGGATGCTGGAGCTGCGCCGCCGGGCCGTCCCGGTGACCCAGGGCAGCGCGCTCTGGATGGCGGACCACGCGGACCGGACCATCGGGGTGACCGGCAGCAAGGGCAAGAGCACCACCTCCAGCCTCATCAGCCACCTGCTCACCGCCATGGACCGGCCGAACGTCTTCGGCGGCAACATCGGCGTGCCGCTGCTCGACCTGCCCGAGGCGGAGCTGTACGTGCTGGAGCTCTCCAGCTACCAGTGCGCGGACCTGGCCGACTCGCCCCGGGTGGCCGTGGTGACCGCGCTGTTCCCCGAGCACCTCGACGCGCACGGCGGCGAGCGGGAGTACTACCGGGACAAGCTCAACCTGCTGGCACACGGCCCGCACACCGTGGTGGTCAACGGCGCCGACCCGCGCCTGGCGCTCGAACTGGGCGACCGGGCCGCGGTCCGCGCCGGCTCGCCGGACACCACCCACGTGGCGAACGGCCCGGACGGCACCCCCTGGTTCCACCTGCGGGACACGCCGCTCTTCCCGCGCGCCGTGCTGCCCCTGGTCGGCCGGCACAACGAGGGCAACCTCTGCGTCGCCCTCGCCGTGCTCGACGCGCTCGGCGTCGACGTGGTGGCCCGCAAGGACAGCCTCGCCGTCGCGGTCGCGGAGTTCCAGGGCCTCGCCCACCGGCTCACCGAGATCCCCGACCCGTCCGGGCTCACCTTCGTCGACGACACCCTGGCCACGAGCCCGTACGCGGCGATGCACGCGATCGACGCGTACGAGGGGCGGCCGTTGACCGTCATCGTCGGCGGGACCGACCGGGGGCTGGACTACACCCCGCTGCGGGAGCACCTGGCCGAGCGGGACATCACCGTGATCGGCATCCCGGACAGCGGCCCCCGCATCGTCGAGGCCCTGGCCGGGCTGCCCGCGGTGCGGACCGAGAGCGCCGAGGACCTGGTCGCCGCGGTGGGGCTGGCCCGCAAGCTGACCCCGGCCGGCGGGGTGGTGCTGCTCTCCCCGGCCGCGCCCAGCTACGGCCGGTTCCGCAACTTCGAGCACCGCTCCGAGGTCTTCGCGCAGGCGGTGGCCGACACGGCCCGCTGACTCAGCGCCGGTCGCCCGGCGCCGCCCGGTCAGCCGGCCAGCAGGGTCGCGTGCAGGGCGCGCATCGACCGGACCGCCGAGCGGATCTCCTGGAGGTAGCGCCCCGGGGTGAGGGTCGGCTCGGGTACCGGGACCGGCGCGGCCAGTGCCGGGTCGACGCCGACCGTGTCGATGCCGCAGCCGAACGGCACGGCGAGCGTGCGCAGCGCGTCGCAGTGCTGGAACGGCACGTAGATCGGCGCCGTCACCATGAGCACCGGGTCGCCGTCGCGCAGCCGGACGTGCTCGGCCCAGAACCGCTGGGTGTCGGCCGTGTGCGCCCGGCGGCGGTCCGGCTCGCCGGAGGGCGCGGCGAGCACCCGGACCGGGGGCAGCCCCGCCGGCCGGTAGGTGCGCGCCGACCAGGCCCGGTGCGGGTGGTCCGCGGTCTCGCCGATCTCCTCGCTCGGCGCGGCCACCCCGAAGGCCAGACGCACCCCGGCGTCCAGGGCGTCGACCTCGGTGGCGCACCCGTGCACACCCGCGTCGGCGAGCAGCCGCGACTCGACGGGAGAGAGAGGCCGGAAACTGCCCAGCACCGCCACCTCGCCGGTCACCCCGGCGACCGTGCGGGCCAGATGCGCGGCGTACGCGGTACGCCGCACGCAGGCGTGCGCCAGGCCGCCGAGGACCAGCAGGTGCGCGTACCGGGGGAGGGTGGGCGGGAGCGGCCGGACCAGGCCCAGCGCCGCCGCCGCGTCGTGCACCAGCCCGACCGTGGCCGGGTCGAACGCGGGCTCCCGGGCGTCGGGGCGTTCCCGCCCGGCGCGGAAGTCCCAGTGCCGGGCGGAGAAGTCGTCCAGGCCGGCCAGCACCGTGCTCAGGTCACCGGCCGGCCAGTCGCCGCCGAAGTGCCCCACGAGGGCCCGCATCGGGGGCGAGCCCACCCAGGCGTCGATCCCCGCCGCGAGGGCCACCCGGGTCGTTCCCGCCGCGCCGGTCGGCAGCGCCACCTCCGTCGTCCGCACCCGGCGGATGCTACCGGCGGCCGGCGGGCGCCGACCGGCCGTTGTGGATCGTGGGATTTCGCTCCGAAACCGCAACAGGGCGGTTGACGTGGTGTCAGGCGGACGGCCCCGCTGCGCTACACAGTGACAGTTGTCCCTGCCTCGCCGGTGATGAGAGCGTGCGGGGACCAACCGCCGCTGAAGGGTGCGCCGATGACCTCCGACGACCTGCTGGCCCGGCACCGGGCCGTGCTCCCGTCCTGGATGCCGCTCTACTACGCCGAACCGCTCGAACTGGTCTCCGGCTCCGGCCGCCGGGTCACCGACGCGGCCGGACGGACCTACCTGGACTTCTTCGGCGGCGTGCTGACCAACATGATCGGTTACGACATCCCGGAGATCCGGGAGGCGGTCGAACGGCAGGTGCGCACCGGCATCGTGCACAGCTCGACGCTCTACCTGATCCGGCAGCAGGTCGAGCTGGCCGAGAAGATCGCCCGGGTCTCCGGCATCCCCGACGCCCGGGTCTTCTTCACCAACTCCGGCACCGAGGCCAACGAGGCGGCCCTGCTGGTCGCCACCAACCACCGCCGCTCGCACCAGGTCCTCGCGGTGCGCAACAGCTACCACGGCCGGTCGTACGCGGCCATGGGGGTCACCGGCAACCGGGGCTGGTCGGCCAGTGCGCTCAACCCGCTCCAGGTGGCCTGGCTGCACTCCGGTGAGCGGCTGCGCGGCCTGCTGGCCCGGCTCGACGAGAGCGACCGGATCGACGCCGCCGTGGAGGACCTGCGCGAGGTGCTCGCCACCCAGACCGCCGGGGACGTGGCCTGCCTGATCGCCGAGCCGATCCAGGGCGTCGGGGGCTTCGTGCACGGCCCGGACGGGCTCTTCGCCGCCTGGAAGAAGGTGCTCGACGAGCACGGCATCCTGCTGGTCTCCGACGAGGTGCAGACCGGCTGGGGCCGCACCGGCGAGCACTTCTGGGGCTACGAGGCGCACGGCGTCACCCCGGACCTGCTCACCTTCGCCAAGGGCATCGGCAACGGCTTCGCCCTGGCCGGCGTCGTCGGCCGGGCCGAGATCCTGGAGTCCGTGCCGGCCATCAGCTTCTCCACCTTCGGCGGCAACCCGGTCTCCACGGCGGCCGGCAACGCCGTCCTCGACTACCTGCTCGACCACGACCTCCAGGCCAACGCCGCGCGGGTCGGCGCGATCCTCGGCGACGGCCTTCGCGCCGCCACCGCCGACCTCGACTCCGTCGCCGAGGTCCGCGGCAAGGGCCTCATGCTGGGCGTCGAGTTCGTCCGGCCGGGCACCACCGAGCCCGACCCGGCGCTCACCGCCCGGGTCTTCGAGGCCTGCCGGGAGGGTGGCCTCCTGGTCGGCAAGGGCGGCCTGCTCGGCAACGTGGTGCGGATGGGACCGCCGCTGACCCTCACCGAGGACGAGGCGCGCGAGGGCCTGGCCATCCTGGTCGAGGCCATCCGCTCCTCCGTCGCCGCCGCGGAGGTGATCGCATGACCACCATCGGGCACTTCGTCGACGGGAAGCGGATCAGCGGGGACTCCGACCGGCGCGGCGACGTCTTCGACCCGGCGACCGGGCGGCGTACCGGGCAGGTGGCGCTGGCCTCCGCCGCCGACGTGGCGGGTGCCGTCGAGGCCGCCGAGCGGGCCGCCCGGTCCTGGCGGGATGCTTCGCTGGCCAGGCGGACCGCCGTCATGTTCGCCTTCCGCGAGCTGGTCAACGCCCGCCGCGACCGGCTCGCCGAGGTGATCACGGCCGAGCACGGCAAGGTGCTCGCGGACGCCGCCGGCGAGGTGCAGCGCGGCCTGGAGGTCATCGAGTACGCCTGCGGCATCCCCTCGGCGCTGCGCGGCGGGTTCAGCGAGAACGTCTCCACCGAGGTCGACTCGTACAGCCTGCGGCAGCCGCTGGGTGTGGTGGCGGTGATCTCCCCGTTCAACTTCCCGGTGATGGTGCCGCTCTGGTTCGTCCCGGTCGCGATCGCCTGCGGCAACGCCGTGGTGCTCAAGCCCAGCGAGAAGGACCCGAGCGCCGCGCTGCTGCTCGCCGAGTGGTTCACCGAGGCCGGGCTGCCGGACGGCGTGCTCAACGTGGTCAACGGCGACAAGGAGGCCGTCGACGCGCTGCTCGACCACCCCGGCGTCCGGGCGGTGTCGTTCGTCGGTTCCACCCCGGTGGCCCGGTACGTGCACCAGCGCGGCTCGCTGGCCGGCAAGCGGGTGCAGGCGCTCGGCGGGGCGAAGAACCACATGGTGGTGCTCCCCGACGCCGACCTGGACCTGGCTGCCGACGCGGCGGTCAACGCCGGCTTCGGCTCGGCGGGGGAGCGGTGCATGGCGATCTCCGCGCTGGTCGCGGTCGAGCCGGTGGCCGACGCCCTGGTCGCCCGGATCGCCGACCGGATGGGCCGGCTGCGCACCGGGGACGGCCGGCGCGGCTGCGACATGGGCCCGCTGGTCACCGCCGCGCACGCCGAGCGGGTCCGCTCCTACGTGGAGTCCGGGATCGCGGCCGGCGCCGTGCCGGTGGTGGACGGTCGCGAGGTGACCCCGGACGGGGACGCCGACGGGTTCTGGCTCGGCCCGACCCTCTTCGACCACGTCACGCCGGAGATGTCGATCTACACGGACGAGATCTTCGGCCCGGTGCTCAGCGTGGTCCGGGTCGGGTCGTACGACGAGGCGGTCGAGCTGGTCAACGCCAACCCGTACGGCAACGGCACGGCGATCTTCACCAACGACGGCGGCGCCGCGCGGCGCTACCAGCACGAGGTGGAGGTCGGCATGATCGGCGTCAACGTGCCGATCCCGGTGCCGATGGCCTACTACTCCTTCGGCGGCTGGAAGGCCTCCCTCTTCGGCGACCTGCACGCGCACGGCGCGGACGGGGTCGCCTTCTTCACCCGGGGCAAGGTGGTCACCAGCCGCTGGCTCGACCCGCGCCACGGCGGGGTCAACCTCGGCTTCCCCACCCAGACCTGAGCAGCCGCAGCACGCCCGCCCCGGCCAGGTACGCCACCAGCGCCGGGGCGGGCAGCCCCAGCGGTTCGGGCGCGGCCTTGCGGGTGAGGCTGTTCAGCAGCAGCCCGGCGACGAGCCCCGCGTACCCGAGGACGGCCAGCGCGGTGCGCAGCCGGCGGGCGCCCTCCCCGGCCGGGCCGGTCGCGGACGGGCGCCGGGTGCGGGCCTCGATCGGGCCGAACACGGCGACCAGCGCGGCCAGCACCACGGCGAGGGCGAGCAGCCAGGGGACCCGCCAGCCCCACCAGGCGGCCGAGCCGACGGGGGGAGTGGGCAGCGCGCCGAGCGCGTCGAGAAGCCCGACCAGCAGCACCGCGGCCGTGAGGTGCCAGAGGAAGACGGTGAGCACCACGGCGTTGACCGCGATCGTCGCCTGCCAGGGGCCGGACCGGCGCAGCCAGCGGCCGGCCGGCTCCCGCAGCAGCAGGATCAGCCCGAGCTGGGCGGCGGCCACGGCCAGCAGCGCGAGGCTCGGCGGCGCCGCGTTGTCCAGGCGCTCGCCCGGCACGTTGAGCATCGCCACCGGGTACGGCCCGACCACCGTCAGCAGCACCACCGCGACCAGCCCGCCGGTGAGCAGGGCCGTCCCGGCGGTACGGGACAGCGGCAGCCGGCGCCGTCGCAGGCCACGCGGCTCGGGCGCGTCGCCCTTGGTGCGGCTGTCGTACCAGGCGAAACCGAGCTGGTGGACGGCCAGCCAGCCGAACACGTAGTTGCCCGTGGCGAGCCCCGCCGGGCCCAAGATCCGGCCCAGGTCGCCGAGCGCCACGAGGCCCACCAGCACCACGGGCACGGCGAGGCCGAAGCGGCGGTGCAGCGCGTACATGGGCGGGGTCAGCGGCACCACGATCAGGTAGGCCACCAGGAACCACAGCGGGATGGTGGCGAACCAGACCACGGTGCGGACCTCCACCGGGTCGGCGCCGAGCAGCGTGGCCACGGCGGCGCCGGCGGCCAGCACCACCAGCAGCGCGGTGGTGGGCCGGGCCAGCCGGGCGCTGCGGTCGACCAGCCACCCGGTGGGGGTGCCACCGACGGCTCCAGGTCGCGGCGCGGCGTCAGACGCGCCGAGCTGGAGTTGTCGCAGCCGGCTCCGGCGGGCGGTCAGCGACGCGGCGTTGGCATAGCCGCCGACCAGGAAGAACACCGGGATCACCTGGGCCACCCAGGTCAGCGGCCAGGCCCACGGGAGGTCACCGAGGGCGGAGTGGCCGGCGGGGCGGCCGGCCCGGTCGTACCCGATGACGGTCACGCCCCAGTGGCCGAGCACGACCATGGTGATGGCGAGCGCCCGGAGCAGGTCGACGTAGCGCTCCCGAGTGGCCGGCGTGCGCTCGGCGAGCTGCCGCAGGCGGCGCATGGGCCCAGGCTATGCCAGCCGCGACCGACCGGTACGGATAACGGTTCGGTCCTGAGGTCTTGTGGTCCGGGCCGCGCTGCCGTAGAAATTCTTCAGCAACATCAAGTTAAGTGAAGACAAGCGACAGCTGGCCTCCCCGAGCCTCGATGTTTACCCGAACCGAGGAGATGCGATGAACAGGCGTGAGATCCTCCGGCGGACCGCGGCCGCCGGTCTGCTGGCCACCCCCGCCGCCGGCCTGCTCGCCGGCTGCGCCACCTCTGGTGGCGACGACGACAAGGGCGACTCCGGCGCCTACAAGGGCACCAAGAGCGAGCAGAACCCGCTCGGTGTCAAGGAGGACGCCCCGCTCGAGGTGGTGATCTTCAACGGCGGCTTCGGCGAGGAGTACGCCAAGGCCCACGAGGCCATGTACAAGGAGAAGTACCCGAAGGCGAAGATCAACCACTCGGCCACCCAGGAGATCAACAAGACCCTCCAGCCGCGCTTCGTCGACGGCACCCCGCCGGACGTGGTCAACAACTCCGGCGCCGGCCAGATCGACTTCAACGGCCTGGTCAGCCAGAACGCCATCGCCGACCTGGGCGACCTGCTGGCCGCGCCCAGCCTGGACATCCCCGGCAAGTCGGTGAAGGACACCCTCCTTCCCGGCGCGGTCGAGGTCGGCTCGTACGACGGGAAGTTCCTGGTCCTCAACTACACGTACACCGCCTACGGCATCTGGTACTCCACCAAGACCTTCACCGAGCGCAACTGGCAGTACGCGAAGACCTGGGACGAGCACATCGCGCTCTGCAAGCAGATCAAGGCCGCCGGGATCGCCCCCTGGACGTACGCGGGCAAGCACCCCCGCTACATGAGCTGGCCGCTGATCGCCACCGCGATCAAGTTCGGCGGGCCGTCGGTGGCCGTCGCGATCGACAACCTCGAGCCGAACGCCTGGAAGTCCGACGCCATGAAGGCGGCGGCCGACGCCTGGTACCAGATCGTCAAGGACAAGTACATCCTGGACGGTTCGCCGGGCCTGGACCACATCCAGTCGCAGACCGCCTGGTGCCAGGGCAAGGCCGCCTTCATCTCCTGCGGTTCCTGGCTGGAGAGCGAGCAGGCGAAGGTGACGCCGGCCGGCTTCAACATGGCCATCGCGCCGACGCCGAGCCTGGGCAGCGGGGACAAGCTGCCGTTCGAGGCGATCCGGGGCACCGCGGGCGAGCCGTTCATGGTGCCGGCGAAGGCGAAGAACGTCGCGGGCGGCCTGGAGTACTTCCGGACGATGCTCTCCAAGAAGGGCGCGCAGGACTTCACGAAGAAGGTCTCCAGCCTGACCGTCGTGGCCGGCGCGACCGACGGAATCGAGCTGCCGTTCGGTCTGACCACCGTGGTCAAGGCGCTGGAGGCGTCCGGCAGCAACGGCTTCAACTGGGTCTACAACAACTACTACCGCAAGCTCGAGCGCGAACTGGTCGACGCCGCGTGCGGCGAGTTCTTCAGTGGCCGGAGCACCCCGGCCGAGTTCCTCGACCAGTGCCAGAAGGGGGCGGACACGATCGCCCAGGACAGCTCGATCAAGAAGTACAAGCGGGCTGCGTAACATCCGACCGGTGGGGGCGGACCCGTCCGCCCCCACCGTCGCGCCGCTGGGGAAGTAGGTCCATCTCGTGAGACACGGCAAGTACCCGCTGATCATCACCTTCCTGGTGCCGCCGCTGCTGCTCTACGGCATCTTCGTGCTGTCGCCGTACCTGCAGGCGTTCCAGATCTCCACCACCAACTGGCTCGGCTACTCCGCGCACGCCGACTCGGTGGGGATGGCCAACTTCCGGACGCTGCTGCACGACGGCCAGGTGTGGAACGCGATCAAGAACAACGCCATCATGCTCGCCGTGGTGCCGGTGCTCACCATCGTGCTCGGACTGTTCTTCGCCACCATGCTCAACATGGGCGGCCGCAAGGGACGGGCCGGCGTCACCGGCGTCCGGGGCACCTCCGTCTACCGGATGGTCTACTTCTTCCCGCAGGTGCTCTCGGTGGTGATCATCGCCCTCCTCTGGAAGGAGGTCTACCACCCCAACAACGGCCTGCTCAACGGCGCGTTGCGCGCCCTGGGCCTGCCGGCGCCGACCTGGCTGGGTGATCCGCGTACGGCGTTCTGGGCCGTGCTGGCGGTGATGGTCTGGAGCAACGTGGGCTTCTACGTGGTGCTCTTCGGCGCCGCCATGTCCGCCGTACCGCGCGACATCTACGAGGCCGTGATGCTCGACGGCGCGTCCCGGTGGACGACCCTGCGCCGGATCACCGTGCCGCTGCTCTGGGACACCGTCCAGGTCGCCTGGATCTACCTGGCCATCGCCGCCCTGGACGGCTTCATCCTCGTGCAGCAGATGACCAACGGCGGCCCCAACTTCTCGTCCGACGTGATCGGCCTGCGCATGTACGAGACCGCGTTCGGCAGCGAGAGCAAGTTCGGGTACGCCTCCGCGATCGGCGTGGTGATGCTGTTCCTGACCCTGTCGGTGGCGGTGCTGGCGCTGCGTACCGCCCGTCGCGATCGGATCGAATACTCGTGACCACGCTGAATCGGCCCGCCACGACCGAGGCGGAGAAGCCCGTCGCCGCCCGCGGCGCGGACCGGCGGCTGCGCCGCGACCTGGGCGTCGCAAACCTGTTCTCGCACGGCTTCCTGCTGCTCTGGGCGGCGCTGACCGCGCTGCCGCTGCTGTGGATGTTCGTGAGCTCGTTCAAGAGCGACGGTGAGATCCTCTCCGACCCCTGGGGGCTGCCGGGAGCGCTGCGGCTGGAGAACTGGTCCCGCGCCTGGACCGAGGCGCACATCGGCCGCTACTTCCTGAACAGCGGCATCGTGGTGGCCGGCTCGCTCACCCTCACCATGCTGCTCGGCGCCACCGCGGCCTACGTCTTCGCCCGGTACGAGTTCCGGGGCCGGCAGGCTGTCTACTACCTGTTCGTCGGCGGGATGATGTTCCCGGTCTTCCTCGCCCTCGTGCCGCTCTTCTTCGTGGTGCGCAACGCCGGCCTGTTCGGCACCTGGACCGGGCTGATCCTGGTCTACGCCGCCTACTCGCTGCCCTTCACGGTCTTCTTCCTGACCGCCTTCTTCCGGACGCTCCCGACCTCGATCGCCGAGGCGGCGCTCATCGACGGCTGCGGGCACTTCGGGCTCTTCTTCCGGGTCATGCTGCCGATGGCGCGACCGGGATTGATCAGCGTGGCGATCTTCAACTTCCTCAGCCACTGGAACCAGTTCATCCTGCCGCAGGTGCTGATGCAGGGCGACGACTCCAAGTGGGTGCTGGCGCAGGGCCTCACGGCGCTCGCCGTCAGCCAGGGCTACCAGGGTGACTTCAGCGGCCTGTTCGCGGGACTGACCATCGCCACCCTGCCGGTGCTGGCGGTGTACGTCGCATTCCAGCGGCAGATCCAGACCGGCCTCACCGCCGGGCAGCTCAAGTGAGGTCGTTGCCACAGGCAACGGGGCAGCGGGACCGCTGAGCCCTCCCTTATCGTGGGCCGGCACCTTCACCGATCGACAGGAATCACATGTTTGAACTTGTCTACGAACTCCTGCTGATTCTGGGCGGAATCGCGATGGTCGCCATCGGCATCGCCATCAAGGAGCAGAGCACGGGCTCTCGGATCCTGAACGTCGTCGTGGGCCTGGCCTTCTTCGGCTACGGCTTCTACCTGATGTTCCTCGCTCCCGTGGGTTATGAGTACCGGATCTTCATCTACGTCTTCATCCTGCCGATCCTGCTGATCGTGCGCGCGGTGAAGGCCCGCAAGGAGGCCCGCGAGCAGGCCGCGGCGCACCAGTTCGCCGGTGCCGCCCAGCCGGGCCAGTTCGCCCCGTCCGCGTCCGGCCAGCCGGGCCAGGGTTGGCCGGCCCCGCAGGGCCAGCCCTACGGCCAGGCTCCGCAGGGTCAGCCCTACGGCCAGGCTCCGCAGCAGCCGGGCCACCCCGCGCCGCAGGCGCCCTATGGCCAGCCGAGCCCCCAGGGCCAGTACGGCCAGCCGGGCCCCCAGGGCCAGTACGGCCAGTCGCAGGGGCAGCCGTACCCGGGTGCCTGACGGTCTGTCCTGGTAGTGGGCCGGTCGGCGGTGTCGGCCGGCCCACTTCCGGCTTGACCCGTAGGAAATCTCCTACCTATTGTGGTGGGCATGACCGTGACCCACGTGCAGCTCGTCTCCGTCCCCGTCAGCGACCAGGATCGGGCCCGCGACTTCTACCTCGACGTCCTCGACTTCGACCTGATCTTCGACAATCCGATGGGGCCGGACGGCAGCCGCTGGATCCAGGTGGCACCGAAGGGCGCGGCCACCGCGCTGACCCTGGTCACCTGGTTCCCGACCATGGCACCCGGCTCGCTCAAGGGCCTGGTGCTGGAGACCGACGACCTCGACGCCGACGCCGCCCGGCTGCGGGAGCGGGGCGTGGACCTCCCCGACGGCGGCATCCAGATCGCGCCGTGGGGCCGGTACATCACCTTCCACGACCCCGACGGCAACGGCATCGTCCTGCAGTCCACCCGGGTCTGACGTGTCGGACGTCTTCGCGGCGCTGGCCAATCCCACCCGCCGGGAACTGCTCCGGCTGCTCCTGGAACGCGGCGAGCAGCCGGTGCAGCAGCTGGCCGACCACTTCGACATGCGCCGGCCCAGCCTGTCGGAGCACCTGCGGGTGCTCAAGGACGCCGGGCTCGTGACCGAGCAGCCGATCGGCCGGCAGCGCTTCTACGCGCTGCGCCCCGAGCCGCTGCGCGAGGTGGCCGACTGGCTCGGCCCGTACGAGCGGTTCTGGCGGGCGCGCCTCGCCGACCTGCGCGAGGTGCTGGACGGGCTGCCCGATGAGTGAGCCGGCGACGATCGAGGTGGACCAGTTCCTGGCCCACCCGCCGGCCAAGGTCTGGCGGGCCCTGACCGATTCTGATCTCCTGGCCCGCTGGTTGATGCCCAACGACTTCCGGCCGATTCCGGGGCATTCGTTCACCTTCCGCACCACCCCGCGGCCGGGTCAGGGCTTCGACGGCGTGGTGCACTGCGAGGTGCTGGAGTTCGACGAGCCGCGCCGGCTGCGCTGGGCCTGGCGGGGTGGCGCGCTGGACACCGTCGTCACGTGGACCCTGGTGCCCGAGGGGCGGGGCACCCGGCTGTTCCTGGAGCACGCCGGGTTCGACCCGGACGACCCGGTGCAGCGGCGCACCTTCACCCTGCTCGACGGCGGCTGGCGCAGCCACGTGTGGCCACGGCTGTCGCAGGCCCTCGCCGACCTGCGCTAGCGGCCCGGCCCCGGCCGGCGGGTGGCCGCCGGCCGAGCCAACGGGTCCGGGTTCGCTGTGGAACTGAGTCGTTGGTGATGTCAGCTGCGGTCCAACGCGTCGTACCGAGCGCCGCAGGGGTTCCGCGGGGTGTCCGACGAGTCGTTTGCGACATCAGCTCGACAGCGGCTACGGGAACGGGAGGCCCAGCATCGCGGTGGCCGGCCCGGCCGCCTGGAGACCGGGTCGCCGGGATGATGCGGGTGCGTCGCCTGGTTCAGCCCGCCGTCGGCACCAGGAGGGCGTGCAGCGCGACCGGGTCCGTGACCTCGGGCAGGTCGCGGGCGGCGAGCCAGGCCGCCGCCGCGGCGCCGTCGCCGGCGCTGTGCAGCGGTGCGTCCGGCCACCGGCGGGCCAGTTCGGCGCGTACCGCGGCGGCCAGCGGGGTGTCCCCGGTGAGCAGGCCGCCACCGAGCACCACCGGGTCGGTCGCGCCGGGCGGTCGGATGCGGGAGACGCTCTCGGCCAGCAGCGCGGCCGCCTCCGCGACCAGCGCCACGCCGGTCGGTTCGCCGTCCCGCGCCGCGGTCACGACCAGCGGGGCGAGTCGGGCCAGTTCGACGGGCGGCCGCCGGGTCACCGCCTGCACCACGGCCTCCGCCGTCGCGCGGGGACGGTCGGCGACCTCGGTGGCGCCGGTCAGGTCGGCGAGCACGCGGCGCGCCAGGTCGCCGGGCGCCTCGGCCCGGTCCAGGTCGGTGAGCAGGCGACGGACCGCCTCCCGGCCGAGCCAGAACCCGGAGCCGGCGTCACCGAGCAGCCAGCCGTGCCCGTCGGCGGTGCGGTCGAGGCGCAAATCGCGCACCTGGGCGGCGATCGCTCCGGTGCCGGCGATGAGCACCGTGCCGTCGGGGGCCGCCGTGCCGGAGGCGTACGCGACGAGGGCGTCGCCGTGGACGGCGTAGGGGTGGCGCAGGCCCGCGTCGGCCCAGGCCCGGTCGAAGGCGGCGCGGCCCTGCGGGTCGGCGAGGAGTCGGCCGGCCCCGGCCAGCCCGATGACGCCGGCGCGGACCCGGGCCGGATCGACGTCGGTGAGCGCGGCGCGCAGCGCCGCGAGGAGTTCGGCCGCCGCCCGTTCGGCGCCGTGGCTGGTCGGGTTGCCGCCGCCGGCGCGGCCGGTGCCGAGGCGTACCCCGTCGAGGCTGAGGGCGGCGGCGCGGGTGGACGTACCCCCGACGTCGAGGCCGACCACGACGGTGTCCGACATCCCTCCATGCTGGTCGGCCGCGCTCCGCGAAGCAAGATCCGGCCTGTGCGCCAGGTAACAGTTTGAAAACTTCGCCCACGGCCTTGACACGGAGGGGCCTTCAGTAAGAACTTTTACCACTAACAGTTAACACTCTTTTCCGAAAGGCGTCCCATGGTTGATCACGAGGTGGACACCCCCGCGGGGACCGCGGTGGTCGACGCCGACGCGGTCGACCGGCGGGGTGCGGTGACCGTCTCCTCCGACGGCGTGCTGGCCCGGGTCCGGGCCGGGGCGGGGGAGCTGACGGGGGCGTTGCGCCGGGTCGCCGAGCACGTGCTCAGTGACCCGGAGGCGGCGGCCCGGGCCACCATCGTCGAGTTGGCCGAGCGTAGCGGCACCTCGCCGGCGACCATCACCCGGTTCTGCCGGGCCATGGGCTTCGAGGGCTACGCCGACCTGCGGCTCGGTATCGCGGCGGAGACCGGCCGGGCGCGTTCGGCCGGCTGGACCGTCGACATCGGCCGGGAGATTCAGCCCAGCGACCCGCTGTCCCGGGTGCTCGACCAGATCATGGCCGCCGACACGCGGGCCATGCACGACACCGCCGCGCTGCTCGACCTCACCGAGGTGGAGCGGGCCGCGGTGGCGATCGCCGGGGCGAGCCGGGTGAACATCTTCGGCGCCAGCGGCAGCGCCCTGGTCGGTGAGGAGATGCAGTTCAGCCTGCACCGCATCGGGGTGGCCGCCTGGGCCTGGAGCGACGTGCACGAGGGGCTCGCCAGCGCCGCGCTGCTCGGCGTCGGCGACGTCGCGCTCGGCATCTCGCACACCGGGCAGACCCGGGAGACCATCGAGATGCTCGCGGAGGCGGGCAGCCGCGGCGCCACCACGGTCGCGCTGACCGGCTTCCCCCGCTCGCCGCTGGCCGAGCTGGCCGACATCGTGCTGGTCACCGCCAGCCAGGCCACCACCTTCCGGCCCGACGCGCTCTCCGCGCGGCATCCCCAGCTCGTCGTGCTCGACCTGCTCTACATCGCGGTGGCGCAGCGCACCCACGACCGCGCCCACGCGGCCTTCCGGCGCACCGCCCAGGCCGTCGACGGGCACAAGGCCGAGAAGGGGGCCACCTCATGATCAGTGCCCAGGGGTACGCGGACGCCGTCCGCCCGGTGCTGGACCGCCTGGTCGACACCCAGGCGGAGGCGGTCGACCGGGCGGCCGACGTGATCGCCGGCGGCCTGCGTGCCGGCGGGGTGCTCCAGGCGTTCGGCGCCGGCCACTCCGAGGCGTTCGCGGCCGAGCTGGTGGCCCGGGCCGGCGGTCTGGTCCCGACCAACCGACTCTCCCTGCACGACCTCGTGCTGCACGGCGACGCGCCCCGCGACGTGCTCGCCGACCCCAAGCTGGAACGCGACCCGGCCGTGGCGCACCAGCTCTACGCTCTGGCGGCGCCGCAGCCGGAGGACGTGTTCGTGGTCGCCTCCCAGTCCGGCATCAACGGCTCGGTGGTCGAGCTGGCGACGCTGGTCCGGGAGCACGGTCACCCCTTGATCGCGGTCACCTCGGTCGAGCACACCGCACGGGTCGCCCCGCGGCACCCGTCCGGCCAGCGGCTCGCCGACCTCGCCGACGTCGTGCTGGACAACGGCGCGCCGTACGGCGACGCACTGCTGCCGCTCGAGGGCGGCGGCGCGGTCTGTGCGGTCTCGTCGGTCACCGCGGCGCTGCTGGCGCAGCTGCTGACCGCCGAGGTCGTACGACGGTTCCACCAGGCCGGGGAGGTACCCCCTATCTACCTCTCCGCCAACGTCCCCGGTGGGGACGAGCACAACCTCGCCCTCGAGTCGCGGTACGCCGGGCGCCTCCGGCGGACCGCCTGACCCGACACACAAGGAGAGACAGAGATGTCGGTTACCCCCGAGAACCTCGGCGACCTCAGCCGCCGGACCCTGCTCCAGCGGGCGGCCGCGGCCGGCCTCCTCGCCGCACCGGCGATGGGCCTGCTCAGCGCCTGCGCGGGCAGCGAGCCGGAGAAGTCCGACACCGGCGGCGCGGCCAAGAGCAAGGACAACCCGTTCGGTGTCAAGGACGGCAGCGCCGTCAAGGTGGTCATCTTCAACGGCGGTCTGGGCGACCAGTGGGCCAAGGAAGACAAGGTCATCTTCAGCGCCAAGCACCCGAACGTCACGGTCAACATGTCGTCGACGCAGAAGATCAAGACCGAAGAGCAGCCGAAGATGGCGACGCAGCCGAGTGACCTGGTCATGAACTCGGGCGCCGACATGATGGACCGCAGCACCCTGATCAACGAGGGCGCGATCGAGCCGCTCGACGACCTGCTCACCGCGCCCGCCTGGGACAGCGAGGGCACGGTGGCGGACTCGCTGCTGCCGGGCACGGTCGGCGACGGCACCCAGAACGGCAAGTTCTACGTCGTGAACGTGGCGTACACGGTGTGGGGCAACTGGTACAACGCGGCGCTGTTCAAGAAGGAGGGCTGGCAGGCGCCGACCACCTGGGACGAGTTCTTCGCGCTGGCCCCGAAGATCAAGGCCAAGGGCATGGCGCCGTACGTGCACGACGCCGTGCACGGCTACTACCCGCGCTGGGCGCTCATGGCGAGCATCTGGAAGACCGCCGGCAAGCAGGTCGTCGTCGACATCGACAACCTGAAGGAGGGCGCCTGGAAGGCCGACGGCGTGCTCAAGGCGCTGGAGCCGTGGGAGAAGCTGGTCAAGGACAAGCTGCTCCTCCCGGGCAAGCTCGACCACACCCAGTCGCAGCAGGCCTGGCTCGACGGCAAGGCGGCGTTCATCCAGGTCGGTACCTGGCTGAAGAACGAGATGTCCGCGACCATCCCGCCGGGCTTCGAGCTGACCCTGTCCGACTACTGGCACAACGCCGACGACAAGGCGCCGAAGGACGTGTTCGCCGCCTCCGGCGAGGGCTTCGTCGTGCCGAGCAAGGCCCCGAACAAGGAGGCCGCGAAGGAGTTCCTGCGGGCCATCCTGTCCAAGGCCGGCTCGGCCAAGTTCGCCGAGCTGACCAAGTCGCTGGCCTCCACCAAGGGCTCCGGCGACAACGTGCAGGACACCGCTCTCTCCAGCGCCAACAGCCTCATGAAGAACGGCGGCAGCGAGCTGATCTCCGTCAAGTTCCAGGACTTCTACGCCGACCTGGACAAGGAGAGCCAGAACCTCTCCGAGGAGCTGATGGCCGGCCGGCTCACCGCGCAGCAGTTCGTCGACAAGATGCAGGCGGCCGCCGACAAGGTCGCCAAGGACTCGTCGATCAAGAAGCAGACCCGCACCGCCTGATCCGACGGAGAGAGTGAGTCCAATGCGGCACGGAGTCGCGCGTTTCGTCACGGGTTTCCTGGCCCTGCCCGTCGCGCTGTACCTGTTCTACGTGGTGTGGCCGTTCGCGCAGGCGGCGGGATACTCGCTGACCGACTGGGGTGGGTACTCGGATGCCCAGAACTTCGTCGGGCTGGACAACTACGTCCGGCTGCTCTCCGACGAGCTGATCAGGAAGGCGTTCTGGCACAACGTCTTCTTCCTGGTCACCGTGCCGCTGTTCACCATCGCGCTGGCCCTGTTCCTCGCGTTCCTGCTCAACGTGGGCGGACGCGAGGACAGGGCCGGCATCCGCGGGGTGTTCGGCTCCGCCCTCTACAAGGTCATCTTCTTCTTCCCGCAGGTGCTGTCGCTGGTGGTCATCGCCGTCATGTGGCAGCAGATCTACCGGACCGACCAGCAGGGCCTGATCAACGGCCTGCTCATCAAGATCGGGCTGGTCGACGCCGACAACCCGATCGCCTTCACGGCCGACCCGGAGCCGTTCCTCGGCATCCCCGCGGTGCTCTGGTGGCTGCTGCTCATCGCGGTGTGGAGCGGCGCCGGCTTCTACATGGTGCTGTTCTCCGCGGCGATGCAGTCGATCCCGAAGGACATCTACGAGGCGGCGATCCTCGACGGGGCGGGCCGCTTCCACACGTTCTTCCGGGTCACCCTGCCGCTGCTCCGGGACACCATCTCGGTCGCCTGGGTCTACCTGGGCTTCATCGCCCTGGACATGTACGCCCTGGTCTTCGTCATGACGCCGAGCCAGGGCGGGCCGAACCACGCCAGCGAGATCTTCGCGTCGGTGCTGAACTTCACCGCGTTCCAGAAGGGCCAGTTCGGCTACGCCTGCGCGATGGGTGTCGCGCTGGCCATCTTCACGATCCTGCTCGCCGCGGTGCAGCTGAGGATCACCCGTCGTGACCGTATCGAGTTCTGAAGGAGGCGCGACGATGAGCACGGCGACGCACGGTCTCGACCGGGCCGGCCAGGCCACCACCCCGCCCGGCACCGCGCCCGCGGGCCGGGACGCGCACCGGCCCGGCTGGGGCTCCCGCATCTTCAACGGCTTCTCCCACCTGTTCCTGCTGGTGTGGGCCCTGATGGTCCTTTACCCGCTGCTGTGGGTGGTGATGTCGGCGCTCAAGAGCGACTCGGAGGTCATCCAGGAGCCGCTCTCGCTGATCCCCGACACGCTGCACTTCGACAACTTCGCCCGGGCCTGGACGGCGGGGCACCTCGGGTCGTTCTTCCTCAACACCCTCCTGGTGCTGATCGGCAGCGTCACGCTGACCATGCTGCTCGGCTCGATGGCCGCGTATGCCCTGGCGCGCTACGAGTTCCGCGGCAACCGGCTGATCTACTACATGTTCCTCTCCGGGCTCACCCTGCCGATCTACCTGGCTGCGGTGCCGCTGTTCAAGGGCGTCTACAACACCGGGGTCAGCTTCCCGCTGCTCGGCCCGAACAAGCACGTCATGCTGATCCTGGTCTACGTGGCCTGGTCGCTGTCCTTCACGATCTTCTTCATGCACTCGTTCTTCCGGACGCTGCCCGACTCGATCGCCGAGGCGGCCCAGGTCGACGGTGCGTCGCACACCAGGACGTTCTTCAGCGTGATGCTGCCGATGGCCAAGCCCGGCCTCATCAGCATCGGCATCTTCAACGTGCTCGGCCAGTGGAACCAGTGGTACCTGCCGACCCTGCTCATGCAGTCGGTCTCCGGTGAGCCGAAGCACCAGGTGATCGCCCAGGGGCTGATCGAGCTGTCGGTCAACCAGGGCTACAAGTCCGACTGGTCCGGCCTCTTCGCCGGGGTCACCATGGCGATGCTGCCGGTGCTGATCGTGTACATCGTGTTCCAGCGCCAGGTGCAGTCCGGCCTCACGGCCGGCGTCGGCAAGTAACCCGCGCGACCCGCTGCCCGGCCGCTCCGGCATCTGTCGGAGGGGCCGGGCAGAATCGCGTCCGTGCTGGTGGCGGTGGAGTCGGACGAGCGGGGCGGCGGAGTGCTGCAACCGCTCGACGATGCCGGGCGCCCGGCCGGCCCGGCCGAGCCGGTGGCCGACCTGGCCGCCGCGGTGGCCGCCCGGGAGGCCGCCGACCGCCCCCGCTGGGTGTGGGCCGGCGGTGCCACCCTCTACCCGGCGCTGCTGCGGGCCGGCGTCCGGCTCGACCGGTGCCACGACGTCGAGCTGACCGAGGCCCTGCTGCTGGGCCACGCCGGCCGCTGGGGCGAGCCGCGCTCGCTCGCCGCGGCCTGGGCCCGGCTCACCGGGGCGCCCGTCCCGCCGGACCCGGCGCCCCGCCCGCCGGAGCCGCCCGGCCACGGCCAGGGCGCGCTCTTCGACGCGCCGTCCGGCCCGCCCGGCCCGGGCATCACGGCGTTGACCCGGGTGTACGCGGACCAGCTCGCCCGGATCGCGCGCACCGAACACCCCGGCCGGTTCCGGCTGCTGGTGGCCGCCGAGTCGGCCGGCGCGCTCATCGCCGCCGAGATGGGCGCGGCCGGGCTGCCCTGGCGCGCCGACGTGCACGACGCCATCCTGGCCGACCTGCTCGGCGAGGCGTCCCCGGTCGGCGGGCCGCCCCGCCGGCTGGCCGAGCTGGCGGCCCGGATCGCCGAGGCGTTCGGCGTCCGCCAGCTGCACGCCGACTCCCCGGCCGAGCTGCTCAAGGCGTTCGCGCGGGCCGGCGTGGAGCTGCCGAACACCCGGGCCTGGGTGCTGCGCGGGGTGGAGCACCCGGCCGTGCCGCTCGTCCTGGAATACAAGGAGCTGTACCGGATCTGGACGGCCCACGGCTGGGCCTGGCGGGATGCCTGGGTCTCCGGCGGCCGGTTCCACCCGGAGTACGTGCCCGGCGGCGTGGTCTCCGGCCGGTGGGCCACCCGGGGCGGCGGCGCGTTGCAGATCCCGAAGGTGATCCGGCGCGCCGTGGTGGCCGACCCGGGCTGGACGTTCGTGGTGGCCGACGCGGGCCAGCTCGAACCACGGGTGCTGGCCGCGGTGTCCGGCGACGAGCGGCTCGCCGCGGCCGGCGGCGCCGGTGACCTCTACGCCGCGCTGGCCCGGGACGCCTTCGCCGGTGACCGGGCCCGGGCCAAGGTGGCCCTGCTCGGCGCCATGTACGGGCAGACCGGTGGCGCCGCCGTGCCCGCCCTCGCGGTGCTCAAGAAGAACTACCCGACGGCGTTCGGCCACGTCGAGGCGGCGGCCCGCACCGGCGAGGCGGGCGGCCTGGTCCGGTCGTGGCTGGGGCGCACCTGCCCGCCCGGGACGGCCGGCTTCGGCGACGCCGACGAGCCGGTGGCGGATGCCGAGGCCGATCCGCAGAGCCCGCGCGCCCGGGCGGCCCGCTCGCGCGGCCGGTTCACCCGCAACTTCGTCATCCAGGCCACCGCCGCCGAGTGGGCCTCCACGCTGCTGGCCACGCTCCGCACCGAGCTGGCCGGCACCCGCGCGGAGCTGGTCTTCTTCCAGCACGACGAGGTGATCGTGCACTGCCCGGCCGAGGCGGCCGAGACGGTGGCCGCGGCGGTCACCGGGGCGGGGGAGCGCGCCACCCGGCTGCTCTTCGGCGAGACACCGGTCCGCTTCCCGCTCGACCTGTCCGTCGTGGACTGCTACGCCGACGCGGCATAGCCACGCAATTTTCCGATTTGCCCCGCTACCCGCTCCCGGGCGTGCTCGTTGGGCCCGGTGTGCGTACGACGGGACGGACCGGGCGCGGCTGCCTTCGGTCCGTCCCCCAGGTCGAGGGGGCACCGCTGAACCGGATCGCAGGAATGATCATCGCCGCTGGCGGGGGCCGCCGGATCGGCGGGCCCGAGGCGCTGCTGCACCAGGGGGCAAAGCCCCTGGTCCGCCGGATGATCGACACGATGGCCGAGGCGGGCTGCGTGGAGGTCGTCGTCGTGCTGGGCGCGGCGGCGGACCAGGTGCGCCAGACCACCGACCTGACCGCCGCCACCGTGGTGGTCAACCGGGCCTGGGGCACCGGGGTCGGCTCATCGATCCGGGCCGGCCTGGCCGCGCTGACCGACGAGACCATCGAGGCCGTGGTCGTGGTGCCCGTGGACATGCCCGGGCTCACCGCCGCGGCGGTCCGCCGGGTCGCCGCCCTGCCGTACCCGGACGTGCTGGTCTGCGCCACCTACGACGGGCTGCGCGGCTACCCGATGCTGTTCGGCCGCCGGCACTGGTCCGGCATCGCGACCCTGGCCAGCGCCGACGTCGGCGCCCGGCCGTACCTGCTCGCGCACAAGGACCAGATCGTCGACATCGCCTGCGACTCGGTGGCCGACGGCAGCCGGATCGACAGCCCGGAACTGATGGCCCTCTACGGCCTGAGCATCCCGGAGCAGCGCGTCGGTGTCTGAGGTGGACTGAGTACCCGTACGGATGCGGGGGTCGGGCGGCCCGGCCAGACTCGGTGCCATGCGTCGACTCGCCACCGCCCTGCTGTGCCTCGCCGCGCTCGCGAGCTGCGCCCGGCCGGGCGCCGTGCCCACGCCCGGCGACGGGCCCGCGTCGGGTGACGCGCCCACACCGGCCGGCACCGCCGACGACACCCGGTGGGCCACCTACCAGGCCGACGTCACCGCGGTACGCCTCGGCGACGACCCGCGCTCGCTCGTGCTGACCGTGGCGCTGCTCGGGGACGCCGACGGGTGCTCCCGCAATCCGCGGGTCACCTACCTCGTCGAGGAGAACAACCGCGTCCACGCGAACGTGGTGCAGGACTCGCGCCTGTCGGGGGTGGTCGGCGCCTGCCCGACCCACACACCGGGCCAGGTGACGCTGACCGCGCCGGGACCGATCGCCGGCCGCGTCGTCGTGCTCAACCAGGAGCCGTGGAAGCCCGACGGTGCCGCGTACCGCCGCTGCGACGCGACCTTCGGCTGTGACCCGATGCCGACGGACCACTGTGACCCCGCCTGGATCAGCGTCGCCGTCCGGGGCATGGACGTGTCCCGGCACTCCGTCGGCTCGTCCGAGGCCTGCGACGGCCGGTGGCTGGTCATGACGGTGCCGTTGGATCCGGTACCGTGCGGCGCCGAGGCGAGGCCGGGCTGCGAGGCGTCGGTCACCGTACGCCGCTATTTCCTGCGCTGGGCGGGCGAGCGCGGCTGGGCCACGATCGCCGGTTCGGCGGAGGCCGGCTGCGGACGGGTCCGCAGCGTCGAGCCGGCGTTCCCGGGGAAGCTCTGCGCCGACCTGCCCAGGCCGTGACCCCGTGTTGTCCGCCCCGGGTGCCAGGATGCGGACATGGCGTATGACGAGGACCTCGCGGACCGGGTCCGGGAGCTGGTCGGGCGTGAGTCCGGGTTCACCGAGCAGCGCATGTTCGGCGGCCTGGCGATGATGGTGCAGGGCAACATGGCGGTGGTCGTCCGCGGCGCCGGCGGGCTCATGGTCCGCGTCGACCCGGCCGAGTCCGAGCGGCTGGAGGCGGAGCCCGGCGCGCAGGCGACGGTGATGCGGGGGCGGCCGATGCGGGGATGGATCACGGTGGAGCCCTCGGCCGTCGCGGGTGACGCCGAGCTGGCCCGGTGGGTCGGTCGCGGCGTGGGCTACGCCGGCACCCTGCCGGCGAAGTAGAGCGGTCTAGGGCTCCCCGCCCGCCGGCTCCAGCCCGAGCCGGGCGGCCAGCCCGCCCACGACCGCCGCCAGCACAGCCGGGACCGGTCGCCGGGTCACCAGGAACAGGGTGAAGCGGCCCGGCACCGGCGCCGGCGCCACCTCCTCGTCCGGGGTCGCGTACGCGAGTGCGAGCCCGCGCGGCAGCACGACCGGGCAGCCGAGCAGCCGCCCCATCCGCACCGCCGTCTCGCCCGTGGCCGCCGGTGTCGGCCGGGCGCCCAGCGCGGAGAGCCGCCGGTGCAGGGCGTCGGCGGACGGGTCGTAGCTGTGCGCCACCACGTCGAGGCCGGCGAACGGCCGGCGCCCGGACCCGACGCGTACCCCGGGCGGGGTGAGCAGGGCCAGCCGGTCGCCGGCCACGGGTGTGGCGGTGGCCGTGGCGGGCAGCCGCATCTGGTTGGCGACCGTCACGAACGCGGCGTCGAGCGAGCCCTCACCGACCCACTCGACGAGGCGGTCACCGTGGTCGGTGACCTGGTGCACGGTCGCGTCGCGCAGCAGGGCGGCCAGCGCGGGGAACAGCCACGCGGCCAGGCTCGGAAAGGTGCCCACGCTCAGCACCTCGCCGCGCGCCGCCGAGCGGGTCCGGTCGAAGATCGCCTCCAGGTGCCCCAGGACGTGGACCGCCTCGGCCACCAGCGCCCGCCCGGCCGGGGTCGGCCGCGCGCCCGTGGTGTCCCGGTCGAAGAGCCGCTCGCCGATCCGCCGCTCCAGCGCCGCCAGCCGGTTGCTCGCGGCGGGCTGGCTGATCCGCAGCTCGCGGCCCGCCGCGCCGAGGGAGCCGTGCCGCGCCAGCGCCGCCACGAGCCGCAGGTCCTCGACCGACGGTAGGGAGCTCATAGGCCCAGGTTATGAGCCCGCCGGTCGAACCGCCAGCTACCGGGCCGGCCGGCGGGGCCAGAGGATCGAAGCCGTGACCACCCGCCGGGACATCGCCGCCATGCTCACGACCACCTTCGTCACCTGGCTCGGCCAACGCACCACCGCCGTCGCGCTGCCCCTGGTCGCGCTCGCCGAGACCGGCTCGGCCTGGACCACCGGCCTGGTCGGCGGGGCGGTCGGGCTGCCCATGCTCACCTCCGCCTGGTGGGCGCGGGGGCTGCGGCAGCGGCTGACCACCGGCCCGGCCCTCGCGGCCGTCCTCGCGATCCAGGTGCTCGGCCTGCTCGTCGTCCCGGTCGGTGCCGCCGTCGGCGCCGTCGGCCCGTTCCACCTGGCCGCCGCCGGCCTCGTCACCGGCGCCGCCACCACGCTGAGCGGGCCGGGCCAGCGGGCCCTGCTCGCCGACATCTGCGCCGGTGGCGACGCCGCCGCCCGGATGCTGGCCTGGCAGGACTTCGCGCACCGCAGCACCATGATCCTCGCGCCGCCGCTGGCCGGCTGGGCGGTCACCGTCGGGGGGCCGCTCCGGCTGCTCTGGGCGGAGGCGGCCGGCGTCGCCCTCGGGGCCGTCCTGCTGCTCGCCGTCCGCGGCACCGCCGCACCCGCCGCCGCCGAGGAAGCGGCCGCCGCCCCCGCGCTCCGGCACGTGCTGGCCCGGCACCCCGAGGTGTGCCGCGCGGTCACCATGGCCGGCGTCGGGGGCCTCGCCTGGTTCGCCTTCACCCTCGGGCTGGCCATCCTGGGCGCCGAGACCGGCCGGCCCGGGCTGCTCATCTCGGCCGGCATGACCGGCTACGGCGCCGGCTCGCTCGCCGGAGCGCTGGTCGCCCCGGTGCTCGTACCCCGGCTGCCGCCACTGGCCACCGTGGCGGCCGGCTGGATCCTGCTGGGCGCGACCTTCGCGACGCTGCCCGCGGTCACCGCGTCGCTGCCGCTCATCGCGGTCCTGGCGGCCGCGGGCGGCCTCGCCATGCCGCTCGGCATCGGCGCGGTCAACCGCCTGATCACCACCCGCACCGAGGGCGCCGAACGGCGGGCCGCCTTCGCCGTGGAGAGCCTGGTGCACGACGGTGCCGTCTCGATCGGCCTGCTCGGTGGCGGCGCGGTGATCGGGCTGGCCGGCGCGGGCCCCACGCTGGTCGTCGCGGGGGCTGCCCAGATCGCCGTCGGGCTCCTCGCCGGACCCTGGCTGCGCCCGCTGCCCAGTCGGCTCCGCGCGGCCGATCCCGCTCCCGGCCGCGCGGGGCGGGACCGGGTGGCCGTCTGACCGCCGGACCGTGCGTCCCGCCGCGCGGAGTTAGGCTCGCCCGGTGACCCGACCTCCGGCCGACCTTGTTCCCGCCGAGGTGCCGGCACAGTCGCTGACACACAACCCGCTCAACGGCGTCACCGGAGGTATCTGGCGGACCCGCCGGGCCGGCCGGTCGGCGGTGCTCAAGCTGATCGCGCCGCCAGGAGCGGGCGTCGGCCCGGCACACTGGGCGGCGAGCGACGACCCCGGCCACTGGAACTACTGGCGGCGCGAGGTCGAGGCGTACCGGAGCGGCGTGGCCACGACCTGCTACGCGGACGCGGGTCTCGTCGCTCCGGACCCCCTGGCGATCGACGATCGTCCGGACGGGACGGTCGCACTCTGGCTGACCGAGGCGGCCGGCCGCCCGGGCACCACCGGCACCGTTCGCGACCTTGCCGACCTGGCCCGCCGGCTCGGGGCCGCCCAGGCCGCCTGGCTCGCCGACCCCGGCGCCGCGCCGACCACCCGCCGGGCCGCGGACGTGTCCCGGTACGACTGGCTGGCCCGGGACTGGTTGCGCGACTACACGCTGAGCCGGCCGGTGACCGAGCCGGTGCCCTGGGACCATCCGGTCGCTGTGGTGGCCTGGCCGGAGCCGCTGCGGGACGACCTGCGCCGGCTCTGGGAGCAGCGGTACACCGTGCTGGCGGCCACGGACCGGCTACCGCGTACCCTCTGCCACCACGACGTCTGGCCGGCGAACCTGGTGTTCGCCGACAGCGGTCCGGTCCTGCTCGACTGGTCCTTCGTCGGCCCGGGGCCCATCGGTGAGGACGCGGCAAACCTGGTGCTGGACACCTTCCTCGACGGCCTGGTCGACGTGGCGCTGCTGACCGACGTGGCCGACGCGGTGCTGGACGGCTACGTCGACGGGCTGCGCGGAGCCGTCGATCCGGCGCTCGTCGCCCACGCGGTGCGGCTCAGCGGTGCGGCCAAGTACTTCTGGCTCGCGCCCGTGATGCTCAATCGGGCCGGCGGCGCCACCGGCCAGACCTACGACCGGCGCGACGAGGCCGCCATGTTCGCCGGCCGCCGCCCGGTCCTGGAACTCCTCGCCGGCTGGGCGGCCACGTCCGTTGCCTGACGCGCCCGTCAGCCCAGGTCGAACAGGGCCGCGGCGGCGTCCCAGCAGACCGCTCGCAGCCAGTCGTCGCCCAGGTCGAGCCGGGCCAGCGCGGACAGCTGCTCGGCGTAGGGGTAGGGGATGTTCGGGAAGTCGCTGCCGAGCAGCACCTTGCCGGCCAGGCCCAGCTCGCGCAGCCGCGGCAGTTCGGCCGCCGGGAACGGCACGAACCGGTCGAAGAACGAGGTGAACGCCATCGTGGTGTCCAGCCGCACGTGCGCGTACCGCTCGGCCAGGCCCAGGAAGGCCGCGTAGTCGGGCGCGCCCAGGTGCGCCACGATCGCGGCCAGCCCGGGATGCCGGGCGAGCAGCGCGGCGAACGACTCCGGTCCCGTGTGGGCCGTGCCGACCGGCGCGTGCCCGGCGTGCACCACCACCGGCACGCCCGCCTCGGCCAGCAGCCCCCACACGGCGTCCAGCGCCGGGTCGGTGGGCGCGAAGCCGCCCACCTGGACGTGCACCTTGAACACCCGGGCGCCGGCCGCGAGGGCATCGGCCACGTAGCGCGCCGCCGCCGGCTCCGGGAAGAACGTGGCCGAGGGCAGGCAACCGGGGGTACGCGCCGCGAAGTCCAGCGTCCACGCGTTCAGCGACTCGGCCATGCCGGGCCGGTGCGGGTACGCCAGCGCGCTGAACATCCGCACGCCGAGCCGCCGCAGGTGCGCCACGCGCGCCGCGTCGTCCCACCGGTAGCGGATCGGCCACTCGGTGCCGACCAGCGGCCCGGCCGCGTCGAAGTACGCCCACACCTTGCGCAGCATGCGGGGCGGCAGGAAGTGCGTGTGCACGTCGGCGAGCCCGGGCAGCCCGAGCGGCCGCCAGAACTCCGGCACCCCAGCGTCCTCGACCGGCGGCCGGGCGTGCTCCGCCGGCCCCGTCCCGTCGTCGGCCAGGTCCGTCACACCTCGATATTGAAGCGGTGCAGCACCGAGGGTGCGACCAGCCCCACCGCGGCCAGTACGGCGAGCACGGTCAGCGCCGCACGCAGCACGATGGTCTCGGCCTTGCTGCCGGTGCGCAGGGCGATGCCGTTGGGCAACCCGATCATCGTCCACATCCGGCGCTTGATCGGGATGGGCCAGAGGATCGGCACCCCCGCCTTGGTGATCATGTCGCCGAGGATGTGCACGAAGCAGCCTACGCCGACCGCCGTGCCGATGAGGGGATAGCCCCGGTCGCCGGGCAGGTTGGCGAAGGTGAACCAGGCCGCGGCCGCCGACAGCAGGGTGACGACCACCCACCCGGCCCGCTCGGCCCACTCGTCGAAGAGCCCGCGCAGCGCCAGACCGATCATGAAGAAGAGGATGCTGACGACCGCCCACTTGCCGTACGCGGCGCAGAGCGCGGTGGTGCCCCAGCCGACCAGCAGGGTGAACGGGAGGGTGTGGGTGAGCGTGCGGTGGCCGTTGTTGCGGCGCGGGTCCCTGCTCAGCTTGGTCGCGTAGTAGACGCCCAGCGAGATCTTCTCCATCACCTCGGCGATGAAGAGGCTGAACACGCCGAAGGTCCGCGCCACGGTGGCGCCGCCCTGGTTGCGCGTCACCTTGCCGGAGAGGTCGAGGTCGGGAAAGAGCGCCCCGCCCGCGCAGACCGCGGTGCCGACCGCCAGCGCGAGCGGTGTCTGGTGGTAGTCGGCGAACTGGTCCAGCGCCCAGGAGCCGGTCAGCCACACCGCCGCGCCGGACAGCGCGTGGGACGGTCCCATCATCTCGGCTCGCCCTCCCCAGAGATCTTGATCGACAAAACTACGCCACTGTAGTTAGGCGTCGGGTCGCGGGGCATCACCCGGACGGTCCACTGGGGAGAGGGGTCCACGGGCCGCCCGGCGGGCGGCGCCGGATCACCAGGAAGTATGTCGTTCCGGGCGGGCGGGACCGAGTATCTGTCGGTGATGGGACGGCGGGGTTGTCAGCCGGCCGCTCGGGTGGCCCGGCCCGACCGGAAGCTGTCCCGGATCAGCGCGAGCTGCCCCGCCGCGGCGGACCAGTCGGCGTCGGAGGTGGTCCACCCGAGCGTCCACCCGCCGGCGTCACCGGGCAGCACCCGCAGCGCGTGCATCCGCTCCCCGTACGGGGCCGTCCAGCGGCACTCCCATTCCGCGCCGCCGCCGGCGGCCGCCAGCCGCACCTTCTGGTAGCCGGGCAGCCGGCCGTCGGTGGTCAGCTCCCGCTCGGCCGCCCGCAACTGGCCCAGCGGATCGCCGCCCGGGTAGGGCTCGACGCCGAGGATCCGCCGGGTGGCGGGGTCCTGGAAGCAGGTGGTGCTGCCGGACCTCAGCTCCAGCCAACCGGCCGGCACGGCGACCCGGAAGCCGGCGGAGTCGGCGTGCCAGACCCAGCCGGCCGGGAGGGCGAGCCCCGCGTCGGCGGGTGGCGAGCCGGCCCGCACCGGGTTGCCCGTCGCCTCGGGCCGGACGCACGGAAACGGGGGCGGCGGGACACCGGGGGGCGGGCCGCCGGGCGGGCCGGGCCGGTGTTCCCAGGGCTCGCCCGGCCCCTCGCCGTGCGGGTCGCCGGCCGGACCGCCGTCGTGGTCGTCGGTGACCGCCAGCGCGGTGCCGATCCCCGCCGCCACGGCGAGCACGACGGCCGCCGCCGCGAGCGCCAGGCGGCGCAGGGCCGCCCGGCGTCGCCGGCTCGGACACTCGGCCTCGCCCGCGGGGGAGGCCGCCGGGCCGTTCCCGCCCTCGACGGCACCGGCCGCCCCGCTGGTGCTGGTGGCGGTGCCGTCCGCCCCGCTGGAAGCGGCGGAGGTGCCGGCCGTGCCGCCGGGGATCGCGACGCCGCCGGCCGGCCCGTCGGTCGGCGTGGGCTGGTCGGCCGCGGCCGGCGCGGGCCGCGAGGAGCCGCCACCGCGGCCGGCCCGGCTCGGGGCCGGCGGCGGGGTGCCCTCGTCGTCCGGGGGCGCCCATTCGCTCCGGCGGGCGGCGCGGCTCCACTCGCGGGCGGCCGCGGCCGGCGGCATCACGTCGGGGTAGGCGCGCTCCGGCGGCGGTACGGCGGTCGCGCCGCCGCTGTCCCAGCCGGAGCCGGACGCGTCGTCACCGTCCGGGGCGGTGGCGGGCGCGACGGTGCCGGCCGCCGGCCAGCCCGGCACGTCGACGGTCGGGGCGGTGGCGGCGGCCAGCAGCCGGGCCGCGTCGTCGTGGCCGAGCCGGTGCCGCGGGTCGCGGCGCAGCAGGCCGACCAGCACGGGCGCGAGCGGGCCGGCGTGCGGCGCCGGGTCGGGTGGCTGGCTGGCCAGCGCGGCGAGGGTCGCCATGGCGGTGCTGCGGGCGTACGGGGAGCGGCCCTCCACGGCCGCGTGCAGGGTGGCACCCAGCGACCAGAGGTCGGCCTCGACGCTGGACACGCCCTCGGCGGCCCGTTCGGGTGCCACGTACTGCGGGGAGCCGAGGACCAGGCCGGGGCGGGTCGTCATCCCGTCGCCGCCGTCGAAGACGGCCAGCCCGAAGTCGGTGAGCAGGACCCGGCCGTCGCGGGCCAGCAGCACGTTGGCGGGTTTCACGTCCCGGTGCAGCACGCCCGCCTCGTGCGCGGCGCGCAGCGCGGCCAGCACCGCCAGCCCGATCGTGGCGGCGCGGCGCGGGTCGACCGGCCCGTCCGTCTCGACGGTCTCCTGCAACGACCGGGACGGCACGTACTCCATGACCAGCCACGGGTCGCCGTCGACCCGGACCACGTCGTAGACCCGGACCACGTTGGGGTGGGTGAGCCGGGCGGTCGCACGGGCCTCGCGGAGGGTGCGGCCGCGCAGCTCGTCGCGTTCGTGCGGGGCGAGCCAGCCCGGTGGCACCACCTGCTTCACCGCGACCTCGCGGTGGAGCATCTCGTCCCGGGCCAGCCAGACCCGGCCCATCCCGCCGCGGCCGACCAGATCGAGCAGGCGGTACCGGCCGGCGATCACTACCTGCTGCACCGCACTCCTCACCGCTGGTGGATGTCCACAATAGCCAACGGATCGGACAACACCTATCGCTCGTCGGGGCGGCGTGGCTCAGCTTGCGGCGCCGGCCAGCAGATTTCCGTCCGGGATGGCGATGGCGGACCGGCCAGCGGTCAGCAGCGCCGCCGCCCGGCGGGCCCGGAACGCGCCGTGCTCGCGACGGGCCGTGGCGTAGCTGCCGGCGGTGCGGGCCGCGATGGCGGACCAGGTGTAGCGTTCGGCGACCACGGCGCGGGCCCGGCGGGCCAGCCGGCGGGCGAAGACCTCGTCGCCGACGAGCCGGTCGACCGCGCCGGCCAGCGCGTCGGGGTCGCCCTGGGGGAAGGTCACCCCGGTCACCCCGGGTTCGACGATCTCGGCGAGGCCACCGGTCTCCGCCACCGCGAGGGGCGCGCCGGCCGCGGCCGCCTCCAGGGCGATCATGCCGAACGGCTCGTAGAGGCTGGGGACCACGGTGGCGTCGGTGGCGCCCAGGACGGCCGGGAGCTGGGTGGCGTCCAGGAAGCCGGTGAACCGGACGGTGTCGGCGAGGCGCAGCCGCTGCGCCTGATCGACCAGTTCGTCGCGGTACGGGCCGTCGCCGGCGATCACCACCCGGAGGCCGGGGTGCCGGTCCCGCAGGTACGGTACGGCGTCCACGAGGTGCTGCACGCCCTTCTCGTACACCAGCCGGCCGGCGTACCCGACCAGGGGTCCGTCGCCGGCGAACCGGGCCCGGGCGGCGGAGACCGCGCGCGGGCGGGCGTGCCAGGCCCGGTCGTCCACCCCGTTGGGGACCACGTCGATCCGACCGGCCGGTACGTCGAACAGCCGTGCCACCTGGTCCCGCATGTAGCCGGAGCAGGCGATCACCCGGGCCGAGGCGTTGCTCAGCCAGTGCTCGACGCCGTGGATGGTGCGGTTCATCTCCTCGGGCAGCCAGCCCTGGTGCCGGCCGGCCTCGGTGGCGTGGATGGTGGTGACCAGCGGGAGGTCCAGGTGCTCGGCCAGGGTGACCGCGGTGTGCGCGACGAGCCAGTCGTGGGCGTGGACGACGTCGAAGCCGCCCGCCTCGGCGGCCCGCAGCGCGGCCCGGGTGAGGGTGTGGTTGAACGCCATGGTCCAGGCCAGCAGCGAGTCGGTGGCCAGCGGGAACCGGACCGGGTCCTCGGCGGCCCGGAGGACGCGGACGCCCTCGGCGTACTCCTCCAGGGGCGCGCCCTCGGCGTGCCGGGTGACGACGGTGACCTCGTGGCCGGCGGCGGTCAGCGCGACGGAGAGCGCGTGCACGTGGCGGCCGAGGCCACCGACGAGCACGGGTGGGTACTCCCACGAGAGGATCAGCACCCGCTGGCGCCGGGCGGGCTGGATGTCGATCACTTCGGCGTCAGCGGACATGCGGCCCCCTTGGAGTTGTGGTTCCCGCACCGCCCGACGGCGCCCGCACCGGGCCCGTCGTGGGGTCGCAGCCCATCCTGCCCACCGGTCGATAACCAGCGGCGACGCGCCGGTTGCCGGTCTGTAACGCGTTACCGGCGCAGCCGCCGGGCGCGCAGCAGTTCGGCCACCGACCACGCCTGGAACGGGCAGCCCGTGGCGGCGTGCGGGGCGAGCCCGTCGGCGGTCTCGCTGACCGAGCCGAGGCCGTACTCGGTGAGGTGCCCCTCCAGTCCCACCAGCAGGTCGCCGGTGGGCAGGCCGGCCCGGCGGTACGCGTCGACGAACGGCCCGATCAACCACGGCCAGACGGTGCCCTGGTGGTAGCCGGAGTCCCGCTCGGCCGGGCCGCCGCGGTGCCGGCCGACGAAGCCGGGGGAGTCGGGGGCGAGGCTGCGCGGCCCCAGCGGGGTGAACAGCGCCTCGGTGACCCGGCGCAGGGTGGCCTCGTCCGGTTCGAGGGGCGCGTACGGCAGCGACCAGGCGAGCAGCTGGTTGGGGCGGAGCAGGTCGTCGTCGTGGTGCGGCGCGCCGCCGAGCGGGTACGCGGGCGCCGGCGCGTCCACCACGTCGTGCAGCCAGCCGGCCGGCGTGGGGAAGCGCTCCCGGAACGCGGCGGCGGCCCGCTGGTGCCGGCCCCAGAGCTCGGTGGCGTCCCGGCCGGCCAGCTCGGCCAGCTCGGCGAGCCCGGCCAGCCCGTTCACCCACAGCGCGTTGACCTCGACCGGCTTGCCGGTGCGCGGGGTGACCGGCACCCCGTAGACGCGGGCGTCCATCCAGGTGAGCGCGACGTCGGGCGGCCCGCCCTGGGTGAGCAGCCCGTCGGCCGGGTCGACGCCGATGCCGTAGCGGGTGCCCGCCACGTGCGCGGCCACCACGTCCTCCAGCGCGGGCAGCAGCTCCGCTCCGAGGTCGGTGTCCCCGGTGCGGGTCACGTGCCGGTTCACGGCGTGCAGGAACCACAGCGTCGCGTCGACGGTGTTGTGCTCCACCCGCCCGGTGTCGGCCGTGTTGGCGAGCATCCCCTCCGAGAGCGTGGCCGCGTACGCCCGCAGCAGCTCCCGGCCCTCGTCGCCCCGGCCGGTGCCGAGGAACAGCCCCTCGTAGGAGGTCATGGTGTCCCGCGACCACGCCCCGAACCAGGGGTAGCCGGCCACCACGTCCGGGCCGGTGCCGGTGTGCACCACGAAGGCGTCGGCGGCCAGGGCGAGGGTCGCGTCGACGTCGTCGTCCGGCTTCGCCGCGGCCACCACGGCCCGGTGGCGCCGCCGGGCCGCCTCGACCAGCGCGGTCGCCGGCGGCGGCTCCTCGCCCAGGTCGTCGGCCCAGGCCAGCACGGACACCTCGGCGCCCGGCTCGTCGAGGGAACCGGAGAACCGGCCCGCGTACCAGAGGTCCTCGTCGGGGTGCAGCCCGCGCGCCGCCTCCTCCCGGTGGCGTACCCCGAGCCACCACTGCCCCTCGGGCGTCCAGCCGGGCCCGGCCAGCCGGAACGCGCCCTCCACCACCGCGCCGCCGGCCACCTCCTCCAGCCGCGGGGTCGGGCCGTCCGCCCGCCGCTCGCCGTGCGCGTCCCGCCAGGTGCAGGCCGCGGCCAGGTCCAGCCGGACCGGGCCGCCGGAGATCAGCCGGTGCACGACCGCCACGCAGGACCGGCCGTACGCCATGGCGATCTCCCGCTCGATCACCACGTCGCCGACCCGCCAGCGCCAGCGGGGCACCCCGTCGGTGAGGTCGAAGCGCTCCAGCAGCTCGTAGCCGCGCGGGTCGACCACACCGGAGGACCATTCGTGCGCGCCGAGCCGGACCTGCCGCCCGGACGGCAGGGTCACCGCCGGGTCGAGGCTGACCAGGCCCACCTTGCGGGCGGCCGGCGTCTCCCCGGCCACCACGAGCAGCCCGTGGTAGCGCCGGGTCCGCAGCCCGGCGACCGTGCCCATGGCGTAGCCGCCGCGCCCGTCGGTGACCAGCCACTCCCGGGTCGACGAGGCGGACAGCTCCCCGCAGACCTGCGGCCCGAAGCGAATCTCGATCAACTTTCCTCCACCACCGGCGGGGTGTCACCCGCCACGACGACAATGGCCCCTGTGGAGAAGTACCCCGGGGGCGTCGAAGATGTGCAGGTGATCACTGACCGCCCGACCTCCGCGACCCCCGACCCCGAGCGGCACCGGCTCGCCCAGGCCGACGCCGGGGAGCAGGACTGGCGCGCATGGGGTCCCTATCTGTCCGAGCGGGCGTGGGGGACGGTACGGGAGGACTACAGCGAACACGGCACGGCCTGGGACTACTTCCCCCACGACCACGCGCGGTCCCGAGCCTACCGGTGGAACGAGGACGGCATGGCGGGCGTCTGCGACGACCGGCAGACGTTCTGCTTCGCCCTGGCCCTGTGGAACGGGCGGGACCCGATCCTCAAGGAGCGGATGTTCGGCCTCGGCGGCGACGGCGGCAACCACGGCGAGGACGTGAAGGACTACTGGTGGTACGAGGACTCCACGCCGACCCACTCCTGGATGCGCTGGCGCTACCACTACCCGCAGGCCGCCTTCCCCTACGACGAGCTGGTCGCCGTGAACGCGCTGCGGGGCCGGGACGACACCGAGTACGAGCTGGTCGACACGGGGATCTTCGACGACGACCGGTACTGGGCGGTCACCGTCGACTACGCCAAGGCGTCCCCGACCGACCTGTGCATCCTGATCACCGTGGCCAACCGGGGCGACACCGACGAGACCCTGCACGTGCTGCCCACCCTCTGGTTCCGCAACACCTGGGCGTGGGGGCTGCCCGGCGGCGACCGGGTGCCGAAGCTGACCGGGGCGGGGTCCCGGCTGGTGGGCGAGCACTGGGTGCTCGGCCAGCTCCTGCTGGAGGGTGACGGCGCGCCCACGCCGCTGCTCTGTGACAACGACACCAACGCCGAGCGGCTGTGGGGGCTGCCCGGGCGGTCGGCGTACCCGAAGGACGGGATCAACGACCACGTGGTGGCCGGCGCGGCCACCGTGAACCCGGACCGGGAGGGGACCAAGGGCGCGCTGCACTACGTGCTGGACGTGCCGGCCGGCGGGCAGCGGCAGATCCGGCTGCGGCTGACCCGCACCGCGCCGCCCCCGGCGAGCATCCCGCCGCCCCCGGCCGACCTCGGCGACGGGTTCGACACGGTGCTCTGGGCCCGGCGCGCCGAGGCCAACCGGTTCTTCGACAGCGTCATCCCGGCCGCCGCGAGCGCCGACGAGGCGCTGGTGGCGCGGCAGGCCATCGCCGGGCTCCTGTGGGGCAAGCAGTTCTACCACTTCGACGTGAAGCGCTGGCTGGAGGGCGATCCGGGCTCCACGCGGCCGCCGGCCGGCCGGCGGCACGGGCGCAACAGCGCCTGGTGGCACATGAACAGCTTCGACGTGATCTCCATGCCGGACCCCTGGGAATATCCCTGGTACGCCGCCTGGGACCTGGCCTTCCACTGCGTCACCATCGCCCGGGTCGACCCGGGCTTCGCCAAGGAGCAGCTGCTGCTCCTGCTCCGCGAGTGGTACCTGCACCCCAACGGGCAGATCCCGGCGTACGAGTGGGCGTTCGGCGACGTGAACCCGCCGGTGCACGCGTGGGCGGCGCTGAAGGTGTTCGAGATCGACGGCTCGCGGGACCACGAGTTCCTGGCCCGGGTGATGCACAAGCTGCTGCTCAACTTCACCTGGTGGGTGAACCGGAAGGACACGGGCGGCAACAACGTCTTCGAGGGCGGCTTCCTCGGGCTGGACAACGTCGGCCCGTTCGACCGTTCGGCGGCGTTGCCGGTGGCCGGGGTGCTGGAGCAGTCCGACGGCACCGGCTGGATGGCCATGTACGCGCTCAACCTGCTCGACATGGCCGTCGTGCTGGCCGAGCACGACCGGGCGTACGTGGACACGGCGACGAAGTTCTTCGAGCACTTCGCGTACATCGCCGCCGCCGCGTACGACCAGGGGCTCTGGGACGACGAGGACGCGTTCTTCTACGACGTGCTGCGGCAGGCCGACGGCACGAAGGTGCCGCTGAAGGTCCGCTCGGTGGTCGGGCTGCTGCCGCTCGCGGCGGTCACCCGGCTCACCGCGCGTACGATGCGCCGGCTGCCGGAGCTGGGCGCCCGGCTGCGCTGGTTCCTCACCAACCGCCCCGAGTACGCCGAGGTGATCGGCGCCCGCCGGCTCGGCCCGGACGGCCGGCAGCAGCGGCTGCTCTCCATGGTCGGCCCCGACCAGGTGGTGCGGCTGCTCGCCCGGATGCTCGACACCGACGAGTTCCTCTCGGAATACGGGCTGCGCACGCTCTCCCGCGCCCACCTGGACAAGCCGTTCACGGTGACGCTGGGCGGCCAGGAGTTCAGCGTCGGCTACGAGCCGGCCGAGTCGACCAGCGGCCTGTTCGGCGGCAACTCCAACTGGCGCGGCCCGATCTGGATGCCGACCAACTTCCTGCTGATCAGCGCGCTGCGGGACTACGCCGCCTTCTTCGGCGACGACCTTCAGGTGGAATATCCGACCCGGTCCGGGGTGAAGCGCACCCTCGACGAGATCGCCGACGACCTGTCGGCGCGGCTGATCTCGCTGTTCACCCGGGACGGCTGGGGCCGGCGGCCGATCTACGGCGCGGCGCAGCTCTTCCAGACCCACCCGGACTGGCGGGACCTGATCTGCTTCCCGGAGTACTTCCACGGCGACAACGGCGCCGGTCTCGGCGCGTGGCACCAGACCGGATGGACGGCGCTGGTCGCCGACCTGATCCTCACCCTGCGCCGCTGACGGTGGGGCGCGGCGGGGACCGCTGCGCCCCACCCGTTCACGGCAGCGGGAAGAACGCCACCCGGGCGTGGTACTCGCCGGCCACCGTGGTGGTGTCGCTGCCGACCCAGAGGCCCCGGTCGGTCGCGTACAGCTCCTGGGTGCCGACGCCCCGGGCCTTGGTCGGGTTCCAGGCCAGCGCCTTGCCCGTGGTCGGGTTGATCGCCCCGATCCCGGGCCGGGACACCGCCCCCGGGCCCGCCGAGTCGCGCCCGAGCGGGTTGTCCAGCCAGCGCTGGTGACCGCCGACGTAGACCGCCGCGCCGGTGATCGCCACCGAGAGCAGGGTGTCGCCGCCGGTGTAGTTCGCCCAGGTGGGCTGCTTGCCGCCGGTCTCGGTGCCGAACTCGAAGCGGGACGCCGTGTCGCAGAGCGTGCCCGGGAACGCGGCGCCCGTGGTGACCGCCACGAACCAGGCGCCGTCCGCGGAGATGTCGACTCCCCGCAGGTAGGTCGGCGTGGTCCGGGCGCACTGCGGCTGGTAGCGGTCGGTCGACCAGCCCGAGAGGGTGGCGCCGGTCGTGGTCAGGTTCGCCACCGCGAGCTGGTGGCGCGCCACGCCGGCGACCGAGCTGAAGTTGCCCACGAAGACGAGCCGCCGGCCGTCCGCGGAGACGTCCAGCGCCTCGATCTTGACCGGTGCGGTGGCGCCGGAGCTGGTCTTCCGAGGTCCCTCGACGCGCAGGTTGACCGACGCGTCGGCGGCCCCGGTGGTCGGGTTCAACGCGGCCAGCGCCCGTCGCGTCACCCCGCCGACGGTCTGGAACGCCCCGCCGAGGATCAGCCGGTCGCCGACCAGGCGCATGTCGTTGACCTGGTTGTTGAGGGCGGCCGGGGCGAACCCGGCGACCCGGGCGCCGGTGGCCGCGTCGATCCGGGCCACCCGCGGCGCGGCCACGCCGTTGACCGTCGTGAAGGCGCCGCCGAGGTAGAGCGAGCGGCCGTCCGGCGCGGCGGCGAGCGCCTTCACCGTGCCGTTGACCACCGGCCGGAAGGTGGTGTCGATCCGGCCGGTCGTGGCGTCGAAGGCCACCAGGCGCGGCATCGCGAGCTGGGCGGTCTGCGTGGCGTTGCGGACCTTGGTGAACGAGCCGGCCAGGTACACCCGGTTGCCGATCTGGAGGATCCGGTACACGGTCCCGTCGAGCGCGTGCGGCGTCCAGTCCACGGGATTGGCGCCCACGACCGTGGCGTGCGTGGCGTTGACCGCCAGGGCCGGCGACGGGGGGAGCGCGCCGCCCGCGGCGGCGAGCGCTGCCGCCACGGCGGTGGCCGCCCTCCGGCGACGCCGGCGCCGGGCCGGCATCGCGCGGGGCTGATCGCGTGAGGTCGTCATCGCCGAAGCATGCCGCCCCGGGCCTGGTCGGCGCAGTCGGGTTCCCGCCGCCCCTCGCACGGCGTTCGGCCATTCCGGACGGTCCGTCCGTCCGGCTGCACGGCGCTGGTCGTCGATCTGATCCTCACCCGGCGCCGCTGACCGCGCCGGTCGGCGCCGGCCGTCGGCCCCCGAGGAGGCGGGGGAGGCGGTGCCGGTGCCGGCGATGGAAGGTGACCAGGAACAGCACCTGGAGAGCGCCCTCGACCAGGATCAGCAGGCCCGCGTCGACGGTGGCGAGCAGGCCGCCGCCGCCCATGGCCCGGGCGGCGGCGAGCACGCCGTGCACCACGATGGGCAGCCCGTACGCGATGAACCCGGCCAGCGCCACGGTGCTGCCGACCACCACGGCCACCGCGTAGAGACGCACGGCGCGCCGCTCCCGCGCGGAGAAGTCGGCGGTGGGGTCGATGCCCGGCGCGCCGACCACCCGGGGCAGCAGCCGGTGGCCCGATCGCCGGGCGAGATGCCGGGCGTAGGCGAGCCCGTCGTGGAACAGGTTGCGGCAGCGCAGCAGGTCCAGCAGGACGAAGTAGAGGTCGGTGCGCATGTAGACGTGTGCCTGGAGGGCCATCGACATGACGACGGTGACCGCCAGCGCGGCCAGCAGCCGCTCGACGAGCGCACCGGGCCGGGCGTACGCGTTCACCAGGATCGCGCCGCACACCAGTGCGAGGTCGCAGAGCAGTCCGCTCAGGTAGACCCGGTACCGCTGTCTGCGGGGCACCGCCCACACCGCGGTCACATCCGTCTGCACGACGAGGTGGTGCAGACGGGTGGCGAAGCTGATCCGGGCCGGGGCGCCCAGCGACCGGGCGGCGACGAGGTGACTCAGCTCGTGCAGGGTCACCGCCAGCGAGAAGAGCACGGTGTTCACCAGAACGCAGAGGCCGATGTAGTCGCCCCACCAGAAGTCACGGTATCCGGGCACGAGGTCCGGCCGCTGAAACAGCGTTACGACGGTGGCCAGGATCAGCACTGCGTAAGCCGCCTTGGCGATCTTTCCGAACAACCATCCGGTGTTCGAGGCGGTGAGCCACGGCAGGTGTGGACGCAATTTAGGATATGGATCAGGGATGTTCTCGCCGTCGATACTGGCGACGAATCCGACGTCGATAAGATCGTCCACGAATTCGCTGAGGTCCACCTCCGCGTCGTGTTTTTCGGCGAGCCATTCTTCGACGTCCCGGATCCGATGTCCGGCGTCCAGCCGGCGGATCGCCGCCATGCCGACACCGGGCACCTCGATGAATTCACCGACCTCCGGCCGGCCCACGACGAACAGGTCCGGGTCGTCGTCCGAGATCTGCGTGTGCATCGGACGGAAGCGGACGACGCTGTCCGTGGTGGCCGTGGCGGTCATCCGGCCGGCTCCCCGGTCGGTGGCGCCGGCCGCTCGCCGCAGGCGGGGCACCCGGGATCCTGGACGACGTCGATGAAGTACTGGTGGTCCCAGCGCGCGACGTTGTGGTGGTAGAGCCGGCCCGCCGTCTGCTGCGGCAGGCCGCCGAGGTGGTAGAGCACCTCGAGGGCGCAGAGATGCCCGCCCACGTTGGCGTTGGCGGCGACCACCGCGTTGGGCCGGGGCAGGTCGGTCAGCGGCCGGCCGACACTGTTGATCTCCCGCTGGCGCTCGCCCCGGATCATGCAGGCGTAGCAGCCGGTGCGGCCGGGCAGGAAGGAGCCGACCACCACCATGGGGCCGGTGTAGAGCGACATGAACCACGGCGTGCCGGTCGCCAGCGCGGCCTCGTTCGTCCACTCCTGAATGAGCTGGTCCGGCTGGTCGGCGCAGAGCACGAAGACGTCGGCGTCGGCCATCAGCCGGGCCACGTCGGCCGCCGAGCCGACCCGCAGTTCCTCTCCGGTGACGGTGACGTGCGGGTTCATCGCCCGCAGCCGCCGCAGCCCGGCCGCGAGCTTGGGTTCGCCCACGTCGCTCTCGACGTAGAGGAGTTGGCGGGTGAGGTTGCCGGGCTCGATCCGGTCGAAGTCGACGCAGTGCAGTCCGCCGATCCCGCTGGCCACGAGGCCGGCGGCGACCGCGCTGCCGGTGCCGCCGAGACCCAGCAGGACGACCCGGGCGGCGCCGATCCGCTCCTGTACCGACCAGGGCGATTCGCGCGGGGTGGTGTCGATCCACGAGTAGAACTGGCGGGCCGAGCGGTACCGCTCCGTCTGCGCGTCGGTCAGGGTGGCCGGCGGCGGGGCCGCGGCGTCCTCGACGAAGCCCTGATCGATGAGGTCCCGGACCACCTCCGTCACGCTCTCGGCGGAGTGCCCGGGGTGGGTGCGGTCGAAGTCGGCGCGGATGGCGTCGAGATCCCGGGTGCCGTCCATGAGGGTCAGCAGCCGAGCGATGCTGTCCTCCTCGTCGTCCTGGATCTCGGCGGCCACGCCGTACTGCATCAGGCCGACGATGATCCGGTGACCGGGCAGGGTGTAGGGCTGGTGGGCGCTCTTGATCGCGGGACGGAGCATGTGTCGTCACACCTGTCGGAAGAAATGGACGGGCTTGCCGGCGACTTCGGCCGCCGCCGGAATCGGCGGCGGCCGAAGGTGCTGCCGCCGTCAGCCGTTGGTGCCGCGGGCCGTCGTCGTCTCAAGCTTCTCGAGCTTGCGAACCTTGACGCTCAGGGTCTTGGTGGTCTTCTCCACCTTGGCCATCTGGTCCATTTCTTTCACCATCCTTCCCCGTAATCGGATGATGCCCCGTCTGGAGCCGTGCCGACACTTTACCGAGATTAAGTAACGCGCCGTCAACCCCTTGTCGAGATTGAGGTTGAAGAATGGGTTCGTATTGTCTCCGGTGGAATGTCGCACGGGGCAGCGGCCGGTTCGTCACTGGGTTAGGATTCGCCGAGCTGGTCCCGCCGGGGCCGGTCGTTCCCACTTGCGCGGAAACCCGGATGTAAATGGCCGCGCGGGCGCAGTACCGTGTCCCGGTCCACCACGGGAGGGAGACGCGATGCGACAGCGCCGGGAGGCCGCGGTACTGGTCTTCGACGCCGACGACACGCTCTGGGAGAACAACGTCGTCTTCGAGCGGGTGATCGACGACTTCCTCACCTGGCTGGACCATCCGACGCTGGACCGGACGGAGATCCGGGCGGTGCTCGACGACATCGAGCGGGCCAACGCGGTCGCGCACGGCTACGGCAGCAAGGTGTTCCTGCGCAGCCTGGGGGAGTGCCTGGAGAAGCTGCGGTCCCGCCCGGCGACCGAGCGGGAGCGCGCCGAGATCGACGACCTGGCGGCGGCGCTGGTCGGCCACCAGGTCGAGCTGATGCCCGGTGTGGCGGAGACCCTGGACGACCTGGCCACCCGCCACGAGCTGCTGCTGCTCACCAAGGGGGAGCGCGAGGAGCAGCAGCGCAAGCTCGACGCCTGCGGGCTGCTGCACCACTTCCGGGCCGCGCACATCGTGCCGGAGAAGGACGCCGACACCTACCGCTGGCTGGCCCGGGAACACGCCTTCGACCCGGCCACCGCCTGGATGGTCGGCAACTCCCCGCGCTCGGACATCCTGCCGGCCCGCGCCGCCGGCCTGAACGCGGTGTTCATCCCCAACGAGAACACCTGGGTGCTGGAACACGACGAGCTGGACCCGTCCGACCCGGGGGTGATCCGGCTGGCCGCCTTCCCCGACCTGGTCCGGCACTTCTGATCCGGCGGTAACGTCCCAGGCGTGCCGCTGACCTTTCCGTCGCACCTGGCGCCGGTGCTGCCGCTGAAGCTCTGGCGGCCGCACTGGTTCGACGGGGTGGCTCTGGCCACCGGCGCGGTCGCGCCCGACGTGGGCTACCTGTTCACCGGCACGGGGCTCGCCCTCGGGCTGCGGACGCACAGCCTCGGCGGGCTGCTCTGGTGGTGCCTGCCGGTCGCCCTCGGCTACGCCTGGATCGTCCGCCGGGTCATCGCCGGCGTCGCCGTGCACCTGCCCGGCCAGCGGCTGTTCGGCTGGCCCGACCACGCCGCGCTGGGCGGCGTGCGGCATCCCTGGCAGGTCACCGTCTGCTCCGCGCTGATCGGCGCGTTCAGCCACGTCGCCTGGGACCGGATCACCCACAGCGACCGATGGCCGCGCCTGCTCGGCATCGCCGACTTCCACGCCCTCACCGGGCTCTACTGGTGGCAGGTGTCGGATGTGGCGGGCACCGTCGGTGGTGGGTTGCTGGTCGCCGCCCTGGCGGTGCGCGCCGCCCACCGGCATGAGATCTTCGAGGGGGTCCGCCCGCCCGCGCCCGCGGCCCGGCCGGGCCTGTTCTGGGGGGTGGCCCTGGCGGTCACCGGACTCGGGGTGGCGCTGCTGCCGGGCCTGCCGGCGGCCACCGTTCCGGCCCCGGCCGGGGTGCGCCTGCTGCACCTCGCGGGAGTCGCGCTGATCGCTGGGGCGGCCGCCGCCGGGGCGCTGACCGGGCCCCCGCCGGACGCCGGGCGCAGCCGTCGCCTCGAACACAAACAGCGCTCGCCGGGCTGACCCTGTTACGCCGACATGCCGTATTTCAACGTTGGTATCAATCACATTCTCCCGGGCCCGCCGAACCTTGTCCGACCTGCGGGAACCTGCCTAACCTGAGCCCGCGCCCACGCCTCTTCGGGGTGAGTCGGGGGCGCGCCGAAGTCCGGTAGTTGGGCACCGTGGAGCTGAGTGCAGGCGGGCCGGCTCGCCGTGTTGAGCCCGGCGTTGGCGGCGTGCCACGCCTGCCGTGCTCGCGACGGCGAAGACCGCTACCACGCCGGACGGCTGGGGTCAGGACCGGGGAGTTGCGGACCCGGTCCTGACCCGTCCGGCCACCTTTCGAAGATCAGCCAGGCGGGGCGGTGCGGACTACCGGCCACGTGCGAGGATCCTCCGCGTGAAGCCGACGAGGGCCACCCGGCTGACGTCCCTCCCACCGCACGCGCGGCAGGTCGTCATCGTGACCGGCGAGGGCTGGCAGACCACCCACGCCACTCTGGAGACGTACGACCGTGCCGGCGACGACTGGCGGCGGGCCCTGCCCCCGCTACCGGCCCGGATCGGCGCCGACGGGTTCAGCGACCGGCACGTCGAGGGCGTGCCGACCACCCCGACCGGCGTCTACGCGATCGGCCCCACCGTCTACGGCATCGCCGCCGACCCGGGCGTCCGCCACCCCTACCACCGGGTGACCGTCGACGACTGGTGGAACGCCGAGCCCGACTCGCCGCACTACAACAGCTTCCAGCGCTCCGCCGAGCAGTTGGGCGGCCAGAGCGAGGCGCTGTGGCGGGAGGACCCGGCGTACACCCACTTCGCGGTGATCACCTACAACATGCCGCCGACCGTCCCGGCCCCCGTGCCGCACGCCGGCAGCGGCATCTTCCTGCACCAGTTCAGCCGCGCCGAGGGCAACCCCACGGCCGGCTGCGTGAGCCTGTCCCACGAGCACCTGGTCGCGGTGCTCACCTGGCTCGACCCCGAGGCGGCGCCGCACGTCGTGCTCAGCCCCGCCGAGTGCCTCGACCGCTACTGACCCCACGAGCCGCCAGGACCGCCTGCCCATGGACACGATCAGCACCGGCCAGCCCCCCGCCGGAAACGCCGCCGGCACCTGCTACCGCCACCCCCGGCGAGAGACGCTGCTGCGCTGCACCCGCTGCGACCGCCACATCTGCCCCGACTGCATGCGGGAGGCGCCGGTCGGCCACCGCTGCCCCGAGTGCGTCCGGTCGGACAACCGGACCGTCCGCCAGGCCCGCACCGTCTTCGGTGGCCGGCTGGTCACCCGCCCGCTGGTGACGTACGCCCTGGTGGCCCTCATCCTGCTGGCGTACCTCGTCGAGCTGGTCCACCCGGCCGTCCTGGACCGGTTCGACAGCCTGGGCACCGGGCTGGTCGACGACGCCGGCCAGCGCTACGTCGACGACGGCGCCCCCCACCCCGGGTACGACGCGGTCGGGGTCGCGCACGGCGAGTGGTACCGGCTGCTCACCTCGTCGTTCCTGCACCTGCTGCCCACCCAGGGTGCCCTCGGCATCCTGCACATCGCGTTCAACCTGTGGTGGCTGTGGGAACTCGGCCGGGTGCTCGAGGAGCGGCTGGGGCACGCGCGCTACCTGGCCGTCTACCTGCTCTCCGCGCTGGGCGGCGGGGTCCTCGGCTTCCTGGTCTCCCCGCACCAGGCGGCGGTCGGCGCGTCCGGCGCGGTCTACGGCCTGGCCGGCTGCTACGTGGTGCTGACCCGCCGCCTGCACCACCACCCGATCGACCCGCAGCGGGTGCTCATCCCGTTCGTGATCTGGATGGTGCTCTCCGCCGGCTGGACCTCCTGGGAGGGGCACCTGGGCGGCCTGCTGGCCGGCGGCCTGGTCGGCGCCGGGTTCGCGTTCGCCCCGGCGGAGCGCCGGACGGTCGTCCAGACGGCGACGGTGGTCGGGCTGACCGTGCTGATGGTCGCGCTGGTGGTGCTCAAGTCGCTGGAGCTCACCGGCTGAGCACCGACGCCGGCGCCACGCCTCAGGAGACCTCGCCCCGCACGATCGCCACGGCGACCCGGCAGAACTCGTCCATGTCCGGGTTGAACCCGGCGGCGATGTCCGGATGGAGGCCGGCCCGCGTCTCGTCGAGCAGCCGGCGGCAGACCTCCTCCACGGGCTCACCCGCGTAGTTGCCGCGGACCCGTTCGGCGGCCGCCTGCAGGGCCGAGGTCAGCTGTTCCTCCAGCGGACCGCGCAGCTTCTGCTGCACGGGATCGAGCCCGCTCGGGTCGAGCGTGACATGTGGCTCCGGCATCGGCGCTCCCTTCGTCGGCGACCGCGGTACCCCACCGCGGTCGTCGGTCAAACCATCCTCGGTACGGCTGCCACCCGGACCTGGTACGAGAAGTCCTCCCCGGGCTCCTCGACGTAGGACAGCCGGCGGATCTGCCGGTCGTCCGACCAGAGGGCGACGTCGACCAGCACCCCGAGGTGGGCCAGGCCGATGTTCGCGACCCGCTTCTTGTCCTGGAGCACGGCGCAGACCCCGCCCAGCAGGGTGCTGGCGTCGGAGGTGCGGTGCCCGGGCGGGCAGCGCAGAGTCACGTCCACCTCGATAGGACCGGTGAGCGGAGTCCACCCCGTGCGCTGGGCCGCCGTGCAGGCGGCCTGGAGCAGGGCGCGGACCCTCGTCGCCTGCCGGTGCCCAGCGGCGAAGATGGACAGAGCCTCGGTTTTGACCGGGGGCAGGCCGCTCACCTCGAACGTCAGGGCGAGAGCGCGGGTGTCCTGCACGACGGCACCTCCTCGTGGGGATCCTGCCCAACCGGGGGAAGCGCAGAAGGGAGTTCGCGCGAGAACCAACCGATCGGACGGGCTGGGGGTCGGCCGGAGGCGTATCGACTTCGACGGCGACGCGCTGGCTGCGGAGCTACCGAAACGCTAGTCCACCGGGCGCACGCTGGGTAGCCTCGCCGCTCACGGAGTGGGACGGGCCGCGAAGGCGCAGAACTCGTTGCCCTCCGGGTCGGCCAGCACCCACCAGCTGATCTCCGCGTCCGGCTCGCGGACCAGGCGCGCGCCGGCCGCCAGCAGCGCGGCCGGCTCCGGCTCGGCGAGCCGCAGGTCGAGGTGGACCCGCGTCTTGCCGGTGCGCGGCTCGGGCACCGTGTTGACCCAGATCGACTCGGCGCCCGACGCGGCGGCGCGGGGATCGATCCGGGTGTCGCCGTCACCCGTGTCGACCAGCTCCCCGTCGAGGATGCCGGCCCAGAAGCCGCCGAGCCGGTGAGCGTCGCCCGCGTCCATGCAGAGGTCCTTGAAGCTCGCGATCATCCGGCCATCATGCCGCCCGGGTCGGACAGCCACGGGCGCGCCGCGGCGGGTGGTCCGTCCCACAGCGGCGGCTGTCGTATCCGTCTCGTGACCGTCAGGTTTCGCAGCGTCGCAGCCCGGGCACTGTCTCGCCCACGAAACGTCCCGGGACGCCAGGCAGCGAGCGGGCGCCCCGACCGTCTCGCCGTGCGCCGGGGCACGGGTGACTCCCCGGTTCTTCGCCGAGGAAAGGGGGAGGGCGATGACGACGGACCCCGGCGCGGCCGCACGGCGGCGGTCGACCCGGCGTGCGGCGGCGGCAGCCGCCGCGCTCGCGTTGGTGGCCCCGCTGGCCGCCTGCGGATCGGGCGGTGCGGGCGGTACGCCCACCATCAACCTGTACTACCCACCGGAGCAGAACCTGCAGAAGGTGGTCGACGACTGCAACGCCCAGGCCCAGGGGCGCTACCGGATCGTCTACCGGGTGCTGCCCCGGCAGGCCGACGAGCAGCGGGTGCAGATGGTGCGGCGGCTCGCGGCGGAGGACACCGGGATGGACGTGCTCGGCCTCGACGTCACCTGGACCCAGGAGTTCGCCAGCGCCAAGTGGATCCGGGAGTGGACCGGCCAGGACAAGGCGGAGGTGGAGCAGGGCACCCTCGCCGGCCCGCTGGACACCGCCCGCTACGAGGACAAGCTCCACGCCGCGCCCAAGAACACCAACGTGCAGCTCCTCTGGTACCGCAGCGACCTGGTCCAGGAGCCGCCGAAGACCTGGGACGAGATGATCTCCGCCGCGCAGCAGCTCAAGCAGCAGGGCAAGCCCTACCAGGTGCTGACCATGGGCGCGCAGTACGAGGGCCTGGTCGTCCTCTACAACACCCTGGCCGAGAGCGCGGGCGGGAAGATCCTCAGCGACGACGGCCGGAAGGCCGAGATGGACGAGGGCGCGGTGCGGGCACTCGACCAGCTCAAGAAGTTCGCCACCTCGGGCGTGACCTCGCCGTCGTTCAGCAACGCGACCGAGGACCCGGTCCGGCTGGAGTTCCAGTCCGGCGCCGGCGCCTTCGAGGTCAACTGGCCGTTCGTGTATCCGGCCATGCAGGAGGCCAACCCGGACCTGGCCAAGAAGGTCAAGTGGGCGCGGCTGCCGGGCGTCGACGGGAACACCCCGAGCAAGGTCACCATCGGCGGGGTCAACATGGCGGTCAGCACCTACTCCAAGCACCCGACGGAGTCCTTCGAGGCGGCGAAGTGCATCCGCAACGCCGAGCACCAGAAGTTCTCCGCGGTCAACGACGGTGTGCCGCCCACCATCGAGGCGGTCTACGCCGACCCGGAGATGGACAAGGCGTACCCGATGAAGGAGACCATCCTGGAGGAGCTCAAGGAGCCGGCGGTCCGGCCGCTGACCCCGGCGTACCAGAGCATCTCCACGGTCATGTCGGCGATCCTGTCGCCGCCGTCGGCGATCCGGCCCGAGCAGACCGCCGACGAGCTGCGCGACGCCATCGCCGACGCCCTCGAGTCGAAGGGGGTTCTGCCGTGAGCGTCAACGCCACGCCCGCCGGCGCCGAGGTCGCGGCGGACGCCGAGCGCACCACCGGCCGGCACGCTGCCGTGCCCGCGCAGCGGGCCGGCCGCCGGTCGAAGGCGCCGCTGAGCGAGAACAAGCGGGCCGAGCGGCGCCTCGGCTGGCTGCTCTGCGCGCCGGCCGCGCTGGTCATGCTGCTGGTCACCGCCTACCCGATCCTCTACTCGGTCTGGCTGTCGCTCCAGCGCTTCGACCTGCGCTTCCCCGACCAGCGCGAGTTCGTCGGGCTGGAGAACTACGCCACCGTGCTGACCAACCAGTTCTGGTGGACGGCGTTCGGGGTGACCGCACTGATCACCGTGGTCACCGTCGCCGTCGAGCTGGTGCTCGGCATGGGCCTGGCCCTGATCATGCACCGGACGCTGGTCGGCCGGGGCATCGTCCGCACCGCGGCGCTGATCCCGTACGGCATCGTCACGGTCGTCGCCGCCTTCTCCTGGCGGTACGCCTGGACGCCCGGCACCGGCTACCTGGCCAACCTGTTCGACGGCAGCGCACCGCTGACCGAGCGGGCCAGCTCGCTGGCGATCATCATGCTGGCCGAGATCTGGAAGACCACCCCGTTCATGGCGCTGCTGCTGATGGCCGGGCTGGCGCTGGTGCCGGAGGACCTGCTGAAGGCGGCCTCCACCGACGGCGCGACGGCCTGGCAGCGGTTCACCAAGGTGATGCTGCCGGTGATGAAGCCGGCCATCCTGGTGGCCCTGCTGTTCCGCACCCTGGACGCGTTCCGGGTGTTCGACAACATCTTCGTGCTCACCGCCGGCGGCAACGAGACCTCGTCGGTGTCGATGCTCGCCTACAACAACCTGATCCGGGGGTTGAACCTCGGCATCGGCTCCACGATGTCGGTGCTGATCTTCCTCACCGTGGCGATCATCGCGTTCGTGTTCGTGAAGCTGTTCGGCACCGCTGCGCCCGGCAGCGACGACGGGGAGAGGCGCTGACATGGCAGTCGAAACCACCACGCGGGCGAAGGTGCGCTGGGGCCTGCTGGACGTCATCGTCGTCGTCTTCGCGCTGGTACCGGTCCTCTGGATCGCCTCGCTGTCGTTCAAGACCCCGGCCACCCTCACCGACGGGAAGTTCTGGCCCCGGGAGTGGACGCTGGACAACTACCGGACGATCTTCGACACCGACCAGTTCGTCCGGGCCCTGGTCAACTCGATCGGCATCGCGCTGATCGCCACCCTGATCGCCGTGGTGCTGGGCGCGATGGCCGCGTACGCGATCTCGCGGCTGGACTTCCCCGGCAAGAAGCTGCTGGTCGGGGTGTCCCTCCTGATCGCCATGTTCCCGCAGGTGTCGCTGGTGTCGCCGCTGTTCGAGATCGAGCGCCAGCTCGGCCTCTTCGACACCTGGCCAGGGCTGATCCTGCCGTACATCACCTTCGCCCTGCCGCTGGCGATCTACACGCTCTCGGCGTTCTTCAAGCAGATCCCGTGGGACCTGGAGAAGGCGGCGAAGATGGACGGCGCCACCCAGGGCCAGGCGTTCCGTCGGGTGATCGCCCCGCTGGCCGCGCCGGGGCTGTTCACCACGGCCATCCTGGTCTTCATCTTCTGCTGGAACGACTTCCTCTTCGCCATCACGCTCACCTCGACCGAGCGGTCCCGCACGGTCCCGGTGGCCCTGCAGTTCTTCACCGGCGAATCACAGTTCGAGGATCCCACCGGGGCGATCTGCGCCGCCGCCGTGGTGATCACCATTCCGATCATCCTGTTCGTGCTCTTCTTCCAGCGCCGCATCGTCTCCGGTCTGACCTCCGGCGCAGTCAAGGGTTAGGTGGTGTTGTCATGGCCGACATCGTGCTGGACAAGGTGAGCAAGCGGTTCCCGGACGGGACCACCGCGGTGCGGGACGTCGACCTGGAGATCGCCGACGGCGAGTTCGTGATCCTGGTCGGCCCCTCCGGGTGCGGGAAGTCCACCACCCTGAACATGATCGCCGGGTTGGAGGACATCAGCTCCGGCGAGCTGCGCATCGCGGGGGAGCGGGTCAACGACAAGGCGCCCCGGGACCGGGACATCGCCATGGTCTTCCAGTCCTACGCCCTCTACCCGAACATGACCGTGCGGGAGAACATGGCCTTCCCGCTGCGGCTGGCGAAGCTCGACAGGGAGACCACCCACCAGAAGGTGGAGGAGGCGGCGAAGGTCCTGGAGCTGACCCCGCTGCTGGACCGCAAGCCGGCGAACCTCTCCGGCGGGCAGCGGCAGCGGGTGGCCATGGGGCGGGCCATCGTCCGGCAGCCCAAGGCGTTCCTCATGGACGAGCCGCTGTCCAACCTGGACGCGAAGCTGCGGGTGCAGATGCGCACCGTGGTGTCCCGGCTGCAGAAGCAGCTCGGCACCACCACCGTCTACGTCACCCACGACCAGACCGAGGCCATGACCCTCGGCGACCGCGTGGTGATCATGCGGGGCGGCGCGGTGCAGCAGGTCGGCCCGCCGCAGGAGCTCTACGACCACCCCCGCAACCTCTTCGTGGCCGGCTTCATCGGCTCGCCGTCGATGAACTTCCTGCACGCCGCCGTCGAGGACGGGCACCTGCGCACGGCGCTGGGTGACGTGCCGATCGGGGACCGGGTACGCCGGCAGCTCGACGGCGCCGACGCCCCGCGCGAGCTGATCCTCGGCATCCGCCCGGAGCACTTCGAGGACGCCGCGCTGATCGACGACGAGACCCGCCGCCGGGGCCTGGAGTTCGACGCGCCGGTCGACATCGTCGAGTCGATGGGCTCGGACAAGTACGTCTACTTCACCGTAGAGGGGGAGCGTGCCAGCGCCGCCGAGCTGGAGGAACTGGCCGCCGACGCCGGCGCCGCGGACTTCACCGGGACCGGGTCGAGCCTGGTGACCCGGCTGTCGGCCGAGTCGCCGGTCCGCGAGGGCGAGCCGCGGCGGGTCTGGTTCAACCTGGAGAAGATCCACCTCTTCGACCCGTCCACCGGACGGAACCTCACGCTGCACGAGGGGCGGGCGTCGGGCGCGCTGGCCGACTGAGCGGCGCCCTGGTCCGGGCCGGTGGGCGGTGCCCGCCGGCCCGGTCGCGGGTCACCAGGTGAGCCGCAGCGGCAGCCCGAGGAAGTCGGCGTAGCGGGCGAGGGCCGACTCGACGCGGGCCCGCAGCGGGGCGTCGAACGGCGTCAGCTGCTGCACGGTCACGGTGACCGCCCGCTTGCCCACGGTCCGCTTCCAGATGCCGGCCGTGCGGCCGCCGCGCACCACCGTGGCCTGGAAGATCCCGTTGTTGCCGGGGACGACGGCGTTCGCGTGCGCCGGGTCGAGCATCAGCGAGCGGTCCCGGTAGCCCAGCAGGTACTCGTCGAAACCGGGCAGCGTGTGCACGTCGTCGACCGGCGCCCGGGGCGCGTCGAGCAGGGCCGCGTCGACGACGGCCGGCGTGCCGTCGACCTCGACCGGGGCGAGCGCGTCGCCGGCTGTCGCGATGCCCCGCGTGGCGTCGGTGACCGTGAGACCCGTCCACCGCGCCAGGTCGTGCCGGGTCACCGGGCCGTGGCCGCGCACGTAGCGGTGGGCCAGCAGGCCGAGGGCCTCGTCCCGCTCGGGGCGGTGCGGATCCGGCGCCCACTCGTCCAGCAGCGCGAACGTCTGCTCGGTGCCGACGTGCGGGGCGATGCAGGTGACGCCGCGCTGGCTGGCGTACCAGAGCAGGTGGTAGCCGCGCTGGCCGGTGGTGTCCAGCCCGGCGGCGCGCAACGTGGCCAGGCACTCGGCCCGGGTGAGCCGGCCCCCGCCAGCAAGGGCCTCGCCCAGCACGTCGGCGGCGCGGTCCGCGTCGGTCTCGGTCAGCCCGAGCTGCGTCCGCCGGGTGCCCGCGCCGGCCAGCACCCGGACGCCGGTAACGGCCAGCATCCACCGCGCGTCCCGGGGCGGCACCAGGTGCACGGTGCCCCGCATCGGCCAGGTGCGCAGCGCCTCCCGCCGCTCCAGCGCCGCGCGCACGTCGTCCTGGGTGCGGCCGGGCAGGCGTACGCCGAGGGACCACAGGCCGCTCGCCGCGTCCTGCGCCTGCATGGCGCCGAACCACTCGACCACCCCGGCCACGGTCTCCGGTCGCGCGACCGGGTGCGGGCGCAGCAGCAGGCTGGTCATCCGCAGCGCCAGCGCCTCGGCGCCGGTGAGACGTACGGTCACGGTGCCTCCCGTCGAGGTGGACGGTCAGCATAGGCGGCCGGTGCGACGTTTCCCGGCGGGCGGACGACCGGGCGGGCGGGCCGTGGCCCACCCGCCCGGGATGCCGTCGGCTCAGCCGTTGCGGCGTGCCCGCTCCGGCACGTCGGCGTCCACCAGTTCCCGGCGGACCTGCGCGTTGACCGGCTGCTCCTCGACGACCTCGTCCTTGTTCAGCCGGACCCGCTCGACCGGGACCTGCTCCTTGGCGACCACCGGGTGCTCGGCGCGCAGCTCCATCTCGCGCTGCTCCTCGCCGATGCCGGCCCGGGCGGCGTCCCGGTCGGCCTCGCTGACCGGCTCGTGGATCACCGTCACCTCGTCGTGCTCGACCGGCACGCTGGTCTGCACGTTCTCGGTGACCACGCGCTTGCTCAGCCGGGCCGTGCCGGCCGGCTCGCTCTCGGTGCCGACCCGCAGCCGCTCCTCGGAGCGGACCACCTCGGGCGCGCCCCGCATCCGCTGGGGCGCCGGCCCCGCCTGCTCTCCGAGCTGGTAGTGCCGGTAGAGCTGGGTGAGCTGGTCGGCGCCGAGCGGCTGGTCGGTGCCGGTCTCGACGCTGGGAGCGCTGCGCACCGTCGCCTTGTCGTACGGCACCTGGAGTCGGCCGTCCGGCTGCATCCGGGCCGCCTGGAGCGGCGCCATCGACTCGTGATGGCCCATCGTGCCGGTCTTCAGGCTGACCCAGGTCGCCTCGCCGGCGGGGTCGGCCCAGACCTGCCCCACGGTGCCGATCTTCGCACCCGAGCGGTCCTGGACGTCCTGCCCGTACAGCGAGCGGACCTGCTGCTCCGTCAGTCGCATGGTTCGTCCTTCCTCTCGCGGGGTCAGCACCCGAGTCCCCGGCGGTGCGCCCGGCATTCCCCTGAATCGGGACGAACAGGAGGAGGAGCAGCAGCGGTGCCCGAAACGCCGGGCCCTGACGCATGAGTGTGGCCTCAACGGGGATGCGCCGGGGGCAACCGCTGCGAGGAATGTGAGGTACGGGTGATGACAGCGTCCAGTGAACCGATGCGCGGCGCCGCCCGGCCCGCGGGACCGGCGGGCGGGGCGAAGACCAGCGCCGCGGCCACCTTCTCGCTGGTGTTCGGTGTGGCGGGCCTGCTGAGCGTGCTCACCGCGATCCTGGCCTCGGTGGGGCTGCTGCTGGGGATCATCGGCGTCGTCCTGGCCATCGTGGGCCTGCGGATGAGCCGGCGACCCGGCGTCACCGGGCGCGGGGTGGCGATCGGGGGCCTGGTGCTCAGCGGCCTGGCGGTGCTGCTCGGCCTGGCGCTCGCCGCCGGCATCAGCACCTTCGTCAACAACGAGCAGGCGGTGAACCGGCTGGAGAAGCGGGTGACCGACCTGCGGGACAAGCTCAACGACTGAGCCGTGGGAGCACCCCTGATCGCGCTACGCCAGCCACGCTGCCGGCGGAGCGCGATCCCCCGTTCAGGTTCCCGATGCGGGGGCGGCGGCGGCACGCCGGCACCGGTGGGAACAGGATCCCCGGGCGCCGCGATCCGGGGAAGCGGTTTCCATCGGAACTTGCGCAAATCTTGAGCCGCGGCAAGTTATCGACTCAGGTCAACCGCTGTACCTCGGCCCCCGCCCGCCGTTTGCCGTCGCAAGCAGCGGGTAGTCGCCGGAGCTGACCCGAAACGAGGAGGAATCGTCTGATGGATGGCCAGGTCAAGGCCGCGGTGATCTATTACAGCGCGACCGGCATCACCTACCAGATGGCGCAGGCGGCGGTCGAGGCCGCCGGGGAGGCCGGAGCCGAGGTACGCCTGCGCAAGGTTCGTGAGCTGGCGCCGGACGAGGCGATCCGCTCGAACTCGGGCTGGCAGGCGCACCGCCTGGAGACCCAGGACGTGGAGGAGGCGCAGCCGGACGACCTCTCCTGGGCCGACGTCGTCATCATGGGGTCGCCGACCCGCTACGGCATGGTCGCCGCCCAGCTCAAGCAGTTCATCGACACCACCGGCCCGCTGTGGGCCCAGGGCGCGCTGGCGAACAAGGTCTACACCGGCTTCACCTCGACCGCCACCCTGCACGGCGGCCAGGAGGCCACGCTGCTGTCGCTGTACACGGTCTTCTACCACTGGGGTGGCATCGTCGTGACCCCTGGCTACACCGATCCCAGCCAGTTCGTCGCCGGCAACCCGTACGGCGCCTCGCACACGAGCAACAACGGCGAGAATCCCCCGGACCACGTGGCCCTCGGCGCCACCGCGCTGACCGCCAAGCGGGCCGTGCAGATGGGCATGGCGCTGAAGAAGGGCCTGGCGGGCTGACTCCGCACGCCGGATGACCGGTGGCCGGACGAGGGCTCTCGGCTCGTCCGCACCACCGGTCGCCCCTCGCCCTACCCGCGATCGGCCGGTCCATGCCCGGTCAGCGCCGGATGGGCCAGCAGGTGTCCGAGCAGATCCGCCAGGACCGCCATGCCGTCGCGGCTGAGCACCGACTCCGGGTGGAACTGCACACCGGCGAAGCCCGCCCCGCGCAGTGCGTGCACCGCCCCGTCCGCCGGGTCCCGGGACAGCTCCACGGTCCCGTACGGGGTGGCGATCCGGTCCGCGCCGGCGCGGGCCGTGAAGCTGGAGTAGAAGCCCACCCGGCGGGTCGCCCCGAACACCGGCACGTCCCGCGGCAGCCCCTGGTAGGGCGCGTCCCGGCGGTGCAGCGGCAGCCCCAGCAGCCCGGCGAGGAGCTGGTGGCCGAGGCAGACCGCCAGGGTGGGCCGGCCCGCCGCGAGCAGCTCCGCCAGCAGCCCCCGCATGCTCGCCATCTTCGGCTCGGCGACGTCGTCCGGGTCGCCCGGGCCGGGACCGACCACCACGAGGTCGTACCCGTCGACCGGGCCGGCGTCGTGCCAGTCCCGCCGGGTCACCGCCAGGCCGAGCGCGCCGAGCTGGTGGGCCAGCATCCCGGTGAAGGTGTCCTCGCCGTCCACGATCAGCGCGCGGCGGCCGGCCAGCCCGGGCAGCGCGGTGGCACCCGGGACGCGCTGGTCCAGCCAGAACCGTGCGAGGGGGGTGTTGCGGGCGGCCAGCGCGGCGCGCACCTCGGGGTCGTCGGCGTACCGGAGCGCCGGCCCGGCGTCGCGGGTCGGGGCATCCGGGCCGAGGCCGAGCGCGGCCAGCACCCCGGCCGCCTTGGCGTGCGTCTCGGCCACCTCGCCCTCGGCCGTCGAGTGCCGGACCAGCGTCGCGCCGACCGGCACCCGCAGCTGCCCGTCGGGGGAGAGCTCGGCGGTGCGGATCAGGATCGGCGCGTCGAGGGTCTGCCGGCCCTGCTCGTCGCGGCCGAGCAGCGCGAGCACACCCGCGTAGTAGCGCCGGCCGGTCCGCTCGTGCCGGGCGATCACCCGGCAGGCGTTCTCCATGGGGCTGCCGGTGACGGTGGGCGCGAACATGGTCTCCCGCAGCACCTCCCGGACGTCCAGCGAGCCCCGCCCGGCCAGCAGGTACTCGGTGTGCGCGAGGTGCGCCATCTCCTTCAGGTAGGGCCCGACCACCTGGCCGCCGTGCTCGGCGACGGTGGCCATCATCTTCAGCTCCTCGTCGAGCACCATGTACAGCTCCTCGACCTCCTTCGGGTCGTGGAGGAAGCGCAGCAGCGCCGCCCGGTCCGCCGCCGCGCCGGTGTGCCGGAAGGTGCCGCTGATCGGGTTCATCATGACCAGGCCGTCGTCGACGCTGACGTGCCGTTCCGGGCTCGCCCCGACCAGGGTCCGGCTGCCGGTGTGCACCACGAACGTCCAGTACGCGCCCCGCTCGCGCAGCAGCAGCCGGCGCAGCGCCGCCAGGGCGGCCGCCACCGGCGCGCCCTCGACCGTGGCCCGCAGGGTGCGGTGGATGACGAAGTTCGCGCCCTCGCCCCGGCCGATCTCGTCGCGCAGCACCCGGCCCACGGTGTCCGCGTACTCGGCGTCGGAGATGTCGAAGGCGGCGCCCCGGGTCACCACCGGCGCGTCGGGCAGGGCCGCCAGCACCTCGTCGAGGGGGAGCCGCCGGTGCTCGGCGACGATCAGGCACTCCAGCGGCAGGCCGTCGTCCACGCAGGCGAAGCCCCGCTCGGCGATCTGCCGGTAGGGGACCAGGGCGAGCGTGCGGGGCCCGGCGCCGCCGTCGGGCAGCGGGAGGTCGGCGAGCCGGTCGGCCGTGCGTACCGGACCGGTGAACAGGTCGACGTGGTCGGCGCCCTCGCGACGGACGAGCGCGAAGGGGCCGGGGTCGCGGCCGGCCGCCACGGCGGCGAGCGGGTCGTGCGGGCGGGTCATGCGGTCTCCTCGGTGGGCCGGAGGCCGCCGGCGGGGCGACCCGGGGTGCCGGGGAGAGACCGGCGGCCGCCTCGTCGGGCGGCCGCGTGGGGAAAGCTACGCGCGGGGGTGGGCCGCCGGGTCGGCGGGCCACCAGCAGGTCAGGTGCGCGGGCATGGCGATCACTGTACGCGAGCGGGCCGTGCCGCGGAACCCGATCGCAGCGCCGGCCCCGCGGATCTTGGCTTCGCCGCCGGTCCCGGCGGGTAGGTTGACCCGCGATGGACATTCTCGCTCTGGACCTGGGCACCTCCTCGGTGCGCGGTCTCGTGCTGGATGCGGACGCCGTTCCGCGCCCCGGCGCGCTGGCCCGCAGGAAGGTGCACCTGGTGACCGGGGACGACGGCAGCGGCGTCCTGGACGGCCCCGGCTACCTGGCCTGCCTCATGGAGTGCCTGGACGAGCTGGCCGCCGGCGGGCACCTGCGCGACGTCGAGCTGGTCGCCACCTCGGCGCAGTGGCACTCGGTGCTGCCGCTGAGCGCCGACGGCGCACCGCTCGGCCCGGTCCTCACGTGGATGGACACCCGGCCGGAGGCCCTACCCGGCGCCGCCGCGCCGGTCGATCCGGACGCCTTCCACGAGCGCACCGGCGCCTGGTGGCACCGCTGCTACTGGACGATGCGGCTGCCCTGGCTGCGGGAGCACTGCGGCACCCCGGTCGCCCGCTTCGGCGGGCTCGTCGAGTACGCCCTCGGCGTGCTGCTCGACGACGCGCCGATGTCCGTGTCGATGGCCTCCGGCACCGGGCTGCTCGACCTGCGCCTGCTGGAGTGGGATCCCGAGGCGTGCGAGCTGGCCGGCGTCCGCCCCGAGGACCTGCCGGCGCTGGCCCCCCAGCGGTGGCGCGGCCGGCTCCGTGTCGAGCACGCCCAGCGCTGGCCGCAGCTCGCCGACGCCCGCTGGGCCGCCCCGGTCGGCGACGGCGCGGCGTCGAACGTGGGCTCCGGCTGCGTCGACCCGTCCCGCGCCGCGGTCACCGTCGGCACCTCCGCCGCGGTACGCCTGCTCCAGGCCGTGCCGGCCGGCGCGGAGCTGCCGCCGCTGCCCGAAGAGCTCTGGCGCTACCGGGTGGACCACGAGCACGTGGTGACCGGCGCCGCGTACTCCAGCGGCGGGAACCTGTTCGCCTGGGCCGCCCGGGAGCTGCGGCTGCCCTCCGGCGCCGAGTTGGAGGCGGCGCTCGCCCGGGCCGGCGCGCACCCGACCCTGCGGGCCAACCCGCGGCTGGGCGGGGACCGGCCGCCCGGGGTCACCCCGGCCGGCTCCGGGGAGCTGCGCGGCCTGAGCTTCGGCACCACGGCCGTCGACATCCTCGCCGTCCTGATGACCGGGATGTGCGGGCTGATCGCCCGGGACCTGGCCCTGCTCGAGGCCGGGGTGGGCCGGCCGGCCGAGGTGGTGCTCGGCGGCGGCGCGATGGCCGCCTCGGCCTGGTGGCGGGCCGCCTTCGTCGACGCGCTGGCCCCGCGTCCGGTGCGGCACCAGCGCAACCCGGAGATCGGGGCGACCGGGGCCGCGCTGGTGGCGCTCGGCCGCATCGCGGAGGCGGCGCACGTGGGCGGCATCGTCCGGACGGACGACCGGGACGAGCCGAACACCGTAGCCGCCCGCCCCCCGCGCTGACCTTCCTGCTCGTGCCGCTGGCCGGTCCGTTTGACACCGCCCGCCGGCCTGGTTGGATGGACTTCCGCTCCCCGTCCCGGTGGAGCCGAGGGGGACCGAGGAGGAGAGTGTGGGCGCAGGTCCCGACCCGGCTCGCGATGCCGTGCCGCAGCCGCGCCGGAGCCCGTCCGACGACCGGGTGACACCGCACCGGCGGCGGCGCTCGCGCTTCCGGCTGCGGGACTGGCGGATGGGCACGAAACTCGCGACCGTGCTCGTGCTGCCCTCGGTGGCGTTCCTCGTGCTCGCCGGGGTGCAGACCCGGGGGCTGGTCGGGCAGACCACCGCGCTGAGCGACTTCGCCCAGCAGGTCGGCATCGGCCGGCAGATCAGCACCGCGGTGGACCGGCTCCAGCAGGAGCGGGACCGCTCCGCCGGCGAGCTGGCGGCACTGCGCAGGGCCGGCAGCGGCGCCGACCGGGACGCGGCGGTCGCCGCGCTCAAGCCGCTCCAGGACGCCTCCGACCGGGCGATGAGCGACCTGCGCGCCGCGGCCGAGCCCCTCGCCGACGCCGACGCCGCCTGGCGGGTGGCCTACTCGGAGGTGCTGGAGGCGTACGACCAGGTCGTCTACATCCGCGCCGCCGTGCCACCGGCGGTGCTGTCCAGCGACACCGTGCTGAGCAACTACCACCGGGCCATCGCCGCCCTGCTCAACCTGCTGGCCGAGCCGTCGCCCGGCGACGACCAGCGGGCGCTGACCAACGCGGTGCTGCGGTACGTGCAGCTCTCCCGGGTCAAGGAGCTGTCCTCCCGGATCCGGGCCGAGCTCTACGCCGCCGCCCGGGCCGGCCGGTACGAGGTAGACGACCAGGTCAACCTGACCGACCTGCGCGCCCAGCAGCTCACCGCGGTGGGCGCGTTCCGGGTCGCCGCGACGGCCGACCAGGTCCGCCGCTACGACGAGACCTCGGTGGACCCGGCGTTCATCTCCGCCGCCCGGCTGGAGGAGCAGACCCTGCCCAGCGGGACCGCCGAGCCGGCGGTGCTGCCCGCGACGCAGTGGTGGGCGGCCAGCGAGCAGCGGCAGGAGCTGTTCCGCCAGCTGGAGTCCGCCGTCCTCGATGACGCCGTACGCCAGGCCGACGACGCCAGCGCCCGGCAACTGCGGGACACCCTGCTGGTGGCCGGCGGCATCGTCGGCGTGCTCCTGGTGGCCGTGCTCATCTCGCTGCTGGTCGGCCGGTCGGTGGCCCGGTCGATGCGGCAGCTGCGCGGCCAGGCGCTGCGCATCGCGCAGGTGGAGCTGCCGCACACCCTGGACCGGCTGCGGGCGGTCGACCGCCCGGTGGGCACCATCGACGTGCCTCCCGCGGTGGTCGACTCGCAGGACGAGATCGGCGAGCTGGCCGAGGCGTTCGTGGCGGTGCACCGCAGTGCCGTCGACGTCGCGGTCGAGCAGGCGATGATGCGGCGCAACGTCAACGCCATGTTCGTCAACCTGGCGCGACGCAGCCAGGTGCTGGTCGAGCGGCAGCTCGAACTCCTCGACGAGCTGGAACGCGAGGAGAGCGACCCGGACCAGCTGGAGAACCTGTTCAAGCTCGACCACCTCGCCGCTCGGATGCGCCGCAACGACGAGAGCCTGCTGGTGCTCGCGGGCACCGAGTCCAGCCGGCGGTGGAACCGGCCGGTCGGCCTCGGCGCGGTGCTGCTCGCGGCGAGCGCCGAGATCGAGCAGTACCAGCGGGTCCGCCACGACTCCCGGTCCGACCTGCACGTCGTCGGGCACGCGGTGGGCGACCTGGTGCACCTCTTCGCCGAGCTGCTGGAGAACGCCACCGCCTTCTCCCGGCCGGACACCGTGGTGCGGGTCGTCGCCGGGGCGGACGGCCGGGGCGCGTTCGTGGAGATCGTCGACCAGGGGCTCGGGATGAGCCCGGCCGCGCTGGCCGAGGCGAACGAGGTGCTGGCCGAGCCGCCGGCGGCCGACGTGGCCGCGTCCGAGCGGATGGGCCTGTTCGTGGTGAGCCACCTGGGCGCCCGGCACGGCGTGCGGGTGCGGCTGCGGGGCGGCCAGGACGGCGTGGTGGCCCGGATCGTGATCCCGGCCGAGCTGCTGGCCCCGGCGCCCGCGCCCGGGCTGGACCAGCCGGCCGCGCCCCGGATGCTGACCAGCCAGGTGGCCGCCGCGTCCCGCCTGGCGCCCGGCGCCGGCCCGCTCGCCACGGCGACCGCCGAGCTGCCGGTGGCCGGCCGCCGCCCGCCGGCGCCACCGGCGGAGCTGCCGGTGTCGCCGTTGACGGGGCTTCCGCTGGGCGGGGCGCCGCCCGCCACCGAGGCGGCACGCCGTACGCCCGGGTCGACCGTGCCGAGGCCACGCCCGGTGCCGGGCCGAGCCGAGGACGTGCTCGCCCCGGCCGCCGGAGCGGCGGGCGGCGGCTGGTTCAGCCGCCAGGGGCCGTCGGGCGCGGTGCTCGGTGTGACATCGCCGCCGGCCGCGACGCCGGTCACCGGAGGCACCAACGAACGAGGCCTGCCGGTACGCGTACCGATGGCCCAGCTCACCGCGGTCACCCAGCCCGCGGCCCCGGACCGGCCGGCACGTCACGAGCCGGACCCGGAGGCGGTCGGCGGCATGCTGTCCCGCTACTACGGCGGGGTACGGCGGGCGGAGGCCGAGGAGACCACCGAGATGTACCTGCCGCGCGATGAAGGGGGACGACGACAGTGACGACGTTGAGCCAGGAGGCACGGGACCTGAGCTGGCTGGTGAACGCGTTCGCCGAGCGGGTGCCGGGGGTGGCGCACGCGGTGGTGGTCTCCACCGACGGGCTGCTCGTGGCGATCTCCGCGCACCTGCCCCGCGACCACGCGGACAAGCTCGCGGCGGTGACCTCGGGCCTCATGAGCATCACCGCCGGCGCGGCCCAGATGTTCGACGGCGACGTCGTCAAGCAGACCGTGGTGGAGATGGGCCGGGGCTACTTCCTGGTCATGCAGATCCGGGACGGCTCGATCCTGGCCACGCTGGCCGGGGCGGACGCCGACATCGGCGTGGTGGGCTACGAGATGGCGCGGCTGGCCAAGCAGGCCGGCGAGATGCTCACCCCGGCGCTGCGTGCGGAACTCCAGCAGGCGCTGCCCCGCTGAGGGGCAAGGGCCCGGCCGGTGTCGCGCCGGCCGGGCCGGTACGCCTCAGAGCCCGTTGCGGCGGATCACGTCGCGGTACCAGTGTGCGCTGCGCTTGAGCACCCGCCGCTGGGTCGGGTAGTCGACGTAGACCAGGCCCCAGCGCTGCTCGTACCCCTCGGCCCACTCGAAGTTGTCCAGCAGCGACCAGACGTGGTAGCTCTCCAGCGGCACCCCGTCCCGGATCGCCCGGTGGGCGGCCGCGAAGTGGTCGCGGAGGAAGTCGATGCGGGCCCGGTCGTCGACGGTGCCGTCCGCGCCGAGGGTGTCCGGGCAGGGCAGGCCGTTCTCCGTGATCGTGATCGGCACCCGGCCGTAGTCCCGGGTGACCCGGGTCAGGATGTCGTACATCCCCTCGGGGTAGATCTGCTGCCACTCCGCCTCGGACGTCGGCCAGCGGCGGACCGTGTCGCCCTGGCCGGTGACGTAGATCGGCGTGTAGTACTGCACCGCCAGCAGGTCGACCGGGCTGGAAATGATCTCCAGGTCGCCGTCGCGCACGCCGCGGACCATCCGGCTCTCCGCGCCCAGGTCGGCCAGCACGTCCTCCGGGTACGCGCCCTTGAAGATCGAGTCGAGGTAGAGCCGGTTCTCGTAGCCGTCGTACAGGCGGGTCGCGGCGGCTGCCTCGGCGGTCTCGTCGGCCGGGTAGCAGGGGTGCAGGTTGAGCGCCGGGCCGATCCGCCCCGGCCCGCCGGTGGCGCGCAGCGCGCGGACGGCGAGGCCGTGGGCCAGTTGGAGGTGGTGGGCGACCAGGTACGCCGCCGCCGGGTCCTGCCGGCCCGGGGCGTGGTGCCCCCAGAGGTAGCCGTTCTGCACCACGGTCTTCGGCTCGTTGACGGTGAGCCAGACCGGCACCTGGTCGCCGAGGGCGCGGAACACGGCGTCGGCGTAGTCGCCGAAGCGCTCGGCGGTGTCCCGGTTCTCCCAGCCGCCGGTGTCCTGGAGCGCCTGGGGCAGGTCCCAGTGGAACAGGGTGGCCATGGGCGCGATGCCGCGCTCGTGCAGCCCGTCCACCAGCCGCCGGTAGAAGTCCAGGCCGCGCTGGTTGGGCCGCCCGGACCCGTCGGCCTGGATCCGGGGCCAGGAGATGGAGAACCGGTAGCTGCGCAGGCCGAGGTCGCGCATGAGGTCGAGGTCCTGGGCGTACCGGTGGTAGTGGTCGGCCGCGACGTCGCCGGTGTCGCCGTTGCGGATGCGTCCGGGGGTGTGGCTGAAGGTGTCCCAGACGGACTCGCCCCGCCCGTCCTCCTTGGCCGCGCCCTCGATCTGGTACGCCGAGGTGGCCGCGCCCCAGCCGAAGCCGGGCGGGAAGCGCAGCGCGCCGTCGGGGTCCGCGTCGCCGTGGGGATCGGGCGTGTCGTCGCAGCCGGCGACCGCGGCGGCAGACGCGACGGTCCCGGCCGCGGCGGCGCCGGCCAGCCCGGCCGGAGCCACGCCGGCGGCGGTCGCGGAGAGGGCGGCACGGCGGAGCAGGCGCCGTCTGGTGAGTAGCGACATGGGTGTTCTCCTCGGAGTGACTGGCCGCCCTGGGGCCGGGAGCGCTCCCAGCATAGGCCAGGCGCGGCCGGCCGCGTCCCGAGGGCGGGTCGCGGCAGGGGGCGCGGCCCAGCCGGCGGGCGGCCGGAGGTGTGGGGTGGGCGGGGGTCGCTCGGGGGCGGGGGCGAGCGGCGAAGGGTGGGGCGGATAGCGAAGGAGGCCGTCCGGGCGGCGCGTCGCGCCTGTCCCGTCGGCCTCTTTTCCCGTCGACAACGGGGGTTTAGTGTGGGGACGGGGGAGGGCAACCCCCGTCCCCACCTGTGATGCACACACGCACGAGTGGAATTGGCGTCCGGTCGTGCGTGTCGCGCGGGAGCCGGGCCACGCGAGTGGCTCTGGTTCCACCTCCCTCCATGTCGGTGGGTGATGGCTGACGGCGGCGTCCGGGCTGGCCCGCCGTCAGCCCTTGGGGCTGGTGCGCCGGGAGCGCAAGGCCCCGGCGATCTCTTACGTGGATCTCCGTCGATGGAAGCGCTCCCATCGGCGATGCTTGCGACTGTAACGCCCGTCACGGCTTTGTGAAAGCCCCAAAACGAGATCGAAACATCGACGTGCGTATCCGCCCTGGCCGTTGTGGTGGGAGCGCTTCCATGGCAAACTCTCCACCACCACGCGGAGCCAGCTCGCGCGAGTGCGGGCCGCCGAGGGCACCCGGTGACACCGGTGCGGCGCCCCGATCCCCGGCACGGCCGGGTCGACCACCTTTCCGGGCGCCTCCGTCCCCCCGCGCACGTACGCCGTCGCGTGGAGGCGCCCCGCCGGGGCCCCGCGTCCCGGCCCGGTCCGAGGAGACACCGCGCACATGAGACTCATGGCCAGACGTCGCCGGACGGCGATGGTCGCCGCCACCGCCCTCGCCATCGGCGGGGTGGCCCTGCCGGCGGGCGCCGCGCAGGCCGCCCCGGCCTGCGACGTGACCTATGTGACCAGTGACTGGAACAACGGCTTCACCGCCAACGTCACCATCAAGAACCTGGGCGACGCCGTCAACGGCTGGACGCTCAAGTTCGCCTTCCCGAACAGCGGCCAGAAGCTCGTCCAGGGCTGGTCGGCCAGATGGAGCCAGTCAGGCAGCGAGGTGACCGCGACCAACGAGTCGTGGAATGGCAGCCTGCCCACCGGCGCGTCCACCACCATCGGCTTCAACGGCGCCCACACCGGCAGCAACCCGAAGCCGACGGCCTTCACTCTCAACGGGGTCGCCTGCAACGGCGCGCCCACCAACCAGCCGCCGACCGTCTCGCTCGGCCTGCCGAGCGGCCCGTTCGAGGCGCCGGCCGACGTGCCGCTGACCGCCACCGCCGCCGACCCGGACGGCACCATCGCCAAGGTCGAGTTCTACCGCAACGGCCTGCTGGTCAACACCGACACCACCGCCCCGTACGGCTACACGCTGGAGGACCTGCCCGCCGGCAGCTACACCGTGCAGGCCAAGGCGTACGACAACGCGAACGCCACGGCCGTCGCCGAGAAGTCCTTCACGGTGAACCCGGCCTCCGGCCCGGTGCTGGTGGCCACCCCGTCGGCCGTGAGCGTCACCGAGGGCGGCACCGCCCCGGTGAAGTTCACCCTCAGCGCGGCCCCGACCGCGAACGTCCCGGTGACCCTCGCCGTCACCGGCGACAGCGACGTGACCGTGTCGCCCACGACGCTGACCCTGACCCCGAGCAACTGGAACACCGGGGTCACCGCCACCGTGGCGGCGGCGGAGGACGCCGACACCGCCGGCGGCACCGCCACGATCACCGCCTCGGCCACCGGGTTCGCGCCCGTCGCGGTCACCGCCACCGAGGTCGACAACGACACCCCGGGCGGCGACAACGCGTACCTCAAGAAGTTCCTCGACCAGTACGGCAAGATCAAGAACTCGGGCTACTTCAGCCCCGAGGGCGTGCCGTACCACTCGGTGGAGACGCTCATCGTCGAGGCGCCCGACCACGGCCACGAGACCACGTCGGAGGCGTTCAGCTTCTGGCTCTGGCTGGAGGCCCAGTACGGCCGGGTCACCCAGAACTGGGCCCCGTTCAACAACGCCTGGACCGTGATGGAGAAGTACATCATCCCGTCGCACGCCGACCAGCCGACAGCCGGCGCCCCGGGCACCCCCCAGTACGCCGCCGAGCACAACCTGCCCAGCCAGTACCCCTCGGGGCTGGAGCCGAACGTGCCGGTCGGCCAGGACCCGCTGCGCAGCGAGCTCCAGTCCACCTACGGCACCGGCGACATCTACGGCATGCACTGGCTGCTGGACGTCGACAACACCTACGGCTACGGCCGCTGCGGCGACGGCACCACCCGCCCGGCCTACATCAACACCTTCCAGCGGGGCACCCAGGAGTCGGTCTGGGAGACCGTGCCGCAACCGTCCTGCGACACCTTCAAGCACGGCGGCCAGTACGGCTACCTCGACCTGTTCGTCAAGGAGTCCAGCGCACCGGCCAAGCAGTGGAAGTACACCAACGCGCCGGACGCCGACGCGCGCGCCGTGCAGGCCGCGTACTGGGCGCTGACCTGGGCCAAGGCGCAGGGCCGGGAGGCCGACGTCGCGGCCACCGTGGCGAAGGCCGCCAAGATGGGTGACTACCTGCGCTACTCGCTGTTCGACAAGTACTTCAAGAAGATCGGCAACTGCGTCGGCGCGTCCACCTGCCCGGCCGGCAGCGGCCGCGACTCGGCGCACTACCTGCTGTCCTGGTACTACGCCTGGGGCGGCGCGTACGACACCTCGCAGAACTGGTCGTGGCGGATCGGCTCCAGCCACAACCACTTCGGCTACCAGAACCCGTTCGCGGCCTGGGCCATGACCAACGTCGACCAGCTCAAGCCCAAGTCGCCGACCGCGGTCTCCGACTGGCAGAAGAGCCTCGACCGGCAACTGGAGTTCTACACCTGGCTCCAGTCCGCCGAGGGCGGCATCGCGGGCGGCGCCACCAACAGCTGGGACGGCAGCTACGCCCAGCCGCCGGCCGGCACCGCCACCTTCTACGGCATGTACTACGACGTCGACCCGGTCTACAACGACCCGCCGTCGAACCAGTGGTTCGGCATGCAGGCCTGGTCCATGCAGCGGATCGCCGAGCTGTACCTGCAGACCGGCAACGCCAAGGCCAAGGCGCTGCTGGACAAGTGGGTGCCCTGGGCCATCGCCAACACCACGCTGGGCGCCAACTGGTCGATCCCGTCGGACATGAAGTGGACCGGCCAGCCGGCCAACTGGAACCCGACGAGCCCGCAGCCGAACACCAACCTGCACGTCGAGGTGACCGTGAAGGGCCAGGACGTCGGCGTGGCCGCCGCCTACGCCCGGACGCTCATCGCGTACGCCGCGAAGTCCGGCAACGCGGCGGCGAAGAGCACCGCCAAGGGGCTGCTGGACGCGCTGTCCGCGGCCGCGGACACCAAGGGCGTCTCGATGCCGGAGAAGCGCGGCGACTACAAGCGCTTCGACGACGTCTACAACGCCGCCGACGGCCAGGGCCTCTACATCCCCTCCGGCTGGACCGGGAAGATGCCCAACGGCGACACCATCGCCGCCGGCAAGAGCTTCCTGGACATCCGCTCGTTCTACAAGAACGACCCGGACTGGCCGAAGGTGCAGGCGTACCTCAACGGCGGCGCGGAGCCGGTCTTCAACTACCACCGGTTCTGGGCCCAGGCGGACGTCGCCATGGCGTACGCCGACTACGGCACCTACTTCCCCGCGGGGTGAGGTGACCACTCCTGCGCGGGCGGGCCCGGCCCGCCCGCGCGGGAGGCCGACCCGGGCCGAAGGGGGAACGGAGCGGCCCGGTCGGCGGGCGGCCTGACTCCCACGGTCAGGCCGGGTGGGCCGGCCGTCCGGCCGACGCAGCGGACGGACCGGCCCACCCATCCGCCCGGAGACGAACTTGCCGCGAAAAAGCCCGGGAAATCGGCGCTCCACGGGATCACACCGTCGGCGCGGACGGAGTAACGTACGTCACCGGAGAGGCCGCTCCCCCCGTGGCGGCCTCTCTTTTACTTTGCCGGGGCGGTGTCCGCATCGGACGGCGTCACCGGATGCCGCAACCCGGGGTGGTCCGCCGGGAGCGAGCGCCGGATCACCATCCAGCTCACCGCCAGCGCCGTCGCGACCAGCGGCCAGGTCAGCGCCACCCGGGCCACCACGAGCCCGACCACCTGGCCGGCGAGCCACAGCGGCACGAACACCGCCACCCGCAGCACGTAGGTGGCCGCCCAGACCCAGCTGCCCCGCCCGTACGCCCGCAGCAGCGCCGGGTCGCGCCGCCACCGGGCGCGCTGGCCCAGCGCCGCGCCGACGACGACACCGAGCAGCGGCCAGCGCACCACGATGCTGACGATCCAGGCCAGCGCGCTCGCCGCGTTGGAGACCAGCTGCAGCAGGAAGAAGTCGGTGGCCCGCCCGGTCCGCAGCGCGATGAGCGCGGCCACGCAGACGGCCAGCAGCCCGATCAGCACCGAGCGCGGCCGGTCCCCGCGCCGCCACCGCCAGCCCGCCACGGCCGTCCCGGCCAGCACCGCGGCGACCACCCCGCCCCACAGCCCGGCGGCCAGCCAGCCGATCGCGAACGCCACCGGCGGCACCGTCGCGTCGACCGCCCCGCGCCGGCCACCGAGCAGGTCGGCCAGCGACTCCGGCCGGTCCCCGGACGGCCGTTCCCGCCCCGGCGTGCTGGTCACGCGGCACCTCCTTCCGTCGCGCCCCCAACCTACGCGGAAGCCGCGGAGCTCCGACGAGCGCCGGGCCCCGCCGACCGTTAAGTTGTGCGGGTGCGCGAGACGGCAAGGGGTTGGACGGCGGTCTGGTTGGTCGTACTGGCCCTGGCCCAGACGGCCGCGTTCCTGGTGGTGTGGCGCTTCGGCGTGCACACCCAGCTCGGCCAGTGGCTGGACACCGTGGCGCTGACCGGCAACCGCATCGGCCAGGACCGCATCGACGGGCCGGTCGACCGGATCCTCAACGCCATGTCGGTGGTGTCGCTGCTGGCGGCCACCGCGATGATCGGCTTCATCGCGCTGATCCGCGGCCGCAAGGCGCTCGCCGTCACCGCCACCCTGCTCATCGCCGGCGCCAACGTCAGCACCCAGCTGCTCAAGCGCTACCTGGACCGCCCCGACTTCGGCATCGACCCGGAACGGGCCGCCGCCGGCAACAGCCTGCCCAGCGGACACACCGCCGTGGCCGCGTCCGTGGCGGTCGCGCTGATCCTGGTGCTGCCGCCGAAGCTGCGCGTGGCCGGCGCGTTCCTGGGCGCCGGCTACGCGGCCGCCGCCGGGGTGGCCACCCTCTCCGCCGGCTGGCACCGCCCCAGCGACGCCGTCGCCGCCTACCTCGTGGTCGGCGCCTGGGCCGCCGTCGCCGGCCTGGTGCTGCTGTTCTTCCAGCGGGAACGGGCCGTGGTCTCCCCGGCCGACGCGCACCGGATCGCCGCCGCCGTGCTCGGTCTCGGCGGCGTCGCGGCCCTGCTCGTCTCCGCGTTCGCCCTGTCCTGGCTGGTCGACCGGTCCACCGTCGCCGTCGACGAGCTCGGCCGCCGCCCGCTCTTCATCGGGTACGCGGGCAGCGCGGCCGGCATCGCCGGCACGATCGCCGTGGTGTCCGCTCTGGTCCTCGCGACGGTGCACCGGCTCGTGCCCCGCTGGAAGGGCTGACCGGCCGGGGTCGCCGGCCGGCCACCCGGAGCGGGTCAGCGGTAGAAGGTGCCCACCATCGTCCCGCTGGCGATCTCCTTGTCGGCGAGCGCGCGGTGCACGTCGGAGGCCTGCGGCGCCTCCGGCAGCGTCAGCGGGCGTTCCAGTGCGTACAGGCGGAAGAAGTACCGGTGCGGGTCCTCGTGACGAGGCGGGTGCGGGCCGCCCCAGCCGGTCGTGCCGAAGCTGTTGGGCCACTCCCGGCCGCCCTCCGGGACGCCGCCCTCGGCGACCCCGCCGGAATCCGGCGAGATGTCGGTCACCAGCCAGTGCAGGAAAGGAGTCTTCCCCGCGTCCGGGTCCTCCACGATGAGGACCAGCTCCTCCGTGCCGTCCGGGGCCCCGGACCACTCCAACGGGGGCGAGACGTTGCCGCCCTCCTGGGAGAAACGCCCGGGAAGCAGGTCGTGGTCGTTGAACGCGGTGCTGCGGAGCATGATGCCGGCCATCGTTCGGCGCCTCCTCTCCTCGGTCCACCGGCGCGTACCCGGCCGGTGGGCGGCGAAACGGCAGCTGGCAGGGTGGACCACCGAGGTACGGACCGGACGGGGGAGGACGGATGGACCAGGTAGGCGCGGCGTTCCGCGACGAGTGCGCACGGCTGGAGCAGGTGCTGCGGGATCTCGACCCGGCGGACCTGGACCGGCCCACGCCCTGCCCGCCCTGGGCGGTACGGGACCTGCTGGCGCACGTGCGCACCGGCGCCGGCCGGCTGGTCGGCATGCTCGCCGCGCCGGCCCCGGAGCGCGCCGAGGTGGACGCCGCCGGCTATTTCGGGGCGGCGAAGTTCGCGCCCGAGGTCGACCGGGACCGGATCGACGGCGCCCGGCGGGAGGCGCGGGAGCTGCCCGGCGTACCCGAGGTGGCGGAAGGCTTCGCGCGGGCCTGGCGGGCCGCGGACGCGGCGGTGGCCGCCGCGCCGCCGGGGCGGCTGGTCCGTACCCGGCACGGCGACGCGATGGCGCTGACGGAGTTCCTGCGTACCCGGGTGGTGGAGGTCGGGGTGCACGGCCTGGACCTGGCCGACGCGCTGGACCGGCGGCCCTGGCTGACCCCGACGGCGGCGGCCGTGGTGGCCGACCTGCTCACTGGCGGGTCCGTCCCGGACGGGCTCGGCTGGGACGCGCTCACCCTGGTGCGCAAGGCCACCGGCCGGGTGCCGCTGACCGATGCGGAGCGGGCGGTGCTGGACCGGACCGGTTTCCGCTGGCTCTCCTTCGGCGGCTGACCGCCGCCGGTCAGCCGCCGGTGGTGCGGCGCAGGTGGTCCAGGACGATCGGGTCGATGCGGCCGGGGACGATGCGCTCCTCCAGGTTCTCGACGCCGGCCCAGGCGTCGAGCGCCTCCTCCACCCCGGCGGCGCCGACCGGGTGGCCGGCGGTGGCCAGCAGCGCCGCCACCTCGTCGGCGACCGGGCCGGTGAGGTCGAGCAGGGTGGCCGGGTCGGGCTTGCCGAAGAGCAGGGTGTGGATGTCGAGCAGGCGCCCCAGCTCGCCGACCGGGTCGCGGTGGTCGTCGACCCGCAGGTCGACCAGCTCGTCGCCGGTGCCGGCGTAGCCGCCGTGCCGCTGCACGACGAACAGGGCCGCGCTCTGCCGGCCCCGCCGGTCGCCGCCGGCCCGGTCGCCAGCGGCGAGGGCGGCGAGCAGCCGCTGCGGGAACGGCAGGCCGGCCCCGCCGAGCCAGGTGTCCCGTAGCGCGTCGATGACCTCCGGGCCGGCCAGGATGTTGCCCTGCGCCGCCCAGCCGTCGCCGGACTGGCCGCCCGCCCACGGGTGGCAGCGTGGCCCGGTCCAGGTGGCGCCGTCGCCGGTCGTGCCGACCACGCCCAGCTGCCGGTCGTCGCGGCCCGGGTCGGCGGCGATCAGGCCGGCCACCACGTCGGCCGCGGGCACTCCGGTGCGCAGCATGGTGAGCCCCTGCGCGCGGTACGCCAGGTTGGCGTGGGCCTGGCTGGCGAGCGCGCCGACCTCGGCCTCGGCGGCCGGAACGAGGGCCCCGGCGGCAAGGAACTTGCTGGCCACGGCGACGCCGTGCAGGAGGCCGTCCGCGGAGCGGGCGACGATCGAGAAGGTCACCCGCGGATGGTAGCGCCGGGGTGGGGGCGTCGGCGGTCGCCACGGGGCGCGGTCAGTACGGCGGGGCGGCCTCCTCCAGCGGGCGGCCCCAGGCGCGGCGGGCGTCGGCCACCGCCACCCCGAGCAGCACCAGCGGGGTGGCGATCGCCGCGGCCAGCGGCGTGGCGATGGCTGCGGCCAGCGGCACCACGGGCTTGAGCAGGGGCATGAGCAGCGCCAGGACGAGGACGGCCACCCAGCGCGACGGGGACACCCGGCCGAACACCTCGTACTCGAAGCGGGCCCGGCCGAGCAGGAAGACCGCCGGACCGCCGAGGATCATGGCGACCCAGCCAGCCTGGTTGTGGCCGGTCGGGTGCTCGTTGACCAGCTCGTAGCCGATCGCGGTGGCCACCACGCCGGCCACCATGATGAGGTGGGTGTCGGCGGCGGAGCGGCCGATGGTGGCCGGGTGCGCGGCCCGGGTCACCGCCTCGCCCAGGATCTGCCCGGCCCGCTGCACGTAGATCCGCCAGAACAGCACCGAGGTGAGCAGCGCGGCGGCGAAGGCGACGGTGCGGGCGGCGCCGGTCGGGGTCCGGCTGTAGGCGAGCCCGGCAATCAGGATCGTCTCGCCGAGCGCGACGAGGAAGATCTGCTGGTAGCGCTCGGCCAGGTGCTCCCCGTGGATGTCCCAGCGGGAGACGGTCGACCGGCCCAGCCCGGGCACGGGCCAGCCGACCCGGTTCGCCAGGTACTCGAGCAGGAGCGCGAGCGTCCAGAGCGTCACCCGGGGATCGGTGGGCAGCACCGCGCCGGTCAGCCAGAGCGTCCCGGTCACGCTGAAGGTGATCAGCATGCGCAGCTTCAGCCGGCGGTACTGGAGCTGGCGCAGCACCATCAGCAGGATCGCGGGCCGGCTCACCTGCACCACCACGTACGCGGTGGCGAAGGCCAGCCCGGTGCTGCTGAAGGCACGGGGGACGGCCACGCCCATCACCATGCTGCCGACAAGCGCGATGACCACGATGACCTGGAGCCAGATGTGGTACGGGTCGTAGCGGCTGGTGGTCCAGGCGGTGCCCTGCCAGACCGCCCACAGCGCGAGGAACAGCAGCAGCGTCTTGCCGCCTCCGGTCACCGCCGTCCAGGCGGTCTTCCCCCCTTCCAGCGCCAGGTCCTCGAAGGCGCGAGCGGAGATCCGGGTCAGCGCGAAGACGAACACGAGGTCGAAGAAGAGCTCCAGGAATGTCGCCCGGTTCGGCCCCTCTGTGGGGCGGAGCGCGGCCGGTTCGGAAGTCTTCACCGCGGCCTCCCGCCCTCGGACCACCCCATCTGGCGTTCGTAACACTCTTTCCGGGCCGGGTACGGCGGATCGGGCATATCGCGTCCCCGGCTCGGCGAGTCCGGCGCTACGCCGGGCCGGGAGCCGCCGGTCGGGATCTTGCCCCCGGCGACGGCGACCGGGCACGATCGACCGGTGACGAATCGATGGGGCATGACGGTGCCGCTGGCCGGCGTCCCGCTCGCCGACCACGCCGCGGTCTACGCGGCGCTCGACCGGGCCGGCTTCACCGACGTCTGGTCGTCGGAGGTCGCCGGCACCGACGCGTTCACCCCGCTGGCGCTCGCCGTCGCCTGGCAGCCGCGGCTCCGCCTCGGCACCGCCATCGCCCCGGTCTTCACCCGGGGACCGGGGCTGCTCGCCATGAGCGCCGCCGCCCTCGCCGAGGCCGCGCCCGGCCGCTTCGCGCTGGGCATCGGCGCCTCCTCGCCGGTGCTCGTCCGGGACTGGAACGCGGTGCGCTTCGACGAGCCGTTCAAACGGACCCGCGACGTGCTGCGCTTCCTGCGCGCGGCACTGCGCGGGGACACCGTCGACGAGGTCTACGACACCTTCACCGTCCGGCGGTTCACCCTGGAACGCCCGCCGGCCGTGCCGCCGCCGGTGCTGCTGGCCGCGCTGCGCCCCGGCATGCTGCGGCTCGCCGCCGCCGAGGCCGACGGGGTGATCCTCAACTGGCTGGCCGCCGACGACGTGCCGACCGCCCTGGGCGAGCTGGGCGAGCGCCGCCCCGGCTTCGAGGTCGCCGCCCGGATCTTCGTCTGCCCCACCGAGGACGCCACCTACGCCCGGGCGCTGGGCCGCCGGCTGATCACCGGCTACCTCACCGTGCCGGCGTACGCGGCCTTCCACCGCTGGCTGGGGCGGCAGGACAGCCTCGGTCCCATGTGGGAGGCGTGGGCGGCCGGCGACCGGCGGGGCGCCTCGGCGGCGGTGCCCGACGAGGTGGTCGACGCGCTGATCCTGCACGGCCCGCCCGAGGAGTGCGCCGCCCGGGCCCGCCGGTACGCCGACCACGGCGTGGACGTGCCGGTGCTGGCGGTGCTGCCCACACCGGAGCTGACCGCCGGCGGCGCGGCGGCCTGGGCGGGGCTGCTCCCGCGGCTCGGCGCGACCGGCGGGGAGGCGGGCTGAGATGAACCTGACCGATCGGGTGGCCGTGATCACCGGCGGGGCGGGCGGCATCGGTGCGGCGCTGGGCCGGCGGTTCGCCGCCGAGGGCGCCGCCGCCGTCGTCGTGGCCGACCTGGACGCCCCGGCGGCCCGCGCGGTGGCCGAGGGCATCGGCCCGGTGGCGCACGGCGTCGGGCTCGACGTCACCGACGAGGCGCAGGTACGCGCGCTGGTCGACGAGACCGAGCGCCGCTACGGCAGGATCGACCTGTTCTGCGCCAACGCCGGGGTGGCCACCGGCGGGGGAGTGGAGGCGCCCGACGCCGACTGGGACCGCGCCTGGCGGGTCAACGTGCTCGGGCACGTGCACAGCGCCCGGGCGGCGCTGCCGGCGATGCTCCGCCGCGGCCAGGGCTACCTGCTCTTCACCTGCTCGGCCGCGGGGGTGCTGACCGCCGTGGGCGACGCACCGTACACGGCGACGAAGCACGCGGCGGTCGGCCTCGCCGAGTGGCTGGCCATCACCTACCGGGACGTCGGCGTCCGGGTCAGCGCGCTCTGCCCACAGGGCGTCGACACCCCGATGCTCGCCGGGGGCCTGGCCGAAGGGCACCTGGGCGCCCGGGTGATCGCCGCGTCCGGCGCGGTGCTCACCCCCGACCAGGTCGCCGACGCCACCATCGCGGGGCTGGCCGAGGAGCGGTTCCTCATCCTGCCGCACCCGGAGGTGGCCGCCTACGCGCGCCGCCGCGCCGAGGACCCCGACGGCTGGCAGGCCGGGCTGCGCAAACTCGTCCGCAAGCTGCGGGCCGCCGGGCCGGTTAGCTGAGCGGCCGCGACGGACCGGGCCCGGCCGGTAAGTTGTCGGCCGGGCCACGACGCCTGATCACTGCAGGTGGAACCGATCGTCCATGGCGAGGGCCGCGAGCTGCGGCACGGTGAACGGCAGTTTCGCCAGTCCGTGCTGAGGGCTGCCGAAGTTCGGGGTCTGCGCGACGAAGGTGACCACGCCGTCCGGGTGTCGGTAGGCCGACCACTGCTCGAACCGCCGGTCGACGGTGGGGCGGACGACCACCCCGACCTTCGCTTCTCCGACGGTCACCACCTGGCACTCGCCCTGCATACCCCAGAACTGCCGGGTCAGGGCACACGGCTCGGTCGGCAGAGTGTTCCCGCGGGTGTACACCTCGACGAGTACGCGCCCCGTCCGGTCTCCCTGGGTCACGGTGGCGGTGGATGTGTAGCGCCACACGTCGACGCCCTCCACCCTGTCCTCGAACTCGGCCTGGCTGCTGCGCTGCGGGTCGTCGTCCACGGGCTGGTTCGGCCGGTTCTCCGGCACGACGTATCCGGCCGGCACCGCGGAGATCAACTCGTTGAGCAGCCGGACCGCCTGGTCGTGCCGGTTGCCCGCTCTCGCGGTCCGGTCCTCCTGCGGGCGGCCGTCCGGGCCGGTCGGCCACGGCGACGCGGTCTCCGGCGCCGACGGAGCCGGGCTGGGCTTCGTCCCGGACGCCGCCGGGCTCAACCCGCCGGGACCGGCGGTGCCGGTGCCCGGGACGCCCGCCCCCGTGGTGCCGACCGCCGCGACGCCGGCGACCGCCAGCACCACCGCCGCAGACCCGGCGCAGGCCCAGCCGGTACGCCGTCGCGCCCGGGTACGCCGTGCCGCGCCGAGCGCGGTCGTTGCGTCCAGCGGCGGCGGTGGTACGACGCCGGCCATCTCGTGACGCAGCGCCTCGCGCAGCTCTTCCCCCTTCATCGGTCCCCCTTCTCGATCGCGCTGTATGCGGGCTGCACCAGCTCCCGCAGGTTCTCCAGGCCCCGGGCGGCCTGGCTCTTCACCGTTCCGGCCGAGCACCCAAGCAGTGCGGCGGTGTCCTCGACGGACAGGTCCTCCCAGTAACGGAGCACCAGGACCGCCCGTTGGCGCGGCGCCAGCGCGGCGAGCGCCTGGAGCAGCACCAGCCGGTTCTCCGGGGACTCCGGCGGTGCCGGCCGTTCCGCGCCCTCCCCGCCCACCCGCTCCCGTCGCCACCAGCCGCGCCGCCGCTCGTCCAGGAAGGTCCGGACCAGGATCTGCCGTACGTAGGCGTCGAGCACCTCGTGCCGGGAAACCCTGTTCCAGGCCAGATAGAGCTTCGTGAACGCGCTCTGGACCAGATCCTCCGCCCGGTGCCAGTCGCCGCAGAGCAGGTACGCCGTACCACGCATCGCATCCGATCTCGCCGCGAAGTACTCCGCGAACGCCGCGTCGCGGTCACCCATGCCAGCCTCCGATTCTTTTGTCGGGGATAGTCACGCCCCGTCGGGCGCTGGGGGTTGCATCGCCGGTCAGGACATTTCCTGGCGCGACACCCGACCCGGGCCGGCCGGGCGGGGAGGCGTCGGTGCCGCCACGACGGCCGGCCACAGGAGGTAACCGCGGATCCCGGAAGAACGGTGCAACATCCGCGTCCGCTCAAACGACGCGTCGGCCCCGGAACGAGGCTCGGTGGTCCGCGCCAGCCCTCGGAGGTCAGCGACGCCAGCGCAGCGGACCGGGGTGCACCCGCCACAGCAGCCGCCGCCACCGGGCGCGCGCGTCGCGCAGGGCCGACACGTACCCCCCGGCCAGGGCCGCGGCCCGCTCCGCCTGCTCGGTGGTCACGCTGCCCGGGGCGAACCCCACCTGGTTGAGCAGCCCGGCCAGCTCGTCGACCGCCCCGCCCGGCCGGTCCCTGGTCGCCTCCGCCGGGCCGCCGTCGGCCGCTTGAGCCTCGTCGAGGGTGCGGCGGGCATGGTCGGCGACCTCCGCCGCCGCCAGATCCGCGCCGGCCGGGTGGCCGGCCAGCCGCAGCGCGTCGGTCAGCTCCCGCCAGGCGCCCGCGATCCGGCGGCCCGGATCACCGTGGCCCAACCGGCCGCGGCTCAGGTTGCGGCGCAGCACGGCCAGGACCAGCAGCAGCACCCCGACCAGCAGCACCAGGGCCCCGACACCGCCGCCGACCAGCACCGGCGTACCCGGCCCGGCCTGGCCGCCGCGCCGGTCGGCGCCGGCTTCCGCTGGCGGCGTGGCCGTGGGTTCCACGGTCGGCGCCGGCACCTCGGACGGGGGCGGGTCCTCCGGCTTCGGCCGGAAGTCCTCCTCCACGGGGCGCGGCTCCTCGTCCGGGCGCGGCATCGGGTCGAACGGCACCCAGCCGACGCCCTCGAACAGCACCTCCGGCCAGGCGTACGCGTCCGCCGCCCGGACCGGCCCGTCCGCCTTCGGCTCGAAACCGACCACCACCCGGGTGGGCAGGCCGGCCAGCCGGCCCAGCACCGCGAACGACGCCGCGAACTGCTCGGACGTGCCGCGCTGCCCGCCGCCGTTGCGCGGCCCGAACAGGAAGAACCCCAGGTTCGGGTACGCGTGCCCGCTCGGCGCGTCGGCGGTCACCCGGTAGTGCTCGGCGAGGAAGTCCGCGATCGCGGCGGCCCGGGCGCACGGGGCGCCGTTCTCTTCGGCGAGCTGGCTGGCCAGCCGGCGCATCTGCTCCGGCGCGCCGTCGGCCACACGCAGCACCCGGGCCACGGCGTCGCCGGCCGGTACGTTCGCCGTGCTGACGAGGTTCAGGTCCGGCTGCTCCCGGGCCGAGGTGACCTCGTACCGCAGTCCCGGCGCCAGCCCTTCCGGCCGGATGAGCGTCCCGGTCTCCGGGTCGTACGCCACCCGCGCGCCGGTCACCTCCCGCGCCGTGGGCACGGCGGGCAGCAGCCGCCCGGTCAGGTCGGCCACGGTGATCTTCTGGCGCACCGGGTCGGTGGCGGTGCCCGGCACCGGTTCGGTGGCCGGCAGGATCCGCCCCGCGTTGCGGTACGTGGCGCCCACCCGCCAGGTCACCCCGTCGTAGTTGCTGAGCACCGCCAGCCGGATCCGCGGCGGCACTCCGCCCGCCGCGCCTCCCTCGGTGCGCACGTCGAGCAGCTTCTGGTCCGGGTTCAGCGCCCACCCGGAGATCCGGATCAGCGGGTTCTCGTCCAGCGATTCCACCTGCGGCGGCTCCACGTAGCGGCGCGGGTCCACCGGGCGGTCGTCGACCTGGCCGGCCACCACCGGGGCGAGCAGCGCCGCGAGGGCCACCACCACGGCCACACCGGCCGCGCCCGCCGCGAACAGCCGCAGCCGCACCGCCGCGCGCACCGCCGGGGCCAGGCCCGCCACCGGGTCGGCGCCGGCCGGGCCGCCGGGCCGCCCGCCGGGCACCGCGAGCCCCACAGCGGCGACCGCGGCGAACAGCACCGTAGGCCCGACCGCCGGACCCGCGTTCGGCCCCACCACGTAGAGCGCGCCGCCGTAGAGCAGCACCGGCGGCAGGTAGCCGAGCAGCACCCGCCCGGCCCGCAGCGCCACCTCGGCGGCGGCCAGCCCGGCCAGCCAGGCGGCCACCACCGGGACCAGCACGGTGTCCGGGGCCGGCTGCACCGGGATCATCGCGGTGAGCAGCCGGGGGATCGCGTTACGGGCGGCGTCCGCCGCCACCTCGCCGAGCCCGCCGGGCACCGCCGCGTGCGCCGCCGCCAGCCGCAGCGACAGCAGCGCCCAGCCGGCCAGGGCGGTCACCGACAGCGGCGCCACCAGCCAGGACGGCAGCCGCCGCGCGGCCACGCTCACCAGCACCGAGCCGACCGCCGCGCCGGCCGTCAGGCGGGTCAGCAGCGGGTCCGCGTAGACCCGGCCGAGCACCACACCGGCCAGGGCGATCATGACGATCAGCGCCAGCGGCACCGGCACGGCCCGCAGCACCCGCGCCACGGCACCCGGACCGCCACCGGCCGGCCCGGCCGGCGCCTCGGCCGCCGGGCGCAGCGGGGTCACCGTCACCACCGGCGGATCCCGTCCCACTCGGCGGCGAACTCGGCGCCGTCGGCCGCGTCCACCACCACGAGGCCCGCCGCGCCGGCCGCCGTCGGCTCCGCCGCCCCGAACATCCCGACCACCACCGACGGGTACGCGCGGCGCAACGCGCCCACGTGCCCCAGGTCGCCGCGGGCGCCCGGCCCGGTGAGGAAGACCAGCGTGTCGCCGAGCCGGTCCTGCCGCAGCCGGCCCAGCGCGGTACGCAGCACGTCCTCCCCGCCGTCGGCCAGCTCCACGGCGGCCAGCCGGTCCAGCGGCCCGTACGCCCCGACGGCCTCCTCGGCGGGTGGCACGACCAGCAGCAGGCTCACGGGCAGGTCCTCCCGGGTCGCGGCGGCCACCACCGACGCCGCCGCCTCGCACCCCGACTCGAACGACTCGGCCAGCCCTCCGGACCGGTCCGGGTGGGCGGCCGCCCGGTTGTCCAGCACCACCACGAGCCGGGGCAGGCTGGTGTCCACGTTCTCCCGCACCATCAGCTCGCCCACCCGGGCGCTGGTCCGCCAGTGCACCCGGCGCAGCTCGTCCCCGACCACGTACTCCCGCAGCGAGTCGAAGGTGATCGAGCCGTGCGGCACGCTGTCGGTGCGCCCGTCCAGGCTCCGGCCGGCGCCCGTCGGCACCGCCGACAGCGGATGGATGCGCGGGTGCACCCACACCGGCACCGCATCCCCGTACGCGCGGGCCAGCGCCACCAGCCCCAGCGGGTCGCGCCGAGTCACCCGCAGCGGCCCGACCGGCACCACCCCGCGGCGCCGGGTCGGCACCGGGTAGCGCACCTCGGTGTCCCGCCCCGGACGCAACCGCAGCAGCGGCACCGGCACCAGCCGCCCGCCGCACCGGTCCTCGGCCACCAGGTTCGCCGCCCGCAGCCGGCCGGTGTTGCGCACGGTCAGCACCATGGCCGCCGGCTCACCCCGCGCCACCCGGTCCGGGTCGGCCACCCGCTCGACCGTCAGCCGGGGCCGCCAGGCGGCCGTGACCAGGGCGTACCCGACCGCGACGCCGGCCGCCGCGCCGAGCACGGTCAGCTCCGGGTACGCGTACCGGAAGCCCACGCCGAGCAGCACGACGGCGGCCACGAGCAGCCCGACACCCCGGGCAGTGATTCCCACCGCTCAGCCGTGGACCGGGGCGGGCTGCCCCGACGGCAGCGGCACCGGCACCGAGGCGACCGCCTGGCGCAGCACGTCGGCCGGGGTCACCCCGCGCACCTGCGCGTCGGGGGTGAGCAGCAACCGGTGGGCGAAGACCGGCTCGACCAGCGTCTTCAGGTCCTCCGGCATGATCCAGCCCCGACCGTCGATCAGCGCGTACGCGCACGCCGCACGGGTCAGCGCGATCACGCCCCGGGGACTGACGCCGACCCGCACCTGCGGATGGGTGCGGGTCGCCGCGGCCAGCCGCACCGCGTACGCGTAGAGCGGCTCGGCGATGTGCACCCGCCGGGCCATTTTCACCATCTCCCCGACCGTGGCCGTGTCGGTGACCGCGGTGAGCGAGTCGGGGGAGCGGAGGGTGGCGCCGCGCAGCACCTCCACCTCGACGGCCTCGTCGGGGTAGCCGACGGAGAGCTTCACCAGGAACCGGTCGAGCTGGGCCTCGGGCAGCCGGTAGGTGCCGTCCATCTCCACCGGGTTCTGGGTGGCCACCACGAGGAACGGCTGCGGCACCGGATGGCGTACGCCGTCCACGGTGACCGTGCGCTCCTCCATGACCTCCAGCAGCGCCGACTGGGTCTTCGGCGAGGCCCGGTTGATCTCGTCGGCGATCACGATGTTCGCGAAGACCGGCCCGGGGTGGAACTCGAAGCCCCGGCTGGCCTGGTTGAAGATCGTCACGCCGGACACGTCCGAGGGGAGCAGGTCCGGGGTGAACTGGATGCGCCGCCACTGGCCCTTGACGGTCGCCGCGATGGCCCGGGCCAGCGTCGTCTTGCCCACCCCGGGCACGTCCTCGAGCAGCACGTGCCCCTGGGCGAACAGAGCGGTCAGCGCCAGCCGGACCACCTGCGGCTTGCCCAGCACGACCGCGTTGACGTTCTCGGCCAGCCGGGCGGCCAGGGCGGCGAAGCCCTGCACCTCCGGCTGGGTGAGCGGTTCGTGGGTGTTCACGTGCGGGGTGCTCCTCGGTGCGGCGCGGTCAGCAGGTGGGCAGGAGGTTGATGTTGTCGCCACCCTCCAGGTTCAGCCAGGCCCAGGGGATGTAGTTCCTGCCCGAGTACTCGACCTGCACCCACCAGGTGCTCTGCTTCTGGTTGTTGTAGATCCAGGCGTCGACGTTCTCACCCTGCTTCTTGCAGTACGCCTTCAACCGGCTGCCCGGCTTCGCCCACCCGACCTGCTTGCTGTTGAGCTGCTGCGGCACCGAGAAGATCTCGTTGCCGTTGCGGCCGTCCACCTCGGCATTGCAGTAGGTGCGCTGGTCGCCGTCCGGACCGTTGTTGCAGGTGGCGATCCCGTAGAGCGCGTCCGTGCTCTGCGCCCGGGTCGCGGTGCCCTTGCCGGCCGCGTTGCTCGCCGTCACCGTCACCGTGTACGCGGTACCCGGCGTCAGGCCCGTCACCCGCAGGCTGGAGCAGCTCCCGGTCGCGGGTGTCTCCCCCGGGACGGTCGCCGAGCAGGTCGCCCGCCCACCGCCCGCGTCGACGGTGAACGTCACCGTCACGGAGGTGGCGTCGGCCGACGAGCCGGTCACCGTGACCCGGGGCGCGGCCACCGTGCGGGCCGTGGTGCTGGCCTCCGCACCCGGACCGGCCTCGTTGACCGCCTTCACCTTCACGGTGACGTTCTGCCCGTCGCCGAGCCCGCCGATCGTGGTCCGTACGTCGGTCACCTCGGTGGTCTTGCCGGCGGCCTCGACCACGTACTTCGTCACGGGCCGGCCGTTCTCCACCGCCGGCGCCCACTGCACCGCGATGGTGCCGGGCTGGTCGGCCACCGTGGACGCCTGCAGCTCGGTGGGTGCGGCCGGAGCGGTGAACGGCACGACCGTGTTGCTCACCGGCGACGCCTTCGATCCCGCCCCCTTGTCGCTCACCGCGGTCACGGTGAAGGCGTACTGCGTGCCGTACTCCAGCTGGCCCGCGGGGATGACCAGCTCGGTCTTGGGCGACTCGCCGGCCGGGGCGGTCGCGCCGGCCGAGCTGGCGGTCACCGCGTACTTCGTGACCGTGTTGCCCTGGCCGTTCGCGGCCGGCCACTTCACCAGCACCGTCCCGTCCGGCCGCGCCTCCGCGGTCACGCTGGCCGGCGGGTCCGGCACGGCGGCGGTCGGCGTGACCGGGTTGCTCCGGCGCGCCGGCCCGTCGCCCTTGGCGTTCACGGCGTGCACCGAGAACGTGTACGTCTCCCCGTTGGTCAGCCCGGTGATCTCCAAGGCCCGCTGGTTCGCGCCCACCTCGTGGCGCTGGCCGCCGCCCTCCACCACGTACCTCGTGATCTCGGCGCCGTTGGACGCGGCCGCCTGCCAGCTCACCCGCGCCGACGCGTTCCCGGCGGCGGCCGTCACCGCGCGCGGCGCGCCGGGCTTGCCCACCTTCGGCTTCTTCGGGGGAGGCGGCGGCGGGGCAACCGGCGGCGGGTCGCCGCCGAGCACGTCGTTGGCGTACTTGTTGACCTCGCGGACCTGATTCCGGTCGTCCACGACCTGCGCGGTCGACGAGTTCGGCGGGTTGATGAAGAGGTGGTTCTCGCGGACCTCCAGCTCCATGGGCCCGGGCCGGCCGGAGCCCTTGATGGTGTCGACGAGCTGCCCGTTCGCGTCGAACGAGTAGACCGTGCCGGTCGTCTCGTCGGCACAGTAGAAGCGGCCCGCCCAGGCCACCGCCGGGCTGAGCTCCCCGCCCGCGCCGGGCACCGTGAACCGGTGCACCTCGGCGGCGTCGCGGACCACGTGCACCTTCCGCTCACCGCTCACCGTGACCGGCACCTGAGGGCCGGTGGTGCGCGTCGGCAGGCTGCCCGGTGCGGTCATCGTCAGGTTGGCCCGCTGCGTCCGGCCCGCCCGCACGCTCACCAGCGAGGCGGAGGTGCGGTCGAGCACCGCGACACCGTCGTCCAGCGTGGACACCACCAGCTCGTGGGCCGGCTCGGCCACCTCGTAGGTCTCCACCCGCTTCGGGCTGAGCCCGCCGGACGGCGCGTCCCCCGGCGTGGCCGGCAGCTCCGCGGCGGTGACCGCCGACACGGTGCCCTCGCTCGGCACCGCGATCCACAGCTTGCCGGTGCCGTCGAACGCCCCGCCGGTGATGCCCGGCGGGTAGCGCACCGGCTCGCCCACCGGGGTCAGCGACCGCGGGTCCAGCTGCCGGACGATGCCCTGCACCGCGTCCACGACGAACGCCGAGTCCTCGTGCAGCGCGACGCTCACCCCGAGGCCCGGTGCGGTCGGCGTCGTCGCCGTGATCTGGAGGGTGGCCAGGTCCAGCGAGCTGACCTGGCCGGTGTTCAGATCGCGCAGGATCAGCAGCCGGTCGGTCTGGGCCACCTGCATCTGGTGCCGGCGCCCACCGGGCACCTCCATCCGCGTGTCCACCCGGGCGGTGACCCCGTTGACCCGGGCCAGCTCGCTGCGACTGGTGCTCCACAACCAGGAGGAGGCGTCGTAGTTGGCCACCGCGTTGTCGGCGGCGCCCAGCCCGAGCACGGTCAACCCCATGGCCGCCAGCAGCGCGGCCACGGTGCCGATGGTCACCAGCCCGCCCCGCATCCGGGACCGGGGGCGGGCCGTCTCCGGCCCGGTGCTCGTGACGCTCTCGATGGTGGTCACTTGCGGCTGCCTCCCCGAGTCGGTGGGGGAGGGCGGCGCGCGCGGTCGACCCTCCCCAGAGCCGGGAGCCATCATAGGGGCCGCCGGGGACCGGTGAAACCCGCACCGTCCTCCTGTGGACACCGAGCGTGTCGTGCGGGCGCTCAGTTGGGCGTCGTGCCGCCCTCCCGGTCCGTGCAGACCTGGCCCGAGGTGGCGTAGGTGTCCGTCGAGTACACGGCCAGCACCGTGAAGCAGTAGTCCAGCTTCGGACTCAGCCCGTTCACCGTGTAGCGGGTCTGCCCGGCGTCCACAGTGGCCATCACCCCAAGCTTCTGCCCGGCCCGCCCGCCGGCCACCACGAACGGCACCCCACCGCCGGTCGGGTCGGTCCAGGTGACCGTGATCGTCGTGGTGTCGTCCTGCAACTTCAGCTCACCCGGCGGCGGACCGCTGACCTTCGGCCTGGCCGCGGTCGGCGTCGGCGCGGGCGGTGGCGCGGGATCGCGGTTGAGCAGCACCGCGCCCACGCCGACGACCGCCGCCACCACGACCACCACGGCGCCCGCCACCACGGCCACCACCGTCCGGTTGCGGCCGCGCGGCTCCGGCTCCTCCGCCACCGGGTACGCGGCCGGCTGGTGGAACGCCGGCGGCACCGCCGGCCAGGCCTCCTGACCCGGGTACGGCTCCGGAGCCGGCTGCTGCGACTCGGGGAAGTCGAGCAACCCGTCGTAGACCGGCAGGGACCGGGGCGCGTCGTCGCCGCTCTCCGGCGCGGGGTCCGGACCGGCGTCCACCGTGTCGGGCCGCACCGTGTCGGGCGTCTCCACGACCGGCTCGGGACGGCGGTCGCCGGGCCGGTCGAGGGCCTGCGGCGGGGCGGCGCTGCTCCACGGCGGCGCGGTCATGCCCCACGGCGGCACGGGTGAGGCGCTGACCGGCGCCGCTGCCGGCGGACCGCTCACCGGGTGACCGGGCGCGCCGCCGACCGGATAACCGGGTGGCCCGCTCACGGGATGGCCGGGTGGCCCGCTCATCGGATGGCCGGGCGGTGGGGTAGCACTTGCCGGCGGCCCGCTCACGGGTGGCGCGGCCAGGTGCCCGCCGTCAGCGGACGCGTCGCTGTCCGGAATCCGCGGGGTAGGCGTGTTGGCCGGCGCGGGCGGCAGGGGGCCGCCGCTGACCGGCACGACCCCGGCCGACGGGCCCTGCACCGGCCGCGCGTCGGGGCCGGCTGACTCCACCGAGGACTGGCCGTCCCGCGCGGTGCCCGGCGACGGCCGCCCGCTCACCGGCGAGCCCGGCGCCCGCTCGCCCGTGGATGGCCCGGCGGACGCGGCTTCCGCGACGGAGGTCCCGGCGGGCGGCCGGCCCACTGGCGGCCCGCTCACTGGCGGCCCGCTCATCGGCGGCGCGCTCATTGGTGGCGCGTTGACGGGCGGCGCGCTCATTGGTGGCGTGTTGACGGGTGGGCTGCTCACCGGTGGTGCGCTGACGGGCGGCGCGCTCACCGGTGGTGCGCTGACGGGCGGGCTGCTCGCCGGTGGCGCGCTGACGGGCGGGATGCTCATCGGAGCGGTCGCATCCGGGGGCCGCGAGGCGGCGAGCCGCTCGGCCTCCTCCCGGAGCAGCGGACCGATCTGCCGCACCTGGATGGTCGGCTTGTCCCACCCCGGCGCCGACGCGGGGGCGTCGGTCCGCTCACCCGCTGCGGCGGCCGGCCGGACCGGCGGTTCAGGTGACGGGACACCCGTCGCCGGCACGGCCGACGTGGGCGCCGGGATCGGCGGACCGGATGTCGGCGGGGCGGAGACCGGGATGGCCGGCGGCGGCGGAAGCACGCCGGCGGCGGGTGGGGCAGAGGTCGGGGCCGGGAGCCGCGGAGCCGGTGGCACGGCAGCGGTGGGCGGAGCCGGCGGTCCGGGCACGCCGGAGGTCGGCGCGCCAGGCGCCGTGCCGGGCACCGGCGGCGTCGACACCGGCTGGGCCGGAAGCGGGATGACCGGCGCCGGCGGCAAGGGGACCGACGCCCCGCCTGCCTGCGGTGCGGCAGTGACCGGCGGCGTCGGCGCGGGCGGTACCGGCGCCGGTGCGACCGGAGGCACCGGGCTGGACGTGGGCCTGGTCGGCACGCCGGACGGCGGCGGGCTCGGCGGTGCCGGCATCGGTACGACCGGCGGCGCCACGTGGGACGCGGGGGGCATCGACCCGACCGGCGGCGTGGGGCGCGGCCCGGGCGGCACGACGGGCGCGTGCGTGAGCGGTACCGGCGCCGACGGGGCGGGATGCGCCGAGCCGGCTGTGTACGACGCCGGGTGCGGCGCAGGGGGAACCGGGCCGGGCACGCTCGGTGGTGCCGGAACGGGCGGGGGCGCGACCGGCGTGACCCCGGGTGCCGGCGGGACGGCGGCGACCGGCGGTGGTGCCGGGACGGCCGGGCCGGTGACGGGCGGCGCGGGGAACCGCGTCGTCGCCTCCGTGGTGGCCCCCCAGTCGCTCGACCCGCTGCCCGGAGCGGCACCCGGGCCGAAAGCCGAGGTCGGCGGCGCGGACGTCGGCGGGGGGACGACCGGGGGCGGGGGCAGCGGGGCGGCCGAGGCGCCGGTCGGCAGGGGAGGGACCGGTGGCGGTGGCGGCAGGTGCGCCGGCGGACCGGAGGCGGGCGGTGCCCAGGGGGCCGGTCGGGCCGGCCCGGATGCCGGTGCCCACTCGGCGCCGGGCACCGGTGGCGCGGGAACGGGCGTCGCGGGCGCGCCGGGGTGCGGCGGAGCGGGCTGCGGTGGGTACGGCTGCTGCACTGCCGGCAGCGACATGGTCGGCCCGGACAGCGCCCCGGGATCCGGTTGGTGACCGGCGGCGGCGGCGGAGCCGCCGGGGGGCGGGCCGGGCGGGACGGGAGCGGCGGCGGAGCCGCCGAGGTACTGGCGGGCTGCGCGTACCGCGGGGTGGTCCGGACCGAGCACGGCGGGCCCGGCGGTGGCCACGCGGGTGTAGTTGCGGCGGGCCTCGTGCCGGTTGCCGAGTTCCTCGGCGACCCCGGCGAGGTCGAAACTGAGCGCGAGCATCAACGGGTCGGCGTCGCCGCGGCGACGCTCGCCGGCCGCGTAGGCCTCTTCGAGCACCCGGCGGGCGGCGGCCGGGTCGTCGGCCTCGCGGTGCAGGCGGGCGAGCAGGTGGCCGGTGGCCAGTACGTCGGGGTGGTCCTCCCCGAACGCCGGTCGGGCCGCCGCGATGGTGTCGGCGAGCAGGCGGCGGGCGGTCGTCAGGTCACCCGCGGAGCGCAGCGCGAGGGCCTGGTGTTGAGCGGCGGTCAGGGGGGAGGGGTGGGACACGTGAGCAATGCTGCCCGGAATCGCCGGTTCCTCGCTACCCACCCCCCGGGATCCGGTACGGAGTGCCGGCGCGGGCGGCCGCGGCGGTGCGCTGAGCTGCGGAAAAGTGGCGGGGTGGCGGCGATGTGCATGATCCACCTGGGCCGTGTACAGTAATGCCCCGTGCGGCCCACCGGGGCGGCCGAACCGGTGAGAAGATCACCTCGGCCGACAGGGTAGGCTGGACGAGCAGGTCCGGGTGGCGGAATGGCAGACGCGCTAGCTTGAGGTGCTAGTGCCCGTATAGGGCGTGGGGGTTCAAGTCCCCCCTCGGACACCAACAGATTCCCAACGGTGCGTGGCAAGATCTACACTTGCCCGCACCGTTTGTGTTTCCGGGTCGTCGGTCAGGTTCAGGCCCGTCCACCTGGCAGCCGCACAAGATGTGGATCACCGTGAAGTACACCTGGGGGCTGACCCTGCGGTCGTCGGAGAAGTCCGCCCTGCAGAGCATGCTGAACACTTGCAGCTCCTGACGCCCCATGGCGGCCGCGCGCTCCTAGCCCTCAGGTTCCCACCGGGCGGGTTGCGAATTGAGAGCAGGTGCGGGCTTCCGAGGCGAGGAGGCGTATGGCCGGATGCCAGTGACGTGGTCAGCGGGCGGCGAGCTCAAGCCCAGGCTTGCCGCCTCATCCGCCACCCGCTGCCGACTGTGACAACAGTTGCGGTGGGCGTGCCACGTGGCCGCGCTGTCCGCACGGGTGGGTGGCGGCCATTCAATAGCCTTGGATCTATGACAGAAGGGTGGCGTGGCCCCGGCGGGGATCTAGGGGAGGGGCGTATGGAACCGTGGACCTTGGCGCAGGCCGATCAATGGCTTGACTGGGTGCACGACCGACACGACGAGTTCGACTACCGCTACATCTACTTGGCGTACTTGGCCGCTCGTGCTCCTGATCCGCGTGACGACGAGATCACCCTGACCGTTGAGCCCGACGGTGGTGTCGTATTGCAAGCGGGCAACGACGACCGAGGGCTGCGGCTGGCGAACGACGCCGAGCGGACCCAGTTCGTCGATCACCTGCAGCGGCGGTACTGCAGAGACCGGTACCGGAGCATGCGGGAGTGGGAGGAAGCCCAGCACGCGGACTTCCTCGAAGAAGCCCAGTGGCGGTTCGGATGATAATCCGCACTCCCCGGCACCGGCGCCCGCACCAGCGAGGGCAGGCGGTTGGCCCGTCGCCGCAGTTGCGTGGCCGTGACAGCCATACCTTCAGCGTGACCGAGTCCAAGTGGTCAGCGACCCGGCCGCGGGCTTGCCCAGCGGTGGGTTGTGGAATCGAGAGCGCTGCCGGGACCTTCTCGGCGGGATGAAACCGGCCGCGACCAGAGCGGATCCAATTGTCGGCAGGGCCGGCGCCGGCGGTCTTTGACAGTGGCGCTTAGCGGGTTTTCCTGGTCGCCCGCTTGCGGGGCGGCGTCAGCAGTTCGGCGATTGCCGCGATCGCGGACGGCACCAGGCGGTAGTACGCCCAGACGCCCCGCTTCTCGCGCTCGAGCAGGCCGGCCTCGGTGAGGATCCGCAGGTGATGACTCACGGTCGGCTGGGAGAGGCCGAGCGGCGCGGTGAGGTCACTGACGGACGCCTCACCCTCGGGAGCGGACTGGATCAGACTGAGCAGTCGCAGGCGGGCCGGGTCGGCGACGGCCTTCAGCACTCCCGCGAGCCGTTCGGCGTCGGCGCGCTTGATCGGCTCGCCGGCGAGCGGCGAGACAACAGCGGGTGCGGCGGTTTTCGGGGTTCCCACGTCATGCATCGTTGCACCAACACCATCAATGCGCTGGCGGAACCCGGTACGAGGCCCACCGGCGGTCGGGGGGTAGGGATCTCCTGCTACCGGCCGCGTCCGTGCCCGGACGGGGGTGTGGGCGTCGGCCCGCGTGTCGGCATCTTCAGCCGCTCGGCATGATGATCTGCGGGCGGAGGAGGTGCCGGAGCGTGGCCGGATCGTGTGATGTGGCGGTCGTAGGAGGTGGGCAGGCGGGTTTGGCGGTGGGCTACTACCTGCGCCGAGCCGGTCTGGATTACGTCATCCTCGACGGCCAGTCGCAGCCGGGTGGCGCGTGGCGGCATGGCTGGAACTCGTTGCGGTTGTTCTCTCCGGCGGAGTACAGCCCGCTGCTGGGGTGGGGGATGCCTCGGCAGGAGGGCGAGGAGTTCCCGACCGCCGGGCATGTCGTGGACTACCTACGGGCCTACGAGCAGCGGTACGACCTGCGGGTGCGCCGGCCGGTCCGGGTCCATGAGGTGCGGCGCGCCGGGGAGCGCCTGGCGGTGCAGACCGACGACGGGAGCTGGCTGGCCCGGTACGTCATCTCCGCCACCGGTACGTGGGAGTGCCCGTACGTGCCCGACATCCCAGGCCGTGACGAGTTCGCCGGCCGGCAGCTGCACACGGTGAACTACACCTCGCCGGAGCAGTTCCGGGGGCAGCGGGTCGTGATCGTCGGGGGAGGCAACTCCGCGGCGCAGATCTTGGCGGAGGTGTCCCGGATCGCCGAGGCCACCTGGGTCACCCTGCGCCCGGCGCGGTTCATGCCGGACGACGTCGACGGTCGGGTGCTGTTCGGTGTGGCCACCCGCAAGGCCGCCGGTGGTGCCGGTGGCGGTGTCAGCGACCTCGGCGACATCGTGATGGTGCCCAGCGTCCGCGAGGCGCGCGACCGCGCAGTTCTGCACGCCCGTCCGATGTTCGCCCGGCTGACCGATCGTGGTGTGCGGTGGGCCGATGGCGCAGAGCAGCCCTGCGACGCCATCATCTGGTGTACGGGTTTCCAGCCCAACCTCACCCACCTCGCGTCGCTGCTGCCCGGATGGCGGCAAGGGGAGGTCGCCACCGAGGGCACCCGGTCGGTGGACGACTCTCGCCTGTACCTGCTGGGTTACGGCGATTGGACCGGACCGGCGTCAGCCACGCTGGTGGGTGCCGGCCGGACAGCGAAAGCGACGGTCGCCGACATCACCTCCCGCCTGCGCGGATGATCGTCGGCCGGATGCCCGGCCGAGTTGGCCGCGCCTCGGGCGGCGCCGGTCAGGCCACGGCGGCGCGGTAGCGCTCGGTGTCGAGGGCGGCGGCGCAGCCGGTGCCGGCGGCGGTGATCGCCTGGCGGATCAGGCGGTGCGGATCGGACACGAGGGGCTCCTGCTCAGGGGTGCGCCCACCGGGGTGGGACCCGGTGGGCGGCAACGAGGGCGTTGTCAGGCGGTGGGGCGCAGTTCGGTGAGCAGCTGCTCCACGCGGGAACGGATCTCGTCGCGGATCGGGCGGACGGCGTCGACGCCCTTGCCGGCGGGGTCTTCGAGCTTCCAGTCCTCGTAGCGCTTGCCGGGGAAGACGGGGCAGGCGTCGCCGCAGCCCATGGTGACGATGACGTCGGAGGACTCCGCGGTCTCGTACTCCAGGAGCTTGGGAGTCTGGTCGGTGATGTCGATGCCGACCTCGCGCATGGCCTCGACGGCGGCGGGGTTGACCTGGTCGGCGGGGGCGCTGCCGGCGGAGCGGACTTCGACGGTGTCGCCGGCGAGGTGGCGCAGCCAGCCGGCGGCCATCTGGGAGCGGCCTGCGTTGTGGACGCAGACGAACAGGACGCTGGGCTTGTCGCTCATCGGGTGCCTTCCATGCGGTGCGAGGGCCGGTTGACCGGCTTGTCGTCGGGGTCGGGGAACAGGTTGGCTGGGTCGCTGTTGCGGTCGAGCGTCCGGTAGCGGCCGGGGTCACGGCGGCGGTTGACCAATCCCGCGTCAGGCCGAGTGCCGCTGGTGCAATGTGGGTGCGGGGTTGTCATGAGCGGCGACCGATGGCGGCGTCCTCGTCGGTGGGGACGACGACCTGGTCGGCGGCGGCGCCCGCGTCCGGGTAGAGGGCGGCGAGCAGGCCGACACCGAGGGCAAGGCCCACAAGCTGCGCGAGGACGAAGCCGGGCACGGAGGTGGGGGCGATGCCGGCGAAGGTGTCGGTGAACGCGCGGCCGATGGTGACGGCCGGGTTGGCGAACGAGGTCGACGAGGTGAACCAGTAGGCGGCGCCGATGTAGGCGCCGACGGCGGCGGGTGCGACCGCGGCGCGGCCAGAGCGGGCGAGGGCGAAGATCAGCAGGATCAGGCCGGTGGTGGCGACGACTTCACCGAGCCACAGGTGGCCGGCGGCGCGGTCCTTGCCGGAGAAGTCGACGGCGGCGAGGTCGAACATCAGGTTGGCCAGCACGGACCCGGCGATCGCCCCCAGCACCTGCGCCACGACGTAGCCGCCCAGGTCTCGGGCGGTGAGGCCGGTGCCGGCGCGGCGGCCGAGGAACCAGTCAGCGGCGGAGACGACGGGGTTGAGGTGCGCGCCGGAGACCGGGCCGAAGATCAGGATCAGCGCGCCGAGAGCAAACGCCGTGGCGGTGGAGTTCTCCAGTAACTGCAGGCCCACATCGCCGGGGGAGAGGGTGGCAGCCATGATGCCGGAGCCGACCACGGCGGTGACCAGCAGGGCGGTGCCGACGAACTCGGCCAGCAGGCGCCGCCGAAGTGCGATGGTCATCAGTCTTTATCTCCCATGATGGTGCTGTCCCGGATCGTCGGGCGGAATGGTTATCGGGTGGCGGGGACGTTCAGCTCGTCGAGCAGGCGACGGACGCGGCGCTCGATCTCGTCGCGGATCGGCCGCACGTCGGCCAGGTCGAGCCCGGCGGGGTCGTCGACGGTCCAGTTCTCGTAGCGGGTGCCGGGGAAGATGAGGCACAAGTCGCCGCAGCCCATCGTGACCACGACGTCGGCGGCCCGGACCACCTCGTCGGTCCACGGCTTGGGGAACTCCTCCGAGATGTCGATGCCCCGCTCGGTCATCGCCGCGGTCGCGGAGGGGCTGACCTCGATGCCGGGTTCGCTGCCACCGGACCAGGCGATCGCCTGGTCGCCGGCCAGGTGGGTGAAGAAACCCAAGGCCATCTGCGAGCGGCCGGCGTTGTGGGTGCACAGGAACAGCACGACGGGGCGCCCGTCGCGGTGGTGTCCCTCGACCCGGGCGAGGGCCCGTAGCCGCTGGCGGGCGAAGCGCTCGGCGAGCAGCGGCAGGAAGTTGGCGATGCTGGCGGCGGTGGCGAACTGGTCGTGGCTGGTCTGCAGGAACCGCTCGATGGTTTCGGTGCCGTAGATGCCGTCGAACTCCTCAGCAAGTCGCGTCGCGGCGGTGTGCAGCGCGACCTGCTGGTCGAGGGTGATCTCTTGGAGGGGGTGGGCGGTGATGTCGGTCATCGGGGGCCTCCGGGCAGGATGGCGGGCGCGAGCCGGTCGACGCGGTCGGCCAGGTCGGCGTAGGCGGCCTCGAACGCCTCGTCGGTGTCCACGCGCACCGGGTCCGGGACCGACCAGTGCAGGCGGGGGCGCAGCGGGCCGGTCAGTTCCTCATGGGCGTTGTCGCAGACGGCGATCACCAGGTCGTCGCGACGGACGACATCGGCGACGTGGGCGGTGCCGGTCGGGTCGAGGTCGAGATCGTGGCGGTGGGCCACGGCCACCGCTCGCGGGTGCACCCGGGTGGCGGGCTTCGTGCCGGCGGAGGCGACATCGCCGTGGGCGCGCTGCTTCCACAGCGCGGCGGCCAGCTGCGAGCGGGCCGAGTTGTGGGTACACACGAACACCACCCGGCCCACGCCGGCCAGCCGCGGGGTGGCGAGAGCAGCCAGCGTCTCAGGGCGCAGGCGAAGGTAGGTGCGGCGCCGGTCGCCCTCGGAGCGGCCCTTGACGACCAGGCCGGCGTCGGTGAGGACCTTGACGTGGTGGGCGACCAGGTTCGTCGGCATGCCGAGCGTGTGTGCGATCTCCCCAGGCGAGGCGTCGCCCAGGGTGAGCGCGTCCACGATCGCCAGGCGCGCCGGGTCACCCAGAGCGGCGTGGATGCGGGCTCGCCCGTCGAGGGAAGAAAGCTCAGCATTCATTGAGTCAACCATCGCTGAGGAAGTTTACCGAGTCAAGCCGGTCTCGTGGAGGCCCGGATCTCACCGGGTCGGTGTCGGCTGCTTAGCAGCAGGTCGCCAGATAGGACTGCAGATCCGTCAGGGCAGCGATGGTGCCGTCGCGGTCAGCCCGGTAGAACACCGTCTTGCCGTCTCGCCGCGAGGTGACCACGCCGCCGCGTCGCAGCAGCGTCAGCTGCTGCGACGCCGTGGCCTGGCTGATGCCGGCCCGCTCGGCCACCTCGCCCACGGACATCTCGGCGCCGCGGGCGAACAGCATCATGATCCGCTGCCGGGTCGGGCTGCCGAGGGCCTTGAGGAACTCCTGCGTCTGCGGCGCGAGGCCCGAAGCGGCGCTCTGCGGCCCGGCCGGCTGGTCGGCGGCGGTCTGGCTCATGGTCACACCTTCCCTCGCCATCATCATATTGTCATTCAACGAAATGACGATATGATCGTGGTGTGAACGATCAAGTCAATCCCGTGATCATCGTCGGCGGCGGGCAGTCCGGCCTCGCCGCAGCCCGCGCCGCCCTGGACGCTGGCCTGCGACCCGTGGTCCTGCACCGCGGCGCCGAACCGGTGGGCTCCTGGCCTGACTACTACGACAGCCTCACGCTGTTCTCGCCTGCCCGCTACAGCACCCTGCCCGGCATGCCCTTCGACGGCGACCCGGACCGTTACCCGCACCGCGACGAGGTGGTCGACTACCTCCGCCGCTACGCCGACGCCCTGGACGTCGAGATCCGCACCCGCACCGGAGTCGTCGCTGTGCACCCCGGCGACAGCGGTGGATACCTCGTCCGCACCGACACCGGAGACGAACTGCCCGCCGTCGGGGTCGTCGCCGCTACCGGCTCCTTCGGCAACCCGTACCTGCCCACCCTTCCAGGGCAGAGCGAGTACACCGGGGATCTGTGCCACGTCGCCCAATACCGCCGACCCGAGGCATACGACGGCAAGCGGGTCGTGGTCGTGGGGGCCGGAAACTCCGCTGTCCAGGTCGCCTACGAACTCAGCCGGCGCACCTGGGTGACGCTGGCGACCCGGGAACCGGTCCGGTTCCTGCCGCAGCGCATCCGCGGCCGGGACCTGCACCACTGGCTGCGCGTCACCGGCGCCGACCGCCTTCCACGCCCGGTCATCACCCGGCTCATCCGGCACGCCGCCGTGCTGGACACCGGCCGTTACCACGACGCCATCACCTCAGGGGAGCTTCTCCGGCGCGAGATGTTCACCCGCTTCACCGCCGACGGCGTCGTCTGGAGCGACGGCACCACAGAAGCCGTCGACGCCGTCATCTTCGCCACCGGCTACCGCCCGAACCTGGACTACCTCGCCCCACTCGGCGCGCTGAACCAGGGCGTACCCCGGCAGGTGGGCGGCATGTCCACCACCCATCCCGGCCTGCTCTACCTGGGGCTGGAATTCCAGCGATCCTTCGCCTCGAACACCCTGCGCGGTGTCGGCCGCGACGCCGCGCACGTCATGGCAGCCCTCGCCGCACGCGTGGACCGGCGCTCACGACTCTTCCGGCAGGTGCGTCCCGCGGCATCCGGTGCCCAGCGGTCGCCGTCGCCCCTGCACAGCGATGGAGCCGGCGAATGACGGCGATGGGGGGCGAGGTCAGATCTTCGCCGTGGCCGCCGGCTCGACCGACAGCAGCGCGGCGAGCTGGCGCAGGATCTGCGGTCGGGCCCGGTAGTACACCCAGGTGCCGCGCCGTTCGGCGTCCACCAGGCCTGCCTCGCGCAGCGTCTTGAGGTGGTGGGAGATAGTCGGCCCGCTCAAGTTGAACGCCGGCGTCAAGTCGCACACGCACGCCTCCCCGTCCTCGGCGGAGGCGATCATCGACATCAGCCGCAGCCGCACCGGGTCGCCGAGGGCCTTGAACGCGGGCGCGAGCACCGCGGCCGTCTCGGCGGGAACCTGGCTCTGCGCCAGCGGGGGGCAGCACGGCGCATCGGCGTTGAGGTCGATGAGGGCGAGCGGCGCCTGTTGCTTCGACATGCCTCTAGGTTGACATCTCTCTAATCAACGTGCAACTCTCTGATTCGACGGACGTCGAGACAGGCGTCCTTGAGGGAAAGAGGCTCCGTCATGTTCGGCTTCACCCGCCGCTCGCGCACCCCGCTGCCTGGTGTCCTGTTCTGCGACTCCTGTGCCCAGGTGTCGACCGCGGCCCAGCGCGCCGAGCGCCGTCTCGACCGTGCCCGCACCAGTGCCTACACGCTGATCAGCCCCCGCTGAGGAGATGACCGACATGAGCGAGAACACCTCCACCGCCGGCGGTTTCACCGGCGACCCCGCCGCGGCCCTGCAGATCACCGGCTCCGGCGCCTGCTGCGGCAGCCCGGCCCAGGCCGTCGGCGGCATTCTCCCGCCGGCCGGCGAAACCGCCAGCGGTGACCCGTGCTGCGGGACCCGCCAGGCCGCCCGGGCAGCTGGCTCCTGCTGTGGCACCGAGGCGAAGGCCGACGCCATCGCCACCGGACAGGGCTGCTGCTCATGACCGGCTCAAGCAACCTCGCAGAGCTGCTCGAGCAGGTCAGCGCCGACCGGATGGTCGCCACCATCGCCACCCTCGCCTCCGACCCGCTAGCCGGACGGCGGGTCGGCTCGACGGGCGGGGCGGTGGCCCGCGCCTGGCTCGTCGACCAGCTCACCGCCCTCGGCGCTGACGTCTGCACCGAGGAGTTCCCGGTCCGCGCCGTGCCTCAGGTGTATGAAGCGCCGACGGTCACCTGGGGCGATCGGAGCGGCACCGAGGAGCTGGTGTTCGGGCGACAGGTCGCCATCCACCCGGCCTCCGCCGACAGGCCGGACATCCGTCGCGGCGCCCTCGGCGTCGCCGGCAAGGACGACCCGGCGGGGCGGTGGTTGGTCGTGCCGGCCGACGTGAGCCTGTTCGACGCCTACCGCGACACCTGCGGCGCGGCCGGGTTGCTGGTCCGCCGCCCGGTTGACGCCGAGGGTTGGCAGTTCACCATGCTCGCCGGCCCGGACCCGGGGCCGTTGCCGGTGCTGACTCTCGACCCGGACACCCACCACGGCGTGCTCGCCGCCGCGACCGCGAGGGACAGTTGGCTGGCTGGCGCCACGCCGCTGCGCCGCGACGACGTCACCGGCGCCAACATCCACGCCTGCCTCCAGCAGTCTGTCCCCGACAGCGCGGACCTGCTGCTGACCGCGCACTACGACGGCGTTGGCGATCACCCCGGGCTCCGCCTGCCCGGCGCCTCGGACAACGGCACCGGCGTCGCCGTGGTCCTCGAAGCCGTCCGCGTTCTCGCCGCCGCGCTGCCGGCTGGTGCGGGACTGTCCGTGGCACTGCTCGACGGGGAGGAGGTCGGCGCTCTCGGCTCCGCCCACCACGCCAGTCAACTCCGCGCCGCGGGTGCCGCGCCGTTGGTCATCAACGTCGACGGCGCCGGCCGCCTGGAGGGGGCGGCCGCGGTGGAGGCCGGTGGGCCTGCCCACCGCCTCCTCGCCCTGCTCGACCAGGCCGGGCGCCACACCGGTATCCCCCTGACCGCGGGTCCGGTGGCATCAGACAACCGTCGCTACGGCGGCGCCGGGTTCGCCGCAGTAGGGATCGGTGCCGGCATGGGCGGCTACCACAGCCCCGCTGATACCCCCGACAAGGTCGCCCCCGACACCCTTGGCGCCATCGCCCGTCTCGTTGTCGCGACCGCTCACCTCGCGGCAGCGGCACCCGCTACACTTTCATCGCCAATCGGCGATAAACGATAGAGGGAGTGATGGTGGGCGATCTCCTCGACCGGGACACCGCGCAGACCTACGCCTCGTGGTTCCGGGCCCTGGCGGACCCGACCCGGGTGCAGATCGTGGAGTACCTCGCCCGGCACGCCCGGCCGATGAGCGTGGGGGAGATCGTCTCCGCCGTCGGCTTGGCTCAGTCCACCGTCTCCCAACACCTGAAGATCCTGACCGAGGTGCGGTTCGTGCTCGTCGAGCCGGTCGGCACCGCCCGTCACTACCGCATCAACGACGCCTGCGTCGGCTGCTTCCCCTCCGCCGCTGACGTCGTCATGGGCCGCCCGGCCCCCACCCCGAAGGGAGCCTGCTGATGGCCGACACCACCGTCCGCCCGATGACCCCGGACGACGCCGATCGTGTCCTCGCCATCTACCAGGCCGGCCTCGACGGCGGCGACGCCAGCTTCGAAACCACCGCACCGATCTGGACCGCATTCGACTCGGGCAAGCTGCCTGATCACCGCCTCGTGGCCGTCGACGCGGACGACACCGTCCTCGGGTGGGTGGCGGTGTCACCGACGTCGACCCGGGCGGTCTACGCCGGGGTGGTCGAGCACTCCGTCTACGTCGACCCCGCGGCCCAAGGGCGTGGCGTGGCCCGGCTGCTGCTGGACGCGCTGATCGCCTCCACGGAGGCCGCCGGCATCTGGACCATCCAGTCCGGCGTCTTCCCGGAGAACGTCGCCAGCCTCGCCCTGCACCAGCGGGCCGGGTTCCGCGTCATCGGCACCCGCGAAAGGGTCGGCCGGCACCACGGCCGGTGGCGCGATGTCGTTCTGCTCGAGCGACGCAGCCCCGCCATCACCTGACCCCGTTCAGTTCCGTCCGCCACAGCAGCACTGCGCCTTCTTGATTCGACAATTTTCAACACAGAGGAGTTTCCGATGAGTGTCCTGGACGAGCTGCCCGTCGTGGTGATCGGCGCGGGCCCGGTGGGCCTGGCCGCCGCCGCCCACCTGCGCGAGCGTGGCCTGCCCTTCCTTGTCCTGGAGTCCGGCGACACCGCCGGCGCGGCCGTGCGGCAGTGGGGGCACGTGCGGGTGTTCTCCCCGTGGCGCTACAACGTCGACCCGGCCGCCCGCCGGCTGCTCGACGACGCCGGCTGGGTCGCCCCGGCCGAGGACGTCCTGCCCACCGGCGCGGAGCTGGTCGCCGACTACCTTCAGCCCCTCGCGGAGCTGCCGCAGCTCAAGCCGCACCTGCGCTACGGCGCGCGGGTGGAGGCGATCAGCCGACTCGGCCTGGACCGGCTGCGTACCGCCGGCCGCGAGCAGACTCCGTTCCTGATCCGCCTCGCCGACGGTGACGAGCTGCTGGCCCGCGCGGTCATCGACGCCTCCGGGACCTGGGGCACCCCCAACGTCCTCGGCGCCTCCGGCCTGCCCGCCCGAGGCGAGACGGACGCGGCAGCGTTCCTCGAGCACGCCCTGCCCGACGTGCTCGGCGCCGACCGGGACCGCTTCGCCGGCCGGCGCACCCTCGTCGTCGGCGCCGGCCACTCCGCTGCGAACACCCTGCTCTCGCTGGCCGAGCTGGCGGCCGCGGAGCCGGGCACGGAGGTGACCTGGGCGATCCGCTCGGCCAGCCCGGCCCGCACCTACGGCGGCGGCGACGCCGACGCGCTGCCCGCTCGCGGCGCGCTCGGCTCCCGCCTGCGGGAGCACGTGGACGCCGGCCGGATCCGGCTGCTCACCGGCTTCTCCGTGCACGCGCTCACCCCGACCGACGGCCGGGTCGCCGTGGTCGTCCGCCACGCCGATGGCACCGACGAGTCCATCACTGTGGACCGCATCGTCGCCGCCACCGGCTTCCGCCCCGACCACTCCATCGCCGCCGAGCTGCGCCTGGACCTCGACCCGATCATGGGCGCCACCCGCGCCCTCGCCCCGCTGATCGACCCGAACGAGCACTCCTGCGGCACCGTCCCCCCGCACGGCGCCGACGAACTCGCCCACCCCGAGGTCGGCTACTACGCCGTCGGCATGAAGAGCTACGGCCGCGCGCCCACCTTCCTCATGGCCACCGGCTACGAGCAGGTCCGCTCCGTCGTCGCCGCCCTCGCCGGCGACTGGGACGCCGCCCGCGACGTCCAGCTCGACCTGCCCGAAACCGGCGTCTGCAACAGCAACCCCGCCGACTCCACCGGCAGCGACAGCTGCTGCGGACCGGCCCCGGCCGCGGAGACGGCTGGCAAGGGCCTGGCCACCGGCATCTCCGGCGGGCTGCTGTCCGCGCCGCTCAACCTGATCAGCCTCGACGCCGCACCCGCCGGCGGCCAGACTGGCGGCTGCTGCGGCAGCTGATGACCACCAACCTCACCACGGTGCCCGCCGGCCGACAGGCCGGCGGGCACCACACCCACGGCCGGCGCATCGTCGCGGCCCTCGCCATCACCACCACCATCGGCTACGGCAGCCTCTACTACGCCTACGCGGTTCTGCTCCGCCCGATCGCGGCCACCCTCGGCGTTTCCGCCACCGCTGTCACCGGCGCACTCACCGCCTCCGTCCTTGCCGGCGCCCTCATGGCCATCCCCGTCGGCCGGTGGCTCGACCACCACGGCGGACGCGCCCTCATGACCGTCGGCTCCATCACCGCCACCGTTCTGCTGATCGCCTGGTCTCAAGTCCAGACCGTCTGGCAGCTCTTCGCCGTCATGATCGGCATCGGCGTCACCGGCGCGATGGTCCTCTACGAGCCTGCCTTCGCCGTGATCGTCACCTGGTTCACCCCCGAACGCCGCGCCCCCGCGCTGCTCGCCGTCACCATCGTCGCCGGGTTCGCCAGCACCATCTTCATGCCGCTCACCGGCTTCCTCGACGCACACCTCGGCTGGCGCAGCACCCTGCTCGTCATGGCAGCCATCTACGGCGTGGTGACCGTACCCCTGCACGCCCTCACCATCCGCAAACCTCCGGCACGGCCGGGTGCGTTGCCGGTCCCGCCTGGGCGGCTAAACAACCGGCAGCGGGCATCTGTCGCGCGCGCCGCCATGCGCGACACCAGGTTCTGGATCCTCGCGGGCACCTTCACGGCCCACGGCGCGGCCACCAGCACGATGACGGTCCACATCCTCGGTTACCTCGCCAGCCGCGGCCACCCCGCCACTTTCGCCGCCTCCATCGCCGGCCTGCTCGGTGTCCTGTCCGTCACCGGACGCCTTGTGCTGACCGTCGCCCGCCGCCGGCTGGCCGTGACCACCATCGTCGCCGCTGTCTTCGCTACGCAGGCCGTTGCGGTCCTCGCCATGCCCGCGCTCGCCGGGACCCCGATCGGCGCGATCATCACGGTCACCGGCTTCGGACTCGGGTTCGGCATCGCCAGCCTCGCCACCCCAGCACTGCTCGCCGACCGCTACGGCACCGCCGCCTACGCCACCATCGCCGGACGACTCACCGCCCCCATCACCACCGCCAAAGCCGCCGCACCGCTGGTCGCCGCCACGGTCCTCGCCCACGATGGTTACAACGTGCTGCTGGGAGTCGTCGCGTGCGCGTGTTTCCTTGCAGCGGGCGGCATGATGATCAAGCGGGGGAGCGGAACCCACACCGGCGGCAGGCAGGTCGGCCAACCCGTTTAGGGCAAGGCTTCGGAGCGGGCGAGCTGCAGGCCTCAGCCGAGGTGGAGTCCGCCCGTTGTCCTAGGACGGTTTAGAGGCGGTGTTCTGGGTCAGTCTCGCCGTCCGGCGCGGGCAGGCAGTGCTGGGGCCCGCTGATACGCCGAGGCCAGGTCCTCCTCGGTGAAGCGGACGAGGCGGTGGCAGGGGATGCGGCCCTAGACACCCAGCGCCGGAGTGGTTTCCGCGCTGCGCAGCTTCTTCGCGAGCACGCGCGGTGGGGTCAGGCGGCGCGGCGCTGGGTGCGGCGCCGCGCAGTGCTGTTCTCCCGGGCGGTGCGCGGCGGCCAGGCCACGCCGGAGGAGCTGACGAAGGCGGCGCTGCGGTGGTGCGACCAGCAGGGCTACGAGGTGGTCGGGGAGCACGTCGGGGCTGCGGCTGGCGGGAGGCCGTCGCCGCCGTCGGCGAGGGCGTCGCCGATGTGGTGGTGGTGTCGTCGGTGGAGCGGCTGGGCTTCGGCAGGCAGGTGTTCGAGCGGATCGCGGCGGTGCGCGCGGCGGGCGGCGACGTCGCCGGCCCTGGCGTGCGGATCGACGCGTACGGCATGGTGGTCGCCGCGCGGCGATCCGCGAGTAGATGTGAGGGAGATTCCGATGCGGCGAGCGCCTTGACATTCCCCTGTACTGGAAAGTTCCAGTCTGGTACCCGGTAGAGGCGTGACGGCCACGCGGTGTGCGTTTACCACCGGGGCCGCTTGCTGGGAGGAGGCTGTGATGACTTCAGCAGCAGATGCTGCAGGGGCCGAGGCGGAAACGCTGGACGGTCGGGTGAGGGTTGAACTTCGTTCGGTGCCAGACTGTCCGAATCTTGCCTCGACACAGCGGACGCTGCACGCCGCCCTGGCCGACCTCGGGTTGCCGCTGGCGGTGGCCATCGAGGTTGTGGGGGACTATCCCTCGCCGTCGGTGCTGGTCAACGGCGTGGACATGATGGGCGGCAGCGGCGACGGGGCGGCGGTGTGCCGCCTGGATCTCCCCAGCGAGGGGTCCATCCGTGCTGCCCTGCGCCAGGCGATGGGCGCGGCGCCCGATATCGCTGCGACGGGGCAGAACCTGGCAGATTGACAGGCTGCGGCAGGTGCATCGGGCGATCCTGGGCCAGTTCGCCGCCACCGGGACCGCCCCCAGCGACGACGACATCCGCGCTGCCGCCGATGCGGCAGACCTGGACACAGCCAACGCCCTGCGGGAACTCGCTCGGGAAGACCTGATCGCCGTCGACAAACCCGAGATGATTCAACTGCTCGAAGCCGGGCATTGAAACGCCCGCATCCCTAGCGATCCGGGCGGCGCCATTGAGCATGACGGCTGGCGCTAGTTGCTGTGCGGGGCGTACATGATGACGGCGACGCCGACGAGACAGATGACTGCCCCGATGATGTCGTAGCGGTCGGGTGGGAACTTGTCGACGACCACGCCCCAGGCGAGGGAGCCGGCGACGAAGACGCCGCCGTAGGCGGCCAGGATGCGGCCGAAGTTCGGGTCGGGTTGGAAGGTGGCGACGAAGCCGTATGCGCCGAGGCCAGCTATGCCCGCGCCGATCCACAGCAGGCCGCGGTGCTCCCGCACACCTGCCAGATCAGCCAGGCTCCGCCGATCTCAGCCACGGCAGCGACGCCGAACAACAAGATCGACCGGATGATCGTCATGGCGTTATGGGAGCACACCGGCACGGTGCGGCACCCGGGGGGTGCCGCACCGTGCGCCGGTCATGAGCCGCACCCTGCGCCACCGCATCCGCAGGTTTCACCAGTGGCTGCAGCGCGCTGCACTTGGCGGCGGCGATGCAGCCACCACATGCCGAGCGAGCCGAGGCTGCAGCCGTCCTCGAACGGACGCCCCGAGAGGACGTAGAAGTTCGTCCAGTCCTGGAACGCTTCGACGGTGTCGAAGCTGGCAAACCGTTCGCTGCGATGGAAGCCGAGGCGTGGTCGGCCTGCCAGTCGATGACCGCCAGGACGAGGTTCTTCCTGGCGGGGAAGTAGTGGCTCAGCTGCGAGCCACTCACACCTGCAGCGCGGCGGACGAGCTCGTTGTTGGTTGCGTGAACCCCTTGGCGTAGATCAACGCCGCCGCGTGCTCCAGTATCCGCTCGCGCGTGGCCTGGCCCCTGGAGTCAGCTTCTGGGCCGCCTCCGCCCCGTGGTCCACCTGCATGTAATCGACGTTACACAACCTGGGCTTGGAAACCCGCTCTTGCGGGTGTTCACTCAAACCACTGGACTAGATAGTCCAAAATCTCATGCGACGGCCGCATGCGCCAGTGTCCGCTCGCGCGTGGTTTGGCCCTTGGGAACGAGCTTCTGGGCTGCCTCCGCCCCGCTGTCCACCTGCACGTAATCGACGTTACACAGACTGGGCTTGGAAACCCACTCTTGATGGTGTTGACTCAAGCGAGTGGACCAAATGGTCCAGTAAGGCCATCTGGAGGTTCACCATGTCTCGCCTGACCGCTCCCGCGCACGCCGACATCGACGCGAAGACGCAGGGCGCGCTCGACGCCATCGCGAAGCAGTTCGGCTTCGCGCCCAGCATGTTCACCACGCTCGCCGCGAACCCGACCGTGCTCGAGATCGTGATGGGCCTGCAGGGCAGCATCGCGAAGCTCCTGGACGCCAAGACGCGCCACACGATCGCCCTCGCGGTCTCTCAGTCGAACGGCTGCCACTACTGCCAGGCACTCCACGGTTTCATCTCGTCGAACCTCGGCGGTATGTCGGCGGAGGAGATTGAGCTCGCCCGCATGGGCACGTCCAGCGACCCGAAGCGCGCCGCCGTCGCGAAGTTCGCGCAGCACGTGATCGAGACGCGTGGCCAGGTCAGCGACGAGGACCTCGCAGCGATCCGCGAGGTCGGGTATATCGACCCGGAGATCCAGGCGATCGTCACGATCGTGGTCGTCACCCTGCTCACGAACTACCTCAACAACGTCAGCGACACCGTCGTCGACATCCCCGGCGCCGACCACCATTCGGCCTGACTTTCCTCTCCACCCGCCGTTCGAACGAAGGAAAGCACGATGTTGAATCTCGACAAGCTGATCACGAAGCACCTCACCCGCTACTTCGACCCGAGCAAGAGGATCCCGGAGGAGACGTTCCAGCAGCTGCTGCGTTACCTGCGCACCTCGCCGACGACGATCAACATCCAGCCGAACCGTTTCCATGTGCTGGAGACGCAGGATGGCAAGGACAAGCTCGCGGACGCACTGGTCGGCCGCTTCGCAGACAACGCGGAGAAGGTGCGCAACGCGTCGCACGCCATCATCTTCACAACGCGCAAGGACATCCCCGACACGCACCTGCAGGAGATCTTCGAGAAGGAGCGCGCCGACGGGCGCTTCGCCGACCCGGAGATCCAGAAGGGATGGGAGGCGGGCGCCTCCAACTTCGTGGAGATCCAGACGGAGAACTATGGCGGGAACGTGCTCCACTGGCTTGAGAAGAACACCTACCTCGTCGTCGGCGCCACGATGATGGCCGCCGCATCCCTCGGGGTGGACGCGACGCCGCTCGAGGGCTTCGACCGCAAGACCGTGGACGCGGCCTTCGACCTGACCGACACCGACTACACGACCACGCTGCTTATGGTGCTCGGCTACCCCGACGAGGCTCGGGTCTCCCGCCAGCCGGTCTCGCGGTTCGACGCGGAGAAGATCTTCACGCACATGTGACGGACGGGGCGGACATCGGACCGCGGTGCCGGCCCCGTTCACATCGACTCGGTTGCCCGCCGTCCGCACCTCCTCGACGGACTCCGGGCAATCGACCCCCTAAGGACCTCGAGGAGGTCATGATGCAGCCTGATAAGGCAGTGCAGGATCGAGCCGCGGCCCGCGCCGCAGAGCTTCCCGGCTCCGAGCACACACACCAGGTCACCGGCGACTGGCGGGTATGGAAAGTCGGCGGCAAGGTGTTCATGCTGCAGACGTCCATGCCCGGCGAGCCCGTCGTGATCCTGAAAGCGGATCCATCCGACGCAGAGGCGCTCCGCGCAGCTCACGTGAGCATCTCGCCCGGCTACCACATGAACAAGAAGCACTGGATCACGGTGCGGACGGGTGCGGACGTCGAGCCGGCGCTTGTCGACAATCTCGTGACCGAGTCGTACCTCCTCGTCGTCGCCGGCCTGCCGAAGCAGAGCCGTCCCGTCGATCCCGCTTCGTTCCGCGTCCCGCCCTCCGCCGACTGATCACGCTGACGCCAACCGCGCCCAGAGCGCTGTTGCCCTCATCCGAGCAGCGCCCGCCGGCGCATGGCGCTGCCGCGGACGTGCCCTGTCTGGCTGGCGCGGTGGGCGGCGGCCGCGTCGGTCAACGGATCGGTGCGGGCGACGGACACCTTCATCGTGCCGGCCGTCACCAGCGCTGCCACCTCGGTCAGAATGCCGGCCATGTCGTCGGGCTCGCCGTACGCGAACCGCGCACCCAGTGCATCCGCCAACGGGTCGGCCAGACCGATCACCCGAACGGGGTTCCCTGTCAACTCCACCAGGGCGCGCAGGGAACCCCGGCCCGCCGCGTCCAGGGCGGCGTCCACACCGTGCACGGCGACGGCCCGGACCCGGTCGGTCAGGTTGGCGCCGTAGGTCACGAGGCAAAGGCTATGAGGAAGGCAGGGTTCCCTGGCACACCGAGGTGCAGGGGTTTTCCGCCACTGGCCAAGCAGTAAGGACGGCCGCAGCCGCGACACCGACGGAAGGACGGGCGATGGACACCGAGCGAGATACAGAACGGCTGGCAGCCCTTCGCGCGAAGTTCAACGCCTACGTTGACGAAGGCATCCGACCATGACGGGCGACCAGGTCTTCGGCGTAGCCGCGCCGCCACCGACACGACGACGCCCGATCCTGAAAGTCGACGGTGGACATCCGGCCGTAGAAGGCGAAGCGGATGCCGGGTGGGGGTCGTCCGGCCACTCCGGGACCGCCCGGTACGCGTGGACCGTGAGACGCTCACTCTCGGATACGCCGGTGTCTACTCAAGCTTCCTCCGACACGCCGAGGCAGCCTCGGTGCACTACGGCGTCGACGTACGCACGATCTTTCACGAGGTCGGTAAGCGGCAGTTGGTCGGCAGGCAGGAGGACATGATCGTCGACATCGCGCTCGACCTGCTGGCCTCTCGCACGGCGAGCTGAGTCTCGCCTCGGGATGGTGTCCGCCGTTGTAGGGTGCCAAAACGGCATGGCCCGCCATTCTCCCGCCAGCGGATCGCAGTCGGGGACCTGCCATCGGATGCGGTCGTCGGGCCAAACAGGGCCTAATCCGCGACATGGCAGCCGGCGTCACCCGATGACCTTGGCCCCGCGCATTGGCGCACCATCCAACGGATGTGCGGCCGGAGCCTCCCCGAACGCCTGGCGCAGGTGCAGAGCGACCTCCTCTTGGGCGTGCGCGGCCTTGTCCAGCACCGCGGCAAGGCCGAAGAAGTCGTGCATCACTCCCGCGTAACGGACCGACGTGGCCTGCACGCCGGCGGCCTCCAAGCGGGCGCACCACTCGTCGCCCTGGCTCTGCAGCACGTCGCGGTCGGTGGTGACGATCAGTGTCGGCGGCAGACCGGCGAGGCCTTGCGCGGAGAGCGAGAGCAGATCGACCCTGGGGTCTGTCAAGCTGTCGGTCACGCCACGGAAGGCGTGCATGATCATCCAGGACAGCAGTGGACGATTCAGCGGCCGGGCGTCTGCGGCGTCCCGCATGGACGCGCCGTACTGGGCGGTGGTGGTCAGCGGGCAGACGAGCACCTGCGCCACGGGCAGTGGCTCACCTGCCTGCTTGAGCTGACCGCAGGTCGCGGCCGCCATGTTCGCTCCGACGCCCTCGCCACCGACGGCGATGCGTGACGGGTCGCCGCCGAGCCCGGTGGCGTTGGTGCGGAGCCACCGGTAGGTGGCCAGCACGTCCTCGTGGGCGGCCGGGAACACGTGCTCGGGAGCCTTGCGATACTCCGGCGACACCACGATCGCGCCCGTCCGGTTGACCAGGGCGCGGCAGGACGCGTCATAGTCGTCGTTGGTGAACAGGATCCAACCGCCACCGTGCACCCACATCACGACGGGCACCGGATCGGAGGTCTGGCCGAGCGGCTTGTAGACGCGCACGACCAGATCACCACCCGGGCCGGGCACGCTTACGTCCGCTGCCGATCCGACCTCCTCGGGGTCCGTCGGCCGCCCGTCCTGCTGCAGTATCTCCATCGCCGCGTCGGCGAGGCTCGGCTGCTGGCGGGCCTGCTCGAGGGTGAGGAGTTCATACGGGGCCAGTACCAGTCGGGACCAGGTGTCGAGGATCCGCTGCGCCTGGGTGTCGAGCAGCCAGGAGGCGTCGGTCGCCAGGACGTTGCTGCGGCCGGATACCCGGTCGCGTACCTTGTCCATGAACCCGGCGGCCACGTGCATGAGCCCGCGACGGCGTCCGGTGGGCGGGACTGTGGGATGCGAGCGGGCCGGGGCCGACCGCTTGGCGGCGAGGTACCGCTCGCCGAGCCGCCCCATCTCCTCCGCGCCCACCGCCCGACGCAGCGCCGGCAGGAACTCCCGTTCCTCCTTCTCGATGTGGTGCCGGATACCGCCGATCAGCTCGTTCAGCGCCCGCTCGAATTCATGGGTGCCGGGATCCGCGTGGTCAAGCAGGACGAGCAGCCTCTTGAGGGCCTGGTGCTCGTCCCGCCCCTCCTCGGCGTCCGCGGCGGCACCGATCTCGGCCAGCGCCGGATACAACGCCTCCTCCTCGGCGTCGGCGTGCAGGGCACGGCCGTAACTCACCTGGTCGACCAGCATGCGCCGGTCACCGCGTCCGGCCTCGAGGTGCTCGAAGAGGCGGTTCGCCACCACGTGCTCGTCGGCGATGAGGTGGTCGAGGTCGCCCGGCAAGGTCGCGTACGGCAGCGTCATCGGACACCTCCTCCTCGTCCACACTTACCGCAACCGGCGCCGCCTTCGCGGCATAACCTGGCATGTCGCCAAGAACCCGAACGGGCGGGTTGACGCTGGTCAACGCACATCCCAGCCAGGCGTTGGCGCCCGGCTGCACCCGCAGTGAACATGGGTCGGCCGCGAACCACCACCTACATCACGGCCGACCTGCCCTCTGTCGCCGCGGCGCTGGTCGCCATGACCGGTCAGCCACACCCGCCCGCCTCCTGCTTCTCCACCTCCGTGAGCTGGGTGACGGGAACATCGGTACGGCGGCTGACCACCTCGGCGATGTCGCTCATGTGCACCTCGGGCACCGGGGGCTGCCCCACGCCGCAGCCTGCTCGGCTGCCCGTTGCAGCAGTTGCCGCGATTCGGTGGAGAGCAGCCGGGACAGGTCCACCCGTTCCACCGGACGTCCCGCGAACGGGTCTCCGCCGAAAGAACCGACTGATCAGGTCGTCCAAGGAGCCGCCGGGGATGCGGAACGCGTCGAGCGACATCTCATACCTTCCTGTCAGTGGGGTCGGTCCTCGGCACAGGCCCACCCCACTGACAGCTGCGCACCTTTCACCCGTCAAGGCGGTTTTTGTGGGTTTGCGGGGAGGTCAGGGTTTGTACTCGCTGCGGGTGCGGGGGAGCCACTGCGGGTGGTTGTCGCGGATGTAGCCGATCAGGCCCTCGCGGAGGTCGCAGCGGAGGTCCCAGGCGCTGGCCCCGTCGGCGGCTGTGGCCTGCACCTCGATCACGACGCTCGATGCGGTGGCGTCGACCATCTGCAGTACCCACCGGCTCCGGTCCCACAGCGGTGAGGACTCGACCAGCCGTTGCGTCTCCGTGCGCAGGTCCCCCAGGTCGGCGGTGTGGTCCACGTGGATCTGGACCTTGCCGACCACCCGCGCCTCGTGCCGGGACCAGTTCTGGAACGGGCGCTCGGTGAAGTACATCGTCGGCAGGATGAGGTTCCGGTCGTCCCACAGCCGGACGACCACGTTGGTCAGCTTGACCTCTTCGACCCGGCCCCACTCGCCCTCGATGACCACCACGTCGCCGACGTGCAGACCGTCCGAGAAGGCGACCTGAATACCGGCGAACGCGTTGCCCAGCGCGGTCCGGGCGGACAGGCCGATGAGCGCGCCGACGACGCCGGCCGAGCCCAGGACGGAGATCCCGAACGCGCGTATGGGCGGGAAGGTGGTCATGATCAGGCCGATGGCCACGATCGTGACCACTACCGCGGTGAAGCGTCGGACGGGGCGGATCTGGGTTCGGGCCCGCCGGATCCGGCGGTCCGCGACCACCTCCGGCGGCAGCCGGCTGAAGGTGACGCCCTCGCCGACGTGCAACGCCTTGATCACCAGCCAGGCGACGCTGCCGATGAGCACCAGCCCGACGACGTGTCGGGCGTCGCCGAGCCATCCGGTCGGCCGCGGCGGCAGGGCGAGGTACAGCCCGGTGAGGAGCAGCACGGCGGCCGTCGGACGGCGGCAGGCCTTCCGCAGTGGTCCCAGGACCCACCGGTAGCGGCCGTGGTCGGCGCGAGAGACGAGCCTGCGCGTGCCGATGTCCAGCAGCACGGCCACCACCAGCGTGGCCAGTGTGATCAACGCCGCGCGCATCAGGCGGCGACCGCCGTGGTCTCGACCGTCATCCCGCTGCGCTCCTCGCCCACGTCATGACGTACTGTGCGCCGACCGTCTGCATCCAGGTGTCGATGTTGGCGGCGAGCAGGGCCAGCCAGAAGTTGCGGTAGACCGCCGTCCGCAGCGGCGACCAGCCGAGACGGGAACCTCGGCGGGGATGCCTCCGGGCGTCACCACGGCCCGTCCGCGCGCAGCACGCGCTCACCGCAGACGTAGAGGTCGTCGGGGGCGAGCAGAAGCAGCCGTACGACCTCCCCGGCTACCTCCTCCGGCTGCGCGTAGACCTCGTCCAGGAACTCGTCTCCGACCAGCTCCTGCAGTGTTCGCCGTCGAGGCCGTGGAGGTGCCGATTCTCAGGCGGGTTCGAAGACGGCGCGTACGCAGCCGTCGAGCTTGTTCTTGAACATGTTGTATCCCTGTGGCGCCTCGTCGAGAGGCATGGTGTGTGTCGCGAGGTGTTCGGTGACCAGCTCGCCGCGTGCCATCCGTTCGAGCAACATGGGAATGTAGCGGTGTCCGTGCTGTTGGGCGCCACGCAGGGTGAGGCCCTTGTTCATCACCGCCCCGAGCGGGAACTTGTCGACGAGGTTGGCGTAGACGCCGAGCAGGAACACGCTTCCGCCCTTGCGACAGTGGTAGATGGCCTCGCGGGCGGCGATCGGACGGTCCGACTCCAGGCGTAGCTGCTGTTTGACCTGGTCGTACAGGTATTGCGGGCCGGTGCTGTGGGACTCCATCCCCACCGCCTCGATGCACACGTCAGGCCCACGCCCGCCGCTGCGTTCCAGCAGCTCACCGCCGACGTCCTGGGTCTGGTAGTTGAGCGTTTCCACGCCCAGGTACTTCTCCGCCATCTGCAGCCGATTGGCGAAACGGTCGATGATGATCACCCGCTCCGCGCCGAGGAGGACGGCCGCGCGTGCGGCCATCTGGCCCACCCCGCCCGCGCCCCACACCGCGACCACGTCACCGGCCTTGACCCCACCGAGGTCCGCGCCCATCCAGCCGGTCGGCGCGGCATCGGAGGCGAAGAGCGCACGCTCGTCGCTCACCTCGTCCGGGACGGTGAAGGCCCCCTGGTCGGCGTACGGAACGCGGATGTACTCGGCGTGGCTGCCCGCGAAACCGCCGAGCGCGTGGGAGTAGCCGTAGCAGCCGCCGGGTGCGAAGCCCCAGACGTTCTCGGTGATCGCTGGGTTGGTGTTGCCGTTGTCGCACAAGGAGTACTGCTGCTGCTGGCAGTACCAGCAGCGGCCGCAGGAGACGAACGAGCAGACCACCACCCGGTCGCCCACCTTGTGCTTCCGCACCTGCGGGCCGACCTCGACCACCTCGCCCAGGAACTCGTGCCCGAGGACGTCGCCCCGCTCCATGAACGGGATGTACCCACCCAGCAGGTGCAGGTCGGAGCCGCACGTCACCGTCTTGCGCACCCGGATGATGGCGTCCTGCTCGTTGCGCATCGTCGGGTCCGGAACCTCGCCCACCGACAGTTCGTTGACGCCTTGCCACATCAGTGCCTTCACAGTCGCCCCTCCCGGCGCCCCTGCCGCGTCGCCATCTGCAGCGGTTTGTTGACCACCGTCGGGTGGGTGGTGGGTGGGAAGTCGGGATGCAGCACCTCGCCGGTCTCCAGCAACTGCTTCGCCTCCCGCAGTGCGGCGCGGATCGCCTGGTTGGGATCGCGACCCGCGAATCGTCTGGCCCCTTCGGTCACCGGGGACTGAGCGCCGTCACGCAGCCGTACCGCCAGCTCGATGCCGCGGTCCCCCGCGGCGCGGCGGATCCGCACGTCCACAGCGTCACCGAGACCGGCCAGTGGCTCCGGAAGTGGCGAGTCCGGGGTCAGCTCGTCGCGGGCTGGGTTCACGGTCACCACGTGCCACCGCGGCTCGCGCCGCATCAACGGGGCCTGCTGCCAGGGCCCAGGACGGCCCGCCGGAAGCAGGAACCTGCGGAGGACCAACCCCCCGACCGTGATGACCGCCGCCTTGACCAACGCCCTCATGTACGCCCCCGAGTCGACCCCACCCGTCGCCGCATCTGCCTGACCGACGGCTCCATCACCGACAAACCCTGTCATATCGGTGCACTCTCACGCTGAGGAATCCCGCACCCGGCCGGCGGCGTCAGCTCTGCGGCTGTTGGCCTGGCGGCCCTACCAGCCGCGCCGCGACCTGCCTCAGTTGCTGGCTGTCGTTGACGACCTTCTTCATCCGTTGCCATGCCGTTCGGGCCGGAAATCCGCCCAGCACGCCGCCCAGACCCCCGCCGCCAGCCGCCGCCGCGCGGTTCTGAGCCAGTTGCTGGGTGGTCTGCCCGAGCTGTTGACCGACCTGCTGGGTGGTCTGCTGCAGCGTCTGCGACAGCGGCCCCTGCGGCCCGAGCACCTGCTGAGCTGTCTGCCCGACCTGGTTCACGGCGGTGTCCACCGTCTTGACCAGCGACTCGATGATCTGAGGGTTGCGCTCGATGGTGCGGAGAGCGCTGTCGAGAATGCCGCGGAGCTCCTCCAGCCGAACCTCGAGCATCGCCTCGGCCTCGACGCCCTTGATATCGATCTTCACCGTGCCGAGCTGCGCCTGAACGCCCACGTCGAGCTGGAGCAGGCTACCCAGTCGAGCTCGCAGTGAGACGGAGGCGTCCAGGTCGTCGACCTCGACGTAGATCTGCTCGACCTTGGCCTGCGGGATCTGGAGGACGACGTCTGGGTCGGACATCGTCTTGCTGCTGTGCCCGCCAGCCGGCTGGGGAAGGTCGTGCGCACCGCCCTGCGGGCCGGCAGAGCCTTTGTCCGGCCGTTCGGCACCGGTTGGACCGCCGGCGGGACCGGGGTTCTGGATCCGACCGGAGACTCCCGCGCCCTCCTCGGCGTCGCGCTGGCGATCGACCTGCTCGCGCGGTTGCGCGGGCGTCTGGTGTGCGCCCCTGCCCCGGCTCTCCGGTTCGGCCATTCCGCACTCCTCGGGCCTCGCCTCGCATGCGGACCGGATGGAGCCCAACATCGCTGTGCGGCTCCGATCCTCGGCCCACCCCCTCGGACCGGGTCGCCGTCTACCCGCGTGCCGAAGCATCAAACGGCTCAGCGGTACGCCCGAGGAGCCGGCGGATCAGCTGCGCCTGACAGCGAGGAGCACGCAGGTGACCACCAGCTCCCACCCGTGCCCGCGCGCCGGCTCCTCGCAAAGCGCCTTTAAGGGTCGGAACCTCTGCGAGGATGTGGACGCCAGGCATGGGCTCACGCAGTGCGGATTCCTAACGGGGGACTCAGATGAAGGCTCACGCTGGACGAGGCGCCAACGGGGTACCAGAACTTCGATGCCCGCAACGACGGCTGGACCAAGGTTCTGCTGCACCCCGACGGTCGACGCTCGTAAGGCAGCCGCCGCTCGATTCAGCGCCTGGTGGGGTGCCGCACGTGCTGATCCGCCGCTTGCGGCCCACCTGGCCTGTGTCATGTCAGAGCTCTACGTCTCGGTGCGCCGGCTCAACCACAAGGACGTCTTCCACCGAAGCGCCGCACACCGGCTGCGGGGTTGCACTGGACGAACCTGCGCGTGTTTGTTCGGCTTCCACGACCTGCGGCGCAGGTTGAGCCCACCGCGGACTCGGCCACCTTGCGGCGGCGGTGGCGAACAGACCTCGGTGCCGACGCCGAGAAGGAGCACCATGACAACCGTCGGAGGACTCACGACGAACCGGTTGGTGCCGGTGGACGGCGACGAGCGCGGCTATCCGTGAGGAACACCGATGACCCACAGCGAACAGCACCGCCCGGAGATCGTCGTCGGACTGGTGGCGACCCCGCCGGATTACCCGGCCCGGGTGGCCGCGCGGCTCACCGCGGAGCTGGCCGGCCGGCTCGCCGAGCGGGTGAACGCGGACGTCCGGTGGACCGTTCGGGAAGGCTGGGGTGAGGTGACGCCGCGCCGCGACGGTGGGGTTGAGGCGCTGCTCGACGACGTTGCCGAACGACGCACCGGCGACCGGTGGGACGTCGCAATCTGCCTGACCGACCTGCCGCTGCACACCGAGGGGGTGCCGCTGGTCGCGCAGACCTCCGGCCGGCGCCGGGTCGCGATGGTGTCCCTGCCCGCGCTGGGACTACAGCAGCTGCGAGCAGCCCGCGCGGCCGTTCCCGATATGGTGAGCCGACTACTCACCGACGCCTCCGACCAGCGGGTGCCGCCGGCCGGCTGGGCACCGGCCGAGATGGCAAGCCGGGTTACGGCCATCCACCAGGTGGTCGGCAAGGCCGGGGAACTGGGGTACGTGGCCTCGCCGCTGATCGGCCGGGTGCGGCTGCTGGCCGGCATGGTGCGAGCCAACCGACCGGGACGGGCTCTGCTGGGCCTGTCCAAGCTGCTCGTCGGCGCCTTTGGCGCCACCGCGTTCGCGCTCACCACGGACACCGTCTGGCAGATGGGCGATGCGCTCGGCGGACTCCGGCTCACCGTGATCATGGCACTCGGCCTGATCGCGTTGGTGGCCTGGCTGATCGTCGCCCACGGCCTGTGGGAGAAACCAGACCGCCAGACACCGCCTGAGCTGGCCCGGCTGTTCAACCTGGGTACGATCCTCACCCTCACCCTGGCCACGGCCGTGTCCTACCTGGTCCTGCTCGCTGGAACGGTGCTCGTCGCGGCGCTGCTGATCGACACATCGGTGCTGGAGCAGACCCTGCAGCGGCCGGTCGATGTCACCGACTACCTGACGCTCGCCTGGATCACCAGTTCGCTGGCCACCGTCGGTGGCGCGATCGGCTCCGGGCTGGAAGACGAGGAAACGGTGCGGGCCGCCGCTTACGGCTACCATCCCGAACCCGGCGGCTGGCGGGACGAGAGGGACGGGTAGCCCCACCGTGGGTGGCAGTCGGCTCCTGGTCCGCCGGCGTTCGGCCGGTCGGTTGTTTGCCGCGGACGCCCCTGGGTAGGCGCGCTCGGTGACCGGGCCCGAAACAGACCTCGGCACGAGGTCGGACACCAGCCGTGCCGTGGCGTTCAGCGACGCCATCTTCGCCATCATCATCACGCTGCTGGTCCTGGACCTCCGGGTGCCGGACGTCCCGCCCGGCCACCTCCTGTCCGGACTGCTCAGCCAGTGGCCGGCATACGTCGCGTATCTCGCGTCCTACTCGTACGTGGCCGTCGTCTGGCTCAACCACAAGGCGGCATTCAACCGCATCCAGCAGACTGATCGCGGCCTGCACTGGATGAACCTCTTGGTGCTGTTCACCACGGCGCTGCTGCCGTTTCCGACCATCGTCGTGTCGCACGCCCTGCAGGAGCACGACAACGCCGACCAGCGCGTGGGCATCGCCTTCTACGCGCTCATCGGCGCGTCGCTGTGCGCGACGTGGCTGGCGTTCTACCACTACCTGGCCCGGCACCCCGACCTGCTGAAGGAACAGGTCAAGCACGAGTTCTTCCGCGTCGAGCGGATCCGGGCCCTCGCCGGAGTCCTCCTGTACGCCCTCGCGGGGGTGCTCGGCTACCTGGTGACGCCGCTGGTAGGCCTCGCCATCTTCCTCCTCCTGCCGGCCTTCTACGGCATCACCAGCGCGGGCCTGTACCAGTTCCGGGTGACCCGCCGGATCAGCCACCGCCCTCCGCCACCATCCGGCTGAGCGCGGGCGGACCGCCGTTTCACCCCGGCGGGCGCGGGTACCCGCCGCAATCAGGTTCGAGAGGGGATCCCAGGTGAACTACACCGAGTTCATCCAGTCCGTGGCAGCGCGACCGAAGGTTCCGCCGGGGCAGGCGGAACCGATCACCCGGGCCACGCTCGAGACGTTGGCAGAACGGATCACTGGCGGCCAGGCGAGGGACCTCGCTTCTCAGCTCCCGGAGGAGCTGCGAGGGCTGGTGGACAGGCCCACTGAAGATCCGGAACGGTTCGGGCTCGCCGAATTCTTCCAACGGGTGCAGTCACGGGCCGGGGTGGATCGCCAGGTGGCCACCGACGCCGCACGGGCGGTGCTGGATACCCTCCGTGAGTCGGCCAGCGCGAAGGAGTACGGAGACCTGGTCGACCAGCTGCCCCAGGAGTTCTGGCAGTTGACCGGGCCGGGGACGGGACAGCTCCAGCCCCGCCGGGTCGGCACCTGACCGGGCCGGTCGGCGCCCCGCCCGACTCCATGTAGACGCCCGTCCGCCGATCCGCGACGCTACAGCATCTCCAGCGGTTGCGGGCCGGCCGGCGGTGGGAACGCCGTGTCGAGTGCCGCCATATCCTCCTCGCTCAGCTGCAGGTCGCGAGCTTCCGCGTTCTCCCGGGTGTGTTCCGGGTTGGACGATCGAGGGATGGCCGCAACCCTGTCCTGCCGCAGTAGCCAGGCCAGCGCCACCTGAGCGGGCGTGGCCTCGTGCCGGGCGGCGACCTCCGCGACCTGGGGATGGCCGAGCAGTCTGCCCTGCTCGATCGGCGAGTACGCCATCACCGGGATTCGGTGCTCGCGTAGCCACGGCAGCAGGTCGTACTCGGGACCCCGGCGGGTGAGGTTGTACAGGATCTGGTTGGTCGCGCAGGAGTTCCCGCCCGCCTCGAGTAGATCCGTCATGTCGGAAAGATCAAAGTTGCTCACGCCCCACTGCCCGATGTCACCGGCGTCGACGAGTTCGGCGAACGCCTCGATCGTGTCCGCGAGTGGATGTGTGCCGCGCCAGTGCAGGAGGTAGAGGTCGATGTGGTCGACGCCGAGTCGTTGCAGGCTGCGGCGACAGGCCTGCACGGTTCCCCGTCGGCTGGCGTTGGACGGCACCACCTTGTCGACCAGGAAGACGTCGGCGCGTCGTCCGGTGATCGCCTCGCCGACGAGTTCCTCGGAGGCGCCGTCACCGTACATCTCGGCGGTGTCGATCATGGTCATGCCCAGGTCGAGCCCCGCGCGTAGGGCGGCTAACTCGTCCTGCCGCCTTCCGGGGCGCTCGCCCAGGTACCAGGTTCCCTGGCCGAGTACGGGCATGGTCTGGCCGGATGGCAGCTCGATCGCGGCGGCAGCGAGGGTCATGGCGGCCTTTCGGGAGCCTGGGTACCAATGGGTTGAGTGCGTTACCCGCTGCCACAGGAAGCAGTCTCGTAGCGCGACCTTCCTCCGCGCAGGCCCTCTGTGAGCGGCGGGCGTATAGGCGGATTGTCCGCCCTCGAGTGGCGTTCGGTGGCCTGTTTCCCGGTGCCATCACCGGGAAGGCGACCGCGAGCGAACGATGCGCCGCCGAGGGGGCGGCGCCGCGAAGGGAAGGCCGCAAAAATGGCGCAGAGCCAGCAGCCACTGACCGGCAAACGAGTCGCTTGCCTCGCCGCCGACGGGGTTGAGGACGTGGAGTACACCCAGTCCCGGGCCGCCGCGGAGCAGGCGGGGGCCGAGGTCCACCTGATCTCATTGAATTCCGGCGAGATTCAGTCAATGAACCAGGACATCAACCCGGCCAACCGCTATCGGGTGGACCGGACCGTGAACGAGGCCAATGCGGCCGACTACGACGCCCTGCTGCTGCCGGGCGGGACGGTCAATCCCGACCGGCTCCGGATGAACCCGCAGGCGATGGACTTCGTCCGGGCGTTCTTTGAGCAACAGAAGCCGGTGGCGGCGATCTGCCACGGCCCCTGGTCGTTGGTCGAGACCGGGATGGTCAATGGCCGGACCGTCACCTCGTTCCCCAGCCTGCGCACCGACATCCGCAACGCGGGCGGGAACTGGGTGGACCAGCAGGTACAGGTCGACAACGGCCTGGTCACCAGCCGCAGCCCCAGCGACCTTCCGGCCTTCTGCGCCAAGATGGTCGAGGAGTTCGCCGAGGGCAGACACGTCCGCCAGATGGCGACGGCCTGACCCGGTGGGGCTCCAGGCCGGGAGGATCAGCCCGGCCCGGAGCCCCGACCCGGCGGGTATCCCGCCAACCGGATCTTGGCGCCGCTTGGGATGCTGTTCGCGGTGATGCCCGGGGGACAGCAGTACGGCGATGACTTTGCCGATGACGGCTACAGGCACGTCCGCGCGAGGGCGTCGGCGACGATCGCCGGTGACCGGGCCGGCAACCCGGTCCGTGACAAACTCGGACAGCCGCTCAGCCTGACGGCTCCGCCCTCGCGGTCAGCGCCCCGACATCTGCGAAGTCCAGGTCAAGCCCGGTTTCGAGGTGTTGGAAGCCGAGGCGTCTAGAACCCCAACAGGCTTCTTTTGGCTTGTGCACGAATAGTGGTTCATCGACGAGCGCTCGAAGTGCGGGGCACGAGGCCTTCACGGCGTGTCTGCGCTGCGAGGCCATCGTGGGCGAGTGAGTCGGGTTGAGGGGATCGGCGAGGGGTTGGCGCACGCGCCTGAGAGGCTGCCGACCGAGGGCCAGCATGCCAAGCCACTACGCGCTCACCTGCGGTGAGCCTTGACCCAACCGAGAACCCCGGGCAGGAACACGCCCGCCCGACCGAGAGACCCTGCCCACCGCGCGCTCGCTTGACGGCCGCCGTTGAGACTGAGCCGCCGCCACGGGCGACGATTCGACCAGCGGTCAGGGCTGACCTGGCGCTACCCTGACCCGTGCCGGCGACGGTTCCCGACCGCCGGCCCAGGGAGCTGCCGATGACGGGCGCTGTGGGCTCGGACGTGGAAGTGCTTGTGGTCGGCGCGGGGCCGACCGGCCTCACCATGGCCGCGCAGCTCGCCCGGCACGGCGTGCGGGTGCGGCTGGTCGACCGGGCGATCGACCGGGTGCGGGAGTCCCGGGCGCTCGGGGTCCAGCCCCGTACCTTGGAGGTCCTTGCCGGGTTCGGCGTGGCCGACCGGATGGTGGCGGCCGGCAACCCGGCGGTCCGGCTGATCGTGCATGCGGGACGGCGGCAGCGTTCCGTGCCGCTGTTCGACCTGGGCCTGCCCGACACCGCGTACCCGTATCTGTTGTTTCTGTCGCAGGCGGAGACCGAGCGGCTGCTCGGCGAGTACCTGGCCAGGCTCGGCGTGGGTGTCGAACGCGGTGTCGAGCTGGTCGGGCTGGACCCCACCGGTCGGGCGGCGGTGGCGACGCTGCGCGACCGGGACGGCCGCGTCGAGCGGGTGCCGGCCCGATACGTGGTGGGGTGCGACGGCGCGCACAGCGCGGTGCGGCAGTTCGCCGGGATCGGCTTCGAGGGGGCCGCCTACCCGCAGACGTTCGTGCTGGCCGACCTGGAGGTCGACGGCGTCGAACCGGGCGGGGCGCACGCCTTCCTCGCCGGGCGGGGGCTGATGTTCCTCTTCCCGCTCGGGCGTCCGGCCGGTTGGCGGATGGTGGCGATGCGACCCGCCAACGACGCGACCCCGCCCACCGCGCCGGTCCACCTGGCCGAGTTGCAGACGCTGGCCGACGCGTACGCGGGCGGCGCCCTGCGGCTGCACGACCCGGTGTGGGCGACGAACTTCCGGCTGCACCACCGGGCCGCCACCGCCTACCGGGCCGGACCGGTGTTCCTGGCCGGGGATGCCGCGCACATCCACAGCCCGGCCGGCGCGCAGGGCATGAACACCGGCATCCAGGACGCGGTGAACCTCGGTTGGAAACTGGCCCAGGCGCTGCAGGGCGACGCCGACCCGGCGCTGCTGGACAGCTACCACGCGGAGCGGGCGCCGGTCGGCCGGATGGTGCTCCGGTTCAGCGACCGGGCCTTCACCGTCGCCACGACCACCAACCCGCTGGTCCGTTTCGCCCGCACCCGGCTCGCACCGACCCTGCTGCCGGCGGTCCTCGCGCCCCGGTTCGTGCGGGCCACGGCGTTCCGCACGGTCGCTCAGCTTGCCATCCGCTACCGCCGCAGCCCGCTGTCCACGGACGGCCGGCAGGCGCCGCCGAAGGGTCCGCGGGCCGGGGACCGGCTGCCCGACGCCCCCCTTGCCGTCGGCGGCTCGCTGCACCGGCTCACCGCCGCGCCCGGCTGGCACCTGCTGCTCTGCGGCCCACCCGACGGCTGGCCCGCGCACGAGATCGACGACCTGACCCGGCGCCACCGCGGGCGGCTCACCGCACATCACCTTGGCGGCAAGGTCGGGGCGCCCGAGGCTGACGACCGGGTGCTGCGCCGGCTGGGCGTCGATCCCGGCGCACATGCCGCCTATCTGGTGCGGCCGGACGGGCACGTCGGTTACCGCGCAGGCGGCACCGACCTGACCGGCCTACGTGCCTACCTGCGCCGCTGGTTCGGCCCCTCGAACGCCTGAGGACGTGCGGGACTTTCTACTCCGACACCGTGCGCCGGTGCTTCCTCTGCTTAGATCGTCCTGACGATCGAGGAAGGGAACGGTACGCCGTGACGCCGGAGCTCCGGGAGCAGGAAGAACGCCTCCAGTTCGACCGCTTCGACCATGACGACGCCTGGGCCCTGGGGACTCGCCTGGTGGGCCTGGCCAGAGAGCGCGGCCACGCGGTCACCGTCGACATCCGCCTCGGTGACCACCAGATCTTCCACTACGCACTGCCCGGCACCTCGGCCGACAACGACGACTGGATCGAGCGCAAGATCCGCGTCGTCCGCCGGTTCGGGCACAGCTCCTACCTCGTGGGCCAGACCTACCGCGACCGCGGCACCACCTTCGAGGAGCAGTCCCACCTCGACGCGGCCCGGTACGCCGCGCACGGCGGCTGCTTCCCGATCATCCTCAGGGGCACCGGACCGGTCGGGACCGTCACCGTCTCCGGACTGCCCCAACTCGACGACCACCGCCTCGTCGTCGAGGCCCTCGGACTCTTCCTGGATGAAAGGGGCTCCGACGAGGGTTCCGTCGCCTGAACTGCTTCCGGTCCCGGTTCCCGCGGGAGCCGTCGCCCGCCGGTCAGCTGATGCGCAGGCTCGCGATCAGGCCGTCGCGGAGGTGGAACGTCATCGGTCCGGTGCCGTTGAAGCCGTTGCCCGAGACCTTGAGCGTGACGATGTAGCTGTCCGCGTCGGTGCCGGGCTGGACCTCGACGAGTTCGAAGTGCGACTGCACCCCGATGTTGTCGGTGCGGTCCCAGGAGCGCACGCCGTCGCGGCCGTGGAACTCACGGCCCCAGTCGTTGAGGTACGCGTCGTCGGTGAACGCCGCGACGAAGGCCTCCGAGTCGGCGCGGTTGGTGGCGTCGACGAACGTCTGGATCGCGGCGGGGAGGTCGGAGCTGGTCATGATCGCATCTTTCGCAGGGTCCGGCGGCGCGGCCGGGCGCACCGCGCCGTGGCACTGGTGCTGAGCGTAGATCATCTCCCCTGCGAGAGCCACGACGGACATGTCCTCCACACGGCAGAGGCCGTCACCCCACGGGATGACGGCCTTCGCCGGATCCGGGGACGCTCAGCCGGGGATCTCGCGGGGGTCGCGGCTGCGCGGGTACGTGTTCTTCTCGCCGATGGTGCCGTCCTGCTTCTTGATCACATGCTCGGCGTCGCGCTGCTTGGCCATCTCCCGGCCGGCCGCCTCCGCCTCCTGTTTCGTGTCGTGGACGCTGCTCGCGCGCTGGTTGCCCTCGGGGCGGTTCTTCCACTGGTCGCCCTGCGGATACGTCTCGATGTCGCCCTTCGCCATCGCCGTGCCTCCTGATCCTCAGATGGTCGGTCACGAATATCTGCCCCACCGGAGTGCACTCTGAAACGTCACCACGTCGGTCCGGCGGGACCAGCCGTCCCGCTACCCTGCGGCTCGCCGGTTCGCGGCGCGTTCGTGCAGGAGCCGCATCTCCTCGTCGAGTGGCGCGACCGGGCCGGCAACCGCGAGGGCCGGCGCGACGGCGGTGACGGGAAGGACGGCCACGGGCCCGGCCGGCAGTCCCCAGCCCGCGCGCCAGGCGGCGAGCTGCGAACTCGATGCGGCGTAGACGATGCGGCCGAGCCCCACCCAGGCATGGGCGGCCGCGCACATGGGGCAGTGCTCGCCCGAGGTGTAGACGGTCGCGGCGGCCCGCACCGCTGGTGGCAGGTGTCCGGCCGCCCACTGCGCCAGGGCGAGCTCGGGATGCGCCGTGGGGTCCGCCGAGGACATTTCCCGGTTCCGCGCCTCTGCCAGCACGTCTCCGTCCGGACCGACCAGGAGGGACCCGAACGGGTCGTCGCCGGCGGCCAGGGCCTCCGTGGCGAGCGCCACGCAGCGCCGCAGGTGAATGATGTCCTGTGGGTCGGTTGTCACGGCCGGCTCTCCGTTCGGATGGGCGATCGTCGCCGGCTTCGCGCCCCGGTGTCTCGCGGGACCGGTCGGGGCCGGCGCACTCGGTACCATTCTCCTGCAGGTGCCAGGCGGCCCGGCGGGCCGCCGCCGACAGGATGGGTGGCTGACGATGCGGATCGCCCTGTTCGTTACCTGCCTCGCCGACACCCTCTTCCCGGCGGCCGCCACGGCGACGGTACGGCTGCTGGAGCGACTGGGTCACGAGGTGGTCTTCCCGGAGGATCAGACGTGCTGCGGGCAGATGCACGTCAACATTGGTTACCCGGACGAGGCGCTGCGGCTGGTCCGCCGGCACGTCCGCGTGTTCGCCCCGTACGACGTGGTGGTGGCGCCGTCCGGCTCCTGTGTGGGGTCGGTGCGGCACCAGCACGCGACGGTGGCGCGCCGGGCCGGTGACGAGCGGCTGGCGAGCCGGGCGGAGGAGGTGGCCGCGCGGACGTACGAGCTGTCGGAACTGCTGGTCGACGTGCTCGGGGTGACCGATGTCGGGGCGTACTACCCGCACCGGGTGACCTACCATCCGACCTGTCACTCGCTGCGGGTGCTCCGGGTCGGGGACCGGCCGCTGCGGCTGCTGCGCGAGGTGCGTGGTCTGGACCTGGTGGAGCTGCCGCAGGCGGAGCAGTGCTGCGGCTTCGGCGGCACGTTCGCGCTGAAGAACGCGGACACCTCGATGGCGATGCTGGCGGACAAGATGCGCAACGTGCTCGCCACGAGGGCTGACGTGTGCACCGCCGGGGACGCCTCCTGCCTCATGCACATCGGCGGCGGGCTGTCCCGCCTGCGTACCGGGGTACGGACGGTGCACCTCGCGGAGATCCTGGCCAGCACCGAGGCCGGTGCCCGTGGCGTGGGCCGGGACGTCGCGGGGGTGGCCCGGTGACGGCGCCGGGCGGGCCGGCGGGGGCCACCGGTCGTGGGGCCACCTTCCTCGGCATGCCGGCGACCGCCCCGCCCGGCGTCGGTCACCTGCGCGGCGACGAGCCGTTCCCGGCCGCGGCCCGCCGGGCGCTGGGTGACGCGCAGCTCCGCCGGAATCTGCGGCACGCCACCACGACGATCCGCGGCAAGTCGGGGGCGGTGATCGACGAGGTGCCGGACTGGCCCGAGCTGCGCGCCGCCGCCCGGGCGATCAAGACCGACACCATGGCCCGCCTGCCCGAGCTGCTGGTGCAGCTGGAAGCGGCGGTCACGGAGGCCGGCGGCACGGTGCACTGGGCCGCCGACGCCGTCGAGGCCAACCGGATCGTCACCGAGCTGGTCCGCGTGGCGGGTGCCGACCGGGTCATGAAGGTCAAGTCGATGGCCACGCAGGAGATCGGCCTCAACGAGGCGCTGGAGGCGGCCGGGATCGAGCCGGTCGAGACCGACCTGGCCGAGCTGATCGTCCAGCTCGGACGTGACCGGCCCAGCCACATCCTGGTGCCGGCGATCCACCGCAACCGGGCCGAGATCCGCGAGATCTTCCTGCGGGCGATGCCGGGCGTCGACCCGGGGCTCACCGACGAACCGGCCGCCCTCGCCGCCGCCGCGCGGCGGCACCTCCGGGAGACGTTCCTGAGTACGCGGGTGGCCGTGTCCGGCGCGAACTTCGCCGTGGCCGAGACCGGCACGCTCGCGGTCGTCGAGTCCGAGGGCAACGGGCGGATGTGCCTGACCCTGCCGGAGACGCTGATCACCGTCATGGGCATCGAGAAGGTGCTCCCCACCTGGCGGGACCTGGAGGTGTTCCTCCAACTCCTGCCGCGGGCGTCGACGGGGGAGCGGATGAACCCCTACACCTCGATGTGGACCGGCGTCACGCCCGGCGACGGCCCGCAGGCGTTCCACCTGGTGCTGCTGGACAACGGGCGCAGCGCGGTGCTCGCCGACGAGGTGGGCCGGCAGGCGCTGCACTGCATCCGCTGCTCGGCCTGCCTGAACGTCTGCCCGGTGTACGAGCGCACGGGCGGGCACGCGTACGGCTCGGTCTATCCGGGGCCGATCGGGGCGGTGCTCTCGCCGCAGCTCACCGGTGTCGCCGACAACGCCTCGCTGCCGTACGCCTCGTCGCTCTGCGGCGCCTGCTACGACGCCTGTCCCGTCATGATCGACATCCCGTCGATCCTGGTGCACCTGCGCGCCGAGGCCCCGCACCCGCGCGCGGAGGCGGCGGCGATGGCCGCGGCCGCGTACACCATGGACCACCCGGCGCTGTACGCGGCCGCGCAGCGTGCGGCGCGGCTCAGCCGGCTCGCCGGCCCGCGCGGTCGCGGCCTGCCACCGCCGCTGTCCGGCTGGACCGCCGGCCGGGACCTGCCGGAGCCGCCGCCGCAGACGTTCCGGCAGTGGTGGGCGGAGCGGTGACCGCGCGGGACGTCATCCTCGGCCGGCTGCGCGCCGCCCTCGGCGAGCCCCGGCCGGCCCCGGCCGAGGTACCACGGGACTACCGGCCCGCCGGCGGCGTCGCCGCCGACCTCGACCTGTTCGTGGGCCGGATCGCCGACTACCGGGCCACCGTCTACCGGTGCGCCGACACGGACGTGGCCCGGATCGTCGATCAGGTGCTCGGCGGCCGGCAGGCCGTGGTGCCACCCGGCCTGCCCCGGCACTGGTTGCCCGGCAGCGTCCGTGCCGTGCCGGACGACGACCTGCCACCGGGCCGTGTCGCCGCCGCGGACGGGGTGGTCACGGCGGCGGCGGTGGCCGTGGCCGAGACCGGCACCATCGTGCTCGACGGGGGCCCGGACCAGGGGCGCCGGCTCATCACACTGCTGCCGGACGTGCACGTGTGCGTGGTGCGGGCCGATCAGGTCGTCGCCACCGTGCCGGACGCCCTCGCCCGGGTCACCCCGCACCGGCCACTCACCTGGATCAGCGGACCGTCCGCCACCAGCGACATCGAGCTCAACCGGGTCGAGGGCGTCCACGGGCCCCGGAACCTGCGCGTGATCGTCACGGCGTGAACCGGGCCGGCGGTCCGGGACGACCCGGCCGGCCGTGCGGGGCGCACGGCGGTGACGGTCAGGTGGTCAGCGCGGCGGCCAGCCGCAGTGTCGCCGCCCGTAGCCGGTCCGCCCCGATGTCGTCGAGGACCGCCCGTACGTGCTCGGCGGCGAGCGTGGCGAGGAGGGCGTGCGCGTCGGCGACCGGATCCGGACGGCCGGCGAGGAGCAGGGTCACGTGCCGGTGCCAGAACCGGTACGCCCCGATCCGGTAGCGGGCGCCGGGCGCGGCGGTTTCCGAGATGCGGACCAGGTCGAGGTGGCCGAGAAGGTAGTCCAGGTACGCCTCGACGAAGGCGTGCAGCCGCTCCCGGGCCGGCGGCGACGCCTCGGCCGGGCCGGGCCCGAGCGGCGCGGGGCCGAACAGGATCGCCTCCTGCAGCGCGCGTTCCTGGGTGTCGAGGAGGGCGGTTGCCAGCCCCGCCTTGTCCCCGAAGCGCCGGAACAGGGTGCCCTTGCCGACTCCCGCGGCGGCGGCGACCGCCTCCATGGACACACCCTCGACGCCGTGCTCGCGGAAGAGGGTCGCGGCGGCGTCCAGCACGGCGGCGCGGTTGCGGGCGGCGTCCGCCCGCTCGCGCGGGGGTGTCGTACGTAACTCGACGAGTTCGGCCGGGGGAGTGGCGTAACCGGACTGCGGTCCGCTAACGTTCCGAGGCATAACCGGACTGTAGTCCACTTCTCTGGAGGTTGTCATGACTGCCCGCATCACCCGCGAGGAGCTGCGTACCGCCATCGAGGCCGGGACCGTGACGGTCGTCGACGCTCTCGGCGGCGAGTACTACGCCCGGCAGCACCTGCCCGGCGCCGTCCCGCTGGTCGAGGCCGACGTGGCCGCCCGGGCCGGCGAGCTGTTGCCGGACCGGAACGCGCCCGTCGTCACCTACTGCTCCAACCCGGCCTGCCCGAACAGTGGCCGGGTGGCCGACCGCCTCACGGCGCTCGGCTACACCGACGTGCGGAAGTACGCCGAGGGCATCGAGGACTGGGTGGGTGCGGGCCTGCCCACCGAGTCCGGCGCGCTCACCCGCTGATCCGGCGCGGGGAGGCCGTAACCGCGGCCTCCCCGCGCGATCGGCGTGCCACGAGTGGTGCAGATCTCACCGGGAGCGGGCACGATCCGGGTATCGCTCGGCGTACGAGAGGTTGACCTGGACGGCTTACCTGCTCAGCGGAGGAGTGGCGTGCATGGTGGCGACACCTGCGGCCGGCAGCGGTCCGGGGTCGGCGGACGCTGACCCGACGGCGACGAGCGTCGGCTTCCGTTCCGATCGCGGCCCGGTGCTCGCCGCGATCATGCTCAGTACCGGCCTGGTCGCCCTGGACTCCACGATCATCGCCACCGCGGTGCCGTCGATCGTGCGCGACCTCGGTGGCTTCTCGCAGTTCCCGTGGCTGTTCTCGATCTACCTGCTCACCCAGGCGGTCACGGTGCCGATCTACGGCAAGTTCGCCGACTCGCTGGGGCGCAAGCCCGTGATGTTCGTCGGCATCGCCCTCTTCCTGCTCGGCTCGATCCTGTGCGGCGTCGCGTGGAGCATGCCCGCCCTGATCGTCGCGCGGGCCGTCCAGGGCATCGGGGCGGGCGCCGTGCAGCCCATGAGCATGACGATCGTCGGCGACCTCTACACGGTGGCGGAACGCGCCCGGGTGCAGGGCTACCTGGCCAGCGTCTGGGGCATCTCCGCGGTGCTCGGCCCCACCCTCGGTGGTGTCTTCTCCGAGTACCTGTCCTGGCGGTGGATCTTCTACATCAATCTGCCGCTCGGCGCGGTGGCGGCGTGGGCGCTCGCCCGTCACTTCACCGAGCGGATCACCCGCGCCCGGCACCGCGTGGACTACGCGGGCGCGGCCCTGCTCACCGTCGGATTCGGACTCCTCATCCTCGGGCTTCTCCAAGGTGGCGTGGCCTGGCCCTGGGCGTCCGTCCAGAGCGTGACGATCCTCCTGACCGCCGCCGTGGCGCTCGCTGCGTTCGTCGGCGTGGAGCGGCGCGCCGCCGAGCCCGTACTGCCGCTGTGGGTGTTCGGCCGCCGCGTGCTCGCCGGAGGCAGCCTCACCGCGCTGTGCGTCGGGGCGCTCACCATCGGCCTGAGTTCCTACCTGCCCACGTACGCCCAGGGCGTGCTCGGTACCAGCGCGCTGGTGGCCGGATTCGCCCTCGCGGCGCTGTCGGTCGGCTGGCCGCTGGCGGCCAGCCTCGCCGGGCGGCTCTACCTGCGGATCGGCTTCCGGGACACCGCCCTGGTCGGCGGCGTCTTCGTGATCACCGGCGCTGCGCTGACCACACTGCTCGGGCCGGACTCGGCGGTGTGGGCGGCCGCCGCGGCGGCCTTCGTGCTCGGTGTCGGACTCGGCCTGACCGCCAGCCCGACCCTGGTCGCCGTGCAGTCCGTGGTCGGCTGGGACCGCCGGGGCGTGGTCACCGGCGCCAACATGTTCAGCCGGTCACTGGGCAGCGCGGTCGGCGCGGCGGTCTTCGGGGCGATCGCCAACGCCACCCTCGCCGACCGTTTCGCGCATCCGCCGGCGGAGGTCGGCGCCCGGCTGCCCGAGCACGTGGACGCCACGAGCCTCGTGCTCGGCGGGCACAGCCAGTCCACCGGGCCGGCGGTGGCCGACTACGTCCGCGCGTCGCTGTACGACGCCACGCATCACGTCTTCATCGCGCTGGCCGTGCTCGCGGTGCTCGGGCTGGGCGCGGTGCTGCTGATGCCGCGCCGCAGCGAGCAGCTCACCTTCGAGTAGCCACCGACCGCCGCGACGGCCGCGCGCACCGCGGCAGGAGCCTGCGGTCATAGGCATCGGCTATGACGGCTGTCGCGAAATGCTCCCTACCGGAGAGTGCCGCCCGCGCGAAGCCTGGAACGGTGCTCGTTCTCGCTGATCCGCCCAGCCGTCGCCGGGCACCCGTCCAGGCCACCGGGCTCGGCGCGGCGGTGGTGCTGGGGCTCGCCGCGGCGGCTGCCGGCGCACTGGTCCCCGTGGTCGGCGCGCCCGTCTTCGCCGTCGTCGCCGGAGCTGTGCTGAGCCCGCTGGCGCGGCGCCGCTCCACGGCGATGGCGCCGGGGTTGCACCTGGCCAAGGGCCTGGTGCTGCAGGTGTCGGTCGTTCTTCTCGGCGCTCAGCTGTCGCTCAGTCAGGTGCTGTCGGTGGGCGCGGAGTCGTTGCCGGTGATGCTGGGCACGCTCGGGGTGTGTCTGCTGCTGGCCCGCGTGGTGGGCCGGCGGCTCGGCGTTCCCCGCGATCTGCGCACGCTGATCGGCGTCGGCACCGGCATCTGCGGCGCCTCCGCCATCGCGGCCGCCACACCGGCGATCCGGGCGAAGAGCAACGACGTGGCGTACGCGATCTCGACGATCTTCCTCTTCAACGTGGCCGCCGTACTGGTCTTTCCGCCGCTCGGGCACGCGTTGGGATTGGACGCGCACGCGTTCGGGCTCTTCGCGGGCACCGCCGTCAACGACACCAGTTCGGTGGTGGCCGCCGCGGGCGTGTACGGCCAGGACGCCGTCGGCTACGCCGTGGTCGTCAAGCTCGTCCGCACCCTGATGATCATCCCGGTGGTCCTCGTCCTCACCACCCTGAACCGCCGCCGCGCCGACCTGCCGGAGACGGCGAAGGCCCGGCTCGCCGCCTCCCTCGTGCCCTGGTTCCTGGTCGCCTTCCTCGCCGTGGCCGCGCTGAACACCGGTGGACTGATCCCCGGCCCCGCCCAGGCCGCCCTGCGCCACGTGACGCCGCTGTTCATCGCGGTCGCCCTCGCCGGCGTCGGCCTCTCCACCGACGTGGCCGCACTCCGCCGCGCCGGCGCCCGGCCGCTGCTCCTCGGCCTGATCCTCTGGGCCGCGGTCAGTTTCACCAGCCTGGGCCTGCAGTGGCTGCCCACCCGATGACGAGGTGCGGAACGAGCCGGACGGCGAAGCGCCTGTGACAGACTGCGCGGGATGCCACTGCCGCCCTGGATAAGCGACCTGCCGGCGCTCGACCTGCTGCTGTCCGTCGCCGAGACGGGAAGCGTCGGGCGCGCGGCGCAGGCGCACGGGATCACCCAGCCCAGCGCCAGCGCGCGGCTGGCGAAGCTGGAGCGACGGCTCGGCGTACCCCTGCTGGTGCGTTCGCGGCGCGGGAGCCTTCTCACGCCCGCCGGCGAGGCGGTCGTCGCCTGGTCGCGCACCGTCATCGACTCCGCGCAGACCCTCGCCGACGGAGTGCGGACCCTGCGCGCCGACCAGCAGGCGCGGCTGCGCATCTCGGCGAGCCTCACCGTGGCCGAGTACCTGCTGCCGGCCTGGCTGCTGAGCCTGCGCCGCACCCATCCCGGGCTGGACATCTCGGCCGGCGTGGCGAACAGCCACGGCGTCGTGGAGGCCGTCCGGTCGGGTGCGGCCGACCTCGGGTTCGTCGAGGCACCCGGCATCCCCGCCGACCTGACCGCCCGCATCGTGGGCGACGACCGGCTCGCCCTGGTCGTCGCCACCAGCTACCCCCTCGCCGCCCACGCCTGGCGCGCACTACGGCCCACCGATCTCGCCGATCAGCCACTGTTGCTACGGGAACCGGGCTCCGGCACCCGCGACACGTTCCTGAAGGCGATCGAGCACGCCCTCGGCTTCGCGCCGTCGCTGCCGCACGCCATCAGCCTCGGCTCGACCACCACGATCCTCGCCACGGTCCGCGCCGGTGGTGGCGTCGGTGTGATCAGCGCGCGCGCAGCGGCGCCCGCCGTCGCGGCGGGAGAACTGGTCGAGCTCCGGGTCGAGGGCCTCGCACTGACCCGACCGCTGCACGCCCTCTGGCTGGGCCGCACCCCGACCGCCCTCGCAGCGGAACTGCTGGCGATCGCCGCCGCCGCTGATTGAGGTGGCCCGTCAGCCCGGCCGGTGCACGCCCGCGTCGCGTGCCCGGGCCACCGCCTGCGCCCGGTCGGCGACGCCGAGCTTGAGCAGGATGTTCGAGACGTGGTTCTGCACGGTCTTCATGCTGATCCCGGTCCGGGCCGCGATGGCCTGGTGGGACTGCCCGGCGGCCATCCGCGCGAGGATGTCGAACTCCCGGTCGGTGAGCTGCGGGAATGCTCTGGCCGGGCCGGTCTCGGTGAGCGCCGCGAGCATCCGGTCGGCGACTCCCGAGTCGAAGATGGCCTGGTCGGCGTGGACGGCGCGGACCGCACCGATGATCTCCTCGGGCTCGGCGTCCTTGAGCAGGTAACCTCGCGCGCCGGCGCGGACCGCCTGGCGGACCATGACGTGGTCGGAGTGCATGGTGAGCACCAGGACCCGGGTCCGCGGACTCTGGCTGCGGATCTGTGCGGTGGCGTCGACCCCGCCTCCGCCGGGCATGTGCAGGTCGATGATCGCCACGTCGGGATCGTGTTCACGGACCGTCGCCACCGTCCCAGCGGTGTCCGCGGCCTCGGCCACCACGGCGATCCCGGGCACGCTGTCGAGGAGCCGGTGCAGCCCCATCCGGAACACGTGGTGGTCGTCGGCGATCACCACTCGCAGGTCGCTCATCGGCGCCCTCCGGCCGGGAAGAACGCCGCCACCCGGGTGCCGCCACCCGGGCGGGGAGCGAGCTCGAACTGGCCGCCCAGCTCCCGTACCCGTCGTCGCATCGATCCCGTCCCGACCCCGGCGACGTACCGCTCACCGATGCCGCAGCCGTCGTCGTCCACCTTCACCCCGAGCCCGCCGCCCCCGGTCAGCGACACCGTACAGGTGGCGGCGTGGGCGTGTCGCAGCACGTTCGCCACCGCCTCCAGCACGACCAGGTACGCGGCCTCCGCGACGGCCGGCGCCAGGTCGGCGTCCGCCATGTTCCGGTGGACGTAGCGGAACTGCGGCGCCCCGTGCAGCGCCGCGCACCGGTCGAGGTGCTCGGCGACCGCCCGGACCAGGCCGAGGTCGGCCACCGCCGCGGGTTGCATGGCGTCGATGATGCGGCGGACCGCCGTGGCCGCCGAGCGTACCTGCCCGGAGATGACCTGGAGGTCGGCGGCGAGCTGACCGTCCACACCGGCGTCCCGACGCACCCCGTCGAGCGCCAGCCCGATGCCCGACAGCAGCGGCCCCAGGCCGTCGTGCAGGTCGTGTCGAAGGCGGCGGCGTTCGTCGGCGCGGGCGTGCACCGCCCGCTCCTGGACCACCCGCAGCTCGGTCGCGAGGCGGACGGCGTGCAGCGCCGACCCGATCCCGTGCGCCAGCTCGGTCAGCAACGCCAGGTCGGCGCGGGCGTACGGCTCGCCCGGCACGCGGGGGCCGACCGTGAGTGTCCCCACCAGCTCGCCGTGCCACTCCAGTGGCACCTCCACCGAGGGATCGCCGAGCGGCGCGCCGACCCGGGCCACCTCCTCGCTCACGCCGTCGGCGAGCAGCCGGACCGACACGTACGGGGCGCGCAGCGCGCGGGCCACCACGGTGGCGGTGGTCCCGGGCAGTTCCGCCGGGTCGGCGACGGCCCGTAACTGCCCGCGCAGCGCGGCCAGCGCCTCCAACGGCTCCTCCCGCTGGCCGAACAGCCAGCGGGTGACCGCCCGCTGCACCCGCCGCCGTACCGGGTCCGCGGTCGCGGCCACGACGGCGGACGCGATCAGCGCGAGCCCGGGCGCCGGGCCGACCGCGGTGCCCAGCACCGAGACCACGCCGAGGTAGACCGCGAAGATCAGCGCGGTGAGCGCGGCGAGGACCACGCTGCGCCGGATGAACGGGTCGATGTCGTACAGCCGGTACCGGCGGACGGAGAGCGCGATCGCGCCGACCAGCAGTACCGGGATGAGGAAGTAGCCGGCTTGGGCCACCGGGCGCGGCATGAGCCCGCCCACCAGTTCGATGGTGATCACCAGCGCCACCGCGTACCAGAGGAACTTGAGCTGCTGGCGCTGTGTACGGTTCCCGCGCCGCCAGCGGACGGCGAGGCTGGCGAGCGCGGCCAGAACGGCGGCGCCGACCGCGACCGCCGAGGCGAGGGCCAGTGCGGCGGAGAAGCCGACCGCCAGCGGGTTGGCCGGTGCCGGCTGCTCCCCGGCCGGTAGCGGGCCGGGCCCGAGCGCGCCGTCGAGGACGGTGACGGCGGTGGCCGCGACGCCCAGCCAGGGCACCCAGCGCCAGGCCGGCGTCGGTGGCCGCCCGTCCGGGAAGATGCCCGGCAGCACCGTGAACAGCGGCACGACGAACAGCGCCCACAGCCACAGCTGCACCCAGGCCGCCACCTGCCAGCCCGGCCAGCCGAGCGCGGTCCAGCCGGCCGCGAACACCGCGCCCGCGCCGGAGGCCCCGGCACCGAGCAGCAGGCCGCCCACGGGCCGGCCGTCGGGGCTGCGCAGCAGCCACCAGCCGGCCGCCAGCAGCAGGAAACTGTGGACGACGTTGCTGGCCAGGGTCCAGTTGCCGCCCGGCCCGGCGACGATGACGAGCAACCCGCCGGTGACGGCGGCCAGGGCGAAGACTGCGGTGACGGCGCCCGCGCGCAGGCTCCCCCTCCGGTGGCCCGCGCCCGCCGTCACCGCAGCTCCGCTCATCGCGTACCTCCTCAGCGGGCCGGCTGGACGGCCGGCTCGACCGGAACGCCCCCGCGGTGCGACCGGAGTGCGCTGACCAGCAGCAGGAGCCCGAACACGGCGTAGACGGCGGACAGGGCGAGGGGCATGACGAAATCCGCCAGCAGGCCGACGATCAGGATGGCGCCCCACCAGCGCACGCCGGGGTCGAGCACGAAGGCCAGGCCGGTCACCAGCACGCCGAGCATCATGACGTAGAAGAGCGACTCGAGCGACATCACCGAGGCGGGCAGGTCGCCACGGCCGAGGATCCCACCCCAGATCACGGCGGCGAGCGCGATGAGCAGCGCCGTGACCGGCCCGAAGGCCAGCAGTGCCGCGCCGACCCGGCCCAGCCGGCCGGTGCCCTGCCGCCGCCGGGCCCACAGCGCCAGGAACGCCAGCGGCAGCAACCCCCAGTAGGTCTCGATGGTCAGCCGGGCCACCCACTGCGGCCACTCCTCGCCGCCCGTCTCGTGGACGTGCCGCACCAGCAGCACATGTCCGGCGGCCATCACCGCGCAGGCAGTGATGGCGAGGCCGACAGCGCCAAGCGGGAGCCGGGCCAGTCTCTCGATCAACGTACGCATCGGGTTCTCCTTCCGAGCTGTCCTGTCTCGAAAGGGTGCGGGCCGTCGTTCCCGGGTGGCACGGGCGCAGGCTCCCGAGCGGTCCGGGAATTTCCCGCTCAGTCCGCCGGCGCGGCCGGTTGGAACAGTTCGATCAGGTTGCCGGCGGGGTCGGCCAGCAGGATCTGCTGCCCGCCCGGGCCGGCCACGACCTCGCTGCGGAACGGCAGTCCGGCCGCTCGGTGCCGTTCGATCTCGGCGGCCAGATCGTCGACGGTGAGGTGGATGCGGTTGCGGCCGGGAGCGGCGGCGTCCTCGGGGGTGGCCCGGGCACCCGAGCTGGCGGGCCCGGACAGCAGCAGTCGCAGGTGGCCGCGGAGCACCTCGGCGAAGGCGGGTGCGGCGTCGGCGCCCAGCTGGAAATCGAGGTGGGTGGTGTAGAAGTCGACGGCTGCCGCGACGTCGTCAACCAGGTAGCGGACGCTGGCGTACCCGTGGCTTCCGGTCATGGCGTGAACCCCCTTTGCTCGAGGACGGGTAGCAGGTGGCGGATGCGGGTGTCGATGTCGGCCGCGGCGCGGACGAAGGCCGGGTGGCCCGCCTGCTCGCTGTCGCCGGCCGCGGCGGGGTCGGGGATGCTCCAGTGGATGCGGCGCGGCTGCCGCGGGAACTCGGGGCAGACCTCGCGGGCCCGGTCGCACAGGGTGATCACGTAGTCGAACCGGCGTCCGGTCAGTGTGTCCACATGGCGTGGGCGCTGATCGGCGACGTCGATGCCGTACCGCTCGCGCAGCACCCGCACGCCGCCGGGATGCAGCCGTGCCGCCGGCCGGCTCCCGGCGCTGATCGCCGCGACGTGTCCCGCGGTGTGCCGGCGGAGCAGGGCCTCCGCGATCGGTGAGCGGCCGCTGTTGCCCGTGCAGACGAACAGCACGGCGAGGCGGGGCGACCGCCGAGCGCGGGTGGGCTGCGTCGCGCCGCCGCCCGGACGAAGGGCCGGGTGCAGGGCCGTGCCGGCGCCCGCGAGCCCTTCGGCGCAGCGGTCCAGATCGAGGTGGTAGTAGCTGTCGCGGCCGTCGAAGCTGCTGCGGGCGGCGGTGACCAGACCGCCGTCCCGCAGCAGCCGCAGGTGGTAGGAGACCAGGTTCTGCGGCTCGCCGGTGAGCGTAACCAGCTCGCGGACCCGCAGGTCAGCGCCGGCGAGCTCGGTCAGCAGCCGCCAGCGCAACGGATGAGCGGCCAACCGCAGGAACGCTGGGGCGGCTCGCCCGGACGCACTCACGATTCCGAGGGTACATCAAATCCCTTTGATGGATGCCGCGATCCCAACTCTCCGGGCGCCCGGTCAGCTCCGTTGCTGGCACGGTACGCAGTAGCGGGCGGAGGGCCGGGCCTCCAGCCGGGCCGTCGGGATGTCCTGGCCGCAGCCCTCGCAGATGCCGTAGGTGCCCTCGGACATCCGCCGCAGCGCCTGGGCGGTGTCGGCGATGCCCCGCTGGGCCACCTCGACGAGCCGGCGCAGGGTGTCCGGGTCGTGGCCGCCGTGCTCGCGCTGCCGCGACTGCAGCGTGAGTTCCGTGAGCTGGTCGGTGTGCTCGGTGAACTGGCGTTCCAGCAGCTCGCGCAGCAGCTCGGTGCGGTCGTCGAGGGTGTGCGTCATGGTCGGTGTCCTTTCTGGAAGCACGGCGGGTTCAGTCGCTTGCCGGGTGTCGGGTCGCCGCGACGGCGGCCATACCGGCGCCGGTCAGCGCGGCGGTGCGCGGTGCGGCGGCGCGGTGCACGGTCGCGCCGAGCGTGGCGACCAGCCGGGCGGTCAGGTCGGGCCGGGTCGCTCCGTCGCCGACCACGACCAGGCCCCGGGCCAGGGCGGTGCGGACCAGCGGCCGCACCGCCGGCTCCTGCCGCAGCTCGCGGATCAGCCGGGTCGTGGTCTCGGCCAGCATGGCGGCGGTCACCGCGTGGTTCAGGTCGCGCGTGCCCACCTCGGCGCGCCGGGCGGCGACCACCCGGCCCTCCTCCAGCAGGGCCACCTCGGTGAGCTGCGCGCCGATGTCGGCGAGCAGCAGGGTGCCGGCGGCGGCGCCGGCACCGATGGCGCCCGCACGCACGCTGTCGACGAAGAGCAGCCGGGACGGCGCGAGGACCGCGTTGAGGACGCGGCGTGTCGCTTCCTGGTCGGCCGGAGTGGCGAGGACCGGACGGCAGGCCACGACGAGCGCACCCACCGGCACCGGGGTGCGGTGGTCGCGCAGGAGCCGCCGCAGCTCGGTCGCGCAGCCCGGGCCGTCGACGACCCGTCCTCGCCGCACGACCGGTGCCCGCAGGCCCTGGCCGACCGGGACGCTCAGCAGGCCGCCGGGTCCCAGCCAGATCCGCAGCTGGGCGCTGCCGAGGTCCACGGCCACCGGCTCGGGGCCGACGGCCACCGCCGGGCGGGTGGTGTGGGACCGGCCGACCAGGATTCCGGTACGCGCCGGGAGGTGAGCGGACGTGACGTTGCCGGACATACCGACCTCTTCCGGGTTGAGATACACCCGTCCGATGGACGGGTGGGGTGCGATGGGCGGGTCTCCGGCCGTCCGGCCGGTGCGCTCGACGGCGTCGCTCGCCGGCGCTCAGAGGCGTGGGCAGTGCGGCGACGCTCCGGTCCCGGAGGTGCCTGGAATCCCGGCCGGTCCGGGCCGGGACAGCGGCGGACGACCGGCGAACACGGGCGGGGCAGCCGCCATGCGGGTCGTCATCACCGCCTCCTCGCTGTTCGGGTACGCGTCGGACCTCCAGCGTCGCCCGGAAGCAGAGGGTTGGCATTGCGCGTGACCGGCCAACAAGAGCCCGCTTCGTTGCCGGGCGCCGGAGAACACCATCGCCCGCAGTCCGACCGCCGTCACCGCTGGTGGCCGTGGCGATCCCGTCGCCGGCGATGTTCCTGTGCCGGGCCTCGGGCCGGTGCCCAGCGGCTATGGTTGGCCGCATGCGGAGCCATCAGCACCCCGCCGGCGTCGAGCGGCCTCTCGCGCTGTCGATGCTGGCCGTGCTGGCGGTTGTCGTCGCGGCGGTTCGTGCCGGCTGCGCGCTCGGGTTGTGCATCGTGGTCCGGCTGAACCGCGCCATCGCGGGCTGCGTGCCCGCCTGGTCGGCCGACCGGGCGCCGCCGGCCCTCGGGACAGCCCCTCGACCATCCACCGCGTTGCCGTAGCGCCGACCCGCTCCCGGCCGGCCCTGGGCAGCCGTCCCGCAAGGAGCTTCCGCTGTGAACATCGAACGCACGACGCTGCCGGGCATCGGCGTCCGGCACATCTTCACCACCGGACAGGGCCGCCGGATCGGCATCGTGGAGTATCAGGCGGGCGACCGCCGGGACGTCGTCCACGACGACCCGGACGACCCCGACGGCATGATCAGCCTCACCCTGACCCGCGCCGAGGCGAACGCCCTGGCCGCCCTGCTCGGCTTCCCGGAGATGGTCGCCGTCCGGGCCTGACCCGTCAGGCCGGCAACGGCCGGCGCGGCCAGTCCAGCGCCCGTGCGCCGAGCACGGCGGCGTGCAGGGTGAACCTGTCCCGGGGATCGGCGGGGTGGTAGCCGCTCAGCGCCCGGATCCGGTCCAGCCGATACGTGACGGTCCGCACGGACACGTGCAGGCGGCGGGCCGCCTCCGTGGCGACCTCGCCGCACGCGAAGTACTCGTTGAGGGTGTCCAGCAGCGGCTCGGCGCCGCCCCGGGCCTGGCTCAGCGGAGTCAGCACCGCCTGCACGAGGTCCACCATGGCCGCCTGGTCCCGCAGCAGGACCCGGTAGATGAGCAGGTCGTGGGCGTCGATCACCGATGTGTCGGCGTGCAGGCGCCGCGCCGTGGTCAGCGCCTCACGGGCCTCCTCGTAGGAGCGTGCGATGCCGTACAGGCCCGGGTGCGGGCGGCCCACCGCCACCTGCCACGGCCGGCCCCGCACCAGACGGTCCAACTCGCCGTGCATCAACCGCCCCAGATCGGCCACCGGCCCGCCGTCACCACGGTCGGGCGGCACCGCGTCCGCCGGGGCGATCACCACGAGCAGGCCCTCCTTCGTGGCCACCAGCACGTCCCGGTCGCCCAACCGGTCGAAGATGACCCGCTCCAGCGCGCTGATCGCCGCCTCGGTGTCCGGCAGCCGATGACCCGGTGCCGCGAGCGCCACCTGGTGCACCCGCGCCAGATCCAGCCCGAACGGCTCGGCGCGCTCCACCAGCCCGCCGAGGTCGGAGTCACCACGCAGCAGGTCGTCGACGAGTTCCCGGCGCAGCGTCTCCTCGCGACGAACCAGCTCCCGGCGGGCCGCCGCGTAGCCCTCGGCGAGGGTGGCCACCGCGGTGTCGACCACGTGCAGCACGGCGTCCGCCGCCGCGCGGACCGTCTCGCTGTCGGTCGAACGGTCCAGCTGGGGCAACTGCCGCCAGAGCCGCCGCGCCGCGGACAGGTAGAGGCGGACGGCCCGGCCCGCGGACACGCCCTGCTCGGCGGCGCGCCGGCCGAGCGCCCCCACGGCGTCGAGTTCGCGGCGGCGCGGCCGGCGGCCGGTCGCCGCCGCGTCCGTCAGCAGCCGTAGATAGTCGCCGAGCAGCTCCACCGGTACGCCGCCGGCATCGGCGCTGGCCTCGCGGGCCACGTCGGCCAGCCACCCGTCGTCGGCGCGGGACCCGGCCGGAGCCGATCGGCGGGCGCTCTCGGACATCGCGGTCTCCCCGGGCGGGGCCGGCATCGAACACCGGCCCGATCCATCCAGCCTATGGCCGCGGGCTCAGGGTCGGCGCCCGTTCCCCGCCCGCTTTCTCCGTCTCCTGGATCAGGTAGTGGGGACGGCGTTTGGTCTCGTAGTAGATCCGGCCGATGTACTCCCCGATGACACCGAGGATCATCATCTGGATCCCGCCGAGGCCGATCACGCTGACGATGATCGTGGTGTAGCCGGGGACGTCGATGCCCTTCTCGACGGCGTCGGCGACGACCCAGGCCATGTATCCCAGTGCGATCAGGGTGAGGAACAGGCCGCCGTAGATGGCCAGCCGCAGCGGCCGGTTGTTGAACGACAGGAGACCGTCGAACGCGTAGTTGAAGAGCTTGCCGAACGTCCACCGGCTCCGCCCGGCGTGACGTGTCTCGTTGCGGTGCGCGACCACGACCGTCCGGAACCCGATCCAGGAGAACAGTCCCTTGGAGAACCGGTTGTACTCCGGCATGGCCAGCACGGCGTCGACCGCGAGCCGGGACAGCAGCCGGAAGTCGCCCGCCCCGTCCAGCAGGCGTACGTCGATCCACCAGTTGACCACGCGGTAGAAGGAGCGTGAGGCCAGCATCCGCAGGAACCGGTCACCGTGCCGGTCCCGGCGGGCGATCACCTGGTCGAACCCCTGGCGGTACAGCGCCACCATCTCCGGCAGCAATCGCGGCGGGTGCTGCAGGTCGGCGTCCATGATGACCACGGCGTCCCCGGTGGCGCGTTCCAGGCCGGCCAGCATCGCCGCCTCCTTGCCGAAGTTCCGGCTCAGCGACGTGTACCGCACCGACGGATCGCCGGCGGCCAGCCTTCGCAGCGCCGCGAGGGTGCCGTCCGCGCTCCCGTCGTCGACGTACACCACCTCGACGTCGACGTCGGGCAGTTCGGCCAGCGCGGCGGTCACCCGCCGGTGCAGCCGCTCCACCGACGCCTCCTCGTTGAAGCAGGGCACCACCACCGACAGCCGCACGTCGTCACCCCGTCCGGCCCGTACCCGGAGAGCCGTCACCCGAGGTGGTAGACCAGCACACCGTCGAGCTCCTCCCGGGTGATGCCCAGCCCGTCGACCGGCCGGGCCGCGATGCCCTCCCACGGCGTCCCGACGGCCCGGCCGGGCAGGGCCACAACCGACCGCACCCCGATGCCACGCAGGTAGGCCACGCTGGTGGGGTCCGGGAAGGTGGCCGCCGCCGCCCGGGTCTGCGCCTGGCTGGCGGGCTCGAAGCCGGCCAGCCCGTTCGCCACCCGGGGGAAGCCGTCGGTCGTCCACAGCATGTAGTGCAGGTCGTTCGTGCCGCCGATCGGCAGCAGCAGGACGGGCTCCTCCGCCGTCCGCAGGGCGGCCGGTGGGCGCGGCACCACCGGATGCGGCGTCCGGTTGACCCCCTCCAGCCCGACCAGGGCCAGCGGCACCAGGAGCGCCGCCGGCGCCAGGAGCCGCGTCCACCTGCGGGTGGGCGGCCGGCGGGCCGGCTCGGCGATCGTCGTCACCAGCCCGGCCGCCAGCACCGCCAGGAGCAGGCTGGTCCAGTGCATCATCCGGCCCGGCGTCCGCAGCGCGTCCCAGCCGGGCAGGTGTCGGGACAGCGTGAGGTAGCCCGGGTCGCCGTCGCCACCCAGCGTGGCGCCGAGACCCAGCAGCACCGTCGCGAGGACGCCCAACCCCAACGCGACCCGCTGCCGGACCGGATACACCGAGACGAACAGGCCCGCCATGGCCATTCCGATCAGGGCCATCCCGGGCAGCAACGCCATCTCGGGGGGCCAGGACAGCTGTTCCCGGGCCGCCGCGTGCGGCTCGCCCCACAACCAGGAGTCCGCCGGGGCGGTGACGAAGCCGATCAGGGGCGGGGAGAACATCTCCGTCCAGTCCAGCGACCGCACGGCCTGCGGATTGAGGTCGACGACCCGGAGGTAGACCAGCCCGAGCAGCAGCGTCACCGCGCCGAAGGCGAGGCCACCGGCCAGATCCGCCAGCAGCAACCGGCGGCCGAACGGGACCCGCTCCCTGCGCCGCCACCACGACCAGCCGTAGCCGCCGGCGGCCACCAGCACGGCGGCGAGCAGGAAGTAGACCAGCGGCAGCCCGATGCCGAAGCCCAGGGTGACCTGCCAGGCGGCGACGAGCCACCCGCCCAACGCCCACCCCGGCCGGCGGCGCTCGGGCCGGTAACCGTGCCGCAACGACCAGCCGTGACCGCGCGCCAGCATCGCCAGGGACAACGCGATCCCGCCGCTGGACAGGATGTTCAGGTGGCCCGCGTGCGCGAGCCGCCACGGCGCGTACGCCCACGCGACCCCGGCGACCGCGCCGCCCCACCGGCCCGCACCGAGTTGCCGCACCAACGCGTACGCCCCGACGAACGCCAACGCGTGCACCAGCACGTACATGACGTTGTAGCGGACCAGGGCGGCCTCGAAGCCCGCGCCGAGCGCCCCCATCGGCGCGTATCCGAGGAGGGTGTCGCTGTAGGCGAACGTGTACGTCTCGGGGTAGAACGTGTTCGAGTTCCAGAGGGCGAGCGGGTGGGTCAGCAGGGCGTGGCCCGACCAGGCCACCTGCCACGCCTGCAGCGTCGGATCGCCGAGGTCACCGGGGACCGTGCTGGCCGGATGCCGCATCGTGGGCCAGGTCAGCACCACCGCCAGCAGCAGGGCGGCGACCGTGGCGACGGTCCATTCGTGGCGTAACCACCCCCACCCGCGCCACCGGCCCCGCCGGCCACGGGTCGGGCCGGCGGGGGCCGGGCTGTGGTCGTCGCGGGCGGCGACCGGCGGGCCGTCGGCCGCTCGGGTAGGCATGGACATGCATGATTGTCGATGCTGATCGCGTTGTCGACGGACGGTCCGAAGTGTGGACCCGGGGCGTCGGCGCGGCTCTGTCGCGCGCGGCCGCCTGCGGCTGGCCGGCCGCCGATCGGGGCAGCCCTCTGGCGTCCTGAACCCCCGCCCGGTCACCGGCAGGGTGCACTCGTCGCTTCCCGTCACCGTTGGTGACCGATGCCCGTCGCCCGGCACCCCTCCTCCGCCGCCTTTGCTCTGCAGCCGCATACGCAGCGGTCACGCGGGGTGTCCGGCCGGTGCCCGCGTGGCGCCCTGGCGGTTGCTCGCCGCGCAGGTGGGAGGGTGCTGCGGTGATGGCTGCAGAGCAAAGGCAGCGTGAGGCTTGGCGGTGTGGACCGCAGAGCCTCACGCTGCGTCATCGTTACGCAGCGTCCGCGCGGCCGGAGAGCAGCGCGACCGCCACGACCCCGGCGAACTCGCCCGCGCCGTGCCGGGGTCAGCTCCGCCGTGCGGGCACTATCGTTCTGGCGTGCACATCCGTTTCGACGTCCCGGCCGATCCCGCCTACCCGGGCCGCGTGGCCGCCGCGCTCAGCAGTGTCCGGCTGCGCAGGTTCGGCTACATCGGCGCGGTGCTGGCGGCGGTCGGGGTGATCGGCTTCGCCGTCTCGCGGGGCTTCTCGTGGGGCGACCGGATCTCGCCGCTGTGCCTGACGTTGGTCGTGGCCGGCCTGCTGTCGATGCTGTACGCCCCGTGGGTGCGGTGGCGCGCCCGCCGCCGCTCGGGTCGCTACGCGGTCGAGGGCGCCTACGACATCACCGACGACAACATCATGATGCGCAGCGGCTCGGAGTCCGGCGGCATCGCCTGGGACGGGGTCACCCAGGTGCGGGACACCCCGGAGTTCTGGATCGTGTACGTCGGGCGGATGCCGGCGACCGTGATCCCGCGCCACCTGATGTCCGCCGAGGACGCCGAGACGCTGCGCGCCTACCTGGCCGGACGTGGACTGCTCCGGCCCTGAGCCGGTCGGCGCGGACCCTCGTTTCCGCTGCCGGCGACGGCAACCGGGTTCAGGAGTTGCGGGGCGCCACCAGGCCTGCTTCGTAGGCGAGGACCACGAGCTGGGCGCGGTCGCGGGCGTGGAGCTTCGCCATGGCTCGGTTGATGTGGGTCTTCGCGGTCATCGGGCTGATCACCATGCGGTCCGCGATCTGATCGTTGGACAGGCCCTGAGCGAGCAGGGCGACGGCCTCGCGTTCCCGGTTGGTCAGCTCGTCCAGGTCCGCGCCGGCGCCGGTGTGCAGTGGCTGGGTGACGAACCGGTCGATCAGCCTGCGGGTGATCGACGGCGCCAGCAGGGCGTCGCCGCGGGCGGCGACGCGTACGGCGTGCAGGAAGTCCTCCGGCTGGATGTCCTTGACGAGGAATCCGGCCGCGCCCGCGCGCAGCGCGTGGAAGACGTACTCGTCCAGTCCGTAGTTGGTCAGGATGACGACGTGCACGCCGGCCAGGGCCGGATCCGCGGCGATGCGCCGGGTCGCCTCGATGCCGTCGACGACCGGCATCTGGATGTCGACGAGCGCGATGTCGGGGAGGTGTTCCCGGGCCAGCGCCACGGCCTCGCTGCCGTCGGCGGCCTCGGCCACCACCTCGATGTCGTCCTCGATGTCGAGGAGCGCGCGGAATCCGCTGCGGATGAGCGGCTGGTCGTCGGCCAGCAGGACACGGATCATGAGAGCTGGTCCACGGGAAGCTCGGCCTGCACGCTGAAGCCGCCCTCGCGGCGGGGCGCCGCCGTCAGGTGACCGCCGAGGGCGGTGACCCGTTCGTGCATCCCGAGCAGCCCGACGCCGGGCACGGGCGCAGTGTCCGACGTGGTCCCGCCGTCGTCGTCCACCTGGATGAGCAGGGAGTCGGGCCGGTAGTCGATCCGGACCCAGGCGGTGCCGGCGGCGGCGTGACGCGCGACGTTGGTCAGCGACTCCTGGACGATCCGGTACGCGGTCCGGTCCACGGCGGCCGGCAGGTCGTTGCGGCGTCCCTCGATCGTCAGCTTCGCGTCCAGGCCGGTCGTGCGGGCCCGTTGCACCAGGTCCGGAACCTGGGCGAGCCCATGCGGCGGGTTCTTGTCGTCGTCGCGCAGCGCCTCCAGGGTCGCGCGCAGTTCCCGCGCCGCCTCACGACCGGCCTCCCGGATCGCCAGCAGGGCCTCCGGCACCTGTTCCCCCCGCTTCTGCGCCAGGTGGACCGCGACCTCGGCCTGCACCTTGATGACGGAGATCTGGTGGGTGAGCGAATCGTGCAGCTCCCGCGCGATGTGCAGCCGCTCCTCGTCGGCCCGGCGCCGCGCGGTCTCCTCGCGCGTGCGCTCGGCCTCGTCCGCCCGGCGCTCGGCCTGTCGCAGCGCCTCACCCGCCGCCCCGGCGGCGATCAGCCAGGCCAGTTCCAGGGCGCCGCGGGCCTGCGCGAACGCCTCGCCCGTGTCGTGCAGGCCCGAGACCATCGCCGCGACGGGGAGCGCGGCCAACATGAGCACGCTCGCCGCCACCGTGACGGCCCGGTGTCCCGCCCGCACGGCGCCGTACACGGCGAACAGGTACGCGACCGCCGGCACGTCGAAGCCGACCGCCTGGTGACCCACCGCGCACAGCCCGGTGACGGCCAGGACGGGGACCGGAGCGCGGCGGCGTGCGGCCAGCGCCAGGCCGCCGGCCGTCAGCAGCGCGTACCCGAGCAGGTCGGAGCCGGTGGGGGAGTGCTGCCCGGACAGCCCGGTGACCAGCAGGATCGCCGCCACACCAGCGGCGATCGCCCAGTCGCCGACACCGATCCGTCCCCTGCCCATGCGCGCACCCTAGCGGGCTGTCCACCCGGCGCGACTCCTGCGCGCGGACGATTCGCCGGCTACCGCGGACGCGGTACCCGGCCGCGTCCTGCGACATCCGCGGCAGCCGGCTGCGCCGCACGCGGCAGGATGAAGTGACCGCGCACGCAGGACGACAGGTGACGGGCCGGCGGACAGGATCAGACACGTCCGGTCCTCCGAGGAGAAGGAGCACCTCATGTCCACCCGTCACCTGTTCGCCGCCACCGCTGCCGCCGTGGTCGGGGGGTTCGGGCCCGCCACACCGGCGGCCGCGCACGCCTCCGCCCGGTCGGCCGCCGTCGATCCCTACACCATGACCACCGGGCGGCTCGTGGGCAGCGTCGCCGCACTGGTGGCGCTGGCCGGCGTGATCGTCGGTGCCCTGGCTCTGGCCCGCGCCGCCCGCCGGATCGGCAACGGCACCGGCCGACGCGGCGCCCTCGTGGCCCTGGGGGCCGGGCTGGCCGGCATGGTCACGGGCGGGCTGGTGGTGGCCGCCGCCGAGGGTGGTCCCGGCACCGGCTACGGGATCGTCGGTGGTTTCGTGGCCCTGGCGATCGGCCTGGTCGCGGCGGTCCTCGGCTGGCTCGCCCTGGCCCGCTCCCGCCGCACCGTGTGACCGGCCGGCAGCGCGACGAGTCCGGGGCGGGTGTCCGGGGCGTCAGGGGAGAATGGGCAGGTGAGCCCCGAGAGCCTGTTGTTGTTCGTCCTGGCGGCCGTCGCGGTCATCGTCTTCGCGCGGTGGCTGGCTTCGCGTACCGGGCTGCCCTCGGCGGCGCTCCTGACGCTGATCGGGATCCTCTACGCGCTCCTCCCGGGACCGAACATCACGCTGGACCCGCACATCGTGCTGACCATCGTCCTGCCACCGTTGCTCTACAGCGCGGCGCTCGACTCGTCGCTGCTGGCGATCCGCAGGAACCTGCGCATCGTGGTCAGCCTGTCGGTGGTCCTGGTGCTCGTGACCGCGGTGGCCATCGGGTTGGGGTTCCACCTGTTCGTCGCCGGGGCGACCCTGGCCGCGGGTGTCGCGGTCGGCGCGGCCGTCGCGCCGCCCGACCCGGTGGCGGCGCTCGCGGTGGGCCGGCGGGTGAATCTTCCACCGAAGCTGGTCACCATCATCCAGGGTGAGGGGCTGCTCAACGACGCCACCGCCTTGACGATCCTCAGCGTGGCGGTGACCGCGGCCGTCAGCGGCACCTTCTCCTTCCCCGCGGCCGCCGCACAGTTCGTTCTCGCGGCGGCCGGCGGGATCGTGGTGGGTGCCGCGGTCGCCTGGGGTGTGCGCCTGGCCCGGCCGCTGACCAGGGATCCGTTGCTGTCCAATGCGATCTCGCTCGCCACCCCCTTCGTGGCGTTCCTGCTCGGCGAGGAGTTGCACGTCTCCGGCGTCCTCGCGGTGGTGGTGGCCGGGCTGATCGTCGGGCACCACACGCCCCGGCTCGCGTCCGGCGCCAGCCGGCTCCAGACCAGTGCGGTGTGGCGGCTGGTCGACTTCCTCCTCGAGGGGTTCGTCTTCCTCCTGATCGGCCAGCAGTTGCCCCAGGTCGTGAAGGGGCTGCGGCAGTACGACACCGCCACGATCGTCATCGCCGTGGCGGTGTCGGTCGGCGTGGTCCTGCTCCTGCGCCCGTTGTGGCTGGTCCTGAACCAGCTGCTGCCGCGCTGGATGCACACCCGCCTCGGCGGCGCCTCCGAGTACGAAGACGACACCCCCGGCTCCGCCCGCCGGGCCGCCTCGGAGGCGCGCAACGCCCGGCGGCTGACCGGTCGCGAGGTCGTCGCGCTCAGCTGGTCCGGCACCCGCGGGGTCATCACCCTCGCCGCGATCTTCACCCTGCCGCTCGTGACCGACAGCGGAGCGCCGTTCCCGGACCGGGACCTCCTGTTGTTCTGCGCCTTCGTGGTCGTGCTCGTGACGCTGGTCGGTCAGGGGCTCACCTTCGCGCCGCTGGTGCGGGCGTTGGGTCTGCGCGCCGACGAGGCGGATCAGGTCCGGGTCCGGAACGAGGCCCGGTCGGCGTCGGTCGAGGCCGCTCTGGCCCGGCTTGCGGAGGTCGCCGCCGAGGAACCGGAACACGCCGACGCCGTCGAGTCGATGCGTGCGCAACTGAACGGCCGGCTGGCCCGCTACCGCGGCCGCCTCGACCTGCTCCAGGCGGCCGAACTGCCCGGGGTGCCGGTCTCACCGCAGTACGAGGCGGCGTTGCGCATCCGCCGGGCCGCGATCGACGCCCAGCGCGAAGAGCTGTTGCGGTGGCGGGACGCCGGCCAGCTGCCGGATGAGGGGTTGCGCGTCCTCGAGCGCGAACTGGACCTCGAAGAGCTCCGCCTGCCCACCCGGACACCGTGAGCGCTGGGGCAACTGTGGCTGCGTCGGCAAGAACTTCCAGCTCCGGGTTGTCTGTGGAAGGATTTCTTTCAGTCGATCTCGTTGGTACTGTGCTGCCGTGCCTCCCCCTCGCACCGTCAGCGCTCCACCGGGCGACCGAGCCTCGACCGTAACGTCCACACCCGCCACCGTCCGGCGGCGGAAGGCGGAACGCTTCACCGAGACCGGTCTCGGGTGGCTGCTGCTGCTGCCGTCGGTCGTGGTCTTCGCGCTGTTCGTGTTCTGGCCGCTGGGGCGGACCCTCTACCTGTCGGTCCACGGCAACGACCTCTTCGGCGCCCCGTCGGTGTACGTCGGTGCGGAGCACTACCGGGAGATGCTGTCGGCCGAATTCGGCAAGGTGCTGGCCACCACGGGCCTGTTCACGCTGTTCTCCGTGGTGCCGGCCGTTCTGGGCGCGCTCTTCGTGGTGCTGCTGCTGGAGGCGCGCATCCGGGGCGTACGGGTGCTGCGCACCGCCTTCGCGCTGCCGTTCGCGTTCTCGGTGGCGACCGCGTCGGTGGTCTTCGCCGTCATCTACAACCCGGCGATCGGCGTGGCGAACGGCCTGCTCGGGTCCCTCGGGATCGACCGGGTCAACTGGCTCACCGATCCGTCGATCGCGCTGCCGGCCGTCTGCGCGGCGACGGTCTGGATGAACTTCGGGTACAACGTCCTCGTGCTCTCCGCGGGCGTCGCGGCGATCTCCCCCGAGGTGGTCGAGGCGGCGCGCCTGGACGGCGCGTCCGGCTGGCGGCTGGCGTCGCGGATCACCGTGCCGTTGCTCTCCCCGCAGCTGTTCTTCCTCGTCGTGGTGTCCACAATCCACGCGCTGCAGAGCTTCGGGCAGATCCACATCCTGACGAAGGGTGGCCCGGACCAGGCCACGACCACGCTGGTCTACTCGATCTACGAGAAGGCGTTCGCCTTCGGGTCCTCCGACTTCGGGTCGGCCAGCGCGCAGGCCGTCGTGCTGCTGGTCGTCATGCTCGGCTGCACGGCTGTCCAGTTCGGCGTCCTCGAACGGCGGGTCCACTACCGATGAAGAAGTTCAGCCTCGGGCGGCTCGCCGTCTACGTCGTGCTCGGCCTGGCCGCGATCCCGGTCCTGTTCCCCATCTACTACGGTTTCGTCGGTGCCGTGATGGGCCCCGGTGACCTGGCGACCTACCCGCCCGCGCTGGTGCCGCACGAGCTTCACTGGCAGAACATCAGCGACGTCTTCCGCTCGGTGTCCCTCGGTCGCTTCTACGTCAACTCGGCCGTCCAGGCCGGGGCCATCACGGTGGCCCAGGTCGTCACCAGCATCCTGGCCGCGTACGCCTTCGCGTTCCTTCGCCTGCCGGCGAAGGCGGCGACATTCGGCCTGTTCCTCGCCACCCTCATGGTGCCCTGGGAAGCGATCATCATTCCCAACTACCTGGCCATCTCCGGCTGGGGCCTGGCGCGGGGTGGCTTGACGTACCTCGGTCTCGTGCTGCCCTTCCTGGCGTCGGCCTTCGGCACGTTCCTGCTGCGTCAGGCCTTCCTCCAGTTCCCGACCGAGTTGCGGGACGCCGCGGTGATCGACGGATGCGGCCACTGGCGCCTGCTGTGGCGGGTCATCGTGCCCCTGTCCAAGCCGTCGATCGCGGCGGTCGGGGTGTACGTCTTCCTCTCGGCGTGGAACCAGTACTTCTGGCCGCTGATCCTGATCCGTGACTCCAACTTTCAGACCCTGCAGATCGGCATCTCGCAGCTCAACGACGCCGAGGTGGCGCAGCCGGGCCTGGTCCTCGCCGGCGTCGCGCTGTCGCTGCTCCCCACGCTGGCCGTCGTGCTCTTCGGCCAGCGCTACATCGTCCGCGGCCTCACGGCCGGCGCGCTGCGTTAATTCTCAAAGAGGAGAAACCCGTGAGACAACCCAGGCTCCGCCGGAGCATGACGGCATTCGTCGCCCTGGTCGCCGCCGCCGCGATGACGGCGTGCGGTGGTTCCGGGTCCGGCACCGATTCCGGCAAGGACGCGCTCGAGGCGCCCGGCGCGGAGGTGCTCGAGAAGGCCACCGACAAGACCACCATCGAGTTCTGGCACGGCATGAAGGGCGCCAACGCCGCGGCGATCGACAAGCTGGTCGCCGACTTCAACGCCCAGAGCGGTGGCAAGGTCGAGGTCAAGGCCGTCTTCCAGGGCAACTACGACGAGACGATCGCGAAGTACAAGGCCTCGGTGCAGCAGAAGAACACCCCGGCGCTGGTGCAGATCTACGACATCGGCTCCCGCTTCATGGTCGACTCGAAGCAGACCGTGCCGATGTACAAGTTCATCGACAAGGACAAGTTCAACGCGGGCGACATCGAACCGAACATCGCCAACTACTACTCGATCGACGGCAAACTCCAGTCGATGCCGTTCAACACGTCGACCCCGCTGCTGTACCTGAACAAGGAGGCCTTCGTGAAGGCGGGCCTCGACCCGACGAAGCCGCCGCAGAACCTCGACGAGATCGGGGAGATGGCGAAGAAGCTGACGGTCAAGGACGCCGGCGGCAAGACCGTCCAGTACGGCTTCGGCGCCGCCATCTACGGCTGGCTGCTGGAGCAGCTCATCGCCACCGACGGCAAGGAGTACTGCGACAACGGCAACGGGCGTAAGGGTCTCGCCACGAAGGTGCAGTTCGACCAGGAGACCGGCGTGCGCGTCGCGCAGTGGTGGGCGGACCTCGTGAAGGGCGGCTACGCGACCAACACCGGCCGGAAGACCGACGACGCCCAGGCCGCCTTCAAGGCCGGCACGGTGGCGATGCACCTGGAGTCCACGGGGGCCATGCGGGGCTACATCGACGCGGCCAAGGGCAAGTTCACCGTGCTCACCGCGCCGTACCCGAAGGCGAACAGCTCGGCGACGGGCGGGCCGATCATCGGCGGCGCCTCGCTGTGGATCAACGGCGTCGGCCACAGCGACAAGGAGAAGCGGGCCGCCTGGGAGTTCGTGAAGTTCGCCTCGAGCCCGGCCCAGCAGGCCAAGTGGCACACCGGCACCGGGTACGTGCCGGTGAACGCCAAGGCGCTCGACGAGCAGATCGACAAGGACTGGGTGGCGCAGTACCCGCAGTTCAAGACCGCCGTGGACCAGCTGCACGCGCTGCCGCCGTCGGTCGCGTCGGCCGGCTGCCTGCTCGGCGTGATGCCGCAGGCCCGCAAGGCGTCCGAGGACGGCCTGGAGGCGGCGATCGTCGGCAGCAAGCCGGCCGACCAGGCCATGAAGGACGCCGCGGCGAGCGTGCAGCCCGCGATCGACAGCTACAACAAGTCGGTCGGCTGACCGACCGCACCCTCGGTCGAGGGGCCGGCTCCTCCGGGGCCGGCCCCTCGCTGCTCGGCGGGGCCGGGCCGGACGAAGTAGGCGTACAGATCGACGATCGCGCCGTCCGCGCGATGCAGCCCGGCCGAGTCGCCCTTCGTGCCGTTCCAGACGGCGGTGGTACGACCGTTGTGGTACGTGGCCGCATCGTCGGTGCCCGGACCGGTCCACACTCGCAGCAGCCCGCCCGGCGGGATGACGTAGCCGTCGCCCACCACGATCCGGTCGGACGACTGGCTCCGCAGGTACCAGCCGCTGACGTCGACCGGCTGTCCGGAGACGTTGCGCAGGACGACATGCTCGCCGGCCCACTGCGGCTCGTCGCCGGGGGAGTGGGGCACCACGTCCTGGACGACCACCCCCGCCGCGCCGGGCACCGGGTCACCGTCGCGCAGCATGCTGTTCAGCGCGTACGGGTAGTTGGTGATCATCGCGTCGACGCCCGCCTCGACGGCCCACCGCCACAACGCCGGGGAGTCGACCGTCCACGGCACGACGGCCATGCCCGCCTCGAGAACGCGGGCCACGTCCTCCGAGCGCAGCCGGCGGATGTCGGGGTTGACCGAGTGGACCCACCCGGCCAGATCGTTCAGCTTTTCGCTCGCCGGCACGTCGTAGGCGATCAGCGCGACCGGGACGGTGGGCAGCTGCGCGTGGAAGTCCCGGAGGGCCTGCTCGTCGAAGGACCCGACGACGAGCGGCCGGGCGCCGGGCTCGATCCAGTCGGGACGCCGGCGCAGCCGGGCGGCGACGGTGTGCGCCAGCCCGGGATTCACCGCAGGTGACTTCAGCTCCAGGTTCAGGCCGATCCGGTCCCCGAGCAGGTCGAGCAGCTCGTCGAGGGTCAGGATGTGCTGGCCGGCGAAGTCGTCGTCGTACCAGCCGCCGGCGTCGAGCTTGCTCAGCTCGGCGAGGGTGAAGTCGTGCACGTTCCAGGGCGCGCGGTCGGCGAACGCCAGCCGGGCGTCGGTGGTGCGGGCAAGCGTGACGTCGTGGATGATCACCAGCTCGCCGTCGGCGCTGAGCTGCACGTCGGTCTCGACGTAGTCGGCGCCCTCGGCGATCGCGAGCGCGAAGGCCGCCGCGGTGTTCTCCGGCGCCATACCGGACGACCCGCGGTGCGCGTACGTCGCGACCCGCCCGCGTGCGGACACGCTCGCGCTCATGTGGAGCTCCCTCGGAACGGTCAGTAGCGGCCGAGGCTTTCCAGCGGGCACATCACGATGCGCGGCTGGGCCGCGGGGTCGAGCCACCGGAGCACGCTGACCAGGTCGGCGTGCGACAGGCTGACGCAGCCGGCGGTGGGACCGGACGGCGTCCTGCTGAACTCGTGCAGGAAGATCCCGCTGCCCGCGTTCGGCACCGGCTTCGCGACGTTCGGCGGCATGTTGTAGGTGATCACGGCGAAGTGCGTGTAGGCGGGCTTCTCCTGCCACAGCGCCTCACTGAGGCCACCGGGATTGGTGGTCGTGTGCTGGAAGGTGTTGTAGGCGGCCGATTTCGGGTTCTCGTTCCACCAGTCGTTGGTGACGAGCCGGTGGTAGGGGTACCGCACGCCCGGGTTCGCCGCGATGCCGTACATCGTCGGGCCGATGGAGTAGACGCCGGTCGGCGTGGTCGGCACGCCCTCGACGTGCTGGTCGCTGAAGTACTGGGAGCCGATCCGGGCGGGCAGTGCCGCGGAGACCGGGTTCCAGCGGCCGTCGACCTTCGCGAACGTCTCCAGCGTGGCGTAACTGGTGCGGTAGCCGGCCGCGGTCACGACGACGACCTGCCGGGTGGTCGCCGGCAGGGTCCGGAGGTTGCTGGCCTTGTTGCTCGGCGAGTAGTTACGCGGCCGGGGCCGGTCGGTGGTGGCGTCGGAGGCCGCGGCGGGCGTCGCGCCGGAGGCGAGGACGGGAGCCGCGACGCCGGCCGCCGCGCCGAGGATCAGGGATCTCCGCTTCATTCGGCAGATCCTTCCACGTCGATGGCCGTCCGGTTGTCCTTCGCCGCGCCGGCCCGCCGCGGAACACTCAGATCGTGCGTCGCAGCGCGGTCTCCACGGCGTCGATCAGCGGATCGCCGTCGGTCCGCGGGTGCCGGGCGAGACCGAGCTCGACGTCCGGCAGGGTGGGCAGGGCGTCCGCGTCGTGGCGGGTCATGGCCGGTTCGAGGTTTGCGGGCATGAGGGCCGCGACGCCGAGCCCGGCCCGTACCGCGGCGAGCACACCGACCAGGCTGTTGCTCTCGAACGCCACCCGCCAGCGCCGGTCGGCCCGTTCCAGCGTCTCCAGCACGGACGTACGCCAGGAGCAGGTGCCCGTGAACAGCACCACCGGCAGCGCATCGGCGGCCGCGTCCACATCCCGGCCGACCGCCCAGACCAACGGCCGGCGCACCGTCCAGCGCGGTGGGCCCGGAAGGCTCGGCACCTCGTCGAGCACGAGCTGGACGCGGCCTTCGTCGTAGGCCTCCCGCGTCGCGACGCTGGACAGGCTGAGCACCTCCAGCGTCGCGCCGGGGTGCAGCCGGGCGAGGTCGGCGAGGGTCTGGGGAAGCTGGGATGCGGCGAGGTCTTCGAGCAACCCGACGCCGCAGCGGCCGCTCAGCGCGCGTCCGGCCTCGGAGAGCGCCTGCGCGGAGAGCGAGAGGATGCGTTCGGCGTACGGCAGGAGTTCCTCACCCGCCCGCGTCGTCGAGACGCCGGACGCCGATCGGTGGAGCAGCGGACGACCGACGACGCTTTCGAGCTTGCGCAACTGCTGGCTGAGCGCGGGCTGGGTCTGTCCGAGGGTGGCGGCGGCGCGGCTGATGCTGCCCGCCCGTACGGCGGTGACGAACGACCGGAGCAACGCGGTCTCGAGGTCCCTGGCCATAAGGAGGCATTATGCCAGCCCCAACGAATTAAGCACTTCCTATGACCTGGAGGCGGATCTAGCGTCATGTGGTGACGAGATACCGGGAAGTGCTCGCCGTGCCGGGGATGGCGTCGTTGCTGGGCGTCTCGCTGCTCGCCCGCGCCGCGATCACCGCTGACGTGATGGCGCTGACCCTGTACGTCGTGCTGGACCTGGACCTGAGTTACGCGGCGGCGGGCGGTGTGGCGGCGGCCCTCACCGCCGGGGTGGCGCTGGGCGGGCCGCTGCTCGGCCGCCTGATCGACCGGCGGGGCCCGCGTACCGTGCTCCTGGCCACCGTCGTGCTGCAGGTGGTGTTCTGGCTGAGCGTGCCGAGCCTGGCGTACGGGATCCTGCTGGGCGCCGCCTTCGTGGCGGGTCTGTTGATGGTGCCGGCCCAGGCGGTGACCCGGCAGGCGATCGCCGCCATGACGACGGAACGGCACCGCCGGGCCGCGTTCGCGCTGGAATCAGTGCAGGGCGAGCTGTCGTACCTCGTGGGCCCGGCGGTGGTGATCCTGGCCGCGGCGGAGACGTCCCCCGGTGCGGTGGCGTGGGGGGTCGGCGCCGCCATCGCGGCCGGCGGAGCCGGGATCGCACTGCTCAACCCGCCGCTGCGGGCCGAGGGCGAGGCGGCTGCCGGCGCGGCGGAGCGGCCCCCGCGCCGGGAGTGGCTGGGCGCCGGACTTGTCGCCGTGCTGCTGATGGCGTTCGGCGCCACGACGCTGCTCAGCGGCGTCGACCTCGCCATCGTCGCCACGCTCCAAGAGGCCGGTCAGGTGTCCTGGGCGGCCGTCGTCGTGGCCGTGTTCGGTGGTGCCTCCGTCGCGGGCGGGCTGGCATACGGCGCGCTGCCGCGGCCGCTGCCCACGTGGCTGCTGCTCGGCCTGCTCGGGCTCCTGACCGTCCCCGCCGGGCTCGCCCACGACTGGCCGTGGCTGTGCGCGGCCGTCGTCGGCATCGGGCTGCTCACCGCGCCGACCCTGTCCGCGGTGGCCGACGCGGTGAGTCGCCTGGCGCCGGCCGGCGTGCGGGGTGAGGTCACGGGGCTGCAGTCCTCGGCGCAGAGCGCCGGCTTCGCGGTGGGATCACCGATCGTCGGGATCGCCATCGACGTCTCCACACCGGCGGGCGGCTTCGCGGCGGCCGGGCTGGCCGCCCTCGCCGCCGCGCTGCTCGGCGGGCTGCTGTCCCGTGGCGACGGGCACCCCGCTCACGGTGTCCGCGACGACACCGGGATCCACACCCGGTGGACCGCCCGGTGCGGCAGAGCCGTGGTGAACCGCGCCGGGGCTGAGCGGACAGTCAGGGTCGCCGCAGCCGGCCGGCGGCGGCCAACCGTCGCACGGCGGCCTCGTGCGGCACGGCGTGACTGGTGCGACCGCCCACTCCGCGGGTGGTCGTGGCGGCGAAGAGGGAGTTGAGCAGCGCCTCCTCGACCGAGTCCAGGACGGCGGCGAAGATCGGGTCGAGCTGCGCGTCGGGGATGGCCTGCCGGCCCGGCTCCGCCGTGCTGAACGCGACCGCGTAGTCGCCGCTGCCGTGCGCGTAGGCGGCGCCGACCCGGCCCATGGCGAAGACGGCCCGGCGGGCGAGCCGCCCGAGCTGCCGGGCGTCCAGGGCGGCGTCGGTGGCGACCAGGATCATGCACGAGTTGCCGGGCGGCTCGGCGCGGTCGGCGTGCGGGACCAGCTCGTCGACCGGCAGCGGGACACCCAGCACGGTCAGCACGCCGCCGAAGTTGGCCTGCACCAGGGCGCCCACGGTCACCGCGGTGCCCGCCGTGCGTACGACCCGGGACGACGTGCCGATGCCCGCCTTGTAGCCCAGCGCCGAGGTGCCGGTGCCCGCACCGACGCAGCCCTCGGCGGGCGGCTGCGCGGACGCCCCGTCGATGGCGTCGAGCACGTGCCGCTCGGTGATCGGGCGCCGGCGGATGTCCGACAGGTGGCCGTCGTTGGTCTCGCCTACCAGCGGGTTGAACGACAGCCCGTCCGGCCGGCGTCGCATGAGGTGGGTCAGCACCGCGTCCGCCGCCCGGAACACCGACAGCGTGGCGGTCAGGACGACCGGCGACTCCAGGTTGCCGAGCTCGTCCACCTGGGTCGAGCCGACCAGTTTCCCGTACCCGTTGCCCGTGTGGACGGCCGCCGGCAGGGCCCACCGCGGCGGGCCGAGTGCGGCCGGCACCACCGCGGTGACGCCGGTGTGCAGGTCGGCGCCGTCGTCGACGGTGGTGTGCCCCACGAGTACGCCGGCGACGTCGGTGATCGCGTTGTGCCGTCCGGTCGGGAGTGGCCCGACCACGACGCCGAGGTCGCGGGCCCGGCGGCCGGGCTGCGTCACGGTTCCTGCCAGCGGATCTCGCCGCCCACGACGGTCGTGAGGACCGTGGTGTGCAGGACGGCCTCCGGCGACTCCCGGTAGGGGTCGGTGTCCACCGCGATGAAGTCGGCGAGCTTGCCGGGCGTGAGGCTGCCCTTGCGGTCCTGCTCGCCGGCCGCGGCCGCGGCGCCGAGGGTGTGGGCGTGGATCGCCTCGGCCATGCTCAGCCGCTGCTCGGGCTGCCAGCCGCCGGCCGGTGTGCCGTCGGGGCGGGCGCGGGTCACCGCGGCGTACAGCGCGGCGAAGGGGTCGGGGCTCTCGACCGGGGCGTCGGAGCCGAACGCCAGCGTGACGCCGGCGTCCAGCATGCCCCGCCAGGCGTAGGAGGCCAGGTCGTGCCCGGCCAGCAGGGAGTCGACCAGGTCGATGTCGCTGGTGCAGTGCACCGGCTGCATCGAGGCGACGATGCCGAGGGTGGCCATCCGGGCCAGGTCGGCGGGGCGGAGGTGCTGCGCATGCTCGATGCGGTGCCGCACCCCGGGGGTGCGGCCGACCGCCTCGTAGGCGTCGACGACCAGGCGGTTGGCCCGGTCGCCGATGGCGTGCGTGGCCACCGCGATGCCGGCCCCGGCGGCCCGCGTGAACAACGCGACCAGATCCTCGTACGGGGTGACGGCGATGCCCACGTTTTCGCGCTCACCGGCGAAGGGCCTGCTCATGTGACAGGTGTGCGAGCCGAGTGCCCCGTCGCTGAAGATCTTCACGGGCCCGGTGCGGACCCAGTCGTCGCCCTGCCCGGTGCGGCGGCCCTCGGCGATGGCCGCCTCCAGGTGCGCCGTCGGGATCGCCTTGTGGACGCGCAGCTTCAGCTGACCCGCGTCGCGCAGCGCGAGGTACGCCGCCCGGCAGTCCTCACCGTCGATGTCGTGCACGCTGGTCAGGCCGCGCGCGAGCAGCGCCTCCTGCCCGGTGCGCAGCAGGTCGCGCAGGTCGGGGGAGACCATGAGGTCGCGCAGCGGGTCCGAGGCCGTCTCGCGCAGGATGCCGGTCGGCTCGCCGCTCGCGTCCCGGACGATCTCGCCGCCCGCCGGATCGGGAGTGCGCGCGTCGATGCCGGCCAGCCGCAGGGCCGAGGAGTTGGCCCACACGGTGTGGCCGTCCACGCTCGGCAACGCGACCGGCAGGCCGGGACAGACCGAGTCCAGGGCGTACCGGTCCGGCTGGGCCGGCGGATCCCAGGTGTTGCTGTTCCACCGGCCGCCGAACAGCCAGGACCCCGGTCGCAGCCGCGCCGCGTGCGCGGCCACCATGGCGAGGGCCTCGTCCAGGCTGCGCGCCCCGCGCAGGTCGACGGCGCCCAGGCTCTGCGCGTACTGGGCGGTGTGGATGTGGGCGTCGTAGAGCCCGGGGAGCACCGCGGCGCCCGCCAGGTCGATCAGCTCGGCACCCCGGCCCGCGGCCTGGCGCACCTCCGCCTCCCCGCCGACGGCCAGCAGGCGCTCACCGTCCACGGCCAGGGCCTCGGCCGACGGGTTGCCGGGGTCTCCCGTGTGGATGTCGGCGTTGCGGTACACGCGGATGCTCATGCGGCTCCCACGGTGTCGAGGGGCGGTGGTCCCACACAGTAATCCGATCAACCGGCGGGCCGCGAGGGCCGCCGCCGGCGGGCCAGGCGCCGGGCGGCGTAGAGCAGCGCGCTCACGGCGAACAGCGCGCCGCTGACCGCCAGCCACCGGCCGAGCAGCGCCCGGGGCGCCTGGCCGGTCGCCGCCAGGTAGGTGCCGTCGCCGAGCCCGAGGATCCCGGGGAGGTAGACCAGGAACAGCAGGCCGGCGCCGAGCGCCGGGACCCGGGCGTGGTTCAGCCGCGACGGGACGCCACCCCGGCCGAGGGCGCTCCGCAGCATCCGGTCGAGCGCCGCGTACACCGGGAAGAGGACCAGATCGTGTGCGATCACGGCGCCGAGGAACCAGAGCAGCATCCGCCCGGCCGACGCCGCACCGGCCAGCCGCAGCGCGACCCAGCCGGTGACCGCGAAGCAGCCGGCCAGGAGCAGCAGGTGCCAGGGCGCGGCGCCGTAGGCACGCCGGAACCTAGCCATCGAACACGATCTCCGCCACCCACTTCGTGCAGTGCACGCCGGGCAGTGCCGGCACGATGACCCGTGCCGGGTAGCCGTGGTCCGGGCTCAGGTCGACGCCGTTGACCCGCAGGGCGAGCAGCGCGTCCGGGTCGGTCACCTGGCCGCCGTGCAGGACGGCCTCGCGGAACAGGCCGGCGCGTTCCAGCGACCGGACCCGGGCGGCGGCCGGATCGGCCGACCCGACCAGGGCGGCGAGGTCGCGCAGCCGGACCCCGCTCCAGGTCTGCGTGGTGGACCACCCCTCCACGCAGGCGATCGGCAGGACGGCCGTGTGCTGTGCCAGGGCGAGCAGCCGGGCCCGGTCCAGGGCGACCGTGCGGTTGCCCGCGTGCAGCGTGAGCCGCCAGCCCGGCCCGGTCTGCTCCGGCGTGACGCCGGCCGCCGCGGCGCTGCGGTTGACCGGGAAACCGGTCGGCCCGTCGCCGATGCGCCGGCCGCGGGGCAACAGCAGCGCGGTGGAGCGCAGCGCGTCGACGCTCTGCCCGACCGTCAGCGCCGCCAGCAGCAGCGCCCCGCCGCCGACCAGGGCCAGCACGCCCCGCCGGCTCATCGTCGCCGCGCCGGGCCGCCGGGCCACCAGGCCGTCGGGATCCGCCGGCTCCGGCCGGGTCCGCTCCACCGGGGTACGCGCGAAGCCCGGCCCGCGCAGCGCGGTGACCAGCCGGGGCAACTTGATCGCCACGTGGACGACGAGCGCCGCCGTGAAGATCCAGGCGCCGTACCAGTGCGCCGTGTAGAAGTCGAAGCCGAACAGGTAGGCGTACTGGATGTTGAGCAGGCCGGTGGCCGTCTGGAACAGGATGCCGCCCACCAGCAGCAGCAGCGACAGCCGCTCCAGCACCTGGGCGGCCGAGCGGGCCGGCGGCCAGTCGAAGAGCTTGGGCACCACCGACCAGAGCTTGCCCAGCACCACCGGCACCAGCACGATCCCGAGCGTCACGTGCAGCCCCTGGGTCACCCGGAACAGCCAGGCGGGCCGGGTCGGCCAGTCGAACACCGGCGGGTGCAGCCAGCCCACGTCCCGGGGAAACGCCTGGCCGAGACCGGGACCGTAGGCGATCCAGTCGAGCAGCCCGGTGACGACCACCAGGGGCAGGGTGGCCAGCAGCACGGCGCCGAGCACCGAGGTCAGCCAGGGCCCGCGGACGGGGCTGCGCCAGGCCCGGTCGACGGCGTCGACCCCCGGCGGCCGGTGCCGGGCCAGCCCCGACCACAGGGCCGCCGGCGCGGCCGACGGCGCGTCGTCCGGTGGCGGTGGGCTGGCGGGCACGTCTCCTCCTGATCCGCGGTCCGGGCCCACCCGGCCGCCGGTGGTCCCTCTGCAGGACGCTAGACGCCGCGACCCCCCATCGGTCCGTTTCGCGGCATTACCGAACCCTTACCGACGCCGTCCCTTACGGACCGCTGACGTCCGCCGCGAACCGCCCGACCGGGGCCGTCCGGTGCCCTAGCCTGGCCGAATGCGGGTACTGGTCACCGGCGCGGCCGGCTTCATCGGATCGCAGATCGCCGACCTGCTGGCCGCCGAGGGCCACGAGCCGGTCTGCCTCGACGCGCTGCTGCCCCAGGCGCACGGCGGCGCGCTGCCCGAGTGGGCGCGCCGGCACGACCCGGTGATCGGCGACGTCCGCGACGACGGGTTGCTGGACCGGCTGCTGCCGGGGGTGGACGCGGTCTGCCACCAGGCCGCCATGGTGGGGCACGGCCTGGACCCCTCCGACGCACCCGGGTACGCCGGCCACAACGACCACGGCACGGCGGTGCTGCTCGCCGCCATGCATCGAGCCGGCGTGTCGCGTCTGGTCCTGGCCAGCTCGATGGTGGTCTACGGCGAGGGCCGCTACACCTGCGCCCGGCACGCCGTGGTCCGCCCCGCACCCCGCCGGGCCGCCGACCTGGCCGCCGGCCGGTACGACCCCACCTGCCCCGCCTGCGGCGGCACCCTCGATCCGGCCCTGGTCCCCGAGGACGCCCCGCTGGAGCCGCGCAGCACGTACGCCGCCAGCAAGCTCGCCCAGGAGCACTACGCGGCGGCCTGGGCGCGGCAGACCGGGGGCGGGGTGTGGGCGCTGCGCTACCACAACGTCTACGGCCCCCGGATGCCCCGCGACACCCCGTACGCCGGGGTCGCCTCGCTGTTCCGCTCGGCGCTGGCCGGCGGCCGGCCACCGAGGGTGTACGAGGACGGCCGCCAGCGCCGCGACTTCGTGCACGTCACCGACGTGGCCCGGGCCAACCTGCTGGCGCTCACCGCGCCCACGCCGGACGGTCTGGTCCCGGTGAACGTCTGCTCCGGCGAGCCGCACACCGTCGGCGACCTGGCCGCCGAGCTCGCCCGGGCCATGGACGGGCCCGAGCCGGAGGTGGTCGGCGGCGCCCGGGCGGCGGACGTTCGGCACGTGGTCGCCGATCCCACCCGGGCCCGGGACCTGCTCGGCTACACCGCCCGGGTGGCCTTCGCCGACGGCGTGACCGCCTTCGCCACCGACCCCCTGCGCGAACCCGCCGCCCTGCCCGCCTGAGCCGGCCGTCCGCTGCCGTCGATCATGAGGTTGGCGGCGCGATCCGCCCGATTCGTCACCGCCAACCTCATGATCATCGGGGCCGGCGGGGCGCGCGTGGTCAGGAGACGGTGAACAGCAGGTGGTTGACGGTCAGTGCGGTGAGTGCCTGGGCGGCCAGCCACCAGCGGTGGGTCCGTGCGGGCAGGTGGGCCGCCGCGATGAGGAGCCAGACCGCGAACGGCAGCCAGATCCGTTCCACCTCGGCCTTGCTCATCCCGGACAGGTCGGCGGTGGCCACCACCAGCGCCGCGGCGGCCGGCAGCAGCACCGCCGGCCCGAGCGCGAGCACCCGCGCCACCCACCCCCGGCCGAGCCGGACGGCCCCGCGGAGCCCGAGGTCCGGTAAGCCTGCCACCAGGTCGCCGGGCGAGCGCCCTCGCACCCGGTCGCCGGGCGAGTCGGGTGACCGCCAGGCCGCCCGAGCCGCGAGCGCCGTGCGGCGCAGCGCCGGACCGAGCACCGGCCCGGCGGAGAGCAGCAGCGCCGCCAGGTTCGCCCAGACCCAGTACCCGTACGGGCGCTCGGCCGCCCAGCCCTGGTAGTACCGCTCGACGACCCGGTCGTACCCCTCCCACCAGCGGAAGCCGGCCAGGACGAACAGCGCCGTGACGCCGGCGACGCCGGCCGTCGCGGCGAGCAGCGCGGCTCGCCGGCGGTCGGGGCGCAGCGCCAGCACGGCCAGCGCCAGGACGCCGACCAGCACGAACCCGTACGACAGGTGCAGCGCGAAGCCGAGCAGCAGCCCGCCGGCCAGCGCGGCGAGCGGCCCGCGTACCGCCAGCAGGGCCAGTCCGGCGGCGACCACGCCGGTGAAGACCGCGTCGCCGGAGGCGCCCAGCCAGACCGCGCCGGGCAGCAGCACCAGGAACGGCAGCACCGCCCGGGCCGCCCCGGTGGCGCCCAGCGCGCGCAGGGTGACCGGCACCGACACCGCGGCGGTCGCGCCGACCAGCACGCAGCAGTGCGCCGCGGCGGCGCCCCCGCCCAGGCCGATCCGGTCCAGCCAGACGAAGACCAGCAGGGCGCCCGGCGGATGTCCGGCCGTGTGGGTGGACCAGGAGTCCGGCTGGAAGTCGAGGATCCGGTCGGTGAAGCCGGCCAGCATCCCGGGGATGTCGCCGACCCCGGGCACCTCGTGCAGGTACTCCGCCTGCACGGTGAGCCGCCGGGCCAGCCCCGCCGACCAGCCGTCGATCAGGGCCAGTGACAGCGTCCAGGCCACCGCGGCCAGCCAGCCGGCCGCCAGCAGCGGACCCCAGCGGGCGGTCCGCGCCCAGCGCAGGCCCGGCCCGAGCACGAGCACCGCGACCAGCACGGCGAGCGGGGTGCCCCACCCGGCGTGCGGCCGCCAGGTGGCGTAGAGCGGCGCGGCGTCCGCGTGCAGCCCCGCACCGCGCCGGTTGAGCACCAGCCCGGCCACGACCGCGGCGGCCAGCAGCACCGCCTCGACCCCGAGGGCGAGGAGGTCGCCCCGATGCCCGGGGGCGGTCCGCCGCGGGCCGGGAACGCGGGGGAGGGTGGCTGCGGATCTCATGACGACCGGACGGTACGGCCCGCCGCGGCTCCGGGTGGGCGGATCCGCTCCAGCGTCACCGGATGGTAAGAAATGCCTGCTCGGTAAGGGTTCCGTAAGCACGATCGGGGCCTCGCGCGGCACGGACCGGCCTAGCGTCGGCGGCATGCCGACACAGATCGACGTGGTGCTGCCGTGCCTCGACGAGGCCGCCGCCCTGCCCGGCGTGCTGACCGCGCTACCGCCCGGCTACCGGGCGATCGTGGTGGACAACGGGTCCCGGGACGGCTCCCCGGAGGTGGCCGCGCGGCACGGCGCCCGGGTGGTGCGGGAGCCGCGCCGCGGCTACGGGGCGGCCGTGCACGCCGGCCTGGAACACGCCGAGACCGAGCTGGTCTGCGTGCTCGACGCCGACGGCTCCTTCGACCCGGGCGAGCTGCCCGCCCTGGTCGCCCCGGTGGCGGCCGGTGCCGCCGACCTGGCGGTGGGCCGGCGCCGTCCGGTGTCCGCCGGGGCGTGGCCGTGGCACGCCCGGGCCGGCACGGCGCTGGTCGCCGCGCTGCTGCGCCAGCGCGGGGTGCCGCTGCGGGACCTCAGCCCGATCCGGGTCGCCCGGCGGGACGCCCTGCTCGCCCTCGGGGTCACCGACCGGGCCTTCGGCTACCCCCTCGAACTGATGATCCGGGCCGCTGCCGCCGGCTGGCGCATCCACGAACGCGACGTCCGGTACGCCCCGCGCGCCGCCGGGACCCGGTCCAAGGTCTCCGGCTCGGTCCGCGGCACGGTCCGCGCCACCCGGGACTTCCTGGCGGTGCTGCGCAGCGTGGACGGCCGGCGGTGACCGTCCTGCTGGTGGTGGCCAAGGCCCCCGTGGCCGGGGCGGTCAAGACCCGGCTGTGCCCGCCCGCCGAGCCCGCGCAGGCGGCCCGCATCGCCGCGGCCGCGCTGCACGACACCCTCGACGCCGTCGCCGCCACCCCGGGGGTCGTCCCGGTGCTGGCGCTGGCCGGCCGGCTCGCCGACGCCGAGGACGGGGCGGACCTGGCCGCCGCGGTCGCCGGTTGGCCGGTGCTGCCGCAGCGCGGCGACGGTCTCGCCGACCGGCTCGCGCACGCGCACGCCGACGTGGCCGCCGCGTACCCGGGGCGGCCGGTGCTCCAGATCGGCATGGACACCCCCCAGCTCACCGCGGCGCGGCTGGCCGCCGCCGTACGCCGGCTCGGCGCGCCCGGGACCGACGCGGCGCTCGGCCCGGCCGCGGACGGCGGCTGGTGGGCGCTGGGCCTGCGCGACCCCCGCGAGGCGACCGCCCTGCGGGGGCTGCCCATGTCCACCCCCGGCACCGGGCGGCGTACCCGGGCGGCGCTGGCCGGGCGCGGCATGCGGATCGCGACGCTGCCGCTGCTGCGCGACGTGGACGACTGGACCGACGCGCTCGCGGTCAGCGGCCTGGTCCCGGCCGGCCGCTTCGCCCGGGAGGTCGCCGCCGTACGGCGGGCCCGGCCGGTCGGCGGCCGGCGGTGAGCACCGACGCGTTCGCCGGCGCGCTACGGCACGGGGACGCCACCGCGCACTGGCTCGTGCAGGCCGACGGGACCCGCCGCCGGTTGCCGGTGGATCGGTGGCACGGGACGGCCGAGCCGGCGACCGCCACGGTGGTGTCCCGGTGCGCCGGCCCGACGCTGGACCTGGGCTGCGGTCCGGGCCGGCTCACCGTGGCGCTGACCCGGGCCGGGCTGGTCACGGTCGGAGTCGACGTCTCGGCCCGGGCGGTGGCGCTCACCCGCGCCCGGGGCGCGGTCGCGGTCCAGGCCGACCTCTTCCGTCCGCTGCCCGCGGAGGGCCGGTGGCAGCACGTCGTGCTGCTGGACGGCAACATCGGCATCGGCGGTGACCCGCGCCGGCTGCTGCGCCGGTGCCGGGAGCTGCTCCGGGCGGACGGCAGCGTCCTGGCCGAGCTGGACCCGCCCGGCAGCGGCTCCTGGCAGGGCCGGGCACACGTGGTGTCGGGACGCCACCGGGGGCCGAGTTTCGGCTGGGCGCGGCTGGACACCAGGGCGGTGCATCGCGCGGCCGCCGCGGCGGGCCTCGCCGTCCGCGAGGTGTTTCCCGCCGACGACCGCTGGTTCGCCGAACTGATCCGGCCGTAGCGGCCCGCGCCGCACCGGTCCACGTCACCGGACGACGTGCGGCCTCCCGGTCACGCAGGCGACGGCAGCCGGACGACGAACCGGCAGCCGCCGGCGACGTTGCCGACCTCGACCCGGCCGCCGTGCGCCTCGACCAGGCCACGCACGATCGCCAACCCGAGCCCGCCGGAACCCTCCCCGTCGCCGCTGTCCCGCGGGGGAGTGCGGGCCCGCTCCCCCCGGAACGCGACGTCGAACACCCGGGGCAGGTCGCGCTCCGGGATCCCCCCGCAGGTGTCCGCCACGGCCAGCCAGGCGGTGCCGGCGTCCCGCCCGGCGTCCACCCGGACGGTGCCGTCCTCCGGGGTGTAGCGGATCGCGTTGAGCAGCAGGTTCCCCACCACCCGGGCCAGCTCCGGCTCGCTCGCGGTCACCGTGGGCCACCCCGACTCCGGGGCGAGGAGCCGGATCCGGCGCGCGGCGGCCAGCGGCGCGGTGCCGGCCAGCGCGTCGGACACCACGTCGCCGAGCGGCACCGCCGACAGCGACAGCCGCAGCGCGCCGGCGTTGATCCGGGACAGCTCGAACAGATCGTCGACCAGCCGGGTCATCCGGTCGGTCTCCACCCGGATCCGATGGTGGTACTCGGTCATCGTCGCCGGGTCGCCCACCACCCCGTCCTCCAGCGCCTCGGCCATCGCCCGCATCCCGGCGAGCGGGGTGCGCAGGTCGTGGGAGACCCAGGCGACGAGGTCCCGGCGGCCCTTCTCGATCCGGCGCTCCCGCTCCCGGGCCTGGTCGGCCCAGACCGCCGCGGCCGCGAGCCGGCGGCCGAACAGCCAGCCGACCGCGAGGCTCACCACCGCGGCGGCGGCGAGCGTGGTCAGCACCACCTCGAGGTCGTGCGGGGAGAGGAACATCGCCTCGGCGACCACCGCCACCCCGGCCGCCACCGCGCCGACCGTCATGGCGAGCAGCACGGAGATGTGCACGGTGATCGACCGGCCGCGCAGCTGCCGCAGCGCCACGGCGCCGGCCAGCCCGACGGCGAGCGCCGCCACCAGGGCCGCCCCGAAGATCAGCGCCAGGTCACGCACGGGACGGCTCGTACCGGTAGCCGACGCCCCAGACGGTGACGATGCGGCGGGGATCGGCCGGGTCGGCCTCGATCTTCTCCCGCAGCCGTCGCACGTGGACCGTCACCGTCGACTGGTCGCCGAAGCTCCACCCCCAGACCCGCTCCAGCAGCTCGGCCCGGCGGAACGCCCGGGCCGGGTGCCACATGAGGTGCACCAGCAGGTCGAACTCGCGCAGGGTCAGGGTCAGCTCCCGCCCGTGCAGGCGGGCCACCCGGGGCCCGGTCGCCACCTCCAGGCCGCCGTCGGCGAGCAGTTCCGGCGGCGGTGCGCCGGCCGGGTCACCATTCGCCCGGCGCAGCACCGAGCGGACCCGCAGCACCAGTTCGCGGGGGGAGAACGGCTTGCTCAGGTAGTCGTCCGCGCCCAGTTGCAGGCCGAGGACCCGGTCGGCCTCGTCGCCGCGGGCCGTGAGCATGACGATGGGTACGCCGTCCGGCCGCTGCCGCAGCCGCCGGCAGACCTCCAGGCCGTCGAGCACCGGGAGCATCAGGTCGAGCACCACCAGGTGGGGCGGGTGCCGGGCCACGGCGGCCAGCGCCGCGGACCCGTCCCCGACGTGCGCGACCTCGTAGCCCGCGTGCTCCAGGTAGCGGCAGACCACATCGGCCACCGTGGGGTCGTCGTCGACCACCAGCACCCGCTGCGCCACGGCGCACCTCCCGTACCCGGAGGCCAGCCTAGCCACGGGTGCGGTGCCGATCCATTTCCGATTTCTTACGCGTCAGGCCCGCGATGCGCGGGCACCCGTCCCCGGTCGCCGCGATCTACACTCCGGCCTCGTGCCGACGAAGACCACGATGCCGAGCCGTTGTCCCGCCTGCGCCCACGGCCTCGTCGAGGTGGAGGCGGGGATCGCCTCCTGGTGCCCCGCCTGCCGCTGGAACCTCGACGTGTACGACCCTGCGCTGGCGCCGTGGCGGGGCACCCGGTTGGTCGGCCGGTGGGGGTTCCGGCGCGGGCTGGAGGTCGACCGGGCGACGCACGAGGAGCTGCTGGCCGACCCGGCCGCGAGCGCGGCCGGTACCTCACGGGGGGAGGTCTGGCTGATGGTCTTCTCCGTGGTGCTGGCCCTGATCGGCGTGGCCGCGCTGGGTTACCTCGCCTGGCTCGTCGTGGCCGACGGCCCGCCACCGGGAGTCCGGCTGGTGCTGGCGATCCCCGCCGTCCTCGTTCTGCTGCTCGTCAAGCCCTCGTTCGGTCGGGTGCCGAGGTACGGGGCGATCGCCGAGCGTGACGCCCCGCAGTTGCACCGTCTCGTGCGGGAGGTCGCCGCTGCCGCGGGAACCCCGGTTCCCGACGTCATCTGTGCCGATCTGAACATCAACGCGGGCGTGGCCCGGCTGGGGTGGCGCCAGCGGTCGGTGCTCGTCGTCGGGATGCCCCTGTGGCTGATGCTGCCGCGACCGGCCCGCGTCTCGCTGCTGGCGCACGAACTGGGCCACCTGGCCAACGGCGATCCCCTGCGGGTACGGCGGACCCTGCCGGCGAGGGCGTTCGGTGCGCGGGCGGTGGCGGCCACCGGTGGGCGGAACCCCTGGCGGCGGGCCCTGCACTCGGCGAACTCGTTGGCCGAGCAGGGGAGCGGAACGGTCGTCCTGCTCGGAATGCTCGTCCAGGGGGCCCTCGCCCTGGTCAACGTCGCCGGCGCGACCGCGCAGCTTCTCGTCGACAGCGTCGCCATGCCCGACAGCCGCCGCGCCGAGTACCGCGCCGACCTGGTCGCTCGCCGCGTCGCCGGCACCGGAGCCTTTCTCCAGTCCGCCGAGACGGTCCTGCTGGCCGACCGGATCTGGCAGGACCTGTGGCACCAGGCGCCTCGCCTGGACAGCGAGCAGCTCGAGTCGATCGCGGCCGAGGCCCGGCGACACCTGGCCCCCCAGCTTCCGCTGGCACGGCAGCTCAGCCGGCGCACCACCGACCTGTGGAGCACCCATCCCAGCGAGGACCAGCGGATGCGGCTGATCGAGGCACTGCCGGGCATCGGCGGGATGCTCCACGTCGACGACAGCCGCTGGGCCGCGATCGACGCCGAACTCGCGTCCTGGCGCCGCGCCGCGTACCACGCCCTCCTGGGGACCCGGGACCGCTTCTGAGCACGCGTGCGTAGCGGGTGACGGAGCTCGCCGTCGGGGGCCGGGTGGCCCCCGACGGCGAGGATCCCGCTGGTCAGAAGTAGCCGTACCAGCGGTTCGACTCCGCCGTCTCGGTGTTCACGCCCTTGACGTTGTAGACGCGTACGCCGGCGTAGATGTCGTCCTGACCGATGTCCTCGTTCAACGTCGAGCTGTTCATGCAGATGGCGAAGGAGTAGTAGCCCCCCGCCTCGGGCTCGTAGTACGTCCGGTGCGGCCCGCTGAGCAGGTCGTCGCTCCACTCGTCGTCGCCCCAGATCCGGACCTCGACGGAGTACTTGTCGTAGTAGGTGCGCGAGGTCACCCCGCTCACCCGGACCGTGTAGTCCCAGTAGCGGCCGTCGTTGGTCTGGCACTGCAGGAGGATCTCCAGCTTCGCGGTCACGGCGAGCGCCGGCGTCGCACTCGCGGCGACCGTTCCGGCGGCGACCACCGTGGCCGCGGTGAGGCCGGTCAACATCCTGCGGATGGCGTGCCTGAGCATCATGGGTCCCTCACTTCCTCTGATCGGGCTTCTGCTGCGCGCGGAGACCTGACCCCCCGGACCGCGCCGTCGCACGGTCGCATCCGGCGCTGACGTGAACCTGACGCGCGCTGACCCGGTGGCGATCGCTAGCATTCGATTGCTCGACCGCGCAGAAGTGGAGGTGGCGGCCATTCGGGTCCGACTTCTCGGGCCGGTCGACGTCGCCGAGGGGGATCGGTCCCGGCCGGTGCCCGGCCTACGGCGCAAGGCCCTGCTCGCGGCGCTCGCCCTGCACGCCGGTGACGCCGTGCACCCCGACCTGCTCATCGACATCGTCTGGGACGGCACGCCGCCGGCCACCGCGAGGAACTCTCTGCAACGGCACATCTCGTACCTGCGCGGGGTGCTCGGCCGGGCGGCCATCACGGTACGTCCGCACGGCTACGCCCTCGACCTGCCGCGGGAGGCCACCGACCTGCACCTGGCGCGGCGGCTGATCGGCGAGAGCAGGCAACCCGCGGAGCCGGCCGAGCGCGCCGTACCGCTGCGCGCCGCGCTGGCCCTCTGGCGGGGACGGCCGCTCGCGGACCTGGCCGGGCTGCGCTGGCTCGACGAGCAGGCCGAGCGGTTGGCCGGACTCGAGTTGTCGGCGCGGGAGGCGCTGCTCGACGCGCGGCTGGCGCTGGGCGAACACGGCTCGCTCGTGCCGGAACTGGCGCAGCTGGCCGCCGAACATCCGTACCGCGAGCAGATCCACCACCGGCTGATGCTCGCGCTGTACCGGGCCGGCCGGCAGGTCGACGCGCTGGCGGCCTACCAGCGGCTGCGCGAGGCCCTGGCCACGGACCTCGGTGTCGACCCCGGTCCGGCGCTGCGCGAGCTGCACGCCGCCATCCTGCGGCAGGACGCCGACCTGGCGCCGCCCGCGCCGGGCGAGCCGCACCGGGTGGCCGCCGCGCGTTGCGGCCGGCCGCCGTCCGGCCCCGTTCCGGCCCAGTTGCCCGTGGCGGTGCGGGGATTCGTCGGCCGCCGCCCGGAGCTGGCCCGGCTCGACGCCCTGCTGCGCTCCGCGCGGGCCGCGCACGCCGACCAGCCCGGCACCCTGCCCATCGTGGTGGTGTCCGGCACCGCCGGTGCCGGCAAGACCGCCCTCGCCGTGCACTGGGCACACCGGAGCGCCGGCGAGTTCCCCGACGGGCAGCTCCACGTCGACCTGCGTGGCTTCGCCGGTCACGGCGGCCCGGTGGATCCGGCCACCGCGATCCGTGGCTTCCTCGACGCGTTCGGGGTGCCGGCGCAGCGGATTCCCGTCGAGCCGGCCGCACAGGCCGGGCTGTACCGCAGCCTGCTGGCGGGCCGGCGGGTGCTCGTCGTCCTCGACAACGCCCGCGACGCCGCGCAGGTCCGGCCGCTGCTGCCCGCGGCGCCCGGCTGCCTCGTCCTGATCACCAGCCGCAACGAGCTCACCCCGTTGGTGGTGAGCGAGGGCGCGCACCCGCTGACCCTGGGCCTGCTGTCCACGCCGGAGTCCCGGGAACTGCTGGCGGGGCGTCTCGGCGCGGACCGGCTGGCCGCCGACCCGGGCGCGGTCGACGACCTGATCGCCCGGTGCGCGCGGTTGCCGCTCGCCCTGGCCGTCGTCGCCGCGCGCGCCGCCACCCGGCCCGGTTTTCCGCTCGCCACGCTGACGGCCGAGCTGCGGCGGGCCGCGGACGAACCGCACGCGGCGCTGGATCCGTTCGACGGCGGGGACCTCGCCACCGACCTGCGCGCCGTCTTCTCCTGGTCCTACCGGACCCTGACCGGCGAGGCCGCCCGGATGCTCCGCCTGCTGAGCCTGCATCCCGGCCCGGACGTCGCCGCGCCGGCCGCGGCCAGTCTCGCCGGCCGGTCGGCACCGTGCGTCAAGCCGCTCCTGGCGGAGCTGACCGGCGCGCACCTGCTGGGCGAGCCGGCCCCCGGCCGCTACGCCTCCCACGACCTGCTCGACCGGTACGCCGCGGAGCTGGCCCACACCCACGACGACGCCGCCGACCGGCGGCAGGCCCGGCACCGCGTGCTCGACCACTACCTGCACACCGCCGACAACGCCGCCCGCCTGCTGGACCCGCACCGGGATCCGATCACCGACTCGGTGCCCGAGCCCGGCACGGTGCCGACGGTCCTCACCGGCTACGCGGAGGCGCTCGCCTGGTTCCGGGCGGAGAAGCCGGTGCTCCTGGCCGCCGTCGCGCAGGCGGCCCACATCGGCGCGGACCGCCGTGCCTGGCAGCTGGCCTGGACCCTGCTGGACTTCCTCGACGTCCACGCGTACTGGCACGACCTGGCCGCGGTGCAGGAGGTCGCCATGACGGCGGCCCGGCGCCTCGGCGACCGTCGCGGCCGGGCCCACGCGCACTGGGGGCTGGCCCGGGCCCGGGCGAAGCTGGGCGACAACGAGGACGCCCACCGGCACTTCGAGTGCGCCCTTCGGCTGTTCGAGGAGACCGGCGACCGCACCAGCCAGGCGCACACCCGGCTCAACCTCGCCTGGGTGCTCGACCGGCAGGGCCGCTACACCGAGGCGCTCCCGCAGGCACGTGAGGCGCTCGCCCTCTACCGGGCCCTCGGCCACGTGGCCGGGCAGGCCGACGGACTGAACGCGATCGGCTGGTACCTCACCCACCTCGGGGAGCACCGGCAGGCGCTCGGCTACTGCCGGCGGTCCCTCGTGCTGCACCAGCGCACCGGTGACCGGCGCCGGGCCGCGCAGGCCTGGGACAGCCTCGGCCAGGTCCACCTCGACCTGGGCGACCACGAGCAGGCGACCGGGTGCTACCGCAGCGCGCTCGCCCTGACCCGGGAGCTGAGCATCAGGTACGACGAGAGCATCGTCCTGACCCATCTCGGCAGCGCCCGGCGTGCCGCCGGTGACCGGGAGGGCGCCCGCGCGGCGTGGCGGGGAGCGCTGACCATCCTGGAACGGCTGGACCATCCCGACGCCGACGCGGTACGCGCCCGGCTCGCCCGACTGGGCTGACGAACGCCCGGCGGTCAGCGGCGACGCGGTGTGACGAGCCCCGACTCGTACGCCCACACGACCAGTTGGGCGCGGTCGCGGCAGTGCAGCTTCATCATGGCCCGGTTGACGTGGGTCTTCGCGGTCAACGGGCTGATCACCAGGCGTTCGGCGATCTCGTCGTTGCTCAGCCCCCGGGCGACGAGCTCGACCATCTCCTGTTCGCGTGCGGTCAGCACGTCGCGCCCGGCCGCCGGGTCGGCCGCCGGCGGCCCGGCGACGAACTCGCTGATGAGGGTGCGCGTGACCACCGGGGCGAGCAGCGCGTCGCCGCGCGCCACCACGGCGACGGCCCGCAGCAGGTCGGCGGGATCGGCGTCCTTGAGGAGGAACCCGCTGGCGCCGGCGCGGAGCGCGGCGAAGACGTAGGAGTCGAGCCCGTAGTTGGTGAGGATGAGGACGCGGACCGCGGCGAGGTCGGGGTCGGCGGCGATCCGCCGGGTGGCTTCGATGCCGTCGAGTCCCGGCATCTGCACGTCCATGAGCACGACGTCCGGCCGCAGGCGTCGCGCCAGCTCGACGGCGGAGGCGCCGTCGGTGGCCTCGCCGACGACCGCCAGGTCGTCCTCGGCGTCGAGCAGGGCCCGGAACCCGGCCCGCATGAGCGCCTGGTCGTCCACGATGACCACCCGGGTCACGCCGCTCCGAGCTGAAGGGGCCTCGCGCAGGCGCTCGGTCATGCCGTGCCGTCCAGCGGGAACGTGGCCCGTACCGCGAACCCGCCGCCGTCGCGGGCGGCGGCGTGCAGGGCGCCGCCCAGCCCGGTGACCCGTTCCCGCATGCCGCGCAGGCCCACGCCCGGTGTCACCGGCCGGACCGTCGACGCCCGACCGTCGTCGGTCACCGAGACGGTCAGCTGCGCCGGGTCGTAGGCGACATGGATCCGCGCGGTGGCGGGACCGGCGTGCCGGGCCACGTTGGTGAGGGCCTCCTGCACAACGCGGTACCCGGCCTGGTCGACCTCCTCGGGCAGGTCCCGGGGCTGACCGGTGACGGTCACGTCCACCGGCACGCCGGCCGCCCGGGTCCGCTCAGCCAGCTCGCCCAGCCGGGCCAGGCCGACGCCGTCGGAGTCGGAGGGTGCCCGCAGGACGGCCAGTGTCGCCCGCAGCTCCCGCATGGCGGCGCCGCTCGCCTCCTGGATCGCCAGCAGCACGTCCGACGGTTCCTCACCCTGCTTGCGCGCCAGGTGCACAGCGATCCCGGCCTGCACCTTGATGACGGAGATGCTGTGCGTCAGCGAGTCGTGCAGGTCCCGGGCGATGCGCAGACGCTCCTCCCCGGCGCGCCGCAACGCCATCTCCTCGCGGGTGCGTTCGGCCTCGATCGCCCGCTGCTCGACCTGTTCCAGGTAGGCCCGGCGCTGCCGCGCCACGAGCCCGGCCACGTTGGCCGCGAAGAACCAGCCCAGCAGCAGGGCGGTCCGCTCGACGATCTGCTGGCCGGGCCGGCCGGCGGGCGCCACCGAGATGTCGCGGGCCAGGAAGCCGCCGAGGAAGACGAGGCTCGCCAGGGCGGACACCGCCCGGTGCCCCCGCCACGCGGCCACGTAGACCGTGGCGAGGACGGCGAACGCGGCGGACACCCCGGCGTGCACCCGCACGTGGAGGGCCAGCATGGTGGCGGTCACCACGGCCAGCGCCACCACCGGGTACCGGCGGCACACCGCGAGGGCCGCCGCCATGGCCAGGACCAGGGCGACGTCGACGGGTCGCACCGGCGCGGCGTCCGGGGCGATCGCGGCGTTGGCGAGCAGGAGGCCGCCGAGGGCGAGGCCGCCGAGGGCGTACGGCAGATCGCGGCGCATGACCGGACTGTAGAACGGCCGCCGCTGGGCGAGCATCCCCCGTCCGCGGTAGCCGGGGCGTACTGCGGACGCGGTATCGCCGACCGGGCAGGTGCCTGCGGTGGCACGACGCTTTCCCGGCCCGCCGCGACGAGCATCGAGCCCATGACATACCGCTTCTTCACCCCCGCTCCCGCCCGGGCGGCGACCGGTCTCACCGCGGAGGTCTACCGGCAGGCGCGGGCCGAGTTCCTCGGACCGGTGCCCACCTTCCAGGCGCTCTCGGCCGTGCCCGAGCTGCTGGCCGCGACCTGGGCGCTGATGCGCGAGGCGCTGCTCGCCGGGGACGCGTCCCGCGTCGACCGCGAGCTGGTCGCGTCGGCGGTGTCCCGGGCCAACCGCTGCCGGTTCTGCGTCGACGCCCACGTGATGCTGCTGCACGCCCTCGGTGAGCACGAGCTGGCCGAGACCGTCGCCCGGGGCGGCACGCCGGCCGATCCGGGGCACGCCGAACTCGCCGCCTGGGCCGAGGCCAGCCGCAGCCCCGTGGCCGCCGACTGGGACAGCCCGTACGGACCGGAGGTCACCGGCACCCTGCTGGCCTTCCACTTCATCAACCGCGTCGTCTCGGCGCTGCTCGACCCGGACCTGCTGCCCGGTGGCCTGCAGCGCTCGCCCGTGGTGCGGTCGGTCGGGGGCCGCCTCTACGCCCGTGCCGCCCGGGAACGGAAGGAGCCGGGCCGAAGCCTGCCGCTGCTCGGCACCGGCACGATCGCGCCGCCGGCCTGGGCGGCCGACAGCCCGGTCGGCCCCGCCTACGCGTCGTTGCGGGACGCCGCGCTGCGCGGCGGCGACCTCCTGGGCGACCTGGGTCGCAGGACCGTCGCGGCCACCGTGCGCTGGGAGGACGGGCGGCACCCGGACCGGCCCGCCGACTGGGCCGCCGAACTGATCCGGGACCTGCCCGGCACCGACCGTGTCGGTACGCGGATCGCGTTGCTGGCGGCGTTCGCACCCGGCGCCATCCGCCCGGGCGACGTCGCCCTCTGGCGGCTCTCCCACCCGGCCGACGCCGACCTCGTGCGGCTGGTCGCCTACGGCGCGATCGCGGCCACCGACCACGTCGCCCAGGCTCTCACCCCGTCCCATCGCTAGGAGACGACCATGCGCAAGGCCCTCGTCATCGTCAGCACCCTGTCGCTCGTCGCGTTCGCCATGCAGTTCGTCTTCGCCGCCGTGGGCGCCTTCACGAAACCCGGGGGCGACGGCGCGTACGCCCTGCACCGCGTCACCGGGTCCGCCGTCATCCCCGCCCTCACCCTGCTCACCATCCTGTTCGCCGTGCTCGCGAAGGCGCCGGGCCGGCTCGTCGGAATGGCGGCCCTGCCGCTCGCCCTCGTCGTCGGGCAGGCGCTCCTGGCCATGCTGGCCAACGCGGCCACCGACGCCGCGGGCGCCAGCACCCCGTTCGGCCTCACCATTGCCGGACTGCACGCGGTCAACGGGATCGTGGCGGTGCACGTCGTGGTCGGCGTGCTGCGGGGGGCCCGGGAACTGGCCCGCCCGGCGCCGGCCGCCGCCACCCCCGGGACCGTCCGGGAAGCGGAGCCGGCATGACCACCGGCTCGGTGCTCGCGGCCGACCTCGTGCTCGCGGTCCTCACGGCCGCCGGGTGGCTGGGCGGCGGGGCCGCGGCGGCCGCCCGGCGCCGGCCGCTCGCCCTGGGGCTGGCCGCCGTCGCGCTGCTCACCACGCTCGCCCGCGGGATCACGATCACCGCGCTGGCCCGCGCCGGCTGGTGGTTCGCCGCGGAGAAGGTCCTCATCGCCGCACCCCTGTCGCTCGCGGGGGTCGTCATCGCCGGGTGGCGGCTGGCGCGCGCCCGGCGCGACATCCGCGCCGTCGCGGTCCCGCTCCTCTTCGCGGGGTACGCCGCCGGCGGCGCCCTGCTCGTGACGGTCCTGCACGGCTACCCGGCGTCGGCCGGCACGGGCCTCCTCGCCCTCGCCGGGGTCCTCGCGGCGACCGCGATCTCCTGGCGCGTCCTCGCCGCGCGCCCGTCCGGGACGGTGTCCCGGGCCGCCCTCGCCACGGCGGCCGCGGCGCTGGTGACCGGAACCGGGCTGGCCGCCGCCCCGGGCGCCGCTCCCGGCGTACCCCATGAGCATGAAGCTGGGGAGGTGCGGACCGTGGGCGAACCGACCCGGCGGTTCACCCTGACGGCCGCGACCGCCACGGTGCGCGTGGGCGGCCGGGACGTCGCGGCGTGGGCGTTCAACGGGCAGGTTCCCGGGCCGGAGCTGACCGCCGCGGTCGGCGACGTGCTGGAGGTGACGCTGCGCAACCGGGACATCGAACGGGGGGTCACGCTGCACTGGCACGGGTACGACGTGCCGAACAGCCAGGACGGGGTGCCCGGCGTGACGCAGGAGGCGGTGCGGCCGGGGCAGGAGTTCGTCTACCGGTTCCGCGCCGAACAGGCCGGAACGTACTGGTACCACACGCATGCCGTGTCCGACGTCGGCGTGCGCAAGGGCCTCTACGGCATGCTCGTGGTGCGCCCGGCGCCGGTGGCCGGCGTCGACGTCACGGTGCCCGTGCACACCCTCTCCGGCCTCCCGCTGCCCGCGCCGAGAACCGAACCGGTCGCGGCCGGTACGCCCGTGCGGCTACGGCTGGCCAACACCGACAGCACCACCCACCGGTACGCCCTGGCCGGGACGCCGTTCCGGGTCGCCGCGATCGACGGAGGCGACCTGCGGGGCCCGGCTCCGATCGACGAGACGGCCGTGCTGATCGCGGCCGGGGGACGCTACGACCTGGTGTTCACGGCACCCGCCACGCCGGTGGCGCTGCTCGTCGACGGGCGGGCGGTCTGGTCGACCGGGCCGGTGCCGGCGGCGACCGACCGGTGGCCGGTGCTGGACCCGCTCACCTACGGCGCGAGTGCACCGGCCCCGTGGTCCCGGTTCGACCGGGAGTTCACCCTCGTCCTCGACCGCGGACTCGACCTGCGCGGCCTGCTGCCCCGCTACGCCCACACCGTCAACGGCGCGGCCGACCCGGACATCCCGCCGCAGGTCGTCCGCGAAGGGGACGTCGTGGCGTTCACGATCGTGAACCGCGCGCAGTACGTGCATCCGTGGCACCTGCACGGGCATCACGTGCTGGTGCTGTCCCGCAACGGTCAGCCGGCCACGGGGAGTCCGTTGTGGCTGGACTCGTTCGACGTACGCCCCGGCGATGTCTGGAAGGTGGCGTTCCGGGCCGACAACCCGGGGGTGTGGGCGAACCACTGCCACAACCTGGCGCACGCCGACGCCGGGATGACCCTGCACCTCATGTACTCGTGATCCTCCGTCACCGCGGGGGTGTCCCGGTGCTCCCTGGGTGGGAGCACCGGGACACCTCAGCAGGCCGCTGCGCCCGCTGCGGGAAGCCGTCCGTCACCCGATCCGGACGGGTTGCCATTGCTGGTTGGTGCCGTTCCAGTCGGTGTACTGGACGATGTTGGCGCCGTCGGTGGTGGCGGCTCCCTGTACTTCGACGGCTTTGCCGCTGTTGCGGTTGATGAGTCGGAGGTAGCCGCCGGAGTCGGTGAGTTGGAACTGCTGGTTGGTGGCGTTGGCGTCGGTCCATTGGATGAGGGGTGCGCCGTCGGTGGTGGCGCGGTTGGAGACGTCGAGGACCTTGCCGGAGTTGCGGGACTTGAGGCGGTAGTAGCCGCCGCCGGAGTCGACGAACTGCCATTGCTGGTTGGTGCCGTTGTTGCGGGTCCACTGGGTGATGCGGGCGCCGTCGGCGGTGGCGGCGCCGTAGACGTCGAGGGCCTTGCCGCTGTTGCGGTTGACCAGCACGTACCAGGCGTTGGTGTCGACGGGACCCGGCGGCGGGGTGGTGCCGCCGGCGTTGAGGGCGTTCAGCACGGCGGTGTAGGCGGCCTTCTTGTTGCCGCCGGCGTCGAAGAGCAGCGGGTTGTCGCCGCCGCGCCAGGAGTCGCTGTCGCGGACGCCCCAGGTGGTGATGCCGGTGCAGCGGGTCACGGCCAGGCACGCCCTGGTGACGGCGGCGTACATGTTGGCCTGGTTGGAGCCCTGCGTGATGTCGAGTTCGGTGATCTGGACGTCGACGCCCAGGTCGGCGAAGCGCTGGAGGTTGGCCTGGTAGTCGCCGGGCAGGGTGGTGCCCAGGTGGGACTGGAAGCCGACGCAGTCGATGGGCACGCCGCGGGACTTGAAATCGCGGACCATGTTGTAGACGCCGGTCGACTTCGCGTTGACCCCGTCGGTGTTGTAGTCGTTGTAGCAGAGCTTCGCGGCGGGGTCGGCGGCCCGTGCGGTACGGAACGCGACCTCGATCCAGTCGTTGCCGGTGCGCTGGAGGTTCGAGTCCCGGCGGCCGCCGCTGCCGCCGTCGGCGAACGCCTCGTTGACGACGTCCCAGGCGTAGATCTGGCCGCGGTAGTGCGTGGCGACCTGGGTGACGTGGTTCATGGCGGCGTTGCGCAGGGCCGTGCCGGACAGGCTCTGTGCCCAGCCGGGTTGTTGGGCGTGCCAGAGCAGGGTGTGCCCGCGGACCCGCATGCTGTGGGCCTGGGCGTGGGCGACGATCTGGTCGCCGCCGGTGTAGCGGAACTGGTTCTGGGACGGTTCGGTGGCGTCCCACTTCATCTCGTTCTCGGGCGTGATCGCGTTGAACTCGCGGTCGAGGATGCCGGTGAACTGGCCGTCCGACAGCTTGAACGCCGGGACGGCGGCGCCGAAGTAGCGTCCCTTCTCGGCGGCCGAGCCACCGAGCGTGGTGCCCGCGTCGGCGGAGCCGGCGATGACCAGTGGGGCGCCGACCGCGATCAGCGCGGCGGTCATCAGGAGCAGGATCGCCCGTAGCCCCTGCGCGAGTCGCCAGTGCGGCGGGCGGGGATGTTGCCTCATGGTGCACACCTTTCGGGTCGTGGCTGGTGGCGGTGCACGGTCAGGGGGTGGTCAGGTCGAACGAGCGGACGGTGACGGCGCCGCCGAGGGCCCGGGTGGCGTAGTTGAAGATCGCGTAGCGGTAACCCATGAAGAACTGCCAGGCGTTGTTGAGGGTGAGGGCCGGGCCCAGGGGCGTGAAGGTGACGCCGTCGGTGCTGTAGGAGAACCGGGCCTGCCTCCCGGTTCCCGGGCGGATGTCCGCGGTGGCCCGCAGCCAGATCCGGCCGCCGGAGACCGCGGCGGAGGCCGCCTCGGTGCCGGTCCCGGTGGTGTTCCAGCTGCCGTCCATGGTCAGGCCGTTGACGAGCGTGACCCGGGTGGCGCCGCCGTCGCGCCGGACGCCGATCCACGCCGAGGAGTCGCGCAGCATCGCCAGACCGGACCGGTCGCCGTCGGTCGTGGCCGAGTAGTCCAGCTCGATGGTCGCCGTGGACGTCGGTCCCTGGATGCGGTGCGTGAGCGTGTTGCGGGCCGCGTACAGGTCGTTCGTGACGGTCGCGGTCTGCAGGCGCAGCCCGCTGCCGGTCGACCACTTCGTGTTGTCCGGGTTGTGGTTCCACTCCCACCGCGGGCCGAGGCTGCTGCCGGTGAAGGTGTCCGGGCCGGTCATCGGCCGCACCGTCTTCGACGAGGCGGGGATGTTGGGCGCGGGATAGCTCGCACCCCAGGCGCCGTTGACGGTCTGCACGGCCGGCCACCCGTCGGCGGTCCAGGTGATCGGTGCCAGGACCGGGACCCGGCCGCCCGGGTACGCGTCCTGGAACGCCATGTAGTACCAGTCGCCGTTCTGCGTCTGCACGAGACCGCCCTGATGCGGCACGCCCCCACCGGCGATCGGGCCGGGCATGTCGAGCAGCACCTGGCGCATCTCGTACGGGCCGAACGGGCTGGTGGACCGCAGCACGTACTGGCCGTTGGCGGGACGGGTCAGCCAGATGTAGTAGTAGCCGTTGCGCTTGTAGAACCGCGAGCCTTCGAGCGTGCCGACGTTCGACGGGGTGGTGAACACCTGCTGGGCGCGCACCTGGCTCAACCCGTCGGCCGACAGTTGCGCCACGCTGATGGTGGTGTTGCCGTAGGCGACGTACATGGTGTCGTTGTCGTCGACGAGCAACCCGGCGTCGTAGTAGCAGTTGTTGATCTGCGAGCGCTTCTGCCAGGTGCCGTCGACGGCCGTCGAGGTGTACACGTACGTGCGGTTGAACTCGACGCACCCGATCCAGTAGTAGGTGCTGTTGCTCCTGCGGTAGTTGAAGGCCGACGCCCAGATCCCCTTGACGTACGCGCGCCCGCCGGTGAGGTTGTACGCGCCGGAGCCGAAGTCGAGGCTCGGCACCGAGTGCCCCGCGTACTCCCAGTGCACCAGGTCGTAGGAGCGCAGGATCGGCGCGCCGGGGGAGTAGTGCATGGTCGAGGCCGAGTAGTAGTAGGCGTCACCGACCCGGATGATGTCGCCGTCGGCGAAGTCCTGCCACACGACGGGGTTGGTGTACGACGTCGCCGGCGACGTGGTGGGTGTCGGGCCGGTGGTGTCGACCCGGACGAGTTGCCATTGCTGGTTGGTGCCGTTCCAGTCGGTGTACTGGACGATGGCGGCGCCGTCGGTGGTGGCGGCTCCCTGTACTTCGACGGCTTTGCCGCTGTTGCGGTTGATGAGTCGGAGGTAGCCGCCGGAGTCGGTGAGTTGGAACTGCTGGTTGGTGGCGTTGGCGTCGGTCCATTGGATGAGGGGTGCGCCGTCGGTGGTGGCGCGGTTGGAGACGTCGAGGACCTTGCCGGAGTTGCGGGACTTGAGGCGGTAGTAGCCGCCGCCGGAGTCGACGAACTGCCATTGCTGGTTGGTGCCGTTGTTGCGGGTCCACTGGGTGATGCGGGCGCCGTCGGCGGTGGCGGCGCCGTAGACGTCGAGGGCCTTGCCGCTGTTGCGGTTGACCAGCACGTACCAGGCGTTCGTGTCGACCGTCGCCGCGGCCGCCTCGGTCGCGTTCACCGCGGCGGCGGCGACGCTCGCCAGCAACGTCACGGCAGCGGCGATGGCCAGACCCGCACGTCGGCCTCGTCGGTGTCCTGCGGCCGGTGGGGCCGTCCCGTCGATGGTCATGGGTGTGTTCCCTCCGGTCGGGGAGTCGCTACTCGCTGTTAGCGCTAACAATGGGCGGCGACGGGCGGTGTGGATGTGTGGTGGTCCGGGGATCCCGACGTGTGCGGGGGCGAGCGCCTGAATGCACGGACAGCGGGGCCGTCAACGTTGCCAGAATGTTTCTGCGCATTCAAGAGCTAAGGCGTCTGTCGATGCCTTTACGTCTCCGGCAGCGCCTGCGGCCCACGGAGCCGTTCGACTGTCGACCTGTCGCCGTCACGCCTCATAACAGTTTTTCGCCGCTGATTTCGCGGCAGCGCGGACACGGAACGGCAGCGCGGACGGAAGGGCAGGGCCGACGCTCGCTCCGCCCCTTCTTGACGCGGCCGTCGGAATCGAGTTGTGTGACTGCGACGTGAAGATGCGAGCTACCGGAGTTAACGAGGCGGACCTCGTGGTCGCGGCCCAGGCGGGTGACCGGCGGGCCATGGACGAGCTGGTCGGTGCCGGCCTGCCGCTGGTCTACGCGCTCGTGCACCGCGCGCTGAGCGGTCATCCGGACACCGACGACGTCGTCCAGGACACCATGCTGCGTGCCGTCCGCCGGCTTCCGGAGCTGCACACCCCGCAGAGCTTCCGGCCCTGGTTGGCCGCGATCGCCCTGCGCCAGGTCAGCACTCATCTGCACCGCCGGCAGGTGGCCGACCGCTGGGCCGCCTCCCTGGACGAGGCGGCCGGGATGCCGGACGTCGCGGCCGCCTTCGAGGACCTGACCACGCTGCGCCTGGAGCTGTCCGGGCAGCGCCGCCAGCTGGTCCGGGCGAGTCGCTGGCTCGACCCGGACGATCGGGCGTTGCTCTCGCTGTGGTGGCTGGAGGCGGCCGGAGAGCTGAGCCGGACCGACCTCGCGGAGGCCCTGGCCGTCGGCGTCGGGCACGCGGCGGTGCGGGTGCAGCGCATGCGTCATCGACTCGACGTGAGCCGCGAGCTGGTCGCCGCGCTGGAGGCCGGACCGAGATGCGCCGGGCTGGAAGCCGCGGTGGCGGGGTGGGACGGCGTCCCGAGTCCGTTGTGGCGCAAGCGCCTGGCCCGGCACACCCGCTCCTGCGAACGCTGCGCGGTATCTGCCGAGGGCCTCATCGTCGCGGAGCGGCTGCTGCTCGGCGCCGCCCTGCTCCCCGTCCCGGTCGGGCTCGCGACCGTGCTGCTCGGCAGGGGTGCGCTCGACGCGGCCGCCACGTCGACGGCCACCCTGTCCGGTGCGGTGGGCGGAGGATCCGGCGGTGGCATCGGCGCGGGCGCCAAGGCCGGACTGCTCGCCCAGCTGCTCCAGGCGGTGGTGGCCCACCCCGTCGCCGCGGTCGTGGTCGCCGGCGCCGTCGCATCCGGCGTCGCGGCCACCGTGACGGTCCTGCCGTCCCACCCGCCGCCCCGGGCGTCCGCGCCGGTTGCGGCACCGGCCTCGCCGTCCGGGCCACCCGCGGTCCCGTCGTCGGCGCCGGCGGTCGCCGTGCCCCAGCCGGCACCACCGACGGCTCCGTCCGCCAGACCCTCGGCCCGCCGTACCGCGTCCCTGGCCGCGGGACGGCCCGTGTCGCTCGAGTCGGCCGACGGGACCGGACGGTACGTCACCACCGTCGACGGCCTCGGTGTCCTGCGGCCGGTCGGGCCGGGCAGCCCCGACGCGGCGCGCCGCCAGGCGACCTTCACGGTGCTCGCGGGCCTGGCCGACCCCCGCTGCTTCTCCTTCCGTGCCCGCGACGGCCGGTACCTGAGGCACGCGTCCTGGCGGCTGCAGCTCAGCCCCGCCGTGGGCACCGAGCTGTTCCGCGGTGACGCCACCTTCTGCCCGCGCGACGGGGCGACCGCCTCCTCCACGGCGCTGGAGGCGTCGAACTATCCCGGCTGGTTCCTCCGGCATCGCGACGGGCAGCTGTGGGTGGACCAGGCGGACGGCACCGCCACCTTCCGCGCCGACAGCTCATTCCGGATCCGGCCCGCGCTGGCGGGCTGACCCGCGCCCCGAGCCGCTCCCGGGTGCCACCGATTGCCGCCGCGCGCTGCTCGATGCGTCTCGCCGGACGACCGCATCCAGACGCCCGCGATAACAGTTTTCCGCATCACGGTTCCGACGTCGCACGCGAACAGGGATAGAACCATTTCCAATAGACTCCCTTCATTGCTCCTGACTGCTGTTATCGCTAACATGCGTGCTACGGGACTGCGCGGGGCGCTGGGAGCCGGGCGACGCGACGCCCGTTCAGTCCGGGGCGGCCCCGGCTCGTCGGGGCCGCCACATCCGGCCGCTGCCGCCACGCCGACGCCGGGGATCAGCCGGTGCACCCGCACCAACGGCGCCGACCAGCAGCGGCAGTTCGTCCCCCTTGGAGGCAGACATGAGGGTGAGCCCCCCGCTCCCCGGCACGCTCCGCACCCGGCGGATCCTCGCCTGGATCACGGCGGTGCTCTGCGCCGCCGCTCTGGTTCCCGGCGTGGCCCGGGCGGACAATCCGATCATCCAGCACATCTACACGGCCGACCCGGCCCCGCTCGTGCACGACGGCCGGGTGTACCTCTACACCGGTCACGACGAGGACGGCTCGACCTGGTTCACCATGAAGGAATGGCGGGTGTGGTCGTCCGCCGACATGGTCAACTGGACCGACCACGGATCCCCGCTCAACATCGCCAGCTTCAGCTGGGCCAGCGCGGACGCCTGGGCCGGCCAGGTCGTCGCCCGCAACGGCAAGTTCTACTGGTACGTACCCATGACCGTCCGGGCGACCGGCGCTATGGGGATCGGGGTGGCGGTGGCCGACAGCCCGACCGGCCCCTTCCGTGACGCCATCGGCCGGCCGCTGGTGTCCAACGGCGAGATCGACCCGACCGTCTTCGTCGACAGCGACGGGCAGGCCTACCTGTACTGGGGCAACCCCAACCTCTGGTACGTGAAGCTGAACGCCGACATGATCTCCTTCTCGGGCAGCCCGACGAAGATCCCGCTCACCACCGCCGGGTTCGGCACCCGCACCGGCGACGCGAACCGGCCGACCCTCTACGAGGAAGGTCCCTGGGTCTACAAGCGCAACGGCCTGTACTACAACGTCTTCGCGGCGAAGTGCTGCTCCGAGTTCATCGGCTACTCGACGGCCCCCGGCCCCACCGGGCCGTGGACCTACCGCGGGACGGTCATGCCGACCCAGGGCAGCAGCTTCACCAACCACCCCGGCATCGTCGACTTCAACGGCGGGTCGTACTTCTTCTACCACAACGGGGCGCTGCCGGGCGGCGGCGGCTTCACGCGGTCGGTCGCGGTGGAGAAGTTCTCGTACAACGCCGACGGCTCGATCCCCACCATCAACATGACGACCACGGGGGCGCCGCAGGTCGGCACCCTCAACCCGTACACCCGCCAGGAGGCCGAGACGATCGCCTGGGAGTCGGGCATCGAGACCGAGGCCGCCAGCGAGGGCGGGATGGACGTCGGCTGGATCGAGAACGGCGACTACATCAAGGTCAAGGGCGTCGGTTTCGGCGCGGGGGCGAGCTCGTTCACCGCGCGGGTTGCCTCCGCGACCAGCGGTGGCACCATCGAGCTCCGCCTCGACGGCACCGCCGGCCCGGTGGTGGGACGCTGCGCCGTCCCGGGCACGGGCGGCTGGCAGACGTGGGCGAACGTCTCCTGCGCCGTGACCGGCGCCGCGGGCACCCACGACCTGTACCTGCGGTTCACCGGCGGCAGCGGCAACCTCTTCAACGTCAACTGGTGGCAGTTCGGTGCGGCCGGCGGCGGCGGCGGGAACCTGATCGCCAACGGGGACGGGGAGAGCGGCACGTCGGGCTGGGGAGTCATGGGCAGCGGGACCCTGTCGTCCAACACCGCAACCGCCCACGCCGGGTCGGCGTCGTTGTCGGTCACCGGGCGTACGGCGTCCTGGAACGGTCCCAGTCAGGACGTGACCTCGAAGCTCACCAACGGAAGGAGCTACACCACCACCCTCTGGGTACGGAGCCAGAGCGGGACGCCGACCGTGAAGGCGACCCTGGCCCTGACCGCCGGCGGCGCCACGACCTACGTCGGACTGACCCCGGGGACCGCGGTCACCCCCGACGGCTGGACGAGGCTCACCGGCACCGCGGCGGCGTCCTGGAGCGGAACGCTCACCGGCGCCACCTTCTACGTGGAGACGGCGTCGGGCACCGACGGCTTCTCGGTCGACGACGTCTCGCTGCAGTAGTGCCCGTCGTGCGGAGAGCGTCAATGTTAGCGCCAACATCAACGCACCTGTTTCCGGAACATTGCCACTTGACTACCGGAATGTTATCGCTCACAGTCGATGGATCAGGGCGGCGACGCCAGGGGCCTTCCGGGCAGGCCCGCTTCGTCCGACCTTCGTTCAGGCGCGTGCCGGCACACGCAGGCGAGCTGTCAGCGCTGACAGCCCACTGTGTACGCCCGGCCCGGCGTCGCGGTGCGCCCGTCGTCGGCGGACCGTTCGGCTCTTGGTCTCAGGAGGAGGATCATGTCTGCCTTTGGTAGTGCTGGCTCGATCGCGCCGCCGTCGCGGCGGCGTGGATGGCTGCCGCGGCTGGTCGCCGCCAGCGTCGCAGCGGTGGTGGTCGGCGGTGCCGCCGCGGTGGCGCTGTCGACGCCCGCCGCCGCGGCGACGGTCGACACGAGCGCGTGGTACGTGTTGGTCAACCGCAACAGCGGCAAGGCCCTGGACGTGTACAACCTGGCCACGAATGACGGCGCTCGCATCGTGCAGTGGACCCGGAACAACGGCAACCAGCAGCAGTGGCAGTTCGTGGACTCGGGCGGCGGCTACTACCGGTTGCGGTCGCGGCTGTCCGGCAAGGTGCTGGACGTCTACAACTGGTCGACCGCCAACGGCGCCAACATCGTGCAGTGGTCCGACGCCAACCAGGCCAACCAGCAGTTCCGGCTGGCCGACTCGGACAGCGGCTACGTCCGGTTGATCAACCGGAACAGCAACAAGGTCGTGGAGGTGCAGGGTGCCTCGACCGCCGACGGCGGGAGCATCGTGCAGTACGACGACTGGAACGGCGGCAACCAGCAGTGGCAGCTCGTCCGGGTCGACGGCGGGAGCAACCCCACCACGCCGCCGCCGGGCGGCTCGTGCACGCTGCCGTCGACGTACCGCTGGTCGTCGACCGGCTCGCTGGCGAACCCGAGGTCGGGATGGGTCTCGCTCAAGGACTTCACCAACGTCGTCCACAACGGCCGGCACCTCGTCTACGCCACGACGCACGACACCGGAACGTCGTGGGGCTCGATGAACTTCACCCCGTTCACGAACTGGTCCGACATGGCCTCGGCCAGCCAGAACGCGATGCCGTTCTCGGCTGTCGCGCCCACGCTCTTCTACTTCGCGCCGAAGAACATCTGGGTGCTGGCCTACCAGTGGGGTGGGACCGCCTTCTCCTACCGGACGTCGAGCGACCCCACCAACGTGAACGGGTGGTCGGCGCAGCAGACGCTCTTCACCGGAAGCATCTCCGGCTCCGGCACGGGACCCATCGACCAGACGCTGATCGGTGACAGCCAGAACATGTACCTGTTCTTCGCCGGGGACAACGGCAAGATCTACCGGGCCAGCATGCCCATCGGGAACTTCCCGGGCAACTTCGGCTCGACCTACACCACGATCATGAGTGATTCGACCAACAACCTGTTCGAAGGGGTCCAGGTCTACAAGATCCAGGGCCAGAACCAGTACCTCATGCTCGTCGAGGCGATCGGCGCGCAGGGGCGCTACTTCCGCTCGTTCACGGCCACCAGCCTGGGCGGTTCGTGGACGCCGCAGGCCGCGACGGAGGGCAACCCCTTCGCCGGCAAGGCCAACAGCGGCGCCACCTGGACCAACGACATCAGCCACGGTGACCTCGTGCGGAGCAACCCCGATCAGACCATGACCGTCGACCCCTGCAATCTGCAGTTGCTCTACCAGGGCCGGGCCACCAACTCCGGCGGGGACTACGGCCTCCTGCCGTACCGCCCGGGTGTGCTGACGTTGCAGCGGTAGGGGCGTGACGCCGGTCCGGCCCGCACGGCCTCCTGGAGGCTCGCGGGCGGGATCGCGGGGAACCGGAGCGGGCGGGCTCGGCCGAGGCGAGCCCGCCCGCTCGCGCCCGCGCCGCGTCGGCCACCGGGGCCCGTGCCTCGGCCGGTGGCAACGCGGTCTGGGCGTACACTGTCGCTGGCCTTGCGCGGGGCCGCCCCGGATGCTCAGCCGGGGTGGGTGCAGGGCGGCGGATGGCGCATCCCGCGGCTCCGGCGTCGACCGCCGGGCGTGGTCGGGGGCTTGGCGGGGGAGGGTGGGTGCCGTGCGGGGTCCCGCGATGACGGATGTGGCCCGCCTTGCCGGGGTCTCCCACCAGACCGTGTCGCGGGTGCTGAACGGGCACCCCAACGTCCGCGAGCAGACCCGGCTGCGGGTGCAGGCGGCGATCGCCGAGCTCGGCTACCGGCCGAACCGCGCGGCTCGCGCGCTGGTGACCGGCCGCTCGCAGGTCATCGGCGTGGTCGCGCAGAACACCACCCTGTACGGCCCGGCGTCGTTGCTGGCGGCGCTGGAGCAGACCGCCGCCGAGGAGGGCTTCGCGGTCAGCGTGGGCAGTGTCCGGGATCTGGACCAGGTGTCCATCTCCGAGGCGGTCGAGCGGCACCTGGCGCACCGGGTGGCGGGGATCGTCGTCATCGCGCCCGTCGAGTCGGCCGGTGAGGCGCTGGAGCACCTGCCGAAGGACGTCCCCCTGGTGACGGTCGACGGCGACCCCCGTCGCCCGGTGCCGCTCGTGACGGTGGACCAGGTGGCGGGCGCGCGGGAGGCCACCCGGCACCTGCTGGAGGCCGGTCACCGCACGGTGTGGCACGTGTCCGGGCCCGCCGACTGGTTCGACAGCGCCGGGCGGATCGAGGGCTGGCGGGAGGCGTTGCAGGCCGCGGGCGCCGAGGTGCCGCCACTGGTGCCGGCGGACTGGTCGGCGGCCTCGGGCTACCGGTGCGGGCAGATGCTGGCGCGGATGCCCGAGGTGACGGCGGTCTTCACGGCCAACGACCACCTGGCGCTGGGCGTGTTGCGGGCCCTGCACGAGTACGGCCGGAAGGTGCCGGACGAGATCAGTGTGGTGGGCTTCGACGACGTGCCGGAGGCGGCGTACTTCATTCCGCCGCTGACCACCGTCCGGCCGGACTTCGCCGCGGTGGCCCGGGCCAGCCTTGACCTGCTGCTCGCGCAGTTCGAATCCGGCGCGGTCGGCGAGCTGCGGCAGACCATCGCACCGACCCTGATCACCCGGCAGAGCGTCGCCGCGCCGCCGGAGTGAGCGCCGGGCCGGTCGACGCCTGGTTCGATCCGCACTTGTTGTGACCGTTCACAGCCCGACGGCCGGACGGTCCTCGGCAGTCTGCGCGGCGCCACGTCGTCGAGCCGAAGGTCTACGACGTGGCGCGGCGGGCGGACCGGCCTGAGCGCTCCGGCCGGTTGCGGCGTCGCCGTTAGGCGGAGCCGCCAGCGATGAGCAGCGGAGTTAGCGCTAACAGCACCCCGAGGGGGAGCAAGCCACGGCAGCCGCCTCAGAAGCAGCTGGGCGACGCATCGATACCTGTGAACGTTAACACCACTTCGCCCCGCTTGATCGATTCGCTCGGCATGGCCCGCTGGGTCGATGGCCGCGCCGTTACGGGACTGTTGCGATCGCGTCTTGACCGACGCCGATGTGAGCGCTAACAATGTGAGCCACGGCACGGGGAGGTGGAGATGGCGGGTATGCACGGACCGGGGGACCGGTACGTCGTCGGGGTCGACTTCGGGACGCTGTCGGGCCGGGCGCTGGTGGTCCGGGTCGGAGACGGCGCGGAGCTCGGCACCGCGGTCCACGAGTACGGGCACGGCGTCATCGAGTCGGCGCTCCCGGACGGGACGCCGCTGCCGCCGGACTGGGCGTTGCAGGACCCGGAGGACTACCGGAACGTGCTGCGGCACGCCGTGCCGGCCGCCGTGGCCGCCGCCGGGATCGACCCGGCCCGGGTGATCGGTATCGCCACCGACTTCACCGCCTGCACCGTCCTCCCCACCCTGGCCGACGGCACCCCGCTCTGCGAGGTGCCCGAGCTGCGGAGCCGGCCGCACGCCTGGGTGAAGCTGTGGAAGCACCACGCCGCGCAGCCGCACGCCGACCGGATCAACGCCCTCGCGCACGAGCGCCGGGAACCCTGGATCCAGCGGTACGGCGGGAAGATCTCCGCCGAGTGGCAGTTCGCGAAGGGCCTGCAGCTCCTCGACGAGGACCCGGAGATCTACCGGCGCGCCGCGCGGTTCGTCGAGGCGGCGGACTGGATCGTCTGGCAGCTCTGCGGGGTGGAGACGCGCAACATCTGCACCGCCGGCTACAAGGGCATCCGCCAGGACGGGCGGTACCCGTCCCCGGAGTTCCTGGCGGCGCTCGACCCGGGGTTCGCCGGCTTCGTCGGCAAGCTGGACGGGCCGCTGCTTCCCCTGGGCGCCCGGGCGGGCGCCCTGACCGCCCAGGCCGCGGCCTGGACCGGCCTGCGCGAGGGCATCGCGGTCGCCGCCGGCAACGTCGACGCCCACGTCACCGCGGCCTCGGCCCAGGCGCTGGCGCCCGGCCATCTGGTCGCCATCATGGGCACGTCGACCTGCCACGTGGTCAACGGCACCGAGCTGGCGGAGGTGCCCGGCATGTGCGGCGTCGTCGAGGGTGGACTCAGCCCCGGCGCCTGGGGCTACGAGGCCGGCCAGAGCGGCGTCGGCGACATCTTCGGCTGGTTCGTGGACCACGCCGCGCCGGCGGGCGTCGACTCGCACGAGCGGCTCTGCGAGCTGGCCGCGGCGCAGCCGGTCGGCGCCCACGGGCTGATCGCGCTGGACTGGTGGAACGGCAACCGCTCCCTGCTGGTCAACCACGACCTGAGTGGTCTCATCCTGGGGCTGACGCTGGCCACCCGGCCCGCGGACGTCTACCGCGCGCTCCTGGAGTCGACCGCCTACGGCACCCGCATGATCATCGAGGCGTTCGTCGAGGCGGGGGTGCCGATCGCGGAGCTGGTGGTGGCCGGCGGCCTGACCGCCAACCCGCTGCTCATGCAGATCTACAGCGACGTCACCAACCGGCCGTTGAGCGTCATCGGTTCGGCGCAGGGCCCGGCCCTGGGCTCGGCGATCCACGCGGCGGTCGCGGCCGAGGCGTACCCGGACATCCACGCGGCCTCCGCCGCGATGGGCCGGGTGGACCGCGACGCCTACCGGCCGGATCCCGGGCGGGCGCGGGCCTACGACGCGCTCTACGCCGAGTACCGGGCCCTGCACGACCACTTCGGACGCGGCGGCAACGACGTCATGTCCCGCCTGCGCGCGATCCGCAACGCCGCCGCCGAGCCGTCGGCGGCACCGGCCGACACGCCCCTGGAGGTGGTCGCATGAGCGCTGAGATCCGCCGGCTGCGGGAGAGCGTGGCCCGGCTGCACGCCGAACTCACGCGCTACCGGCTGGTCGCCTGGACGGCCGGCAACGTCTCGGCCCGGGTGCCCGGTCAGAACCTGATGGTGATCAAGCCGAGCGGGGTCGACTACGACGACCTCGCCCCGGAGAACATGGTCGTGTGCGATCTCGACGGCGTCGTGGTCGAGGGTGACCTCGCGCCGTCGAGCGACACCGCGGCCCACGCCTACGTCTACCGCGCCCTGCCCGAGGTGGGCGGGGTGGTGCACACCCACAGCACGTACGCGACCGCCTGGGCGGCCCGCGGCGAGTCGATCCCGTGCCACCTCACGGCCCAGGCCGACGAGTTCGGCGGTGAGATACCGATCGGCCCGTTCGCCCTGATCGGCGGCGACGACATCGGCAAGGGGATCGTGGCGACCCTCGCCGGGCACCGTTCGCCGGCCGTGCTCATGCGCAACCACGGCGTGTTCACCATCGGCCGCGACGCGCGCGCCGCGGTGAAGGCCGCGGTCATGTGCGAGGACATCGCCCGCACGGCGCACCTGGCCCGGGCGCTCGGCGCGCCGCTGCCGATGGCGCCGGCCGACGTCGACGCCCTGTACGACCGCTACCAGAACGTCTACGGACAGCGACCTCCCGCACCGGCGAGCCCCTGACGGCCGCCCCGATCGCGCGGCCGTTCCCCGGACCGTCCGCGTCGCACCACCGGCAGCACCCCACCAGCGCAGGTCGTGCACCACGGAGTGCGCGGCATCCGACAACGCTTACCCCGAGGAGATTTGCGGTGAAGAGAATGAGGACATACCCGCCGTCCCGCAAGGTCATCGCGGTGCTCGCCGCCGCGTTGCTCGCCACCGGCGTGGCGGCCTGCGGCAACAGCGACACGGGCGGCAGCAGCGGCGGCGACGACGGCAAGATCACGCTTGGGTTCTCCCAGGTCGGCGCCGAGAGCGGATGGCGTACGGCGAACACGACCTCGATCAAGGAGGCCGCCACGGAGGCCGGGATCGACCTGAAGTTCGACGACGCGCAGCAGAAGCAGGAGAACCAGATCAAGGCCATCCGCAACTTCATCCAGCAGAAGGTCGACGTGATCGCCTTCTCGCCGGTGGTGGAGTCCGGGTGGGACACCGTCCTCAAGGAGGCCAAGGACGCCAAGATCCCGGTCATCCTCACCGACCGGTCCGTCGACTCGGCCGACAAGTCCCTCTACAAGACCTTCCTGGGCTCGGACTTCGTGAAGGAGGGCCGGCTCGCCGGGGAGTGGCTGGTGCAGAAGGAGCAGTCGGCCAGCGGCCCGGTCAACATCGTGGAGCTGCAGGGCACGACCGGTTCGGCGCCGGCCAACGACCGGAAGAAGGGCTTCGCCGAGGCGATCGCCGCCAACCCGAACCTCAAGATCGTCGCCTCCCAGTCCGGTGACTTCACCCGCGCCGGCGGCAAGCAGGTGATGGAGCAGTTCCTGAAGGCCAACCCGAAGATCGACGTGCTGTTCGCCCACAACGACGACATGGGCCTGGGCGCGCTGGAGGCGATCACCGCGGCCGGGAAGGTGCCCGGCAAGGACATCACCATCATCACCGTCGACGCGGTCAAGGACGGCATGCAGGCCCTCGCCGACGGCAAGTTCAACTTCATCGCCGAGTGCAGCCCGCTGCTCGGTCCCCAGCTCATGGACCTGGTCAAGAAGGTGCACAACGGCGAGTCGGTGCCGGCCCGGATCGAGACCCAGGAGACCACCTTCACCCAGGAGCAGGCGAAGGAAGCACTGCCGAACCGCAAGTACTGACCGGACGGCGGGGCGGGAACCCCGCATCCGGAGCGGCGGCCGGGCCTCGGGCCCGGCCGCCGCGCCCACACCGCGTACCGCCTCATCGACCAGGAAAGGCCCGGCGGCATGACAGGTAGCCAGCCAGTGCTGACAATGACCGGGATCAGCAAGTCCTTCCCGGGGGTACGGGCGCTCGACGGCGTGGACTTCCGCCTCTTCCCGGGCGAGGTGCACGCCCTCATGGGCGAGAACGGCGCCGGCAAGTCGACCCTCATCAAGGTGCTGACGGGCGTCTACCGCGCCGACCACGGCAGCGTCACGCTCGGCGGCGGGGAGGTGTCGTTCAGCGGCCCGATGCAGGCCACGGCCGCCGGGGTGAGCACCGTCTACCAGGAGGTCAATCTCTGCACCAACCTCTCCGTGGCGGAGAACATCTTCATCGGCCGGGAACCGCGCCGGCTCGGCGCGGTGCGGTGGGCGGAGATGCGCCGGCGGGCCCGCGCCCTCCTCGCCCGGCTCGACCTCGACATCGACGTCAACGCCCAGCTCGGCAGCTACTCGCTGGCCGTGCAGCAGATGGTGGCGATCGCCCGTGCCATCGACGTCGAGGCCCGGGTGCTGGTCCTCGACGAGCCCACCTCCAGCCTCGACGCGGGCGAGGTCGCACAGCTGTTCCGGGTCATGCGGCAGCTACGCGACGACGGCCTCGCCATCCTGTTCGTCACCCACTTCCTCGACCAGGTCTACGAGATCGCCGACCGGATCACCGTGCTGCGCAACGGCCGGCTCGTCGGCGAGTACCCGACGAGCGAGCTTCCGCAGCTCGGCCTGGTGGAGAAGATGATCGGCAAGGAGCTGCGGGCGCTGGAGCGACTGGACGAGCAGTCCCGGCACGACGCGGCCGCACCGGCGGAGGGCGCACCGCTGCTGGACGTCCGCGAGCTGGGCCGCCGCTCGGCGGTGGCACGCTTCGACCTCACCATCCACGAGGGAGAGGTGGTCGGTCTCGCCGGCCTCCTCGGCTCGGGCCGTACCGAGGTCGCCCGGCTGCTGTTCGGCGCCGACCGTGCCGACCACGGCAGCGTCCGGGTGGACGGCACGCCCACGTCGCTGCGTACCCCGGTGGCCGCCATCGGCCACGGCATCGGCTTCTGCTCCGAGAACCGGCGGGCCGAGGGCATCGTCGCCGAGCTGTCCGTCCGGGAGAACATCATCCTCGCCCTGCAGGCCGCCCGGGGCTGGCTCCGGCCCGTTCCCCGCCGCCGGCAGGACGAGCTGGTCGACCGGTACGTGCAGGCCCTCAGCATCCGGCCGGCGGACCCCGACATCCCGCTGGGCAACCTCTCCGGCGGCAACCAGCAGAAGGTCCTGCTCGCGCGCTGGCTCATCACCGAGCCGCGCCTGCTGATCCTCGACGAGCCGACCCGGGGCATCGACATCGGGGCCAAGACCGAGATCCAGCGGCTGGTCGCGCAGCTCTCCGACGGCGGCATGGCGGTGCTGTTCGTCTCCGCCGAGCTGGAGGAGGTGCTCCGCCTCAGCCACCGGATCGCCGTGATGCGGGACCGGGAGATGGTCGCGCAGCTCACCAACGACCAGAGCGTCGACGCCGACCGGATCATGCAGACCATCGCCGCCGGCGCGCGGCACGAGGAGGTGCCGTCATGAGCAACCGAACGGCGGCCTACCGGGCGCTGACGACCCACCGGCTGTTCTGGCCGGTCGTCGTCCTCGTCGTGATGCTGGCCGCCAACACCGTCTACCGGCCCGGCTTCCTGTCGGTGCAGATGCGCGACGGCCACCTCTACGGCAGCCTCATCGACATCCTGCGGCTGAGCGCGCCGCTGATCCTGGTGGCGCTCGGCATGACACTGGTGATCGCCACCGGCGGCATCGACCTCTCGGTCGGCTCGCTCTGCGCGATCAGCGGCGCCATCGCCTGCCTCTACATCAGCCGGCAGCCCGACCAGAACAGCGTCGGCGGGGTGCTGACCGCGCTGGCCCTCGGGCTGGGGGTGGCCCTGGTGCTCGGCGCCTGGAACGGCGTGCTCGTCGCGGTCATCGGCATTCAGCCGATCATCGCCACCCTCATCCTCATGGTGGCCGGCCGGGGCCTCGCCCAGCTGATCACCGAGGGCCAGATCCTGACCATCAACTCCGGCCCGTACAAGGCCATCGGGGTCGGTCACCTGCTGACCCTGCCGCTGGCCATCTTCCTCGCGCTCGCGGCGGCCCTGCTGGTCGCCGCGGTGACCCGCCGGACCGCCCTCGGCCTGATCATCGAGTCGGTCGGCGGCAACGCCCAGGCCAGCCGCCTGGCCGGCATCCGGTCCGGGCGGATCACGTTCCTCGTCTACGTGATCAGCGCGGCCTGCGCTGCGGTCGCCGGATTCATGATGACCGCCAACGTGTCCAGCGCCGACGGCAACGCCGCGGGCCTCTGGGTCGAGCTGGACGCGATCCTCGCCGTGGTCATCGGCGGCACCTCGCTCGCCGGGGGCCGGTTCTCCCTCGGCGGCACGATCCTCGGCGCGCTGCTCATCCAGACCCTCACGACCACGGTGTACGCCATGAACATCTCGCCCCAGACCTCCCTGCTGTTCAAGGCGGTCGTGGTCATCGCGGTCTGCCTCATCCAGGCGCCCGGATTCCGCGCCCGCTTCACCCGGCGCCGAGCCCCGGCGACCGGGCCCGCCCCCGTCAGCGAGCAGCCGAAGGAGCAGGTGCCGGCATGACCACCCTCTCCCTGCTGGCCGCGCGTACCCGGTCACGCCTGCCCCGGCGGCACGTCCCGGTCCTGGCCACCCTCGTCCTGCTGCTGGTCCTGTACGGCGTCGGCGTCTCCCAGTACCGCGCGTTCTCGAACATCCAGGTCGTCTTCAACGTCTTCATCGACAACGGGTTCCTGCTCGTGGTCGCCGTCGGGATGACGTTCGTGATCCTCACCGGCGGGATCGACCTCTCCGTCGGCTCGGTCGTCGCGATGACCGCGATGGTGTCGGCGTTCCTGCTGCGGGAGGGGCTGCCGGCGGCGTTGGTGCTGCTCGTCGCGCTGCTCATCGGGCCGACGCTCGGCTTCCTCATGGGTTGCGTGATCCATTTCTTCGACATCCAGCCGTTCATCGTCACCCTCGCGGGGATGTTCTTCGCCCGCGGCATGTGCACCTTCATCAGCGGGTCGTCCATCCCGATCACCGACGGGTTCTGGACCCGGATGTCCCAGCAACGGATCGGCAACCCCAGCGGCAACTTCGTCTCGATCAGCGTGCTCATCGCCTTCGCGGTGGTCGCCGTCGCCGCGTACACGCTGGCCTACACCCGGCTGGGCCGCAACGTGTACGCCATCGGCGGCAACTCGCAGTCGGCGCTGCTCATGGGGTTGCCGGTGGGGCGTACCCGGATCGCCGTCTACACCATCAGCGGCCTCTGCGCGGCGATCGGCGGCATCCTGCTGTCCTTCTACACGCTCTCCGGCGCCCCGCTGATCGGTGTCGGCATGGAACTCGACGTCATCGCCGCCGTCGTCATCGGCGGGACCGTGCTCACCGGGGGCTCCGGCTACGTCTTCGGCACGGTGCTCGGGGTGCTGGTCCTCGGGGTCATCCAGACACTGATCACCTTCGACGGGAGCCTCAACTCGTGGTGGACGAAGATCGTGATCGGCGGCCTGCTCTTCGCGTTCATCCTGCTCCAACGACTGATCGGAATCCGCTACAAGTGACCGGCCATCTCGCGGAAGGCAATCCCATGGCAACCCACGCTGCGCCTGAGATCTGGTTCCTGACCGGCAGTCAGGCCATGTACGGCGACGACACCCTCCGCCAGGTGGCCGACCAGTCGCGGCAGATCGCGGCCGCGCTCGACGGCTCCCCGGACATCCCCGCCCGGGTCGTCTGGAAACCGGTCCTGACCACCAGCGGCGACATCCTGCGGGTCTGCCGGGACGCCGCCGCGCACGGGGCCGTCGGGGTGGTCGCCTGGATGCACACCTTCTCCCCGGCGAAGATGTGGATCGCCGGCCTGGACGCGCTGCAGACGCCGCTGCTGCACCTGCACACCCAGGCCAACGTCCTGCTGCCGTGGGACGAGATCGACATGGACTTCATGAACCTCAACCAGGCGGCACACGGCGACCGGGAGTTCGGGTTCATCCAGACCCGCCTCGGAGTGGCCCGCAAGACCGTCGCCGGGCACGTCAGCGACCCGCGCGTGGTGTCCCGGGTGGGCGCCTGGGCGCGGGCGGCGATCGGCTGGTCGGCGATGCGGTCGCTGCGGCTGGCCCGCTTCGGCGACAACATGCGCGACGTGGCCGTGACCGAGGGCGACAAGGTGGAGGCGGAGCTGCGCTTCGGGGTCTCCGTGAACACCTACGGCGTCAACGACCTCGTCCAGGTCGTCGGCGAGGTCACCGACGCGCGGGTGGACGACCTGGTCAAGGAGTACGACGACAGCTACCGCATGGCGCCCGAGCTGCGCCCCGGCGGCGACCGCCACGAGTCCCTGCGCTACGCCGCCCGGCTGGAGCTCGGCCTGCGTGCCTTCCTCGAAGCCGGTGGTTTCCGCGCCTTCACCACCAACTTCGAGGACCTGGGCGGGCTGCGCCAGCTGCCCGGCATCGCCGTGCAGCGCCTGATGGCCGACGGCTACGGCTTCGGCGGTGAGGGCGACTGGAAGACCTCGGTCCTCGTGCACACCCTCAAGGCCATGGCGGTCGGGGTCGGCGGCGGCACCTCCTTCATGGAGGACTACACCTACGACCTCACCCCGGGCCGGGAGCTGGTCCTCGGCGCGCACATGCTCGAAGTGTGCCCGAGCATCGCCGCGGGCACCCCGTCCGTCGAGATCCACCCGCTGAGCATCGGCGGGCGGGAGGACCCGGTCCGGCTGGTGTTCGACGCGGCGCCCGGTCCCGCCGTGGTGCTGGGCCTGGCCGACATGGGGGAGCGGTTCCGGCTCGTCGCCAACGAGGTCGACGTGGTGGCGCCGCCGCACCCGCTGCGCCGGCTGCCGGTCGCCCGGGCCGTCTGGCGCCCCCGCCCGCACCTGGCCGGCTCGGCCGAGGCGTGGATCACCGCGGGCGCCCCGCACCACACCGTGCTCTCGCAGGCGGTGGGGGTGGAGGAACTGCACGACCTGGCCGCGATGAGCCGCACCGAGCTGGTGGTCATCGACGCCGACACGAACCCGCGCCGGTTCGCCGACGAGATCCGCTGGAACCAGGCGTACTACCGGCTCGCCCGGGGGTTCTGACCCCGTCCGCCGCGATTTCCCGCGGTCTCTCTCGAACCTGGGCCCGGCAGGCGGGTTTCCGCCTGCCGGGCCCGGGGGGCGCCGGTGGTGGCGTGGGTCAGCAGGTCGAGTTGGTCTGGGTGAGCAGGCCGAGCCGCCAGGGCAGGTTGTTGTAGTCGCCGCCGGCGTTCGGGTCCATGCCCTGGTAGAGATAGCGCAGGTTGCAGGGGCTGACGGCCAGGTTCTGGTCATGGCCGCTGCGGATCATCTCGCCGTGGCTGATGTCACGGGTCCACGCGCCGTTCGGGAAGGCGACGTTGCTCGCCCGCGCGAACGGGTTGCTCTCGGTGTCGGCCAGCGCAGTCCACGGCCCGGTGACGGCCGGGGCGGTCCAGGACCGGAAGTAGCGGCGGCCGTCGCCGCCGATCGCCTCGACGAGCAGCAGGTACCGGTCGCCGACCCGGTAGACGTTGGACGCCTCGAAGAGCCGGTAGCGGTCGCTGTCCTGCATGGCGATGACGGTGTCGGTCATGCCGTTGGGGAAGTTGGCGAGGGTGGTCTGCGACCGGTAGAGGTGCCCGTTGTCGTCGGAGGAGAACAGGTAGCAGTTCGCGGAGTCGCAGATGACCCACATGTCGACCCAGTAGCCGCTGCCGATGTTGTCCCGGATGATCTGCGGCATGTCGCTGTAGAAGTTCTTCGGGGCGCTCCACCCGGCCGGGTTGCTGATGTCCGGGTTGGTCGAGTAGGACGCGTTACCGGTCTGGTAGACGAGGTACCACAGCCGCTGCGGCGCGAAGTAGAACACCTGCGGCGCGGCCCGGTAGCCGGCGCCGATCGGGGTCTGGTCGAGGTAGGTGAACGGCGCCGAGCCGGCCTGGGACCAGTCGGCGAAGCTGGTGTAGACCAGGTTGTAGCCGGCGGACTGCGCGGTGCTGGCGAAGACGTGGTATCTGCCGTTGTAGTAGACGACCGAGGGATCCTTGATCCCGGCGATGCCGCGGCCGTCGTTCTTCGGACCGATCAGCGCGCCGCTGGAGCTCCACCGGAAGCTGCTCGGCAGGCTGCCGGTCGGCGGCGGCGAGCTGGGCGGGGGCGTGCTGGGCGGGGGCGTGTTCGGCGGTGGGGTGGTGCTGGGCGGCGGGGTGGTCGTGCCGCCGGTGCAGGTGGTGCCGTTGAGCGCGAAGCTGCTGGGCGCGGGGTTGCTGCCGGTCCACGAGCCGTTGAAGCCGAAGGACACCCGGGCGTTGCTCCCGATGTTCGCGTTGTAGCTGACGTTCGCGGCCCGCACCTGGCCGCCGCTCTGCGTGATGGCGGCGTTCCAGTACTGGGTGACCTGCTGCCCGGCCGCGTAGCTCCAGGTGAGCGTCCAGCCGGTGACCGGGTCGCCGAGGTTGGTCACGGTGACGCCGGCGGTGAAGCCGCCCGGCCACTGCGAGGAGACCTGGTAGGTGACCGCGCAGCCGGCGGCGGCGGCCTCGGCGGGCAGGGTCACGGCTGCGGCCGTGGCGACCAGGCCCGCGGTGGCCACGAGGGCCGCCACCCTGGCTTTCCGAGTGGTGCGCATCGGGGATCCTTCCGGAGACGGTGCGGTGGGTGCCCGGACGGCGATACGGCAGAACGGCGACGGAACATCGCGCGGGTGTGCCGGCGGCGGCGCGTACGCGGCCCGCACGGCCCGGCGGTGTGCGACGGCTGCGGGAGCTGGTGACCCGTCGACCCGGATGTGCCGGTGCCCTTCGACGGTCGGTGATCCCGAGCGGGGCAGCACGCCCGCGACTCCTGAGCTCGGAACATAGCATGTTATCGATAACATGCTCAACGGGTCTTCTGGACGCCGGCGAGCCGGGCGAGGACCTTCTCGTGCAGGAGGCCGTTGGTCACCACTGCGTTTCCGCGCGTGGCTCCGTCTCCAGGTCCTTCCGTCACCAGGCTGCGGTCGGGCTTGACGGTGCCGGCCGAGCCGTCGCGGGCATTCATGTATTGCGATGTTATCGCTCACACGATAGCTTGTCGCTCGGGAGCGACGGGCCATTCGCGCGGGTCGATCGGGCTGCGATCAGGCGACGCGGCAGGTCGCCACACCTCCGCCGGGCGGCGAGCGCCGCCGGCTCGGCTCCGACCGACGAGAGCCCTGACGGCGTACGCCCGGCCGCCATGGTCCCGCGTCCGGCTACCGGACCGGGCCCCGGCCGGTGGCGGTGCGGTGGCGGACCTGCCGGGCCATTCCCCACCCAGCTACGCCGCCCAGCGCGGCGAAGGGAGTCACCCCGATGGTTGGAACCAGATCCCTCCTCGGCGCATTCGCCGTCGCGGCGCTCGTCGCGGCGACGGCGACCGCCACCGCGTGGAGTGGCGGCCTCGGCGCGAGCGCCGCGGCCGCCGACGTCGGCGCCGCCGCGGCGACCGCCGGCTGCGGCCGGGCACCCACCCTGGCCAGCGGTACCCACTCGATCCAGAGCAGCGGCAGGACCCGCAGCTACCTCCTCAAGGTCCCCGACAACTACGACAGCAACCATCCCTACCGGGTGGTCTTCGGGTTCCACTGGCTGAACGGCACCGCCACCGACGTGGCCACCGGACAGACCGTGCAGCGCGACGTCTGGTCCTACTACGGCCTGCTGCGACTGGCGAACAACAGCACCATCTTCGTGGCGCCGCAGGGCCTCAACAACGGCTGGGCGAACTCCAACGGGGAGGACCTCACCTTCGTCGACGACATGATCCGCCAGCTCGACGCCGGCCTGTGCGTCGACACGACGCAGCGCTTCGCGGTCGGCTTCAGCTACGGCGGCGCCATGAGCCACGCCATCGCCTGCGCCCGCCCCACCGTCTTCCGGGCGGTCGCGGTCCAGTCCGGCGGGCTGCTCAGCGGTTGCAGCGGCGGCAGCCAGCCGGTCGCGTACCTCGGGGTGCACGGCATCCGCGACGGGGTGCTCAACATCTCCGGCGGCCGCGCGCTGCGGGACCGGTTCGTCCGTAACAACGGCTGCACCGCGCAGAGCCCGCCGGAGCCGTCCCAGGGGAGCCTCACCCACCGGGTGACCACCTACTCGGGCTGCTCCACCGGGCACCCGGTGGTGTGGGCGGCGTTCGACGAGGGGCACATCGCCGCCCCGCAGGACGGCGCGACCGGGGACAGCGGCACCCGGACCTGGGTGCCCGGCCTGGTCTGGTCCTTCTTCACCCAGTTCGAGGGCAGCACCCCATCGCCGAGCCCGACCACCCCGTCGCCCGACCCCACCACCCCGTCGCCGGGTGGCGGGGCCTGCCGGGTGAGCGCTGCGGTCAACGCGTGGAACAACGGCCTGACCGAGGACATCACCATCACCAACACCGGCAGCAGCACGATCAACGGGTGGTCCCTGGCCTTCACCCTGCCCGGCGGCCAGAGCATCGTCTCCGGCTGGAACGCCACCTACTCGCCCACCTCCGGGCAGGTGACGGCCCGCAACGTCGGCTACAACGCCACCCTGGCCCCCAACGCCTCGATGAGCATCGGCTTCCAGGCCACGCACACCGGCGACACCGCCAAGCCCGGCTCGTTCACCCTCAACGGCGCGGCCTGCACCGTCGCCTGAGGCGACGACCGGCCGAGCCCGTCCGGCCCGGGCGCGGGACCGACCGCCCCGGGCCGGGACGGACGGAGCCCCACCAACCCACCACCGTCCCGCCGCCGGCGCAGCGCCGACCGCCGGCCGGACCGTCACCTGTGACGGCGTACGCCGCCACGGAAGGAGATCCGATGAGACCGTTCGCCTCGGGCCGCCGCTGGGCCGCTGGCCTCGCGGCCGGCCTGCTGCTGGCCGGCACCCTGACCGGACTGCGCCCGGACACCGCCCTGGCCCTGGAGAACGGGGTCGCCCGCACCCCACCGATGGGCTGGAACAGTTGGAACTCGTTCGGCTGCAACATCAACGAGACCCTGATCCGGCAGACCGCGGACGCCATCGTCGCCAGCGGCATGCGCGACGCCGGCTACCAGTACGTCGTCGTCGACGACTGCTGGTTCAACCCCAACCGCGACTCCGCCGGCAACCTCCAGGGCGACCCCGGCCGGTTCCCCAGCGGCATGCGGGCGCTCGGCGACTACCTGCACGGAAAGGGCCTGAAATTCGGCCTCTACCAGGTTCCGGTCGACCGGACCTGCGCGCAGTACTTCAACTCCTACCCGGGCGCCACCGGCAGCCAGGGCCACGAGGCGCAGGACGCCCGGCAGTTCGCCGCGTGGGGCGTGGACTTCCTCAAGTACGACTGGTGCTCGCCCAACGGCACCATCGACCAGCAGGTGGCGACCTTCGCCAAGATGCGCGACGCGCTCGCGGCGACCGGCCGGCCCATCGTGTACAGCATCAACCCGAACAGCATCCACGCCAAGACCGGCCCGCAGCGCGACTGGGGCGACGTGGCCAACATGTGGCGGACCACCGAGGACATCACCAACGCCTGGGACACCGGCCAGACCAACGGCTACCCGATGGGCGTCCAGAACATCATCAACGTCACCGTGCCCCTGGCCGGGTACGCACGCCCGGGCGCGTTCAACGACCCCGACATGATGGAGGTCGGCCGGGGCGGCATGACCGACACCGAGATGCGCAGCCACTTCGCCATGTGGGCGGTGCTCGCGTCGCCGCTGATCGCCGGCAACGACGTCCGTTCCATGACGCCGGCCACCCAGAGCATCCTGACCAACCGGAACCTGATCGCGATCAACCTGGACATCCTCGGCCGGCAGGCCGCTCAGGTCTCCTTCGACGGCACCCGCCGGGTGCTCGCCAAGCCGCTGGCCAACGGTGACGTCGCGGTGGCCCTGTTCAACCAGGGCAGCAGCACCACGACGATCTCCACCACCGCCGCTGCCGTCGGCAAGAGCGGCAGCAGCTTCACCCTGCTCGACGCGTGGACCAACGCCACTAGCACCACCAGCGGCACCATCGCGGCCAGCGTCCCCGCGCACGGCACCGCGGTCTACCGGGTCAGCGGCGGCGGCACCACCACCCCGCCCCCGACGACCAGCGGCGCGCTGGTCAGCGCCGCCTCCGGTCGATGCCTGGACGTGCCCCAGAGCACCACCGCCAACGGCACGCAGCCGGTCATCTGGGACTGCAACGGTGGCGCCAACCAGCGGTGGACGGTCAACGGGGACACCCTCCAGGCCCTGGGCAAGTGCCTGGACGCGCCGCTGAACGCCACCGCGGGCGCCAAGGCGCAGATCTGGGACTGCAACGGCGGGGCCAACCAGCGCTGGACCCGCAACTCCGACGGCACGGTCCGGGGCCAGCAGTCCGGCCTCTGCCTCGACGTCAACGGCGCGGCCACCGGCAACGGCACCACCGTGATCCTCTGGACCTGCACCGGCGCTGCGAACCAGCGGTGGACACTGCGGTAGCTCCGGCCGGCCCGCGGCGGGCCGCTCACGCCGGCCGGGCCGGGCTGCGCCTTCCGGTCACCGTCGGCGAGCGCCGAGGGTTTCCTCGGCGTACGTCCAGAGCCGGTCCGCCGCGGCCGGGTCCACGGAGTGCTCGGCCACCCCGGTCATCGGCTCCGGGCCGCCCGGGACCACCGCCGCCTCCTGGTTGTCCTCGAAGTAGCGGCCGGTGACGCCCTCGACCAGCGGCGACGCGGCCAGCAGCACCGTGGTGGCGGCGCCCTGGGCGGGGGTCTTGTAGTGGTCCGGCACGGCCACGGCGCCCGTCTCGTCGGTCGTCACTCCGAAGGAGCGCAGCGTGTCCTCGCTCAGGTGGCGTTGCAGGTTGGTGATGATGACGCCCGGGGCCAGGGCGTTGGCGGTGATCCCGTCGGCGGACCACCGGCGGGCGATGCCGACGGCCAGGAGGACGTCGGCGGTCTTCGACTGGCTGTACGCGGTCCACGGGTCGTACGGGCGGCGAGCGAAGTGCGGGTCGTCGAAGTCGATGCCGGCCCGCAGTTGCGCGCCCGAGCTGACCACGACGACCCGGGCGGAGCCGGCGGACCGGAGGCTGTCGCGCAGGCCCCGGGCGAGCGCGAAGTGGCCGAGGTGGTTGGTGGCCAGCTGCAGTTCCCAACCCTCCGGGGTCAGCCGGCGGTCCGGGACCGCCATGATTCCGGCGTTCGCGATCAGGGCGTGCAGCGGTCCGGTCCACCCGGCCACGAAGGCGTCGACGGAGTCGAGGTCGGCCAGGTCGAGCGCGAGGGCCCGGACCGTGCCCGGGCCGGGGCCGGTGAACTCGGCCACGAGGTCCTCCGCGCGGGCGGGGTCGCGGGTCGCCACGGTGACCTCCGCGCCGGCGCGGGCGAGGGCGCGTACGGTCTCCCGGCCGATGCCGGAGGCGCCCCCGGTGACGATCATGCGGTGCCCGGTGAGGTCGACGCCGGCGATGATCTCGTCGGCGGTGGCGCGGGCGGTGAAGGGTGTGGTCAGGCGTGTGCTCTCGGTCATGACGGCAACGCTACGACCGGCGAACTGGACGAACTATAGTTTGGCGTCCGCAGAAGTTTAGCCAGCGTCCGAGAGGGGTGCGCGTGGACCCGTTGGAGGACGTGCTGTCCCTGATCGGGGCGACGAGCCGCCTGTCCGCCGCCCTGGCGGCCGGAGGGCCGTGGGCGCTCCGGTTCGACCCACCCGCCGGGGTGAAGTTCAACGTCGTCCGCCGCGGGACCTGCTGGCTCCGGGTGGACGGGGTGGCCGATCCCCTCAGGCTCCGGGAGGGGGACTGCTTCCTGCTGACCCGGCCGGTCGCGTTCACCCTGGCCAGCGACCTGGAGCTGCCGGCCGAACCGGCGGGCCCCCGGTTCGCCGCGGCCGTCGACGGCGTGGCCCGGGCCGGGGCCGGCGACGAGGTGTTCCTCGTCGGGGGCGCGTTCACGTTCAGCGACCGCGCCCAGGCGCTGCTGCTGGACGGCCTGCCGCCGGTCATCCACGTGGCGGCCGGGACGCCCGAGGCCGCGGCCGTGCGGCGGGCGGTCGAGGAGATCGACACGGAACTGCAGCGGAACGCGGCGGGGGCCCGGCTCGTCGCCGAGCACCTGGCGATCGTCATGCTGGTGCGGATCCTGCGCCTCTACCTCGCGGGGGAGGCCGGCCGTACCTCCTCGGGCTGGTTGGCCGGCCTGACCGACCCCACGGTGGCGACCGTCCTGCGACGGATGCACGCCCGGCCCGCCCACCCCTGGACGGTCGCCGAACTGGCGCGCACCGCGGCCGTGGCCCGCTCCACCCTGGCGGCCCGGTTCAAGCAGGTGGTCGGGCAGGGCCCGCTGGAATACCTCACCGCGTGGCGCATCGAACTGGCCGCCGACCGCATCCGCCGCGGTGACGGCACCGTCGCCACCATCGCCCGGGACGTGGGGTACGGCTCGGAGAGCGCCTTCAGCGTCGCCTTCAAACGCACCATCGGTCTCTCGCCGCGCGCCTATCGCGCCGCCGCCGCCACCGCGCGATCGGACTAGGAGCGCGGCTCAGTCCACGAGCACGCCGGGATTGAGGATGCCCTGGGGATCGAGCGCGGTCTTGGCGGCACGCAGGGCCAGGGCGAACGGCTCCGGGCGCTGCCGGTCGTAGCCGGGGCGGTGGTCGCGGCCGACGGCGTGGTGGTGGGTGATGGTGGCGTGATGGCGGTGGAGGACGTCGGTCGCGACGTCCTTGAGGTGGTCCCAGACGGCGACCTCGTCGCCGGGACGGCCGCCGGCCAGCACGGTGAAGTAGGGCGCCGCTCCGTCGGGATAGACGTGCGTGAGGCGGCAGTTGACGGTGGCGGGATGGCCGGTGGCGGCGCGTGCGGCCGCGCCGACCTCGGCACGGACCGCGTCGATCAGGGCCGGAAGCCGGGTCCAGGTGGCGGCCGTCTCGAAGGTCTCGACGACGGCTCCCATCCGGGCGAGGCCGTCCCGCAGGTACGGCATCCGGAGGAACGCGGCGCGCCAGGCGTCGACCGCCTCGTCGCCCCGGGGCCCCGCGCCGGAGGAGGGCGTCCCACCGTGTGCGCGGGCCAGGTCCAGCGCCTGAGCGAGCGCGGCGTCCACCGGTACGGCAGCCGACTCGAAGCCGAGGACGAGCAGGGACGAGCCGTCCCGGGCGGCGCCGGACAGCGCGGCCTCGCCGGGGTCGAGCAGCCGGCAGTTGGCGGGGGAGAGGCCGGACTGGGCGATCGCCCGGACCGCGCGCAGCGCGGCACCGAAGTCGGCGAAACGGACCGACGCGGAGGCCCTGTGGTGGGGGCGCTCCTGCAGCCGCATCCACGCCTCGGTGATGACGCCCAGGGCACCCTCGGACCCGAGGAACAGCCGGTCCGGAGACGGTCCCGCGCCGGATGCGGGCACCTGCCACGACGTGCCGGCGCCGGCCGGGGTGACCACCCGCAGGGACTGGACGAAGTCGTCGATGTGCGTGTGGACGGTGGCGTAGTGGCCGCCGGCCCGGGTGGCGAGCCAGCCGCCGAGCGTGGAGAACTCGAAGCTCTGCGGGAAGTGCCGCAGCGTCAGGCCGTGCGGCCGGAGCTGGTTCTCCAGCGGCGGGCCGAGGACGCCGGCCTGGATGCGGGCGGCCCGGCTCTCGGGGTCGACCTCCCACACCCGGTCCATCGTGGTCAGGTCGAGGGACAGCACGGCCCGGTGCGCGTCGCCGCGGTACTCCACGCCCCCGGTCACCGAGGAGCCCCCGCCGTAGGGGATCACGGCCACGCCGCGGCCGCCGGCCCACTCCAGGAGGTCGGCCACGTCCTGGTCGTCCGCCGGCCGGGCGACCAGGTCGGGTATCCGCCCGGGACGGCCGCGCAGCGCGCGGATCACGTCCCGGTACGCCTTGCCCATGGCGTGCGCGGCGCGCGCCTCGGGGTCGTCGGTGACCAGGTGCGCGAGGCTCGGTGGCGGCTCGACGGCGGGCCGGGCGATCCGCAGGTCGGCGACCCGGGGTACGGGGAGCGGGCGCGCGAGCGTGCCGGGCAGGAGTGCCCCCAGCGCCGCGCAGGCGGCGTCGTCGGGGTGTTCGTCCGCCCAGCCCCAGCCCCACCAGGAGCGGGCGCGGGCGGTGCGGCTCGCGGCCGCCGTGTCGGCCATGGTCATGCCGGTATCCATCCGATCACCGAACCTACCGATTGGTAATACTACGATGGCGGCATGGCCGAGACCCTCACCGTGACGTTGACGTTGGAGCAGCGCGGTCCGGCGGGAGCGTTCGTACTGACCGACGAGCAGGTGTCCGTCGTGGGGGAGGGGCGCCGGACGTTCCCCGTGCGCGTGCACGTCAACGGGGTGACGCTGCCGCTGCGGCTGGCCCGGATGGGCGGCGAGAACCTGATCGGGCTGTCCCGCGCGGCGCGGGAGCAGGCCGGGGTGAGCATCGGGTCGGCGTACGAGGTGGCCGTCGCCGCCGACGCGGAGCCCCGTACCGTCGAGGTGCCCGAGGACCTGGCCGCCGCGCTCGCCGGCGACGCACCGGCGCGGGCGGCGTTCGAGGCGCTGGCCCCCTCGCACCGCAAGGAGTTCGTCCGCTGGGTGGGCGAGGCCAAGCGGGAGGCCACGCGGGCGCAGCGCGTCACGAAGACGATCGAGATGCTCCGCGCCGGCCGGCACCGCTGAGCACCTGAGGCGATCCGGGGCGCGACCGGTCGACCGACCGGCCCCGCCCCGGACCCTCCGCGGCTAGCGGCGCGGCCGCTGCGGCACGCGCGGCAGGACGTACGGCGGGCCACTGTAGACGAGGTCGGCCTTCATCTCCTGGTACGCCCGCTTGGGCTGGTAGTTCTCGTCGTAGATGGTGGCCAGGCCCTCCGGCGGGTCGGAGAACCAGCCGGGCACCCAGGAGTGCTTGTCGGTGAATCCCCAGACGGTGAACGACAGGCAGTGCTTCTCGGCCAGGCAGGCCCTCAGCAGCGCGCTGAAGTTCGCCGCGGAGGCCTGCAGGCGCGGGTTGATCTCGTTGGAGTCACCGGCCTGGACCCCCTCGGTGAGCTGGCTGCGCACGTCGACCTCGGTGAACGCCGTGGCCAGCCCCAGCCCGGCGAATCTCCGCAGCGCCTCGGCGACCTGGAAGGTGTCGAAGTTGCCGTACTGGGTGCCGAGGTGGCCCTGGCTGCCGATGCCGTCGATCGGTACGCGCTGCGCCAGCAGGCTCTTGGCCATGTCGTACACGAACTGGGTCTTGTCGTTCGCGGGATCCCGCGAGCCGAAGGCCTCGATGTTGTAGTCGTTGTAGAACAGCAGCGCGTGCGGGTCGGCCGCGCGGGCCCACCGGAAGGCGTCGGCGATGTAGCCGGGGCCGAGGTGCTCGGCCCAGAACCCCTTGTAGTGCAGGGTCGACGGGGTGTCCCAGGGGTCGCTGACCGCCTCGTTGACCACGTCCCACTGCCAGATCCGGCCCTTGAAGTGGGTGACCACGGCGGTGATGTGCCGGCGCAGGATGTCGCGCAGCTCGGTGTCGCTGATGGAGCCGTCGGCCACACCGCTGGTCAGCCAGCCGGGCAGCTGGTTGTGCCAGACCAGGACGTGCCCGCGTACGCGCTGGTTGTTCTGCTCGGCGAAGGCGAGGAGCCGGTCGGCGGGCCCCCAGTTGTAGGTGCCGCGGGTCGGCTCCAGGCTCTCCCACTTCATCACGTTCTCGGCGGTGACCGTGGAGAACTCCGACGCGGCGAGCTGGCGGTACCGCGGGTCGGCGGGGTCGTCGAGGGCGGCCATGTCGACGGCCGTGCCGATGGCCAGGCCGTGGCGCTGCGCGAGGGTGCGCAGGCTCTGGTCGGCCGGGTCGTAGGGGCGGCCGGCTGTGGCCGGCACGCTGCTGAGGGTGGCGGCGGTGGCCACGGCGACCGCGCCGGCGGTTATCCATCGTCGCAGTTTCATGGGCTTTCCTCCGGGTGCGAACGGGTCGACCGGTGCGTAAGGACAGCTGGTTCGAGTGCGGCCGAGCCGAAACTTCCGAGCAAAGTTCCGGTAACTGGGCCGGAACAATACGGTCGTCGATTCCCGCCGTCAACCACCCCGGCATCCGGAGCCCACTCCGGCGCGGCAGAGCCTTGACCCGGGACGCGGTCGGTCCTACCGTGCCCCCAAGCGATCGAAAGTACCGGCCGTCCGACCGAAAGCCGCCGGAGGCTCGGGTGAGGACGAGAGGGAGACCGGTGACCGCGGACGAATCCCGGAAAGTCACCATCGCGGCGATCGCGCGGCTGGCCGGCGTCTCGGTGCCGACGGTGTCGCGGGTCGTCAACGGCCGCTCCGACGTCGCCCCCGAGACGCGCGAGCGGGTCGAGGAGCTGCTCAGCCGGCACGGCTACCGCCGCCGCCGGCCGAGCATGCGGGCCAGTTCCGGCCTGATCGATCTGGTCTTCAACGACCTGGACAGCCCCTGGGCCGTCGAGATCATCCGTGGGGTCGAGGATGTCGCGCACGCGGCGGGCATCGGCACCGTGGTGTCCGCGATCCACCGGCGCAGCTCGTCGGCCCGGCAGTGGCTGGACAATCTGCGCACCCGGTCCACCGAGGGGGTCATCTTCGTGACCTCCACCCTGGAGCCGCCGCTGCAGGCCGAGCTCCGCCGACTCAACATCCCCGTCGTGATCGTCGACCCCGCCGGGGTGCCGCCGCAGGAGGCGCCCACCATCGGCGCGACCAACTGGGCGGGCAGCCTGCGCGCGACCGAGCACCTGCTCGGTCTCGGTCACCGGCGGATCGGGTTCATCGCCGGGCCGCCCCAGCTGATGTGCAGCCGGGCACGCCTGGACGGCTACCGGACGGCGTTGGAGACCGCCGGTCTCGGCGTCGACGACGAGCTGATCCGCCCGGGCAACTTCTACCACGAGGCCGGGTTCGCCGCCGGTAACCAGCTGCTGCGCCGGCCCGACCCGCCCACCGCGATCTTCGCCGCCAGCGATCAGATGGCGCTGGGTGTCTACGAAGCCGTCCGGCGACGCGGCCTGCGGGTGCCCGACGACATCAGCGTCGTCGGCTTCGACGACCTGCCCGAGGTCGAGTGGTGCTCCCCGCCGCTGACCACCGTCCGGCAGCCCCTGGCCAAGATGGGCCTGCTGGCCGCCCGCACGGTCCTGCGCCTGGCCCGGGGCGAGCGGATCGAGAGCCCGCGCGTGGAACTGGCCACCGAGCTGGTCGTCCGCGACAGCGCGGCCCCGCCGGCCACCTGACGCGCGGCAGCGCCCGGCCCGCCCGGCGTGGCGGCGGCGTCACCGGTAGGGGCGGCAGGAGGCCCGGACGACCAGCTCGGTGGGCAGCCGGATGTGCGTGTCGCGCTCGACGCCGGCGATCAGGTCGATGAGCAGGCGCAACGCCTCGCCGCCCATGCGCTGCAGCGGTTGCATGATCGTGGTCAGCGGAGGGTTCACCAGCGCCGACTCCGGGACGTTGTCGAAACCGATCACGGACAGATCGTCGGGCACCGCGAGGCCCATGCTCCGGGCGACGTCCATCGTCGAGATCGCCGAGAGGTCGTTTCCCGCGAAGATGGCCGTCGGCCGGTCCGGGAGCGCGAGCAGTTCCGCCGCGGTGCTGGCAGCGCTCTCGACCCGGAAGCCGCCGACGCGCACGATCCGCTCGTCCACCGGCACGTCGGCGTCGGCCATGGCCTTGCGGAAACCGGCCTCGCGGAGGCGCGCCGACTCCAGGTCGGGGCGTCCGCTGATGTGCCCGATGCGGCGGTGGCCGAGCGACAGCAGGTAGTTGGTGGCGAGCACGGCGCCGGCGAAGTTGTCCGAGTCGACGGTGGGCAGGCCGGACGGGCCGGTGTGGGGGTCGACGGCCACGACGTGGAAGCCGTCCTTGGTCTCGATCACGGTCGGCGTGACGATCACGGCGCCGTCGATCAGGGTCCCGGACAGGCGGGCCAGCGAGCGCCGTTCCCAGCCTATGGCGGCGCCCTCGCCGTCGCCGCTGGAGTAGGCCAGGAGCTGGTATCCGCTGCCGGCGACCTCCCGGGACGCCCCCTTGAGCAGTTCGGTCGAGAACGGCTCGAACTCGGCGACCAGGATGCCGAGCACGTTGGTGCGGTGGCTGCGCAGGCTCTGCGCCCCGAGGCTGGCCTCGTAGCCGAGCTCGTGGATGACCTGCTGGACGCGCTCCACGGTCGCCTGGGCCACGCCGTAGCGGCCATTGACAACCTTCGATACGGTTGCCACCGAGACGCCGGCGGTACGTGCCACGTCCGACATCTTGACGCGCTCGGGGAACACCACGCCGACGATGATAGAGCCGCCGCTCAGACGCCGTGCAGGAAGATTCGAAAACGTTATCGATACCGATTGACACTGTGTTACGCGGCTGTAAAACTCCCCCGCAGGCCGAGTACCGCGACTGCCTGATGGAGGAGAACATCGATGGCGACGAAGCGCCGTGCAGGTGCCGCCCTGGCACTTCTTGTGACAAGCGCTCTCGTCGTCGCTGGTTGCAACAGCGGCGGCGAGGACGAGGCGTCCAGTGAGGGCGAGCTGTACAAGAACCCGGTGACCCTGACCTGGTGGCACAACGCGCCCCAGGACGGGCCCGGAAAGACCTACTGGGAGAAGGTCGCCAAGGACTTCTCCGCGCTCCACCCGACCGTCAAGATCGAGATCGAGGCGATCGAGACCAACCAGCTGCAGCGCACCCGCATCCCCGCCGCGCTGCTGAGCAACGACCCGCCGGACGTCTTCATGTCGTGGGGCGGCGGCGAGATGGTCGAGCAGGTGGAGGCCGACTACCTCAAGGACATCACCGACCAGACCAAGACCGAGGTTGCCAACATGGGCAAAGCGGCCGAGATCTGGCAGGTGAACGGCAAGCAGTACGGCCTGCCGTTCCGGATGGGCATCGAGGGCATCTGGTACAACAAGGACATGTTCGCGCAGGCGGGCATCAGTGCTCCGCCGACCACGTTCGAAGAGCTCAACGCCGCGGTCACGAAGCTCAAGGCCATCAACGTCACCCCGATCGCCGTGGGCGCCGGGGACAAGTGGCCCGCCGCGCACTGGTGGTACAACTTCGCGCTGCGCGCCTGCTCGGTCGACACCCTGAAGAAGGCGTCCAAGGACAAGGTCTTCGACGACCCGTGCTTCGTGAAGGCCGGCCAGGACCTGAAGGCCTTCATCGACACCAAGCCGTTCCAGAACAACTTCATCGCCACGCCGGGCCAGAACGACCCGACCAGCGCCAACGGCCTGCTCGCCAACGGCAAGGCCGCGATGGAGCTGATGGGCGACTGGAACCGGGGCACGCTGGACAACGTCGCCACGGACAAGGCCAAGCTCGCCAAGTTCCTCGGCTGGTTCCCCGTGCCGGCGATCTCCGGTTCCGCCGGTGACCCCAAGGCGGCGCTCGGCGGCGGCGACGGGTTCGCCTGCTCGAAGAAGGCCCCGGCCGAGTGCGTCGAGTTCCTCAAGTACATCGCGAGCCCCGAGGTGCAGAAGGGCTACGCCGAGACCGGCACCGGCCTGCCCGTGGTCAAGGGCGCGGAGGCCGGCATCACGGACCCCGCGCTGAAGTCCATCCTGCAGGCCACGTCCGAGGCGAGCTACGTCCAGCTCTGGCTCGACACGGCCTACGGCAGCACCGTGGGCACCGCGATGAACGACGGGATCGTCGGCATCTTCTCGGGCAAGGGGACGCCGGAGCAGGTCGTCGCGGGGATGAAGGCAGCCGCGAGCAAGTGACCTCCACCGACCGAACCCGGTTCCCCGCCGGCGGCGTCTCGGCGCCGCCGGCGGGTCGCCGGCCCGCCGGGCGCCCGTCGTCCCGCCGGGCCGAGACTCGCCGCAAGTGGTACGAGATCATCGGGCTCACGACGCCGGCGCTCGTGGTCTACGTGATGTTCGTGCTGGTGCCGATGGGCTTCGCGGTCTACTACAGCCTGTTCCGGTGGCGTGGCGTCGGACCTCCCACCGAGTACATCGGCTTCAAGAACTACACCCTCGCCTTCCAGGACCCGATCTTCCTGGACGCGTTGCGCAACAACGCCATCATCGTGTTCGGTTCGCTGCTGATCCAGGGCCCCGTCGCCCTGGGCATCGCGCTGCTGCTCAACCGTCGCTTCCGCGGGCGCGCCGTGTTCCGCCTGCTGGTGTTCGTGCCCTACGTGCTCGCCGAGGTCACCGTCGGCATCATGTGGAAGCTGATCCTGGCCGAGGACGGCACGGTCGACGCGCTGCTGCGGTCCCTGGGACTGGGCAGCCTGGTGCAGGCGTGGCTCGCCGACCTGGACGTCGTCATCTGGACGCTGCTCTTCGTCCTCACCTGGAAGTACGTCGGCTTCGCGATCATCCTCCTGCTCGCCGGCCTGTCGAACGTGCCGCACGAACTGACCGAGGCCGCGGCGATCGACGGCGCGAGCTGGTGGCAGACCCAGCGCCACGTCACCCTCCCGCTGCTGGGGCCGACGATCCGGATCTGGATGTTCCTGTCGATGATCGGTTCGCTGCAGGTCTTCGACGTGATCTGGGTGACCTCGGTGCCCGCGATGCGGTCGCTCGGAGCCTCCGGGACCATGGCGACGTACATGGTGGACAACGGGTTCTTCGCCCGGTTGTGGGGCTACGGCAACGCCGTCGCCGTGATCCTCTTCGCCATCTCGTTCGTCGCGGCGCTGCTGTTCCAGCGCTTCCTCCTCCGCCGGGACATCGAGGGCGCCATCACCAAGGGGGCGAACTGATCGTGGCAACGAACTCCGTCCACTCCCCGTCCGCCGGCCGTCGGCCGCTGTCGTGGGGCACCCCGCTGACGTACGCGCTGGCGCTCGCCGTCGCGGCCGTGTCGATCGCGCCGATCCTCTATGTGATCATCGGTGGTTTCCGCACCACTCCCCAGATCGTCGACGACCCGGGCGGCCTGCCCGATCCGTGGGTCTTCGACAACTACCGCCGGGTGCTGACGCAGAGCAAGTTCTGGCAGCAGGCGTTCAACAGCGGCGTCATCGCCCTCGGCACCACGCTCGGCGTGGTGGTGCTCGGCATGGCCGCCGCGTTCGTGCTCGCCCGGTACGCCTTCCGCGGGCGGGAAGCGCTCTACACGTTCTTCACCCTCGGCCTGCTCTTCCCGGCCGGGGCGGCGATCCTGCCGCTCTACCTGATGCTGCGGGACCTGGATCTGGTCAACTCCTACTACGCGGTGATCCTCCCGCAGGTCGCCTTCCAGTTGCCGCTGACGATCGTGATCCTGCGGCCGTTCCTGTCCGCCATCCCCCGCGAGCTGGAGGACGCCGCCGCCATCGACGGCGCGGGCCGGCTCGGCTTCCTCTGGCGCATCGCGCTGCCGCTGTCGCGGCCCGCGCTCGTCACCGTCGGGGTCCTGGCGTTCGTGGCGAGTTGGAACGCGTTCCTGCTGCCGCTGCTCGTCCTCGGCGACGTCAACCTGCACACCCTCCCGCTGGGGGTGCAGAACTTCTCGAGCCAGTTCTCCACCGACACCGCGGGCGTCCTCGCCTTCACGTCGCTGGCGATGCTGCCCGCGCTGTTCTTCTTCACGCTCGCGGAGAAGCAGATCGTCGGCGGCCTGCAGGGCGCGGTCAAGGGCTGAGCGACAGCGGTACGAAGCACAACCCAAAGGAAAGGCACAGCATGACTGAGGTCCACGCGGTCGTGGCCGGGCCGGCACCGGCCCAGGCGACTCCCGACCACGACCGGCCGGACGGGCGCGCCGGCGAGGCGCGCGTACGTGAGCTGCTCGGCCGGATGACGATCGAGGAGAAGATCGCGCAACTCGTCGGCTTCTGGGAGAAGGAGGACGGCGAGGCGGTCGCACCCCTGCAGGGCGAGTTCGGCGACGCCGTCAAGCTCGAGGACTTCGCCCGGCACGGACTCGGCCACCTCACCCGGGCCTACGGCACCCGCCCGATCGACGCCACCGAACGGGCGGCCTGGCTGTGGAAGTTCCAGCGGGACCTGGTGACGGGCACCCGGCTGGGGATTCCGGCGCTCGTCCACGAGGAGTGCCTCACCGGCCTCTCGGCGTGGAAGGCCGCCACCTTCCCCACGCCGCTGGGCTGGGGCGCCGCGTTCGACCCCGAGCTCGTCACCGAGATGGCCGCGGCGATCGGGGCCTCGATGCGGGCGCTCGGCATCCACCAGGGGCTCGCCCCGGTGCTCGACGTGATCCAGGACCCGCGCTGGGGCCGGGTCGACGAGTGCATCGCCGAGGACCCCTACCTCGTCGGCACCATCGGCACGGCGTACGTGCGCGGCCTCCAGTCGGAGGGCGTGCACGCCACCCTGAAGCACTTCGCCGGCTATTCCGCGTCGCGCGCCGGGCGCAACTTCGCCCCGGTGCACGCCGGCCCCCGTGAGCTGGCCGACGTGCTGTTCCTCCCGTTCGAGATGGCGATTCTCGACGGGAACGCCCGCAGCGTCATGCACTCCTACACCGAGATCGACGGCGTGCCGGTCGCCGCCGATCCGGCGATGCTGACCGGCGTGCTGCGGGACCGGTGGGGCTTCGACGGGACGGTGGTGTCCGACTACTACGGCGTCGCCTTCCTGAACCTGCTGCACCACATCGCGGCCGACAACGCCGAGGCGGCCGTGCAGGCGCTGGCTGCGGGTGTCGACGTCGAGCTCCCGACGGGGGACGCCTACCTGACCCTGCGCGAGAGCGTGCGGGCCGGCACGCTCGACGAGGCGCTCATCGACCGGGCGGTGCTGCGGGTCCTGCGCGAGAAGCTCGAGCTCGGGCTGCTCGACGCCACGTTCACGGACGAGCCGCCGCAGGGGGTCGACCTCGACTCGCCGGAGCACCGGTCGATCGCCCGCCGCCTCGCCGAGGAGTCGGTCGTCCTCGTCGCCAACCGGGAGGTCCTTCCCCTGCCCGCGGGCCGGCGCGTGGCGGTCATCGGGCCGAACGCCGACCGGCAGGCCGCGCTCTTCGGGTGCTACTCCTTCCTCAACCACGTGCTCGTCCAGCACCCCGGCGTGGAGACCGGCATCGAGGTGCCGACCATTCTCGACGCGGTGCGCGACGAGTTCGGCGCCGATCTCGTCACCTGGGCGAGCGGCTGCGACGTCGACACCGACGACCGGTCCGGCTTCGCGGAGGCCGTCGCCACGGCATCCGCCGCGGACGTCGCCGTGCTGGTCGTCGGTGACCACGCCGGTCTCTTCGGGCGCGGCACGGTCGGCGAGGGCTGCGACCGGGAGGACCTGGAACTGCCCGGAGTCCAGCGCGAGCTCGTGGAGGCCGTGCTGGCCACCGGAACGTCGGTCGTGCTCGTGCTGCTCACCGGCCGGCCGTACGCGGTCGGCTGGGCACTGTCGCGCTGCGCGGCGGTGGTGCAGGCGTTCTTCCCGGGCGAGGAGGGGGCCGGAGCGATCGCGGGCGTGCTCTCCGGGCGGGTGAACCCGTCGGCCAAGCTGCCGGTGAGCCTGCCCCGCTCGGCGGGGGCGCAGCCGTACTCGTACCTGCACCCCGCGCTCGGGGAGGGCAGCGAGGTGACCAACCTGCCGGCGACGCCCGCGGCGGAGTTCGGCCACGGCCTCTCCTACACGACGTTCGAGCACGCCGGCCTGAGCGTGCCCGCCACGACGCCGACCGGCGGGGCGCTGCACGTGACGGTCCGCGTGACGAACACCGGGGGAGTGGCCGGCGACGACGTGGTCCAGCTCTACGGTCGCGACCTCGTGGCCCCGGTGACCCGGCCGGTGGCACAGCTGCTCGGATACCGGCGGATCCACCTGGAGCCGGGCCAGTCGGTCACCGTCGAGCTGACCGTTCCCACCACCCGTCTGGCCTTCTCCGACCGCACGCTCACCCGGGTCGTCGAGCCGGGCGACGTCGAACTCTGGGTCGGCACGAGCATGCGGCGGGACACCGAGGCGTCGACCACCCTGGTCGGTGCGACAGTGCCGGTCACCAACGACTCCCCGCGCTGGACGACGTCCGAGATCAGGTGAGGCCACTCCGCCGGGCGTCCCCGTGGACGCCCGGCGGGCCGGCACCGGGGCGCGCCGGCCTGATCCGGCGCCTCCCGAAACTTCCGGGACCCGTATCCCGATGCTCGACCTCGATGGTCATGATCGAGTCGGCCGTTGTCGATTCTCACTGCGTGGAATCCTGCGTCTGAGCAGGGCTGATGAAGATTCGGCGTCCTTCCTGGAAGCGGATCGGCTTCCACAACATTTCCGGAAGTCGTTGACAATCCGGCGGCACGCCGCCGATGCTTTCGCCATCGACGTTCGTCCATTCCCGTCGATGCGAACCACCCCGCGAGCGCTCCTCCACCAGCCGTCCAGAGAGGAAGCACGTCCATGACCGACACCCCCGTCCGACCGCGGACCCGCCGCGGGCGCCTCCGGATGCTCCTCGGCGGCGCCTGTGCCGCCGTCCTGGTGACCGCCGGCGCCACCGCCCTGCTGCCCAGCCCCGCGCACGCCCAGACCGTGACCTCGAACTCCACCGGGACGCACAACGGCTACTTCTATTCCTTCTGGAAGGACAGTGGCAACGTCTCCATGACCATGGGTGACGGCGGCCAGTACAGCACCCAGTGGAGCGGCATCAACAACTTCGTCGCCGGCAAGGGCTGGAACCCCGGCGCCCGCCGGACCGTGACCTACTCCGGCAGCTTCAACCCGTCCGGCAACGCCTACCTGACCCTCTACGGCTGGACGCGGAATCCCCTCGTCGAGTACTACATCGTCGACAGCTGGGGCACCTACCGGCCGCCGGGCGGCCAGGGGTTCATGGGCACGGTCACCACCGACGGCGGCACGTACGACATCTACCGGACGCAGCGGGTCAACGCGCCCTCCATCGAGGGCACCCGGACCTTCTACCAGTACTGGAGCGTCCGGCAGTCGAAGCGGGTGGGCGGCACCATCACCGCCGGCAACCACTTCGACGCGTGGGCCCGCTACGGGATGAACCTGGGCAGCCACGACTACCAGATCCTGGCCACGGAGGGCTACCAGAGCAGCGGCAGCTCCAACATCACGGTGGGCGGCGCCGCCCCCAACCCCACCACGCCGCCGCCCGGTGGCGGCGGCTGCACGGTCAGCGTCAGCCGCGCCGAGGAGTGGAGCGACCGGTTCAACGTGACCTTCTCGGTCAGCGGTAGCAGCAACTGGGTCGTCACCATCCGCACGAACGGCGGTCAGACGCTGCAGAACAGCTGGAACGCCTCGATCAGCGGCACCAGCGGCACGCTCACGGCGCGGCCCAACGGCAACGGCAACAACTTCGGCATCACGCTCTACAAGAACGGCAACTCCACCACGCCCACCGCGAGCTGCGCGACGGGCTGACCGAAGATGCGGGTGGGGTGCCGCCGGGTGGGCCGGCACCCCACTCCCGTCAGCGTCTGGCCTCCTGCTTGGCCATCTCGGGCCGTTCGCCCCTGCCGACCTTCCGCAGCGCGTCGCGGAGCTGCTTCTCGCTCATCTTGGAGTTGCCTTCGATGCCCGCGTTGTGGGCCTGTTGGCGAAGTTCGTGCAGTTGAGCCCGGTCGCCCATGTGGGCCTCCCCGTGGTGCGGTGGCGCGGGCGGCCCCGCGCCCTGTCGCCCTTCGTCTTCCCGGGCCCTCCGGGGGCAAACGCCGTCGCTACCGGGCCCGGGCCTGCTCCGCCTCCTGGGCCGCCAGCCAGTCGTCGAAGGTCGTCGGCGCCGTCCGGGCATCCGGCCCCGGCAGCAACACGTTGCCCGCCATGTCCGGGCCGAGGATCGACTCCCACGTGGGAACGAGCCGCATCTCGCGCCCGAGCGCCCGGTGGGTGCGGCGGGCCATGTCGACGAGATCCTGACGGTCCGGGCCGGCCACGTCACGGTGGCGTCCCTGCGGCGGGCCACCGGCCACCTCGGCGAGCACCTCGGCGACGTCGGCCGGCGCGATCGGCTGGATGAGCAACGGCGCGAGGTAGGCCGTCCCGTCCCGTGCCGTCCAGGTGGCGACGGTCAGGGCGAAGTCGAAGAACTGGGTGACCGGCACGATGGTCCACGGCACGTCGCCGGCCGAGACGAGGCGCTCCTGTTCCCGCTTGCCGGAGTAGTGCGCGGTTCCGGCGATGCGGTGCACCTCGACGATGGAGAGCAGGACGTGGTGCCGGACCCCGGCGTCCCGCTCGGCTCGCAGCAGGTTCCCGGTGGCGGCGGCGAAGTAGGCCGCGGTGGCCTCGCGGTCGGCCGGCGGCGCGCTGATCGCGTCGACGACGACGTCGACCCCGGTCAGCGCCTCGTCCAGCCCGCGGCCGGCCACCAGGTCGACACCGTGGGACCGGCTGAGCGGGACCGGATCGTGGCCGTGACGGCGCAGGGCGGCCATGGTCAGCGACCCGATGTTGCCGGACGCGCCGGCGACGGCCACCCGCATGTCTGGCTCCTGTCTCGGCCCGGTGCGCGGCGCGTCCACGCGCCGGGAACCAGGGTAGGGCAGAGCCGACGTGCTCAGTCCTGGAATCGGGTCACCCGATCCGGCCGACGGGAGCTTCCCGGCGCGTACGGGACGGTGGCCGGCCGGCGAATTTGGGATGCTGCCACGGTCGACCTGTCGACAGCACCCGACTCGAAGGGACCTTGCGATGGCAAAGGTGATCTCCACGCTGTTCATCTCGGCCGACGGCGTGGCCGAGATCGACCCCGACTGGCACTTCCCGTACTTCGACGAGAACATGGGCCGCGCCGTCACCGAGGACTACGACACCGCGGACGTGCTGCTCATCGGCCGGGTGACGTACGACAGCTTCGCCGGGGCCTGGCCGGACCGCGAGGCCGCGGGTGGGGACGACGCCCCGTTCGCCAAGCAGCTCGGAGACACGCGCAAGGTGGTCGTGTCGCGCCAGCCTCTGGAGTTCTCCTGGCGCAACTCCGAGCGGATCGAGGGCGACCTGATCGAGGCCGTCGCCGCGCTCAAGGCCGACGCCGGCAGCAAGGGCATCCTCATCCCGGGGTCGATCTCCGTGGTGCAGCAACTGCTCGCGGCCGGGCTGGTCGACGAGCTGCGCCTGCTGGTGCACCCGGTGGCCGCCCGCAAGGGCCGCAGGCTGTTCGACGACGGCGACACCCCGTACCACTTCGGGGTGGCGGCGACGGAGGCGTTCCCCACCGGCGTGCTGCGGGTGATCTACACGCCGGCTGCGGCACCCGGGAAGGTCGGCTACGCCGACGTCACCGACCAGGTGCCGGGAGCGAAGTAGCCGCAGGGGACGGGCCGAAGGCTCAGTCCGCGCCGGAGCCCGTGTCGACGATCTCGACGGGAGTGCCGGTTTCGACGGTGCGCGAGACGGTGCAGAGCCGGTCGTGCGACTGCCGCAGCGACCGGGGCAGCGCCTCTCGCGCGCTGTCGCCGTCCGCTCCCGCCGGGAACGTCACGGCGAACTCGACCCGGAGGTTCCGCATCCGGTTCCCGCCGGTCTCGTCCCGGATCTTGTCGCCGGTGACCGTGACGGAGAACTGGGCGGGCTCGGCGCGGCGGCTCGTGATGAGGTCCACGTCGACCGCCGTGCACCCGCCGATGGCAGCCAGGAGCAGCTCCACCGGCGTGAAGTCGCCGTCGTCACCCGTACCCATCGACATCGACCCGCCGCGGGCGTTCCGCACGACGTAACGTCCCACGCTGGTGCGCTCGATCTCCACCGAGCGGAAGGTGTCGGCACTCATGACCGGCACGTTACCGCTGTGAGATCCGTCGCCGGCGGGAAGGGCCTGCCGAGCCCGCGACGTTGTGGGGCACGTGCCGGACACGGATGTGGTGGTTGTCGGAGCGGGGCAGGCGGGCCTGTCCAGCGCCTACCACCTGCGGTCCTCCGGTCTCGACTTCGCCGTCCTGGACGCCGACGCGGCGCCCGGCGGGGCCTGGCGGCACCGCTGGCCGACGCTGCGGATGGCGACGGTCCACGGCATCTTCGACCTGCCCGGACTGCACTTCACGCCGCCACCGCCGGACGAGCCGGCCGCCGACGCGGTGCCGGCCTACTTCGCCGCCTTCGAGCGCGAATTCGATCTCGACGTGCGGCGGCCCGTCGCCGTCACGGCCGTCCGGGACGCCGACGACGGACGGCTCCTCGTCGAGACCGACAAGGGCACCTGGACCACCCGCGCACTGATCAACGCGACGGGAACCTGGACCAGGCCCTTCGTGCCGTACTACCCGGGACAGGAGACGTTCCGCGGTCGCCAGCTGCACACCGCCCACTACCGCGGGCCGGCGGAGTTCGCCGGGAAGCGGGTGGTGATCGTCGGGGGCGGGGCGTCGGCCGTGCAGCTCCTGACCGAGATCGCCGACGTCGCGGCGACGACGACGTGGGTGACCCGCCGCCCGCCGGTGTTCCGCGAGGGGCCGTTCACCCCGGACTACGGCCGCGAGGTGGTCGCCACGGTGGACGCGCGCGTCCGCGCCGGCCTGCCCCCGGGCAGCATCGCCAGCGCGACCGAGCTGGCGTGGACACCGCAGCTCGTCGCGGCCCGGGACCGCGGTCTCCTCCGGCGCCGGCCGATGTTCGACCGGATCCTCCCCGACGGCGTCCTCTGGCCCGACGGCACGGCCCAGGACGTGGACGTCATCTTCTGGTGCACCGGCTTCCGGCCGGCGCTGGACCACCTGGCCCCGCTGCGGCTGCGCGGCCCCCGCGGCGGCATCGTCATGGACGGCACCCGGGTGGTCGCCGATCCCCGGATCCACCTGGTCGGCTACGGACCGTCGGCGAGCACCGTGGGCGCGAACCGCGCGGGGCGGGCGGCCGTCCGCGAGCTGCGCGCGCTGCTGGCCCATGGCACCGACTACCCGGGCGGCCCACGGGTACGCCGGACACCGCCGTACGCCCCGCACATCCGATCAGGAATCAAGAAGCACCTCGCCGATGGTCGCGCCTAGCCTTCTTCACAGGCGGCCGGCAGCACGCCGGGCCGTGAACGAGAAGAGGGAGCACGAGGATGTCCGCGAAGAACGCCAGCACCGTGTCCGACGGCTTCAGCGCCGAGGAGCGCGCCGCCATGAAGGAGCGCGCCGCCGAGCTGCGCGCCGAGGGCAAGAAGGGCGCCAAGAAGGCCGACGACCTGCAGGCGGTCCTCGACCGGATCGCGCAGATGGCGCCGGACGACCGGGCGCTCGCCGAGCGTGTCCACGCGGCGGTGACCGCGGCCGCCCCGGAGCTGGCACCGAAGACCTGGTACGGGATGCCCGCCTACGCGAACGCGGCCGGCAAGATCGTCGTCTTCTTCCAGGACTCCGGCAAGTTCAACTACCGCTACTCGACCCTGGGCTTCCAGGACACGGCCAACCTCGACGACGGTGACCTGTGGCCGGTGTCGTACGCGCTCCGGACGTGGAGCCCGGCGGTGGAGAAGCAGGTCACCGAGCTGGTGAAGGCCGCCGTCTCCTGACCGGGCCTTTCCTCGGGCTCCTCGGCATCATCGTGATGATCGTCTTCCATGGCGTCACCAGCGAGGGTCTCCCGCGGTGGCGGAGGCGGGCAGCGCGCCGCTGAGCAGCGCGCTGCCCAGCGCCGTGCGGCGGTACCGGATCTCGTGGCCGTGACGCTCGCCCACCACCATCCCGGCGTCGCGCAGCACGGTCAGGTGCTGGGAGACGGTGCCGGCCGCGAGGGCGTGCCGGTGGGCCAGGACGGTGGTGCTGACCGGCTCGGTCAGGCCCGCCAGCAGGATGGCGCGGCTGCGTCCGATGAGACGGCCGGCGGCCGCCAGCTCCGGAGCCCGCGTCGACTGCCACAGGGTGCCCAGGCCGCGCGCCGGATAGATCACGGTGGGCTGCCACGGCTCGTCGAGGATCACCAGGACCTGGTCGAACTTGAACGCGCTCGGGATCAGCAGCAGGCCCTCGCCGGCGAGCCGGCGGTCCTCGTGGTCGCCGCGGTCGCGGGTGAGGACGCCGTCGTGCCAGCGCAGCTGGGGGTGCAGTTCGGCGAAGAGCCGGTCGAGGCCGCCCTCGGCGAGCCGGCGGCTCTGGAAGGCCACGTCGGCGTCGAGCAGGGCGCGGACGTTCGGCCACGCCGGCTGGATCACCTCGCGCCACACGTCCCGGACGACCCCGGTGAGCAGGCGCAGCGCGTCGGCCGGGTCGGCAAGCAGCCGCCGGCCCACGGCCGTCCGCGCCGCGCCCGGGGTGTCGCGCAGCGAGCGGGCGACCTCCTCGGCCACCCGGTCGAGCGGCGTCGCCTCGACGCGCGCCAGCTCCTCCTCGAACCGGGGGCGCGCCGTGGTGGGCGGCGGGGAGAGGAAGTCCGGGCTGTAACCGCGCCGGGGTTGCAGCAGCGTGACGGGCCGCAGGTCCAGGGCGTCGAGGCGGTGCTTCATCGCGTGCAGGAAGCCCTGGTGGTAGCCGGGGCTGTCCTCGGGGGTGGTCAGGCGGATGGCCTCGATCGTCTCGAGCACCGGCGACACGGCGAACCGGCAGCGCATCAGGTCGGCCGGGCCGAACCGCAGGGTGATCGCCATCTTCCGCCTCGGGGTCGATGATTCGGCCCTCGCCGAATCACTGGCGGCACCCTACCCGCTCCGGCCACCATCGCCCGCATGACGACATCGCCGGACTGGGAACGGCGCAGCGCCGAGCTGTGGGCCACCATCGACAACCACGAGCCCGAGGAATTCCGCAAGCGCGTCGACGCGCTCGCCGCCGAACTGCCCGACGGCGATCCGGTGGCCGCGTTCGAACGCGCCTGCGCCTTCGACTCCACCGGCCACTCCGACCGGGCCGTGCCGCTGTACCGCGCCGCGCTGGCCGGCGGCATCTCCGGTATCCGCCGCCGGCGCTCGGTGATCCAGCTGGCGAGCTCCCTGCGCAACGTGGGCCGGGCCGAGGAGTCGGTCGAGCTGCTGACGGCCGAGCGGCAGCAGCCCTCCGACGAACTGGACGACGCGGTCAGCGCCGCGCTCGCGCTGGCGCTGGCCAGCGTGGGCCGGGAACGGGAGGCGGTCGCCGTCGCGGTCGCCGCCCTGGCCCCGCACCTGCCTCGCTACCAGCGGTCCATGGCCAACTACGCCCGCCTGCTCGTCGAGCCCGAGGAGACGGAGCGCTAGGAGGCGCCGGCCGGCGGGCCCGGTCGTGCCCGGCGAGCTTCCCGTCGGGCACGACCGGGCCGCGTGAGCGCCGCGCGGGAGGGTAAGCAGCCAGGTCGTGACCGCTCCATCGACATCCGCCCCGGTCCCGACGGTCGCCGCGACGCCGGCACCCGCGGCGGAACACCGGGTGCTGGCGCGTTACCTGGCCGCCGCGGTCACCGCCCGGCTGGCCGACGAGGGCGCCCGGGTGGCGGTCGTGCTGGTCGCCCTGGAACGGACCGGACGGGCGAGCCTCGGTGGCCTGCTGATCGCGGCGTTGATGATCCCGCACGTGGTCGCGGCCCCGGTGGCCGGCGCCGCCGCGGACGGCGTACGGCACCGTAAGCCGCTCTACGCGGCGGCCTTCGCGACGTACGCCCTGTGTCTGGCCGGAGCGGCGGAGTTGATCGGCCGGTTCACGGCGGCGGCAGCGGCGCTGCTGATCGTCGCGGGCTGCGTCGCTCCGCTGCTGCTGGGTGGCCTCAGCAGCCTGCTGTCCGAGCTCGCGCCGGGCACCCTGCCCCGTGCCTTCGTCCTGGACTCCACCACCTACGGCGTCGCGGGGATCGCCGGACCCGCGGTGGCGGCTGTCGTCGCGGGCGCCCTCGGCGCGTCCTGGTCGCTCGTCGTCCTCGGGCTCTGCGTCCTGGCGGGCGCCCTCGCCTTCCTGGCCCTTCCCCTTCCCGTCCGGGCGCGGGGCCGTCGCCCGTCCCGGACGACCGCGTCGCTCGGCGGGTTGAGCGTGCTCGTGCGGCGGCGCCGACTCGGCGCGGTGACCGTCACCTCCGGGCTCAGCCAGCTCGGGCTGGGCGCCCTGCCCGTCGCCGCCGCGTCGGTGGCCATCCACACGGACCAGCCGGCCCTGACCGGCCTCATCATGTCCGCCACCGCGGGCGGTGGCCTGGCCGGGGCGCTGCTCTGCCTCCGGCTACGGGTGCTCCACCGGCGCCCGGAGCGGGTCCTGCTGATCTGCACCGGCGCCATGGCGGCGCCGCTGCTGCTGACCGCGGCGCTGCCCGGGAAGTGGCCGCTCCTGCTGTTGTTCGCGCTGGCCGGCCTCATCGGCAGTCCCGTCATCGTCGCGCTCTTCGCGGTCCGGGACCGCGAGGCCCCGCCGGCGGTCCGGACCCAGGTCTTCACCCTCGGCGCGGGAATCAAGGTGACCGCGGCCGCCGCCGGGGCGGCCGTCGCCGGCCTGGCGACCGCCCACGGCCCCGCACCGCTGCTCGCCGCCATCGCCGCCTGCCAGCTCGTCGGGGCCGGGGCCGGCGCTCTCCTGCTGCCGGCCGGACGGCGACCGGGAACCGTCGCTGACGGCTGACCGCTCCGCCGCCGGACGGAGCGGGAACCCGTCGGCGACGGCTGACCGTCCGGCTGCTCGACGCCACCGGCCGCCGTCCGGGTGGACGGCGGCCGGTGCGATCGGCGTCAGCGGCGCGGCAGCAGTTGGATGACGGCGGCCAGCGCCAGCTCGAGCGCGATGAGCGCGACCAGCCCGGCCCGGAACCCGCCGGTCAGGTCGGCGGCCTGGTAGAAGACGATGCCGATGAGGGCCACCCCGACCGCGTTGCCGGTCTGATTGACGGTGGCCAGCACGCCGGCGGCGGCGCCGGTGTGCCGCGGGCTGACCCGGGACAGCACGGTGGTGGTGAGCGGCGCGAGCGCGATGCCCATGCCGACGCCGTCCACGGCGAGCCCCGGCACCAGCCAGCCGGTTCCGTGCCCGGCCGCCGCCCACATGGCGTACAGGCCAACCACCATGATCAGTGCGCCGACGGTGACCACCTGGCGGCCGAGCCGGGCGGCGATCCGGTGGGCGTACGTCGAGGTGGCCAGGTAGCCGGCGCCGATGGCGGTGAAGACGATCCCCGACTCCAGCGCCGACAGGCCCCGCTCCACCTGCAGGTAGAGGGCCAGGATGAGGAAGAAGGACGCCTGCCCCATCCAGAACACCTGGGTCGCCACCAGCCCCACCGAGAAGGCCCGCTCCCGGAACATCGACAGGTGCACCATGGGCTGGGCGCTGCGCCGCTGGGTCGCCACGAAGAGCGCGAACAGCGGCGCCGAGGCGGCCAGGCTCAGCCACGTCCACAGGGGCCAGCCCTGTTCGCGTCCCTCCACCAGCGGCAGCACCAGCGCCACCAGCGCCGCGCTGACCAGCACCGCGCCGGGCAGGTCGAGGCGGGTGGCCGGCTGGCGGGACTCGGGCACCCGGCGGAGGAGGGCCAGCGCCACCACCCCGACCGGCAGGTTGATGAGGAAACACAGCCGCCAGTCCAGGCCCCACAGGTCGGCCCGGATGAGCAGGCCGCCGATCAGCTGGCCGAAGACCGCGCCCAGGCCCATCGTGAGGCCGTACCGGGCGAACGCCCTGGGCTGCTCGGCCGGCGCCACGCTGGTCCGCACGATGGCCAGCACCTGTGGCATGAGCAGCGCCGCCGCGAGCCCCTGCAGCACCCGGGCGCCGACCAGGACGCCCGCGGTGGGCGCCAGCCCGCAGAGCACCGAGGCGCCGGTGAACAGCGCGAGGCCGAGCCCGAAGATCCGCCGGCGGCCGTACCGGTCACCCAGCCGGCCACCGGTCACCAGGCCGGCGGCCACCGCGAGGACGTAGCCGGCGACCACCCACTCCAGCGCCGCCGGACCGGCGTGCAGGTCGCGCTGCATCACCGGCAGCGCCACGTTGACGATGAACGCGTCGATGGCGGTCATGAACGTGGCCGTCAGCAGGACCGGCAGGAAGCCGACGGGCCCGGCGGCCGGGGTGGTGACCGGCGCCGGCCGCGCGGCCAGGACGGTCATGCCGGCACCCGGTCCAGGAAGCCGTGCACGGTGGCGATCCGTCCGTCGGTGACGACCGCGACGTCGAAGCCGACGACGATCGGCTCCTCGCCGCGCGGGCCGAGGTGCCAGGTGAAGCGGGCCAGGTCGTGGTGCGCGTCGACCGGGCCGGCGAGGCGGAACTCCAGCCCCGCGAACTGCTGCTGCACGGCGGCGATCAGCGCGTCGATCTGGTCGCGCCCCGCGACGGCGGCCAGCGGGTCGGTGTACGTCCCGTCGGCGGTCCAGACCTCGTCGATGAGGGCCCGGCGGGCGGTGGGGTCGGTGGTGTTCCAGGCGGCGAGGTACTTCTCGATCAGTTCCATGGCCACGACGCTAGGGATGATCCGGCGCCCCGGAATCGGTAGCGCTTAGGTATCGCGTACCTGTGTAGGGTGCGGGAATGTTGCACGGCCGCGCCGCAGAGCAGGACCGGATCGCGGCCCTGGTGGCGCGGGCCCGGGCGGGGGAGAGCGCGGCGCTGGTGCTGCGCGGCGGCCCGGGCATCGGCAAGACCGCGCTGCTGGACTGGGCCGCCGGGCTGACGTCACCGGCCGGCGGGCCGCCGCGGGTGCTGCGGGCCAGTGCGGCCGAGTTCGAGGCCGAGCTGCCGTTCGCCGGGCTGAGCCAGCTCGTGCGGCCCGCGCTCGACCGCCTCGACCGGCTGCCCGACCCGCAGCGGCAGGTGCTCGCCGCGGCGTTCGGGCTCGGTGGCGGCGCCCCGGCCGACCGGCTGCTGGTGGGGCTCGCGGTGCTGTCGCTCCTGGCGGACCTCGCCGAGGACGGCCCCCTGCTCTGCCTCCTCGACGACGCGCACTGGCTGGACACCGTCTCGGCCGAGGCGCTGCTCTTCGCCGCCCGCCGGCTGCACGCCGAGGGCGTGGTGATGATCTTCGCGGCCCGGGACGGGAGCTTTCCGGCCCCGGGCCTGCCCGAGCTGACCGTGGGCGCGCTCGCGCCGGCCGACGCCGTCCGGCTGCTCGACCCGCGGCTGGCTCCCGAGGTGCGGATGCGGGTGCTGGCCGAGGCGCGGGGCAACCCGCTCGCGCTGCTCGAGCTGCCCGGTGTCCTCGACGCCGGCGAGGCCGGCGGCCCGCTGCCGCTGACCGACCGGTTGCTGGCGGCGTTCCACGGCCAGGTCGACCGGCTGCCCGCCGGGACCCGGGCGCTGCTGCGCGTCGCCGCCGTCGAGGACACCGGCGACCTGGACGTGCTGCTGCGCGCCGCCGCACCCCTCGGCGCCGAACCCGCCGACCTGCGCCCGGCGGAGGAGGCCCGCCTCGTCGAGGTCACCGGACGGCGGCTGCGGTTTCGCCACCCGCTGGTCCGCGCCGCGGTGCACGCGGCCGCACCGTACCCAGAGCGGCTCGCCGTGCACCGGGCGCTCGCGGACGTGCTCACCGCGCCGGAGAGCGCCGACCGGCGGGCCTGGCACCTCGCCGCGGCCACCACGGGGCCGGACGAGGCGGTGGCCGCCGGGCTGGAACGCACCGCCGAGCAGGCCCGGGGGCGCAGCGGCTACGGCGCGGCGCTGGCCGCGTACGAGCGCGCCGCCGAGCTGAGCGGCGACCCGGCCGCGACGGCCCGCCGGCTGCTGCTGGCCGCGGAGAGCGGCCTCCAGTCGGGGCACCTCGGCGACGCGGTCCGGCTCGCCGAGCGGGCGGCCGGGCTGGTGGACGAGCCGGCCTTCCACGCCCGCGTGGCCTGGGTCGAGGGGCACGCCTGGTTCTGGCAGGGCGGCCACCAGACCGCGTACGACCTCATGACCCAGGGCGCGACGCTCGACCCGGAGCAGCGGGAGGCGCTGCTGGTGGCGGCGTTCCACCCGGCCTGGTACCTGGGCGAGCCGCACCTGGGCGACTGCCTCGACCGGCTGGCCACGCTCGACCATCCGGTGGCCCGGTACCAGGTGGCCGCCGTGCGGGGCCGGCCGCTGCCGCTGGCCGCCACCGCCGCCGAGGTGGGCGGCGAACCCCGCGACCGGCTGCAGCTCTGCGGCCTCGGCTTCGTGGCGGGCCAGGACTCCGAGACGTACGAGCTGGCGAGCGCCCTGGTCGCCCGCTGCCGGGCCGACGGCATCCTCGGGCTGCTGCCCACCCTGCTGTTCTTCCTCGCCGAGGCGGAGTTCTTCCACGGCCGGCACCGGGACGCCACGGTCAGCCTCGACGAGGCGGTCCGCGTGGCCCGCGACGGCGGCCAGCCGCTCTGGGTCAGCCAGTTGCGTGCCGTCCAGGCGGTGCTGGCCGCGGTGGCCGGCGACGAGGCGCGCTGCCAGGACCTGGTGGCCTCGGCGCTGGACGGCGCCACGGCGGGCGCCGAGGCCGGCGGCCGGGCGTGGACCCTTTGGGCGCTGGGCCTGCTCGACCTGGGCCAGGGCCGGGCCGAGTCCGCCGTGACCCGGCTCGCCGCGCTTCAGGAGGCCCCGTACGCCCACCAGGTGTGCGCGTACCGGAGCGTGCCCGACCTGGTCGAGGCGGCCGTCCGGGCCGGCGTGCCGGAGCGGGCCGAGGTGTCGTACGCCCGCTTCCGGGCCTGGGCGGAGCGGGTGGACCAGCCGTGGGCGACCTCCCTGGCGCACCGGTGCCGCGCGCTGCTCACCGGCGACGAACAGGACCATCTGCTCGCCCTGAAGGCCGGTGGCCGCCCGTTCGAGCAGGCGCGCACCGAGCTGCTGTACGGGGAGTGGCTGCGCCGCGCGCGGCGCCGTACCGAGGCGCGCGGCCTGCTGCACCGGGCCCTGCAGACGTTCGACCGGCTGGAGGCGGCGCCGTGGGCGGTGCGGGCCCGCGGCGAGCTGGAGGCGACCGGCCTGCGCGCACCGCAGCCCACGGCATCGGCCGCCGCCGACCTCACCCCGCAGGAGCTGCAGATCGCCCGGCTCGCCGGGCAGGGGCTCTCCAACCGGGACATCGCGGCGCAGCTCTTCCTCAGCCCCAAGACGGTCGCCTACCACCTGTACAAGGCCTACCCGAAGCTCGGCGTCACCGGCCGCGCCGAGCTGGGCGCCCTGGCCCTGTGAACGCCGGCCGTCACCCGGCGGCGGAGACCAGGTCGCGGGTGACGGCGGGGACGTCCCGGGCGCCGGAGAGCGCCATGGTGAGGTCGAGTTCGGCCACCACGTTGCGGATGACGTCCTCCACGCCGCGCTGTCCGGCGAGCGCCAGCCCGTACAGGTGCGGCCGGCCCAGCAGGACCGCGTCGGCGCCTAGGGCGAGCGCCACGAAGACGTCCGCCCCGGTGCGGATGCCGCTGTCGAGCAGCACCGTCGGCTCCGGGCCGATGGCGTCGCGGATCGCGACCAGGGCGTCGAGGGAGGCGATGGCGTTGTCGACCTGCCGGCCGCCGTGGTTGGACACCACGATTGCGTCCGCGCCCAGGTCGAACGCGCGGCGCGCGTCGTCCGGGTGCAGGATGCCCTTGAGCACCACCGGCAGCCGGGTGCGCTCCCGCAGGGTCGCCAGGTGCTGCCAGGACAGCCCCGGGTTGGAGTAGACGTCCAGGAACGTCTCCACCGAGGCGCGGGGCAGGGGCGAGCGCAGGTTGCGCCAGAATCGCCCGGGGTGGTTGCGGGTCATGGCCAGCAGGGTGCGTACGGCGCTCAGGGTGATCCGGACGTCCTGCTTCGTGGCCGGCCGGGCCACCCGTTCGGCGACGATGGCGGCGAAGCGGGGATCCGAGGTGTACTGGGCGATGCCGACGCCGCGGGTGAACGGCAGGAACCCGAGGTTGAGGTCCTGCGGCCGCCAGCCGAGCACGGTGGTGTCCAGGGTGACCACGAGGGCGCCGGCCCCGATCGACTCGGCCCGCTGGATCAGGCTGTCCACGAGGCCCTCGTCCTTGCTCCAGTAGAGCTGTACCCAGCGCGGAGTGTCGCCCATGGCGGCGGCGCAGTCCTCCATGGTGTTGCAGCCCTGGTTGGAGAAGACGTACCCGGTGCCGGTGGCGGCCGCGGCGCGGGCGATGGACAGGTCGCTGTCCCGGCCCATGAGGGCGCCGGCGCCGACCGGGGCGAGCAGGACCGGGCTGGCGTGGCGGGTGCCGAGCAGGTCGACGGACAGGTCCCGCTCGACCGCGCCGGCCGCCATGCGGGGGACGATCGCCCAGCGGTCGAAGGCCGCCCGGTTCCGCCGCATGGTGCGCCCCTCGCCGGCGCCTCCGGCGACGTACGCCCAGGCGATCCGGCTGCTGGCCCGGCGTGCCCGCCGCTCCAGCTCGGCGAAGTCGGTCGGGACGGCCGGTCGCCGCCCGAGCATGCCCTCGCGGTAGATGTGCTGCAGCCGGCTCAGCCCGGTGCCGGTGGGCGGGGTCCCGGCGGGGACGGCGGCCGGGACGCCGGTCGGGTCCGCGGAACCGGCGGACCGGTGGGCCGTGTCGGTCATGGTGGTCCTCCGGGGGTGGTGGCCTTCGCTGCCGAGATCAGCACCCTAAGACCAGGGCCCCCGGCCTGCCCACCGGGCCGGTGGCATCACGGTGGTTGCATCTGGCATCACGGTGATGCCATACTGGCGTCATGGAACTTCGCACCTACGTCGACGCCATCCGGCATCAGCTCGCGGTCGCCGCCGCCGCGGGCGGGGACGACGCCCGGGAGGTCGCCGAGCGGCTCACCGCGCCGCTGGAGTCCGCGATCCGGCTCGCCCTGCTGGAGGCGCTGTCCGAGGCGGCCACGGAGATCACTCGCGACCTCGCGCCCGGTTCGGTCGACCTGCGCCTGCGGGACCGGGAGCCCAGCTTCGTCGTGACGCCACCGCCGACCGAGCAGTGGGCGGACGAGGCGGCACCCGCGCCTCCGCCGGCGCCGCTGCCGCAGCCACCCGCCGACGGCGAGGACGAGGCGACGGTGCGGATCAGCCTGCGGCTGCCCGAGCACCTCAAGACGCGCGTCGAGCAGGCGGCCGCCGGCGCCGGCGTCTCGATCAACACCTGGCTGATCCGGGCCGCGGCGGCCGCCGTCGACGCCGACAGCCAGCACCACCGGGGCCACGCCCCGCGCCTCGCCGGTCCCGCCACCGGCGGCCAGCGCTTCACCGGCTGGGCGCGCTGACCGCGCCGGCCCCACCGACCACCCGAAAGGGGAGCACCATGCCATCCTTCGACACCCCCGCACCGATCTCGGCGTCGGTCGACCTCGTCGCCGGCGAGGTGCGGATGACCGCCGGCCCGCGCACCGACACCGTCGTCCAGGTGCGCCCGGCCGACGAATCCGACGAACGCGACGTGCGCGCCGCCGCGCAGACCCGGGTCGAGTACGCCTCCGGCCGCCTCGTGGTCCGCGGGCCCCGGCAACCCGGCTTCGGCGTCTTCGGCCGTACCGGCTGCGTCGAGGTGACCATCGACCTGCCGGCGGCGTCCGGCGTGGACGCCAAGCTGGGCGTCGGCGCCATCAGCTGCTCCGGCCCGCTGGCCGACTGCCGGCTCAAGACCGGGGCCGGCGATCTCCAGGTCGAGGACGCCGGCAAGCTGAGCCTCCACACCGGCTTCGGCGCGGCCATCGCCGAGACCGTGGCGGGCGACGCCGAGGTCACCACCGGCTCCGGCAAGCTCAGCGTCCGCGCCGTCGGCGGGCACGCCGTCCTCAAGAACGGCAACGGTGAGACCTGGATCGGCGAGACCGGCGGCGACCTGCGGATCCGCTCGGCGAACGGCAGCGTGGCCGCCGAGCACGCCGCGGCCTCCGTCACGGCGAACACCGCCAACGGCGACATCCGCGTGGGTGAGCTGGTCCGCGGCTCGGCGACGTTGCGCACGGCGGCCGGGCGGATCGAGGTCGGCATCCGGCGCGGCACCGCCGCCCTGTTGGACCTGCACACCAGCTTCGGCAAGGTCCGCAACGAGCTGGACGCCACCGCCGGTCCGGCCGACACGGACGAGAAGGCCGAGGTACGCGCTCGCACGGCCTACGGCGACATCCTGATCCACCGCTCCTGACGCACGCCCTCGTCCCCGGTCGGGCCCGGACGGCCCGACCGGCGATGGCTCGCGCCCTCATGTTCCGCAGCGCGCTCGACCAGTGGAGGAAGCAATGGCGGTAACGACCGCGACCCGGCCGGCCATCTCGGTGTCCGGCCTGCGCAAGACCTTCGGGGACACCGTCGTCCTCGACGGCATCGATCTCCTGGTGACCGAGGGGACCGTCTTCTCGCTGCTCGGGCCCAACGGCGCGGGCAAGACCACCATGGTGCGGATCCTGTCCACCCTCCTGCCCGCCGACGCCGGATCGATCCGCGTCGCCGGCCACGACCTGGCCGCCGATCCCGACGGGGTGCGTGGGGCGATCGGCGTGACCGGCCAGTTCTCCGCGGTCGACAACCTCCTCACCGGCGAGGAGAACCTCCGGCTGATGGCCGACCTGCACCACCTGGGTCGCGCCGAGGGCCGGCGCCGCATCGCCCGGCTGACCGACCGCTTCGACCTCGGTGAGCTGGCCCGCAAGCCGGTCTCGGTCTACTCCGGCGGGATGCGCCGCCGTCTCGACCTGGCCATGACCCTGGTCGGCGAGCCACGCCTGATCTTCCTCGACGAGCCCACCACCGGCCTCGATCCCCGTAGCCGGCACGCCATGTGGGAGATCATCCGCGGTCTCGTGGCGGAGGGCGTCACCGTGTTCCTGACCACCCAGTACCTCGACGAGGCCGACGAGCTCGCCGACCGCATCGCGGTGCTCGACCACGGCCGCGTCGTCGTCGAGGGCACCCCCGAGGAGCTGAAGCGGCGCATCCCCGGCGGGCACATCCGGCTGCGGTTCCCGGACCTGACGGCGCTGCACGCGGCCGCCCACCTCGTCGCCACCGGCCAGCCCGACGACGACGCCCTCACCCTGCAGGTCCCCAGCGACGGCGACGTCCGATCCCTGCGGACCCTGCTCGACCGGCTCGACGACGCGCACGTCGAGGTCGACCACCTCTCGATCCACACGCCGGACCTGGACGACGTCTTCTTCGCCTTCACCGGCACACCCGCATCCACCACCGCCGACCACGCCACCACCGGGGGACACCGATGACCAGCCTCGCCTACGCCGTGACCGATTCGGCGACCATGCTCCGCCGGCAGATCCGCCACATCCAGCGCTACCCGTCGCTGACCGCGATGCTGATCGGCATGCCCGTCGTCCTCTTGCTGCTGTTCGTCTACGTCTTCGGCGAGACGCTCGGCGCCGGACTCCCCGGGGGAGGCGGGGACCGCGGCGCCTACCTCAATTACCTGGTGCCCGGCATCCTGCTGTTCAGCGTGACCGGCGCCGCCCAGGGAACCGCCATCTCCGTGGCGATGGACATGACCGAGGGCATCGTCGACCGCTTCCGCACCATGGCCATCTCCCGCGCCGCCGTGCTGACCGGGCACGTCCTCGGCAGTCTCGTGCAGACCCTGCTCTGCATCGCCGTCGTGCTCGGCATCGCCCTGGCCATCGGCTTCCGGCCCACCGCCACCCCGGTCGAGTGGCTCGCCACCGCCGGCGTGCTCGCCGCTATCGCGTTCGCGCTCATCTGGCTGTCGGTCGCGCTCGGCCTCGTCAGCGACAGCGTCGAGACCGCCAGCAACCTGCCCATGTTCCTGACCCTCCTGCCGTTCCTGGGCAGCGCCTTCGTGCCCACCGACACCATGCCGGCCGGCCTGCGCTGGTTCGCCGACTACCAGCCGTTCACGCCGGTGATCGAGACGATGCGCGGGCTGCTGCTCGGCACGGGCATCGGCAGCAGCGCGATCCTGGCGCTGGCCTGGTGCGCGGTGATCTCGCTGCTGTCCTACCTGTGGGCCCGGCGCTCGTTCCGCCGGCGGGCCGCCCGCTAGCCGGCGGCGTTTCACCCTCGATGAAGGGGGGACTGCACGGTCATGGCGACGCGGCGTGGACCTGTCCTGGACGACACCCTCGGGTTGGCGCTGGGCGGCTACGCCTGGCTGCCCGCGCTGTGGCGCCACGGCGGCGGCCGTGCCGTGCGTACCCGGGTGATGGGCCAGCCGGCGGTCGCGCTGCGCGGGCCCGACGCGGTGCGGTTCTTCTACGACGAGCGGCACGTGCGGCGGCACGGCGCCATCCCGGAACCGGTGCGGGCGACGCTGTTCGGTCGCCGGGCCGTCCACACGCTCGACGGCGCCGACCACCGGCACCGCAAGGTCATGTTCCGGTCCGTGCTCACCGACCCGCGCCGGGTCGCCGCCCTGGTCGACCAGGTGGCGGCGGCCTGGCACGAGGCGGTCGCGGCGGCCGGCGACGGGCGGCGGATCGTGCTGTTCGACGAGGCGAGCCGGGTGCTCACCACCGGGGTCTGCGCCTGGGCCGGGATCCCGTTGACCGGCGCCGACGTGGCGCCCCTGGCCCGTGACCTGGTCGCCCTGGTCGACGGGTTCGCCACCCCGGGGCCACGGCACTGGCGGGCACGGCGCGCCCGTGGGCGGCGGGAGCGGTGGCTCGCGGCCCTGATCGGGCAGGTGCGGGCGGGTACGGTGACCGCCATGCCCGGATCGGCGCTGGAGGTGGTGGCCGCCTACCGCGGCCGCGACGGGCACCTGATGGATGCCGAGCTCGCTGCCGTCGAGCTGCTCAACATCATCCGCCCCACCGTCGCGGTGTCCTGGTTCGTGGCGTTCACGGCACACGCGCTGCACCGCTGGCCGGAGCAGCGCGACCGGCTGCGCACGGGCGACGCCGCCTATGCCGTGGCGTTCGCCCACGAGGTACGCCGGTTCTACCCGTTCGCGCCGTTCGTCGGCGGCCGGGCGGTCACCGACCTGACCTGGCAGGGCCAGCACGTCCGCGCCGGGTCGCTCGTCCTGCTCGACATCTACGGGCAGAACCACGACGCGACGCTGTGGCCCGACCCGTACCGGTTCGACCCGGGGCGGTTCGTCGGGCGCGCTCCGGACCCGTACGAGTTGATCCCGCAGGGCGGGGCCGACGCGCGCACCGGGCACCGCTGTCCCGGCGAGGACGTCACGGTGGCCCTGCTGGCGGCCTTCGCCGGCCGGCTGGCGCGCCTGGACTACACGGTTCCGGGACAGGACCTGACGATCTCGCTGCGCCGCATCCCGGCGCTTCCCCGCAGCCGGGTCGTCCTGACGGACGTGCACCGGCAGACGCCCGCCGTCGAACCCGCCGTCCGGCGCGGGGTGTAGGGCAGGGGCGGCCCGCCCCGCTCAGGACCGCCGGCCGCGCGTGCGCAGCGCGTCCTCCGACTGGACGTCGATGTCCGCGTCGTCGGGGAACGACCGGCCGGACGGCGCCGGGTCCGGGGGCGCGCCGGGCCCCGCCATCGGCGTCCGGGTCGGCTCGACCGATCCCAACCCGTGCCGGCCCGCGCGGCCCGAGGGGCCCGCGGGGCCCGCGGGCGCACCGGCGCGGCGCTCACCGCGGCGTCCCTCCGGTACGGCGGTCTCCTCGCTGCCCTCGTCCATCGGATCGTCCTCGCCCGCACCCCACGGCGCGTCCGCGTCGAAGCCGTCCCGGGTGACCCACGGGTTCGCCGCCTCCGGCTGCTGCTCGTCGCCCCGCCCGCTGCTGCCCGTCATCGCGCACCTCGCTGGTCTCGTCCGGCGGTACCCGGGTCGATTGCCCACGCCGGTCGCCGTCATTCCTCGGGCGCGTCCCGGACCCGCCCGTGCGGGAAGGCTCAGGCCGGGGGAGCGGTGCTGCGGAAGGTGCGGCGGTAGGTCTCCGGCGGCACGCCGAGCGTGCGGTGGAAGTGCCGGCGCAGCGTCGTGGCGGTGCCCAGGCCCGCCGCCCGCGCGACGGCGTCGATGCTCCGGTCGCTGTTCTCCAGCAGTTCCTGGGCCCGCCGGATCCGCTGCGTGGACAGCCACTGCAGCGGGGTGGTGCCGGTCGCCGCCGCGAAGTGGCGGGCCAGGTTGCGCGAGCTCATGTTCGCCCGGCGGGCCAGGTCCTCCACGGTGAGCGGCCGGTCCAGCCGTTCCATCGCCCACGGCAGCAGGTCGCCGAGGGGGTGGTCGTCGCGGGCCGGCACCGGGGTGGTGACGAACTGGGCCTGGCCGCCGGCGCGGTGCGGCGGCACGACCAGGCGGCGGGCGACGGCGTTGGCGACGGTCGAGCCGTGGTCGCGGCGGATCAGGTGCAGGCACAGGTCGACCGCGGCGGCCTTTCCGGCGGAGGCGAGCACGCTGCCGTTGTCGACGTAGAGCACGTCCGGGTCGACCGCCACCCGGGGATAGCGGGCGGCCAGCGCCTCGGTGTGGGCCCAGTGGGTGGTGGCGCGCAGCCCGTCGAGCACGCCGGCGGCGGCCAGCACGAAGGCGCCCGTGCAGAACGAGACGAGCCGGGCGCCCGCCTCGTGGGCGGCGCGTACGGCGTCGAGCAGGTCGGGGGGCAGGTCCGCGTCGATGTCCTCGACCGCCGGGACGATCACGGTGTCGGCGCGGGCGAGCCGGTCCAACCCGTCGTCCGGCTCCATCCGGAAGCGGCCGATCCCCACCGGGCCCGGCCCGCAGACCACGAGGTCGTACCACGGGTCGGCCAGGCCGGAGGGGTCGTGGGCGAAGACCTCGAACGCCATGGCGAGCTCGAAGTGCAGCATCCCGTCGGTGGCGGCGAGCGCGATCGTGGCCATGTCCGAAACTGTACGGGTCATGTCGTTCCCGACACTGGCCCGGGTCCGGCCGCTGCCGGAGGATCTTTTCAGTCGATCTTTTCCGGCGAAGGAGCAGCAGATGGGTTCGGGTCAGACCGTGGCGGTGTTCGGAGCGTACGGGCACACCGGCCGGTTCGTGGTACGCGAGTTGCGCGAGCGCGGGTCCGTCCCGCTCCTCGTCGGTCGCGACCCGGTGCGGCTGGAGGCGCTGACCGCGTCGCATCCGGGCCTGGAGCACCGGGTGGCGTCGGCCGGCGATCCGGCCTCGCTCGACCGGGCGTTGCGGGGCGCGGACGCGGTCGTCAACTGTGCCGGCCCGTTCGCCTCGACCGCGGCCCCCGTGATCGAGGCGGCCCTGCGCGCCGGGATCCGTACGTGGACGTGGCCGCGGAGATCGAGGCCAACCTCGACACGTTCACGCACTTCGCCGACCGGGCCCGGGCCGCCGGCGTCCCGGTGGTCCCGGCGATGGCCTTCTTCGGCGGGCTCGGCGACCTGCTGGTCACCACGGCCATGGGCGACTGGACGGCGGCCGACGAGGCGCACGTGGCGTACGGGCTGAGCAGCTGGCACCCCACGGCCGGGACGCTCGCGTCGGGCACCGTCTCGCGGGACCGGCGCGACGGCCGGCGGGTCCGGTACACCGGTGGCCGGCTGGAGTACCACCTCGGCGCGGGCGACCTGCCGGCCCTGGAGTGGGACTTCCCCGCTCCGGTGGGGCGCCGGACCGTCCTCGGCGGGTTCACGATGGCCGACGTCGTGACCGTGCCCAGCCACCTGGCCATCCCGGAGGTGCGCACGTACATGACCACCGGCGCGGCCCGGGACCTGGCGTCACCGGACTCGCCCGCGCCGGCCGCGGTCGACGAGTCCGGCCGGTCCGCGCAGACCTTCACGGTCGACGTGGTGGTGCGCTCGGGCGACACGCGACGACGGATCACCGCCAGTGGCCGGGACATCTACGCCGTCAGCGCGCCGCTGGCGGTGGAGGCGGTCCACCGCATCCTCGACGGCCGGACCAGGACGAGCGGCGTGGCCTCGGCCGGCGCGATCTTCGATGCGCCCGATTTCCTCCGCGCGCTGTCCGCGCACCTGACACTGGGGGAGTGAGTTCGGTCCCGCGGGTGGAATCCCCGGAAAACTTGATTCATTCCAAAAGACTGGGCTATGTTCGTCGCATGCCGTCCGACTTCGAGACCCAGCTCCGTGGGGCCTCGTTGCGCGTGACGCGGCCCCGGTTGGCGGTGCTCGCCGCGCTGCGCGACCACCCGCACGTCGACACCGACACGGTGATCGCCCTGGTACGGGCGAATCATCCCACGGTGTCGCACCAGACGGTGTACGACGTGCTGCGTGCGCTCACCGACGCCGGTCTGGTGCGGCGCATCCAGCCCGCGGGTGCGACCGCCCGGTACGAGTCGCGGGTGGGGGACAACCACCACCACGTCGTGTGCCGCTCCTGCGGCACGATCGCCGACGTCGACTGCGCTGTGGGCGACGCTCCCTGTCTCACCGCCTCCGATGACCAGGGGTTCGTGGTCGACGAGGCGGAGGTCGTCTACTGGGGCACCTGCCCCGGCTGCGCGACCGCACGCACCTCCCAGTGATCCGTCAGTTCGGAAGGAAGTAGATGAGCGACACCCAGGACCAGCCCTCGAGCGCGCAGGGCGTGGACAAGAAGGCGGCGGCCGGCTGCCCGGTCGCGCACGACTCCGTCACCGCGCACGGCAGCGAGAGCGAGAACCCGGCGATCGACTCGCCGACCCCGAAGACCGGGGGTCGCCCGCGCACCAACCGGGACTGGTGGCCCAACCAGCTCGACCTGTCCGTGCTGCACGCCCAGTCGCCGAAGGGCAACCCGCTGGGGACGGACTTCAGCTACGCCAAGGAGTTCGCCAAGCTCGACGTCGAGGCCCTCAAGCAGGACATCATCCAGGTCCTCACCACCTCGCAGGACTGGTGGCCGGCCGACTTCGGCCACTACGGCGGCCTGATGATCCGGATGAGCTGGCACGCCGCGGGCACCTACCGGATCCAGGACGGCCGCGGCGGCGCCGGCGACGGCGCCCAGCGGTTCGCCCCGCTCAACAGCTGGCCGGACAACGCGAACCTGGACAAGGCGCGCAGGCTGCTGTGGCCGGTCAAGCAGAAGTACGGCCAGAAGATCTCGTGGGCCGACCTGCTCGTGCTCGCCGGCAACGTCGCCCTGGAGTCGATGGGCTTCAAGACCTTCGGCTTCGGCTTCGGCCGTGAGGACGTCTGGGAGCCCGAGGAGATCTTCTGGGGGCCGGAGGACACCTGGCTCGGCGACGAGCGCTACGCCTCCGAGAAGGAGATGGTGACCGGCGTCGGTGCGACCGAGATGGGTCTCATCTACGTCAACCCGGAGGGCCCCCGCGGCAACGCGGACCCGGCCGCCGCGGCGCACTTCATCCGCGAGACCTTCGCCCGGATGGCGATGAACGACGAGGAGACCGTCGCCCTCATCGCGGGCGGCCACACCTTCGGCAAGACCCACGGCGCCGGCGTCGCCGACGACCACGTGGGCCCCGAGCCCGAGGGTGCCCCGCTGGAGGCGCAGGGCCTGGGCTGGCTGAGCACCCACGGCAGCGGCAAGGGCGCGGACACGATCACCAGCGGGCTCGAGGTGACGTGGACCGACCGGCCGACGCAGTGGAGCAACCGCTTCTTCGAGATCCTCTTCGGCTTCGAGTGGGAGCTCACCACGAGCCCCGGCGGTGCGAAGCAGTGGGTCGCCAAGGACGCCCCGGAGATCATCCCGGACCCGTTCGACCCGTCGAAGAAGTACAAGCCGACGATGCTCACGACCGACCTGTCGCTGCGGGTCGACCCGGCGTACGAGAAGATCTCCCGCCGGTTCCTGGAGAACCCGGACGAGTTCGCGCTGGCGTTCGCCAAGGCCTGGTACAAGCTGCTGCACCGCGACATGGGTCCGGTCAGCCGCTTCCTCGGCCCGTGGGTCCCGGAGACCCAGCTCTGGCAGGACCCGGTGCCGGCCGTCGACCACGAGCTCGTGGGTGACACCGACATCGCGGCCCTCAAGGCGAAGGTCCTGGAGTCCGGTCTCACCACCGCCCAGCTGGTCTCCACCGCCTGGGCCTCCGCCGCGAGCTTCCGGTCCACCGACAAGCGCGGTGGCGCCAACGGCGCCCGGATCCGGCTCGAGCCGCAGCGCAGCTGGGAGGTCAACCAGCCCGAGCAGCTCGCGGCGGTCCTGTCGACCCTCGAGGGCATCCAGCAGGAGTTCAACGCGGCCGGCGGCGCGAAGATCTCGCTCGCGGACCTGATCGTGCTGGCCGGGTCGGCCGCCGTGGAGAAGGCGGCGCGCGACGCGGGCGTCGAGGTGACCGTGCCGTTCCACCCGGGCCGCACCGACGCCAGCCAGGAGCAGACGGACGTCGAGTCCTTCCGGGTCATGGAGCCGCGCGCCGACGGGTTCCGCAACTACCTGCGGCCGGGCGAGAAGACCCAGCCGGAGGTGCTCCTCGTCGACCGGGCCTACATGCTCGACCTGACGGCGCCGGAGATGACCGTCCTCATCGGCGGGCTGCGCGCCCTCGGGAACAACGTGGGGGGCACCCGGCACGGCGTGCTCACCGACCGGCCCGGTGTGCTCACCAACGACTTCTTCGCCAATCTGCTCTCCCCGGGCACCCGGTGGAAGGCGTCGGAGTCCGAGGAGCACGTGTACGAGATCCGGGACGTGGCCACCGACGAGGTGAAGTGGACCGCCACCGCGGTCGACCTCATCTTCGGGTCCAACTCCCAGCTGCGGGCCCTCGCCGAGGTCTACGCGAGCGAGGACGCCCGCGAGAAGTTCGTGGCCGACTTCGTCGCGGCGTGGACCAAGGTCATGGAGCTCGACCGGTTCGATCTCTCCTGATCCAGCGCCCACCGACGAGCCCCGGTCGACCGATCAGCGGTCGGCCGGGGCTCGTCCCCCGTTCGGTCGTCTCGCGCTGCACTCACGCGGTGCGCAGTGCCGTGGCCGGGGAGAGCCGGGCGGCCCGCAGCGCCGGGTAGACACCCGCCAGCCCGCCGATGAGGACGGCGGCGCCCAGCCCGGCACCGATCGCGGTTGCCGGCACCAGCGTCTGCCAACCGCGGACGGTGGCCAGCACGTACGTGACCGTGGCGCCCAGCACGACCCCGGCCGCCCCGCCGCCCGCGCCCAGCAGCAGCGACTCGACCAGGAACTGCGCCGCGACGTGCCGCCGGGTGGCGCCCAGCGCCCGGCGCAACCCGATCTCGCCGCGCCGCTCCAGCACCGAGATCACCAGCACGTTGGCGATGCCGATGCCGCCCACCAGCAGGGCCACCGCGCCCAGACCGAGCAGCAGGACGGTGGCGCCGCCGGTGACCGCGAGCCGGGCCGTGAGCGCTTCCGAGGGCCGGCTCACGGCGACCTCCTCGGGGTGGGCCGGGTTGGCCGCCCGCCCCAGCAGGCCGGCCACCTCGTCGGTGCGTTCGGTCTGGGCCCGCACGAAGATCCGGGTCGGTCTGCCGTCGTACCCGAACTGCGCGGCCGCCACCGGCGCGCCGATCAGCGCGGCCCCGTCCAGCTCGGGCGCCAGCTCGACCGGCGCCAGGATGCCCACCACCGTGTACCAGCGCTGTCCGAGGTAGACCTGCGGGTCGCCGGTGACATCGCGGATGCCCAGCGACGTGGCCGCGTAGTGGCCGAGCACCACCGCCGGGTAGCGGGCCAGCGCCGCGTCGAGGAAGCGGCCGTCCACCAGGGTCGCGTCCAGCGTGGCGAGCAACGCCGGGTCGGTGACCCGCACGGACAGCCCGCCCGTCCGGCCGGACGGCACCCGGTCGTTGCGGTAGATCCGTTCGTCGAGCATCGCGGTCGCCGCCGAGCTGAGCACCCCGTCGGTACGCGCCACCGCCGGGGCCGCGGCCACCGGCAACCGTGCCTCCTCGCCGCGGATGGTCTTGCCGTTGGCGACGGTGAGCAGATTGGTGCCGACCCGGTCGATCTGGGCGAGCACGTCCGACTGGCTGGACCGGGTGACGCCGAGCACGGCCACCATGGCCGCGATCCCGATCGCCACCCCGAGGATGGACAGCGCCGCCCGGCCGGGCCGCGACCGCAGGCCCACGGTGCTCACCGGCAGCAGGTCGGCGACGCGCAGGCGGGACCTCACGACGCACCTCCGCGGTCTGCGACCACCAGACCGTCCCGCAATTCGATGCGGCGCCGCATCGCCGCGGCGACCCGCTCGTCGTGGGTGATCACCACGATGGTGACGCCGTCGCCGTTGAGTTCGCGCAGCAGGTCGACGATCCCGGCGCCGGTGACGGAGTCGAGGTTGCCGGTCGGCTCGTCGGCGAGCACCACGGCGGGCCGGCCGACCAGCGCGCGGGCGATCGCCACCCGCTGCCGTTCGCCGCCGGACAGATGCGCGGCGGGGAAATGTGCGCGGTGGGCCAGGCCGACCCGCTCGCACGCGGCGTGCGCGGCCCGCCGGCGTTCCGCGGCCGGCACCCCGCGGTAGAGCAGGCCGGCCGCCACGTTGTCGGCCGCGCTCAGCCGTTCCAGTAGGAAGAACTGCTGGAAGACGACCCCGAGAAGGTGCGCACGCACGCCGGAGAGCTGCCGGTCGCGCAGCTTCTCCACCGGGTGGCCGGCGATGCGTACCGAGCCACCCGACGGGCGGTCCAGGCCGGCGGCGAGGTTGAGCAAGGTGGTCTTGCCGGAACCGGACGCGCCCGCCACGGCGACCAGCTCACCGCTGTGCACGGCGAGGGTGACGCCGCGCAGCGACTCGACCGGCGGGGTGCCGGGGTAGACCTTGCGCGCGTCGATCAGCTCCAGGACGGCGGTCATGTCGCCGGCACCTCCACGGTCTGGCCGGCGGTGAGGCCGCGGACGATCTCCACTTGGCCGGTGCTCTCGTCGAAGCTGCCCGGTTCCACCTGGACCGCGGCACCGGCGTTCAGACGGACCTGGTAGCCGCCGCCGGGCCGGGCGAGCAGTGCGGCGATCGGGATCAGCAGGACGTCGCGGCGGGTGCCGGTGACGATGTCGACGGTCACCGGCGCCTGGTCCAGACCGGAGCCGCGGGGCAGCTGGACCGCGATGGTGAGCGGGACGGTCGCCAGGTCCGGGTTCGCCGGCTGCGGTGGGCCGTTGCCCGCGTCAGCGGAGGGCGCCGTCGCGACGTCGCCGACGGCGGTGACCCGGCCGTGGATCGGGTCCGCGTCCGGCAGGCCGACCTCGACCTGGTCACCGACGTGTACGGTGCTGCGCTGCGCGGTGTCCAGTTGAGCGATCACCGCCCGGTTGTTCGACGTCCCGGTGAGCACGGTCGCGCCGGGCCCGACGGTGCCGCCGACCCGGACCTGGAGTTGGGTGACGCGCAGCGGGGTGGGCAGGAAGACGATCTCGCCCTGGCCGAGTCGTCCCGTGCGCTGGTACGCCGGCCGCCCCCAGGTTGCTTCCCAGCGCCGGATCGCGGTCGCGGTGGCGCTGCTGAAGTGCCGGTCCACGGTGATCCGGTGGTGCGGGTCGAAGCCCATCGCCACCAGGTTGCGTTCGAGTTGGCGAACGTCGGGGCCGTCGCTCATCCCGTAACGGAAGTCGCGGTAGGCGGGGACATCGCCCAGCAGGAGGCGGACCGGCGCGTCGGCCACCCGGTAGAGGACGCCGCCGCGGGCGATCGTGTCGCCCGAGTCGGGCCCCGCGGTCAGCACGCCGGGCGCGCCCTGATGGTCGACCGTGTAGGAGCCGGCGTATCCGAGGACGCCGCCGATCTGGACGCGTTCGGTGAGCGTGCCCTGGGTGACCTCCGCGGTTCCGGTGGCCACCGAGGCGGCGGGCGCCGCGGGGGCGCTCGGCTCGGAGCCGAGGGCGTAGGCCGCGCCGGCGGCGAGCGGCGCGGCCACCGCGACCGCGAGCACCGTGCCGGTCCCGCGCCGGCGGCTCACTTCTTGCCTCCGCCGCTGTTGTCCTGGATGCGGACCTCCCCGCTCCAGATGTTCCGGCAGGCGTCTGCCGCCGGGTTCATCCGCTGGGCCGGGATGCCGTTGGCCAGCGGGGTCCCGCTGAGGTCGAACGCGCCCTCGGCGTTCGGATCCGGGAACTCGGGGATGCCGTGCTCGCGGATGCACTTGGCGTACTCGGCGAGCTTGCGCAGGTCTGCTGCCGAGAGCTGTTGCTTGGGGCGGAAGGCCGTCGGGGGGTACCGGTCCTCGATCGACTTGCAGGCATCGATGGCCTGCCGATGGTTTCGGAGGTCCGCCTTCCAGTCGTATCCGCCGCTGGGTGGGAACTGGAGGTATCCCTCCGGGGAGAGATCCGCGTCCGGCATCCGGGCCAGGCCGTGGTCGCGGATGCACTGGACCCACTCCTGGCCGAGGGCGAGGAGCTGCTGCCGGCTCACCGACGGCGACGCCGACGGGCTCGACGCCCCGGAGGGTGAACCGCCACGGTCGCACCCGGCGACCCCGGCCCCGACCGCGAGCAGTGCGGCGAGGAACACTGTGGACGTTGTTCTGGTCATGGCTCCACGGTGGCCGCCGCAGCGGTTGAACTCGTCGGACCGGAGTCGGTCCTTCGGCGACCGCCGGTACCGCGGACGTAGCACCTGAGTCGGACGCTGCCGGCGCCCTCGCTCCCTACCATGGGATGGTGCCCCGGTTCGTGCCGCGCCACTTCCTGACCGACGCCGCCCTCGCGCTGGTGCTGATCGTGCTGACCGTGGGGCCCGGGCTGGTGATGCGATTCCTGGCCCGGGCGAACCCGTATGTCGCGGCCGAGTACCTGAAGAAGAACGATCTCCCGGCGGACCGACTGTGGTGGATTTTCGCCGCGCTGATCGTTCTCGGCCTGGTGATCAGACAACACCATCCGCCGCTGGCCCTGGTACTGGCCGGGGCCGGGACGTTCGGGCACCTGTTCATCGACGCCAAGTTCCAGCTGCTCGATCTGGCGCTTCCGCTGGTGCTCTACACCGTGGCCGCGATGGCCCGGAACCGGCGGCTCTCGCTCGCCGTGCTGGCGCTCACCATGGTCCTGACCTACGCGACGATGCTGAGCGGCCGGATCCATGCCGAACAGCAGGAGCTCGCGCGGTCCGGCAAGCAGGTTGCGCAGAAGGAGGTCGCCCAAGGGCCGGTCGAGGGGGCGCCGGTCAGGGAAGGGATCAGGACGGGGCCCTCGCCGGCTTCGGTGCTCTCGGTCGACAGACTGGTCAATGTCGGTCAGTCGCTCACGGAGCTGTGGCTGCTGCTGGTCGCGGCGTTCGCGGTCGGCGATTCGATGCGCAGCCGGCGCGCGCACCTGGCCGCGGTCGAGCAGCGCACCGCCGACCTGGCCCGGGAGGAACGGCAGCGGGCGGCGCTGGCGGTCGCGGCGGAACGCGCCCGGATCACGCGGGAGTTGCACGACGTGGTGGCACACGGGATCTCGGTGATGGTGGTGCAGGCCCAGGGCGCCTCCGCCGCACTGGACCGGCATCCGGACCGCGCCGCCACCGCCCTGCAACACGTGATCACCACCGGACGGTCCTCGCTGGCCGAGATGCGCCGGCTGCTCGCCGCCGGGCGCACCGATCCGGCCGAGGACACGCGACTCACGCCGCTGCCCGGCCTCGACGCGGTGCCCGCGCTGATCGATCAGTTGCGGTCCACCGGAATGCGGGTCGAGCTGCACGTCGACGGGGAGCCCGCGGCGGTGCCCGCGGCGGTCGATCTGTCCGCGTACCGGATCGTGCAGGAGGCCCTGACGAACACGCTGAAGCACGCGGGCCCGGGCGCCGGCGCCGTGCTGCGGCTGGTCTTCGAGCCCGGCCGGCTCGGGGTGGAGGTGGCCGACGACGGCACGGGCGCTGCGGGCGGGACGGACGGGCGGGGCAACGGGTTGCGCGGCATCGCCGAGCGCGTCGCCATGCTGGGCGGCGAACTGGAGACCGGCCGGTCCGACCCTGGCGGGTTCCGGCTCCGTGCGACGCTGCCGATACCGAGCGAGACCGCGCCGGTACCGCGATGAGCGTCCGGGTGGTGCTGGTCGACGATCAGACGCTGGTGCGCACCGGGTTCCGGCTGGTCCTGGAGGAGACCGGCGACATCGAGGTGGTCGGGGAGGCCGCCGACGGGTCACAGGCCCTGGACGTGGTCGCTCGTACCCGGCCGGACGTGGTCCTGATGGACGTGCGGATGCCGGGCCTGGACGGCATCGAGGCGACCCGCCGCATCCGCTTCGGCCCCCATGCGGCTCGGGTGATCATCCTGACCACCTTCGACCTGGACGAGTACGTGCTGGCCGGGCTCCGGGCCGGAGCCAGCGGTTTCCTGCTCAAGGACGCGCTCGCCGCCGACCTCGTCTCGGCCGTCCGGGTGGTGGCCGCCGGCGAGGCGGTGGCCGCCCCCAGCGTCACCCGCCGCCTGTTCGCCCACTACCTCGGCCGGACCCCACCCCGGTCGGGCACGGACGCGCGGCTGGCGGCGCTGACCGAGCGCGAGCGGGAGGTGCTGACCCTGGTCGCGCGGGGGCTGTCGAACGCGGAGATCGCGGCGGCGCTGTTCGTCTCCGAGAGCACGGTCAAGACCCACCTCGGCCGGATCCTGGCCAAGCTGGGTCTGCGGGACCGGGTGCAGGCGGTCATCCTCGGTTACGAGTGCGGCCTGGTCGACGTCGGCCCGGACCGGTAGCGGCGGGCCGGCCGGTCCTCGCCGCAGGCCGGGAGCCCGGCCGCGAGCTGCGCCGGCAGGTCGGCCGGTTACCGTTGCCGCTGTGCGGGCGGAGGCGGGCGAGGCGATCGGTTTCTCGGTGCTCGGTCCCATCCGGGTCGTCCGCGCCGGCGCCGAGCTGTCGCTGGGCGCGCGCCAGCAGCGGCTGGTGCTCGCCCTGCTGCTGGCCCGGGCCGGGCAGCCGGTCTCGCTGGCCGAGCTGGTCGACCTGCTCTGGGACGAGGAGGCCCCGGTCAGCGCCGCGAACGTCGTGCACCGGCACGTCGGGGTGCTCCGGCGGCTGCTCGAACCCGGCCTGCCCACCCGGTCGGTCGGCCGGCACCTCCTCCGGGAGCTGTCGGGCTACCGGCTGCGCGCCGACGAGGAGTCCCTCGACCTGCTGACGTTCCGGTCGCTGAGCCGGCGGGCGGCCGCGAGCCTGCAGGACGGCGACCCGGAGGCGGCGCTGCGGCACGCCCTCGAGGGGCTGCGGCTGTGGCGCGGCCGGTGTGCCGCCGGCCTGGAACCGGCCTCCCTCCGGCATCCCGCGTTCCTCGCCGTGGAGGACGAGCGCGCCCAGGCCGTGCGCCTGGCCGCCGACGCCGCCGAGCGCTGCGGGCGGATGAGCGCGGTGCTGGGGCCGCTGCGGCAGGCGGCCGAGCAGCACCCCCTCGACGAATCGCTGCAGAGCCGGCTGCTGCTGGCGCTCGCCGCCGACGGCCGCCAGGCGGAAGCCGTCGAGACGTACCGGGTGGTGCGCCGCCGGCTCGCCGAGGAGCTGGGCGTGGACCCGGGCGAGGAGTTGCGGGAGGCGTACGACCGGCTGCTGCACCAGCGCACCCGGCCGCCGCGTACCGGATCGCCGGCGCCACTGCCGCGGCCCGCGCAGCTGCCGCCGGACCTGCCCTTCTTCACCGGCCGGGACGACCTCGTGGCGGACGCCCGCGCGGCGGTCGCGCGGCCGGGTGGGCCGGCGGTGCTCGCGATCGACGGCATGCCCGGGGTCGGCAAGACCGCCCTGGCCATCCATCTCGCCCACGGGTTCGCGGCCGGCTACCCGGACGGGCAGCTCTACGTCGACCTGCGCGGATACGACGGGCGGGAGCCGGCCATGAGCCCGGGCGAGGCGCTGCGCGGCTTCCTCGGCTCGCTCGGTGTGCCGCAGCAGGGCATCCCTGCCGAGCTGCACGCCCAGGCGGGCCTGTACCGCAGCAGCCTCGCCGGCCGGCGCATGCTGATCGTGCTCGACAACTGCCGGGACGCCGAGCAGATCCGGCACCTGCTGCCGGGCAGCCCCGGCTGCCTGGTGATCGTCACCAGCCGCAGCCGGCTCAGCGGCCTGCTGACCACGGCCGGCGCCCATCCGTTGCCGGTCGGCCTGCCGAGCGTCGAGGAGGCCCGCGCGGCGCTGTCGGGCCCGCTCGGCGCCGGCCGCGTCGCGGCGGACCGGGCCGCCGTCGACGCCATCATCGCGGCCTGCGGGCGGCTGCCCCTCGCGCTGGCCGTGGTGGCCGCCCGCGCGGCGAGCCTGCCGAGGACGCCACCGGCGCAGATCGCCGCGGAGCTGGCCGCGACGCCCGGGAGCCTCGACGGCTTCGACGGCGACGACCCGCAGAGCGGTGTACGCGCCGTCTTCTCCTGGTCCTACCAGGCGCTCTCGGCCCCGGCCGCCCGGCTCTTCCGGCTGCTGCCGGTCCATCCCGGCCCGGACATCTCGGTCGCCGGCGCGGCGGGCCTCGCGGGCGTCCCGCTGCGGACCGCGCGGGCACTGCTCGGCGAGCTGAGCCGCGCGCACCTGGTCAGCGAGGACCCGCCCGGCCGTTACCGCACCCACGACCTGCTGCGTTCCTACGCCACCGAACTCGGCGAGGAACACGACGGCCCGGCCGAGCGCGCCGCCGCGGAGCTGCGCTGCCTGCGGTTCTACCGGGCCACCGGCTACCAGGCGCACCGCCGGCTGCTGACCTCCGAAGGCCACCCGATGATCGACCCGGGGCCGGGCGAGACGCCGCTGCGCTTCGCCGGCCACGCCGACGCCATGCGCTGGTTCACCGCCGAGCGGCAGGTCCTCATCGCGCTGGTCGGCCGGGCCGCCCGGCAGGGCCGGCACACCGACGCCTGGCAGCTCGCCCTGGGCATGCAGCACTTCTTCGACCGCAGCGGCCGGTGGGCCGACTGGACGACGACCGGCGAGGTGGCGCTGGAGGCCGCCCGCGCGGGCGGTGACCTGATCGGGCAGGCCCGGATGCACCGCAGCCTGGCCGGCGCGGCCTACTTCCGGCACGAGCACGAGACCGCGCTTGCGCATCTCGACCGGGCGCTCGCGCTGCTCGCCCGGCTCGGCCTGTCCGGCGAACTGACCCGGGCCACGATCAACCGGGCGATGATCCTGAGCGCCCAGGGGCGGCACGAGGAGGTCGTCCGGACCGTCTCCGCGACGCTGGGCCCGTGGACGGCCGGGGACGACAAGCTGCTCGCGGACGCGCTGGTGATCATGGCGGCGAGCAACGCCGAGCTGGGCCGGGTGGACGAGGCGGTGCGCTGCGCCGAGCAGGCGATGGCGCTGTCGCGCGGGGCGCGGTACCGGCTCGGCGTGGCCGAGGCGTGGGAGGCGCTCGGGAAGGCGTACGCCGCCCGGCGGGAGGGCGGCCGGGCGGTCGACTGCTGGCGCGAGGCGGCCGCCGCCTACCAGGAGGCCGCGGCGGCGGCGCCGGCCGCGGAGGTGCTGGCGCTGCTCGGGGACGCCCTCGCCGCCGCGGGCGACCAGGAGGGCGCGGTACGCGCCTGGCGGGACGGGATGGCCCTGATCCCGTACGGGCACACTCCGACCGGCCGGCGGCTGGCCGGCCGGCTCGCGGCGGCCACGCCGCGTCGGTGACCGGTCGCGCTCGGCGACGGCACTGGATTCGCACTCGCGTGTCAGTCCGTTGGCACCCGCCGTCCCTAGGCTCCTGCCTCATTCACGGTTGTTGCTGCGGATGGGGGAGATCGTGCTGGGGGCACCCGACGGATCACCGGCCGGCCGGGCCGAGCGCATGACCGCGCTGCACGCGGACCACGGCCGTGCCGTGCTGCGCCTGCTGCTCCTGCTGACGCGGGACCAGCCGCAGACGGCCGAGGATCTGCTCCAGGAGACGATGCTGCGGGCCTGGCGGCACCTCGACGCGGTGCCGGACGAGCCCGACGCCGCCCGCAGGTGGCTCCTCACCGTCGCCCGGCGACTCGTCATCGACGGGGTCCGGCGGAGGCGCGTCCGCCCGGCCGAGGTCCACCTCGTCGACATGACCTGGATCCCCGCCCGTGACGACACCACCGGCACGGCGCTGGCGTCGCACACCGTCCGGCGCGCGCTCCGCCGGCTCAGCCCGGCGCAGCGCAGCCTGCTCTCCGAGGTCTTCCTCGTCGGGCGGTCCCCGGAGGAGGTCGCGGGCCGGCTGGGGGTGCCGATCGGCACCGTGAAGTCCCGGACCCACCATGCCCTGCGTGCCCTGCGCACCGGCCTCAAGGCGGCCTGAGCCGTGCTGCCCCCGGCCCGGGCCGCCTTGAGGCCGGACCGGCTCCGCCGCCGGTGACCCCGGACGCGGCGCCGTCGGGGGCGCCGCGTCCGAGGGCCGGTCCTCAGTACCGGTAGGCGCGGAGGACGGTCTGCTTGACCGTGTTGCCGCTGGTGTCCGTGGCGGCGGCCCGCAGCGAGACGAAGCCGGAGCCCGCCGGGTTGCGCACCCAGGCGACCCCCTTCTCGCCGTGCCGCTGCACGGTCAACCGCTGCCACGTCCGGCCGTCGTCGAAGGACGCCTCGACGGTCAGGGTCCGGGTCCGGCCCGGCGCCGCCCCGACCTGACGGTCGAGGGAGACCGGGACGGCGAACAGCCGGCCGGCCGGCGCCCGGTTGTCGATGTCGAGGTCCGGGCTGTACCGGATCGCCGTCATCGGCAGCTTCACCAGTTCGCCGTCGGGCACGTGCGCGGACGTGAAGGTCCACTCCGCGTCCACCACGGTGGACAGGGTGAACTCCGGGTCGCTGCGGAAGGTCGCGGCCAGCCGGTAGTTCCCCTTCTCGGCGGGCACGTCCCACACCCAGGGCGTCTGGTTCGCCTCGCCGACCTTGACCCCGTTGCGGTAGAGGTCCACCTGCACGCTGCCACCGCGAACATGGCGGAAGCCCATGTGCCCGGTGCCGTCACCGTGCAGCGGCCCGGGGCCGCCCAGCGTGTCGCCCCAGTAGCGGGTGGCGAACTGCTGGCCGAAGTTCGGCTCCGGGAAGACCGGCCCGGCCACGCCGGTGGCCCACTTCACGTCGTACGTGCGCCCGGGGCGGAAGCTGGTCCACGCCGACTCGTAGTAGGTGTACCGCAGCTGGGACGAGGTCGACTGCCACACCGCCTGCTTGTCCTGGTTGTAGTACTCGGTGACGGTGCTCGGCACGTCGTAGGTGAAGCTCGGCGGGACGTTGCGTTCGTCCCGGTAGATCGGCGAGTTGCCCGGCGCGTGCGCCACGGCGGTCCGGGCGACCGGCACGCCGGCCACGTCCGCGCTGATCCGGGAACGCACCGTGGCGAAGTCGCCGGCGCGCAGCCTGCGGGTCAGCCCGGTCATCATCTTCTCGGGCTCGTAGAGGTAGACCCGGTAGGCGTACGGGCTGTTGTGCAGGCTGCCGTCCTCGGCGACCTGGCCCCACATCCCGTTGAGGTAGGACACGAAGCCGGGCGTCCTGCCGGCCCCGATCTGCGCGGTCCGCAGGTGGTCGAAGGGCAGGCCCATGAGCACACCGAACGGGTCGTTGCTACCCCAGATCTGCGGTTGCTCGGTCCGGATCGTCCAGCCGAACTCCTGGTGGACCGCGGTGGCCCTGGCGTTCGGCACCGACACCACGACGGGCTTCGCCAGGCGGGCGTCCATGGTCAGCGCCTGGTCGCCGGTCAGGTCGAGGCTCGGGCGCATCAGCGACGTGATCTGCGGGAGGAACGGGTCGCCGGTCAACAGGTAGGTCTGGAGCAGGTAACGGCCCGCGCGGACCTGGTAGGTGGTGGTCGCGGGGTCGTCGAAGACCGTCGTGGTCTGCCGGTCCAGGTCGGTCAGGAGGGTCACCCAGCCCTGGTCCGGGGTGGGCGCCCCGCCGTCCGGCCCGACGAGCTTGAGGCTCAGCCGGTGGCGGGCGACGTCGAGCGCCACCGGGGTCTGCACCTGCGCGCCGTCGCCGGTGGCGGTCACCTCACCGCCGAAGTAGCGGTCGGGCAGGCCGGTCCCGGCCTGCACGGTGACCGTCACGCCGGCCGTGCCGCCCGCCGGGACCGTCACCGAGGTGGCGCTGAGGCTGAACAGGCCGGCCGGCGCCGGGGCGCCGTCGGCGTCCTTCGCGTCGAGGGAGACCGCCAGCGTGAGGGCGGTCGAGCCGCTGTTCGCGTACGTGATCGTCTGCTGCTGCGCCGCGGTGGTCCGCCCGAAGGCGACGCTGACCGGGCTCGCCGTGACGGTCTGCCGGATCGCCCGGGCGACGTCGAGGAAGCCGGCGCCCTGCTCGTAGACACCGATGGTGGCGTTCGGCTTCGCGGCCGCCATCAGCGTGGACTTGATCCGCTCGGGCGTCCAGTCCGGGTGCTGCTGGGTCAGGATCGCCGCGGCGCCGGCCACGTGCGGAGTCGCCATCGAGGTGCCGTTGAGGCTGGTGTACTGCGGGTTCTCGTCGTTGGGCCACAGGCCGGAGGTCGAGCTGCGGGCGGCGACGATGCCGACGCCGGGAGCGGTGACATCCGGCTTGATGCCGGCGTCGCCCGCGCGCGGGCCCCGGCTGGAGAACTCGGCCAGCTCGCCCGTCTTGGTCACGGCGCCCACGGTCAGCGCCTCGCTCACCCCGCCGGGCGAGTTCACCGTGGACTCGCCGCCCTCGCCGCTGTTGCCGGCGGCGACGACGAAGAGCACGCCGTAGCGGTGGGTGAGGTCGGCCAGGGCCGCCTCGATCGGGTCGGTCTCCGGGGTGTCCTGGCCGCCCAGGCTCATGTTGGCGACCTTGACGCCCTGCTCGGCCGCCCACGTCATGCCGGCCAGGATCGCCGACTCCGGGCAGCCCTCCTCGACGCAGACCTTGGCGCTGTAGAGGGTCGCGCCGGGCGCCATGCCCTTGTAGCGGCCCTCCGACGCGGCCGCCGTGCCGGCGATGGTGGAGGCGACGTGGGTGCCGTGGCCGACCCGGTCGAGGGTGTCCGGGTCGGAGGTGAAGTTCTCCGCGGCGGCGACGCGGCCGGCCAGGTCGGGGTGGGTCTGGTCGACGCCGGTGTCGATCACGCCGACCTTCACCCCGGCGCCCGTCCAGCCCGCGCGCCAGGCCTCCGGCGCGCCGGTGAGCGGAACGCTGACGTCGAGGGTCGGGTGGCGCAGCCCGTCGAGCCAGACCTTGTCGAACCCGGCCCGCAGGCGCCGCTCGGTGCCGCTCGCCGACGTGAGGCTGTTCCAGAAGGACACCGCGTCGGCGCGGCTCTCCGCCACGGCGCTGGCCCTGCCGATCTGCCGGGTGGTCCGGCTCCCGGCGAGACCGGCGGGGGCGGCGCCGCTGTGCTGGACGATGAGCGGCAGGGTGGCCCGGCTGTCGTCGTAGCCGAAGTCGACGAGCATCGAGACGTCGAAGAGGCGCTGGTCGAGCTTGCCCCGGTTGAGCAGGCCGACGGCGTCGGCGGGGATGACCCGCACGTCCGCGCCGGCGCTGTGGGTGATGAACGGGATCCGTTCCCGTCCCTTGCCCGGTACGACGTTCACGGCCGTCTGGCCGTTGACGGTGCTGACGTGGACGGTGTCGCCGGTGAGCAGGGTGACCGTCCGGGGCTTGGCCGCGACCGGGGGTGTGGTCGCCGGCTTCGCGGCGCGGGGCTGCGCGGACACCGGTGAGGTGCCCGGAGCCGCCGCCGAGACGCCCAGCACCAGCAGTGCCAGCGCCGATAACGTGCGAACTGAACGCATGATTCTCCCTGGATGAACGCGAGGGGTGTCCAGGGGCTCCGGACGTGGCCGGCGGGTGAAGGTTCATTCGTTGTGACCCAGGTCACAACTATGGGCTCAGGCGTGGGGGATCAGCACGCTCAGGCAGGTGACGCAGCCTTCGAGCTTCTCGTACTCGTCGATGTCGACGACGACGGGCGTGAAGCCGAGGCCCGACACGAGCGCCGCGGTGCGCGGCGCCGACGCGGCCATCAGCACGAGGTCGTCCCCGAGTGGCACGACATGGCAGCCGGCCTCCTCGTCGACCGCGCGCAGCGGCTGCCGCAGCACGGTCGTGTCGAGCAGGTCGGGCAGCGCGAGCAGGGTGCCGTCGGGCAGCGCCGTCACGGCCGACTTCAGGTGCAGCACGTCGCGCAGCGGGACGGGGACCACCGTGCGCCCGCGGGTCGCCAGGTGGGCGGCCAGCTGGGCGATGCCCGCGTCGTTGGTGCGGCCCCCGCGGCCCACGTGGACCGTGGTGCCGATCTGCAGCACGTCGCCGCCGTCCAGCGTGCCGGGCGCCTCGATCCGTACGACCTCGAGGCCGGCCTCCCGGACCGCCTTCTCGGTGCCGGGGACCTCCGGGCGGCGCTCCGGTGCGCCGGGGCGGGTCAGCACCGCCAGGTCGTCGCAGACCACCACGGTGTCCTCGACGAACACGGCGTCCGGGCACTGGTCGGCCGGGTCGACCTCGCGCACCCGCCAGCCGGCGCCGGCGAGCGCGGCCCGGTACGCCTCGTGCTGCCGCCGGGCCCGCGCGACGTCCACGTCGGTGCGCTCGATGTGGGTCACCAGGCCTTCGGCCAGCCGGTCGCCGGGTCGCCGGACCAGGGCGGTGCCTCGTGTCATGCCAGCAGTCTGCCGCTCCGGCCGACCCGCGTCCACGGTCGACGGCGTCGCACGTGGTCCGTTTGAATGGGGCCATGCGGGTCCTGATCGTCGCCGCGCCGCTGCAGGGGCACCTGTTGCCGCTCGTCCCACTCGCCCTCGCCTGGCGGGACGCCGGCCACGACGTGCTGGTCGCCAGTGGCGGCGACGCGCTCACCGTCGACCTCGGCGGCCTGGCGGCGCACGACGTCGCGCCGGGGTTCGCGTTCGGTCGCATCGCGGGCCGGGTGCTGCTGCGGCATCCGTTGCTGGCCCGCCGGGAACTGGCCGGGCGTGCGGGCACCGCCGTCGTCGGTGAGCTGTTCGGCGCCGCCAACGCCGCGTTCGTGGACGCCGTGGTGGCGCTGGCCCGGCGGGAGCGCCCCGACCTGGTCGTCCACGAGCCGCTCGGCGTGGCCGGGGCGGTCGCCGCGGCACGGGTCGGTGTTCCCGCCGTCCTTCAGGAGAACAACCTGTTCCCGGCCGCCGACCTCGTGGCGGCCGTGACGGCGAGCAGGCCGATGCGGCGGCACCGGATCGGCGCTCCGGCCGCCATGATCACGGTGTCACCGCCGAGCCTCACCGGTCCGCGACCGGGGCTGCCCATGCGGGCGGCGCCGTACTCGGGCGGGGGAGAGGTGCCGGACTGGCTCCTGCACGCCGGGGAGCGACCGCGGATCGTCGTGAGCCGCAGCACCGTCGCCGGTCCTGGTGGCGGCGACCCGACGGCCGCGATCATCGCGGCCGCGCCGGCCGTGGACGCCGACATCGTGCTGGTCCGGCCGCCCGGCCGGCTGCCGCGGCTGCCGGCGAACGTCCGGGCGGTCGGCCGCGTGCCGCTGGACCGGGTGCTCCCGCACGCGACGGCGTCCGTGCACCACGGCGGTGCGGGCAGCGTGCTCGGTGCGCTGGCGGCCGGTGTCCCGCAGCTCGTCGTACCCGGCCCGGGGGACCGGCGGCACAACGCCGACCTGGTCGCGCGGCGCGGCGCGGGCCTCGGGGTGGCCGCCCGGGCCATCACCCCGGACGTGCTGACCCGGCTCGTCACCGACGCGGCGCTGGCGAGGGCGGCCGTCGAGGTCCGCGACGAGATGGCCGCCATGCCGCCGCCCGCCGCCGTGGTGTCCGAGCTGACCGCGCTCCTCGCCTGACGGTCAGCCGGAGACGGAGCCGAGCGCCTGCATGATGACGTCGGTGACCGCCTGCGGCTGGGTCACCATGACGACGTGGGAGGCCTCGATCCGGGTGATCGTGGCGCCGGCGCGCTCGGCCATGCGCAGCACCGCGTCGCTGCCGGCGGCCTTGTCGCCGGTGGCCACGGCGGCCCAGGAGGGCAGCTTCTTCCAGGCGGGGTCGGTCGTGGGCGTGGAGAAGGCCAGCGCGGAGACGGGACGCTGGGTGACCGCCATGACGGCGGCGTCCTTCTCGGGCACGTCGGCGGCGAACGCGTCGTGGAACTTCGCCGGGTCGATCTGGAACTCCGCCTCGGCGCCCGACGCGGTCGGGTACTGCGCCGGCTGGATCGCCGAGTTCAGGACGCTGTCCTTGGACGCTCCCTCGATGTCCATGATGGTCTCGCCGTCGTCGGGCGCGAAGGCCGCGACGTAGACCAGGCCGACGACGTTGTCGACCCGCGAGGCGGCGTTGGTGATGACGGCCCCGCCGTAGGAGTGGCCGACCGCGAGCACGGGCCCCGGCGTCTGCTGCAGAGCGCTCGCCACGTACGCGGCGTCCTCGGCGATGCCGCGCAGCGGGTTCGGCACCGCCTTCACGGCGACGCCCGCGGCGATCAGCCGCTCCACCACCCCGTTCCAGCTGGAACTGTCGGCGAAGGCGCCGTGCACCAGGACGACCGTGGGCTTGCCGGGACGTGCGGAGGTGCTGGTCATGGGTCGGTCCTTTCGGTCGACGGTCCGTCAGTCGCAGGGCGTCACCAACGGCTGCGTCTCGTCGACGAAGTAGGTCGACAGCATCATGGTGGTGACGTCGGCCGTGATGTTCCGGGCGTTGTGGACGACTCCGGGCGGGATCAGGAACGGCTCCCCGGCGTGAATGGTCAGGGTGGGCCGGTCGTCGAACTCCATGGCGACCACGCCGTGGATGAGGAAGCCCACCTCCTCACCGGGATGCCGGTGCCGGCCCGACGCGAGTCCCACCGGGATCTCGAACAACGTCTGGACGATCAGCCGGCCGGGCACGGAGGCCGGGTGCCGCTGAAGTTCGGTGCGCCGGACGGCGGGCCGCTCCGCGACGCCTGGTTCGTGCGACATGCGCGTCTCCTGTCCGGTCGGTCCCACGGCCCGGCCGACGAGGCGGCCGGGCCGTGGCGATACCCGCCACCGGTCGAGACATGCCCGGTGGGGCAGGTCAGCTGCCCGGGGTGAACAGGGCGGCGTAGCGGCTCAGGTAGAGCGGCCAGCCCTCGTCGTGGCCGACGCCGTCGCGGACGGACTGCCAGCCCGGGCCGTGCCGGTCGAGGTGCCGGTGCTCCAGCTCCACCCGGGTGCGCTGCGGTGACTCGGCGACGAAACGGACCTCGACCTCGCTGGTGTTGTCCGGATCGGTCTCGACCTGCCACTGCGGGCTGATGTCCCAGCTGAACACCACCCGGTCCGGCGGTTCGTAGGCGAGCACGCGCGCCCAGCGGCACTCGCTGCCGTCGACGGCCCGGTCGTAGATGTGGCCGCCGACCCTGGGTTCGAACACGGTTTCCGCGATCGGCGCGCGGAGCAGGTTGTGCTCCGGCGGCTTGAAGTCACCGAACCGCTCGGTGAACACGGTGAACGCCCTTTCCAGCGGCGCCTCGACGACGATCTGCCGGCGGACGACGACGGATGTTGCCTCGGTCATGGGGTCTCCTCGGTGGGTTGTTCGACGACGTCCCGGTAGCCGGCCAGCGCGCGGTTCCAGAAGGTGTCCAGCTGGTCGCGCAGCGCGGCCACGCCGGCCGGATTGAGCCGGTAGACCCGGCGGGTGCCGGCCGCCTGGTCGGTGACCAGACCGGCCTCCTTGAGGACCTTGAGGTGCTGGGACACCGCGGGCCGGCTGATGGGGAGTTCGTCGGCGAGTTCGCCGACGGCGCGGGGCCGCTCGGCCAGGCTCGCGACGATCGCCCGCCGGGTGGGATCACCCAGGGCGTCCCAACCGTCGTCCGTTCGGTAAGTAGCCACGAACGGTAAGCTACGGCTTACGAAGCCGTGCGTCAAGGCCCGCCGGAACTAGCCCGCGGTGGCGTCCCCGGCCGGCCCGCCCACGCACTACCGGGACTGGCTGAAGTCCGCCCGCTGACCCGGGCGGCCGTCAGTCGACGGCACCCTGGTCCGGCGGCTCGCCGAGGCGCTCGACCAGCTCACTCACCGCCGCGGTGAACGGCTGGTCGGATTCGGCGGGCCGGTGCCCCTGGATCGGCGGCGGAACGCTGTCGCCGGGTGGCGCCACCACGGCGACCGGGTCCCGCAGCCGGCGGTCCACCGTCGCTGCCGGGCCCCCGGTCGCGTCCCCCGCCGCAGGCGGGTGGCCGGCGAAGATCCAGCCGCCGACGGGATCGGTGTCGCGCCACAGGTTGAGCCACCGCCAGCCGACCCGGGCGCCGATCTCGTGCAGCGCCTCGTCGTCGACGTAGGCGGGGAAGAGCCGGGCGTAGAGGCGGCGCAGCGGCGACCCGTAGGTGAGCAGCGCGACCCGGCTGCTGACCTCGGGCGGCAACTGGAGCACCGTCGCGGCGGCCAGGACCGAGCCGTGGCTGTGCCCGGTGAGCAGGACCGCGTCGCCGCGCCCGACCAGGTAGGTGATCCGCCGGGCCAGCTCCGGCACCGCGCGCTCGGAGTAGCAGGGCGGCGCGAACGGATGGGCGGCCCGGGGCCAGAACGTGCCGAGGTCCCAAAGGATGCCGACGTGGCGCCGGAACCCGACGGTCCGGTAGGCGAAGACCGCGGCGAGCACCAGGCCGGCGATGATCGCCGCGATCACCCAGCTGCCGAACGAGATGACGAAGGTGACCAGGTCGGCCGGCACCCCCGCGAACCGCTCGAAGACGTCACCCGGCCACAGCTCCAGCAGGCCGACGGTGGTGGTGGCCGTGCCGGTCCCGGCGAGGCCGGCGTAGACGACGGCCAGCGGTATCAGGTGCTCGGTGAACCGGGCCCGGGCTATCGCCTTCTGCACCTGCCGTAGCCGGGGCCCGGCTCCCGGCGGCGGATCCGGGTGGTCGCGTGCCACGACCGCCGCGGCGGCGGCCAACCGGCGTGGCCGGGAGATCAGGATCGCCAGGCCCGCGAGGACCAGGGTGATCAGCGCCGCGCGGAGGAAGCCGAAGATCGCCCAGGTGTACGCCCGCGGCGGCCAGTCGGCCACGCCCACCGCGGTCGGCGCGTCGCGGTCCAGGAAGTCCGCGACCCGGTAGACCAGCTCGGCGGAGTAGGCCACCGCCAGGCTGATGGCGGCGGCCGCGATCGCCAGCGCTCCCAGCCCGAGCAGGGGCGCGGCACCCGTCCGCCGGTTCCGGCGCGGGAACAGCAGCACGGCCCCCAGGGTGGCCAGCAGGGTCGTCTGGATGACGAACAGCCCGGTGAGGATCGCGTCGTAGCCGGGCAGGCCGCCGCCCTCGCGCCACGACAGCGGGGCGGTCAGGACGTGGGCCGTGACGACGACGGTGAGGACCACGGCGGTCGTCCGCAGGGTGCCGGTGACCCGGTCGAGCCGCCGGTCCGCGGCGGACCGGTCGATGAGCGGGGGAGTGCAGAGCAGGACCGCGCAGGCGACCAGGACCGCCCCGGTGACGACCGCCAGCGCGACCGTGCCGGGCGAGGCGCCGGGTGCGGCCCGGGCGGCGAGCAGCGTGACGTCCAGCGTCGCGAACGCCGCCGCGACGTGGATCGAGCGCAACCGGCCCACCAGCGGTTCCGCGTCCCACCGGCCGACGGCGCCCAGCGGGCACCCGGGGGCTGTCGGCTCGGGGGCGCGGAACGCCTCGAACACCCGTCCCGGGCGCGTGCTGGCCCGCCAGAGCAGGCTGACGGCGGCGGCCGGCACCAGCGCCAGCACCGCGAGCCGCAGCCCGACCGGCCGCCCACCCAGCCAGGACAACCACCCGCGCCCGGCCAGGCAGTGCGGCGAGGTCAGGCACTTCCACGCGATCAGGTCCAGTGCGACGCCGGCGGCGGCGAGCACGTACAGCGCGGTGAGCGTGAGCGCCAGCAGGCGGCACAGGGACCGGACGGCCGCCTCGGAGCCCCGGTTCGCCGGGCGCATCCAGATCGCCACGTTGACCAGCATGAACGGCAGCAGGAACACCAGCGCCACGGTCCGGGCCATGGTCCCGGCGGGCAGGTCGGCCCAGCGGTACGCCTCCAGCGTCACCTGCCCGGTGCGGCCGGTGCGCGAGGCCGGGCGGCGGACCCGGTAGAAGCCGCCGCTGCGGTCGCCCGCCACCTGCTCGGTCCGGGAGAGGTCCAGGACCTCGCCGGCGCTCGCCCGGGAGGCCCCGTGCACCCGCAGTTCCACCACGTCGCCGGACGGCCGCGGCCCGTCCCGCGCTGCTGCCTCCGACATGGGCCCCCCGAGTCGTCTTCTGGGGGCCGGACCGGGGTGTGCCCGGCCGAGGAGGGCCCCGCCGCTCGGGCGGACTACCCGGCCCGGCCGGGTCCAACCTCGGACACCGGGACCGGTCGGCCGCCGCCCGCCGGGACGGGTCCGGCGGTCCGCCCGCCGATCGACACGAGCAGCCCGGCAACGGCCAGGGCGGCTCCGGCCCCGGCGGCGTACACCGGGAGGCTGGTGGGAATGCCCAGGTAGACCGTGATGCCGAGGATGCGGGACAGCCCCCAGGGCAGCAGCGCCAGCTGGTCGTTCCACACCGTCAGCGCGCGCTCCAGGCCGAGCACCGCGACCAGGCCGGCCAGCACGCCGAGTGGGACGCCCGCGGCGGTCAGGGTCCGCCCCACGGCGCGGCGCCGGCGCATGCCGTAGCGGTCGCGGAGGACGACGGCGGTGGCCACGAACAGCCAGCCGAACGCGGCGAAGGCCACCGTGAGGTAGGCCGCGCGCAGGGTCGGTGCGGTCCAGAACGCGAACCAGTAGCGCCCGGGACCGCGCCCGGCGAGCGCCGCCAGGAGCAGCACGCTGCGCAGCAGTGCGACACCGCCGACCACGGCCCACAGGTGGAACGGATCCCGCCGGCCGACGGCGAGGCGGACGACGAGCGCGAACAGTGCCCACCCACCGAGGGTGACCAGCAGGTGGGCGGGAGCGGCGAACCAGGTGAACACGAGCCGGCTCGCCACCAGGACCACGGCCGGCACCAGCCACACGAGGAGCCGGTCCACCGGGGACGCGGGCGCCGGCAGCGCGGCCACCCGCCACGGCCGGACCGCGCCCAGCAGCAGCCCGCGCGCGGCGGCGCCACCGAACCCCCGCCCGCGCAGGCCGAGCAGCACCACCACCAGGATGAGCGCGAGCAGCGCCCGGGCCGCCCACGCCATGGCGGGGTCCCGGTCCGCGCGCTCCGCGCCGAGGTCGGCCGCCGTGAAGCGGTACGCGGGCAGGTCGAGGTCGCCGCCGTAGCGCTGCCGGTGGACCTCCCGCGCGTCCCGGTACGCCGTCGTCGCCGCCCGCCAGCCGGTGTAGGCGGCCGGGGAGCCGGTGTCCAGCCACTGCGCGTGCCGCAGCACCATGGTCCGGTAGGCGGCCAGCGTCTCGAACAGGTTCACCTGGTAGTCGAGCGTGCCGTTGAACCGCTCGCGCAGCGCGGCGTCCCGCCACGTCGCCGGGCCGGTGGCGGCCAGCAGGTCACGCATGCGCCGGGCCAGCGCGACCGCCTCCTCGCCCTCCGCGATCGCCGCGTCAACCCGGCCGCCGGTCACGGCGTAGATGCTGTCCAGTGCGGCCGAGTCACCGGTCGGGATGTCCCACTCGAAGATCCACATCATGGGCGGCGGTTCCAGCCCCAGCGCCCGCACCGACCGGTCGGCGTACGGACCGATGTAGAGGCCCCGGGTGACCGCCGCCCGGGACAGCGCCATGGCCTGCCCGATCGCGGCGACCGTGTCCGGGTCGGCGGAGAACGTTCGGTACGCCCAGTCCGCCGTGACCCGCGCCGGATCGGTGTCCGGGTCCCAGGCGAGCCGCGCGACGGCGTAGGTGTTGAGGTCGTACAGCTGCCAGAACCCGGTGCGCAGGTAGAGCGACATCGGCCCGGCGCGCAGCGGCCCGCCGTCCTGGGTCCAGTTCCAGACGCCCTCGACCCTCGGGTTGGCGGCGAGGAACGCACGCAGCGCCTGGCGGTGCAGCGGCCCGAGGTCGTTGGGCAGCGAGCCGAACCCCTCGAACTCGCGCCGGGCCTGGAACTCCACGATCCGGCGGTGCGCACCGGCGAGCAGGGTGGTGTTCAGCGGCAGGTGGCTGTAGAAGTCGCCGAGGGTGTATTTCGTGGACACGACGAGGTGCGGGTCATCGAACTCGCCGAGCACCCGCGCGTAGGACTCCGGGTTGGTGTGCAGGTCGCCGACGGCGCCCACGCCGACCGTCCAGGTCCGGAAGATGACCTCCCGGCCGGCCCGCCCCGCGGTGTCCAGCAGCGCCCGCAGCATCGCCCGCACGGACGCCGCGGTGGTGACCGCGAGCTTCGACGAGTAGTCCCAGCCGTCGGCGGCGTACACCGCGCCGCCCTCGCCGACGCGGACCATGAGCCCGTCGACGAAGGGCATGCTCTCGAACAGCTCGGCCAGCCCGGCCTGGTAGACGGCCCAGAGCCGGGGATCGGCCACATTGAGCCCGCCGACGGTCCGCGTGAGGTACGCCTCCAGCGGCGGCGACACCGCGAGCATGTCGGTGAGCAGGAAGACCTTCACGCCCATCTCCTCGGCGTACCCGAAGACCGGGCCGAACGCCGCGACCATGGCCCGCGCCCGGTCGACGTGCGTGTCCCCGGGCGGGTAGACGGCGTGCCCGTCGCCCACCTTCGCGAAGGTGACGTACTCCAGGAAGCCGGGCACGACGACGGCGTTGTAGCCCTGGGCCACCGAGTGGTCGACGAACTGCCGGAACTGCGCGCCGATGCGCGCCACGGCGCCGGCGTCGACCCACGGCGCCCGGGGCAGCAGGGCCGGCCCGACCACGTCGGTGTTCAGACTGTAGTCGTCGCCCGCGGCGAAGCCGGCCGGGTCCGGCTCGCGGCCCACCGAGCCCGCGTCGGTGAGCCGCAGGCCGAGCCGGGGCGTGACCAGCCGTCCCGCCTCGGCGGCGGGCAGCGCCTCGGCGCCGGAGCGGATCCGGTCGGCGAGCCGGTACAGACCGGCGGCGACGCCCGCGACGTCGGTCCCGTCGACGGCCAGTTCGGTCCCGCGGACGCCGAGCCGGTAGGACTCCGGCGCGGCGCCCGGCGTGGCGAGCACGGCCGCCCGCAGGCTGGTCACCGCGGCGGGGCCCGGTGCGGCCGGGCCCGCCGGGGTCGTCACCGCGGCCGGCCCGGCCGCGGTGACGGCCGGGCGGCGCAGGCCGCGCGCGGCGAGCGCGTCGGCGACCGCCGCTGCGGCCTTGCGGGTGCGCGGGTCGTCGGGCACCACCACGGACGCCAGCGGCGGCGCCGGTGCGGCGGCCCGCCGCGGCGCGGCGGCGGAGTCCTCGTGCGGCACGGCCGCGGGAGCGTGGCTCAACCCGAGCGCGCCGTCCACGCCCCACGCCACGCCCGCGCCGAGCAGGAGCAGGACGATCGCGGCGGCGAGCAGCGGCAACGGCTTCCGGCCCGGAGTGACGTGAATCACGCTCGCATCCTAGGGGCGTACCCGGCGCGGCGACAGAGCCTTAGTGCAACCAATGGTTGCGCGGCGACGGTCCCCGGAGTAGCGTGACGTGCAACCAAACGTTGCAGGAGGATTGTCATGGAGTTCGGGACCATCGAGCGCGAGATCTACGTCGAGGCGTCGCCCGAGATCGTCTTCGACGTGGTGAGCAGCCCCGACCACCTCAGGAAGTGGTGGCCGGACGACGCCCGGTACGACCTGGCGCCCGGGTCGGTCGGCGAGATCGTCTTCGGCGACCGGGACGCCGGCGGGACGGTCGTGCCGTTCACCGTCGTCGACGCGCGGCCGCCGCGGACGTTCTCGTTCCGGTGGACGCAGCCGGCCGGCGAGCCGGCGGCGGAGGGCAACTCGCTGCTGGTCACCTTCGACCTGACCCCGTCGGGCAGCGGCACCCTGCTGCGGATGACCGAGACCGGCTTCCGGGAGATGGGCTGGGAGCTGGCCGTCCTGGAGCAGCAGTACCGGGAGCACGTCAGTGGCTGGGACTTCTTCCTGCCGCGGCTGGTGGCGTACGCCCCGACGCTGCGGGTGCGGGCGTGAGCACCGCGCTGGTGGAGCAGGTCGACGACGACCTCTGGTCCGCGATCGGGGACCCGACCCGGCGCCGGATGCTCGACCTCCTGCTCGTCGAGGGTGACGGCACCGCGACCACGCTGAGCCAGCGGATGCCGGTCACCCGCCAGGCCGTGGCCAAGCACCTCGGCGTGCTCGACCGGGTCGGCCTGGTGCGGGCGACGCCGGCCGGCCGCGAGAAGCGGTACCGGGTGGACGACGCCCAGCTCGCTCGGGCGGTGGCCCAGCTGTCGTCGGTCGGGTCGGCGTGGGACGCCCGGCTGCGTCGGATCAAGCGGATCGCCGAGTCGATCCAGAGCGCCAGGACGGACTGACCGGAGGACGAGGGGATCGAGATGGTGGACATTCTGCACCGGGTCGGGGTCGTGACCCCGACGCCGGACCAGGTGTACGACGCGCTGACGACCGTCGAGGGGCTCGCCGGCTGGTGGACCGACGACACGAAGGGGAGCGGGGAGGTCGGCGGCGTCCTCGAGTTCCGGTTCCCGCCCGGCGGCTTCGACATGGAGGTCGTCGAGCTGCGGCCCGCCGAGCGCGTGGCCTGGCGGGTCGTCGGCGGCCCCGAGGAGTGGATCGGGACCACGGTCGAGTGGGACCTCCGCCAGGACGGCGACTACACCATCGTGCTGTTCGCGCACCGGGGCTGGCGGGAGCCGGTGGAGTTCATGCACCACTGCAGCACCAAGTGGGGCTCCTACCTCATGAGCCTGAAGTCGCTGGTGGAGACCGGCGAGGGGGCGCCGTCGCCGAGGGACGTGCAGATCAGCGACTGGCACTGACGCGGATCACGGCCTCCCCGTGACCGCCCAGGGGTGACCGCTGTCGGTGCCGCCGTTCGAAACCAGGCCAACCGGGTACCCGCCGGCGGCGCCCGCTGTCACCGGGCGGACGGACGGAAGGAACGGGGCATGACCAGGATCGGCATCATCATCGGCAGCACACGTCCCGGGCGTAACGGGGAGACCGTGGCCCGCTGGGTCCACGAGATCGCCTCGCAGCGCGACGACGCCCACTACGAACTCGTCGACATCAAGGACTTCAATCTCCCGCACCTCGACGAGATGGCACCGCCGTCGCTCGGCCAGTACACCCAGCCCCACACCCTCCGGTGGGCCGAGAAGATCGCCTCGTTCGACGGCTACGTCTTCGTCACGCCGGAGTACAACCACTCCACCTCCGGTGCGCTGAAGAACGCGATCGACTTCCTCTACGCCGAGTGGAACAACAAGGCGGCCGGGTTCGTCAGCTACGGCAGCGTCGGCGGCACCCGGGCCGTGGAGCACCTGCGCCTGGTGGTCGCCGAGCTGCAGATGGCGGACGTACGCGCCCAGGTGGCGCTCTCCCTCTTCACCGACTTCGAGAACTTCAGCGTCTTCAAGCCGGGCGATCACCAGGTGGGCGCCGTGAACACCATGCTCGACCAGCTGGCCGCCTGGAGCGGCGCCCTGGCGACCCTGCGGTCGGGCACGACGATGGCCACCCCGCAGTCCGGCGCGTAGCGGCGTCCCATGGGCAAGCTGGTCGTGACGGAGTTCGTGACGCTGGACGGCGTGGCACAGGCGCCCGGGGAGCCCGACGAGGACCGGGCCGGCGGCTTCGCCCACGGCGGGTGGCAGGCGCCGTTGGTGGACCAGGAGACCGGCGCGGCCATGTTCGCGCAGGCCAGGAGCATGGACGCGCTCCTGCTGGGCCGCCGGACCTACGAGATCTTCGCGCGTTACTGGCCCACGGCGCCCGCGGAGATCCCTTTCACCGGCCTGCTCAACGCGGTGCCCAAGTACGTCGCGAGCCGCACCCTGAACGAGCCGCTCGGCTGGGCGAACTCGATGCTGCTCGGCGACGACCTCGCCGAGGAGGTCGCCGAGCTGACGGACCGCCACGACGCGCTCCACGTGATCGGGAGCCTGGACCTGGTGCAGTCGTTGCTGCGCCTGCGCGTCGTGGACCGGCTGCACCTGTGGCTCCACCCGCTGACGCTGGGCAGCGGCAAGCGCCTGTTCGCGGACGGCACCATGCCGGCCGCGTTCCGGCTCACCGAGTCGGTGAGCCATCGCAACGGCATCCTGCAACTCACGTACGAGGCGGCGGGACGGCCCACCTACGGCAACCTCGCCACCTAGGCCTCGCAGCGGTCAGTCCAGGCAGAACTCGTTGCCCTCGGGGTCGGTCAGCGTGATCCAGCCGGCGCTCAGCGGAGGTTCCGGCTCGTACCGCTGCACCCGCTTCGCGCCGAGCGCGACGAGCCGGTCGCACTCGGCCTCCAGCGCCGCCATCCGCTCCTCGCCCTGGAGCCCGGGCGCCACCCGGACGTCGAGGTGCACGCGGTTCTTGGCGACCTTGTCCTCCGGCACCTGCTGGAAGAACACCCGCGGGCCGTGCCCGTCCGGGTCCTCGATGGCCGACCGCGTGTTGCGCTGCTCCTCCGGTACGCCGATCCGGGCCAGGAAGTCGTCCCACGCGGCCAGGGGGTCGGCGCCCTCGGGCAGGTCGACTCCGGGCGGGCCGGGGTGGACGTAGCCGAGCACGTCGCGCCAGAAGGACGACAGCGCCCGCGGGTCGTGGGCGTCGAAGGTGACCTGGAAGTGGCGGCTCATGGGGTTGCTCCGTTCGGTCGTCGTGTCTCTCGCCTACTCTGACACCCCTGGCGGACAGGATCGGTCCGCTATCGCGGGAAGGATGGGCACGTGGGCAGGGCGACCGGCGACGAGCGGGGCACGACCGAGCGGGTGCTCACCCTGCTCGGGCTGCTCCAGCAGCGTCAGGTCTGGACCGGCCCCGAGCTGGCCGACCGGCTCGGCGTCACGCCGCGCACCATCCGGCGTGACGTCGAACGGCTGCGCACCCTCGGCTACCCGGTCCACGCCGGCCAGGGTGTCGGCGGCGGCTACCGGCTCGGCCCGGGGCGGGCCCTGCCGCCGCTGCTGCTCGACGACGAGGAGGCGATCGCCACCGCGGTCTCGCTGCTCGCCGGCGCCGGCGGCGCGGTCGCCGGGGCGGCCGACGCCGCGCTCCGGGCACTGGCCAAGCTCGACCGGGTGCTGCCCACGCGCCTGCGGCACGACGTGCGCGCGCTCGCCGGCTCGGTGGAGTCCTTCGGCGGCGGCCGCCCGCCGGTCGACCCCGAGGCGCTCATGACCCTGGCCCGAGCGTGCCGGGACGAGGTCGAGGCCGGCTTCGACTACCCGTCGGGGAGCGGGGTGCGACGGCGGCGGGTCGAGCCCTACCGCCTGGTCGCCTCCGACCGCCGCTGGTACCTCCTCGCCTACGACCTCGACCGGGCCGACTGGCGCAGCTTCCGCGTCGACCGGATGACCGGCGTGTCCGCCCGGACCTGGCGCTTCCGCCCGCGCCCGGCACCGGACGCGGCGACCCACGTGCAGGAGGGCGTGGCGAGCCGGGTCTACCCGCACCGGGCACGCTTCCTCGTGCACGCGCCGGCCGACACCGTACGCGCGCAGATCCCGGCGTCGGCGGCCGTGGTCCGGCCGCGCGACGGCGAGCGCTGCGAGGTCGTGAGCGGCGCCGGCAGCCTCGACTTCGTGCTCATGCACGTGCTGCTGCTGGGCCACGACTTCGAGGTGCTCGACCCGCCGGAGCTGCGGGGGCGCTGCCGCGCGCTGGCGGAGCGGCTGCGGGCGGCCGGTTCGGTGACCGCGCCCGGCCCGGCGCAGCCCTGAGCGGAAGGCCGGTCCGGTCGTGGTCAGCTGGCCGGCGGCCCGGTGGCGGTGTCCCGCAACCGGTCGGCCAGTTCGCGGACGGCCTCGTTGTGCCGCGGATCCGTGGCGCCCGGCAGGTGCCCGACGATCGCCGGCGGGACGGTGTCACTGGGCGGCGCGACCAGGCCCCGGGGATCCCGCAGCCGCCGGTCCACGGATCCTTCCGGCCCACCGGCCGGAGGTGGCCCGCCCGGCCGTTCCGGCGCGAAGATCCAGCCCCCGATCGCGTCGGTGTCGCGCCACAGGTTGATCCACCGCCAGCCGACCCGCTCCCCGATCTCGTGCAGCACGTCCGCGTGGACGTAGGCGGGGAACCAGCGGGCGTACAGCCGGGTCAGCGGCGACCCGGACGTCAGCAGCGCCACCCGCGCGCAGACCTCCGGCGGCAGTTGCAGCACCGTCGCGGCGAGCAGGATCGAGCCGTGGCTGTGCCCGGCGAGCAGCACCGTCCGCCCCGGCCCGGTGAGGTAGCTGATCCGGCGGCTGAGCTCGGGCACCGCCCGCTCGGCGTAGCAGGGGGGTGCGAACGGGTGCGCCGCGCGAGGCCAGAAGGTGCCCAGGTCCCACAGCACCCCGACGTAGCGGCGGAACTCGGGGGTGCGGTAGGCGAACAGGCCGCCCAGGACCAGGCCCACGATCGCCGCGGCGATCACGTAGCTGCCCAGGCCGATCCCGAAGTTCACCAGCTCGGCCGGGATCGGCGTCCAGCGGTCGATCACGTCCCCGGGATACCACCGCTGCAGCCCCAGGGTGCTGGTGGCCAGCCCGAGCCCGGCGAGAGCGGCGTAGGTGAGGACCAGCGGGGTCAGCCGCTCGGTGAAGCGGGCCCGCGCGACGACCTTCTCGACCTCACGCCGCCGCTCGTCGGCCTCGGCCGGCGCGTCGGGGTGGTCGCGGGCCACGATGTCCGCGGCGGCGCGCCGGCGGGCGGGCCGGGACGCCAGCGCCATGCCGATGCCGGCCACCGCGGCGACCGTCACCGCCAGGAAGAAGCCGAAGATCGCCCACTTGTACGCGAGCGGCGGGCTGGTGGCCAGCCGTTCGGCGGTGGGTGCGCTGCGGTCCAGCAGGTCCGCCACCCGGTAGACCAGCTCGGCGGAGTACGCCACCCCCACCCCGGCGGCGACCGCGTCGATGACCGGGGCGCCGAGCGCCCGCAGGCGCGGCCCGCCCGGCACCCGGGGGCGCGCCCGCAGCACGGCCGCCCCGAGGACGACTAGGAGGACGGTCTGCGTGGCGAAGAGGAGGCTGACGATCTCCCCGTACCCGGGCAGTCCCGTCCGGGCGGCCCACGGGCCCGGCTCGGCCACCACGACGACCACGACGGCGAGGGTGAGCAGGCACGCCGTGGTGCGCAGGCGGCGCAGGTTCCGTTCGACGCGGGGGGCCGGCGTGGCGCGGTCCAGCAGCGGATGGACGCAGACCAGCACCACGCACGCCGCAAGCACCGCCGCGGTCAGCACCAGCAGCGCGGTGGTCGCGACCGAGGCCCGCCCTCCGGCGGAGCGCGCGGCGAGCAGGACGGCGTCCAGCGTGGCGAAGGCCGCGGCGACGTGGATCGCCCGCAGCCGGGAGACCAGCGGCGCGGTGTCCCACTGGCTGACGGCCGTGAGCTGGTGCTCGCCGGACACCGTGTCCGGACTGCGGAACGTCGCGTACGTCCAGCCCGGCCGGCTGCTCAGCCGCCAGACCAGCGCCACCGCCGCGACCGGGACCAGGGCGAGCACCGCCAGCCGCAGCCCCGGCGGCCGCTCGCCGAGCCAGGACAGCCAGTTCCGGCCGGTCAGGCACCGTGGCGAGCCCATGCACTTCCAGGCGATCAGGTCCAGCGTCACCCCGGCCACCGCGACCACGTACACCGCGGTGAGCGTCAGTGCGAGCAGCCGGCAGAGCGCCTTCACGGTCGCGGCGGACAGGCCGGCGCCGGGCGGGTGCATCCAGATCGCCATGTTGCCGAGCATGAACGGCAGCAGGAACACCAGGGACAGCGTGCGGACCGCCCGGCCCGAGGGGAGGTCGCGCCACCGGTACGCCTCCAGCAGCACCCCGCCCGCCCCGGTCGTGTCCGGGTAGCCGGCCCGCGGCCGGTAGAAGCCGCCGCTGCGGTCACCGGCCACCTGGTGCACGTTCGGCCGGTCCAGCACCTGCTCGGGGCCGGCGCCCGAGACGCCGTGCACCCGCACCTCCACGACCTCGACCGGCCGTTCGTCCGCGCTCCTCGGCGTGTCCGACATCGATCTCCCGTGGCAGTCACCGGTCCCGGGCGCCGACGCGGCCGTGCCCGGGGGCTGACGTCTACCCGTTCCGCGCCGGATCAAGGCCGGCGGCCCGTAACGTGGCGGGGGAGAGCCCCGGTTGGCGCAGGGAGGCCGCGATGAGCGCGACGGACGCCGCGAGCAGAGACATGGACCAGAAGCTCGAGGTGATCGTCCTCCCGGTGGCGGACGTCGACCGCGCCAAGGAGTTCTACGGGCGGCTCGGGTGGCGGCTCGACCAGACACCGCCCGGCATCGTCCAGTTCACCCCGCCGGGCTCCGGGTGCTCGATCCAGTTCGGTCCCACCCTGACCGTCGCCAGTCCCGGCTCGGCCAAGGCGTACCTGATCGTCGCGGACGTCGAGGCGGCCCGGCGCGCGGTGACCGCCGCCGGTGTGCGGGTGAGCGAGATCTTCCATCCCGGGCCGGCCGGGATGGTCAACGGTCCGGATCCGGAACGCCGCAGCTACCTCTCGCGCGCCACGTTCACCGATCCCGACGGCAACGAGTGGCTGCTCCAGGAGATCACCACCCGGCTGCCCGGGCGGATCACGGGCGGCACCACCTCGTACGCCTCCACCCCCGACCTGGCCGGCGCGCTGCGCCGGGCCGCGGAGGCCCACGGCGAGCACGAGAAGCGCACCGGCGCGACGGACCCGAACTGGCCCGACTGGTACGCGACGTTCATGGTGCGCGAGCAGACCGGCGAGGAACCGCCCACCTGACCGTTCCTGATCACCCCACGGCGGTCGGGGAGGGCGGCGCGCTGCCGCCCTGCGGCGCCTCGGCCGTCATCAGCCGGATGATCTCGGCCCGGTCGGCGGCGCACGGCAGCCCCCAGCCGGGGCGGTACCCGTACACCTGGTCCAGCGGGGTGGAGGCGGTACGGCCGTCGAGGACCTCGACCGCGCCGGTGTCGATGAGCCCGGGATGCTCGACGCCGCACGCCTCGGCGACCTTCACCAGGTCGCGCCGCAGCGTGCGGATGTAGTTGGCGGCCCGCACCGACTTGCGGGCCGGGTCGAGGCCCCGGGCCAGCCACGGGTTCTGGGTCGCCACCCCGGTGGGGCAGGTGTCGGTGTGGCACTTCTGCGCCTGGACGCAGCCGATCGCCAGCATGGCCTCCCGGCCCACGTTGACCAGGTCGACGCCGAGCGCGAAGGCGACCACGGCGTTGTCCGGCAACCCGAGCTTGCCGCCGCCGATGAAGACCACCTGCTCGTGCAGGTCCCGTTCGGCGAAGATCCGGTAGACCCGCGAGAAGCCCTGCTGGAACGGCAGCGACACCGAGTCGGTGAAGATCAGCGGCGCGGCGCCCGTGCCGCCTTCGCCGCCGTCGACGGTCACGAAGTCCACGCCGCGGCCGGTGTCGCGCATGAGCGTGGTCAGTTCCTCCCAGAAGCCCAGGTCGCCGACGGCGGACTTGATGCCGACCGGCAGGCCGGTCTCGGCGGCCAGCAGTTCCACCCAGTCCAGCAGGCTGTCGCAGTCGGAGAACTCGGCGTGCCGCGACGGGCTGACGCAGTCCTGTCCCGGTGTGACGCCGCGGGTGGCGGCGATCTCGGCGGAGACCTTCGGGGCCGGCAGCAGACCGCCGAGGCTCGGCTTCGCGCCCTGGCTGAGCTTGATCTCCAGCGCGCGGACCGGTGCGCCCGCCACCAGGTCCTTGAGCCGGGCGAGGTCGAACCGGCCGCGCTCGTCCCGGCAGCCGAAGTACGCGGTGCCGATCTGGAAGACCAGGTCACCACCATTGCGGTGGTACGGCGACAGCCCGCCCTCGCCGGTGTTCTGGAGGCAGCCGGCCAGGGCGGCGCCCCGGTTGAGCGCCTCGACCGCCTTGCCGGACAGCGAGCCGAAGCTCATGCCGGAGATGTTGACCACCGACTCGGGGCGGAAGGCGCGAGCCCGGCCCCGGGCGCCGCCGAGGACCTTCGCGCAGGGGAGGGTCACGTCGTGCGCGGCGCCCGGGGAGGACGGCGGCACCGCCCGGCCGAACGTGCGGTGCTTGATGATCGGGTAGCCGGGGGTGTACTCGATGTCGTTGTCCGTGCCGAACCCGAAGTAGTTGTTCTCCTGCTTGGCCGACGCGTACACCCAGCGCCGCTGGTCGCGGGTGAACGGCCGCTCCTCGTTGTTGCCGGCCACGATGTACTGGCGCAGCTCGGGCCCGATCGACTCCAGCAGGTAGCGGGCGCGGCCGAGGACGGGGAAGTTGCGCAGCAGCGCGTGGTCGCGTTGCAGCAGGTCGCGCGCGGCGAGGGCCGCGACGGCGGCGACGGCGGCGGGTACGGCTCTACGGGCCCAGCTCATGCCGCCCACTCTTTCCGGGATGGCCGCCGGCCAAACGGCCCGGCGGGGAGCGCCGGCCGGAGTGGCAATTTTTTCAGCGCAGCGACAGGCAGTGAAGGGTATCGACATGGACGCTCGTGACGGACGCCGTGCGGCTCACCGCGGCACGCCCCGGCCCATCTCGGCCAGGATCCCGGTGCCCTGGCCCAGCTCGATCAGGTACCCGTCGGGGTCGCGCAGGTAGCACCGGATCTCCACGCCATGGTCCTTCGGCTCGGTCAGGAACTCACCGCCCCGGGAACGCCACAGCTCGTAGACGGCCCGTACGTCGGTGACGCGGATGTTGAGCGCGCCGCTCAGCGTGTCCGGGTCGGCCGGCGCCCGCGCCGTCACGGTCGGCTTGTCGTCGGTCGGGCCGCCCTCGTCGTTGAGCACGAGGTAGCTGTTGTGCAGGCGGAGCACGGCGGGCCGCCGGTCCCGCACCACCGTGGCGCCCAGGACGTCGCGGTAGAACTCCCGCGAGCGGTCCACGTCCCGCACGATCAGCAGGTGCGTGACGACCAGGCCGTGCTCGGGCTGGAAGTAGTCCGGTGCCTCATCCGTCACGACATCCCCTCCCTCGGCACGCCGGTTACCCGAGGGCCCGCGGACCACACCCGGCCGGCTCCGGGGTTCGCCGCCGTTCGCGGGCCGATGGTATGAATGCAGCGTGGCGTCGTCGCAGAACGTAGACCTGATGGGCAACGTCCGCGCTCTGGTCGAGGACGCGCTGCCGGGCCGCCTGCCGGGAGCCCGCGTCGCGCCGGACCGCGACGAGATCGTCGTCGCCGTTCCCGGCGGCCGGGCCCGGGTGTCCCTGACACCGCTCCTGCGCGCCTGCCGGGACCAGCCGCGGCAGGCGTGGCCCGAGCTGGTGGCCGACTGGGTCGCGGCGATCCGCCGGGAGCTGCCGGACAGCGTCTCCGCCGACCTCGGGCCGGTCGACATCGCACAGCTCCGGCTCCGCCTCACCCCGGCCGCCGCGACCGCCGAGGCCGACGACTACCTGGCCGTGCCGTACGCCGGGCACTTCACGGCGACCGTGGTGGTGAACCGTCCCGAGCGGCTGGACCTGCTGACCCTCGCCCAGGCCGCCCGGCTCGGCCGCGAGCCCGCGGAGCTGGTGCGCACCGCCGTGCGGCAGACCGTGGCACATGAACTGACCACTCTCGACGTGCGCGACCACGAGCTTCCCGGCGGCGGGTCGGTGCGCCTGCTGGCCGCCGACGGCAACCCGTTCGTGACGACCGCCCTCATGTCCGTCCAGCGGTTCCTGCCCGAGGCCGCCGAGCACGGCGCGCTGGTGGCGGCGCCGCAGTACAGCGCGGTGCTGCTGCACCGGGTGGACCACCGGGTGCAGGACGCCGCGGTGGCCCTGCACCGGCTGGTCGCCTCGATGGTCGAGGCCGCCACCGACCCCTGTTCCGAGCAGGTCTTCTGGTGGCACGGGGGCGAGTTCCACCCGGTCCGCGTCGTGCCGGGGGAGGCCGGCGGGGCCGTGCAGGTGCGGCTGCCCGAGGCGCTGGCTCCGGTCGTGGCGCGGCTGGATCGCCCTACGGGGTGACCGTCCGGTCGAGCTTCCGGGCCGCCAGCGCCCGGTCCCGCTGCTCGGTCAGGAACCGCAGCGCGGTGTCGCGCTCCCCGTCGTGCCAGGCGCGCACCAGCCCCTCGTAGAACGCGGCCTGCTCGCCCAGTTGCCGGGCGCCCGTGCCGGAGGCCTCGGCGGCCCGGTCGCGGCTCAGCTCGGCGAGCGCGGTCGCCGGCTCGACGGGGGACGCCGTGCCGTTGACCACCCGCCAGCCGGGCAACTGGTGCCAGTGGGTGCGGCGCCGGCGCGGGTCCTGGGCGTAGTCCCGCTCGGCCACGTCCGCGAGCCGCTCGGCCGGCCAGCTGTCGATCTTCTCCAGACCGGCGTCCAGCACGAACCGCCGCGCCTGGTCCAGCGCGTCGCCGGCGGACAGGTCGACCGTCGGCGGCCCGGACCGGACCTCGTCCATCCGGAGGCCGTACGTCATGACCCAGCCGGTGAAGGGCGCCACGAGCGGCTGCACCCCGGCGGCCACCCAGCCCACCGGCCGGGTGGGCGACCCCGACCACCCGATCCACGCCAGCGCCCAGCCCAGTGGCTCGCGCGCCAGCACCGTGTCGAGGCCGGCGCCCCGCAGCGTCCACTCGCCCCGCAGGTCGGGGCGCAGGTCGGTGAGGATCTGCCGCCACCGCCGCGCCTTGTCAGCAGAGGACATACGCACCTTTCACGGGTCGGTGGGGCCGGCTCAGTCTACGCTCAGCGGGCGCTGCGTCGGCCGTAGCTCCTCCGGCGGCTCGGGCAGGCCCAGGACCCGCTGCACCTTGTTGGCCCAGCTCGGCTCGATGCCGGTCTTCAGGCCGGTCTTGAGGTCGTAGGCGTGCGCGACCTCCCAGTCCAGCTCGTCGGTCGCCGCGTCCTTGTACTGCCGCTCCAGGATGACGTCCGGCCGGAAGTCCTGGTCCTTCACCCTCGGCGTCTCCACGCCCTGGGCGTCGTAGCCGACCTCGGTACGCAGCCGGAAGCCCGTCTCCGGGTCCAGCATGGAGGTCGCCTCGCTGTCGATCGCGTTGGCCAGCTCACGGTGGGCCTCGGTGCCCATGGCCGTCCGCTCCACGACGAGGTCCGCCACGTCCTCCGGGTAGCCCTTCTCGATGAGCTTCTCCCGCTGCCGCTGGTAGCCCTCCTGCTGGAGGATCGAGTCCCGGTTCTGGTCGACGTGGTCCCACGCGTCGTCGACCATCTCCTGGAGCTGATCGGCGACCTGCTTCCGCGCCTTGGCGATCTCCTCCAGGCTCTGCGGGTCGTGCTTGTCCAGCTCCGGGTCGTTCTGGGGCCGCTGCGCGTCGGCGTCGCCCTCGGTGGGCTTGCCGTCGGTGGACCTCGGCCCGCCGGGCCGGCCGCTCTCCGCCGCCTCGGTGACGGCCCGGTGGGTCTCGGCCACCGTGGTCGGCCGGCCGTGCTGCCCGCCGCCGCGCTGCCGGGGCACACCGCCGTCGCCGGCCTCCCCGCCGTCGCCGGCATGCCCGCCGTCGCCGGCATGCCCGCCGTCGCCGGTGTTGCCGTGCGGTCCCCTGGGCTTCGCCACGATCCCCCCGGTCAGCCGTTGACGAGCTTGGACAGGTTGGTGAGGCTGGTGACGAGCGCCGTGGTGTAGCTCAGGATCCGGCCCGCCCACTTCAGCACGGCGGCGGTGATCTGGGCGGCGATCACCGGGATGGTCACCACGAAGATCGCCTCGACCGCCCAGACGACGACCCGCGCCACGAGGTCCGCGATGAGGTCCCGGACGATGTCACGGGTGAACGAGACGAGGTTCCCGGCCGCCTGCGTGGCCGCCGCCATCGCCGCGGACGCGCCACCCAGACCGGCGATGGCGTCCACGTTGTTCTTCATGAGCGACTGGTACGCCTCGGCGGCGTGCCCCCGCCAGTCGGGCAGGTCGCCGGCCAGGTGGGCCTGGAGGTCGGCCGCCATCCGCTGGAGGTGACCGGCCATGTTGTCCCAGGTCGCCGCGTGCGAGGCGACCACGTCGGGCATGCCGGTGAGCCAGTCGAGCATCTCGCGCAGCGGCTCGAAGTATTCCATCGCCCAGCCGATGCCGTTGGCCAGCAACGCGCTGAACGGGTCGAGCACCGTGGCGGCGACGTCCAGCCCGAAGGCCGCCCCGGCGAGCAGGTCGTCCACCCAGCCCTCGCTGCGGATCGCGTCGACCAGGCCCTCGACGCCGTCGGCCAGCGACGAACCCGTCCACACCTCCCGGGTGGAGTGGACCTCCGCGACCAGGGACTCGTCGGTCATGCCCGCAACCGCCGGCTGATCGCGTCCAGCGAACTCGCCGCGTCGCCGTCGACACCGTCGTAGCTGTCGGCGGTGCGGCGCAGGCCGTCCGCCACCAGCTTGAGGTTCTCGTCGACGTAGTCGACCAGCTCGTCCTGACGGGTGTGCCGGTCCTCCAGGACCGCCGAGATCCACCCGCAGAGCAACCCGTACGCCTGGTCGTCCCGCGCGATGTGCGCGCTCGCGCCGCGTACCGCCTCGAACCGGGAGCGCAGCCCCTCGACGAACGCGGCGTGCGCCCGGATCTGCTCGGTGTCGGCCGCCCAGCCGGCCGGGCCGCTCATCGCTGCCAGCCGGAGGAGGAGCCGGATTCGCCCCAGCCGGGCTCCGGGTCGGGGCGCAGTTGCCGGCCCACCCGCTCGGCGATGGCCCGTGCCGCCGCGGACTCGGTGCCGACGGTCTCCGCGATGATCTCCTGCGACCGTTCGGCCAGCTGCTCCTTCGCCCGCCGGATCGCGTCCATGACCGCCTGGGCCACCACCTCCGGGGGGACCCGCTGGATCTGCCGGCCCAGGCGCAGGTCCAGCAGGGCGCCGGCGGAGTCGACGGTCACCTCGGCCAGCCCGTGGTCGTCCTCGACCGTGACCCGCAGGTCCTGGAGGCGGTCGCTCATCACCTTCGTGTCCGCGGCGAGCTTGTCGATGCGGCCCTTCCAGGCCCGCATGCGGTCCATCGCGCCGCCCGGGTCGAGCACGCCGCCGTCCAGAGCCCCGCTCACCATGTGCCTCCCCCGAGTAGGCGCGGTGCCCGGCAGGGCCGCTGATCGGCGGCGCTCACAGGGCGGCGTCGATTGTAGAACACCCCGTCACGCCCGGGCGGGGCCCGGAAACCACTGTGGACAAGCCCGCCCGCCGGCACGGTTGACCGGCAGCCGGTCAACCGGCGGTGTCACGACGGTGCGGTGCCGTGGACCGCCCAGGCCCGCGCGGTGAGCCGGACGGACCCGTCCGCCTCGACCGGCAGACGGCTGACGAGCAGGTCGCGCAGTGCGGCCCGGTCCGGCCCGGCGAGGGTCGCGACGTACGCCGGTGCCGCGCCCTGCCCGCCGAGGAACGGCGTCCAGTACGCGTCCACGTCGGGGAACACCGTCGGCACGACCACCGGAGTGACGGTGACCGCCGCGAACCCCGCGTCCGTCCACAGCGCGCGCAGCGGGCCGGGGCGGCACAGCGGGAACCGGCGGCCCTCGGACCGGTCCCCGACCGCGGGGTCGAGCGCCTCGGCGGCCGCCCAGAAGTGGCGCATCATGGCCATGCCCTCGGCGTAGTCCCAGACGTACGCGGCCGCGACGCCGCCGGGCCGCAGGACCCGGGCGAACTCGCCCACCGCCCGCGCCGGATCGGGCACGAAGTTGAGCGCCAGCCCGCTGACCACGACGTCCACGCTCGCGCCGGCCACCGGCAGCGCGCGGGCGTCACCGACCGCGAATGCGGCCCGCGGGTCGCCGACCCGGTCGCGGGCGTGGGCCAGGAATCCGGTCGCGGGGTCGACGCCGGTGACGTGTGCCGGAGCCGCCTGCGCCAGCACGGTGGCGGTCAGGGCGCCGGTGCCGCAGCCCACGTCCAGCCAGCGCAGGCCGGCCGGGAGCGCCAGCCGGCGCAAAAGGTCCCGCGCGACCAGCCGGCTCCACCGGCCCACGTATGCCTCGTACGCCTGGCCGTCGGCCCAGACCGGATCCGCCATGCGGGCAGGATACGGCCGCCGGAGCCCGCGCCGATTCGGCCGGCCGGACGCATGTGGCCCGCCGTCCCGGGAACGCGGCCCGCATGGCCAGGTACACGAAGCCCGAACTCCGGGAGCGGCTCAAGGAGGAGATCCAGGCGTCCGACAAGGGCGGCCGGCCGGGGCAGTGGTCGGCGCGCAAGTCGCAACTGCTCACGAACGAGTACAAGAAGCGCGGCGGCGGCTTCGAGGGCCCCCGGGACCAGCGGCAGCGGTCGCTGCAGCGGTGGGGCGCCGAGGAGTGGCAGACCCGGTCCGGCTCCACCCGGGCCCGGAAGAACGGCGAGACCGCTCGCTACCTGCCGAAACGGGCGTGGGAGCAGCTTTCGGACGAGCAGCAGCGCGACACCGACACGAAGAAGCGGCAGGCGTCCCGGTCCGGGCGGCAGTTCGTGGCCAACACCGGCCCGGCGAAGCGCGCCCGCAAGGAGGCCGACGCGGCCGGGCCCCTGTCGGACCTGCCGGTCACGGAGGCGGTCAAGCTGGTCCGTGGCCTCGACACGCGCCAGCTCCGGGCGGCGCTGCGCCGCGAGCGCGACGGCAAGGCCCGCAAGACCCTCCTCCAGCGGCTGGAGTCGGAGCTGGCCCGGCGCTGACGAGCCGACGGTCCGTCAACCGTCGGAGCCGCGCCACGCGCCGTCGTCGCGCAACTCCACGTACGCCGCTTTCGGGCCGCCCCGGCGCGGACCGCCGGGTACCCAGTGGTTCCGCCGTCGGACGGGGATCGGCGGCGGGGCGCACCGCCTCCGCCGCCGGCCGTGAGGGACGGTCCGGCGGCGGAGGCGGCGAGCTGCGCTACGGGGTCGTGAGACCCAGGCTGATCGTCCTGGTCAGGGTGGCGTTGTCGTCGTCGCCGTCGAGCGACCAGACCATCGCCCCGGCCAGGCCGGCCCGCCGGATGTAGAGCGTCTTCTGGAGCACGACCAGCGGATCGTCGTACGTCCAGAGGGTTGTGCCGTCGAACAGCCAGGCGTGCCCGGCGCGCAGGTCGCGGTGGACGGTGAAGCCCTTGCCGGGCAGGGTCTTGAGCTGCTTGTAATCCTCGGACCCGGCCTCGAAGGTGGCCGGCGCGGGACCGGCCGCGGGCTGGAAGAGCCCGTCCCCGCCTCCGGTCACGCCGGTCCAGCCGCGGCCGTAGTAGGGGATGCCCAGGACCAGCTTCCCGCGCGGCGCGCCGCGCGCCAGCCAGCCGTCGACGGCCACCTCGGCCGAGAAGTCCGGGTCGTCCGGCGCCCCCGCCGACACGCGCAGCGCCGACTGCTGGTTGGTCACCGCATCCCAGGAACCGTGGAAGTCGTATCCCTGCACGGTGGCGAAGTCGAGGTACCGGAAGATCTTCCGGCCCTCGTACCCGGCGTCCATGGCGGCCGGGTTGGCCGGCAGGAACGCGGTCAGCGCGTAGTGCCGGTGGGCCTGCCGGCCGTACGCGTCGAGCTGCCGGCGGAACTCGGCGAGCAGCTTGGTGAAGTTCTCCCGGTCCTCGGTGCGGACCACGTTGCCCGGTTCGCCGGGCCAGTTCGGCCACTCCCAGTCCAGGTCGATGCCGTCGAAGACGCCGGCGGCGGAGCCCGGGCCGCCGCTGCCGCCGTCCAGGACCGGCAGGTTGCCCTTGAGGTAGAGGTCGATGCAGGAGGCCACGAACGCCCGGCGGGACGCGTCGGTGCGGGCGGCGTCGGAGAAGTACGTCGACCAGCTCCAGCCGCCCAGCGAGATCAGGACCTTGAGGTCGGGGTGCCTGGCCTTGAGCTTGGCCAACTGACCGAAGTTGCCGTTGAGTGGCTCGCCCCAGGCGTCGGCGACGCCGTCGACGCTCTCCTCGGCCGGGACGGGCCGCTGGTAGTCGGCCCAGGCGTCGCCCTCGCCGGGCCCGCCGTCCACGTAGCAGCGTCCGTCCGGGCTGACGTTGCCGAAGGCGTAGTTGACGTGGGTGAGGCGGCTGGCCGCCCCGGAGGTGTCGAGCTTCCGGACCGGGAAGGCCCGGCCGTAGATGCCCCACTGGGTGAAGTAGCCGACCCGGTGGTATCCGGTGCGGCGGGCCGAGTCGTCCGCCGCGCTCGCGGCGCTCGGTGGGGCGGCGGTGACCAGCAGGGTCGACAGTGTGACGAGGGCGGTGAGGCGGCGGTGACGGAACGGTCGCATCGGCACTCCCACGGAGCCGGATTAGTTAAGAGACCTTTCTGATCGATGAAGTTAAGCCGGACGTGATAACCGGTCAAGAGCGCCGGGCGGAGTTGCTAGGCTGGTGGTTGCGCGCGCCGAGAGGCCGCGCGCCGAATCGAGGGAGACAGACATGACGGGCGACGACGACATCTCCGGGTGATCCCGGCCCACCTCGTCGCATTTCCCGTCTCGTCATCCGGGCGGCCGTGCCCTGCCCGGCTTCACATCCCGAGGGTTCTCTTCGATGTCCGACACCTGTGTCGTGTGCACCAACCTCTCCTTCTCCTGGCCGGACGACACCCCGGTCTTCCAGGACCTGTCCTTCACCGTGCCGCCCGGCCGCACCGGCCTGGTCGCGCCGAACGGCGCCGGCAAGACCACGCTGCTGCGGCTCATCGCCGGCGACCTCACCCCGACCGGTGGCGCCGTGACGGTGGACGGCGTGCTCGGCTACCTGCCACAGAATCTTCCGCTGGCCGGCGACCTGACCGTGGCCCAGGTGCTGGGTGTCGACGCGGTGCTCCGGGCGCTGCACGCCATCGAGGCCGGCGACGCCGCCGAGGAGCACTTCACCACCGTCGGCGACGACTGGGACGTGGAGGAGCGCAGCCGCGCCGAACTCGACCGGCTGGGTCTGGGCGACGTCGCGCTCGACCGGCGGCTCGCCACGCTCAGCGGCGGTCAGGTGGTGTCCCTCGGCCTGGCCGCGCAACTGCTCCGCCGCCCCGACGTGCTGCTGCTCGACGAGCCGACCAACAACCTCGACCTCGACGCGCGGCACCGCCTCTACGCGGTGCTCGAAGAGTGGTCCGGCTGCCTGCTGCTGGTCAGCCACGACCGGGCCCTGCTGGACCGGATGGACCGCATCGCCGAGCTGGACCGCGGGGAGCTGCGCCTGTTCGGCGGCAACTTCACCGCGTACGAGGAGGCCGCCCGGGCGGCCCGGGAGGCGGCCGAGCGCACCGTGCGCGGCGCCGAGCAGGAGGTGAAGCGGGAGAAGCGGGAGATGCAGCAGGCCCGGGAGCGGGCCGAGCGGCGGGCCGGCAACGCGGCGCGCAACCTCGACAGCGCCGGCCTCGCCCGGATCGTCGCCGGCGGGCTCAAGCGCAGCGCCCAGGAGTCGGCCGGGCGGTCCCGGCAGCTGCACGCCAACCGGGTGAGCGAGGCCCAGTCCCGGCTCGACGAGGCCAGCAGGGCGCTGCGCGAGGACGAGACGCTGACCCTCGACCTGCCGGACACGACGGTCCCGGCCGGACGGACGGTCGTGGCGGGGGAGCGGATGCAGGTCCACCACGACGGCCGCGCCGTCTTCGCCGGGGCCGGGCTGGATCTGACCATCCGGGGCCCCGAGCGGATCGCCCTGACCGGCCCGAACGGCGCCGGTAAGTCCACGCTGCTGCGGCTGCTGCAGGGGGAGCTCGACCCCGAGGGCGGGCAGCTGCGCCGCGGCGAGGGCCGGGTCGCGTACCTGTCGCAGCGGCTGGATCTGCTCGACCCGGAGCGCACCGTGGCGGAGAACTTCGCCGCGTACGCGCCGGACCGGCCGCAGGCCGAGCGGATGAACCTGCTGGCCCGGTTCCTCTTCCGTGGTGCGCGGGCGCACCTGCCGGTCGGGGTGCTGTCCGGTGGTGAGCGGCTCCGTGCCACCCTCGCCTGTGTCCTGTACGCGCAGCCGGCCCCGCACCTGCTGCTGCTGGACGAGCCCACGAACAACCTCGACCTGGTCAGCGCGGGGCAGCTGGAGAGCGCCCTGAGCGCGTACCGGGGAGCGTTCGTGGTGGTGAGCCACGACGAGCGGTTCCTCGCCGAGATCGGGGTCCAGCGGTGGCTCCGCCTCGACGGCGGCCGGCTCCGGGAGGTGGCTGCGCCCGACCTCGGGTGAGGCCGATCGGCGCGGCGTGCCCCGCGGGCTCGTCGCGCCGATCCCGAGGTCCACTTTGTCCCGGAGCCGCTGCTCGGCCGACGGCATCGAAGGAGGTCTTGCGCCGGCTTCGTATACAACATACGCTCCCCGAGTCGCCGACCTGAGGAGCTACCCATGACGTACCTCTCCTTCAGCGGAACGAGCCCCCGAAGGCGCCGCCTGCTCCGGGCAGCGGTGGCGGCGGTCGCTGTCGCCTGCACCGTCGCCGCCTGTTCACCGGTCTCGGACAGCGGGGACGACGCCAAGACCGAGGAGAACCAGGCGGCGGGCCAGGACTCCTTCGGTACGCCGGCCGACCCCGCCGCCGTGAAGAACGGCGGCAAGCTGGTCATCGCCCTCTCCGCGGAGCCCGACGCGCTGGACCCGACGCTGTCGCGCAGCCTCTACTCGCGCTACGTCTTCCAGGCGATCTGCCAGAAGCTCTACGACGTGGACGAGCGGGCGCAGGTCGTGCCGCAGCTGGCCACGGCCCTGCCCACCACCAGCAGCGACGGCAGGACGGTCACCATCCCGCTGCGCCAGGGCGTGCGCTTCGCGGACGGGACGCCGTTCGACTCCGCCGCGGTCAAGACCACCCTGCAACGGCACCTGACGAACGCCCGGTCCGGGCGCAAGAGCGAGCTCGGCCCGGTCGAGAGCGTCGACACGCCGGACGCGCAGACCGTCGTCGTCCACCTGAAGCAGCCGTTCGCGCCCCTGGTCGGGGCCCTCGCCGACCGGGCCGGCATGATCATGAGCCCGAAGGCGCTGCAGAGCCTGGGCGACAACTTCGCCTCGGCGCCGGTCTGCGTCGGGCCCTTCAAGTTCGCCAAGCGGGTGCCGCAGAACTCCATCGACGTCGTCAAGGACCCGAACTTCTACGACGCGGACAAGGTCCACCTCGACGCCATCTCGTGGCACATCCTCAGCGACGCGAGCATCCGGGCCGCGAACCTGCGCTCCGGTGACGCCCAGGTCGCCGACAGCATCTCCACACAGGATGTGGCCGCGCTGAGCGCGGACGCCTCGCTCACCGTCCTGCAGTCCCAGTCTCTGGGCTACCAGGGGCTCACGTTCAACATCGGCAATGTGGACGGCGTCGGCGCCACGCCGAAGCCCATCAACCGCCCCATCGCCCAGAACGCCAAGATCCGGCAGGCCTTCGAGTACGCGATCGACCGGAAGGCGCTGGTCCAGGCCGTCTTCAGCGGGATCCACGCCGTCGCCTGCTCGCCGGTCTCGCCCGCGAGCCCGTTCTCGTCCCCGGAAGCGCAGGCGTGCCCGGCGCACGATCCGGCCAAGGCCAAGCAGTTGCTGGCCGAGGCGGGGGTGCCGACGCCGTACCCGGTCACGATGCTCGCGTCGAACACGCCCGACACGCTGCGGCTCGCGCAGGCGCTGCAGGCCATGGTCAAGGACGGCGGGTTCGACCTCAAGATCAACCCGGTGGAGTACTCCTCGCTCCTCGACGAGCAGGACCGCGGCAACTTCGAACTCCTGCAGCTGGGCTGGAGCGGGCGCATCGACCCGGACGCCAACATCACGAACTTCGTCGGCACCGGCGGCAGCCAGAACGTCGCCGGCTACAGCAACCCGCAGCTCGACGCCGTACTGACCCAGGCTCGGCAGTCCAACGACGTCGAGGAGCGCAAGAAGCTGTACGGGCAGGCGGTGACGATCCTCCAGCAGGACGACGCGCTGATCTACCTCTACCGGCAGCGGAACCTGACCGCCGTCTCCAAGAAGATCCAGGGCCTGCAGGTCTTCCCGGACGGCGTGCTCCGCGCGGCGTTCGCCGGCTTCACCAAGTAGCCGGTCATGGCCCGGTATCTGCTCACGCGAGCCTGGCATTCGGCGCTGACACTGCTGTTGTCGACGGTCGTGGTGTTCCTCGGGGTGCGGGCGCTCCCCGGGGACCCGGCGCTCGCCCTGGCCGGGGAGGACCGGTCCCCGGAGGCGCTGGAGGCCATCCGGCACCACTACGGCCTGGACCAGCCGCTGCCGCTGCAGTTCGCGCAGTACGTGGAACGCGTGGTGCAGGGCGACTTCGGCGAGTCCATCCGCACCGGCGTACCGGTCTCGTCCATGCTCACCACCGCCCTGCCCGTGACGGTCGAGCTCTCCGTCCTGGCGATCCTCATCGCCGCGGCGCTGGGCGTCGGCGCCGGGGTGCTCGCGGCGGTACGCCGCGGGCGCCCGGCGGAGTGGCTGGCCAACGGGCTGGCCCTGGTGGGCCTGTCGGTGCCGCACTTCTGGCTCGGACTGCTCGCGATCCTCTACCTCTCCGTGGCGACGGGACTCTTCCCGGCCTCCGGGTTCGTGCCGCTGCTGGAGGACCCGGTGGACAATCTTCACCACATCGTCCTGCCGGCCGTGATCCTCGGCACGGGCCTCGCCGCCATCATCATGCGGCAGACCCGGTCCGCGATGCTGGACTCGCTCTCCTCCGACCACGTCCGTACGGCGAAGGCGAAGGGCCTGCGGCCCCGGGCCGTCATCACCCGGCACGCGCTGCGCAACAGCCTCATCGTGGTGGTGACCATCGTGGGCCTCCAGCTCGGCGGGCTGATCTCGGGAGCGGTCGTCACCGAGCAGATCTTCGGGCTGCCGGGCTTCGGCAAGATGACCATCGACGCGGTGTTCCAGCGCGACTACCCGGTCATCCAGGCGGTCGTCCTGCTCACCGCGACGGCGTACATCGTCATCAATCTGCTGGTGGACCTGCTCTACTCGGTCATCGACCCGCGGATCCGAGTGACGGGGGACCCGGCATGACCGTCCTCGTTGTGCCGCCCGAGGAGGTGGCCGGAACCCCGGGCGTCAGCCGGCGCGGCCGGGTCCTCCGGCGGCTGCGGCGCAACCCGCTCGCCGTCGTGAGCTTCGTCGTGCTCGCGCTCGTGGCCGTCGCCGCGCTGCTGTCGCCCTGGATCGCCCCCTACTCGGTGGACCAGCCCGACTTCGCCCACACCTTCTCGCCCCCGGGCACCCCGGGCCACGTGCTGGGGACCGACGACCTGGGCCGGGACGTCCTGTCCCGCATCATGCTGGGGGCACGGGCCTCCCTGCAGGTGGCGCTCCTCGCGGTGGCCACCTCGCTGATCGTCGGTGTGCCGCTCGGACTGGCGGCCGGCTACTTCCGGGCCTGGGACGCCGTGATCTCACGCTTCACCGACCTGCTGCTCGCGTTCCCGTTCCTGATCATGGCCGTGGGGCTGGCCGCCATCCGGGGCGCCAGCCTCGCCAACGCCGCCGTGGCCATCGGCATCGCGCAGATCCCGGGCGTGATCCGCGTGGTGCGCTCGGACACCCTGCGGCTCAAGTCGCTGGACTTCGTCGCCGCCGCCGTGGTGGACGGCGCGAGCGACCTGTGGGTGCTCTCGCGGCACATCCTGCCCAACGCGACGTCGGTGATCCTGGTGCAGGCCACGGTCGCGATCCCGGCCGCGATCCTCGGCGAGGCGGTGCTGTCCTTCCTGGGCCTCGGCATCCAGCCCCCGGCACCCAGCCTCGGCACCATGCTCGCCACCGCGCAGCAGTTCGCCGCCCGCGCGCCGTGGGCGGCGGTCCTGCCCGGTCTCGTGATCATGGGCCTGGCGCTGGCGTTCAACGTCTTCGGTGACGCCCTCCGGGACGCCCTCGACCCGAAGGGAGACCGGCGATGACCACGGTCGAACGGGCGGGCACCACCTCCGCCGCGGTCGGCACACCCGTCCTGTCGGTACGCGACCTCTCCGTATCGTTCACCACCGAGGGTGGAACCGTCTCGGCGGTCGACCGGGTGAGTCTCGAACTGGCCCCCGGTGAGATCGTCGGGATGGTGGGCGAGTCCGGCTGCGGCAAGAGCGTCACGGCCATGAGCATCGCGGGCCTGCTGCCCGCCAGCGCCCGGATCTCCGGCTCGGTGCGGCTGGAGGGAACCGAGCTGGTCGGCACCCGCGAGCCGGTGCTCCGCCGGGTGCGCGGCAAGGAGATCGCCTACATCTTCCAGGAGCCGATGACGTCGTTGAACCCGGTGCTCACCGTCGGGCGCCAGATCGGCGAGGTCCTGCGGGTGCACGAGCGGATGTCCCGCCAGGCCGCCCGGGCCCGCGCCGTGGAGCTGCTGTCGCTCGTCGGGATCCCGTCCGCCGCGAAGCGGGTCGACAACTATCCACACCAGCTCTCCGGGGGCATGCGCCAGCGCGTGATGATCGCGATGGCGGTCGCCTGCGGCCCGAAGGTGCTGGTGGCCGACGAGCCCACCACGGCCCTGGACGTCACGGTCCAGGCGGGCATCCTCCAGGTGCTCCGGGACCTGCGGGACCGGCTCGGCACGGCGATCCTCATCATCACCCACGATCTCGGCGTGATCGCCGACATCGCGGACCGCGTCGTCGTCATGTACGCCGGGCGCGTGGTGGAGCGGGCGCAGGTCACCGACCTGTTCGCGCATCCCTACCACCGGTACACGGCCGGGCTCCTGTCGGCGTCGCCGACCCCCGGCGTGCACGCCGGCACCCAGCGGCTGCAGGAGATCCCCGGTCTCGTGCCGGTCCTGTCGACCCAGCCCGACGCCTGCACCTTCGCCGACCGCTGCCCGGCCGCCGATGCGCGGTGCCGGGAATCCGCCCCGCCCCTGGCGGCGGTCGGGACGGCGGTGACGCACCACCTCGCGGCCTGCTGGCATCCCTGCCCGGCACCTCGGACGGAGTCCCCGGAGGCGACCCCATGACGCCGCAGCCGAACGCCCTCGAACTCGAGGACCTCGTGATGCATTTCGGACCCGTACGAGCCGTGGACGGGGTGTCCCTCACGATCCCGCGGGGCCGGGTCACGGCGCTGGTGGGGGAGAGCGGCTCGGGGAAGTCGACCGTGGGCCGCTGCGTGGTGCGGCTCGAGAAGCCGACGGCGGGCCTGGTCCGGATCGCCGGCACGGACGTCACCCACCTGTCCCGCCGGCAGCTGCGCCGGCACCGCAGCGACGTCTCGATCGTCTTCCAGGACCCCGCCGGCTCGCTGGATCCGCGCATGCTGGTGGGCGAGATCGTGGCCGAGCCGTTGCGCCTGTCCGGCAGGCGGCTGTCCCGGCGCGACCGGGAGGCCCGCATCGCCACGGAACTCGGCAAGGTGGGCCTGCGCGCCGAGGTGGCGCGCCGCTATCCGCACGAGCTCTCCGGCGGGCAACGCCAGCGGGTCAGCATCGCCCGGGCCCTGATCTCCGAGCCCCAGCTGCTCATCGCGGACGAACCCACGAGCGCGCTCGACGTGTCCGTGCAGGCGTCGGTGCTGAACCTCCTCGCCGACCTCCAGCGGGACATCGGGTTCGCCTGCCTCTTCATCACCCACGACCTGTCCGCGGTCGAGTACCTGGCGGACGACATCGCCGTCATGTACCTCGGCCAGCTCGTGGAGAAGGGGTCGCGCGAGCAGATCTTCACGCGCCCGGCGCACCCGTACACGCAGGCGCTGCTGGCGGCCGCGCCGGTGGCCGACCCGATCCGCCAACGGCAGCGGCAACCGGTGCTGCTCGGCGACGACCTGCCGTCCGCACTGGACCCGCCGTCCGGCTGCCGCTTCCGCACCCGGTGCCCGCTCGCGTTCGACCGGTGCGCGGTGGAGGTGCCGGCCCAGGTGGGGGTCGGTGGCGGCATGGCCGCATGCCACCTGGTCCAGCCCGACGGAACACGGCCCGACGTCCGGGCCACCGGCACAAGTGAGGTGTTGTCATGACGTTCACTACCAGGCCGACCCTGCAGGGAACCTTCGGGATGGTCTCCTCGACGCACTGGCTCGCGAGCCAGGCGGCCATGGGCATCCTCGAGCGCGGTGGGAACGCCTTCGACGCCGCGACCACCGCCGGTTTCGTCCTGCACGTCGTCGAACCACACCTCAACGGGCCGGGCGGCGAGGTGCCCGCCATCGTGGCGACGGCCCGGGACCGGAGCCCCAAGGTGCTCTGCGGGCAGGGGCCGGCCCCCGCCGGCGCCACCATCGCCCACTTCCGGTCCCTCGGGATGGACCTCATCCCCGGGTCCGGCCCGCTCGCGGCCGCCGTGCCCGGCGCCGTGGACGCCTGGCTCCTGCTGCTGCGGGACCACGGCACGCTCCCGCTCGAGGAGGTGCTGGCGCCGGCGATCGGGTACGCCGGGGCCGGCCACCCGCTGGTCGGCAGGGTCGGCGACACGGTGGCCGCGGTGCGGTCGCTGTTCGAGGACCACTGGCCCACCTCCGCGCAGCTCTGGTTGCGCGACGGCCGGCCGCCGGCGGCGGGTGAGCTCTTCACCAACCCGGCCTACGCGCGAACCCTCCAGCGACTGGTCGACGCCGGCCGGGCGGCGGGCGCCGACCGGGAGGCACAGATCGAGGCCGCGCGCCGTGCCTGGGGCGAGGGTTTCGTCGCCGAGGCGATCGACCGGTTCAGCCGGCAACCGTTCCAGGACTCCAGCGGACGCCCCCATGCCGGCCTGGTCACCGGCGCGGACCTGGCCGCCTACGCGGCGACGTGGGAGGAACCGGTCACCCTCGACTGGCACGGCTGGTCGGTGGCGAAGACCGGTTTCTGGGGCCAGGGCCCGGTGCTGCTGGAGACCCTGGCGGTCCTCGACGCGCTCGACGATCCCCAGGTGTACGACCCGGCGACCGCCGCCGGCATCCACGCCCAGGCCGAGGCGCTCAAACTCGCCTTCGCCGACCGGGAGGCCTGGTACGGCGACGGTGACGTGCCCGCGAAGGAACTCCTCTCCCGGGAGTACGCACGGGAGCGGGCGGGCCTGATCGGTGAACGGGCGTCGGCGGAGCTGCGACCCGGCCGTCCCGGTGGCGCCGAGCCCCGCCTCCCGGCCCACGTACGGCTCAGTGCCGGGCACCGTGCCGACCCGACGGATCCCACGACGGGCGAGCCGACGGTGAAGGCGGACGGGGTGACGCGTGGCGACACCTGTCACGTCGACGTGGTCGATCGCTGGGGCAACATGATCTCCGCGACGCCGAGCGGTGGCTGGCTGCAGAGCTCGCCCACCGTTCCGGAGCTCGGTTTCCCCCTCGGCAGCCGGCTCCAGATGTTCTGGCTGGAGGAGGGCCTCGCCTCGTCGCTGGCCCCGGGACGCCGGCCGCGTACCACCTTGAGCCCGACCATGGTGCACCGTGACGGGGAGCCCGTCCTGGCGTTCGGCACTCCCGGTGGCGACCAGCAGGATCAGTGGCAGCTGCTGTTCCTGTTGCGCCATCTCGTGGGCGGCCGGTCGCTGCAGGAGGCCATCGACGCGCCGGCGTGGCACACACTCAGCCTGCCGGGGTCCTTCTACCCGCGGGACATCGAGCCCGGCGTCCTCGTGGTGGAGGACCGGCTGGACGAGGATGTGCTGGCGGCACTGCGTGCGTACGGGCACGAGGTGCGGCTGTCCGGCTCGTGGACCCTCGGCCGCCTCTGCGCCGTGACCCGCGACCCGGGCACCGGCCTGCTCGCGGCCGGAGCCAACCCGCGTGGCATGCAGGGCTACGCCTGCGGCCGTTGAATGTCAGCGGGGCCGGTACCCGCCCTCGGCGTTCTCGTAGGCCGCGGCGGACGCGGCGTCGAGGTGGGCCAGCGCGGCCCGCTCGGCCCGCTCACCGTCACCCGACTCGATGGCGTCGACCAGCTGGATGTGTTCGGCCCACGAGTGTGGTGCCCGTTCCGCCGCGCCCAGCCGGAAGACCCACTGCACGTGGAGGTACAGCGCCTTGGCGATCGACGACAGCCAGGGGTTCCCGCTGATCTCGAGGATCCGCAGGTGGAGGACGCTGTTCAGCTCGGCGACCCGGCGCAGGTCCTGCTGCTCGGTCGCCGTGTGGCCCTGGTCCAGCAGTCTCCGCAGGGCGGCCACGTCCGCCGCCGTCGCCCGCTCGGCCGCCAGCCGGGCGGCGAGCGCCTCCAGGCGCTGGCGGACGGCGAACATGTCCGCGAGGGCCTCGCTGCTCGGCGAGGCGACCACCGCCCCGCGGCGGGGCAGGATCACCACGAAACCCTCCGCCTCGGCGACGCGCAGCGCCTCCCGGACCGGGTTACGGGAGACGCCGAAGTCCTCGGCCAGCCGGTCCTCGGTCAGCCGCTCGCCCGGAAGGTAGTCACCGTCGATGATGGCGGTCCGTAGTGCGGCGAGGACCTGGTCGCGTAGCGGCAGGTGTTGAGCGCCGAGTTTGCCCCGCAGGTCTTCAACCAACTGATCGCCTTCCCGTGAGCCACTTCCGACGAAGCGTATACGAAGAACAATTTGCGAAGGATAGCCGACAGTGCTGAGAACACTTCCGAACGTCGTACGTTTTCGGGTCGCCGCGGGGAAGGGCGACCGGAACCTCCTCCTGCGGCGCCGGCACGCCCTCGTCGTCGTGCTCACCTTCCTGACCGGGAGCGCCGACGCCGTCGGCTTCCTCGCCCTCGGCGGAGCGTTCTCGAGCGTCATGACGGGCAACATGGTCCTGCTCGGGCTCTCGGCGGGCAGCGGCCACGCCGAACTCGCCGTGACCTCCGGCTGCGCCATCGTCAGCTTCATCGCCGGCGTGCTGGCCGGCGCCCGCCTGGTCGGCTCGGCGCAGCCGGAGGACCCGGTCTGGCCCCGGCAGGTCACGCGGGCGCTCGTCCTGGAACTCCTGGTGTTCCTCGTCTTCCTCGTCGTCTGGGAGGTCAGTCCACCCAGCCGTCCGGCGCATGTCGGTCTCGGGCTCCTGATGCTGTCGGCGGCGGCGCTGGGCGTACAGAGCAGCGCCATCCAACGGTTCGGCGTACCCGGCCTCTCCTCCACCTACCTGACCGGCACCCTCACGAGCCTGATCGCCGGTGTCGCCGCCCGAAGCCCGTGGCGTGACCTGCGGCCCAAGGCGCACGTCCTGATGGCCCTGATGAGCGGCGCCGGCGTCGGCGCCCTGACGGCCATCCACCTGCCCGCGTGGTCGCCGGTGCTGTTGCTCGTGCCCCTCGTGCTCGTCATCTCCGTGTCGGCGCGGATGGCGGAATAGCCGCACGGCGGACCGCGCACCCGTGGCGGGTGTTCACAGCGGCCGGTTCAGTCCCACGTGGAGGTGACCGGCCCACCGCGTCGGCGTGGCCGGGAACTCGTCGCGGACGGCCCGTACCGTCTCGGTGAGCACCCGGGCCGCCGCCGCGGTGTCCGGCGGGCGGGTCCCGCCGTCGGTCAGCCCGGCGTAGAACGCCGCGGCGACCCGGGCGCTGTCCGGGGTCCGCCAGGTCGTGCCGATCACCCCCCGGAAGCCGGCGAGCTGGAACGCCGCGGCCAGGTGCAGCGGTTCGTCGGTCAGGCGCGGGTGCGTCGCGGCGGAGCCGCACGCGGACAGGAACGCCAGTTCGGCGCGCTCCAGGTGGTAGGCGCCCACCAGGTGCGGGCTCAGCGAGCGCCCGCCGCCGATGCGCAGCCCGCCGGTCAGCATCGAGGCCATGCGCGTGTCGGCCTCGGCGTGGCAGGCGAAGTGCGCGATCGGGTGCTCCCGGAGCGCGTCCTCGACCGCGTCGGGCGCCACCTCGGTCCCCGTCAGCACCGTGGAGCCGGGCATCAGCCGGGCGACCTGCTCGACCTCGGCCCGCACTTGCGACAGCGCCGGCAGGTCCCGCGCGGTGGGCACGCCGACGACGGCGGCCGTGGCGGCCGTCGGCCGTGGCGGCCGGTCGGCCCCCGCGTGGGCCAGGGCCGTGAGCGTCGGCGTCCACGACGACACCGCCCGGTCGAGGACGGTGTTCCGGCCGCCCGGCGCGCGGTGGTGACCGGCCGCCTGCAGGGGGAGGCGGGCGAGCGCGCCGACCGGGCACCACCAGATCCGCGGCGGCGGCTCGTCCGCCGGGGCCAGCACGTCGAGCACCGGCCCGGCGACGGCGTCCCACAGCCAGGCCAGGATGCCGTGCAGGTCCTCCTGGGCGGCGGCGCGCCGGTCGAACGGGACCGTCGGGTCGGTCGCGTCGGCCACCGCCGCGTACCAGCGCACGACGTGCCGCTCGACCGTGGCCGTGCGCAGGTCGGGCAGCCGCACCGCCCGCGCGGGCCGCTCGGGGTCCGCCGGTACGAGCAGGGCGTCACCCCGGTCGCCGTGCGCGGTCACGACGGCGACCGGCATCCCGGCCAGGCGCCGGCGCAGCAGCGGCATCGACGGCGGCCGGAGGAAGTCGGTGAACCCCGGCAGCCGCCGGATCCGCTCGACCACCCGGTCCCGTTCGGCGGCGAGCTGCCGGGTCCGGGCGAGCCAGACCGGCCGGGGGTCCCAGTCGCTGCTGGAGCTGGCCAGGACCTCGCCGGAGTCCGTCCGGCGTTCCACCTGGACGGTGAACTTCCGGACCTGCGTGTAGGCGTCCGCCTCGGCCAGCTCCCGGTCGATCCGATCGAGTTCCGCGGCGAGCCGGGCGTCGACGGCGCGCAGCTCCACCCGGCCGCCGCGGATACCCAGCGCCTCGTGGAACAGCAGGCCCCGGCCGCGTTCGAGGAGTTCGACCGCCCCTTCCGCGTCGCCGGCCGCGATCGCCGCGGCGGCCGCCTCGGTCGCCACCCCGCCCAGCGCGCCGACCGCGCCGAGCCGGCGGTGCCCGGACGACGACCGGTCGACCGAGGCCGGGAGCTGCCGCACGGCCCGCTCCAGGGCGGCCAGCCGGGCCGCCGGATCGCCGGCCTCCCGGGCCAGCTCGGCCTGCTGGCGTTCCGCGTCGATCGCGGTCGCCGGCTCCACCCCGGGCGACGCGGCGACGGCGGCGTACGTCGCGATGGCCTCGTTCCGCGCCGCGCCGGCGTCCGGGCCGCCCGCCCGGGCCAGCGTGGCCGCGGCCCGGGCGAGCAGCCGGGCCCGCAGCGGCCACCAGTGGTGCCCGGCCGGGGTCTGCGTCACCGCCTCCCGGGCCAGCCGCACGGCGTCGGCCAGCACGTCGAGGTCACCGCCCACCAGGTACCGCTGGTAACGGGTGTCCGCGATGGAGCTGCCGATCCGGGGGTGGTCCGGGTGCCCCGGCGGCAGCAGGGCGAGCGCCGCACGGAAGATCTCCTCGGCCGCCAGCAGGCCGGCCTCGTCGGCCCGGCGCACCGACAGGAGAGCCAGGCTGCTCGCCTGGTTGTGCAGGAAGCCGACCCGCCGGGAGTCGCCGGCGGGCAGCGCCTCGACGGCGCGGCGGCTGGTCTCCACCGCCTCGGCGAGCAGCGTGTCGTCGGGCACCAGCACGACCCGGCGGGACAGCAGGCCCGCCAGCTTCATGAGCCGCAGCGGGTACGCCTCGTGCCGCGCGGGCGTCTGCTCCAGTGCCTGCCGCTGGTGGCGCAGCGCCTCGTCCAGCAGCTCCGGGTCCTCGGCCAGCCAGCCCGCGGCGGCAAGGGCGCCGGCGAGGACGACGAGCTGCTGCGGACGGGTGTCCGGTTGCTCGCCGGCCAGGTCCAACGCCGTCCGCGCCGCGGAGACGGCGACCTCGACCAGGTGCTCGACCTGCCCGTGCACCCCCGCCTGGGCGGCCGCGCCCGCCAGCAGGTTGAGCGCCTCCCGCCGCAGCGGGTGCCCCGGCCCGGCGACGTCCAGGGCCAGCTGCGCCCAGGACGCCGCCCGCGCCGCGCCCTCCAGTTCGCCGCCGTGCTCCCAGCGGGCCAGCTCGGCCTCGCCGAGCAGCAGCAGGGCCCGCGCCCGCCGCGGATCGAAGCCCGGCACAGCGGCCGCCAGCAGGACGGCCGACTCGTACCGCTCGGCGAGGGCCGGCGGTGCGGCGTCCACCGACACCCGTCCGGCCCGGTCCTCGGCCCGCCGCAGCAGCCGGTCGAGCACCGCGGGCTGGTCGGACGCGGTCACGATCGTGCCGGCCGGATCCGCGCCGATCTCCTGCACCAGTTGGTTGACGACGGTGTTCAGCCGCTCGAGGGCCGGTGCCGCCGCCGGGTGGTCGGGCGGCATGGTGAGGACCGCGTCGCGCCAGGCGGCGGTCGCCTCGAGCAGCAGCGCCACCGAGGCCCGCTCGGGGATGTCGTGCAGCCGGCACAGCGCCGCGCCGAGCCACGTCGCCACCCTTGGGTCGGCGGGGTCCCGCCCCCAGGCGAGCTGCGCGGCCCGGCGGTAGTCGCCGACGGCCAGTTCCAGGGCCCGCGGGCCGGCGCCCCGGTCGAAGTAGAGCTCGAACAGGCGGGCGCGGCGGACCAGTCGCTGCAGCCGGTGGGGATCCCGCGCCGAGGTGGCGCCCACGGCCTGCGACACGGCGTCCAGGGCCTCGTCGTAGGTCCGGCCGTCGCCGCCCTCCTCGGCCAGGGCCGTCAGCGCCTCGGCGAGGTCGGTCAGCAGCGCGGCCCGGAGCAGGTCCGCCGCCTCGTCGCGCTCGCGGCCCAGGTACGGCAGCCAGTCCCGGTACAGCGAGACGAGCATCCGTAGCGCCTTCCCGGATCCCGCCCGGTGCCGCTCCCGGAGCCCCGCGATGCGGTCGGCCTGCTGCTGGCTGAGCAGGACCTCGGACAACCGCGGCGCATCGGGCCGGCCGGCGTCCGGCGGCTCGTGGCGGATCGGCTCCGGTATCCCGTCCGGGTCGTCGCGGCAGCCCTGCCGGAACAGCGTGACGGCGGCCCGGCGCTCCCGCAGGCCGTCCAGCCCGGGCAGGTCGAGGTAGCGGTACCAGTGCAGCCGGGCCAGTGCCCGCGCCGCCGCCTGCCCGGCGCCCCGGTCACCGGCCGCCGCGGCGAGGAGGTGCGCGTCCGCCCACAGGTCCGGTCCTGTGAGGACGGACGGGTCACCGGTGCGCGCGTACTCCTCGGTGACCGCCGTGACCCGCCGGACCGCGGCGGTGGTGGTCCGTCTCGACATCGCCACTCGATCCCCGTGTCGGCCTGCGATCTCCACCGCCCATCCTGCCCGCCCCGGCCGGTTGGCGGAAGCGGCGCGCGACCCACCCTTGGGGACGGTCGCGGGTTGCCCCGGTCGATAGGGTGGCGGTGGAAGCCCACCGGTGCACCTGGAGCCGCCTTGGAACTCGTCGCGGAGCGCGTCGGCCGGCTGTGCCGCCAGGCCGTCGGCGGGCAGGTGCGGCTGCACGCCGAGCGGTACGGCGTCGCCGACGTGCTCGACCGGATCGCCGAGGCCGTCGCCCAGGGCCGGCTGGACCACCACCTGGAGGAGGACCTCGACCGGCTCGACGACGCCTTCGCCCGGCACGGCGTCGACGGGCTGACCACCGGCGTACGCGGCTTCGAGCCGTGGCTGGGCGGGGGCGGGCATCCCACGGTCGTCGCCTGGGGCTGCCCGAGCCCGCTGCCGTGTCCCCGTGCCGTCCCGGAAGGCGACGGCGACCGGCCGGTGTGCGGGCTGACGGGCACGCCGTTCGGGCAGCGCCGGATCGTGTTGTGAACGCCTTCCTCGCCGAGCTGGGCAGGCAACTGGTGACCCGCTGGACGGCGGCGCTGCTGCTGCCCGGCGCGCTGTTCGCGGCCGCGGTGGTGCTGGCCGAGGTCCTCGGCCAGCGGCACGCCGTCGACCGGTGGGCCCTGGCGGCCTGGTGGGACGGGCTGGCCGCCGGGCCGGCCGGTGGGCCGGGGGCGGGTCTCCTGCTCGGCGCGGCCGCCTTCCTGCTCGGCGCGGCGGCCGCCGGGCTCGTCGCGCAGTCGGTGGGCGTGCTGGTCTCCTGGACGTGGAGCCTGGCCGGGGCCGGGCCGGTCGTGGGCGCGCTCACCGCCCGGCGCCGCCGTCGGTGGGAGCGGGCCGACGCCGCCGTGCTGGCCGCCGAACGCGCGCTGCTCGCGGACGCGGGCGACCCCGCGCTGCGGGACCGCACGCGCCGGGCCGTCGCCCGCCGGGTGGCCGTCTGCCTCGTCGAGCCGGCGCGGCCCACCTGGGTCGGCGACCGGCTGCACGCGACCGACGTCCGGGTGCACCGCGGCTACGGCATCGACCTGGCGAGCGGGTGGCCGCGTCTGTGGCTGCTGCTGCCCGACGAGGCGCGGGGCGAGCTGGCGGCCGCGCAGGAGCGGTGCGGGGCGGCCGCGCGGCTTACCGGATGGGGCCTGCTGTACGCCGCCCTCGGGGCGTTCTGGTGGCCGGCTCTCGTGGTCGGCCTGGTGGCGCTGCCCACCGCTCGCTACCGCGCCCGCCTGGCCGTCGCGGTCTACGCCGACCTGGCCGAGGCCGCCGTCGACCTGTACGGCCGGGATCTGGCCCTCCAGCTCGGGCTGCCCTGCCCGGACCGGCTCACCCGCGAGATCGGGGAGCAGATCACCGCGATCGTCCGCAAGGACGACGTGGTGCCGCGCGACCGTCGGGCGCCCGCGCCGCGCCGGCCCTGACCGGTCACGGTCGCCAGGTCGGGTTGTGCAGGATGGCCAGGTTCTGGCGGGCGGTGACCGCCAGGTTGTCGTCGCCGGCCGGCAGCGCGTCGAGGACCTCCCAGTAGAGAGCGATCGCCCGCCGTCGGTAGCCGGCCAGCGCCAGCGTGGCGGCCAGGTTGTTGCGCCGGCCGACCGTCTGCCGGCTCTGCCGCCCGTGCCGGCGCTCGCTGTGCCGGATGTTCCGCTCGTGCAGCTCCACGGCCTGCGCGTACTGGCCGGCCTGCTGGTAGCCGACCGCCAGGTTGTTGCGGACGACGAGGGTCAGGTCGTCGTCGGCGCCCTGCCCGTGCTCGGCGGCGGCCAGCGCCTCCCGCAGCACGTCCAGCCCGTCGTCGACCTGACCGGCGGCCAGGTAGGCCTGACCGAGCTCGTTGCGGACGGCGAGCGTGTCCTTGTCGAGCGGGCCGAACGCCGCGGTCGCCCCGGCGGCCAGGGGTTCGAGCAGGGCCAGTGCCTCGGTGAACCGGCCACAGTGGCGGTGGTCCTCGGCGACGCTGAGCCGGTAGGCGAGGGTGTTCCGGTCGGGCACCCCCTCCCGCCCGACGCCGGCGGCCCGCCAGATGTCGAGGGACATCCGGACCACGTCGGCCGGGCCGCGCGCCTGACGTGGCGGCGGCGGGGGAGTGCCGGGCAGCGGTGCGGGTGGCCCCGCCTCGTCGGCCGCCCACGCGGCGAGCCGTTCCCGCAGCTCCGGGGCCGGCGTGCCCGGGACGTGCAGCCGGCAGATGCCCTGGTCCAGGTGCAGGTCGAGGTGTGCCCCGCCGGAGCGCAGGCCGGGACCGTCGAGCGCCATGGAGAGCAGGCTCGGGGTGCGGATGTCCAGCCCGCGCAGGGTGGGCCAGGGCAGGCGGAGGAACCGTCGGATCGGCCGGCGCAGGTCGATGCCGGAGCGGTCGAGGACGGCGGTCAGCCCCGTCGTCTCGCCGGTGCCACGCGGATGCCCACCGAGGAAGGTCACGTGCGGTAAAGCGAGGGATGACACGTGGTCATCCTTCCATCCGGCGCGGGCCCGCGCAGCCCCGGAACCGGCGGCTGCGCGGGCCCTCCGGACCGCGTCAGTGCCTGACGCCCGCGGCCCCTTCACCCGTCGTCCCCCCGCGTCCACGGCGCGTGGCCGGCCGGAGCGGCGGGGTCGTCGCCGTGGCCCGGCCGGACCGATGCTCGCATGAAATCGGCGGTCCGGCGGCGCTTCGGAGCAGCTCCCACCGTCGCGGGTACGGGCCGGGAGGAGGCTCCGCCGGCGGCCTCCCCCGTCCGGGGGTAACGGCTCGTCCGGTTCGTCTTATATGAGCGTTATGCCGGAATGAATCATTAAGCTCCTCGGTGTCATCCAGTCCTCGACCCGGGACTCCCGGTGGCGGCCGCGCAGGCGGTTCGCACCGTCGTGAGCACGCCGATCCGGCGTCGCCCCGGGGCGGCTGGAACCAGGTCGCCGGCACCCACAGGGATGCGTGAGTCACGATGATGGACGCGGACACCATGGTCCTTCCCCGGCTCGGCTCGGGAGAGATCCGGGTCGAGGACCCGTGGGGCGAGGACCGTGCGGTCGGTTCCCGGGCCGGCGGGCACCGTCCGCCCGCCGACACCTCCCGATGGCGGCTCGCCGCATGGCTGCTGCCGGCGCTGCTGGCCGGCGCGCTCGGCGCCGTGGGAGCCGGCACCCCCGGCCTGCGCCTGGCGGAACTCGCGACCTGGCGGGCCGCCACCTCCCCCTGGCCGGACGGGCTGCCCGGCGGCGACGTCACGCTCGTGCCGTACCACCTGCTGATGCGCGCCTGGGCGGAGGCGTTCGGCACCTCCGACCTCGCGCTGCGCGCGCCGTCCCTGCTCGCCGTCGCGGCGGCCGCCGCGCTCCTCGGCGCGCTGGCCGCCCGGATGTTCGCGCCGCGCACGGGTCTCCTGGCCGGCGTGATCTTCGCGCTGCTGCCGAGCGTCACCCGCTACGCCCAGGAGGCCCAGCCGTACGCCCTGGCCCTGTTCGCCGCGGTGCTCGCCACCTGGTTCCTGCTGCCCGCCCTGGAGCGGCCGAGCCTGCGCCGCCTCGCCCCGTACGCCGCCGCGGTGGCCGTGCTGGGCCTGTGCCACGCGCCGGCGCTCCTGCTGCTCGTCGGGCACGGCTGGGTCGTGCTCGCCTTCCGGCGCGGGGTGACCGGCCGGTGGCTGGCCGCCGTCGTCCTCGGCGCGCTCCCCGCCGCCGCGCTGCTCTGGTCCGGGGTACGCGACGGTGGGCAGGTCGCACCGGGGGCCCGGCCCGACCTGGCGGCGCTCGCCGCGACCCCCCGGGAGCTGTTCGGCGTCGCCGCGCTGGGTGCCGTGCTGGCCGGGCTGGCGCTGTTCAGCCTCCCGCTGCGGCGCACGGCGGCGGTCTGCACGGCGTGGGCGGTGCTGCCGCCGCTCGGCCTGCTGCTCCTCGCGCAGGCGACGCCGGTCTGGTCACCGTCGAGCCTGCTCTTCACGCTGCCGGCCTGGGCGACGCTGGCCGCGGCCGCCCTGTCCCGGGTGCGCGCTCGCTGGTGGGGGGTGGCGCTGGCGGCGCTGGCCCTGATCGCCGCGCCGGCCCAGGCGGCCGTCCGCGCGCCCGACGGGCACGGGCAGGCCACCCGCGAGGTCGCCGAGATCGTCGGCGCGCGGCGGCTGCCCGACGACGGCGTGGTCTACGGCGACGCGGACGCGCGGACCCTGGTGGCCCGCTACCTTCCCGCCGACCGGCGGCCGACGGACCTGTTCGCCGCGACGCCGCCGCAGGGCTGCGCCGGTTGCCTGTGGGGCGTCCGGCGGCTCTGGGTGATCCGCCCCGGCGAACGCACGGATCCCGTGCCGCCCGTCGGCGGCGCGACGGAGCGGCTGCTCCGCAGCGGATACCAGGTGGCGCAGGTCTGGCACCCGGCCGGGTTCACGCTGGCCCTCCTGGTGGACGACCGCGCCGGCCTCTGACTCAGCACGACCTTTTCAACCCCACTGCCCACTCAGGGTTCGTGGCGAGAACACCATGGGGGAAATCGTGGCCATCGCCGCTGATACAAGGCCGTCCCGGGCCGGTACGCCGGGCACCTCGGGCAACCGTCCGCCGGTGCTCGCCCCGGCCGGGCCGCCCGCCCGGAAGGGACCGGACCGCCGGCGGTTGAACATCCGGGCCCGCCTGGCGTACGCCCGGTGCGGCGCCACCGCCGGGCCACTGGCCGCGCCGCGGCGCCCGGACGCGGCGGTGGAGTTCCGGCACACCGCCTCGCCCGCGGCGCGGCTCGTGCTGACCCTGCTCGTGCTGGTCAACAGCGCGGCCGGGCTGCTGTTCGTCGGCTGGCTGCTGCTGCCCCGGCACGTGCCCGGCGCCGGGCTGTTCGGCGCCGGCGGCTGGGAGACCGTCGCGGCCCGGCTGGGCTTCTGCGTCGTCGTCGGCGTCGAGCTGATCCGCCTGGCGCAGAACGTGGTGGTGTGGGTGTTCGCGTTCCACGCCCGGGACCCGGTGCCGGTGGACCCGCCGGTCGGCCTCCGGGTGGCCCTGCTCACGACGATCGTGCCCAGCAAGGAACCGCTCGACGTGGCGGAGCGGACGCTGCGGCGCCTGCGGGAGATCGTCTACTGCGGACAGGTCGACGTCTGGATCCTCGACGAGGGTGACGACCCGGCGGTCCGGGAGATGGCCGCGCGGCTCGGCGTCCACCACTTCAGCCGCAAGGGCCGGCCGGAGTACAACCAGCCCGGCGGGGAGTTCCGGGCCCGGACCAAGTCCGGCAACCACAACGCCTGGCGGGCCGAGAACGAGAACCGGTACGACGTGGTGGCCAACGTCGACCCGGACCACGTGCCGCTGCCCAACTTCCTCGAACGCACCCTCGGCTACTTCCGCGACCCGGACGTCGCCTTCGTGGTGACCCCCCAGGTGTACGGCAACATGCACCAGAACTTCGTGGCACACGGCGCGTCCGTGCAGCAGTACCTCTACAACGGCCTCATCGCCCGTGGCGGCAACGGGCTGGACGCGCCGCTGCTGACCGGCACCGGCCACCTCTACCGGCCGGCGGCGTGGCGGACCATCGGCGGCTACCAGGACTCCATCATCGAGGACCACCTGACCAGCATTCGCGTGCACGCCGCGACCAACCCGGAGACGGGCAACAAGTGGAAGGGCGTCTACACGCCCGACGTGGTGGCCATCGGCGAGGGCCCGACCTCCTGGGCGGACTACTTCAACCAGCAGAAGCGCTGGGCGGCCGGGATCTGCGAGATCCTCGTCCGGCGGGAGCTGAGGGCGCCGCGCGAGCTGCCGTCCCGGCGGCGCTGGCAGTACCGCCTGCTCCAGTTCTACTACCCGAGCGTCGCGGTCAGCCTCCTGCTGGGCAACCTCGCCACCGCCCTGTACCTGCTCACCGGGGTCGGTTCGGCGCAGCTCGACGTCACCGTGTGGTCGGTGCTCTGGGGCTCGACCTTCGGCACCTGGTTCGTGCTGTGGCTCTGGCTGCGGCGCTTCAACATCGCCCCACACGAACGGGAGGAGATCGGCATGGTCGGCATGGCGCTGGCGCTGTTCGCCGGCCCCGTCTACGTGGCCGCCGGGTTCACGGCCCTGCTGCGCCGCAAACTCGGGTTCGTGGTGACGGCTAAGGGGAAGCTGCGCACCGTCGAGTCGATCCGCACCTTCCGGCTGCACCTCTGCTGGGCGGGCGTCTCCGCCGCGCTGCTCGGCGCGAGCTTCGTGCTGGACAACAGCTCGCCCCTGCTGCGGGTGTGGCCCGTCCTGACCCTCCTGACCGGTCTCGGTCCGCCGCTGATCGCGCTCGCGTCGAACCTGCGGGCCTCCGACCAGCAGGAGGACGAGGTGGTCGTGCCCGCCCCCGCTCGCGCGGAGGCCGAGGAGGTCCATCCGCCCCGGTCCCGGGTCGCGGCCGAGGGGGCGCTGCGATGATCAGGTTCACCTTTCCGCGGATCGTGCTGGTGCTGACGGGCGCGCTGCTGCTCACGTACGCCTTCGCCGTGGCGCCCACCGTGGGCGCCGAGGGCCGGGGTGGAGCCGTTACGGCGGAGGCGAAGGTGGCCCGGCCCCGGGCGCCCTTCCCGCCGGCGGGAAAGACGTTCATCGGGGTCATGACCGACAAGGGTCCGCACGACTTCGCGCCCGTGGACCGGTTCGCGGCGGCCTCCCGGCGCCAGCCGCAGGTCATGCTCTTCAGCGAGGGGTGGGCGTCCGCCACGTTCGACCGGACGCTCTTCGACCGGATCCGCGACCGCGGCATGATGCCGATGCTGGGCTGGGAACCCTGGGACTACCGGCTGGACGAGCGGGCCCGGCAGCAGAAGCTGACCGCCCAGCAGATCGACGCGGTCCGGTCGGCCCAGCCCAGCTACCGGTTGTCCCGGATAGCGGGCGGAGAGTTCGACACCTACGTGCGGTCCTGGGCGGAAGGGATCAAGTCACTGGGCTACCCGGTGGCCATCCGCTTCGCCCACGAGATGAACGGCTACTGGTACCCGTGGTGCGAGCTGGTCAACGGCAACCAGCCGGGTGACTACGTGAAGGCCTGGCGTCACGTGCACGACGTGTTCCGGGCGGCCGGGGCCACGAACGTCACCTGGGTGTGGAGCGCGAACGTGCGGTACACCGACCTGACGCCGCCGATCGCCACCTACTACCCGGGCGACGACTACGTGGACTGGGTGGGCGTCACGGGCTACTACGGCAAGTACGACTTCGCGCCGTACCTCTCCTTCGACGGTGTCTTCAAGAAGACCATCACGGAGATCCGCTCGTTCAGCAGGAAGCCGATGGTCGTCACCGAGACCGGGGCCTCCGACCACATCGGGCGCAAGGCCGAATGGATCAAGGAGGCCTTCCGGACCCTGCCCAGGTACCCGTTCATCATCGGGCTGATCTGGTTCGAGGTGAACAAGGAACTCGACTGGCGCATCGTCAGCTCCCCGGCCGTGGCCACGGCCTTCGCCGACGCGGTCGCCGCCCCTCGCTACCAGGTCACCTGGTCGCCGGACACGTTCCCCCGCACGGAGGAGTAGCGGTGAAGAGGATGACCGCCGGCCGCGCCCTGCTGGTGCTGACCGGAGCCCTGCTGCTGACCTACGCGGTCGCCGTGGCGCCGACCGCCGTGGTCGGCGGCCGGGAGGACCGCCCGGCCGACCCGCCCGCCACGGCCGAGCCGGCCGCCCCGTCCCGACCGGCGCCGGAACTCTTCCCGCCGGCCGGGAAGGCGTTCATCGGTGTCATGACCGACAAGGGCCCGCACGACTTCGCGGTGCTGGACTCGTTCACGGCGGCCGCGAAACAGCAGCCGCAGGTGATGTTGTTCAGCGCGTCGTGGAACGTGGACGCCTTCGACCGGACGCTGTTCGACCGGATCAGCAGCCGGGGCATGCTGCCGATGCTGGGCTGGGAACCGTGGGACCACCGGGTGGACAGGGCGGCCCGGGAGAAGAACCTGCCGGTCCGGCAGATCGACGAGATCAGGTCGAACCAGCCCGCCTACCGGCTGTCCCGCATCACGGCCGGGGACTTCGACCCCTACCTGCGGTCCTGGGCCCAGGGGATCAGGTCCCTGGGCTACCCCGTGGCCATCCGCCTGGCGCACGAGATGAACGGCGACTGGTATCCGTGGTCCGAGGCGAGCAACGGCAACCGGCCCGGCGAGTACGTCGCGGCCTGGCGGCACGTGCACGACCTCTTCCGCGCGGCGGGGGTCACCAACGTGACCTGGGTGTGGAGCCCGAACGCCCGGTGGGACGCGTCGCAGCCGAAGCTGTCCGGGTGGTATCCGGGCGACCGCTACGTCGACTGGGTGGGTGTCACGGGCTACTACGGCATCGGGGCCTACACGGACTACCGGTCCTTCGACTCGATCTTCGGCCCCACCATCACCGAGATCCGCGGGTTCAGCGGGAAACCGTTGGTCATCACGGAAACCGGGGCCTCCGACGCCACCGGGCGCAAGGCCGAATGGATCACCGACGCCTTCCGGGCGCTGCCGCGGCACCCGGACGTCATCGGCCTCATCTGGTTCGAGGTGGACAAGGAACTGGACTGGCGCATCGTCAGTTCCCCGGCTGTGGCGCAGGCCTTCGCCACGGCGGTCGCCGACCCTCGCTACCGGATCCGGTGGTCGCCCGAGCTGCTCCTGCGGACGAAGCTGGAGGACTAACTTCCGGACATAACGGGTGGGAGAGCATAAACTCACGCGGAGTCGGAGCGGGCCCGGAGAAGGTGGTGACGTCGTGCGGGTGACCAGGCCGCGCGTGCTCATGGCGGTGATCGCCGCGCTCCTGCTCGCCTACGCCTACGCCCTGGCGCCGGTCACCACGAGCGGGGGTGGCGCAACCGCCGCCCCGTCCGATGCGCCGACGGAAGCCGGACCGGGCACGGTGCTCTCGGTCGGCGTCGACGGCCCTCCCTTCCCACTGGCTGCGGACCTCTTCCCGCCCGCCGGCAAGGCCTTCATCGGCGTGATGACCGACAAGGGCCCGTACGACTTCGCGCCGGTGGACCGCTTCGCCGCGGCCGCGCGGCGCGCGCCTCAGGTGATGCTCTTCGGCGTGGGGTGGGAGTCCGGCACGTTCGACCGGTCGCTCTTCGACCGGGTCAGGGACCGCGGCATGCTGCCCATGGTGGGCTGGGAACCCTGGGACTACCGCGTGGACCAGGCGGCCCGGAAGCGGACGAAGCTGACGGTCCGCCAGATCGACCGGATCCGCGCCACCCAGCCGACCTACCGGCTGTCGCGGATCACGGGCGGCGAGTTCGACAGCTACCTGCGCTCCTGGGCCGAGGGCGTGAAGTCGCTCGGCTACCCCGTCGCCATCCGGTTCGCCCACGAGATGAACGGCGACTGGTACCCGTGGGGCGACAAGGCCAACGGCAACCGGCCCGGCGAGTACGTCGAGGCCTGGCGCCACGTGCACGACCTCTTCGAGCGGGCGGGGGCCACCAACGTCATCTGGGTGTGGAGTCCGAACGCCCGGTGGAGCATCACCACCGGGAACCTCGACCAGTTTTATCCCGGCGACGACTACGTCGACTGGGTGGGCGCCACCGGCTACTACGGCACCGGGGCCTGGTCGCGGTACTCGTCCTTCGACGCCATCTTCGGTCCCACCATCGCGGAGATCCGCACCTTCAGCCGGCGCCCGCTGGTCATCACCGAGACCGGCGCCTCGAACGCCGGAGGGCGCAAGGCCCAGTGGATCCGGGAGACCTTCCAGGCGCTGCCGAAGCACCGCGACATCATCGGCCTCATCTGGTTCGAGGTGGACAAGGAGATGGACTGGCGCATCGTCAGCTCCCGCGCCGCGTCGACCGCCTTCGCCCAGTCGGTCGCCGCGCCCCGCTACGACGTCCGCTGGTCACCGGACCTCGTCCCGCGCACCGAGCTGGACGGGTAGCCCGGCCGGTCACCGGTCGCGTCGCGGCTCGGGCCCCGCGCCGGGAAGCAGCCGCGCCGCGGCCCGCCGCAGTGGCCGGCCGTCCTTGGCGATCCTCTTCATCCGCCGCCAGGCGGTACGCCCCGGCGAACCGGACGCCCCGCCCGCGGTGTCGGCCGGCTCCCGGGGCGTCCGGGTCGGCGGACCCGGCGCGGCCGGCGTCGTCCGGTCCACCCGGCCGGTGGCGGCGCCCGGGGTCCGGACCGCCGCCTCGACGATCTGCGGGTTGCGGTCGACGGTGTCGAACGCGCGGTCGAGGATGCCGTTCAGCTCGTCGAGCCGGACCTCCAGCATCGCCTCGGTCGTCACGCCGCGGATGTCGATCCGGACCGTGCCCAGCCGGGCCTGCGCGCCGACGTCCAGCTGGAACAGGCCGCCCAGCCGGGCGCGCAGGGACACGTGGGCGTCCAGGTCGTCGACCTCGGCGCAGATGTCGTCCACGCGGAGGTGGGGGATCTGGAGGACGACGTCCGGGTCGGCCATCGTCGGGCCGCTGCGGTGCTGGTCGATCTCCTCGCCCGGGTGCCGCGGGTCGGCCGCTCCGGCCCGCGGCGCACCTGGATCCCGCCCCCCGTTGCCCACCTGACCTCCGTCGCCCCTCGCCGGCCGTCGGCGTGCCATTCCCGGAAAACGCGCGGGCACACCTGCGGGTTGCCCGGGGGAGGACTCACACCAGGCCGCGTACCGCCTTCATGGCCGCGTCGACGTCCGCCTCGCTGTTCGCCATGGTCGCGCCGAACCGCAGGTGGGACGGGTTGTACGGGGTGCTGCTGGCGATCACGCCGGCGGCGTACAGCCGGCCCACCGCCTCGGCCAGCGGGATGTCGGGCACGCTGCAGCAGACCACCCCGGCGGAGAGGTCGGCCGCGCGCGGGGTGACCAGCCGGATCCCCCGGATGCCGGCGAGCCCGTCCTTGAGCCGGCCGGCCAGCTCCCGGACCCGCTCGGCGACCCGCGCGGGCCCGATCCGGTGGTGGAACTCGAAGGCGTCGGCGAGCGCCCACCGGTGCTCGAAGCTGTGGTAGCCGCCCGGCGTGTGCGCCGGTCCCGGCGGCGTCGGCTGCCCGCCCGTGCCCGCGTACAGCCAGCGGCCGATGCTGCGCCGGTCGAAGGTGGGGATGACCGGGGTCAGCCGGCTCCACGCCCGGGTGCTGCCCCAGACCAGCCCGGTGCCCCGAGGCCCGAGCAGCCACTTGTGGCAGCCCGAGACCAGCACGTCGCAGCCGAGCTGCTCGGGGGTGGCGGCGTCGGCGCCGAAGCCGTGCACCCCGTCGACACAGACCAGCGCCTCGGGGCTGCGCGCGCGCACCGCCTCCGCGAGCTGCCGGACCGGCAGTTTCACGCCGGTGCTGGAGTGCACCCAGGTCAGGGCCACGACCCGGGTGCGGGCGGTGACCGCCGCCGAGAGGCCCGCGACCATCTCGTCGACCGTCGTCACCGCCGGGTCCCGGTAGAGGCGCACCCGGCGTACGGTCACCCCGTCGCGCTCGGCCCGCAGCCGCAGGGACTCGTGGGTGGCGTAGAAGTCGTGCTCGGTGGTGAGCACCTCGTCGCCCGGCCGCAGCCGCACCGCCGTGTAGACCAGCCCGAGGCCCATGGTGGTCGAGTCGGTCAGCGCGATCTGGTCGGGCCGGGTGTCGAGGTGGCGGGCCGCCGCACCGAGCACCGCGCCGTCGAGGCGTTCCTCGTTGGCGCCCAGGTAGCCCACGGCGTCGCGGTCGAGCCCGTCGCGGTGGGCGGCGACGGCGGCCCGGACCGGGGCGGGGTGGGGCGCGAAGACGAAGGTGGCCAGGTGCGCCCGGCTGCGGTCGAGCGCGAACTGGGCGCGCACGCTGTCCCAGCTCGCCGGGTCCAGCGCCGGGGCGTCGCTCGCCGCCGGCCCCGCCGCCTCCCGCCGTTCCGGCTCGCAGCCGGTGGCCAGGCCGGTCACGCCGGCCGCCGCGGTCACGCCGAGCAGGTTCCGTCGGGTGAGCTGCATCCGTCCATCGTCCACCGTCCACGTCACGGTCAGGTCACCGAGCGGCGCCGGTCGCCGGTGCGACGACCGGTGATTTCGCCGATGCGGTGGCGGGGCGACGACTCCAATACTGACGCATGTCGATGGACCTTCTTACCCGACAAGGAGCGACCGACGTGCGATCAGCCACCACCACCCGTCCCCGTACCCGTCTCCTGGCGCTGGCCCGGCTCGCCGCGGCGGCCGTCCTGGCCGTCGGCGGGGCCCTGGCCGTCCCCACCGGCGCGCAGGCCGCCGCCAACCCCTACGAGCGCGGTCCGGCGCCGACCGACGCCCTCCTGGAGGCCAGCCGCGGACCTTTCGCCACCACGTCCTACAGCGTCTCGTCGCTGAGCGTCACGGGCTTCGGCGGCGGGGTCGTCTACTACCCGACGAGCACCAGCGAGGGCACCTTCGGCGCCATCGCCATCTCGCCCGGCTACACGGCCACCTGGTCCAGCCTCAGCTGGCTCGGCCCGCGCATCGCCTCGCACGGCTTCGTCGTCATCGGCATCGAGACCAACACCCTCCTCGACCAGCCGGACAGCCGCGGCCGCCAGCTCCTCGCCGCGCTGGACTACCTGGTCCAGCGCAGCTCCGTCCGGGGCCGGATCGACGCCAGCCGGCTCGCCGTGGCCGGGCACTCGATGGGCGGCGGCGGCACCCTGGAGGCCGCGGCCGCCCGGCCGTCGCTGCAGGCCGCCGTGCCGCTCGCGCCGTGGAACCTGGACAAGACCTGGTCGAGCGTGACCGTGCCGACGCTCATCGTCGGTGGGGAGAGCGACAGCGTCGCCCCGGTCGCCACCCACTCGGAGCCCTTCTACAACAGCATCCCGGCGTCGTCCGAGAAGGCGTACCTGGAGTTGAACGGCGCGAGCCACTTCTTCCCGCAGTCGGTGAACACGCCGACGGCCAAGCAGATGGTGGCCTGGCTGAAGCGCTTCGTGGACAACGACACCCGCTACGAGCAGTTCCTCTGCCCGGGCCCGAGCGGGCTGGCCATCGAGGAGTACCGCAACACCTGCCCCAGCTCCTGAGCCTCGCCTCCGGGGCGGCCGCCGCGGCGGCCGCCCCGGTCGTGCGGGGTTCGCCGGGGGCAAAGTCTTTCCGACGGGTTGCCGATAGGTGAAACTGGATGGATGGTTACTGCATTCCCAGTGCAAATAACCTTGCGGGGCCGGGACGACGAGTGCCGGGCGGTCCGCGACCTGCTCGACGGAACCGCCGGCGGCGCGCTGCTGTTCCACGGCGAGCCCGGCTCCGGCCGCAGCGCCCTCCTGGCGTACGCCCGGCGGCACGCCGGTGCGCGGACGGTCCTCGCCGGCGCCGGGCTCGCCGACGAGGCGGCCCTCCCGTACGCCGGCCTCCAACGCCTCCTCGATCCGGTGCTCGACCGGGCCGCCGCGTTGCCCGACCGGCAACGGCGGGTGCTGCGGCGCGTGCTCACCGGCGGTGGCTGCCCGGACGCCCAGCGGCTGACCCTCGCCACCGCCGTGCTCGGCCTGCTCGCCGTCGCCGCCCGCGACCGGCCGCTGCTGTGCACGATGGACGACATCGACGCCGGCGACCCGCAGACCGCCGCGACGCTCGCCGTCGTGGCCCGCCGGCTGAGCCGGCTGCCGGTCGCCCTCGTGCTCGCCGCGACCGGTGCGGCGGCGGCCGGCGACCTGCCCGCACGCCGGCTGCGCCCCCTGGACGAGGGGCAGTGCCGGGCACTGCTCGCCGACCGCCGGCCCGGCCCGCCGCCGCCCGCGGTGGCCACCGGACTGGCGGCGGTCAGCGGCGGCAACCCGCGGGCGCTGGTCGATCTCGCCGACGCGCTCACCCCCGGCCAGTGGCACGGTGCCGAGCCGCTGCCCGCCGCCCCGCCGGCCGGCGGCACGCTGGGCGCCGCGTACCGTGCCCGCCTCGACCGGCTGCCGCCGGACACCCGGCGGGCGCTGCTGCTGGCCGCGCTCGATCCGGACGGGGACCCGGCCACCCTGGACCGTGCCGCGGGCGCCGCCGGTCTCGGCCCCGAGGCGCTCGCACCGGCCGAGGCCGCCGGCCTGCTGCGCGCCGGCCCGGCGGGCGTGACCTTCCCGCATCCGCTGGCCCGGACGATGGTCGAGGTCGTCGCGCCGCTGGCCGACCGGCGGGCGGCCCACCTGCTGCTGGCCCGGGCGTTGGACGGCCGGCCGCTGCGCGCGGCCCTGCACCGGGCCGCCGCCACCGACGGTCCCGACCCGGCCCTCGCCTCGGAGCTGGAGGCGGCCGCGGCCGGCGCGGACGACCCGGCCGAGGCCGTCACCGCGCTGCGCCGCGCCGCCGAACTCAGCGACGACCCCGCCCGCGCTGCCACGCGGACGGTCGCCGCCGCCCGCCGCGCCTGGACGGCCGGCGACCCGGACCGGGCCCGGCACCTGCTCGCCGCGCTGCCCGGTGACCCGGCCGGGGGCGCCCGGGCCGACCTGCTGCGCGGCGAGATGCAGCTGCGCTGCGACGCGCCGGCCACCGCGGTCACCACCCTGCTCGCCGCCGCCGAGGCCGTCGCACCGGCCGACCGGGGGGCGGCCCTCCTCGGCCTCGTCCGGGCCGGCGAGGCCATCTGCCTCACCGGTGACCACTACCGGTACGCGGAGGTGGCGCGGCGGGCGGGGGCGCTGCGCCGGCCCGGGGACGCGGCCGACGCCGAGCTGCTCACCACCTTCGCGGCCGGCGTCGGGGCGACCCTGCGCGGCGACCACGAGCAGGGCGGGCCGGCGCTGCGCCGGGTCGTCGTCCTGGGCGGCCGGCTGTCCGGGCCGGCGCTCAGCCCGGCCGCCCTCGTGTGCGCCGCCGTGGCCGGACTGCTCGTGGCCGTCGACGGCGCGGCCCACCGGCTCGCCGACCGCGCCGTCGAGCTGGCCCGGGCCCGCGGCGAGCGGTCCGTGCTGCCCCGCGCGCTGGAGCTGCGGGCGGTCGCCGAGTACTGGCTGGGCCGGCACGCCACGGCGGCGGAGACGGCCCGCGAGGGGCTCGCGATCGCCCGCGCCACCGGCCAGCGGACCTGCGCCCGGGTGCACCTCGGCATCCTCGCCGTGCTGGCCGCGGTGCGGGCCGACCGGACCACCAGCCTCGCCCGGATCGCCGAGATCGGTGACGGCGCCGCCCCGGGCAGCCGCCCCTACGCGTACGCGCAGTGGGCGCTCGGCGTGCTCGACCTGATCGACGGCCGGCACGCCGACGCGGCCACCCGGCTGGCCTCGCTGGCCCGCACCGGCACCGGCCGCGGCCAGGTCCTCGTGCAGGTGATGGCCACGCCGTACCTGGTGGAGGCGGCCGCCCACGACGGCCGGCGGCCCACCGCCGCGCTCGCCGTCTTCGACCGATGGGCCAGCAGCACGGCGAGCCCGTCGCGCCGGGCGCTGTCTGCCCGCTGCCACGCGCTGCTCGCGCCCCGCGGCAGCGCCGAGGCCGAGCGGCAGTTCCGGACGGCGCTGCGGCTGCATCCCACCGACACCGACCGGTTCGAGCGGGCCCGCACCGAGCTGCTGTTCGGTCGCGAGCTGCGCCGGGCCCGCCGCCCCCGGGACGCGCGGGCGTACCTGCACCGGGCGCGGGAGACGTTCATCCTGCTCGGCGCGACGGTGTGGGCCGAGCGTGCCGGTGCGGAGCTGCGCGCGGCGGGGGAGTCGGTCGGATCGCCGCAGCGGCCGGCCGCGCAGCTGCTGACCGGCCAGCAACTGCACATCGCCCAGCTGGTCGCCGAGGGGGCCACCAACCGGGAGATCGCCACCCGGCTGTCGCTCTCCACCCGGACGATCGACCACCACCTGCGCAACATCTTCCACCGGCTCGGCGTCCGCTCCCGCACCGAACTCGCCCGCCTCTTCACCTGACCGCGGGCCGGCGCGCAACGGCCCGTCCCGGGGGTAGGGTGCTGGTCGAGCCCGGGTTCCCGCCGTCGAGCCGGTCGTCCAGGGGGTCAAGTGAGCGCACGAGACGTCGAAGCGCATCGCGACGAGCCCGTCCACGGTGGGCAGGACTATGACGAGGTCTACCGCGACACCGCCGACTCGGGCGGGCCGCCCTGGGACATCGGCGGTCCGCAGCCGGCCCTCGCCGAGGTGCTCGACCACGAGGTCCGAGGCCCGAAGGTGCTCGACATCGGCTGCGGCACCGGCGATCTCGCGATCGCCCTCGCCCGCCGCGGCCACCGGGTGACGGGGGTCGACATCTCCCGGGTGGCGATCGACCGGGCCCGCGCCAAGGCCGCCCGCGAGGGCCTGCCCGTGCACTTCGAGGTCCAGGACGCCACGAACCTGTCGCTGCCCTCGGCGCCGTTCGACTCGGTGTTCGACTCCGGCCTCCTGCACAGCATCCACCGCAACGGCGGCGCGATGGACCGCTACCTCGCCTCGCTGCCGGGTCTCGCCGCGCCGGGCGCGGCCGTCTTCGTGCTGGCCGTGTCACCCGAGGCGGGCCACGGCTGGGGCCTGACCGAGCGGGAGCTGCGGGCGGGCTTCGCCGGGCCGGCGTGGACCGGCACGGAGGTGCGGGGCATCGACGTGGTCGCGGAGACCGGCGGCCAGACGCTCCACCTGGCCGGTCACCTCCTCCGCACCGTCCGGGCGCTCGGCGCCTGACCTCCACAGCCAGCCGGCCCCGGGTGCCGTGGGGTGGCAGCGCGCGCACGCGTCCACCGACGACGGTCCGGGGTCGCTGCGTCCTAGCGGCGGCCCGTCCCCGCGGCGTCACGAGGTGGGGACGTCGCGGGGGTCACCGGTGACGGCCGGTTGACGCGACCTCCGGCAGGGTCGCAGCGCGACGACGTGGTGACTCGACCGCTCCACCGTCTCCCGCAGGCCGTCGAAGGGAACCTCATGATCAGGACGATGCTCCGGCTGCGCGCGCGTCCGGGCTGCGAGCCCGCCGTGCGGTCCGCGTGGCGGACGGTCGCGGGGCAGGTCGGTGGCTCGGCCGGCAACGTCCGGCACGAGCTGCTGCTCGACGCCCTGGACCCGCGCGGGTTCGTCGTCGTCACGGAGTGGGCCGACGAGGCGGCGCTGCACGCGTACCGGGACGGGCCGGTGGCCGCGCGGCTGGCCGAGCTGGTCCGGCCGCTGACCGAGGCGACCGGTGCGGTCGACTACCCGGTGCTGCGGGAGCACGTTACGGGCGACTCGACCGTCTACGTGGACGTGGAGCTGACCGTGCCGGCGCCCCGGCTCGCCGAGTTCCACCGCGGCTACCCGGAGGTCCGGTCCCGGATGGCCGGGATACCCGGGTACCGGCGTGAGCAGCTGCTGCGCGAACCCGGGTCGGACGTGCACCACATCTTCGCCGAGTGGAACAGCGCGGAGGAGTTCCTCCGTTGGATCGCCGACCCCGCCCACGCGTCCGCGCAGGCCGGGCCGATCGCGCCGTTCCTCCTCGACATCCGGCGCCGCCTGTTTCACGTCGTGCCCGACGGGGACGGCCGGCGACAACCCATCACGGGCAGGGAGGCCGACGTGCACAGGGAAACGGACGTACTCGTCGTCGGGGCGGGGCCCGCCGGGCTGACCGCCGCCGTCGAGCTGGCCCGGCGGGGCGTCGACTGCCGGGTGATCGACAAGCTGGCCACCCCGGCCGGCCAGGCCGACAAGGCGATCGGCGTGCACTGCCGCACCATGGAGATCTGGGAGGAGCAGGGCGTCGTCCGGGAGGCCATGGACGCCGGCATCTGGCTCACCGGCAACATGGTCTTCGTCAACGGGGTGGAGACCCACCGGATGAGCTGGGAACTGCCCGGCCTGCCGTACGCGCACCTCGGCCTGCCCCAGTACGAGACCGAGCGCATCCTCACCGCCCGGCTGGCCACCCTCGGGGTACGCCCGCAGCGCGGCGCCGAGCTGGTCGACTTCGCCCAGGACGACGACGGCGTGACGGCCACCGTCACGACCGCCGACGGCGGCACCGAGACGGTCCGCGCGCAGTACCTGGTCGGCTGCGACGGCGCCCACAGCCGGGTCCGGGAGCTGCTCGGGCTCACCTTCACCGGCGGGCTGGGCCGGTTCCCCCAGCTGTTCATGCTCGGCGACGTCGACGTGGACTGGGACATGCCCGACGGCCACCTGCTGCGGTTCCTGCACGAGACCGACGGCCGGATGGACGGCATGCTGGTCTGCGTCCCGCTGCGCGGCGAGCGCCGCTACCGGATCGCCACCCTGGCCCCGCCCCGGTTCTTCGCGCAGACCGGCGGGCAGGACGCCCCGCCCGGGTTCAGCGCGGAGCTGGGCGCGCCGACCCTGGCCGACGTCCAGGCCGCCCTCGACCACCTCGCCCCGCCCGGCACCCGCGCGGCGAACCTGCGCTGGTCGTCGGTGTTCCGGATCAGCCACGGCATCGTGGACCGGTACCGCGACGGCCGCGTGTTCGTGGTCGGCGACGCGGCCCACCTGCACCCGCCGGCCGGCGGGCAGGGCATGAACACCGGGATCCAGGACGCCTGGAACCTGGCCTGGAAGCTGGCCCTGGCGGTCCGCGGGATCGCCGCGCCCGGCCTGCTGGACAGCTACGAGACCGAGCGGCGGCCGGAGGGCGAGGAGATCGTCGGCCGCGCCGTGCGGATGGCGTTCACCGACGAGCTGGACCGCGAGGACCTGAAGCGGCAGTTCCTCCAGGAGATGTCCATGCTGCTCAGCTACGCGGGCAGCCCCCTGGTCGGGGAGACCGTGTCCGATCCGGACGCGCTGGGCGAGGCCCCCCGCCCCGGCGACCGCGCCCCCGACGTGCACGGGCTGCTGCGGCGCGGCGTCGGCCACCCGCTGCGCCTGCGCGACCTGACCCGCGGCACCCGGCACACGCTGCTGCTCTACGCCGACGCGTCGGCCGACGAGGCCGCGCTGGGCGCGATGGCCGACCTCTGCGCCGACGTGCGGCGGCAGACGGCCGGGGAGGTCGACGCCTACCTGCTGCTCAGCCCGGACGCCGCCGAGCCGCGGCTGCTCGACCCGCCGGTGCTGTACGACGCCGACGGCCGGTTCCGCGCCACGTACGGGCTGACCGGCACCGGCCTCTACCTGGTCCGCCCCGACGGGCACGTCGGCTTCCGCAGCCAGCCGGTCGACGCCGACGCGCTCCGCAAGCACCTGCACCTGGTGTTCGGCGGTGCCCGGTGACCCGGGTCCGTACCGTCCTCGCGATGCGGACCCGGGAGGGCTGCGAGGAGCGCTTCGAGGCCGAGTGGCGTACCGCGGCCGAGGAGATCCGCACGCTGGACGGCTGCCTGCACCAGGACCTGGTCCGCGACGCCGACGACCCGCGCAGCTACCTGATCATCAGCGACTGGGCGGACCGCGAGCGCCTGGACGCCTTCGGCCGCAGCGAGCACCGGGACCGGCTGCTGGCCATCATCCGCGAGCTGCGCGAGTCCGCGCAGCGGCACACCTACCAGGTGCTGCACAGCGTGGGCAGCGCATCGGAGGAGGACCGATGACCGAGGACGCCGTGCCGGCGGGCGAGCTCTACACCGACGGATTCGCCGCCGACCCCTACCCGACCTTCGCCCGGCTGCGGACCGACCGGCCGGTGTGCCCGGTCAGCTCCCCGCGCTTCGACTCCTGGCTCATCACCCGCTTCGACGACGCCCGGGCGGCGCTCACCGACCCGCGGCTGTCCAAGGACCTCTACGGCCCCGGCCAGCACTACCTGCGGATCTTCGGCCCGAACTCGGAGGGCCTGAACCGCAACATGCTCAACTCGGACCCGCCCGAGCACACCCGGCTGCGCCGGGTGGTGTCCCAGGCGTTCGCGCCGCGGCGGATCGAGGCGCTGCGGCCGCGGGTGGCGCAGGTCGTCGACCACCTCATCGACAAGATGCTGCCGCAGGGGCAGGCCGAGCTGATGCACGACTTCGCCATCCCGCTGCCCATGACGGTCATCTGCGAGCTGCTCGGCGTGCCGCCGGAGGACCACGACCGGGTGCTCGACTGGACCCAGGTGATCCGCACCTCCGGCTCGACCCGCCGGCCACCGCAGGAGGAGCGGGCGGCCGTGCAGGAGGCCCAGCTGCGCCTGCACCACTACTTCGCCGACCTGGTGCGGGCCAAGCGCGACGACCCGGCCGACGACATCATCGGCGCGCTCATCGACGCGGTCGACCGCGACGGGACGCTCTCCGAGGCGGAACTGGTCACCACCACCTTCCTGCTGGTGTTCGCCGGGCACCAGACCACCGCCGACTTCCTCGGCAACGCGGTGCTCGCCCTGCTCACCCACCCGGAGCAGCTGGAGCTGCTGCGCGCCACGCCCCAGCTGCTGCCCGCCGCGATCGAGGAGCTGCTGCGGTTCGACGGCCCGCTGCCGGTGGCCAGCCCGCGGATCGCCACCGAGGACATCGAGTACGAGGGGGTGTGCATCCCGCGCGGCTCGATCGTCGGCGTGGCGATCAACGCGGCGAACCACGACCCCGCGCACTTCACCGACCCCGACCGGCTGGACCTGCGCCGGGTCCGCGGCCCGCACCTGGGCTTCGGGCACGGCGTGCACTACTGCCTCGGCGTCTCGCTGGCCCGGATGGAGGCGCAGATCGCGCTCGCCGCGCTGCTGCGCCGGCTGCCCGGGCTGCGGCTCGGCGTGCCCCTCGACGAGGTGCGCCGGCTGCCGGCCGCGTCGCCGTTCCGCGGCCTGCTGGAGCTGCCGGTCACCTTCGCCGCCTGAGCCCGCCACCGCCCACTCGAATCCACCAAGGAGCAGTCATGGTCTTCCGGAACGTGATCGTCTGCCACATGGTCCCCGGCAGCGACAAGATCGTCGGTGACGTCTTCGGCCACTACGACCAGGCCACCCGACCCCAGGACCTCGGGGTCATCGGGCGCATCCTGCTGTCCCACCACGACCTCTACATCCACGTCATCGAGCGCGAGCAGGACCCGAGGATCTCGGGCCAGACCCGGGGCCTGCCCGCGTTCCAGAAGATCGCCGAGGCCATCGGCCCGTACGTGACGCCGTACCCGAGGTACTGGAAGAACCCGTCCGACTCGGTGGCCAAGGAGTTCTACCACTGGGCCCCGGAGGGAGAGCCGCCCGCGGAGACCACGCTGACCGTGATCGTCGGGCGGATCAAGCCCGGCGCCGAACCGGACGTGGCCCGGGTCTTCGCCGAGTCCGACGCCGGCTCGCTGCCGACCGAACTGGGCGTCACGGGCCGCTGGCTCTACTCGATCGACGACGTCTACGTCCACCTGCTCGAACAGGAGGCGTCGGCCGCCGAGGCGACCCGGAACAACCACGACGCCAAGCCGGTCTTCGCGAAGGTGATGCAGGAGCTGGCGCCGTACGTCAGCCCGTACCGGCCGGAGGAGTGGCGCGGGCCGCAGGACTCGGTGGCCACCGTGTTCTACCGCTGGCAGGCGCAGGACTGAGCGGCGCGGCGGGGGCGCCGGGAGGCGTCCCCGCCGTTGCTATGGTCGTCCTCTCCGGACGGCGCCGCGCCGCACCGGGTGAGACCTGAACAGGCGGTCGCGGTGTCCCGAGCGCGCACAGTCGTCCCACCGGCGCTGCTGGTCCTGGTCGTCGTCGCCCTGGTGACCTCGGGCATCCGGCCGTACGACCGGCTGACCTGGCTGCTGGAGACGATCTGGGTGCTCGTCGGCGTCCCGCTGGTGCTGGCCACCTGGCGCCGGTTCCCGCTGACCACGCTCCTCTGCTGCCTGCTCGCCGCGCACGCGCTGATCCTCGTGGTCGGCGGCCACTACAGCTACGCGCGCACGCCGGTCGGCGACTGGGCGCGCGAGGCGTTCCACCTGTCCCGAAACCCGTACGACCGGCTCGGCCACTTCGCCCAGGGCTTCGTGCCGGCGATCCTGGTCCGCGAGATCCTGGTCCGCCGGTCGCCGCTGCGCGGCAGCCGCTGGCTCGCCCCGCTGGTGGTCTGCGCCTGCCTGGCGTTCAGCGCCCTCTTCGAGATGATCGAGTGGTGGGCGGCGCTGGCCGGCGGAGCGGCGGCCGACGACTTCCTCGCCACCCAGGGCGACGTCTGGGACACCCAGTGGGACATGTTCCTGGCGCTGGTCGGCGCGATCGCCTCGCTGGCGCTGCTCAGCCGCCTGCACCATCGCCAGTTGCCGGCCGACGCCCCGCCGGGCACCGCCGTCGCTGCCTTGGCGGCCCGGACCGGCCTGTCGCCGAAGCCCTGAGCGGAGGGCTCACTCGTCGCCGACGGGCTCCGTCTCGCCGTCGTGCTCGTACTGCGGCGTCAGGTGCTCGTCGGGCTGCGGGGCCTGGGCCAGGTTGTGGTGCGGGTCGCCGTCCGCGGAGTACAGGACGTCGTCGGTCTTCTTGCTCTTCTCCTGGTCCTCTTCCGGCTGCGTCACGTCCGCTCCTCGCCAGGTGCCGTCGGTGACCGCCCGCCGGCGGCGGGACGGTCGGGTCCGATTCCCACCCTAGGCGCGGCGGCGGGCGGCGGAAGGTGAATCCTGGCGAGCCACGCCACCCGGGGCGGGCTGGGCGAAACCCACCCGCGGGCGGCGGCGATGCGACAGGGTGGTGCTTCGGAAGGCACGCGCGGGGTGCCGCCGGCGGTACGGGGGTGTCGGGTGCCGACCAGGGAGATCATCCAGCACGTCGGCACGCTCCTGGACCTGGCCGGGGTGCTGGTCATCGCGGTCGGTGTCGCGGTCGCCACGGTCGTCTTCGGGCTGCGCTGGTGGCGCACTCACCAGGTCGTCGAGCACTACCGCTCCTACCGGCAGGGCGTGGGGCGGGCCATCCTGCTCGGCCTGGAGCTCCTGGTCGCCGGGGACATCATCCGGACGGTGGCGGTGTCGCCCACCTTCACGAGCGTCGGGGTGCTGGCCCTGATCGTGGCGGTCCGGACGTTCCTCAGCGTCTCGCTGCAGGTGGAGCTGGACGGCCGCTGGCCGTGGCAGGGCAAGGGCCCGGTGGGCGGGGCCCGGCCCGAGAGCTGAGGTGTCGCCGCGGGGTCAGATGTTGGCGGAGTCCGCCGGCACGCCGGCCGGCAGCGGCGGCGCGCCGCCCGGTGGCTGGGCTCCCCGGCAGCGCAGACCGAGGGTGTACGCGGTCATCGACAGCGACCCGTACGCGTAGCCGTCGACCAGCACCTCGGGGCGGTCCCCGGCGGCGCCGGCCAGCCCGGCCAGATAGAGCAGCGGGATGAAGTGGTCGGGGGTCGGCACGGCGAGGTCGAAGTCGCGGTGCCCGTCCAGCCGGGCCACCTCGGCCGGCGCGTCCTGGACCGTCTCGCGGGCGGCGTCGTCGAAGCGGCGCGCCCAGTCGAAGCCCTCGTCGGCCAGGCGCGGGTCGACGCCGCCGAGGTTGTGCACGACGTTGCCGCTGGCCACCACGAGCACGCCGCGCTCGCGCAGCGGGGCGAGCCGGGCGCCGAGGTCGAGGTGGTAGTCGAGGGGCTTGAACGCGTTGATGCTGAGCTGCACCACGGGGATGTCGGCGTCGGGGAACGCGTGGGTCAGCACCGACCAGGTGCCGTGGTCGATGCCCCAGGAGTCGACGTCGGCGCCGACCCAGGTGGGGTGCACGGCGTCGCTGATCTCCTCGGCCAGCTCCGGGAGCCCGGGCGCCGGGTAGCGCACGTCGAAGAGCTGCTGCGGGAAGCCGTAGAAGTCGTGGATCGTGCGCGGGCGGGGCATCGCGGTGACCGCGGTGGCGCCGATGTACCAGTGCGCGGAGACCACCAGGATGGCCCGGGGTCGGGGCACCGACCGGCCGAACTCCCGCCAGGCGGCGGTGTAGCGGTTGACCTCCAGCGCGTTCATCGGGTTGCCGTGCCCGAAGAACGCCGCCGGCAGCACCGTCCGGGTGTTCTGCTCGCTCATCTCGCTCCCTGGGCCGGCCCTGCACCGAGGCTAACCCGCGAGGCCCCCGCGTGTCCGGGTTCACCGGTCGCGCCGGGATCGCGGGTTGGCAGATACCCCCTAGGGGTATATGGTGGCGGCGGAGGTGGAGTTCGATGCAACACGAACACGGGCACCACGGCGCGGGCCACGAGCCGCACGCGGGGCATGACGACGAGCACGCGGGGCACGACGCCCACGCCGGGCACGACATGCACGCCGGGCACGACAAGCACGCCGGGCACGACCCCGAGCAGTTCCGGCGCAAGTTCTGGCTGAGCCTGGCGCTGACGGTGCCGATCGTGCTGACCAGCCACATGGTGATGGACTGGCTCGGCTACTCGCTGGACTTCCCGGGCGTCCGCTGGGTCGGCCCGGTCCTCGGCACGATCGTGTTCTGCTACGGCGGCTGGCCCTTCCTGGTCGGCGGTGTCCGCGAGGTGCGCGACCGGGCGCCCGGCATGATGCTGCTGATCTCGATGGCGATCACCGTCGCGTACCTGGCCTCGCTGGCCACCAGCCTCGGCCTGTTCGACCTGGACTTCTGGTGGGAGCTGGCCGCCCTGGTCACCATCATGCTGCTGGGCCACTGGCAGGAGATGAAGGCGATCGGGCAGGCTCAGGGGGCCCTGGCGGCGCTCGCCGCGCTGCTGCCCGACGACGCCGAACGCCTCGACGACGCCGGGCAGCCGCACCGGGTGTCGGTGGCCGACCTGCGGGTCGGTGACGTGGTGCTGGTCCGCTCCGGCGGCCGGGTCCCGGCCGACGGCCGGATCGTCGACGGCGCCGCCGAACTGGACGAGTCGATGATCACGGGTGAGTCCCGGCCGGTGCCGCGCGCCGTCGGGGACCGGGTGGTCGCCGGCACCGTGGCCACCGACTCGGCCCTTCGGGTACGCGTCGAGGCCGTCGGCGAGGACACCGCGCTCGCCGGCATCGGCCGCCTGGTGGCCCAGGCGCAGGCCTCCGGCGGCCGCGCGCAGGTGCTCGCCGACCGGTTCGCGGCGCTGCTGTTCTACGTGGCGGCCGTCGCCGGCCTGGCCACCTTCGTGGCCTGGCTGGTGCTCGGCAACACCGACCAGGCCGTGATCCGGACCGTGACGGTGCTCGTGATCGCCTGCCCGCACGCCCTCGGGCTGGCCATCCCGCTCGTCGTGGCGCTCTCTACGGCGCTCTCCGCCCGCGCCGGCATCCTCGTGAAGGACCGGCTGGCCCTGGAGCGGATGCGCACCGTCGACGCGGTGCTGTTCGACAAGACCGGCACCCTCACCAAGGGGCGGCACACCCTGGCCGGGGTGGCCGCCACGGGCGGGCTCGACTCCGACGGCGCGCTGCGCCTCGCCGGCGCGGTCGAGGCGGACAGCGAGCACCCGCTCGCCCGGGCGCTCGTCACCGCCGCGCAGGAGCGGGGCCTGGGGGCGACGGCCCGGGACTTCCGCTCGCTGACCGGCCGGGGCGTACGCGCCACGGTGGACGGCGCCGACTGGGCGGTGGGCGGCCCGGCCCTGCTGCGCGAGCTGGGTGCCGACGTGCCCGCCGAGCTGGCCGGGGCGGCGGAGGGCTGGTCGCGGCGGGGCGCTGCGGTGCTGCACCTGGTCCGGCTGCCCCAGGGCGGGAAACCCGAGGTGGTCGGCGCGTTCGCACTGGAGGACGAGGTCCGTCCCGAGGCCCGGGCGGCCATCGCCGAGCTGCGCGAGCAGGGGGTGAAGAAGATCGTGATGATCACCGGGGACGCCCGGCCGGTCGCCGAGGCGGTCGCCGCCGACCTGGGCTTCCGGCCCGGCGTGGACGAGGTCTTCGCCGAGGTGCTGCCCGCCGACAAGGACAAGGCGGTCACCGAACTCCAGTCCCGCGGGCTGACCGTGGCCATGGTCGGCGACGGGGTCAACGACGCCCCGGCCCTCGCCCGCGCCGACGTGGGCGTGGCCATCGGCGCCGGCACCGACGTGGCCATCGAGTCGGCCGGGGTGGTGCTGGCCTCCTCCGACCCGCGCGGGGTCACCGGCGTGATCCGGCTGTCCCGAGCCTCGTACCGGAAGATGCGGCAGAACCTTGCCTGGGCGGCCGGCTACAACGTCGTGGCCATCCCGCTGGCCGCCGGCGTGCTGGCCTGGGCGGGCGTCGCGCTCAGCCCGGCGGTGGGCGCCGTGCTGATGTCCGCCTCCACCATCGTGGTGGCGCTCAACGCGCAACTGCTCCGCCGGGTCCGGCTCACCCCGGCCGACGACTGACACGCCGCAGATATGGCCGACGTGGCCCCTCGCTCCTGGCGGATGCGAGGGGCCGCGGCGCTTTCCACCCGCACCTGCGTACCGTTAGGGTGGCCGCGTGACGGTGTTCCGGATCGGCGAGGCCGCCGAACTGCTCGGGGTCAGCGCGGACACGGTCCGCCGCTGGATCGACGCCGGGCGCCTGCCGGCCACCCGCGACGAGCACGGCCACCGGGTGCTCGACGGCGCCGACCTGGCCGCCTTCGTGCGCGCCCCGGGGCACCCCGAGCTCTCCTCGGCCCGCAACCGGCTGCGCGGCATCGTCACGGCCGTGGTCAAGGACACCGTGATGGCCCAGGTCGACATCCAGGCCGGGCCGTTCCGCATCGTGTCGCTGATGAGCCGCGAGGCGGTCGACGACCTCGACCTCCAGGTCGGCTCGGTGGCCGTCGCCGTGATCAAGTCGACCACCGTCGTGGTGGAGCGCGCGCCCGCGCCGAAGGGGAGGACCAGCCCGTGACCGCACGGTGGATCCGGGCCGCCCTGGCCGGGGTGGCCGCCCTGGGCCTGGCCCTGACCGGCTGCGGCGGGGCCGACGACGAGCCGAGCGCCGGCACGGGCGGCACGGTGACCGTGTTCGCCGCCGCCTCGCTCACCGAGTCCTTCACGAAGCTCGGCAAGGACTACGAGGCCACCCACCCGGGCACCCGGCTCGTCTTCAACTTCGCCGGCAGCGCGGCGCTCGCCACCCAGATCACCCAGGGCGCACCGGCCGACGTGTTCGCGGCCGCCTCGCCGGCCACCATGAAGACCGTCACCGACGCGGGCGAGGCCGCCGGGACACCGGCCGTCCTCGTCCGCAACCAGCTCGTCATCGCCGTACCGAAGGGCAACCCGGACCGGGTCGTGGGCCTGGCCGACCTGGCCCGGCCCGGGGTGAAGGTGGCGCTCTGCGCCGAGCAGGTGCCGTGCGGCGCGGCGGCGAAGACCGCCCTCGCCGCGGCCGGCGTGCGGCTCGCCCCGGCGACCCTGGAGCAGGACGTCAAGGGCGCCCTCGCGAAGGTGAAGCTCGGCGAGGTCGACGCGGCGCTGGTCTACCGCACCGACGTGCGCGCCGCCGCCGAACTGGACGCCGTCGAGTTCCCCGAGTCCGCCCGGGCGGTCAACGACTACCCGATCGTGGTCCTGAAGCACGCCGGCAACCCGGACGGTGCCCGCGGCTTCGTCGACCACGTCCGCTCCGCCGCCGGCCTGGCCGCGCTCACCGCCGCCGGGTTCCAGGCCCCGCCGAAGCAGTGACCCGGCCCGCGCGCCGCCGGCAGCGGGTGCCGCTGGCCCTGCTGCTCCCCGCCGGGCTCGGCCTGCTCTTCCTCGTCCTCCCGCTGGCCGGGCTGCTGGTCCGGGCACCGTGGACCACGCTGCCGCGGCGGCTCACCCAACCCGGCGTGCTCACCGCGCTGCGGCTGTCCCTGGAAACCGCCACGGCCGCCACGCTGCTCTGCGTCGCGCTCGGCGTACCCCTGGCGTGGCTCCTGGCCCGGGTCGAGTTCCCGGGCCGGCGGCTGGTCCGTGCGCTGGTCACCGTGCCGCTGGTGCTGCCGCCGGTGGTCGGCGGGGTGGCGCTGCTGCTGGTCTTCGGCCGGCGCGGCCTGCTCGGGTCCTGGCTGGACGCCGCCTTCGGGGTGACCCTGCCGTTCACCACCGCCGGGGTGGTGCTGGCCGAGGCGTTCGTGGCCATGCCCTTCCTGGTGATCGCCGTCGAGGGCGCGCTGCGTGGCGCCGACCCCCGCTACGAGGAGGCCGCGGCCACCCTCGGCGCCGGGCGCTGGACCACCTTCACCCGGGTCACCTTGCCGCTGGTCGCGCCCGGGGTCGCGGCCGGCGCGGTGCTCTGCTGGGCCCGCGCGCTCGGCGAGTTCGGCGCCACCATCACCTTCGCCGGCAACTATCCGGGACGGACGCAGACCATGCCGCTCGCCGTCTACCTGGCGCTGGAGACCGACGTGCAGGCCGCCATCGTGCTCAGCCTCATCCTGCTCACCGTCTCCGTGGCCATCCTGGCCGGGCTGCGCGACCGTTGGGTCGGCACGACGTGACGGCGCCGCTGCTCGACGCGCACCTGGTCGCCGACCGGGGCGCCTTCCACCTCGACGTGCGGCTGCGCATCGCCGCCGGGGAGGTGGTGGCGCTGCTCGGCCCGAACGGTGCCGGCAAGACCACCGCCCTGCGGGCCCTCGCCGGGCTGCACCCGCTCAGCGCCGGGCACCTCACCCTCGGCGGCGTCGACCTCGACCGCCCCGACCGCCGGGTGTGGACCCCGCCCGAGCGGCGCCCGGTCGGCGTGGTGTTCCAGGACTACCTGCTCTTCCCGCACCTCAGCGCACGCGACAACGTGGCGTTCGGGCCGCGCCGGCGGGGCGCCGACCGGCGGGCCGCGCGGGCCCGGGCGGACGGCTGGCTTCACCGGGTCGGCCTGGCCGGGCAGGCCCGACACAAGCCGCGCCAGCTCTCCGGCGGCCAGGCCCAGCGGGTCGCCCTCGCCCGTGCCCTCGCCGTCGAGCCCACCCTCCTGCTGCTCGACGAGCCGCTCGCCGCGCTCGACGCCCGGACCCGGCTCGACACCCGCACCGAACTCCAGCGCCACCTCGGCGTGCACCCCGGCGCGACCCTGCTGGTCACCCACGACCCCCTGGACGCCCTGGTCCTCGCCGACCGGCTGGTCATCGTCGAGCAGGGGCGGGTGGTCCAGGAGGGTGACGCGGCGACCGTCACGGCCCGCCCGCGTACCGACTACGTGGCCCGGCTGGTCGGGCTCAACCTGCACCGCGGGCACGCCGACGGGCACACGGTGTCGGTCGGCGGCCTCACCCTCACCACGGCGGACACCGTGCACGGTGCGGCGTTCGTCGCGTTCCCGCCGGCCGCCGTCGCGCTGCACCCGGCCCGCCCGGACGGCAGCCCGCGCAACGTCTGGCCGGCCACCGTGACCGGGGTGCAGCGGCACGGCGACAACCTGCGCGTCCAGCTCGCCGGGCCGGTCGACGTGGCCGCCGACGTCACCCCCGCCGCGGCCGCCCACCTCGGGCTGCGCCCCGGCCAGCCGGTCTGGGCGGCGGTCAAGGCGGCGGAGACCCGCGCGTACCCGGCGTGACGCACACCGCTGGCCGGTCCACCCGGGGCGGTGGGAGGTTTGATCCCGGCCCGCCCGGTCACTGAACAGGGGAGCGATCACGAAGAGGGGGAACGGGGTGCTTGAGCCGACACGGTTCCGGTCCAGTCAGGACGCCGTCCTGCCGGACGACGTCACCGACCCGCTGCTGTGGCGCGCCGCGTACGACGTGGCCGTCGCCCACCAGCCCGACGCGACGGGACGCTGTCCCAGCCTGCTGTGCGCCGGGCGGAGCGCGCCCTGCGAGCCGATGGTCAACGCCCGCCGCGCCATGCGGCTGGCGCGGGGCGGCGCGCGGCGGGCCGAGTTCCGGGAGACTCCCGGCCGCAGCGCCCGGGACCGCCGCCGGGCGGCCTGAGCCCGGGCCGGCGCGGTCAGTGGGCGGGGGAGAATGCGGTGAGGAAGCGGTCCCGGAAGGTGTCCATCCGCCACACCGGGGCCTGCGGGCCGGGGCGCAGCCCGTCCTGCCAGCCCCAGTCGGCGACCCGGTCCAGCACGGCCGGGTCCTTCGCCACGATGGTGATCGGCACGTCCCGGCTCGCGCCCGCGCCGGTGACCGAGGCCGTCGGCTGGTGGTCGCCGAGCACGACAAGCACCAGGTCGTCCCCGCCGTGGGTCAGCACGTACGACACCAGCGTGCCGAGGCTGTACTCGATGGAGTGCGCGTAGTCGGCGCGGATCTGGGCGGCGTCCCGCTGCACGACGTCCCGGCTGCCACCGGTGCTCGTGGACGCCGTGTGGAAGACGCTGCCGTCGCCGACCGCCGGCCAGGGCACCGGCTTCGGGATGGCCGACCAGGGGGAGTGGCTGGACACCAGCGGGATCTCCGCCATGAGCGGGGCGTGCGGGCGGTCCCGCTCCAGCCGCTGGAAGGTGGAGAGCGTGTACTGGTCGGGCATCGGCGCGTAGCTGAACTTCGGTCCCCGGTAGGCCAGCTTCTCGGCGTCGTAGTAGCGGTCGTAGCCGAAGAACCTCCCCTCGGGCCACGGCTGCGTGGCGGCGGGGAACACGCCGACGGTCTGCCACCCGGCCCGATGGAACGCGCCGTTCAGGGTGAGCCGGTTCCCGGCCAGCAGGTCCCGGTGCCGCTGGTCGTTGTCGATCCACAGCCCGGAGAGCAGGGTGGCGTGGGCCAGCCAGCTGCCGCCGCCGAAGGTGGGCGAGGTCAGGAAGCCGCTGCGGGCGTCGTAGCCGGCCGCCCGCAGCCGGCGGTAGCCGTCGTCGAGCACCGCGGTCACGCCCGGCGCCAGCGCGGGGTCCTCCACGGCGTCCCGGCCGTAGCTCTCCACGAACGTGACCAGCACGTCCTTGCCGCGCAGCCCGGTCAGCAGCCGGTCACCGGGCACGTCCCGCCAGGCGTCGGCCGTCATCTGCCCGGCGAACGCCGCGCGGTCGCGCAGCCCGGCCCGCACCTGGCCGACGTGCGACGCCACGAGGGTCGTGGCCGTCCGGTCGGCGACCGGCACGCCGGCGGTGAGGCGTACCCCGAACAGGGCGCAGCCCAGCCAGAGCACGGCCAGCGCGGCGACCACCCGCGCCGCGCCGGTGCGGTGCCGCGCCACGAGCCGGGCCGACCGCCGCGCCGCGAGCGCCACGAGCACCGGCAGGCCCGCCACCAGCAGCACCGCACCGACGGCCGCGGCGACGGCGCCCGCCCGGCCGAGCGAGTCGGCCAGGTAGCCGTAGCCGTCATCGAACAGCCCCCAGTCGAGCAGCACGTCGAACGGCCGGTCCCGGGCCACGAAGAAGCCGGTGTCCAGCAGCTTGACCACGGTCAGCAGACCCAGCACGAGGCCGAGCGCCACGGCGGCCGGCCGGCGGGCCCGGTCCGGCAGGACCAGCAGCAGCGTCACCGCGACCAGGGCCTCCACCGGGATCCGCAGCAGCGCTGCCGGCCCGGTGCCGGCCAGCCGGTCCGGCGTGACCAGCGCCGCCACCACCAGCAGCGCGGCCAGCATGGTGAGGACCGCGCCGGCCACCCGACGGGTACGCGAGGCCGTCCGCGCCGGGGCGGCGTCGCCGCCGTCGGACGCGTCACCGGGCGGCGGGGACGCCCCGGTGTCCGGGGCGGGGGCGGCCGGACCGGCCGGACGGCGGGGGCGGATGCGCAGTGCCACGAGGGGGTCCTTCGGCGAGGGGGAGGGGGTCAGGCCGGCTGGTGGGCGACGATCCGGACGGCCGGCGGCACCGGAGGCGCGGGCGGGGCGGTCGCGGCGGGCCGGCCACTCAGCGCGGGAAGCGCGGTCGCGGTCGGCGGGGCGGCGGCCGCCGGGACCAGCTCGACGGCCGGGACGGGCCGGACCGCCGGGGCGGCCGGGCGGTGCCGCCACAGCCAGGTCACGTCCCGGCCGAACGACTCGACCAGCAGGGCCAGCGCCCCGGCGACCAGCGCCGCGGTCGCCGCCGGCGGCAGCAGTCCGCTCGCCGCCACCGCGAGCACCACGCCCTGCGCCGCCGCCACCACCTTGCGCCAGAACCGGGGCGGCAGCGTGCCGCCCATCCAGGGCAGCGGCCAGCTCGCCGCCACGAAGGCGTACCGCATCCCGCCGATGACCAGCACCCAGACGCCGATCGAGGGAGCCAGGTGGACGCTGAGCACCAGGAGCAGGAACGAGTCGACCTCCATGTCGAAGCGCGCGCCCAGCGCGCTCACCGTGCCGGTGCGCCGGGCCACCTGGCCGTCCACCGCGTCCAACGCCAGCGCCACCGCGGTGAGCGGGACCAGCACGGCCACCGGCGCCGGGCCGCCGTCCACGACCAGGGCGAGCACCCCGCCGACCAGCAGCGCCCGGGCCAGCGTCACCCGGTCGGCCGGGCCGAGCCGGTCCGCGCCGGCCGCCCGCAGGCCGCGCCGGAGCAGCCCGCAGAGCACCCCGGCGTACGCGAGGCCGGCCAGCCAGCCCACCACGCCGAGGCCCACCGTGCCGGCGAGCCCGGCCAGCAGGACGAACTGCACGATCAGCCCGACCAACGGGCCATTTCGAACCGTGGACACCCTGCCTCCGTGCTTATGATCGACAACCCTGTCAGTCATCACGGGAAATTCGGCCGTCCGGTTCGGTCCGGATGCGGAAAAGAGGAGAATTCGTGACCGGTGAGGCCCGCGCCTTCTGGCTCCGCGCCCCCGGCGAGGGTGAGCTCCGCCCGGTCGCGCTCGCCCCGCCCGGCCCCGGCGAGGTGCTGGTCCGTGCCCGCTACTCCGGTGTCAGCCGGGGCACCGAGACCCTGGTCTTCACCGGCCGGGTCCCCGCCGACCAGCACGCCGCCATGCGCGCCCCGTTCCAGGAGGGCGACTTCCCGGCCCCGGTGAAGTACGGCTACCTGAGCGTCGGCACCGTCGAGGCGGGCCCGGCGGAGCTGCGCGGGCGTACCGTCTTCTGCCTGCATCCGCACCAGACCGCGTACGTGGTGCCGGCCGACGCCGTGGTGGTCGTACCCGATCGGGTGCCCGCGGCCCGCGCGGTGCTGGCCGGCACCGTGGAGACCGCGGTGAACGCGCTCTGGGACGCCGCGCCGCTGGTCGGCGACCGGGTCACCGTGGTCGGCGGCGGCATGGTCGGCTGCAGCGTGGCCGCCGTGCTGGCCCGCTTCCCGGGGGTACGCGTCGAGCTGGTCGACGCCGACCCGGCCCGGGCGTCGGTGGCCGCGGCGCTCGGGGTCGACTTCGCGCTGCCCGCCGACGCGGCCGGCGACCGGGACCTCGTGGTGCACGCCAGCGCCACCGCCGAGGGGCTGCAACGGGCCCTGGAGCTGCTCCGGCCGGACCGCACGGTGCTGGAGCTGAGCTGGTACGGCGACCGCCCGGTCACCCTCGCCCTGGGCGGGGCCTTCCACTCGAAGCGGCTCGGCATCCGCAGCAGCCAGGTGGGCACCGTGTCGCCGCGGCGCGCGGACCGCAGCTACGCCGACCGGCTGGCCGTGGCCCTCGACCTGCTCGCCGACCCGGCGTTCGACGCCCTGCTGACCGGCCGCTCCCGCTTCGCCGAGCTGCCCGACGTGCTGGACCGGCTCGCCTCGGGCCGGCTCCCCGCGCTCTGCCACCTCATCACCTACGACGAGGAGTGATCTCTTGTTCAGCGTCACCGTCCGGGACCACATGATGGTCGCCCACAGCTTCCGCGGCGAGGTGTTCGGCCCGGCCCAGCGGCTGCACGGCGCCACCTTCGTGGTCGACGCCACCTTCCGCCGCCCCGAGCTGGACGCCGACGGGATCGTGGTCGACATCGGCCTGGCCACCGAGCAGCTCAAGGCCGTGCTCGGCGCGCTCAGCTACCGCAACCTGGACGACGAGCCGGACTTCGCCGGGGTGAACACCACCACCGAGGTGCTGGCCCGGACGGTGGCCGACCGGCTGGCCGAGGCGGTGCACGCCCGGCGGCTCGGCGAGGGGGCGCGCGGCCTGCACGGGATCACCGTCACCCTGCACGAGTCGCACGTCGCGTGGGCCAGCTACGAGCGGTCGCTGTGACCGGATGACGGTCGTGCACGTGGTGCTCCCGGGCGACATCGACGACCCGGCGAGCCCCAGCGGCGGCAACGGGTACGACCGCCGGGCCTGCCGGGAGCTGGCTACGCTGGGCTGGTCGGTGCGGGAGCACCCGGTGCCGGGCGGCTGGCCGCACCCGGCGGCGGCCGAGCGGTCCGCGCTGTCCGGTGTGCTGGCCGCGCTGCCCGACGGCGCGGCGGTGCTGCTCGACGGGCTGGTCGCCTCGACCGTGCCGGAGGTGCTGGCCCCGCACGCCCGGAGGCTGCGCCTCGTGGTGCTCGTGCACCTGCCGCTGGAGGACGAGGCCGAGGGCCGGGCCCTCGCGGCCGCGACGGCCGTGGTCACCACCAGCGAGTGGACCCGTCGCCGGCTGCTGGACCGCTACCGGCTGCCCGCCGGCCGGGTGTCGGTCGCCGCGCCCGGGGTGGACCCGGCGCCGGTCACCGCGGGCTCGCCGGCCGGCGACCGGCTGCTCTGCGTCGCGGCGGTCACCCCGCTCAAGGGCCAGGACGTGCTAGCCGCCGCCCTCACCCGGGTCGCCGACCTGCCCTGGACCTGCGACTGGGTGGGCCCGCTCACCCGCGACCCGGACTTCGTGGCGCGGCTGCGCCGCGGGCTCGCCGGGAGCGGCCTGGCCGGCCGGGTGCGGCTGGCCGGCCCACTCACCGGGGACGACCTGGCCGCCGCGTACGCCGACGCCGACCTGCTGGTGCTGCCGTCCCGCCGGGAGACCTACGGGATGGTGGTCACCGAGGCGCTCGCCCGAGGCGTACCCGTGCTGGCCAGCGACACCGGTGGCCTGCCCGGCACGCTGGGGCGCAGCCCGGACGGCGACCGGCCGGGCCTGCTGGTGCCCCCGGCGGACCCGGCCGCGCTGGCCGGCGCGCTGCGCCACTGGCTCACCGAGCCGGACCTACGGGACCGGCTGCGCCGCGCCGCCCGGCGGCGGCGGGACACCCTCACCGGCTGGCCGGTCACCGCGGACCGGCTGGCCGCCGTACTCAAGGAGGCCACGGCCGCATGACCACCTCGCTGCTTCCCCCCGACTTCGCGGACTGGCTGCGGCTGCGCGAACCCGCCGACGCGGCCGCCCGCTCGGCCGAACTGCTCGACGCGGCCCGCCGCCGGCTGCCCGCCGACCGGCCGCTCGTCGTGCACGACCTGGGCAGCGGCACCGGCTCGATGGCCCGCTGGCTCGCCCCGCGGCTGCCCGGCCCCCAGCGCTGGGTGCTGCACGAACGGGACGCCGACCTGCTGGCGCGGGCCGCCGCCGGGAAGCTCGTCGCCGCCGACGGCAGCCCGGTCACCGTGCTGACCCGGGGCTCCGACATCACCCGGCTGGGCGCCGCGGACCTGGCCGACGCCCACCTGATCACCGCCTCGGCGCTGCTGGACATGCTGACCGCCGACGAGATCGAGCGGATCGTGGCGGCCTGCGCCGGCCACCCGGCCCTGTTCGCGATCAGCGTGCTGGGCCGGGTCCGGTTCACCCCCGCCGACCCGCTCGACGCCGAGTTCGAGGCCGCGTTCAACGCCCACCAGCGGCGGACGGCCGGCGGCCGTGCCCTGCTCGGCCCGGACGCCGTGGACGCCACCGTGGCGGCCTTCGGCCGCCGGGGCGTACCCGTGCGGGTCCGGCCCAGCCCGTGGCGCCTCGGCCCGGAGCAGGCCGCGCTGATCGCGGAGTGGCTGGTCGGCTGGGTCGGCGCGGCGGTCGAGGAGCGCCCGGACCTGTCCGGCGTGGCCGGGGCGTACCGGGAGCGGCGGCTCGCCGAGGTGGCGGACGGGCGGCTGCGGGTGGTGCTGCACCACGCCGACCTGCTCGCCGGGTGAACCGGACGGGCCGCCGGCACGTGACAACTGGTGGACCGAGGGAGGACCACTCTTGTCACACGCCGTCGTCGCCGGGCCCGTTCCGGCCGCCGCGCCCGCCCGGTCGTTCTGGGCCTGGGCCCGGCCGCTCGCCGGGGTCGCGGTGCTCGCCGCGCTGGTCTGGTCGGTCGGCACCGGCCCGTTCCTGGCCGGGCTGCGGCTGATCGACGCGCCGGCGCTGGCCGCCGCGCTCGCCATCGGCGCGGTCACCACCGTCTGCTGCGCCTGGCGCTGGTCGCTTGTCGCCGGCGGGCTGGGCGTACGGCTGCCGCTGCGGGCCGCCGTGGCGCACTGCTACCGGGCGGTCTTCCTGAACTCCACCCTGCCGGGCGGGGTGCTCGGCGACGTGCACCGGGCGGTGCGGCACGGCCGGGACGCCGGAGACGTGGCCCGGGGTGTCCGCGCCGTGGTGTGGGAGCGCACGGCCGGTCAGGTGGTCCAGCTGGTCATCGCGGTGGCCGTGCTGGCGGCGCTGCCGTCCCCGGTCCGGCCCTACCTGCCGGCGGTCGCCGCCGGGCTGGCGGTCGTCGCGCTGGCGCTGGCACTGGCCGCCCGTGCCGTGCCCCGCTCCGGCGCGTCCCGCTGGGCCCGCGCGGCGCGCACCGCGGTCGCCGACGTCCGGGCCGGGCTGCTCGCCCGGCGGACCTGGCTGGGCGTGGTGGGGGCCTCGGCCGTGGTGGTGGTCGGCCACCTGGCCACCTTCGTGCTGGCGGCGCGCACCGCGGGCGCCGACGCGCCGCTGTCCCGGCTCGTTCCGCTGACCCTGCTGGCCCTGCTCGCCATGGGGCTGCCGACCAACGTGGGCGGCTTCGGGCCGCGCGAGGGGGTCGCCGCCTGGGCGTTCGCCGCGGCCGGCCTCACCGCGGCGCAGGGCGTCGCCACGGGCACGGTCTACGGCGCGCTGGTCCTGGTGGCCAGCCTGCCGGGCGCCGCGGTGCTGCTGGTCCGCCGCCGTCCGGCTCCGGAGCCCGGCGACTGTCGGTGATCCCGCCTACGGTGAGGGTGCGAGGTGTGCGTCGCCGGCCCACCGGCACGCCGCGGACGAAGGAGAAGCATGGACGAAGCTCTGCCCACCGCGACGCTCCGGACCCAGGTCACGGTTCCTCTGCGGTTTCCGGACGGCTACGTGACCACCGCCCGGGTGCACTCCTTCCACGGCCTGGTCGACGGCCGCGAGCACCTCGCCATCGGGCTCGGTGAGCGGCGCGACCCGGACTCCTCCCCACCGCTGGTCCGCCCGCACAGCGAGTGCCTGACCGGGGACGTGTTCGGCAGCCAGCGCTGCGACTGCGGCCCCCAGCTGCGCGAGGCGGTCGAGCGGATCGCCGACGCCGGCGGTTACCTGCTCTACCTGCGCCAGGAGGGCCGGGGCATCGGCCTCTACGCCAAGCTCGACGCGTACGCGCTGCAGGACGACGGCCTGGACACCTACGAGGCCAACGTGGCGCTCGGCCGCGGCCCCGACGAGCGCGACTACACGGTGGCCGCGCAGATGCTCGCCGCGCTGGGCGTGAGCCGGGTGGCCCTGCTCAGCAACAACCCGGACAAGGCGGCCCAGCTCGAGCGGCTGGGCGTCACGGTGGTCGACCGGGTGCTCACCGGCGTGCACCTGTCCCCGGCGAACGCGGGTTACCTGGCGGCCAAGGTGACCCGCGCCGACCATGCCCTCGACCTGCCGTTCGTGCCGTGACCAGCCGGCCGTACGTGCTGCTCAGCTGCGCGATGTCGATCGACGGCTACATCGACGACGCCACCGCCGAGCGGCTGCTGCTGTCCAACGACGCCGACCTGGACCGGATCGACGCGGTCCGGGCCGGCTGCGACGCGATCATGGTGGGCGCGGCCACGGTCCGCCGCGACGACCCGCGGCTGCTGGTGCGCAGCGAGCGGCGGCGGGCCGAGCGGGTGGGGCGCGGCCTGCCGCCGTGCCCCGTGAAGGTCACCGTCACGGCCAGCGGCGACCTCGACCCGGCCGCCCGGTTCTTCACCATGGGCGACGGGGCGAAGCTGGTCTACTGCCCGAGCGGCGTGGCGGAGAAGACCCGGGAGCAGGTCGGCGCCGTGGCCACCGTGGTCGACGCGGGTGACCCGGTCACCCCCGAGGCGGTCCTGGGCGACCTGGCCGGGCGGGGCGTCGCCCGGCTCATGGTGGAGGGCGGTGGCAGCGTGCACTGCCAGTTCCTCACCGCCGGTGTCGCCGACGAGCTGCACCTGGTGGTCGCGCCGTTCTTCGTGGGCGACCGGCGGGCGCCCCGCTTCGTCGGGGACGGCCGCTTCCCGTGGCACCCGGGTCGCCGGGCGCGGGTCGTCGAGGTCCGCCAGATCGGCGACGTGGTGCTCACCCGCTACGCCCTCTCCGACCGCTGCCCCGGCTAGCGGCCCGCCGGCCGTTCAGGACGCCGGTGCCGGCAGGCCGAGCGCCTCGTCGACCCGGTTGAGCACCGCCCCGCCGTCCTCGCCGACCCCGCGCAACAGGTCGATGGCGGTGGCCCGGATCTGCCCGACGATCATGACCACGGGCAGCGGCGGGTCGGACGCCAGCAGCTCGGCGCCGATCCGGACCGCGTCCAGAGCGGCCTCGTCGGCGCGGGTGACGTGCCGGCCGGCGTCCTGGCCGGTGAGGTCGTCGGCCAGGGCCGCGCCGGCGGCGCGTACCGCCTCGGCGAGGGAGCGGATCGCCGCGCCCAGCTCGGGCGGGGTGGCGGTGTGCAGCCGGGCCAGGGCGGCTCCGTTGCGGGCCAGCACCCGGATGTCACGGGCCGCGTAGTCGAGCTGCCGGACGGTCGCCTCGACCTGTTCGAGCTGGCCGAGGTGCCGGCGGCGGCGGACCCGCAGCCGCAGCGTCTCGGCGCACGCCCGCACCGCGGACCCCAGGCGTTCCACACAGCCGTCCAGCTCCCGGGCCCGGTCCAGCGCCGCCTGGGCGGCCTCGGCGTCGCAACGCTCCAGCGCGGCGTTCACCCGGTCGAGCAGGTCGGCGAGGTCGGTGTACGTCCGGCGGGCCTCGGCGACCAGCGGGGCCAGCGGGTCCCGGGCCACCACGAGCTGGCTCGCGGCGAGGGCGACCGCCCCGCCGACCAGCGCGTCGACGAACCGGAACGGGGTGAACTCGCCCTTCGGCGCGGCGACCACCACCAGGTAGAGCGCGGAGACCGTGGTCTGGATGACCAGGGTGCTGCTCGCCCCGGCCGCCACCGTGCCGCCCAGGGTGAGCAGCAGGACGAGGAGCATGGTCGCCGTGCCGGAGCCGAGGGCGTGCACCACGAGGTCGGCGACGAGCACCCCGCCGGCCACCCCGAGCACCAGCTCGATGGTCTGCCGTACCCGCTGGCCCCGCGACTCGCCCAGCACGATCAGCGCCGCGCTCGGCGCGAAGAACGGGTCCGGATGGCCGATCAGCCGCGCGGCGATCAGCCAGGCGACGGTCGCGGCGAGCGCGCCCTCCACCACCGGCACCCACGCCTGTCGCAGCCGCCCCACGGCGGCCTTCCACCAGTCGCGCACCGGCGCCGTCCTCCCCTGTACGGACCGGCGCACCCACGGACTCTCCGTTCCGGCCGTACGGGCTCCTACCCGGGAAGTTGATCGTCGTAACCGGAGCGTCCACTCGGGTGCCGACCCCGCCGGACGGTCGAGGTCAGAGCACCTGGGACAGGAAGCGGCGCAGCCGCGGGTGCTCCGGAGCCTCGAAGACGGCGGCCGGTGGGCCGGCCTCCAGTACGACGCCGGCGTCCATGAACGCCACCGTGTCGGCCACCTCGCGGGCGAAGCCCATCTCGTGCGTGACCACCACCATGGTCATGCCGGCGGCCGCGAGGTCGGCCATCACCCCGAGCACGCCCTTGACCAGCTCCGGGTCAAGCGCCGAGGTGGCCTCGTCGAAGAGCATCACCTGCGGCCGCAGCGCGAGGGCCCGGGCGATGGCCACCCGCTGCTGCTGACCGCCGGACAGCTGCGCCGGCCGTACGTCGGCCTTGTGGGCCAGCCCGACCAGGTCGAGCTGGGCCCGGGCGACCTGCACGGCCTCGTCCTCGGGCAGCTTCTTGAGCTTGCGCAGCGCGAGCGTGAGGTTGCGCAGCACGGTCATGTGCGGGAACAGGTTGAACTGCTGGAACACCATGCCGATGCGCTGGCGCAGCGCGTCCGGGTCGTCGCCCAGCACGCTGCGCCCGTCCAGCAGCACGTCACCCCGGTCCGGCTCGATGAGCCGGTTGATCGTCCGCAGCAGGGTCGACTTGCCGGAGCCGGACGGGCCGATCACACAGGCCGTCCCGCCCCGGGCCACCTCCAGGTCGGCGCCGCGCAGCACCTGGTGCCGCCCGAAGGCCAGGTGCACGTCGCGGACGGCCAGGCTGACCGAGGTGGCGGTGGCGGTGCTCATCGCGGGTCCTTTCCGGCCGGCGCCGGCGCGCCGGCGGGGTCGAGCTCGACGTCGAGGTCGGGGGCGGCCACGGCCCGGCCCTGCCGCAGCCGCCGGTCGATCCAGTTGACGGCGTGGGTCAGCGGCACGGTCAGCAGCAGGTAGAACAGGCCGGCCAGCAGCAACGCGGACTCGTTGCCGGTGGTGGCCGCGTAGTCCTGGCCGATCCGGAACAGCTCCCGCTGGCTGGCCACCAGGCCGAGGAAGTAGACCAGGCTGGAGTCCTTGATCAGCGCGATGAGCTGGTTGACCCAGGCCGGCAGCACCCGGCGTACGCCCTGCGGGACGATGACCAGGCGCATGGCCTCGCCCCAGGAGAAGCCGAGCGCGCGGGCCCCCTCCAGCTGGGCGGCCTCCACGCTCTGGATGCCGGCCCGGAAGATCTCGCCGATGTAGGCCGCGGCGATCAGGGACAGCGCCAGCACGCCCAGCGGGTAGGGGTTCGGGCCCCACACCTGCATGCCCAGCGGCGCCAGGCCGACGCCGATGAGCAGGATGGTCGCGGCCGCCGGCAGGCCGCGGAACACGTCGGTGTAGACCCGCGCCGGCCACCGCAACCAGCGGGTACGCGAGATGCCGGCGACGGCCAGCAGCATGCCCAGCACCGAGCCGAGCAGGGCGGCGGAGACCGCCAGGATCAGCGTGTTGGGCAGCCCGACGGTCACCATCTCGGGCAGCGCCTCGCGCATGGCGTCCCAGTCGAAGAAGGTCTCCCACAGGGTGCTCAGTGGATCCATGTCTCGCATCCGCCCCGCTCGAATCGATCGTTCCGGTCAGGAAGCCGCCGACGGCGACGGCACGGCGACGGTGCCGCTGCCCGGCTTGAAGTCGGCCGGGATCGGCCGGCCGGGGTAGTACTGCGCCTGGAGCTTGCTCCACGTCCCGTCGGCGATCACCTCGTCGAGGGCCTTGTTCAGCGCCTCGCGGAGCTTGTCGTTGCCCTTGGCCACCGCGTACGCGGTCGGGGCCGGGCTGAGCTGCTTCGCCGCCACCTTGATCTTGCCACCGCTGTCCGCGGCCGACGTGTCGCCGATCTCGGCCGGGGCGATCCAGGCGTCGGCGGTGCCGGCCTTGAGCTGGTTGATCGCGCCGTTGTAGTCGGGCACCCGGACCGGGTTCAGGTTCTCCCGGGTGGCGTAGTCGTCCTGCACGGTGCCCTGCACGACGACCACCCGCTTGCCGGCGAGCTGGTCGAAGCCGCTGATCGCGGAGCCGGCCGGCACGTCCAGGCCGAAGTAGCCGAAGTCGTAGCCGTTGCCGAAGTCGACGGTCTTCTTCCGGGCCTCGGTGATGGTAATGGAGGAGCTGCCCACGTCGAACTTGTGGTTGTTGACCTGGGCGAGCAGGGCGGAGAAGTCGGTGCCCACGAACTCCACCTTGAGGCCGGCCTTCGCGGCGACCGCGGTGAGCAGGTCGTTGTCGAAGCCGGTGAACTTGCCGTCCTTCAGGTACACGTTCGGCGGGGCGTCGGTGAGCGTGCCGGCCCGCAGCACGCCGGCCTGGAGCAGGCCGTACGGGTTGGCGGCCTCGCTGGTGGAGGCGTCGTCGCCGCAGGCGGTGAGGGCGGTGGCGGCGAGCACGGCGGCGGCGCCGAGCGCGGCGGCGCGGGTCAGGGCGGAACGGATTCGCACAGGTGTCTCCTGGGTCTCAGGCGGCGTGGGTGCACGCCGCCGACGGCACGCCCGAGGCGGGCGCACCGGAAGGGATGGCGCGGAAAAGGTGGGGGAGTGGCGCTCAGCGCGCGTCGGCGCGGCGACAGGCGTCGCTGCACACCCGCATCAGGTCGACGTGCCGCCGCTTGACCAGCGCGAAACGCGCCGGATAGGCGATGCCGTCGGCGGGCGGGGTGCGGAGCTGAGCAGACATGGTTCCCTCTGGTCGGTGATGACCTGGGTACCAGGCCACGCTTGCACCGGCGGCTGCCGGTGCCTGGTCCTCACCCGGGGCACCCCACCGCGGAGGAGGGTTGCCGGCCAGCGAGCCGGGGCTTGGCGCTGGCGCTCATGACCTGCCGAGAAGGCTAGCAGCAGCGCCGCCCCGGTCGTCCAGCCGTTATGACCACGCTCACGCCCGGGCCTTACCGGCGGGCCGGCACGACCGGGGCGTCCCGGCCGGTGCCGTGCCGCGACGGCGTCCGCTGCTCGTGGTAGTCCTGCTCGACGTTGACCGTCCAGACGTCGTGGCCGGCGCCGTGCGCGATGTTCTCGGCGGCCAGCATCGCGGTGAGCATCGAGTGGTCGGCGTTGTTGTAGCGGTGCATCCCGTTGCGGCCCACCGGGTGCACGTTCGGCACCTCCCGGGCCAGCCAGTCCCGGATGACGTCGATGTTGCGCTGGTAGCGCTCGTCGTAGACCGGGTACGCCTTCGGCATCCGGACCACGTAGCCGGCCTCCACGCAGCCGGGCCGGACCAGGCCCAGCCGCTCCAGTTCGGCGGTGGCGAAGGCGACCAGGTCCGCGTCCGGGGTCCGCCACATCTCGTCGTCCTCGAACACGAAGTACTCCAGCCCCAGGCAGGTCCGCCCGTCCTTGACGAGGTACGGCGACCAGGAGCCGAAGTTCTGGATCCGGCCCACCTTGGCTGCCGGGTCGTGCACGTAGATCCAGTTGTCCGGGAAGGAGAACTCCTCGGGCACCACCAGCGCCACGGTCAGGAAGTCCCGGTACCGCAGGTCGTCGGCCGCGGCCCGCACCTCGGCGGGGGCCTCGGGGCGCATGGCCCGCACCAGCGCGGAGATCGGCATCGACGAGATCACGTGATCGGCCGGCTCGGTGCGCTCGCCACCGGCGTCGACCACCGTGACGGCGGTGGCCCGCCGCCCGGCCGGGTCCCGGTGCACCTCGGTCACCCAGGTGTTGGTGCGCACCGTGCCGCCGCGCTTCTCCACCTCCTCGGTGCAGCGCTCCCACATCATGCCGGGGCCGTGCTTCGGGTACTGGAACTCCTCGATCAGGCTGGTCACGTCCTTGCGGTTGCGCTTGGGCAGCAGCGCGTTGAGCACCGCGGTGGACAGCGACAGGTTCTTGATCCGCTGGGCGGCCCAGTCCGCCTGCAACTGGTCGGCCGGCATCCCCCAGACCTTCTCCGTGTACGTCTTGAAGAAGATCGAGTAGAGCCGCCAGCCGAACCGGGCCGACACCCACCCCTCGAAGTGCGACTGGTCCTTCGGCGGGCGCAGCCGGGCCCGCCCGTACGACCCGACGCAGCGCAGCGCCTCCAGCAGGCCGAGGTTGCGCAGGGCGTTGCTCGCGTTGAGCGGGTAGTCGTAGAGCGCGCCCCGGTAGTAGATGCGGCTCATCCGCGGCCGGAGCAGGAAGTCCTCGTCGGGCAGGATCTCGTGCCAGAAGTCCTCCACCCGGGAGACCTTCGTGAAGAACCGGTGCCCGCCGATGTCGAACCGCCAGCCGTCCCGCTCCACGGTGCGGCTGATCCCGCCGACCACGTCGTCGGCCTCGTAGACGCGGACCTCCTCGCCGTGCCCGAGCAGCTCGTACGCGGCGGTCAGCCCCGCGGGCCCCGCCCCGATGACCACGGTCCCGTTGCCGTCACCCATGCCGTCCGCGCCCCCCGCTGCCAGCCTGCCGATGCGGCAGCGCCCTTACCCGTCCTGCCCGCCGACTCACCTGCCGCGACGATCCGCCGCCCCGGGTCACCCGATCGGGGTCGGGCGGGTGTGAACCGGGACGCAGCGGGGATGCGGGGACGGTTTCCCGGTCCGGGGGTCGGTCGCGGGGCGGCCGGTGGGAGCGGGATGGCGGACGAGCGGCGGGCCGGCACGGCGGACGTGCCCGGCCCCGACCTGCGGCCGGACGCGCGCGCCCGGCTGGCCTCGGCGGGCCGGCGGCTGGCCGCGCGGATCCCGGCGCCCTGGGGCTTCGTGCTCGCCGTCTTCGTCGGCTCGAAGCTCGTGCTCAGCCTGGTCGGCGTGCTGGTGCTGACGGCCTGGGACGGCGTGCCCGGCGCGCCGCCCGCCGACGAGGCGATGACGCGGACCCAGCAGGACCACATCTCGTCGCACCGCTGGGTCTCGCTCTGGTTCGCCTGGGACTCGTTCCTCTACGACCACCTGGCCCGGCTGCCCCTGGACCGGCCGTGGCACGACTTCGGCTTCCCGCTGCTCTACCCGTTCCTGGCCCGGCCCCTCGCGCCGCTGCTCGGCGGGCACACCGCCTGGGCGTTGCTGGTGGTCGCCAACGTGGCGCTGCTGTTCCAGCTCTACCTCGCGTACCGGCTGGGGGGCCGGCTGCTCGGCGCCGACGACCCGGCCACGGCCGGCGCGGACGGGCGGCGGGCCGTGCGCTACCTGCTGCTCCTGCCCACGGCGTTCCTGTTCCAGGCCGCCCTGACCGAGTCGCTCTTCGTCTGCCTCGCGCTGGCCGCGTTCTGGTACGCCGAGCAGCGCCGCTGGCTGCTGGTCGGGATCGTCGGCTACTTCCTGGCCATGAGCCGCTCGGTCGGCTTCGTGGTGGTGATCCCGCTGGCCCTCGTGCTGCTGCGCCAGCACGGCTGGCGCCTCGACCCGCGCAGCCTCGGGCGCTACCTGCGGCGGGGCTGGCCGCTGGTGCTGGTCCCGGCCGGCTGGCTGACCTTCATGGCGTTCTGCCGCTGGCAGGGCGGCGACTGGTTCGCCTACCAGCACGCCCAGGAGAAGGGCTGGGGGATCAAGGTGCAGAACCCGCTCGGGGTGGCCGGGTCGGCGCTCGTGGGCGACAACTCGGCCAACGCGTTCCGGGTCTGGATCGCCGTCGCCATGCTCCTCGTGGCCGTGGTCGGGCTGCGCCGGCGGGCCGACTGGCCGTACCTCGTCTACACGGTGATCGTGGTGCTGGTGCCCCTGTCGATGGGCCCGCCGGTCTACAAGAGCCTGCTGCGCTACCTGCTGGCCGCGTTCCCGGTGGCGTTCGTGCTGGCCCGCTGGGCCCGCCGGCCCGGCCTCGACGGCTGGCTCACCGCCGGGCTGGCGCTGCTGCAGGGCGCGCTGTTCGCCGTCTGGCTCACCTACTGGACCCACCTCATCATCTGACCCTTGCTATGCAACTCGTTGCATAGCAAGATGGCCGGCATGTCGCTGGAGCACGCCATCCTCGTCTCGCTCCTGGAGCAGCCCGCCTCCGGCTACGAGCTGGCCCGGCGCTTCGACCGCTCGATCGGCCGCTTCTGGACCGCCACCCACCAGCAGATCTACCGGGTCCTGAAGCGGATGGAGCACGACGACTGGCTCACCGCCGAGGAGATCGGCCAGGAGGGGCTGCCCGACAAGAAGGTCTGGTCGGTCACCCCCACGGGGCGGTCCGCCCTGGTCACCTGGCTGCGCGCCCCCGTGCAGCCGGAGGCCGTCCGGCATGAGCTGGCCGTCAAGATCCGCGGCGCCGCGTTCGACGACGCGGCCGGTCGCGCCGCCCTGGTCGCCGAGGTCGAGCGCTACCGCGCCGACCACGAGGCCACCCTCGCCGGCTACCTGGCCGGCGAGCGCCGCGATTTCCCCGACCCCACGACCCGGGAGGCCCGCGCGGCCCTCCAGCACGTCGTCCTGCGCGGCGGCATCGCGTACGAGCGGATGGTGCTGGCCTGGCTCGACGACGTCCTCGACACCCTGCGCCACCTCGATCCCGCCACCGGTAGGAAGGCGAACCCATGACCGACCCCCTGCTGTTCCACCCGCACCGCTACGACCCCGCCCACCTCGACGAGACCTCCCGGCGGCTGCTGCGCGCCACGATCGACTGGTTCGAGTCCCGGGGCAAGCGGGCCCTCGTGGACAGCTACAACCACCACGAGTGGTACGCCGACTTCCTCGACTTCGCCGCCAAGGAGGGGCTCTTCGCCACCTTCCTCACCCCGGCCGCCGACGGCGGCGACGACCCGGACAAGCGCTGGGACACCGCCCGCAACGCGGCGCTCAGCGAGATCCTCGGCTTCTACGGGCTCGGCTACTGGTACACCTGGCAGGTCACCGTGCTCGGCCTCGGGCCGGTCTGGCAGAGCGGCAACGCCGCCGCCCGGGCCCGCGCCGCCGCGCTGCTCGACGAGGGGCACGTCATGGCGTTCGGCCTCTCCGAGCGGCCGCACGGCGCCGACATCTACTCCACCGACCTGCTGCTCACCCCCGACGCCGACGGCGGCTTCCGGGCCACCGGCGCCAAGTACTACATCGGCAACGGCAACGTCGCCGGGCTGGTCTCCGTCTTCGGCCGCCGCGCCGACGTGGAGGGCCCCGAGGGGTACGTCTTCTTCGCCGCCGACAGCCGGCACCCCGCGTACCGGCTGGTCCGGAACGTGGTCAACGCGCAGATGTACGTCAGCGAGTTCCGCCTGGAGGATTACCCGGTGCGCGCCGAGGACGTGCTGCACACCGGCCCGGCCGCCTTCGACGCCGCGCTCAACACCGTCAACGTCGGCAAGTTCAACCTCTGCACCGCCTCCATCGGCATCTGCGAGCACGCCATGTACGAGGCGGTCACCCACGCCCACCAGCGGATCCTCTACGGCCGGCGGGTCACCGACTTCCCGCACGTGCGCCGCGAGCTCACCGACGCGTACGCCCGCCTCGTGGCCATGAAGTTGTTCAGCGACCGGGCCGTCGACTACTTCCGCTCGGCCGGCCCGGACGACCGCCGGTACCTGCTGTTCAACCCGATGACCAAGATGAAGGTCACCACCGAGGGCGAGAAGGTCGTCGACCTGCTCTGGGACGTGATCGCCGCCAAGGGCTTCGAGGCCGACACCTACTTCGACAAGGCCGCCAAGGACATCCGCGGCCTGCCGAAGCTGGAGGGGACGGTGCACGTCAACCTGGCGTTGATCCTCAAGTTCATGCCGAACTACCTGTTCCGGCCGGCCGCGTACCCGCCCGTGCCGACCCGGCAGGACCCGGCCGACGACGAGTTCCTGTTCGCCCAGGGCCCGGCCCGCGGCCTCGGCGCCATCCGCTTCCACGACTGGCGCACCGCCTACGACGCGCACGCCCACCTGCCCAACGTGGCCCGGTTCCGCGAGCAGGCCGACGGGCTGACCGCCCTGCTCGCCGCGCACGCCCCGGACGAGGCCCAGCAGCGGGACCTGGACTTCCTGCTGACCGTCGGCCAGCTCTTCGCCCTGGTCGTGTACGGCCAGCTCATCCTGGAGCAGGCCGAGCTGACCGGCCTCGACGCCGACCTGCTCGACGAGATCTTCGACCTGCTGGTCCGGGACTTCTCCGGGTACGCCACCGACCTGCACGGCAAGGCGGCCACCACCGAGGCGCAGGCGGCCTGGGCGCTCGCCCACCTCCGGCGGCCGGTCGTCGACGCCGACCGCACCGCCCGCGTGTGGCAGCGGGTGGTCGCCCTCGCCGGCGCGTACGAGATGCATCCCTGACCGGTGGAAAGGGGGCGCTCCCGGGCGTGCCCGCCCGGTAGGTTGCTCGGATGTTCGCCCTTCCCCTGATCGACGACGCCGAGCTGCGGCAGCTGATGCCGTGGCACGCCGGCGAGTTCCTCGCCAACCTCGACCGCTGCCGGGAGCACATCGCCCCCTGGGTGGGCGCGTCCTTCGTGGCCACCGACGCCGAGTCCGCCCGCCGGGTCCTGCAGAACTACGCCGACCGGTGGGCCCGCGACGACGGCGGGATCTGGGGCATCTGGCGGCACGGCACGCTGGTCGGCGGGGTGATGTTCGTGTCGCTGAGCACCACCACGGGCGCCGCCGAGGCCGGCTGCTGGCTGGAGCCCGCCGCCGAGGGGCAGGGCCTCATCACCCGCGCCGCCCGGGTCATCATCGACTGGGCGATCCGGGACCGCGGCATCCACCGGGTGGAGTGGGTCACCAAGGCCGCCAACGCGCGCAGCATCGCCGTCGCCCGGCGGCTGGGGATGAGCCGCGACGGTGTGCTCCGCGAGGCCGCCCCGGGGCCGGACGGCCGGGCCGACCTGGAGGTCTGGTCCGTGCTGGCCCCGGAGTGGAAGCCGGAGGGCTAGCCGGGCGGGCCCTGGCACCGCGCGGGGAGTTCTGTCGTACCCGGACGTCAACATGTGTCCATGGCTGTCCCCGCACTGGCCGACCGGTCCCCGCAGCCGCGCGCCCTGCCGCTGCGCGAGGTCCGCACCCGGCTCACCCAGCTCGTCTCCCTGGCCGAGCTGACCGACACCGTCACCGTCGTCACCCGCGACGGCGATCCACGGCCGGTCGCCGCGATCGTGCCCGCCGCCGCGGCGCGCACCGCGGCGCAGGCCCGGGCCGACGCCGAGCGGATCGCCGCGATCAGCGCCGGCTGGTCCCGCCGGCTGGAGGAGCTGCACCGGCAGAGCAGCCGGCGGCACGCCGCCGAGCTGCGCACCCTGGCCGACGCGCTCGCCGAGGCGTGGGCCGAACTCGACCGCCGGGCCCCCGCCGGTGATCCGGCGCTGGCCCGGCTCCGCGCCGCCCACGCCGACCTGCTGCGCGGCTGACGCGTGGCCGCCGGCCGCCTCGGGCCGGCGGCCACGCGTCTCCGTCAGTCCCGGCCGCGCTGCCCGCGGTAGCGGCGGATCAGCGCCGCGGTCGACGAGTCCACGTCGCCGAGGTCCGGGCCGGCCCCGGTGAGCTTCGGCGCGAGCTGGTTGGCCATCACCTTGCCCAGCTCCACGCCCCACTGGTCGAAGGGGTTGATGTCCCAGACCGCGGCCTCGGTGAACACGATGTGCTCGTAGAGGGCGATGAGCTGGCCCAGCGTCGCCGGGGTCAGCTTCGGCGCGATGATCGACGTGGTCGGGTGGTTGCCCGGCATGACCCGGTGCGGCACCACCTCCGGCGCGGTGCCCTCCGCCTCGACCTGCTCCCGGGTGCGGCCGAAGGCCAGCGCCGCGGTCTGCGCGAAGAAGTTCGACATGAACAGGTCGTGCATGTCGCCCAGGTCGTGGTTGGGCTGGCTGAACGCGATGAAGTCGGCCGGGATCAGCCGGGTGCCCTGGTGGATGAGCTGGTAGAAGGCGTGCTGCCCGTTGGTGCCCGGCTCGCCCCAGAAGATCTCCCCGGTCGGGTACGTGACCGCCCGGCCGTCCCGCGTCACCGACTTGCCGTTGCTCTCCATGGTGAGCTGCTGGAGGTAGGCCGGGAACCGGTGCAGGTACTGCGCGTAGGGCAGCACCGCGTGGGTCTCCGCGCCGAGGAAGTCGGTGTACCAGACGTTGAGCAGGCCGAGCAGCGCCGGCACGTTCCGCGCCACCGGTGTGCTCCGGAAGTGCTCGTCCACGGCGTGGTAGCCGTCCAGGAGCTCCCGGAACCGCGCCGGCCCGACCGCCAGCATCACCGACAGCCCGACCGCCGAGGGCAGCGAGTAGCGCCCGCCCACCCAGTCCCAGAAGCCGAACATGTTCTCCGGGTCGATGCCGAAGTCGCGGACCCGCTGCTCGTTGGTGCTGACCGCCACGAAGTGCCGGGCCACGGCGCTGTCGTCGGCGTCCAGGCCGGCCAGCAGCCAGCGCCGCGCCTGGTCGGCGTTGGCCAGCGTCTCCTGGGTGGAGAAGGTCTTCGAGACCACCACGAACAGCGTGCTGGCCGGGTCCAGGTCGGTGGTCTTGTCGTGGATGTCGGTCGGGTCGATGTTGGACACGAACCGGCAGGTGATGCCGGCGTCCCGGTACGCCTTCAGCGCCTCGTACGCCATCACCGGCCCGAGGTCGGAACCGCCGATGCCGATGTTGACCACGGTGCTGATCCGCTCGCCGGTGTGACCCCGCCAGGCGCCGGAGCGGACCCGCTCGGCGAAGGCCGACATCCGCTCCAGCACGCCGTGCACGTCGGCGACGACGTCCTGGCCGTCCACGGTGAGCGACGCGTCGCGGGGCAGCCGCAGGGCGGTGTGCAGCACGGCCCGGTCCTCGGTGGAGTTGATGTGCTGCCCGGCGAACATGGCGGCGATCCGGTCGGCCAGCCCGACCCGGTCGGCGAGCGCGGCCAGCAGGCTCAGCGTCTCGTCGGTCACGAGGTTCTTGCTGTAGTCGACGTACAGGTCGGCGACCTCGCCGGTGAGCCGTTCGCCCCGCTGCCCGTCCGCGGCGAACAGCTCGCGCAGGTGCGTGCCGCGCATCGCCTCGGCGTGCTTGCGCAGGGCCTGCCATTCGTCCGTGGTGGTCACGTCCACAGCCATCGGGTCGATCTTCTCCTTCACGACGGGTCTGCCGGCCGGGCCGGCGTCGCCCCGCTGCCGGCGACCCCACCAGCCTGCCACCCGGAACGGGTACGCGCGACGCGACCCGGCATCGCCCACCCCTCGGGAGCGGGGATCCGCCGGCGCGACACGCCTTTGGGACGGGTGTTCGACACGCCGGTCACGGGCAGACAGTGGCCGACTGCGGAAAGTAAGCTCCGGTGCTGCCCGCTCCGCCGAGGAGGTGCCATGACCACGGTGATCGGCCCACGTCCGCCGTCCGAGCAGGACGGGCCGGCGGAGGAACCGGCGCTGCCGGAGCTGGAGGACCCGCACTGGATGCACCGGGCCACGGAGCTGGCCCACACCAGCTTCTGGTCGGTGGCCCGCCGGCTGCCCGCCCTGGTCCGGGAGGCCGTCGCCCTGGCCTGGGCGACCAGCCGGCGGGACACGCTCGCCTCGATCGGGCTCAACGTCGCCGCCGGCGTGCTCACCACGCTGGGCCTGCTCGCCACGACCGGGGTGCTGCACCAGCTCTTCGCCGCCGGTCCCACGCCCGACCGGATCCGCGCGGCGCTGCCCGCCCTGGCGCTGGCGGGAGCCGCGGTCACCGTCCGGGGCGCCCTGGCCCTCGCGGCGGGCTGGGCGCAGGCGCGGCTCATCCCGCAGATCAACTACGCGGTGGAGCTGCGGCTGTTCGAGACGACCTCGGCGGTCGAGCTGGCCGCCTTCGACGACGCCGGGTTCGCCGAGGAGATGGTGCGGGCCCGCGACCGGGGCCTGGCCGAGGCCGGGTCCATCGTGAACGACACCGTCAACCTGGTCACCGGCGTGGTCGGCGTGGCGGCCACCGCCGCGGCCGTGACGGTGATCCATCCGCTGCTGCTGCCCTGCCTGCTGGTCGCCGCCGCGCCGGAGGCCGTGACCGCCGTGCGGATGGCCCGTCGCCAGCACTCCGACTGGCTGGCCCGGATCACCCGCCGGCGACGCAAGTTCATGCTCGGCGACCTGATGGCCGACCGGCACACCGCCGGCGAGATCCGCGCCTACCAGATGCGGGAGTTCCTGCTGGCGGAGTACCACCGGGTGGTCAGCCTGGAGACCCGCGCCGAACTGCGCCTGGCCCGGTCGCAGACGGCGACCCGCGCGGTCGGCCTGTCGGCCACCGGGATCGCCGCTTTCGGGCTCTACGCGGTCCTCGGCGGTCTCCTGCTGAACGGCGTGGTCGCCCTCGCCGCGGCGGCCACCGCCCTGCTCGCGCTCCAGTCGGCCCGGGCCGGCCTGCGGACCGCCGTCTTCGCCACCAACTCGCTCTACGAGGACGCCCTCTACTACCAGGACTACCGGAACTTCCTCGACCGGGCCCGGCAGCGGGTCCCCGCCGGTGGCACGCGGCCCGTCGACGGCTTCGACCGGATCGAGCTCGACCGGGTCAGCCTGCGCTACCCCGACACCGGGACGCCGGCCGTGGACGAGGTCAGCCTCACCGTCCGCCGCGGTGAGGTGATCGCGCTGGTGGGGGAGAACGGCTCCGGCAAGACCACCCTGGCCAAGCTCGTGGCGGGCCTCTACCGGCCGAGCGCCGGGGTGATCCGGTGGGACGGCGTCGACAGCGCCGAGCTGGACCCGCGCCAGACCGCCGCCCAGGTGGCGGTGATGAGTCAGGACTGGTGGCGGTTCCCGTTCACCGCACGGCAGAACATCCGGGTCGGCCGGCACGACCGGCCCGCCGACGGGCCCGGACCGGGTGTCGAGGACGCCGCGCGGGACGCCGCCGCGCACGACATGATCACCGAGCTGCCGTTCGGGTACGACACGCTGCTGGACCGGCAGTTCAAGGACGGCCAGGACCTCTCCGGCGGGCAGTGGCAGCGGCTCGTGGCGGCCCGCGGTCTCTACCGGGACGCCCGCCTGCTGATCTGCGACGAGCCGTCGGCGGCCCTCGACGCGCGGGCCGAGCACGCCCTGTTCCAGCACCTGCGGCGGCACCCCGACCGGGCCGTGGTGCTCATCACGCACCGGCTGGCCAACGTCCGGCACGCCGACCGGATCTTCGTGCTGGACCACGGCCGGATCGTCCAGCAGGGCGACCACGACGAGCTGATGGCCCAGGAGGGCCTCTACCGGGAGCTGTTCGAGTTGCAGGCGGCCGGCTACCTGGCGCAGGCCGGGGAGGCCGCGGCGGAGAGTTGACCTCGAGCGCGCTCGAACTCCTACGGTGACCGCACCGGCCGCCGCCCGGTCAGCGCGGCGTCATCCCAGGGAGCCCTCACATGCGTTACCGCGTCCTCGGCGGCACCGGCATCCAGGTCAGCGTCCACTGTCTCGGCACCATGATGTTCGGGTCGGTCGGCAACCCCGACCACGACGACTGCGCCCGGATCGTCCACACCGCCCTCGACCGGGGCGTCAACTTCGTGGACACCGCCGACATGTACTCGGCGGGCGAGTCGGAGGTGATCGTCGGCAAGGCGCTGCGGGGCCGGCGGGACGACGTGGTCCTGGCCACCAAGGTGCACTTCCCGATGGGGGAGGGGCCCAACCGGGGCGGCAACTCGCGGCGCTGGATCGTCCGCGCCGTCGAGGACAGCCTGCGCCGCCTCGGCACCGACTGGATCGACCTCTACCAGGTGCACCGGCCCGACCACACCACCGACGTCGAGGAGACCCTCGGGGCGCTCACCGACCTGGTCCGGGCCGGCAAGATCCGGGCGTTCGGCTGCTCGACCTTCCCGGCCGAGGAGATCGTCGAGGCGCAGCACGTCGCGGAACGGCGGGCGCTCGGCCGGTTCCGCACCGAGCAGCCGCCGTACTCGATCCTGGCCCGTGGCATCGAGCGCGCGGTCCTGCCGGTCTGCCAGCGGTACGGCATGGGCGTCCTGGTGTGGAGCCCGCTGGCCTCCGGCTTCCTCTCCGGGAAGTACCGGCGGGGTTCGGCCGTGGACCTCACCGCCGGCCGGCCGGCGCGCAACCCCGACCGGTTCGACCCGGCGCTGCCCGACAACGCCGCCAAGTACGCCGCCGTCGAGGAACTGGTGGCCCTCGCCGAGGAGGTCGGCTGCTCGCTGCCGGAGCTGGCCGTCGCGTTCACCGTGGCGCACCCGGCGGTCACCTCGGCGATCCTCGGGCCGCGCACCATGACGCAGCTGGAGGGGCTGCTCAAGGGCGCGGCGCTGACGCTCGACGACGCGGTGCTCGACCGGATCGACGAGATCGTCCCGCCCGGCACGAACCTCTACCAGCCGGACGGCGTCTGGTCCCCGCGGGTGCTCACCGACCCGGCCCTGCGCCGCCGCCCGCCGGCCGACCGCGCCGCCGCCTGACCGTCGTCCCCGGCCGCCGCGCCGCCGCGTGGCCCGGGATGCGCTGGCGGGTCGCCGGTGGGCCGGAGACGACGTTGCCGCGGGTGCCGTCCTCGGGCAGGATGCGCGGAATGGCCCGCCCGTCAGTCCGCCGCGCCACCGTCGTCGCGGCCGTGCTCGCCCTGCTCGCTGCCGGCTGCTCCGACCACGCGAACCCGCCGGCCGCCGCGCCGGCGCCCACCGGCGGGGGCACCGTGACGCCGGCCCCGCCGGCGCCTCCGTCGCCCGTCCCGGCGGCCCGGGCCGGGCTCGGCGGCCGGCCGAGTCCGAGCGCCCGGCCGTGCGGGGTGTTCCCGGCGGACAACGTGTGGCACGCCGACGTCTCCCGGCTGCCCGTGCACCCGCGCTCCGCGGCGATGATCGGCGCGATCGGCGGCGGCGCGACGGTGCACGCCGACTTCGGTTCCGGCCGGTGGGAGGGCGCGCCGATCGGCATTCCGGTCACCGTCGTCCCCGCCGGGCAGCGGCGGGTCCCGGTCATTTTCGGGTACGCCGGCGAGAGCGACCCGGGGCCCTACCCGGTCCCGCCGGACGCGGCGGTCGAGGGCGGGCCGGACGGCACCGGCGACCGGCACGTGATCGTCTGGGACCGCGCGGCCTGCCGGGCGTACGAGCTGTTCGACGCGCACCGGTCCGGCACCGGCTGGCGGGCCGGCTCGGGGGCCGTCTTCGACCTGCGGTCCAACCGGTTGCGCCGGGCGGGCTGGACCTCCGCGGACGCGGCCGGACTGTCCATCCTGGCCGGCCTGGTCCGCTACGACGAGGTGGCCGCCGGCCGCATCGACCACGCGCTGCGGGTGACCGTGCCACGCACCCGCACGGGCTGGACCTGGCCGGCCACCCACTCCGCCTCGTCGGCCACCGACCCGGCGCTGCCGCAGCTCGGCCAGCGGCTGCGGCTCAAGCGCTCGGTGGACGTGTCCCGGCTGCCCCGGCAGGCCCGGATCGTCGCCGAGGCCATGCAGCGTCACGGGCTGATCGTGGCCGACCACGGCTCGGCCTGGTTCGTCTCCGGCGCGCCCGACCCGCGCTGGGACAACGACGCCCTGCACGCCCTCGGCGGACTGCGCGGCAGCGACTTCGAGGTGGTGGACGCCGCGGGGCTCATGGTGAGCGGCGGCTCGGGCGCCACCCGCTGATATCCCTCGCCGCCACCCGTCCGGTGGGTCAGACTGTCGAGGTGGATCATCGCGACCTGGTCCGGGTGAGCAAACGGATGTCGCTGGCGCTGCGCCACCGCCCCGACCGGTTCCACCTGACGCTCGACCGGGCCGGCTGGGTGCCGGTCGCCGATCTGCTCGCCGCGCTTCGGATCACCCGCGCCGACCTGGAGGCCGTGGTGGCCGGCAACGACAAGCAGCGCTTCGCCGTCGAACGCGGGCCCGACGGGGTCGACCGGATCCGGGCCAGCCAGGGCCACTCCGTCCCGGTCGACCTCGGCCTCGCCCCGGCGGCCCCGCCGGACCGGCTCTTCCACGGCACCAGCGAGAACGCCCTGCCCGCGATCCGGGCCGAGGGCCTGCACCGGGGCCGCCGGCACCACGTGCACCTCTCCCCGGATGTGGAGACCGCCCACCGGGTCGGCACCCGGCGCGGCGGCGCGGTCGTCATCCTGACGATCGACGCCGGCGCCATGTCCGCCGACGGCTACGCCTTCTACCGCAGCGCCAACGGCGTCTGGCTGACCGACACCGTCCCACCCACCTACCTCACGGTCCCGACCGGTTGATCATGGTGGTCGTCACTTCGTGAGCAACCCGCCGGCGGGTGTCAGAGGGCCGTGACCGGGTGGTGGACCACGCCGTCGAAGAGGTAGGCGAGGGTGTTGGGGGCGGCGCGGTCCGGCTGGGTCGCGCCCGTCGTGTCGGTGGCGCGGGCGCGGAGTGTGAACCGGCCGGGGGCCGGAGGCTGCCAGCGCGCCGTCCAGCGCTGCCAGGCGCCGCCCCGGTCGGCCGCCACCAGGTCGGCCGGCCGCCAGCCGTCGCCGGTGTCCACCTCGACCCGATCGATCGGGCCGTTGCCGGACCAGGACCGGCCGTGCAGCAGCACCTCGGCGCCGGCCGGCACGCGGGCGTCCCACGCCAGCTCGAACGCGCTCTTCACCGGCTGCGCCTCCAGCACCGTGCCCTCGCCCGGGTGCCCGGGGCCGAACATGCGGTAGAACCGGGTGTTCCACGGGGAGAACAGGGGAGTGGTGGAGACCTCGACCGGGCCCACCCACTTGATCGAGGAGATGCCGATCCAGCCGGGCACCACGACGCGGACCGGGAAGCCGTGGTCGGCGGGGAGCGGCTCGCCGTTCATCTCGTACGCCAGCAGCACGTCGTCGAGGGCCTTGGCGATCGGCAGCGGGCGACGTACCCGGCCCAGGTTGATCCCGCCGGTCACGTAGTCCGGGTCCAGCCCCTCGGGCATCACGTCGACCGCGTCGTCCCGCAGCCCGGCGAGGCGCAGCACGGTGCCGAGCCGGACGCCCCGCCAGCGGGCCACGCCGACCCCGCCCAGCCCCCAGGCCACTCCCGGCGCCGGCTCGCCCTGCTGCTCGGCGAAGAAGCGTCGCCCGTTGCCGGCGCATTCGAGCAGCGCGTCGCTCTCCTCGGCGGGCAGCCCGCGCAGCTCGTCGAGACTGAACTCGACCGGCGCGTCCCGGGTCGGTGCGTCCCGCAGTCCCGTGCCGAACAGGCGCAGCCGCCAGGTGCCGGCGTCCAGCCGGGGCGTCACGGTGTGGTTGCGGACGAAGAACCGATCGTTGGGCACCACGTACCCCTGCCCGGCCAGCGCCGCCCACCGCATCTCGGCGTTGGTGTCGAGCGGCCGCAGCAGCTCCGGCGGCAGCGGCTTGGCGATCGGCGTACCCGGGTCGACGCCGACCGGCGCCGACGCCATGGCGACCGGCTCGCGCTCGGCCGCCGCGGCGGTCAGGGCGGCCATGGCCGCCCCCAGCTCCAGGAGCTGGTCGCGGTCGACGCCCGTGCCGCGGGCCTCCCCGGCGAGCCACTGCCGGCTCCGGCGGATGTCGTGGTCGGCTTCGGCGTGGGACACGGGGTGACCTCCGGAGGCTCGGCGACGCTGCCATTCCTATTCAATCAGTGGGACTTTTTGTCGATCCCTCGCAGGTCGGGGTCAGCCCGTGGGCACCCCGAGGCGGTCGAGGAGCCGCCGCCGCAGCGCGCCGAGGGCCGGGTCGTCGGGCCGGGGCGCGGGGCCGAGGCCGACGGGCACCTCCTCGGCGATGACGCCCCCGTCGAGGAGCAGGACGCGGTCGGCGAGCAGCAGCGCCTCCTCCACGTCGTGGGTGACCAGCAGCGCGGCGAAGCCGTGCTCGGCGCGCAGCCGGCGCAGCAGGCCCTGCATGCGCAGCCGGGTCAGCGCGTCCAACGCGCCGAACGGCTCGTCGAGCAGGAGCAGGTCGGGTTCGCGGACCAGGGCCCGGGCCACGGCGACCCGCTGGGCCTGCCCGCCGGAGAGCTCGGCCGGCCAGGCCCGGCCCCGGTCAGCCAGGCCGACCTCGGCCAGCGCGCGGTCGACCCGGGCGGGGACGCCGGTGCCGGTGAGCCCGAGGGCGACGTTGCCGGCCACCCGCTTCCAGGGCAGCAGCCGGTGTTCCTGGAACACCACGGCCGCGGTGCCGTGCAGGACGTGCTCGCCGGTCGCCTCGTCGTCCAGACCGGCGAGGATGCGCAGCAGCGTGCTCTTGCCGGAGCCGCTGCCGCCGAGCAGCGCCACCGTCTCGCCGGCCGCGATGACGAGGTCGACGCCGGCCAGCACCACCGTGGAGCCGAACGCCCGGGCCACCGCGCGGGCGGTGAGCACCGGCCGGGTCAGGTCGCCCGCAGCCCGCGCCGCCATGTCAGCGTCCTCCTCTCCGCGTACCGGAGGGCGAGGTCGGAGAGGAGGCCCAGCAGGGCGTAGATGAGCAGGCCGAGCACCACCACGTCGGTCTGGCTGAACTCGCGGGCCTCCATCATGAGGAAGCCGACGCCGGTCTGGGCGTTCACCTGCTCGCCGACGACCAGGCTGAGCCAGGCCGCGCCGATGGCCAGCCGCAGCCCGAGGAAGAGGGCGGGCAGCGCGCCGGGGAGCACCACGTGCCGCAGCCGGGCCGCCGGGCCAAGGCCGCAGGTGCGCGCCGCCTCCACCAGGCGCTCGTCGATGTCCCGGATGCCGGCGTACGTGTTGAAGTAGATCGGGAAGAAGGCGCCGAGCGCGACCAGGGTGACCTTCAGCGACTCGCCGATCCCCACCCAGATGATGAGCAGCGGCACGAGGCCCAGGTGGGGCAGCATGCGCGCCATCTGCACCGGCGGGTCGACCAGGTCGTCGCCGAGGCGCAGCAGCCCGGCGGCGGCCCCGAGCACGAGGGCCAGGCCACCGCCGATGAGCAGGCCGAGCGCGGCGCGGGTGAGCGAGTCGACCAAGTGGACGGCGAGGGTGCCGTCCCGGGCCAGCCGCCAGCCGGTGGCGAGGACCGCGCTGGGGGCGGGCAGCTTCTCCGGGGAGAGCAGCCCGGCCCGGGCGGCGGCCTCCCAGCCGAGCACCAGCACGACCGGGCTGACCACCCGCCGCCAGCGCCGGGCCGCGCCGGCCCGGGGACGGGTGGGCGCCGGCCCGGCCGGTACGACGGCGGCCGGCGCCTCGACGACAGTGCTCACCGGAACACCTCGTTGAACCGCCCGTCGACCCGGCCGGCGATGTCCACGGGGCCGGGCACCAGCTCCAGTTGGACGAAACTGTCCGCGATGGCCTGGAGTTCGGCGCCGATCTCGGGCGTGACCGGGGCGAGCGGCCGGGCGCTGCGGGCCAGCGCCCGGGTGGTCACGTCGAGGGGGATCTTGAGCTCGGGCGCGAGGGTGGCGGCGCGCTCCTGCGGGTGGTCGATGCCCCAGTCGGTCACCTGGCGGTAGGTGGTCAGGAAGGCCCGGACGTCGTCCGTCCGGTCCTTCACCGCCTGCGGCGCGGCCAGCAGGTACTCCCGGTTGCCGGCCAGGCCGGTGGCGTCGGCGAGCACCCGTACGCCGGGCTGCTCGGCCAGGGCGAAGTACGGGTCCCAGATGATCCAGGCGTCGACCTGTCCGTTGTCGAACGCGGGCCGCCCCTCGGCGGGCTTCAGGTACTTGACGTTGACGTCCTTCAGCGTCATCTTGTTCGCCTCCAGCAGCTTCACCAGCAGCCAGTGCACGTTGGAGCCCTTGTTCAGCGCGACGGTCTTCCCCCGCAGGTCGGCGAAGGTGCGGTAGGGGCTGTCCGCCTTGACCAGCACCGCCTCGCCCTGCGGGATCGGGGTCGAGGTGCCGATGACGGCGAACGGGATCTTGCCGGCGGCGGCGAAGACCGGCGGGGCCTCGCCGACCTGACCGATGTCGATCGAGCCGGCCTTGAGCGCCTCGGTCAGCGCCGGGCCGCTCTCGAACAGCGACCAGGTCACGTTCGGCGCCGCGGCGCGGGCCTTCACCAGGCTGAGGCCGCCGAAGCGCTGGTAGCCGATCCGCAGCGGGCCGCTGCCGCCACCACGGGCGTCGGCCGCCTCGCCGCCGCAGGCCGCCAGGGCCGTGACGGCCAGCAGCGCCAGGGTCGTGAGCAGCGCGGGCAGCGCGCGGCGCCGCCGGGGGCGGGCGGTTCTCGACGGGGTACGCATGGCAGCTCCTCGGGAAACGGGGGATGCGCCGGCCATCGGCGGACGCGAGCAACCTACCAACCCGATAGGATTTGTGGGTAGGGTGTGGACCCGGTCGTCCCACCCCTCAGGAGGTCTCCCATGCCGCTCACCTTCCACTGGTTCCTGCCGACCTACGGCGACAGCCGGGACATCGTGGGCGGCGGGCACGGCGTGCCGGTCGGCACCGCCGGCGGCGCGCGGCCGGCCAGCATCGCCTACCTCGGCCAGATCGCCCGCAGCGCCGAGCAGCTCGGCTTCGCCGGCGCGCTCACCCCGACCGGCGCCTGGTGCGAGGACGCCTGGCTGAGCACCGCCATGCTGACCGAGGTGACCGAGCGGCTGAAGTTCCTCGTCGCGTTCCGCCCCGGGCTGCTCTCACCGACCCTCGCCGCCCAGATGGCCTCGACGTTCCAGCGGCTCTCCGGCGGCCGGCTGCTGCTCAACGTCGTCACCGGCGGCGAGTCCACGGAGCAGCGGGCGTACGGCGACTTCCTCGACAAGGACGCCCGCTACGCGCGCACCGACGAGTTCCTGCACGTGGTCCGCGCGCTGTGGCGCGGCGAGACGGTGGACCACGCGGGCGAGCACCTGCGGGTCGAGGGCGCCCGGCTGAGCCGGCTGCCCGACCCGGTGCCGCCGGTCTACTTCGGCGGGTCGTCCGCCGCGGCCGGCCCGGTGGCCGTCCGGCACAGCGACGTCTACCTGACCTGGGGGGAGCCGCCGGCGCAGGTGGCCGGCAAACTCGACTGGATCCGGGGGCTGGCCGCCGAGGCCGGCCGCGAGCTGCGGTTCGGCATCCGGCTGCACGTCATCACCCGGGACACCGCCGATGAGGCGTGGGCGCAGGCGCGCCGGCTGCTCGACGGCATCGCCGAGGCCGACATCCGGGCCGTCCAGGAGGGGCTGCGGCGCAGCGAGTCCGAGGGGCAGCGGCGGATGCTGGACCTGCACGGCGGCTCCCGCGACGGCCTGGAGGTGGCGCCGAACCTGTGGGCCGGGGTCGGGTTGGTCCGGGGCGGGGCGGGCACCGCGCTGGTCGGCAGCCACACCGAGGTCGCCGACCGGATCGCCGAGTACCACGCGCTGGGCATCGACGAGTTCATCCTCTCCGGCCACCCGCACCTGGAGGAGGCGTACTGGTTCGGCGAGGGGGTGCTGCCGATCCTGCGCGGGCGCGGGCTGTGGCGGCACCCGGCCGGCGAGCCGGCCGCCGACGTGCCGGCGAGCGTGCCGTTCACGCCGCAACCGGTCCCGGCCGCGGCCCGCGGCTGAGCGGCGTCGCCGGGTCAGCCCGCGTGCTGGCCGGGGTCAGCTTGCGTGCGGGCCTCGGTCAGCCGGCGTGCTGACGGCCGAGGAAGTCGGCCAGCACCCGGGTGTGCGTGGAGAACGCCAGCTCGACCGGCTCGGTGAGGACCAGCCACTCGGTGGCCTCCTCGGTCGGCGCCGACGGGGGCAGGTCACCGACCGGCCGCTCGGGCAGCACGCCGAAGACCATCATGGTGCCGCCGGCCGGCGCCCCGTGCACCGCGAACAGCCGCGCCTCGTCGGCCTCGGCCAGCAGGCCGGTCTCCTCCCGCAGCTCGCGCACGAGCGCCTCGGACCACTCCTCGCCGTACTCGATGAAGCCGCCCGGGAGGGCGAGCTGGCCGCGGGCCGGCTCGATGTCCCGGCGGACCACCACCACGCCGAGGCCGTCCGGGGTGCGGACCGGCAGCACCGCCACCGCGACGGGCAGCGGGTTGCGCCACACCGTCTCCCCACAGGCCAGGCAGACGCGCGGCCACCCGGCCTCCGCCGGGTAGGCCGTGCCGCAGAACGAGCAGTGCGTGTACGGTGCGGCGGTCACGCCGCTGCACGTTACCCGCCCGGGCGCCGCGGCGCCCCTTCACCCGCCCGTGCGGGGTGTCTCCGGGTGCCGTAGCCGGTCCGCGATGCGGCGGACGTCCGGCAGGGTCATCCCGCTGCGCCGCGGAGGGCGGCGCGGGCCTCCATGAGGGCGAAGCCGAGCAGGTTCGCGCCCCGCCACCGTGCCGGGTCCGCGGCGCGCGGGTCGTCGGCGGCCAGCCCGATGCCCCAGACCCGGTCCACCGGGCTCGCCTCGACCAGCACGCGCTCGCCGGTGCCGAGCAGGAACCGGCCCAGCTCCTCGTGCTGGCGGAACTTGGCCAGGCTGCCGGCCACCACGATGGCCTAGCGGCGGGCCGCCCAGATCGCCTCATCGAAGCCGTCCCTCGCGCTTGTGCCCGTGCCGGGTCGTCGGCACGGGCACGGGTGCGCGATCAGGCGGCCGGGGTGCCCGTGTAGAAGGCGGTCGTCCGGTCCCCGGCGGCGCGGGCCTCGTCGGCCGGGGTGCCGGCGGCGATGCTCGCCTCGGTCCAGCGGGCGCTGGCCTCGGTCATGAAGCGGCGGCCCTCGTCCGACCCCATCCAGGCGACGGCCTCGTCCGGGGTGATCCCGGAGCCGTCGGCGGCGAGGTGGGAGGCCAGCCCGAGCAGCGCCCCGTCCCAGCCGACGCCGACCGCGCCAGGCCCGTACTCGGCCCACCGCGCGTCGTCGACGTGCGCGACGTGCTCCAGCTCGAACCGGGTACGCCCGGCGCCGGCCTCGGTGAGCCGCACCTCGATCCAGCTCACCTCCCCGCCGAACTCCCAGGTCGCGGCGAAGCTGTGCGGCGGGTCGCAGCGCTCGACGGTGCCCCCGGCGTTGCCCTCCAGCTGGTACCGCCCGCCGAGCTTCAGCTCGCCGGAGATCGGCAGGAACCAGCGGGGGATCCGCTCGGGGCTGGTACAGGCGTCCCAGACGTCCTCCACCGGCGCGTCGTACGTCTGGCTGATGGTCATGACCCGCGCCTCGCCGGCGGGGAGCGTACGGGTGCCCAGCCGGCGCTCGACGGCGCTGATCTGCCCGGTCACGTCGATCATGGTGTTTTCCTCTCCTCGGAGTTGCCCTCGCGCAGCCGTCGCTCGCGCCGGCCCCGGGCCAGTTCGGTGGCGAGCGCCGCCAGCGGCGGCGTCCAGAACCGGCGGAAGCCGGCGAGCCACTCGTCCAGCTCGCGCAGCGGGCCCGGGTCCACCGCGTAGAGGCGGCGGGTGCCCTGGGCGCGCACGGTCGCGAAGCCGTGTTCCCGCAGCACCTTGAGGTGCTGCGACACGGCGGGCTGGCTGATGCCGAACTCCCGCTGGACGGTCGCCCCGACCGTGCCGGCGGGCTGCTCACCCTCGGCGAGCAGCTCCAGGATCCGGCGACGGACCGGGTCCCCGAGGACGTCGAAGGCGTGCACGCCCTCTTTCTATCAGATACGGCTTATATAAGCGAGTGCTGAAACGCCGGACACCTTCCGTCCGAGGCGAACGGAAGGTGTCCAGGATCCGGTCAGGCGCCGAGGCGGGCGGCCACGGTGCTGCGCAGCTCCGGGAGCCGGTCGTGGAGCAGGCCGGGGCACTGGGTGGAGTTGAAGTCCTTGTGCCCATAGATCTCGGTCGGCGGGATGCCGTACTGCTGGCAGGTGAAGGCGCAGAACCACACCAGGCTGTTCCAGAGCGCCTGCGGGGGCTGCACGTCGAGATAGATGCCGTCGTTCTCGATGCCGATGGCCTGGCTGTTCTGTCCGACGCAGTGCGCGCCCTGCACCATGGTCTGCCCGTGCAGCAGCCCGTACAGGCTGCCGTGCCGGCCCTCGGTGAGGAAGCCGCCCCGGCTGTTGGTGAAGTGCTGCCCGGAGTCGAGCCAGCCGTTGGTGTCCATGTGCAGGTTCTGGATGTCACGCGAGTTGCGGTAGGCCTGCGCGAGGCTGTAGTCGGTGGTGTTCGGGAACGCCGTGTGATGGATGATGATCTTGTTGGGCCGGCTCTGCACCACGCTGACCGGCGACGAGGGCGGGCGGGCGCCCCAGGTCGCGCAGTTGGCGATGGTCGGCTGGTCGACCCGGGTGGCGACGGCCCGGGCGTCGCGGCCGGCGCCGAACTGGGTCAGTGCGGTGGCGCCGGCGGCGGCGCCGAGCAGGACCGCGCCGCGCAGCACGGCCCGGCGGGGAACGGGTACGGACATCGGGGCCTCCTCGTCAGGGACGGACGCGGCCGGTGGTGGGCGGCGGCCCGGTCACGGCGTCAGGGACGCCGGCCGAACCGGACCGCCCGCCACCGGAGCGGATCAGCAGGGTCCGTTGCAGGCCAGCACCTTGAGCCGGTCCAGGGTGCCGTTCCAGACGTTCTGGTCACCCGGGAAGACGCCCGAGGACGACCACTGCCAGAAGGAGTACGTCCCCCAGCCGGCCGGCAGGGTGCCGACGCTGCTGGAGTAGCGCGCGATCCACAGCGGGTTGTTCGCGGCGAACTGCGAGGTGTTGCCGGTGCAGGTGCTCCACCAGTCGGTGGTCGTGTAGATGGTGGCCCACCGGCCGGTCCGGGCGTAGTACTGGTTGACGAACGACGCGATCCAGCTGCGCATCGACGCCTGGCTCAGGCCGTAGCAGGTGGCGCCGTACGGGTTGTACTCGATGTCGAGCGCCCCGGGCAGCGTCTTGCCGTCCTTGGACCAGCCGCCGCCGTGGTCGACGAAGTAGTTGGCCTGGGTGGCGCCGCTGGAGTTGCCGGGCAGGGCGAAGTGGTACGACCCGCGGATCATCCCGACGTTGTAGGAGCCGTTGTACTGCTGGGCGAAGTACGGGTTGGTGTAGGACGTGCCCTCGGTCGCCTTCACGTACGCGAACCGGGCGCCGTTGTTCCAGGCGGCGGACCAGTTCACGTTGCCCTGGTGACTGGAGACGTCCATGCCGGGCAGGCCGGCCGGCGCGGCGCTGGCGGGTGTCGCGCCGACGACGGCCGAGGCGGCCAGGGTGACGGTGGCGAGCAGGGCCGTGGCGGCCGTACGCAGCGCCGATCGAACAGGACGGTTCATGCTTCCTCCCTGGGGGTTACCGCTTGTGGCGGCGGGACGAAAGGAACTGTCAGTATTAGGTCATACGGCGAAGAATTCTTGCAATAGATACATGGAAGATTTTCTCTGCCTGAGGCAGGGTGGTGGGTATGGGCCGGTGGCGGGGCGTCGGGTCAGCCCAGGCGGCGGAGGAAGGCCCGGACCTGCTCACGGGCCCGGTCGGTGAGCTCGGGGCCGTGGGTGAAGGCGGCCACGTCGTAGTCCAGCTCGCCGAGCACGTGCGCGGTGCGCTGGGTCATCCGGAAGTCGGTGCAGAACGACCGCACCGGCCAGCGGACGCCGGCCACGTTGAACAGCGCGTCCCCGGTGACCAGCACCCGCGTCGGCTCGTGCAGCAGCGACACGTGGCCCGGGGAATGGCCCGGGGTGTGCACGACCCGCAGCCCGCCGCCGACGGGCAGCAGGTCGCCGTCGGCCAGCGGCCGGGCCACCGCGACCGCCGGGAACCGGCCGCCCACCAGGCGGGTGAGGAGACGCCCGACGGTGTTCCCCCCGCCCTGCGGCGGCACCCGGCCGGACTCGGCGTACGGCAGGTCGGCCCCATGCGCGGCGACCGGTGCGCCGGTGCGCCGGGCGAGCTCCGCGGCCCCGCCGGCATGGTCCGCGTGCGCATGGGTCAGCACGATCCGGGTCACGTCGGCGGGGGTCTTGCCGATGGCCGCCAGCCCGCGCACGATGCGGGCCGGGGCCCGTCGCATCCCGCAGTCGACAAGGGTGACCGAGCCGTCGTCGTCGAGGAAGGCGTAGGAGTTGACCGCGGCGCGACCGACGGTGGGGATGCGCCAGACGCCGGGGGCGAGCGGCACCGCCGCGGTTCGTGCCATGCCCCGAGTGTCGGGTGCCGGCGACGGCCGATCAACACCCGGCCCGGGAAATCCGTCGGGGCGGCGTGTCGATCCGCGGGGTGCCGGTTCGTGTGGAGGGTGGAGGGGCCGGGAGGGACCGGCCGCCGGACGAGGAGGCAGCCCGTGAAGCAGTACCTGATCAGCATGTACCAGCCGGCCGGCGCCGAGCCGCCGGACCCGGAGTTCCTGGCCGGGGTGATGCGCGAGGTCGACGCCATCGGCCGGGAGCTCAGGGAGGCCGGCTGCTGGGTGTTCGGCAACGGCCTGCACGCGCCGGAGACCGCCACCGTGCTCCGCCCGAGGGGCGACGAGGTGCTCGTCACCGACGGCCCGTTCGCCGAGGGCAAGGAGTACCTGGGCGGCTTCACGATCATCACGGCGCCCGACCTCGACGCCGCGCTCGACTGGGGCCGCCGGTACGCCCTGGCCACCACCCTGCCGATCGAGGTGCGCCCGTTCCAGGGCGAGGGATGACCGGTCCCGCCGACGTCGAGCGCGCCTTCCGCGCGGAGTACGGCCGGGCGGTCGCCGTCCTGGTGCGTCTCCTCGGCGACATCGACCTCGCCGAGGAGGCGGTCCAGGAGGCGTTCGCCACCGCGGTCGACCGGTGGGCCGTGGACGGCCCGCCGCCCAGCCCGGCCGGCTGGATCATCACCACCGCCCGGAACCGGGCGATCGACCGGCGGCGGCGCGAGGCGTCCCGCGCCGACCGGCACGCCCAGGCCGCCCTGCTGTACGCCCCCGAGCCGCCCGCCGAGGAGGGTCCCGTGCGCGACGACCACCTCCGCCTGATCTTCACCTGCTGCCATCCGGCGCTCGGCCCGGCGGCCCGGGTCGCGCTGACCCTGCGCCTGCTCGGTGGGTTGAGCACCGCCGAGATCGCCCGCGCCTTCCTGGTGCCGGAGCCGACCATGGCGCAGCGCCTCGTCCGCGCCAAGGCGAAGATCCGCGACGCCGGCATCCCGTACCGGGTGCCTCGGGACGCCGACCTGCCGGACCGGCTGAGCGGCGTGCTGGCCGTGGTCTACCTGATCTTCACCGAGGGGCACACCGCCAGCGCGGGGGAGCGGTTGGTCCGGGACGAGCTGTGCACCGAGGCGATCCGGCTGGGGCGGCTGCTGGGCGAGCTCATGCCGGACGAGCCGGAGGTGCTCGGGCTGCTCGCGCTCATGCTGCTCACCGACGCGCGGCGGGGCGCCCGGACCGGGCCGGACGGCACGCTGGTGCCGCTCGGCGCGCAGGACCGCGGGCGGTGGGACCGGGCGCTGATCGCCGAGGGGCAGGCCCTCGTCCGGCGCTGCCTGCGGCGCAACCGGCCCGGCCCGTACCAGATCCAGGCCGCGATCAACGCGGTGCACAGCGACGCGGCCACCGCCGCCGACACCGATTGGCGGCAGATCCTCGCCCTCTACGACCAGCTCCTGGCGCACGCGCCCGGGCCGGTGGTGGCGCTGCACCGGGCCGTCGCGCTGGCCGAGGTGGCCGGCCCGGCCGCGGCGCTCGCCGAGGTCGACCGGCTCGACCTGGCCGGCTACCACGTCCTGCACGCGGTCCGCGCCGACCTGCTGCGCCGCCTCGACCGGCCCGCCGAGGCGGCGGTCGCGTACGACGCGGCGATCGCGCGCACCGGCAACGCCGCCGAACGGGAGTTCCTCCGGCACTCCCGCGACCTGCTGAGGAGCCACCCGTGACCGCACCGCAGATCCTCGTCGACGGGCTCGCCTTCGGCGAGTCGCCCCGCTGGCACGAGGGGCGGCTCTGGCTCGCCGACTGGGGCGCCGGCGAGGTGCTCACCGTCGACGCGGCGGGCCGCACCGAGGTGGTCGCCCGGGTCGACGGGCTGCCGATCTGCTTCGACTGGCTGCCGGACGGGCGCCTGCTGGTGGTGGCCGGCGGCGCCGGGCGGCTGCTGCGCCGGGAACCCGACGGGTCGCTGCGCGCCCACGCCGACCTGGCCGCCCTCGTCCCGCACCCGTGGAACGAGGTGGTCACCGACGCCCGGGGCAACGCGTACGTCAACACCATCGGCTTCGACTTCCCTGCCGGGGACTTCCGGCCGGGCGCGGTGGCCCTGGTCGCCCCGGACGGCACCGCCCGGCTGGTGGCCGGCGACCTCGCCTTCCCCAACGGCATGGTGCTCACCCCGGACGGGCGCACCCTCATCGTGGCCGAGTCGTACGCCGGCCGGCTCACCGCGTACGACGTGGCCGCCGACGGGACGCTGTTCGGCCGGCGGGTCTGGGCGGCGGTGCCGGACTCCGCGCCGGACGGCATCTGCCTCGACGCCGCGGGTGCCGTCTGGTACGGCGACGTGCCGAACCGGTGCGCCGTGCGGGTCGCCGAGGGTGGCCGGGTGCTCGACCGGATCGACCTGGACCGGGGCTGCTTCGCCTGCGCGCTCGGCGGCCCGGACGGCCGCACCCTCCACCTCGTCACCACACAGTGGAGCCCGGCGGCGCTGTCCGGCGGCCCGCGCACCGGCCAGGTCCGGACCCTGCGGGCGCCGGAGCCGGCTGCGGGCTGAGCACCGCGGAACCCCGCACGGTGGGTGCGTTCCGGCGCCCGCCGGAATCGTGATCGCGTCGATATCCCCGCCGCCGCCGGGAGGCATTGACGAACCTCCGCCGAAAAGTACACTCCCGGTGTAATAAGTTTCCCGCTTCGCCCGAGCCGCACCGCGCACCCCCGACGCCGCGTTCTCTCCCGAGGTGAAGATGAGCCCACCCCCCACCCCCGCGGACGGCATCGACCTGGCGCTGCACGGTGTCGGCGTCCGGTTCGGCGGGCTCGTCGCCCTCGACGACGTCTCGCTGCGGGTCCCGCCCGGCCGGATCGTCGGCGTGATCGGCCCCAACGGCGCCGGCAAGACGACCCTGTTCAACGTGGTCTGCGGGTTCGTCCCGCCGACCAGCGGCTCGCTCACCCTGGACGGCCGGCCGTTCCGACCCCGCCCGCACCGCCTCACCCGGCTCGGCATCGCCCGCACGCTCCAGGGCGTCGGCCTCTTTCCCGGGCTCACCGTGCTGGAGAACGTGGTGGCCGGCGCCAGCCACGCCGCCCGGGCCGGCTTCGCCACCGCCCTGTTCGGCCTGCCGCGCAGCGACCGGGACGAGCGGCGGCTGCGCGGGGAGGCCCGCGACCTGCTCGCCGAACTGGGCGTCGCGGCGCACGCCGACGCCGCCCCGGCCACCCTGCCGTACGCGGTGCGCAAGCGGGTCGCCCTGGCCCGCGCCCTGATCGCCCGGCCCCGGCTGCTGCTGCTCGACGAGCCGGCCGGCGGGCTGGGCGCCGACGACGTGGCCGAGCTGGCCGAGCTGGTCCGCACGCTGCCCGAGCGGGCCGGCGGCGCCTGCTCGGTGATGCTCGTCGAGCACCACATGGACCTGGTCATGGCCGTCTGCCAGGAGCTGGTGGTGCTCGACTTCGGCCGGGTCATCGCCGCCGGCACCCCGGACGAGGTCCGCGACGACCCCCTGGTCACCGAGGCCTACCTCGGCGCGGACGTGCCGGCCGAGGCGGCGGGGGCGGGCTCGTGACCGGGGTGCTGGAGGTCGAGGCGGTCAGCGCCGGCTACGGGCCGGTGCCGGTGCTGCGGGACGTGACGTTCGCGGTGCCCGCCGGGACCATCGCGGCCGTGCTCGGCGCCAACGGGGCCGGTAAGACCACGTTGCTGCGTACCCTGTCGGGTCTGCTGCGGCCCACCGGCGGCCGGGTCCGCTTCGACGGCGCCGACCTGCGCGGAGTCCGCGTCGAACGGCTGGTGCGGCGCGGCCTGGCGCACGTCCCCGAGGGCCGGGGCGTCGTCGCCGAGCTGACCGTGGAGGAGAACCTGCGCCTCGGCGGGCTCTGGCGCGGCGACCGGGCCGACGCCCGCCGGGCGCAGGACGAGGTGTACGAGCTGTTCCCGGCCCTGGCCCGCCGGCGGCGGCACGCCGGGCACCAACTCTCCGGCGGCGAACGGCAGATGCTCGCACTCGGCCGGGCGCTGATCGCCCGGCCCCGGCTGCTGCTGCTCGACGAGCCGTCGCTCGGCCTGGCACCCAAGGTGACCGCCCAGATCATGGCGCTGCTGCGCCGGCTCTGCGACGAGCGGGGGCTGACCGTCCTGCTGGTCGAGCAGAACGTGCGCAGCGCCCTCTCCGTCGCCGACCAGGGCGTGGTGATGTCGCTCGGCCGGGTCGTGACGGCCGCGCCGGCCGCCCGGCTGCGCGACGACGACCAGCTCCGGCACGCGTACCTCGGGTTCTGACGGCCCGGCGAGCAGGAAGGATCCGCGATTGGACCGGTTCTTGTTCCTCACCTTCGGCGGGCTCTCCACCGGCGCGGTCTACGCTGCGTTCGCCCTGGCCCTGGTGCTCATCTGGCGGGCCGCCCGGGTGGTCAACTTCGCCCAGGGCGCGATGGCCGTGGCCACGGCGTACGTCGGCTACGCGGTCGCCTCGGCGACCGGCTCCTACTGGGTGGGCTTGGGCGCCGCCGTGCTGGCCGGCCTGCTGCTGGGCGCACTCGTCGAACGGGTGCTCATGCGCTTCGTCGGGCACGCCAACCCGCTCAACGAGGTGATCGTCGCGCTCGGCCTCGTGCTGCTCATCCAGGCGGTGCTCGGCATGGTCTTCGGCAACGGCTACCGGCCGGCGCCCGCGCCGTTCGACACCGACGCGCTCACCCTCGGCGGGATCGCCGCACTGTCCCCGTACGACCTGTGGGTGCTCGGCGCGGTGCTCGTGGTCGTGGTGCTGCTGGCGCTGCTGTTCACCCGTACGCCGATCGGCCTGCGGATGCGGGCCGCCGCGTTCGCCCCCGAGGTGTCCCGGCTGCTCGGCGTCGACGTGGGCCGCATGCTCACCCTCGGCTGGGCCCTCGCCGCGGCGGTCGGCGCGCTCGCCGGGATGCTCGTCGTGCCCACCGGGCTGGGCCTGCACCCGCACGCCATGGACCTGGTGTTCGTCGTCGCGTTCACCGCCGCCGTGGTCGGCGGCCTGGACAGCCCGGCCGGTGCGGTCGTCGGCGGCCTGCTGGTCGGCCTCATCCTCTCGTACGTCACCGGCTACCTGGGCCCGGACACCACCCCGCTGGCCGTCCTGGTGCTGCTGCTGGCCGTCCTCCTGGTCCGCCCCGGCGGGCTCTTCTCCAGCGCGAGAGCGAGGCACGTGTGACCGCCACCCGCCCCTCCGCCCGGTCCGGGGTGGACCGGCCCGCCGGGCCGTCCCCGCTGCGCCGGCTGCTGCCCGGCGCGCCCGCCGCCGCCGGCCCGCGCGGGTCGACCCTGCTGCGCCACCTGGCCGGGGCGGTGCTCGCGGGCACGCTGGTCGTGCTGCTCACCAACCAGCTCGCGCCCTACCAGAACCTGCAGGTGGCCCGGGTCTGCGCGTTCCTCTGCGTCACCGCCGGCTACACCGTGCTGGTCGGGCTCAACGGCCAGCTCTCCCTGGGGCACGGGGCGCTCATGGCCACCGGCGCCTACACCGTGGCGCTGGTGCAGCGGGCGTTCGACGAGCGGGGCGTGCAGGGGCGGTGGATCCTGCCGCTGTCGCTGCTGGCCGCCGTGGCGGCGACCGCGCTGGCCGGGCTGGTCATCGGGCTGGCGGCGGCCCGGCTGCGCGGCCCGTACCTGGCCGGCGTGACCCTCGCCGTGGCAACGCTGGTGCCGGCAATCAGCACCATCTTCACCGGGGTGTTCAACGGCGAGCAGGGGCTGCGCTTCCCCGCCGAGACCCCGCCGGCGTTCCTCGGCGCCTACTTCCAGCCGGAACGGTGGCTGGCCTGGATCGCGCTGCTCGCCGCGCTGCTGACCGTGCTGCTCCTGGCCAACCTGGTGCGCAGCCGGTTCGGCCGGTCGCTGCGCGCCGTACGGGACGACGAGGTGGCCGCCCGGCTCGCCGGCATCCACGTCGCCCGCACCCAGGTGCTCGCCTTCGTGGTCAGCGCCGGCTGCGCCGGCCTCGGCGGCGGCGTGTACGCGGTGCTCACCGCCACGGTGGCGCCCGGCAAGTTCCCCCTGGAGCTGTCCCTGTTCCTGCTCATGGCCATCGTCATCGGGGGGCTCGGCAGCCTCGCCGGCGCCGTCTGGGGCGCGGTGCTGCTCGTCGCGCTGCAGGACCTGCCGAGCCTGCTCACCGAGACGTTCAGCCTGCCGTCCGGCCTGGCCCAGCGACTGGAGGGCAACCTCGCGCTGGCCGTGTTCGGCCTCATCCTCATCGTCGTCATGCTCGCCGCACCGGGCGGGCTGCACGGCGCCGTCCGTACCCTCGCCGCCCGGCTGCGGGCCCGCCGCCGCGCGCACTGACCACCCCGGTTCCACCCACCCGTTCGCACCGCCGCACCGGAATGGAGAACCATGCGTCCCACCACCCGCCGCATACTCGCGGCCGCCACCGGCCTCGCCCTGCTGGCCGCCGTGCCGGCCTGCGCCGACGACGCGAAGCAGGCCGCCGAGAACGTCCCCGGCGTCACCGACACCGAGATCGTCATCGGCACCCACCAGCCGCTCACCGGCCCCGCCGCGCCCGGTTACTCGAAGATCTCCGCCGCCACGAAGGCGTACTTCGAGCACGTCAACAGCAAGGGCGGGGTGAACGGCCGGAAGATCGTCTACAAGGTCATGGACGACGGCTACAACCCGGCCAACACCGAGAACGTGGTCCGCAAGCTGGTGCTCGACGACAAGGTCTTCGCGCTCCTCGGCGGGCTGGGCACCCCCACCCACACCAACGTGCTGGAGTTCGTGAAGACCCAGAAGGTGCCGGACCTGTTCGTCTCCTCCGGCAGCCGCAACTGGAACCAGCCGGACAAGTACCCGACGACCTTCGGCTGGCAGCCCGACTACACGGTCGAGGGCAAGATCCTCGCCACCTGGGTGAAGCAGCAGTTCCCCGGCGCCAAGGTCTGCCACTTCGGGCAGAACGACGACTTCGGGCGCGACTCCCTGGCCGGGGTGGAGAAGGTTCTCGGGCCGGTGGCGGCGAAGCAGACCTACACCACCACCAACCAGCAGGTCGGCCCGGCCATCGGGGCGCTCAAGGCGGCCGGCTGCCAGGTGGTGATCTCGGCGAGCATCCCGGGCTTCACGGCGCTGGCCATGGGCCAGGCCGCCGGGCAGGGGTTCCGGGCGCAGTGGGTGGTGTCCAACGTGGGCGCCGACTACACGACGCTGTCCAACCAGCTCGGCGACAAGAAGGTGATCCTCGAGGGCATGGTGGCCGACAACTACCTGCCCATGGTCGGTGACACGGCCAACCCGTGGATCCAGGAGTTCACCAAGATCCACCAGAAGTACAACTCGGCCAACCCCATCGACGGCAACGCGATCTACGGCTACTCGATGGCGTACACGTTCGTGCAGGCGCTGCTCGCCGCCGGCAAGGACCCGACCCGGGAGAAGCTGGTCGAGGCCGTGCAGAAGGGCGGCTTCCGCGGGCCGGGCCTCACCCCGTTCCGGTACAGCGACGACGTGCACGCCGGCTACAGCGGGGTGCGCCTGAACAAGGTCCAGAACGGCGCGCAGGCGTACTTCGGCCCCACGTACACCACCGACGACGGCGACGCCGCCGTCACCGAGTTCACCGAGGCGCCCGCCACCCCGCCGGCCGACGCCATTCCGACGACCTGACCCGCGTGCCGGGTGGCCGTCACCGCGGTGACGGCCGCCCGGCGCCGCGCACGTAGAGTTCAGCATTCCGGCGTGACGCCACCGGGGCGGGCGGGCCGCGCCGGCCAGCAGCTACGCACAGGGGGCGGTCGCATGATCGAGGTGGACGCCGACGTGCCGGCGCGGGTGGACGGCCGGTCGGCGCGGGCCGAGCGGACCCGGGCCGCCATCGTCGAGGCGCACCTGGCGCTCATCGACGAGGGCGACCTGCGGCCCACCGGGGAGCGGATCGCCGAGCGGGCCGGGGTGTCCCTGCGCACCCTCTGGACCAACTTCAAGGACATGGAGACCCTGTTCGCCGCGACCGGGCTGCGGGTCGGCGAGCGGCTGGACGCACACTGGCAGCCGATCCCGCCCGAGCTGCCGCTCACCCGCCGGATCGCGGAGTTCTGCGACCAGCGGGCCGAGATGCTGGAGGTGCTGGCGCCCTCGGCGCGCGCCTCGGCGCTGCGGGAGCCGTTCTCGCCGCAGTTGCGGCGCAACCGCGAGGCGGCCATCGCGCGGGTGCGCCACGAGATCGAGCAGGTCTTCGAACCCGAGTTGGCGCACGCGGGGGAGGGGCGCGAGCAGTTGCTGGACGCGCTGACCGTGGCCTGCACCTGGGCGGCCTGGGCCATGATGCGCGACGCCATGGGCCTCGATGTGGCGGCGGCCCGGGCCACCCTGGCCCGCACCATCGGGGCGCTGCTGGTCGACGCCATCGCCGCCGGCCTGCGCTGAGCGCTGCCGGCCTGCGCTGATCCCGGCGTGCGGCGCACCCGTCGGCGCTGACCCGTCCGTGCCGGCGTAGCCCCTGGCGCTCCCCGGCGGCAGCCTGTGACCCCGGCGGCAGCCTGTGAGCCCGGCCGCCGGCGTTGCCGGTCAGTCGTCGCGCAACCGGCGCAGGATCCGGGTCAGCTCGTCCCGGTCGGCCGGGTCGAGGGCGCCGAAGAACCGTTCCGCCTCGGCGGCCCGGGCCACCCGGATGGCCTCGCCGACCCGTTCGCCCTCCCCGGTGAGCGCGACCAGGGTGGCCCGTCGGTCCACCGGGTCGGGCCGCCGCTCGACCAGCCCGCGTTCCGCCAGGCCGTCGACGACCTCGGTGGCGGAGCGGGGCGCGATGTGCAGGTGCTCGGCGAGCGTGCTGAGCCGTACCGCTCCGTGCCGCGTGAGCACGGCGAGCGCCCGGGCGTGCCCCGGGTTGATCTCCCAGGGTTCGAGGGTGCGCTTGGACTGGTGGCGCAGCCGCCGGGCCACCGCCCAGAACGTCTCGGCCAGGCTCTCCTCGTCGTCGCTGCCGGTCACCGGAATACGGTAGCAGCACATACTGTTGCTACCTCATGATGAGGTAACCTCAGCAATGTCCCCGACGGAAGAGAGCACCCCCTTGGACGGATTCCGTGACGGCCGCGGTGGTGGCCGAACCTCCGTGACCCCCGCCGAGAAGACGCAGGCCCGCCAGGTGTCGCTGCGCCGGATCGGCGGCCTCTTCACCGCCCACCGCGGCCCCCTCGCCGCCGTGGTGGCGATCATCGTGGCGTCGTCCGTGATCGCGATGGCGTCGCCGTTCCTCCTGCGTACCGTCATCGACCGGGCCCTGCCGGAGCGCGACCTGACCCTGCTGGCCTGGCTGGTCGCGGGCATGGTCGGGGTGGCCGCGGTCACCGCCGTGCTCGGCGTGGCGCAGACCTGGATCTCCACCCGGGTGGGCCAGGAGGTCATGCACCGGCTGCGCACCGACGTGTTCACCCACCTCCAACGCCAGTCGATCGGCTTCTTCGTCCGCACCCGCACCGGCGAGGTGCAGTCGCGGATCACCAACGACATCGGCGGCATGCAGGCCGTGGTCACCTCCACGGCCACGTCGATCGCCGCCAACCTCACCACCGTGGTCGCCACCGTGATCGCCATGGTCGCGCTGAGCTGGCGGCTCACCCTCGTCTCGGTGGTCGTGCTGCCGCCCGCCATCTGGCTGACCCGGCGCGTGGCGCGGCTGCGCCGCGAGATCACCGCCCGCCGTCAGCGCGAACTGGCCGACCTCAACGTCACCATCGAGGAGGGGCTGTCGATCAGCGGCGTGCAGCTGGCCAAGACCCTCGGCGCCGCCGCGACCCTGGTCGACCGGTTCACCGCCTCCTCGGCCCGCCTCGTCGACCTGGAACTCCGCTCGGAGCTGGCCGGCCGCTGGCGGATGGCCTCCATGACGGTGATCTTCGCGGCCATCCCGGCCGTCATCTATTTGAGCGCCGGCCTGCCCGGCACCGCCGGCACGCTCACCATCGGCACCCTGGTCGCCTTCACGGCGCTGCAGGGAAACCTGTTCCGGCCGCTCATGGGCCTGCTCAACGTCGGCGTCTCGCTGACCGCCTCGATGGCGCTGTTCGCCCGGATCTTCGAATACCTGGACCTGCCCGTCGAGGTGGCCGACCCGGCGCGGCCGGTGGCCCTCGACCCGGCCCGGGTACGCGGCCACCTGCGCTTCTCCGACGTCACCTTCAGCTACCCGGGCAGCGACACCGCCGCCGTGGCCGGCGTGAGCCTGGACGTCCCGGCCGGCACCAGCCTGGCCCTCGTGGGCGAGACCGGCTCCGGCAAGAGCACCCTCGCCGCGCTGATCAGCCGGCTGCACGACCCCGACGCCGGCCGGATCACCATCGACGGCGTCGACCTGCGCGACCTGCGCCTGGCCGACCTGGCCACCGTCGTGGGCGTGGTCAGCCAGGAGACCTACCTGCTGCACGCCACCGTGCGGGAGAACCTCCGGTACGCGAAGCCGGACGCCACCGACGCCGACATCGAGGCCGCCGTCCGCGCCGCGCAGATCCACGACCTGATCGCCGCGCTGCCCGACGGGTACGACACGGTGGTCGGCTCGCGTGGCCACCGGTTCTCCGGCGGTGAGAAGCAGCGCCTCGCCATCGCCCGCACGCTGCTGCGCGACCCGCGGATCCTGGTGCTGGACGAGGCGACCAGCGCGCTGGACACCGAGACCGAGCGCGCCGTGCAGCGCGCCTTCGACGAGCTGGCCCGGGGCCGCACCGTGGTCACCATCGCGCACCGCCTCTCCACCGTCCGCGACGCCGACCAGATCGCCGTGCTCGACCACGGGCGGATCGTCGAGTCCGGCACCCACGAGAGCCTGCTCGACCACGCCGGCCGGTACGCGTCGCTCGCCGCCTGACCCGCTCAGGATCGACCGGCTCAGGCGTCGGCCGGCCCCGGACTGTCCGGGTTGCCCGGCGCCGGCGTGGTCTCGCCCGGCTGCCCCGTCGCCGGCCGCCGGCCTGGGGCGGGACGCGGAGCGGGCGGCTGCGGGAAGGGTTCGAGCGGGTAGAACTGCTCCGCCGGGGAGTCGGGCCGCCGCCGCGCGCCCCCCGCCCCGGCCTCCCGCTGGCGCGGCGGGCGCTCCTCCCGGAGCGCCTCCGGCATCCCGGCCGCTGGCTCGGCGCTGCTGTCCTGTGCCTCCGCTGGCTCGGTGCTGCCGTCCGGTGTCGTCCCTGGCTCGGCGCTGCTGTCCTGTGCCTCTGCTGGCTCGGTGTCGCCGTCCTGCGTTTCCGCTGGCTCGGTGCCGCTGTCCTGTGCCTCCGCTGGCCCGGAGTCGCCGTCCTGTGCCTCCGCCGGCCGGCGTCCACGCTGTTCCTCGGCGTACTCCGCGCGCCGGCGCTCAAGGTCGCGCTTCCACTCCAGGGCGATGCGCTTGTCCCAGTACGGCTGCAGCAGCTTGCGGACCGGCTCATCCAGGTAGACCGACACGTCGGGCTCACAGGTGAACGTGACCTCGCCACGCCCGTAGCGCCAGGGGAGGGCGTCGTCGTCGGTCATCGCATCGTCCAGCGCGAGAGCGAACGCCCGGGGGAGATCCGGCGGGATCTCCGCGGCGCACCGGACCGCGATGCGCCGCAGCCGCTGCATTGCCTGGGGCTGGAACTGGTCGACGTACCAGCCGAAGAGCTCCGGCCGCGCGTTGTCGGACGACCAGGTGAAGGTGGTCCGGACGACGAAGTGGTACACCTGCCCCAGCGCCGGCACCAGCAGGGTCGGCGCCACCCGCCGGTCGACGAGCGTCACGGGTGAGGCCTCCGCCTCCTGCCACCGCATCTGGTCCAGGATGGGCCGGACCGCCGTCCACAACCGCTTCGCGATGCGTAGTGTGACCGTCCAGGCTTCCCGGGCCCGGGTGAGCCACTGTTCCCACCGGTCCCGCGCCGCCTCCGGGCGGTCCGGGACCTGGCCGTTCGCCGAGGTTGCGCCGGTGCCAGCCGCTGGACTGGTGTCGTCCCTCTCGCCGTCGTGGTCGCCCGGCACCCCGGTCATCGCACCCCTCTCCGGTCGAGCAGCTGCGCGTCGCCCGGCCGTACGGGTGCGCGGCCCGTGCGGTCGGGTGAGGGGTGTGCGGAGACGCCCGCCGGCGCTTCCGTCGTCCCACGCTAACAAGTCGGGACGGCGGCGGACCGCTGCCGCGCGGGCGGCGGAGTGGCGGCCCGGCTCGGTCGGGGTACACCACCCGGCGCTGGCGGTGGTGTGTGAACCCTCAGCAGGCCGGTGAGCTGGACGAAGATCTTGCGCCGGTCGACCGCCTGGCCGCGCCGGTCGAGGACGTATCCGGTCAGCCAGACCCAGCCGGTGTACGTCGACCGGGGGCAGACCGAGACGACCCGGAAGGTCAGGGCTCGGTCGCCACCGAACTGCACCGAGGCGCGGCCGTCGATGCGCAGCAGGTCGCCGGGCTCGGGGCGCACAGCTACCAGTGGCCCTGGTTCGGTGGCCGGCACTCGCGGGCGTGCATGGTCTGCCAGTCGCGCAGCGCCCGCCGGAGTCGGCCGTTCTCCTCGCCGAGCAGGCGTATCCACCGGTGGAGGTCGCTCAGCTCGTCGGCGACCAGGGACTGGAACTCGCGTACCTGCTCGGGGTCGACGCCCCGGCGGCACGGGTCGAACACGCGGATCCGCGCGCCGTGCGCGGTCAACCGGGCCGGTAGGCCGGCTCCATGGAACGGGCCACCTCGATATGCGTCGGTCACATCGGTCCTTTCTGGGCAGGCGGAAGCACGATGGGTCGGGAAGGCGGTCGTCGCAGCCTGGGATCAGCGGGAGGAGGACTGGTAGTTCGGTTGGTCGGGACGGGTACGGGCACGCGTCCCGACCAAGGGGGGTGAGCCGAACTCGGTGCCACGCGAGGAGCGGCTCGCGATCAAACATATATGCCTAAGTGCCGAGTGGCAACGCTTGGTTGTCCGTCGGGCGCGTGTCGTGATCAAATTGGCGTGCCACGCAAGGAGCGCCATGCCACAGACGCCGGACTACATCCGGATCTCCGATGAGATCATCAAAGACCTGCACAGCGGCCGGGTGCGGCCGGGGGACAAGCTGCCCTCCATAGCGGACATGGCCGGGCGGTTCGGGGTCAGCTCCTCGACCATCCAGATGGTCTACGTCCGCCTCGAAGCGCTACGCGTCATCCGGCGGCGTCAGGGCAAGGGCATCTTCATTACCGATCCTGCCACCTGGATGCGCGAGCCCTGACGGTTCCGACTGCGCGACGCCGACTTTCGGGACTGGCGGAGAAGATCAAAGTCGTGCACCCTTATCCACGTGCGGACATTCGTCGGCGTGACGGACAAGAGGTGGTACCGGTTTCTCGCCGCCCGAGCCGGCCTTACGGAGGTCAACTTCTGGCGACCCTCGGGCGGCGGCTTCCGTGCACTCACCCCGGGTGAGCCCTTCTTCTTCAAGGCGCACTTCCCGCTCAATCGGATAGTTGGCGGAGGCTTCTTCAGCGGCTTCACGCAGTTGAGGATTTCCGAGGCGTGGGAGCTGTTCGGCGAGGCCAACGGCGTGGCCAGCCTGGACGAGATGCGCCGGAACGTCGGACGCTACCGCAAGCAGCCGATCGGGCCGGCCGAGGATCCGACCATCGGCTGCATATTTGTCCGGGACAGTGTCTTCTTTCCCGAGGATTCGACTGCTGACCCGCCTCCAGGGTTCGCGTCCAACGTGGTGCAGGGGAAGACGTATGACCTCGCCGATCCGTCTGTAGCCGAGTACTTCGACCTCCTGCTGCACCGCCTGTTGGGCGTGACCGTCGAGCTCGATGCAGGTCTGCCCTGGCACCGATCTGGACCGGTGTACGGTGACCCGCGTCTTGTCCCGCAGCGCCTTGGTCAGCAGTCGTTCAAAGCGGTGATTCTGGGCGCCTACGGCAGGCGCTGCGCCATCACCGGGAACAAGGTCCAGCCAGTGCTGCAAGCAGCTCACATTAGACCGTTACCGCAGGGTGGCGAGCATCGGATTGACAACGGTCTGCTGCTCAAGTCGGACGTCCACATCCTCTTCGATCGGGGATACCTGGGCGTAGACCCGAAGTACCGGTTGATGGTGAGCCCTCGATTGCGTAGCGAGTTCGGGAATGGCGATCAGTTCTACGCCAAGGCCGGCCATCCCATCACTGTTCCTGAGCGGAGGGGTGACAGGCCCAACAGCGAGTTCCTCGAGTGGCATCTGGACACGGTTTTCAAGGCTGCCTGACCTGCGGTCGGCAATCGCCCGCCGCCTGTCCTCGCTTCCGGAAGCGCCCTCGCCACGCATCGACAAAGGTGTATCTGTAGATGTTCGGCCGGTGTTGGTAGTCGTGATGAGCTGGTCGGATGGCGGGACGGACATCGCCGTTCGACGACAGGAGGGACCGTGCGCACACCATCGCGTGCGACGATTGGCCAACGGGCGCCGCCGTACGGCGGCTGAACGTCCCGCCCGAGCCGGGCAGTTCCGGTGCGCGCCGTCGCGCGTCCGCACGCGAGGTCCCCGCAGCTTCCGCGCCGCCGGTCGATCGACCGGCGGTCCGCCGAGAGGACCCCGATGAGGATTGCCACGTCGCCGGTCTGGCGGGTCCAGCGCCCCGGGATGCCGCCGCCTCGCCGGTCTGGCCGGACCAGCGCCCTGCGCGACGGTCAGTTCGGCTGGTCGAGGATGGCGCTGAACCGTTCCTCGGCCAGGTCGAGCTGGGCGAAGATGTGCCGCTTCACCGGCAGGGACAGCGGCGTGTCGGGCCGGGCGATGAGGTCGCGGTAGACCGGCACGAGGGGCCGGTACTTCGCCGCCGAGCGGGCCACCTTCGGCCCGACCGTGTGGATCACCCCCACGCCGTTGTCGGTGAAGTCCGACACCTTGATCACCCGAGCCCAGGGCTCCCGGTCGAGGCTCGCCGCCACGTGCTCCCGGTACTGGACGTGCCGGTCGCGCCCCGGGTCGTACGCCGGGTTGGTGACCGCGCCGACGAGCCGGGCGACCCGCGGGCCGAACCGCGCGGCCAGCGCGGCCAGGGCCGCGGGCGTCGGATCGACGGCTCCAGGTCGCTGCGCGGCATCGGCCGCGCCGGGCGGGGGTCGTCGTAGCGCGTCCGGGCCGGCGAGCTCCGCCGGGTGGTCCTCCACGGCGTCGTGCAGCAGGCCCGCCACGATCACGTCCACGTCCCGCACCTCGTAGTGGTGCATCATCCGGATCGCCACCCGCAGCAGGTGGTTCAGGTACGGCTCGCGCACCCGCCGGTCCTCCCGGTGCAGCTCGGCGGCGAGGTCGAGGGCGGCGGTGAGCCGTTCCCGGGCCGGCTCGTCGAACGCCTCGACCTCCAGCCGGAAGCGAGCCAGCAGGCCCGGCTCGCCGTGGATCTCGGTGATCGCGTGCATCGGCATGGTCGCCAGGTAGGCCGGGAACTCCATACGTCCCTTATAGCTGATCTTCGCTAGGGAGCGTCGCCCCCGGTCGGCCTCCCGACCGTGTCGGTCAGCCGCCGGTGAGCCGCTTGACGAGGCGGACGGTCGTGCCATCCGGGGCGCCGGCGATGCTCACCTCGTCCATCACCCGGTCCATGATCATCCGCCCCCGGCCCCGGTCGCCGGGGTCACCGTCGGCGTCGGGCCGCCAGCCGCCGCGGTCGCGTACCTCGACCACCAGGTGGTCGTCGCGCAGCTCGGCGCGCAGCGTGGTGATCCCCTCGGGCGCGAAGCGGTAGCCGTGCTCGATGGCGTTGGCGCACGCCTCTCCGGCGGCCATCAGCACGGTCTCGACGTCCCACTCGCTGACCCCGTGGGCGCGCAGCCAGCGCCGCAGCCGCTCCCGGGTCGGCGCCAGCCGCGCCGGGTCGGCCGGCAGGTCGATCGTGAACGCCGGGGCGGTGCCGGCCGGATCGTCGCCCGGCACCAGCCCGGCGGCTGTCCCACCCTCCACGTCCGGTCCCCCGTCCCGCGCACGTCCCGGGCCTGGGCGCTCGCCGTCACCGTCCCGTCCTGTCGGTCATTGTCCCCGGTCGGGCCCGCCGGTATTCCTCGACCCGGCGGTTCGTTCCGACCGATTCCCGGGCACCGCCCGACCCGGCGCGGCCGAGCCTCGCGGTGCTGCCCGAGCCGGCGCGGCCGAGCCTCGCGGTGCTGCCCGAGCCGGCGCGGCCGAGCCCCGCGGCGGGTCACAATCGGCGGGTGGACCGGGTGCTGGACCTGCTGGTGGCGCTTCCGCCCGCGCTGGTGCTGGCCCTGGTGTTCCTGCTGCCGGCGCTGGAGGCGTCGACGTTCCTCGGGCTGCTCGTGCCGGGGGAGATCGCCGTACTGGTCGGTGGGGTTCTCGCGCACGAGGGACGGCTGCCGCTCTGGGCGGTGGTCCTCGCGGCGGTCGCGGGCGCGGCCGTCGGCGACCAGGCCGGCTACCTCGTGGGCCGCCGGTACGGCCGGCGGCTGCTGGCCCGCGTGCCCCAGCGCGTCGCCCGTTCCGGGGAGCTGTCGCGGGCGCTGGAGCTGGTCCGCCGCCGGGGCGCGGTCGCCGTGGTGCTCGGCCGCTGGGCGGCGGCGCTGCGCGCCCTCGTACCCGGACTGGCCGGGATGAGCGGCATCGGGCACCGTGCGTTCACCGTGGCGAACCTCGCCGGCGGCGTGCTCTGGGCGGTGGCCGTGACCCTGCTCGGCTACCTGGCCGGGGCGTCGTTCCGGCTGCTCGAGCGGCGGCTCGGCTGGGGCGGTGAGGCGCTGCTCGCCCTCGTGGTGCTGGTGGTGGTCGTGCGGGTCGTCCGGGCCCGGCGGGCCGCCCGCCGCGAAGGGGCGGACGCCGCCCGGCCCGGCTGATCTTCTGCCGAGAGCCGGGAGGAGGGTCAGTCGGCGACCAGGTTCTCCAGCAGCCCGTGCCGGCCGGGCACCTCCCGCAGCGCCGGGTCACCGGGCAGCCGCAGGCGGTCGGTCGGGTACTCCAGCACGGCGCCGCCCCCGTCGCCCGAGACGTGCACCTCGCCCGCGATATGGTCCTCGCCGGCCAGGGTCACGGCGGCCAGCACCGGCGGCCCGGTCCGCGGCGTCACCCGGAGCACGGCGGTGTCGTCCACCTCGATGGGCCGTACCCGATAGCGCTCCACCTCGATCCGGGCCGGCCGGACCGGCGTCCCGGTCGCCGCCTCGCCGACGGCCAGGCACTGCATGACCGCGTGGGCCAGGGGGTTGGCGAGGGCCCCGTCGAGCCGGCGGTGTTCGGCCAGGTCGAGCACCGGCGGCTTCTCCAGCAGCAGGTCCGCCCCGGCGGCGAGCGCGTCGAGGGCGATCGGCAGGTGGGTGTGCGGCGGGGTGCAGACCACCACCACGTCGGGGCGTACGGCGGCCAGCATGGCCCGGTGGTCGGTGAAGGTCTCCGTCCCCGGCGGCACGGGGGCGGCCGGCTCGTCCTCCAGGGGGCGGACGTCGACCAGCCCGACGAGGCGCACCCGGCCGGCGTCGTGCAGCGGAGCGATGGCCCGCCGGTGCCAGCGGCCGTGCCCGTTCGCCCCGACCAGCGCGACCGTGGGCGGCGCACCCGCTCCGGCCGCGCCGCGCCGAACGGCCCCCGGGCCCGTCATGCGGCGCCGGCCACGGTGGCCCGGACGCCGTGCCGGTCGAGCGCGTCGAGCCAGCCGGTCACGTCGGCCCGGACCTCGTCGTCGGCGGCCAGGTCGGCGGGGAAGACCTCGCGCAGCGCGAAGAGCGCGTCGACCGCCCCGGCCGGGGTGCCCGGTGCGGCGGCGAGAGCCGCGCGGATCCGGTCGGCGAGCGGGTCGTCCAGCGGCAGGGGGCGGCCGTCGTCGGCGTGCCCGAGGACGAAGCGCACCCACGCCGCGACCACGAGGGCGGCCCAGCGGGCCGGGCGGCCGGCGGCGCGGAGGTCGGCGACGGTGTGCAGCACCCGCTGGGGCAGCTTCTGCGAGCCGTCCATGGCGATCTGGAGAGTGCGGTGCCGGATCGCCGGGTTGGCGAACCGGGCCAGCACCTCCTCCCCGTACGCCGGCACGGAGACGCCGGGCGGCGGGGTGAAGCTGGCCGCCACGTCCTCGGCGACGAGCCGGCGCAGCACGTCACCCAGCCCCGGCAGCGCCAGGGCCTCGGCGACGGTCTCGGCGCCCGCGAGGGCCCCCAGGTACGCCGTCGCCGAGTGCACCCCGTTGAGCGTGCGCAGTTTCAGCCGCTCCCACGGGCCGGCGTCGTCGGTGAGCACCGCCCCGGCCCGCTCCCAGGCCGGCCGCCCGCCCGGGAAGTCGTCCTCCACCACCCACTGGGAGTACGGCTCGGCGGCCACCGCCGCCAGGTCGGTGACGCCGAGCGCCCGCCGGGCCGTGTCCAGGGTGTCCGCGGTGGCGGCCGGCACGATCCGGTCGACCATGGTGCCGGGGAAGCTGACCTGCCGCGCGATCCAGCCGGCCGGCCCGTCGGGCACCCGGGCCAGCGTGAGCGCCTGGGTCACGAGGCCGCGTAGCCGACGGCCGTTGGCCGGCAGGTTGTCGCAGCTGACCAGCGCGACCGGGCCCGCGTCGGCGGCGGCCCGGGCGAGCAGCCCGCGCACGAGCAGCCCCGGCACGGTCCGCGGGGGCCGGTCGGTGGTGAGGTCGGCCAGCAGGTCCGCGTCGGCGCACAGCGTGCCGGTGACCGGGTCGAGCTGGTACGCCTTCTCGGTCACGGTCAGCGTCACCACCCGGATCGCCGGGTCGGCGAGCAGGCGCACCACGGCGGCCGGGTCGCGAGGCGCGTGGCGTACCCCGGCCAGGGCGCCGACCACCCGGGTGGCCGTGCCCCCGGGAGCCAGGGTGGTGACGCTGAACAGGGCGTCCTGCGCGGCCAGCGCGTCGACCACGGCGGTGCTGCGCGGGGCGACCCCCACGGTGCCCCAGTCCCCGCCGGCCACGGCGACCGCCGCCTCGGTGTGCACGGCCTGGTGGGCGCGGTGGAACGCGCCGAGTCCGAGGTGGACGATGCCCGTCGGCACGGTGCCGGGGCGCAGCAGGGGCCGGCACTCGACGGGCAGCCGGCGCAGCGTCGCCAGGCCGAGGCGGTCGGTGGTCAGCGCCATGTCGGGCCGTCCGGGAAGCGGAACTCGGCGATCGACTCCGGTCGCATGGTGCTGCTGTAGCCGGGGGCGGTCGGCAGCAGGTAGCGGCCGCCCCGGGTGCGGACCGGGTCGACGAAGTGCTCGTGCAGGTGGTCCACGTACTCGATCATCCGGCCGTCGAGGCCGGTGCCGACCCGGAGGTGGTCGAAGATCGCCAGGTGCTGGACGTACTCGCAGAGGCCGACGCCGCCGGCGTGCGGGCAGACCGGCACGCCGAACTTCGCCGCCATGAGCAGCTCGGCGAGGACCTCGTCGACCCCGCCGACCCGGCACGCGTCGACCTGCATGACGCCGATGGCCTCGGCCTGGAGGAGCTGCTTGAAGATCACCCGGTTGGCGGCCACCTCGCCCGTGGCGACCCGGCACCGGCCGCCGGTCAGCTCGGTGACCGCGCGGGCGATCCGGGCGTGGCCCAGCACGTCGTCGGCGTGCGTCGGCTCCTCGATCCAGTACGGGTCGACCTCGGCCAGCGCGGTCATCGCGGTAATCGCCTGGTCGACGTCCCAGACCTGGTTGGCGTCCATCATGAGCAGCGCGTCCGGCCCGATCTCGGCGCGGATGATCCGGGCCCGGCGCAGGTCGTCGTCCAGCGGGCCGCCGACCTTCATCTTCACGGCCCGCCAGCCGTCGGCGTACGCGGCGCGGGTGAGCGCCCGCACCTTGTCGTCCGGGTAGCCGAGCCAGCCGACCGAGGTGGTGTACGAGGGGAAGCCGTCGCGGTCCAGCCCGGCCAGGCGGTCGGCGAGCCCGTCGCGCCCCTTGTCGAGGATGGCGGCCGCCTCGTCGGGGGTGAGCGCGTCGGTGATGTGGTGGAAGTCGACGGTGGCCACCAGGTCGTCGGTCGGCAGCTCGGCCAGGAGTCGCCACAGCGGCTTGCCGGCGAGCTTGGCGCGCAGGTCCCAGACGGCGTTGACCAGCGCGCCGGTCGCCATGTGGATGACGCCCTTCTCGGGGCCGAGCCAGCGCAGCTGCACGTCGGCGGTGAGCGAGCGCCAGAACGCCACCGGCTCGGCGGCGATCTCGGCGACGGTCCGGCCGCGTACGTGGTGGGCCAGGGCCCGCACGGCCGCGCAGGTGATCTCGTTGCCCCGGCCGTTGGTGAAGGTGAACCCCGTGCCGGTGGGGCCGCCGTCGGTGGTCAGCTCCACGTAGGTGGCCGAGTAGTCGCCCCGGTTGATCGCGTCCGAGCCGTCGCCGCTGGCGGCCGTCGGGAACCGGACGTCGTGCACCTGCACGTCGGTGATGGTGGTCATGCAGCCTCCCCGAACTTGAAGACCCGCTTCGGCAGCCGGTACGCCACGTCCACGATGGTCTCGGCGGCGTCGGCCCGCCCCCGGTCGTACAGCGCCGCCGCCTCCGCCGGGTCGAGAGCGAGGGTACGGGCGGTCGGGTGCCCGTGGCCCGACGAGGTGGCGCCCGCCGCGATGAACGCCGCCCGGCGCCGCCGCAGCGCGGCCAGGTATCCGGCGTACGTGCCGGTGTCCTCGGCGAGCCGGTCCAGGTTGGCCGACCAGTTGCCGAACTCCATGTCCACCACGTCGTCCGGGCGGAACGTGGTGACGACCCGCCTGCCCGGCCCGCCCCAGCCGTTCCCCCGGTCCGCCGGAGCGGCCCCGCGCCGGCGGCGGAACGGTGCAGAATGCGGGCGGCGGCATCCACCGTGGAGGGAGCGAGCCATGAGCGGGCACGACTTCGAGCCGGTCTTCGGGCCCGCGCGGGTGATGGTGATCCTGCGCGACCTGCCGCCCGACGAGACCGTCCGGCTCGCCGAGCGCGCCTGGGACCTCGACATCGACGTGGTGGAGGTGCCGATCCGCACGCCGGACGCGGTCCTCGCGCTGCGCGCCGCCGTGGCGGCGGGCCGGCGCCGCGACCGCCTGGTGGGCGCGGGCACGGTCCGCACCCCCGCCCAGGTCCGGCTGGCCGCCGCGGCGGGCGCCGCGTTCACCGTCGCCCCGGGGCTGGACCTGGCGATCGCCGACGCGGCGGTCAGCTACGGCATCCCGCACCTGCCCGGCGTGGCCACCCCCACCGAGGCCCAGCGGGCCCTCGACCACGGCCTGGTCTGGCTGAAGGCGTTCCCCGCGGTCAGCCTCGGGCCCGCCTGGTTCCGGGCCGTCGCCGGGCCGCTGCCCGAGGCGCGGTTCGTGGCCACCGGCGGGATCGACGCCGACAACGCGGGCGACTTCCTCGCCGCCGGGGCGCGGATGGTGGCGGTCGGATCGGCGCTGTCCGACCCGCGGCAGATTCCCCGTCTCGCCGCCCTCGCCGCCGATCCGGGCTGAGCCGGTCCGCCCGGGGCTGCGCCGGTCCGTCCCGGCGGCGGTGGGGCGGGCGCTGCGCCGGTCAGGCGGGGGCGGGGCCCAGGCTGTCGCGGTGGACCAGTTCGGCGGGCAGGGTCTCCACCCGGTCCCGGCCGTCGGGCGCGTCCAGGGCCAGGGTCATGGCGCGGGCGCCCAGCTCGGCCAGCGGCAGGCGCACGGTGGTCAGCGCCGGTGTCACGTCGGCGGCGATCGGCATGTCGTCGAAGCCGACCACGGACACGTCGGCGGGCACCCGCACGCCGCGGGCGCGCAGCAGGTTCAGCGCGCCGACGCCCATCGAGTCGTTCATCGCCACGACGGCGGTCAGCCCCGGCACGGCGTCCAGCAGTTCCGCGGCGGCGCGGGACCCGCCGTCGCGGGTGAAGTCCGCGTACCGGATCCGCGCCTCCGGCAGCGGCTCACCCAGGCCGGCGGCGAGCCCGGCGAGCCGGTCGCTCGTGGTGGTGAGGGGGCGTGGGCCGGCCAGCACGCCGACGCTCCGGTGGCCGAGGCGGCGCAGCTCCGCGCCGAGCAGGCGGCCGCCCTCCTCGTTGGCCGGTAGCACGGCGTCGCCCCGGTGCCGGTGCCGGCCGATCACGGCGACCCGGCCGCCGGTGGCCGCGTACGCGGCGAGCCGCTCGTCGAGCAGCGCGTTGACCGTGGGGTCGTGGTAGCCGGACCCGGCCAGCACGATGGCGGCGACCTGCTGGGCGCGGAGCAGGTCGACGTACTCCACCTCGCGCTCCGGATCGCGGTAGCTGTTGCAGATGATGACGAGCCGTCCCCGCTCGGTGGCGACCCGTTGCAGCCCCCGGGTCACCTCGGCGAAGTACGGGTCGGACACGTCGTGTACCAGCACGCCGACCACGCTGCGCCGCGGCCGGGCCAGCAGCTGGGCGTGCGCGTTCGGCACGTACCGCAGCTCGGCGACGGCCTTCAGCACCCGTTCGCGCAGCTCGTCGGCGACCGGCTTGCTGCTGCCGTTGATGACCCGCGACGCGGTCGCGGGGGAGACGCCCGCCCGGCGGGCGACGTCGGCCAGTGTCGCCATCGGCACCCCCTCGCACAGCCCGGTGGCCGAGAGGCTACCGCAGCACGGCCGGGAAGGCCGTTCCGTGATCGGCGGAGGCGGCGCTCACGCGGCTTAGGCGGTGGGGCGGGAGGTGGTGACCGCCTCGATCGCGCCGGTCATCGCGGCGGGGTCCCCTGGACCCGGTACGCGATGGCCTCGTTCCAGACGTGCGGGTAGACGCCGATCTCGAAGTAGCGGGTGAACCGGTTGATCGGCGCGTTGCTGTGGTCGTGCCAGAGCAGCCACACCGGGGCGATGGTGAACAGCGCGAAGTTGAGGGCGACCAGCGGCAGGTAGAGCGGGCCGAGCAGCCGCGCCTGGAGGACGTGCACGTCCTCGTGCCGCTGGATGCCGGGGCTGGAGCCCGCGCAGACGGTGCCGATGGTGGTGGCGTAGCGGGGCGAGACGCCCTCGACGAGGTTGACCCGCCCGCTGGCCTGCGAGACCGCCCGGTCGAGTTGGTGCCCGAAGACGAGGTGCAGGGTCAGGTAGAGCGCGCCCGCGAGTGTGTTGAGCAGGCTCCAGGTGTGGTCGACCACGAAGAGGACAATGCCCTTCGCGTCGGCGGCGTAGGTGCCGGCGGACGCGACCGCCCAGCCGAACGGCGCGCCGATGAGCAGCCCGGCGACCGCGCCGACGAGCAGGCCGATGGTGCCGCCGGCCGCCGCGCCGAGCCCGGCGCCCAGGACGATGTGGACGGCGACGCTGATGATGCCGAAGATCATGGGTCACCTCTTTCACACCCGGGAGCGGGTGCAGCGGGGGCTCGCGGCCCTCAGTCACCGGCCTGCCGCCGACTTTATCGGCCCGCCCTCCCGTTCGGCCGACCTCGAATCGTGCGCGATCGATATTCTGGAGGGTCGTGCCTGCGCAGTTTCTGGCTCAGCCCGGCGGCTGCCAGTCGGCGTACCGGGCCGCGCCGCGCAGCGCCGCCCTCGCCGGGATCAACCGGAGCAGGGCGTTGCGCACGGCCACCGCCGCCGGGTGGCGCAGCTGCTGGCCGTAGCGGGCGGCGCGGGTGGAGGCCCGGGCGACCGCCTGGCTGCGGGGTCGCCGCTGCCGGTCGTACGCGGCCAGCGCGCCGGCCAGGTCGCCCGGCCCGCCCGCGCACGCGGCACCGAGCACCACGGCGTCCTCGATGGCCTGCCCCGCGCCCTGCCCGAGGTGCGGCGTCATGGCGTGCGCCGCGTCGCCGAGGAGGGCCACCCGGCCTCGCACGTACGACGGCAGCGGGGTGGCCAGGTGGAACAGGTCGGTCCGGAGCACCGTCTCGGGCGGCGTGGCCGTCAGCAGCGCGGGGATCGGCTCGTGCCAGCCGCCGAAGCGGTCCCGGACGGCCGCCAGCTCGTCCGGCTCGTGCCCGCCCGGCGGGGCCGTCTCGGCCGCGTACCAGTAGAGCCGGCCGTCGCCGAGCGGGACCATGCCGAACTCCCGGCCCGGCCCCCAGGTGACGGCCGTCGCCACCGGCCCGGTCCAGCGGATCGCCGCCCGCCAGGCCGTCGAGCCGGAGTACGCCGGGGCCGGCAGCTCCGGCCAGAGCCGGCGGCGCAGCACGCTGTGCAGCCCGTCGGCGCCGACCACGAGATCCGCCCGCAGGGTGGTGGGCGAGCCGTCCCGCCGGTAGGTCACGGCGGGCCGATCGGCGTCGACCTCCACGACGTCGGCGCCGGTGACCAGTGCCGAGGCCGGCAGGGCGGCGCGGAGCAGCCGGTGCAGCGCGGTGCGGTGGATCCCGAGCGCGGGGGTGCCGAGCGCCTGTTCCAGCGCGGCTCCCTCGATCCGGGACACCCAGCGGCCGTCGCTGGTGCGCAGCCCGCCGGGCGAGTCCGGCACGCCCTGCCGGCGGATCGCCTCGCCCACGCCGAGCGCGTCCAGTCCACGCAGTGCGTTCGCCATGAGGGTCAGGCCGGTGCCCAGCTCGCGCGGCTCGGCGGCGCGCTCCAGCACGGTGACCCGCCAGCGCCGGCGGTGCAGGGCGAGCGCCGCGGCGAGCCCGCCGATGCCGGCGCCGACCACGATCGCGTGCGGCTCGCCCATGCCGATCACCCCTTCTACGCCTGTAGAAGGCGATACTACCTCCGTAGAACACGTCTGAGGAGGGACCACGGTGAGTGCACGGGCGGCCCGGGTGGCCCGGCTGGCCGACGCGGCGGTGGAGCTGCTGGCCGAGGGCGGCATGCGGGCACTGACCCACCGCGCCGTCGACGCGCGGGCCGGGATGCCGCCCGGCACCACCTCGGCGTACCTGCGGACCCGGCAGGCGCTCATCGAGGCCGTGGTCCAGCGCCTGGCCGACCTCGACCGCGCCGACCTGGCCGCCCACGAGCTGCCCACCGAGCCCCCCGGCCCCGCGCCGGCGCTCGGCCCCGAGGGGCTCGATCAGCTCGCCGCCGGAGTGGCCGAGGTGCTCGACCGGTGGCTGACCACCGGACGCAGCCGCGCCCTGGCCCGCTACGCCTGCCTGCTGGAGGCGGTGCACCGGCCCGAGCTGCGCCGGATCCTCGACCACGGCACCGTGCTGCGCGTCCAGGCCCGGGATCTGCTGGCCCGCGCCGGCGCACCGGACCCGCGCCGGCAGGGGGACCAGTTCGTCGCGTTCGTCGACGGGCTGCTCTTCGACCGCCTGGTCGGCGCCGGAGCGCTCAGTGCGCCGCCGCCCGGCACGCCGGCCAGCCGGGACGACCTGCGGGCCGGCGTGCGTACCCTGCTGCTGGCCTTCACGGGGGCCTGACGGGCCGGCCGTGACCGCCACCACCGGTGTGCGGTGACGCCCGCCGCTGCCGTCCGCCGCGACCGGGTCGAGGATGGTGGGCGGGCACGACAGGGAGGCGGGCGATGACGGGGTCGGGCGGCGGGACGCGGCTACTCCGGTTCGGCGGGTCCGGCGCCACGCCGCGACCCGGAGCAGCCGTCCGGGAGGCGGCCGGGCGGCTTCGGCGCGGCTGGCTGCCGGTGGTCGAGGCGACCCTGGCGGCCACCGTCGCGTGGATCCTCGCCACCCGGCTCGTCGGCCACCCGCAGCCGTTCTTCGCCCCGGCCGCCGCGCTGATCGTGCTCGGCCAGGCCCGCGGCCAGCGGATGCGCCGGGCCGTCGAGGTGGTGCTCGGCGTCGCGGCCGGTGTGCTCGTCGCCGACCTGGTGGTGCAGGCGCTCGGCCCCCGGACCACCTGGACGGTGCTCACCGTCATCCTGCTCACCGTCGCCCTGGCCGTGGCCATCGGCGCCAGCTCGGTCACCGTGGTGCAGGCGGCCGTCTCGGCGCTCTACCTGGTGGTGGTCTCCCCGCCGACCGGGTCACTGGTGCCGTTCCGGTTCGTCGACGCGCTGATCGGCGGGGCGGTGGCCGTGGTCGCCAGCCAGCTCGTCGACGCCCGCCGCCCGCTCGCCCCGCTGGTCAGCGAGTTCCGGCACACCTTCGAGGAGCTGGCCGGGGTGCTCGGCGAGATCGCCGACGCGCTCGACCGGGGCGACGACGCGGCGGCGCTGGCCGCCCTGGAGCGGGCCCGGCACGCCGACGCCGGCGTGGAGCGGCTGCGCGACGCCGTGCGCGCGGCGGGCGAGGCGCTGCGGCTCAACGTGCGCCGCCGCCGGCACCTGGGCCGGCTGCGCTCGGTGGAGGGCTCGATCCGGCAGATCGACTACGCCGTCCGCAACGTCCGGGTGCTGGCGCGCGCCGCCGTCACCCTGACCCGCGGCCCGGCGCCGGTCCCGGCCGAGCTGGGCGGCGCCGTGCGGACCCTCGCCGAGGCGGTGCGCTCGGCCGGCGACGCGCTCGCCGCGGACCTGACCGGGCAGGACGGCGTCGCCGACGCCCACGCCGAGCGGGTCGACGTCGCCGCCCTGGAGGCGGTGCGGGTCGCGGGCCGGCTCTTCACCCCGGGCGAGACGCTGCCGCTCGCCATGATCATCGGCCAGGTCCGGGCCACCGCCATCGACCTGCTGCGCGGCGTACGCGGCGACGACGACGCCACCGTGCTGGCCCGGGTCGACGCGGCGGTCACCGGGCCGGGGCACTGACCCGGCTCACCCCACCAGCCAGTCCACCGCCCGCTGCCGGATCTCCGCCGGCACCTCGTGCCCGCCGGTGAACTCGGCGTACTCGGCCGGATAGCCGAGGGAGTGCAGGCGGGGCACCAGCCGCCGGCTGCACACGTCGATGGGCAGCACCCGGTCGTCGGTGCCGTGCGAGACGAACAGCCGGGGCCGGCCGTGGGTCACCAGCGGCGCCGCGAAGCCGGGGGAGAAGGCCAGCACCGCGTCGACCAGGTCACCGTTGGTCAGGCCCAGCGAGAGGGCGTACGAGGCGCCGTCGGAGAAGCCGCCCACGGTCACCCCGTTCACCGGGTACGCGCGCAGCGTCCCGGCCAGCAGCGCGTCGATCCGGGCCACGTCCGGGCCGTACCCCTCGGCGATCAGGTCCCAGGTGCTGGCGAGCGCCTGCGGGGCGAGCAGCAGCAACCGGTGCGCGTCGGCCAGCGGCAGCAGCAGGTCGAGGCCCTGCCGGGCCGAGCCGCCCGCGCCGTGCAGCAGCACCACCACCCGGTACGGCCCGGCGCCGCCGATCGGCACGTGGCGCAGCGCGGGCGGCCCGCCGGCCGGGTCGGGGACCTCGGCCGGGCCGGCCGGGCCGGGTGCGGCCACGGTCGTGGGGCGGGCGGTCAGGCGGCCGTGCCGGTAGCCCTCCTCGGGCTGCCGGTGCGGCGGCGCGGGTTCGGTCACCTCGCCCCCCTGTCGTCGGTCGGGTCGGGCGGCGGATACCCGGCTGCCGGCGGCTCAACCGCGCGTCCGCCGCCGGCGCTCGACCGTCGGCTCAGGCGCTCTCGCGTGCCACCAGCGTCGACGGGAACGCGGTGACCGGCGGCACCGGCCGGCCGTCGAGCACCGCGGTGGCCGCCGCCGTGGCGATCCGGGCCACGGGGTGGGTGGCGGTGGTCAGCGCCGGGCTGCTCACGGCCGCGTACGGGATGTCGTCGAACCCGGCCACCGCCACGTCGTGCGGCACGCGCAGCCCGCGCCCCCGCAGCGCGGCGATCACGCCCAGCGCGGTGGCGTCGCTGGCCGCGTAGATCGCGTCGGTGTCCGGCCAGCGGTCCAGCGCCTCCAGCGCCGCCCGGGCGCCCCGCGCCGCCGTGAAGTCGCCGGTGACCAGGCGCACCGGCAGCCCGGCCGCCCGCATGAGCCCCTCGTACGCGGTCACCGACCGCTCGGCGCAGCTCAGCCAGCGGGGGCCGGTGACCATGGCGATCCGGCGGCGGCCGCCGGCGTGCAGGTGACGCAGGACCGCGCCGGCGCCGGCGGCGTTGTCCACGTCGAAGGACGGTACGGCCGGCGAGCCGGTGCCGATCGAGACGACCCGCCCGCGCAGCCCCACGGGAACCGCGTCGAGCACCCGCGCGGTGGTGTTGACCAGCAGCACCCCGCACACGCTGCGGTCGTCGCCGAGCCGGCGCAGCCCGGCCGGGGCGTCCAGCGGCAGCCACTCCAGGGCGACGCCGACCCCGTGCGGGGCGCACACCCGGGCCGCCGCGCTCACCAGCCGGTCCACGTACGGGTCGTCCAGCACGGTGGCGTCGGTGCCGGAGACCGCCACGACGAGGCGTACCCCGGCGCCCCGGACCAGGGCGCGGGCCGTGACGTTGGGCACGTAGCCCAGGCGGTCGGCGGCGGCGTGCACCCGCTCCCGGGCGTCCACCGAGGCGAACCCGTACCCGCCCAGCACCCGGGACGCGGTGGCCCGGGAGACCCCGGCCGCCCGGGCCACGTCGTCGAGGGTCGCCGGGCGGGCGCTCGGTGTCTCCATGTCTGGTCCTCCCCGTGCTGGCCGTTCTGTCGGCATCATGCCCGGCCGAGGTCCCCCGGGGTAAGGGGTGGGAGCCGTTTGTGGTGGTAGCGCTCTCAGGTGTGCGATGGTCGTCGGACGACACTCCGGGGAGAGGACGACAGCACGGTGAGCAGCACCATCGACGCGCCGGCCGGGGCCCGCGACGTGAGCCCGCGGGCGGTCCTGGCCGCCCGCAACGGCGTGGCGGCCGTGTTCGCCCTCAACGGGCTCGCCGTGGCCACCTGGTTCGCCCGGGTCCCCGCGATCCGTGAGTCCCTCGGGCTCAGCGCCGGGCGCCTCGGCCTGCTGCTGCTGGCCATGTCGGCCGGTGCGCTGGTGGCCATGTCCACCGCCGGGCTGGTGACCCTGCGGCTCGGCCCGGCCCGCACCGTGGCGTCCTCGACCGTCCTGGTCGCGCTCGGCCTGACGGCCGCCGGCCTGTCGGCCAGCCTGGCCGGCTCGCTGATCGGCGTCGTGGTGGGGCTGTTCGCCGTGGGGTACGGCTCCGGCACCTGCGACGTGGCCATGAACGTCGAGGGCGCGGCGGTGGAGAAGCGGCTCGGCCGCACGATCATGCCCCGGTTCCACGCCGCCTGGAGCCTCGGCTCGGTCGCCGGCGCCGGGCTCGGTGCCGGTGCGGCCCGGCTGGGCGTACCGGTCGGCTGGCACCTGCCCGTGATCGCGGTGCTGGTCCTGGCCGGCACGCTGCTCGGCGTCCGCGCCTTCCTGGCCGCACCGGCCGAGCCGGCCGGCGCGGCCGAGCCCGCCGACCACCGGCGCGCGCTGCTGGCCACCTGGCGGGAGCCGCGCACCCTGCTCATCGGCCTGTTCGTGCTGGTCATGGCGTTCACCGAGGGCAGCGCGAACGACTGGCTGGCGGTGGCGTTCGTCGACGGGTACGGGGTGAGCGAGGCGGCCGGCGCCGCCGTCTTCGGGGTGTTCGTGGTCGGCATGACCCTCGGCCGGACCGCCGGCACCGTGGCGATCGACCGGTGGGGCCGGGTGCCGGTGCTGTTCGGCACCATCGCGCTGGCCGTCACCGGCGCCACCTGTGCGGTGCTGGCCGGCTCGGGGCCGCTCGCCGTGGTGGGCGTGGCGCTGTGGGGCGTCGGGGCGTCGCTCGGCTTCCCGGTCGGGATGAGCGCCGCCGCCGACGACGAGGACCGGGCGCCCACCCGGGTCAGCGTGGTCGCCATGATCGGCTACACGGCGTTCCTCGCCGGCCCGCCGCTGCTCGGCTTCCTCGGTGACCACCTGGGCATCCTCCACGCCCTCGGCCTGGTCCCCCTGCTCCTGCTGCCCACCCTCGCGCTGGTCCCGATCCTGCGCCCGCCGGCCCGCTGACGCCTCAGCCGACGTCCACCCGGCGTCCAGCCGGTTGCCAGGTTCGCGTGCTGCACTGGCTGGGACGCCGAGGAGAGGAGGCGGCCATGGGCTGGTTCAGCCGCCGGGCCACCGATCCGACGACCCCGACCAAGCTCGACCGGGAGGCGAACCGGGACGACCTGGCCGCGCTGGAGGCGTTCGTCACCAGCCGGCGCGGGGTCGAGTTCTATCTGGAACCCGAGACCACCGCCACCGACACCACCGTGGTGGCCATCGCGCACGACGGGGAGTGGATCCGCCGCCGCACCGGCTCGCCGCGGGCCGCCGGGAAGATCGCCCAGAAGCACGCGGTCCCGCTCTACGAGGCCGCCCGCACCGGCTACCCGGAGCGGATGCGCGCCTGGAACCGGGCGCACCCGGAGCGGCGCGCCCGCTGACCCGTCGGCGCGCCGCCGCGGAGCCCGGCTCCGGCGCCGGCCGGGGCGGCGTTCGCTCGACCCCGAAGCCGGCTCAGCCGCCGGCCAGCGCGGCGCGGGCCTCGGCCGGCGTCAGCGGCTCGTCGTGGGCCGAGACGTACCAGGCCACGTCGTCGTCGAGCAGGCTCGCCGCGAGGGCCAGGTCGGGCCCGTCCTCGGCCGTGCGCAGGTGCGCGGGCGGCGGGTACCAGCAGTCGCCGATCAGCAGCACCCCCGAGTCCGGCACCCGCACCACCGTGGAGTCCGGCGCGTGCCGGCCGCCCACGTGCCGGACCACCACGCCGGTGGGCAGGCTCAGCTCGTCGGTGAAGGTGCGCGTCGGCGGCAGCACCGCGAAGCCGTCCCAGGAGTCGACGGCCAGGGCCCGGGCGCGGAAGCTGTGCCCGAGGCGCGGGTTCTCGCGGACCTGCTCGCGCAGGTAGCGGTGGCTCCACGGCCGGGCCGCCTCGGCCCGCAGCAGGGGTACGGCCGACTCGTGCCCCACGATCTCCACGTCCGGCCAGGCGCAGGCGCCCCAGACGTGGTCCCAGTGGTGGTGGGTGTAGACGAGCCAGCGCGCCTCCGGCAACCCGGCCGCCGCCACCGCGGCCCGGACCTCCCGGGCGTGGGCGGGGCTCTGGCCCGCGTCGACGATCACACTTCCGCGGTCGTCGGCGACCACCGCCACGGCCGGGCGGACCGCGAACGGGTCGGGATCGCCGGGGAACAACCAGACCCGGCCGGCGAGATGGCGCAGCGTCACCGGCAATTCCTCCCCGCTCCGTGGCACATGATCACAGTCGACCGCGATGCTATCGGGCGGATGCCGCTCCGGGCCGCCCCGGCTGCGGCGACGCGGTCACGGCGCCCGGACCGGCGCGCACCGGGAAGGCCCGCCACGGGCCGCCGGAATGCCGCCGTTCCCATCGACCCGGGCCATTGCGATCGGGACGACGGAAAAGGAATTAATATCGACATGGGCGGATGCCGGAGGTCGCGGGCAAGGCCGGGGACCCGGCGTTGACCCGCGCCGGGCGGCTGTGGCAGCATTCGCGGCCTGACGGCAGTGAAGGAAGCCGGTGCGATTCCGGCGCGGTCCCGCCACTGTCACCGGGGAGCGATCCCCCCTCGTGAGTCACGGCCGTGCGTGCGCGGCTGGAAGGCCGGGGGTGAGCGTCGATCCGGGAGCCAGGATACTTCGGCCGTCGGAGAGCCCCAGGGCGTGGACACCCGAGGAGGACCCGATGCACGGCCTTTCCGCCATCGACGACGATCGTCGTTCCCGGCCGGCGCGCACCGACGCGCCGCTGACCGCTCACCCCGCCGCCCCGCAGGCCGCCGTGCCGCGCGCCGGGCGGGCCCGCGCCGTCCGCCGCTGACCGTCCCGCCGGGTCCCGCACCCGGCCGGGCGCCCCTGCCGACCCGCCGTCGGTGAACCGTCCGCCGGACCCGCGTACCCGCCGAACCCGCGCCCACCCCCGCCCGCCGCCGGCCCTCGCCGCGCCGCCGGGCGTCACGCTCCGGAGCCGTCCGTGCGCATCCTGCTGCTCTCCACCGCCGACACCGACCTGCTCGCCGCCCGCGCCAGCGGCGCCGGCTACCGGCTCGCCAACCCCGCCCGGGTCGCCGCCGACGCCGTGCCCGCGCTGCTCGACGGCGTCGACCTGGCCGTCGTACGCCTGCTCGGCGGCCGGCAGGCGTGGCCGGACGGCCTCGCCGCGGTGCTCGGCTCCGGCGTGCCCACGGTCGTGCTCGGCGGCGAGGCGGTGCCCGACGCGGAGCTCATGGCGGCGTCCACGGTGGCCGCCGGGGTGGCCGCCGAGGCCCTCGCCTACCTGGTCGAGGGCGGCCCCGGCAACCTGGCCGAGCTGGCCCGGTTCCTCTCCGACACGGTGCTGCTCACCGGTGAGGGTTTCAACCCGCCCGCGCCCACCCCGCCCCACGGGATCCTCGGCCCCGACCCGGCGCCCGACGGCCGGCCCGTGGTCGGCATCGTCTTCTACCGGGCGCACGCCCTGGCCGGGAACACCGCCTTCGTCGAGACCCTGGCCGACGCCGTGACGGCGGCCGGCGGCCAGCCGTTGGCGGTGTTCTGCGGCTCGCTGCGCGGCCTCGCACCGGGCGCGGGTCCGCTGGAGCTGTTCGCGCGGTGCGACGCCCTCGTGGTGACGGTGCTCGCCGCCGGCGGGACGGTCGCCGCGGACGCCTCCGGCGGGGGCGACGAGGACGCCTGGGACGTCGGCGCGCTCGCCGCCCTGGACGTGCCGATCGTGCAGGCCCTCTGCCTCACCAGCGAGCGTGACCGGTGGGCGGCCGGCGACGCCGGACTGTCCCCGTTGGACGCCGCCATGCAGGTGGCCATTCCCGAGTTCGACGGCCGGATCGTGACGGTGCCGTTCTCGTTCAAGCGGATCGACGCCGACGGCCTCTCGGTCTACGAACCCGACCCGGAGCGGGCCGCCCGGGTCGCCGGGATCGCCGTCCGGCAGGCGCGGCTGCGGCACGTGCCGAACGCCGGCAAGCGCCTGGCCGTCGTGCTCAGCTCGTACCCCACGAAGCACTCCCGGGTCGGCAACGCGGTCGGCCTGGACACGCCGGCCTCGGCGGTCCGGCTGCTCGCCGCCCTGGCCGAGGCCGGCTACCACCTGGGCGACGGGCCGGTCCCGGACGACGGGGACGCCCTGATCCACGCGCTGATCGCCGCGGGCGGGCACGACGTCGAGTGGCTCACCCCGGAACAGCTCGCCGCCGCCGAGGCGCGGGTGCCGGGGGAGACCTACCGGCGCTGGTTCGAGGCGGTGCCCGCCGCGCTGCGCGAGCGGATGCGGGAGCACTGGGGCGAGCCGCCCGGCCGCCTCTACACCGACGGCGGCGACCTCGTCCTCGCCGGGCTGCGCTTCGGCAACGTGGCGCTGCTCATCCAGCCGCCGCGCGGCTTCGGCGAGAACCCCGTGGCCATCTACCACGACCCGGACCTGCCGCCCAGCCACCACTACCTGGCCGCGTACCGCTGGCTGGCCGCGCCGGTCGCCGACGGCGGCTTCGGCGCGGACGCCGTGGTCCACCTCGGCAAGCACGGCACCCTGGAATGGCTGCCCGGCAAGGGCCTCGGGCTGGCCGCCGACTGCGCCCCCGACGCGGTCCTCGGCGACCTGCCGCTGGTCTACCCGTTCATCGTCAACGACCCCGGCGAGGGCACCCAGGCCAAGCGCCGCGCCCACGCCGTGGTGGTCGACCACCTGGTGCCGCCCATGGCCCGCGCCGAGACCTACGGCGACCTGGCGAAGCTCGAACAGCTCCTCGACGAGTACGCCACCGTGCAGGCCCTCGACCCGGCCAAGGCGCCCACCGTGCAGCGGCAGATCTGGGACCTCGTGCGCGCCGCCGAACTGCACCACGACCTGCACCAGGCCGAGATGCCCGGCGCGGACGACTTCGACGACTTCGTGCTGCACCTCGACGGCTACCTCTGCGAGGTCAAGGACGTGCAGATCCGCGACGGCCTGCACGTCCTGGCCGAGGCGCCCGCCGGGGAGGCGCGGGTCAACCTGGTCCTCGCGGTGCTGCGCGCCCCGCAGGTCTGGGGCGGCGCCCGCGTCCTGCCCGGGCTGCGCCAGGCCCTCGCCGCACACGCCGGCCTCGACGAGGCGGCGCTGCTCGCCACCCCTGGCGCGCGGATCGCCATGCCGGCGGCGCTCACCGACGCCGTCGACGGGCCGGCCGCCACCGCCGCCGACGCCGTCGACCTCATCGAGGCCCTGGCCCGCCGGCTCGTCCTCGGCATGGAGACCCTCGGCTGGGACGCGACCAGGGCCGGCGCGGTGGTCGAGGAGGTGGTCGGCGCTCCGGTGCCCGACGCCGCCGAGGTGCTCCGCTTCGCCGCTCAGGAGGTGGTGCCCCGGCTGGACCGGACCACCGACGAGATCGACCGGGTGCTCGGCGCGCTCGACGGCCGGTTCGTCCCGCCCGGCCCGTCCGGCTCGCCCACCCGCGGGCTGGTCAACGTCCTCCCCACCGGGCGCAACTTCTACTCCGTCGACCCGAAGGCCATCCCCAGCCGCAACGCCTGGGACGTGGGGGTCGCCCTCGCCGACTCGCTGCTGGCCCGGCACCTCGCCGACACCGGCGCGTACCCGCGGTCGGTCGGGCTCACGGTCTGGGGCACCAGCGCCATGCGCACCCAGGGCGACGACATCGCGGAGGTCCTCGCGCTGCTCGGCGTCCGTCCGGTGTGGGACGACCGGTCCCGCCGCGTCACCGGCGTCGAGGTGGTGCCCCTCGCCGAGCTGGGCCGCCCCCGGATCGACGTCACGGTGCGCATCTCCGGCTTCTTCCGGGACGCCTTCCCGCACGTCGTGGCCCTCATCGACGACGCCGTCCGGCAGGTCGCCGCGCTCGACGAGCCGGCCGCCGAGAACCACGTGCGGGCGCACGTCGACGCGGACGTCGCCGAACACGGGGACCGGCGACGGGCCACCGCCCGCATCTTCGGGTCCAAGCCCGGGGCGTACGGGGCCGGGCTGCTGCCGCTCATCGACGCCCGGAACTGGCGCACCGACGCCGACCTGGCCGAGGTGTACGCGGTCTGGGGCGGCTACGCCTACGGGCCGGGGCTGGACGGGCGGGAGGCGCGGGCCGACATGGAACGCTCCTTCGCCCGGATCGCCGTCGCCGTGAAGAACCAGGACACCCGCGAGCACGACATCGTCGACTCCGACGACTACTTCCAGTACCACGGCGGAATGGTGGCCATGGTCCGCCACCTCACCGGCGACGCCCCGGCCGCGTACGTGGGCGACTCGGCCATGCCGCACGACGTGCGCACCCGCACGCTGGGCGAGGAGACCCGCCGGGTGTTCCGGGCCCGGGTCGTCAACCCGCGCTGGATCGCCGCCATGCGCCGGCACGGCTACAAGGGCGCCTTCGAGCTGGCCGCCACCGTGGACTACCTGTTCGGCTACGACGCCACCGCCGGTGTCGTCGACGACTGGATGTACGAGCGGCTCGCCGAGGCGTACCTCTTCGACCCGGGGACCCGGGAGTTCCTGGAGCGGTCCAACCCGTGGGCGCTGCGCGGCATCGCCGAACGGCTGCTGGAGGCCGCCGACCGCGGACTGTGGGCCGCGCCCGAGCCGGTCACCCTCGACCGGCTGCACGAGACGTACCTGGCCAGCGAGGGCGACCTGGAGGACCGGCAGTGAGCGCGAGGAGTGAGCCGGGTTTGCGAGCCCCGCAGTCGCGAGCGAAGGAGGCACAGTGACGTCGTACCCGTTCAGCGCGGTGCTCGGGATGGACGAGATGCGCCTCGCCCTGCTGCTCAACGCGGTCAGCCCGGCCATCGGCGGGGTGCTGGTCCGCGGCGAGAAGGGCACCGCCAAGTCCACCGCCGTGCGCGCCCTCGCGACCCTGCTGCCCCCGGTCGACCGGGTCGCCGCCTGCCGCTTCGCCTGCGATCCGGCCGCCCCCGACCCGGGCTGCCCGGACGGCCCGCACCCGGCCGGGTCGGCGGCCGAGCGCCGCCCGGCCCGCCTGGTCGAACTGCCGGTGGGCGCCGCCGAGGACCGGGTGGTCGGCTCGCTCGACCTGGAGAAGGCCCTCGCCGAGGGGGTACGCGCCTACGAGCCCGGCCTGCTCGCCGCCGCCCACCGCGGCGTGCTCTACGTCGACGAGGTCAACCTGCTCCACGACCACCTGGTCGACCTGCTCCTGGACGCCGCCGCCATGGGCCGCTGCCACGTCGAGCGGGAGGGCGTCTCGGTCAGCCACGCCGCCCGGTTCCTGCTGGTCGGCACCATGAACCCGGAGGAGGGGGAGCTGCGCCCGCAGCTGCTCGACCGGTTCGGGCTCACCGTCGAGGTGGCCGCCAGCCGCGACCCCGCCGTACGCGCCGAGGTGGTCCGCCGCCGGCTGGCCGCCGACGCCGACCCGGCCGGCTTCGCCGCCGGCTGGGCCGCGGCCGACGCCGAGGTGGCCCGCCGGGTGGCCGCCGCCCGGCACCGGCTGGCCGGGGTGGCGCTGCCCGACGCGGCCCTGCGGCAGATCGCGGAGGTCTGCGCGGCGTTCGACGTGGACGGCATGCGCGCCGACATCGTCACGGCCCGGACCGCCGTGGCGCACGCCGCCTGGCAGGGCCGGGACCGGGTGACCGCCGACGACGTGCGGGTCGCCGCCCGGCTGGCCCTGCCGCACCGGCGCCGCCGGGACCCGTTCGACACCCCCGGGCTGGACGAGCAGCGCCTGGACGAGGCGCTGCGCCGCGCCCGCGAGCAGCACCCCGACGACGACCCCGACGACGACGGCCCCGACGGCGACCCCGGCCGTGGATCCGGCGGCGGGCCCGGGCCGGACGGTGGTCCGGACGGTGGTCCCGGCGGCCGTCCCGGGGCGGCCGACGGTCCCGAGGGCTCGGGTGGTGACGGGGTGGGCTCCGGCGGTCCCGGTCTGTCGGCCCGCGGGAAGGGCGGCGACGACGGGCGGGACGTGTCCGGGACGTCCGACGACGCCAGCCGTCGCGGGTCGCCGGACGACGGGAGCGGGACCGGCCGGGACGGCCGCTGGCCGGCCAGCGGGCGGATCGGGGACGGAAGAGGCGGCCACCGGTCCAGCAAGGACCGGCCCGGCGACGGCTTGCCCGGTGACGGCTTGCCCGGCGACCGCGGCGACGTCGAGTGGGACCGGTTCGGACAGCCCGGCGACGACCGGAGCATCGGCCAGGACGGGGACGGCCCTGACGCCGGTGGGCCCGCCAGGGGCGCGATGGCCGGGGGTGGAGGCCGGGCGCACACCCGCCGGCCCGGCGCTGGTAGGCGGCCAGGGGACCCGGATCACGCCGAGGGCGGGAGCGTTGCCGCGCCGGACCGGGGGCTGCGGGCCCGGCTGCTCACCGCGCCCGGCGTCGGCGAGGGCGTGCCCGGCCGGCGCTCCCGGGCCCGCACCGGGCGCGGCCGCACCACCGGCGCCCGGGTGCCCGCCGGCCGCGCCGAGGCGCTGCACCTGCCGGCGACCGTGCGGGCGGCCGCCCCGTACCAGGCCGCGCGGGGCCGGCGTGGCGGGCCGCTGCGGCTGCGCCCGTCCGACGTGCGCGAGGCGGTCCGGGAGGGACGCGAGGGCAACCTCGTTTTGTTCGTGGTGGACGCCAGCGGGTCGATGGGCGCCCGGGAGCGGATGTCCACCGTGAAGGGGGCGGTGCTGGCGCTGCTCACCGACGCGTACCAGCGGCGGGACAAGGTGGCCGTGGTCGCCTTCCGGGGCACCGGCGCACAGACTCTCCTCCCGGCTACGTCGTCCGTGCTGGCCGCCTCGACCCGGCTGGCCGAGCTGCCCACCGGCGGGCGTACCCCGCTGGCGGAGGGGCTGCTCGCGGCGGCCGACCTGCTGCGGGTGGAGCGGCTGCGCGACCCGAAGCGCCGCCCCCTCGTGCTGGTGGTCACCGACGGCCGGGCCACGGCGGGCCCCCGCCCCCTGGACCGGGCCGCCCGCGCGGCAGCCGTCCTCGCCGCCACGGGCGCCCCCTGCGTGGTCGTGGACTGCGAGTCCGGCCCGATCCGCCTGCACCTGGCGAGCCGCCTGGCAGCCCACCTGAACGCCCCCCACCACCCCCTCGCCAACCTCACGACAGGCCCCACCGCTCCCGGCGATCATGGAGTTGTGGCCGGGACACAAGGGACGAAAGCGTCGAAGAACGGAGCCACAACTCCATGATCGCGGATGTCGATGCCGGACCGACGAGGAGCGTTGCCTGATGCCACAGGGGAAGCCGAGCCACGTGCCCTCCGACGGGCTGACCACCCGGCAGCGGCGGCATCGCCCGTTGCTGATCGTGCACACCGGACAGATGAAGGGGAAGTCGACGGCCGCGTTCGGGCTGGCGCTGCGCGCCTGGACCGCCGGGCTGCCCGTCGGTGTCTTCCAGTTCGTCAAGAGCGCCAAGTGGCGGGTGGGGGAGGAGAACGCCTTCCGGGCCCTCGGCGAGGTGCACGAACGCACCGGGCAGGGCGCCCCGGTCACCTGGCACAAGATGGGTGAGGGCTGGTCCTGGATCCAGCGCGGCGGGGAGGCCGACCACGCCGAGGACGCGCGGGAGGGCTGGCGGCAGATCCGGCGCGACCTGGCCGCCGAGCGGTACGGGCTCTACGTGCTCGACGAGTTCACGTACCCCATGAAGTGGGGTTGGGTCGACGTCGACGAGGTGGTCGCCACGCTGCGCGACCGGCCCGGCTTCCAGCACGTGGTGATCACCGGCCGGGACGCCGACCCGCGGCTGGTCGAGGCGGCCGACCTGGTCGCCGAGCTGACCAAGGTCAAGCACCCGATGGACGCCGGTCAGAAGGGCCAGAAGGGCATCGAATGGTGACGCCCTGGGCGCTGCCCCGGCTCGTCGTCGCGGCCCCGGCCAGCGGGCACGGCAAGACGACCGTGGCCACCGGGCTGCTCGCCGCGCTGCGCCGCCGTGGCCTGACGGTCAGCCCGCACAAGGTGGGCCCCGACTACATCGACCCCGGCTACCACGCGCTCGCGGCCGGCCGGCCCGGCCGCAACCTCGACCCCTGGCTGGTCGGCCCGGACCGGATCGCCCCGCTGCTGCGCCACGGCGCGAGCGTGCCCAGCCCGGCCGACGTGGCCGTGGTCGAGGGGGTGATGGGGCTGCACGACGGCGCCGTCGGCCACGGCGGGTACGCCTCCACGGCGCACGTCGCCCGGCTCGTCGAGGCGCCGGTCCTGCTGGTCCTCGACACGACGGCGCAGGGCCGCTCCGCCGCCGCGCTGGTGTTCGGCATGCGCGCCTTCGACCCGGCGGTGCGCGTCGGCGGGGTCATCCTCAACCGGGTCGGCTCGCCCCGGCACGAGACGCTGCTCCGCGACGCGCTCGCCGAGGTGGGCGTGCCGGTGCTCGGCGCGGTGACGCGGGCCGCCGAGGTCTCCGCGCCGTCCCGCCACCTCGGTCTGGTGCCGGTCGCCGAACGCGCGCCCGAGTCGGTCGCCGTGGTGGCCGCGCTCGCCGACCTGGTCGAGTCCACCGTGGACCTGGACGCCGTGCTGGCGCTGGCCCGCACCGCGCCGCCGCTGACCGCGCCCGCCTGGGATCCCGCCGCCGCCGTCGGCGGTCCCGCGGGCACCGCCCGCCCGGTCGTCGCGGTCGCCGGCGGGGCGGCGTTCACCTTCTCGTACGCGGAGACCGCCGAACTGCTCACGGCGGCCGGCGCGCGGGTGGTGACCCTCGACCCGCTGCGCGACGACGCCCTGCCGCCCGGCACCCGGGCCGTGGTGATCGGCGGCGGCTTCCCCGAGCTGTACGCCGACGCCCTGGCCGGCAACACCGCGCTCCGCGCCGAGCTGGCCGGCTTCGACGGGCCGGTGGTCGCCGAGTGCGCCGGGCTGCTCTACCTCGGGCGCGCCCTCGACGGGGTGCCGATGTGCGGGCGGCTCGACCACACCGCCCGGATGACCGGCCGGCTCACCCTCGGCTACCGCGACGCCGTGGCCGCCGCCGACTCCCCGGTCCACCGCGCCGGCGACCCGGTACGCGGACACGAGTTCCACCGCACGGTCACCGACCCCGGGCACGGCGACCGTCCCGCCTGGCACTGGGACGGCGCCCCGCACGGCTTCGTGACCGGCCGGGTGCACGCGTCCTACCTGCACACCCACTGGGCCGGGCACCCGGCCGCGGCGCGCCGGCTGGTCGAGGCGGCGAGCCGGTGAACGCCGTGCTGACCGGCATCGGGGTGGGACCCGGCGATCCCGAACTGCTGACGCTCAAGGCCGTACGGCTGCTGGGCGAGGCCGACCTGGTGTTCGTACCCGTGCTGGACCGGCACGCCGCGGACCCGGACGCGCCCCCCGGCCGGGCCGAGACGACCGTGCGGGCGCACGTGCCCGCGGACCGGCTGCGCCGGCTGCCGTTCGCCCTCGACGACCGGGGCGGGGTGACCGCCCGCCGGGAGCGGGCCTGGGATGCGGCCGCGGCGGCCGTGGTGGCCGCCGTCGACGCCGGGGCCCGGTCGGTCGCCTTCGCCACCATCGGGGACCCCAACGTCTACTCGACCTTCGGCTACCTCGCCGACGGGGTGCGGGACCGGCGGCCCGGGATCGCGGTGCGGACCGTGCCCGGCATCACGGCCATGCAGGACCTGGCCGCCCGGGCCGGCGTGCCGCTGTGCGAGGGCCGCGAACCGCTCACCCTGCTGCCCGCCACGGCCGGCCTCACGCCGGTCGCCGACGCGCTCGCCGGCCCCGGCACCGTCGTCGTCTACAAGGGCTGGCGCCGCCATCCCGACCTGGTCGGCGAGCTGCGCCGGCAGGGCCGGCTGGCCGACGCCGTGCTGGGCCGGTCGCTCGGCCTGCCCGGCGAGCGGATCGGGCCGGTGGACGGCGCCGCCGCCGACCTGCCGTACCTGTCGACGCTGCTGGTCCCGGCCCGCCGGGACCGGCGGGGAGGAAAACTGTGACCACTACCGGCAAGGTCTGGTTCGTCGGGGCCGGCCCCGGCGCCGCCGACCTGCTCACCCTGCGCGCCGCCCGGGTCATCGCCGAGGCCGACGTGGTGATCTGGGCGGCCAGCCTCGTGCACGCCGACGTGCTCGCCCACGCCCGCCCGGACGCCGAGATCGTCGACTCCTCCCAGCTGCCCATCGAGGGCGTCCGGCCGCTCTACGAACGGGCCGCCGCCGGCGGGCTGGTCGTCGCGCGCATCCACTCCGGCGACCCGGCCCTCTGGGGCGCCGTGCAGGAGCAGCTCGACCTGTGCCGCGACCTCGGCCTGGCCGTGGAGGTGGTGCCCGGGGTGTCCTCGTTCACCGCGGTCGCCGCGCTGGTCGGCCGGGAGCTGACCATCCCCGAGGTGGCCCAGTCGGTGATCCTCACCCGTCTGGAGGGCGGCAAGACGCCGATGCCGCCGGGCGAGCGGGTCCGCGAGTTCGCCCGGCACGGCACCACCATGGCGCTGTTCCTCTCCGCCGCCCGCTCCGGGCAGGCGCAGGCGGAGCTGCTGGCCGGTGGCTACCCGCCGGAGACGCCGGTGGTGGTCGCGTACCAGGCGACCTGGCCCGACGAGCTGGTGGTCCAGTGCCCGCTCGGTGAGCTGGAGGCCACCGTCAAGGCGCACCGGCTGTGGAAGCACACGCTCTTCCTGGTCGGGCCGGCGCTCGCCGCCAGCGGCACCCGCTCGCACCTGTACCACCCCGGGCACTTCCACACCTACCGCCGGGCCGAGCCCGGTGCCCGCGCCGCGCTGCGCCGCACCCGTGCCCGCGACGACGCCGGGGACGACCGGTGACGTACGCCGAGCCGCCGCTGCGCGAGCCGGACCTCCCGCGTACGGCGAAGGTCCGGCCCACGGCGCTGCGCACCGGCTGGACCACCGGCGCGTGCGCCACCGCGGCCACCAAGGCGGCGCTGACCGCGCTGGTCACCGGCGAGCCGCAGCGCGAGGTCGAGATCGGCCTGCCCGCCGGCCGGCGGGTCAGCTTCGCGGTGGCCCGCTGCGACCTGGAACCGGCGCGGCGGGCCGAGGCCGTGGTGGTCAAGGACGCCGGTGACGACCCGGACGTCACGCACGGCGCCGAGCTGACCGCCACCGTCACCTGGCGGGACGAGCCGGGGCTGCGCCTCGACGGCGGGCCGGGCGTCGGCACGGTCACCCGGCCCGGGCTCGGCCTGGCGGTGGGCGGCCCGGCCATCAACGAGACCCCACGCCGCATGATCGGCCAGGCCGTCGCCGAGGTGGTCGACCTCGGCGAGACCGGCGTCCGCGTGGTCATCAGCGTCCCGCGTGGCGAGATCATGGCCCGCAAGACCACCAACCGCCGGCTCGGCATCCTCGGCGGCATCTCCATCCTCGGCACCACCGGGATCGTCCGGCCCTTCTCCACCGCCTCCTGGCGGGCCAGCGTGGTGCAGGCCGTGCACGTGATGGCCGCACAGGGGGAGCGGACCGTGGTGCTGTGCACCGGCGGGCGTACCGAGCGGGCGGCCCGGGCGCTCCTGCCGGAGCTGCCCGAGGTGTGCTTCGTCGAGGTCGGCGACTTCACCGGCGCGGCGGTCACCGCCGCCGTCGGCGACGGGATGACCGGCGTCGTCTTCGTCGGCATGGCCGGCAAGCTGGCGAAGCTCGCCGCCGGCATCCTGATGACCCACTACACCCGCTCCAAGGTGGACCTGTCGCTGCTCGGCGCGGTCACCGCCGAGGCCGGCGGCGACCCGGACCTGGTCGCCGCCGTCACCGCCGCCAACACGGGCCGGCACGCGTACGAGCTGTGGGCGGCCGCCGGGCTGCTCGGCCCCGCCGGGGACCTGCTCTGCCGGCGGGTCCGGCAGGTGCTGCTCCGCTTCGCCGGGCACGCCGTCCGCGTCGACGTGGCCATGGTGGACTTCGCGGGCGCCCTGGTGGTCGCCTCCTCCGGGCGGTGGGCCGCGTGAGCGTGCTCGTGGTGGGCACCGACGCCGCCGGCCGGCCCGCCCACCCCGCGCTCGCCGGGGCGCTGGCCGGCGCGGGCCTGGTCGTGGGCGCCGCTCGGCACCTGGCCGCCGTTCCGGTGCCGGCCGACTGCGCCACCGTCGTGCTCGGCCCGCTCGCACCGGCGCTGGACCGGCTCGCCGCCGCCGTCGCCGCCGGAACGCCCGCGGTGGTCCTGGCCAGCGGCGACCCCGGGCTCTTCGGCATCGTCCGCCGGCTCCGCGCGGCGGGCCTGCCGGTGCGGGTGCTCCCCGCCGTCTCCAGCGTCGCCGCCGCGTTCGCCCGCGCCGGGCTGCCCTGGGACGGCGCGGCAGTGGTCACCGCGCACGGCCGGGACCTGGCCCCCGCGCTCAACGCCTGCCGGGCGCTGCCCACCGTCGCCGTGCTCACCGCCCCCGGCGCGGGCGCGGCCGAGCTGGGCGCCGGCCTGGCCGGCTGGGACCGCCGCCTGGTCGTCGCCGAGCACCTCGGCACCCCCGACGAACGCGTCACCTGGACCACCCCGGCCGAGGCCGCGGCACGAACCTGGTCCGACCCGCACGTGCTGCTGAGCCTCGCCCCGGAGACCACCCCACCCGAGGACCCGGACCCGTCGATCTTGCACTTACGGCCCGGCTCACGTCGGGTTCGAGCGTTTCACCCGGGCACCAACTGCACCATCGCGGGGGGCGCCGGCGGGATGCGTGTTGATGACCAGCCTGCTGCCGCGCCTGTCGGGGGCTGGGCTTTGCCCGAGTCCGCGTACGTCCACCGGGACTCGATGATCACCAAGGCCGAGGTGCGGGCTCTTGCGGTGGCCCGGTTGCGGCCCCGGCTGGGCCGGCTGGTCTGGGACGTCGGCGCCGGCAGCGGCTCGGTCGGCATCGAGTGCGCGCTGCTCGGCGCGGCGGTGCTCGCCGTCGAACGCGACCCGGACGCGCCGATCCGGGCCAACGCCGCCCGGCACGGCGTCGACGTCCGGGTGGTGACCGGGACGGCCCCGGAGGCCCTGGCCGGGCTGCCCGACCCCGACGCGGTCTTCGTCGGCGGGGGCGGCACGGACGTGCTCGCCGCCGTGGCCGACCGCCGCCCGCCCCGGATCGTCGCCACCCTGGCCGCCCTCGACCGTGTCGCGCCGGCCGTGCACCTGCTGCGCGCCGCCGGCTACGCGGTCGACGGCTGCCAGCTCGCCGCCGCCCGCCTCGCCGACCTGCCCGGCGGCTCCCTGCGCCTGGCCGCCACCAACCCGGTCGTGCTGCTCACCGGGGAGCTCCCGTGACCGTCCACCCGGAGGAAGCCGTGACCGCACCCTCGGACCCGTCGACCGGGGACCCCATCGCCGGCGCAGGCGGCAGGAAGGGGCCGTTCCGTGTCGGACTCGTGGCGGCGACCGCCGCCGGGCGGCGGCACGCGCGCATCCTCGCGGCGGCCTGGCCGCACGCCCGGCTCGTGGAGGCGGAGAGCGTCGCCGGCGCGCTGCGAGCGGCCTGGCGCGACTGCGACGCCGTGGTCGCCTTCCTGGCCACCGGTGCGGTCGTCCGCATCCTGGCCCCGCTGCTCGGCGACAAGCACACCGACCCGGCCGTGGTCGTGGTCGACGAGGCGGCCCGGCACGCCGTGGCCCTGCTCGGCGGGCACGCCGGCGGCGCCAACGCCCTCGCCGCCGAGGTCGGCGCGCTGCTCGGCGCCCGGCCGGTGGTCACCACCGCCACCGACGCGGTCGGCCTGCCCGGGCTGGACACCCTCGGCTGGCCCGTGGAGGGTGCGGTGGCCGCGGTGTCCCGGGCGATCCTCGACGGCGAGCCGGTCCGCCTGGTCGCCGACGCCACCTGGCCGCTGCCCGCCCTGCCGGAGCACGTCCGCGTCGAGATCGCACCCCCATCGACGGACCCGGCCGCACCCGAGCAGGGTGAGAGCGCCGCGGGCTGGCGGATCCTGGTCACCGACCGCGTCGTGCCGCTCGACGGGCGGACCGTGGTGCTCCGGCCGCCGTCCCTCGTCGCCGGCATCGGCTCCAGCCGGGGCGTACCGGCCGCCGAGGTGACGGGCCTGCTGCGCCGGGTGCTCGCCGACGCCGGCCTCAGCCCGGCCAGCCTGCGCTGCCTGGCCAGCGTGGACCTCAAGGCCGACGAGGCGGGCATCCGCGCGACCGCCGACGCGTACCGCGTACCCCTGGAGACCTGGCCCGCGGCGGACCTGGCGGCGGTCGACGTGCCGCACCCCAGCGAGGTGGTCCGCGCCGCGGTCGGCACGCCGAGCGTCGCGGAGGCCGCGGCGCTGCGCGCCGGGGGCACGCTGCTCGTGCCGAAGACCGCCTCGGCCATGGCCACCGTGGCGGTGGCCCGGCACGCCCCGCGCGGCCGGCTCGCGCTGGTCGGCCTCGGTCCCGGCGCCGCCGACCTGCGCACCCCGCGCGCGGTGGCCGAGCTGCGCCGGGCCGCCGTGGTGGTCGGCCTGGACCAGTACGTCGAGCAGATCCGCGACCTGCTGCGCCCCGGCACCCGCGTGCTGGCCAGCGGGCTCGGCGCGGAGGAGGCGCGGGCCCGGGCCGCCGTCGCCGAGGCCACCGCCGGCCACGCCGTCGCCCTGGTGGGCTCCGGCGACGCCGGGGTGTACGCGATGGCCAGCCCCGCCCTGGAACACGCCGACGACCGGATCGACGTGGTCGGCGTGCCCGGGGTGACCGCCGGGCTCGCCGCGTCGGCGCTGCTCGGCGCGCCGCTCGGCCACGACCACGTCTACCTGAGCCTGTCCGACCTGCACACCCCGTGGGAGGTGATCGCGCGCCGGGTCGCCGCCGCGGCCGAGGGCGACCTGGTGGCGCTGCTCTACAACCCGCGCAGCCGCACCCGCGACTGGCAGCTCGGCACGGCGCTGGACGCCTTCGCCGCGCACCGCCCGCCGGACACCCCGGTCGGCGTGGTGCGCAACGCCAGCCGCCCCGGCGAACGGGTGCACCTCGCGACCCTGGCCACCCTCGACCCGGCCCAGGTCGACATGTACAGCGTGGTGGTCGTCGGCAGCTCGCAGACGCGGGTCGTCGGCGGCCGGATGGTCACGCCCCGGGGGTACCGGTGGCGGTCGTGACCATCGGCGCCTGCCAGGGCTGCGGCGCCTGCCTGCTCACCTGCCCGGTCCACGCCATCCGCCCCACCCCCGCCGGCCTGCGGGTCACCGACCGCTGCACCGGCTGCCTCGAATGCCTGGAGATCTGCCCCGTGGACGCCATCCGCGTCGACCCCGACCCCCGAGGAGAGCAATGACCTCGACCCCGACCGCCGCCGCCCCGCCCGTCGGCCGCTGGAGTCGCGCCGAACGGGCCCGCCTCGGCGGCATCCTCTGCGCGGTCGCCGCGCTGCACGTCGCCGGGGTGACCCTCTACCTCTACTGGAACAACCAGCCGGCCGCGGCCGGCGGGCTGGCCGGCGCCGGCACCCTCGCGTACGTGCTGGGGGTGCGGCACGCCTTCGACGCCGACCACATCGCGGCCATCGACGACACCACCCGGCTCATGCTGCTGCGCGGCCGGCGGCCGGTCGGCGTCGGCTTCTTCTTCGCCCTCGGGCACAGCGCCGTGGTGCTGCTGCTGGCGCTGGTGGTCGGGCTCGCCTCCACCCGGCTGACCGGCGACCGCATGGCCGGCGTGCGCGAGGTCGGCGCCACCGTCGCCGTCGTCACCGCCACCGGTTTCCTGCTGCTCGTGGCGGCCCTCAACGCCGTGGTGCTGGCCGGGCTGGCCCGGCTCTGGCGGCGCCTTCGCGCCGGCGCGCTGGACGAGAACGAGCTGGACCTCCTGCTGCTCAACCGGGGCCTCCTGCACCGGATCCTCGGGGCCCGGGCCCGCACCCTGGTCCGCTCCTCCTGGCACATGGCCCCGGTCGGCTTCCTCTTCGGGCTGGGCCTGGAGACGGCCAGCGAGGTGACGCTGCTGGCGCTCTCGGCGAGCACCGCCGCCGCCGGTGGACTGCCGGTGCTGGCCCTGCTCACCCTTCCGCTGCTCTTCGCCGCCGGGATGTCCGCCATGGACACCGCCGACAGCCTGCTGATGAGCCGCGCCTACTCGTGGGCGTACCGGCAGCCGGCCCGGCGGCTCTGGTACAACCTGGCCACCACCACCATGACCGTGCTGGTCGGTGGCCTGGTCGCCAGCGTCTACCTGGCCGGGCTGCTCGCCGACGAGCTGGGCCTCACCGCCCTGGCCGGGTACGCCTCGATCGCCGACCACTTCGAACAGCTCGGCTACGCCGTGGTGGTCCTCTTCGCGCTCGCCTGGGGCGGCGCCGTGCTGCTCTGGCGGCTGCGCGGCCACGACAGCCGTTACGGGCAGGCCGGATCATGAGCCGGACCGTGCACCCCATCGAGGCGGAGTCCTACCGGATCCTGCGCGAGCGGGTCGACCTGTCCCACCTGCCGCCGCTGACCCGGGCGGTCACCGAGCGGGTGGTGCACGCGAGCGCCGACCTGGACTACGTCACCGGCCTGGTCTGCGACGAGGACGGCCTGGCCGCCGGCCGGGCCGCCCTGTCGTCCGGCGCGCCGATCGTCACCGACGTGTGGATGGTCGCCGCCGGCATCACCCGGGCCGGGCGGGAGATCGTCTGCCCGGTCGCCGAGCCGGCCGCCGCCGACCTGGGCCGCGCCGCCGGCATCACCCGCTCGGCGGCGGCGGTGCGGATCGCCGCCGACCGGGTCGGCCCGGGCGCCGTCTGGGTGGTCGGCTGCGCTCCCACCGCGCTGGTCGAGCTGATCGCGCTCGACGCGGCCCCGGCACTCGTGGTGGGCCTGCCGGTCGGCTTCGTGGGCGCGGCCGAGTCCAAGGCGGCGCTGCGGGCCAGTGGCCTGCCCGCCGTGTCGAACGTGGGCGAGAAGGGCGGCTCCGCGGTGGCCGCCGCCGCCCTCAACGCCCTGCTCTACCTGGAGGACTCGTGACGGACCGGACCCCCCTGCTGATCGTCGGGCACGGCACCCGCAGCGCCGCCGGTGTCGCCCAGTTCGGCGCGCTCGTCGAGCGGATCCGCCGCCGGGGCGCGGTCGCCGACGTCGAGGGCGGCTTCATCGAGCTGTCCCGCCCGCCGCTCACCGACGCCGTCGGCGCGCTGGTCGGCCGGGGCCACCGGAGCGTCGTGGCGCTGCCGCTGGTGCTGGCCGCCGCCGGGCACGGCAAGGGCGACATCCCTGCCGCCCTCGCCCGGGAGCGGCAGCGCCACCCCGGCCTGCGGTACGCGTACGGCCGGCCGCTCGGGCCGCACCCGCGGCTCCAGGAGGTGCTGGCGGAGCGGATCGACGCGGCGCTCGACGGCGCCGACCGGGCCGGTACCTGGGTGGCCCTCATCGGGCGCGGCTCCACCGACCCGGACGCCAACGCCGAGGTGACCAAGGTGGCCCGGCTGCTCTGGGAGGGACGCGGCTACGCGGGCGTGGAGCCGGGCTTCATCTCGCTCGCCGAGCCGTCCGTGCCGTCCGTGCTGGAGCGGCTGCGCCGGCTCGGCGCCCGGCGGATCGTGGTCGCGCCGTACTTCCTCTTCGCCGGGGTCCTGCCGGACCGGATCCTGGCGCAGAGCCGGGAGTTCGCCGCCGACCACCCCGGCCTGGACGTGCGGGTCGCCGAGGTGATCGGCGACTGCGACGACCTGGCCGACCTGGTCCTGGAGCGGCACGCCGAGGCGCTGCGCGGGGACATCCGGATGAACTGCGACACCTGCGCGTACCGGGTGGCGCTGCCCGGGTTCGCCGACAAGGTGGGCCGGCCGCAGACCCCGCACCACCACCCCGACGATCCCGCCGACGGGCACGGCCACCACCACCACCACCAGCACCACCACGACGCGCCGGCGCTGCGCCCCGGCCAGGTGGCCGTGGTGGGCGGCGGGCCCGGCCCGGACGACCTCATCACGGTACGGGGCCGGGCGCTGCTCGACGCCGCCGACGTGGTGGTGGCCGACCGGCTCGCCCCGGCCGGGCTGCTGCGCCGGCTGCGCCCCGGCGTGCTGGTGGTCGACGCCGCCAAGGTGCCCCGGGGCCCGTCGATGAGCCAGGACGCCATCAACGACACCCTGGTCGCGCACGCCCGTGCCGGGCGGCGGGTGGTCCGGCTCAAGGGCGGCGACCCGTACGTCTTCGGCCGCGGCCACGAGGAGGTGCTGGCCTGCGCGGCCGCCGGGGTGGAGACGGTGCTGGTGCCCGGGGTGAGCAGCGCGGTGGCCGCGCCCGGGCTGGCCGGGGTGCCGGTCACCCACCGCGGGGTGGCCCACGAGGTCACCGTGGTCTCCGGGCACCTGCCGCCCGGGCATCCGGACTCCCTCGTGGACTGGGCCGCGCTGGCCCGGGCCCGGGGCACGCTCGTGCTGCTCATGGCGGTGGACACGGTCGGGCGCATCGCCGCCGAGCTGCTCGCCCACGGGCGGGCCGCGGCGACGCCGGTGCTGGTGGTCCGGGACGCCGGCCACCCGGGGCAGTGGACGGCCCGGTGCCGGCTGGACGAGGTCGGCGCGCTCGCCACGCGGGACGACGTCCGGCCACCGGCGGTCTTCGTGATCGGGCCCGTGGTGGCGCTCGCCGCCGACACCACTCCGGCGCCTGCGGCCGTCTCGGCTCAGGGGTGAGTGGGGGGCGGGGGATCAGCCGGTGACGGCGCGGGCCAGCACGTAGCCGAGGGTGGCCGCGGTGAGCCCGGCCGCGATGCTGACCAGCACGTTGGCCACAGCGTGGCCGCGACGGCCGCCGCGGTGCAGCCGCAGGGTCTCGTAGCTCAGGGTGGACCAGGTGGTCAGCGCGCCGCAGAAGCCGGTGCCGAGCAGGGCGGTCACCGCGGGGGAGGTGGGCAGGGCGGTCACCACGCCGAGCACCAGCGACCCGGCCACGTTGACGGTCAGCGTTCCCCACGGGAAGGCGGAGGCGTGGCGGGCCTGCACGGCCCGGTCGGTCAGGTAGCGCAGCGGCGCGCCCACGGCCGCCCCGAGCGCGATCAGCAGGACGGTCACCGGGCCGCCCCGACCTTGGCGCGGGCCAGCAGCCGGGAGGCCACCGCGTCGCCGGCCCACACCGCCAGCAGCGCACCGGCCAGGGTCGCCGCCAGGTACGCCAGCGCCGTGCCCGGCGACCCGGCGGCGACCGCCCGCTGGGCGTCCACCGCGTAGGTGGAGAAGGTGGTGAAGCCGCCGAGGACGCCGACGCCGAGGAACGGCCGGACCAGCGGCCCGGCCGGGCGGGCCGTGAGCACCGCCATCAGCGCGCCGATCAGCAGGCAGCCGGCGACGTTGATGCCGAAGGTGGCCCACGGGAAGCCGGTGGGCGGGTGCGGGAACGTGGCCTGGAGCCCGGCCCGGGCCAGCGCGCCCAGCACCCCACCGGCGGCGATGACGCCGAGCACCGCCGCCGGGTGGGCGGTCAGCTCCCGCCGGTCGGCGGGGACGCGCAGGTCGACATCGGGGTCGACGCGGAACTCGGACGGTCCGGTCACGGTGCCTCCCACCAGGACGGGCATCACTGGCAGGGACCGTTGGCGAGCGTGTCGCGGTTCTCCCGGCGGTGCCGGGACGGCGGGCCCCACCGCCGGGCCGAGCATAACGCCGGCCGCCCCGCGGTCAGGCCGCGACGTCGGCGAGATCGCGGGTGGCCGCGGCGTCGCCCGGGGTACGCCGGGCGCGCCGCTCGGCCACCAGCAGCACCGCGAGGCCGAGCAGGGTGAGCCCGGCGCCGGCCCAGATCGGGGCGGTGAAGCCGAGCCCCGCGTCGATGGTCAGCCCGCCGAGCCAGGCGCCGAGCGCGTTGCCGACGTTGAACGCGGCGATGTTCGCCCCGGAGGCCAGCGTCGGGGCCCGGCGGGCGTACTTCATGATCCGCATCTGGAGCGGCGGCACGGTGGCGAAGCCGAACGCGCCCATCAGCACCAGCGCGACCACGGTGAGCGCCGGGCTCCCGGCGGTCAGCGCGAAGCCGACCAGCACCAGGGTGAGCACGCCGAGGACGGTGACGAGGGTCCGGGACAGCGACACGTCGGCGGCGCGGCCGCCGGCCAGGTTGCCGGCGAACAGCCCGACGCCGAAGAGCACCAGCAGCCACGGGACGGTGCCGGTGGCGAAGCCGCTGACCTCGGTGAGCGTGTACGCGATGTAGGTGAACGCGCCGAACATGCCACCGAAGCCGAGCACGGTGACCACCAGCGAGAACCAGACCTGGGCGTGGGTGAACGCCCGCAGTTCCCCGCGCAGGCCGCCGGTGGGAGCGGTGTCGCTCGCCGGTCCGCGGCCGGGCACCAGCACGGCGAGACCGACCAGCGCCACCAGCCCGATGCCGGTGATCGCCCAGAAGGTGGCGCGCCAGCCGAGGTGCTGGCCGAGGAGGGTGCCGAACGGCACGCCGAGGACGTTGGCGGCGGTCAGGCCGGTGAACATGAGCGCGACGGCGCCGGCCCGGCGGGCCGGCGGGACCAGGCCGGTCGCCACCACCGCGCCGATGCCGAAGAACGCGCCGTGGCAGAGCGCCGCGACGATCCGGCCGGCCAGCATGGTGCCGTAGTCGCCGGCCAGCGCCGAGAGCAGGTTGCCGGCGATGAACAGCACCATGAGCCCGAGCAGCACGGGCTTGCGGCGCAGCCGGGTGACGGCGGCGGTGAGGGCCACCCCGCCGACGGCGACGCTGAGGGCGTACCCGGAGATCAGCCAGCCGGCCACCGACTCGCTGACCGCGAAGTCGGCGGCCACCTGGGGGAGCAGCCCCATGATCACGAACTCGGTCAGCCCGATGCCGAATGCCCCGATCGCCAGGGCGATGAGGCCGCCGGGGAGGGCGGAGGTGCGCTGTGCCATGTGCCGTACCCAATCGATGCGCGGAGAACAGGAGGCGCGTGCAACTACCCGCGCCGACAACGAGATAGTTGCACGCGCGTTATACCGGCGCAAGGGTGGTAGCCTGGAGGGACGTCCAGGTCACACCGGAGGGGGCGCCATGGGCATCGCGGACGACGCGGTCGAGATCCGCGCGCAGGGCTGGCGTACCCTCGCCGCGCTGCACGGCCTGATCGAGACCGCCCTGGAACGCGCCCTCCAGGCCGAGCACGACCTCTCCGTCGTGGAGTACACGGTGCTCGACGCGCTCTCCCGCCAGGACGGCTGGCACATGCGGATGCGGCAGCTCGCCCGCGCCGCAGCGCTCTCCGGCAGCGCCACCACCCGCCTGGTCACCCGCCTGGAGGACCGCGGCCTGCTCACCCGCGTGCTCTGCGCGGACGACCGGCGCGGCATCTACACCGAGCTGACCCCGGCCGGCTCGAAGCTGCTCGGCCGGGCCCGCCCCACCCACGACCGGGTGCTCGCCGACGCGCTGGCCGAGGGCGAGCGCACCCCCGAGCTGGCCCCGCTGGTGGACGCGCTGCACCGGCTCCCCGCCGCCGCATCGGGGACCTGACCTGGCAGGACGGGCCGTACGGGCGTACGGTGATCGCACCCGCCCGGCGCGACGCGGCGTCGGCGAACCCGTCGCGCAGGAGGCCACCGTGCAGAACCGCATCCCTCGTCCGGACGAGCTGGAGCCCGTCGAGCGGGCCGGCGTCGACGAGCTGCGGGCCCTGCAACTCGACCGGCTGCGCTGGTCGCTGCGGCACGCGTACGACAACGTGCCGCACTACCGGCAGGCCTTCGAGGCGGCCGGCGTGCACCCCGACGACCTGCGCGAGCTGGCCGACCTGGCCCGCTTCCCGTTCACCGGCAAGGCCGAGCTGCGGGACAACTACCCGTTCGGCATGTTCGCCGTGCCGCGCGAGCGCGTCGCCCGGCTGCACGCCTCGTCCGGGACCACCGGCCGGCCCACCGTGGTCGGCTACACCCGCGCCGACCTCGACACCTGGGCGAAGCTCATGGCCCGCTCGATCCGGGCCGCGGGCGGCCGCCCCGGCGACCGGGTCCACGTGGCCTACGGCTACGGGCTGTTCACCGGCGGCCTCGGCGCGCACTACGGCGCCGAGGAACTGGGCTGCACGGTCATCCCGGTCTCCGGCGGGATGACCGAGCGGCAGGTCATGCTGATCCGCGACTTCGCACCGGACGTCATCATGGTCACCCCCAGCTACATGCTGGCCATCGTCGACGAGATGGAACGCCAGGGCGTCGACCCGCGGTCCACCTCCCTGCAGGTCGGCATCTTCGGCGCCGAGCCGTGGACCGAGGACATGCGCCGCGAGATGGAGCAGCGCCTCGACATGCACGCCGTCGACATCTACGGCCTCTCCGAGGTGATGGGCCCCGGGGTGGCCGTCGAGTGCGTGGAGACCAAGGACGGCCTGCACCTCTGGGAGGACCACTTCTACCCGGAGATCATCGACCCGGTGACCGGCGCGGTGCTGCCCGACGGCGAGCGGGGCGAGCTGGTGCTCACCTCGCTCAGCAAGGAGGCCATGCCGGTGGTCCGCTACCGCACGCGCGACCTCACCCGGCTGCTGCCCGGCACCGCCCGCAGCATGCGCCGGATCGAGAAGATCACCGGCCGGACCGACGACATGATGATCGTGCGCGGGGTCAACGTCTTCCCGACCCAGATCGAGGAGCTGATCCTGCGTACCCCCGCGCTGTCCCCGCACTTCCAGTGCGTGCTGGACCGGCAGGGCCGGATGGACACCCTCACCGTGAAGGTGGAGCGGCGGGCCGGGGTGGCCGCCGACGAGGCCGAGCGGGCCGGGGCGGCGCTGGTCGAGCAGGTCAAGAACACCATCGGGGTGAGCGTGGCGGTCCAGGTCATCGAGCCCGACGGCGTCGAGCGGTCGATGGGCAAGATGCGCCGGATCGTCGACCAGCGGCGGGGGCGCTGAGATGGCGGGCGGGGACGGCCGCCGCACGGCGGCGCACGACATGTTCGACGCCGACGTGGCGTCCAAGGGGCTCGGCATCGAGCTGGTCTCGGCCGGCGACGGCGCGGCGGTGGCCCGGATGCGGGTCACCGCGGCCATGCTGAACGGCCACGCCATCGGCCACGGCGGCTTCGTCTTCCTGCTCGCCGACACCGCGTTCGCGCTGGCCTGCAACAGCCACGGCCCGGCCACCGTGGCCGCCGGCGGCGAGATCAGCTTCCTCCGCCCGGTCCGCGAGGGCGACCTGCTGGAGGCCCGGGCCACCGAGCGGGTCCGCTACGGCCGCAGCGGCATCTACGACGTCACCGTGTGGCGGGACGGCGAGGTGGTCGCCGAGTTCCGCGGCCGCAGCCGCACCATCGCCCGGGGCTGACCGCGCGCCGGCCCACCCGGCCACCGGTCTGCCAGGATGGTCCGATGGCACACATCCTGCTCCTGCACTCCGTCTACGGGCTGCGGCCCGCCGTGCTGGCCGCCGCCGACCGGCTCCGCGCCGCCGGGCACGAGGTGACCACCCCCGACCTGTACGAGGTGCCGGCCGCCGACACCGTGGACGCCGGCTTCGCGCTGCTGGAGAAGGTCGGCCGGGACACGGTGCTCGACCGAGCCCGCGCGGCGGCGGCCGCACTGCCCCCCGAGACCGTGCTGGCCGGCTTCTCCATGGGCGCCGGCGTCGCCGGGGCGCTGCTCGCCGAGCGCCCGGAGGCGGCGGCGCTGCTCCTGCTGCACGGCACCGGCGGCGACCCCGCGTCGGTGCGCCCTGGACTGCCGGTGCAGATGCACCTCGCCGACCCCGACGAGTACGAGCCGCAGGACGAGGTGGACGACTGGCAGCGGGCCATGACCGCGGCCGGCGCCGAGGTGAGCGTCCACCGCTACCCGGGCGCGGGCCACCTCTTCACCGATCCCGGCACGCCCGACCACGACGCGCCGGCCGCCGCCGTCACCTGGGACCGAGTCGTGGCCTTCCTCGCCGACCGGTGACATCGGCGCCATGGTGCCGGCGACGTCCGGGTCGGAGTGGCCCCGTGCCCGCTCCGGCCCGGACGTCGCGTTCAGGCGGCGCGCACCGGCACGCCGGCGGCCACGGTCCGCCCGGCCCGGCCGGACGCCGCGGTCCGCGGCTCGGCAGGGGCCCGGCGCGCACGCGGCGGCCCGATGGTCGGCGGTCGCCCGCCCACCCGTCCCACCCGGCCCGCCGGCTCCGGCGGCGGGCCGCCCGGTAACGCGTCGTGCAGCCCCGGGAACACCCCCAGCCGTGCCCGCGCCGGCCCCCCGGCCCGGTTGCCGCCGGACCGCACCGCCGGGAGACCCGGCGTGGCCCAGCGGCCGGGCACCGCCGAGAGAGCCGGAGCGGCCCGGCGTCCGGCGGAGGCGCCCCCCGACGCCCCCGCCGGACAGGCCGCCGCGGCAGCGCCCCCCGGCGTGCCGACGGTCACCGTCGGGCGGCCACCCGCCGTGACGCCCCCCGCCGCCGCGACGCCCTTCGCCGGGGCGGCACCCGGCGTCGGGCCGCCCGCTCGCACCACCGGCGCCGGAACACCCGCCCCCGGGACCGGCGCCGGTCGGGCCCCTCCACCCGACCGGCGCCCCACCCCGGCCGGACAGGTCGCCCGGCCGGCGGTGACCCCGCCGGCCGGCCCCGGGACGGCCGGGCGGCTCGCCCCGACGGTCCCGGTGTCCCGCAGCCGGCCGGCGAACTCCGCCCGCACGGCGCGGGGCAGCCGGTGCGCGGCCACGCGGGCCACGGCCGGCTCGGCGACCGCGTACCCGCCGGTGGCGGCGCGGCGCAGCAGGCCGTCGTCGACGAGCGCACCCAGCACCCGCTCGGCGCGCCCGGCCGGCCAGCCGAGCATCCGCGCCACCGCGTCGGCCGGGACGTCCCCGTCCCGGGCCGCGGTCGCCATCAGCGCCGCCCGCCGCTCGCCGTCCAGCCGGTCCAGCCGGGCGTCGACCAGGCGACGGACCGGCTCGGGCACCCCGGCCGGCTCGCCGTCGGCGTCGAGCGTGGCGACGTACGCCGCCGCGGCGGCCGGATTGCCGCCGACCAGCGGCAGCAGCCTCGCGGCCGGCGCCGCGGGCCGACCGGCCCGGTCGAGCAGGTGCCGCAGCAACCGTCCGGTGTCGACGGTGCCCAGCGCGGGCAGCGGCACCCGCCGCCGGCGGCCGGCCGCCCCCGGCAGCAGGTCGGCCCAGCGCGGGCCGTGGGTGGCCACCACGGCGAGCGGCAGCCCCCGCTCGCTGGCCGTGGCGAAGAGCCGGTGCAGGAACCGGTTGAGCGCCGGCGCGGCCCGGTCCAGGTCGTCCACCGCCACCACCACCGGCTGGGCGGCGGCCAGGTCGAGCAGGACCTCCCGGCACACCTCGGCGCCTCGCAGGGCCGCCCCGGCGTCGCGCGGCGCGGCCAGGAACTCGGCCAGCGCGTGCGCCGCCGCGCCGCGCCGGGCCGGCGGCAGCAGCCCCTCCAGGGCGGCGCCGAGCCGCCGGCGTACGGTCTCCGGCGACCGGGTGTCGCGGAGCCCGGCCAGGCCGCGGACCACGTCCGCCAGCGGCGCCAGGTCCCCGTCCGGGAACGGCGGGCAGTGCGTGACACACCAGCGCACCCGGGCACCGTCCACGGTCGACGCCACGCGGACCAGTTCGTGCAGCAGCCGGCTGCGCCCGCTGCCGGCCGGGCCGACCAGCGAGATCCAGCGTGGACGCCGTTCCCGCACCGCACGGGCGATCTCCTCGCCGGCCGTGGCCAGCTCGCGGCGCCGGCCCACCAGCGGGCCCTCGTGCCGGGCCGGCCGGTGCGGGGCCGGCCCGGTCACCCGCCAGACGTCCAGCGGCACCGCCCGGCCGGCCACCGTCATGGCGGCCAGCGGGCGCTGCGCGACGAGGCCGGCGACGGCCCGCCGGGTGGCCGCGCAGACCACCACGCCGCCGGGCGGGGCGTACGCCTGGAGGCGGGCCGCCGTGGTGATCACCGCGCCGCTGGCCGCGCCATGCCCGCCGTCGCGGGTGGCGGCCAGGTCCACCAGCGCCTCGCCGGTGGCCACACCGACCCGGACCCGCACGCGGGTGGCGGCCGGCAGCCGCCGGTCCAGCGCGCCCTGGATCTCCAGCCCGGCGCGCACCGCCCGGTACGCGTCGAACCCGTCGGAGCCGTGCGCGCCGAACAGCGCCATCACGGCGTCGCCCACGTACTTCTCCACCACCCCGTGCCACCGGCGCAGCACCTCGGTGACCGTGCCGAAGTACGCGCGCTGCAACGCCCGGACGTCCTCCGGGTCGAGGTGCTCGACGAGGCCGGTCGACCCGACGATGTCGGCGAAGAGGACGGTGACGGTGCGCCGCTCCTCCGGCACCGGCCAGCGCGCCACGGCGACGGCTTCCCGACTCCCCACGGGCGTGGTGATCAGCATCGCACCCACCCTTTCCCCGGTCCGGTGCCTGACGACCACCGGAGACTTTCACCACCGGGTCCTCGGGGGATCGGTAGGACGACGTATGTCGACCACCCGCAACCATTAGTCGCAATGTCGACGCGAGGAGTACCACAAGGGCGTTGAGGCCGTAGAACGGTGCGGGAACCTGTGACTAGGCTGCGGGACATGGCCAGCGATGTGGACACCGCGCCGCTCGTCGGCCGTGCCGACACGATGGCGGCGCTGCGGTCGGCGCTGCTCGACGACGTCGCCCCCGGACAGACCGCCGCGGTGTTCCTCACCGGTGAGAGCGGGGTGGGCAAGACCCGGCTGCTGGCCGAGGCCGCCGAGCGCCTGCGGGCCGCGGGCGCGCTGGTCCTCACCGGCGCCTGCCTCGACATCGGCGACGCCTCGCCGCTGCACCCGCTGCGCCAGGCGCTGCGCCGCCTCGACGCCGACCTGACCGAGGCCCGCACGTCCTCGGCGGTCCGCGGCCTGCTCCAGGTCTTCGACGAGGAGACCCCGGGCCCGGACGGCGCGGGCGCGCTGCTGGAGCGGGTCTCCCGTGGCCTGCACCTGGTCGCCGGCGGGCGGCCGCTGGTGCTCGTCCTCGACGACCTCCAGTGGGTCGACCGCAGCACCCGCCAGCTCCTGCTCTACCTGCTCGCCGGTCTCGGCGACCTCCAGCTGTCGGTGCTCGCCGCGATCCGGGCCGAGTCGTTGCAGGGCGCGCACCCGCTGCGCCGGGTGCTCACCGAGCTGCGCCGGCTGCGCTCGGTCCGGGTGGTCGACCTGGCGCCGCTGGACCGGGCCGGCACCGACGAGCTGGCCGCCGCGATCGTCGGCGCGCCGCTGGCCCCCGAGGCCGCCGACCAGCTGTGGCAGCGCAGCGGCGGCAACCCGTTCGTGGTGGAGGAGCTGGCCCGCGACCTGCGCGACGGCCACGACGGCCTCTCCGACACGCTGCGCGAGGTCTTCCTGGCCCGGGTCGACGCGCTGCCGCAGCCCGCGCACGCCGTCGTGCACGCGGTCGCCGCCGGCGTCGAGCCGGTCGAGCACTGGCTGCTGGCCCAGGTCGTCCGGCTGCCGGAGGACCAGCTCATCGAGGCGGTCCGGGAGGCGGTGGCGCACCGCCTGCTGGTCGGCGCCGACGACGGCTACCGGCTGCGGCACCGCCTCGTGGCCGAGGTGCTGGCACACGAGCTGCTCCCGGCCGAGCGGGCCGCGCTGCACCGCCGCTACGCCGAGGCGCTGACCTCGGCGACCGCCGAGCTGCACCAGGCCCGGCTGGCGCACCACTGGCGGCTGGCCGGCGAGCCGGCCCGGGCGCTGCCGGCCGCGATGGCCGCCGCCCGCGAGGCCGAGCGGCTGCACGGCTACGCCGAGGCGCACCGCCACTGGTCGGCGGCGCTGACCCTGGCCACCACCCCGCCGGCCGTGCTGCCCGACGGCGGCCGGCCCGAGCCGGTCGAGGCCGACCGGGCCGAGCTGCTGACCCACGCCGCCGAGTCGGCGCACCACTGCGGCGAGCACGCTCGCGCGCTGGCCCTGCTCGAGGAGCTGGCGGCCGACCCGGCCGGCCCGCCCACCTGCGCCCTGCACATCCGGCGGGCCCGCTACCTGGCCGCCGCCGGCCGGTCCGCCCCGGCCGAGGCCGAATACCGGCGGGTGCTGGCGGCGGCGGACTGCACGCCCCGGGAACGCGCCACGGCCGCCGCCCGCCTGGCCGAGCTGCTGCTGCACCTGGGCCGCTACGCGGAGGCCGGCGACCAGGCCCGGGAGGCGCTGCGGCTCGCCGCCGACGTCGAGGGCACCGCCTCGGAGGTGGTGCTGGCCAGCTCGGCGCTCGGCTTCAGCGAGGCCTACCTGGAGGACCCGGACGCCGGCCTGGCCGTCATGCGCGAGGCGCTGGACATCGCCGAGCGCTCCGGCCGGCCGGAGGACGTGGCCTGCGCCTACCTGCACCTCGCCGAGCTGCTCACCGGGCCGCTGAACATCCTCGAGGAGGGCGTGGTGGTGGCCCGCCGGGGCGCCGAGCGGGTCGCCGAGCTGGGGCTCGGCCGCACCTGGGAGACCCGGCTGCTGGCCATCGCCACCAACGGGCTGTTCCGGGTGGGGCAGTGGGCCGAGGCCGAGAAGGTGGTGGCCGCCGCGCTGCGGCACCGCCCGTCGGGCGCCGACGCGGTCGAGCTGCTGCTGGCCCGGTGCCGGCTCTCCGTCGGCTACGGCGACGTCGAGGCCTCCGACCGGGACCTGGAGGCGGTCGCCACCGTGCTGGCCGGCGGCGGGGCCCGGCACGTGCTCCCGATGCTCATCCTGCGTGCCGGGCTGGCCATGTGGCAGGGCCGGCACGACCTGGCCCGGCAGGCGGTTCAGCGGGGCCTGACCGAGAGCCGCTCCGACGACGTCATCGTGCTGGCCACCCTGGCCTGGCACGGTCTGCGCGCGGAGGCGGAGGCGTCCGCCAGCCGCACCGTCGAGGTGGATCCGAACGCGGTCCGCCGGCTGCGCGAGGTGGTCGACCGGGTGGCCGCCAAGAGCGGGAAGGCCGGCGCCCCGGTGCGTTACGTCGCCGACGGGTTCCTGGCGCTGTGCGCCGCCGAGCTGAGCCGGCTGGACGACGGCCGGGGCGACCCCGAGCTGTGGGCGCGGGCGGCCGTCGAGTGGGACCGGCGCAACCACCCCTACCCGGCGGCGTACTCGCGGCTGCGGCAGGCCGAGGCGCTGTTCGGCCGGCGCAGCCGGCTGGCCACCGCCGGGAAGCTGCTGCGGCAGGCCCACGGGACGGCCCAGGCGCTCGGCGCGCTGCCGCTGAGCGAGGAGATCCGTACCCTGGCGGGGCGGGCCCGGGTGGCCCTGGACGAGGGCCCGGCCGTCGTCCGTCCGGCGCCCCGGCCCCGGGCCGCGGCGGCGGAGGCGCCCACGGTGGACGAGTTGGTCGTGCTCACGGCCCGGGAGCGGGAGGTGCTCGCGGCGGTTGCCGAGGGCCTGACCAACCGCGAGATCGGCCAGCGGCTGTTCATCAGCGAGCGGACCATCGGCGTGCACGTGTCCCACATCTTCGACAAGCTCCAGGTGCGCACGCGGGTGCAGGCCAGCGCCATCTTCCTGCGCAACCGCGCCGACTAGCCGTACGCCGGCAATACGTCGTTCTACTGATCCGGCCGGCGTACGCCGCTGGAAGGCTGTCCAGCGTCACCGGGTGGCGTCGTGGGGGGCGCCGACCACTGTGGAGGAGAGATGACCGAACCGGTCTGGGGTCCCGTGCACCAGGACATCGTGGGGCTGCTCGCGGACCACCCCGCCGACGTGCCGGCGGTCGTCGACCACCTCACGAAGCTGCAGGACCTGCTGGTCCGGCTGCCTCCGCTGGAGGAGAGCTGCCCCCTCGCGGACTTCAACAAGCTCTACCTGGTCATCACCTCGACGGTCCTCGAGGGGCTGTACGACGACCGCTTCACCGACCCGACCTTCCTGGCCCGGCTCGACGTGGAGTTCGCCACCCGCTACTTCGACGCGCTCCGGTTCTGGACCGACTCCCACCCGAGCACCCCGAAGGCGTGGTCGTGCCTGTTCCAGCGGATGCGCGGCCCGGACGCCCGGCCGCTGCCGTCGGCCGCCGCCGGGGTGAACGCCCACATCAACTACGACCTGCCGTTCGCCCTGGTGACCACCTTCGACAGCCTGGACTCGGAGCCGATCGACGAGAGCGACCAGCACCACGACTACCTGGAGATCAACAAGATCTTCGCCGAGCGGATCCCGGAGCTGCGCCGCGGTTACCTGGACCACTGGCAGCTGATGATCGACATGGTGAACGGCGACATCGACGACTGGTACCAGGGCGAACTGGTCGAGTACACGCGGAACGTGGCCTGGCGCAACGCGCAGAAGATCTGGCGCTGCCGGCACGACCCGGACGCCCGCGAGTGTGAGCGGATGCGGCTGGACGACAACGCCGCACTGCTCGGCCGGCTGCTGCTCTCGCCCCTGGGGGCGTTCCTCCAGTAGCCGGGACGGGGGGTCCCCGCGTCCCTGGCGTCGCCCGGCGCGGGACGCGGGGACGCCGTCCGTCACGCGACGTGACCGCGTCAGCCGCGCCGGGACCGCCCCCGGTACGCCGCCGCGGCGGCCCGGTTGTTGCACAGCTCGCAGCAGTAGCGCTGCCGGCCGGCCCGGGTCCGGTCCAGATAGGGCGCGTCGCACCCGTCGGCCGCGCACACGCCGAAACGTTCCGCCCCGCCGGTCGCGGCGGCGCGGGCGAGGGCCCCGGTGACCAGCGCCGCGAACGGCCCGACCGGGCCGGGCCGGGGCAGCGGGGCGAGCCGCAGTGTGCCGTCGGGGCCGGCCTCGACCGCCGTGCCGGCGCTCACCTCGGCCAGCACCTCGTTGAGCGTGGCCACGCGGGCGGCCGGGTCGGGCGCGGCGAAGACCCCGTGGAGCCGGTCGCGCAGCTCGCGCAGCCGGGGCAGGTCGGCCTCGGTGAGCGGCTCGGCGGCCTCGGCGAGGCCGACCTCCCGGGCGGCGGCCCGGAGCCGGGCGACCGAGAGCTGGTCGGCCGGGTCCTGGAGCACCCAGTAGCTGTGCAGCAGCGTGACGGCCAGGCGCAGCGCCGGCTCCAGGGGCGGCACCGCGCTCATCCGCGCCTCTTCCGTCGTCCGGTTGCCGACACGCCCGCCGTCCCTCCGCACTTGACCGATCGCCGCCCGCCATCCTAGCGTCGTCAGTTGTAAAACGCAGTTAAAAACTTATGGAGGTGGCACATGCGACGTCTTCCCGTCCTCGTGTCCGTGGCCGCGCTGCTGGTCGCCGGCGCGCTCGCCGGTGGCGGCGGCGCCCAGGCGGAGGCACCCGCCGAGCCGGCCCCGGCGGCCGCGGGCCACGCGGCGCCCACGGTGGTACGCGACATCGAGATCCCGGTCGCCGGCCAGCCGGCCGTCCGGGCCTGGCTGGTCCGGCCGCAGCGCGCCGGCGGCGGGCTGGCCGGGGTGCTGGACCTGCACTGGTTCGAGCCGGGCCGGGCCAGCCAGGACCGCAGCGAGTTCCTGGCCGAGGCGACCGCCCTGGCCGGCCGGGGCGTGGTGTCCGTGCTGCCCCAGCTCACCTTCCCGTGGGCCGGTGACCCGGTCGGGGACGCCCGCGACCGTGCCGCCGTCACCGCCCAGGTCGACGCGGTGCGGGCGGCGTACCGGCGGTTGCTCGCCGAGCCGGGCGTGGAGCGGACCCGCACCGCGGTGGTCGGCCACGACTACGGCGCCATGTACGCCGTGGACCTGACCGCCCGTGAGCCGGGGCTGCGCACCGCCGTGCTGCTCGCACCGGACGCGACCTGGGCCAACTGGTTCGACCGCTACTGGCTCCAGCTGCCGGCGGGGGAGAAGGAGGCCTACCGGGCGGTCTTCGCCGGCCTGGACCCGGTGGACCTCGTGGGGCGGCTCGGCGCCGGGGCGTACCTCCAGTTCGCCGGCGCGGACCGCTTCGTCGGCGCCGGAACCCGCGCCGCCTTCGCGGCCGCGGCACCGCAGGCAAAGGTGTCGCTGTACCCCGACGAGGAGCACGACCTGGGTGCCGCCCGCACCCGGGACGACCGGCTCGGCTGGCTGGCCGGCCGCCTGGGGCTGCGCGGATGACCCGAGGGCTCCACGGGACCGGGCGGCGTCGGGAGGCGCCGCCCGGTCGCGGCCGCCGGGGGAGCGGCTGGGCCGGTCCCGGCTGACGCCGGCGCGTGTCGGCCCGGCCCGACCGGGTACCCGGCGGCCATGCCGCACACCGAGCCGGTCCGCCGCTTCGCCTTCCGGTTCGACCGGGCCTTCCGGCTGCCGCTGGCCCTGATCGGGGTGCGCCCGGAGACCGCCCGGGTCGAGCTGGGCCGGGACGAGTTGACCGTGCGGTTCGGCCCCTGGCTGCTGCGCACCGCCCGGGGCAACGTCACCGGTGTCGAGCTCGGCGGCCCGTACCGCTGGTGGCGGGCGGTCGGGCCGCACCTGTCCCTGGCCGACGGCGGGGTCACCTTCGGCACCGGCGTGACCGCCGGGGCCTGTCTCCGGTTCGCCACGCCCGTGCCGGCGCTCGTCCCCGGCCCGTGGCCGCGCCACCCGGCCGTCACGGTGACGGTGACCGACCCGGAGGCGCTGCGCGACGCCCTGGTCACCCCGCCCTGATCAGCTTTTCTCCGCTTGCCCGGTTCCGGCGGGCCGCGCCCCGGGTACCGCCTACCGTCGGTTTCAGGGCCTGAAGGGGTGCACATGGCGGAGGCACGGGACGGGGCGCAGCCCCGGCGGGCGCGGGGGCGCCGCCACCACGGGCAGTCGACACCGGCGGACCGGGCGCTGCGCGCGGCCCGCGACCCGGAGCGGCCCGAGCGGCCCCGCCGCCCCGGGGCCCTCCCCGAGCGCGTGGAGAGCGCGGGCCGGCCGGCCCAGCCGACCAGCCGGCTCACCCGCTGGCTCTTCCAGCACCGGGTGCAGCCGGTCGGCCCGGAGGCCCGGGAGCACCAGGCGCCGGCGCACCCCTGGTGGCAGGTCATGTGCCTGACCGGTGTGGACTACTTCTCCACGCTGTCCTACCTGCCCGGCATCGCGGCCGTGGCAGCCGGCGCGCTGAGCCCGCTCGCGACCCTGCTGATCGTCGCGCTGACCCTGTTCGGCATGCTGCCGATGTACCGGCGGGTGGCCCGGGAGAGCCCGCACGGGCAGGGCTCGGTGGCCATGCTGGAACGGCTGCTGCCGTTCTGGCGGGGCAAGGTCTTCGTGCTGGTGCTGCTCGGCTTCGTGGCCACCTCGTGGATCATCACGATCACGCTCTCCGCGGCCGACGCGACCGTGCACCTGCTGGAGAACCCGATCCTGCCCGAGTCGTTCCCGCACGGCACCACGGCCGCCGTGCTGGTGACCGTGGTGCTGCTGCTCATCCTCGGCGGGGTGTTCCTGCTGGGGTTCAGCGAGGCGGTGCAGGTCGCCATCCCCCTGGTCGCGGTCTTCCTGGCGCTCAACGCGGTGATCGTGGTCGGCGCTCTGGTCGAGATCGCCGCCGACCCGTCGTCGCTCAGCGGCTGGACCGACCGGCTGACCCGGGTCGGCGGCGCGGGGGACGTGCTGGCCACCAGCGTGCTCGCGTTCCCGCTGCTGGTGCTGGGCCTGTCCGGCTTCGAGACCGGGGTCAGCATGATGCCGCTGGTCAAGGGCGACGGCGACGACGCGGAGGGCCGGCTGGAGGCGCGGATCCGCAACACCCGCAAGCTGCTCACCACCGCCGCGCTGATCATGTCGGTCTACCTGATCGCCACCACCTTCGTCACCACCGTGCTGATCCCGGAGCGCGACTTCGCACCCGGCGGGGCGGCCAGCGGCCGGGCCCTGGCCTTCCTGGCCCACGAGCACCTCGGCGAGGCGTTCGGCACGGTCTACGACATCAGCAGCATCCTCATCCTCTGGTTCGCCGGGGCCTCCGCCATGGCCGGCCTCATCAACATCGTGCCCCGCTACCTGCCCTCCTACGGCATGGCGCCCGAGTGGGGCCGGGCGGTCCGCCCGGTGGTGCTGGTCTACACGGCCATCAGCATCGCCATCACGGTAGCCTTCCGGGCCGACGTCAACGCCCAGGCGGGCGCGTACGCCACCGGCATCCTGGCCATGATGGTCTCCGGCGCGATCGCCGTGACCATCTCCGCCTTCCGGGCGCGGCACCGGTTCGCCGCGGTCGGCTTCGCCGTGCTCACCGCGGTGCTGCTCTACGCGCTCACCGAGAACGTCATCGAGAAGCCCGACGGCATCACCATCTCCGGCCTGTTCATCGCCGGCATCGTCGCCGTCTCGCTGATCTCCCGGGTGTCCCGCACCACGGAACTGCGCGCCGAGCGGATCGAGTTCGACGACGCGGCCCGGCGGTTCGTCGCCGACTCGATCGCCCACGACGGCCGGCTGCACCTCATCGCCAACAAGCGGCAGAGCGGCTCGCTGAAGGAGTACCGGGTCAAGGAGCGCGCGCAGCGCGGCATGAACCCGGTGCCCGGCGCGGCCGACGTGCTCTTCCTGGAGATCGACATCAGCGACCCCTCCCGGTTCAGCGAGGTGCTGCGGGTGCACGGGGTGGAGGTCGGCGGATACCGGATCCTGCGCGCCAGCAGCCCGGCCGCGCCCAACGCCATCGCGGCCATCCTGCTGGCGCTGCGCGACGCCACGGGGGTCCGCCCGCACTGCCACTTCGAGTGGTCCGAGGGCAACCCCATCGCGCACCTGCTGCGCTACCTGATCCTCGGCCGCGGCGACACCCCACCGGTGGTCCGGGAGATCATCCGCAAGACCGAGCCGGACCCCGCCCGCCGGCCCGGCATCCACGTCGGCGGCTGAGCGCCGCCGCGGGCCGCCGGCCCCGCCCCGGTCCACCGGCTCCAGGGGTACGCCGACCGCCACCCGCACCGGGCTGCGCCCGGCTACCGGCGCCCCGATCAGCCGAGTGCGCGTACCCGGTCGACGAAGCCGCCGGCGCAGAAGTCGAGGAAGCCGTCCGGGTCCGGGCCGGCGTTCTGGAGCACGACGTGGTCGAAGCCGGCCTCGACGTACGCCTGGGCCTTCGCCAGGTGCGGCTCCGGGTCCGGCCCGACCGAGAACTGCTGCCGGATGTGCTGGTCCTCCACCCAGACCGTCGCCGCGTCGAAGTTCACCGGGTTGGGGAGCTCGCTCATCACCTTCCACCCGGTGACCGCCCACCGGCTGGTCTCCCTGGCCGCCCGGACCGCCTGCTCCTCGTCGGACGCCCAGGCCATCGGCACCTCGGCGTAGCGGGGGCCCTGCCCACCGGCCTCCCGGTAGTGCGCCACGATCGACGACTTCGGCTCGGTGGCGAACAGGCCGTCGCCCAGCTCGGCGGCCGTCGCGGCGGAGGACCGCCCGCTGGCCGCCACGGCGATCACCGGCGGTGTCTCGGGCAGGTCCCACACCCGGGCGTCCTCCAGCTGGAGGTGCCGGCCCTCGTACGACTGGTAGCCGCCCTGCCAGAGCAGCCGGATGATCTCCAGGGCCTCGCGCAGCCGTTCGTGCCGGCCGCGAACGCTCGGGAAGCCCTGCCCGACCACGTGCTCGTTGAGGCGCTCGCCGGCGCCCACACCCAGGGTGAACCGCCCGTCGGAGATCAGCGCCAGGGTGGCCGCGGCCTGGGCGATGATCGCCGGGTGGTAGCGGACCGAGGGGCAGGTGACCCCGGTGGCCAGGCCGAGCGTGCTGGTCTTCGCCGCGATGGCGGCGAGCGCGCTCCAGGTGAAGCAGGAGTGCCCCTGCACCTCCAGCCAGGGGTGGTAGTGGTCGCTCATCTCGACGAAGTCGAAGCCGGCCTGTTCCGCGCGCACCGCCTGCCGGATGAGTTCCTGCGGGCCGAAGGCCTCCGAGGCCAGCTTGTAGCCGATCTGCATCGCCCTGGTCTCCCGTCCCTGCGCGGCTGGACCGCTGCCCTTCCCGCCGGGCGGGCCGACAAACGCCACGGGGTGAGGAGCCCAGCCTCCTAGGACGGCCTACGGGTGGTGACCGCGCACGCCCGGGCACGGAGAGGCCCGCGCCGCGGGGGAGCGGGGCGCGGGCCGGGGGTGGGGAAGGGGTCGGGCCTACTTGGACGGCTCGGGGAGCTTGCAGTCCACCTTGGGGTTCGCGCCGATGTAGTTCAGGGGGCCGGCCACGATGGTGACGAGGATGGTGCCGGCCTCGGCGCAGTTGGTGTCGTCGTTGCTGTAGTAGCCGCGCTGACCGGCGGCGATCGCGCCGATGATGAGCCAGATGACGACGAGGACGCCGAGTATCGAGGTGCCGCGCATGGGTTGCCTCCACTGGGGTTGTGGTGGTTTCGAGGTGGAGGCCATGTACCCAGATCGGGTGATCGGTCAAACGGCGTGGCCGGTGCGGCGCGGCCGATTCCGACCATCCGGGGCCCGGTTCAGTGCGGCGGTGCCGGGTCTTCCGGCGGCCGGCCCCGGCTGCGCAGGTGGTCGGCGACGGCCACCCCGGCCAGCACCAGCATCGCTCCGAGGGCGGCGTAGACCGGGGCGAGGAACAGCAGGCCGGGCGCGATGGTGAGCAGCGCCAGTACGCCGCCGGGGCGCGAGCGCGACACCCGGCTGAACACCTCGAACTCGAAGGCGGCGCGACCGGCCAGGAACAGCGCCGGCCCGCCGAGGATGACCGCCAGCCAGGCCGGCGGCGTCCGCCCGGTCGGTTCGAGCAGCACCAGGTCGAAGCCGGACGCGGTGGTCACCACCCCGGCCACCATGAGCAGGTGGGTGTAGGGGGCGGAGTTCAGGAACTTGCTCGGCTGTTTCGACATGGCGATGGCGTGCGGCAGCAGCTCCCCGGACTTGTGCACGTAGATCCGCCAGAGCAGCAGCGTGGTGGCGAACGCGATGGCGAAGGCGCCGATGTTCTCCGTCTCGGAGTGGTGCAGGCTGAAGACCGTGCCGGTGACCAGGATGGCGTCGCCCAGCGCGATGATGAAGAACTGCTGGTAGCGCTCGGAGAGATGCTCGGCCGTGACGTTGCGCTGGGCGTCCGGCACGACCCCGAGCCCGGGCACCGGGTACGCGAGCCGGAACCCGAGGTAGTCGATGCCGAGGGCCAGCGCCCAGAGGCTCTCGCGGGCGTGTCCGCTCACCATGGCGCCGATGATCCAGGGGATCGCGGAGATCGTGAACCAGGTGAAGATGCGGGCCGCCCGGCGCTGGGTCTGCCGGTGGCGGCGGACCGTCGGCATGAGGAACAGCCCGCGTCCGAGATGGATCGCCACGTACGTCCCGGCGAAGACCAGCCCGCGGGCGCCGAAGGCCTCCGGGATGGCGGTGGTCATCAGCAGGGCTCCGAACATGACCGCGATGATCAGCAGCTTGATCTCGGAGCGTTGGGGGTCGTACAGGTCGGTGACCAGGGTGGTGATCGCCCAGGTCCACCACAGGGCCATCAGCATGATCAGCGACTGGAAGGCCCGCTCCCAGTTGAGTTCGTGGATCAGCCCACGGGAGATCAGGGAGAGCGCGACCACGTACACCAGGTCGAAGAAGAGCTCCAGCAGGGTGACCCGGCGCGGTGCCTCGGGATCGCGCACCGGGGGTCGCCGCTCGGCGGGCTGCTCCGGCGTGGCGGTGGGCACGAGGTGCTCCTGCGGTGGCGGGATCGGCGCGGCGGGCCGTCCGGCCCTGCACCGACCGTAGCGACGCCCGCCGGGACCCGTGCCGGGTTTCGGGCATTCGCGCTCGTCCGAGGTGCGGTCGTCGGCGGTGGTCGGCCGGATCGGCCGGGCCGACGGCCGCCGGACACGGTGCGGGCCGGTGGTGACCGACGGTCACCACCGGCCCGGGAGTGTCGGGTCAGGCGTCCTCGCCGGTGCCGGCCGGCAGCACCCGCTCGGCGTCGGCGCGGGCACCGGCCAGCACCTTCGCCTGCTGCGACCAGGTCGCCAGGCCCGGGGCGGCGCGCAGGCCGGCGGCCTTGACGGCCTCCCGCAGCGCCACCTCGTCCAGCTCGCTGAGCTGCTGGTAGGTGCGGATGCCGGCGGCCTGGAGGGCGGCGGCCAGCTTCGGCCCGATGCCCTGGATCCGCCGGAAGTCGTCGGCGGCGTCCACCTGGGCCGGAGCGGCGTCCTCGACCGCGGCACGCGGCGCGGGCACCGCCACCGGCGCTACCGGCTCCGCGTCGGCCACCGGCTCCGCGTCGGCCACCGGCTCCGCGTCGGCCACCGGCTCGGCCGGCACGGCCACCGGCTCGGCGGCCGGTACCGGCTCGGTCGCGGCGACCGGCTCCTCGGCCACGGCCACCGGCTCCGGCGTGGTGCGGGCCGGCTCGGCCTCCTCGGTCACCGGATCGGTGCCCGCCACGGTGGCGGGCTGCGCGTCCTCGGCCGCCACCGCGCGGACCGGCTCCTCGTCGGACGCGGCCGGCTCGGCGACCGTCGCCGGCTCGGCCGACGGCAGGGTGGTGGCCTGGGCGGCCAGCGCGGCGGCGGCCGGGGCGGGTTCCTGCTCCACCGGAGCCGGCTCCTCGGTCACCGCGGCGGGCGGCGGCACCTCGTCGACCACGGCCTCCGGCCGTTCCTGGTCGACCGTCGCGGTCACCTCGGGCGCCGGGGTGGCGGCACCCTCCACCGTGGGCGTGCCGGCGTTGCGACGGCCGATCACCACCCACCCGATGCCCAGGCCCACCAGCAGGGCCAGGATCACGACCAGCCACTGCCCGAAGCTCGACGGCATGGCCAACCTCCTCCTATGTATGTGCACGACAATCGCGAAAAATCCGGGGGCAGCTTCGCACACGTACGCGCGGGGCGACAGGGAGGTGGGCGGCGGAGCGCCGCCGGTGGGACGGGCGGTGCCGGCCGGTGGCCGCGGGATGACCGAGCGTGTGCCACGGCGGGCGTGAAGGGACGCCCCGGACCCTGGTGCCGTTCGAGGGTCCGGGGCGCCCCGGTCTTGGCGGGAACGCTCAGCAGGGCCGGCGCGGCGCGGGCAGGTCGACGGCGTCCCAGCTGTAGAAGCAGCCGGCCACGGCGTCGCGGGGGGAGCGCCAGGTCGGCAGGTACGGCGACGTGTGCGCCGACAGCCGTTCGTTGACCTGCTGGTAGAGCGGGTTGCTGCGGACCTCGGCGGCCAGGTCCGGGTCGACGTCCACCGTCTCCATGAGGTGCACGCACAGGTCGTGCAGGTAGTACAGCGACCGGTGCCGGATCCCGGTGAGCCGTGGCAGTTCGGTGGCGTCGGACTCGGCGAAGATCTGGGCCACCCGGCCCTGCGCCCCCGGCACGATCCGGCTGACGACCAACAGTCGACTCATCGGGACCCCTCTCGCCGCTGGTGATGCGCCGACCCCGGCCCAGGGTGTCGGCCACCGTGGGGCACACCCTCGCGGGTCGGCTGTCACCTCGCCGTCACGATCCCGACCCCGCGATTGATGGCGGTGGTGACGCCGCGGTCAGCGGGGGTGCGGTGTGGTGGGCGCGGTGGGGCCGCGTTGCGCCGACCCGGTCGAGCGGCCGGGGGCGTTGCTCCGGTCCGCGCGCCGCTGCGGTGCCTCCCGCCGGGTGGCCCGCCGGATCGGGGCGAGGGTCTCGTCGAGCAGCGCGGACATCGCGGGGGAGGGCTCCAGGCGCAGCTCGCGCAGCAGCAGGTCCCGGTAGACGTAGAAGGCGTGCACGGCTTCGAACGCGTTGCCCTCGGCAAGGTGGATGCGGACCACCAGGCGGTGCGGGGTCTCCCGCAGCGGCTCGGCGGCCATCGCCTCCAACGCCGCCTCCAGGGCCTCGCCGTGCCGTCCGGCGGTGAGGTGGTTGCCGGCGAGCTCCTCCAGCATGTGCAGCCGCAGCTGCCGCAGCCGTTCCCGTTCCAGCAGCACCCAGTCGTCGTACCAGCCGGGGAGGAGGTCGTGCCGGCCGGCGCCGGCGGCGCCGCGGGGGACGTCGCCGTCGCGTACCCGGGCGGCGGTCGCCACCAGCTCGTCGACGTCGAGGTGGACGGCGGGGTCGAGGCGGACGGTGTCGCCGTCGGTGCGCAGCGGGCAGCAGGGATCCTGCCGGAGCCGCCACAGCGCGGTCCGCAGCGAGGAGAGCGCGCGGTCCTCCGAGGTCTCCGGCCAGAGCAGCCCCGCGAGGTGGCTGCGGGTGGCGGCCGGGCGCAGCCCGATGAGGGCGATGACCCGTTGCAGGCCCCGGGGAACCACCACCGGGACGCCGTCGTGGAGCAGCTGGAACCCGCCGAGCAGGTGCAGCGACACCTCTGGGGCGGGGTCCTCCGCCGTCGGCTTTCTCGATCCACCGGACACGGGCGCACCCCCAGCAACGGAACCCTCGTCCCGACCGTCCTCATTGCCTGGCTCGGCTGCCCACGACGCCGGTGTCGGAACGGCTCCGCCCTGGCGGAGAAAGCCCGTCGTGGCCGGGCTGACCGGTACGCAGAATATCAACACTTGTTACTCTGAGTCAATGCCGCATCGGTTTGCTGACCGTCCGTAATGGTCAGACGAACGGCCGGTGAACTGCGAAAAAGTGTCGCCATCCACGACCGCCAATTGATCTTCCCATAGCTACCGCACAGTTTGCGTCAACGCAGCGTCACCGACTTCCCCTGCCGATGGTGTCCGGTTGACGCCGCGTTGACGGTGCCGGCGGCACCGTGTCGCCAGTCGTGCGGCGAGTCCGGTCGCCACGCACCGGGACGCCCAGGGGAGGCCGCGGATGAACCGTTCGCTCATCGTCGCCAAGGTGGTGCCGACCGCTGAGGATCAGGTCGCCGAGATCTTCGCCGCGTCCGACGCGACCGAGCTGCCGGGCCTGGTCGGCGTCCGGCACCGCTCCCTCTACCGGCTGCACGACCTCTACGTCCATCTCCTGGAGACGGAGGCGCCGGCCGAGGGTGCGGTCGAGGAGGCGCGTGGCCATCCCGAGTTCGTCCGGGTCAGCGAGCGGCTGCGCCCGTACATCTCGCCGTACCTGCCGACCTGGCGCTCGCCGCGCGACGCCATGGCCCACTGCTTCTACCGGTACGACGCCCCCGGGCGGCAGTCCCACCGTCACGACGCCCCCGGGCGGCGGCCGTGACCACCACCGCCCCCCAGGACGAACAGCTCTGGTCCCGCTGCGACGGCTGCGCCTCGCTGCTCTACCGCAAGCGGCTGCGCCGCAACCTCGACGTCTGCCCCGAGTGCGGGTCGCATGCCCGGCTCGACGCACCGGACCGGGTGGCGCAACTGGTCGACCCGGACTCGTTCACCCCGCTGCCGGACCGCGCGGTACGGGTCGACCCCATCGGGTTCGTGGATGCGCTGCCCTACCCGCACCGGCTCGGCGCGGCCCGTGCCGGCTCCGGCCTCGACGAGGCCGTGCTCTGCGGGACCGCCCGCATCGGCGGCCACCCCGTCGCCCTGGCGGTGATGGACTTCCGCTTCCTCGGCGGCAGCCTCGGCTGCGCGGTCGGCGAGCTGATCACCCGCACCGCCGAGCGCGCGCTGGCCGACGCCACGCCGCTGGTGCTGGTCACCGCCTCCGGCGGGGCGCGGATGCAGGAGGGCGCGCTGTCGCTCATGCAGATGGCCACGGTCAGCCAGGCCGTCGCCGGGCTGCGCGAGGCGGGGCTGCTCACCGTCAGCGTGGTCACCGACCCGACGTACGGCGGGGTGGCCGCCTCCTTCGCCACCAACACCGACGTGGTGCTCGCCGAGAGCGGTGCTCGGCTGGGCTTCGCCGGCCCCCGGGTGATCCGCCAGGTCACCGGCGCCATGCTGCCGGAGGGCTTCCAGACCGCCGAGTTCCTGCTCCGGCACGGCCAGGTCGACCTCGTGGTGCCCCGGCACGCCCTGCGCGGCCGGTTGACGGCGCTGCTCGCCGCCGCCGAGGCCGGCCGGCGGGTGCCCGTACCCCGGCAGGAGCCGGCGCCGCGGCCGGCCGCCGCGGCCGGCGCGCCCCCCGCCGCGACCGGCCCGGCGCGGGACGCCTGGGAGACGGTACGCACGGCGCGGCACCCCGGCCGGCCCACCACGCTGGACTACCTGGAGACCGCCTTCGACGGCTTCGTGGAACTGCACGGCGACCGGCTCGGCGCGGACTGCCCGGCGGTCGTCGGCGGGCTGGCTCGGCTGGCCGGCCGGCCGGTCATGGTGATCGGCCACCAGAAGGGCCACACGACGGCGGAACTGGTGGCACGCAACTTCGGCATGGCCAGCCCGGCCGGGCACCGCAAGGCGCTGCGGCTCATGCGGCTCGCGGCCCGGCTCCGCCTGCCGGTGGTGACCCTTGTGGACACCCCGGGCGCCGACCCGGGCGTGGACGCCGAGCAGCAGGGCCAGGCCGCCGCCATCGCGGAGAACATCCTGGCGCTGAGCGTGCTGCCCACGCCGGTCGTCGCGGTGGTCACCGGCGAGGGCGGCAGCGGCGGCGCGCTCGCCTTCGCGGTCGCCGACCGGGTGCTCATGCTGGAGCACGCCGTCTACTCGGTGATCAGCCCGGAGGGCTGCGCCGCGATCCTCTGGCCGGACAGCTCGGCCGCCCCGCAGGCCGCCCGGGCGCTGCGGCTCACCGCCGCCGACCTGTGCCGGCTCGGAGTGGTCGACGAGGTGGTGCCCGAGCCGCGGCCCGCCGCGCACGGCGACCCCGCCGGCGCGGCCGAGCTGCTCGGCCGGGCCGTCGCGGCGAACCTCGCCCCGCTCCTGGCCCTGCCCCCGGCCACCCTCGTCCGCCGCCGCCGGCAGCGGTTCCGCCGCTTCGGCGCGGCCCGCTCGGCCGCCGTGGACCCGGCGGCGGAGGTCAACGGCCGCACCGGGACGGAGGTCATGCCGTGAGCGCCGAAGACGGGCCCGAGGAGGTGCTGGATGGGCTGAGCCGGCACGCCCGCAAGCTGGTCGCCGAGCTGGCCGGCCCGGTGCGCCGGGTCCGGCTGCGCAGCGGCGAGACCGTGCTGGAGGTGGAGTGGCACCACCCGGCCCGCCCCGCCCACCCGGCCCCCGTGCCGCGGGCCGAGGCGGATCCGGTCGCCGCGCCGCAGGTCCAGCCGACGGCGCCCGGGACGGACCGGCCGGCGGTGCGAGCGCCCGTGGTGGGCACCTTCTACCGGTCGCCCGAGCCCGGCGCCGCGCCGTTCGTTGCCGTCGGCGACGTGGTCCGGCCCGGCCAGGTGGTCGGGATCGTCGAGGCCATGAAGCTGATGAACGAGGTGACCGCCGGCCAGGCCGGACGGGTGGCCGAGGTGCTCGTGGAGGACGGCAAGCCCGTCGAGTACGACCAGCCGCTCATCGCCCTGGAACCGCTCACCGGACGGGACGTGTGATGTTCGAGAAGGTGCTGATCGCCAACCGGGGCGAGATCGCGCTGCGCGTGCTGCGTGCCTGCCGGGAACTCGGCGTGCGGACGGTGGTCGTGCACTCCAGCGCCGACGCCGACTCGTTGCCGGTGCGGCTGGCCGACGAGACCGTCCGCATCGGACCGGCGTCCAGCCGGCAGAGCTACCTGAACGCCGCCGCCATCGTCGAGGCGGCCCGGCAGACCGGCGCGCAGGCTGTGCACCCCGGCTACGGCTTCCTCTCCGAGGACGCCGACTTCGCCGAGATCTGCGCGCAGAACGGGCTCACCTTCGTGGGCCCGCCGCCGCAGGTGATGGCCGCCCTCGCCGACAAGTCGACCGCGCGGGCGCTGATGAGCCGGGCCGGCCTGCCGCTGCCGCCGGGCAGCGTACGGACCCTGCCGACCGCCGCCGACGCGCTCGACGTGGCCGCCGAGGTCGGCTACCCGGTGATCGTCAAGGCGGCCGCCGGCGGCGGCGGGCGCGGGATGACGGTGGTCCGCTCGGCCGCCGAACTGCCCCGGGCGTACGCGCGCACCCGCGCCGCCGCCCAGGTCGCCTTCGGCGACGACCGGGTCTACGTCGAGCGGTACCTCGCCGAGGCACGGCACGTCGAGGTGCAGGTGCTCTGCGACGGCCACGGCAACGGCATCCACCTGGGCACCCGGGACTGCTCGGTCCAGCGCCGCCACCAGAAGCTCATCGAGGAGGCGCCCGCCCCGGCGCTGCGGCCGGCCACCCTGGACACCCTCGCGGAGATCGCCCTGCGCGGCGCCCTCTCGGTCGGCTTCACCGGCGCCGGCACCGTCGAGTTCCTGGTCGACGAGGCCGAGCGCTGCCACTTCTTGGAGATCAACTGCCGGATCCAGGTGGAGCACCCGGTGACCGAGCTGGTGACCGGCATCGACCTGGTCCACGAGCAGCTGCACGTGGCCGCCGGCACCGCGCTGCGCTGGCGGCAGGAGGACGTCCGGCTGCGCGGGGTGGCGGTCGAGTGCCGGGTCAACGTGGAGGACCCGGACCGTGACTTCGCGCCCGCCCCGGGCCGGCTGGACCGCTTCCGGCCGCCCGGCGGCCCGTTCACCCGGGTCGACACCCACGGCCACGTCGGCTACCTGGTCAGCCCGCACTACGACTCGCTGCTGGCCAAGGTGGCGGTGTGGGCGCCGGACCGCGACGGCGCCCTTGAACGGCTCGACCGGGCGCTCGACGAGTTCGAGGTGGCCGGGCCCGGGGTGCGCACCACCATCCCGTTCGCCCGGCGGGTCCTGCGCGACGCCGCCTTCCGCGCCGGACGGCACACCACCGGCCTGGTCGACCGCCTGCTGCATCCGCCCGCCGCCGACATCGTCGCCGCGCCACCGCCCAACCGCGCCGGCGCAACCCCGGACCGCGCCGGACCGGCCGTGCCCGACATCCGAGCCGACGCCGACCCGGCCGGCCGTACCCCCGTCACCGCCGTGCCCGCCGCCGGCCCGAACGCCTGGAGGAACCCATGACCGTCGCCCCCGACCGCCCGCTCGCCAACGAGATCACCGACATCCTGGTGACTCACTGCGGCCTGGACCCCGACGCGGCCGCCCGCACGCCGGCCGCCAGCCTCGAGGAGCTGGGCATGGACTCGCTGGCGCTGCTCGAGCTCTCCGCCGTGGTGGCCGACCGGTGGCAGGTGAAGATCCCCGAGCAGGCCGGGCAGCTCAGCATCGCCGGCGTCGCCGACCTGGTGGCCCGGAAGGCCGACCCGCCCGGGCACACCGAGAACGCCGTCGACATCGCCGCGCCGCTGCCGCTGGTCTGGGAGATCACCAACGACGTGGCCCGGTGGACCGAGCTGTTCACCGAGTACGCGGTGGCCGAGATCCTGCACTCCGACGGCGACACGGTCCGGTTCCGGCTCACCATGCACCCGGACGAGAACGGCACGTCGTGGAGCTGGGTCAGCGAACGCACCGCCGACCCGGCCACCCGGGAGGTGCGCGCCCGGCGGGTGGAGACCGGCCCCTTCGAGTACATGCGCATCTACTGGCGCTACGACGAGATCCCCGGCGGCACCCGGATGACGTGGGTGCAGGACTTCGCCATGAAGCCCACGGCGCCGGTCGACAACGCCGGCATGACCGAGCGGATCAACACCAACAGCAAGGTCCAGCTCGCCGTCATCAAGGAGAAGATCGAGCGGGCGCACGCGGGAGGCGCACGATGACCGACACCACCACGGCCCGGGTCTCCGTCCACGACGTCACCGCCGACCGGCGGCGCGGCGGCGAGCTGCGGGTGCTGCTCGGCCCGAAGACCGTCGGCAGCACCTCCGGCTTCCTGGGGGTGGCCACCCTCGCGCCGGGGGAGCGGATCGCCGAGCACTACCACCCCTACAGCGAGGAGTTCCTCTACGTCGCCCGCGGCGTCATCACGGTCGACCTGGACGACCGGCCGGTGCCGCTCGCCGCCGGGGAGGCGCTGTTCGTGGCCAAGGACGTGCGGCACCGGCTGCGCAACACCGGCGACGAGCCCGCCGAGGTGGTCTTCCACCTCGGACCACTGGCACCTCGCCCGGAACTCGGCCACGTCGACACCGAGAGCGCGGCACCACCGCCACGGGAGCCGTCGTGACCGGCCGGCGCACCGTGGTCACCGGCGTCGGCGTCGTCGCCCCCGGCGGCGCCACCCGGGACCGGTTCTGGAAGACCATCACCGAGGGGCGCACCGCCACCCGGCGGATCAGCTTCTTCGACCCGTCGCCGTTCCGCTCGCAGATCGCCGCCGAGTGCGACTTCGACCCGGACGCCGCCGGCATCACCCTCGCCGAGCGGCAGCGCGCCGACCGGTACGTGCAGTTCGCCCTCGCCTGCTCCGCCGAGGCGCTCGCCGACAGCGGCCTGACCCTCTCCGACGCCGAGCGGGAACGGACCGGCGTGGTGCTCGGTACCGCGGTCGGCGGCACCATGGCGCTGGAGAAGGAGTACGTCCGGGTCAGCGACTCCGGCCGGCACTGGCTGGTCGACCACACCCTCGGCGGGCCGTACCTGTACCAGGCGCTGATCCCGAGCAGCCTGGCCGCCGACGTGGCGGTCCGGCACGGGCTGCACGGCCCCGCCCAGGTGATCTCCACCGGCTGCACCTCCGGCATCGACGCCATCGGGTACGCCCACCAGCTCGTCGCCGACGGCGAGGCGGACATCGTGCTGGCCGGCGCCGCCGACTCGCCGATCTCCCCGGTCACCGTCGCCTCCTTCGACGCCATCGGTGCGACCAGCCCGGACAACGACGACCCGGAGCACGCCTCGCGGCCGTTCGACGCGGACCGGCACGGCTTCGTGCTGGCCGAGGGCGCCGCCGTGCTGGTGCTGGAGGAGGCCGAGCACGCCCGCCGGCGGGGCGCGCACGTCTACTGCGAGGTGGCCGGCTACGCCAGTCGCAGCAACGGGTTCCATATGACCGGGCTGCGTCCCGACGGCGCGGAGATGGCCGTGGCCATCAGCGACGCGCTGCGCCAGGCCCGGCTCGCACCGTCGGCCGTGTCGTACGTGAGCGCGCACGGCTCGGGCACCCGGCAGAACGACCGGCACGAGACCGCCGCGTTCAAGCGGGCGCTGGGCGCCACGGCGTACCGGGTGCCGGTCAGCTCGATCAAGTCGATGGTCGGGCACTCGCTCGGCGCCATCGGCTCCATCGAGATGGCCGCGTGCGCGCTGGCCATCGAGTACGGCGTGGTCCCGCCCACCGCCAACTGGACCACCCGGGACCCGGAGTGCGATCTGGACTACGTGCCCAACGAGGCCCGGGAGGTGCCGGTGGACGTGGCGCTGTCGGTGGGCAGCGGCTTCGGCGGCTTCCAGTCCGCGATGATCTTCCGCCGCCTGGCGGTGCACCCGTGACCGCCCGGGCCGTGGTGACCGGGATCGGGGTGGTCGCACCGACCGGCGTCGGCGCCGACGCGCACTGGAACGCCGTGCTCGCCGGCACCCGGCGCACCGGGCCGATCACCCTGTTCGACCCGGCCGGCTACCCGACGCGGGTGGGCGGGGAGGTGCCCGACTTCGACCCGGCCGGGTTCGCCGACACGCGGCAGCGGGTGCAGACCGACCGGTGGACGCACCTCGGCTTCGCCGCCACCCGCCTGGCCCTCGCGGACGCCGGCCTGCCCGAGGAGGCGCCCGACCCGTACCAGTGGGCGGTCACCCTGGCCAGCTCGTCGGGCGGGAACCTGTTCGGGCAGCGGGAACTGCAACGGCTCTGGGGCGGGCCGACCCGGACCGTCGGTGCGTACCAGTCGATCGCCTGGTTCTATGCGGCCAGCGTGGGCCAGCTGTCCATCCGGCACCAGCTCAAGGGGCCGTGCGGGGTGACCGTCTCCGAGTCGGCCGGCGGGCTGGACAGCCTCGCCCACGCGGTGCGGACCATCCGGCGCGGCACCCCGCTCGTGGTGGCCGGGGCGACCGAGTGCCCGCTCAGCCCGTACGCGCTGGCCTGCCAGCTCCGCTCGGGCCTGCTCAGCGACGTGGCCGACCCGGAGCGGGCGTACCGGCCGTTCGACGCGGGCGCCACCGGCTACGTGCCGGCCGAGGGCGGCGCCGTCTTCGTGGTGGAGGAGCTGGGGCACGCGCTGGCCCGGGGCGCCCGGATCTACGGGGAGATCACCGGCTGGGCGGCCACCCACGACGCGGCGCCGACCGACGCCGAGGCCGGCCCGGACCCGATCCACTACGCCCGGGCGCTGCGCCTGGCCCTGGACCGGGCCGCGGTCCGCCCGCACGACGTGGACGTCATCTGGCCCGACGCGCTCGGCGTGCCGGCGTACGACCGGGCCGAGGCGGCGGCCCTGCGCACCGTCTTCGGCGCGACGACCCCGCCGGTGACCACCCAGAAACCGCTCACCGGCCGGGCCCACCAGGGCGGTTCCGCGCTGGACGCGGCCACCGCCCTGCTCGCCTTCCACCACGCGCTGCTGCCCGCCTCGGCCGGGCCGGAGGATCCGGCGCCCGGCTGCGAACTGACCTTCCTGCGCCGGCCACGCCCGCCGCGCAGCCGCATCGCCCTGGTCGGCGCGCGGGGGTTCGACGGCTTCAACAGCGCGGTGGTCCTCCGCGGCGCCGCGCCCCCGCCGCCGATGGACGAGAGGTGACGGGGCGCCGCGTCAGGACGGTCGAGCCAGGTACGCCGTCTTGACGTCGCCCGAGAACCCGCAGGCCCGGTAGAAGGCGTGGGTCGCGGGCCGGCGCGAGCCGGTCATCAGCATCGCCTTGTAACAGCCCGCGTCCCACGCGGCCTGGAGCGTGCCGGCCATGATCTGCTTGCCCAGTCCGGTGCCGCGCCGCGACTCCTCGACGATGACGTTCTCGATGACGGCGTAGGGCGACGCCGATCGGCTGATGTTGGGGATCACGTTGAGGTACGTGCTGGCGACGACGACCCCGTCCAGTTCGAGGACGAACAGGTGCAGCGCCGGATTGCTCAGGATCTGCGCGAAGGCCCGCTCGTCGGATCCGTCGGTCAACCGCGGATCATCGGGCTGCAATTGCCGGTAGAGGCGGATGATCTGCGCGAAGTCGTCGGGCCGGGCCGCACGGAACATGCCCCGAGCGTAGCGACGCGCCGGACCGCGGCGCGCCCCGCCCGAGGACAGCGCGGGGCGGCCGGCGGGGTACCGAGCCGGCGTGGCATCGATCCTGCCTGTCCGATCGATCCTGAGCAATCCGCCCAGCCGCCCTCATTGATCTAGCCATTTGCATGTAGCAATGGATCCGACGGCTGTCGTACTGTTCCGTCAGCACCCCGGAGAACGCACCTGATGGGCGGATTTCGCCCACTTCGAGGCTGGGCGGTGGGCGGTCGTGACAGCACATCCTATGGCGGAAGATCCGGTGTCGACGGACGCGAGTTGGGTGGACGACACTCTGTTCACCGGGCGTCCCACCGACATCTGTCTCCGTCTGCCCGAGCCGGTCGACAAGGCCACCCTGCACCGCCTCGTCGGCGCGGCGCAGGCCCGGCTGACCGAGGCCGGCCTGCGCCCCGGCGGCGCCGCCGCGCTGCGGCTGCCCCCGTCGCTGGCGTACGTCGTGAACCTGCTGGCCACCTGGCGCACCGGCGCCCAGGCGATCCTGCTCGACCACCGGCTCACCGACCACGAGGTCGACAAGGCCCTGCGCCGCCTCGTCCCGCAGGTGGTGGTGGCCCCCGTGCGGACCGGCGGCGGCGCCCTGCGGATCTTCGTGGACGTCACCGAGGGCGTGACCGCCTACTCGGACCGCCCCGCCGGCAGCCCGCACGCGGTCATCCAGCTCAGTTCCGGCTCGACCGGGCCGTCCAAGGTGATCGGCCGCACCGCGGCGGACCTGGTCGGCGAGGTGCACCGCTACACGAGGATCGACGGAGTGGCGCTGCCCGGCGAGCGGATCGTCCTGCTGCCCTCGATGGTGCACGTGCTCGGCCTGGTCGGCGGCCTGCTCTACGGGCTGCACGCCGGCGTCGAGCTGTGCCCGCCGGAGCGGCTGAGCGGCGACGCGATCCTCGCCGCCGTGGCCGCCCAGGACAGCCCGGCCACCGTGCTCGGCGTGCCGTTCCACATCGGCCTGCTGGCCTCCACCGTCCCGTCCGGCCCGCTCCCGCAGCTCAAGCGCATGACCACCGGCGGCGAGCTGGTCCCGGCCGCCGTCGCCCGCGCCTTCACCGACCGCTACGGCGTCCCCCTGGGCAACATGTACGGGATGACCGAGGTCGGCGTCATCGGCACCGACCTGTACGGCGCACACCGCCCCGCCATCGCCCCCGCCCCCGGTATCCGGGTCCGGGAGTCGGGCGGCGAGCTGTGGGTGAGCTGCCCGGCCAACCCGTACGTCGGGCTGGCCGACCCGACCCGCTGGGCCGACGGCTGGCTGCACACCCGCGACGCCGGCACGGTCGACCCGGGCACCGGCCTGGTCACCGTCAAGGGGCGGCTCGACTCGCAGGTGTCGGTGGGCGGCCTGAAGGTCGACCTCACCGAGGTGGAGGCGACCGTCGCCGAGCTGCCCGGGGTGACGGCCGCCGTGGTGGTCTGGGACGACGGCATCACCGCGTACGTGCAGACCGACGGCTCGCTCGCCGAGGACACCCTGGACAAGCTGCTCGCCGAGCGCCTGGCCGGCTACAAACGGCCCCGGACCCTGCACCTGCTCGCTCAGTTGCCCCGCACGACCACCGGCAAGCTGGTCCGCGCCACCTCGGCGCTGCGGGACGCCGCGTCATGACCGGCCCCCTGTTCGAGGGCGACCTCGACGGGCCCGGCCGCCCCGGCGACCGCGACGGCGAGCACCAGGCCCGGCCCGCCGGCCGGATGGCCGACCCGCACGCCGGCACAGCCGGGCACCGGGCGCAGCAGCTCGCCGCCGCCGTCCGGCACCGGCATCCGGCGCCGCAGCCCCCCGTCGCGCAGCCCCACCCCGAGCGCCTTGCCGACCGCCTCCTTGGCCGTCCACAGGCGCAGGAAGTCCAGGTCCCGGCCGGCCTCGGCCCGGGCGGCCAGCCACGCCGCCTCGTCCGGGTCGTACCAGCGCCGGGCCAGGGACACGGCGGGCAGCGGCCGGCGCCGCTCCACGTCGACCCCGACCGGCCCGCCCGCCCGGGCGGCCACCACGACCACCCCACCGGCGTGGCTGACGCCGACCGGCAGCGTCCGCCCGCCGGCGTACACCTCCGGGCGCCCGCCGGGCGCCCGTCCCACCCCGATCTCCGCCTCGGGCCGGCCGAGCAACGCGCCACCCGCGCGCCTGAGCAGCCGCCGCGCCAGCACCCGCTGGTCGCCGTCGGCACGGCCGGTCCACACGTACACGGTGTCCCGACCGGGCACCGGTAGCTGGTTCACGGAAAGAGGTTAACGCCATGCGAGACGAGGTCCGCGCCTTCGTCATCGAGCAGCTCGCCGACATGAACTACGACGTCGAGGACATCGACGACGACACCACCCTCGGCCCCTCCGGCGTCGACCTCGAGTCGCTGGCCCTGGCCGACCTCGCGGTCCGGGTCGAGGACCGGTACGGCCTCACGTTCCCCGACGACGAGTCGGAGAAGCTGGCGCTCATGACGGTCGGCGAGTTCACCACGATGGTCGCCGACCGGGTGATCGCGAACAGCGACAACTCCTGATGACCGGTCAGCCCGACCTGGGGCGAGCTGACCTGGTGAGCATGCTCGCCGAGCTGACCGCGAAACCCGTCGACCAGGTGCCCGACCGGATCGGCTCGATGGAGCTGGCCTGGCTCGTGCACCTCGTCGAGCAACGCTACGGCCGCCGGCTGGAGCTGACCGACGACCAGCTCGCCGGCATCCGCACCGTCGACGACGCCCTCGCGGTGTTCCAGTCCTCGCTGACCGTCCCCGCAGATGGCTGAGCGGGAGCACCTGAGGATCACCGGCGTCCACGCGCTCAGCGCCCTCGGCAGGGGCGCCGACGCGCTGCTCGCCGGGGTGCTCGCCGGCACCCCGGCGTTCGCGCCGGTGCGCCGCTTCGACACCGCCGGCCGCCGGGTCACCGTGGCGGCCACGCTGCCGGAGGTCGGCGCCCTCGCCGACGAGCTGACCGACGCGGTCGACCGCGCGTGCCGGGCCGCCGGCCTGGACGGCCCGCACCGGGCCGGCGCGGCGCTGTTCCTGGCCACCCACGGCGGCCCGCACTCGCTGCCGGCGCCGGCCACGCCGCCCGGAGACCCACCCGGGCCGCCGAGCGGCCGGGACGCCGAGCCGCCAGGCGGCCGGGACGCCGGGCCGGAGGTGCCGGCGCTGGCCGGTCACCTGGCCCGCCGCTGCGGCCTGGGTGGAGGCACCCGCGTCTACACCACCGCCTGCGTGTCGGCGAGCACCGCGGTCGCCGACGCCGCGACCCTGGTCGGCCGGGGCGACCTGGACCGGGTCGTGGTCGCGGCCGGCTACCTGGTCGAGCCGGACCAGTACGCCCTCTTCGACGCCGGCCGGGCGTTCGCCGCCGACGGGGCGGTCCGCCCGTTCAGCGCCGGCCGCCAGGGTCTGCTGCTCGGTGACGGGGTGGCGGCGGTCGTGCTGGAGTCGGCGCACGCGGCCGGCGCGCGGGGCGCCCCCACGGTGGCCACCGTCGCCGGCTGGGGGCGGGCGGGCGACGCGTACCACCCCTGCCAGCCGGACCCGCTGGGGCATGGCCTGGCCCGGGCGGCCGAGGCGGCGCTGCGCCGGGCCGGGCTCCCGGCCGGGGCGGTGGGCTACGTCAACGCCAACGCCACCGGCACCCCCTACAGCGACGCCTCCGAGGCGGCGGCGCTGGGCCGGGTGTTCGGCGCGGCGGCCGGGCGGATCCCGGTCAGCTCCACGAAGGCGGTGCACGGGCACGCGCTGGAGGCGTCCGGCCTGCTGGAACTGGTGGTCACGGCACTCGCGCTGGGGCACGGCAAGCTGCCGGTCAACGCCGGCTGGCTCGGCCCCGACGAGAACTGCCCGCTGGACGTCATCACGGACGCCCCCCGCCCCGCACCGACGCCGTACGCCCTGACGTTGAACGCCGCGTTCGGCGGCGCCAACACGGCCCTCCTGGTGAGTGCGCCGTGACCGCCGCCCACCCCGACCCGCGATCGTGCACTTCCCGCCCCGACAACTCGGGCGTAAGGCCCGCCTCGTGGGCACAAACTGCAAGATCGCGTGGAGGGGTGACGCTCGCCGAGGCGCGGTGGCCCGAGGGTGGGGACGGCCCGCCGCCTCCGGTGCCGGGGTTCGTGCACTCGACGTTCGCGCCGCTCGTCGTGGCGGTGGCCGAGCGGTGCCTGCGGCGCCGGTACGGGTCCGGGCCACTGCCCGCCGGCAACCGGACGGCGGTGGTGCTGGTCAGCGCGAGCGGCGACCGGGCCAGCGCCGCGCACGTCCGGGCCACGGTGGCAGCTGGCGGCCGGGTCGGCCCGCTGTTCTTCTTCCAGTCGGTGCCGAACAGCGTGGCCGGGCACGTCGCGGCGCGCTGGGGGCTGGACGGGCCGGTGGTGTGCCTGAGCCCGACGGGGGACCCGTGGGCCGAGGGCGCCGCCGAGGCGGACCTGCTGCTGTACGACGGCGACGCCGCACAGGCGTTGCTGGTCCTGATCGAACAGGCACCGGACGGTACGCCGGGCGAGGCGACCGCGGTGCTGCTGGGGGAGGGAACACGTCAATGAGGACGAAGGGACTGCGCGGCGCCCTCGCGGCCGACACCGAGCTGGGCGCGGGCAACGTGCTCGCCCGGGTGCTGGCCCACGGCGCCGACCCGGACGGGCCGGGACTCACCTTCGACACGGCGGTCGACGGCCACCCGGCCGAGACCCCGCTGACCCTGGGCCGGCTCGACGAGCTGGTCGCCGCCCGGGCCGCCTGGCTGCACGAGCGGGGCGTCCGGCCACGGGACCCGGTCGCCGTCTGGGCCGGCGCCGCCGCCGACATGGTGCTGTCGTTCCTGGCGCTGGCCCGGCTCGGCGCGATCCCGGCGCTGATGAACGGCCGGCTGCGCCCGGAGATCGCCGCCGAGTACATCCGCCGGCTGCGCGCCGCCGGGGTGCTCGCCGACGCCGCGCACGCCGCGGCCCTGCAGGGGCACGACCTGGGGGCGCCCCTGCTCGGCGAGCCCGCCGAGGCGGGCGGCGGCGACCCGGCCGTGGCCCCGGAGCGCTACCGGCACCACGACGACGACCCGATCGTCATCACCCACACCTCGGGCACCACCGGGGTGCCGAAGGCGGTGCTGCACTCCCACGCCAGCCTCTTCGCCGCCACCCGGCACCTGCTCGCCATGCCGCAGGCGCAGGGCACCAGCCGGATCCTCAACGCGCTGCCCGCCCCGCACACCGCGACCGTGCTCATGGTCAACCAGGCGCTCGGCAACCGCGCGGAGATGTACCTACTCTCCGAGCAGGGCGGCGAGCGGGTCCTCGACGCCGTCCAGCGCTGGCGGCCGGACGGCGTGTTCGGGTTCTCCGTCACCTGGGCCGAGCTGGCCCGCTTCGACCTGTCCGCGTACGACCTGGACTCGGTGCGGCTGTGGTTCAACACCGGCGACTGCTCGCACGAGCCGCACGTGCGCCGGCTCGTGAAGGTGGGCTCGCGGGACGTCATGACCCGCGACGGGGTGACCCGGGTGCCCGGCTCGGTCTTCATCGACGGGCTCGGCTCCAGCGAGATGGGGCACTCGATGTTCCACATCACCCACACCGTCGACACCGACCGGTACGGCCGCTGCGTCGGCCGCCCGTACCGGTTCACGAAGGTCGCCGTGCTCGACGAGGCGGGCGACGAGCTGCCGCCCGGGCAGGTCGGCTGGCTGGGCGTCGACTCGCCGTCGCTGTTCCGCGGCTACTGGAACGACTCGGTCACCACCTACCGGTCCCGGCTGCGCGGCTGGTACCTCACGGGCGACCTGGTCCGCGCCGACGCCGACGGCCGCTGGTACCACCTGGACCGGGCGGTGGACTCGGTCGAGGCGGGCGACGGAACGCGGTTCTTCACGGCGCTGTCCGAGGAACGCATCCTCGCCGCCTGCGCCGACGTCACCGACTGCACCGTGGTGATCGTCAAGGAGAACGACAGGGTGGTGACCGACGTGCTGCTGGAACTGGCCGCCGGGGCGGACCCGGCCGAGGACCGCAGCGCGCGGATCCGCGCCGCCGTCGGGCCGGACCTGGCCGCCACCCTGCGCCGGGTGGTGCCGGTACGCGCCGACGACATCCCGGTCACCGTGACCGGCAAGGTCCGCAAGGTGGCGCTGCGCGAGCGGTACCTGGCCGAGGCCCCGTCATGAGCGCCCTCGTCACCGGCATGGGGCTGTTCACCCCGGCCGGCCGGGGCGTCGAGGAGACGTTCACGGCGCTCACCACCGGCCGGTCCGGGCTGCGCCGGCCGCCCGAGGGGCACCCGGCCCGGGACAGCCTGGAGGTGGCCGGGGTCCTGCCGGAGATCGACCCGCGCGGCGTCGCCTCCGGCCCGGAGACCAAGGTGCTCGACCGGGTCGTGCTGCTCGCCCTGCTGACCGCCGCCGAGGCGCTCGCCGACGCGGGCCTCGAGGTCGGGCGGGACGTCGACCCGGACCGGATCGGCGTGATCGTCGGCGGGGTCGGCGGGATGTCCACCCTGGAGAGCCAGGTCCTGGCCCGCGCCGCGCGGGGCCGGGCCGCGGTCAGCCCGTACCTGCTCACCGGGATCCTGCCGAACATGCCGTCGGCCCGGATCGCCATCGCCCACGGCATCCGGGGTTACAGCTCCGCGGTGGGCACGGCCTGCGCCTCCGGCGCCCAGGCCGTGGCCGACGGGGTACGCCTCATCGAGGCCGGGGAGGCCGACGTGGTGGTGTGCGGGGCGAGCGAGGCGCCGCTCTTCCCGACCTTCGCCGACACCTTCGGCAACGCCCGCGCCCTGGCCCGGGGCTGGGACGAGCCCACCGAGGCGAGCCGCCCGTTCGACAAGCGGCGCAACGGGTTCGTACTCGCCGAGGGGGCGGCGCTGCTGGTGCTGGAACGCGCCGGGCACGCCGCCGCCCGGGGGGTCACCGGCTACGCCGAGGTCGCCGGCTACGGGGTGAACACCGACGCCCACCACCCGACCGCGCCCCGCCCGGACGGCGCCGGGGCGGCGGCGTGCATGCGCCGGGCGCTGGCCGGCGGGGGAGTGACGCCGGTCGAGGTCGGCTACGTCAACGCGCACGGCACCGGCACGAAACTCGGCGACATCGCCGAGACCACCGCCCTCGCGGCGGTGTTCGGGGTGGGCGGCGTGCCGGTCAGCTCCACCAAGGCCCTCACGGGGCACCTGCTCGGCGCCTCCGGCGTGCTGGAGGCGGCGGCCACCGCCCTCGCCCTCGGGCGCGGGCTGCTCCCGCCCACCTACCACCTCGACGACCCGGACCCGGACTGCGAGGCGGACCACGTCCGTGCCGCGCCGCGGGCCACCCGGGCCGAGCACGCGCTGACCAACTCGTTCGGGTTCGGCGGCCAGAACGTCAGCCTGCTGCTGCGCCGGGTGCCTGCACCGGCCCGGCGGGCCGCCGGGCCGACCTCGGCGAACTGATCGGACTCCACCCCGGGCGGACGCCCGGGTCGCAGTAACGGGGGGAACAGGGGGAAAGGCTACCGATGGACATCAACGGAATAGACCACATCGAGCTGTACGTGGGGGACGCCCGCCAGGCCGCCTTCTACTTCGAGACGGCCGTCGGCTTCCGGCTGCGGGGCCAGGGCGGCCCGGAGACCGGCCTGGCCGGGCAGCGCTCGCTGCTGCTCGAACAGGCCGCCGTCCGGATGGTGCTCACCAGCGGGCTGACCGCCGAGCACCCGGCCTCGACGTACGTGCAGCGGCACGGCGACGGCATCGCCGTGGTGGCCCTGGAGGTCGACGACGCCGCCGGGGCGTATGCGGAGCTGGTGGCCCGGGGTGCGACCGGGGTGACCGCGCCGCGCACCTTCACGGGGGCGGACGCCGAGGTGGTGACCGCCGAGGTCGGCGGCTTCGGCGACGTGTTGCACCGGCTGGTCGAGCGGCGCGGCGACCGGACGGCGTTCCTGCCGGGCGCCATCGAGGCGCGGCCCGGCGGCGGGGACATCCCGCTGCTCGCCGAGATCGACCACCTGGCGGTCTGCGTGCCGCCGGGCCAGCTCGACGAGACGATCGGGCACTACGAGAAGGTCTTCGGCTTCGCGCAGATCTTCGAGGAGCACATCGAGGTCGCCGGGCAGGCCATGAACTCGAAGGTGGTGCAGAGCCCGTCCGGGCGGGTGACCCTCGTGCTGCTGGAGCCGGACACCGGCCGGCGGCCCGGGCAGATCGAGGACTTCCTGCGCTGGCACGCCGGCGCCGGGGTGCAGCACCTCGGGCTGCGCACCGACGACATCGTCACGGCGGTCGGCGCCCTCGCCGGCCGGGGGGTGCGCTTCGCCGGCACTCCGGACACCTACTACGACGACCTGGAACGGCGGGTCGGCAAGGTGGACGCGCCGCTGGAACGGCTGCGCGACCTCAGCATCCTGGTCGACTCGGACCACGACGGCCAGCTGCTGCAGATCTTCACCGAGTCGATGCACGTGCGCCGCACCCTCTTCCTCGAACTCATCGAGCGGCGCGGGGCGCGCACCTTCGGCAGCGGCAACATCAAGGCGCTCTACGAGGCCAAGGAACGCGAACTCGCCGCGGCGGGGGCGACCCCTGCCGCCGCGGCCGGGACGGCAGGAGGGGTTCGGGCATGACCACGACACATCCGGTGCTGACGGCCGAGGAGGAGGCGCTGCTGCCGTCCGAGGAGGACGTGCGGCACTACGCCGAGCACGGCTGGTACCTGAGCAGGAAGCTGCTCACCGACGACGAGGTGGACACCCTCGTGGCGGCGACCGACCGCTACTACGCCGGCGAGCGGGACCGGCGGCTGCCCGTCCGCCCGCCGAAGCTGGCCTACTGGGAGCCCGCCAAGGGCGACGTGCAGCGGCACAACGACTACGTGCACCACGAGCACGACGCGCTCGGCCGGATCCTCCGCAAGCCGCTGATCGGGGCGGTCGCCGCCCGGCTCGCGCGCGCCGACGAGATCCGGATCTTCCAGTCCACCCTCATCTACAAGCCGCCGATCTCCGGCGAGCCGTCCAACATCGTGCCCTGGCACTTCGACAAGCACTACTGGGCGTCCTCCTCCTCGGAGAACATGCTCACCGCGTTCATCCCGTTCCACGACTGCGGCGAGGAGATGGGCACGATCACCATCGTCGACGGCTCGCACCGCTGGCGGGAGGTCGGCGCCGACGACACCGTGGTCCGGCACTTCGCCGACCGGGACCGCGACCAGCTGGAGGCGATGCTCGCCGAGAACGCCGCGCACAACCGGGCGGAGATCCGCAAGGTGCCCATGGTGATCCCCAAGGGGCACATGAGCTTCCACCACTGCCGCGTCTACCACGGCAGCGGCCCGAACGTCAGCGGCCGCCCCCGGCAGGCCGTCTCGCTGCACCTGCAGGACGGCGCCAACGCCTGGCGGGAGTATCCGCTCTCCGACGGCACGCTCGCCGCGTACAACCACGACGTGCTGGTCCGCCGCACCCCCGAGGGCCGGCCGGACTACGCCGACCCCGACTTCTGCCCGGTCATCTGGCGCGACCGCGCCCCGCAGGGAGGCTGACATGTCACGGTACGACTGGGGGAGGACCCACCCGGGCATCGAGCGGCTGGAGCGGGCCGTGACCGACCGCCGCGACGTGGTGGTCAAGCACCCGCTCTACGCCAACCTGGACACCCACGAGGCGCTGGTCACGTTCATGGAGCACCACGTCTTCGCGGTGTGGGACTTCATGTCGCTGCTGAAGTCGTTGCAGCGCCAGCTCACCTGCGTGGCCGTCCCGTGGATCCCCACCGGCCCGACCGGCAGCCGCCGCCTCATCAACGACATCGTCATGGTCGAGGAGAGCGACGAGCTGGGCGACGGCTACATCAGCCACTTCGAGCTGTACGTGCGGGGCATGCGGGAGGCTGGGGCCGACACCGGGGCCGTGGACCGGCTGGTCGACCTGCTGCGCGCCGGCCGCCCGGTCACCGCGGCGCTGGCCGAGGCGGGCGTGCCCGCGCCCTCGGCCGCGTTCGCCGCCACCACCTGGCGGATCATCGAGAGCACCCCGGTGCACTGCCAGGCGGCCGCCTTCGCGTTCGGCCGGGAGGACCTCATCCCGGAGATGTTCACCCAGGTCGTGGCGGTCAACGAGCGCAGCAACCGGCTCAACACGTTCGTCGACTACCTGGAGCGGCACATCGAGGTCGACGGCGAGCAGCACACGCCCATGGCCATGCAGATGCTCGCCGACCTGTGCGGCGACGACGACGGGAAATGGCAGGAGTGCGCCGACACGGTCAACGCCGCCCTCGCCGCCCGCGCGCGGCTCTGGGACGACATCCTGGCCGCGATCAAGGAGGGCCGCCCGGCGTGACCGGTCCCGACCCGGCCGGCCTCTACCGGACGGTCCGGCTCATCCGCCGCTTCGAGGAGCGGGCCATCGAGCTGGTCGACGCCGGTGAGATCGTCGGCGGCATCCACCCGTACCTCGGCCAGGAGGGCGTCGCCGCCGGCGTCTGCGCGGCGCTGGGCCCCGGGGACCTGGTGACCGGCACCCACCGCGGGCACGGGCACGTGCTCGCCAAGGGCGCCGACCCGGCCCGGATGCTCGCCGAGCTGTGCGGCCGGGTCACCGGGCTCAACCGCGGCCGGGGCGGGTCGATGCACGCCGCCGACCTCGGCGTCGGGGTGCTCGGCGCCAACGCCATCGTCGGGGCCGCCGGCGCGATCCTCACCGGAGCGGTGTGGGCGCGCCGGCGGCGCGGCGACGACGTGGTGGGGGCGACCTTCTTCGGCGACGGCGCGGTCAACGAGGGGATGCTCCTCGAAGCGTTCAACCTGGCCGCGCTCTGGCGGGTGCCGGTGCTGTTCGTCTGCGAGAACAACGGCTACGCCACCACCATGCCGGTCGAGGGCGCGGTGGCCGGCACCATCGCCGGCCGCGCCGCCGCCTTCGGCATGCCGGCGACCGCCGTCGACGGCCAGGACCCCGAGCAGGTACGCGCGGTCACCGCCGCCGCCGTCGCGCGGATGCGCGCCGGCGGCGGCCCCGAACTGGTCGAGGCCCGCACCTACCGGTTCGACGCCCACCACACCTTCGAACACCGGGTACGCCTCGACTACCGCCCGCCCGAGGAGGTGGCGGCGGCGCGCCGCCGGGACCCCGTGCTCATCCAGGGCGACCGGCTGCCCGCCGAGGTCCGCGCGGCGGTCGACGCGGAGGTCGAGGCCACCCTCGCCGCGGCGGTGGACTTCGCGCTGGCCGGCCCCGCGCCCGACCCCGCCACCGCCCTCGACCACCTGTACGCCAGCGGGCTCACCGCCCGGACCGGAGGTGGCTGATGCCCCGGCTCTCCTACCGCAGGGCGCTCACCCGGGCGCTCGCCGACGAGATGACTCGCGACGAGTCGGTGTTCCTGCTCGGCGAGGACATCCGGGTGGCCGCCGCCGGTGTCACCACCGGCCTGCTGAAGAAGTTCGGCCCGGAGCGGGTCCTCGACACGCCCCTGTCGGAGCAGGCGTTCACCAGCTTCGCCACCGGCGCCGCGCTGGCCGGGGCGCGGCCGGTGATCGAGTTCCAGATCCCCTCGCTGCTCTTCCTGGTCTTCGAGCAGATCGTCAACCACGCCCACAAGTTCCCGCTGATGACCGGCGGCCAGTGCGCGGTGCCGGTCACCTACCTGGTGCCCGGCTCCGGCTCCCGCACCGGCTGGGCCGGGCAGCACTCCGACCACCCGTACGGCCTCTTCGCGCACGTCGGGGTGACCACCGTGGTGCCGGCCACTCCGGCCGACGCGTACGGGCTGCTGGTCTCGGCGATCCGCTGCGACGACCCGGTCGTGGTGTTCGCCCCCGCCGGGGCGCTCGACGTGCGGGCGGACGTCACCGACCTCGCCCCGGTGCCGCTGGGACGGGGCGTGGTGCGCCGCCCGGGCGCCGACGTCACGGTGGTCGCCGTCGGGCACCTCGTGCACGACGCCCTGGCCGTCGCCGAGGAACTGGCCGGCCAGGTCTCCGTGGAGGTGTTCGACCCGCGCACGCTGTACCCGTTCGACTGGGACGGGCTGCTCGACTCGGTGTCCCGCACCGGGCGCCTCGTGGTGGTGGACGACTCCAACCGGTCCTGCGGGATCGCCGGGGAGATCATCGCCACCGTCGTCGAGCACGTCCCGCTCGCCGCGCCGCCCCGCCGGGTCACCCGCCCGGACGGCGCCGTGCTGCCCTTCGCGCCCGCCCTGGACCGGGCCGTGCAGCCCGGCCGCGACCAGCTCACCGCCGCCATCCAACTGACCGTTAAGGACGGATGAACGATGGACCCGAACTACCCGTGGCCGCCCGCCGGGCAGGCGTGGACCGACCTGCCCGAGCCGACCCGTACGGCGATGGTGGCGGCCGGCGCCGGCGCCTGGGAGAAGATCTTCCACGGCCGGGCCACGTACAACAAGCAGTGGCGGCTGGCCCGCCCGCCGGTGCTCACGGCCGACGCGTTCCGCGAGCTGAACGAGGTCTGCGACCGGATCGCCCAGCTCATCCTCGAGGCCTGCCGGCGGCGGGCCCGCACCGCCGGGGAACTGCGCCGGCTGCTCGACGTGCCGGTGGGGGAGACCCGGCTGCTCGACGAGGACGAGCCGCTGCACGAGGGGCTGCTGGCCGCGTACCGGCCGGACGTGCTGTTCTCCGGCGGTGTGCCGTGCATCGTGGAGTACAACATCGACAGCAGCCTGGGCGGCGGCTTCGACGCCGACACGGTCATCTACCGGTACGCCGAGCTGTACCGGGAGCACGGCCTGCTCGACGGGCTGCCGGTCCGCCCCGCGCCGTCCCTGCTCGACCAGCGGTTCGTGGCGATCCGCGACACCCTCGGCCTGCCCGACGGCGCCCGGGTGGCGTTGCTCATGGACTTCGACGCCGAATACCCCGGCCTGGACGACCCGGACACGTTCATCCGGATCCTCTCGCCGCTGGCCGACCAGGCGAAGCGCTTCGGCATCGACCTGGTCATCGCGCCGGTCCGCACCGCCACGCTGGACGAGCAGCGCCGGCTCGTGGTCGGCGGCGCACCGGTGGACGCCCTGTTCCGGCTCTTCGTGCCCAACCGGGTCACCTCCAGCTCCGGCCTGGACGCGGTGGCCGGCGCCCTCGCGGCCGGCACCCTGCCGATGTTCGTGAGCAGCGCGGCCTGGCTGCTCAGCAACAAGCTGAACTACGCCTGGCTCTGGGCCGACCTCGACCTGCTGCCCGAGGCCGACCGGGCGCTGATCCGCCGGTACGTCCCGCACACCGTGGCGCTCACCGCCGACCAGCTCGACCGCGCCCTGGCCGAGCAGGCGGACCTGGTCGCCAAGCCGGCCGGCGGCTCGGCCGGGCACGGGGTGCTGATCGGCCGGGAGATGAGCCCGGTGGCGTGGGAGGACGGTGTCCGCGCCGCCGTCGACGCGGGCGGCAACATCCTCCAGCGCTACCACGAGGCCGACCGGGTGGCCATGGACTTCGTGCAGATCGAGACCGGCGAGACCATCACGGCCGAGGTCCCGTACAGCCTCGCCCCGTACCTGTTCGGCAGAACCGGCTCCGGCGCCCTGGCCCGGGTCGGCTACCCCGGCTGCGAGGAGGTCCTCAACCTGGCGAGAGGCGTCCTCATGACCGGCATCCTCCTGACCGACTGACGCCCGCCCCGCCCCGCGTTGATCAAGAAGTTTGCGTCTCGCAGGCCCGGAATCCTGACGCGAACCTCTTGATCAACGCTGGGTGGCCGGCGCCGTGGGGGTCGTGAAGAAGGCCGTGAGGGGGTTGATCAGCGCGGGGGGTGCCACCGCGATCCCGTTGTGGGGGCTGCCCGGGACGCGCAGGGTCCGGGCCCGGGGGATGACGGCGCCCAGGCGGTCGTTGATCTCGGTGAAGTAGGGCGCGGCCTTGGCGCCGCTGATCAGCAGCGTCTCGGCGGCGATCCCTGCGTACTCCTCGGCCGGTCCCTCGTACGCCTGGATCTGCCGCGACTCGGCGAGCGTCATCCCCACGAGGCTGCCCATGGTCCGCCCCACCTCGGTGCGCAGGAACGCCCGGCAGATCGCGGTCCGCACGCCGAGCGGCAGCTTCGACGCCGGTGACTGCGGGTTGACGGCCGCGCCCACGATGGCGAGCGCCCGCGCGGTGTTCCCCACCCGGACCGCCTCCTCGGCGGGGTCGAGGAACGCCGTCGGCAGGCCGTGCCCGTCCAGGCGGAGCGGGGCGTCGTAGACCGCGATCCGGTCCAGCGGCAGCCGGAGCGCGGCCCGCAGCACGACGAACGCGCCGTAGCTGTGCCCGATGGCCCGGCGGGCGCCGGTGTGCGCGAGCACCGCGCCGAGGTCGTCGATCTCCTGCTCCACCGTGTACGGCTCGCGCCGAGGCGCCGCGTCCGCCCGGCCCCTCCGGTTGTAGCGGTGCACGGTGAACCGGTCGGCCAGCCGCGCGGCGAGCCGCCGGTATTCGTGGGCGGTGACCCCGCCCCCGTGCACCACCACGAGATCCGGGCCGCTGCCCGTCGAGTGCAGGACGATTCCAGCGCCGTCCGGTGCCGTGATCCGCTGCATGACCGCTCCCTTCGACCCCGCGAAACCGCGAACGCTGTTTGCAGTTTACAGTGGTGTGGTGAGCGGCGCACCGAGGAATCCGGCCGACGGCGACTCCGCCGGACGGTCGATCTGGACCCGGCCGCAGCGCGGCGCCCGCGGTCCCGCGCCGACGCACAGCCGGGACGAGATCGTGGCCGCCGCCGTGGCGCTGGCCGACGCCGACGGGCTGGGCGCCGTGTCGATGCGCGCGGTCGCCGGTGCGCTCGGGATGGCCGCCGGCTCGCTCTACCGGCATCTGTCCTCGCGGGACGACCTGCTCGACCTCATGGTCGACCGGTGTGTGGGCGAGCTTCTCCCGTACCCGGCCGACGACGGGAGCTGGCAGGACCGGTTCGTGCTGCTGGCCCGCCGGCAGCTGGCGCTCTACCGGCGCCACCCGTGGCTGCCCGACGCGCTCACCCGGCCCACGGTCCCCGGGCCGAACACCCTCGCTTACTTCGACGCCTGCCTGGGCCTGCTGCGCCCGGTCCGGACCGGGGTGGCCGCGAAGTTCGAGGCGATCGCCATGGTCACCGGCGTGGTCTCGCTGTTCGCCCGCAGCGCCGCGGCCGCCGGCACGGTCACGTTCGACCACGTCGACCTGGCGGCGTACCCGCACCTGGCCGCCGCGTTCGCCGAACCCCCGTCCGCCCCGCCCGCCGAGGACCTCTTCGAACGCACCCTCCGCAGCCTGCTGACCGGCCTGCTCACCCCCGACCCGCCCGCAAGACGGCGTTGATCAAGAAGTTGGCGTCATCCAGAGCCCGGTTCCTGACGCAAACCTCTTGATCGACGCCCGTCGGGCGGGAGCGGGGCGCGGGTGGGTGTGGGTGGGTCAGGTGGGGGCGGGCAGGTGGCGGGCCAGCGCCGTGCGCAGGGCCTTCGCCGAGGGGCGGAGCACGCCGATGTGGATCCGGTATTCCGGCCGGCCAGCGCGTACGCGAGGCTGCAGGGTGGCCGCGGGCGGGACCACCTCCGGGCGCAGCGTGACCCGGAGGGTGGTGAGCGGGCCGCCGTGCCGGATCACCGCCGACTCGATCGCCTGCCACGGGAGGACTACCCCCCGCCCCTTGTCGGCCAGGCCCAGCCCCGCGCCGGTGACGTCGACCGCCGGCCAGTTGCGCCGGTGGAAGACGAACGACAGGGCGGTGAAGGCGACCACGAACACCACCCCCGAGCCCGCCGTGCCGGACAGGTCGGTCGGCGGGTGCCGGGCCACGAGGGCGAACGTGGTCTGGGCGATCACCCAGCCCACGGCGCCGATCAGCAGCAGCAGTCCGGCCATCCGTGCCGGGGACGTCCGGAAGGCGGTCGTCTCGTGCTCAGCCACGCGGGTCCTCCACTCGACAGGGTGCGGACGACGGTAAGCGATCTCCGTTGACGACGCTCACCCGTCGATCAGGCATGTGCGCGGAGGTGGCTGCCGAGCACGCGGAGGGTCTCCGCCGTGGCTACCGCGTCGCTGCGGGCGCTGCCGTGCCGGCCGTCGCTGCTGTACAGCGACGGGTCCGCGACGAGCGGGTGGTCGGTGAGGTGCACGTGCAGCGTGCCGAGCCGCGCCGCCAGCCGTCCGGTGTGGGCCGACAGCAGGCGCATCCGCTCGCCGAGGCCGGCTCGCAGCGGGTCGGGCACCGCGGGGCTGTGCGACACGTCGAACATGCCGACCGTGATGACGTCCGCCCCGGCGCCCTGGAGCGCGGTGACCATGGCGGTCAGCTCGGCGTCCACCGCCTCCGGGTCGTACGCCGGCCGGAACGCGTCGTTGCCGCCGCACACCACCAGCGCCAGGTCCGGCGCGAGCTCCAGCGCCGGCGCCAACTGGATCGCCCGTACCTCGTGCGCCCGCAGGCCGCGCCGACCCAGGTTCCGGTACGCCAGCTCGGGCCGCACGGCGCGCAGCTCGGCGCCGATCCGGTCGGCCCACTGCAGGTCGGGGTAGCCGTCGACCGGCTCGCACATGCCCTCGGCCACGCTGTCGCCCAGCACCACGAACCGCCGCCACGGATGCCCGCGCAGCAGCTCGCCGGCCTCACCCGGGCGCAGGCACCACGGGTCCGTCGCTTCGGTCACCGTCGATCCCATCCCCGCACGCTAGCCCAGCCGTACCGGATCCGTCGATCATGCGGCGGGCGGCCCCGGGGCCGGGACAATGGCGGGGTGCAGGTGGCGGTGTGCGGGCCGGCGGAGGCGACGCCGGAGGAGACGGCGCAGGCCCGGCGGGTGGGGGAGCTGCTGGCCGAGCGCGGCGTCACGGTGCTCTGCGGCGGAGGCGGCGGGGTGATGGCCGCGGTCGCCGCCGGCGTCCGCGACCGCGCCGGCCTGGTCATCGGGGTACGCCCCGACGACGGCACCGCTCCGGCCCTCGCGGAGCTGTCCGCCTCCGTGGTGACCAACATGGGCCAGGCCCGCAACGCCATCCTGGTGTGGAGCGCGGACGCGGTGATCGCCGTGGGCGGCTCCTGGGGAACGCTCAGCGAGGTGGCGCTGGCGATGCGGCGCGGCGGGATCCCGGTGGTGGTGCTCGGCGGCTGGCGCGTCGTCGACGCCCACGGCGCCCCGGTGCCCGGGCCGGTCCACGCGGCCACACCCGACGCGGCCGTGCGCCTGGCCCTCGGGAGCTGACGGCGCTCTTCGCCGCCCCGTCAGCCGAGCAGCGCCAGCAGGTCACCGGGCCGGGTCACGCTGACGTCGGCGGCCTCCGCCGGGTCGTACTGGTGGCCCCAGGCCGCGGCCACCGCCACCGCGCCGCTGTCCCGGGCGGCCCGCAGGTCCAGCGGCGAGTCACCCACGTACGCGGCGCGGCCCGGCGCCACGCCCAGCCGCCGGCAGGCCAGCTCGACGCCGTCCGGCGCCGGCTTCGGGCGGGCGACCTGGTCGTCGCCGAGGACGACCCGGAAACGGCCGAGCAGGCCGACCCGGTCGAGCAGGATCTCGGCCGCCCGGTGGCTCGCGCCGGTGAACAGGCCCACCGGCACCCGGGCGGCGACCTCGGCGAGCACCTCCGTCACCCCCGGGTAGACGGTGACCCGCTCGGCGAGGGCGGCCAGCTCGGCGTGGTAGGTGTCGAGATCGGCCCCGGTGGCCGGGCGCCCCAGCAGGTGGGTCAGCAGGTCGGCGGGCGAGCCGAGCGAGTAGGCCGCGATGACCTCGGCGTCGGTGCGCTCCGGCCCGCCGCCGGCCCGCACGGCCGCGCGATAGGCCGCGGGCACCACCTCGTGCGACTCGATGAGCGTGCCGTCCATGTCGAAGACGATGCCGGCCACCGGCCCGGTCACTCGGCCGCCGCCCGGTGGGCGGCGGCAAGCCGCTTCGGGGCGCGCGCGTGCCACGCCTCGGTGATCAGCTCGGTCAGCTCCTCGACGCCGATCCGGTCGAGCCGGACCAGCACCGCCGGGTAGCCCTCGAAGTGCGGCGTGGTGAAGTAGACCCCGGGATCGTCCGCGAGCAGCGCCTCCTTGGCGCCCAGGTCGGGCACCCGGGCGCCGAGGACCGGGCCGCCGGGCGCGGCGTCGCCGAGCGCGTCGAGGTCGGCGCGACGCAGCGGCCGCTCCCAGACGAAGGACTTGTCGCGGACCCGCCAGGCCGGCAGGCCGTCGTAGGAACCACGCTCCGTGGTCTCCGGCAGCGCGAGCGCGATCCGCCGCACGTCGTCCCAGGTCGCCATGCGCCGACCCTACGCCGCCCCACCGACACCGGTGCCCGTACGCACCGGAGGCCCGCCGCTGCCGGCCGGCGGGACGCGTGCGGCGGCAGGTCCTGGCAGACTGGCAGCACCGTCCGCCGGCCCGATCGGAGTGGGATGCGCAGGATCATCGTGGCCATGTCGGTCTCGCTCGACGGCTGTTTCGAGGGACCGGGTGGCGACCTGAGCTGGCACCGGGTCGACGACGAGCTGCACCAGCACTTCAACGACGAGCTGCGCGGCATGTCCGCCTTCCTCGACGGCCGCCGCAACTACGAGCTGATGGGGTCGTACTGGCCCACCGCCGACCAGGATCCGGCCGCCTCGCCCCAGGAGCGCGAGTTCGCCGGCATCTGGCGGGACATGCCGAAGCTCGTCTACTCGCGCACCCTCGAACGCGCCGACTGGAACTCGACCATCGTGCGCGAGGTCGTCCCGGAGGAGGTGCGCGCGCTCAAGGAGCAGCCGGGCGGTGACATGGCCCTCGGCGGCGCCGAGCTGGCCGCCGCCTTCGCCCGGCACGGCCTGGTCGACGAGTGGCGGCTCTACGTCGTCCCGGTCGTGCTCGGCGCCGGCCGCCCGCTCTTCCCGCCCGGCACCCGCCTCGACCTCGACCTGCGCACCGAGCGGCGGTTCGGCAACGGCGTCGTGCAACTCAGCTACCGCTGACCGGGCCCCCGGCGGCCGGTCCGCGCCGCGCCCGCCCTCAGGCCGGTGTGGAGGCCACCGGTTCCGCGGCGGGCCGCTCCGTCGGCGGGCGGGCCACCAGCAGGGGCGCGACCGTGAGCACGAGGCAGGCCACCGCCATCACCAGCAGCGCCGGGGTCAGCCCCAGCACCGCCACCGACCAGCCGCCGAGCAGCGCCCCGACGGGCAGGCCCAGGAAGGCCACCGAGCCGGAGATGCCCAGCACCCGGGTCTGCAACGACTCCGGCACCCGCTCGTAGAGGGCCGCGCCGAGCAGCGGGTTCACCGCCGCGATGGCGATGCCGGACACGAACGTCACGACGAGCACCACCACGAGGTCGTCGCTGAGCGCCAGGGCGAGCAGCCGGGGCGCGCCGCTGAGCGCCAGCCCCAGCGCGAACGTCGCCCGCCGGGGTAGCCGGGTGCCGGCCACCGTGAAGAGCAGGTTGCCCAGCAGCGCGCCGGCGGAGAACACCCCCAGCAGCAGGCCGAACCCGGCCGGGTCGCCGAGCACCCGGTCCACCCAGAGCGGGATCCAGACGGCGACGCTCGCGTTGGCGAACATGTTCGACGCGGAGACCACGATGAGCATGGTGAGCAGGGTGCGGTCGGTGCGCAGGTAGGCGAAGCCGCCGCGCAGCGCCCGCAGGTAGCTCTCCCGGGGCGCCGGCTGGGCCGGCGCGGGCGGGCGGACCAGCAGCCCGATCACCAGCGCGCACGCCGCGAAGGTGGCCGCGTCGATCCAGATCGCCCGGGTCACGCCCACCCAGTCGATGAGCAGGCCGCCGAGCACCGCCCCGAAGAGCGTCATGCCCCGGGCCAGCCCGTCGTAGGCGGAGGTGAGCCGGATGAGCGGCACACCGGCCCGCTCGGCAGCCGGCTTGAACAGCACGTGCTTGACCCGGTCGCCGATGCCGCGCAGCCCGCCGGCCACCGCGACCAGCACCAGCAGCGTGCCGAACCCGAGCCAGGGCGCCAGCGCCACGACCGCCATGGCGGCCGCGCTGGCCGCGTCCACGGCGACCGAGGTACGGCGTACGCCGAACCGGTCCGCCCACGGGGTGGCCAGCGCGCTGGAGAGCATGTACGGCAGGGTCTCCGCCGCCGCGACCAGGCCCATCCGGGTCGGGCTGCCGGTGGTCTCCAGCACCAGCCAGGGGATCGCCACCACCGAGATCCGGGTGCCCAGGTTGGACAGCAGGTCGGCGCCGACCAGCGTGTAGAGCTCCCGGCGCGGGGTCACGCCCGGCTGCCGAGGACCGTGCCCAGCGCCCCGGCGTCGGCCGGGTGGGCGGCGGCATAGCGGGCGCGCAGGGCGCGCTTGTCGACCTTGGCGGAGCGGTTCAGCGGCAGCGCGTCGAGGAACTCCACGGCGCCGGGCGCCCAGGTCTCGCTCAGCTCCCGGGTGACCAGCGCGATCAGCTCCTCCCCGGTCACCGTGGCGCCCGGCGCCGCCACCACGTACGCGTGCGGCAGCTCCCCGGCGACCGGGTCGGGCACGCCGATCACCGCGGCGGCGCGGACCTCGGGGTGGGCGGCGAGCACGTCCTCGATGGGGCGGGAGTAGATCGGCCAGCTGCGCTGCCGGGTCAGGATGCGGTCCTGCAGCCGGTCGACCAGGTAGAGGTAGCCGTCGGCGTCGAGGTGACCGATGTCGCGGGTGCGGACCCAGCCGTCGACCAGCGTCTCGGCGGTGAGCTCCGGCTGGCCGTGGTAGCCCGCGAAGCTCAGGTTGGTGCGTACCCACACCTCGCCGTCCACACCGGCCGGCAGCACACGGCCGTCGGCGTCGCGGATCTCCACGGCCACGTCCCCGTACGGGCGGCCGCACGAGCGCAGCCGCTCCGGGTGCTCCGGGTCCTCGGTGAGCCCCGGCAGGGCGCAGATGACCACGGCCTCGCTGAGCCCGTACACGATGCGCAGGCACGGGCCGAAGCGGGCGATCGCCTGGCGCAGCCGGGCGGGCGCGGCGGGCCCGGCGCCCACGTTGAACATGAACATGGCGGAGAAGTCGGCGCCGTCGAGGGCCGGGTGGTCGAGCACCTCGTAGAGCATCGGCGGGGTGACGAAGGTGGACGTCAGCTTCTCGGTGTCGACGGTCCGGATGAACGCGGCCGGGTCCCACTGCTCGCGGAGGAACAGCACCCCGCCGGTGAACAGGTTGAACAGCGTGGTGATCTGGCCGCTGGCCAGCCACATGGGCGAGTGCGACAGGTGCCGCAGCAGGGGGAAGCCGGCCGCCCGGAAGTCGGCGGCCAGGGCGAGGATCTGCCGGTAGAAGCTCTCCCGGTGGTGCACCAGCTTCGGGGTGCCGGTGGTGCCGCTGGTCTGGAGGAACGACTCCGGTGCGGGCGGTGTGGCGGGCAGTCCGGCCGGCTCGCCGCCAGGGGCCGTGAGGTCCGGTGACGCGCCGCCGGGGCCGAGGCAGAGCACCGGTACGCCGGTCAGCTCCGCCGCGATCCGCGCGCCGAGCGGGTCGCGCGGGTCGTGCACGAAGGCGTCCGGGCGGGCCAACGCGACGAACTCGTCGACCTCGCGCCGGGAGGTGACCGGGGCGACCCACATGCTCCGGCAGCCGAGCAGGTGCAGCGCGAGCTGGAGCAGTGGCCCCTCCACGGTGTTGCCGAGCATCACGAGCACCGCGTCCCCGGGGTGTACGCCGTGCCGCAGCAGCGCGCCGGCCAGGCCGCGCACCTCGGCGGTGACCTCGGGGTAGGTGAGCCGGCGGCCCCCGCCGACGAGCGCCTCCCGGTCGCCGAACCCGGCCAACAGGTCCAGCGCCTCGTGCACGTAGTTCGGCCGGTCGGTCATCGGGCAACCCCCATCGTCTGGGCAGGTCGGAGCCGGGACGCGACGGCAGGTGCCAGGGCCGGCGACCGCACCGCCGCCAGTGCCGAGCCTAGGCAGCCGGCGTCCCCAGCGGACAGCGCCCGAACGGCGTTCGGTGGCACCCCGAAGACATTCGATCATGTCGATCAGGTTGATTGACGCTCGTCACCGCCTACGGTTAGTTTCCGGTCCATCGCCCGGCGGCGGCGCCGATCGCGCCGCACCCGGGGCTGCCAACGATGGGAGATCAATGCCGACCCCGAAGAGATGGCACGTCATAGCTTCCGCCGCGACACTGCTGATCGCCGGCACCCCCGCGGTCACCGCGAGCGCCGGCCCCACCGACACCGACGGCGCCCGGCACGGGCGCGCGGAGTGGGCCGGGACCTGGGCCGCCGCGGTGACCCGCGGGAACACCGTCGGCCTGACCAACACGGGCCTGAACAACCAGAGCATCCGGATGACCGTGCAGACCACCGTGGGCGGCGACCGGCTCCGGGTCCGGCTCACCAACCTCTACGGCGAGCAGGCGGTCAAGGTCGGTCACGCCACCGTCGCCCGGCCGGACACCGCCACCGAGGACCGCTCCGACATCGACTTGGCCACCGTCCGCGAGCTGACCTTCCAGGGCGCCTCCTCGACCACCATCAACAAGGGCGCCGAGCTGCTCAGCGACCCGCTGTCCTACCCGGTGGAGGAGCAGGAGGACCTGGTGGTCACCCTGTACTTCCCGGTGCTGACCGGCCCGGTCAGCTTCCACGGGCAGTCCCGCGTCACCAACTTCATCGGCGCGACCGACCTCACCACCGCCGTGACCAGCCCCGAGTTCACCCGCAAGATCGACTGCTGCTGGATGTTCCTGTCCGGCATCGACGTGGAGCGCCGGCTCAGCCCCGGCTCGGTGGTGGTCCTCGGCGACTCCATCGGCGACGGCAACGGCAGCACGGTCAACGCCGACCGGCGCTGGCCGGACCTGCTGGCCGACCGGCTCATCGACGCCCGTCCCGAGGTGCGCACCCCCGGCGTGCTCAACCTGAGCCTGTCCGGCAACCGGCTCAACCACGAGGGCACCGAGCCCGGCGCGGGCGGCTTCCCCGGCTACTACGAGCTGGGCCCGAACGCGCTGGCCCGGCTCAACGAGGACGTCTTCCCGCAGACCGGGGTGCGGACCGTCGTCACCCACCTGGGCATCAACGACATCTGGATGAACGGCGACAGCGCGGAGGCCATCATCGCCTCGCTGCGCCAGCTCAACCGGCAGGTCCAGGAGCGCGGCCTGACCAGCCTGGTCGGCACCATCACCCCGTACGAGGGCAACGGCGGGCCGGGGGTGTGGACCGAGGAGAAGGACGCCACCCGGCAGGCGGTCAACACCTGGCTGCGCGGCCCCGGCCAGGCGGAGTTCGACGGGGTGATCGACTTCGACGCCGTGCTGCGCGACCCGGCGCACCCGAGCCGGCTGCTGCCGGCGTACGACGCCGGGGACCACATCCACCCGAACGACGCCGGCGCGCAGGCGATGGCCGACGCCGTGCCCTTGCGACTGCTCGGTCTGTGACACCGGTTGGGGGCGGCACCGGCACCACGCCGCCCCCGGCCGTCTTTCCTGGGGAGGAACCGTGGACGTCGACGAGATCCTGACCGGCCTCTACAGCGAGCAGGGGCGCCAGGACCCGTACCCGTGGTACGCGGCCCTGCACGAGCACGGGCCCGTCAGCGCGGTCCCGAAGCGGGCCGAGCACAGCACGATCACCGCCGTGGCCGGCGGCTACGACCTGGTCGACCAGGTGCTGCGCGACCCGGGCTGGTACAAGGGCGCCCCGCCCGGCTGGCAGGACCAGGAGATCCTGCGCACCTTCCTGACCTCGATGATGTTCATCGACCCGCCGGACCACACCCGGATGCGGGCGGTCTTCGCCAAGACGTTCACCCCGCGCCGGCTGGGCGCGCTGGAACCGGTGATCGTGCGGGTCGTCGAGGACCGGCTGGACCGGATGGCCGAGGCCGGCGCGGACGGCGCCGAGGTGGACTTCGTGGCCGACTTCGCGTACCCGGTCCCGGCGCTCGTGATGGCCGAGTTCATCGGGCTGCCCGCGGCGGACCTGGCCTGGTACCGGCAGCGGGTCGACTGGATCGACGAGTACATGGACGTGGCCGGCAAGACGCCGGAGCGGCTGGCCAGGGCCAACCAGGCCGCGGACGAGCTGCGCGGCTACTACCGCGAGCTGCTGGCCCACCGGCGGAAGCAGCCGGGCGAGGATCTGATCAGCGGGCTGGTCGAGGTGCTGGACGCGGGCGGCGTCGACCTCACCGAGGAGGAGCTGATCAGCAACCTCATCGTGCTGTTCAACGCCAGCTTCGTCACCACCGTCTACATGTTCAGCAACGGCCTGCCGCTGCTGCTGGCCCACCCGGACGTGGTGGCCGCGCTGCCGGGCGACGACGGGCTGGCCCGCGGCTGCGTGGACGAGGTCCTGCGGATGGAGAGCCCGGTGCACTTCCTGGCCCGCGCCGCGCCGCACGACACCGAGCTGGGCGGTGTGCCCGTGGCGCGGGACGAGAACGTGCTGCTGCTGATCGCCGCGGCCAACCGCGACCCGGCCCGTTTCCCCGACCCGGACCGCTTCGACCCGCACCGCGCCGGCCCGCCGTCACTGGCCTTCGGGGTCGGGCTGCACTTCTGCCTCGGTTCGGCGGTGTCCAGGCTGGAGGGCCGGCTCGCCCTGCCCCGGCTCTTCGCCCGCTTTCCCGGTCTGGCGGTCACCCAGCCCTACTCCTACAGTGGCAGTCTGTTCCTGCGCGGCATCGACAAGCTCTTCGTGACGACGGGGGAGGCCCGATGACCCTCGACCCGCAGGTGGTCGCCTGGCGGGCTGCGCGGGCGGCGGCCGGCACGGCGCCCCTCTACACCCAGACCCTGGCGCAGGCCCGCGCCGCCGACCTCGCCGCGATCCGCGCAGGCTCCGGCGCGGTCGAGCCCGTCCACGAGGTACGCGACACGCAGCTTCCCGGCCCGGGCGGGCCGCTGCCGGTGCGGATCCACCGGCCGGCCGGCGACGGCCCGCTGCCCACGCTCGTCTACTTCTTCGGCGGGGGCTGGACGCTGGGCAGCGTGGACACGGCCGACGGCATCTGCCGCCGGCTGGTCAACCTGGCCGGCTGCCAGACGATCACCGTCGGCTACCGGCTGGCCCCCGAGCACCGCTTCCCGGCCGCCGTGGACGACTGCTCCGCGGCCGTGCGCCGGCTGGCCGGGCACGCCGAGGAGTTCCGCGTCGACCCGGACCGGCTGGCCGTGGGCGGGGACAGCGCGGGCGGCAACCTGACCGCCGCGGTCACGCTGCTGGCCCGCGCCGACGGCGGTCCCCGGCTCGCCGCCCAGGTGCTGGTCTACCCGAACACCGACCAGCGGCCCCGCCGCGCGCCATCCGGCGACGAGGACCCGCTGCTGTTCAACCGGCACTCGGTCGAGTGGTACCGCCGGCACTACCTCGCCGACCCCGGCGACGCGGCCCACCCGCTCGCCTCGCCGCTGCTCGCCGAGGACCTCGCGGGACTGCCTCCGGCGCTGGTCATCACGGCCGAACACGACCCGCTGCGCGACGAGGGCGAGCGGTACGCCGAGCGGCTGGCCGAGGCCGGCGTCGCGACCGAGGCCACCCGGTACGAGGGCATGGTCCACGGCTTCTTCGCGATGCCCGGGGTGTTCGACGCCGGGAAGCGGGCGCAGGAACAGGTGGCCGCCTTCCTGCGGGCACGGTTCGGGCTCACCCCGGCCGGCGCGACGACCGGCGCGGCGGCGGGCGGACCGGACCATGGCTGACCTCCGGACGACCGACCCGGATCCGGCGACGCCTCACCCGCTCGACCGGCCGGACGCCACGCCGACCGGCCCTCGACCGGTCGAGGGCGCCGCGGAGCCGGCCGTGCCGGGGCAGGCACCCGGCGAGCGCGCGTTCGTGCCGCCGGCCAGCCTCGCGGACTTCGCCGAGTTGGCTCGGGCGGCGCTCCCCGCCGAGGTGTGGGACTTCGTGGCGGGTGGCAGCGGCACCGAGACCACCCTCGCCGCGAACCGGGCCGCCCTCGACCGGGTGGCCGTGCTGCCCCGGATGCTGGCCGGGGTCGACGTCCCGGCCACCGAGGCCCCGCTGCCCGGCGGCCGGTTCGCCCTGCCGGTGGCGGTCGCGCCCATGGCGTACCAGAGACTGCTGCACCCCGACGGCGAGGTGGGGCTTGCGGCGGCCGCCCGCGCGGCCGGCGTGCCCTACGTGGCGAGCACCCTGGCCAGCACGCCCGTCGAGGACGTCGCCGCGGTCGGCGGCACGGTCTGGTTCCAGCTCTACTGGCTGCGCGACCGCGGCATGGTGGCCGACCTGGTGGACCGGGCCCTCGCGGCCGGCTGCGCCGGGCTCATGGTGACCGTCGACGTGCCGGTGCTCGGCCGGCGGCTGCGCGACGTGCGCAACGGCTTCGCGCTGCCGCCGCACATCACCGCCGCGAACCTGCCCGGAGGCCGGAACGACCTGGCCCACCAGGGCACCCCCGGGGTGTCCGCCGTGGCCGTGCACACCGGCGCGGTCTTCGCCCCCGCGCTGAGCTGGGCCGACCTGGCCTGGCTGCGGGAGCGTACCCCGGTGCCGTTGCTCGTGAAGGGCATCCTGGACCCGCGCGACGCGGTCCGCGCCGCGGAGCTCGGCGTGGACGCCGTGGTGGTGTCCAACCACGGCGGCCGGCAGCTCGACGGCGCGCCGGGCAGCGCGACCGTGCTGCCCGAGGTGGTCGCCGAGGTGGGGGAGCGCTGCGCGGTGCTGCTGGACAGCGGCGTGCGCAGCGGCACGGACGTGCTGCGCGCCCTCGCCCTCGGCGCGGACGGCGTGCTGGTCGGCCGGCCGCTGCTCTGGGCCCTGGCGGCCGGCGGGCGGGCCGGCGCCGAGGCGGCCCTGGTGCTGCTCGCCGCCGAGCTGCGTGACGCGCTGATCCTCAGCGGCTGCGCCGACCCGGCCGCCGCACGCGCGCTGCGCACCCTGATCGGAGGCTGACGTGGAGCCGGTGGACCTGGCCGTCGCGGCCCTGCATCCGAGCGTGGACGACCCCGCGTTGAACTCGATGAACTTCCTCAACGAGGTGGCGCAGCACTACCCGGACGCGGTGTCGCTCGCGGCCGGCCGGCCCTACGAGGAGTTCTTCGACTCCGCGCTGCTGCACCGGCACCTGGACACCTTCCGCCGGCACCTCGCCGAGGACCTGGGCCTGAGCCGGGAGCAGGTCGACCGGACGCTGCTGCAGTACGGCCGGACCAAGGGCATCGTGCACCACCTCATCGCCCGCAACCTCGCCGTCGACGAGGGGCTCACCGTCGACCCGGAGTCGATCGTGGTGACCGTCGGCTGCCAGGAGGCCATGTTCCTGGTGCTGCGGGCGCTGCGGGCCGGGCCGCACGACGTGCTGCTCGCGGTCGCGCCCACGTACGTGGGGCTGACCGGCGCGGCCCGCCTCGTGGACCTGCCGGTGCGCCCGGTCATCGGCGGGCCGGAGGGCGTCGACCTGGCGGACCTGCGCGCCCAGGTGCGACGCGCCCGGGCCGAGGGGCTGCGTCCGCGCGCCTGCTACGTGATGCCCGACTTCGCCAACCCCTCCGGCGTGAGCATGGACGTGGCGCACCGGCGGCGGCTGCTCGACCTGGCCGTCGAGGAGGACCTGCTGCTCGTCGAGGACAACCCGTACGGGCTGTTCCCGGCCGCCGGCACCGAGCGGCTGCCGACCCTCAAGGCGCTGGACACCGGCCGTCGCGTGGTCTACCTGGGCTCGTTCGCCAAGACCGTGCTGCCCGGCGCCCGGGTCGGCTACGTGGTCGCCGACCAGCGGGTGGCCGCCTCCGACGGCACGGTCGGCCCGCTCGCCGACCAGCTCGCCAAGATCAAGAGCATGGTCACCGTGAACACGTCACCGATCAGCCAGGCGGTGATCGGGGGCGCGCTGCTGGCCCACGACTGCTCGCTCGTGGCGGCCAACGCCCGGGAGCGGGCCGCGTACGCCCGCAACCAGCGGCACCTGATCGAGGGCCTGGCCCGGCGCTTCCCGGCCGGCGGGCCGGTGCGGTGGAACGTCCCGGCCGGCGGCTTCTTCGTGGTGGTGACCGTGCCGTTCGGGGTGGACGACGCGCTGCTGCACCGCTCCGCCCGCGAGTACGGCGTGCTGTGGACCCCGATGGCGCACTTCTACGACGCCGGCACCCCGGTGAACGCGTTGCGGCTGTCGGTCAGCGCGGTCACCCCGGAGCAGATCGACCTGGGCCTGGACCGGCTCGCCGCGCTGATCACCGACGAACTGGCCACGGTGGGCGCCCCGGCCTGACACCGCGCTGTCGTCGTTCCGCCACCACCCGTGTTCCCGGCCGGCGCGGCCACCGTTGATAATGGACGGATGGTTGCCTGGGAGTACGCGTTGCTGGTCCGCCGCTATCAGGGGCAGGGCCGCAATTTCCACGTCACGTTCGTCTGGTACGGCCCGGACGGGTCCCGCAACGACGTGACCGCCTACGGCGACACCGCGATCGCACACCTCAACCGGGTCGGCCGGGAGGGCTGGGAGCTGGTCTCCGCCGCCGAGGACGTCAACAACGTGCAGGGCAGCACCGAGGTGCACCGCTACCACCTCAAGCGCCCGCTGCGCTGACCGGCTAGCGTGTCCTCCCAGGTCAGGGGGAGGAGCAGCGGGTGGGCCGGTACGTCGTCGGCGTGGACTTCGGCACGCTGTCCGGGCGCGCCGTGGTGGTCGACGTGGCCGACGGCGCCGAGCGGGGCAGCGCCGTGCACGCGTACCGGCACGGGGTGATCACCGAGCGGCTGCCCGGCGGGCCGGCGCTGCCGCCCGGCTGGGCGCTCCAGGACCCGGCCGACCACGTCGAGGTGCTGCGCACCGCCGTGCCCGCCGCCGTCCGCGCCGCGGGGATCGACCCGGCCCAGGTGGTCGGCGTCGGCGTCGACGCCACCTCCTGCACGGTGCTGCCGACCCGCGCCGACGGCACCCCGCTCGCCGAGCTGCCCGAGTTCCGGGACCGGCCGCACGCCTGGCCGAAGCTCTGGAAGCACCACTCGGCGCAGCGGCAGGCCGAGCGGATCAACACCCTCGCCGCCGCCCGCGGCGAGCCGTGGCTGGCCCGCTACGGCGGCCGGGTCTCCGCCGAGTGGCAGCTCGCCAAGGCCCTGGAGGTGCTGGAGGAGGATCCGGAGGTCTTCCGCCACGCCGACCGCTGGGTCGAGACCGCCGACTGGCTGGTCCGGCGGCTCTGCGGCCGGGAGACGCGCAACGCCTCGGCCGCCGGCTTCAAGGGGCTGCGCCAGGACGGGCGCTCACCGGCGCCCGACTTCCTCGCCAGCCTGCACCCCGAGTTGCCCGGCCTGCTGCCCAAGGTGGACGGCCCGCTGCTGCCCCCGGCGGCCCGCGCCGGCGCGCTGACCGTCGAGGCGGCCGGCTGGACGGGCCTGCCCGCCGGCGTCGCCGTGGCCGCCGGGGCGATCGACGCCCACGTCACCGCGGCGGCTGCCCGCTCGGTCGCGCCCGGGCGGATGCTCGCCGTCCTCGGCACCTCCACCTGCCTGATCATGAACGCGGACACCTGCCACGAGGTGCCCGGCGTCTGCGGCGTCGTCCAGGGCGGCGTCACGGCGGGCCGGTGGGGCTACGAGGCCGGCCAGAGCGGCGTCGGCGACATCTTCGCGTGGTACGTCGACCGCGCCGTGCCCGCGTCGTACACCGCCGAGGCCGCGCGCCGCGGGATGCCCGTGCAGGACCTGCTCGACTCGCTCGCCGCCGACCAGCCCGTCGGCGGGCACGGGCTGCTCGCGCTGGACTGGCACAGCGGCAACCGGTCGGTGCTCATGGACCACGCGCTGAGCGGGGTGCTCGTCGGGCTCACCCTGGCCACCCGGCCCGAGGAGATCTGGCGCGCGCTGCTGGAGGCGACCGCGTTCGGCGCCCGCACCGTGGTCGAGGCGTTCGAGGCCGCCGGCGTACCCGTCGACGAACTCACCGCCGCCGGCGGGCTCACCGCCAACCGGCTGCTGCTGCGCATCTACGCCGACGTGCTGCGCCGCCCCCTGCACGTGGTGGACGCCGCGCACCCGGCGGCGCTGGGCGCGGCAATCCACGCGGCGGTGGCCGCCGGGGCGTACCCGGACGTGGAGAGCGCGTCGGCGGCCATGGGCGCGGCGCGCCGCGAGACCTGGCACCCGGACCCGGCCCGCGCCGACGCCTACGACGAGCTGTACGCCGAGTACCGCGCCCTGCACGACCACTTCGGCCGCGGCGGCACGAACGTCCTCCACCGCCTCCACGCCCTCCGCAACCGAACCCACCCCACCCCCTGACCTCCGCGGCCGACCTGCCCCGCACCCGGCCCCACCCCGCCGCACCCCACCCCACCCCGCCGCGCCGGGAGGTCCGGCCTCGCCCCGCCACGTTGATCAAGAGGTTTGCGTTTCGGAACGCGCTTGCCGCTGACGCAAACCTCTTGATCAGCGCCGCTGCGGCCGGTTGCCGCCTGCGGCGGCAGGTGATTTGCCCCCGCCCCGTCGATCATGAAGTTATTGCCTAGGGAAAGCGGGCGCGTTCCAGGGCTACAACTTCATGATCAACGCCGCAGGGCGCGGCGCGGGCGCGGGCGGGGGCCGGCGGGGTCCGGGAAGGCCGGCGCACCGCTCGGCCGGGGCCGGGCGGTGCGTCGGGGGAGTGACAGGTGGCGGGTCAGCCCAGGTCCACCGCCGGGTAGAGCGGGAAGCCGCTCAGCAGGTCGCTGGCCTGCTTGCTGACCGTTTCGGCCAGGGCCGGGTCGAGGACGTACTTGGCCTTGGACGGGGTGCCGTCCGCGTTGGCGCCCGGGGTGGTCTGGCTGAGCACGGTGTGGATGAGCTCGGCCGTGGTGTCCATCTCGGTGCCGCCGAGGCCCCGGGTGGTGAGCGCCGGGGTGCCGATCCGGATGCCGGAGGTGTACCAGGCGCCGTTCGGGTCCTGCGGGACGGCGTTGCGGTTGGTCACGATGCCGGAGTCGAGCAGCGCCTGCTCGGCCTGCCGGCCGGTGAGGCCGTAGCCGGAGACGTCGATGAGCACCAGGTGGTTGTCCGTGCCGCCGGTGACGAGCTTCGTGCCCCGGCGCAGCAGCCCCTCGGCGAGCGCCTGGGCGTTGTCGACGATGCGCTGGGCGTAGTCGGCGAAGTCGGGGCGGCGGGCCTCGGCCAGGGCGACGGCCTTGGCGGCCATCACGTGCGGCAGCGGACCGCCGAGCACCATGGGGCAGCCCCGGTCGACCTGGTCGGCCAGCTCCGGGCCGCAGAGCACCATGCCGCCGCGCGGGCCGCGCAGCGACTTGTGGGTGGTGGTGGTGACGATGTGGGCGTGCGGCACCGGGTCGAAGTCGCCGGTGAAGACCTTGCCGGCGACGAGGCCCGCGAAGTGCGCCATGTCGACCATGAAGGTCGCGCCGACCGAGTCGGCGATCTCCCGCATGATCCGGAAGTTCACCTTCCGGGGGTACGCCGAGTAGCCGGCGACCAGGATCAGGGGCTTGAACTCGCGGGCCGCCTCGGCGACCTTGTCGTAGTCGATCAGGCCGGTGGCCGGGTCGGTGCCGTAGCTGCGCTGGTCGAACATCTTGCCGGAGATGTTCGGGCGGAAGCCGTGGGTGAGGTGGCCGCCGGCGTCCAGCGACATGCCGAGCATCCGCTGGTTGCCCAGCTCGCGGCGCAGGGCGAACCAGTCCGCCTCGGTCAGGTCGTTGACCTGGCGTACCTGGGCCTTCTTCAGCGCCGGGGACTCGACCCGGTCGGCCAGGATCGCCCAGAAGGCGACCAGGTTGGCGTCGATGCCGGAGTGCGGCTGCACGTACGCGTGGGCGGCCCCGAACAGCTCCTTCGCGTGCTCGGCGGCGAGCGCCTCGACAGTGTCGACGTTCTGGCAGCCGGCGTAGAAGCGGCGGCCGATGGTGCCCTCCGCGTACTTGTCGCTGAACCAGTTGCCCATGGCCAGCAGGGTGGCCGGGGAGGCATAGTTCTCGCTGGCGATGAGCTTGAGCGACTCGCGCTGGTCGGCGAGTTCGGCGCCGATGGCGTCCGCCACCCGCGGCTCGACGGCGCGGATCACCTCCAGCGCGCTGCGGAAGGCGGTGGATTCGGCGTTCAGCGACATGCGACCTCCTGGTGACGTGCGGAAGGCCCAGGCGCTCGGCGTGCGTCCTCATGTCGGGACCGCTTCCCGATGGTTCTCCATCCCCACGCGCCAGTCACGGCCCGCGCCGATCCTACCGGGTGTGCCGGGGCGGGGCGGGCGCACCTCCGCCGCGTGCCGGCGCGGTTGGGTGGCCCGGGGCTGGGCAAACCCTGGGGGAGGGGCCGGGCCACGCGGTCCGCGTCCGGGAGAGGAGACACGAGCATGAGCAGACCGACCACCGACCGTCCGCTCGCCGTGGTGACCGGCGCGTCCAGCGGCATCGGGTACCGCGGAAACGACGGCGGGACCCGGCCTGCGGCCGGGTCCCGCCGTCGCGTGGTGCCGGGTCAGGCGACGACCGCGTCCAGCGACTTCTTCAGGGCCTTCGGGGCGGCCGGGGTCTTCGGCGCCTTCGGGCGCAGATCGATCATGCGCTGGCCGATCTCCTGGAGCTGGTTACGGCCGAGGGCCTCGCGGACCTTCGGGAACCACTCCTGCTCCTCCTCCTCGACGTGGTGCAGGACGTTCTCGATCAGCACCGTCGTCTTGGCGTTGTAGCGCTCGTCGTCGGCGTCCATGGTGAACAGCTCGAAGCAGAGCACGTCGGCGACGTGGTGCTCCTCGTACGACTCCAGGATGTCGTCCTCGACGTCCGGTACGAGCTTGCGGACCTCGGGGTACATCACCTCGTTCTCGAGGTAGGTGTGCACCGTCAACGCCTCGAGGATCTGCTTCACCAGCTTCTGCCGCTCGCTCGCCGGGCCCTCCTCGGCGTCCTGGAAGGCCTTGAAGAGTCGGCGGATCTCCTTGTGGTCCTCCTTGAGCAGGACGATCGCATCGGTGGACACCGGGGTACCTCCTAGGTTCGGCTGATGCCGCTCCCTCTACCCCGCCCCCGACCAGGAAAAACGAGTTGGGGCCCGGCGACACGTCGCCGGGCCCCAACGGGATGGTGCTGCCGCTACTTCACCACGTTGTACGCGTCGACCATGCCGGCGCCGTAGAACCCGTTACGCGCACCGCCGGAGCAGGTCGCGTCGTACAGGTGCGGGTCGGTCGCCGAGATCAGCGGCACGGGGTTGTAGACGCCCTCCGGGCAGGACTTCGCGACCGCCGTGCGCTCCAGGAACGACGACAGCTGGCCCGGGGTCATCTCCGGGTGCGCCGACAGCGCCAGCGCCGCGACGCCGGTGGCGTGCGGGCCGGACATCGACGTGCCCTGCTTGTACCCCCACCCGTTGGTCCGGGTGGCGGTGTTGAAGGTGGTGGACAGGATGCCGTCGGTCGAGGTCGACCGCACACCCTGGGTCCGGTACCGGGTGTCGCCACCCGGCGCCGTCACGTCGATGACACCCTGGCCGTAGGAGGAGTAGTAGCTCTTCGCCCCGGTCGGGCCCACCGCACCGACGGTCACCACGCCCGGCGCCTCGGCCGGCAGGTCGAGGCAGGCGTTGGTGAGGTTCTCACGGTTCTCCGGCGTCCCGTTGTTCGGGCTGCCGGTGTCCGTGATCTTGTGCGCCAGGTCGTAGTTGGAGTTGCCCGCGGACGCCACGTTGAGCACGCCCTTGGACTGCGAGTAGCGGATGGCCCGCTGCACGGCCTGCCACACCGGACGCTGGCGGGCGTCGTTCTTGCAGTTCAGCTCCCACGGGTCGATGTAGTAGCTGTTGTTGGTCAGCTGCATCCCGTGGTCGGCGGCCCAGAGGAACCCGCAGACCGCGGCCTCCGGGAAGATGTAACCGTCGTCGTTGACCACCTTGACGGCGGCGACCTTGACGCCCGGCGCGATGCCGGTCACGCCGACGCCGTTGACGGCGGCGGCGATGGTGCCGGCCACGTGGGTGCCGTGGTCGCTGGTGGTCGGGTTCCACGCCGCCTCGGTGGTGTTGGTGACACCGCCGATGCAGGACGTGCTCTTGTCCTTGGCGATCTGGGTCGCCAGGTCCGGGTGGGTGCTGGAGATGCCGCTGTCCAGCACGCCGACGACGACGTTCGCGCTGCCGTTGTTGACCGCGTGGGCCTGCGGGACGTGGATCATGTCCATGTCCCACTGCTGGCCGTAGAGCGGCTCCTTGGTCGGGTCGCCGGTGGCGCTGGCGACGTCGGCCGCGGAGACCTCCACGGTCTCGCCCTCGTCGAGGGCGGTGCCCAGGCCGGCGGTGGACGCGACCGACTCGACGCCCGCGCCCGCCACCTCGGTGGCGAAGTCCGGGTTGGTCGAGCGGACGACGAGCACGCCGATCTGGTCGTAGGAGGCCACGACGGTGCCCTTGGCGGCCGCCACGCGGGCGGCGGCCTTGCTGGTGTTGGCGCCCTGCGGGGCGAGGACCAGGTACGAGGTGTCCGGTCCGGCGGCCGCCGCCGGTGCGAGCCCGCCGGTGAGGGCGAGGCCGATGCCGAGCGTCGCGGCGGACGCGGCGGCCAGTGTCTTGCGACGGAGGTTCTTCACACAGACTCCCAGGGGGCCGATCCAGTCGGACCCACTCCCTGGCGGGAAGCGGGCCGGCGGAAGACGAGCAGGTTGCTTGCCTTCGGTCAACCAGCGTAGGGAGCCGGTGTGGTGTTACACACATCCGAACGGATGAACAACAACCGTCAGACGGTGGCCACGGTATAGGGGATCTCGTCGAGCAGCTCGCGGGCCAGGAAGCCGATCCGGCCGTAGCGGGGGACCAGGCGTTGCCCACTCACCGCGTGGGCGAAGGCGGCCCAGCAGGCGGCCTGCGCCGGCTCGGCGCCCCGGGACAGCAGCCCCGCGAGCAGCCCTGCCCGGACGTCGCCGCTGCCCGAGGTGCCCAGCCCGGCGTCGCCGCTCTCCTCCCGCCAGGCCCGCCCCTCCGGGGTGGCGATGTGGCCGTAGAGGGAGACCACGGCGTCGTACCGGCGGGCCAGCTCGACCGCGTCGGCGTCGAGGTCGTCGCCGGGCTTCCGGCCGAGCAGGTGCCGCGCCTCGGTGAGGTTCGGCGTGAGGACCACCTTGCGGCCCGAGCCGACCAGCAGGTCCGGCTCGTGGCTGAGCGCCCCGAGGGCGTACGCGTCGAGCACCAGCGAGGTCTCCGGGCCGGCCGCGTCGAGGACCACGTGCAGCAGCGCCCGGGTGGCGTCGATGTCCTTCAGGCCGGGGCCGACCGCCACCACGTCCGCCTCGGCGACCAGGCCGCCGAGCAGGTCGCCCGAGTCCCCCTGGACCGCGCCGTCGGCGGTCTCCGGCAGCCCGACCACCAGCGCTTCCGGCACCTGGATGCTGAGCGCCGCGGCGGTGGACTCGGCGGCGGCCAGTTGCAGCACGCCGGCGCCGGCGCGCAGGGCGGCGACCCCGGCGAGCAGCACCGCGCCGGGGGTGAAGCGGGACCCGCCGACCACCAGCACCGTGCCACGGGCCTCCTTGCCGCCGGTCGGCACCGGCAGCGCCCAGTCCCGCAGCAGCGCGGGGGTGATGACCTCAGACCGGCTCGGCATGGACCTCGTCCTCCCTGGTCGGCCGCGCTCCCTGCCGGTGCAGGTGGGCCACGTCGTTGAACGCCTCCGGGACCAGCCGGCCGGTGGCGTCGGCCGACCAGCCGGTGACCGAGCAGTTCGCGATGACATGCTCCCGGGTGAGGGCCATGAGCTCCGCCTCGGTGAGCCCTTCCACCAGGTATCGGAGTAGGAAGACCAGCGCGTCGTGGCCGAACAGCAGCACCCGGCCGCCGGCGTGGTCCCGGCGCACGTCGGCGAGGAGCGTGCGCAGCCGCAGCGCCACGTCGGTCCAGGACTCACCGCCCGGCGGGCGGTAGTAGAACTTGCCGAGCCGGGCGCGGCGCGCCGCCTCCTCGGGATAACGCTGCCGCACACCGTGGCCGGTCAGGCCGTCGAGGATGCCCAGCTCACGGTCGCGCAGCCGCTCGTCCCGGCTGGCCGGCACCCCGGTGCCCGCGAGGGCCAGCTCGGCGGTGCGCACGGCCCGCAGGTACGGCGACACCACCGCCACGTCCGGCCGCCGCCCCTCGGGCAGGCCGGCCAGCCACCGGCCGGTCGCCCGGGCCTGCTCCTCGCCGGTGGGCGACAGCGGCACGTCCGCGTCCCGGTGGGTCAGGTCGATCAGCTCGGCGCCGGACGCCTCGGCCGCTGTGGCCGCGACGTTCGCCGTGCTCTCGCCGTGCCGGACGATCCAGAGGGCTGCCAGTTCCGCCATGCGGCCTCCGGTACCCGGGCGGTCCGGTGGGTAACCGTGCCCGGTCCCGCGTACCCGGCGGGCGTGAACGGCGGCCGGGCGGGTAAGCGCGGTCGGCTACCGGAGGGCTACGAAGCCGACCCAGGGGAGGTGTGCCGTGGCGACGATGGTCAAGGAGCCGATGAGCCCGGTCAAGGACAAGAACTACGACCTGATCCACGCGGTCCAGATGTCACTCCAGCACGTCTGGCAGATGGAGACCTACATCGCCGACGCGGAGGACCGGGGCGACACGGAGCTCGCCGCCTGGTTCCGCAAGATCCAGGAGAGCAACCGCAAGGCCGGCGACCAGGGCAAGAAGATGCTCGCCGACCGGCTCCAGAAGGAGAACGGCTGACCGTACACGCCGGTGGCCGGGTGGGTGCGCCCACCCGGCCACGACCGTGTCCGGAGTCCGACACGCGCGCCGGCGGGGCGGCGGGGGTGGTATCGACCGGGCACAATGTCGTCCGGCGGACCGGGGCGGGCCGGGTCCCGGGGAGGCGACGCATGGCGACGGTCATCAGGGGTCTGCGGGAAGCACTGGTGCTCTTCCTCGTCGCGGTGGTGACGATCGGGATCGCGGTGGGCATCTGGGTGGGAGTCAGCGGCGGCGACTTCGTCCACCGGCTGGGCGTGGCGTTCATGCTGGTCGGCGCGGTCATCGGGATGACCGGTGACCTGACCCTGAGCCGGATCGGCATGCTGCCGGCCCGGTCCGCCTTCGGGCTGGCGCCCGAGCGGGAGGACGGCGGCGGGGGCCGCGTGCTCACCGGCGTCGGCATCTTCCTGTTCGTTTCGGTGCCGCTGATCATCGTCGGCGTCCTGCTCATCACGTGACGAGATCCCCGCGCCGGGACCGTCCGCGTCGTACGGTGTGAGGCGTGGCGACCACGGCGGCCGAGGAGATCCGGGTGGGGGAGCGGGTCGTCCGCGTCTCCAGCCCGGACAAGCCCTACTTCCCGGAACGCGGGCTGACCAAGCTGGACGTGGTCCGCTACTTCCTCGCCGTGGGCGACGGCATCCTGCGCGCACTGCGCGACCGACCGACCATGCTGGAGCGCTGGCCGCGCGGCGTGTTCGAGGGCGCCACGATCGCCACCCGGCAGACCAACAAGGGCGACGCGTTCTACCAGAAGCGGTTGCCGGCCGGCGCGCCCGACTGGGTGCGCACCGCGCACATCACGTTCCCGAGCGGCCGGACCGCCGACGAGGTGGCCCCGAGCGAGCTGGCCGTGGTGATCTGGGCGGCCAACCTGGGCACCCTGCGGTTCCACCCCTGGCCGGTCTCCGCGGGCGACGTGGAGCGCCCCGACCAGCTCCGCATCGACCTGGACCCGATGCCCGGGGTGGACTTCGCCCAGGTGGTGCCGGTCGCCCACGAGGTGCGCGCGTTCCTCGACGAGCTGGGCCTGGTCGGCTACCCGAAGACGACCGGCGGCCGGGGCATCCACGTCTACCTGTCGATCGAGCCGCGGTGGAGCTTCGGCGACTGCCGGCGCGCGGTGCTGGCGCTGGGCCGGGAGATCCAGCGCCGGCTGCCGGACCTGGTCACCACGACGTGGTGGCGGGAGCAGCGGGACCGGCCGGTCTTCGTCGACTACAACCAGATGGCCCGCGACCACACCGTGACGTCGGCGTACTCGATCCGGCCCACCCCGCGGGCGCTGGTCTCCGCGCCGCTGGAATGGGCGGAGCTGGACGACGCGCGACCGGAGGACTTCGACGTGGTGAGCATGCCGGCCCGGTTCGCCGAGCGGGGCGACCCGCACGCCGGCCTGGACGAGCGCCGGTTCTCGCTGGAGCCACTGCTGGAGCTGGCCGACCGGGAGGGCCTGGAGGCCCCGCCCGAGCGCTAGCCGGTCACTCCCACGGGCTCAGCGTCCCGTCGAACTCCTCGAAGACGAGCCAGGTCCGGGTCGACAGCACCCCGGCGATGCTCTGCACCCGGTCCAGCACCACGTCCCGCAGGGTGGCGTTGTCGGGCGCCCGCACCAGGGCCAGCACGTCGTGCTCGCCGCTGAGCAGGGCCGCGTGCTCGATGTAGCGCACCCGGGCCAGCTCGGCGGAGACCTCGCGCCAGGTGTTCTGCTCGATGGTGAGCGCGATGTACGCCGACGTGCCCAGCCCGGCCGGCTCCGGCGCCACCTGGGCCCGGAACCCGGTGATCACCCCGTCGCGCAGCAGCCGCTCCACCCGCGCGTACGCGTTGGTGCGCGAGACGTGCACCCGTTCGGCCAGCGTACGGATGGAGAGCCGGGCGTCCTGGGTCAGTTCGCGCAGGATCCGCCGGTCCACCTCATCGAGCGGCCCGGCCGAACGTCCCGTTGCGCCCGCCGTGCCCGGTGTGGTTCCGGTCTCCTGGCTCATGAAGCCCGCCCTCCCGTGCCATTCGTCCCGCGTTCATCCCGGATGTTGAGTCAATCATCCGACAGCGGAAGCATAGGGCCACCACACGTCCAGGAGGTCCCCGCCGTGACGACCACACCCGAGGCGGTCCGCAGGGCATCCCCGCGCACCCGCCGGCCGGCCACCCCGGCCGCCGCAGACCCGTCGGCCGGCCTGCTGCCGCGCACCGAGCCGGTCCGACTGCTGAACCCGGACGGCACCCCGCTGCCGGCCCGGGACGACTACCCGGAGCCGCCGGTCGAGGCGCTGCGCGAGATGTACCGCCGGATGGTCGTCGGCCGTCGCTTCGACGTGCAGGCCACCGCGCTGACCAAGCAGGGCCGGCTCGCCGTCTACCCGTCCTCGCGGGGCCAGGAGGCCTGCCAGGTCGGCGGGGTGCTGGCGCTGCGCGACACCGACTGGGTCTTCCCCACCTACCGGGAGTCCATGGCGCTCACCGCCCGCGGCATCGACCCGGTCGAGGTGCTCACCCTGCTCCGCGGCGACTGGCACTGCGGCTACGACCCGGCCGCCGCGCACACCGCGCCGCAGTGCACCCCGCTGGCCACCCAGTGCGTGCACGCCGCCGGGCTGGCCTACGGCGAGTCCTACCAGGGGCGCGACACCGTGGCGCTGGCCTTCATCGGCGACGGCGCCACCAGCGAGGGCGACTTCCACGAGGGCGTCAACTTCGCCGCCGTGTTCAAGGCGCCGGTCGTCTACTTCGTGCAGAACAACAAGTACGCGATCAGCGTGCCGCTGTCCCGGCAGACCGCCGCGCCGAGCCTGGCCTACAAGGGCGTCGGCTACGGGGTGCCCAGCGAGCAGGTCGACGGCAACGACCCGGTGGCCGTGCTCGCGGTGCTCAACCGCGCCGTCGCCCACGCGCGCGCCGGCAAGGGGCCATACCTCGTCGAGGCGCACACCTACCGCATGGAGCCGCACACCAACGCCGACGACCAGACCCGCTACCGGGACGCCGAGGAGGTCGAGGCGTGGCGGGACCGCGACCCGATCGCCCGGCTGGAGGCGTACCTGCGGAACCGGGGCGTGCTGGACGACGCCGCGGTCGCGGCGATCGCCGAGGAGGCCGAGGCGTACGCCGCCGCGCTGCGCGACCGGATGAACGCCCAGCCCGAGGTGGACCCACTCAGCCTCTTCGACCACGTCTACGCGCAGCCGACCCCGCAACTGGTCGAGCAGCGCGAGCAGGTCCGGGCCGAGCTGGCCGCCGCCCGCGACGAGGAAGGGGACGCCTGATGGCCACCATGACCATGGCGAAGGCGCTCAACGCGGCGCTCGCCGACGCGATGCTCGACGACGAGCGGGTGGTCGTCTTCGGCGAGGACGTCGGGCAGCTGGGCGGCGTCTTCCGGATCACCGACGGGCTGCAGGCCCGGTTCGGCGACAAGCGCTGCTTCGACACCCCGCTCGCCGAGGCCGGCATCGTGGGCTTCGCGGTGGGCCTGGCCATGTCCGGGCTGCGCCCGGTGGTCGAGATGCAGTTCGACGCGTTCGCGTACCCGGCGTTCGAGCAGATCGCCTCGCACGTGGCGAAGCTGCGCAACCGCACCCGGGGCGCGCTCAGCGTGCCGATCGTCATCCGCGTGCCGTACGCCGGTGGCATCGGGGGCGTGGAGCACCACTGCGACTCGTCCGAGGCGTACTACGCGCACACCCCGGGCCTGAAGGTGGTCACCCCGGCCACCGTGGAGGACGCGTACTCGCTGCTGCGCGAGGCCATCGACGACCCGGACCCGGTCGTGTTCATGGAGCCGAAGAAGCTCTACTTCGGAAGCGGCGAGGCGGAGCTGCCGGCCCGGACCGCCCCGTTCGGCAAGGCCGTCGTGCGCCGCGCCGGCACCGACGCCACCCTGGTCGCCTACGGCCCGGCGGTGCCGGTCGCGCTGGAGGCCGCCGAGGCCGCCCGCGAGGAGGGCTGGGACCTGGAGGTGGTCGACGTGCGCACCATCGTGCCGTTCGACGACGCCACCGTGACCGCCTCGGTGCGGAAGACCGGCCGCTGCGTGGTGATCCAGGAGGCGCAGGGCTTCGCCGGTGTCGGCGCCGAGATCGCCGCCCGGGTGCAGGAGCGCTGCTTCCACGCCCTGCACGCCCCGGTGCTGCGGGTGTCCGGGCTGGACATCCCGTACCCGGCGCCCATGCTGGAGCACACCCACCTGCCCTCGGTCGACCGGGTGCTGGACGCCGTGGCCCGGCTCCAGTGGGACGACCAGCCCGACGAGCGGTGGGTGGCGGCATGAGCGAAGGCACCGCGACCGGAACCCGCGACTTCCTCCTGCCCGACCTGGGCGAGGGGCTGAGCGAGGCGGAGATCGTCGAGTGGCGCGTCGCCGTCGGTGACGTGGTCACCGTGGACCAGACCGTCGTGGAGGTGGAGACCGCCAAGGCCGTGGTCGACGTCCCCTGCCCGTACGCCGGCCGGGTCGTGGCCCTGCACGGCGCGGCGGGTGAGGTCCGCCCGGTGGGCCAGCCGCTCATCACGATCGCGCCGCTCGACGGCGGCGGCGACGACCCGCACGCCACCTACCGCGAGGAGGAGCGGGCCGGTTCGGGCAACGTCCTGATCGGCTACGGCACCGGTCACGGCGGCTCCGGGCGCCGGCGCCGCCGCCCCCGGCTGGCCCTGGCCCCGGAGACCACCGCCGGCACCGGGGACGCGACGGCAGGCCCGATCCCCGCCGTAGGTGAGGTGGACGCGGCGCCGACCGGGACGGCGACGCCGGCCACCGGAGCGGACGGCGGGCCCCGGACGGCTCCGCTGGTCATCTCGCCGATCGTCCGGCGGCTGGCCCGGGAACGCGGCCTCGACCTGGCGGCGCTGCACGGCACCGGGCCGGGCGGGGTGATCCGCCGCGCCGACGTGGAGGCCGCGTCGGCCGCGCCGGCGGCGAAGCTCGCCGCCGTGCCGGACAGCCCGGCCGCGCACGTGGGGCTGGCCCCCGCCGCGGACGGCGACGTGGTCATCCCGCTCACGGGCATCCGTAAGGCCATCGCCGACAAGCTCTCCCGCAGCCGGCGGGAGATCCCCGAGGTGACCATCTGGGTGGACGTGGACGCCACCGGGCTGCTGGCGACCCGGGCCGCGATCAACGCCGCCACCCCGGACGCGCCGGTCAGCATCCTGGCCCTGCTGGCCCGGATCTGCCTCAGCGGCCTGCGGAGGTACCCGCAGCTCAACGCCCACGTGGACACCGAGGGGCAGCGGATCGTCCAGTCGGCCGGGGTGCACCTGGGCATCGCCGCGCAGACCGACCGGGGCCTGGTCGTCCCGGTGCTGCGCGACGCCCAGCGGCTGACCACCCGGGAGCTGGCCGCCGCGCTCGCCGAGACCACGGCGGCCGCCCGCGCCGGCACCCTGCCCCCGGCGCGGCTGACCGGCGGCACCTTCACGCTGAACAACTACGGCGTGTTCGGCGTCGACGGGTCCACCCCGATCATCAACCACCCGGAGGCGGCGCTGCTCGGCGTCGGCCGGATCGTGGACAAGCCCTGGGTGGTCGACGGTCAGCTCGCCGTGCGCAAGGTGACCCAGCTCAGCCTCACGTTCGACCACCGGGTCTGCGACGGCGGGGTGGCCGGCGGCTTCCTGCGGCACGTGGCGGACTGCGTCGAGCAGCCCGCCCTGCTGGTGGCGAACGTCTGAGTCCCGGCCCCGGCCCCGCGCGGGCCGGGGCCGTTTCTCCTCCGTCGGCCCGGGAATGCGAGCCCGGTTGCCGACGGGGAGGGGACGGATGGCACACCCACGTTCGATCGCGGCCGGCGGGGTGCGCCCGTATCCGGTCGCCGGAGCGCCGCTGCTGTGCGACGCGCGGGACCACGGGCTGGCCGGGGACGGGGCGACCAACGACCAACCGGCCCTGGCCGCCCTGGTCGACCGGCTGGGCGACGCGTACGCCGCCGACGGGCGGGTCCGGGTGATCTACTGCCCGCCCGGGGTCTACTCGATCCGGGACGCCGGCACCGTCTGGCGGAGCGGGGTCTCGCTGGTTGGCGCTGGTCCCGGAGCCACGCGGTTCGTGCTCGGCAACCCCGGCAACCGGGCCGACCCGACGCCGCTGGCCTTCTACACCGCCGAGCTGCACGGCGCGGACCGGGACCGTCATCTGGCGGACTGCACCTTCGCCGATTTCGAGATCGACGGCTCCGGCGTGGCGATGGCCGAGTACAACCCGCTCGCCAAGGGGCTCGGTCTCCAGTACGTGGTCCGGGGGATGTTCCGCAACCTCTACATCCACCACACGGCGGCGACGGGGCTCGGCTGCGACTTCCTGCAGGACTGCCTGATCGACGGGGTGCTGGTGGTCGGCTGCGGGCGGATGGACAACGGCACCGAGCTGGGCGGCGCGGGGATCGGGATCGGCATCGGCGGCTGGGGCAGCGTGGAGCGGCTCAACGTGGTGAACTGCTCGGCGGTCGGCAACGCCACGAACGGGATCTTCTTCGAGTTGCAGTTCCCGGGTGGCCTGCGGCCCCGGGGCATCCGGGTGATCGGCTGTCACGCGGAGGGGAACCGGTTCGGCATCGCCGACTGGGGCGCCAACGGGCTGATCGTCTCGGCGTGCACGATGGTCCGGAACCTGGATGCGGGCTTCCAGGTCTCGGCGAAGGGCACCACCAGCACGGCGGGCCGCGGTGGCCTGCTGACCGACTGCGTCATCGACGGGAACCTGCGCGACGGGGTCAGCATCGGCAACACCCCCGGGCCGTACACCGTGCGGGGCAACCGGATCAGCGGAAACGGCCGGTACGGCTATCACCAGTGCACCCTCGGCGGCGAGGACCAGGAGTGTGCCCGGGAGATCGTCATCGAGAGCAACGACTTCTACGGCAACAGCCTGGACGCCATCCGGGTCGCCCGGCCGCTCCGGGACGCCGTCATCACGGGCAACCGGATCCGGGCGAACGGGCGCCAGTGCGGCCCGGCCGCCCAGGGCGGCGGCGACTCGGTCCGCTACACCGAGAAGTCGGTGGTCGACCGACGAGCGACCTGGTTGCCCGACGGTCACCGGGGCAAGACGGTCCGGGTCGGGAACTGCGCCGCCGTGGTGGCGGCCAACAACGAGAACGAGCTCCACCTGGCGCCGGTACGGCCGGACTCGTTCACGGCCTGGAGTGGTGACACCCCGAGCCCGGGCAGCGCCTACGAGCTGCCCGAGCAGGCGGAAATCCGGGCCGGCATCGCGGTCGACGCGGCGATGGATGCGGCCACTGTCCGGAGCAACCGGATCTGGGACAGCCACGAGCCGGCGACGCAGACGCACGGTCTATGGATCACTGACCGGGGCAGCTGTGTGAGCTGCCGGGTGGAGGACAACGACCTCGCCGGAAACGCGGTGGGGCCCACTCGGCTGGAGACGCCACCGATCGGCGGCCGGTGGGACCGCAACCACGGGGACGACGAGTGGGCCTGAACCGGTCGTCCCGGCCCGTCCGGCGCGTGGGGTCGCGGCCGTGACGCCGCGCCCGGCCATGCCGCGAATTCCCAATTCCGCACGCCGCTGACGAAATCGGCGCCGTTTGCCGCAGGCAATTTCGCCGAATGTGACACGGCGTTCCGGCGGCCGTACAAAATGTGAGCCAAGGGGAGCGGAAATGGGGTGCGGAATATGGACGTGAGGCGGCGAATGACGCTGCTGGCGGTGACCATCGCAGCCACACCGTTGGTCGTCGGCGGGTGCACCGCCGGCCAGCGGGAGGCCGTGAAGCCCGGCCACGGCAAGGCGGCCGCTGCGCCGTCGGTGGCCCTGACTCCGGCGGACCGGGCGAAGAACGTGCCGGTAAGCGCCGAGGTGGGGACCACGGTCAGCGGCGGGAAGGTCACCGCGGTGAAGCTCACCGACGACAAGGGTCGACCGGTGCCGGCACAGCCGCGCGAGGACGGGTCGGGCTGGGTGCCGGACAAGCCGCTGGAGAACTCGCGGACGTACACGGCGGAGGTGACCGCGACCGGCGATTCCGGTCGGTCCACCACGCAGAAGACGACGTTCACCACGATGGCGAAATCCACCAAACCGGCCGTGACTAGCGAGCTCTATTTCACCAGTAATCAGACGTACGGGACGGCCATGCCGGTGGTGGTCGCATTCGATCCGCCCATTCCGAAAGAGGCCAGAGCGGATGTGCAGCGCCGGTTGTTCGTGAAGACCGACCCGCCGCAGCCCGGCACCTGGTCCTGGATGTCCGACGGCAAGCAGGTCGAGTACCGGGCGCCCGATTTCTGGAAGCCCGGCACGAAGATCAGCGTGCGGAGCGCTCTGGAGGGGCTGCCGATCGGCAAGGACGCCATCGGCGACGCCGACCACAGCGCGACCTCCAAGGTCGGCCGGCAGGCCTCGCTCGAGATCGACAACGCCACCAAGCAGATGTCCGTCTTCCGGGAGGGCAAGCTGCTCCGGAAGGTGCCGGTGAGCCTCGGCAAGTCGAGCACGCCCACCTCCAGCGGCAAGATGGTGATCATGGAGAAGTTCGACCACACCGTCTTCGACACGCGGGGTTCGGCCGATCCGTACGTGGTCGAGGTGGACGACGCCCAGCGGCTCACCTGGGGTGGCGAGTTCATCCACTCCGCCCCGTGGTCGGAGGGGGAGCAGGGCTTCACCAACACCTCACACGGCTGCACCAACGTCTCCGCCGCAGCAGCGGACTGGCTGATGGGCGTCACCCAGGTCGGCGACCTGGTGACCGTCAAGGGGACCGAGGTGAAGCTGGACCAGGGCAACGGCTTCACGGCGTGGAACGTCGGCTGGGACGAGTTCGCCAAGGGCAGCGCGCTGCCCGTGCCGGCGGGGCTGAAGCCCACGCACAGCGCCACGCCGCACCCGGGCGCGGTGGCCGGCGGATCGGCGCCCGCCCCGGCCCCGTCCAAGAGCAACACCGGCGGCTGACCACGGGGGGAGGAACGGCCGGGGCCGGCCCGCGACCAACGCGGGCCGGCCCCGCGCCGTTCAGTCCAGGTCGACCCGGGCGACGCCCGTCGCGGTCAGGCTGCCCAGCCAGAGGCGCCGCCCGTGCTGCCGCACGCCGGTGACCATCGGGTACGCCCCGCTCGGGCCGTGCAACGTGCGCAGCACCCGCCCGGCGCCGTCCACCAGCGCGACCAGCCCGTAGCGGCGGGGCTGCGGCTGCACGGCCCCCGGCAGCAGGGCGACGAGCTGGCGCACCCGGGGATGCGGCAGCAGCTTCTCCATGATCGGCAGCCGGGGGCTGGGCAGCGCGATCCAGTAGGTCCCGTCGCCCACGGCCGAGACGTTGTCCGGGTAGGCCGGCAGGTCGGCCAGCACGGTGGCCCGGCCGTCGGGCAGGTCCACCCGGAGCAGCCGATGGGTGGCCGTCTCGACCAGCATGAGCGCGGACTCGTCGGGGGTGAGCGCCACCCCGTTGGGGAAGTAGAGCCCGCTCGCCACGACCTCGGTGCGCCCGGTCCGCCGGTCGTAGGCGAGCACCCGGCCGTTGGGCCGGTGCTCCAGCAGGTCCCGCTTCCAGTGCGAGAGCGGGAACCGGTCCGAGGAGTCGGTGAAGTAGATCGTGCCGTCCCGGGCCACCGCGGCGTTGTCGGCCAGGTGCACGGGCGGCCCCGTGCCGGTCAGCTCGTGCACCTGGCCGTCGGGGGTGACCCGCAGCAGCCCCCGGTACGCGTCGCAGACCACCAGCCCGCCGTCGACCGGGTCCAGCTCGATGCCGAGCGGCCGGCCGCCGGTCTCGGCGAGCAGCGTGGGGCGGGTGCCGGCGGGGGCGTCCGCCGGCCACCACCAGAGCCGGCCGTCCTCGTCGCCGCTGACCGCCCGGCCGTCCGGGTCGATGAGCACGTCCTCCGGGCCGTGCGCGCCGTCGGGCAGCGGCAGCAGGTCGGCCCGGTCGAGCCGGACGTCGGTGGGGGTCCACGGCCCGTCCAGTGGCGGTGGCACGGTGGCCGGCTCACGGACCGGCCGGATCAGCAGGGGCGCGCGCGGGCGGGGGACGACCATCCGGCCATTCTTCACCGCCGATGCCCCGGCCGGGAGTCCCCGGCGGCGTGTCCCGCCGCGGCCCGCCGTCTGCGGGATGACCCGGAGACCGCTCAGGGTCCCACCCGGGACCTACCCGGAACCCCATCGTGGACGGCCGGAACTGTCGGTGGTGGGGGATAGGTTCGGTGCATGCGAGAGGGCGGGGACCGGTTCCACGTGGCGACGAGCGTCAGCGACCACGTGGTCGACGTGCGGGCGGTCGGCGAGATCGACATCGCCACCGTGGGGGCCTTGCGGGCCGCACTCTGGGCCGCGCCGGCCCGGCCGGTGCTGCGTCTCGACCTGTCCGGCGTGCGGCTGCTCTCCGCCGCCGGGGTGCGCGCGCTGGTCGCCGCGCACCTGCGGGTCCGCGCCCGCGGCGGCGAGCTGGTGCTGCTCGACCCCGACCCGGTGGTCGGCCGGGTGCTGCGCGCCACCGGCCTGCACCGGGTGCTGCCGGTGCACGAGACGGCCCGCGAGCCGGCCCTCGAGCCGGCACGGGAGCCGGCACGGGAGCTCTGCGCGGCGGCCTGACCGGCCGGACGCCGCAGGGCCGCCGGCGTGCCGCCGACGGCCCTGCGCACGGACTGCCTACGGGTCAGCGCACGCCGACCAGGTCCACCACGAAGACCAGGGTCTCGTTCGGCTTGATCACACCGCCGGCGCCCCGGGCGCCGTAGCCCAGGTGCGGCGGGATGGTCAGCCGGCGCCGGCCGCCGACCTTCATGCCGACCACGCCCTGGTCCCAGCCGGCGATGACCTGGCCGCCGCCGAGCGGGAACTCGAACGTGTCACCCCGGTTGTACGACGCGTCGAACTCGCGGCCGGTCGAGTGGGCCACGCCCACGTAGTGCACGCTGGCCAGCTGGCCGGGGCGGGCCTCCGGGCCGTCGCCGACCGTGATGTCCTCGATGACGAGATCGGCGGGCGGCGCGCCCTCGATCGGGCCAACCTCGGGCTTCTCCATGAGCGGGTCTCCTCGGTGCTGACAACTGCGGTCCCCGTCGATCCTGCCGGATCGCGGCCGGCCGATACGCGTCGGTCCCCACCGCGGCGTGGCGGCGGGGACCGGTGGCGGGCATGGAAGTGGCGGGCGCCGCCTCTCGGTGACGCCCGCCCGGTGGGTACCGCCCGCGGTGACCTCACTTGAGCCAGGGCAGCCGCTGCACGAGGGGGAGCCTCGCCCAGGCCCGGCCGAGGCCGAGGGTGTCACCGGCGTCGACGAGGGCCAGGCCGGCCAGCAGACCCGCGTAGATGAGGTGGTCGTCCATGAACGGGTTGTTCTCGGGGGGCAGCGCGGCCGTCCACATCATCACCAGCAGGAGCCCGCCGGCGACCGCGGCGACCCGGGTGCCGATGCCGAGGATCAGGGCCACGCCGATGCCGAGCAGGCCGAGCATGAACAGCCAGTCCGCCCAGGCCGCGCCGGCGATCTCGTTGTAGAACCCCTTGAACGGGCCGGCCGCGCCGAAGGTCAGGAACCCCTTGGTCGGGCTGCCGCCGTTGATCCAGGCGGCCTTCGCCGCGGTCTCGTGGCCGAGGCCGAACATCTTGTCGAGGAAGGCCCAGAGGAACGTCCAGCCCAGGGCGACCCGCAGTCCGGCGAAGACGTACCGGGTGGCCTTCTGCCGGGTGGTTCCGGCGTCCCGGGTGGTCTCGGCCGCCGGAGCGATGGTGTCGGCGGTGATCCGCTCGATCGTCGCGGTCATGGTCTCCACGTCCCTTCTGTGCCTCGCACCGCGCTTCCCGGTGGCATCTTCATTCCACCTCCGTCCGGCGGCGCGGGTCAGGGCCGACCGGTGCCCTCCGGACCGGGACCTTGGTCCCCTCTCCACCCGGTCCGGTCGGCCCGGCGGGGCTCAGCCGGCCGTGGCGAGCTGGGCGGTGAGCAGGCCGGGAGCCTCGGCGAGGGAGGGTCCGTACCAGGTGAGGTGCCGGCCGGAGACCAGCGCGGCCGGCACGCCGGGGAAGGCCTCCGGCCCGTCGTCGGCGGTGAACCGGTAGGGCTCGTCCGGCAGCACCACCAGCTCCGGGGCCCGGGCGCGCAGCTCGTCGAGGGCGGGCCGGGGGTAGCGCTCGGGGTGGTCGGCGTACCGGTTGGTGACGCCGAGCCGGCGCAGCACGTCACCGGCGAAGGTGTCCCGGCCCAGCACCACCCAGGGGCGCCGCCAGACCGGCACCACGGCCGCGCGCGGCGTCGCCGGTGCGGGCGGCGCGGCCCAGGCCCGGCGGGCGGCCCGCAGCCAGTCCGGCTCGCCGGCCACGCCCAGCGCGGCGACCAGCTCGCCGAGCTGGGTCAGCGCCTCCGGCACGGTACGGGGAAAGGTCACCCGCACCGGCACGCCGGCCGCCCGCAGGGCGTCCGCGTCGGCGAGGCGGTTCTCCTCCTCGTTGAGCAGCACGAGGTCGGGCCGCAGCGCGCGCACCCGGTCCAGGTCGGGGTACTTGCTTCCGCCCACCCGGGCGACGTCCAGTCCCGCCGGGTGGTTGCACCAGTCCGTGGCGCCCACCAGCACCTCGGGGCGGGTCAGCGCGACCGCCTCCGTCAACGACGGCACCAACGACACCACGCGCACGGCGGCTCCCTCCCTCGTCCCGGCCCATCGTCGCCCATCGAGGGTCGTCGATGCCGGGGTCAGGGACGGCCGGCTCGTCCACCAGCGCCGTCACGTCGAGGTGGGCGGGGCGGCAGCCGACCGTGGCGGCGAACCGGCGTACCGCCGCGTCGACGTGCGCCCGGGCCGCGCCGACCCCGGCGGTCGGGGCCAGGCACACCTCCACCCACACGTCCGGCCCGGTGACCGGGCCGGTCAGGACCACCCGGGCCCGGTGGACCCCGGGCGCCCGCAGCAGGTCGCGCTCCAGCGCGCCGGTCAGCACCCCACTCGCCACCCGGGTCCGCCCGGCGCCGTCGGCGCGCCGCGCGAGCGTGCCGCCGAGCCGGTGCGGCACCCGCAGCCCGGCGGCGAGCAGCCGCTGCCCGAGCAGGGCGAGCAGCAGCCCGCCGACCGCCACCGCGAGAGCGCTCCACGGCGCGCCGGCCCGCCACCAGCTCAGCGGCCCGGCTCCGAGCAGCGGCACGCCGCCGCCGGGCAGCCGGCCCGCCCCGACCGCCGAGGCCGTGCCGCCGGCCCCCACGAGCACCAGGGCGAGCACCGTCCACAGCAGCCGGTGGGCGGCGTTGCTCACGGCGTCCGCCGTGCGGGGACGAGCCGTACCTCGATGGGGCCGCGGCGGGGCGCGGTCAACCGGTCCAGCTCCCGGCGCAGCGCGAACTCGACGTCGGCCCGGGCCGACGGGTCGCCGGTGGCGGTCACCCGGGGGCGCCAGGCGTCGCCGCGCCGGCGGACGCGGACCCGGGCCCGGCGCACACTCGGCACCGACCGGACCGCCCGGGCCAGCCGCCGCTCCACCGAGCGGCGGTGCAGGTGCCAGCCGTCGTCGTCGGCGAGCCGCAGCCGGGCCGGCCGCCAGCGGCGCAGTTCGGCGCCGAGCACCAGCAGGCCGAGCAGGGTCACGGCGGCGGCGATTCCGCGTACCGGGGCGTCCCGCCAGCGGACCGTGGTCAGCGTGGCCGACCAGGCGGCCGGCAGGGGACCGGGGCGGTCCAGCGCGGCGAGCAGTCCCGCGACGGCCACCAGCACCCCGCCCGCCAGCAGGGCCACGGCGAGCAGCAGGGTGGCGACGCGGTTCACCGTGCGCACGACGCGCTCCGCTCACCCGGGCCGGCTCTCACGTCGTCTCCCGCGCCGGGCCGCCCCGCCCGGCCCTCAGGCCCGCCGGTTCGCCGGGCAGGCGCAGGCCGACCACCGTGACGGTCACCGCCTCCACGGTCAGCCCGGTGTGCGCCCCGACCCGGGCGGCGACCCGGCGGCGGACCGCCTCGGCCACCGCCGCCAGCGGCGCGCCGTGCGCGACCACCAGATCGAGGTCGACCCGTACGGCCACGCCGTCGACGCGGACCGTGGCCACCGGGTCGCTGACGGCCGGATCACGCCGCGCCGCCTCCTCGGCGAGCCCGGCGATCCGCTCCTCCGACCGGGTGGCCGGGGCGGTGGCGCGCCGGGGCAGGGTGCCGGTCATCGCGGGTCCGCCTCAGCGTCGCCGGTCCGCGGTGGCCCGGTCGGCGAGCCCCGGCACGCTGACGTCCCCGTCGTGTACCCGGACCAGCAGCCAACCGACCAGGCCGGCCAGGGTGGCGGCGGCGGCCGCCCCGGCGCCGCCCAGCGCCCAGACCGCGACCACCAGGAAGCCGGCCAGGAAGCCGAACTGCCCGCGCGTCATGCCCCACCCCCGCTCCGTCGCGACCGACCGGACCGGCGGGGCGTACCCGTTTCCGGGCCGCGCAGTCCTCCGGCCGCGGCGGTCAGCCCGCCCCGGCGGGGACGGCCGGACGCTCCGAGGGCAGGGACGCGACAGGTACGCCCTCCCGCACCGCCCACTCCACCGCGTGCCGCAGCTCGGCGACCGGTAGCGGGCGCCGGGCCGTCACCGTGACCGCCGCGTGCACCGCGTACGCGACGAACGGGTACGAGTGGGCCAACCCGCCCACCGCCTCCCGCAGCCGGCCCGCCACGGCGAGCGCCGCCGCCTCGTCCCGCCCGGGCAGGATCAGCTGGAACTCGTTGTCGGCGAGGCGGACCGCCCGGTCGACCGGGGTCAGCACGCTGGTGACGGCGGCGAGGACGGCCTGGCCCTCCCGGGCCGCGCCGCGCCGGCCGAAGCGTTCCGGCGTGCCGGCCGGCTCGTCCACCCGCAGGCCCACCAGCGCCACCGGCAGGGTGCCCGTGGCGGTCACGCCGTCCACGCCGGTCCACCGGCGCAGCCCCGGCTCGTCGAGCAGGGCGTCCGCCGGCTCGGCCGGGTGCGCCCGCTCGCCCCGCCGGGCCAGCAGGCGCAGCGCCGCCTCGGCACGGGGCTCGCCCGGTGCGGCCGGGATGTCCCGGACCCGGGCCACCGCCTGCTCCAGCCCGGCCCGCGCCGGACCGGGCAGCCGCTCGGCGAGCCGCCCGTACAGCCGGAGCACGTCGTGCAGCGCCTCGTCGCGGCGGAAACTCCAGCGCCCGTCGAAGAGGCGGCCGGCCTCCAGGGTCTCCGCCGGCGCCACCTCTTCCCGGTCGTACGCCACGAGGCCGGCCCCGAAGCGCGGCGTCAGCGCCACCACGCTCCACTCCCGGGCCAGGTCCTCGGTCTCCTCCAGCACCACGGGGTACGCCCCGGCGGGCAGGTCCGGCGGCGGCCCGCCGACCATCCCGACCACGGTGACCGCGGCCCGGGCGGCGATCCGCCGGTAGACCGCGCGTTCCCGGGCGAAGTATGGCAGCCGCTGGAAGAGGGCGAACACGACCAGCGGTCCGTCCTCGGCCTCGGCCAGCGCGGCCCGTTCGATGGCGTGGGAGACGGCGACGAGACTGCGTTTGGTCAGCCGCTCCGGGCTCCGTCCGCTGTGCACCGGCCGAGCCTAGAGGCCCGGACCCCGGTGCGCACCGGACGACGGGTCGGGATCGGTGTCCGGGCGGCGCGCCGCCCACTCCGCGCGGGTCAGCGCGTACTCCACCTCGCCGTGTTCCGAGCCGGGGATCGCCTCCGGCCAGTCCTGATGGAACGTCCGCCGGTACGCCAGACCGGCCTTCGCCATGACCCGCCGGGACCCGGCGTTGACCGCCATGGTGGTCGCCACGACCCGCTCCACGCCCAGCGCCGTGAAGCCGTGGTCGACCAGCGCCCGCGCGCCCTCGGTGGCGTACCCGGCGCCCCAGGCGTCCCGGCGCAGCCGGTAGCCCAGCTCCACCTCGCGCGGGTCGCCGTCGCGCAGCGGCCGGAACTCGAACCAGCCGAGGAAGGCGCCGTCGGCCCGCCGCTCCGCGGCCCACCACCCCAGCCCGGGCGGCCGGCGGTACGCGGCCAGCATGGTGGGCAGCACCCGGTCGCGGACCTCGTCGGCCGGGGTGGGCCGGCCGCCGGTGAGGTAGCGCATCACCGCCGGGTCGCCGTCCAGCTCGGCCAGGAGCGGGACGTCCTCCGGGGTGAACTCGCGCAGCACCAGGCGTCCGGTGGTCAGGAAGATCGCCACCCGGCCGATTCCACCCGGCCCGGCCGGTCCGGGCAACCGGATTCCGCCGCACCGCCGAGGCGGCCGCCATGATCGACGCCTAGACTCGGGCGTCGACGGACCGACGGATGGAACGGGCGAGATGACGAGCACCGGCAGCGTGGCCACCTCCTGGCTGCGTCCGATCCCGCCCGGGATCGCGCCCCAGCTCAGCCGCGCCGGTCACGTCGGATATCCGGCCCGGCGGCTCGGCGAGCTGGTGCAGGGCCGGCCGCCGGGTGTCACCGGGCACCAGTGGAGCACCGCCGGCCGCGAGGGCCTCGACCAGGTGGTCTGCGCCGCCGACACCGGCCTGCCGCTGTTCGCCGTGCAGTTCGCCCCGCCCGCGCCGGCCGGGTCGCCGGCCCGCCGCGCCGAACGGATGACCAGCGCCGTCTGCGCCGCGGTCGGGCTGCCGCTGCTGCGGGTCGAGTCGCCGACGTTGCGCGGCGCCGAGCACGCCCGCCGCCTCGTCGAGTACGTCGTCGACGCGCGCGCCTACACCGCCGGCACCGACCCGGACAGCGCCGACGCCGTCGGGTTCCGGGACATCGTGGGCCGCCTCCCGGACGGCCGGCGCGGGCCGGTCAACGACCTCGGGGCGCTGACCCGGGCCGCGGCCGTCGAGGCGTACGTGGAGCGCCGGCTCGCCGACCCGATCGTCCGCGGGCTGCACGTGCGGTGGACGGACGGCCCGGCGGAGGGCTGGAGCTGGGTCGAGGTGCGGCCCGGCCGGTGCCTGGTCGAGCGGGTGCACCTGGTCGCGCAGCGCTTCTCCTGCGGAGTGGACCCGGGCCGGCTCGCCGAGGACCTGGCCGCCGTGGCGATCGGGGAGCGGCTGCGCGACCTGGACGCCGCCGGGCCGTCCCTCGTGGACCGCGACGAGGTACGCGGGCAGATCCGCCGGCTGGCCGCGCGGCGCGACGAGTTCGACGGCGGCTTCGCCTTCGACCACCTCTGCGCCGACTGACCCGGCGCCGCGCGGCCGCCACCGGGCCGCTCCGGACGTCTCCACGAATTCTCCCGATCGCGGTTGAACCTTCGCCGCTGTCGCTCCGTACCTAAGCGGGAATGGACGCAGATCTTCCCCGCCGCGCCGGACGGCGCGGGGACGGTGCGGAAAGGGCATCGTCGGTCATCGACGTGCGACCGGAACGTCGCAGTGATCCTCACCCCGAAATCCATCGGTCCGCCGGGGTCACCAGTCAACTACCGGATCGAGAAGGAGAGCAATTCGATGCGCAGGTCCACACGGGCGCGCCGGTCATCCGGTAACGCGCGGAGCAAGCGTCTGCTGGCCGTGGTCGGCACGCTCGCGGTCTTCGGCGGAATCGTCGCCGTCACCCAGATCTCGTCCGCCCAGGACCGGCGGACCACCGTCCGCACCGCCTCGGCGTCCTGTGTGCCCGCGAGCCCGGGAGCGACCGCGCCGGACGGCCGCGGCAGCACCACCCGGACCTGGCAGAACGGTCGCTGGGTGCGCAACCACTGGGGTGACGGGCAGATGTCGTCCGCCGAGTGCCAGCAGACGAAGGGCGGCGGCGCGGGCGCCGTGAAACCGACCGTGGCCTGCCCGGACGTGCGGAGCAAGCTGCCGGAGGTGCCCCAGCAGGCGCGCGCCGAGGTCGACCGCAACCTCGCCCTGCTGGACAGCCAGATCGCCGAGGCCAACCGGCGGCTGGCGGCGGACGGCGCCCGCAACGGCGACTTCGTGAACAACGCGATCCTGCGGCCGCTCGCCGACAAACGGACCGCCACGTTGAACCGGATCGCGACGGCCATCGACCGCGTCGCCGACCGCCCCGAGGGCCTGGACCAGCTGGCCCAGTGCGCCCTCGCCGACAACGCCCAGAACGGCGGCCAGAACGGGGGTCAGAACGGCGGCAACACCGGCGGCCAGAACGGGGGTCAGACCGGCGGGAACAACAACGGCGGCCAGACCGGTGGCAACAACGGCGGCCAGACCGGTGGCAACAACGGTGGCCAGACCGGCGGGAACAACGGCGGCAACAATGGTGGTAACAACGGCCTCGAGGTGCTCGCGAAGGACTGCTCGAACAGTCAGCTCCAGGCGCACGACGGTTTCCAGAACGGCAATCGCTGCGTGAGCACCGCGTTCGGTGAGGTGGGCGCCGCCGCCAACAATCCCTCGCTGCTGATCACGCAGTTCCCGAACCGGGTCCAGCGCAACCAGCCGTTCACCCTCCGGGTCAGCACCCGGAACCTGGTGCGGGACCGCTTCCTCGCCGCCGGCCAGGGTGGCTACTACCTGGAGAGCTCGCTGCTCAACGACCAGGGCCTGGTGCGGGGCCACTTCCACACCGCCTGCCGGATGCTGCAGACCACCCAGGCGGCACCGTCGAATCCGCAGGACGTTCCGGCGTTCTTCGTGGCGACGGAGGACGGCGGCGGCGGCAACCAGGCCGACCAGGTGACCATCCAGATCCCCGGTCTGCCCCAGTCGGGCCTCGCGCAGTGCGCGGTCTGGGCCGGTGACGGCTCGCACCGCATCCCCATGATGGAGCGGGCCAACCAGACCCCGGCCTTCGACGCGGTGCGGATCCGGGTCAACTGAGCACCGACGGCCGGAGCCGCCCGGGGGCACGCCCGGGCGGCTCCGGCCGTTGTGCGCGCCTCCCGGGTCGCCCGCCTCAGCGGGCGGATGCCGGCCCCGGCGCGTCGCCGGGTGTTCCGCGGGCCAGGTCGGTGCAGTGCACGACCGTGGCGTCGTCCGGGACCGGGGCGGCCGAGCCGGCCTCGGCGTGCCGCACGCGCCGGACGACCTCTTCCGGCCCACCGGCGGCGAGCAGGGCCAGCACGCCGGGCCAGTCGGTCACGCCGTACGGGCTGACGATGCGGCTCGCGCCGTTGCTGAGCAGCGCGACGCCGGCCAGGCCGTGCAGGGGCCGGCTGCCGGTCACCGCCTCCTCCGCCGCGTGCGGGTCGTCCTTGGCGATCCAGTACCCGCCCGGCCGGTTCCGGCGGGCGCGCAGCGCCTGGGAACAGGCGGCCCGGACACGCTCGTACTCGGGCGTGCCCTCGGGCAGGCCGGCCAGGGGCGCGGAGCAGGCGCGCCGGGCGGCCGCCTCCCGCCCGTCGGTCACGACCCGCGGGCCGCCGCCGGCCTGGTCGAGGACCAGGAAGGAGTCCGCGAGCAGGAGGTGGTCCAGGCGGCCCCGGCGGGCGCGGACGATCGCCACGGTCGCCTGCGGGCTGCCGGGGTCCGCGATGTCGCAGGTGCCGCGGTGCTCGGCGGCGAGTTCGCCGATCGCGGCGGCGAGGATCGTCGCGAGGTCCCGGCCGTCGTCGCGGGACAGCCGGCCGAGCAGGGCGCCGCCGAGACGGTGCGTGTACCAGGCGACGCCATGGGCGCAGATCGCCTCCGTGCCCGGGATGCCGGCGCCGTCGAGCAGGACCGCGGCGCCGGGGACGGCGCCGGCGAAGTCCTCGTTCGGCCGGCCGGACGTGCCGGCGCTGGTCGCCATGCTGACGCGCACCCTCGGCCTCCCGGTCGGGGACGGCCGGCCGCCGGGACGGCCGGCGCGGGCTGAAGTCGGCTGCCGGGACTCCCCGCCCGGCTGAAAATTGTTAACGCCGGGAAAAGCCGATCGGGGCCACACCGATTTCTCAGCGTGACCCCGGGATGCCCGACGGTGATCCGGGAGGGCTCAGCGGTTCTTGTAGGCCTCGACCACCGACACGGGGATGCGGCCCCGCTCGGAAATCTCGTAGCCGTTCTTCACGGCCCATTCCCGGATGGCGCGGTTCTGCTCGCGATCCATTCCCGAGGTGCCGGGGCGCGAGGTGCCCCGCGGCGCGCGACCGGCCTCGACCGGGCCGCGCCCGATGCGCCGGCCAGCGCTGATGTATGGGTCCAGCGCCTTGCGCAGGACGCCCGCGTTCTCGTCGGAGACGTCGATCGTGTACGCCACGCCGTCCAGGCTGAACTCGACGGTCCGATCGGCCTTTCCGCCGTCGAGGTCGTCGGTCAGAACGGTGATTACTTTCCTTGCCATCGCCATTACTCCCTGTGTCGGGCGGGGTGTGGCTATGAGTTTGACGTATCTCGCGGCAATTTCGCAACAATACCCGCCCCTTCGCCATTCGGCGGGTCGGCTTATCCCCGGGCGGCAAATGGGTGCCGGCCCGGAGCGGCGAGTTCGGCGGCGCGGAGGAGTGGCGTGGGTCACAAGCCGGAACAAGGGAGACGGTTTGTTACTTGAGTCAGACACGCTCAACCCAACGCGATAGCAGGTGTTCGATGGCAACTCTTCCGGTACTTCCCTTGACCGACGCCGTCCTGCTGCCGGGCATGGTCATTCCGGTGACCCTCGACCCGACCACCCAGGCCGCCGTCGACGCGGCCCGCGCCACCGGCGACAAGACGCTGCTCGCCGTGCCCCGCCTCGACGGCGAGTACGGCTCGGTGGGCGTGATCGCCACCATCGAGAAGGTGGGACGGCTGCCCAGCGGCGAGCCGGCCGCCGTGGTCCGTGGCCTCGCCCGGGCCCGGATCGGCTCCGGCGTGCCCGGACCGGGCGCCGCCCTCTGGGTCGAGGCGACCACCCTTGACGAACCCGCCCCGGCCGGCCGGGCCCGGGAACTCGCCCGTGAGTACCGCGCGCTGATGACCTCGGTCCTGCAGGAGCGCGGCGCGTGGCAGGTCATCGACGCCATGGAGCGGATGACCGACCTCTCCGAGCTGGCCGACGCGGCCGGCTACGCGCCCTGGCTGACCCTGGCGCAGAAGACGGAGCTGCTCGCCGCCCCGGACGTCACGGCCCGGCTGGAGCTGCTGGTCGGCTGGGTGAAGGACCACCTGGCCGAGCAGGAGGTCACCGAGCGGATCAACAACGACGTCCGCGAGGGGCTCGAGAAGTCGCAGCGCGAGTTCCTGCTCCGCCAGCAGCTCGCCGCGATCCGCAAGGAACTCGGCGAGGACGAGCCGGACGGCTCCGCCGACTACCGCTCCCGGGTGGAGTCGGCCGACCTGCCCGAGAAGGTCCGCGAGGCGGCGCTACGCGAGGTCGGCAAGCTGGAGCGGGCCAGTGACGCCTCGCCCGAGGCGGGCTGGATCCGGACCTGGCTCGACACCGTCCTCGAGATGCCGTGGAACACGCGTACCGAGGACAACACCGACCTGGCCGCGGCGCGTGCGGTGCTGGACGCCGACCACGCCGGCCTGGCCGACGTGAAGGACCGCATCCTGGAGTACCTGGCCGTGCGCAACCGGCGCGCCGAGCGCAACCTCGGCGTGGTCGGCGGCCGCGGCTCCGGCGCGGTGCTCGCCCTGGCCGGCCCGCCCGGCGTCGGCAAGACCAGCCTCGGCGAGTCGGTCGCGCGGGCCCTCGGCCGCACCTTCGTCCGGGTCTCCCTCGGCGGCGTCCGCGACGAGGCCGAGATCCGCGGTCACCGCCGCACCTACGTCGGCGCGCTGCCCGGCCGGATCGTCCGCGCGCTGCGCGAGGCCGGCTCGATGAACCCGGTGGTGCTCCTCGACGAGGTCGACAAGCTGGCCGTCGGCTACTCCGGCGACCCGGCCGCGGCCCTGCTGGAGGTGCTCGACCCGGCGCAGAACCACACCTTCCGGGACCACTACCTGGAGGTCGACCTCGACCTGTCCGACGTACTGTTCCTGGCCACCGCCAACGTGGTGGAGAGCATCCCCGGCCCGCTGCTGGACCGGATGGAGCTGGTCACCCTGGACGGCTACACCGAGGACGAGAAGGTGGCCATCGCCCGGGACCACCTGCTGCCCCGGCAGCGGGAGCGGGCCGGGCTGACCGCCGACGAGGTCACCGTGGCCGACGAGGCGCTGGCCCTGATCGCAGGTGAGTACACCCGCGAGGCCGGCGTCCGGCAGCTGGAGCGGGCCCTGGCCAAGATCCTGCGCAAGGTCACCGTGGCGCTGGCGTCCGACCCGGCGCCGGTCCGCGTCGACACCGACAACCTCGCCCGCTACCTGGGCCGGCCCAAGTTCACGCCGGAGTCGGCGGAGCGGACGGCGGTGCCCGGTGTGGCCACCGGCCTGGCGGTCACCGGCGCCGGCGGGGACGTGCTCTTCATCGAGGCCACCAGCATGGAGGGCGAGCCCGGGCTGACCCTGACCGGCCAGCTCGGCGACGTGATGAAGGAGTCGGCGCACATCGCCCTGTCCTACCTGCGCTCCAACGGGCGGCGCCTCGGCATCGACCCGAACGCCCTCGCCGGGCGGCGGATCCACGTGCACTTCCCGGCGGGCGCGGTGCCCAAGGACGGCCCGAGCGCCGGCATCACCATGGTCACCGCCCTGGCGTCGCTGGTGACCGGCCGGCCCGTCCGTCCGGAGTTCGGGATGACCGGCGAGGTGACCCTCTCCGGCCGGGTGCTGCCCATCGGCGGGGTCAAGCAGAAGCTGCTCGCCGCCCACCGGGCCGGCCTGACCGAGGTCATCATCCCGAAGCGCAACGAGCCGGACCTGGACGACCTGCCCGCCGAGGTCCGCGAGGCGCTGACCGTCCACACCCTCGCCGACGTCGCCGACGTGCTCGCCCTGGCGCTGCGCCCGGCCGACGTCGACGCGGAGACGCTGGGCGGACAGCCGCTCGCCGCGGCCTGACCACCCGGCACGCCGAGGCCCCCGGTCCACCCGGACCGGGGGCCTCGGCCGTGCTCACCAGCGGTCCCGGCGCTCCCGCCGCTCGCCGCCGTCGCCATCGCGGCCGCGCCGCTCCCGGCGGTCGCCGTCGAAGCGGCGCTCGCCGCCGCCGTCGCCGTCCCGGTCGCGGCGCACCGTGGCCTTGCGGCCCTTGATGGTGCTGCCCCGCAGCCCCTGGATCACCTCGTCGGCGACCCCGTACGGCACCTCGACCAGGGAGAACCGGTCGGCGATCTCGATCGAGCCGATGTCCCGGCCGCTCACCCCGGTCTCGCCGGTGATCGCCCCGACCAGGTCCTGCGGGCGTACCCCGGCGCGCCGGCCCAGGCCGATGAACACCTGTGTGGTGCCGCCCGAGCGGGGACGCGCGCCGCCGCGCCGGTCCCGGCTGTCGTACCCCGGTCGGGGCTCCCGGGTCGGGCGGACCGCGACCTGCGGGATCTCCTCGTCCTCGTCGGCCGTGCCGGGCAGGGTGGCCTCGTGGGCCAGTCGCACCGCGGCCAGCGCGACCTCCACGAGGTCGAACTCGTCGGTCAGCGACTCGACGATCGCCCGGAACGGCTCCAGGTCGTCCTCGAGCAGCGACTCCCGCAGCGCCGCCTGGGTCAGCTCCAGCCGCCGGGTACGCAGGTCCGCCACCGTGGGGATCTTGTCGACCGTGATCCGCTGGCCGGTGACCCGCTCGATGGTCTTGAGCATCCGGTGCTCACGCGGCTCGGCCAGGGTGATGGCCACGCCCTCCCGCCCGGCCCGGCCCACCCGGCCGATCCGGTGCACGTACGACTCGGGGGCCGACGGTACGTCGTAGTTGACCACGTGGGTGAGCTGCTCCACGTCCAGCCCGCGGGCCGCCACGTCGGTGGCCACGAGCAGGTCGGCGGTGCCCGCACGCAGCCGGCCCATCACCCGGTCGCGCTGCTCCTGGCTCATCCCGCCGTGCAGCGCCTCGGCCCGGTAGCCGCGGCCGTTCATGGTCTCGGTGAGCCGGTCCACCTCCTCCCGGCTCCGGCAGAACACGATCGCCGCGGTCGGCGACTCCACGTCCAGCACCCGGCCCAGGGCCGCCGGCTTGTGCGCCCGCGCCACGATGTACGCGCTCTGCCGCACCCGCGGGGCCTCGCCCGCGACCGGCCGTTCGCGCTCGATCTGGATGCGGACCGGATCGGTGAGGTGCTGGCGGGCCAGCCCGTCGATCCGCGCCGGCATGGTGGCCGAGAAGAGCACGGTCTGCCGCCCGGCCGGGGCGTGCTCCAGGATCGCCTCGATGTCCTCGGCGAAGCCCATGTCGAGCATCTCGTCCGCCTCGTCCAGCACCACCGTGGCGAGCGCGCCGAGCCGCAGGGTCCCCCGGGCGATGTGGTCGAGGGCCCGGCCCGGCGTCGCCACGACCACGTCGACACCGGCGTCGAGGGCGCGCAGCTGCCGGCCGATCGGCTGGCCGCCGTAGATCGGCAGCACCCGGGCGCCCAGGTCCCGGCCGTAGCGGTGGAACGCCTCGGAGACCTGCACCGCCAGCTCCCGCGTCGGCACCAGCACCAGCGACACGGGGTCCCCGCCGGAGCGGTCGTCGGGCATCCGCTGGAGCAGCGGCAGCGCGAACGCCGCGGTCTTGCCGGTGCCGGTCGCCGCCTGCCCGAGCAGATCCTGGCCGGCGAGCAGCGGTGGGATCGCCTCCCGCTGGATCGGGGTCGGCTCCTCGTAGCCGAGGACGGACAGCGCCTTCAGCAGCTCGGTGCGCAGTCCGAGGTCCGCGAAGGCGGCGGCGTCGTCGTCGGCGGAGTGGGCGGGATCGGTCGGGGTTGGTGCGGAACTCATGGGACAAGCCTTTCATCACCGCCACCGGGCCGTCGCGCCGACCGTCGCAAACCGTCGCCCTCGCCACGCCGGGGTGAGTCCGGCCGGGTCCCTCAGCCGGTCAGGACGGCCAGCAGGGTGGTCGTGCCCACGGCCACGTCCAGCACGGCGCACCACTCCGCGTACCCCCGGGGCACGACCCGGCCGGTGCGGTGGTGCGCGACGTCCCAGGCGGCGTGCCCCAGCCAGCCGGCGCCGACCAGCACGCCGGCCAGGCCGTCCGGCGCGAGCAGCGCGCCCCCGGCCAGGCCGCCCCAACCGGCCAGCCCGGCGAGCTGCCACGCCAGGTTCCGGCGGTCGCCCCACTGCCGCCGCCAGGTGCCGAGAAGCAGGTAGCCGGCCGGCAGCACCAGCAGCGTCCACGGGGCGAACACGGTCGGCGCGACCCAGAGGTCCACGGTCATGAGCAGGGCCAGCCCGGTCGGCCAGCGGCGCGCCACCGCGGCGGCGACCGGGTGGCGGCGGGCCGGCGCCGGATGCGCGTGCCGGTGCCGCACCGCCACGAGCGCCATCGCCGGCAGCATCAGCAGGTGGCCGCCGAGCATCAGCGCGTCGTCCCCCACGAGGCCGCCCCACCAGGCCGGGAGCAGCAGCAGGAACGGGACGTACATGACGGCCACCATCTCGGCGGTGGCGGCCCATCCGTGGCCCCGGTGCCACATCCACGCGGCCATGCCCAGCCCCATGTCCGTCGCCATCACCAGCGCGCCGACATCCGCCCGGGCCAGCACGTCCGCGCCGCCCAGCAGCGCCGTGCCGGCCCGCCACAGCGGGCCGAGCAGCAGCATGCCGACCACCATCGCCACGACCATCCCGGCCAGGTGGCCGGCCAGCCGTCGTGCGTCCGCCCGCAGGGGTACGCCTACCGTCGTCTCGGTCATGTCCCGAGCCTGCCGGGGGCCCGAGCGTGGAACCAGGCGCGTCCGTCACCGGAGAACCGTGCGTCGCGCACGGGTACGGCGTGACATTCCGCAGGGGTGAACCGGGCGGCCGGCGGCCCTAGGATCGGCGGACATGACGGTCGACGCGGCGGATCGACGGCTGCGGCGGGCCCGGCAGCTCACCCTGCTGTCGCTGGCGACGAACGTCTGGACCACCCTGCTGCTGCCCGGCGTCGGGCTGGCGCGGGAGCCGGACCCGCGGCGCCTGGCGCTCGGCGTGCTCGGGCTCGCCGGTTTCACCGCCGCCCAGGCCGCGGTGCTGCACGCGGCGGTCACCCCCTGGCTCGCCGGGCGGGACCGGCGCCGCCGGCACGCCGCGCTGGCGGTCGCCGCCCTGCTCAGCCTGCCGCTGGTCGGCCCGGTCGCCGCGGGCGCCTGGCCCACCTGGGCGTGGCTGGGTGCGTCGCTGGTCGGCATGTCGCCGCTGCTGTTCCGGCCGCTGCCCGCCCTGTTCGCGGCGTTGGCGGTGCTCGGCGCCTCGGCCGCCGTGACGCGGGTGACCGGCGGTCCGCTGCCCACCGCCCTGCTGGTCACTGGCGGCGTGGGCGCCGGCATCGCCGGGGTGACCTGGCTCCAGGTCTGGTTCTGGGACGTGGTCGTCGAGGCCCGGCAGGGGCAGGCCGCCCGGGCCCGGCTCGCCGCCGCCGAGGAGCGGCTGCGCTTCGCCCGCGATGTGCACGACCTGCTCGGCCACGACCTCACCGTGATCGCGCTCAAGGCGGAGCTGGCCGAGCGGCTCGCACCGGTGGACGCCGCCCGGGCCGGCCGGGAGGCGGCCGAGGTGCGCCGGCTCGCCGGGTCCGCACTGACCCGGGTACGCGAGGCGGTGCACGGCTACCGCGCCGTCGACCTGGCCGAGCAGCTGGCGGCGGTGGGGGAGGTGCTGCGCTCCAGCGGGGTGCGCTGCACCGTGGTGCCGCCCGCCGGCGAGCTGCCCGCTGCCGTCGCCGCCGACCTGGCCGCCGTGCTGCGCGAGGCGGGGACGAACGTGCTGCGGCACAGCCGGGCCGGCTGGTGCCGGATCGAGCTCTCCCGGGAGGACGGCCTGGTGACCATGACCGTACGCAACGACGGCGCGAGCGGCGCCGGCCCGGACGGGTTCAGCGGCGGCCTGCGCGGGCTGGCCGACCGGCTCGCCCCGGCCGGCGGCAGCGTTCGCGCGTACGCCGAGGACGGGGTGTTCCACCTCGTGGCGACCGTGCCGGTGACCGCGTGATCCGGGTGCTGCTGGCCGACGACGAGGAGCTGATCCGCCTGGCCCTCGCGGCCCTGCTCGACCTGGAGCCGGACATCGAGGTGGTGGCGCACGCCGCCGATGGCCGCTCCGCCCTCGACGCGGCGCTGGCCCACCGCCCCGACGTCGCCGTGCTGGACCTGGAGATGCCGGCGCCCGGCGGGGTCCAGGTCGCCGCCGAGCTGGCCCGCGTCCTGCCCGGCTGCGCCACGGTGATCCTCACGGGGCACGGCCGGCCCGCCCACCTCCGGCCGGCGCTGACCGCGGGCGCGCGGGGGTTCCTCGCCAAGGGCGCCCCCGGTGGCGCGCTGGCCGACGTGATCCGCCGGGTGCACGCCGGCGCCCGGTACGTCGATCCCGCCCTCGCCGCCGAGGCGCTGACCCTGCCCGAGTGCCCGCTCACGCCGCGGGAGCTGGAGACGCTGCGGCTGGCCGAGCTGGGCACGCCGGTCGCGGTGATCGCCCGGCGGACCCACCTGGCGGCCGGGACGGTCCGCAACCACCTGGCCGCGTGCGTGCAGAAGCTCGGCGCCGCCGACCGGGCCGAGGCGGTCCGGCGGGCCCGCGAGGCCGGTTGGCTCTGACCCGGCCGGCGACGGCTCAGGCGCGGGCGGGGCCGCGGGGGCGGTTGGCGACGGCTCAGGCGCGGGCGGGGCCGGTGTCCCGGGAGGGTGGGGCGAGGGCGGCCGGGTCGAGCGCCAGGGCCGCGGCCAGGGCGGGGCGGCCGGCCGGGGTGAGACGGAGCGCCCGGCCGGTGCCGCGTGCCGTCCAGCCGAGGTCGAGGAAGCGCCGGCAGAGCGCGGCGCCGAGCGCGCCGGCCAGGTGGGGGCGGCGCTCGGTCCAGTCCAGGCAGTCCCGGACCAGGGGCCGCCGGGCGGCCCGCAGCGGTTCGACGGGCACGCCGAGGTCGGTCAGCCAGGTGATCCCGGCCGGGGTCACCGCCAGCCCGCCGGCGCGGTCGAGCACGCCCCGGGCCAGCAGGGCGTCGTGCACCAGTACGCCCAGCCGGCCGGCCAGGTGGTCGTAGCAGGTCCGGGCGTACGCGAGGGACGCCTGGGCGGACGCGGCGCGCAACGTGCGGGGCGGGGTCGCCGGGGCGGGCGCCCGGCCGGCCAGGTCCTCGATGAGCTGGGCCACCGACGGGTCGGCGAGGCGCATGTACCGGTGCCGGCCCTGCCGCTCCTCGGTCAGCAGTCCACCCCGGACCAGGCGGGTGAGGTGGTCGCTCGCGGTGGACGGCGCCACCCCGGCCGACCGGGCCAGCTCGCCCGCGGTCCACGCCCGCCCGTCGAGCAGGGCGAGGCAGAAGCCGGCCCGGGTCGGGTCGGCGAGCAGCGCGGCGAGCCCGGCGAGGGTGTGTCCGTCGGTGCGGGTGGTCATGCGGCAATGCTGGCACGTGAATCGTTCGGCACCCACCGACACGTGCGCGTCGCGCTTTACATCGTTGTCTCCAACGTTGTAGAAACGGGGGCACCGCAGTGACCTCCGTCTACCTCCAAGGCAGGCCTGATGGGACACCTCCACCGCGGCGGCGTGCTCGCCGCCGCACTCGCTCTGCTCCTGACGACGACCACGGCCGCGGCCGCCGCACCGGCGGCCGCGGCAGCCGACCGCTACCGGAACCCGGTCTCGGCCGGCTTCGCCGACACCTTCGCCGACCCCGTCGTCGTCCGCGGCGACGACGGCCTCTGGTACGCCTTCGGCACCTCCGACCCGCTGCGCGAGGGCGAACGCCAGGCGCACCGGGTGCCGATCGCCCGCTCGGCCGACCTGGTCGACTGGACCTACGTGGGCGACGCCTTCGCGCCCGACCAGCGACCGTCCTTCGCCGCACCCGGGGCCGCGTTCTGGGCGCCCGACGTGCGCCGGATCGGCGACCGCTGGGTGATGTACGTGACCGTCACCGACACCACCGTCTCCGGCGACACCTTCGACACCGCGATCGGGGCGGCCACCGCGCCCACCCCGGCCGGACCGTGGACGTTCGCCGACTCGCCCGTGGTCGCACCCCGGCCGGGCGGGGGCGGCGGCTACCTCTGGACCATCGACCCGAGCCAGTTCACGGACGTCGACGGCCGGTCGTACCTCTACTTCGGCAGCTACTACGGCGGCATCTCGGTCACCGAGCTCACGCCCGACGGGCTGCACGCGGTCGGCACGCCGAGCCTGGTCGCCATCGACAACAAGTTCGAGGGCGGCTACGTGCTGCGCCACGACGGCTGGTACTGGCTGTTCGCCTCCACGGCGAACTGCTGCGCCGGCCCGGCCACCGGTTACTCGGTGCAGGTCGGCCGGGCGCGCGACCCGCGTGGTCCGTTCGTGGACCGGGACGGCCAGCGGCTGGACGTGTCCCGGGCCGGCGGCACGCCGGTGCTCACCCAGAACGGCAACCGGTGGATCGGCACCGGGCACAACGCCGTGCTCACCGACCTCTCCGGGCAGGACTGGATCGCCTACCACGCGATCGACCGGGCCGACCCGTACCTGGACGAGCCGTTCGGGATCAACGAGCGGCCCATGCTGCTGGACCGCCTCGACTGGGTGGACGGCTGGCCGACCGTCAACGCCGGCGCCGGCCCCTCCGAAGACGCCCGGCCCGCGCCGGTCACCACCGGCCGGGTCGACGCCCGCTTCGACACCGCCGACCTGGGCGGCTGGCGGGGCGGCACGGGCCACTGGCGGGTCACCGGCGGCGTACTGGCCGGCACCGGCACGCTGACCGCCCGGGCCGGCCTCGGCGGCGACGTACGGGCCGAAGCCGACCTGCGGTTGGCCGGCGCGGACACCGCCGGGCTGCGGCTCGGCCGGGTGGACGTCACGGTCGGCGGCGGCCGGCTGACCGCCCGGGAGAGTGGCGGCGCGACGGCGAGCGTGCCGCTGCCCGCCGGTCTCGACCTCACCGACCGGCACAACCTGGCCGTGGAGATCCGTGACCGCCGGCTCGTCGCCGAGCTGAGCCCGGCCCGCCTCGGCGACCAGCTCGCCGTGGTGGCGCTGACGCTCACCCGGCCCGCGGCCGGTCCGCTCGCGCTGCGCGCCGACGGCGGCCCGGCGGAGTTCGACAACGTCAGCGCGGCAGCGCTGTACCGCCCGGTCCGGCACACCGTCGCGCCGCCCCGCGTCGGCCCGGTGCTCGCCGGGTACTCCGACGAGTTCACCGGCGGGCTCGACCCGGCCTGGCAGTGGATCCGGCCCAACCCGGCCGCCACGGTGACCGGCGGGGCGCTGCGCTGGCCGGTCGAGTCGACCGACCTGGTGGGCACCGGCAACACCGCCGGGGTCCTGCTGCGCGACGCGCCGGCGGGCGACTACGTCGCGGAGACGAAGGTGACCCTCGACCTGGGCGAGGACGTCGTCCGCAACTACCAGCAGGCGGGCCTCGTGGCCTACGTGGACGACGACCGGTTCGCCCGGCTCGCCCAGGTGGCCATCTGGAACACCCGCCAGGTCGAGTACGGCTACGAGCTGCCCTTCGCCGGCCGGCCCGTTTACGGCGGCAGCATCGTCGGCACCCCGGCCACCACGACCTGGCTGCGGCTGGCGCACCACGTCGACCGGGCCACCGGCGAGCACGAGTTCCGAGCCGCCTCCAGCCGCGACGGCACGCACTGGACGTGGGGCGCGGTCTGGACCTTCCCGGCTGACACGACGCCGCGGATCGGTCTGGTCGCGCACGGCGGCGCCACCCCGGCGGTGACCGCGGAGTTCGACTACCTGCGGTTCTACCGCTGAACCGGGCGACCGGGGCCGTCCGGCTACGGGCGGCCCCGGTCCGCCGGGATCGTCCGATGACGGGCAGCCCCGGTCACGCCCCGGGGCGCGGGCAGGCCGGGTCAGGTCGCAGACCGTCCGGGTGTCGCTGTCGTAGCTGCGCGCGGCCACGAACTCCCCGCCCGGCCGGTCCGGCCCGGCGAGCGCCCGGGCCTGGCGGCGGTCGGCGTCGCGGAACCGCAGCGCCAGGCTCAGGTGCGGCACCCAGCGCCCGGGCAGGTGCCACGGCTGCGGCCCGGGCGCCCCGGCGAGCACGTCCCAGACCGCGCCGTGCAGGGCGACGAGCTGCGGCGTGGGGCGAACCAGCCACACCAGCGGCGCGCTGCCGTCGAGGACGGCCACCCGGTCCAGCCGGGCCGGCAGCGGCAGCGCCGCGTCGCAGAGGTCGGCGAGGCGCTGCTCGGCGCCGGGCGAAAACTCGTCGACCGAGGCGAGGGTCAGGTGCGGCCGGTTGGTCGGGTGCTGGTGGCGGGCCAGGCTGGGCAGGCCGGCGGCGGCGAGCCGTTCCCAGGCCGCCCGTACCGCCTCCTCCAGCTCCGGCGAGCAGAGCAGTTCGACCGTACGCACGCCGTCAGGCTAGCCGCCGGCGGTGCGCGGCGGCGTCCCGTGGGAAATGCGTGCCGTGACGAGCCGGCGGCGGCACGATCGTTCGGTCGGGACCGAAGCGAGCCGGCCCTACGGTCGGACGATGACCTGCCCGACGCTCCCGCCCGCCCCGCACACGCCGGCCTGCGGGCCACCGCTGCCCGTCCACGACGGCTGGCTGATCACCCGGCACGCCGACGTGGTCGCCGTGCTGACCGACCCCGGGTACGTGGTGCCCACCGCGCCCGGCGGACCGTACGGCACCCTGGCCTGGCTGCGCGGCGCCGTGAGCCGGTTCAGCCCGCCGGACCGGCACCCCGCCCGGCGGGCGATCGGGGTCGCCGCGTTGGCCGGCCTCGACCCGGACGAGCTGCGCGCGGCAACCGCCCGATCCACCGCCGCCCTGCTCGACGCGGTGACCCTGCCGACGGCCGTAGCGGGTCACGGCTCCGACCAGCGGGTCGACGTGATGGCACTGCTCGCGCGGCGCGTACCCCTGGAGGTGCTGGCGGCGCGGCTCGGCCTGGCCGACCCGGCGGCGGCCGTGCCGGCGGTGACCGCGGTGGCCGCGGCCTACCACCCGGGCGCCGAGCCGGCGGCCGTGGCGCGCGCCGACCGCGCGGTGGCCGCGCTGCTCGCCCTGTCGCCGCCGGCCCCGGCCGAGGCCGCCGCGAACCGGATCGGTCTGCTCGTGCAGGCCGCCGATGCCACGGCCGGGCTGATCGGCAACGCCGTCCGGTACGGGCTGGCCGCGCCGGCCACTCTCGACACCGCCGACCTGCTGGCCGAGGTGCTGCGCCTGGACCCGCCGGTGCGCGCCACCCGCCGGGTCGCGACCGGCGCGCGGCGCCTGGGCGGCCAGGAGATCGGCCCGGAGAGCGTGCTGCTGCTCCGCTTCGACGCGGCCAACCGGGACCCGGCCGTCCATCCGGACCCGGATGCGTTCCGCCCCGGCCGGCCCGGCGGGGCGTTGACCTTCGGCGCCGGTCCCCGGGGCTGCCCGGGCGAACGGCACGCCCTCGCCCTCGCCGCCGGGGTGGTCGAGGTGCTGCGCGACCGGTGCCGCCCCACGGTGCCCGCCGCCCCCGGCGCCGAGCCCGTGAGCTACGACCCACACCCCACCCTGCGTGTTCCGACCAGCCTCGAGGTGATGTTCCGATGACCGACCGCGCCGCCGCCTTCCGTGCCCTGCACCGGTCCGGCCGGCCGCTGCTGCTGCCCAACGCCTGGGACCACGCCTCCGCCGCGGCGCTCGCGGCCCGGGGCCATCCGGCCGTGGGCACCACGAGCCTCGGGGTGGCCGCGGCCGCCGGGCGGCCGGACGGGACGGGGGCGACGCGCGACGAGACCCTCGACCTGGCCCGTCGCCTGCGGGACCTGCCGGTGCTGCTCACCGTGGACATCGAGGACGGCTTCGACGCCGACCCGGCGGGGGTGGCCGGGTACGTCGGCGAACTGGCCGCGCTCGGCGTGGTGGGTGTGAACCTGGAGGACGGCCGGCCGGACGGCACCCTCGCGCCCGCGGACGAGGTGGCCGCCAAGATCGCGGCGATCCGCGCCGGGGTGCCGGGCCTCTTCGTCAACGCGCGCACCGACGCCTGGTGGCTGGGGGCGCCCGACCCGCTGCCGGCGGCGCTGGAGCGGGCGGCGGCGTACCGGGCGGCGGGCGCGGACGGGCTGTTCGCCCCGGCCGCTCCGGACGACACCGTCGAGCTGCTGGTGGCCGAGGTGGGGCTGCCGCTCAACGTGCTGCACCGGCCGGGCGGCCCGGATCTGGCCACGCTGGGCCGGCTCGGGGTGGCCCGGGTCAGCACCGGCTCGCTGCTGTTCCGCGCCGCCCTGGGCGCGGCGCTGCACCTGGCCGACGCGGTCCGGGCCGGCCGGGACGCCGGCCTGCCACCCGCACCGGATTACGCCTGGGTGCAGGACCTCGTGGCGGGATGAGGCACCTTAGGGGGGAGATAGGAGGATTGTTCGGGGAGCTGCCCGTCCTGGTGATTACGGTGTGTTTCAGGTTCGACTACGCCGTGTCCTGCCCGGAGAGGGGCCGACCATGCGAGTGCCCAGCCGAAGCCCCGGCCACCAGCCCCGGCCAGCCGTCGCGTCCGCCGCCCCCGCCCGCCGGCTGCCCCCGTCCGCCGGCCGCCGCACCCCGCCCGGGGAGCCGGACCTGGCCGCGTACCGGGCCGCCGTGGCGGAGCTGCTGGTCGAGGTGGGCGCCCTCGCGGACGCGCCGTCGACCACCGCCCGCCAGGTGCTGCTCGACCAGCGGCTGCGCGAGCCGGCCATCGCCGCCGTCCTCGACGCCACCCCGCAGGGATTCGTCGGCGCCCGGGAGACCCTGCTGCTGGAGATGGCCCGCTACCAGCCCAACGCCCGCAGCTCGGCGCACGACCTCACGGCGCTGGTCCGGATCTACCTGCTCTCCCGGATCGACGTGCTGTGGTGGCGGGACAGCGGGACCTTCCTCACCGACGGGCAGGTCGACACCAGCACCGACCTGGTCGACCTGGAGTGGCTGCGCCGGCGTGGCCTGCTCGCCTTCCGCTACCAGGAGCAGCCCGGCACCGTCGCCGGTCGCGGGCTGCGGGCGGTCCAGCGGCGGCTGCGCCCGGACGCCACCCCGCGTACCGCCGGGTTGCGGTTCCGCCGGGCGCGGCGCGAGGTGATCGCGCTGCTCAACGACCTGGGCCGGGAATTCGCCGCGATCGCTCCGCCGGCCACCCCGCCGCTCTGGGTGACCAGCCTCGCCCGCAGCGCCGAGCACCAGTACCGGCTGCGCCGGCTGGGCTACGCCGCCATGGTGCCCAGTGGGCACTGCCTCGGCTGGGCGGCCGACGTGGAACTGGAGTGGTACGGCCGGTTCGGCGTCCGGGACGTCCTCGCCGAGGTGCTCCTGGCCCGGCAGGAGGCCGGCGAGATCAACGTGGTCGACGAGGGTCAGGCCTGGCACGTGTGCCTCGCGCCCACCGCGCGCCGCCGGTACCGGCGGGCCTACGAGGCCGAGATGGGGATCTGAGCCGATGTGCGGGATCGCGCTGAGCATCGGCCCCGAGGCCGATCCGGCCGTCTTCCGGCGGATGCTGGCCGTCCTCGCCCCGCGCGGTGAGGTCACCGAGACCCGGCAGGAGAACGGCCTGCTCGCCGGCGTACGGCGGTTGCGGGTGGTGGACCGCGAGCGGGCGGTGCAGCCCTGGGTCTCGCCCGACGAGCGGTACGTCCTCTGCTACAACGGCGAGGTCTTCAACCACCACGAGCTGCGCGCGGAGCTGACGCGGCTCGGGCACGGGTTCCGCACCGGCGGCGACACCGAGGTGGTCCTCGCCGCCTTCCGGCAGTGGGGCGAGGAGGCGGTGCGCCGCCTGCGCGGCGAGTACGCGTTCGCCGTGGTGGAACGGGCCACCGGCCGGGCCTACCTGGCCCGGGACCCGCTCGGGGTGAAGCCGCTCTACTGGTCCGGTGGCCCGGGCTGCCTGCACGTCGCCTCCGAGGTGAAGGCGCTGGTCGGGCACGGCGCGCCGATCAGCGAGGTGCCGCCCGGGCACCACGGCTGGGCCGAGCCCGGCGGGCCGGTCCGGCTGCGTCCGTACGTCGACCTGCTCACCCTCGGCGCCGGGCTGCCGGTGATCGACGATCCGGACGAGGCCGCCCTGCTCGTCCGTGTCGCGCTCACCGACAGCATGCGGGTACGCCTGGACACCGACCTCACCGTGGGCGTGGTGCTCTCCGGCGGCCTCGACAGCTCGCTGGCCCTGCTGCACGCCGCCCAGCTGCACCCGGACTGCGTGGCGGTCACGGTCGGCGTGCCGGACAGCCCCGACGTGGCGTACGCCCGGCGGCTCGCCGCCGACCTGGGCGTGCCGCACGAGGTGATCGAGCTGCGCCCGCGCGACATCCGGCTGGCCGACGTGCGCGAGGCGATCCGGATCTCCGAGCTGACCGAGTACGGCGACATCATCAACGCCGTGGTCTCGGTGCCCATCTTCCGGCGGCTGCGCGAGCTGGGCGTCAAGGTGGTGCTCACCGGCGACGGCTCGGACGAGCTGTTCGGCGGCTACCCCATGTACCACCAGGTCGGCCCCGAGCGGTCCCGCCGCCTCTTCCTCCACCGAATCCGCAACCTGTGCCGCACCGAGCTGCAGCGGGTGGACCGGGCCAGCATGGGCCACGGGGTGGAGGCCCGGGTGCCCTTCCTCGACCTCAGCGTGGTCGAGCTGGCCATGCGGCTGCCGTTGGACCTCAAGCTGCGCGACGGCCAGGAGAAGTGGATCGTCCGGCGGGCGTTCGCCGACGTGCTGCCGGACTACATCCGGCGGCGGCCGAAGAACCCGATGTCGTACTCCTCCGGGCTGCACGAGCGGGCCCGGCTCTACAAGCCGCTCTTCGCCCGGCTGCACCGCTCCTTCGGCTACCCGCTGCTCGAACCCGTCCGGCGGGACTTCGACAGTGTGCTCACCCGCTGCGGCAACGACCTGGACCGGGCCATCGCCGACGGGCTGGCCCGCCCGGACTACACGGTGCTGGAGCACGCTCGGGACCTGGTGGGCGCGGCGAGGTGGAACGCCGTGCCGGTGGTCCGGCGGCTGGTCGGCCCGCGCGTCGTGCGGCGCGTCGCGTCCCGCCCGTGACCCCGGCGCTTGACTCTGACACGGTGTCAGGGACGAGCGTGAGGGGGCCATGTTCACCATCGGAGAGTTCGCCGCACTCGGCCGGGCGTCGGTCCGGATGCTGCGCCACTACGACGGCATCGGGCTGCTCCGCCCGGCCGTCGTCGACCCGCGCACCGGCTACCGGCACTACCGGGCGGACCAGCTCGGCCGGCTCAACCGGGTGGTCGCCCTGAAGGACCTGGGCCTCACGCTGGACCAGGTCCGGGCGATCCTCGACGACCGGCTGGACGTCGCCGAGCTGCGCGGCATGCTGCGGCTGCGCCGTGCCCAGCTCGCGGCGCAGGTCGCCGCCGACACCGCCCGGCTGGCCGCGGTCGAGGCGAGGCTCCGGATGCTCGATGCGGAGGGACGCATGACCACCGAGGACGTCGTACTGAAGGAGATCCCCGCGGTGCGGATCGCGGAGCTGACCGGGGTCGCCGCCGGCTACCAGCCGCCGGACATCGGTCCGGTGATCCAGCCGCTCTACCCGGAGCTGTTCCGCCGTCTGGAGGTCGCGGAGGTCCGGCCCACCGGACCGACCATCGCCTGGTACGAACCCGAGGGCGACGGCGAGGCGGTGGTGGTGCACGCCGGTGTCACCGTCGGCGTCGACCCGGCGGCCGCCGGGGACGTCGCCGTGGTCGACCTGCCGGCCCTCCCCGCCGCCGCCACGCTGGTCCATCACGGCCCGATGGACGACGTGGAGGTCAGCATGCAGGTGCTCGCCCGGTGGATCGAGGACAACGGCTGGCGGGCCGAGGGATACGCCCGCGAGGTCTACCTGGACTACTGCCCGGACGCGACCGAGAAGGGCGTCACCGAGCTGCAGATCCCGGTCTCCCGCCGCTGAACCGCCCGGCCGGGCCGCCCCCGCGGGCGGTCCGGCCGGCACGCGAGGTCCGATCGCCGCCAGCCACCGGCCGTGCCGCGGGCCAGGGTGGAGGGCATGACGACGACGCGCACCCGCTACGTGATCCAACCCGTGCCCGCCGAGGTGCTGGCCGACCTGCGGCGCACCGGCCGGGACGCCTCCGGCCAGCCGCCCGAGCGGTGCTGCGCCGAGGGCGGCGAGCCGCTGCGCTGCTGCCTCCGCGACGCCACCCCGGGCGAGGCGCTGCTGCTGTTCGGGTACGCCCCGCCGCTGCCGCCCGGCCCGTACCGGGAGGTGGGGCCGATCTTCGCGCACGCGGTCGACTGCCCCGGCCCGGCGGACGTGACGGCGTACCCGGCCGACTGGCGGGGGAGGGCCCAGGTGCTGCGGGCGTACGACCGGCGGGGCCGGATCGTCGGCGGCCGGCGGCACGACGGCGCCGACCCGGAGGCGGTGGTCGCCGAACTGCTGGCCGACCCCGCCGTGGACCGCCTGCACAGCCGCAACGTGGTGTACGGCTGTTACATGTTCGCGGTGGTCCGCGGCTGAGCCGGGCGTGACCGGCGGCGGCCGGGGTATCAGCCCGGGATGACCGGACTCGACGCGATCGTGGTGGGGCAGGTGGCCCGGGACCTCGTGCTGCGGGTGGACGAGGTGCCCGGCCCGTCCGGCACGGCTCCGGTGCGGTGCCGGCGGGAACTGCTCGGCGGCAAGGGCGCCAACCAGGCCGTCGGGCTGGCCCAGCTCGGCGTGCGGGTCGGTCTGCTCGGCGTGGTCGGCGAGGACGAGGTCGGCGACCGGCTGCTGGGCCGGGCCCGCAGCGACGGCATCGACGTGGCCCCGGTGCTGCGCCGGCCGGACACGCCGAGCGCGCTCATCGTGGACGTGGTCGACGACCGGGCGCACTGGCGCTACCTGGAGGACATCCCCGAGGCGACCCTGCTCACCGAGGCGGACGTGACCGGCGCGGCCGGGATGCTGCGGGCCGCCCGGGCGGTGGTGGTCCAGCTCCAGCAGCCGCTGCCGGCGGCGCTCGCGGCCACCCGGCACGCCCGCGACGCCGGCCGGCTCGTGGTGCTCGACGGCGCCCCGGACGACCCGGACGGCGCGGCGGAACTGCTGTCCCGGGCCGACGTGCTGCGGGCCGACGCACGCGAGGCCGGCCTGCTGCTCGGCGGCGACCCGCCGAAGGACGCCGAGGCGGGGCTGGCCGCCGGCCGGGACCTGGCCGCCCGGGGGCCGGCCCTGATCGCCGTCGAGGTGGCGGGGGAGGGGAACGCCTTCGTCTGGCGGGACGGACAGCTGTTCGTGCCGTTGAGCGAGACGCCCACGGTGGACAGCACCGGGGCCGGGGACGCCTTCGTCGCCGCCGTCACGGCCGGCCTGCTCCGCGAGGACCCGTACCCCCGGCTGGCCCGGTACGCGGTCGCGGCGGCCGGCGCGACGGTGGGCCACGCCGGGGGCCGGCCCGCCCTCACGGCGGAGGCCATCGAGGCGCAGCTGGCCCGGATCCCCGACCGCTGACGTCCGAGATGGACAACCGTCGCCGCCTCTTCTAGCGTCGCGGGCATGCGGAGGACCCTGCTCGCCACCGGGCTCGCCCTGCTCCTCGTGACCACCGCCTGTGCCGAGGGCCGCCGGTCCGCGGCGCCGGCCGGTGCCGGCACGCCGTCCGCCTCCCGTCAGGACGCGGGCCAGGTCGAGCGAACCCTGGCCAGCCTGCGCCGGGTGGACGACCTGCCGCTGTACGAGATGACGTACGACGGCGACTACGACCCGACCGTCGGCATCGCGGGCACCCCGCAGGCGTCCCCGTTCGGCTGCTCCCTCTTCGCCGCGGGCGGCGACCGGAGCCGGCCGCTGTTCGCCCGCAACTTCGACTGGGACGCGAACCCCGCGCTGGTGCTGCGCACCGACCCGCCGGACGGCCACGCCTCGATCTCCCTCGTGGACATCTCCTACCTGGGGGTCACCGCCGACCCGGCCGGCGACCGCCGGCTGCTGAACGCGCCGCTGCTGCCCTTCGACGGCATGAACGAGCGGGGCCTGGCCGTCGGACTGGCCGCCGACGACGGCGCGACCGCGGAGCCGGTCCCTGGCCGGCCCACCGTCGGCTCGGTGCGCGTCCTGCGCCTGGTGCTGGACACCGCCGCAACCGTGGACGAGGCGATCGCCGTGTTCGGGCGCTACAACCTGGACTTCGACGGCGGGCCGCCGCTGCACTACCTCATCGCCGACGCCACCGGAGCGTCCGCCGTGATCGAGTTCGTGGACGGCCGGATGCGGGCCGAGAAGGGCCGGGGCGCCTGGCAGGCGCTGACCAACGTGCCGGCCGTCGGGGTGGCCGACCGCGACCTGCGCACCGACCACCGCTACGGGGTGCTGGCCGAGGCGCTGGACCGGGCCGGCGGCGCGGTGGACGCCCCGGCCGCGCTGCGCCTGCTCGACGCCGTCCGGCAGCCGCACACCCGCTGGTCCGTGACGTACGGGCTGCGCACCGGCGAGGTCCGGCTGGTCACCGCGGGCGGCGGCGAGCGCGGCTACCGGCTGCCGATGAGCTGAGCCGGGCCCGGCCCCCCGTCGGGGCCCGGACCCGGCCGGCGCGTCACCAGCTCACGTAACCGGTCTGGGTCTGCACGTTCAGCTCGGGCACCCGGATCAGCTGCGCCACCCAGGTACGCGGGTCGCGCAGCTCCAGCACGTCCAGGCCCTTCTGGATGTCGCTGGAGTAGATGTGGCCGTTGTACCAGTAGGCCGACCAGGAGCCGCCGGTGCGCAGCTGCTCGGCGTTCAGCGGGCCCCGCTCCCAGTACGCGATCTCCTTGGGCTGCCGGGAGTTCGTGAAGTCCCACACCGAGATGCCGCCCTGGTACCAGGCCTGGACCATGATGTCGCGGCCGGGCACCGGCACCAGCGAGCCGTTGTGCGCCACGCAGTTCTCGGTGTCGGCGTTGGCCCGGGGGATCTTGTAGTAGCTGCGGAACGCGAGCCGCCGGTTGTCGCCGCGACCCGTGATGTCGTAGATGGCGTCCGCGCCGCGGTTCGGCCCGGTGGCCTCGTTGCAGGTCGCGGCGCCGCCGCCACCCAGCTCGTCGGTGAAGACGACCTTGGTGCCGGAGTTGTTGAAGGTCGCCGAGTGCCAGAAGGCGAAGTTCTCGGTGTCGCGGACCCGCTCGATCACCCGGGGCGCCTCGCGGTCGGCGATGTCGAGCAGGATGCCGTCGCCCATGCAGGCGCCGGCCGCGATGTCCTTCGCCGGGTACGCGGTGATGTCGTGGCAGCCGGTGGTGGCCGACTTCTCACCCGGGATGCCCGGGTAGCCGCCGTCCGGGAACAGGTTCGGGGTGGCCACCACGGCGGCGCCGGTCGGCGACTGCAGCGGCACCTTCACGATCGAGATCGAGTCGTGCGGCGGCTGGCAGTCCGGGAACTCGGCCCGCGGGCTGTACGACGACACGTACAGGTAGACCGTCCGGCGGTCCTTGCCCGGCACCAGGGTGTGGGTGTGCGAGCCGCACGCCGTCTCCACCGACTTCACGTAACGCGGGTTGCGCTTGTCGCGGATGTCGAAGATCTTGATGCCCTCCCAGGACCCGGCCTCGGTGGCGGGCTGGGCGACGCTGCTGCAGGAGTCGTCGCTGCGGGACGAGTCGGTGGACAGGAACAACAGGTCACCGTGGACGGAGACGTCGTTCTGGGAGCCGGGGCAGAGCACCTGGGAGACGATGGCCGGCGCGCTCGGCCGGGAGACGTCGTAGATGACGAAACCGTCGTAGTTGCCGACGAAGGCGTACCGGCCCTGGAAGGCGATGTCGGTGCCGAACGCCGTGGAGGTGTCGAACGGCGCCTGCTTCGGCAGGTTGGCGACCTGGCGCAGGTTGGGGCTGCTGGAGATCTCGTCGACTCCGGGGACGACGGCGCTGTCCACGGTGGCCGGAGCGGTCTGCGCCCGGGGGATCTCCTGGGCGCTGCTGGCGGGGGCGGTGGCGACGCCGGCGACGAGCAGGCCGGCGGCGGCGAGGCTGACGATCCGGATTCGGGACGTGCGGATGCTGATCATCGGCGGCACCCTCCGAAAGGGGATGATGATTTTCCACACCTTACCGGTCGATGACATTCATCAATGTGACCCCGGTCACATCTAAGCGGGTTTGTCTATGGATAGGATCGCTGTCACCTCGACCGGAGGGAGTGTCGTATGACCGGCCGGCAGGGACGTGTCCAGCTCGCCGTCACAGCGTTGGTGGCGCTCGCGGTCGTGGTCGGCGTGGTACTGGCCGGGCGGGGCGACAGCCGCCCGGCGGCCGCTCCGGCCGGTCCCGCCGGTCGCCCCGCCGGCGCCACCGGCACTGCTGCGCCGGCCGACGCCCCGCCGGTCGTCGTGCCGGGCCGGCCGGGGGAGCCGGCGGCCACCCGCGCCGCCCAGGAGGTCCGGGACGCCGCAGCGCCCCGCTACAACGGCCTCGACGTCTGGTACGTCCGGATGATGATCCCGCACCACCAGCAGGCGGTGGAGATGGCGACCCTCGCGCCCGACCGGGCCGCCGACCCCCGGGTACGCGCCGTCGCCGATCGGATCCGCGCCGCCCAGGGGCCCGAGATCGGGGTGCTGCGCGGCTGGCTCGGCGCGCGCGACCTGCCCGCCGAGGTCGCCGGGCACGACCACGGCACCATGCGGGGGATGCAGTCCGCCGAGGCCATGCGGGAGCTCGCCGCCGCCCGGGGCGCGGACTTCGACCGCCTCTTCGTGCGGATGATGACCGCGCACCACGAGGGCGCGGTGACCATGTCGACCGACCTGCTCAAGGTCGGCGCGGACCAGACGCTCCAGGAGTTCGCGAACGCCGTCGCCGTCGAGCAGTCCGCCGAGATCGCCCGCCTCCGCGACCTGGTCGGCGCCTGACGGCAAGATCCGCGGTAGCGCGACGGGAGCGGCCGGCGCCGCTGAACGGATGACCGCGCGCATGGTCGCCGGTATCGGCGATCTTGGACACTTGCTGTTCGGTGCGAACGGTAAGTGTCCAAGATCCCGCCGGTGCCGCGGCCCGCGTCGGTCGCTGATCACCCGCGCCGGTGAACGCCCCTCCCCTCGCAGGTGATCGCGCCGCAGGCGCCGTCGTGGTCGGCCGGGCGGAGGCAGCGGGCGTCGCCGGGCAGCCGGGCGTCGCACCAGACCCGGGTACGCACGAACTGGCGATCCTCCTCGCTGAGCGTGGTCTCGCCGAAGTCGACGGCGGTGACATGGCGCAGCGATTCGCGCAGCGCGACGGCCAGCGCGGTGGCCTGATCGAGCCGGGTGAGCGTGGTGGGTAGATGGATGATCCAGCGCGGCTCGGTTGCGGTGTCGGTGGAGTCCATGACTCTCCCTGGGAGCGGCAGAGGGCGGCGCCGAGGCGGGCGGGGGCGGCCGGCGCGACCGCGCGCCCGAGCCGGCCGGAGCCCGGCACCCGCCCCGGGCCTGTCGATGGCATCTGGTGCCGGGGCTGTGGTCGGAGCAGCGGGACGGCCGGGCCGCCGGACGCCGCTCCGAGAGGTGACGCCGCAGTGCCTAGCTGGGAGCCCCCTCGCCGGTCGACTCTACCGACAATACTGGTAAAGTCAACGATGCGCTTGAAGTCCTCCCGCACGGCGTGATCAGATGGGCATGCCTAGCTGGGAGTCCTTCGCATGCCCGCACCACGGAAGTTCGAGCCGCACTACCGGCGGATCATCGCCGACATCAGGGGACGCATCGCCTCCGGCGAGTGGCCGCCGGGCCACAAGCTGCCGTCCACCAAGGCGCTGGCCGATCTTTACGAGGTCGGAAGCCAGTCCACCGTGCGACAGGCGATCACGATCCTCATCGAGACCGGCGAACTCTACGGACACCAGGGTCTCGGTGTCTTCGTCACTGACAGGGAGTGACGCGGCAAGCATCGACGTGCGCGCGAGACCGTACCCTGGGTGACCGTGGACCGCATCATCTTCGGCCGCCCGCTGCGCAGCGTCGCGTTCGACGCCGCCGTCTCCGGGCTGGTGGCCCTCGTCGCCGTCCTGGGGATCTTCGCCCAGCCCGGCGGCGTGGCGGGTGCGGCCGTCGGGATCGTGATGGCGCTGGTCCTGCTGTTCCGGCGCACCCATCCGTCGGCGGTGGCCGCCGGGGTGGCCGTGCTCGCGCTGCTCCAAGTGGTCGTCGGCTGGGGCCCGCTGGCCTATGACATCGGCGTGCTCATCGCGCTCTACAGCGTGGTCAAGTACGCCGACCGGCTGCGCGACGGCGTCCTGGCCGGGATCGTCGCCGCGATCGGCGTGCTGCTCGCCGCGGCCCAGATGCCCGCGCAGGCGCCCTGGTGGGCCGGCGCGCTCTACTACGGCCTGGTCACGGGCGCGGTATGGCTGGTCGGGCTGAACGTGCGCACCCGCCGGCTCTACGTGGTCAGCCTGGAGGAACGCGCCACCACCCTGGAACGCGAGCGGGAGGCCGAGGCCCGGGCGGCGGTCGCCGAGGAACGGACGCGGATCGCCCGCGAGCTGCACGACGTCGTGGCGCACAGCATGGCCGTCATGATCGTGCAGGCCGACGGGGTGCGGTTCACCATCGACCGCGACCCGGACACCGCGCGGGAGGCGGCCAAGGTGGTGGCGGACACCGGCCGGCAGGCCCTCGAGGAGATGCGGCGCCTGGTCGGCGTACTCCGGGAGCCGAGCCGGCCGGAGCCGGCGGACGCGCCGGCCGCGGCGGCCGAGCCCGGCGGCGGCCTGTCCGCCGAACCGGCGCACCGGCGGCCGGCCCTGGTCGAGCTGCCCGACCTGCTGGACCGCTTCCGCGCGGCCGGGCTGCGGATCACCGACACCACCACCGGCACCCCGATCGCCCTGCCGCCCGGCCTGGAGCTGACCGTCTACCGCGTCGTGCAGGAGAGCCTCACCAACGCGCTCAAGCACGCCGGCGTGGGCGCGGCGGTCGAGTTGCGCCTCGACTGGTCCGCCGACGCCGTCGCAGTCCGGGCGGTCGACGACGGGCGCGGCCGTCCGGTGGTCCGGCCGGCGCCGTCCGGCGGGCACGGCCTGGTCGGCATGCGCGAGCGGGTCGGGGTGTACGACGGCAGCCTCACCGCCGGCCCCGCGCTGGGCGGGGGCTGGCGGGTCGAGGCGCGGCTGCCGCTACCGTCGGCGTCGGGCACCGAGGAAGGGAAGGCGGCGGCATGACCGTCCGGGTGGTGATCGTCGACGACCAGGCGCTGGTGCGTGCCGGGTTCCGGATGGTGCTCGACTCGCAACCCGACCTCGCCGTGGTGGGCGAGGCGATCGACGGTGCGGACGCGCTGCGGGTCCTGGACCGGGTCGAAGCCGACGTGGTGGTGATGGACGTGCGGATGCCGACCATGGACGGCGTGGAGGCGACGCGGCGGATCTGCGCCCGGCCGGCCGGGAACCGCCCGCGGGTGCTGGTGCTCACCACCTTCGACACCGAGGCCGACGCGTTCGCCGCGCTGCGCGCCGGGGCCAGCGGCTTCCTGCTCAAGAACGTCCCGCCGGAGGACCTGCTCGCCGCGATCCGGGTGGTCGCCGAGGGCGACTCGGTGGTGGCGCCGTCGATCACCCGGCGGCTGCTCGACCGGTTCGCCGGGCAGCTCGGGCCGGCGCCCACCGAGGACCCGCGGCTGGCCCAGCTCACCGACCGGGAGCGGGAGGTGCTGCTGCTGGTCGCGCAGGGGCTCTCCAACGCCGAGATCGCCGCGCGGGTGCACGTCGCCGAGGCGACCGTGAAGACCCACGTGGGCCGGATCCTGGCCAAGCTCCAGCTCCGCGACCGGGTCCAGGCCGTGGTGCTGGCCTACGAGAGCGGGCTGGTCACCCCGGGCGGCTGACCCGCCGTACGACCTGGGTCGTACGGATCCACCCGGTCGGGGGCGACCACCGGCGTACCGAGGTCGAGCGCGCAGGTGGAGATCAGTCGCGGGGTGCCGCCCATAGCGTCGGAAGGGTCTTCAGGATCCAGTCCGACAGGAGCACCACGTTGTCCGCAACCACCACCACCGGCGTCGCCGTCACCGCCCGTGGGCTGCGCAAGGAGTACGGCTCGGGGCTGAACCGCGTCGTCGCCCTCGACGGCGTCGACCTCGACCTGGCCGCCGCCCGGTTCACCGCCGTGATGGGCCCGTCCGGGTCCGGCAAGTCCACCCTGCTGCACTGCCTGGCCGGCCTGGACCGGCCGTCGGCCGGCAGCGTGCGCATCGGCGACGCCGACCTGGCCCGCCTCGACGACCGCCGGCTGACCCGGCTGCGCCGCGACCGGATCGGCTTCGTCTTCCAGAAGTTCAACCTGCTGCCCACCCTCACCGCCGAGGAGAACATCGTGCTGCCGCTGGCGATCGCCGGGCGGCGGCCCGACCCCGGGTGGCTGGGCCGGGTGGTCGCCGCGGTGGGCCTCACCGACCGCCTCCGGCACCGGCCGGCCGAGCTGTCCGGCGGCCAGCAGCAGCGGGTCGCCGTGGCCCGGGCCCTGGTCACCCGGCCGTGGGTGATCTTCGCCGACGAGCCCACGGGCAACCTGGACTCGCGCTCCGGCGCGGAGGTGCTGCGGCTGCTCCGCGAGGCGGTGGACACGCTCGGCCAGACCGTGGTCATGGTGACCCACGACCCGAAGGCCGCCGCCCACGCCGACCGGGTGGTCTTCCTCGCCGACGGGCGGCTCGTCGACGAGCTGCACGCCCCGACCGCGGGCCAGGTCCTCGACGCGCTGACCCGCCTCGAGGCCGGCGCTTCGCTCGCGGGGCGGTGACCGGGATGCTGCGCCTGACCCTGCGCCAGGTCCGCGCCGAGGGGCTGCGCCTGCTGCTCTCGTCGCTGGCCATCGTCCTCGGCGTCGCCTTCGTGGCCGGCACCCTCATGTTCACCGACGGCATGCGCGCCGGGGCGTACGAGCGGGCCGGCGCCTTCGACCGGCACACCGACCTGGCCGCGTACGCCGGTACGGCCCCGCTGCCCCCGTCCCTGGTCGACCGGGTACGCGCGGTCGACGGGGTGGCCGCCGCCGAGGGGGAACTGACCGGCACCGCCGGTGTGGTGGGCGCCGACGGCCGGCCCGTGCTCGGTTACGCCGTCCTCGCCGCGATCCCCACCGACCCGGCCCTCCAGTCGTACGACGTGGTCGCCGGGCGGCTGCCGCAGCGGGCCGGCGAACTGGTGCTCGACGAGGAGACCGTCGCCGACCAGCACTTCACCCTCGGCGCCCCGGTACGCGTCGGCGGGAACGGCGGGCCGGCCCGCCCGTACACCCTGGTCGGCACCGTCGACGTGGCCGGCAGCTCCCGCGACGTCGGCGGCCCCTTCATCGGCCTGGCCGGTCCCGACGCCCTCGCGGTCAGCGGCGAGCGCGGCTACGGCCGCATCATGGTGGCCGCGCGGCCCGGCGTGGACCGGGCGGCGCTCGCGGACCGGGTCCGCGCGGCGGTCGGGCCGGACGTCGTGGTCCGGGACCGCACGGCGATCCTCGACGAGGCGGTCGCCGACGCGGTCCGTGACCGGCGGCAGTTCGAGCTTTTCCTGGGCACGTTCGCGGCGGTGGCCGTGGTGGTGGCCGGGTTCGTGATCGCCAACACCTTCGCCATCGTGCTCGCCCAGCGGTCCCGGCGGACCGCGCTGCTGCGGCTGGTCGGCGCCACCCGGGGGCAGGTCTACCGGGCCACCCTCGGCGAGGCGGCGCTGACCGGGCTGCTCGCCTCGGCGGTCGGGGTGCTGGCCGGGGTGGGGCTGGCTGCGGGCCTCGGCGCGCTGCTGTCGACCGTGGACGGGCCGGTCGGCGGCGGGGTCACCGTCACCGCCCGGACGGTGCTGCTGTCCCTCGGTCTCGGCACACTGCTGACCGTGGTGGCCGCCGCCGTGCCGTCCTGGCAGGGCACCCGGGTGGCGCCGGTCGCCGCGCTCACCGACGCCGCGGTGCAGCCGGCCCGGCGGGCCGGGCGGGTCCGGCTCGTGGCCGGCGCGCTGGTCCTCGCCGCCGGTGTCGCCGCCCTGGTCGGCGCCGGGATCGTCGGTCAGGTGCCGCTGGTCGCCGCGGGCGGGGTGCTGGCCTTCCTGGGCATCGTGCTGTTCGGGCCGGTGCTGGTGCCGGCCCTGGTCCGGGTGCTCGGCCTGCCTCTCCGCCGGCTGCTCGGCGTCCCGGCCGGGCTGGCCGTGGCCAACGCCGTGCGCAACCCGCGCCGGGTGGCGGCCACCGCCACCGCCATGGTCATCGGCATCGGCCTGGTCTCCGCGTTCGTGGTCGGCGCGGGCAGTGCGAAGGCCGGGATCGAGCGCGCCGTGGACGCGCAGATCGGAGTGGACTTCCTGGTCACCGGGATCGGCGGGGACCTGCCGGCGCCGCTGGCCGGTGAGCTGGCCGCCCGGCCGGAGCTGGGCGTGGTGCACGAGCAGCGCAGCCGGGTGGTGGACGGCATCGAGGTACGCGCCGCGCACCCGGCGCTGATCCGGCGGACGCTGTCCGCGGTGGACGCCGGTGACCCGGCCGCGCTGGGGCCGGGCACGGTGCTGGTGCACCGCGAGCTGGCCGCCGCCCGCGGCTGGTCGGTGGGCAGCACCGTCCCGCTCGCCGGCCGGTCGTTCCGGGTGGCCGCCGTGGTGGCCGACGACAACCCCGCCCTGGCCGGCAGCCCGGTGCCCGCCGGTCACGTGGTGGACGTCGCCGACGCCGACTTCAGCCGCCTCTTCCCGGCCGAGCGCGGCTACCTCGCCGAGGTGGACCCCGCCGACGGGGTCTCCACCGACGCCGCCCGGGTCGCCGTCGAGTCGGTCCTCACCCGGTACCCGACGGTCAACCTGCTGGACCAGGCGGCCTACAAGAAGATGCTCACCGGCACCGTCGACCTGGTGCTCGGCTTCGTCACCGCGCTGCTCGGCCTCGCCGTGGTCATCGCGCTGGTCGGCGTGGCCAACACGCTCACCCTCTCGGTGGTGGAGCGGACCCGGGAGAACGCGGTGCTGCGCGCCGTCGGTCTCACCCGCGGCGGGATGCGCGCCGTACTGGCCGTCGAGGCGGTGCTGACCGCGCTGGTCGGCACGCTGCTCGGCATCGCGCTGGGCACCGGCGTGGCCGCCGGCGGGATGGCCGTGCTGGGCCGCATCGGCGGGGACTTCACCCTCGTGCTGCCGTGGGGGCGGCTCGGCCTGATCGTCGCGGTGGCGGTGGTCGCCGCGCTGGCCGCCTCGGTCCTGCCGGCCCGGCGGGCCCTGTCGCGGCCCGTGGTGGCGGCCCTGGGCGCGGAGTGATCCCCTGCGCCTCCTGACGCGTCGAGCCGGTCCCGCGACAGCCGCGGGCCGGCTCGACCGGCTGCCGCGGCTCAGCGTCCTGCCCGGCTCCGGATGCCGCAGGTCAACGGACGACCGGCTCCGGTCCCGTACGTCAGCGGTTCGACGCCGGCTCGACCGCGCCGCCCTCGCCGCCGCCTCCGCCGTCACCGCCACCGGCGGGGTCGGTCGTGGTCGTGGTGGTCTCGGTCGGCGCGGTGGTCTCCACCGGCGGGGAGCTGGTGGTCGGGGCCGTGCTCGGCGCGGTCGGCAGGGTCGACGGGACGTCGGACGGGCTCGGCTGGGCCGATCCGCTCGCGGAGGGGCTCGGCGTCGCCGAGGCCGACGTCGACGGCCGGCCGGTGGGGCGCACCGGGTGGTACCCGTCGTCGCCCGCGTCCGTCGGCGGCCCCTCGGTGACCGCGGCGTCCGCGACCGAGTTGCTCGGGGCAACGGCCGGCGCGGTCGTGTCGATGTGGGTGGCCGGCGCGTCGGCGTTCTTGGCCGCGCCCAGGGCGGCGCCCAGCGCGGTGAGTGCCACCAGCACCGCGGCCGCGGCGCCGACCAGCGTGCCGCGGCGACCCGCCCGGCGGGCCGGTGCCACGAGGGCCCCAGGCGCGGTGGCGGTCAGGTCGTCCCGGGTGCGGCCCGACCCGGTCGCGGTGCGCAGCGTCACCGGCACCATGGCGGTGGGCGACTCGGACGCGGCCGCGCGCGCGGCCTCGGCCATGGCGGCCGCGGTGGGGTAACGGTCCGCCGGGTCCTTCGCCAGGGCGCGGGCCACCAGGTCCCGGACCGGCTGCGGGATCTCCACCGGGAGCTCCGGCGGCTCGTCGTCGAGGTGCCGGACGGCCACCTGGAGCGGGTTGTCACCGGTGAACGGCGGGCTGCCGGTGAGGCAGCAGTAGGCCACGGCGCCGAGCGCGTAGATGTCGGTGGCGCCGGAGACCGGCCGGCCGGCGGCCTGCTCGGGGGCCATGTAGAGGGCGGTGCCGGGCACCGCGTTCGTGCTGGTGATGCTCGTCACGTTGGTCGAGCGGGCCACCCCGAAGTCGACCAGCACCACGGTGCCGTCGTCCTGCACGAGCAGGTTGCTGGGCTTCACGTCCCGGTGGACGATGCCCCGGGTGTGCGCCCCGTGCAGGGCCTGGGCCACCTGCGCCACGATCGACATCGTCTCGCCGACGTCGAGCTGCCCGGACGCCTCGATGCGGCGGGAGAGCGGCTCGCCGGCCACGAACTCCATCACGAGGTAGTCGGCCCGGCTGCCGTCGGGCAGCTCGTCCTCGCCGCAGTCGAAGACCTGGACCACGCCCGCGTGGCGCAGGGAGGCCATGATCCGCGCCTCGGCGCGGAAGCGGGCGATGAAGTCGGGATCGGAGACCAGGGCGGGCAGCAGGACCTTCACGGCGACCGGGCGGCCGAGCACCAGGTCCGTGGCACGCCAGACGTCGCCCATGCCGCCGGTGGCGACACGGTCATCAAGGCGGTACCGACCGCTGAGTACGACGTCGGAAGTCAACACCTCAATACCGTACCCAGAGCGGCCCCGGAGTATTTCCCGCGTTCTCTCCCGTCACGACCGGCGGGCGGCCCGGCGCGCCCGGGTCGAACGGTCAGCGGCCCGCTCGCCGAGCGGCTTACCGTGACGAATCGCGTACGATCGGGCAGGAAAATGTGCCCGGAGGTTCATGTGTCCGGCTTTGGCCTGGTGTTTCGTCCCGGTTAACCGGCCCGTAGCGAAATAACGGTGGGAATTGTTACGTCGACGCGCCGCCGCTGGCCCTAGACAATTCTCACTCTTTCCACGGTGGGCGGCACCTTGTCGGACCCGGTGCCCGCTCCTAGCCTTGGCCCGGCTCCCGTCCGCCCCGTGACGCCGGTACCGTATGTCCGCCGACGGCCGTCCTCTCACGGCGGTTCCATACGCGCGCCCGCACCCGACGGTGCGGGTGCCGATCAGGGCAGCGGGGGACTGATGGTGCGGGTGGAGGTCCGGTCGTCCGACCGGGCGGGCGTCGGGCATACCGGCACCGGCGGGCGCCGGTACCAGGCAACGGCACGGCGGGAACGGCGGATCCATGACCGGTGAGCTGAGCGAGGCGGTCGCCGCCGCGCAGGCGGGCGACGAGGAGGCCTTCCGCTTCCTCTACCGCAGCCTCCAGCCCGGCCTGCTGCGCTACCTCACCGCCCTGGTCGGCGCCGACGCCGAGGACGTGGCCTCGGAGACGTGGCTCCAGATCTCCCGCGACCTGCCCACCTTCACCGGCGGCGAGTTCCGCGCCTGGACGGTCACCATCGCCCGCAACCGCGCCATGGACCATCTGCGCCGGCAGCGGAGGCGGCCCGCCCTGCCGGTGCCCGTGCAGGCGCTGAGCGAACTGGCCGGGGACGCGGACACCGCCGAGCGGGCCGGCGAGACCATCGGCACGGAAAGTGCGCTGGCGCTGATCGCCAGCCTGCCGCCCCGTGAGGCGGAGGCGGTGCTGCTGCGCGCCGTGATCGGGCTCGACGCGGAGACCGCCGGGCGGGTGCTCGGCCGGCGGGCGGGCGCGGTGCGTACCGCGGCGCACCGGGGGCTGCGGCGCCTGGCCGCGCTGCTGGAGCGCGCCGACGCCGAGCAACCGGCGGACCGGGCCGGGGGAGCGACGCCGCCCCGCCCCCGTGCGCAGCGGGGACGGCAGGCGCCCAAGGCCGAGCCGGCGGACGGCTGACGTGGAGGGAAACGGAATGAGTTCAGGCCGGTCCGACAGGCCCGCCGACCGGGCCGAGTCGGAGCGCCTCCTCGACGCGGCCCGCGCCGGGTCACCGCCGCACGCGGCCGCCGATCCGCTGGCGCACCTGCTCGCCGCGGCCGCCGCCCCCGCCACCGCGGCGGAGCTGGCCGGCGAGGAGGGAGCGCTCGCCGCGTTCCGGGCCGCGCGAGCGGACCGGGCCCCGGCCGCCGCACCGCGGCCGCGCCACCGCTTCCGGGTCGGCGCGGTGCTGGCCGGGCTCGCCGCCACCGCCACGGCCGGCGTCGCGTTCGCCGCGGTGAGCCTCGATCCGGGCCCGGAACCGGCGCCGCCGCCGGCCCCCACCACGCCCGGCCCCGGCACCGCTGGCCCCAGCACGGGCGCCGGCGACCCGGGCACGACGACCCCGAGCGGCGGTACCCCCGGCGGGGTGCCGTCCACCGCGCCGACACCCGGCGCGTCCGGGGGTTCCGGCAAGCCGGCGAGCGCCGGGAAGCTCGCCGGGCAGTGCAACGCCTACCTGGCCAAGTCCGGGTCGCAGCGGGCCGCCGCGCTGGAGAGCCCGGGCTTCGCCGACCTGGTGGCCGCCGCGGGCGGCCCCGACCGGGTGGAGGACTACTGCCTGGCGTTGGTGCCGGAGAAGTCGCCGGAGCCGAAGTCGTCACCGGAGCCGAAGTCGTCGCCCGAGCCGAAGTCGTCGCCCGAGCCGAAGTCGTCGCCGCAGCCGAAGTCGTCGCCCAAGCCGAAGTCGGAGCCGGAAGCGACGTCGGCCGCGGCGCGGAAGGGGACGCCCGCCGGGTCACCCCCGCGCTCCGGAAAGCCGAGCACGGCCCCCGGTCGCTGAGCGGGCGGCGCCCGCGCCGCAACCGGATTCCGGACAAAAATTCATCTCCCCGGGCGCGCGGATCCCGTCTGCTAGACAGAAGATGGTGGGACCCGCCGACGCCCGGCCGCCACGGCAGGGCACCGGCCGGCAGCGTGGTCGCCCGCCCCGGGGAGAGGAGCCGTCTCGTGGTGATGTCGCCGGACCTGGACCGGGCCACCGTCCTGGGAGACGAGGCGGCCGCCCGCGGGCACATCGCCCGGATCTGCTTCAAGACCGGACCACCCGCCCTGACCGGCGTGGAGCTGGAATGGACGGTGCACGACGCCGCGGACCCGGCCCGCCCGGTCGGCCGCGAGCGACTGCGCCGGGCGCTGGGGCGGCACAGCCCCGTCACCCTCGACCCCACCAGCCCGGCCGCCGGGCTCCGGCGCGGTGGCACCGTGACCGTGGAGCCGGGCGGGCAGGTGGAGATCTCCGCGGCGCCGCGACCGTCGGTCGCCGCGCTCATCCTGGCCACCGAGGCCGATCTCGCCGAACTGCGGGCCCTCCTGGACGCCGAAGGCCTCGTCCTGGGCCGCACCGGCATGGACCCCTGGCGCCCCCCGCGCCCCGTCGTGGAAACCCCGCGCTACCGGGCCATGCGCGACGTCTTCGACCGGCACGGGCCGGCCGGGCGGGCCATGATGTACAGCACCGCCGGGCTCCAGGTCTGCCTGGACACGGGCGAGCCGGACCGGCTGGCCGAGCGGTGGGCCGCCGCGCACGCCGTCGGGCCGCCGCTGCTGGCCGCCTTCGCCACCGCCGACCGGCACGCCGGCCGCCCCACCGGCTGGGCCTCCACCCGGATGGCCGCCTGGCTGGCCATCGACCCGGCACGCGTACGCCCGGTCTGGTCCCCGGGGCGGGCCGACCACGACCCGGTCGCGGCCTGGGCGGGGTACGCGCTCGCCGCGCCGCTGCTCTGCGTCCGCGGTGACGGTCCGGACTGGACGCCCCCCGAGGGCGTCACCTTCGCCGACTGGCTGGCCGGGGCGCTGCCGCGCCCGCCGACCACCGACGACCTGGAATACCACCTCAGCACGCTCTTCCCGCCGGTCCGCCCGCGCGGCTACCTGGAGCTGCGCTACCTGGACGCCCAGCCGGGCCGGGACTGGACGGTGCCGCTGGCGGTGCTGGCCGCGCTCTTCGCCGACCCGGCCACCACCCGGGACGCGCTGGCCGTGGCCGCCCCGGTCGCCGACCGGTGGTCAACCGCGGCGCGGCGCGGGCTGGCCGAGCGACCCCTGGCCAGCGCCGCGGCGGCCCTGTTCGACCTGGCCCTGGCGGCCCTGCCCCGGCTGGACCTGCCGGCCGGGATCCACGACGAGACCGACCGAGCGATCCGGCGGCGCCGCGCCGCCGCGGAGAGGGGACACCGGTGACGACGACCGAGCGGCCGGCCACGGAGGGCGAGCAGTTGCGCAGCCGGATCGCGGCCGAACTGGAGCGCACCCGGGCCCGTACCGCGTTGCTCACCGACGCGGTGGACGACGACGACCTGGTGCGGCAGCACTCCACGCTCATGTCCCCGCTGGTGTGGGACCTGGCGCACGTCGGCAACCAGGAGGAGCTCTGGCTGGTCCGCGACGTCGGCGGGCGCGAGCCGGTGCGCCGCGACATCGACGACCTGTACGACGCGTTCAAGCAGCCCCGCCGGGACCGGCCGGCCCTGCCGCTGCTGCCGCCGGCCGAGGCGCGGGCGTACGTGCGTACCGTCCGGGACAAGGTGTACGACCTGCTGGACGGGATCCGGTTCACCGAACGGAAGCTGGTCGAGGACGGGTTCGCCTTCGGCATGATCGTCCAGCACGAGCAGCAGCACGACGAGACCATGCTGGCCACCCACCAGTTGCGCGCCGGCGGTCCGGTGCTGGACGCGCCGCCCCCGCCCGAGCCGCGGGTCCGGGTCGGCGGCGAGGTGCTGGTGCCGGCCGGTCCGTTCACCATGGGCACCTCGACCGACCCGTGGGCGCTGGACAATGAGCGCCCCGCGCACACCGTCGACCTGCCCGCGTACGTCATCGACGCAGCGCCGGTCACCAACGGGCAGTACCGCGCCTTCATCGCCGACGGCGGCTACGACGAGCCGCGCTGGTGGAGCGGGGCCGGCTGGCGGCACCGGGTCGAGGCCGGGCTCAGCGCCCCCATGCACTGGCGGCGCGACGGGGACGGGTGGGCGTACCGCCGGTTCGGCCGCTGGTCCCCGGTGCGCGACGACGAGCCGGTGGTGCACGTCTGCTTCCACGAGGCGGAGGCGTACGCGGCGTGGGCCGGCAAGCGGCTGCCCACCGAGGCGGAGTGGGAGAAGGCCGCCCGCTGGGATCCGGCGACCGGCCGGTCCCGCCGCTACCCGTGGGGCGACGCGGACCCGGCGAGCGGGCACGCCAACCTGGGGCAGCGGCACCTGTGGCCGGCGCCGGTGGGCGCCTACCCGGACGGCGCCTCGCCGCTCGGCGTCCACCAGCTCATCGGTGACGTCTGGGAGTGGACCTCGTCCACGTTCCGGGGGCACCCGGGCTTCGTGGCGTTCCCGTACCGGGAATACTCGGAGGTCTTCTTCGGCGACGACTACCGGGTGCTGCGTGGCGGCTCCTTCGGCACCGACCGGTCGGCCTGCCGGGGCACCTTCCGCAACTGGGACTACCCGATCCGGCGGCAGATCTTCAGCGGTTTCCGCTGCGCCCGCGACGCCCCGGACGAGGAGGCGCGGGCGTGAGCGAGCGCAGCGAGCGAACCATTCGGCTCAGTGGGCAGGCGCGTCACGCCACCACGCCGCGAAGCGGCGCGGCGGCGTGACGGGCGGTGCGACCTGATGTGCCGCCACCTGGCGTACCTCGGTCCGCCGGTCAGCCTGCGCAGCCTGCTCTTCGACCCGCCGTACGGGCTGCTGCGACAGTCCTGGGCGCCGCGCGACATGCGGGGCGGCGGCACGATCAACGCCGACGGCTTCGGAGTCGGCTGGTACCCGGGCGACGGCGACCCGGTCCGCTACCGGCGGGCGCAGCCGATGTGGAGCGACACCACCCTGCCGGAGCTGGCCGGTGTGACGCTCGCGGGGGCCGTGCTGGCCGCCGTCCGCTCCGCCACGGTCGGCATGCCGCTGCACGAGACGGCCGCCGCGCCGTTCGCCGAGGGGCGCTGGCTGTTCAGCCACAACGGGGTGGTCCGCGGCTGGCCGGACAGCCTGGTGCCGCTCGCCGCGGGGCTGCCGGTCCGCGATCTGGTCACCCTGGAGGTGCCGACCGACTCGGCGCTGCTCTGGGCGCTGGTCCGGCACCGGCTGCGGGCCGGGGCCGCGCCCGGCGACGCCCTCGCCGAGACCGTCGCGGCGGTCTCCGCCGCCGCCCCGGGGTCGCGGCTGAACCTGCTGCTCACCGACGGCGCCACGGTCGTGGCCAGCGTGGCCGGGCACGCGCTGTCGGTACGCCGTACCCCGGATTCGGTGCTGCTGGCGTCGGAGCCCTTCGACGACGACCCCGGCTGGCGGCCGGTGCCGGACGGCCGGCTGGTGGTGGCCACCGCCGGCGGACTGGACACCCGGGAGCTGACCCTCGCCTGACACCCCTTTTCCCACACCGGTAGGAACAGGAAGGACTGCTGATGAGCGCTGAGCCACTGGAGATCCACCTGGAGGAGCAGGACCTCGACCGCGGCCTGCGGGAGGACGTCCGGGTCGGTCTGGCCGCGACGCCCAAGTGGCTGCCACCGAAGTGGTTCTACGACGCGCGGGGCAGCGAGCTGTTCGAGGAGATCACCCGGCTGCCGGAGTACTACCCGACCCGGGCCGAGCGGGCGGTGCTGGCCGCGCACGCCGACGAGATCGCCGCGCTGACCGGCGCCAAGACCCTCATCGAGCTGGGCTCGGGGTCGTCGGAGAAGACCCGCCTGCTGCTGGACGCCTTCACCCGCCACGGCGACCTCGGCAGCTTCGTGCCGCTGGACGTCTCGGTCAGCGCGCTGCGCGGGTCCACCGAGCAGATCGCCGCCGCGTACCCGGGGCTGCGGGTGCGCGGCATCGTGGGTGACTTCACCCGCCACCTCGACCGGCTGCCCACCGGCGGCCGCCGGCTGGTGCTGTTCCTCGGCGGGACCATCGGCAACCTGCTGCCGGTGGAGCGGGCCGAGTTCCTCACCTCGATGCGCGCGGCGCTGGAGGCCGGCGACTGGCTGCTGGTCGGCACCGACCTCGTGAAGGACCCCGCGGTGCTCGTCCCCGCCTACGACGACGCGGCCGGGGTGACCGCCGAGTTCAACCGCAACGTGCTCCGGGTCATCAACCGCGAGCTGGGGGCGGACTTCGACCCGGCGGCGTTCCGGCACGTGGCGGTGTGGGACCCGGAGCACGAGTGGATCGAGATGCGGCTGCGGGCCGAGCGCCCGGTCCGGGTGCGCGTGCTCGACCTGGACGTCCGGTTCGCCGCCGGCGAGGACCTGCGCACCGAGATCTCGGCCAAGTTCCGGCCCGACGGGATCGCCCGGGAGCTGGCCGCCGCCGGGTTCGTCCGGCAGGCGTTCTGGACCGACCCGGACGGGCTGTTCGGGGTCAGCCTGGCCCGCGCCGACTGACGCGCCGGTGACCCGGTTCACCCCCGGCGGCCCGCGCCGTGGTGATCGGATAGGCTGGGCGGCGCGAAGGGGAGTAGCCCCCAATGTCGTGGTCGACATACTGATGCGTTCCGCATCCGGCCACGCGGCCCCGGTCATGCGGGGCGGGCGAGACCTTCGACTCAGGCTGTCGCAGCCGGGTCGAGGGCGTCCCCGTACCTCCTCCCGGCTTGATCGGGAAGGTTCACATGGACGGTTTCCTCGTCGCGCTGGTGGTCAGCTTCGGCGTCATCTTCGTCGCCGAGCTGGGCGACAAGTCCCAGCTCATGGCCCTGACGTTCGCCACCCGCTTCCGCCCGCTGCCGGTGCTCATCGGCATCACCGTCGCCACCGCGGTCGTGCACCTGGCCTCGGTCGCCATCGGCTACGGCCTCCACGCGGCGCTGCCCACCGGGTGGATCTCCCTCATCGCCGGCCTGGCGTTCCTCGGCTTCGGCGCGTGGACGCTGCGCGGCGACAAGCTGACCGAGGAGGAGAAGCGCAAGGCGGAGAAGAGCAGCCGCAACGCCATCGTGGCGGTCGGCGTGGCGTTCTTCCTGGCCGAGCTGGGCGACAAGACCATGCTCGCCACCATCACCCTGGCCACCAAGTACGGCTGGTTCGGCACCTGGCTCGGCTCGACCCTCGGCATGGTCGCCGCCGACGCTCTGGCCATCCTGGTGGGCCGCCTGCTCGGCCGGCACCTGCCGGAGAAGGCCATCCGGTACGGCGCCGCCGTGCTCTTCGCCATCTCCGGTCTCTGGCTCGTCTTCGAGGCGATCGCCGAGCTGACCTGAGGCCGCCCGCCGGTTCCGCCGTACGTGCCGGCGGCGGAACCGGCCGCGGATGATCGAGGACCGCGTCCGCGGGGTATGAACATCCGGGCGACGCCACGGCGGGTGCCGACCACCGCCTAGCGTGAGCCACGAGAGGAAACCGGACGACCGGGAGGTCCCGCGCATGAGCAGGCACGACGAGCCCAACGAGTACGGCTTCGCCGGTGAGACCACGGCTCCGGAGCCGCCGGCCGGCGGGCGCCCCGACGAGCAGGACCGGGCCGAGGAGATCGCGGTTCCGGGCGACGACCTCACCGAGCCGGTCGCCGACGCGCTGGAGGAGGAGACCGAGGAGCGCGGCGAGGAGCGCACGGCCGACCGCCGCCGCTGAACCGCCGGGCGCCGGCCGCCGGGTGGCGGCCGGCGCGGGAGCCGCGCCGGCTAGGAGCGCCGCTCCTGGTAGACGTCCGGGATGCCGTCGCCGTCGGCGTCCCGGCTCTCCCGCTCGCTGATCCGCCGGTAGACCCGGTTGCGCCGGATCAGCACCGTCGAGGCCAGCCCGGCGGAGACCAGCGAGCCGAGCAGCACGGCCGCCTTCACCCGCTCGTCCTCCGGGCTGCCCGGGCCGAACGCCAGCTCGCCGATGAGCAGCGACACGGTGAACCCGATGCCGGCCAGCAGGGACAACCCCGCCAGGTCCGCCCAGGTGATCTCCTCGTCCAGCTCGGCCCGGGTGAACCGGGCCAGCAGGAACGTCGAGCCGAACACCCCGACCGCCTTGCCGAGCACCAGCCCGGCGGCCACGCCGAGCACCACGGGGTCGCTGAGGACGGCGCCCAGGTCGACGTCGACCAGGGACACCCCGGCGGCGAAGAACGCGAAGACGGGCACCGCGAGGCCCGCCGAGACGGGCCGCCACCGGTGCTCCAGCCGCTCGGCGAGCCCCGGCCCCGGACCGCCGGCCGGGCGTACCGGCACCGTGAAGCCGAGCAGCACCCCGGCCACCGTGGCGTGCACGCCGGAGGCGTGCACCAGCGCCCAGGCGGTCGCCGCGAGCGGGAGCAGCACCCACCACCAGGTGTGCCGGCGCCGGACGAGAAGGGCGAACGCGGCGATCGGCAGCGCCGCGGCGAGCAGCGGCAGCGGTTGCAGGTCGCTCGTGTAGAAGACCGCGATGATGACGATCGCGAAGAGGTCGTCGACCACGGCGAGCGTGAGCAGGAAGGCCCGCAGCCCCTGCGGCAGGTGTGAGCTGACCACGGCCAGCACGGCGAGCGCGAAGGCGATGTCGGTGGCGGTGGGGATCGCCCAGCCGCGCAGCCCCGCCCCGCCGGCGCTGAGCGTCACCGTGACGTAGACCAGCGCCGGCATCACCATGCCGCCCAGCGCGGCCACCACCGGCAGTGCCGCCCGGCGCGGGTCCCGCAGGTCGCCGGCGGTGAACTCCCGCTTGAGCTCCAGGCCGGCCACGAAGAAGAAGATCGCCAGCAGGCCGTCGGCGGCCCAGGCGGCGAGGCTCAGGTCCAGGTGCAGCGCGGCGCCGCCCGGCCACGGCACCAGGTCGCCCAGGTCGGCGTACGCGGCCCGCCACGGCGAGTTGGCCCAGAGCAGGGCGATCAGCGCGCCGAGCAGGAGCAGCCCGCCACCGACGGTCTCGGCGCGCAGCACGTCGGCCAGGAACCGGGCCTCCGGCCAGGACCGGCGGGACAGCAGGCGGGGGAACGGCGGGCGGCGGTCGGTCATGCGGTGTCCGTTCCGGGAGCAGGGGTCGGCGGAGTCGTCGCCGACCAGACTTCCCGGCACACCGGTTCCGACCCTATCCGGCCGGCCGCCCGCCCGCACCACACGGCCGGATCCGGCGTTAACAGGGTGGACCGCCCGGATACCGGTCTGGCATGGACGTATTTAGACCGTCTGTGCGGTTCTGATCGTTTACATTCGTAGAGTCGCTTACCGTGATGTATAGGCGATTTGATCCTGGCACGCGTACTGGGGTTCTTAGGGGGCTTTCGTGCAGTTTCATCGGCAGACCGGCATGTCGCGAGGGGGAGCGTGATGGACGTTCTCGGCTACCTGCGCCTGGTCCGGCGCCACTGGTGGATCGTGCTGGTCACGGTGATGATCGCCGTCGGCGCCGCGGCGCTGGTGACGGTCCGGACAGCGCCCCGGTACGAGGCCTCGGTGACCTTCTTCGTCACCACGCCGAGCCAGGGCGTCACCGACGCCTACCAGGGCAGCCTCTTCCTCCAGCAGCGGGTGAAGTCCTACGGTGACCTGCTCACGAGCGACCGGCTGGCGCAGAGCGTCGTCGCCGAGGCCCCGCTCGGGCTCACCGCCGACCAGGTCCAGCGCCGGATCACCACCTCGACCGAGGCCGGCACCGTGCTGCTGAAGGCGACCGTCACCGACACCGACCAGACGCGGGCGCTGAAGACCACCGAGACGCTGTCGGCGAAGTTCGTCGAGCTGGTGCAGAAGGTGGAGACCCCGGTGGACGGCAAGGCGCCGCCCATCAAGCTCGAGGTGGTCAGCGGTCCCCGGGTGACCGCCAGCCCGGTCTCGCCCCAGCCGGTGCGGAACCTGGTCATCGGCGGCCTGCTGGGACTGCTGCTCGGTGCGGGGCTGGCCGTGCTGCGCGGGCTGGCCGACGTCCGGATGCGCGACGCGGCCGCGCTCCAGCGGGTGACCGGCAGCCCGCTGCTGGGCGAGATCCCGTTCGAGTCCGGGGCGAAGTCGGCCCCGCTGATCGTCGGCGAGGCGGCCAACTCGCCGCGCGCCGAGGCGGTCCGCAAGCTCCGGACCAACCTGCGCTTCGTCGACGTGCACGAGCCCGCCCGGGTCATCGCGGTCACGAGCGCGCTCCAGGGCGAGGGGAAGACCACGATGGCCTGCAACACGGCCATCGCCCTGGCCGAGGCCGGCTGGCGGGTGCTGCTCATCGACGCCGACCTGCGCCGTCCGAAGGTCGCCGACTACCTCGGCCTGGACGGCGGAGTGGGGCTCACCGACGTGCTGGTGGGCGACGTCCAGGTCGGCGACGTGGTGCAGCGGTGGGGCGACAAGTCGCTGCTGGTGCTGCCCAGCGGCGCCACCCCGCCCAACCCCAGCGAGCTGCTCGGCTCGAAGGCCATGGCGGACCTGCTGGTGGCGCTGCGCGAGTCGGCCGACATCGTGGTCATCGACACCGCGCCGCTGCTCGCGGTCACCGACGGTGTGGTGGTCGCCGTGCAGGCCGACGGCGCGCTGCTGGTCACCCAGCAGGGGCGGACCTCGCGCAGCCAGGTGGCCGCCGCGGCCCACGCCCTGCACTCGGTATCGGTGCGCCTGCTCGGCTGCGTGCTGAACATGGCCAAGGTGGCCAAGGCCGACGCCTACCAGTACGAGGCGTACAAGGTGGCCGTGCCGGCCGCCGGGCCGTCCGTGCCCACCGACCGGGCCGGGGTGGCCCGGCGCGGGGAGAAGGTGCCCGTGGGCGACCACACCCAGGAACTCACCCGGCTGTCCCGATGAGCGCGAGCACCGGCCGGATCGACCGCTCGATCTCCTCGGCGCAACGCCGGAAGTCGGCGGGCGAGCCGCCGATCGGGTCGCGCAGGTCGTCCGCATCCCGGGTGGCGGGTTGCAGCCGCCCCCGGGCGCGGACGGCCGCCACCACGGCGGCCCGCAACGGGGAATCCGCTGCCGTGGGGGCCGCCTCGATCGGCTCGGTCGCCTCCGCCGCCTCGGCCGTGGCGGCGGCGGCCAGCCGGGCGAACTGGCGGAGCGTGAACGTCCGGGGCAGCGCGGCCGGGGCCATCGCCGTGCAGACCGAGCGCTGCCGCCGGGTCGCGGTCAGCACCAGGGCGGCCCGGGTCAGGTGCTCGGGGCGGAGCCGGCGGGTGCGGAACGCCGCCGGGTCCACGCCGGTCCCGGCGGCGACCTCGACCGCGTACGGGTGCATGGCGGCCCCGTCGAGAGCGTCGGTGCCCGCGCTGGTCACCGCGACCGGCAGGTCGCGCAGCAGCCGGCGGGCGATGAACTCCGCCATCGGGGACCGGCACATGTTGGCGTGGCAGACGAAGAGCACCCCGTCGACCATCTGCACCCCTCTCGTCGGCACGGTCGCGGGAGGGGGTGCCGCGACGGCGGTGTTCCGGCGGTCGCGGCCGGACGCAGAGGGGATGTCGGCATCCTACGGGGTGCCGGTACCCGCGCGCCGGGAAGCCCCGCCGGGGGCACGGGCATGAAGATCGGCCTCCTGTCGTACCACTTCCCGCCCGAGCCCGCGTTCATCCCGGGCAGCCTGGCCGAGGAGCTGGCCGCCCGCGGCCACGAGGTGCGCGTCCTCACCGGCTTCCCCGACTATCCCGGCGGGCACGTCTACCCGGGCTGGCGGCAGCGCTGGCGGCACCAGACGCGCAGCGAGCGGCTGACCGTCCGCCGGGTGCCCCGGTACCCGGCCGGCGACGGCTCGGCGCGGTCGCGGATGGCGAGCTGGCTGTCCTTCGCGGGCAGCGTGGCGCTGACCGGCCGGCGCTACCTCGGTGACGTCGACGCCCTCTACGTCTTCCAGCTCCCCGCGGTCACCTTCGCGGCGGCCGGCCTGCTGCGGCTGCTCGGCCGGGTGCCGAGCGTGCTGCACGTGCAGGACGTCTGGCCGGAGGAGGAGCCGTCCCGGACCGGCGAGACGCGCCGGTGGTCGGGCCGGCTGGACGCCACCCTGCGCCGGATCTACCAGGAGGCGGGCGCCGTCGCGGTCACCGCGCCCTCCATGCGGGACCTGGTCGTGGCCGGGGGCGCCGACCCGGAACGGGTGCGGGTGGTGCTGAACTGGACCGACGAGCGGATCTTCCGCCCGACCGAGCCCAGCCGGGCGGCCCGGACGCTGATCCGCCGGGACGGCCGCTGCGTGGTGATGCACGCGGGCACGATCGGCGTACGCCAGGGGCTGGAGACCGCGGTGCGCGCGGCGGCCGCGCTGGACGACCGGCTGGACCTCGTCCTGGTCGGCTCGGGAGCCGAGGAGCGGCGGGTGCGGGGGCTCGCCGCCGAGCTCCGGGCGGACAACGTGCGGTTCGTCGACCGGCGGTCCCCGTTGGACATGCCGGAGCTGTACGCGGCGGCCGACTACCAGCTCGTCATGCTGCGTGACCTGCCCGAGCTGCGGGGCATGGTGCCGGGCAAGCTCCAGGCGGCGCTCTCCTGCGCGGCGCCGGTGGTGGCGTCCGCCGGCGGGGACACGGTCGCGCTGGTGGAACGGGCGCGGGCCGGGCTGTCCTGCCCGCCGGAGGACTGGGCCGCGCTGGCCGACCGGTTCTGGCTCGCCTCCGCGATCCCGCCCCCGGCCCGGGCCGACATGGGTCGCCGGGGCCGGGACGCCTACCTGCGGGAGATGTCGCTGCGGGCCGGTGTCGACCGGATCGAGGGGTTGCTGCACGAGGTCGCGGCGCGGGCCGGGAGTGCCCGCCGCTGACCGGAGCGGCTCTCGCGAAACCGCCACGCGGTAGCAAAGTGCCTGATATCGCCGCGAACCGATGGAAATTTGTGCTACAAAGCGATCAATCGTCATTGGTGTCCGGTTTTTGAGCCACGGGAGAGTGGTGTGACGGAAAGCGGTGGGTCGCCCCACCGGCGGCGGCGCTCCCGGCGCCGCAGCCGGGTCCGCGTACGCCGGTTCCTGCTCGTCGGGCTGGTCGTCGTCTCGGTGCTGCTGGCCGCCGGCGGCTGGGTCGGGTTCCGCGGCTGGCAGGCCCGGGCGCACCTGCTCAACGCTGCCGGGCTGGCCAAGGAGCTGAGCACCCAGGTGGTCGGCGGCGACGTGGCCCGGGCCCAACGCACCCTCGCGGCGCTCCAGGAACAGGCCGCCGCGGCCCGCGGCGCCACCGGCGACCCGGGCTGGTGGCTCGGCCAGCGCACCCCGTACGCGGGCGACGACCTGGCCGCGGTACGCCAGATCGCGGTGGCCGTGGACGACCTGGCCCGGCTCGCCTTCCCCACGCTGCTCCGGGTCGACCTCGCCTCGCTGGTGCCGAAGGAGGGGAAGCTCGACCTGGGCCGGCTGCGTGCCGTCTCGGCCGAGGTCTCCGCGGCCGACGGGGCGGTGCGGCGGACCGGGGAGCGACTGCGCGCGGTCGACACCGACGACCTCGTGGGGCAGGTCCGGGACGCGGTCTCCGGGTTGCGGTCCGAACTGGACCGGCTGGGCGAGCTCACCTCGGCCGCCGACCAGGGCGCCCGGCTGCTGCCGGCGCTCCTCGGCGCCGACGGTCCCCGCAGCTACCTGCTCGTCTCACAGAACCCGGCCGAGCTGCGCGCCACCGGTGGCATGTTCGGCGCGCACGCGGTGCTGCGCGCCGAGGGCGGCCGGATCCGGATGTCCGACCAGGCCAGCGCGAGCAGCCTGCGGTCGTTCACCCCGCCGTTGCCGGTGAGCCAGGAGATGCGGGGCCTGTGGAAGGACCTGCCCGGGACGTACCCGGCGGACGTCAACCTCAGTCCGGACTTCCCGACCGCGGCGGCGCTCTACCGGGAGATGGTCCGCCGGCGCACGGGCACCACGGTGGACGGTGTGCTCGCGGTGGATCCGCTGGTGCTGTCGTACCTGCTCGGCGTGATCGGGCCGGTCAGCGTGCCGGGCCGGCCGGGCCTCGCCGGCAGCACGGTGGTCCGGACCCTGCTCAGCGACACCTACCGGACGCTCGACAACGCGGAGCAGGACGCGTACTTCGCGAAGGCCGCGTCCGCGGTGTTCGACGCGCTCTTCACCAAGGCGGTGAATCCTCGGGCGCTTTTGACCGTTTTCAACCGTTCTATTGCAGAACGTCGGATATTGTTCTGGAGTGCCCATCCCGCGGAGCAGAGCGTCCTCGGCGACAGCCGATTGGCCGGGAAGCTCCCCGAGAAGGACACCGTGCCGACCGTCGGCGTGTTCCTCAACGACGGCAGCGGCGCGAAGCTCGGCTACTACCTGAGGTTCTCGGCAACCGTGACGGTCGGCGACTGCCAGCCGGACGGGCGCCGGGAGCTGCGGCTACGGGTCACGGTCCACTCCACCGCCCCGAAGTCGGGCCTGGCCAAGTCGGTCACCGGCCTCGCGCTCTCCGGCGATCCGTACACCGCCCGCACCCTCGTGTCGGTGTACACGCCGACCGGAGGGGCGGTGCTCGGCGGCCGCCTGGACGGGCGGGACACCGCGATGGGCAGCGGGACCGCCGGTAGCCGCCAGGTGACCGTGGCGAACGTCGAGGCCAAGCCGGGGCGTACCCGGACCCTCGACGTCACCCTGCTCACCGGCAAGACGAGCGCCGGCACGGCCGAGCTGGTGCTCACACCCACCGTCACCCCATGGACCACCCACGTTGTTTCCGCACCAAGCTGTGATCAGTAGGAGGGAATCCATCATGCGGCTATCCCGCATCTTCATGGCGCTCACGGTCGGCCTGGCCGTGGCGGCCGTGCCGACCGCGGCCGGCGCGGCACAGCCGCAGCCACCCGTGTACCCACCGGGTGACGCGTCGCTGACCGTCACGCCACCGGCCATCCCGCTCGGCGAGACCTTCACCCTCAGGGGCACGGGCTTCGCGCCCGGGGCCGTCGAGATCGACGTGACGATCAGCGGCAACCCCAACGCGGCACCCGCCCAGGGGACGGTCCGCCGCAGCGACGGCAGCACCGTCGCGATGAGCGCGGTGGCCTACCAGCAGCCGCAGCCGGCGCCGACCGAGTTCACCGTGACGGCCGCGGCCGACGGCACGTTCACCGTCACCTACAAGCCCACCCGGACCGGGCGGTACACCTTCATCGCCCGCCAGGGCGGGGAGGAGGACCGCGCCACGGGCGTCGTCTACCAGCGGCGGCCGGACCGGCCGGGCCGGCCGGGCGGCGGCAACCTGCCGGTGACCGGTGACAGCCTCGGCACGCCGGTGAAGCTCGGCGGCGGCCTGGCGGGTGCGGGTGCGGTGCTCGTGCTGCTCTCCCTGGCCTGGCGTCGGCGCGGTCGCTTCGGGATCGGTTCCCGCTGATCCTGCGCCTCCCGGGCAGCGCCCGGACCGCTCGTGACGGTGCCCGCCGGACCACGTCCGGCGGGCACCGTCACGCCTGCCACTCCTCGCACGCCGCACAATGTGCGGATGGAACCGACGCCGCCGTGGACGGACCCGACCGGCCTGCTGGTGCTGCCCGGCGGCGCCGCCGTACGCGGGCGGCGGATCGCCGCGCCGGCCACGCCCGCCGACTTCGCCCTGCTGCTGGCGCCCGGACCCGAGCCGGCCTGGCCGTACCGCCGGATCCGCTGGCCCGACTTCTGGCTGCCGCTCGACCGGGCCGACGCGCTGGACGCGCTGCGGAAGGCGTGGCGCCGCGCGTACGCGGGGGAGCGGGTCGAGGTGGCCTGCCACGGCGGCGTCGGACGGACCGGCACCGCCCTCGCCGCGCTGGCCGTCCTGGACGGGCTCGCTCCCGGGGCCGCGGTGGCCTGGGTCCGCGCGGGTTACCACCGCCGAGCCGTGGAAACCCCGTGGCAGCGCCGGTGGCTGCGCCGCGTCCGTTGAGCCGCTCGGTAGGGTGCCTCCTCATGAGCGCACGGGTCCTGGCCGCCACCACCGTCGTCGCCCTGCTCGTCGCCGGGGCGCCCACCCCGGCGCACGCCGCCCCGCCGGTGGCCGCCGCCCCGGCCGCGGTGCCCTGCCCGCGGCTGCCGGCCCCGAAGGTGACCCGGCCGCCGCGCCCCACCCCGCCCCCGTCCGTGCCCGAGGACCAGGCCGTCGGCGGGGACGGGCTGGCGACGCCGGGCCTCGTGACGCCGCCCGGCAGCCCGGCGCCCCCGGCCGTCACGGCCACCACCTGGCTGGTCGCCGACCTCGACACGGGCGCCGTGCTCGGCGCCTGCGGTCCCCACGAGTACGGCATCCCGGCGAGCACCCAGAAGCTGCTGCTGGCCGCCACCATGCTGAACCGGCTCGACCCGAAGCAGGTGGCCGTCGCGACCCGGGCCGACCTGGACATCGAGCGGGGCAGCTCGGCCGTCGGCCTGCTCGTCGGCGGTCGCTACGCGGTGGAGACGCTCTGGCTGGGGCTGCTGCTGCAGTCGGGCAACGACGCGGCGAACATGCTGGCCCGGCTCGGCGCCGGCAGTGCCCGCGCCGGCGTCGACCAGATGAACGCCGAGGCGCGCCGGCTGGGCGCCCGTCAGACGCACGCCGTGACGCCGTCCGGGCTGGACGGTCCCGGGCAGTTCACCAGCGCGTACGACCTGGCACTGATCGCCCGCGCCTGCTTCGCCGACGAGCGGTTCCGTCGCTACGCGCTCACCGAGCGGACCCAGATCCCCGCCCAGCCCGCCCTGAAGAAGGGCGGCTTCCAGATCCAGAACGAGAACCAGTTGATCCACCGCTACCCGGGTGCCCTCGGCGGCAAGACCGGCTTCACCGAGCTGGCCCGGCACAGCTTCGTGGGCGCGGCCCAGCGCGGGGGCCGCCGGCTCGTGGTCACCCTGCTCGGCGCCGAGGCCCGCCCGGTGCGCGGCTGGCAGCAGGGCGCCCAGCTGCTCGACTGGGGCTTCTCGCTGCCCCGGGACGCCTCGGTCGGCCGGCTGGTCCAGCCCGGCGAGCCGGACGCCGAGCCGGGCGCGCCCAGCGGGTCCCCGGCCGCGGCCCACCCGACCCCGCCGCCGGCCTGGCGGGGGCCGGCCGGGACCGCCCTGCGCCGGATGGCCGATGGCGACTGGCAGGTCATCCTGCCCACGGCCGGCCTGCTCGCCCTCACCGTGGGCGGCCTGGTGGCGGCGGTTGCCGCCCGGCGGAGCCGGTCCCGGAGGGCCGGTCGCCGCCGCGCCTGACCCGCGACCGGGTCCGCCCGACGGGGCGGATCGCGGCGATGCCGCCCGTTCCGGCCGCGGCCGACCATATGGTCGTCACATGTGCGACACCGGGGCAGCCGTCAGGACGACGGGCCCGGTCGCGCGCTCGACCGCCGGTCGCCCGCCCGCCGTCCGCTGACGCCGGCGATGCACCGGACCCATCGTCCGTCACCCGCGCCGGTCCTCGGCCTGCTCCTGTCCGGAGGACTGTTCGCGCTGGTCAGCGCCTGGGCACGGCACCGGCCGCCGGGCCGCTGGGAGCGGGACCTGTTCACGCTGGTGAACAACGTTCCCGGCCCGGCCGGCGCGGTGCTGGTGTCGGTCATGCAGCTCGGCGCCTACCCGGCGGTCCTGGTCGCGGCGGCGGTCGCGGCGGCGGCCCGGCAGTGGCGGCTGGCCCGGGACCTGCTGCTCGCCGGCAACCTGGCCTACTGGGGAGCCGTGCTGGCCAAGCTCCTGGTGGCCCGGGCCCGGCCGGCCGCCGTCCTGGCCGACATCCGGCTCCACGAGGCCGTCACCGGGCGGTACGGCTACCCGTCCGGGCACGTGGCGGTGGCGACCGCGCTCGTGGCGGTCCTCGACCCGGTGCTGCCCCGGCGGGTCCGCCCGCTCGCCTGGCTCGCGGTGGCCGCCGTCGGGGCGGCCCGGGTCTACGTGGGCGCCCACCTGCCGGTCGACGTGCTGGGCGGGTTCCTGATCGGCTGGTTCACGGCGAGCCTCACCCGGATCATCGTCGGTGACGTGGGGCCGGGCGGCACGGCGGGGCGCCTGCGGCAGGTGCTCCTCGGCCGTGGCATCGAGGCGGTCGAGTTGACCCCGGTCCGGGGCGACGCCCGGGGCTCCCGGCCGTTCCGGGTCACCACCGACGACGGCACGTGCCTCTTCGTGAAGGTGACCGGAGGCAGGCAGCGCGACGCCGACTGGCTCTACAAGCTCTACCGCCGGGTGCGCTACCGCGGGATCGCCGACGAACCGCCGTACGTGACCGCCAAGCAGAAGAACGAGCACGAGGCGTACCTCCTGCTGCGCGCCGAGCGGGCCGGGGTGCGGACGCCGCGCCTGGTCACCACCGCCACCGACCCGGCCGGGGACGCGCTGCTGGTGCAGGAGTTCGTGCCGGGCCGGCCGCTGGACGCGCTGGACCCGGCCGAACTCGGCCCGGACCTGCTCGACGACGTCTGCCGGCAGGTGGCCCGCCTGCACCGGGCCGGCCTGGCCCACCGCGACCTGCGGGCGGCCAACGTGCTGGCCGCGGACTCCACCGCGTGGCTGGTCGACCTCGGCTTCGGCACCGACGAGGCCACGGCCGACCAGCAGGCACGCGACCTGGTGGAACTCCTGGTCACGCTGGCGACGCTGGCGGGCGTACGACCGGCGGTGGCGGCCGCCGTCGGGCAGCTCGGCGCCGGCGCGGTGGCGGACAGCCTGCCGTGGCTCCAGCCCGCGCTGCTGTCCCGCGCCGGCCGGGCGCTCGCCGACCGCCGGCCCGGCGTGCTCGACGACCTGCACGACGAGATCGCCCGCCGCTGCCCCGGCCGGCCCGACCGCCTCGCCCGGGTCGTCCGGATCACCCGCCGGGACGTGTTCCTGCTCGTCATGCTCGGCCTGTTGGTGCACTTTCTGCTGCCGCAGCTCGGCCAGGTACGCGCCGCCCTGCACGCGGTGGTCCACGCCGATCCCCTCGCGGTGGCCGGGACGCTGTTCGCCTCGGCCGCCACCTACCTGCTGAGCGCGATGGCGCTGCGGCTCGCCGCCGCCGGGCGGGTGCCGCTCCGCCGGACGGTTGCGGTCCAGGTGGCCGCCTCGTTCGTCAACCGGCTCGCGCCGGGCGCGCTCGGCGGCGCCGCGCTGAGCATCCGCTACCTGCGCCAGCAGGGCCTGCCCGTGCCGGCGGCGGCCACCACGGTCGCCGTGGACCGGGCCGCCGGGGTGCTCGGGGTGCTGCTCCTGCTTCCGGTCCTGCTGCCGTTCGCCCGGGGCACCCGTCGACACCTCGTGAACGCGGTCACCGGGCGGGGCCTGACGGTGCGGCTGGTCGTGCTCGGGGTGCTGCTGGTCGTCGCCGTGGCCCTCGCCGTACCCCGGTGGCGGGCCTGGCTGCGCGCGGCCCGGCGGCAGGCCCGGGACGCCCTGCGCGCGCTGGTCCGCGGTGGCCGGATCCTGCCGCTGCTGAGCGTCAGCGTGGCGCTCACGCTCGCCTACGGGGCCGCGCTGTACCTGGCGCTGCTCGCCGTCGGCCTGCCGGCCGACCCGGCGCTGGTCGCGCCCGTGGTGCTGGTGTGCGTGGTGGGGGAGGGGGTGTCGACGGCCGCGCCGACCCCCGGCGGGTTGGGCGCCACCGAGGCGGCCCTGGTCTCCGGCCTGCTGCTCTACGGCATTGCGGTGAACACCGCCGTCGCCGGGGTGCTGGTCTACCGGCTCGCCACGTTCTGGCTGCCGGTGCTGCCCGGGTACGCGGCGTTGCGCCTGCTCGTCCGCCGTGGGGCCGTGTGACGGGTCAGGCGACCGCCTGCCCGGCGGACTCCGGACGGACCGGTTCGCCGCGTGCCGGGCCAGGTTCGGGCACCCGCAGCCCGACCCGTGCGCCCCCGTCCGGTGCGGTGCCGATGATGAGCCGGCCGCCGAGCGCACCGACCACCGCCCGCAGGCTGGCCAGGCCGAGCCCCGTGCCGGTGGCGGTCGGACGGCCCGGCCGCCCGGCCAGCAGGTCGGCGACCGCCTCCGGCCGGGTCGGGAAGCCTACCCCGCGCCGCTGTCCGCGTGACGCGAATTGCCGAGGCGGCGACCCGTTCGGGTCGGCGCGGCTAGCCTCCGGCCATGAGGACCTGGGGACCGTTCGCCGCGCTGGCCGCCGCCCTGCTCGTGCCGGCGTCGATGCTGCCCACGCCCGCGACGGCGGGCACCCGGACTGGGGCGTCCGTCCGCGGGCTGCCGGCGGGGGCGCCGCCCTGCCCGAACGTGCCGCCGGCGGCGACCCGGCCCCCGCAGCCGCCGCCCGCCGCCGGCCCGGCCGCGCGGGCCGTCGGCGGCGCCGCCCTGGCCACCACCGGCCTGGTCCTGCCGCCGGCCGCGCCCGCGCCGCCGGCGGTGACGGCGACCTCCTGGGTGGTCGCCGACCTCGACACCGGCGCGGTGCTCGGCGGCTGCGGACCGCACGAGTACGGCGTACCGGCCAGCGTGCAGAAGCTGCTGCTGGCCGCCACCATGCTGCCGAGGCTGGACCCGGACCGCGAGGTGACGGTCACCGACGAGGACCTGGACATCGAGCCGGGCAGCTCGGCCGTGGGGCTGGCCGCGGGCGGCCGGTACCGCGTCGAGACGATCTGGCTGGGGCTGCTGCTGAAGTCCGGCAACGAGGCGGCCAACGCGCTGGCCCGGCTGGGCGGCGGCCCGGACGGGAAGGCCGGCGGCGTCCGCGCGATGAACGAGGAGGCCCGGCGGCTCGGCGCGTTGCAGACGCACGCCGTCACGCCGTCCGGCCTGGACGGTCCGGGGCAGTTCACCAGCGCGTACGACCTGGCGCTGATCGCCCGGGCCTGCTTCGCCGACCCGGCGTTCCGCCGCTACACCGCCACCCGGACCGCGCAGGTCCCGGCCCAGCCGGCGCTGCGGGAGAAGGCCTTCCAGATTCAGAACGACAACATGCTGCTCGACCACTACCCGGGCGCGATCGGCGGGAAGACCGGCTTCACCGACCTGGCCCGGCACACGTACGTGGGCGCGGCCGAGCGCGGCGGCCGGCGGCTCGTGGTGACGCTGCTGGGTGCGGAGATCCCCCGGCAGCGTGGCTGGCAGCAGGGGGCCGCCCTGCTCGACTGGGGCTTCGGCCTGCCGCGGGACGCGGCGGTCGGCCGGCTGGTCGGCCCCGGCGAGCTGGACCGGGCGACCGCGTCGCCGGCGGCGGCCGCGTCGGCCCTCGCCGGGGGCGCGGGGCTCGGCGGCGCCGGCACCTCGGGGACCGGCGCCTGGCCGGGCGCCGGCCCGTCCGTCGCGGTCGGGGTGGTGCTGCTGGCCGGGGGAGGGGTGCTGCTGGCCCGGCGCCGCCGGCACGCCGCCGCCCTCGCCGCGACTCTGCCCGGTGCGACCGGCGGTGCCGACGAACCGGTCGACGACGGAGCGGGCTCCGGCTAGCCGGCGGCAGGGCGCGCGCTGCTGTCCCGTACCACCAGTTCGGTGGCCAGCTCGACGCGGAGCGACTCGGTCTCCTCGCCCTGGGCCAGGCGCAGCACCGTGCGGGCGGCGAGCCGGCCCATCTCCACGAGCGGCTGGCGCACCGTGGTCAGCGGCGGGGAGGCCCACCGGGCCTCCGGCAGGTCGTCGAAGCCGACGACGCTCACGTCGTCGGCGACCCGCAGGCCCCGGCGGCGGACCGCCTCGTAGACCCCGAAGGCCATCTGGTCGCTGGCCGCGAAGATCGCGGTCGGCGGGTCGTCGAGGTCGAGCAGCCGGCTGCCGGCGGTGAAACCGGAGGCGTGGTAGAAGTCGCCGGGCTGCACGAGCCGGTCGTCCAGCGGCACACCGGCCGCCTCCAGCGCGGCCCGGTAGCCGTCCAGCCGGGCGCGGCTGCACAGCAGGTGGGTCGGGCCGGCCACGAAGCCGATCCGGCGGTGGCCCAGCTCCAGCAGGTGCTCGGTGGCGGCCAGGCCGCCGGCCCAGTTGGTCGCTCCGATCGCCGGCACGTCGGTGCCCGGCACCCCGGTGGCGGGGTCGACCACCACCACCGGCACGTTGAGCCGGCGCAGCTGGGCGTGCACGGGCGGGGTCAGGTGCGAGGTCACCACGATGACCCCGTCCGAGGCGCGGGACCGCAGGTTCTGCAACCACTTCCGGGTCGAGGTCGACTCGCTGTGGATCGCCGAGACCACCGTGCCCACCCCGGCGGCGTGACCGACGTCCTCCACGCCCCGGATGATCTCCACGGCCCACGGGCTGTCCAGGTCGTTGAAGACCAGGTCGACCAGTTCCGCCCGGCGTACCGTGCGGCTGCCCCGGCGCCGGTAGCCGTGGTGGCGCAGCAGTTCCTCGACCCGTTCGCGGGTGCCTGGCGCGACGTCGGAGCGCCCGTTGAGCACCCGGGAGACGGTGGGCACGGAGACGCCGGCCTCCCGCGCGATCGCGGTGATGGTCACCCTGGGCGCGTCGTCCGTGTTCACCCGTGTCTCCTCCACCGGCCGGAAGTGCCGGCCGCGAACCCTGGACGGCGGGCCCGTCCCCCCGGCCATCCTGCCGTACGGGCGGGGGTTGACGACAGCACGGGGCGGCCCTACCGTTCCGGGAACTTGCAGGCCAGTTCCGGAAGATTGTCGGTACGTGCCGTCCCACCCCGAAAGGTCCGACGATGAGCAGACACGCCGTGACGGGGGAGTGAGGCGTGTTCACCGACCTGCCCGAGGCGCAACTGCGCGCCCACCGCAGCGACCTGCGCGAGCCCCCGGACTTCGACGCGTTCTGGGCCGACACCCTCACCGAGGCCCGGTCCTGCGGCGACCCGCTCGGGGTGACCCCGGTGGCCACCCCGCTGGCCGGGCTGGACGTCTTCGACGTGACCTTCCCCGGCTTCGCCGGCCAGCCGATCAAGGCGTGGCTGCGGGTGCCCCGGGACGCGCCGGGGCCGCTCCCGGCGATCGTGCAGTACGTCGGCTACGGCGGCGGGCGCGGCCACCCGCTGGAGAACCTGCTCTGGGCCGCCGCCGGGTTCGCCCACCTGCAGATGGACACCCGCGGCCAGGGGTCGGGCTGGAGCCGGGGCGACACCCCGGACATCGCCGGGGCCGGCCCGCAGGCCCCCGGGATGACCACCCGGGGCGTCGAGGACCCCCGCCGGTACTACTACCGCCGCTTCCTCACCGACGCGGTCCGGGCCGTCGACGCGGCACGCCTCCTGCCGGCCGTCGACCCGGCCCGGGTGGCAGTGCTGGGGCACAGCCAGGGCGGCGGGGCCGCGCTGGCCGCCGCCGCCCTCGTGCCCGACCTGCGGGCGGCGGTGGCGTACGTGCCGTTCCTCTGCGACATCCCCCGCGCCGTGACCGTCACCGACGCCGCGCCCTACCGCGAGATCCGGGACTACCTGGCGGTGCACCGGGACCGGGAGGAGCAGGTGCTGCGCACCCTCGGCTACGTCGACGGGGTCGCGTTCGCCCGCCGGGCGACCGTGCCGGCCCGCTTCTCCGTGGCGCTGATGGACGAGATCGTCCCGCCATCCACCGTCTACGGCGCCTACCACGACTACCGCGGGGCGAAGGAACTCGCGGTGTGGCGGTACAACGGCCACGAGGCGGGCGGCATCGACGACGACGTGGCGGCGCTCGACTTCCTCCGCACGGCGCTCGCCGCCTGAACCGCCGATGCCGCCCCGGGCCGGAGCGATGCTGGTAGACACGGCAGGGTGGGGACCGGGACACGGGTGGCCACGGCCCTGGCCGTGCTGGCCACGGCGCTCGCCGCCGGCTGCCAGCGGCCCGCCCCGCGCCCCGCGCCGTCCGCCACCCCGCCGCCCGCGCCGTCGGCCACTCCGGGCGGCCCCCGCGCCCCGGCCGACGTCGTCGACCTGGCCGCCGTCGACCCCGGCATCCGCACCGACATCCGGTACGCCACCGCGCACAACTTCGTCGGCCGGCCGATCACCGGCTATGCCGAGCCGCTCTGCCTGCTCACCCGCCGGGCGGCGGAGGCGCTGCACCGGGTGCAGGCCGCCGCCCTGGCGCAGGGCCGCAGCCTCAAGGTGTACGACTGCTACCGCCCCCAGCGGGCGGTGGACGAGTTCGTCGCCTGGGCCAAGCTCCCCGGCGAGCAGCAGATGAAGGGCGAGTTCTACCCGGACGAGCCGAAGAGCCGGCTGTTCGCCGACGGCTACATCGGCGCGCCGACCGCGCACAGCCGGGGCAGCACCCTGGACCTGACCCTGGTCCCGGTGCCCACCCCCGACCAGCCGGCGTACGTGCCGGGCCAGCCGCTGACCGCCTGCACCGCCCCGGCCGGCCGGCGCTTCCCGGACAACTCCGTCGACATGGGCACCGGCTTCGACTGCTTCGACCCCCGCGCGCACACCACGGACGCGCGGATCACCGGGGCGGCCCGGGACAACCGGCAGTTGCTGAAGCGGCTCATGACCGCGCAGGGCTTCGAGAACTACCCCCGCGAGTGGTGGCACTACCGGTACGTCGACGAGCCGTACCCGGACACGTACTTCGACTTCCCGGTGGCCCGGTCGTCGCTGCGGTGAGCGCCGCCCCGGCGGGGGCGGCGCCCACCGCGGCGGTCAGAGGATGCCGCGCGCGACGAAGGCGGCCCGGGTCGCGCTCGCGGCCTGGGCGCCGTAGAGACGCTGCGCGGCGGCCACGGTGGCCAGCGCCGCATCCCGGAAGGTGACGTCCGTGGTGAAGGCGAACTGCGCCTCCACGATCAGCGTGGTGGCCCGGCGGTCGCCGAGCGCGGTGCGGATGTCCCACAGCGCGCGGGACCAGATCTCGCCGTCCGCGTGCACCTCGCCCACCAGGTCGGCGGGGTAGACCTTGGTGCCGTCGAGGCGGCGCAGGCAGTGCGGGGCGGTGCGGGTGTAGGAGACCGAGTCCCAGTCGGCCACGCAGGCCTCCGGCGTCCTCGTCGGCACACCGGTGGCCCAGCTGGTCACCGCGACCGCCAGGTAGTCGCCGAACGCCTCGCCGATCGCGCCGGACTCCAGGGTGGTGCCGAAGCCGGGCACCTGACCGTCCTGCACCGAGTGGCCGTACTCGTGGACGATCACCTCGGCGTCCTCGCCGTCGTCGACGCCGCCCTTGCCGAGGGTGATGTTGGCCTTGTCCTCGCGGAAGAACGAGTTGTCGCCACCGTACTGGTCGATCCGCAGCTCGATCTGCCGCTGGTTGACCGGCCGCAGCGTGGAGCCGAAGCCGAGCGACTGGAGGTACGCCTGGGCCGTGTTGACCCAGTGGTAGCCCATCACCTGCTCGAACTGGTCGGCGTCGCGGTGCCAGGCCGGGTACGCGCCGTCGACGGCACGGGCCGGGGTGCCGGTCTTGCTCTTGACGACCACGTACTTCCCGGTGAGGGTGCCGGATCCGTCCAGGTTGGTCAGCCGCACCGACCGGTACGCCCCGGCGAGCGCCGGGTAGTCCGCGTCCTTCTGGTCGGTCAGCGACTGGTCGCCGAGCTGCTGGACGGGGTTCGGCGCGAAGACGGTGGCGCTCGCGGTGTGGTCGTAGGTGTCGCCGGTGGCCTGGGCGGTGGCGCCGCCGGCCACCAGCGCCGCGGTGACCGCCGAGGCGACCAGCGCGGAACGTCGGATGTGGGGGTGCATCATGATCCCTTCGGAGGCGGATCGGTGCGCTGAGACTAGGCTCCCCCGGGAGCACTGCCAAGCAACCACGAGCAGGCCGGCCGGCCTGCGAGGAGGGACACTCGTGGAGACCGAACGGATCGGCCCGCCGCTGCTGGCCGGGGAGCGGGAGACGCTGCGTGCCTTCCTCGACTTCCACCGCGCCACCCTGGCGATGAAGTGCGAGGGGCTGACCGACGAGGAGCTGCGGCGGCAGTCGTCGCCGCCGTCCACGCTGTCCCTGCTCGGCCTCGTGCGGCACATGGCCGAGGTCGAGCGCACCTGGTTCCGCCGGGTCATCAACGCCGAGGACATCCCGCTGATCTGGTCGGCGACGGGGGACTTCCAGGAGGCGTACGACGCGAGCGCGTCCAGCCGGTCGGAGGCGTTCGAGGCGTGGCAGCGGGAGGTCGAGCACGCCCGCCGCATCGAGCGTGAGGCCGAGTCGCTCGACGTCACCGGCCACCAGGCCCGCTGGGGCGAGGACGTCTCGCTGCGCCTGGTGATGCTGCACATGATGCACGAGTACGCCCGCCACAACGGCCACGCCGACTTCCTCCGCGAGGCCGTCGACGGCACCGTCGGCGTCTGACCCGCCGCCCGCCCGGGAGGCGCGGCGCCTCCCGGGTCAGCCGTTTCGTTGCAGCGGTAGCCAGGCCAGCACGTCCTGGATCTTCGCGTCCCAGTACGCCCAGTCGTGGTCGCCGGGGGAGAAGTCCACGGTGACCGGCACCCCGCGACGGTGGGCCGTGTCGACGAAGCGGGTGTTGTCGTCGTACAGGAAGTCCTTGGTGCCGCAGGCGACGTACAGGGCGGGCAGGTCGTCGCCGGCCCGCTCCAGCAGCGCCACGGTGTCGTCGTCCGGGCCGGCCACGTCCCGGTCGCCCCAGACGGTGTGCCAGACGGCGGGGTCCATGGGGCTCGTCGGGTGGTGGCGCCGGTGGGCCACGTTCAGGGCGCCGGACAGGCTGGCCGCCGCCGCGAACCGGTCCGGGTGGCGCAACGCCCACTTCATGGCCCCGTACCCGCCCATGGACAGGCCGGCCACGAAGGTGTCCTCGCGCCGGTCGGAGAGGCGGAAGAACGACCGGCTCACCTCGGGCAGTTCCTCGCTGAGGAAGGTCCAGTACCGGTTGCCGTGCGCCTCGTCGCAGTAGAAGCTCCGCTGCACCTGCGGCATCACCACGGCCAGCCCCAGCGGTGCGACGTACCGCTCGATCGAGGTGCGCCGGGTCCACACGGTGTCGTCGTCGGTCAGGCCGTGCAGCAGGTAGAGCACCGGCGGATCGCCGGCCGTGGCCGCGCCGGCCATGCCGATCCCGGCCGCGCCGTCGGGCAGCAGCACGGTCATCGAGGTGCCCATGCCGAGGGCCGTGGAGAAGAAGTCACAGCGGATCCGGGCCATGGAGCGGGAGCGTACCCGGCCCTGGACGCGGGCCCGATGGTGGTCGAATCGACCGTTCCTATTGCCGTGGGGCGTCCAGGGGGGACAGGATGACCAGGCGCGCCGGAAACACACCCGTAACCTGCGTGCAGCTGGTCTCTGTCACAAGGAAGTGGGAGTCAGTCATGAGCGACGTTTCGACGGCACTGGGTGTGCGCCTCTACCCGGACCTGGTCGAGCCGGGCGGCCTGGCTCCCGCCCTGGTGCAGACGGCGGCCCGGCACCAGCTCGACATCGGCCGGGTGACCGCCCCCGAGCAGGGGCGCAGCCGGTTCACCTGCGCCGAGGCGACCTCCGACCGGGGCGTCGTCTGCGTGAGCCTGGGCGCCCAGGCCCGCTACTTCATGATCGACCTGCGGGTCGACGGTGACGTCCAGGCCCGCGGCGACGCCACCGACCTGCTCCAGGTCGCCCAGGTGGCCGCCGCCTGGCGGGCCGGGTGCACGCTCGCCGAGCTGACCGCGCGCTACCCCTTCATGGAGGAGATGAAGCGCCACCCGGTGGCGCACGCCTGACAGCCCACCCGCAGTTAATCGGTTGCCGGCGCCCCGTGCCGGTTGCTGCAATCGACCACGACGCACCTGGAAGGAGGAGCTCGAGATGCGAGCCGCGTGCATGTCCCCGCAGAAGCGAATCACCGCCGACCTCAAGGACATGACGCTGCGTGAAAACCCTCAATCTCGGCATCCTCGCCCATGTCGACGCCGGTAAGACGAGCCTGACCGAACGGCTGCTGCACAGCGCCGGGGTCATCGACGAGCCCGGCAGCGTCGACGCCGGCAACACCCGCACCGACACGCTGGCGCTGGAGCGGCAGCGGGGCATCACCATCCGGTCCGCCGTCGTCTCCTTCGCCGTGGCCGGGACCACCGTCAACCTCATCGACACGCCCGGCCACCCCGACTTCATCGCCGAGGTGGAACGCGTGCTCGGCGTGCTCGACGGGGCGGTGCTCGTGGTGTCCGCCGTCGAGGGCGTCCAGGCCCAGACCCGGGTGCTGGCCCGCACCCTGCGCCGCCTCGGCATCCCCACCCTGTTCTTCGTGAACAAGGTCGACCGGGCCGGCGCCGATCCGGAGCGGGTGCTGCGCCAGCTCGCCGACCGGCTCACCCCCGACGTCGTCGCCCTCGGCCGGGTCGACGCCGCCGGCACCCCGGGCGCGACGTGGGTCCCGCACCCGCCCGGCGACCCCGGCCACCACGCCCGCCTCGTCGACCTGCTCTCCGCGCACGACGACGCGCTGCTGGCCGCGTACGTGGCCGACGAACGGGCGGTCACCCCGCACCGGCTCCGGACGGCGCTCGCCGCGCAGGCCGTGCGCGCCCGGGTGCACCCGGTGCTCGCCGGCTCCGCCATCACCGGGGCCGGGGTGGCCGACCTGATCGACGCGGTCACCGGGCTGCTCCCCGCCACCGCCGGGGACGTCCACGCCCCGCTCTCCGGCGCCGTCTTCAAGGTCGAGCGCGGCCCGGCCGGGGAGAAGGTGGCGTACGCCCGGATCTTCGCCGGCACCGTGCGGGTCCGCGACCGGATCCGGCACGGCGACGGCCAGGAGGCCCGGGTCACCGCCCTCGGTGTCTTCGACGGCGGCGACGCGACGCCCGCCGACGCGGCGGGTGCCGGCCGGATCGTCCGGCTGCACGGCCTGGCCGGCGTCCGCGTCGGCGACGTGCTCGGCGCGCCGCCCGAGCGCCCGGCCGCCCGGCGCCACTTCGCCCCGCCCACGCTGGAGACCGTCGTCGAGCCGGTACGCCCGGCCGACCGCCCGGCCCTGCACGCGGCGCTCACCCAGCTCGCCGAGCAGGACCCGCTGATCAACCTGCGCCAGGACGACCGGCGCCAGGAACTCGCCGTGTCCCTCTACGGCGAGGTGCAGAAGGAGGTCATCGAGGCCACCCTCGCCGACGACTACGGCGTTCCGGTCACCTTCCGGGAGACCACCACCGTCTGCGTGGAGCGGGTCACCAGCGCCGGCGCGGCCGTCGAGTGGATCGGCCGGGAGCCCAACCCGTTCCTCGGCACCGTCGGCCTGCGCGTCGAGCCCGGGCCGGTGGGTGGCGGCGTCGAGTTCCGGCTCGGCATCGAACTCGGCTCGATGCCGCCGGCCTTCCTCAAGGCGATCGAGGAGACGGTCCGGGAGACCCTGCGGCAGGGGCTGCACGGCTGGGCCGTCATCGACTGCGTGGTCACCCTCACCCACGGCGGCTACTGGGCCCGGCAGAGCCACGCCCACGGCGTGTTCGACAAGAGCATGTCCAGCACGGCCGGCGACTTCCGGAACCTCACCCCGCTGGTGCTGATGACCGCCCTCACCCGCGCGGGCACCCGGGTGCACGAGCCGGTGCACCGGTTCCGGCTCGACCTCCCCGCGGATCTGTTCGGCACGGTGCTGCCCGCGCTCGCCGGGCTCGGCGCGACACCCCGCGGCAGCACCCTGCGTGGCGCCGCCTACGTCATCGAGGGGGAGGTCCCCGCCGGGCGGGTGCACGCGCTGGACCAGCGGCTGCCGGGGCTGACCCGTGGCGAGGGCGTCCTGGAGGCCGAGTTCGACCACTACCGCCCGGTACGCGGACCGGCCCCGAGCCGGCCCCGCTGGGACCACGACCCGCTGCACCGCCGGGAGTACCTGCTGGCCGTCGCCCGCCGGGTCACCGGACGGTCGGCGCGCTGACCGGTCGTGGATACCGGGCACGCACCCCGTCCACGCAGGTGTCACGGGAGGTCGGCCCGCCGAACCGGAGCCGGTCGTAGCCGGTGAACGCCGGCTCCAGCGCGTCCAACTCGTCGACCAGCGCGTGCAGCCGGTCGAGCCAGGTCGCCGACCCGGCGTCCGGCTCGGCCGGCGCCGCACCGATCGCGGCGGTCAGATCGTCCTTGCGCCGGATCGACTCGGGCGTCACCGAGCGCAGGCAGACGTACCGGCCGCTCAGGTAGGCGTCCCACTCCTCCGCGCCGCGCGCCGGGTCGGCCCAGTGGGAGACGAACCACCCGGGCAGCGCGTCCACCCCGCCGGCCCGCTCCGCCAGCGCGAACAGGTCCGCCGGGACCATCTCCGCGCCGTCCGAGCGCAGATAGCCCGGCAACGGCAGCCGCCGGTCCAGCATCAACCGGCGTACGCCGTCCGGGTCCCGCCCGGCCGCCGCGCAGAGCGCGTCGAGCGTCACGAACTGCCCGCTGACGTACGCGTCGTCCGCCGCCGTCATGGGGTGCTCCCCGTTGACCTCCCGGAACCGCTCGGCCACCCGGCGCCGCCAGTCCATCCCGTGCTCCTTTCGTCCGCCCGCCGCGAGGCTATCGGCGCCACCGTTCGGCGCCGGCCGAACCGTCCCCGCGAAATACGTTGCGGGGCTCCCGGACCCGCCCGTACCGTGAACGGGCCAAGGTCAACCCGAGCCACCACCCAGGAGCACACCGTGTCGCAGCAGAACCGCACCCGAGCCGAGCGGCCCGCGCCGCGCGGCGGTGCCCTGCCGCGCGAAGCGGGCCAGGGTCGCTGCCGACGGCAGCAGTGGCAACCGGGGTGGTGGCGCGACTAGCGCCGGCGCGACACACACGCGCAGCCGCCCGCCCCGAGACCAGGGACCGGGCGGCTTTTCTCGTCACCGGGTCCGAGGGGCGTAGCTCAACGGAAGAGCACCGGATTCCAAACCCGACGGTTGCAGGTTCGAGTCCTGTCGCCCCTGCCTCACCCTGTCCCGACCGCTGGCCGGCGACGTCGCTTCTTCTCAACTCCACAGTGGACGGCATGAGCACGACCCCGGCCGGCGCTCGCGCGCCGGCCGGGCAACCGGGACGAGGGAGCTGGCTGACCCGCTCGCCTTGGGCGCGAGAGACACGCGGTTCGATTCCGCGGTCCCGGACACACGCGGACGGCAGCCGCCGTCCCGCGGGCCGTTGGAGCAATTGGCAGCTCACCCGGTTCTCACCCGGGAGGCTACGGGTTCGAGTCCCGTACGGCCTACGCCTGGTCCCGCCCCGGGACCACCACGCGGTTGTAGCGCAGTCAGGCAGCGCGTCACCTCGCCATGGTGAAGATCGCCGGTTCGAATCCGGCCAACCGCTCGGACAACACCCCTGAACGAGGAGACGACGATGGGTTTCACCCCGCTGGCCGGTACCCGGGCGCCGGTCCGGGTCTGGACCGACCCCTACACGATCGAGGCGCAGGCGGCCCGGCAGCTGCGCAACATCGGCACGCTGCCCTGGGTGCACGGCGTCGCCGTCATGCCGGACGTGCACTTCGGCAAGGGCGCCACGGTGGGCTCGGTCATCGCCATGCGGCAGGCCGTCTCGCCGGCCGCGGTCGGCGTCGACATCGGCTGCGGCATGTCCGCGGTGCGCACCTCGCTCACCGCGGCCGACCTGCCCGACGACCTCGGCCCGCTGCGGAGCGCCATCGAGGCGGCCATCCCGGTCGGCTTCGCCATGCGCGCCGACGCGGTCGACCCGCGCCGGATCCGTGGGCTGGAGCAGGGCGGCTGGGACGACTTCTGGCGCTTCGGCACCCTCGACCGGAAGGTGGCGCAGCTGGAGACCCGGGCCCAGCGCCAGCTGGGCACCCTCGGCGGCGGGAACCACTTCATCGAGGTCTGCCTGGAGCAGGGCGGCCCGGACGACGGCCGGGTCTGGCTGATGCTGCACTCGGGCTCCCGCAACATCGGCAAGGAACTCGCCGAGCGGCACATGGCGGTGGCCCGCGGGCTGCCGCACAACGTGGACCTGCCCGACCGGGACCTCGCGGTGTTCCTCGCCGGCACCCCGGAGATGGACGCCTACCGCCGGGACCTGTGGTGGGCGCAGGAGTACGCGCGCCGCAACCGGGCCGTCATGCTCGCCCTGCTCTGCGGGGTGGTGCGGGACGAGTTCCCGCAGGTCGGCTACGACGAGCCGATCTCCTGCCACCACAACTACGTGGCGGAGGAGAGCTACGACGGGGTCGAGGTGCTGGTGACCCGCAAGGGCGCCATCCGGGCCGGCCGGGGCGACCTGGGCATCATCCCGGGGTCGATGGGCACCGGGTCGTACGTCGTGCGCGGCAAGGGCAACCTCGACGCGTACTGCTCGGCGTCGCACGGGGCCGGGCGGCGGATGTCGCGGGGGCAGGCGAAGCGGACGTACAGCACCGCCGACCTGGCGGCGCAGACGGCGGGCGTGGAGTGCCGCAAGGACGCCGGGGTGGTCGACGAGATTCCCGGCGCGTACAAGGACATCACCCAGGTGATGGCTCAGCAGGAGGACCTGGTCGAGGTGGTCGCCCACCTCAAGCAGGTCGTCTGTGTGAAGGGTTGAACCGACCGGCGCCCCCGGAGGGGGAGGGGCGCCGGTCGCCCATGCGAGCTGGTGCAACCAGGCAGCACATCCGACTCTGGATCGGGGAATTGAGGTTCGAATCCTCAGCTCGCAGCGACACCTACCGGCTGCGCCGGGCGATGCGGACGCCGATCGCCACGGCGCCGATGACGAGCAGGCCGGCCAGGAGCTGGAGGCCGGGCGAGTCGTCGGCCTCCCCGTAGACGAGGCCGGCGACGCCGAGCGCGACGGCCAGGAGAGCTACGACGGCGAGCACGTACCTCATCGGCCTTCTCCCTCATCCTCGACCCATTCGAGCAGGTCGCCGGGCTGGCAGTCCAGCACCCGGCACATGGCTTCGAGGGTGCTGAAGCGGACGGCCTTGGCCCGGCCGTTCTTCAGCACCGCGACGTTGGCCGGGGTGAGGCCGACCCGCTCGGCGAACTCGCCGACGCTCATCTTGCGTCGGGCCAGCTCGACGTCGATGCGGACGACGATGGGCATCAGATCACCGCTTCCATGTCGGTCCGGAGCGTGGTGGCCTGCCGCAGCAGCTCCCGCATCACGACCATGAGCAGCCCCAGCACGGTCACCCCGGTCACCAGCAGGAACAGCAGGAGCGGCAGGCCCGGGTCGTCCGCGTTGAAGCCGACGTAGAGGAAGACGCCCACGAGTACCGCCCACGCGGCGGCGATGGCCCACACGATCGCATCCACCCAGGCCAGGGACGCCTCGCTGAAGATGCGGTCGTTCTTGACCAGGGTGAGCAGCTTCCAGGTGCACGCGATCACCACCTGGATGCAGAGCACCCAGAACACCGTCACGGCGGTCGCCGGCCACCTCAGGTAGGCCATGTCCGGGTTCTCCCTGGCCATGTGCGCGAACTGCCCGGGCAGCGACATGACCTGGAACAGGACCAGGATCCCGAACAGCAGCACGAGGAAGGCTTTGAGCGGAGCCACCGCCCGTTGAGCTGTGAACATGCATCGACTATCGCGCGGAACCTATCGAAAGTCAATCGGTTCCGACCGACTGTGCCGTCCGCTGTGGGGTCGCGTCACCGGGCGGCGGTCAGCTCGACCGGTACGCGCACCACGTTGACCCGGGAGCCGTCGCGCGCCGACACCTCGTACACCTCGACCGTGCCCCGCCCGGCCGCCGCGCGCCGGTAGCGGACGTCCAGCCGGTAGGCGCCGCGGCAGCCGGAGCCGCAGGAGGCCGTCGTGAACCCGGTGCCGATCTCGCGGCCCGCCGCGTCCAGCACCCGGACGCTCACCGTCGCCTCGAACACGTCGGCGGTGCCGCTGACGGTCACCGGGCTGGCGACCCGGTCGCCGATCGCCGGGGCGGTCACCACGATGGGGGGCAGCAGGTCGGCGTAGTCGTCCCGCCCGGTCGCCGCGTCGGTCGGCGCGAAGGCCACCCGCCGGACGGTGGGGAACTGGGTGAGCGTCCAGACCACCTGGGCGCGGCGCAGCCGGGCGTCCGTCGCCCCGTCGGCGTCGAACCCGGCCGGCGGGACCAGGGTCGCCACCCCGCCGGCGATTCGGGTCACCTGCGTGCCGGGGGGCACCAGGGTGGTGAGGCCGGTGGCGCTCTCGGCCGGGGACGGGCCGGCGGCCAGTTCGGTGAGCGCCAGCCGGGAGGTGGCCACGGTGGCCGGCAGCGTACGCCGGGTGGGCACGAGTCTGCCGCCCCGGGCGAACCAGAGCTGCACGGTCAGCGTCCCGTCCGCTCCGGTCGCGGCGGGGGTGGTCGCCGTACCCGTCGTGGCGGGTGTGCCGGGGACGCCCGTCGCGGGCGGGATCGGCGGGGGCGTGCCGTCCGGCGCGGCGGCGGTGGTGGTCGGCGACGGGCCGGCCGGGGCGGGCCCGAGGGTGCCGGTGCGGGGCGGGGCGCAGCCGGCGGTGAGCAGCAGCAGCGCGGCGAGCGGTGGGATCAGGCGTCGCATGAGGTGTCCCCGGTGTCGAGCGGGAGGGTGAGGCGGAAGCGGGTGCCGTGGCCGACCTCGCTAGCCACGTCGAGCCGGCCGCCGAGCAGCCGGGCGTTCTCCCGGGCGATGGCCAGGCCGAGCCCGCTGCCGGGCCCGGTGCGGGCCGGATCGGCCTTGTAGAACCGGTCGAAGATGTGGGCCAGGTGCTCGGCGGGAATGCCCGGCCCGCGGTCGGCGACCGAGACGACGAGTTCGGCGCCGGTGTGCCGGATCTCGGCGCGCAGGTCGCCGCCGCCGTGTTCGATCCCGTTGGCCACCAGGTTGCTGAGGATCCGTTCGAGCCGGCGCGGGTCGGTCACCACGGGCGGCGCGTCGCCGTCCACGCGGGCCCGCGAGTCGGGGTGGCCGGCGACGATCCGGCGCAGCAGCGCGCCGACGTCCACCGGGCGGGTGGCGAGCACCTCCCGGCCGGCGTCCAGGCGGGAGATCTCCATGAGTTCCTCGACCAGCCGGCGCAGCCGGACCACATCGGCCACGAGCAGTTCGGCGGCGCGGCGGGCGTCGGCCGGGAGGGCGTCGAGCTGGTCGGCCAGCAGCGAGGCCGCCGCCACCAGGGCGGTGACCGGGGTACGCAGCTCGTGCGCCACGTCGGCGGTGAACCGGCGCTCCCGCGCCTGCGCCCGGGACAGCGCCTCGATCTGGTTCTCCAGCGCCTCGGCCATCTCGTTGAAGGAGGTGGCCCAGGCGCTGAACTCGTCCCGGCCGCGCACCGGCAGCCGGGTGTGCAGCAGCCCCTCGGCGACGGCCCGCGCGGCCCGGCTGGCCCGGCCGACGGGTTCCAGGGTGCGGCGGGCGAGGGCGTTGCCCACGCCGGCGGCGAGCAGCACGACCACCGCCCAGCCGACGATCGAGGCGGTGCGGAGCTGGTCGAGGGCGTCGACGAGGTCGTCCTCGACGGTCACCACGTACAGCTCGGCCGTGGAGCCGGGGATCCGGCCGCCGACGACGAGCAGGTGGGGCCGGCCGGCGGTGCGCTGGAAGCCGAGCTGCCCGGCGGCGACGGCAGCCCGCAGGTCGGGGTCGGGGGTGGGGGCGTACCGGGGGTTGGACGCCTCGGTCTCCCCGGCGACCAGCACCACGTGGCGGCCGGACTCCTCGAAGCTGGCCAGCAGGTCGGCCCGGCGGGTGTCGGTCAGCGGCAGGAACTGCGCGGCGACCACGAGCTGGTAGCGGGCGTCGGCGTCGGCGCGTTGCAGCGAGCCGTCGAACCGGGCCTGGCGCAGCATGAGGTAGGAGCCGGCGGCCAGCGCCCCCGCGGACATGCCGGCCACGAGGACGAACGCGACGACGAGCCGGCGCCGCAACCGCCCGGGCACGACCCTGCCGGCCGCCATGGCCCGCTCACCCCGTCGACAGCTTGTAGCCGGCCCCGCGGACCGTCCGGATCAGGGTCGGCGCCCCGGGGTCGTCCTCGACCTTGGCGCGCAGGCGCTGCACGGCCACGTCGACCAGCCGGGAGTCGCCGAGATAGCTGTGTCCCCAGACCCGGTCGAGCAGCAGCTCGCGGGTGAACACCTGGCCGGGTCGCCGGGCCAGCTCCAGCAGCAGCCGGAACTCGGTGGCCGTCAGGGTCAGCTCGCGGCCGTCCCGGCGGGCCACGAAGCGGGCCGGGTCGATCTCCAGCGGCCCGGCCGTCACGGTGGTCTCGGGGGCCGGCGCGACGGTCCGGCGGAGCACGGCGCGGACCCGGGCGACCAGCTCCGGCAGGTCGAACGGCTTGCGGAGGTAGTCGTCGGCCCCGCACTCCAGGCCGACCACCACGTCGATGGTGTCGGTGCGGGCGGTGAGCATGAGAATCGGCACCTGACTGGTGCGCCGGATCTCCCGGCACACCTCGAATCCGTCGAGGCGGGGAAGCATCACGTCGAGCACGATGAGGTCGACCGGGCCGGCCCGCCACGCGGCGAGGGCGGCCGGGCCGTCGGCGGCGGTGGCCACCCGGAACCCGGCCCGGCGCAGGCCGAGGGCCGTCACCTCCCGGATGGAGGCGTCGTCCTCGACGACCAGCACGCGGCCCTCCATGACCACCCAGGGTAGTCCGGTGCGACGCCGCGAGGCGTGGCCGCAACGGACGGTGATGAGGGGCCGGTCGGCCCCTCTCACCTGGGGGAAGGTCACGCCTGCCACTGGTGGGCCACGTCGATCACGATGCGGCTGTGCGTGCCGGGGCCGCTGAGCACGAAGACCCGGAACGGCAGCCGGGCGCGGACACCCACGGCGAACGTCGTGTAGCCCTCGAAGCTGCCGCCGAAGACGACGTCCCGCAGCGTGCGGTAGCCCAGTACCGTCGCGGCGTGCTCACCGGCGCGGTAGGGCAGCGTGCCGACGTGCTGGTCGTCGTACGCGGGCGCCCGCAGCGACACCGACAGCAGCGCGCCACCGGCGGTGTACGGGCTGAGCGCAAGCCCCTGCCCCTCGGTGTACGTCTCGCCGTAGGCGACGGAGTAGCCGTCGGCCGGGCCGGCGAACTCGAAGACCACCCGGTCGTAGCAGTCGTGCCGCCCGGTGCGGACCTCGATCAGCGGACCGCTGCTGAGGCTGCCGGCCGTCCTGGCCGTGCTGCCCCAGGTGATCCCGCAGTACGGCGCCGCCGCGGTCGCGCCGCTCGTGCCGGCGACCAGCCCGCCGAGCACGACGACCAGCGCCAGCAGTGTTCTCCTCAGTCTCATGGTGGCCTCCCTGGCGGTGTGCGGGGACCCCGTCCGGCGTCCCTGCCCCGACGGTCGGCTGGCCGTGCCACAGCGGCTTCGCAGCCGCGTAACCGCCAGGTAACAGCGGTACGGATGTCAGCCGGCGGTCGGGGGCAGCCGGTCCGGGTCGGGCAGCGTGCGCACCGGGGAGCGGTACAGCGGCAGCCAGGTGAGGGCGGCGCCGATCGCGCCGACCCAGAGCGGGGTACGCGGGCCGGCGTACTCGCCGAGCAGGCCGGCCAGCCCGGCGCCGACCGCGATCGCTCCGGTGAGCAGGAACCGGAAGGTGGCGTTCATCCGGCCGAGCAGCGCGTCCGGGGTGGCCCGCTGCCGCAGGCTCACGCCGATCACGTTGCCGATCCCGGTCCGCCAGGCCAGCGCCAGCCAGCCGAGGCCCGCGAGCCACAGCCACGCTCCGGTGTCGACCAGCGCGACCAGCGCGCCGGCGGGCGCCACCAGCAGCCCGGGCAGCCAGAGCGCCCGGCCGTGTCCAATCCGGGCGGCCAGCGGGCGTGCGGTCACCGCGCCGAGCAGCGCCCCGACCCCGCCGGCGCCGAGGAATAGCCCGAGCGCGCCGGCGCCGAGGCCGAGGTCGCGCAGGAACACCACCGGCAGCATGGTGGTCATCAGGTTCACGGTGAGGTTGATGCCGGCCAGCGACACGGCCAGTGGTCGCAGCAGCGGGTTGCCCAGCACGTGCCGGACGCCCTCGGCGAGCTGCCGGCCGAAGCCGTCCGCCGGCCGGTTCCGTCCGGTCCCGGCGGTGGCGGTGGGGCGTACCCGGGTGAGGGCGAGCGCCGAGAGCAGGTGGGTGACCGCGTTCAGGGCCAGGGCGAGCGGGGCGCCGAGCCACTGCACGAGCAGGCCGCCGAATCCCCGGCCGCCGATCTGGATGGTGGCGTTGGTCGTCATGAGCAGCGAGTTCGCCGCCACCAGGCGGTCCCGGCCGACCAGTTCCGGCAGGAAGCTCTGCGCGGCCACGTCACCGAAGACCGTGCCGACGCCGGTGAGCAGCACGACCGCGTAGAGCTGGCCGAGGGTCAGCACGTCCGCCCACCAGGCCAGCGGGATCGAGGCGTACAGGGCGGCGCGGGCCAGGTCGGCGGCGACCATCACGGTCCGGCGGGGCGACCGGTCCACCCAGACCCCGGCGGGCAGCCCGACCAGCAGGAAGGCGGCGGTGCTGAGCGCCGCGAGCAGGCCGACCTGGCCGGGCGTGGCGGCGAGCACGGACACGGCCAGCACCGGCACGGCCAGGTAGCCCACCTGGAAGCCCAGGCTGTCGGTCAGGTTGGCCGCGTAGACGTAGCGGAAGGGGCGGGGCCAGCGGGTGGGTGCCGGGACGGTGGCGGTCATGACAGGGACCCTGGTCGGGGGAGCCGCCGTGGTCGATAAGTTTGAGCCAGGTCGAATCCGTCGGGAGGTGCGGGTGCTGAGCGTCGCGGTGGGGGTACGGGACCTGGCCGGGATCCGGTTCGCGATCTCGCCGCTGTGGGAGGCGGTCGCCAGCGTGCGGGTGCTCCGGAGCCCCGACTGGTTCCCCGCCCACCAGCTCTGGCACCGGCAGGTTCGGCCCCGGCTGTCCGTGGTGGACTGGCGGCTCCTCGCCGATCTCGTGCCGATGCCGACCGTGGTGATTCCGGGCTTCGTCTGCCCACCCCCGCCGTCCGCCCTGCCCACCATCGACTGGGAACTGGCCGTGCTCGCCGCCACCCCGCCGGAGGTGGTCCGGGCCGGGCTGGACGAGCTGCCCGGGCCGCGTCCGCCCCGGCTCGCCGACCTGTACGCCGACCCGCCGGCCGGGCTGGCCCGCCTCACGCAGGTGATCGCCGACTACGTCGAGGTGGCGATCGCCCCGTACTGGCCCCGGATGCGGACCCTGCTGGAACGCGAGGTGCTCGTCGGGGCCGGGCGGATGGCGACCGACGGCGTGCGGGGCCTGCTCAACCGGATCGACCCGTACGTCACCTGGGACGACGGGACGTTGCACGTCGACCACCTGACCCGCGCCGGGACGGCCGACCTGGGCGGGCGGGGCCTGCTGCTGGTTCCGTCGGTCTTCGGTGGCGCGCGGGTCTGGTCCAACCTGTCCGAGCGAACCTCGCAGCCTCTCCTGCGCTATCCGGCCCGCGCGGTCGGAACCCTCTGGGAGCGCAGCGCCGCCCCGGCCAGCGCGGCGCTCGCCCGGGTGCTGGGGCGTACCCGGGCCACCCTGCTGCACGAGCTGGCCGTGCCGGCCGCCACCACCGAGCTGGCCCGGCGGTGCGGCCTCAGCGCCGGCACGGTCTCCCACCACCTGACGGCGCTGCGCGACGCCGGCCTGGTCGGCACCCACCGGGCCGGGCGGTTCCTGCTGTACGCCCGGACCAGCTCGGCGGAGGCGCTGCTGGCCGGAGCCGGGTCGCCCGAGCCGGGCGACGGCTGAGGCCGGGGGTCAGCCGTGCACCGGGTGCTCGGCCTGGAAGGCGAGCCGGCGGTCCGCGTCGGCGGCCAGCGCCGCGAGCACGTCGTCGAGGTCGAGGAAGGCCTGCCAGCGCGGCTGCCCGGTGATGTCGGCGAGCCGGTCGACCACCAGCTCCTCCAGGTCCGTGACGCGCTTGCCCTTCCACACCTTGTCGGCGAGGCTCACCAGCAGGTCCTCCAGCTGCACCCCGGGCGCGTGCCAGGCGGCGTGCGTGACGGCGAAGCGGGCCCGCTCCTCGGGCACGCCGAAGCGCAGCAGCAGCTGGTAGCCCGCCTCCTCGTGCGCCGAGCCGGGCCCGGACAGCTCCTCGGGGTGCTCCACCTTGCCGAGGTCGTGGATCGCCGCCCCGAACAGCACCGCCTGCCGGTCGAACGGCACCAGCGGGAAGCATCCGGCGAACGCGGCGGTGAGCTGCCGGGCGACGTCGTGCACGAGCCGCAGGTGCGCGGCGAGCCGGGGCGGCGCCTGCAGGGCGTCGAGCAGCTCGACGGCCACCCCGGGCAGGGGCGGCAGCGGCGGGTCGCCGGGGTCGGTGAGGGCGCGGCGCAACGCGTCGGAGGTCACCGGGGCGAGGGTACCGGCCGCCGGGCCGGTCACCCTACGGGCTGGCCGTGTGGCCGACGGTGGTCCGTCCGCTCGACCGATGCCCGGCCGACCATCCCTTCAGGAGGGTGGAGCGACGTCTATCACGGGGGTGTTTCATGACCGAGTTGAATCGCCGTGCCCTGCTGCGTGCCGCCGCGCTGGCCGGGGCGGCCACGGCGACCGGGCTGGCCGGCGGCCTGACCGCCGCGGCGCCCGCCGCCGCGGCGGAGACCACCGAGGTGGTCAACGGGCCGTTCCTGGTGACCGGCAGCGCGGGGCTGCTCCAGATCAACCGGGGCCACACCACGCCGCAGGTGCTGCTCACCCACGCCTACGACGCCGTCGCCTCGCCCGACGGCCGGTACGTGGCCGTGAACGACCTGCGCTACGAGGGCGAGACCGGGTCGAGCCTGTCGCTGTTCGACCGGGTGACCGGCGAGGTCCGGAAGCTGATCAGCGACCCGTTCGGCGTCACGTACCAGTGGCCGACCTGGTCGCCGGACGGCACGGAGGTCGCGCTGGTGATCGACCGCGAGAGTCTGGTCGCGGTGAACGTGGCCACCGGAGCGCGGCGGGTCCTCGTCCAGGGCCACACCATGTCCCGGCCGAACTGGTCCCGGGACGGCTCCATGATCGTCATGCAGTGGGTCAGCCGCTCCGAGGGCCACCAGTTGCGCATGCTGGAACTGGCTACCGGGCGGGTGCGGCGGGTCTACCAGCCCGAGGAGGGTGAGCGGTTCGGCTGGCCGGTCTTCATGCCCAACTCGGAGCGGGTGGTGTTCTGCACCAACCGCTGGTTCCGGGACGTCGACCTGCCCCTCGGTGAGGACTCGCTCGCGTCGGTGCGGATCGGCGGCACCGGCCTCAAGCAGCTCACCGACGAGCCGCGGCTGTACCTGTCGCCGGTGTTCTCACCGGACGGCCGCTACTGCGCCGCGCTGTCGGTGCCCCCGACCAACGAAGAGCCGGACGGCGGCAACATCATCGTCTCGACCAGCGGCTTCGGCGATCAGTGGTGGATCCCGGGCGACGAGTACGACGACAGCATGCGGGTGGACTGGGCCCGGGCCATCTGACCCGACACCCGCGACGCGGCGGCCGGACTTCCGGCCGCCGCGTCCGCGTACCCGGGGGGATTTCCGTGCCCCCGGCCGGGAGCGGTGCGAGGCTGGAGGGCGGGCGCCGCCGACGGGGGCGACGACCGCAGTGGAGGGTGCGATGGCCGAGCCGCCGACCGGGGCCTCCTCGCGCAGCGCGCAGGCGCACGGCCGCCGCGCCAACCGGCGCAGCTACCACGACGGCGCGCAGGTCAACGGGTACGTCGACGACCCGTACCACCGGATCCGCCGCGCGGTCGCGGCCCGGCTCATGGTCGACGGCGTGCCCGGCGGGCGTCCCGTTCTGGAGCTGGGCTGCGGCCCGCGCAGCATGCTGGACCCGGCGGCGCTGCCCGGCCCGCTCGTGGTGGCCGACATGGCCGAGACCGCGCTGGGCGCGGCCCGCCGGGCCGCCGACGGCGCGGCCCTGGCGGTCTGCCTGGACGCCACCCGCGGGCTGCCGTTCCGCGCCGGCAGCTTCGCCGGCCTGCTCACCGGCGAGCTGATCGAGCACGTCTACGACCCGCTCGCGCTGCTGCACGAGTGCCACCGGGTGCTCGCCCCGGGCGGCCTGCTCGTGCTGACCACCCCGAACCTGGCGCCCGCGCAGGACCGGCTGGCGTTCCTCGCCGGCCGGGCGCCCCGGCAGGTGGACCCGCTGCATCCCTACCTCTGGCTGCACATCCGGCCGTTCACCGCCTCGCTGCTGCGGCAGGTGCTGCGCCGGGCCGGGTTCGCGCCGCTGGCGATCCGGTCCAACGAGGTCGGCTGGCGGCTCCCCGGTGGACGGTGGGTCACCTCCCGGCTGCTGGCCCGCCTCGCGCCGGGGCTCGGCGGGTCGCTGATCTGCGCCGCCCGCCGGACGGCGCAGCCGCCGTCACCGAGGGGTACGGTCCACCCGAACAGCGCGTGATGGCGAGATTGACAAAGGGCTATCATGAGGGTTCCGTCGTCGACCGGGGGATGTCATGGCGCGCCTGTTCACCTGGGTCGTCAACAATCTCGACGCGTTCATCGGCCTGGTGCTGGCCGTCACGGTGGCCGTCCTCGGCCTGACCAATACGGTCAGCCAGGACGTGGTCAACAGCGCCATCCTGCTGGTCCTCGCCGTGCTCGCCCAGGCCGTGCTGCGCGACCGGCTGCGCCGCGAGACCGCTCAGCAGGAGGTGCGCGAGGTCATGCGCGCCACCCGTGACCGGCTCACCGAACTGGTTCCGCAGCTGCACGAGATCACCGGGCCGGACGGGGCGCTCAACCGGGCCCGCGAGGCGATCGACAGCGTGTCCATGGTGCGGGTGCTGCACGGCAGCGAGGTCGGCCGGGCTCTCGCCGACGCCCGCCAGCACACCGACTCATGGGCGTTCAAGGGCGGAACGGGCACGTTCACCCGGGCGGTCACCCTGCCGCAGTGCCTGGAGCATGCCCGCCGGCGCAACGCCACCCTGAGCTTCGCCATCGAGATCATCGACCCGACCGACGAGGACGTCTGCGAGCGCTACGCGCGGTTCCGGCGCAGCCTCGACCCGGACGCGCCGGGAGAGCGGTGGACCGTCGACCGCACCCGCAAGGAGTCGTACGCGACCGTGCTGGCCGCCTGCTGGCACCTGCAGCGCTCCGGGCTGCTCACCGTCGAGGTCCGGCTCTCCGCGCAGATGACCACCTTCCGCTACGACCTCTCCTCGTCCTGCGTCATCATCACGCAGGAGAACCCGCAGACACCGGCCCTGCGGATCGACCGCAGGGAGCTCTACTACAACCGGTTCAACATCGAGCTGGACTACAGCCGCAAGCAGAGCCGGCGGGTGCCCATCGAGGCGGCCGCCACGGTGAAGCTGGACGACGAGCCCTCCGTCGAGCAGGTCCGCAAGCTGTTCGCCGCGCTCGGGCTGCCACTGCCCCGGTCCTTCGGCGACCGCGAGGTCGCCGACATCGTGAGCCGGGCCATCCAGGCGAGGAACCCGTACGCATGATGACCTACGCCGACCTCGAACGGGAGATCGACCGGGGCGCCCGGCCGGAGCTGCTGCGCGGCTGGGTGCTCGACGTCCTCGACGACGTCGCCGAGGGGCGGCGGCCGCTGCTGGCCGTCCGGCACCCGCTCGGCTTCACCTGCCTGCCGGTGGAGCGCACCGGCGCCGACGGCATCTGCGTGCACGCCTGGCCCGCCGACCCGCCGCCGGTGCGGCCGACCACCTCGACCATGCACTCGCACAGCTGGGACCTGCTCAGCCACGTGCTGCACGGCACGGTGCGCAACGAGCTGATCGAGGTGACCGACGCCACCGCCGACCCGTCCTGGCGGATCTACGAGGTGCACAGCCGGGGCGACGTCGACGAGATGGCGGCCACCGACCGGCTCGTCACCGCGGTGACCGCCACCGTGGAGACCCACTCGGCCGGCGACTCGTACGCGCTGCGCGCCGGCGGTTTCCACACCTCGGAGGTCGACGCCGGTGAGCCCGCCGTGACGGTGGCTCTCGGCCGGACCACGCCCGGCGTCTGCGACCTGAGCCTCGGCGCGGTGGACGGGCGCAGCCACCGGATACGCCGGGACCGCTGCGGCGCGGCGGAGACCGCACGGATGGCGCGGGAGATCGCGGAACTGGTGGCACGGGGCTGACTGGCTGGAGGAGCCGTGGACGTGGAGCCGAACAGAGGCGGGCCCGACCTGCGCGACGCGCACCGCTTCGCCGTGGAGGCGGCCCAGGCGGCGGGGCGGCTGCTGCGCCGGGGCACCCGGGGGAAGCTGCACGCCCGGGCCAAGAACGACTCCGGCGACCTGGTCACCGACCTGGACCTCGCCGCCGAGCGGCTCATCGTCGACCGGATCCGGTCCCGCTGGCCGGAGCACGGGGTGATCGCCGAGGAGGGCGGCGAGTACGCCGCCGACAACACCTGGGCCTGGCTGGTCGACCCGCTAGACGGCACCAACAACGTCGCGATCGGGCTGTCCGCGTACGTGGTGGGCATCGCCCTCTGCGACCGCGGCTCCCCGGTGCTCGGCGTCGTGCACGACCCGGTCGCCGGCCGCACCTGGTCCGCCGTGCGCGGGCAGGGCGCCTTCGTGCACGGGTCCGGGCCGTCGGGCCGCCCGCTGCACGCGCCCCGCCGGCCGGTGCCGACCGCGCCGGTGCTGGCCTGGACCCAGGGGCACGGGGTGGCCCGCGACGACAGCACCGCCCGGGCGCTGAAGGTGGTGCTCGACACGACCGCGCGGCGGGTGCTGCAACTGTGGGCGCCGCTGCTGTCCTGGGTGATGCTGGCCCGCGGCGACATCGACGGCATCGTCGGCTACCGCCCCGAGGCCGTCGACCTGCCGGCCGGGATGCTGCTCGCCGCCGAGGCCGGCATGGCCGTCCGGGCCCTCGACGGCGGCTGCTTCGACGACCGCTACGGCTGCCCGGCCGACCGGCGCAGCTTCGTGGCCGGGCCGCCGGAGACCATCGACCGGCTGGTCAAGCTGGTCACGGCGGCACAGTGGATCGAGCCCCAGGTCCGCCAGCTCACCCCCATCAGCCTCACCACCGTCGGCTGGTGAACGGCCGGCAGCGGGGATGACGCATCGCCGGGTGCCGGGCCGCCGTATCGTTCGCGTCGTTGTCGCGGTCGCCGGGGTGGCTGGTCCGTGCCGGGCAGCGGGTGGCCCGCGGTGAGCAGCTCGGGCGGGTGGGCAGCCCGTCGTGATAGCTTCGGCGTCGCTGTGCGGTGCGGCGAACTGAGGAGGTGAGACCGATCAACGCTGTGACAGGTCGGGGCTCCCTCCCTCGCATGGCCTAGGGAGTGCCCGCGAAGGCATTCCGAAAGGCTCGCAACTCCATGCGCTTCACCTCTCAGACGTCGTCCGACGGCGTCTCCGAACAGCTCTTCACCCTCGGCGAGATTCCCGGTGTGCTGTGGACTCCGGACGGTGCCACCGGCACTCGCCCCCTCATCCTCATGGGCCACGGCGGCGGCCAGCACAAGAAGGCCCCGGGCATCCTGGCCCGCGCCCGCCGCTTCGTGGCGGACGGAGGCTTCGCGGTGGTCGCGGTCGACGTGCCGGCCCACGGCGACCGGCCGAAGGTCGAGGAATACGACCGGATCGCGACCGCCAACCAGGCCCGCGTGGAGGCCGGCGCGGACCTGGCCCCGCTGATCGCCGGGTTCCAGGCGCTGGTGGCACGCCGGACGGTCCCCGAATGGCGGGCGGTCCTGGACGCCGTCCAGGCCCTCGACCACGTGGGCGCCGGCCCGGTGGGCTACTGGGGTGTGTCCCTGGGGTGCGGCCTGGGCGTTCCGTTCGTCGCCGCCGAGCCCCGGGTCCGTGCCGCGGTGCTCGGCCTGGGCGGGGCGTCGGCCTCGGCGGAGGCCGCCGCGCGGATCACCGTGCCGGTGGAGTTCCTGCTGCAGTGGGACGACGAGCGGGTGCCGCGGGCGCAGGGCCTGGCGCTGTTCGACGCCTTCGCCTCCACCGAGAAGACCCTGCACGCCAACCCCGGCGGGCACGGGGAGATCCCGGCGTTCGAGCTGGACAGCACGCTGCGGTTCTTCGCCCGGCACCTGGGCTGACCGCCACCCCGGCGACGCGCCGATCGGGATCCCGGTCCCGATCGGCGCGTTCGGCCAACCGGTCAGACGCGTGCGCCGGACGCGGGCTGCGGCAGCCGCTCCGCCAGGAACGCCTCCCAGGTGCGTACGCCGAGGGTGGCCCCGGGGCGGGCGAGGTTGTCCCCGTTGCGGTACGCCCGGCCGGCTCTGCCCGGCAGCCGGACGGGCAGCCGCGGCCGCCCGCGCTGACCGGCGGCCGCCAGGTAGCCGGTGACCAGCTCGTCGAGGCCGTACACCCGGGGGCCGGCCAGTTCGGGCACCAGGCCGGCCGGCGGGCCCAGCGTCAGTTCGGCCATCCGGGCCGCCACCTCACGGGCGTCGACCGGCTGCAACCGCAGGCCGCCGGGGACCGGGACCACGGGGAGCTTCGTCATCTTCGCCACCATGGTCAGCGCCAGGTCGTGTAACTGGGCGGCGCGCAGCGTCGTCCACGGCACGCCGGAGCCGGCGACGGTCCGCTCGGCGTCCAGCTTGGACCGCAGCCACGCCAGCGGCACCCGGTCCGCCCCGACCACCGAGATGTACACGAGGTGGCCCACCCCGGCACGACGGGCGGCGTCGACCAGGTGGCGGGTGGCCACGTCATCGCCCTTGGGGCCGCTGGCCAGGTGCAGCACGGTGCCGACGCCGCGTACCGCCGGGTCGATGCCCGCACCGGTGCGCAGGTCGGCGGTGACGTGCGTGACGCCGTCGCCGGGCCGGCCGCCGCGGCGGCTCAGCACGCGCACCGGGTGGCCGGCCTCGCGCAGCAGCGGCACGACCAGCCGGCCGAGGGTGCCGGTGCCACCGGTGACCAGGATGGGTGCGTTCATGTCGTCCTCCGGGTTCGAAGATCCGCTACGGTTCGGGCTTCACCGGCTCGACCCGGAGCGGGCCGGGCGTGTGACCGGAGTGACGCGCGTCACCTTCGGTCACACCGGTGACGTGGCTCGGGTCGGTCGACCGGGACACGGACGAAGGGACGCGGACATGGGCGAGGACGCCGTGCTGGCCGAACGGTTCGAGCAGGAGCGGCCGCGGCTGCGGGCGGTGGCCTACCGGATGCTCGGCTCGCTGAGCGAGGCCGAAGACGCCGTGCAGGAGGCCTGGCTGCGGCTCGCCCGCACCGACGCCGCCGGGGTGGACAACCTGGCCGCGTGGCTGACCACGGTCGTCGCCCGGGTGTGCCTGAACACCCTGCGGGCCCGCGCCACCCGCCGCGAGGACCCCCTCGACGTACGCCTGCCCGATCCGGTCGTGGACGTCGCGGAGGTGGACGCCGATCCGGCGTCCGCCGCCGTGCTGGCCGACTCGGTCGGGCTGGCGCTGCTCGTGGTCCTGGACACGCTGGCCCCGACCGAGCGGCTCGCCTTCGTGCTGCACGACATGTTCGGTGTGCCCTTCGAGGAGATCGGCGCGCTGGTCGACCGGTCACCGGCCGCCGCCCGGCAGCTCGCCAGCCGGGCCCGTCGCCGGGTACGCGGGCAGGCGCCCGCGCCCGACCCGGACCTCGCCCGTCAGCGGGAGGTGGTCAGCGCGTTCCTGGCCGCCGCCCGAGAGGGCGACTTCGACCGGCTGGTGGCCGTGCTGCACCCCGACGTGGTGCTCCGCTCCGACGGCGGGACCGCCCGGGCGCGGCACTCCACGGTGCTCACCGGGGCGCGGGTGGTGGCCGCGCAGGCCACCACGTTCGGCCGGTTCTCCCCGTTCGCCCGGCCGGTGCTCGTCAACGGCGCGGCCGGGGTCCTGGTCAGCGCGGCCGGCCGGCCGCTGTCGGTCATGGCGTTCACCGTGACCGACGGGCGGATCGCCGCCATCGACGTGATCGCCGACCCGGAGCGGCTGGCGGCGCTCGACCTCGACCACTGATCCCGACGCCGGCGGCCACCCCCGGCCGCGGGCCGGCCACCGGCGTCAGGGGACGACGACCAGGTTGGCCATGTCGACCACCGCCCGGTAGCCGAGGTTGGCGTAGATCCGGTTCGAGGTCGGGTTGGCCTGGTCGGTGAAGAGGCAGACCCGGGCGCCCTCGGCCCGCAGCAGCCGGGAGACCTCCGCGACCGCGTTGCCGGCCCAGCCCCGCCCGCGCTGCTCCGGCGGGGTGTAGACCGGGCCGATGCGGGCCACGCCGAACGCCGGCGGGTTGGCGGCCGTGAGGTGCACCCGCCGGCCGGTCTCGTCGGCCCAGAACCACACCCGACCGTCCCGGATCCGGCGCAGCAGCTCGGCGCGGTCGGGGGTCTCGTGCGCGCTGACCCCGCGCGGGCGGCCCGCCTGCTCGTCGGCGTCGGCCATGAACGCGTCGAACCACTCGGCGGTCAGGTCCACGTCGTCGTCCGTGGCGGCCACCAGCGCGCCGGGCACCCGCGCCGGCGGCACCAGGTCGCCGAGCTCGTGCAGCCGGGTGTGCTGGGCGACCTCGACCCGGCCGCCGCCGAGCCGGGCCACCTCGGCGGCGCACCGCCGCACCGCGGGCAGCGCGCCGTTGACGGCGCGCACCTCCTCCCCGCGCTCGTGCCACACCCGGGCCAGCGCCACGGCCGCCTCGTCCGGCATCGGCAACAGGAACGGCGGGCGCGGGGCGAAGGGCGCGGCGCGCATCCCGGCCCCGACGACCGCGCCGGAGGCGTCCCGCACCACGAGCCACCAGTCGTCCTCCGGTGGCGCGTCCCCGGCGGCCTGCCGGGCCACCTGCCGCTGCGCGACGGTGGCCACGACCGTGCCGATCACGGGATTCGCCGCGAGGTGGTCGCCGGCCGCGGCCAGAAACTCACCCGGGTCGGTGTGGAAGTGCAGGGTGGGGGCGCCGTTCATGCGCGCACGGTAGCCCGGCGGCGCTGTGCGGTCGTACCGGATTTCGGTCGTGCGGTTCTGCTGAACACCGGGCGGACGGACCACCTTGAGGCGGCCCTCGGCCAGGCCCTCGACAGCCTGCGCGGCGCGGGCCGTCCCTGACGAGGGGTCCGGCCCGACGCCACCGTGGCGCAGGGCTGCCGTCAGGGGCGACCGATCAGCTCGCCGGCGTGCAGGGTCGCGGCGAGCAGGCCGGGGTCGCCGGTGCGGTCGTAGGACTCGACGGCCGTGTCGGCGAACTTCAGGACGTGCTCGTCGCCGTGCTCGGCGGCCCGCTGGAGCGCATCCTCGCGCGTCGGCTCGGGCCGGCGCCGGACGATTTCCGCGGCCGGCGCGGGCCGGGCCGGGGCGTACGTGGCGACGACGGCCGCCACGGCCGCCCAGGCCGCCGCGAGGCTCGGCAGCCACTGCTCCCGGGGCAGGACCGGGAGCACGTGCCGCACGGCGTTGGGCGCGGTCGCGGCGTGGACCAGCAGGACCGGCGAGCCGTGACCGAGCCCGAGGTACGCCCGGGCGGCGCTGTCGACGAGCGACTCCAGCCGCGCCGGGACCTCGTCGGCGGACGCGGCGGGCTCCAGCGCCCGGAGGCTTGCCGTCCAGTCCGGGCTGCGCTCGAGCCGGTCGAGCCGGTGGGCGATGAAGCCCGTCTGGTCGGTGAGCCGGGTGACGGCGGCCAGGGCCTCGCGCGGTGCCAGGGTGCCCCCCGGTCCGACCACCCCGGCGAGCTCGCGGTAGCGCGCCGCCCAGAACGCCAGCCCGTGGGCCAGCTCGTCGAGGGTCTGCCGGGCCGGGACGCGGGCGCCGCGCAGGGCGCGTACCGCGTGGCCGACCCGGATCACGCCGTGGGTCGAGCCGGCCACGATGCCCGGCAGCAGCCGCGGCCACCACTCGGCGAGCACGCCCCGCCACGGGCGGTCGGCGAGCTCGTGCCGGAAGTACGCGGTCCAGTCGGGCAGCCGTCGCGCGTCGCCCAGCGCCGCGGCCCACTCACCGGGCCGGATGGGCGCGCTCGTCCCGGGCAGCGCGGCCAGGCGGCGTACGTAGCGGTCGAGCCAGCTCTCGACGTCGACGTCGAGCCCGCGCCGGACCAGCACCTCCACGGCCATCGGGCCGTGGTTGGTCAGCCCGTGGTTGCCCTCCTCGTCGCCGCCGAACTCCGGCCCGTACGCGTGCAGCCGTTCGTACGCCGCGGACAGCATCTCGGTCGTCATGGCGGGCGCCTCCTCTGCCTGTTCCAGGTGGATGTCCTCAGTCTTCGGTGGCGCCTCCCGCCCGACCACGATTAGGCTCAGTCCTAATCGGAAGGATCGTCGGTTGATCCACCTGCACGTCACGGCGGCGGATCTGACCCGCGTGCGTTTCGCCGCGGCGCCCCTCACGGAGACCGTCGCCAGCCTGCGCACGCTGTCCGCCGGCCGGCGGGGCGCGCACCTGCACCGGCCCTGGATCGACCGGTTCGTCGAGCGGGCGGGCCGGCTGCGCGAGCGCGACCTCGACCTGCTGCGGGCGCTCGTGCGTCCGGAGGGCTACCTCCCCGACTTCCTGCTGCCGCCGCCGGGCCGCCGCTCGGCGACCTTCGCGGACGCGCTGGTCCAGGTCGGCGACGCCGACCCGGAGACGGTGGCCGGGGAGCTGGCGCACCTGGCGACCCACCGGGTCGCCCAGCGGGGGCCCGGCCGGGAGGCGCGGCGGGCGCTGCTCCAGTCGCTGGTGGACCGGCCGGACGCGGGCATCGGCCCGGTCACGGAGGCGCTCGGCGCGTACCACCGGGTCGCCGTCGCGCCCGACTGGCCGCGGATCGACGCGCTGCTCCACGACGACATCGCCTACCGGCTCGACGTGCTGGCCGACGGGGGAGCCGACCGCATGCTGAACAACCTGCACCCGTCGGTCACCTTCTCCGACCAGACGCTGCGCATCGTCAAGTACTACGACGGCCACGCCGACTGCGGTGGGCGCGGGCTGCTCCTCGTCCCGTGCGCCTTCGCCTGGCCGGACGTGCTGGTGCGCACCGCGCACCCCGAGCCACCCAGCGTCTCCTACTCCCCGCGCGGCCTCGGCCGGCTCTGGGCGGAGCACCCCGAGCGGGCCGGATCGGCGCTCGTCGGCGTCCTCGGCCAGACCCGGGCCGCCCTGCTCGCCCAGCTGGACCTGCCGATGTCGACGAGCCAGGCCGCCACCCAGATGGCCCTCTCCGCGCCGACGCTCAGCGTGCACCTCCAGGCCCTGCGGGCCGCCGGGCTGCTCACCTCGCGCCGGGCGGGCCGACAGGTGCTCTACGCCCGGACCGACCTCGGTGACCGGCTGCTCGGCGCGGCGGGCGCCTGAGCCGGGCCGGCCCGGCCCGGCCCGCCGGTCGGCCCGTTGCTCGGCGGGCACGCCTCGCCGGGCCACCGGTGGTCAGGGGGCGATGCGCAGCCGGCGGAGGTGCGTGTCGTCGTAGTCCTCGAACCGGAACCCGCGCCGGCAGCCGGACTGGACCGGCGGCACCTCGGTCAGGAATCCGGGCCGATCAGCAGCGCGGCCACGGTGGCCACGGTGGCCAGCACGGCGAGCGCGGCGCTGGTGGCCACGAACCGGCCCAGCGGCACGGCCACCCCGGCGGCCCGGCAGCGCTCGTACCAGATGAGCGTCGCCAGCGAGGCCCACGGCGTGGCCAGCGGGCCGACGTTGGTGCCGATGAGCAGGGCCAGCAACTGGGTGTGCTGGTCGGTGGCGATGACCGCCTCACCCGCCAGGTAGGCGGGCAGGTTGTTGACCACGTTGGCGAAGAGCGCGCCGGCCCCGCCGGCCCGCAGTGCGCCCTCGGCGCCCGGGTCGCCGCCGATGAGCGTGCCCAGCACCGTGTCCAGGCCGTGCCGGCCGATGGTCTGCACCACGAGGAACAGCCCGGTCACGAAGACCAGCAGCCGCCACGGCACCAGCGCGAGCCCCAGGCTGCCCCGGGCCCGCACCGCGAACCCGGCGACCAGGATCGCGGCGGCCACCCCGGAGGCGAGTCCGATCTCGACCCCGGCCAGGATCCCCGCGACGAAGAGCAGGCAGGCGGCGAGCGCGGTGCGGTAGAGCACCCGGTCCGGCGGCACGTGCGGCGGCGGCGGGACGAACGGGTCGGCGCCGGCGCGGGCCGGCCGCCAGTACCACCACCACAGCAGCAGCATGGTGATGACGATGGCCACCAGTTGCGGCCACCACATCCGGGCCGCCCAGGGCACTGGCTCCAGGTTGATCCGGTCGCTGGCCAGGATGTTGGTCAGGTTGGACACCGGCAGCAGCAGGCTCGCCGTGTTGGCCAGCCAGACCGTGGTCATGGCCAGCGGGGTCGGCGGCACGCCCAGCTTGCGGGCCAGGGCGATCATCACCGGGGTGAGCAGGACGGCCGTGGTGTCCAGGTTGAGCACGATGGTGGTGACCGACGCGAACCCCACGCAGAGCCAGAAGAGCGCCCGGTAGCTGCCCCGGGCCGTGATGGCCACCCGGGCGGCGAGCGCGTCGAAAACCCCGGCCACCGCGGTCAGCTCGGCCAGCACCACCACCGTGCCCAGGAAGATCAGGATGGGCACGATCCGGCGTACGGTCGTCTCGGCGTCGGCGCGGGGGAGGAGTCCCGTGAGGACGCAGAGGACGCCCACCACGGCCAGCCCCAGCGCGATCCAGTCCAGGACGTGCAGCCGCCCCCAGCGGGAGCGGTCCGGCGCGGCGGACGGCGGCTCGCCCACGGTCTCCACGACGCATGATCCTCGCACATTCGCGCCCGGCGGGAGCGGCCCGACGCGGCCCGGCTGGCGGCTGCCGAGGGTGTCCACGAATTGACCGTCAGTGGCCATAATGATCGGGTGGCTGTAGGCGCGCACCCGACCCGGTCCGACCGCCCCATCGACTTCTTCATCAGCTACTCGCCGGCCGACGAGCGCTGGGCGACCTGGCTGGCGTGGGAGTTCGAAGCGGCCGGCTACCGCACCATGCTCCAGGCGTGGGACTTCGTGGCCGGCACCAACTTCATCGACTTCATGGACCGCGGGGTCCGCGAGGCCGAGGTGGTGGTGGCGGTGCTGTCCGAGCGCTACCTGCACTCGACCTACGGCAAGCTGGAATGGCAGGCCGCGCTGCGTGCGGACCCGGACGGCACCGGCAACAAGCTGGTCACCGTGCGGGTCGAGGACTGCCCGATCGACGGCCTGCTCGCCACCATCACCTACGTCGACCTGGTCGGCGTGAGCGACCCGGCGCAGGCGCGGGGCCGGGTGCTCGACCGGATCCGGCAGACGCTCGACGGCCGCGCCAAACCGATGCGGCAGCCGGCCTTCCCGCACCATCCCGCCGACCCGCCCGGGGTGCTCGCCGCGCCCGCCACCGGCGCGCCGGCACCGCGCCGCGCCCGGCGTACCCCCATCAACCCGCCGCCGTTCCCGCCGGCGGCGGCCGCGCCCACGGCGCGCGGCGCCCTGAGCGTGCTCCACGTCGCCGGGCCGCGCTTCGGCCGGGGGGTGATCGAGCCGGGCGCCCCGGTCACCCCCGGGGAGCTGCAGGAACACCTGATGGGCGACCTCACCCTGCTCATGAACGACGGGGTGCCCCGGCCGGACCTGCTGGTGGTGGCCGGCAACCTCACCGAGTCGGGCAGCCCCCGGGAGTTCTCCGACGCGCTGAGCTTCCTCACCGGGCTGCGGGTGCTGCTCGGCCTGGAGCCGCACCGGCTGGTCGTGGTGCCCGGCCCGCGCGACGTCACCATGGCCGCCAGCCGGGCCTACTTCGCCACCTGCGAGGCCGACGACGTCGACCCGCAGCCGCCGTACTGGCCGAAGTGGCGGCACTACGCGCGCCTCTTCGACGAGCTCTACCAGGGCCTCGAGGACCGGATCTTCGACAGCGAGCAGCCGTGGACCCTCTTCCCGGTGCCGGACCTGCGGGTGGTGGTGGCCGGGCTCAACTCCACCGTGGCGATAACGCACCGGGAGGAGGACCGGTACGGCTTCCTCGGCGAGGCGCAGTCCACCTGGTTCGCCCAGCGGCTGCGCCACTACCAGCAGTCCGGCTGGCTGCGGCTCGGCGCCATGGCGCACGCCCCGGGCCCGCGCACCCCGTACGCCGACGAGGTGGCCGTGCCCGACCGGGTGTCGCTGCGCGACCGCGGCTCGTTCAACCGGCTGGTCGGCCCGATGCTCAACCTGCTGCTCGCCGACGCTGCGCCCGGTCCCCGGGTGGACCCGGTGGTGCCACTGGCCACCGCCTCCCGCGACGGCCGGGCGCAGGTGCTCCGGCTCGCCGCCGACGGGATGACCCGCTGGGTGCTCGGCCGCGACGACCAGCACGAGATGGGCGAGCCGACCCGGCTGAGCTGGCCGGGCGCCGGGGCCACGTTCGGCGCGGCCGGCCCCGCCCAGGTGCCCGACCCCCGGCAGCCCACCGTGGCCGAGGGGCCCACCCAGGGCGCCGCCGCCGACCCGCCGGCCGCCGCGCCGGCCGTGGCTCCCGCCGCCCCGCTGGAGCGCCTGCTCGACCGGCTCGCCGAGGTGTGCGAGGCCCGCCACGACCGGGTGGTGGTCCGCCGCGTCGAGACCGACCCGCCGCACCTCTACGTCACCTACCGGGCCGACGGGGTGGTCCGGCAGCAGCGGGTGGGCGCGTACGTGGGCACCCCGACCGCCGCCGACGTCGACGCCTTCGCCCGGCGGGTGCACGCCACCGACCCGGACATCCCCTCCGAGCTCGTCTACGACGGCGACCGGGCGCCGCGCGGGCTGGCCGAGGCGGCGCAGCGGCGCGGCGTACGGCTGCTGCACCTCACCGAGTTCCAGGGCCTGCTCGACCTGCGCGACTACGTCGCCGCGCAGACCGCCCGGCTGCAGGCCGACCGGCTCTACCCGCCCGGCCAGTACGTGCCGCAGCGCTATCGCCACCTGGTCGGCGCCGACCAGCGGGTCCGCGAGGACGTGGTGGACGAGCTGCTGGAGCTGATCTCCGCACCGGACGGCCGGTTCGTGCTGGTGCTCGGCGACTTCGGCCGGGGCAAGACCTTCGCGCTGCGCGAGGTGGCCCGCCGGCTGCCCACCGCCGCCCCCGACCTCATCCCGATCCTCGTGGAGCTGCGCGCACTGGACAAGGCGCACTCGGTCGACGGCCTCGTGGCCGCGCACCTGGCCAACCACGGCGAGCAGGTGATCGACCTCAAGGCGTTCCGCTACATGCTCCGCCAGGGCCGGATCGTGCTGCTCTTCGACGGCTTCGACGAGCTGGTCGCCCGGGTGACGTACGACCGCGCCGCCGACCACCTGGAGACGCTGCTCCAGGCGGCCGAGGGCCACGCGAAGATCGTGGTGAGCAGCCGGACCCAGCACTTCAAGACAAACTCGCAGGTCCTCACCGCCCTGGGCGAGCGGGTGGGCCTGCTGCCGCACCGCCGGGTGCTCGCCATCGAGGACTTCACCCCCGGGCAGATCGAGACCTTCCTGCGCAACCGCTACGGCGGCGACGAGCGGGCGGCCCGCGAGCGGCTCGACCTGCTGGCCGGCGTGAAGGACCTGCTCGGCCTGTCCCGCAACCCGCGGATGCTCGGGTTCATCGCCAACCTCGACGAGGGGCGGCTCGCCGCCGTGGCGGGCGCGGGCGGCACGTTCAGCGCGGCCGCGCTCTACCGGGAGATCCTGGAGTCCTGGCTGGACTTCGAGGAGCGGCGCACCCAGGGCATCCCGGGCGCCCCGGTGAGCCTGCGCCGGCCCGAGCTGTGGCACGCGGTGAGCCGGCTCGCGTTCCAGCTGTGGGAGAGCGGCGAGTCCTACCTGCGGCTGGCCGAGCTGGCCGAGGCCGCCGGCCAGCTCGCCGGCCTGGCCGACTCGCGGCTGTCCGGGCCGCAGGCGATCCACGCGGTGGGCGCGGGCAGCCTGCTGGTCCGCACCGACGACGGGCTGTTCGGGTTCATCCACACCTCCGTGATGGAGTGGCTGGTCGCCGAGGGGGTCGCCGCGCAGCTCAACCGCGGCGAGGAGCCGGCCGCGCTGGCGGTGCGCCCGCTGTCCGCGCTGACCGTGGAGTTCCTCGGCGACCTCGCCGACCCGGCCCGCTGCACCGCCTGGACCGCCCGGGTGCTGGGTGACGAGGCGGCCGGCGAGACGGTCCGCGCCAACGCCCTGCGGCTCAGCGCCCGGCTGCGGCTGCCCGACCGGGCCGACCTGCGCGGCGCGGTGCTGCGCGGCGAGGATCTGTCCCACCGGGAGCTCGCCGGTGCGGACCTGACGGGCGCCGACCTCACCGACACCCGGCTGGTCGCCACCAACCTCACCGAGGCGCGGCTGGAGCACGCCCGGCTGCGCGGCGCCCGCCTGGACCAGGCCCGCCTCGCCGGGGCGGACCTGCGCGACGCGGAGCTGGCCGGCGCCCGGCTGTTCCGCGCCGACCTGCGCGGGGCGCGGATCGCCGGCAGCAGGTGGCACCGCACCGCGCTGATCGACGTGAGCGCTGACGCGGCGCTGCTGCGCGCGCCGGAGCTGCGCGGCGCCGTGGTCGCACCGGGCCGTCCGGTCGCGCCGGGCCTCGCCCCGCCCGCCGTGGGCGTCGCGTACGGCTTCGAGGTCGGTCGGTTGCCGGTGCCGGTGGCGTACAGCCCGGACGGGTCGGTGCTCGCCGTGGGCAGCGACGACGGCGGTGTGCTCATCTGCGACACGGCGGCCGGGCTGCCGGTGCGTACCCTCCAGGGCCACCGCGGCCGGGTCTACGCCGTCCGCTTCGACGCCGCCTCGCACCAGCTGGTGACCGGGGCGGCCGACCTCACCGTACGCCTGTGGGACGCCGACCACGGCGACGTGCGGCACGTCATCGAGGACGTCTTCGACGGCTGGGTGTGGCCGCTGCTGACCGACGGCGAGCGGGGCCGGGTGGTGGTCGGCGACGCGGCCGGCGTGGTCCGGCTCTACGACACCCGGACGGCCCGGCTGCGCCACGAGTGGCCCGGCCACGCCGCGCCGATCTGGGGCACCTCGTTCAGCCCCGACGGCCGGCGGGTCGTCGTGGTGGACAGCGCCGGCGTCATGCGCGGCTGGGACATCCCCACCGGCCGGCTCGCGTTCGAGGTGCGCGAGCCGGAGGTGGTCTACCGGGTGGTGCACAGCCCCGACGGCCGGCTGCTGGCCGCGGTGGGCCAGCACGGCCGGGTCTGGATCCGCCGGGCCACCGACGGTGAGCTGCTGCGCCAGCCGCGCGGCCACGAGGCCGACGTGTACGCCCTCGACATCCACCCCGACGGCACGCTCATGGCGACCGGCGACACCCACGGCGCGCTGCGGCTCTGGGAGCTGGAGACCGGCCGTCCGGTGCGGGTGCTCGGCCGGCAGCGCGGGGCCATCTACAGCGTGCGGTTCAACGACGACGGCAGCGTGCTCGCCACCGCCGCCAGCGACGGCGCGATCCAGCTCTGGGACAGCGCCGACGGCCAGCTGCGGCACGAGCTGACCCGGCACCGCGGCTCGGTCTGGCCGGTGGTCTGGCGGCCCGACCAGGTCCAGGTGGCCACCAGCAGCAACGACGGCACCACCCGGCTGTGGGACGTGCGCTCCGGGCAGCTCCAGCACACCCTGCGGGGGCACGGCCGCCGGGTCACCGCGCTGTCCTTCCGGGACGACGGCGAGGTCCTCGCGGCCTGCGGCAACGACGGTGTGGTCCGGCTCTGGGAGCCGCGCACCGGCCGCCTGGTCCGGCAGCTCGCCAGCCCCGCCGACCGGCTGCTGTCGGCCGTCTTCTGCCCGAGCGAGCCGCTGGTCGCCGCGCCGAGCGGCGACGGCGGCGTGCACCTGTGGAACACCGACACCGGCGCCGACGAGCGGGAGCTCAACGTCGACACCGACCACGTCTGGGCGACCGCGTTCAGCCCCGACGGCGACGCCCTCGCCACCGCCAACGACGACGACACCGTGCGGCTGTGGTACCGGCGTACCGGCCGGCACTTCGCCACCCTCACCCCGCACCGGGGCCGGGTGCGCGCCATGGCGTTCAGCCCGGACGGCGAGACCATCGCCACCGGCTGCGACGACCAGCTCGTCCGGCTCTGGGACGCGGCCACCGCCACCTGCCGGCTCACCCTCGAACACCACACCGACCGGGTGTACGCGGTGTCCTTCAACACCGACGGCACACTGCTCGCCAGCGCCAGCAACGACGGCGTCGCCGTGGTCTGGGACGCGGTCACCGGCGAGCGCCGCACGGTGCTCACCGAACACACCGGCAGGCTCTGGTCGTGCGCGTTCAGCCCCAACGGCAACCTGCTCGCCACGGCCGGGGACGATCTGGTCATCCGGCTCTGGGACCCGGGCACCGGGCGGCTGCACGGCACGCTGGCGGCACACACCCGGCGCGTCTGGTCGGTGGCCTTCAGCCCGGACAGCAGCCTGCTGGCCAGCGCCGGCGACGACGGCACCGTACGGCTGTGGGACGTCGCGGACCCGGAGCACGCCCAGCTGCGGGCCACGCTCATCGGCCTGCCCGACGGCTGGGCGGCGGTCAGCCCGGACGGCCGGTACAAGCTGGACGGCGATCCGGGCGGCCAGTTCTGGCACGTCATCGGCACCTGCCGGTTCGAGGTGGGTGAGCTGGATCCGTACCTGACGCAGGTGCGACGGCTGTCGGTGGACGCCCCGTTCTGACCCCGGCCGGCGGCCGGCGCCCGCGCGCGGTGACCATCATCAGCGCCGGCGCCGGCCGTTTCGTTACACGCCCCGACGGGATCTGGCTGACTGCTCAGTCCGATCACGACGGTCGGCGAAACGGGGTGAGCCGATCATCCTAACGCTGTGTCACGATCTCGACACAGAAGTTGTGGGTCTCCTCCGCGATCGATGTGCTGGCGCGGGACCAGCGCCGTCGGTGACGGCCATCGAGGAAGAGGTGGCTCATGGTGGCTCTACGGCGGCTGCTCGCCGGCCTGACCGCGGCGGTGGTGACCGCCGCGCTCGCCCTGGTGTGGACGGCGGCGCCCGCCCACGCGGACGAGGCGTGGGAAAGCGCGCTCAAGACCCTGATGTCCCGCACCGCCACCTGGGCGGAGGGCGGTCTGTCCCGGGTCGGCCTGCTCGGCCAGCCGTTGCCGCTGCTCGGGGTGAGCCCGGGCGCGCTCGTGGACACCGACAAGCTCGCCCGCAAGGCGTCCGACGCCCTGGCCGGCGGCCTGACCAAGGACGACGTGGACCTCGGTGGCGGCACCCGCCTGACCAGCACGGTCACCACCAGCGGAGGGGACCACCTGCTCGACGTGGTGGTCACCACGAAGCGGCAGGTCACCGCGAAGGACCTGGCGGTCGGCGGGGTGACCGTCACCAAGGCGGTCGACGTCACCGGCTGGGCGACCCTGCACCTGCGGGCCCGGCACACCGCCGCGGGGGAGACCTACCTGGTCCGTGACGGGGACACCCCGCGCCTCGACATCGACGCCGCGGCGACGCTCCGCGCCGACCTGGACCAGGCCACCGCCTCGGTCGGCATCCTCGGGGTCACGCTCACCGCCGGCAGCACCCTCACGGCGCGTACCCATGTCAAGGCCACCGTCACCGACCCGAACGGCGACGGCCGGCTCGCCTTCGACACCGGCGCCGGCGCCGGAACCGGTGAGCTGGGCGCGGCCGGCTCCCTCGGCGGCCTGGTCCAGGTCGCCCTGGACAACTCCGGTGGCGGCCGGATCTCCGACACCGAGACCGAGGCGGGCCCCGGCTCCGTGCACGGCCAGGTGAACCTCGGTGCGGCCACCGTCGGCGCGCCGTTCGACCTGCCCGCCGTCGCCGCGACCGTGAAGGTCGACTGGAACGACATCAGCGTGGGCAGCCCCACGGTCACCACCACGGGCCTCGACGAGACCATCGCCAAGTTCCGGAACATGAGCCCGCTCGACCTGGCCTCCGGGCTGGCCCAGCTCGCCACCCTGCTCAGCGGGGTGCAGCAGAGCGGACCGGCCGGCAACCTGAGCCTGCCCTTCCTGCGGGGCACCTTCGCCGACGCCGTGAAGGTCAACGAGAAGCTCACCGGCTTCCTCAAGAAGTACGTGCACCCCAAGCCGGACGACCCGGGGTTCAACCCGGCCACCGACGATCCGGCCAAGGCCGGCCAGCCGAAGTTCAGCTCCATCCAGGAGCTGGTCAAGCTGCTCGCCGCCGAGGGGCTCCCCGTCGACAATCTCTCCTTCGCCGGCGAGAAGCTCGTCTTCCGGGTGAAGCTGGAGCGGGAGTCCACCGTGGCCGTGCCGCTGGACCCGGGCGCCGCCTCGGTCTCCGGCCGCGGCGCCACCTTCACGGCCAAGGGCTTCAGCGTCGACGGGAACCGGTTCACCCCCGACGAGCTGGTCGGCCAGCGGGTCGTGGCGGGCACCTCGGCCGGCACCATCGCCGGGAACACCGCCACCACGGTCACCCTGGCGGAGAACTGGATCGGCGGCCAGCCCGGCCCGGACAGCGTCTGGGTGATCAGCGGCTCCAGCCCGAACATCGGCGCCGTCGAACTCGCCGGCACGCTCACCAAGCCGGCCGGCGGCGACAAGAAGGTCGGCCTGCGGGCCGCGAACGCCCAGGCGAGCTTCGCCACCGTGAAGCCCCGCTACAGCGCTGCAGTCACCCTCGTGCTCGACCTGCGCGACGACCTCGGCAGCACGGAGGCCAACGCCGACCGGGTGCTGCTGCGCACCGACCCGGCCACGCCGCTGTTCGCGGCCGACTTCCCGATCGCCACCGGGGTCGACTTCTTCGCCACCGCCGGCTTCCTCAAGGTCAAGCTCGGCGGTGACCTCACCGTCGGCCCGGCCGCGAGCGGGCAGCGGATGCTCCAGGTCAGCTTCAAGCAGGCGCAGGACATCAGCCTCGGCGAGCTGTTCCGCCGGTTGCAGTCCCAGCCGGGCAACCTGCTCGCCGTCTCCTCCTCGGTGAAGACCACCGGCCGGGTCACGGTCAGCGTGCCGGGCGCCACCGGCGCCCTCGGCGACGGCGTCGGCGTGGACGTGAGCTGGAAGGCCGGCGAGCAGCCGGTGGTCGACACCAGCAGCCTCGACGGGATCTTCGCCGTCGACTTCAACCCGGACGACCCGAAGGCCCTCTTCGCGGTGGTCATCGAGGCGCTGCGGCTGGTGAACGCCGCGCTCACCCAGCCCGGCGGCGGCAGCGGGCCGCTGAACACCGAGATCCCGCTGCTCGGCCGTTCCGCCCGGGAACTGCTCGGCGCCGACGAGAGCGGCGTCGGCAAGGGCGTGACGTTCACTGCCGACGGGGCGAACTTCCTGCTCAAGGACGCCAACCGCAGCGGTGACGCGGCCTTCGACCCGCGCCTGGCCGGGCGGACCTTGGTGATCGGCAGCAAGGCGTACCGGGTGCTGGACCGGGTCGACGGCCAGACCCTGCGGGTCGACGCGGCCGGCACGCCGAAGCCGGAGAACGGCACGGCGTACGCGCTGCGGCCCGAGCTGGCCGACGCGCTGGACAAGCTGCTCGCCGCGCCGCCGGACACCCTCCAGGACGCCCTCGACCAGCTCAACAAGGCGATCGGCGCGGACAGCGGCATCCAGTTCACCCTCGACGAGCGGGCCGGCGGCCCGTACCTGCGGGTCGGGCTGGACTGGAAGCGGAACGTGCGCACCGCCGGGCCGCTGGCCTTCGCCTGGGACGGCGCCCGTGAGCTGGTCAGCCTGGACAGCTCCGGCAGCTTCGCCCTCGACGTGGACGCCCAGGCCAAGCTGGGCCTGCTGCTGCCGCTGAAGCTCAACGCGGCGCCGCTGCTGGACAAGAACTCCTCGGCCAAGGTGACCGTCAAGGGCGGGGTCGACGACGCCGCCCTGGCCGCCCGGGTCGGCCCGCTCGCCCTGGACCTCGGCAAGGACCCCGACTTCGCCACCGTCAAGGCGAACCTCAGCGTGGGCCTGGGCGGGCTCGCCGCCGACGGGCCGGTCACCGACCTGCTCGGCCTGACGCCGACGTTCACCACGGCGGGCGTGGACTGCGGCGGCGGGGTCGGCGGTGACGCGACGCCGATCTGCGCCCGCGCGCCGCTGTTCGTCAACAACTGCGAACCCGCGGACGCCACCAACCTGCTCACCTTCACCATGGGGCTGGACCTGGCGCCGCACGCGCAGACGCCGGACCTGACCTCCTGCTTCGCGAACCTGTCGCTGCAGCTGACCGACTTCAACGTCGGCATCGACGGCTACCTGGCCAAGGTGGAGGAGGCGCTGCGGCTGGCCAGCTTCGACGGCAAGCTGCCGCTGGTCGGCGACGACCTGCAGCAGGGCCAGAAGTTCGTGGCCCAACTGCGCGCGGACGTCAAGGCGGCGATCGGCCCGGTGCTGGCGAACGCCACGCTGGACAGCGCCGGCATGCAGACCGCCCTCAACGACGTGCTGGCCGACCTCGACCCGGGCGTGAGCGCGGTGGTCGGCTGCCGCAGCGGGGTGGCCACCCCCTGCCAGCCGGAGGACTTCCAGTCCATCCGGATCAAGCTGACCGCCTCGCGCGGCGCGCCCTCGGCCGCGGCCGGCTGCACCGACGCGAGCGACAGCGACACCTGCCTCGGCGTGAACGTCCCGCTCGACCTGGGCATCCCCGGCCTGTCGCTGAAGGCGAAGAAGGGCGCGCCGGACGGCATTCAGGCCAAGCTCGGCTGGAAGCTGCACCTGGACCTGGTCCTCGACCGGGACGAGGGCTTCTACGTCCCCACCCACGACGGGGACACCGCCCCCGAGGTGCAGATCGGCGCCAACTTCGACATGACCGGCGACCTGGCCGCCCAGCTCGCCTTCATCCAGGTGAACGCCGCCAAGCAGGGAACCGGTCCGCTGGTGCGGGCGTACTTCGGGGTCGACCTGAAGGGCTCGCCGGGGGAGAAGAGCTGCTTCGACCCGGGCGTCGCCGCGGACTGCGCGGCCGACGCCGACGCGAAGCTGACCCTGGCCGAGTTCGCCGACCTCGGCTCCCTGCTCGCCACCGACCTCACCGCCCAGGTGAACATCGACTGGAAGCTGGCGGCGGCGGTCAACACCGGCGACGAGGTGGGCTCCGCGCTGCCCGGCATCAGTGCCCGCTTCGGCCTGAAGTGGGGCCTGGAGCACAAGCAGGGCGGGCTGAGCGCGACCGGCGGCGGGGTCTCCACCCCGCTCCAGGTGACGTTCACCGACATCGCGCTGGACGCCGGCGCCTTCTTCAGCAAGATCCTCAAGCCGGTGGTGGAGAAGCTCAAGGCGGTCACCGGCCCGCTCCAGCCGGTCATCGACACCCTGTACGCCCCGATCCCGGTGCTGTCGGACCTGTCGAAGGCCACCGGCGGACCGGACATCACCCTGGTCTGGCTGGCCAAGACGTTCAGCACCCTCACCGGCGGGCCGAAGCTCGACTTCGTCGACACCGTCCGCGCCGTGATCACCTTCGTGAACCGGATACCGGACTGCGACGCCGGCTGTTCGATCCCGCTCGGCCAGTTCCTGGTCGACCCGGCGAAGGCGCTCACCACCGAGGCCTCCCCGGCGTCGGCGGAGAGCCTGATCAAGCGGGACGACCCGTTCACCAAGGCGAAGAACGCCGACGAGGTGAAGTCCGCGGTGGACACCGCCGCCGGGGACGACGGGGAGAAGCTGTTCGCCGCGGGCTCCGACGGGAAGTCCAACGCCCAGAAGACCGGCTTCAGCTTCCCGATCTTCGACAACCCGGGTTCGCTGTTCGGGCTGCTCATGGGGCAGGACGTCGAACTGGTGAGCTTCGACTCCGGGCCGCTGTCGCTCGGGTTCAGCTGGCGGCAGTCCTTCGGCCCGGTGTACGCCCCGCCGCCGGTGCTGGTCACCCTCTCCGGCAGCGCCTCGGTGACCGCCCGGTTCATCGCCGGCCTGGACACCGCGGGCATCCGGCACGCCGTGGAGGCCGCCACCGACGGCACCGACCTCGACGCGGTCAGCCTCCTCGACGGCCTCTACTTCAAGACCGCCGACAGCACCGGCAAGGCCGTCCCGGTGGTCACCCTGCGCGGCGAGATCGCCGCGGGGGCCGAGGTCAGCGTGCTCATCGTCAAGGCGGGCATCGAGGGCGGCATCCGGCTCACCGTCGGGTTCAGCTGGAACGACCCGAACAACGACGGCAAGTTCCGTACCAGCGAGTTCCTCCAGGCGCTGCTGGTGAACCCCGTCTGCCTCTTCACCACGAGCGGGCAGCTCTCGGTGTTCCTCAAGGTCTACATCACCATCGACCTGTTCCTGTTCTCCAAGACGTTCGACTTCACCCTGGTCGACGCCACCCTGCTGGACTTCCGCGCGCAACCCGACTGCACACCGGAGCCACCCGAACTGGGCGGCACGGTGGGGGACACCCTGGTGGTCTTCGCCGGCAAGTTCGGCAAGAAGGAGCAGCGCGGGGACAAGGCCTGGGACAACGGCGCCGGCACCTACGCCGGTGACGTGATCAAGGTGTACGCCGTGCACTACGCCGACAGCGACGCCGACTTCGACGGCTTCGCGGTGGAGGCGCTCGGGCGCAAGCAGGAGTTCCTCGACCCGAACCTGACCCGGGTGGTCGTCGACGGGCGGGGCTACCAGGTCGCCGACGCGGACAAGGTGTCCCTGTCGGTGCTGCTGCTCGGCGACGGTGACACCGGCGGCGACGGCACGAAGACCTCCGCGTTCGACAAGGCGGCCGTGGTCATCGGCTCCGACGGCCGGGACCAGATCCGCACCGGCACCGGTCCGGCCTGGGTGGACGGCCGCGGCGGCGACGACGTGATCGTCACGGCGGAGGCGGCCGGCCAGGTCAGCCGGGTCGCCGGCGGCGCCGGCCGGGACACCGTCACCACCGGCGACGGCAACGACGTGGTGGCCGGCGACAGCGACCTCGGCGCCGTGGACCGGCCGGGCACGACCACCGTGCACACGTCGGTCGGGGACAAGGGCCTCACCGGCCTGGTCGACTGGACGAAGCTCACGGCACCGACCGAGGAGACCACCGGCGCGGACGACCACGTGACCGTCGGGCACGGCGCCAGCACGGTCTACGGCAACGGCGGCGACGACGTCGTCGGCGTGGTCCTCGACGACCGGCCGAACGGGAAGAACCTCCTGATCGGTGGCCCCGGCGCGGACATCCTCAACGGCGGCAAGGGCGACGACACCGTCCACACCGCCGGCAGCACCGTCCCGGCCGACCCGGACGCCGCCGGCAGCGGCGACGCCGGGCTGGTCAACAAGGTCGACACGGGCTCCGGCCAGGACACCGTGCACGGCAGCGCCGGCACCGACCTGGTCGTGTCCCACTCGGCCAACGGCCAGACCGGCCACCTGTACGGCTACGGCGGCGACGACGTGCTGGTCGGCGGCTACGGCACCGACGAGCTGTTCGGCGGCCCGGACGAGGACTACGTGATCGCCGAGCCGTCCAGCGTCGGCGACCCCGACGGGACCGACGGTTACGGACCGGCCCGGCAGGTGGTCCACCAGCCGCTGCCGGCCGGCACCCAGTCGCAGACCAAGCTGCTCGTCGGCGGCCTGGGCAGCGACCACGTCATCGGCGGCGACGGCGGGTCCACGGTCTTCGGCGACAAGCGGCTGACCGCCGAGACCTGCGCGGACGGCACCCTCGCCGGCGACCAGCCGGCTCCGACCGACCAGGGTTCGGCCGACCTCATCCTCGGCGGCGCCGGGGTCGAGGTGGTCACCGCCGGCAGCGGCGACGACCGCGCCGACCTCGGCGGCGGCGACGACCGGGCCTGCGGCCAGCTCGGCGACGACACCCTGCACCTGGGCGGCGGCGCCGACCGGGCCTGGGGCGGGCCGGGCGTCGACCAGCTGCACGGCGACGACGGCGTCGACCTGCTCTTCGGCAACACCGGTGACGACGGCCTCTACGGCGGCACCGGCGTGGACACCGCCGAGGGGAACGAGGGCGACGACCAGGTCCTCGGTGGCCCGGACGACGACGTGCTCTACGGCGGCGGGCGGGTGGCCGGCGTGGCCGACGGCCGGGACTTCGTCTACGGCGAGGACGGCGTGGACCGGATCGTCGGCGACAACGGCACCCCGCGGATCGGCGACGTCGGGCCGTACCCGCTGGACCTGGCCGGGGACGTGCCGGCGGCAGGCGCCGGGGACGTGCTCTCCGGCGGGCCGGACGGTGACGTCGCGTACGGCGGGCTCGGCGACGACCGGGTCGACGGCGACGGCGGGGACGACCGGCTGGAGGGCAACAACGGCGCCGACCTCGTCCACGGCGGCCTCGGGAAGGACGAGATCGTCGGCGGCTCCAGCCAGGAGCCCGTCGCCGGCACCGGCCGCCCGGACACCGGGGACCAGCTCTTCGGGGACGGCGACGCCGACCTGATCGCCGGGGACAACGCCCGGTTCACGCCGGCCACGGCCGACGCGACCCGGGTGACCCAGGCCCGCGCCGTGCCGTCGCGCAAGGTGACCCTGCTCGACCTCGGGTTCACCCCGGCGGCCGGCACCAGCGGCGGCGACCTCATCTCCGGCGGCGACGCCGACGATGTGATCTTCGGGCAGGGCGGCCCCGACCGGGTGCACGCCGACGCGGGCGCGGACTTCGCCGAGGGCGGCCCGGGCTCCGACTGGGTCGAGGGCGACACCGGCGACGACGACCTGGTCGGCGGCTCCAGCACCGCGTACGACGGGAGCGGGGCGACCACGACGGGCCAGCCGGACACCGCGGACGCCGTGTTCGGCGGACCCGGCTCCGACGCGGTCATCGGGGACAACGGCGCGGTGCTCCGCCCGCTCCCCGGTGAGCAGCCCACGGCCGTGACGGTCCGGCTCGGGGCGGACGGCAACCCGTTCGGTCCGCGGATCGTGGTGCTGCTGGACCGGGCGGCGGTCAGCCCCAACCGGTTCGGCGCGGACCGGATCAGCGGCGGCGACGGCGTCGACACCCTCTGGGGTCAGGACGGCGACGACGCGCTGACCGGCGACGGCGACGGCGACTACCTGGAGGGCAACGGCGGCGCGGACGCGCTGCGCGGCGACACCGCCCTCGGCGCGGCGGGCCGGACCACGGTGACCCCGCTGCCCGACCCGGGCTGGCCGGGCGACCCGGCGGCCCCGGCCGACCTGCTCGGCGCCGGTGCGCCGGCCGGGCAGGACGACCTCATCGGCGGCAGCGCGGCCGCCGGGTTCCGGGACACCGCCGACGTGGTCGAGGGCAACGGCGCCGACGACGTGCTCCTCGGCGACAACGGATCGCTGCTGCGCACGGTGACCACGGTGAACGGGAAGCCGGCCGAGCGGGTCTACACCGAGCGGTACCCGACCGGCGCGGTGCCGGCCGACGCCACGGTGGCCCGGACCCACGACCCGGCGCTGCCCGGCCCGTCGACCCGGTTCTGCACCACGGCGCAGGCCACCTGCGAGCCGGCCGGCGCCTACGGCAACGACCAGCTCTACGGCGACGGCGGCAACGACGGCGCCTGGGGTCAGGACGGCGACGACCAGATCCGGGGCGGCGCCGGCGACGACGACCTCTTCGGTGAGCTGGGCGCGGACAGCCTCTACGGCGAGGACGGCCGGGACGCCATCCTCGGCGACCGGGGCGGCGTGGTGAACCAGTACCTGAACGCCGACGACGTGGCGGCGCTGGGCTTCACGGCCACGCTCTCCTCGGTCCCGCAGGAGACGTTCACCGGGTTCCGGGCCGGCGGCTACGACCGCCGGGTGGACCTGCTGCACGACACCGACGGGGACGCCTGGGTCGGCAGCGCCACCTCGGCGCCCATGCCGTACGCCGGGCTGACCGCCGGGGCGGCCGACCTCATCCGGGGCGGTGCCGGCGCGGACAACATCCACGGCGGCTTCGGCGACGACGTGGCCAACGGCGACAGCGGCGGCGACGAGGTGTTCGGCGGCGAGGGCTCGGACGTGCTCTGGGGCGGCAAGGGCTGCGACCCGGCGCTCGACGCGGCCAACCCGCAGTGCCTCGTGAACGGCGTGTTCAGCGCCGCCGCGCGGGGCGACCAGGACCAGTACGTCGACCACCTGTTCGGCGGCGCCGGCGCCACCAGCGGCCCGGCGGTCACCGCGGTGCTCGGGTCCGACCTGCTGGACTTCCGGCCGCGCGGCTCCTACCCGGACAACTGCGCGGCGGGCGCCTGGCCGGTGGACCTGGCCGCCGGCACGGTCGACCCGTGCCGCTGGTTCGAGGCGACCAACCTGGACAACGACGTCCTCGCCGACAACCAGCACCACCACGGCACCGACTGGATCTACGGCGGCTGGGACCGGGACGTGCTGCAGGGCGACGTGACGCAGAACGGGCCGAACAACGGTGACCGGCTGTTCGACTGGAACGGCGCCTACAACCTGTTCACCCACTGCAACTCGGCGTACGGCGGGTTCAACGACATCCGCCAGCACAGCCCGGCCATGCAGGACTTCCTGACCCAGCTGGCCTGGGCCTCCGGGGCCGGGCGCGACGCCGGCGACGTGACCACGGCGGGCACCTCCGCCTTCCTGGAGCTGTCCTACGTGTACCCGCGGGACAACAAGGACCAGGGGGCGGGGGCGGCGTTCCCGAGCACACCGGGGCACTTCGACACGCCGTCCTGCACCGACTGAGCGAGGCGTCCGGGGCCCGGCTCTCCCCACGGGGGAGCCGGGCCCCGGCGTGTTCAGCCCGGCATGACCACGGCGTTGCCGGTCACCCGGACACCGCCGGTGGCGGGCACGTCGACCACCAGCAGGCCCGGCCGGCCCAGGTCCGCGCCCTGGTGCAGGTGCAGCGTGGCCGGTGGCTCGACCAGCCCGTGGGTACGCAGGTAGCCGCCGAACGCCGCGGCGGCGGCTCCGGTCGCCGGGTCCTCGACGACGCCGCCCACGGGGAACGGGTTGCGGACGTCGAAGCGCGTGCCCGAGGCGCGCCAGACCAGCGCCACGGTGGTCCAGTCCCGCCGCCGCATCAGATCGCGCAACCGGTCGAAGTCGTAGTCGAGCGCGGCCAGCCGCTCCCGGGTGGCCGCGGCCAGGATCAGGTGGTGCGCCCCGGCGTACGCGACGCGGGGCGGCAACGACGGGTCCAGCTCGGCCGCGTTCCAGGCCAGCGCGGCGAGCGCCTCGGCGAGGTCGTCCGGCGCGACCGGCGCGTCGGAGGGTGCGACGCTGGTCAGCGTGGCGGTGGGCCGCCCGTCGGTGTCCCGGGCGGTGGCGACCGGGACCGCTCCGGCCGGGGTGCGGAAGAGCAGATCGCCGGTGCCGGCGCGCTCGGCGACGGCCACGGCGGAGGCGATGGTCGCGTGGCCGCAGAACGGCACCTCGGCCTGGGGGCTGAAGTAGCGCACGTCGAACTCGCCGGGGCCGGTGGGGGTGAGGAACGCCGTCTCGGAGTATCCGACGTCGGCGGCGATGGCCTGCATGTCCGGGTCGGTGAGCGCTCCGGCGTCGAGGACCACGCCGGCGGGGTTGCCCGCCGCCGGGTCGGTGGTGAAGGCGGCGTACCGCAGGACTTCCGTCATGGCGCCACCGTACGCGTCAGCCGCCGGCGGGCCCCGTCCACCGGATCTCACCCTCGTGCATCACGTCGGTGGGGGTGAGGCCGGCGGCGGTGGCGACGGCGGCGGAGGCCCGGTGCTCCGGGTGGATGTGGGCGACGACGGTGCGCACCCCCTGCCGCCCGAGCCGGCCCACCAGCCCACGGGCCGCCTCGGTGGCGATGCCCCGCCCCTGCCAGGGCGTGCCCACCACCCAGGCGATCTCCGCGACGCGCTCGGTGACGGTCGCCTGGACGGTGCCCACGAGGCACCCCTCGTCGCGGAGCCGGATCACCCAGTTGCACCACGCGACGGCCGGGTCGGGCGACCCGGCGACGAGGCGTTCGTAACGGGCGCGCAGGGCCGCCGCGTCGGCGGGGGCGCCACCGATGAACGCGTGCAGTGCCGGATCACCCAGCACGACCGCCATCTCCTCGGCATGCGCAACGCCCAGGGGTACAAGGTCCAACCGTGCCGTGCGAACAGTCCCGCCCATACCCACCCCAGACTCGTCTGCGTCGATCATGAAGTTAGCGCCACCGGCAAGCGCATTCCAGGGCGCCAACCTCATGATCGGCGGGGCAGGGGTGGGGTCAGCGGCGCCACTTCTGGTTGGCGCCGCCGGTGCAGTCCCAGATCTGCAGGCGGGTGCCGTCGGCGGAGCTGGCGCCCGTGGCGTCCAGGCACTTGTTGGCCTGCGGGTTCACGATGTCACCGTTGGCGTTGAAGACCCAGCGCTGGGCGCCGGTGCCGTTGCAGTCCCAGAGCTGCACCTTCGCCCCGTTGGCGGTCGACCCGCTGCTGACGTCGAGGCACTTGCCCAGGGCGCGGACCGAGCCGTCGGCGTTCCAGGTCCACCGCTGGGCGGCGGTGCCGTTGCAGGTCCAGAGCTGGACCGGGGTGCCGTTGGCGGTGTTGGCGCCGGACACGTCCACGCACTTGTTGCCGTACCCGACGATCTGCCCGCCGGTGCCGCCGCCCCCGCCGCCGCCGTTGTCCCAGGCCTGGACCCGGACGTAGTCGATCGTCATGGTCTGCGGAAAGGTGGTGCTGCCGTCCGGCGAGCCGGGCCAGTTGCCGCCGACCGCCACGTTCATGATCATGAAGAACGGGTGGTCGAAGACCCACCGGTTGCTGCCCGCGTCGGCCGGGGTCTTGCGGGAGTACTGCACGCCGTCCAGGTACCAGGTGATCGAGTCGGGCGCCCAGTCGACCGTGTAGGTGTGGAACGCGTCGGCGAGCGCCTGGCCGCCGGGGAGCGAGGTCTGGCCGGTGAGCGGGTTGCCGCCGGAGTAGCCCGGCCCGTGCAGGCTGCCGTGCACGGTGGACGGTTCGCGGCCGATGTTCTCCATGATGTCGATCTCGCCGCTGTTCGGCCACGGGTTGGTGGCGATGTCGTTGCCGAGCATCCAGAACGCGGGCCAGATCCCCTGACCGCGGGGGATCTTGATGCGCGCCTCGAACCGGCCGTACGCCTGGCTGAAGGTGCCGTTGGTGAGCAGCCGGGCCGAGGTGTACTGGCAGCTCCCGTACCAGCAGGAGAAGCCGGACGGGTTCTCCCGGCGGGCCGTGATGACCAGGTTGCCGTTGCCGTCGAGGGCAGCGTTGCGGGTGCTGTTGGTGTAGTACTGCAACTCGTTGTTGCCCCAGCCGCTGCCCCCGATGTCGTACCGCCAGCGGCTGCCGTCCGGCGGTGTTCCGGCCGCGCCGTTGAAGTCGTCGGACCAGGTCACCGCGCCGGGGGCGGCCACGGCGGGGGATGCGGTGACGGTGGTGAGCGCGGCCGTGAGGCCCACGGCCACGAGGGCCACGGCGGCGATGGTGCGGATCCTGCGCACGGATCCCTCCCTGCTGTTAACAAACCATAAAGATAGACTTCGATGAAGCTACGAACGAAGTGTGGAGCTGTCAAGAGAGCGTTCCCCGAGGGCGACGAACAGTTCCGGAACCGGCCGGAAACATTGACGTAATGCGATGCAGTTCGGGAGGATCCGGAACCGGGACGTGGACGGACCCGGGCCGACGGGGCACCGGGCGACCGGTCCCGTGGGGAGGCGCGACATGAGACTGCCCAGACACGCCACGCTCGGTGCGGTCGGCGCCCTGGTGGTGGCCCTGCTGCCGGCCCCGGCCGCCGCGGCCGCGGACACCGGCGCGGTCACCGTGGCGGCCGGCCGGTCGCTGTACGCGGCGGCCGAGGGGACTCGGGTGCCCGTGGACCTCTCGGTGTCCACCTCGGACGGGCGGCCCCTCGCCGCGGCGGTCACCGTGCGCTGGGCCACCGGCTCCGGCACGGCCACCCCCGGCGCCGACTACACCGCCGCCTCCGGCACGCTCACCTTCCCGGCGGGCAGCCCGTCCGGGGCCACCCGAACGGTCCCGGTGACCCTGCGGGCGGACGGCGCGGCGGAGACCGCCGAGACCGTGCCGCTGACCCTCGCCGCCGACGGCGCGACCGTCACGACCCGGCCCACCGTGGTGGTCGCCGCGCACGGGCTGCCGTACCTCGACCGGCGGCTGCCGGTGCGGCGACGCGTCGCCGACCTGCTGGGCCGGATGACGCTCGCCGAGAAGATCGGCCAGATGACCCAGGCCGAGCGGGCGGCCGTCGCCGACGATCCCAGCGCGGTGGCCCGCTGGCAGCTCGGCTCGGTGCTGTCCGGCGGCGGCTCGACCCCGGCCAGCAACACCCCGGCGGCCTGGGTGGAGATGGTCAACGGCCTCCAGGCGCAGGCGCTGAGCACGCGGCTCCAGATCCCGCTGATCTACGGCATCGACGCCGTGCACGGCCACGGCAACGTCGTCGGCGCCACCGTCTTCCCGCACAACGTCGGCCTCGGCGCCACCCGCGACCCCCGGCTGGTCGAGCGGGTCGGCCAGGCCACCGCTGCGGAGGTACGCGCCACCGGCATCCCGTGGAACTTCGCGCCCTGCCTCTGCGTGTCCCGGGACGAGCGGTGGGGCCGCAGCTACGAGAGCTTCGGCGAGGATCCGGCGCTCGTGGTGTCGATGGAGACGATCATCGACGGCCTCCAGGGCCGGCTCGGCGACACCGACCGGGTGCTCGCCACCGCCAAGCACTACGCGGGCGACGGCGACACCGACTACGACGAGGCCGTGGCCGCCGCGAACGAGGGCAAGCCCTGGTGGGAGCAGAAGTACCCCATCGACCAGGGGGTCACGGTCACCGACCGGGCGCGCTTCGCCCGCATCGACCTGGCTCCCTACCTGCCCGCCGTGCGGGCCCACAAGGTGGGCAGCGTGATGCCCTCCTTCTCCAGCGTGGACTGGACCGAGGACGGGCTCGGCAACCCGACCAAGATGCACGCCCACCGCGAGCTGATCACCGACGTGCTCAAGGGCCGGCTGGGCTTCGACGGGTTCCTGATCTCCGACTGGGAGGGCATCCACCAGATCCCCGACCCCGCCGAGCCGACCAACGCGGGGCTGACCGCGTACAAGGTCCGGGTCGGGGTCAACGCCGGCACCGACATGTTCATGGAGCCGAACAGCGCCGAGCAGTTCGAGCAGCTGCTGCTCGCCGAGGCGACCGCCGGCCGGGTGCCCACCGCCCGGATCGACGACGCCGTCCGGCGGATCCTCACGAAGAAGTTCGAGCTGGGCCTCTTCGAGCACCCGTACGCTTCGGCGGACGGCGTCGACCAGGTCGGCAGCGCGGCGCACCGGGCCGTCGGCCGGGAGGCCGTGGCGAAATCGCAGGTGCTGCTCAAGAACGCCGGGCACGCCCTGCCGCTGCGCCGGGACGCCTCCCTCTACGTGGCCGGGCGCAACGCCGACGACCTCGGCAACCAGGCCGGCGGCTGGACCGTCACCTGGCAGGGCGTCTCGGGCGCCGACGCCGTACCGGGCACGTCCATCCTGGACGGCATCCGCCAGGTCGCCCCCGGCGCCCGGATCACCTACAGCGCCGACGCCTCGGCCCCCACCGACGGCGCCCAGGTCGGCGTCGTGGTGGTCGGCGAGACCCCGTACGCCGAGGGCTACGGCGACGTCGGCGGTCCGGAGTGCGGCTGGTGCAGCGTGCCGCAGCAGGAGGAGAAGTCGCTGCGGCTCCAGCCCGGCGACCGGGCGGTGGTCGACAAGGTCTGCTCGACCCTGCCGACCTGCGTGGTGCTGGTGGTCTCCGGCCGCCCGCAGGTGCTCACCGACCAGCTCGGTGAGATCGACGCCCTGGTGGCGTCCTGGCTGCCCGGCAGCGAGGGCGCGGGCGTGGCCGACGTCCTCTTCGGCCGCCGGCCGTTCACCGGCCGGCTGCCGGTGAGCTGGCCGCGCGACGAGGCGCAGGTGCCGGTCAACGTCGGCGACGCCGACTACCGGCCGCTGTTCCCGTTCGGCTGGGGCCTGCGCACCGGGCAGGGCCGGGACGGGCTCGCCGCGGTGGCCGCCGACCGGCCGCAGGTGCGCGCGGCCCTCGCACCGGCCGGGTGGAACGCCGACGGCTCGCTGCGCGACGCGCCCGGGGTGCTGGACCGGCTCGGCCGGCAGCTCCGCGCCGAGCACCGGGACGCCGCGCTGGCCGAGGCCATCCTCGGGGTGGCCCGCGACGCCGCCCAGGCGGCCGTGGTGCGGGGGAGCGCGCCGGAGAACTGGGCGACGCTGATCGCCGACGCGGACCACGCCCAGCTCACCGGCGACCCGGTCCGGGCGTTCACGCTGCTGGCCCGCGCCGCGATCTGAGCGGCCACGCCGGTCTCCCCGCGTGCGCGGTCATCGGGGAGACCGGCGTTGCTCCGGCGTGTCGGGCCGGCCGCGTGGTCCCGGGCGGCTACGCGGCCGGCTGGCGGTGTCGGCGGCGTGGCCGGGTGGCATTGCGGCGGCGTGGCCGGGTGGCATTGCGGCGGCGTGGCCGGGTCGGGGTGCGGCCGGGCGCGCGTGGCCGGGTGGCGGTGCGGTCGGGCGCGGTGCGGCGGCGTGGCCGGGTCACGGCGCGGCGGGTCAGTCCGTCGTGGCGGCGGCGGGCGTGCGGGAGCGGCCGGGCTGCGGCCGCTCCGCGGGCGCCGGCCGGCGCAGGTCCCGCCACGGGCCACCGAGCAGCGGGGTGAGCACCACGAGCAGGTAGCAGGTGCCGACGGTGACCAGGGTCGCCGTGGTGCCGAACCGGTCGGCGGCAAGGCCGGCGCCGAACGCGCCCACCGGCATGGCCGCCCAGGCGCCCGCCCCGATGACCCCGTAGACGCGGGCCCGCATGGTCGCCGGGACGCGTTCCAGCTTCACGGCGCCGATCAGCGGGTTGATCGCACCGGCGGCGAGGCCCGCGACCGCGCAGACCCCGGCGATCACCGGCAGCGGCGGGGCGGCCGCGAGAGCCCAGAACGGCGGTGCCCCGGCGACGGCGAAGGCGGTGACGAAGGTGGCCCGGCGGGGCAGCCGGTGCCCGACGGCGCTGAACAACAGCGAGCCGACCAGCGCGCCGCCGCCCATGGCGCCGACCAGCAGGCCGAACGCGGCCGCCCCGCCGAGCTCCCGCGCGGCGACGACCGGCATCAGCACGTTGCTCTTGGTGGCGTCGAAGAGGTTGGTGACCAGCACCAGCAGCACCACGGCGCGCAGCAGCGGCTCGCGGGCCAGGAAGCGCAGCCCGGCGGCGAGGTCCCGCCAGTAACCGGCCGACGGAGTTTCGTGCCCGGCGGACGGCCGCAGGCTCGCCGGCACCAGCACCGCCACCGCCAGGGCCGAGACGGCGAACGTGGCCGCGTCGACGGCCAGCACCGGCAGCGCGCCGAGTGCGCTCACCAGCAGGCCGGCCACCGGCGCGCCGATCAGGCGGGCGCCGCGCTCGGTGGCCTCGAACCAGCCGATGGCCCGCTCGATCGGCACCCCGGCGGCGGTCGCCGCCTCGGGCAGCAGCGCCGTCCGCGCGGTCTGGCCCGGGGTGTCGAGCAGGCCGCTCACGAAGACCAGCCCGAGCAGGACGGGGAACGGCAGCCCCACGGTGGCGTGCAGCACCGGCACGGCGGCGACCGTCACCCCGGAGACCAGGTCGGCCAGCACGCTCGCCCGCCGGTAGCCGATCCGGTCCACCAGGACGCCGCCGAAGGCGCCACCGAGCACGACGGGGGCGGTGGCGAACGCGCCGGCCAGACCGGTGGCGGCGGGGGAGCCCGTCTCCGCCAGCACGTAGAGCGGCAGCGCGATCAGCGTGAGCATGTTGCCGGTCAGCGAGACGGTGTGCGCCGTCAGCAGCCCGGCCAGGGGCGTCCACCGGCGACTCACTGCGGCCCCCGGTAGGCCTGCCAGATCAGCGTCACGGTGCGCGCGTCCGGCCGGTCGGGGTTGCTGCGCGCCTGCCAGCGCTCACCCAGCTCGGACAACTCGCGGCGCAGCTCCACCAGCTCGTCGGGGGTCAGGTGGAGGAAGCTGTCGCTGCTCGTGGTGCCGCGAACCCACGCCGGGTCGAGGGACGCCTCGGCGTCGAGGTAGGCCTCGAACCGGGCCACGTAGCGCTGGAGGAAGGCCCGGCGCAGCAGGTCGGAGGCGAGCCGCCGCTCCGGGTCGTCGAGCAGCTCCACCGGCTCCCAGTTGGTGCGCGCGTGCGCGGCCCGCCACCACCGCTCCCGGCGGTTGCGCGCCAGCTCGGGCGCCTCCCGTACGAAGCCGTGCTCGGCCAGCTTGCCCAGGTGGTAGCTGACCGAGCCGACCGCCTCGCCGGTGACGTCGCTCAGCATGCCCACGGTCTGCGGGCCCCGGATGCGCAGCTCGCCGAGGAGCCGGATCCGCGTCTGGTGGGCCAGCGCGCGCATGGCCCGGGGATCGGTGAGGTGCAGGGTGCTCGGCTCGTCCGCCATGCCCTCAGGCTAGACCCACAACGAATGATGTACAAGAAGTCTTGTAGTTGGGGGCGCGGGCAGCCGACCGAAGGGTGGGGAAGTGGATCAGGCCGGGCGGCGGCCCTTGAGGCGGCGGCCCAGCTCGCGGGCGATCTCCCGGTTGGCGTCGCGCTCGGCGAGGGCCTGCCGCTTGTCGTACGACCTGCGGCCCCGGGCCAGGCCCAGCTCGACCTTGGCCCAGCCGTTGGAGAAGTACATCGACAGCGGCACCAGCGTGATCCCGCCGTCGCGCAGCTTCTCCAGGATCCGGGCGATCTCGACCCGATTGAGCAGCAGCTTGCGGGTGCGCCGGGGCTGGTGGTTGGTCCAGGTGCCGAAGCCGTACTCGGCGATGTGCAGCCCGTACAGCATGATTTCGCCGTCGCGCTCCTGGGCGAACGCGTCGACCAGTGACACGCGCCCCTCGCGCAGCGACTTCACCTCGGTGCCGGCCAGCACGATCCCGGCCTCGTACGTCTTCAGGATCGTGTAGTCGTGCCGCGCCTTCTTGTTGGAGGCGACGAGCTTGCGGCCGGTCTCCCTGGCCACGCCCTCACCTCCTCACCGGTCGACGCCGAGCAGGATACCCCGGGGTCACGGTGCGAAATTCCGGTCGGCCGCGGGTGTCGGGCCGGCGCGGCGGCCCCTAGCGTCGAGGGCATGGACCGACTCGGCGAGATCGCCTTCCGCCTGCCCCGGACGCCCGCCGCGCAGTCCTTCCTCGACCAGCTCCGCACGCTGCTCGCCGACGTGCCGTACGCCGAGCCGGTCCGCCCGCCGGGGGCCGTCGACGGGCCGGTGGAACGCCTGGTCCTGACCCCGCCGCGGCCGGACGGCGCCCGACCGGTCACCTCCGTCGGGCTGGCCGACGTGGCCGCGCCGGTGGTCGAGTTCGCACCCGGACCGTCGCTGCGCGTCCAGGGCGCCGAGCCGCCCGCCGGGCCCGCGCCCACGGTCGACGTGGGGGAACTGGCGCGCCGCCTCGCCGGGCACGTACGGCGGGTCGACCACACCGGCGTGAATCTGCCCGCCGGCGCGACGCCGGCCCCGGCGTGGCGCGGCCTGCTCCGGGCGGTCGCCGCCACGGCGGCCCTGTACCGCTACCCGACCGGCGAGGAGTGGCCGTTCGTGCTCCCGTGCACCCCGGCCGAGCTGCGCGACGACATCCGGACCTTCGTGGTCGGCCGGGAACCGCGGTTCGAGCTGGTCCACGACCCGTGGCGCAGCCGCACCGAGTGGCAGTTCGCCCTCTGGACCGACCTGACACGGACCGAACTGGAGCGGCTGTTCCCCGAGGGGATCACCTTTCCCGGGCTCGAGGACATCTTCCGCGTGGTCCCCGTCCGCCACCCGTGGTGGCCGGAGCTCGGGATCCGGTTCGACCTGTGCTACCGGGTGGCGGACGGCCCGTCGGACTGGGAGACCGGCGAGTGGCTGGTCACCGCGGGGGGCCGGATCCGCTGACGCCGCGCAGGTGCCGGTCCAGGTCGGTGAGCCACCCGTCGACCTCCACCAGGGACAGCACCTCCGGCCGGTCCTCGCCGTCGCGCACCATGGCGTGCACCTGCCGGGCGATGTCACCGTCGGGCTCCGCGGGCGGGGGTGCCCGGTCGACCCGGCCCCGCGTCACCTGGCGGCCGACGTCGGCGTAGCCGTCCGACAGCCGGGTGGCCCGCGCCACGAGCGCGGCCGCCGGGCCGGGCCAGGGGGCCAGCGCCCCGGGCCGGCGGTCGGCGAGCAGCGCCTGCCCGCCGTAGCCGGCGCGGTGGCCGGCCGCCAGGACCCGGTCCCACTCGACGTGCGACAGCCGCGGGTCGTCGCGTTCCGCGTGGTACTGGACGAAGGACGACGTGGCGAGGGCCTCCGCGCGGCGGGCCGCGGCAACCGCGGGACGGGCGTCCGCCCGGCCCGCGAGCGCCTCGACGATCCGCTCGGCGGCCCGCCCGCTCGCCGCCAGGTAGGCGCCGGCGTTGCGGCGCAGGTCGCTCCCGCTGCCCCGCGGCCAGAGCAGCAGGCCGGCGAGGACGCCCACCACGGCGCCGATCGCCACGTCCACCACCCGCGCGCCGGCAAGTTGCCAGGACGACGGGTTGAGCTGGGCGAACACCACGATGAGCAGCAGGGTGAGCAGCGCCTGGGCCCAGCCCAGGCCCAGCAGCGGCCCGACGCCGAAGGCCAGCACCAGGGCCAGCGGCAGCAGAGCGGCGTACGCCTGCCGTTCCGGCGAGACGAGCAGCAGCAGCCCGCCGGCGGCGCCCCCGGCCAGGGTGCCGACCAACGCGGGCCGCAGCGTGGTCCGGGTGTCCGACGCGGAGGCCCGCATCAGGCTGAGCGTCGCCAGGAGCACCCAGAACCCGTGTTGCAGGTTGACCACCCCGGCGATCACCCGCGCGGCGGCCAGGGCCACCGCGAGCCGGACCGCTCCCTCCAGGTACACCGAGCGCGGGGTCAGGTGCGCCCGGAACTGCTGCCGGTACAGCGACCAGGCGCTGCGCCCGGCGTACCAGAACCGGTCCGCACCGGCCTCGGGTGGTCGCGCGGCGCGGCGACCGCGCGGACCCGTGGCGATGCCGACGGCCGTCGCGTGCGTCCAGACCTGGTCGGCGAGGGCCCGCACCGCCGCCTCCACGCGCAGCCGGGCCGGATCGGCGGCCCGCCAGGACGGTGGCAGCGGGCGGACCGGCTCCGGTCCGTCCCCGGCCGGTGTGCCCGGCCGCCGCACCGCGACCTCGGCGGAGCGCCGCAGCGAGGCCGCGCTCCGCCGGAGCGCCGCCGCCAGGTCGGCGTCGCCGCTGCCCGTGACGTCCGGCCGGGACGCGAGGGACTCGGCGACCGCGAGCACCTCCTGGGCGGCTCCCGCCGCGTCCCGCCAGGCCCGGTCGCGGCGGCCGGCCGAGATGGGGCGGGCCGTCACCGGCAGCCGCGCCATCCGCACCTCGTCGAGCAGTTGTGCCGCCCGGTCGTGCCGGTGGGCCGCGTCCTCCGCCGCGCCCGGCCGCGCGACCAGCACGTCCGCCAGTGCGTCGACGAGGTCCGCGAGGCCGGCCGCCGCCGCGGCGAGGCGCCGGGCGAAGGAGACCGGCGCCGGATCCGGCCAGAGCGTCACCTCGGCGAGCGCGACCAGGGCCACGCCCAGGGTGACGCCGCCCAGCCGGGCCGGGAGCGTCTCGGGCTGGTACGGCGGGAAGCAGGCGAGGATGTAGAAGAGCTGGAGCGCGTTGGCCAGCCCGACCAGGCGGGGCCCGCCGACTCCCGCGAACGCCACGGCGAACCCGATGACGAGCATCCCGGCGGACGCGGCCGCCGTGCTGACCGCCAGTACCGTGCCGACGGCCACGAGCGCCCAGGCCACCGGTACGGCCGCCAGCAGGGTGCGCGCCCGCACCGCGGCCGGACCGGGCAGCTGGGCGAAGCTGCCCGTGGCCACCGTGCCGAACAGCGCGTAGGTGGCGAGGGTGACGTTGCCCAGGCCGTAGCGGCAGCCGTAGAAGACGAGCGAGGCGACGACGGTCAGCCGGGCCGCCCGGCGGACGAGGCGAAAGCCCGGGTCCCGTTGACGCAGCCGGTCCCGCAGCTCCCCACCGGGCCGTCGACGCATGCCCACACCGCTCCCCACCAGGTCGTCCCGGGGGCGGCGGGCCGTCTGCTCCGGCCGTGCCGGCTGCTCACCGGGACTCTATCCGGTCGCCGGCCGTGCCGGTCGGAAGTGTTCGCGATCGGGATGCCGCCCGGACCGCGTACGCCTAGGCTGCCCGGTAGGCGAGGCGGGGGAGTGGCGGATGACGCGGGTGGCGGTGCTCGGGCTCGGCGGCATGGGCACGCCGATGGCGGCGAACCTCGTCCGGGCCGGCCTCACGACGGTGGTGTGGAACCGGCACCCGGAGCCGGCCCGCGCGCTCGGCGACCGGGGCGCCGAGGTCGCCGCCGACCCGGCCGAGGCGGTACGCGGGGCCGACGTGGCGGTGACCATGGTGACCGACGCGGCCGCGGTCCGGGCGATCGCCGTCGACCAGGGCATGCTGGCCGCGTTGCCCGAGGGGGCCGTCTGGGCGCAGATGAGCACCATCGGGGTGACCGAGACCGCGCGCCTGGCCGAGCTGGTCGGCGCCGAGCGTCCCGGGGTGACCCTGGTGGACGCGCCGGTGGCCGGCAGCCGCGGCCCGGCCGAACAGGGCCGCCTCGTCGTCCTCGCCTCCGGACCGGAGCAGGCGCGGGACCGGGTGGCGCCGGTCTTCGACGCGGTCGGGCAGCGGACCGTCTGGGTGGGGCCGGTCGGCGCCGGATCACGGCTGAAGCTCGTCAACAACCTGCTGCTCGCGTTCGTGAACGAGGGGCTCGCCGCGGCGGTCGCCCTCGGCGACGCGCTCGGCCTGGATCGCGGCACCGTGCACGAGGCGCTGCGGGGCAGCCCGCTGGTGTCCCCCTGGGCGGCCGAGAAGCTGGACCGGATCGCCGGGGACGACTACACGACGCAGTACTCCCTGGCCCTGGCCCTCAAGGACGTGGACCTCGCGCTGCGCGAGGTGCCGGCGGGCCGGTTCCCGGCCGCCGAGGCCCTGGCCGGCGAGTGGCGGCACGCGGTCGAGCAGGGCCTCGGCGGCGACGACCTCACGGTGGTGACGCGGGCCCTCGCCCGGGAGGGAACGGACTAGCCGGGCTACAGCGGCCGGCCGTCCCAGTGGGCGAGTCCGGCGGCTGCCACCCGGCGGCCGACCGCCGCGCCGACCTCGTCGGTGTGCCGGAAGTGGATGCCGGACCACACCCGGGCGTCGATGTTGTCCCGGGTCAGCTCGCGCCAGTCCCGGTAGGTCAGGGTGACGCCGGCGGCGGTGGGGCTGGTCAGCGCCACCGGCCCGGCCGGCGGCCCGGCGAGCGTCCGCAGGGCGGTCTCGGCGGCTCCGGCGTAGGTGGTGTGCCCGCTCGGATATTCGGGATGGGCGGGCGTGGTGATCAACGGCGTCCACGCCGGATCGGGCGCGATGGTCTCGGTCCGGATCGCCGTGACCGGGCGCCAGCGCAGGTCACGGTACTTGGCCGCGTACGTGACGATCTGGGCGTCGACGGTGGCCGCGTGGAAGAGCGCGACGAGCGCGACCCGGCGGACCCGCGCGCCGGAGGTGACGGCGGCGCGCAGCGCTCCGGTGTAGCCGTTCAGCGAGGTCTGCGCCCAGAACCGGGCCACGTCGGTCTGCCGGTCCGTGCGGCGGCTGCTCTCCACCGCACCGACCGCCCGGCTCTCGGCGAGGTCCCGGGCGTAGCGCGCGCTGTCCAGCGCCGGCGGCGGCCCGGGCAGGTACGCGCGCACGTCGTCGATCAGGAACGGCCGGCCGTCACCCTGGCCGGCCTGCACGGCCGCGGCGAAGCCGGGCGGGGTCGGCTGCCAGACGCCGGGCGCCGGCGCCGGCGGGGTGAACGGCCGGTTGACCGAGGCGAGGTCGAGCCCGTCACCGGCCCGCTCGGTGAGCACGTCGCGGGCGGCCGCCCGGCCGCTCTCGACCGCGGCCCCGACGGCCGCGGCCGGACCCAGCCGGTCGAGCGTGGCGGCGAGGGCCGCGTCCAGCTCGGCCGTGCGCGCCGGCACCAGCGTGGCGAGGGCCTCGTGCACTGCCCCGGCGAGGGCGGCGTCGGCGGGGGCGCCGCCCCGGGCCCGGGTCACCGCCCGCCAGGCGGCGATCCAGGCGATCGCCCAGGTACGGCTGCTGTTGACCTGGAGCGGCCCGGTGATCACCCCGATCGTCGCCGCGGTGACGTCGTACCACTCGAGCACGGTGTCCACGTCGGAGCCGCGGGCGGCGGCCACACCGGTCAGACCGGGTGCGGCCACGGCGGCCGCGCCGGCGCCGGCACCGATGAGCAGGGTTCGGCGGGTGGGCCGGAGATACGGACGCGCGGACGGCATGCGGGCTCCCGGAATGCGACGGGGAAGGGGCCGCCAGAGCTTAACCCAGTAAACCTACCGACTCAATAGGGTATCTCTGAACCGGGCGCGTGGGACCGGCGTGGGCGGCGGCCCAGCCGGCGGTGATCAGCAGGAGGGCCGCCGCGTACGTGGTCATGACCAGGAGGTCCCGCCCGGGGAAGTCGCCGCCCGCCGCGCCCACGCCGATCAACAGGTCGGAGACGAGGAAGAGCGCCCCGCCGGCCGCCGTGCGCCGGGACACCCCGGTCGCTGCGGCGGCCATGAGGGACAGTGCCAGGCTGTAGCCGAGCACCGGCAGCCGCAGCGGGCCCAGCGCGCTCCAGAGCAGCGCGTTCGCGCCGGCCCAGGCGAGCAGGTAACCGGCCACCGCCGCCACCGGCGGGCGGCGGTGGCGCAGGAAGGCGGTCAGGAAGGCGAGCTGGGTCACCAGGAAGCAGCCCATGCCGGCCAGGAACGCGGTGTCTCCCGGCACGAGCAGGGCCACGTCCCCGGCGGTGGCGGCGACAAGGCCCACGGCCACCGGGTCCGTCCGGCGGCGCCGGTCCCACAGGTACGCCAGCAGCAGCGGCGCCAGCAGCGGCTTGGCCAGCCACTGCGCCGGCGTCGAGTCGAGCGCCACCCCCGCCAGCTCGACGAGGGCGGCGACCCCGAACAGGACCAGCCAGGGGCGCCTCACCGGGCCGGCTGCCAGCCGGGGCGGCCGAAGACGTAGCCGAGCCGGGACCGCCACGAGGTGGCCTGCCGGACGTCGGACCAGATCGCGGCAAACTCGTGGGTGGCCACCCGCAGCGGGTTGTAGGTCTGGATGTTCGTGGTGAGCCCGTAGCGGGCCGGGGCGCGCTCGGGCTCGAAGGAGCCGAACAGCCGGTCCCACACGATGAGGATGCCGCCGTAGTTGCGGTCCAGGTACTCGGCGTTCGAGCCGTGGTGCACCCGGTGGTGCGACGGCGTGTTGAAGATGAACTCGATGGGCCGCGGCAGCACGCCCACCCGCTCGGTGTGCAGGAAGAACTGGTAGAGCAGGCTGATCGACTGCTGCAGGAAGATCATCCACGGCGGGATGCCGAGCAGCGCCAGGGGCAGCCAGAACGGCAGCGAGGTCATCGGCGTCCAGCTCTGCCGCAGGGCGGTGGAGAGGTTGTAGTAGACGCTGGAGTGGTGCACCACGTGGCTGGCCCACAGCACACGCACCTCGTGATGCAGGCGGTGGAACCAGTAGTAGGCGATGTCGTCGGCGAAGAAGACGATCACCCAGGTCCACCAGTCGCCGGGGGAGAGGTGCACGGGCGCGACCACCCACAGGGCGGCGTAGAGGCCGACGGTGAGCAGCTTCCAGGGGAAGCCGATGATCTGGCTGCCGAGCCCCATGGAGAGGCTGGTGGTGGTGTCGCGCAGCTCGTAGCCGCGTTCGTCGTCGTCGGGGAGGAAGCGGTAGGACACCGCCTCGATGATGATCAGGAGGAGGAACGCCGGGACGGCGTAGAGCACGGCGGGGATCATGCTCGGCTTTCCCTTCCGGTGACGGGGGTGGGGGTGGTGACCGGGGCGGTCAGCAGGGCCCGGGCGTGCCGGGCGGCCGCCGTACCCTGGCCGGCCGCGACGGCGGCGGCGAGCCGGCGGTGGCCGGCCACGTCGAGCAGCTCGGCGGCCCGGGCGTCCGGGGGGACGTCGCCCACGGCGAAGGTGCCGGCCACCAGGCTGTTGAACGCCAGCAGGTAGGCGGTGTTGCCGCTACCCCGGACGATCAGCCACCAGATCGCGATGTTGGCCTCGTTCATCGCGTCCAGGTCGGGGGCGAGGGAGCCGTACTCCTCGGTGGCGCGGACCAGCGCGGCCGTGACCTCCGGGTCGCCGCGCTCGGCGCAGAGCCGGGCCGCGTCGATCCCGACGCAGGCCCGCATCTCCAGCATGTCGCGGACCAGGGTCTCGACCGGGAGTACGTCAGCCGAGCGGGCCAGCGACAGCGCCAGGTCCAGCCCGGCGTGCACCCGCCAGTCCAGCACCCGGGTGGCGCCGCCCTGGCTGACCCGCACCAGACCGAGTTGCTGGAGCCGGCGCAGCGCCTCGCGGACAGCGTGCCGGTTCACCGCGAACGTCGCGGCCAGCTCCCGCTCGCCGGGCAGCGTGTCCTCGGGTCGGTAGTGGCCGCTGACGATCGCGTCGCGGAGCTGGCCGAAGACGTGGTCGGAGACCGAGGCGCGGGGGACGGGGGCGAAGGCCATGGGCAGCAGTGTGGCCCCGCACACATCAACCCGTCAACTGGTTGGACCAGATGGAATCCGCCACCCTGCGGTGGCCGCACGCGTACGCCTCGTATCCTTTCCGCCGGAAGCCCACGAAGTGGAAGGAGTCGGTGTGAGCGATCGGGTCGAGACGTTGGAGTTCCAGGCCGAGGCCCGTCAGCTGCTCCAGCTGATGGTGCACTCGATCTACTCGAACAAGGACGTCTTCCTGCGCGAACTGATCTCGAACGCCTCCGACGCGCTGGACAAGGTGCGCCTGGAGTCGCTGGTCGACAAGGAGCTCCAGGTCGACACCACCGACCTGCACATCGGGATCGAGGTCGACCGGGAGGCCCGCACGCTGACCGTGCGGGACAACGGCATCGGCATGTCCCGCGACGAGGTGGTCCGCCTCATCGGCACGATCGCCAAGTCCGGCACCGCCGAGCTGTTGCGCTCCCTGCGCGAGTCGAAGGACGCCGCCGCCTCGCAGGAGCTGATCGGGCAGTTCGGCGTCGGCTTCTACGCCACGTTCATGGTCGCCGACCGGGTCACCCTGCTCACCCGCCGCGCCGGGCAGACCAGCGGCACCCGTTGGGAGTCCACCGGCGAGGGCACCTACTCGGTCGAGACGGTCGACGACGCGCCCCAGGGCACCTCGGTCACCCTGCACCTCAAGCCGGCCGACGCCGAGGACAACCTGCACGACTACACGGCCGAGTGGACGATCCGCGAGATCGTGAAGCGCTACTCCGACTTCATCGCCTGGCCGATCCGGATGACCGTGGAGAAGCCCGGTGAGGACGGCGCCACCACCCGCGAGGAGCAGACGCTCAACTCGATGAAGGCGCTCTGGGCCCGCGCCCGGGACGAGGTCGACGAGGCCGAGTACAAGGAGTTCTACCGGCACGTCGCGCACGACTGGGCCGACCCGCTCGAGTCCATCCACATGCGCGGCGAGGGCACCTTCGAGTACGAGGCGCTGCTCTTCCTGCCGTCGCACGCCCCGCTCGACCTCTTCGCCCCCCAGGGCCGCCGGGGCGTGCAGCTCTACGTCAAGCGCGTGTTCATCATGGACGACTGCGACGCGCTGATGCCCAACTACCTGCGCTTCGTCAAGGGCGTCGTGGACGCGCACGACCTGTCGCTGAACATCTCCCGGGAGATCCTCCAGCAGGACCGGCAGATCCGCGCCGTCCGCCGCCGCCTGGTCAAGAAGGTCCTCGCCACGCTGAAGGACCTCTCCGCCGAGTCGTACCGCACCTTCTGGGGCGAGTTCGGCGCGGTGGTCAAGGAGGGTCTGCTGGAGGACCCGGACAACACCGAGGCCCTGCTCGACCTGGTCCGGGCGGCCAGCACCCACGACCCGGCCGAGCTGACCACGCTGCGCGACTACGTGGAGCGCATGCGCGACGGCCAGACCGAGATCTACTACGCCACCGGCGAGAACCGGGCCACCATCGAGAACTCTCCGCACCTGGAGGCGTTCCGGGCCAAGGGCTACGAGGTGCTGATCCTCACCGACCCGGTCGACGAGGTGTGGGTCGAGCGGGTCGGCGCGTACGACGGGAAGCCCCTGCGCTCGGTCGCCAAGGGCCAGGTGGACCTGGAGACCGACGAGGAGCGGGAGAAGGCCGAGGCCGAGCGGCAGGAGTACGCGGACCTGCTCACCTGGATGAGCGGCGCCCTGGCCGACAGCGTCAAGGAGGTCCGGCTCTCCACCCGGCTCACCACCTCCCCGGCCTGCGTCGTGGGCGACGCGCACGACATGACGCCCACGCTGGAGAAGATGTACCGGGCCATGGGGCAGGAGGTGCCCCAGGTCAAGCGCATCCTGGAGCTGAACCCGGCCCACCCGCTCGTCACCGGGCTGCGCAAGGCCCACGAGCAGGGCGGCGACGGCACCGCGCTGACCGAGACCGCCGAGCTGCTGTACGGCATGGCGTTGCTCGCCGAGGGCGGGGAACTGGCCGACCCGGCCCGGTTCACCCGGATCCTCGCCGACCGGCTCGCCCGGAACCTCTAGCGGACGCCGGCGGGCCCCGACGGGACCGGCGGCCGGGTCGTGGCAGGACAGCCACGCCCCGGCGGCCGGTCAGCCGCGGATCAGCCGGTCCAGGTGTGCCGCCTCGTCCGGCGACGGCTCGCGCAGCCCGCTGCGGAGCAGCCGCCACCGGGTCGTCGCACCGTCCGGGCCGGTGAGTTCACCGTGCTCCAACGCCCGGTCGATGTCCCCCCGCACCCGCGTTTCGAGGTGCGGCTCGGTGGCGAAGAGGATGCGCAGGTGCAGCTCGTCGCCGACCCGCTCCACACCGGTGTGGTGGGCCGCCACCGGGCAGGGCGGCTCGTGCTCCCAGTGCCCGCAGAGCGCCACCGTGACCGCCGCGCCGGGCGCGCCGGCGTCGGCGTCCGGCGCCAGGGCCAGGACGGCGTGGTGGGCGTACCCGTGTCGCATCCCGTCATTGTGGCGCGCGGCGGCGCCGGATCACGGCAGGGCCGGGTAGAGGGCGGCGACGCCGCCGGAGAGGCCGGCGAGGACCTGGCGGGAGGTCTCGTCGGCGACGATCTCGTACCGGTCCGCCTCGATCCCGTCGACGGCGATCCGGGCGATCTCGGCCGGGTCGGACTTCGGCGTGGTGACGTGCGCCGCCATGTCGGTGTCCATGTAGCCGACGTGCAGGCCGGCGACGCGGACGCCCCGGTCGGCGAGCTGCGTGCGCAGCGCGTTGGTCATCGACCACTCGGCCGCCTTGGCCGCGCCGTAGGCGCCCACCTGCGGGAACGTGATCCAGGACAGGGCGGAGAGGATGTTCAGCACGGTCCCGCCGCCGTTGGCGGCGATCCTCGGCGCGAAGGCCCGCACCACGGACAGCGTGCCGAGGTAGTGGGTCTCCAGCTCCCGCCGGATCTCCGCCAGGTCGCCGTCGAGCAGGTCCGCGCCGGTGCTCACACCGGCGTTGTTGACCAGCAGGGTGACGTCGCCGGCCAGCTCCGCGGCGGCGGCCACCGAGGCCGGGTCGGTGATGTCGAGCCGCACCGGGACGGCGCCCGGCAGGTCGACGCTGTCCGGGTTGCGGGCGCCGGCGTAGACGGTGGCGCCCCGGGCCAGCAGCTCGGCGGCGAGGTGCCGGCCGAAGCCCCGGTTGGCCCCGGTGACGAGCGCGGTGCTTCCAGCGATCTTCATGGTGGTGCTCCTGAGGGTGGGAAGGGGTGGATCGTTCAGGACGGCAGCAGGCCGGGCCCGGGCAGCAGGTCCACCTGGTCGGCCGGCACGTCGTGGCCGGCCGCACAGCGCAGCGCCACGTGCACCGCGGCGCCGCAGTCGTGGTGGGCCAGCCGGACCGACGGCGCCTCGACGGCGTACGTGTCGCCCCACTCGCGCAGGGCGGCGAGCACGGGCAGCAGGTCCCGGCCCTTGGCGGTGAGCACGTACTCGTCGCGGGTGCGCTGGCCCGGCTCCCGGTAGGGCCGCCGGTCGAGCAGCCCGTCGGCGACGAGCCGCTTCAGTCGGGCGGCGGCCACCGGCTCGCTGACGCCGACCCGGCGGGCGAAGTCGTCGAAGCGCCGGGTGCCGAACGACGCCTCGCGCAGCAGGAGCAGCGTGGTGCGGTTGCCGACCACGTCGAGCGCCCCGGCGATCGAGCAGTTGGCCGTGGACCAGGAGTCGCGCTGCGCGAGGAAGTCCGTCATGGGGACGACGCTACACCTGCTGACTTAGGAAAGCCAAAGCCAGCTGTCTCACGCCGGATCCGGGAATATCCGCGCTCAGAGCTGGCCGGCGTAGAAGCCGTGCCGCGCGAGCGGCTCGACGATCTCCCGCTCCTCGTACGACAGGTGCGACAGCAGGGTGTCGGTGAGCAGGTCCACGGCGGCCTGGAGGGCGGTGAAGTCGCCCGGCTCGCGGATGAGGTCCACCAGCGCGCGGTCCACGCTCTCCACCACCCCGTGGATCACCACGTGCTCCTCCTCGAGGCGGTCCAGCACCGCCGCGAGCCCGGCGTCCGCCCGGCGCAGGTGCGGGAAGATCGAGTTGTCCTCGAGGCCGTGGTGCTGGGTCACCACGGTGCAGTACGCCGCGCAGTAGGCCCCGAGCGTCCAGTTGTTCTGCCGCATGGTCATCTCGTTCAGCACGGCCCGGGCCGCGCCCGGCGCGACGGCGCCGCGCTTCACCTGTTCCAGTAGGTCACGTACCTGGGCGAGCTCCTGGCGCAGGTGGTCGTGCACGTCCACGAGGTGCTGCCCGGCGGCCTGCCCGCGGGGCGTGTAGACCTGCCCGGCCGGTGCCGGCGGCGCCACGGGCCGGGTGGACTCGTCCCAGGGCCGGCGCGGGCTCAGCCGTACCCCCGGATCGGGTGTCGGGGTGACCGCGAGGGCGGTCGACCCGCCGGCCCCGACGGCGGCCTGCTGCTCCTCGACGGCGTGGGCGCGGCTGCCCGGCGTGGTGCGCTCGGCGGCGACGAGCTCGCGCACCGCGGGCGCCACCTCCTGGGCGAAGAGCTGCACGGCGCGCGGCTCGTCACTGCCGAGGATGAACGTGGCGATGCCGTGGTCCAGGGCCAGCCCGGCCAGCTCCTCCACCCACTGCTCGGGCGGGCCGTCCAGGAAGCCGCCCGACGTCCGGGAGAAGGTGCCCGTGACGTTGAGCAGGCGGCGCACCGCGGCCGGGTCCCGTCCGGCCTCGGCGGCGGCGTCGTCGATCACCGCGTTCAGGGCCGGCAGCTCCGCCGGCCCCTTGGGCAGGTACGCCAGCGAGGGCAGCCAGCCGTCCGCCGCGCGGCCGACCAGCCGCAGCATGCGCGGCTTGTACGCGCCGACCCACACCCGCACCGGATGCGCCGGGGCCGGCCCGCGCTTCGCCCCGACCACCCGGTAGTGCTCGCCCTCGACGCGGACCATCCCGCGCCGGTCGGTGTCCCAGACCTCGCGGATCACCCGGATCGCCTCGTCGAGGGCGTCCACGGCCGCGCCGGGGGAGAGCCGCCGGCCGCCGACCGCCTCGATCGCGTCCCAGAAGGCGCCGGCGCCCAGCCCGAGCTCGACCCGGCCGCCGGTGAGCAGGTCCAGGCTGGCCACGCTGCGGGCCAGCACCACGGGCTGGCGCAGCGGCAGGTTGAGCACGTTGCCGGCGAGCGTGATCCGGCTGGTGGCGGCGGCCACGAAGGACATCAGCGTCCAGGTGTCCAGGAAGCCGGGCTGGTACGGGTGGTCCTGGAAGGTCACCAGGTCCAGGCCGGCCTGCTCGCAGAGCTTGGCCCGCGCCACCACCTGCTCGGGCCGCCCGGCGCTCGGGGTGAGGAAGCCGCCGAAGGCCAGTTCGTGTCCGTGGTCGCTCATGCCTCGCCGCCTCGTCCCGATCTTGCGCGAACCCTGCCACCGTAGCCCGCGCCGCCGCCCGCCCGCCCGGCGGTTCCGGAACCGGCACGGATTGTTCACAGTCGATGCCCGTGGGCATATGGTGCGGGTGCACGGCCCCAGCGTTCCTCCGGAAGGAGCGACCCGTGATCCCTCACCGCCACCCCCGTCCCCTCGGTCTCGCCGTCCTGCTCGTCGCGGTCACCGCCCTGGCCGCGCCCGCCCCGGCCACCGCGGCCGGCCTGCCGTACCAGGACCCGACGTTGCCCGTCGCCACCCGCGTCGCCGACCTGCTCGCCCGAATGAACCTCGACGAGAAGCTGGGCCAGATGACCCAGGCGGAGCGCGGCGCGGTCACCGCGAGCGACCTCACCACGTACCGGCTCGGCTCGGTCCTCTCCGGCGGCGGCTCCGCGCCCGCGCCGAACACCGCCACGTCCTGGGCCGACATGTACGACGGCTTCCAGCGCGCCGCCCTGGCCACCCCGCTCGGCATCCCGATGATCTACGGCGTCGACGCCGTGCACGGGCACAACAACGTGTACGGGGCGACCATCTTCCCGCACAACATCGGCCTCGGCGCGACCCGCGACCCCGCGCTGGTCCAGCAGATCGGCCAGGCCGTCGCCGAGGAGATCACGGGCACCGGTGTGGACTGGAACTTCGCTCCCTGCCTCTGCGTGGCCCGCAACGACCGGTGGGGCCGCACCTACGAGTCGTTCGGCGAGACCCCGGACCTGCCGGCGAGCATGTCCACCCTGGTCACCGGCCTCCAGGGTGCCAACCTCGGCGGGCCCACGTCGGTGCTCGCCACCGCCAAGCACTACCTCGGCGACGGCGGCACCACCGGCGGCGACGACCAGGGCGACACCCAGCTCAGCGAGGCCGACCTGCGCGCCATCCACCTGCCCCCGTTCCAGGCCGCGGTCCAGCGCGGCGTCGGCTCGGTGATGATCTCCTACAGCAGCTGGAACGGGGTCAAGCTGCACGGCCACCGTTACCTGATCACCGACGTCCTCAAGGGGGAGCTGGGCTTCTCCGGCTTCGTGGTCTCCGACTGGAACGGCATCGACCAGATCGACGGCGCCACCGGCTTCACCGCCGCCGAGGTCAGCGCCGCCGTCAACGCCGGCATCGACATGGTGATGGTGCCGACGGCCTGGAAGAGCTTCCTCAGCACCCTGCGGGCCGAGGTGCAGAACGGACACGTGCCGATGAGCCGGATCGACGACGCCAACCGCCGCATCCTCACGAAGAAGTTCGAGCTGGGCCTCTTCGAGCGGCCGTACACGGATCGGAGCTGGACCTCGACGGTGGGCGGCGCCGCGCACCGCGCGCTGGCCCGCCAGGCCGTCCGCCAGTCCCAGGTGCTGCTCAAGAACGACGGCGGCGTGCTGCCGCTGGCCCGCGACAACAACAAGATCTTCGTGGCGGGGAAGAACGCCGACAACATCGGCAACCAGAGCGGCGGGTGGACGATCTCCTGGCAGGGCTCGTCCGGCGCCGTCACCCCGGGCACCACCATCCTCCAGGGCATCCGCGCGGCGGCCGGTCCGACCACGACGGTCACGTACAACCAGCGCGGCACCGGCATCGACAAGACCTACCGGGCGGCGATCGCGGTGGTCGGCGAGACGCCGTACGCCGAGGGCCAGGGCGACCGCACCGGCAGCATGAGCCTGGACCGCGAGGACCTACGTACCATCACGACGCTGCGCAACTCGGGCGTGCCGGTGATCGTGGTGCTGGTCAGCGGCCGGCCGCTGGACGTGGCCGCCGAGCTGCCACGGTGGAACGCGCTGCTGGCCGCCTGGCTGCCCGGCACGGAGGGCGGCGGCGTGGCCGACGTCCTCTTCGGCGGGTACGCGCCGACCGGCAAACTGCCGATGACCTGGATGAACTCGGTCAGCCAGCAGCCCATCAACGCAGGCGACGGCAAGGTCCCGCTCTTCCCGCAGGGATACGGCCGGACCTACTGAGCCGCCCCTCAATAAGCCCCCTTCGGACGGTCCGCAACTCGAATGGGCCGACCTTCGCTCGGCCGGGTGAAGAACTTCACAAGAAGTGGGCGTTCGGCGCAAAACGTTCCTAACGTCGTTTCCGTTCGCGATCGCGGACACCACGGGCCGGCAACGCCTAATCCCGCCGCCGGCCCGGTGGTACCTGGACCTCGGGCGGGAGCGGGGGACCCACGTTCCTCGGTGCACGACACCTCGGGGTGAAGCCGCCACCGGCGGCCGGGCTCCTCGGCCCGAACCCGACAGCTCACCTCGTCGGCGTGGAGGAAAACTCACATGGCAACTGATCACGTCGCCCGTCACCGCCGGACCGCGCAACGTCGCACCACCGTCGGAGCGCTCGTCGTCGGCGCGGCCACCGGCGCCGCCGCCCTTCTCGGCCCGGCCGCCCCGGCCAGCGCCGCGGGCGTGAACTGGGACGCCGTCGCCCAGTGCGAGTCCGGCGGCAACTGGCACATCAACACCGGCAACGGCTACTACGGCGGGCTCCAGTTCTCCCGGAGCACCTGGAACGGCTACGGCGGCCAGAAGTACGCCAGCCGGGCCGACCTGGCCAGCCGGAGCGAGCAGATCGCCATCGCCGAGAAGGTCCTCGACGGGCAGGGCATCGGCGCCTGGCCGGTCTGCGGCAAGAAGGGCGGCTCCACCAAGAAGTACGCCAGCAAGGACTCGGGCGCGAAGAAGTCCACGAAGAAGGCCACCTCGGAGCGGTCCTCGCACAGCTACCGGCCGACCACCCGCGGCGAGCGGCGCGTCGCGCCGAGCACCGGCGGTGCCGGAAGCTACCTGGTCCGGCCCGGGGACACCCTCTCCGGGATCGCCGCCGCGAAGCACGTCGCCGGGGGTTGGCACGGCCTGTACGAGCGCAACCGGACCGTGGTCGGCGACAACCCGGGCCTCATCTTCCCGGGCCAGCGGCTGCGCCTGCGCTGACGCCATACCGGTGCGCCGCACCACGAAACGCCCGGCCGGGGTTCCCGGCCGGGCGTTCGGCGTCGGGGCCGGTTGCTATCGTCACGGTGCTCGGAAAGACGTGAAGAAAGCGCGGATATGACCAACGATTCGTTCTCCGCGGCCGCGAGCCTCGACGAGCTGCTGACCAGGACGCAGCAGGCGCTGTCCGCCATGCGGTCCCGGGCCGCCGAGCACGCCGACGGCGCGCCGGGCGAGCTGCTCCGGGCCGAGGGCGGCGCGGCCGGCGGCCGGGTCCGTGCCGTCGCCGTCCAGGGTGGCCGGCTGGAGTCCGTCACCGTCGACCCGGAGCTGGCCGGGGAACCCCTGGACGCCCTGTGCGGGCACGTCGTGACGGCCGTGAACGCGGCCCTCACCGAGCTGGACGCCCGGGTGAGCGCCTCGGCCCGGGCCGACGTGGACGCCCTCGCGGCGCGGCTCGGTGCCCTGCCGGAGCAGTCCGCACGGGACATGGAGCGGTTCAGCCGGGCCATGGAGGGCGTGGCGGCCCGGATCCGCCGCGACGGCGCCGGATCCGGCGCGGGCCGCCCGGCCTGACCGCGCCGCGCCCGCGCCGGCGTGTCTCGGGAACGACGAAGCGGCCGGCCGCCTCGGGAACGACGAAGCCGCCGGCCTGTCTCGGGAACGACGAAGCGGCCGGCCGCCTCGGGAACGACGAAGCCGCCGGCCTGTCTCGGGAACGACGAAGCGGCCGGCCGTCGGGAGGACGACGGCCGGCCGCTCCGGTGTGGTCAGCTCAGGGTGACCGCGGTGTCGTCGACGACGAAGGAGGTCTGCAGGGAGCTGTCCTCCACGCCGCTGAACGAGATGGTGGCGGTGGTGCCGGCCAGCGACGAGATGTCGAAGGACCGCTGCACGTAGCCGGTGGCCTTGTTGAGGTTGGAGTAGGTGGCCAGGGTGGTGCTGCCCGCCTTCACGGTCAGCTTGTCGTAGGCGGTGGTCGTGGTCGACTCCGCGCTGTCGATGTGCAGCCAGAAGCTCAGCGTCGCGCGGCAGCCCGCCGGGATCGTCACCGACTGGCTGAGCGTGTCGGTGTGGGTCGTGCCGTAGCCGTCGAGCCATGCCTTGTAGGAGCCGCCGTGCGCCGCCTGGCTGGTGGAGTTGGTGATGACGCCGGAGGAGGCGGTCCAGCTCACGTTGCCCGACTCGAAGCCGGGGTTGGCCAGCTTCTGGCCGGTGCAGCTGCCCGAGGGCGGGGTGGTCGTGGTGGTCGGGGTGGGCGTCGGGGTGCCGCCCGTGCAGGTCGCCTCACCGGTCTGCGCCGGCACGCTGATCGCGTTCCAGGCGGCCTTGACCGCGTTGAACTCGGTGCAGCTGGTCGGGTAGAGGTTCTTCGCCGCCTGCAGCGTCCAGACCCGGTACTTCAGGTACGAGGAGGACGAGGTCTTTAGCAGCATGGCGTTGTACATGATCTTCATGGCCTTCTGGATGCCGAGGCCGGTGACGCTGCTGCCGTTGCAGGTGGAGCTGGCCGGCTGCCCGTTGGTCGGGCTGCTGCCGTTGGCCAGCAGGTAGAACCAGTGGTTGCCGGGGCCGGCCGCGGCGTGCACCTCGGTGCCGGGGATGCTGCTGGAGTAGCAGTTCGGGTCGCCGAGCGCCGACGGGTTGTACATGTTGCGGATCGGCCCGCTGCCCACCAGGTTGACCTTCTCGCCGACCAGGAAGTCGGGAGCGTCGTAGCTGGACGGCTCGTTGGCGAACCACTCGGTGGCCGCGCCGAAGGTGTCGGCGACGAACTCCTGGGTGCCGCCGCCCGAGATGCCACCCGGGGTGTGGTCGTCGATGCCGTGGCCGATCTCGTGGGCCACCACGTCGAGCGAGCCGATCCACTGGCCCGCGGTGTTCTTGCCGATCTGGACCTGGGTGCCGTCGTAGTAGGCGTTCTGGTCGTTCAGGCCCACGCGGATCGGCCAGTAGCCGCCGTTGCCGTCGGCGCCGTTGCGGCCCAGCCACTGGGCGAGCATCTTGTGCTCGGTCTGCGCGGCGAACAGCGCGTCGACGCAGCCGGTCTCCCGGTTGGTGGCGGTGCCGTTGCCCCAGACGTCGTCGGAGCCGCTGAACGTGGTGTTGGTCGCGGCGTCCTGGCAGCTCAGGTTGGTGACGGTCGGGTCCTTCATGGAGTACGTGGAGCCGGACTGGGTGGTGTTCAAGGTCAGCGGGCTGGGCCCGTTCCACGCGCCGGTGCCGGTGCCGTGCACGACGTGCTCCTGCGTCCGCAGCACCGCGCCGCTGACGGCGTCGACGTCGACCGTGAGCCGGCTCGGGCCCTCGGCGCCGGTGCCGCGCACCGTGGTCTCCCAGGCCAGCGCCGGCTTGGCGCCGAGGGTGTAGACGACCAGGCTGGTGCCCTCGACCGTGGTGACCTTCCTGAGCTGGGCGCGCGCGGTCTTCGCGGCGGCGGCCGAGGTCAGCTTCGGGGTGGTGGCGAGGCTGCCGATGGCCTGCTGCTGGGCGACGGAGGCGTACTTCAGGTTGCCGGCCGCGTCGGTGGCCAGCACGAAGTCGCCGCCGACCACGGGCAGGCCCTTGTAGGTGCGCTCGTAGGGCACGTACTGGGTGCCCTCGGAGGAGATGACGGCCTTCTGCACGAACGCGTCGTCCGCGCTGGCGTGCAGGTAGGCGGGCCGGTTGGCGACCAGCGCGCGGGCCGAGTCGGCGGCGATCGCGCGGGCCTGTGCGGCGTCGGGGGCGGCGGGGCCGGGTGGCGCGGCCTGCACGGCCGCGGCGGTGCCGGCGGCGATCAGACCGGCCGCCGCCGCGCCGGAGAGCGCGACGAGGCGAGGTGAGAGCTTCAAGGGGGTTCGCTCCTGTTCCTAGGCGCGCCGCACGGAGCCCGGTAGGGACGGGCGGCGCGGTGTGGCGAGGCGGGTGACGGCCGACCTCCGAGGCTGCCGGCGTGGCCCCGGTTCGACAGATCGACCATCGTGAGCCGCCGGGGGTCGGCGACTCGCTGGGGGCACAATCACACGGGCCCGGGCCGGGAGCAATGGGTGACCCGGGCAACCGGCTCCGCCCGGTCGCGGCGCCGTCACCCGGAATTCAGGAAGCCATGATCTTCAATAGCCCCTGATCAGGGTGAATGTTCCCGGCGGTCGACGGTGCCGGGTCCGATCCGCGTCGATTGCCGCAGTAGGCGGATGGCGCACATTGATACCCGTTGACGTAGGCGAGGGCTCCCGGCGGGTGCGACAGGCGTAGGAGCAGGGGGTGGCCATCTCCCACAGCTGTCCGATGACCGCCACGTCCGTCGATCCGTAGGTTCGGGGCGACCGTCGCGGCGGCGTGTCCCCTGTGCACGTCGCCAGGCCGGCGGGGGGAGGAGAGCACGCGGATGCGAAGCGGAAGACGAGCCTGGCGGGCCTCGGTGGTGGCCCTGGTGGTCGCCGTCACGGGGCTGCCGGCGACCGGCGCCCTGGCCCAGCCGGGCGCCGACGAGCCCGCCCGGCTGGTGGTGGAGGGCGGCGTCACCCAACCGGTGTTCGGGTACGCCGACGCGGTCCGGGAGCGGATCTTCGTCACCTCGGACGTGGACACCGACGACGACGGCGCGCGCGACGTCGTGGCCATGGACATCATCCGGCCCCGGGCCAGCGAGAACGGGCTCAAGGTGCCGGTGGTGATGGACGCCAGCCCGTACTACTCGACGGTCTGCCGGGGCAACGAGAGCGAGTGCAAGGCCGACGTGGACGGCGACGGGCTCAACGACACCTGGCCGCTGTTCTACGACAACTACTTCGTCCCGCGCGGCTACGCGGTGGTCCTGCTCGACATGATCGGCACCAACAACTCGACCGGCTGCCCGGTCACCGGCGGCCGGGCGGACAACATCAGCGCGCCGACGGCCATCGACTGGCTCAACGGGCGTCGGCCCGGCGTCGACGCCACCGGCCGGCCCGTCGTGGCGGACTGGCACAACGGCCGCACCGGCATGATCGGCAAGTCGTACGACGGCACGCTGGCCAACGCCGCGGCGGCCGACGGGGTGGCGGGGCTGACCACCATCGTGCCGATCTCGGCGATCTCCAGCTGGTACGACTACTCCCGCAGCAACGGCCTCGTCACCCGGGCGAACAACTACTCGGGGAGCCTCGCCAACACGGTCACCAACCCGGCCCGCCGGGCGCACTGCGCGGCGGTGCGTACCGCCCTCGGACAGGGCGGCGACGACGTCACCGGCGACTACAACGATTTCTGGGCCGAGCGGGACTACGTGCCGCACGCCGACCGGGTCCGGGCCAGCGTCTTCGTGGTGCACGGCATCAACGACGACAACGTCCGGCCGGACCACTTCAGCAAGTGGTGGACGGCGCTCGGCGAGCAGGGCGTGCCGCGCAAGCTCTGGCTGACCGGCACCGGCCACGTCGACCCGTTCGACTTCCGGCGGGGTGCCTGGGTGGACACCCTGCACCGCTGGTTCGACCAGTGGCTCCAGGGCCTCGACACCGGGATCATGCGGGAGCCGGCCGTCGACATCGAGCGGGCGCCGGACGTCTGGGAGACCGCCCGCACCTGGCCGCTGCCGGACGCCCGGCCGACGCAGGTGTTCCTCCGGGCGCCGGAGGCCGGGAACGTCGGCGGGCTCGCCGTCCGCTCCGGCCCCGGCAACGGGTCGGCGACCTTCCAGGACACCCCCACGATGAGCGCCGCCAACGCCATCCGGCACCCGTCGGACCCGGCGGCCAACACCGAGAACCGCCTGGTGTTCCTGTCCGCGCCGCTGACGGCGCCGCTGCACGTCTCGGGCACGCCGGTCGTGAAGATCAACGCGACCGTCGACGGCGAGGACACCAGCTTCGCGGGGCTCCTCGTCGACTACGGCACCCGCGCGCGGTTCAGCACCAGCGGTGACGGCATCCGCACGCTGACCGAGGAGGACTGCTGGGGCGAGACGGCGACCTGGGGCGGCTTCGCCGAGAACGCCTGCTACCGGAAGACGGAGAAGACCGTCGCGACCAACCCGCAGGAGCTGGTCACCAAGGGCGTCATCGACGGCCTCAACCTCGACTCGCCGTCGGTGTCCACGCCGCTCGTGCCCGGGCAGAAGACCGCGGTCGACCTGAACCTGCTCCCCGAGGACTACGTCTTCGCCGCCGGCCACCAGATCGGCGTGGTGCTGCTCGGGTCGTACTCGGGCTACAGCAGCCGGGCCAAGCAGAACCGGGCGCACATCACCGTGCACTTCGACCGCAGCCGGCTCACCCTGCCGATCGTCGGCGGCCGGACCGCGGCCGAGGCCGCGGGCCTCTAGGGGACACCGGGGCGGGGCGTAATCGTCCCGCCCCGGTCACCGGCCCGGCTGGTACCCGCCGGTGAGCCGGCCCAGTTTCAGCGCCAGGTGCAGGCACAGCCGCTCGTTGCCGTCCTTGAGGTCGGTGCCGGCGAGCAGCTCCACCCGCTGGAGCCGGTAGTACAGGGTGGTCCGGTGCAGGCGCAGCCGTTCGGCGGTGGCATGGGCGTTGCCGGCCAGGTCCAGGTAGACCTCCAGGGTCTCCAGCAGCACCTGGTGCGCCTCGTCGCCGAGCAGCCGGCCCAGCCCCGGGTGGACCCGCGCGACGTCCAGGTGCCGGGTGTCCACGCCGGACAGCAGGCGGTAGATGCCCAGGTCGGCCCAGGGCACGACCGGGCCCAGGGCGGGCAGTTGCACGCCCACCCGGGCGGCCTGGAACGCCTCCTGGTAGGACAGCAGGCTGTCGTAGAGCCGGGGCCGGCCGTCACCGACGCCCAGCACCGTCCGGCTCACCGACGCCAGCCCCCGGGTCGCGGCCCGCAGCGCCTGGTCGAGGTGCGCGGCGGCGTCCTCGGCCGCCACCCGGCCGGTGGCCCGCCCGCCGCACAGCAGCAGCACCCCGTGGTCGTGCCGGACCAGGTGCAGGGTCTCGCGCGACCCCACCCACTGCCGGGTGGCCACCAGCGCGTGCTCCAGGGCGATGCGGGCCTTGTCGTCGAGCACGTCGTCCCGGGTCGCCGCGAGCTGGGCGACCAGGGCGGTGACCTGGCCGTCGCGGGCCACCACGCCGTCGGTGAGCAGCGACCGTACCGCCTCCCGCCGGGCCTCGGGGGACTCCACGAGGAGCGTACGGGTCGCCTCCGCCTCCCGCTGCGAGGTCAGCTCGCCGAGCAGGTTCTCCCGGTAGAGGGCCAGCGACAGGTCCGGCATCGCCTCGGTCACCACCGAGATGTCCTCGTCGGACATTCCCTCCGCCGCGTCGATGAACCACACGAAACCCAGCAGCAGGTCTTGGTGCCGGATGGGCACGCAGACCCGGGGCAGCAGGTCCAGGTCGGGGCAGGCCGGGGTACGCACCGGCTGCCGGGCTTCCATGACGCCGATCTCCCGGGCCCAGGCGATCACCTCCGGGGTGTTGTGCCGGCGCAGGATCGCGCTGCGGCGTACCCCGTCGATCACCCCGGTGTGTTCGCTGTAGACCACGACCCGCTGGCGCCGGTCCTCGATGAGTGCCGGACGCTTCACCCGCGCCGCGACCCGGTCGACGATGCGTTGCAGCTCCATGCGCATGCGCTTCCCCCGGACCGGCCCGGGTCCCGGCGGGGTCACCGCACGGGGCGGGCCGCATGTGTGCTGGTACGGACCCCTGGGCCTACCCTCCGATGATGTTGGCCGGGCGCGCAATACCCGCGGTGGCCGTGCCAGGTAACAGTGAGCTTTTCCGGCATCTGTCGGAAGACCGCGGGCCGGGACGCCCCTAACGTGTGCGGGGCCGGTTCCGCCGAGAAGGGAACACCGACGTGGCCGCAACCACGCCGTGGCAGGGTGTCGTCGTCGCCCTCCCCACGCCGTTCCGGAACGACCTCTCCGTCGACTACGACCGGCTCCAGGAGCACGTGCGGTGGCTCGGCGACGCCGGCTGCCGGGGTGTGGCGCCGTGCGGCCCGCTGGGGGAGTACGCCGCCCTGTCCGAAGGGGAGCGCGCCGACGTGGTCCGCGCCGCCGTGGAGGCCGCGCCGCCGGGCTGCGCGGTGCTGCCGGCCGTCGGGGGGTACGGCAGCCGGCAGGCCTGCCAGTGGGCCGAGCAGGCGCGGGCCGCCGGGGCGGGGGCGGTGCTCGCCCCGCCGCCGGTCGGCTACCCGGGGGGCCCCGCCGAGGTGGTGGCCCACTACCGCGAGGTGGCCGCCGTCGGGCTGCCCGTGGTGGTGTGCCGCGATCCGGCCGAGGCCACCGTGGACCTCACGCCGGACCTGCTGGCCCGGATCGCCGAGACCGACGGCGTGGTGGCGGTACGGGAGGACGACGTCCGCCGGCTGCACCGGGTACGCGACCTCTGCCCGCACCTCGACGTGCTGGCCGGCGCCGACGACGTGCTGCTGGAGCTGACCGTGTGCGGCGCGACCGGGTGGCTCGCGCGCTGCCCCAACGCCCTGCCCCGGCTCTGCCTGCGCCTGCACCGGCTCTGCGCGGCCCGCGACCTGGCCGCCGCGCTGCCGCTCTACGCCCGGTTGCACCCCCTGCTCGGCTGGGGCGCCCGCACCGAAGGGGTGCAGGCGGTGAAGCTGGCCATGGGCCTGGCCGGCCGGTACGGCGGTCCGTGCCGCCCGCCCCGTGCCGCGCTGCCGCCCGATCTGCAGGAGCGGCTGTGCCGGGACCTGCGGCGGGCCGAGGGGGCCGACACCGGGCCGGTGCCCGCGACATGACCGTCCTGCACGTGTCGGAAGTCGCCGGTCCACCTGCCGACATCTGCACGGTGACCGCCCCGGCGGCCGGCTCCTAGGGTCGGTATCGGGCGTGATCAATGCGGGCGGCGAGTGCCTCCTGATCGCCCCGCCCCCACCCGCTCCCGACCTGAGAGGTGACTCGATGCGCCTTCTGCCCACCAGGCGTGCGGTCTGGCGCTCGGTGCTGGCGGCCGCCGTCACGACCGTTCTGGTCGCGACCGGCTCCGCCGGACCGGCCCTCGCCGCACCGGGCGACCCGCCGGCCGGGCCCGCCCCGTTCCAGCCGCTCGACCCCCAGCGCTGGCAGAACCCCGACACGATGACCTGGGACGACTACCGGCCGGTGCCGGGGCGGAACTGGGCGGACCCGACCGTGCGCGGCTCCGTCCGCAACTTCAACATCGCGCTGGTCACGCTGGACTACGTGGACCAGCCGTTCGTCATCACGCAGCCCGCCGGCTCGACGGTCTTCGGCAACCCTCAGGCGACCGCCGCCAACGTGCCCCGCGACCGGGTCGCGGGGTTCTACACCGACTTCCTCAACAAGCCGGGCGACCTCAACCGGGGACACACCCTGCACGAGTACTGGATGCAGGACTCCAACGGCCGGTACGGCGTGGACCTCAGCGGCTTCGGCCCGTACCGGATGCCCGCGAAGTCCTACCAGTACGGCATCGACAACGGCTTCAACCCCGGCGCCTGCCCCGCCGGGGACGCGTGCGCGAAGAACATCCGCACCGACGGGCTGGGCGCCTGGCGCGCGGCCGTCGGCGACGCGGTGGCCGACAGCTTCGAGCTGGTCTTCATCCTCTCGGCCGGCCAGGACGAGTCGTCGACCTGGCAGGAGTTCGGCCAGATGATGTTCCAGACCAAGGAGGACGTGCCGGACGCGTGGGGCCCGCCCGACCCCGCCCTGCCCAACTACGCGAAGACCCGGTACGTCGAGTGGACCTCGTGGAAGGCGGCCGCGACCATCTGGCCGAACGCCGGCGGTGGCTCCTCCACCCAGGCGGAGAGCTCCGGCCAGGGCGTGTACGCCCACGAGCTGAGCCACCTGCTGAGCATCGGGGACAACTACAACAACCCGTACGGCACGCCGTTGCGCCGCGCGTACACCGGCATCTGGAGCATGATGTCGCGCGGGTCGTTCAACGGGCCGGGCGGGCCGCACACCCGCTGGCAGATCCCACCGGTCAACGGCGGGTCGATGGGCTCGCTGCACATGCTGCGGGACAAGCTGAAGATCGGTCTGCTCGGTGAGGAGCACGTGCTGCGGCTGTCCCGCGAGGGTCTGGCCACCTCCGGGATGGTGGTCGCCGACGTGACGGCCCGGGCCGTGGACGCCGGGCCCGGCGGGCTCACCGGCCTCAACATCGCCATGAACACCGACCGCTCGCCGGCGTGCACCGTCACGACCGACCCGCTCTGCGACGGCGGCCGGTACAACAACTACACCGTCGAGGTCGTCGACCGGCTGGGCGCGGACTCGTTCACCCCGGACAACGGCGTGCTCATCAGCAAGACCAAGAACACCGACAGCGCGCCGTTCGTGTGGGTGGTCGACGCCAACCCGCAGGACATCGACATGGTCGACTTCTACCAGCCGAACGGCACCCCGCAGAAGATCACCATGGGCGACTACCGCCAGCTGTCCGACGCGCTGTTCCACGCCGGGGCCAACTCCGGCAGCGAGTACGAGTACGTGGACGAGGCCAACCGGCTGCACTTCTACGTGCTCAACCTGCGCCGGGACGGCGACGGGGTGCTGTCGTACACGGTGGCCGTCCGGTCGCTGGACGGCGCCGGGCCGAGCACGCACGGGGTGGCGCTGTCCAAGGGTCACCTGGTGACCCGGGGCGAGCCCACCGGCAAGGGCGCCACCTGCACGTTCGACCTGACCAACACCGGGACGTACGTGGCCGGCGGGCAGCCGCACCCGGAGGACGCCGGGGCGTACCTGCGCTCCGACGTCTACCGGCTCTCGGCCAGCGTCGGCGGCCAGGGCTGGCGGGTGGAACTGCCGAACGAGCTGGCCACGGCCGAGTTCGGGGCCAGCACCCCGGTCGCCGTCTCGGTCGGCGCCGGCTCCGGCGCGAGCGCGACCACCCTGGTGACGCTCACGGCCACCTCGGAGAGCGACCCGAGCCGGACCGTGACCAGCCAGTGCCGGGTCGAACGGCCCCGGGCGCAGCTCGGCTGACCGCGAGACCGGGGCGGTGCGGCCCGCGTGGCCGCGCCGCCCCGGACCCGCCCCGACGACCAGGAGGACCGATGCGTCGCCTGCTGGCAGCGCTGGTGCTGCCGTCGCTGCTCACCGGCGCGCTCACCGCGTGCGGTGACGCCGAGGAGGCCCGGACGGCGATGACCGTGCGGGTGCTCGTCCGGGACATCAACATCCGGCCGGCGGGCGTCGAGTGCGCCGGCACCGGCCCGTACACGCACTTCCACAACCGGTCGCCGTTCCAGGTGGTCGACGCCGCGGGCCGGACCCTCGCCGAGGGCGCGCTGTCCCCGGGCCGGTCGGTGGCGACCTTCGCCGAGGACCTGGAGGTCACGCGCGTGCCGACGTACTGCGAGTTCGCCGTGCCGGTCGACCTGGCCGCGCGGGACGCCTACCGGCTGGTCGTGGACGGCCACCCGCCGGTCGACCTCACCCCGAACGACACCGAGGGGCCGGCGCTGGTCGCCGTGGTGCCGTCATGACCCGGGGGTACGGCGCCCGCCTGGCCGCCGTGGCCGTGGCCGCGACGCTCGGCGTGACCGGCTGCTCCGGCGGGGACGAGCCGCCCGCCCGGCCGGCGCCGGTCGCCGGTGGGGCCGCCGCGTTGCCCGGCCCCCCTCCGGCGGGCCTCGCGCTGCGCCCGGGGCCGTCCGGGGCGCCCGGCGCGCCCGCCGTCACCGGCGCGCTCACCGACGGCAGCCCGGTCGCCCTCGCCGACCTGTGGGCCGACCGTCCGGTCGTGCTCGTCTTCTTCACCTCCTGGTGCACGCTCTGCGCCGACCGCCAGGCGGCCCTGAGCGAGCTGGCCCGCCGCCACTCCGACGAGGTGGTCCTCGTCGGCGTGGCCACCGAGGACCGGCCCGAGGACGTCCAGCGCTACCTGCGGGAACACCGCGTCGACTACCCGGTCGTGCTCGACGCCGACGGCACGATCTGGCGGTCGTACGCGGTCCGCGAGCCCCCGGCCGTGGTGGTCGTGGCCAAGGGTGGCGCGCTGCTGCGCGGCTGGCCGGGCGGTGTGGACGCGGCCACCCTCGACGGCGAGCTGCGGCGGCTCGTGCTCGCCCCCTGACCCGGGTCCGTCCGGCGGTGGGCGGCGAGCCGGTCCCGCCCGGCGGCGGCTCCGCGCTCAGCGGGCCGGCCAGGCCGGCGGGTCGCCGCCCCACCGCGTCGGCGGGCTAGCCCAGTCCCGCCGGCCGCCGGGCAGGGTGACCGGCGGCAGCGCGTACCGGAGGCGGCCCGCGGGCGAGTCCCGCTCGGCGCACCAGGGGTCGGGGTCGGGCGGCGCGGCGTCCGGGACCGGCCCGGCCGGCAGCTCCTGCCGCAGCCACCGGGCGGTACGCGCCAGCGACAACTCGGCCGTCCACGCGCCCCCGTCGACGGCGCGCCGGGCCAGCGCCCGCAGCACCGCAGCCGCGAGCAGGTAGCCGGTGCCGTGGTCGAGCGCCTGGGCGGGCAGCACACCGGGTGCGCCGTCCGGCCGCCGCTCGATGTCGGCGATCCCGGTGGCGGCCTGCACCAGGCTGTCGAAGCTGCGCCGCCCGGCCCACGGGCCGCCGCCCCAGGCCGACAGCCGCGCCACCACCAGGTCGGGGTGGTGGCGGCGCAGCGCCTCGGGGGAGAGGCCCCACCGGTCCAGCGCTCCCGGCCGGTAGCCGGTGACCACCACGTCGGCGTCGGCGAGCAGCGCCGCGAACCGGGCCCGATCGGCGTCCCGGCCCAGGTCGAGCAGGGTGGAGCGCTTGCCGGCGTCGGTGTCCAGGTGCTGCGGCTCCAGCTCGGGCAGCCCGGGGGAGTCGACGCGCAGCACGTCGGCGCCGAGCAGGGCCAGGAAGCGGGTGGCCACCGGGCCGGCGATGACCCGGGTCAGGTCGAGCACGCGTACCCCGGTGGCGGGCAGGCCGGGCGGCGCGGGTGGCGCCGGACGGGCCGCCGCCGGCGCGTCGGCCCGCAGCCGGACCAGGGGTTCCGCCGCGACGGCCACGGCCTGCGGGTGGGCGTCCCACTCCTCCGGGCTGCGGGCCGCGATGGCGAGCCCGCGGGCCGCCGTGACCCGCTGTTCGACCTCGACGGCCGGGCGGGCGCCGATCCGCTCGCCCACGGCCGCCACGAGCACCTCGTCGTCGGGCCGCGCCGGGTCGAGGTCGAGCGCGGCCAGCAGCCGCCGCCGGTGGTGCGGGTAGTTGGCGTGGGTACGCACCCAGCCGTCGGCGGTCGGCCAGAACCGGGACAGCGGGGCAAAACCGCTGAACGCCTGCCCGTCCACCCGCAGGTGCCGATCGCTGGTGAAGGAGACCGCCACCGCACGGCTGTCGACGGTCAGCGGGCCGTCCGTCGCGGCCCCGCGGGCCCGGGCCAGCTCCAGGCCGGCCAGCCCGGCGGCGGCGACGCAGGCCACGGCCAGGTCGGTGACCGGCAGCCGGGCCGGCAGCGCCCCGGCGGGACCGGCCGTCCGGACCGCCGCGGCGGCGGCCGGGTCCCCGCCCAGCGCCGCCCAGGCCGACCGGATCGCCTGCGTCGTCGGGTTCACCACCGGCCGATCATCGCACCCGTCGCCCACGGCCGACCCGCGGTCACCGGGGTCGCCGGGTCTTCGACGGTGACAGGGTCGGCAGCGGGGTGAGCGAGGGCGAGATGGTCGGCCGGGAGGTCGGCCGCTCAGTCGGGCTGGGGCTCGGGCGCGACGGGGTCGGGCTCGGCGTCGGCGACGCCGACGGGGTGGGCGAGGCGGACGCCGGTGGGGTCGTCGGGGCCGGGGTCTCCGGGGCGTCGTCCGGGAACGCCGGCTCGGCGAACCGGTACTTGTCCGGGTCGAGCTTCAACGCCGCGGTCGCGTCCGTCATGAACTGCCGCCAGATCGGCCCGGGCCCGGTGGAGCCGTAGACCTCGTAGCTGCCGTCCTTCGTCTTGAGCGGCTTGCCGTCGGTGGTGCCCAGCCAGACGGCGGAGGCGAGCGCCCCGGTCCAGCCGACCATCCACGTGTGCACGTTCTGGGTGGTGCTCTGCCCGGCCTGCCAGGTGCCGGTCTTGCCGGCGGAGTCCCAGTCGTTGTCCAGCTTGGCCGCCTTGACCCGGCGCAGCGTCCAGTCGAGCTGGTTGAGCGCCTCCTGGCCGAGGCCCAGGTCGGTCGTCCTGAGCTGCTCGCCGTAGACCTTCTCGTCGCCCTTGGTCACCGACCGGACGAAGTGCGCGTCGGCCCGCTTGCCGCCGGCCGCGAACGTGGCCATCCCGTTGGCGTGGTCCTGGACGCTGATGCCGTACTGGCCGATGCCGACCTCGGTGGAGAACCGCCGGGCCACCTCGTCGGCGGGCTCGCTCCGCAGGTCCACACGTTGCGGCTGCGGGTTGCCCTTGACCGTCTCCCACATCGACTCGACCCCGGCCCGCTTCGCCATGTCGATGACCTTGGCGGTGCCGAGCTTCTCGGTCAGCTCGAAGTAGGTGACGTTCAGCGAGGCGACGGTCGCCTCCCAGAGCGCGCAGTTCGGCTGGCAGGGCGCGTGCTCGGCGTTGCGGATCGGGCCGGCCGCGCTGCCCTTGGTCCGGCCCGACTCCGGGAACTCCTTGGTGTCGGGCGAGTCGAACCGCTGCTTCACGGAGATGTCGTTCTCGACGGCGGCGGCCAGGTCGTACACCTTGAACGACGAGCCCGGCGGGTGCTGGCCGAACCCGCGGGCCTGGCCGTTCTCGTCGCGGTACCAGCCGGCGTAGTCGGCGCCGGAGCCGCTGTTGCCGCCGTAGTAGCCGAGCACCCGGCCGGTGCCGGGCTCCACGGCGACGAGCGCGGCCTGCCAGTTCTTCGGCTGGCCGCGGACCGCCTCCGGTGCGCTGTCCCGGCGGATGTCGGCGGCGGCCTCCGCGGCGTCCTGCACCCGCTTGTCGATGGTGGTGACGATCTTGTAGCCGCCGTCTCGGATCACCTCGTCGGGCTTGCCGCGGAACGCCTCGGTCTCCCGCAGCTCGCTGAGCACGTGGTTGACCACCAGGCCGGTCGGCCGGTCCAGGCCCGAGCGGCCCGCGTTCGGGTCGATGGGCCGCACCGAGTCCGGGTACGCCAGGTTCGCCGCCTGCTCCGGCGTGAGGTAACCGAGCTTCACCATGCCGTCGCGGATGTAGTTCCAGCGGTCGATCGAGTTCTGCCTGGCGAGTGCGTTGCGGCGGGGGTCGTAGCCGGGCGAGCCCTCGGGGTCGGCCGGGTCCGCCTCCGGCTGCTTCACCATGGCGCAGAGCACCATCGCCTCGGCCGGGGTGAGCTGCTGCTGCGGCGGGGCGTCCCGGCGCACCGTCTTGCCGAAGAAGGTCTGTGCGGCGGCCTCGATCCCGTAGGCGCCCCGCCCGAACGGGACGGTGTTCAGGTAGAAGCCGAGGATCTCCTCCTTGCTGTAGGTGTCGTCGAGCTTCCAGGCGACGACCGCCTCGCGCAGCTTCCGCGAGTAGGTCACCCCGCGCAGGTCGGCGGCGACCCGCGCGTACTGCTGGGTGAGGGTGGAGGCGCCCTGCCGCTGCCCGCCGGTGACGTTCGCCCAGGCCGCCCGGAGCACGCCCTTGAAGTCCACGCCCTTGTTGGTCCAGAAGGTGCGGTCCTCGGCCGCCACGATGGCCTGCTTGGCCGAGTCGTTCATCTGGTCGTACGGGACGATGGTGCGGTTCTCCGCGCCCAGCTTCGCCATGGGGGTGCGCCCGTCGGCGTAGTAGACGGTGGTCGACTCCGGCAGCTTGAGGTCGGTGGGGGTCGGCACGCTGTCGAAGTAGTAGCCGCCGGCCACCAGGCCCGAGCCCGCCAGCAGCGCGAACACCGCCAGGAAGACCAGCAGGCGATGCCGTCGGCGCTTGCGCCCCGGAGTGGGGGTCGCGGAAGCGTCGTCGTAGTCACCGGTCTGATGCATCCGCACTCGTTACCCTCCGACTCCTCGCCCGAATCGTGTCCCTGCCCGGCTCGCAGGCTAGCGGAGCTGCGACGACGGCACCGGCCTCCCGCGTCATCCGGTGCGGCGGTGGTGGTCCCCGCGGGCGTGGGACATTGACAGTCGCGGCTGCGCCGGGCAGGCTCGGACGAGCTGCGGGAACGCTCCCATCACCCGTTCCCCCGTCCCCTTCAGGAGCAATGACGTGGCCCTGACTTCCTTCCGGCGGCGTACCCTCACCGGTCTGGCCGCCGTCGCCGCGACCCTCGCCGCGGCCGTGCCCTTCTCGCCCGCGCCGGCCGGCGCGGAACTCCGCGACGGCGTGCGCTTCTACACCCCCCGGCCCGACCACGGCGCGGTGGCCCAGATCGCCGAGCTGACCGCCGCCGGCCGCTACCGGGAGGCCGCCGGAGTGCGCGCCATGGTCCACACGCCGCAGGCGGTGTGGGTGACCGGCGGCTCCGCCGCCGCGGTGACCCGGACCGTGAACGCCGAGGTACGCCGGGCGGCCGGCAAGAAGACCGTGCCCGTGCTGGTGGCCTACAACATCCCGTTCCGCGACTGCGCGCAGTACTCGGCCGGCGGCGCCACCTCGGTGGCCGAGTACGAGCAGTGGATCGACGCCTTCGCCCGCGGCATCGGCGGCCACGAGGTGGCCGTCATGCTGGAGCCCGACGGCCTCGGCATCATCCCCTGGTACACCACGATCAACGGCACCCAGGACTGGTGCCGCCCGGCCGAGGCGGACCCGGCGACGGCCGCCGCCGACCGGTTCGCCATGCTGAACTACGCCGTCGACAAGCTCGCCGCCCTGCCCCGCACGAGCGTCTACCTCGACGGGACGCACAGCGCCTGGCTGGGCGTCGGCGATGCCGCCGACCGGCTGGTCAAGGCCGGTGTCGGCCGGGCCGACGGTTTCTTCCTGAACGTCTCCAACTACGAGACCACCGAGCGGCAGCTCAAGTACGGCAACTGGATCGCCAGGTGCGTGTACTACGGCACCGAGGGCCCCGAGTGGGCACGCGGCCACTTCGAGTGGTGCGCCAGCCAGTACTACCCGGCCGACCCGGCCGACTTCAGCACCTGGGGCCGCACCGACGCCTGGTACGCCGAGAACGTCGGCGACGTGCCGGCCGACCAGCTGGCCCACTTCGTGGTGGACACCAGCCGCAACGGGCAGGGTCCGTGGACGGCGCCGGCAGGGGTGACCTGGCCGGACCCGCAGACCTGGTGCAACCCGCCCGACCGTGGGCTCGGCCTGCGCCCCACCACGGCCACCGGTGACCCGCTCGCCGACGCGTTCCTCTGGGTGAAGACGCCCGGCCAGTCCGACGGGCAGTGCGACCGGGGCACCGGCACCGGGCGGGACCCGGCGCGCGGCGGCATGGCCGACCCGGCCGCCGGCGCGTGGTTCGACCAGCAGGCTCTCGAACTGGTGCGGTACGCCAACCCGCCGCTGCGCTGAGCCGACCCGGGCCGGGGCGGATGACCGCCGCCCCGGCCCGGATCCTGCTCAGCGCAGGGCCCACCCGGTGGCCCGGCCGTTGCTGGTCGGGCTGCCGATCCGGCGCACCGGCCAGCGCCCGTTGCCCCCGGACCGGCCGGCCCAGAGCGGCGAGAGGCGCCACATCGGGTGGGTGGTGGTGTCGCCCGGCCCGGTGAAGGCTTCCCGGTCGGCGTACCCGTGCCGCCGGAACAGGTCCCGGTCGGTCTCCGTGAACGCCTCGGCGTAGGTCGGCAGGCTCAGCGTGTCCATCCACCGTTGCGCCCCGGCCAGCACCGCGGCGGCGCGCCGGGCGGCCGCCGGGCCGGGCGCGGCGAGCAGCGCGAGGTGGTTGTGCGCCTCCGCCGGTCGGCGGGCAGCGAGCGCCTCGTCGAGCCGCAGGAAGCGCTCCTCGTCGGGGCCGGCGGCCGCGGCCAGGCGGTCGGCGTACCGGCTCGGCGACGGGATGGGCCGGTAGCGATGGAACCAGACGGTCGCCGCCGTGCCGTCGTGGAGCAGGAACGCGTCGCCGAACAACATCGCGTGTTCGGTCCAGATCCGGGCCACGGCCGCCAGCACGGCGGTGCGGCGTTGCGTGTCGGGGACGAGCCACGCCGCGAGGGCGGTGGGGGAGAGTGCGTCGGCGACGAGATCGGCGATCCGGCCGATGTCGCACCACCGGGCCCGGACGACGGGTGTGGCTGTGCTCATGAGGGAACTCCTGGTCACCAGAGTGATCGCGGAAGTCGCAGGGCGCCGGGATGGTCCTTGGCCGGCGCCGGCCGTGAGTGGCCGCGCAACTGTCGGGCGAGGGAGGGAGCCGGGGCGCGGTGCGGGCGGTCGCCGCTACCGCGGGCGGTCAGGCGGGCCGGGTGCCCGGGCGGGGCGAGTGGGAGGCCCGCGCCGGACCGTCGGCCGCGTGGCAGCGCCGGCCCGTCAGGATCGGCGGGACCCAGACGGTGGCGCTTGTGGCGGCGGTATCGCCGTGGGCGGCACCGGACGACCCGACCCCGCCGTTGCCCGCCGGGACCGGTGTGGCCGGCGCGCGGTCCCGGTCCGGCCGCGGCAGGCGCGGTCGCTCGGCGCCGGCCGGCTCGGGCGACGCCACGGCGGTGGCGTCCGCCGGGCGGCGGACCGCCGACCCGTGCGCGTCTGCCCCGACCGCGCCTGCCCAGGTGCGTCCAGGTTCGTCGACGGGGCCGGTCGGCTCGTCCGGGGTGGTCCGCTCGGCGGCGGGCGGCGAAGGCGTCGCGGCCGGCGGTGCCGTCACCGGTCCGGCGGGCGGGTCGGGCACACCGGTCACCGGTTTGGACGGTTTGGCCGGCTTGATCGCCTCCAGCGCGTGGCCCAGCGGCTCGCCCAATCGCTTCAGGGCCTGCCACACCGGGTCGAGCCCCGGGGGAAGCCGCTTGCTGATCGGGGCGAGCACCCTGCCGACCGGGGTGAGCACGCCGGGACCGACCGGGCGGGCATCGCCGGCGGCGGGGGCGGGCTCCCCGTGCCGCAGCCGGCCGATGACGGGTCGGAGGGCGCCCGTCACCGGCTCGAGCACCCGGGCGCGCACCGGCGTGACCACCACGCCCGGCGGCGCGCCGCGATCGCGCTCCGGCCCGGCCCGTCGCCCGTCGTCCCGGCCCGATCCGGGCCGGGCGGCCGGGGCGGCGCGGTGGCCGCCCTTACGGGGGTCGGCCCGGTGGCCGGGTCGGGGGCGGGACCGCTCGCGCGGTGTGGCGGCGCGCCGGTCGGCCCGTCGGGTGTCGGCCCGGTGGTCGGGGCGGGAGCGCTCGCGCGGCCGGTCGGCGCGTCCGGTCGGCGCGGGCGCACTGCCGGCCCTGTGCGGGTCGGCGACGGCCCGACCGGGCGAGAGGAGCGGTTTCACCCTGTCGAGGACCGGGTTCAACACGTCGGTGAGCCGGTCGACGGCGGGCGGGCGCTCGGCGGCGTGGGCGGCGGCCGCGTTGGCGATCTCGTGGGCGCCCCACGCCACGGCGACCCCGCCGAGCAGCAGGCCGAGACGCAGCGCGGCTCGCGTCAGCCGTCCGCCGCGTCGAGTCATCCCGGGCACCCCTCCGATCGCCGGACCGCGCCGACGATCGCCCGTACTCTACCGAACGAGGTCGGTCGATCACAGTATGCGGCTGATCCGAATCGGGCGCGTCGCCCGCCCGGCAGGCGTGGGAGAACTGGCGGCGGGGTACCCACGGGAGTCATGAGCACGAGCACGGCCGACCGTCCCGCGACCGACACCGGCGTACCGCCGGCCGGCGTGGTGGCGGTCGTCGCCCACCGGAAGAAGACCTTCGGCGGCGGTCTCGACGAGCTGCGCGCCGGCCTCGTCGCCGCCGGGGTCGGGCGGCTCCTCTGGTACGAGGTGCCGAAGAGCCGCAAGGCGCCGAAGAAGGTCCGCAAGGCGCTCGGCAAGGGCGCCGAGCTGGTCCTGGTCTGGGGCGGCGACGGCATGGTGCAGCGCTGTGCCGACACCCTGGCCGGATCGGACGTGCCCATGGGCATCCTGCCCGCCGGCACCGCCAGCCTCTTCGCCACCAACCTCGGCATCCCCGCCGACCTGCCCGAGGCGCTCCGGATCGCCCTGCACGGCCGGCGGCGGGAGCTGGACCTGGGCCGGCTCAACGGGGAGCACTTCGCGGTGATGGCCGGCGCCGGCTTCGACGGCGACCTGATCCGCGACGCCGACCGCAAGCTGAAGGGCCGGCTCGGCCGGATCGCGTACGTCTGGACCGGGCTGCGGCACGTCCGCGGCGAGTGCGTACGGACCCGGATCCGGGTCGACGGCGCGGACTGGTTCGACGGCGAGGCGAGCTGCGTGCTCTTCGGCAACGTCGGCACCATCACCGGCGGCATCCCCGCCTTCGACGACGCCCGCCCCGACGACGGCGCGCTGGAGATCGGCGTCTCCACCGCCAGTGGTGCCGTGGACTGGGCCCGCACGCTGGGCCGGATGGCCGCCGGCCGCTCCGACGAGTCGCCGTTCGTGCGGATCACCCGGGGACGCAGGGTCACCGTCCGCTTCGCCGAGCCGAAGACGTACGAGCTGGACGGCGGTGCGCGGGGCACGGCGAAGAAGCTGAAGGTGAAGACGGTTCCCGGCGCGCTCACCGTCTGCTGCCCCGACCCGCCGGACTGACCCCGCCCCGCACCGCCGCGGCGCCGACCGGCAGGATGCCGGCATGGACGACGACGTGCGGCGCTACCTCGACGAGCTGGTCGGGCGGGCCCGGGCCGTGCTCGGCGACGACCTGGTCGGCGCGTACGCGGCGGGCTCGGTCGGGCTGGGCGTCTACCAGCCGGGGCGCAGCGACGTGGACGTGGCGCTCGTGGTCGCCCGGCCGGTCGACGGGCCGGCGAAGCGGGCGCTGGTGGACCGGCTGCGGCACGAGGCGCTGCCCTGCCCCGCGCGCGGCCTCGAACTCGTGGTCTACCGGCGGGACGTGGCCGCCTCCGGCACCCCCGAGCCGGGCTTCGAGGTCGAGCTGAACACGGGCGCCACCATGCCGTTCCGGGCCACCTACGACCCGGCCGACCGGCCCGCCGCCGACGGGCGGTTCTGGTACGCGCTGGACCGCAGCATCCTGCGCCAGTCCGGGCTGGTCCTGCTCGGCCCGCCCGCCGCCGACGTCTTCGCCGACCCGGGGCCCGCGGAGCTGCGGCGGCTGCTGGTCGAGGCGCTGCGCTGGTGGCTGGCGCTGCCCACCCCGGCCGGCGACGCCCCCGCTCCCGGCGCGGAGGACGCGGTGCTCGGCGCCTGCCGCGCGCTGGTCCGCTGCCGCGACGGCGTCTGGCTGGGGAAGGTGGACGCCGGACGGCGGATCGAGGCCGACGACCCGGACGGCGAGCTGATCCGCCGGTCGATCGCGGCCCGCCGGGGCGGCCTCCCGCCGGCCGGCCCGGAGGCCCGCGCCTTCCAGCGACGCGTGCTGGACCGGATCGCCGCGACGCATTGACGCAGGTCGTCGCCCTACTGTAAACAAGGCGTACTGAACAGTCGGGGAGGTCCCCATGCGACGCTCGGTACTTCTTGCCGCTCTGCTGCTCGTCCTCGCCACCACCGGCCCGGCCGTCGCCGCGCCCGCGCCCGTGCCGCTGGCGGCCGCCCCCGTCCAGGTCTACGGCGCCTGGCACTGCGGCGACGACTTCTGCACCTGGGGCACGGCCCGCACCGTCACCCAGTTCGACAGTCAGAACCACTGGCTGGTCGACCGCGGCGACGGCCGGCCCTCGGTCAACCTCGTGGTGCTGAGCTTCGTCAACCCGCTCGACCTGCTGCGCCAGACCACCGACGCCACCACCCTCGACGGGGTGCCGCGCGGCATGACCAGCGAGATCGTGCAGTACTTCACGAGCCGCGGCGTCCGGGTGATGCTCTCGATCGGCGGCATCACCTACACCGACGACTGGGACGCGGCGCTCGCGGAGAATCCCACCCTGCTCGGGCAGCGGGCCGCCGCGGTGGCCACCCGGCTCGGCGTCGGCATCGAGATCGACTACGAGCAGAACACCGGCCCGAACCTGGCCGGCCTCCAGTCCTTCATCGACGCCTACCGGGCCGTCCACCCGTACGACGCCACGGGCGCCCGCGCGCCGGCCCGGCTCACCATCGACGTGGCCGCCGGCGACCGCTGGCTGATCGACCTCAACCGCAAGGCCACCGCGGATTGGCTGCGCACCGACGCCCCGGTGCTCGACTACGCCAACGCCATGGTCACGGCCCGGCCGGTCGCCGCCGGCACCGCGCAGGCGAACTGGCAGGAGCACGTCGACGGCAAGGCGCAGTACAACCCGCCGGTGCCCCCGCTCGCCCCGGCCAAGTTCACCGGCGCGGTCTACCTGGCCTACGGCGGCAAGCCGCTCCCCGAGTGCGTCGACTACGCCACCTCCGTGCAGAAGGCGGCCGCCCCGTACGTGCAGAGCGTCGCGCCGCACGGCGCGGGCAGCACGGCCGGCATGCTGGGCTTCATGTTCTGGGCGGCGGAACGCCCCGCCACGCGGGGCATCGGCACCGTGCCGCCGAACACGTGTGAGAAGGGCGCGGGCGCCGGGGCCACCGCGCTCGCCGTGCCGGTCCCGATGCCGGCGCTGCGGCAGGGCTGACCGGCGGAACCCGACGTCCGCAGGTGCCGCCGGGACCGCCCTATGTTGGACAACCTCGAGCGAACTCGACTATCCGCGGGTCCTTCCGGCACAGTGGTCCAGGTGGGCGACGTACGGGACGGGACGGTCTCCGCGCCGGTGCGGGTGGCGGTGGTCGCGGAGCCGGGCCTGCTGCGGACCGCCGTGGTCGCGGTCCTCGCCGCCACGCCGGGCTTCGCGGTGGTCGGCGACACGGAGCCGGCCGGGAGCGTGCCGGCGCTGCTCGCCGCCTGCCGTCCCGACCTGCTGCTGGTGGATCTCGACGCGGTGGACGACCCCGCTGTGGTCACCGGACCGGACGCCGACGGGTGCGCCGTCGTCGTGCTGACCGCCCGCCGCACCGCCCGGGCGCTGCGCCGGGCCCTCGGCGCCCGGGTCCGCGGGGTGGTCGCCACGGACGTGCCGCCGGAGGAGCTGGTCGAGATGCTGCGGGCGGTGGCCCGCGGGCAGCGCATGATCGACCCGTTGACGGCGCTCGCCGCCCTCGACGCCGCGGTGAACCCGCTCAGCGAACGGGAGCGCGAGGTGGCCGCGGCGGCGGCGGAGGGGCTCCGGACCGCGGAGATCGCGAAGCGGCTCCACCTCGCGCCGGGCACCGTGCGCAACCACGTGTCCAGCCTGTTGCGCAAGACCGGCGCGCGGAACCGCTGGGAGGCGGTCGAGCGGGCCAGGGACGCGTGCTGGATCTGACGACACGCGGATCACAGGGGTGTTGCGTAACGGTCATCTTCGATTAAATTCCCTGACGGTGCGTCATCAGCCGCACACGCCAAGTCAGGATCGGGGGGTCATGTCCGGGAGTCGCCATGGTCCGCACGCTGCTCGCGCTCAAGGGTCGACTGGTTCGGGGGGCCCTCGCCCATCTGCTCGACGCCGAGGGCGACATCGATGTCGTCGGCGAGGCGGCCACGGCGCACGCCCTGCGTGAGGCGTTGCGGGACGACCGTCCGGACGTCGCCGTCGTCGACGCCGACCTCGTACCCCTGCACCAGCTCGCCCGGATCGCCGCCGGGGGCGACCCCGACGGCGGCGGGCGGCTGCTGGTCCTGGTGGAACGGCGCCGCGCCGCCCGGGTCCGTCCAGTGCTCGCCGAGCACGGGCGACGGGTCGGCTTCCTCAGCCGGGAGGTGCCCCCGCAGCGGATCGCCGAGGGCGTGCGGCTGCTCGCCCGTGGTCAGGTGGTGCTCGATCCCGAGCTGGTGGTCGCGGCGCTGGAGGTGGCCGACAGCCCGCTGACGCCCCGCGAGCGGGAGGTGCTCGACGTGGCGGCTGAGGGGCATCCGGTCCGGGACATCGCCGAGAAGCTGGCGGTGTCGGCCGGGACGGTACGCAACCACCTCTCCCGGATCATGGCGAAGACCGGCGCACGGACCCGGTTGGAAGCGGTGCGGATCGCCCGGGAGTCGGGCTGGATCTGAGCGGCTCCGCGCCGGCCTCCCAGTAACCCACCAGCTCCCGGTACGCGGCCGACCGGGCCAGCAGCCCCGGGTGGCTGTCGAGCAGCGCGCGCCCGCCGTCGAGCAGCAGCACCCGGCGGGCGCGCAGCGCCGAACTGACCCGGTGCGCGATCACCACGAGCGTGCCGGGCCGCTCGGCGAACGCGGTCTCCAGCCGCGCCTCGGTGGCCGGGTCGAGGTGGCAGGTGGCCTCGTCCAGGATCACCAGGGGCGCGGGGGAGAGCCAGGCGCGCAGCAGGGCCACCTGCTGGCGCTCCCCGGCGGACAGGCCGGCCGGGCGCAGCGTCGCGTCCAGCCCGCCGAGCCGGTCCACCAGCTCGGACAGGCCCAGCCGGGCCGCCGCCCGGGCGATCTCCAGGTCCGCCAGGTCGGGCCGCAGGTAGCGGAGGTTGTCCCGGACGCTGCCGGTGAAGACGTACGCCTCCTGCGGGATCAGCACCCGCCGCCGCGCCAGCTCGGCGGCCGTCGCGCCGGCCACCGGGGTCCCGCCCACCTCGACCGTGCCGGCCTGCGGAGGCAGCACCCCGGCGATCACCGCGGCCAGGGTGGACTTGCCGATCCCGCTGGCTCCCACCACCACGAGGTGGTCGCCGTCGGGCACGTCGAGGTCGAGGCCGTCGAGCACCGGGTCGGCGTGCGGCCCGTACCGGAACGTCACGCCCCGCAGGGACAGCGCCGGCGGGCCCGGCGGCGCGGGCCGCGCCCCGCCGGCCGGCGCGGCCTCGCCGGGCGCCGGGACGGCCGTCCGCAGGAGCCGGTCCAGGGTGACGGTGAACCGCAGCCCCCCGGCGGCCACGCCCTGGACGAGGGTGTGCAGGGCGGGTTGCACCCCCCGGACGACGTAGACCAGGGCGCCCAGCACCGCGCCCGGTCCGAGGCCCTGCCGGACCAGCCACGGGGTGGCGAGCACGACCACCGGCACCGGCAGCCAGCCACCGACGGCCAGGCTCAGGCCACGGGTGACCGCCATGGCGGCGAGCCGCCGTTCCACCCGCGCCTGCGCGTCGACGTGCCGGCCCACCCAGCGCGTGACCTGCTCGCGCGCGCCGCTCACCGACACGTCGCGGTGGCCGGCGATCGCGGTGACCGCGACCCGGCTGAGGCGTTCGTCGGCGAGCACGTACTCCCGCTGGCGGGCGATCATCGCAGGTACGGCGGCCGCGAACAGGCCGAGACCGGCCAGCACCGGCACGGTGACCAGCAGGGCGACCGGGGCGGCGAGGGAGAACAGCCCGACGATCGCGGCGCACGCGGCGAACAGGAAGCCGCGGACCACCGTCAGGAGGCCGGCCCAGGTGTCCCGGACGATCTCCACCTGGTGGGTCAGGCGGCCCACCGCCGCGTCGTCGACCCGGCCGTCCGTCGCGCCCGCCAGCGCGCCGGCCACCACCCGGCGTAGCAGGTCGTCGCGGAACGGCTCGACCACGTCGCCGAGGCACGCGTACGCCCGGTTGGTGCCCACGGCGCCGACCAGCACGGCGGCGGCCAGCAGCCCCAGCCAGAGCAGCCCGACATCCGGGCGCCCGGCCAGGAAGCCGGCGTCCACGGCCCGCGCGGTCAACAGCCCGGTGAGCGCCGCCGGCAGCGCCTCGGCCGCCGACCACGCGGCCAGCCGCACCAGCGCGGCCCGCCGTACCCGCAGCGCGGCCCGGGTCACCGCACCGACCGTGGTCACGAGCGGAACACCGCCCGGTAGGCGGGGTCGTCCCAGAGCACGGCGTGCGGGCCGACCGCGCGGATCCGTCCGGCCGCCACCCAGGCCACCAGGTCGGCCCGGGCGGCCGTGCCGACCCGGTGGCTCACCACCACCCGGGTACGCCGGTCCGCCCGGTCGGTCAGCGCGCGGTTCACCCGGTACTCGGTCACCGTGTCCAGGCTGGACGTGGCGTCGTCGAGGACGAGCAGCCGCTCGGCCCGCAGCGCGCGGGCCAGGCCGAGCCGCTGGCGTTCCCCGCCCGACATGGCGACCTCGGCCAGCGGCGTGCCGTACCGGTCGGGCAGCCGCTCGACGAAGTCGTGGATGGCCGCGGCCCGGGCCACCGGCACCGGGTCGGCGCCGCACCCGACGGCGGCGCCCACCGTCTCGCCGACCAGTACGGGCCGTTCGAACCCGTAGCCGACCGCCGCGTGCAGCGCCGCCGCGGACAGATCCGGCAGCGGCGTCCCGTCCAGCCGCACCTCCCCGGCGTCCGGGTCGCGCAGCCGGCCGGCGACGGCGGCGAGCAGGGACTTGCCGGCGCCGGACGGGCCGACGACGGCGAGCAGGGCGCCCCCCGGCACCCGCAGGTCCACCCCGTCGAGCAGCGGCCGGCCGTCGTCGGCCCGGACACTGACCCCGCGCAGCTCCAGGCAGCCGGGGCCGGGCGGCAGGGTCCGGTCGCCGTACCGGCGGACCGGTTCGGTGAGCACCTCGGCCGCGCGACGGCAGCCGGCGCGTACCCGCACGGCCTTGTTGAGGGCGCTGACCACGGTGCCGAGGCCGGCGCCGAGCGCGGCGTACTGGAGGGCGGCCAGCAGGTCTCCCGGAGTCAGCCGCCCGGCGGCCAGGGAGAGCCCGCCCACGGTCACCACGGCCAGTTGCAGCATCGGACTGAGCACGGCGCCCCGGGTCGCGGCCCCGGCCAGCACCGTCCACGTCCGCGTGCCGTGCCGCCGCAGCTCCGGGACCGGGGTCAGGACGCGGTCGACCTCCCGCCCGGCGGTGCCGGCGGCGGCGATGGTCCGCGCGCCGGCCAGCGCCTCCACCATCAGCCCGGCGAGGTGCCCCTGGGCCCGCTGGTAGCCGGCGACCGCGGCGGACGCGTCGGCGACGAACCCGCGCAACAGCACGCCCAGCAGCACCAGCCCGACGACGAACGTCGCGCCGAGCCATGGATCGATCATGGTGAGGGCCACCAGGCTGCCCACCGGCGGCAGCAGGACGGTGCCGGCCAGCACGAGGGTCGGTGCGGCCTGCCCGGCGTCGGCCACCTGGCCCACCAGGCGACCGACCAGGTCACCCACCGGGTGGCGGGCCGCCGTGCGGGGATCGAGCGCGAGGATGTGGCGGATCAGCGTGTGGCGCAGGCCGGCGACGGAACGGGCGCTCGCCGCGCCGGTGCCGTAGTCCCGCACCACGCCCGCGCCGACCAGGAGGACGACCAGTGCGCCAACCGCGGCGAGCCAGCGACCGGCGGACTCCCCGGCGGTGGCGCCTACGGCGGCGTCGACCGCGCGGCCCAGCGCCGCGGGCAGCGCCAGCTCGGCCGCCGCCCCGGCCACGGTGGCCCCGAGCAGCACCGGGGTCCACCAGCCGGCGGACCCGACGGCGCGCCACAGGAGCCGGTCGGCCGGGGTCATGGCACCTCCACGGGCGCGGCCCCGGACCGGCGTGAGCCGGCCCGGGGCCAGGCGAACTGTCCGTCAGTTGCAGGTGGTGACGCTCAGCGAGCTGTCGCCGCAGAGCAGCAGGCTCGCCTGGCTGCCCCCGCCGTGGTTCTCGGTCGTCGGCAGTTCCATCGCCTGGAGGTCGAGCAGAGCCATGATCCTTCTCCTTCTGTCGTGACGGATGTGTCGGTGGTGGCCGTCGTGGGTGGACGGCCGGGTCACTTGCAGGTGGTGATGCTCAGCGAGCTGTCGCCGCAGAGCAGCAGGCTCGCCTGGCTGCCCCCGCCGGTACGCTCGGCGGCCGGCAGCTCCATCCCCTGGAGGTCGAGCAGGGCCATGTCGTGTCACCTCCTTCGGTGCGCGTCGGGTCGGACCACCCCGGGGTTGCCCCCGGGGAGCTGGTGGGGCCGGTCAGTCGCCGGCCGGTGGGGTGGGCCGGGCGGGTGCCGCGCCGGGCAGTGGCGTGAGGAACGGCAGCCGGCCCGGGCTCGCCGGCCGGGTCGCCGCGAGGGCGCTCAGCACTCCGGCGGTGCCGGTGGCAAGGTCCATGGACAGCCGCAGCAGCTGCTCGCCGGGGAAGGCGATCCCGTCCCGGTAGGGCAGGGCGTGCCAGCTCAGCAGCCGGGCCTGCCGGCGAGCCGGTTCCCGCTCACCTCGTCCGGCCAGGTACGTCACGATCCCGGCGCGGCCGGCGAACAGCCCGGACTGGGCGTAGAACGGAAAGTCGGCGCAGCGGCGGATGTCCTCGGCCGCGCCGCGGAAATCCTCGTCGCCGCGGTGGCGCAGGTACTGGTCGAGCACCAGGCCGATGCCCACGCTGCCCTCGGCGAGGTAGGGCATGGTCCGCCAGCCCTCGTTGACCTCCAGGTGGCCGGCCTCGCGCCGGACGCACCGGCGCAGGTCCTGCCGCAGCGCCGTCGCGGCGTGGTCGAGGAGGCTCTCGTCGTGGTCCAGTTCGTACATCCGCAGCAGCATCAGCGCGGTGCCGGCGCCACCCCGGAGCAGTCCCGCGTACGGGTGGCGGCCGCCGCTGACCTCGGCGACCGATTCCACGTCGCCGAGCCGACCGACGACCACGGCGGCCGCTCGCCGGGCGGCGTCGGCGTACCGCCGGTCGCCGGTGCGCCCGGCGAAGTAAGCCAGGTTGAGCGCGACACCGGACAGGCCGCTCATCAGGTCGTCGCCCAGCTCGGTCCACGGCTCGTCGAGGCAGCGGTCCAGCAGCCGCAGCGCCTCGGCGCGGTGCCCGAGCAGGTCCAGCACGTACGCGACGCCGTGCAGCCCGTCGTAGAAGCCGAGCCGGCTGCCCGACGCGGGTTCCCGCACCCGGTCGATCAGCCATCGCTCGTGCCCGGGGTCGGTGCCGGCGCCGCTGGTGTGCAGCGCCCAGAGCACCCCGGCCGCGCCGTGGGCCAGGTTCAGCCCGCCGTCGGCGCCGGCGAACTGCCGGATGTCGCCGGGGAAGAGCCGGTCGTCGCGGTGCGGGGTGGCGCTCGCGCCGATCGCGGCGGCGAGCCGGTCCCGCAGTGCCGGCCAGTCCTCCGGGTCGGTCCGCGGCCCGACCGGGTGGCCGGGCGTGTGGCCGGTCCCGGTCGCGGCCTCGCCGAGGATCACGGCGACCGACTCGTCGAGCAGCTCGCGGGGGACGGGGAAGTGCTCCGCCACCACCTCGGCCAGGTGGGCGGCCTTCTCGGGCGCCAGCCGGAGCATCGCGGTCAGCGGCAGGAAGAGGGCCAGGCGCAGGCAGGCCAGGGCGTACCGGTCCACGTCGAAGCCGGTCCGGTCGCGGGGCGCGGCGAAGGCCTGGTTGCGCAGTGCCGGCCGGGCGGCCGCCGCGGCGGGGGTCGCGACCTCGAAGTCGACGAGCGTGACGGTCCCGTCGTCGCCCACCATGATGTTGAACATGTGCAGGTCGCCGTAGACCACGCCGTGGGCGTGGATGGCGTCCACCGCCTCGGCGACCTGCCGGTGCAGGTCCAGTGCCCACCGGGTGTACGCCTCCCGGTCGGCGTCGAGGTGGACCAGCGGGTAGCGCTCCACCACCAGCTTGTTCAGGGGGCGGCCGTCGACGAACGGCAGCGCCAGGAACTCGTGGCCGCCGAAGCTGAACTCGTCGTGCACGCGTACCAGGTGCGGCACCCCGGCGAGCCGGCGCAGCGTCTCGGCCTCCCGGCGCAGCCGGGTCACCGCGTCCGCGCCGGTGGCGTCCAGCCCGGCGTGCGGGCGGGCCTCCTTCAGCACCACCCGGTCCCCGGTGCGGGTGTCCCGCGCCTCGTAGAGACCGCCGCCGTTGGAGAAGTGGATGACCTTCTCGATCCGGTAGGGCAGGTCGGTGGTGGTCGCGGCGTTCCGGGCGGCCAGGTGCGGGGCGAGGAAGTCGGGCAGGGTGACCCAGTCGGGCACGTGGAAGACCGGGTCGCGCCGGTCGGGCACCAGCGTGCCGGTGGGGTCCTCGATGGCCGGCACCACCTGGCCCTCCGGCGAGAGGCAGTACCGGGCGGCGAATCCGCCGTAGCGCAGGTACACCGGGCCGTCGCCGTACCGCAGGTCGCTCAGGATGTACGGCCCGGTCTCGCCGTCGAGCAGCGCGGCCAGTTCCTTGGCGGTCAGCTCCAGCTCCGCGTCGTCGCGGGGGTAGACGGTGACGAACTTGCCGCTGGCGGCCCGGCGGGCGTACTTGCTGTTGCGCATGAGCAGCATCCGCGGGCCGCGCAGGTGCTTGAACGGGATGCCGCGGGGCTCGCAGTAGTCCATCACCCGGGTCAGCACCCGCTCGGCGTTGTCCAGCCGGGCCGAGACGTGGATCTTCCAGCCCTGCGAGGGGAGCGAACCGGCGACCGGACCGTGGACCAGCCAGTCGTCCTTGACCTCGCGCTCCCAGCCGGGCGCCGGCGGGCGGTCCGCCGCGTAGCCGGGGGCCTCGACGTCCGAGCTGGCGAGCGAGTCGTAGAACAGCGGATCGACCGCGCAGTACGAGTCGTACCGTTCGTCCATGTCGTCTGCCTCCACCGGCTGATCGGGTGAGGTCAATCCTGCGGACGGCGGAGGGGTGGGCAAAGTGTGATGAGTCATGACCGGCGCGTGATTTTCGCACCCCGAAATCGTGACAACGGCGGAGTTTGAAATCACGAATGCCGCGCCAGCAGTGCGGGTGTGTGCCGCCGGTGCCTGCCGGAACGAGCGAGGACCCGCACCGGCCGAGCCGGTGCGGGTCCTCTGGTGTCGCCGGTGCGGCCGGCGACTGCCGGCCGCGTCGTTCTCAGTAGACAGTCACGCCGTACGCGCTCGCCGCCTCGGTGACCGGCTGGTAGAAGGTGGTGCCGCCGGAGCGGCAGTCACCGCTGCCGCCGGAGGTGATGCCCAGCGCCTTGGTGCCGTCGTAGAGCGGGCCGCCCGAGTCGCCCGGCTCGGCGCAGACGGTGGTCTGGATCATGCCTCGGACCGTGCCGCCGCCCTGGTAGCGGACGGTCACGTTCAACGCGGTCACCGTGCCGCTGTGGGTGCCGGTGGTCGACCCGGTCCGCTTCACCGACTCACCCACCACGGCGTTCGCGGCGGTGTAGCCGCCCGGGTGGCTGAGCGCGGCGTTGTCGTAGCGGACCAGGGCGTAGTCGTTGCCCGGGAAGCTGGAGCTGATGGTCGGGCCGATCAGGGTCTTGAGCCCCGAGTCGGTGTACCAGGTCTTGGCGACGTTGCCGCAGTGCCCGGCAGTGAGGAAGTAGTAGACCCCGGACTTCACCACGTTGAACCCGAGCGAGCAGCGGTAGCCGCCGCCGTAGATGGCGTTGCCGGCCGACAGCAGCGGACGGAAGGTGCCCCGGGCCCGGTCGATCCGGATGGCGCCCGCCGCGGTGCCGGCGCTCTTCTTGACCGCGGCCACCTCGGCGGCGGAGACGCTGTCGTCCGCGGTCACCACGACGCGGCCGGAACCAGCGTCCACACGCCAGGCGATGCCCTGCACGCCGGAGGCCGCGACGGCGGCGTCGGCGCGGGCCAGTTGGTCGGCGGTGAAGCCCGGCGCGGCGGAGGCGGCGCCGGGAACGGCGAAGGCGCCGGCGGCCACGAGGCCGACGGTCGCGGCGAGCAGGGGGGTGAGTCGGCTTCGGCGGATTCTCACGGTCTTCTCCTCGGACGGTGAAGGCCGCCGGTTGCGTCGGCGTCCATGCCGGGTCGCCGGGGTCGACTCGGGGTGTGACCTCGGCGAACGCTGTAGCGGCGAGTATCCACCCGGATCGATGCGGAGACAAGGGGCCGGCGGCGCGTCGCCCGGTTCTGACTAGGGTGGGCTCGGGGAGGTGCGGCGACCATGGTGGAGCTGAGCGGCGACGCGCAGGCGGGACTGGAGGCGGTGGTGCCCGGCGGGGTGGCCACCCGGGCGGCGGACCGGCTCCGGCTGGCTCACGACGCGTCGCACTACCTGCTGCACCCGAGCGCCGTGGTCACCCCGGGCGACGCCGACCAGGTCGCCGCCCTGCTGCGGTACAGCCGCCGCTCCGGCACCCCGCTGACCTTCCGCTCCGGCGGGACGAGCCTCAGCGGCCAGGCGGTCACCGACCGGCTGCTCGTGGACACCCGGCGGCACTTCCGCGACCTCGACGTCCTCGACGAGGGCCGGCGGGTGCGGGTCCAGCCCGGGGTGGTGCTGCGGCAGGTCAACGCCCGGCTCGCCCCCTACGGCCGCAAGCTGGGCCCGGACCCGGCCAGCGAGTCCGCCTGCACCGTCGGCGGGGTGGTCGCCAACAACTCGAGCGGGATGACCTGCGGCACCGAGTTCAACACCTACCGCACGCTGGAGTCGCTGCTGCTGGTACTGCCCAGCGGCATCGTGCTCGACACCGGCGCCCCGGACGCCGACGCCCGGCTGCGCGCCGCCGAGCCGGACCTGCACGCCGGCCTGCTGCGGCTGCGCGACCGGGTCCGGGGCAACCCCGACTCGGTGCGCCGCATCCGCGCCCAGTACGCCATGAAGAACACCATGGGGTACGGCGTGAACGCGTTCCTCGACCACGACGAGCCCGCCGACCTGCTGACCCGGCTGGTGGTGGGCAGCGAGGGCACCCTCGCCTTCGTCGCGGCGGCGACGTTCCGCACCGTACCCGTGCACCGGCACGCCGCGACCGGCCTGCTGGTCTTCGACACCCTGGGCGCGGCGATGGCCGCCATGCCGGCGCTGGTGGCCGCCGGGCCGGCGGCGGTCGAGCTGCTCGACGCCGCCGCCCTGCGGGTCGCCCAGCGGGACCCGCGGGCGGACGCCGCGCTGCGCGGCCTGGCCGTCCGCGACCACGCGGCGCTGCTGGTCGAGTGGCAGGAGTCCGACCCGGAGGCGCTGGCCGAGCGCGTCGCGGCCGCCCGGCCGGTGCTGGCCGACCTGCCGCTGACCACCCCGGCCCGGCTCAGCGGCGAGGCCGCCGCCCGCGCCGCGCTGTGGCACATCCGCAAGGGCCTGTACGCCGCCGTGGCCGGCGCCCGCCCGTCCGGCACCACCGCGCTGCTGGAGGACGTCGCCGTCCCGGTCGACGCCCTCGCCGCCACCTGCGCGGCCCTCGCCGACCTCTTCGACCGGCACCGGTACGAGGAGAGCGTCATCTTCGGCCACGCCAAGGACGGCAACCTGCACTTCATGCTCAACGAGCGGTTCGCCGGCGGCGCCGCCCCGGCCCGCTACGCGGACTTCACCGAGGAGATGGTCGACCTGGTGCTCGGCCACGGCGGCACGCTGAAGGCGGAGCACGGCACCGGCCGGGTCATGGCCCCCTACGTGCGCCGCCAGTTCGGCGACGAGCTGTACGCCGTGATGCGCGAGGTCAAGACGCTTTGCGACCCGGACGGCGTGCTCAACCCGGGTGTGCTGCTCAGCGACGACCCCGAGATCCACATGCGGCACCTGAAGACCGTGCCGACCGTGGAGGAGGAGGTCGACCGCTGCGTCGAGTGCGGCTACTGCGAGCCGGTCTGCCCGAGCCGCGACCTCACCACCACCCCCCGGCAGCGGATCGTGCTGCGCCGGGAGATCGCCGCCGCCCGCGCCGCCGGGGACCCGGCCCTCGCCGGGGAACTGGAGCGCGCCTACGACTACGACGCGGTGGACACCTGCGCCGTGGACGGCATGTGCGCCACCGCCTGCCCGGTCCTCATCAACACGGGCGACCTGGTGAAGCGGCTGCGGGCCGGCCGCAACGGCGGGGTCGCGCAGGCCGGCTGGCGGGGCGCCGCGCGCCGCTGGGGCGCCACCACCCGGGGCATGTCCCGTGGGCTGGACCTGGCCGGCGCCCTGCCGCCCGCGCTGCCCGAGGCGGCCACCCGGGCCGCCCGCGCCGTCCTCGGCGCCGAACGGGTCCCGCAGTGGCAGCGGGACCTGCCCCGGGGCGGCCACCCGCGCCGGCCCCGCCCGGTCGGCGAGCCCGACGCCGTCTTCGTCCCGTCCTGCCTCGGCACGCTCTTCGCCCCGGCGCAGGGCGGCTCCGGCGTGGCCGCCGCCCTGCTCACCCTCGCCGACCGGGCCGGCGTACGCCTGCTCGTGCCCGAGGGGATCGGCAGCATGTGCTGTGGCACGCCCTGGTCCTCCAAGGGCCTCACCGACGGCTACCGGGCGGTGCGCGACCGGGTGCCGCCGGCGCTGCGGGCGGCCAGCCGCGACGGCGTCCTGCCCGTGGTCAGCGACGCCGCCTCCTGCACCGAGGGCTTCGCGAAGCTGCTCGCCGAGGCCGGCGACGTGCGGGTGGTCGACGCCGTCGCGTACGCGGCCACCGAGCTGCTGCCCCGGCTCACCGTGCGCCGCCGGCTCGGCTCCCTCGCGCTGCACCCCACCTGCTCGTCGACCCGGCTCGGCCTGGACGACGCGCTGCTCGCCGTGGCCCGCGCCGTCGCCGACGAGGTGGTGGTGCCCGAGGGCTGGCAGTGCTGCGGGTTCGCCGGTGACCGGGGCCTGCTGCATCCGGAGCTGACCGCGTCGGCCACCCGCGCCGAGGCCGCCGCCGTCGCGGGACGTTCCTTCGACGGGTACGCCTCGGTGAACCGCACCTGCGAGATCGGCATGGCCCGGGCCACCGGGCAGCCGTACCGGCACCTGCTCGAACTGCTGGCCGACGCGACCGCCTGAGCGGGACGGGTAGCATCCCGCGACGTGCTGCGTAGTTGGTGGATGGCCGGCCTCATGCTGGTGGTCGGGGTGGTCGCCGCGGTCCGGGCGTACCACCCGGTGGTGGCTGCCGTCGAGCTCCTGGTCTTCGCGGTCCTGGCGGCGCTCTTCTCGCCGCTGGTGTTCCCGCGGTCGCTGACCGCCGCCGAGGCGCGCGAGCGCAGCGCGCGCGACGGGCGGCCGGTGGTCTACTGGCGGCCCGGCTGCCGCTACTGCCTGCGCCTGCGCCTGCGGCTGGGTCGCCGTGCCGGGCGGGCGCACTGGGTGAACATTTGGCGCGACCCGGACGGGGCGGCGGCGGTCCGAGCGGTCACCGACGGCGACGAGACGGTCCCGACCGTGGTGCTGGGCGACGAGGCCGTGGTGAACCCGGAGCCGGCCTGGCTGCGCGAGCGCCTGCGGTCCTGACGGAGCCGGCTGCGGCCGGGCAGACTGGGGACGTGGACGGGTTGCGGGAACTGCTCGGGGTGGACGTGCCGGTGGTCGCGGCGCCGATGGCCGGCGGGCCGACCACCACGGGGCTGGCGACGGCGGTGGGCGCGGCCGGGGCGTTCGCGTTCCTGGCCGCCGGCTACAAGACGCCGGAGGCGGTCGCGGGGGAGATCGCCGAGCTGCGCGCCGCCGGGCGGCCGTTCGGGGTGAACGTCTTCGTACCCACCCCGGTGCCGGTGACGGAGGCGGACTTCCGCCGCTACGCGAGCCGGATCGCGCCCGAGGGCACGGCCTACGGGCTCGACCTGGCCGCCGCCGCGCGCACCGAGGACGACGACCACTGGGCGGCGAAGCTCGACCTGCTGCGCGGCGACCCCGTGCCGGTCGTCAGCTTCACGTTCGGCCTGCCGCCGGCGCCGGTGGTCCGGGACCTGCGGCGGGCCGGCAGCCGGGTCCTGGTCACGGTGACGGACCCGGCCGAGGCGGCGGCCGCGGCCGACCTCGGGGTCGACGGGCTGGTGGCGCAGAGCGGCACCGCCGGCGGGCACCTGGGCACCTTCACCCCGGACGCCCCGCCGCCGCTGCGCCCGCTGCCCGACCTGCTCGCGTCGCTGGCCGGCCGCACCGGGCTGCCCCTGCTCGGTGCGGGCGGGATCGGCGGTCCCCAGGACGTCCGGGCGGCGCTGGCCGCCGGCGCCACCGGCGTCCTGGTCGGCACGCTGCTGCTGCGCGCCGACGAAGCCGGCACCGGCCGCACCCACCGCGACGCGCTGGCCGACCCGGGCCGGGACCGGACCGTCGTCACCCGCGCCTTCACCGGCCGACCGGCACGCGGGCTGCACAACGACTTCGTCGACCGGCACGAGGCGGCCGCCCCGCTCGGCTACCCGGCGCTGCACCACCTGACCCGGCCGCTGCGCGTCGCCGCCGCCCAGGCGGGCGACGCCGACCGGCTGCACCTGTGGGCGGGCACCGGCTGGCGCGGCGCCCGGGACGCGCCGGTCGCCGACATCCTCACCGACCTGACCCGCACCCTCTGACCACGCCACCGTCGCGCGACCGAGATCAACACCAGCTCGCGGGAGGTGGCGGTGTCCGGGCCCCGCGGAAACCGCCACCTCGCCGAGCCGGCGTCAGTCTCGCCGTGTGCCCAGCTCGCGGGGTCGGGAGGCGGCCGAGGCGGCGATCCCCGGCGGGGCGGGGTGGGACCCGTCTACGGTGCGAGTGGAGGAGCCGGCAGAGCAGGGGGTGGGCGCGATGACCACAGCGCCGCTGTCCGGGCGGGTCGCCGTGGTCACCGGCGCGGCGCGCGGGATCGGCCGGGCCGCCGCTGTGGCGCTCGCCGAGGCCGGCGCGGACGTGGCCGGCATGGACGTGGCCGGGCCGGTGAGCCCGATCCTCGACTTCCCGCCGGCGAGCCCCGACGACCTGGCCGAGACCGGCCGGCGGGTCACCGCGGCCGGGGCGCGCTGGTCCGCGCACCAGGCCGACCAGCGGGACATCACCGCGGTGCGCGCGGTGGCGGCGGCGGTCGAGCGCGAGCACGGCGGCGTCGACGTGCTGTTCGCCAACGCCGGCATCCAGGCGTTCAAGCCCCTGCTGGAGATGGCCGACGCGGACTGGCACGACCAGATCGACGTCAACCTGACCGGCACCGCGAACGTGCTGCGGGTCTTCGCCCCGTTGCTGGTCCGCCGCGGCGGCGGCCGGATCGTGGTGACCTCGTCCACGCAGGGACAGCACGGCACGACGAACGGTGCCGCCTACTCGGCGTCGAAGTGGGGCCTCATCGGGCTGGTCAAGTCGGCGGCGCTGGAACTGGGTGCGCACGGGATCACCGTGAACGCGGTCATCCCCGGCCTGGTCGACACCGCCCTGACCCGGCACCAGGACCGCTACGCGCAGGCCCTCGTCGAGGCCGGGAAGACGCCGTCCGGGGATCCGGCCGCCGACGAGCGGAGCGCGGTCGAGGCGCAGCGGGCGAAGACCCCGTTGGGCGTGCCGTGGGTGCAGCCGGAGGACGTCGCGCCGCTCGTGGTGTTCCTCGCGTCGGACGGCGCCCGGATGGTCAGCGGGACCTCGTTCGCCGCCACGGCGGGCGACAGCGCCCACGTGACCGCCTGACCGGCCCTCGACGCCCGTCCGGCGAGGCTGCGGCGGCCGGAAGCCACCCCCGAGGGCGGCGGCTCCCGGCCACGATGTGGTCAGCCGGCGACCGAGGCCAGGTAGCGCTCGGCCGCCTCCGGGGTGAGGAACCAGTCCCGGAAGTCGTTCGGGTCGCCGAACCCGTTGGCGAACCGGCGGGCCACCGCCGGGTTGCCGGCGGCCGCTCCGAGCACCTGCTGCACGTGCGGCGGCAGCGGTTGCAGCATGGCGTTCGTCCAGCCGGTCACGGCCTCCCCGGTCCCGGCCCAGAAGCGCTCGAAGGTCCGCGTCATCCAGTCCCGGTCGAAGGGCCCGTCGCCGTGCTCCAGGATCGCGCCGAGGTACGCGTACGCGCACTTGGCGGCCGTGTTGCTGCCCTGGCCGGTGATCGGGTCGTTGGCCACCACCACGTCGGCCATGCCCAGCACCAGCCCGCCCGAGGGCAGTTCGGCGACCGCGTGGCGCACCGTCGGGGTGTACCGCCCGGACAGGGTGGCGCGCCCGTCGGTCAGCTCCACCTCGGCGCACCGCTCGTAGATCCACGGCGTGTAGCGGCGGACCAGGTCCAGGGTGAGCTTCAGGTGCTCGGCCGGGTCGCGCCGCTCGGTCCACAGGTCCAGGGGCCCACCGGGCACCGCCTCCCAGAACAGGATCTCGCAGGGACCGGAGTGGGTCAGGGCGGGGATGACGAACAGCTCGCCCAGCCCGGGCACCGCGTTGAAGCTGACGTGCGGCACGGGCAGCAGCGGGTCCGGGGTCATCCCGTGCACGTACGCCACGGCCAGGCCGCGCTGCGGCGCGTCGTACACCGAGCGGGCCGGGTCGCGGTCGAAGACGCCGACCAGATCGCCCTTGCCGGCGGCCACCACGGTCAGGTCGTAGCGGCCGAGCCGGGCCAGGCCGTCGAGGTCGCTGGTCGTCACGGTCTGGTAGAGCACCGTCCCGCCGCGCTGCTCGAACAGTTCCAGCCAGTCGGCCATCTTGATCCGCTGGTCGGTGCTCTGCGCCGGCTCGTCCAGGGGGCAGGGGATGCGCAGCGCCCGCTCGCCGGGCGGCGCGGACAGCGAGACGTGCAGCCCCTCGATCCGGGGCGCCCGGTCCTGCCACCGGTCCAGGCCGTACCGGCGCTCGGTGGCCAGCGCGGGGCCGAACATGGCCTGGGTGCTCATCACCCAGCCCCGGCGGATCTCGTCGGGCGTGCGGGCCGACATCACCGTGACGTCGTACCCTTCGGCCTGCAGGCTCAGGGCGAGCTGGAGCCCGGACTGTCCGGCCCCGACGATCAGGATTCTGCGCATGGTTCCTCCAGGGTTGAGCTACCGCGCCGCGAGCGCGCCCGCGGTGGGCCGGGGGGTGCGGGACATGGCGTGTTCGACGACCGTGAGCAACGCCCGCGCCACCGACGACGGGTCGCGGGCGTCGCAGGCGGTCAGGGGTACGCGGGCCGGCAGCGCGAGCGCGGCGCGGACGTCGTCGAGCGGGTGGTGCAGCACCCCGTCGAAGAGGTTCACGCAGACGACGAACGGCACGTCGCTGTCCTGCTCGAAGTAGTTGACCGCCGGGAACGAGGCCGCCAGGTCGCGGGTGTCGGCGAGCACCAGCGCGCCGACGGCGCCCCGGCACAGGTCGTCCCACATCGGCCAGAACCGGGGCTGGCCCGGCGTGCCGAACAGGTAGAGCACCAGGTCGGGGCCGATGGTGAGCCGGCCGAAGTCCATGGCCACCGTCGTGGTCGTCTTGTCGATGCCAGGGTCGAGCCGGTCGACGGTCTCGCTGGCCGCCGTCATCCACGCCTCGGTGTTGACCGGCGGGATCTCCGAGATCGCCCCGACGCAGGTGGTCTTGCCGACCCCGAAACCGCCCGCGATGACGATCTTCGCCGAGGTCAGCAGCGGGCTGTCAGGCAAGTTTGCGGAGGCCATCGCGCAGTCTCTCCAGGAGGCGGAAGTCGACGTTGTCGTGGTCGCCGTGGACCAGCAGCCGGTCGGTGGCGGCCAGGTCGTCGACGACGACCCGGGTGACCCCCAGCGAGATCCCGCACACCGCGGAGAGTTCGGCCACCGAGCGCGCCGCCCGGCGGGCGTTCTCGTACAGGGAACGGGCCTCGGGCAGCAGCCCGGCGGCGAACACGGCGTCGTAGTAGGGCACCGACACCAGGGTGTGCACCAGCAGCGGTTGCCGGGTGCGGGTGCGGCCGGCGGTCAGCACGTACGGCCGGACCTTCCAGTACCTCAGCGGCATGATCGTCGTCCTCCGGCCGGTCAGCGGGCCTGGGCGGCCGTCATGCGGTGCAGCTCGTGCCGCACGGCCGGCGTGAGGGCGTGCCACACGGCTCCCACGAACTGCGTCATCCGGTAGGACACGACCCGCAGGTCGCAGCCGGGCGCGGCGGCCACGGCCAGGCCGGCCGAGTCGCCCACCCGCATGAACAGCAGGTGCCCGCGGGGCAGCCGGACGGTCAGGTACTCGGCGGAGCCCAGCTCCAGCAGGGCGGCGCTGCGGTCGGCCATGCTGAGCAGGCCGGCGGTCAGCGCGGCGAGCTGGTCGCCCAGGTCGCGGCCGACGCCGCGCGAGGCGGCCAGCTGGAGGCCGTCCAGCGACACCAGCATCGCGTGGTTGACCCCGGGCACGTCCTCGACGAACTGCCGGATCAGCCAGGCGCAGTCGGGCAGCCCGTTGCTCGTGCCGCTTCCCGGGTACGCGTGGGTCATCACTGCCGTCCTTCGTGCTCGGTGGGGGTGCGGGCGTCGCTGACGCCGGCCGCGAAGGCCGCCGTCTCGTCCGGCCACGCCTCGGGCGGGGAGCCCGCGCCGGGGTCGGCCGGGGGCCGGGGCGCCGGGGCCTGGTCGCGGACGCTCCCGGGCACCCGTCGGGGCAGGCCGGTGGTGGGCGGCGGCGGGTCGCCGGCCGGCCCGTCGATGGTGGTGAGCCGGACGGTGGGCCCGTCCGCGCCATGGGGTGCGGCCAACGGCGTACTCCAGGGGTCGGTCCCGGTCCGGGCGGGTGGCCAGGCCGGCGGCGGCGGTGCGGGCGCGGCCGCGGCGGGGATCTCGCACAGCAGCCCGGCGGGTACGGCGACGGTCGCGGTGGTCCCACCGGAGGGCCGGGTGGTGAGCGCGACGCGCAGCTGGTGGGCGCCGGCCAGGTGGGCCACCACGGCGAGCCCGAGGTGGGCCGCGGGGTCGAGGGTGACGGGGGTGGCCGGCCGGCCGCTGAGCAGCGCGTTGAGCTGGGTGAGGTGGTCGGGGTGCAGGCCCACCCCGGCGTCCTCGACCCGCAGCAGGACGCCACCGTCCTCGGTGACGAACGCCGACACGGTCACGGCCGCCGTGGGTGGGGAGAACCGGGTGGCGTTGTCGAGCAGTTCGGTGAGCACCCGGATCACGTCGTCGGCCGCGAATTCGACCACCGCCAGCTCGACGACGTGGCCCACCCGGATGCGCGGGTAGTGCTCGACGGCGGAGGCGGCGGCCCGGACGACGTCGACCAGGGGGACGGTCTGCGGGTCGGCGTCCTCGACCCGGCGGCCCAGCAGCACCTGGAGGTTCTCGGCGTGCCGCCGGATCCGGGTGTTCGCGTGGTCGATGCGGTAGAGCCGCTCCAGGCGTTCCGGGTCCTGCTCGTCGGCCTCGACGGCCTCCAGGTGACTGCCCATCTGGTACGCCGCGGCCAGGATCCGCAGGGCGAACTGGTCGCAGATAGCGGGCCACGGGCCCGGCCCGGGCTCCTCCCGCGGTGGCGGTTCGGGCGTCTCCGGCGGCGCGACGTCCCAGCGGGCGACGGTGGGATCCAGCCAGCGGGCCGCCCGCTGCCGCCAGGTGGTCCGCCGCGTGATGTCCGTGCTTCTCACGAAAAAACCGGCCTGTCCGTGATCTTCGGCTCTGGCATGGTGCAGCAGTCAACCACCGCTTGTGCGCCGATTGCAACGTTGCAGGCCAACTTGGTGAGGTTGTCACACCTCGGTCGCCGCGTTGCCACGGATGTGTGATCGGTTCCGGGCCGCGAAACGCAACAGCCGGACGGCGGATTCTTCCCGGCGGGTCGGCCGCCGTTCGGGCCGCGACCGGCGTGCGGCATGATCACGGAGGATCCGGCACGGGGGAGGGGGACGGGCGGATGACCGTGGAGGTGCCGCGCGGCGGCCGGGTGCTCTTCATCGGCGACAGCATCACCGACGCCGGCCGGGACCGGTCCTGCGGCGACGACCTCGGCACCGGGTACGCCATGATGGCCTCCGCCTGGTTCACGGCCCGCCACCCCCGCCACGGGGCGACCTTCCTCAACCGCGGGATCAGCGGCGACCGGGTACGCGACCTGCGGGCCCGCTGGGAGCCGGACTGCCTGGCCCTCGCCCCGCAGGTGGTGTCGGTGCTGATCGGCATCAACGACACCTGGCGGCGCTACACCCGCGACGACCCGACCAGCGCCGCCGACTTCGCCCGCGACTACCGGCACGTGCTCGAGGCCACCCGGCCGCTGGACGCCCGGCTGGTCCTCGTCGAGCCCTTCGTCGTCCCGCTGGACGACGCGCAGCACGCGTGGCGGGAGGACCTCGGCCCGAAGGTCGCGGTGGTCCGCGAACTCGCCGCCGAGTTCGGGGCGACCCTGGTGGCGGTCGACGAGCTGTTCCAGGCCGCCGGTGTGGACGGCCGGGTGTGGACCCGCGACGGCGTGCACCCGACCCCGTTCGGCCACGCCCTGATCGCCCAGGCCTGGCTGCGCGCGGTCCGCCCCTCGGCCTGACCCTGCCATCGACGCCCGTCGTGGCTAAGCTCGGCGGATGCACCGCTCCCGGCTCTACGCCCTCATCCTCGACGCGCCCCGCGACGCCGCCGCCTCGGCGACCGGGTTCTGGTCCGCGGCGCTCGGCGTGCCGACCCGCACCGACCCGGCCGAGCCCCAGTTCACCGACCTGGTCGACGTGGTGCCGGGGCTGGTCACCGCGGTGCAGTCGGTGGACGACGCGCCCCGCCACCACCTGGACATCGAGACCGACGACGTGGCCGCCGAGGTGGCGCGGCTGGTCGGCCTCGGCGCCACCCCGGTCTCCCGCTGGCTCGACTGCCACGTGCTGCGGGCGCCGGGCGGTCACCTGCTCTGCGTGATCCCGGTGGCCAGCGATCCGGAGCTGTTCGCCGCGACGGCGACCCGCTGGGACTGACCCGGCCCGGTGTCGCCGCCCGTCCTCCGGGTAAGCGCCCGGGATGAAGTTCCTCATCGCCGCCGCCGACACCGGCACCTACGGGTTCACCCTGCTGGACGACGAGGGCCAGGTCATCGCCACCGGCCGGCAGTACCCCGACAAGGCCGCCGCGCTCGCCGTCGTCGCGGACATGATGCGGGAGATCGGCAGCGCCGAGATCGAGGAGCGCGCCGAGCCGGCCGAACCGGCTGCGCCGACCGGGCAGGGCGGGACGCCGCCCAGCCGGACGGTCCGCGGGGAACCCGACCTGGCCCGGATCGGGCGGTCGGGCATCCCGCCCGTCTGACCGCCCGGGTCGCTCAGGCGTCGAGGGTCCGGGCGGCCAGTTCGTCCAGGACCGCCCGGACGTCCCCGTCGGTGTCGGTGAGGATCCGCCGCTGCCGGGTCGCCCCGTTACCGTCGCGGCGCAGCCGGTCGAGCTGGTGGGTCACCAGATCCAGGTCGCCGTAGCCGGCCAGCGCGGGGGCCACGGTGGCGACCAGCTCGTCGATCAGCTCCCAGGCGGGCCGGGACCCGCCCGCGCGCAGGTCGACCAGGTCCCCGTCCACCCCGTCGTGCGCGGCGCGCCAGTGCGCCGCCGCCACCAGGCAGTCCCGGATCCGCGGCGCGGACCGGCCGGCCCGCACGTCCTCGGCGGCCGTGGCGACCAGCGCCCGCAGCAGGCCGGCGACCAGCACGGTGTCGTCCACCGTCGGGCAGACGTCGCCCACGCGGATTTCCACGGTCGGGTAGGCGACGGACGGGCGGGCGTACCAGTAGACCATCTGCGGGTCCAGCATGATGCCGGCGTCGACGAGGTCCCGGACCGTCCGGTCGTAGTCGTCGGCGGACTCGAAGTGCGGGGTCGGACCGACGCTCGGCCACCGGTCGAACTGGATGGCGCGCCAGCTCGCGTGCCCGGTGTCCCGCCCGTCGTGCAGGGGAGAGTTGGCGGTGAGCGCCTGCACCACCGGCAGCCACGGCCGCAGGTGGTTGCAGACCTGCACGGCGAGTTCCCGGTCCGGCACCCCGACGTGGACGTGACAGCCGCAGACCGCCGGGTCGTGCGCCACCGGGCCGAACCGGTGCGACATGGCGCGGTAGCGGTCCTTGTCCGGCACGGAGCGGTGCGGTTCGCACACCGGCGTCGCCGCGACCGCCACGAGCCGTGCCCCCGCCGCCCCGGCCGCCTCGGCCGCGGCCCGGCGGAGCACCACGAGGTGCTCGCGCAGCTCCGCCAGGTCGGCGCAGATCGGCGTCACCATCTCGACCATGCTGTGCCGGAACTCCTGCCGGCTCTGTTCCCGGCTGGGGCCGGACAGCGCGGCGAGCACCCGGTCGGCCACGGGCAGGCTCTGCCCGGTGATGGGGTCCAGGAGCAGGTACTCCTCCTCCACGCCGAGCGTGCAGACCGCCGGGACGGGCGCCACGGGCTCACCTCCGGGTGCGGCGGGCACGCGACGCGGTGGACGCGTCACGGCGTACCGCTCGGGCAGGACGGGCACCGGCGCACCGCGGGGTGCGCCTGCCGCCTCCCTTCGACGGTACGGCCCGTCCGGGCGGCCGGTGGCAGTTTTTCCTGGCCGCCGCCGGGTGAGCCGCGGCCCGGGAGGCCCGTCAGGCGGCGGTGACGGCGAGCCGCTCCGCGCGGTCGGCGGGCACCAGGGCCGTCGACCACCCGGTCAACGGGTCGTCCCGCCCTGACTCCGCGGTCGTCCCGGCCGGCTCCGGGGTCGCCGAGCCGGCCGACGGAGCCGTGCGGCCCCCCTGGGCGGCGCGCAGCCCCTCCTGGGCGTTGTTCCACGCGGCGCACGGCCAGGCCGCTCCGACACAACTCGGGCTCACGCAGATCTGGTCCTCGTCGGGCTGGTGGGCGTCGGCGACCGCCGCGGACAGCCCCCACAACAGCGGATCGGTCACCTCGGCCGGACGGTCGGCGCGGTCTGTGCTGGTTTCGGACATGATCAGGTCCCCCCTCTTCGAGCCGCCCCACTGTTTCCAGAACGCCCGTACGCCAAACCTGGTCACGGGGATCTTTCTCATTCCCTCCGGCCCGGCCGGCGGCATAGGCTGACCGGCGTGGCGAGGTACTACGACCTGCACCCCGACAATCCGCAGCCCCGGGTGCTCCGGCAGGTCGTGGACCTGCTGCGCGCCGACGGCCTCATCGCCTACCCGACGGACTCCTGCTACGCCCTCGGCTGCCAGCTCGGCAACCGCGCCGGGGTCGAGCGGATCCGGGAGCTCCGCCGGCTCGACGATCGGCACCCGTTCACCCTGGTGTGCCGCGACTTCGCCCAGCTCGGCCAGTTCGTCAAGCTCAGCAACGCGGTCTTCCGGCAGGTGAAGGCCGCCATCCCGGGCAGTTACACGTTCATCCTGCCGGCCACCCCCGAGGTGCCCCGGCGCCTGCAGGACCCGCGGCGGCGGGCCGTCGGGGTCCGCGTACCGAAGCACACGGTGACCCAGGCGCTGCTGGCCGAACTCGGCGAGCCGCTGCTCTCCAGCACCCTGCTTCTCCCCGGGGAGGAGGAGCCGCTGACCCAGGGCTGGGAGATCAAGGAGCGGCTCGACCACCTCGTCGACGCCGTGGTCGACGCCGGGGACTGCGGCCTGGAGCCGACCACCGTGGTCGACCTGTCCGGGCCGGAACCGGAGATCCTGCGCCGCGGCGCCGGCGACCTGTCCCGCTTCGAGTAGCGATCGGCCGTTCCACCCCGCCACGGCCCGGCCGTGCGGCACCGTGGGATCCGGCGAACGGTGACGGGGGTACGGCGTGAGCGCACTCGTGCTGATCACGGTGCTCGGCGCCACCGTGCTCGTCGGCACCACCATCGGCGGCCGGTACAGCGTCGCCCCGCCCGTGCTGCTCATCGCCATGGGCGCGGGGCTCGGCCTCCTGCCGATGTTCGACCACCTGATCCTCGAACCCGAGGTGGTGCTGCTGCTCTTCCTCCCGGCGATCCTCTACCGGGAGAGCCTGGTCGTCAGCCTCCGCGAGATCCGGGCCAACCTCCTCGCGATCTCCCTGCTCGCCGTCGCACTGGTGATCATCACGATGGTCGCCGTCGCGTACACGGCGCAGGCGCTCGGCGTCGAGCCGGCCGCCGCCTGGGTGCTCGGCGCGGTGCTCGCGCCCACCGACGCGGCCGCCGTGGCCGGCCTGGCCAAGCGGATGCCCCGCGGCATCCTCACCACGCTGCGCACGGAGAGCCTAGTCAACGACGGCACGGCGCTGGTCCTCTTCGCGGTGGCCGTCGGGGTGATCGCCGGCGGGGCGGTGCCCAACGCGCTCGAGCTGAGCGGCCAGTTCGTCGGCAAGGCGCTCGGCGGGGTCCTGGCGGGCCTGCTCGTCGGTGTCGTGGTCGTCCTGATCCGCAAGCACGTCGACGACCCGATGCGCGAGGGCGGGCTGAGCATTCTCACCCCGTTCGTCGCCTTCCTGCTCGCCGACGCGGTGCACGCGAGCGGGGTGCTCGGGGTCGTGGTCGCCGGCCTGGTGCTCTCCTACGCGGGGCCCCGGGTGATCCGGGCCCGTTCCCGGGTCACCGCGTACGCGTTCTGGGACCTCTCCACCTTCATGATCAACGGCAGCCTCTTCGTGCTGCTGGGCACGCAGGTGCCCCGGTCGCTGCGCAGCATCACCAGCCACTCGCCGCTGGAGTCGTTCGGCATCGCGGTGCTGATCGTCCTGGTCGTGGCCGCCACCCGCATGATCTGGGTGCACCTGTCGGTGGGCGGGTTGCAGGCCCTGGACCGTCGGGAGTCCCGCCGCGCCCGCCGCTTCGACGCCCGGGTCCGCACCGCCGCCGGCTGGGCCGGGTTCCGGGGCGCGGTCTCGCTCGCCGCCGCGCTGGCCGTGCCGGTCACCGCGCACGACGGATCCCCGGTGCACGAACGCGACCTGATCATCTTCGTCACCGTGGTGGTGATCGTGCTGATCATGCTGGTGCAGGGCACCACCCTGCCGGCCGTGGTCAGCTGGGCCCGCCTCACCGGGGATCGGGAGCGGGAGGACGAGGTGCGCTGGGCCCGCATCCGGGCCACCGAGGCCGCCCTGGACGCGCTGCCCGAGGTCGCCGCCGAACTGGGCGCCGACACGGACACCGTCGAACGGCTCCGCGCCGACTACCAGGACCACCTGGCCGACGTCCGCTCCCCGCGCACCGACCAGGCCGACGAGGAGCGCGACATGACCCGGCGGCTGCGGCTCGGCGTGCTGGACCGCAAGCGGCGGGAAATCACCCGGCTGCGCAACAGCAACCAGATCGACGACGCGGTGCTGCGACAGCTCCAGGCGGCCATCGACATCGAGGAGATCCGGCTGCTCGGCCCGGAGCCGGAGGACTGAACACCGGCCGCCGAAGCGGCGGTGGCCCGGCGCGGCCGCAGCCGCGCCGGGCCCTGCGCCGGTCAGCCCGCGGTGCAGGTGGGGGCGCCGGAGGGGGCGGTGCCCGAACCCTGGAAACCGAACTCGGTGCTGCCGCCCGCGCCGACCTGGCCGTTGTAGGCGACGTTACGGAAGGTCAGCGCGCCGCTGGTGCCGCTCGGCTGGGCGTTCCAGGTGTTGACCAGGCTCGCGCCGGCCGGCAGCGTCAGCCCGACCGCCCACCCGTTGAGCGGGGAGGCGCCGGCGGTGACCCGGACGGTGGTGACGAAGCCGCCCTGCCACTGGTTGGTGGTGAACGACGCGGTGCAGCCGTTGCCCGACGGCGGCGGCGTGGTCGGCGGGTTGCTGGTGGGCGGCGTGCTCGTCGGGGTGGTGGGCGGCGGGGTGGTGCCGCCCGAGTTCAGCGCGTCGAGCACCGCCGTGTACGCCGGCTTCTTGTTGCCGTTGCCGTCGAAGAGCAGCGGGGTGCCGCTGGCCCGCCACGAGTCGCTGTCCCGGATGCCCCACACGGTGATGCCGGTGCAGCGGGACACGGCCAGGCAGTCCTTGACGACGTTGCCGTAGGTGGTGGCCTGGGTGGTGCCGGACCCCTCGATGTCCAGCTCGGTGATCTGCACGTCGACGCCGAGGGCGGCGAAGTTCTGCAGGGTGGTGCGGTAGTTGCCCGGGTACGGCGAGCCGCTGTTGAAATGCGACTGCAGGCCGACGCAGTCGATCGGCACGCCACGTGCCTTGAAGTCCTTGACCATGTTGTACACGGCCTGCGTCTTTTCCCAGGTCCAGTTGTCGGTGTTGTAGTCGTTGTAGCAGAGCTTGGCGGCCGGGTCGGCGGCCCGGGCGGTGCGGAAGGCCACCTCGATCCAGTCGTTGCCGGTGCGCTGGAGGTTGGAGTCCCGCCGGCCGCCGCCGCTGTCGGCGAACGCCTCGTTCACCACGTCCCAGGCGTAGATCTTGCCCCTGTAGTGGGTGGCGACCTGGGTGATGTGGTTGACCATGGCCTGGCGCAGAGCGGTGCCGGACAGGTTCTGCGCCCAGCCCGGCTGCTGCGAGTGCCAGGCCAGCGCGTGGCCACGGACCCGCATGCCGTTGGCCTGGGCGTGGCTGACGATCCGGTCGGCGTTGGTGTAGTTGAACTGGCCCTGGGACGGCTCGGTGGCGTCCCACTTCATCTCGTTCTCGGGCGTGACCATGTTGAACTCGCGGTTCAGGATGCCGACGTACGTGGCGTCCGACAGCTTGTTCGCGGCCACCGCGGCGCCGAAGTAGCGGCCCTTCTCCGCCGCCGACGCCCCGAGCGTCGTTCCGGCGCTGGCGCCGGTCGCCAGCGCCACCGTCGCGGCCACCATCGCCACGCCGGCCAACATCGACACCACCGCGGTACGCGGGCGCGACCGGGCCACCGCGCTCCCGCTGCCGCGGGCGAGCATCTTGTCCATCTGGAAGCCTCTCCTAGCCGTTTCGGTGTGGACGGCCGCCCCGATCACTGCCCGCCACGGTGGTCGGCTCGTGCGCGGCCGCCCGGAGGCCGCGCGGGGTGGGGAGGATGCTCCCCGCCACCGTGAGTTGATCGAAGCGAATCTCTGGGGCGAGACTACCGGAACGGTTCCGAAAACTTAACCGCGTCGATGTGCGAGTGACGCGTTCGCGGGGGCTCGGTGACGTGCCTACTGGACCCGGACGGCGGTGCCGAAACTTCCGGGCACGTTGAACCGGCGACGGCCGGCGGGGATGCTGGACCGGCATCGACAAACAACGATAGAGGAGGCATCGCGGATGCGTCGATCGCTCGCCGTCCCGTGACACGCGCCGGGCGGGGGTGCGCACGCCACCCCCGCCCGGCCCGTCCGGTCAGCCGGCGCAGGTCAATCTTCAATACGATGGGCATCGATTGGCGGAAATTCTCAGGGCTTGAGCACCACCTTCAGGCAGTCGTCCTGCTTGTTCTTGAAGATGTCGTAGCCGTGCGGCGTGTCGTCGAGCCGCATGGTGTGGGTGATGATGAAGCTCGGGTCGATCTCGCCCTTGCGGATGCGTTCCAGCAGCGGGCGCATGTAGCGCTGCACGTGGGCCTGCCCGGAGCGCAGGGTCAGCGACCGGTTCATGAACGAGCCCATCGGGAACTTGTCGATGAACCCGCCGTACGCCCCGATCGCCGAGACGGTGCCGCCGTTGCGGCAGGCCAGGATCGCCTCGCGCAGCGCGTGCGGCCGGTCGGTCTCCGCCTTCACGGCCTGCTTCGCCCGGTCGTACGCGTGCAGCGCCGCCGAGGCGTGGTGCCCCTCCATGCCGACGGCGTCGATGCAGACGTCCGGCCCGCGACCGGCGGTCATCTCGCGCAGCGTGTCCAGGACGTCGGTCTCCTCGTAGTTGATGGTGTCCGCGCCGGCCCGGTCCCGCGCGATCCGCAGCCGGTACGGGAACCGGTCGATGACCACCACCTGCTCGGCTCCGAGCAGGAAGGCGCTCACCGTGGCGAACTGGCCGACCGGGCCCGCGCCCCAGATCGCCACGACGTCGCCGGGCTTGATGTCGCCCATCTCGGCGGCCATGTAACCGGTGGGCAGCACGTCGGACAGGAACAGCACCTGCTCGTCCGGCAGGTCGTCTTCGATCTTGAGGGCGCCGACGTCGGCGTACGGAACCCGGACGTACTCGGCCTGCCCGCCCGCATACCCGCCCAGGAGATGCGAGTAGCCGAAGATGCCGGCGGGCGCGTGTCCCATGGCGGTCTCCGCGATCGCCGCGTTCGGGTTGGAGTTCTCGCAGACCGAGTAGAGGCCGCGTTGGCACGAGGCGCAGTCCCCGCAGGCGATGGGGAAGCCGACGACCACCCGGTCGCCGACGCGCAGCCCGTCCCGCGCCCCGGAGCCCAGCTCGACGATCTCGCCCATGAACTCGTGGCCCAGCACGTCGCCGCGCTTCATGGCCGGGATGAACCCGTCGAGCAGGTGCAGGTCGGATCCGCAGATCGCCGCCGAGCTGACCTTGACGACCGCGTCGCGGGGGTTGAGGACCGTCGGGTCCGGTACCTCCTCCACGGCCACCCGGTTCGGTGCCATCCAGCAGTTGGCCTTCACGGTGCCTCCTCACGCGGTCCGGTGGGCCGCCAGCGGGCGGGCCGGACGCTGCTTCGCCTGGGTCTGGATGCTCGTGCCGTCGGGTGTCCCGTCCGACCGTGTGATCTCGCCGGTCTCGATGACCTGCTTGAACCGCCGCAGGTCATCGCAGATCTGCTGCTGCGGGTTCTCGCCGAACGCCTTCGCGACCAGCGAGCCCACCCGGCGGCCCGGCACCGCGTACTCCAGTTCCACCCGCACCTCGGTGCCGTTGCCGCCGGCCGCCGGCGTGAACCGGACGGTGCCCGAGTTGGGCACCCGGGAACCGTCGACGGAGCGCCAGCGGATGAGCTCGTTGGGGCGCTCGTCCACGATCTCCGCCTCCCACTCGACGGTCCGGCCGGCCGGCGCCTTCGCCGACCAGCGGGATCGCCGGGGGCCGGTGGTGATCACCGACTGCAGGTGGTACATGAACCGCGGCAGGTTCTCGAAGTCGTGCCAGAAGCGGTAGACCTCCTCGCGCGTGCGGTTGACCGTCACGGAGCCGTGCGCGAAGCCCTCCGGGTTGCCCCGCCGGTTCCGCGTGGCGCGCACCGAGGCGTAGAGGTCGACGGCGGTGATCCCACCGAGGGCGGCGAGGGTGAGACCGGCCCGCCGGCGCCGCTCGCCGCGCCGGTTGCGGTACGCGCGGCCGGTGGCGACCAGGTCCAGCACGTCGCCCGCCACCCGGGTCCAGGTCCCCAGCCCCGCCCGCCGCGGCACCAGCAGCACCCCGGCGTGGCCGATCTCCCGGACCCCGGCGGCGCGCAACACCGTGCGGGCCGTGCGCGAGTCGTCCACGCCGGCTGCCCGGGCCACCCGGGACCCCGCCGCGAGCGCGGTCACGCCGAGGCCGAGGCTGAACCAGCCCAGGAAGCGGGCCAGACCCTCCGACCTCTGGTCCTTGGTCGCCCGCTGGATCCCGAGATTGTCGGTCACCGAGCGGACCCCCATGGTCGTCTCTCGTGTCATACGTCGTCACCCCGTGTTCGAGAAGGTGTCGGTGACCGTCCCCGCTCGAGTGGGAGGTCGGGTACCGACAGGCCGGCATGCCTTTCCCGCTAATCCCGGCCGCACACGCGGGCAGTCCGCCGGAGTGTGGAACCGGCGCCGGTGGGAACCCCGCGGCGACACGGGGGAGAGGCATGGGACGGTGACCGCCACCACGGACGCCACGGCCGAGCAGTCGTTCTCGGCCTGGTCGCCGCTGCGCACGGCGGTCTACCGCAACCTCTGGCTCGCCCTGCTGGCGGCGAACATCGGCACGTGGATGCAGACGGTCGGCGCGCAGTGGCTGCTGGTGCACCAGTCCAACGCCTCCACCCTGGTCGCCCTGGTGCAGACCGCCAGCCTGCTGCCGATGCTGCTGCTCGCGCTGCCGTCGGGTGCGCTCGCGGACACGTTCGACCGCCGGCACCTGCTGATCTCCGTGCAGCTGTTCCTGGTGGCGGTGGCCGTGGCGCTGACGCTGCTCACGGCGGCCGGGCACATGCCGCCGGCGCTGCTGCTCACCCTCACCTTCGCCTTCGGCGTCGGGCAGGCGCTGACCCTGCCGGCCTGGGCCTCGATCATTCCCGAGCTGGTGCCCCGCGAGCAGCTCCGGGCGGCCTCCGCGCTCGGGGCGATCAGCGTCAACGCGGCCCGTGCCGTCGGGCCGGCCGCGGCCGGTGTGCTGATCGCCCGGGCGGGCGTGGCCCCGGTCTTCGGACTCAACGCGGTGGCGTACCTGATCTTCGCGTTGGCGCTATTCCGCTGGCGTCCCGGCGGCGCCCGGGCCGTCGAGGTGCCCGAGCGGTTCACCGCCGCGCTGCGGGCCGGCGGCCGGTACGTGCGGCACTCACCGACGGTGCGCCGGCTGCTGCGCCGGGCGCTGGTGTTCATCATCCCCGCCAGCGCCCTGTGGGCCCTGCTGCCGCTGGTGGCCAACCGCCGGCTGGGCCTGGGCTCCGGCGGGTACGGCCTGCTGCTGGCCGCCCTGGGGGTGGGCGCCATCCTGGGCGGGCTGCTGCTGTCGTGGACCCGCAACGCGATGAAGCCCAACCAGTTCCTGCTGCTGGCCGGCGCGGTGTACGGGGTGACGCTGATCCTCGTGGGCACGGTCCGGAGCGTCCCCGTGGTCCTGGTCGCCCTGCTGCCGGCCGGGGTGGCCTGGGTGACCGTGCTCTCCAACGTCAACGCCGAGATCCAGCTCTTCCTCCCCGGCTGGGTACGCGCCCGCGGCCTGGCCGTCTACCAGGTGGTCCAGGGCGGCGGGCAGGCCGTCGGCGCGCTGCTCTGGGGCGTGGTGGCCGACCTCGCCGGCCTGGTCGCCGCCTTCTGGGTCGCGGCCGTCCTCATGCTGGTCGGCGCGGTGACCTCGCAGATCTGGCCGCTGCCCGACCTCCGCGGGCTGACCCGGGACCCGACCGCCTACCGGCCGCCCCTGGCCCTCGCGCTGCAGCCGGATCCCCGGGTGGGGCCGGTGCTGGTGACGGTCACCTACACGGTCCGGCCCGACCGGCAGGCGGAGTTCCTGGCCGCCATGAACAACGTCCGCGGGTCGCGGCAGCGAACCGGGGCGATGCGGTGGGGGCTGTTCCGCGCCGGCGAGACGCCGGACCAGTTCAGCGAGGTCTACCTCGTGCCGTCCTGGGACGAGCACCTGCGCCAGCACGGTGGCCGGCTCACCGAGGCCGACCGGCAGGCGGAGGACCGGGTGCGGGAACTGTCCGACGGCACGCCGGCGGTGCGCCACCTGCTGCCGGCGGACGTCGGCCGGGCCGAGGCGGCCGGCGAGCAGGTGTGCTGAGGGGGCGTCAGTCGCCCTCGGGGACGGCCATCTCGCCGAGCCGCGACCAGTCCTGCTGCGGCACGGTCGCGTTGACGATCCGGGGCGTCTCGGCCAGGTGCGGCGGGAGGGTGCGCTGCGCCTCGCGGAAGTGCGCGGACTGCACGTGCGCCGCGCCGGCCTCGTCGTCGCGGAACGCCTCGACCAGCACGTACTCGGTCGGGTCGTCCAGGCTGCGGGACCAGTCGAACCAGAGGCAGCCGGGCTCGGCCCGGGTGGCCTCGGTGAACTCGGCGGCGATCTGCGGCCAGCGGTCGGCGTCCTCGGGCCGGACCCGGAACTTCGCGGTAATGAAGATCATGCGCTTCAGGCTACCCACGTTCCGGCGCCGTGCGGCCGTCGCCGCTCAGTCCTTGGTGACCGGGGTGAGCAGCTCCGACGCGCGGCGGTCGGCGAACGCGGTGACCGCCTGCTGGCCGGCGCCGAAGACGATGGCGACGCCCAGCAGGGCGGCCGTGCTGTTCACCGTGGTCTCCACCAGGCCGCCGATCACCAGCATGATCCCGACGACCGCGACGAGCGGACCGATCGCCAGCTTCAGCAGGCCCTGCTGGAAGGGCAGCTTGTAGGGCAGGCCGCCGGAGCGCGAGGTGATCATCGAGGGCAGGGCGCTGATGAACGCCCCGAGCGCCCCGGCGATGAGCACGAAGAAGAGCAGCCGCCAGGCCGGCACGCCGCCCGCGTCGGTCGGCGGCTTGAGCAGCTGCACGTCCCGGCTGCGCCACTGCACGAGCACCATCAGCGCCTCGGCGACCAGCGCGAAGACCGACAGGCCCAGCATCCGGTTGCGCAGCCGGCGCACCGACTCGTGGAACTCGTCCGACGCCGAGTGGTAGCGCAGCAGCAGCGCCTGCGCCTTGGCCCGGAACCGCGCCGGCGCGTTGGCATCGGCCGTCGCGTCGAAGTCGGTGAGCACCTTGTCGTCGGCCTTCAGGAACTGCGCGGCCGCGCTCTGGTACGCCGGCAGCAGGCCGAGCAGTTCCTCCGGCGTCCGCAGCTCCACCATGGCCCGTTCCACCGCGTGGATGGTCTGCCAGGCGTACTCCAGCCGGCCGCCGCGCAGCCATTCGACCACGCCGCTGCGGCCGAGCACGGCCTCCACGCCGGACAGCTGGGCGTGCAGCGCTGGGACGCGGGCGGCGGTCGCGGCGTCGCGCGCCGCCAGGCCGCGGAGCTGCTGGTGCAGGTCGTCGAGCTTGGTGCGCACCCGCACCTGCCACACGGCGGTGGGCACCGTGGACCCGCCGCTCCCGCCGCTCCCGGCGGGTGGTGCCGGAGGCGGGGTCTGCGGTGTGCTCCCGGGTTGGGTCTGCTCGTCGATCATGCTGGCTGCCCCCCAACCGGCCCAGCCGGCCGCTGGCCCATGGGATCCAGTATCCGCAGGTCAGGAGCAAGAAGGCCAGGGCGGTTCGGGTAGTTGACAGCTCCCGCGCCGGGCCGCATCGCGACCCGACGGTCCACGATGGTGGATCCTGCCGTCGCCCGGCCCGGGCCGCACCGGCAGGGCGGCCCGCCGTCCAGGTCGGCTGGCCGCGCCGTGCGGCGGATGTCCCGGCGGCATCCACCTCCGACGATGGTTCGAGGCGGAGCCGCCACCGCCCGCGCGGCTCCCGGCACCAGGCATGGAGGACGATGTGCGCAGACGGAACAGGTTCCGCCGGGTGATGGGCGCGGCGACGGCGGTGGTCGTGGTCGGGTGTCCGGGAGTGGCGTCGCCGGCCGCCGCGGCGGCGCCGGGGTCGCGGCCCGAGGTGGTGCACTACGACTCGGCGGACCTGGCCGAGTACGAGCGGAAGTGGTCGAACATCTACGGCCCGCTGGACAACGCGACCCGCGCCGTCGACGACGGGGTGCTCACCGTGACCGACGTGCCGTTCAAGACCGGCGTGGACTACAGCGTCTACGACCACCTCAAGTACATGGCGGTCAGCACCCGCACCTTCCCGGTGCCCCGGCAGGGGTCGGTCGAGTTCGCCGTGGACATCACCGCCCGCACCCCCGGCGCGACCGGCGGGCACGTGGTGCACGGGCGGTACGGCCCGCCCGGCTCGGCGGCCGTCGCCGGCCCGGCCGCCCGCCCCTACGCCGGCCCGGTCCTGGAGGGACAGCAGGCGGCCGTCGTGCTCAACATGATCGACTTCTGCACCGGGCAGCTGTTCGACTGGTTCGTCTCCGGCACCCGCGCCTTCCCGCTGATCGAGCGGCTGCCGAGCACGGTCACCGGCAACACCACCAACCCGGACTGCCCGGGCGCCACCGAGGTCGGCCTGGACCGGGCGTACACGCAGATCGTCCGCGAGGTGCCGATCACTCCCGGAGTGCCGCACCGGGCCGCGATCCGCTACCGCGAGGCGGGCGGGCACGCGAGCGTGACGTACCTGCTGGATGGCGTCGTGGTCGCCCGGGTCGGCCAGGTGGGCGTGCCGCTGGACCGGCAGGGTGTCGCCTGGACCGGCACGTACCCGTCCCTGGGCCCCGGCGAACCGCTCGCCGGGAAGATCCGGTCGTTCTCGATGGCGCACGGCCTGTTCAGCCTGCTCGACGCCTTCCCGTTCCAGTACGGCTGCACCCCGCCGGACGCCACCGGCCCGGGCGCCTGCGACCCGCGGTACGCGCCCTACAGCGTCTCCATCCCGCCCGCGGAACGGGCCTTCGGCCAGGGTGCAGTCGGCTCGTTCCGCAACTTCACCGTCCGCACGGTCGGCCGGTAGGCCGCCCGCCACTGCCGGGCCGGGGGACACCGGCGGCGCGTACCGGTGCGTAGCCTTGGCCGGTGACCGTCTACGCCCTCGCGCAGATCACCGTCCACGACCGGCAGCGCTACGACCGGTACGTCGCCGCCTTCCTGCCCGTCCTGGCCCGGCACGGCGGGCGGCTGCTCGCCGCCGACGCGTCCCCGCGCGTGATCGAGGGGAGCTGGCCGCACGAGAAGGCCGTGCTCATGTCCTTCGACAACCGGGAGGACTTCGAGCGGTGGTCCACCTCGCCGGAATACCGGGAGATCTCCCGGGACCGGGAGGCGGCCACCGAGGGGGTCGTCATCCTGCTCGACGGGATCGGTCACGCCTGGCCGGCCTGACCGCTACAGCCGGTGCCGCACCCAGACGTTCGGTTCGACGTAGGCGGCGTGGTCGTGGGCCGTGTCGACCAGCACCGGCGCCAGCGCGCCCGGAACGTGCACCGGCCCGCTGGTGTCGAACGGCAGCCCGGTCCACCGCCGCCAGTCGGCCAGGGTGCCGGTGACCGCCATCGACCGGGGCGCGACCCGCTCGATCACGCCGCCGGCCCGCACGTGCACCCGCAGCCACGGGTCGACCGGCAGACCGTCGGGGCGCACCCGGGCCGCGTACTCGGTCATCGGCAGGTCGGGGAGGGCGGCCTTGCCGTTCGGGCGCACGGGCGCCACCAGGGTGTCGAAGCCGTGCTGGGCGACGGCCCTGCGCATCGCCGCGAGCATCAGCCCGGACACCCCGCCCCCGCGCCGGTCCGGCCGCACGCAGATCTCCAGGGCGGAGACCAGGTTCGGGGTGGCGCCGGTGAGCCGGTTGACCGCGGCCCGCTGGATCATCCGGTCCCAGCCGCCGTCCGGCAGCTCGTCCTCCGTCCAGCGCAGCGGCACGGCGTACGCCCGGGCGACGGCGCGGCCCGGCTCGGCCGGGTCGACGGCGGCGAAGACGAACTCGGGGTAGAGGTCGTGGGCCACGCTGTAGTAGACCGAGCCCATCGGGTCCCACAGCATGAACTGCGGCCAGGCGCCGTCGAAGTCGGTGTCGAGCAGCGGCGCCAGGTCGGGGCGCTCGGCCAGGCTCACGATGTCCAGGTTCACGCCGGGCACGGTAGAGCGGTCACCACCCGGCGCGCATGTTCTTTTCCGCTCCGGCGTCGGCCGCTGCCCGCGGGCAGCGGCCGACGCCGGAGACGCCGCGGTCAGGTGCCGAACACCTCCACCTCGTAGAGCCGGGCGGCCGGATCGGTGGTCTGGGTGGGGGTGAGCACCTTCACCAGCACGTACCGGCCGTCGGCGGACACCGGATGGCTGGTCACTCCCGCCGTGTTGCCGCGCACCTGGGCGACCGTCGTCCACGCCGACCCGTCGGCGGAGACCTGCAGGTCGAAGTCCCGCGTGTTCCAGGCCGGATCCTCGCCGCCGGCGGCGGCGTGGTGCACGGTGATCGACTGGAGGTGGTGGGTGGCGCCCAGGTCGATGCGGAGCGACCTCGTGCCGCCGGTCGCGCACCACTTGTCGGAGTTGCCCCCGGAGGTGCTGCCGTTGACGGCCTTCTCGGGCCCCTCCGTGCTCGCGCACTGCGAGTCGGCGGTGGCGGGCCGGTTCAGCGCCAGGTTCGTCGGGCCGGCGGTCCCGTACACCTCGAACTCGTCGATCCGGGCGGCGGTGTTGCCGTTGTTGGTGGGCGTGGTGATGCTGAGCCGGACGTACCGGGCCGTGGTGGCCGGGACGGGGTGGTAGGTGCGGCTCGCGCGGTTGCCCGAGACGGTGGCGCGGGTCGTCCAGGTGCTGCCGTCGGTGCTGGTCTGGACGGTGAAGGCGCCGGTGTTCCAGCCGGTGTTCTCCCCACCGAGCCCGGCGTGCTTGACGACGACGGAACCGACGGTCCGGTTCGCCCCGAGGTCGACCTGGAGGAACGTCGTGCCGGAGGCGAGCGAGCACCACTTGCTGGCGCTGCCGAGGCGTCCGTCGAACGCCTTCTCCGGCCCCTCCGCGGCGTTGCACGCGGCGGATCCGGTGGCCGGCCTGCCGGCCGCCAGGTTGGCGCCGAGGTCCGGTGCGGCGGCCGGCGGGCTCGCCCCGTCGGTGAACGACGGCGGCACGTCGGCCGGATCGGTGCCCCACGCTGACGGCGTGCCACCCATCGTGTACGACAGGGTGGCGCCGCCCGCGAGGTCGCCGTAGCGCAGCCAGGTGCGCCGGCTGGCCGTCCCGTTCACGGCGAGGCTCTGCACGTACTGGTTGCCCTGGCCGGCGTTGGCGGCGGTGATCTGGACGTCACCGGCCGGCCGGTCCACGAGGATCGACGGGAAGATCGGGCCGTGCAGGGCGAGGGTGTCCGCGCCCGGGGTGGGCGGGTACATGCCGAGGGCCGACCAGACGTACCAGGCGGAGGTGGCGCCCAGGTCGTCGTTGCCGGGCAGGCCGCCGGGGCCGGTGGTGAAGGACTCGTTCATGATCCGCCGCACCGCCGCGCTCGTGCCGGCCGGGGCCGCCGCGAAGTGGTACGCCCACGGGACGCCGTGCTCCGGCTCGTTGCCGATGTAGAAGTACGGCTGCGACTGCCCGCCGTTGGTCTGGGTGAAGTGGTGGTCGAGCCGCTGGACGGCGGTCTGCCGCCCGCCCATGAGGTCGATGAGGGCGCCGAGGTTGTAGGGGACCATCCAGGTGTACTGCGAGGCGTTGCCCTCCACGTAGTTCGACTGGCTGGCCGGGTCCAGCGGCCACGGCCAGGTGCCGTCGGCGTTGCGCGGGTGGACGTAGCCCGACTCGGGGTTGAACGTGTTGCGCCACCACTGCGCCCGCGCCATGTGCGTGTCGTACGTGGCGGTGTCGCCCAGGGCCCGGGCGAACTGGGCCACGGCGAAGTCGCTGGCGGAGTACTCCAGCGAGTCGGACGGGTCGCCGTCGATGTAGTGACGTTGGACGTAGCCGCTCTGCCGCCCGCGGATCGGGCTGCCCTGGGTGGTGCCTCCGGCGGAGCTCTTCTTCATGAGGGCCAGCGCCGCCGCCGTGTCGAAGCCGCGGGCGCCGAACTGGTACAGGCTGTCGACGACGATGGGGCCGGGGTCGCCGGTCATGACGAAGGCCTCGTTGGTGTTGTGCGACCACTTCGGCAGCAGGCCGCCCTGCTGGCCGTCGAGCACCATGGACCGGGCGATGTCGGTGGCCTCGGCGGGCGCCAGGAAGGCGATCAGCGCGGCCCAGGACCGGTAGATGTCCCAGCCGGAGTAGTTCTGGTAGACCGGGTGGGACGCGGTGTGGACGGCGTTGTCGAAGCCGCGGTACTGCCCGTCGACGTCGTTGGCCAGGTTGGGGTTGATGAACACGCGGTACAGCGCGGTGTAGAACTTCTGGAGGTCGGCGGCCGAGCCGCCGGTGACCTGCACGCGGTTGAGGATCGCGTTCCACTGCGCGTCGGCGTCGGCGCGTACGGTGTCGAAGGCGAAGCCCGACTGCTCGGCGGCGAGGTTGGCCTGCGCGCCGGCCGCGCTCACGAAGGAGATGCCCACCTTGACCTGCACCACGGGGTTGGTGGAGGTGTCGAAGGTCAGGTAGCCGCCGGAGTTGGTGCCGCCGGCGCTCGTGGAGCCGGCCGTGACGGTGCCGCCGAGCCAGGTGCCGACGCCGCTCGGGGCGCGGTCGAACTCCATCCGGTAGAAGATCTGGTAGGTCCGGCTGTTGCCGCAGAAACCACCGCCCGTGACGCTGCCGGTCACGGTCGAGCCGCTGATCTGGATCGAGCCGGCGCGGCTGCCGGTGGCGCTGCGACTGGTGTTGACGAGCACCCGCGCCGTGCTGGTGGCGGGGTAGGTCAGCCGCAGGATGGCGCTGCGCCGGGTGGCCGACGCCTCGACGCGGGTGTTGCCGTAGTTGCTGAGCACCGCCCGGTAGAAACCCGGCCGGGCCTGTTCCTGGGCCTTGTCCTGGGTGGCCCGGTAGGTGGTCCACGAGGTTCCCGGTGAGGCGCCGAGCGCGCCGGTGACCGGCAGGATCCCGAGGTCCTCGTTGTTGGGGCAGCCGGCGCCGTTGAAGTGGGTGAGGCTGAACTCCTCGATCTGGGTGTCGCTGAAGCGGTAGCCGGACGGTGAGGCGGTGGGGGTGTCCGGGCTCAGCTGCACCATGCCGAAGGGCTGCACCGGGCCGGGGACGGTGCTGCCGCCGGCGCCCCCGCCGACGGGGTTCGGCGCGTTGCTGTCGTCGGTGCCGATGAACGGGTTCACGTACGGGGTGAGGGTGAGCGGTGCCGCCACGGCGGGCGAGGCGACCGCGACGAGCGTGGACGCTCCGGTGACGACGGTGGCCACCAGGGCGAGCAGACGGGACGGGCCTGATCGGAGCATGAGGCGATCCTCCTTAGGCGCGGACGACACTTCGTGACATCGTTGTCATCGACGAGTGTCACCGTCCTGTGTAGAGGCCGCGGCGGTGCGTGTCAATGGGACCGCGTCCGGCATACCGTGCACGGCGGCGGGTCGGTGCCGAGGACGGCCCCGGCGCGGTCCTCTCGCTCGTGACGCGGCTCGACGCCCCGCGCTAGGAGCCGGCCGTAGCGGCGGGGGGTGGCGGCCGTTCGCCGGAGCCCCGGGCCAGCAGCCGGGTGGGGATGACCACCTGCCGGGCCGGTCCGCGGTGGCCGTCGATCCGGTCGAGCAGCAGTTCGGCGGCCCGCCGGCCCATGTCCTCCGGGTCGTGCGCCACGACGCTCACGCCCAGGACGTCGCCGAGGTCCACCTCGTCGAAGCCGACCAGCGCGGGCGGCGCGGGGTGCCCCCGCAGGGCCCGCAGGGCGCCCAGGGTGATCCGGTTGTTCATGGTGAACAGGGCGGTCGGCGGTGCCGTGCGGCCCAGCAGGCCGAGCACGGCCCGTTCGGCGGCCGCGACGTCGTGGGCGTTCTCGACCAGGTAGTCCGCCCAGTTCGCCACGCCGGCCGCGCGCATGGCCGCGGCGAAGCCGTCCAGCCGGTCACGGTGCGTGCTCAGGCGGGAGAGGTCGCCCACCACCCCGATGCGCCGGTGGCCGGCCGCGGTCAGGTGGGCGCCGGCCTGCCGGGCGCCGTGGTGGTTGTCCAGCAGGACGGTGTCCGCGGCGAGCTCGACGGGCGGCCGGTCCACGAAGACGAACGGGATGCCGTGGCGGTGTTCGGCCGCGAAGTGGGCGTGCGCGGTCGCGGTCGAGGCGATCACCAGCCCTCGCACCCGCCGTTCCAGCAGGGCGTCGGCGAGCCGCCGCTCCCACTCCGGGTCCTCGTCGGTGCTCGCGGTGATCAGCTGGAGGCCCCGCATGCGCAGGTCCCGCTCCAGGCCCCCGGCCAGCCGGGAGTAGAACGGGTTCGCCAGATCCCCGATGAGCAGGCCGACCAGCGTGGAGGTGCTCGCGCCGCGGCGCAGCTCCCGGGCCACTCCGTTCAGCCGGTAGCCGAGCTGGTCGGCGGCGTCACGCACCCGCGACCGGGTCTCCGGCGCCACCCGGGGCTCGCCCCCGAGGGCCCGCGAGGCCGTCTTGACCGACACGCCGGAGAGCGCCGCGACCTGGGCCAGGCTCGGTCGACCAGCCTTCCGGTCAGCGGTCATGGCGGGAATTATGACACCCGGAGGCCGGAAGATCGCAGGCTCGGGCCGGTGGTCGCGGCGCCGCGGCGCCGGTCCCGCCCGAGTCACGAGGGCGGTTCGCGAACAGCGGTATAGGATGCGGCGTCAACGTTGTCATGGGTTGGTCGCTAGCACCCTCGCCATGCTTCCCGGCAAGCCGTGGGGGCGTCGCGAAGGTCACTGAGCGTGGCGGTCGATATTACCGACTTGTTACGCAAAAGAGCGACCTGGGCACTTGCGGAAGCGCCTCCGACGAGATTTCCTTGCCCACGACAACGAAAAGTGAGCGAAGGTCATAACCCGCGGAGGCGGCCATGACGTTGGCAAGGTGGGAGCGATGAGCGATCTGCCCGTCCTCCTGGAGATGCGCTCCATCACCAAGGAGTTCCCCGGCGTCAAGGCCCTGGCCGACGTCAACCTGGTGGTCCGCGCCGGTGAGATCCACGCCATCGTCGGCGAGAACGGCGCCGGCAAGTCGACGCTCATGAAGGTGCTCAGCGGGGTCTACCCGTACGGCAGCTACGACGGGCAGATCATCTACCAGGGCGCCGAGACCCGCTTCTCCGACATCCGGGCGAGCGAGAACGCCGGCATCGTGATCATCCACCAGGAGCTCGCGCTCATCCCGGGCATGTCGATCGCCGAGAACATCTTCCTCGGCAACGAGCCGCGCAAGCGGGGGGCGATCGACTGGAAGGCCGCGAACCGGATGGCGCTGGACCTGATGGCCCGGGTCGGCCTGCGGGAGGACCCGGACACCCTGGTCAAGGACATCGGCGTCGGCAAGCAGCAGCTCGTGGAGATCGCCAAGGCGTTCGCCAAGGACGTCAAGCTGCTCATCCTGGACGAGCCCACGGCCGCCCTCAACGAGGCCGACTCCCAGCACCTGCTGGACCTGCTGCGCGGTTTCCGCTCGCGGGGCATCACCTCGATCATGATCTCGCACAAGCTCAACGAGATCGAGGCGATCGCCGACCAGATCACGATCATCCGGGACGGCCGCACCGTCGAGACGCTGAACGTCAAGGCGGACGGCGTCGACGAGGACCGGATCGTGCGCGGCATGGTCGGCCGGGAGCTGCACAGCCGGTTCCCGGACCACACCCCGAAGATCGGCGAGGTCTTCTTCGAGGTCCGGAACTGGAACGTCCGGCACCCGATCTCCGCCGAGCGGCAGGTCTGCAAGAACGAGAGCTTCACCGTACGGCGCGGCGAGATCGTCGGCTTCGCCGGCCTCATGGGCGCCGGCCGCACCGAGCTGGCCATGAGCGTCTTCGGCCGCTCCTACGGGGTGTACGAGTCCGGCACGATCATCAAGGACGGCAAGGAGATCGTCCTGAAGTCGGTGGCGGACGCGATCGCCCACGGGCTCGCCTACGTCAGCGAGGACCGCAAGGCGATCGGCCTGAACCTGCTCGACGACATCAAGACCTCGACGGTCGCCGCCAAGCTGTCGAAGATCTCGCGCCACGGGGTCCTCGACGAGGTCGCGGAGTACAAGGCGGCCGAGTCCTACCGCCGTGAGCTGCGCACCAAGGCGCCGACGGTCGACGAGGGCGTCTCGAAGCTCTCGGGCGGCAACCAGCAGAAGGTCGTCCTGGCGAAGTGGATGTTCACGGACCCGGACCTCCTGATCCTCGACGAGCCGACCCGCGGCATCGACGTGGGCGCCAAGTACGAGATCTACGGCATCATCCAGCGGCTCGCCGACCAGGGGAAGGGCGTCGTCGTCATCTCCTCGGAGCTGCCCGAGCTGATCGGGCTCTGCGACCGCATCTACACCGTGTTCGAAGGCACCATCACCGGGGAGATCGCCCGGGAGGACGCGGACCCGGAAACCCTCATGAAGCAGATGACCTCGACGAAGAAGATGCAGACACGATGAGCCGAATCAAGGACCTGCAGAAGAACCTCTTCGGAGGGACCACGTCCAACGCCCGCCAGTTCGGGATGATCTTCACCCTGGTGGCGATCGTCGTCCTGTTCCAGATCCTCACGGACGGCCTGACCCTGCGGTCGGACAACCTGATCGCGCTGTTCAACCAGAACTCCTACATCCTCATCCTGGCCATCGGCATGCTGATGGTGATCGTCGCCGGGCACATCGACCTGTCGGTCGGCTCGATCGCCGCCTTCACCGGCATCCTGGTGGCCAAGTCGATGGCGGAGTGGTCGCTGCCCTGGCCCGTCGCCATCCTGTTCGGCCTGGCCATCGGCGCGATCATCGGCGCCTGGCAGGGCTTCTGGGTCGCCTACATCGGGGTTCCGGCGTTCATCGTCACCCTGGCCGGCATGCTGCTCTTCCGGGGCGGCAACCAGTTCATCGGCAACGCGAACACGATCGCCGTGCCGGAGGGCTTCCGGGTGATCGGCTCGGGCTTCCTGCCCGAGGTCGGCCCGAACACCGGCTACAACAACCTGACGCTCCTGCTCGGCCTGGCCGCCTGTGTGGCCGTGGTGTGGCGCGAGCTCCAGGCCCGCAAGACCCGCCGCGAGATGGACGCCGAGCCGGCCCCGATGTGGATCTCGGTGCTGCGGATGGCCGTCATGGTCGGCGTGATCGTCTTCGCGTCGCTGCGGTTCGCCAGCGGCCGGGTCGGTACCAGCTTCCCGGTCTCCGGCATCATCCTGGTGGCGCTGGTGCTGGCGTACTCCTTCTACACCCGCAACACCGCCGCGGGCCGGCACATCTACGCCGTCGGTGGCAACTCCCGCGCCGCGGAGCTCTCCGGCGTGAAGCTCAAGCGGGTCAACTTCTTCGTCATGATGAACATGGCCGTCCTGGCCTCCCTGGCCGGCATGATCTTCGTGGCCCGCTCGGCGGCCTCCGGGCCGCAGGACGGCAACGGCTGGGAGCTCGACGCCATCGCGGCGGTCTTCATCGGTGGCGCGGCCGTCTCCGGCGGCATCGGCACCATCAGCGGCTCGATCGTCGGCGGTCTGGTCATGGCCGTGCTGAACAACGGCCTGCAGCTGCTCGGCGTCGGCACCGACCGGGTCCAGATCATCAAGGGCCTGGTGCTGCTGCTGGCCGTCGCGCTCGACGTCTACAACAAGAAGCAGGGCAAGTTCTCGATCATCGGGAGCCTCACCCGCTCGTTCCGCCGCGACACGCCCACTACGCCCACGGCACCACCCGACGCGGACCGGGAGACCGCCCGCACGGCCGTGCCGAGCTGACGTTCCACCCCGCCTCACACCCCGTATCACCTCTCCAGAAGGGCACCACCAGCCATGCGTAAACTGATCGGCAAGTCGATGGCCATCGGCGCCATCGCCGCGCTGGCCCTGACCGCCACCGCCTGCGGCTCCGGCCGCGACGGCGACACCGGCGGCGCCAAGGGCGGCGACACCAAGGGCTTCGCGGCCGACTCCCTGATCGGCGTCGCCCTGCCGTCCAAGACCTCGGAGAACTGGGTCCTCGCCGGCGACCTGTTCACCAACGGCCTCAAGGAGGCCGGCTTCAAGAGCGACGTGCAGTACGCCGGCGCGTCGACCACCGTGGCCGACCAGCAGGCCCAGATCACCGCCATGGTGACCAAGGGCGCCAAGGTCATCGTCATCGGCGCGACCGACGCCGCGCAGCTGTCGACCCAGGTCGCCGCGGCGCACGCCGCCGGCGCGAAGGTCATCGCGTACGACCGCCTGATCACCAACACGCCGGACCTCGACTACTACGTCGCGTTCGACAACTTCAAGGTCGGCCAGCTCCAGGGCCAGGCCCTGCTGGACGGCATGAAGGCCAAGAAGCCGAACGGCCCGTACAACATCGAGCTGTTCTCCGGCTCGCCGGACGACAACAACGCCGGTGTCTTCTTCAACGGCGCCATGAGCGTGCTCAAGCCGGAGATCGACAAGGGCAACGTCGTCGTCGCCTCGAAGCAGACCGACGTGAAGCAGACCGCCATCCAGGGCTGGAAGGCCGAGGGTGCGCAGGCCCGCATGGACCAGCTGCTGACTTCGACCTACGGCAACAAGGAGCTGGACGGCGTCCTCTCCCCGAACGACACCCTGGCCCGCGCGATCATCACCTCGATCAAGGGCGCCGGCAAGAAGGTCCCGGTCGTCACCGGTCAGGACTCCGAGGTCGAGTCGGTCAAGTCGATCATGGCTGGCGAGCAGTACATGACGATCAACAAGGACACCCGCAACCTGGTCAAGCAGACCATCGCCATGGTGAAGTCCCTGCAGGCCGGTGACACCCCCGAGGTGAACGACACCAAGTCGTACAACAACGGCGTCAAGGTCGTGGACACCTACCTGCTCCCGCCGGTGGCCGTCACCAAGGCCAACGCGGCCGAGGCGTACGCCAACGACCCGAAGCTGTCCCCGCTCACCAAGTAATCCCCGCGCACCACGAAGGGCCCCGGAGTTCGCTCCGGGGCCCTTCGCTATGTGCCGGGTGGATCGGTCGCGGCGCGGCCGGGACGAGCGTCCCGGCCGCGCCGGCCGGTCACCGCAGGTGGGACTCGATCGCCTCGATGACGCGCGGGCGGAGTTCCGCCGCGCGGATGACCGCGTCGACGGAGCCCACCTCGACGGCCCGCTGGATGGAGTGCACGCGGTCGAACTCCGTGGCCACCTCGCCCAGCTTCTCCGCGCGCACCGACGAGCGCAGCTCGTCCAGTTCGGCGGTCAGCGCGGCCCGGTCGGCGCCGGAGGCGGCCGCCACGCGGGCCTCCAGGTCGCGTACCCGCGGGTCGGCCGCCGTGCGGGCGTTGACGTCACCGGAGAAGACCACCGCGGCGGCCGGGGCGCCGCCCAGCACCGACGCGAAGGAACCCTCCAGCGCCAGCACGGTCATGTCGGGGTTCAGCGCCTTGGAGAACACCACGAACGCGCCGCCGTGGTAGCGCGAGATCACGCAGAACACGATGGGCCCGCGGAAGTTCACGATGGCCCGGCCGATCTCGGCGCCGTACTCCAGTTGCAGCTTGCGCATCGACTCGGGCGAGCCGTCGAAGCCCGACAGGTTGGCCAGCACCACCAGCGGCCGGTTGCCGCTGGCCGCGTTGATCGCCCGCGCGGCCTTCTTCGACGAGCGCGGGAACAGCGTGCCCGCCGTGTAGGTGTCCGGGCCGTCGGTGGGCGGGAAGCCGCGGCGCGGCACCGACCGGGACTCGATGCCGAGCAGGCACACCGGGATGCCGCCGAGGTGCACGTCCTGCACCACCGCGGTCTCCGCGTCGGCCATGCCCGCCCAGCGCTCCAGCACCGGGTGGTCCTGGTCGGCCAGCGCCCGCATGACGGTACGGATGTCGAACGGCTTCTTCCGGTCCGGGTTGGCGGTGGCGGAGAAGATCTCGCCGACGGTGGTGAAGTCGCTGCCGGCCACGGTGTGCGGGAACGACGAGATGTCCCGGTCGGCCGGGTCGGTCGTCGTGGCCCGTCGCGGCGCCGACTCGCCGGGCGCCACGTACGTGTGCTCGTAGTGCGCCATCAGCACGTCCCGGGCGGCCGGGAGGTTCGGCGCCCAGTACTGCGCCTGCCCGTTCGGCCCCATGACCCGGTCGTAGCCGCCGATGCCGAAGTTGTCCTCGGCCGACACGCCGCCGGAGAAGTCGAGCGACTGCTTGCCGGTGAGCACCATCGCCGACTCCGGCGTCATGACCAGGACGCCCCGCGTGTGCATGAGCATCGTCGCCTCGGCGTTCCAGTAGGGCTGCGCCCCGACGTTGATGCCCGCCACCACGATGTTGATCTCACCGCCGTCCTGGGTGAACTCCACGATCCGCTTGAGCGCGGCCGCCACCCAGTCCATGTTCTCGGTGCCGGACGTCATGGAGATCCGGGCGCCGGCGGACAGCGCGTACCACTCCAGCGGCACCCGCATCCGCTCGGCCAGGTCCAGCGCGCCGATCACGCGGCGGCACTCCGGCTCCGACAGCGCGCCGAGCGACTTCGTGGGGTCGCCGAGGAGCACGACCCGGGTGACTCCCTGCGGGTGCCGCGGGGTCGGCGTGGTGACCACGCCCGCGACGATCGCCGCGGTGTTGCGTCCCCGGGGCCGGTCGACGGGCACCAGCGCGTGCTTGTCGTCGAGGTCGTGCTCGACGAAGTCGCCGAGCAGCCCGGTCAGCTCGTACGGGTAGACCGTGTTGCGGCTGCTCGCGCGCAGCACCTTCAGCCGGTAGTCGTCCAGCGGTTCGATCGGCTCGACCGGCGGCTCGCCGACGCTCAGCTCGGCGACTCCGGTGGCGGTGAACGAGATCCGTACAGCGATCTTGGTCAGCTCGCCGGTCCGCCGGTCGCGCTGGCGCGCGATGAAGAGGATCTCCTCCAGCCCGGCGCCCGCGGTCGTCGGGCGCACCCGCCCGGCGATCATCTCCATCTCCTCGCGGGTCAGCTCGCTCGGCGGCCAGACGTAGATCACGATCCGGTTGGTCTGGAACCGCGTCTTCGCCGGCCGCCGCGACTGCGCCCGGCGGATCGAGTCGAGGCAGGCCGCCACGGTGTCCTCGGTCGTCGGCAGCGCGACCAGCCGCCCGTCGTGCTCGCGCAGCTCGGTGAGGTCGCGCACCTGCGCGAACGCCACCAGGCGCTGGTCTGACGGGTTCTCCCGGGCCACGCACTGGAAGAGGTAGACCTCCTCGTCCGCCGACGGGAGCCGGGTCAGGTCGAACTTGTGCAGCCGCTCCAGCTGCATCCGCTGGGCGATGTACGGATGCAGGCCGCGGATCAGCCGTTCCTCGGCCATGCCGGCACCGGACGGGCGGAAGGTGAAGTGGTGGTGCATCACCGCGCCGGCCCGGCCCGCCACCGTGGTGGTGACGCGGCGGACCTGCGGAGGCAGCGGGTGCGCCCGGACGACCTCGTGCAGCGCGGCGGCCATCGCGTCGAAGTCCTCGGGCTGGTCCTCCCAGGCGAGGTAGATGTCGGCGTCGATGGCGTCCGCGCCGCCGGCCAGCTCGGCGAGCCCGTCCAGCGCGCCGCCGAGCGCGTCGAAGCGCACCGCGGCGGAGACCACGCTCGACTCCGCGCGTTCGGCGACCACGAACGTGCAGCCCGCGACCTCGCGGGTGTGGACGCCGGTGAGGCCCTTGTTCCCGTAGTACCGCCGGGTCAGCACCTCCAGCATCACGGCGTTGTCGAGGTGGTCGCGCACCAGCCGCTGGCCGAGCAGCCGGACGAGGGGTTCGGTGCTGCGCACCATCGCCGCGACGCGCTCGGCGCGGTCCGGTGCGTCCGGGTGCGCGTCGAGGTGACGCAGGTGGCCGCGGACCTCGGCGTAGACGCGTGCGCGGTTGCGGCGCAGCAGCGGCTGGGCGAACCACGCGAACACCACGCCGCGGGCCAGGTCGGCGACCACCGGGAAGCGGACCTGGGTCGCGGCGACCAGCCGCTCCAGGCCGAGGCCCACGGGCTCGCGCAGGGTCTCGTCCGGCGGCGGCTCCCGCAGCCAGGAGCGCAGCAGCGTCGCGACGACCGCGGCGTCGGCGGAGGCCCGCTGCTGGGCCAGGAAGATGCGGAACACGGCCGCTTCGAGCGCGGGGGAGCGCTCCAGGTCGGTGACACCGTAGTGGCCGAGCGCCTTGGCGAGCTTGGCCTGGAACGCGGCCGGCAGTCCGGCCCGCTCGATGTCGAGGCTCTGCAGGTAGGTGTGGAAGTACTCGCGGGCGCTCGGGACGTGGCCGTCGCCGTCCTCGCCCGTCGGCCGGTTGCGGCTCAGCTCGGCGAGATCGGCGAAGACGTTCAGGAGGTCGAGCTCCTCGGCCAGCGGCCGGTGCCCCTCCTCGGTGGCCGCCCGGCGGGCGGCGAGGTAGTCGTCGAGCACCCGGCTGTCGTCGTGCGGGTCGACGTCGAAGCCCAGCAGCAGGCCGCGCAGGTCCTCCTGGCCGCGCCGGACCCGCGTGCGCGCCGGGACCTCGCCGGGCTCGGCGGGCAGGTCCAGCTCGACGGCGGCCGCGGGCGGGCCGTCGGCTGCCTCGGCGCCCTCGTCGGCGACCGGCTCGAGCCGCAGCAGCGGGGCGCCGGCCTCCACCTGGCTGCCCACGGAGACGGCACACTCCTTCAGCCGCGCCCGGAACGGCGCCCGCAGCACCGTCTCCATCTTCATGGCCTCCAGCACCAGCACCGGCGCGCCCGCCTCGACCTCGGCGCCGACCGCGAGCGGCGTGGCGACGACCAGGGCGGGCATGGGGGAGCGGAGCACGCCGCCCTCGTCCCGGCTGACCCGGTGGGTCACGCCGTCCACCTCGACCAGGTGGATCGGCCCGTACGTGTCGGTGAGCAGGCGGTACCGGACGCCGTTGACGACGATCTGCCCGGTGTGCCGGTCGAAGCGGTCCAGCTCGACGTCGGCGGTGCGGACACCACCGGCCGTCTCGATGCCGACCCGGAACCGGTCGGCGCCGATCCGCGCCACGCGCATCCGGTAGCCGACGCCCCGCAGCTTGAGGTCCAGCGGCCCGCCGCTGGAGTGCTGCACCTGCGGGCGCCCGCCGAACGCCGTCGACAGCAGCCGCTGCCGCTCGACGCGCTCCTCCTCCTCGTACGCCTCGATGGCCGCGGCCGCCAGCGCGACGGCGGAGTGCCGGTGCGCGACGAGGCGGCCCTCGCCGCGGACCCGGTCGATCCAGCCGGTGTCGGCGCTGGCGTCGATCACCTCGGGCTGGTCGAGCAGGTCGAGCACGAAGCTCTTGTTCGTGGCGCCGCCCTCGATGATCACCGTGGTGTTGGCCATGGCCCGGCGCAGCCGGCCGAGGGCCTCGTCGCGGTCGCGGCCGTAGGCGATGATCTTCGCGATCATCGAGTCGAAGTCGGCGGGGATGGTGTCGCCCTCGCTGACGCCGGTGTCCACCCGGATGCCCGGCCCGGCGGGCAGGTCCAGCCGGGCGATGCGACCGGGGGAGGGCGCGAAGTCGCGGTCCGGGTCCTCGGCGTTCAGCCGGGCCTCGATGGCGTGCCCCCGCTCCACCGGCGGCTCGCCGACGAGGCGGCCACCCGAGGCCACGTGCAGCTGCGCCTTCACCAGGTCGAACCCGGTGGTCGACTCGGTGATCGGGTGCTCCACCTGCAGGCGCGTGTTGACCTCGAGGAACGCGAACAGCCGGTCGCCGGGGTGGTAGAGGAACTCGACGGTCGCGGCGCCGCGGTAGCCGACCGCGACGGCCAGCCGCTCGGCCGACGCCTTGAGCTCGGCGGCCTGCTCCGGGCTCAGCACCGGCGAGGCCGACTCCTCGATCACCTTCTGGTTGCGCCGCTGCACCGAGCAGTCCCGGACCCCGAGGGCCCACGCCGTGCCCTGGCCGTCGGCGATCACCTGGACCTCGACATGCCGGGCGCCGGTGACCAGGCGCTCCAGGAACACGATGCCGCTGCCGAACGCCCGCGCGGCCTCCTGGCTGGTGCGCTCGTACGCGTCGTCCAGCTCGGCCTCGTTCGTGATCACGCGGATGCCGCGCCCGCCGCCGCCGGCCGTGGCCTTCAACATCAGCGGGTAGCCGATCCGGGCCGCCGCCGTCCGGGCGGCCTCCAGGGTCTCGACGGCGCCGCGGCTCCACGGCGCGACCGGCACGCCGACCTCCTCGGCGATCAGCTTCGCGCCGATCTTGTCACCGAGCTGGCGCATGGCGTCGGGGCTCGGCCCGACGAAGGTGACCGCGATCTTCTCGCACAGCTCGGCGAACGCCGGGTCCTCGGCCACGAAGCCCCAGCCGACCCAGGCCGCGTCGGCCCGGGTCTCCACCAGCGCGCGCTCGAGCACCGCCAGGTTCAGGTACGGGCGGGCGGACGCGGGACCGAGATCGTAGGCGACGTCGGCCTCCCGCACGAAGGTGGCGTCGCGGTCGACGTCGGTGTGCAGGGCGACGGTCTCGATCCGGGTCCCGGTCTCCGCGGCCAGCTCCCGGACGGCGTGGATGAGCCGCATCGCGGCCTCCCCACGGTTGACGATGGCGATACGGCTGAACACCCGACCGACCCCTCCGTTGGACCCACGATGTACGCGCCGCGAGGCGAGAGCCCCCGGCAGTGATCACCTTTCCCGCTGCCGGCGACCCGCGCCATGTCGTAACCGCCGAACCCTGAGCGGCGCCGGTTGTAGGAAACTCACAAAACTTTTTGGCGGCCCCGCCCGGGCCCTCGCGGCTCCACCCCATCACATCCCGAGAGTGTGACCGGCGCAATCCTTGATCAGTCAAGCAGGCGGGATATGCTTGACCGGTCAAGGAAATGGGGTGGCAGGAATGGGTGACGACGACGGCACCGCAGGCGCCGACGCCCCGGCCGCGACGAGGACCCTGTCGCCCCGGCCGCGGACGGCCGTGCTGGGCGCCGGGCACACCGGGCCGGTGATCGCCCGGGTAGCGCTGGCCGCCGGGTATCCGGTGAGCATCGCGGCCTCCGGCGACCCGGCGAACATCGCCCTCATCACCGAGGTGCTGGCCCCCGGTGCGCAGGCGCGCTGGGCGCCCGACGCCGTCGCGGACGCCGGGATCGTCGTGCTGGCGATACCGCTGCACCGGTTCCCGGACCTCGATCCCGCCCTGCTCGCCGGCAAGCTCGTGGTGGACACCATGAACTACTGGCCGCCCGTGGACGGCGTCCAGGAGCTGTTCGACGACCCCCGCCACGGCAGCAGCGAGATGGTCCAGCGCCGGCTCGCCCGGTCGACGGTCGTGAAGACGTTGAACCACATCGGCTACCACGACCTGGAGGACGACCGCCGCCCGGCCGGCGCGCCGGACCGCCGCGCGCTGGGCGTCGCCGGCGACGACCCGGCCGCGGTGGGCACCGTGGCGGACCTGATCGAGCGCGTCGGCTACGACGCGGTGCGGCTGGACAGCCTGCGGGCCGGCCGCCTCCTGCAACCCGGCGGCCCGGTCTTCGGCGTGCCGCTGGGCCGGACCGAGTTCACGCGGGCGCTGGCCCGCACCCACCACACGGACAGAGGCTCATCATGACGTCAGCACCGTCGGCGGACCCGGTACGCCCGGCCGCCTTCCCCCTCGTGCTCGGCCTGGACACCTTCGGCGACGTCACCCACGACGCCGACGACCGTCCGGTCTCGCACGCCCGCACGATCCGCGACATCGTCGAGCAGGGCGTCCTCGCGGAGCAGGTCGGCGTGGACTTCTTCGGCATCGGTGAGCACCACACCGACGACTTCCCGCTCTCCGCCGCCGACGTCGTGCTGGGGGCGATCGCCGCCCGCACCAGCCGGATCCGCCTCGGGTCGGCCGTCACGGTCCTCAGCTCCGACGACCCGGTACGCGTCTTCCAGCGCTACTCCACCCTGGACGCGGTCTCCGGCGGCCGGGCCGAGGTGATCCTCGGCCGGGGGTCCAGCGTCGACTCCTTCCCGCTGTTCGGCTACGACCTGGCCGACTACGAGCAGCTCTTCGAGGAGAAGGCCCAGCTCTTCGCCGAGCTGCGCAAGGGCGGGCCGGTGACCTGGAAGGGCACGATGCGGGCGCCGCTGCACGAGCAGGACGTCGTGCCGCACACCGAGTCGGGGCCGTTCCCCGCCTGGATCGGCGTCGGCGGCAACCCGCAGTCGGTGATCCGCGCCGCCCGGTACGACTACGCCCTGATGCTCGCGATCATCGGCGGGTCACCGGCCCGCTTCGCCCCGTTCTCCCGCCTGTTCCACCAGGCGCGCACGCAGCTCGGCCGGGATCCCCTGCCCATCGGCGTGCACTCGCCCGGCCACGTCGCCGCCACCGACGAGCAGGCCCGTGCGGAGTTCTTCCCCCGATACCAGGAGGTCATCCGCCGGGTGGCCCGCACCCGCGGCTTCGCCGTACCCACGCGGGAGTCCTTCCTGCGGGAGGTCGGGCCGCACGGCGCGCTCTACGTCGGGTCGCCCGAGACCGTCGCCCGGAAGATCGCCGCGAACCTCCCGCTGCTCGGCGCGAACCGCTTCGAGATGAAGTACGGGATGGGCGGCCTGTCGCACGGGGCCCTCATGTCGGCCATCGAGCTGTACGGCACGCAGGTCATCCCGCGCGTCCGGGAACTGCTGAGCTGACCCGCTCCCGGTCCGGCCGGCCGCCCGCCCGCGCGGCCGGACCGGCGCGTCGTTCCGGCCGCGCCCGGCTCAGTCGGCCGTGCCGACGCGCTGGAACGCGCGGGCCAGCTGGACCAGGTCGATGCCCTCGAAGTGGTCGAGGAACCGGCGCCGCACGCTGGCCAGGTGGCTCGGCCAGGACTCCTGGAGCCGGGTGAGGCCGGCGTCGGTGAGGACGGCGTTCCATCCGCGCGCGTCCTCGGCGCACTTGACCCGCTCGGCGAGACCCTGCGTCTCCAGCCGGGCGATGGTGCGCGTCATCCCGCTGAGGGAGAGCTGGCACGCCGAGGCGAGGTCGCTCATCCGCATCCGCCGCTCCGGCGCCTCCGAGAGGTGCATGAGCGCGGTGTACTCGGTGAGCGGCAGCTGGTGGTCGCCCACCATGTCGGCGTCGATCGCCCGGGGCAGCACGTGCATGATCCGGCCCAGCGAGCGGACCAGCGCCTCCTCCTCGGCGTCGAGGGGGCGCAGCGGTTTCGATGCGGCGGACATGCCTCCATCCTACTTGCTTGACCGAGCAACGACGGTTCGGCGCGGTGGTGGTCGCCACAGCGCAGGAGTTTGCTTGACGAAGCAAGAACTGGCTAGCGTGTGCTTGACCGAGCAAGTACTTCGGAAGGGCACCACGACATGACCAGGATCGGCATCATCCTCGGCAGCACCCGCCCGGGCCGCAACGGCGAGGCGGTCGCCCGCTGGGTGCACGACGTCGCCAAGCAGCGCGGCGACGCCCAGTACGAGCTCATCGACCTCCTCGACTACCAGCTGCCGCACCTGGACGAGGCGTACCCGCCGTCGATGGGCCAGTACACCCAGCCGCACACGCTGCGCTGGGCCAGCACCATCGCGTCGTTCGACGGCTTCGTGATGGTCACCCCGGAGTACAACCACTCCACCTCGGGTGCCCTGAAGAACGCCATCGACTACCTCTACGCGGAGTGGAACAACAAGGCCGTCGGGTTCGTCAGCTACGGTTCCGTGGGCGGCGCCCGCGCCGTCGAGCACCTGCGGCTGATCGCCGGCGAGCTGCAGATGGCCGACGTGCGGTCGCAGGTGGCGCTGTCGCTCTTCACCGACTTCGAGAACTTCAGCGTCTTCAAGCCCGGCCAGTTCCAGGCCGACGCGCTCAACGCCACTCTGGACCAGGTGGTGGCCTGGAGCGAGGCGCTCGCCCCGCTGCGCAACCGCTGAACACCCTCCCGGGACATCGGAGACGGCCGCGGCATCCTCCGCGGCCGTCTCCGTGTCCCGGCCAGCTCAGGGCTGCTGGCGGGGCGCCACGAATCCGGAGCCCGGCTCCGGTGACTCGCCGGTGACCTGGGTGATGATCTCGGCGGCCACGTCCCGCAGCTTGCGGTTGCGGTTCTGCGACGCGCGCCGGAGCAGGGCGAACGCCTCACTGGCGGTGCACCGCTGCTGGCCCATGATCACCCCGAGGGCCTGGTCGATGATGCCGCGGGACGCCATCGCGTGGGTGAGTTGCTCGTGCAGGAGAGCCTGGTCGGCCTGGCGGAGGATGACGCCCAGCGCCGCCGACCCGTGGTCGCAGAACGCCAGGGCCTGCCGGCGTACCGGGCCGTTGAACGCGCGCGGCTCCGTGGCGTAGAGGTTCAACGCCCCGACGGTCTCGCCGTCCACGGTCATCGGGAGCGACAGCGAGCTGATGATGCCCAGGCGGAGCGCGTGTTCCCGGTAGCGGCTCCACCGCCCGTCGTCGCGCAGGTCCAGCACCTCGACGACCTCCCCCTGGCGGAGCGCCTCGAGACAGGGGCCCTCGTCGGCCCCGTACTGGATCTCGTCGCCCTGCGCGGCCAGGTGGCCGCTGCTCGCGACGGTGAAGGCCCCGCCGTCCCGGCGCACCGTCAGCCCGCAGGCCACGGCGGGGGTGACCACCTCGGTCGCGACCCGGACGATGTCGTCCAGGAACACGTCCACGTGACGCGAGTCGGCCAGCAGCGTGAGCAGCCGGCCCGAGGCCGAGCCCAGATGGGGGTCAGCAGCATCGGACACCGCTACCTCCTGAAGTCCAGTCGCCGGCCCTCCCGGGGGAGCGCTGACCGGCTTTCCTTGTCAAGGAGCACACATTTCCCGCGCTCGGCAGGGTGCCAATCGGGCGGAACGGGGCTAGGGTCGAGGTGGGTTCGGACATGAGCCCAGGACCAGTGCCGGGCCGCCGACGGCGAGCCCGGGGCATCGACCCGGTCCGGCAACCCCTCGCCCCGAGGAGCAGCTCATGTCCGTCGATCAGGCGCAGCACCCGTCGGCACGGGAGACCGTCCGGCCACCCGCACTGTCCCTCGCGCTCGCCCGGGAAGGCCCGGCGGTCGTGGTGGAGGTCGGGGGCGCGGTCGACCTGTCGACCGTCGACCCGCTCGTGGCCCTCGTGAACCGGCTGCTGTCCGGCCAGCCGCCGCCCGTGCTGGTGCTCGACCTGAGCCGGGTGAGCTTCTTCTGCGCCGCCGGCGTCAACGCGCTGCTGACGGTCCGCCGGCGAGCCGGCTCGGCCGGGTGCGCCCTGGTGCTGCGCAGGCCCTCCCGGATCACCGTCACGGTCCTCGACATCGTCGGCCTCACGGACGAATTCACCACCGAGTGACCTGCCTTTCCCTCATGCCTGTCGACGGACGGCGCCGGTCACATCGGACTCCGGCCCGCCGGCATGCGCCGAGATACCCGACCCGGATCGGCGCGAAACGGCACTACACCCGTGAGCCCGGCCACCGGCAGCGCTCGCCGCCGGACCGGAACGGGGTTCAGTCCTGCGGGCGGCGCGCGTCGACGGCCCGGCCCAGGCGGGTGACGGCCTCGGTGAGGATCGCGGGGGAGGTGGCGAAGTTGAGGCGTACGAAGCCGGCTCCGCCGGTGCCGAAGACGTGCCCCGAGCTGAGCGCGACGCGCGCCCGGTCGAGGAAGAACCTCGCGGGCCCGGCGAGGTCGCTGGCCACTCCGGGCTCGCCGCCCGGCGCCTCGGTGGGGATGCCCAGCGCCGTGCAGTCCAGCCAGGCCAGGTAGGTGCCCTCGGGACGGCGGTGGGTGACGGCCGGGAGGTGCTTCGCCAGCAGGCTCTCCAGGAGGGTGCGGTTGGCGTCGAGACCGTCGAGGAGGAGGTCGAGCCACGGCCCGCCGGCCCGGAACGCGGCGGTGTGCGCGAGAACGCCCAGGTGGCTGGGACCGTGGCTGACCTCCTCCGGCATGCGACGCAGGTCGGCGGCGGCCCGCGGCCCGGCGACCGCGAGCGCGGCCTTGAGGCCGGCGAGGTTCCACGCCTTGGAGGCCGAGGTCAGGGCGAACGCGTCCTCGGCGCCGGCCACCGTGAGGTACGGGGTGAACCGCGCCCCGGGCAGGGCCAGCGGGGCGTGGATCTCGTCGGAGACGACCCGTACGCCGTGCCGGGCGGCCAGGCCGGCGACGGCCTCGAGTTCGTCGCGGCGGTGGACCACGCCGGTCGGGTTGTGCGGGTTGCACAGCAGGAACGCGGGCCGGCGGCCGAGCGCCCGGGCCCGGCGGAACGCCTCGTCCAGGGCGGCGTGGTCCAGCCGCAGGTCCGGCCCGAGCGGCGCCTCGATCACCCGCCGGTCGGCGTGGCTCACGAAGGCGTAGAAGGGCGGGTAGACGGGAGGGCAGACGACCACGGCGTCGCCGGGACCGGTCACCAGCCGGAGCACCTCGACGATACCCATCATCACGTCGGGCACGACGGCGGTGTGGTCGACCCGGAAGCCGGGCCAGTCCCAGCGGTCGGCGGCGAACTCGCCGAGCGCCTCGGCGTACGCCGTCCCGTGCGGGTAGCCGGTGTCGCCGAGGTCGACCGCGCGGCGCAGCACGTCGGCCACCGGGGGAGCGAGCGGGACGTCCTGCTCGGCGACCCAGAGGGGAAGCACGTCCGGCGGGTGCATCCGCCACTTCACGCTGCTGCGCCGCCGCAGCTCGTCCAGCGTGAGCACGGTGAGCGGATTCCGGGCGGCGGAGGGGGTGGGGCCTGCCATGCCCACCACCCTAGATCGTCGGGCGCTCGCCGCCGACCCGCTGCCGCGCGGCGGCCTGCCGCCGCAGCTCGTGCCGGGCCAGGGCGTTGCGGTGCACCTCGTCGGGCCCGTCGGCGAACCGCAGCGTGCGGATGCCGGCGTACGCGGCCGCCAGCGGGAAGTCCTGGGACAGCCCGGCGGCGCCGTGCACCTGGATGGCCTTGTCGAGGATCCACTGCACGGTCGCCGGGGTGGCGATCTTGATGGCCTGGATCTCGGTGTGCGCGCCCTTGTTGCCGACCGTGTCCATGAGCCAGGCCGTCTTGAGCACGAGCAGGCGCAGCTGCTCGATCCGCACCCGGGACTCGGCGATCCACTCCCGGATGACGCCCTGCTCGGCCAGCGGGCGGCCGAACGCGACCCGCTGCTCGGCGCGGGCGCACATCAGCTCGACGGCCCGCTCGGCCAGGCCGATCGAGCGCATGCAGTGGTGGATGCGGCCCGGGCCGAGCCGGGCCTGCGCGATGGCGAAGCCGTCGCCCTCGCCGCCGATGAGGTTCTCCACCGGCACGCGGACGTCGTGGAACGCCAGCTCGGCGTGCCCGCCGTGGTCGTGGTCGTCGTATCCGAACACCGCCATGCCGCGGACGACCTCCAGGCCGGGGGTGTCCCGCGGGACCAGCACCATGGACTGCTGGCGGTGCCGTTCGGCGTGCGGATCGGTCCGGCCCATGACGATGAGGATCCGGGCGTTCGGGTTCATGGCGCCGGTGATCCACCACTTCCGGCCGTTGATCACGTAGTGGTCGCCGTCCCGCTCGATCCGGGTGGCGATGTTCGTGGCGTCCGACGAGGCCACGTCCGGCTCGGTCATGGCGAACGACGACCGGATCTCGCCGTCCAGCAGCGGTTCCAGCCACTGCTTGCGCTGCTGCGCGGTGCCGAACATCGCCAGCACCTCCATGTTGCCGGTGTCCGGGGCGGCGCAGTTCAGCACGGCCGGCGCCAGGTGGCTGCGGCCGGTGATCTCCGCGAGCGGGGCGTACTGCAGGTTGGTCAGCCCGGCGCCGTGCTCGCCGGGCAGGAAGAGGTTCCACAGCCCCCGCTTCCGGGCCTCCGTGCGCAGCCGCGCGAGCACCGGCACCGAGTCCCACGCCCAGCGGTCGCCGAGCTGACCGAGCTGCTCGTGGAAGACCGGCTCGGCCGGGTGGATCTGCCGGTCCATGAAGTCCAGCAGGTTGTCGCGCAGCCCCTCGGTCCGCGGGTCCAGGGCGAAGTCCATCAGTGCTCCTTCAGGTAGGTCAGGCCGGCGTCGAGGAGCAGCTCGGTGACCTCGCCGAGCTGGTCGAAGCCGGCGCCGACGGTCTGCCCACGCAGGTGGCGGACGTGGATGCCCTCGAGGATGGTGGCCAGCTTGAAGGCCGCCAGTCCGAGGTGGAAGCCCAGCGGCGGCAGGGCGCGGCCGCTCGCCGCCGCGTACCGGTCGAGGATCTCGTCCTCGGTCAGGAAACCGGGCGCCGACGACGCCTCGGCCACCGCCGGGCCGACCAGCCGGCCGAGACGCTGGTAGAGCACCAGCAGCGCCAGATCGGTGAGCGGGTCGCCGAGGGTGGCCATCTCCCAGTCGACCACGGCGGTGAGCCGGTCGTGCTCGTCGACCAGGACGTTGTCCAGCCGGTAGTCGCCGTGCACGATGCCCGGCGCCGAATCCGCCGGCACGGCGGCCGCGAGCCGGGCGTGCAGCTCGTCGGCGGCGGGCAGCTCCCGGCAGTACGAGGCGTCGAGCTGCGTGCGCCACCGCCGCACCTGCCGGCCCAGGAAGCCGGCGGGCCGGCCGAAGTCGGCCAGGCCCACGGCCGCCGGGTCGACCGCGTGCAGCGTGGCCAGGGTGTCGACCAGCCGGGTCGCGATGGCCCGGGTGCGGTCCGGGCCGAGCGGTTCCAGCTCGGCCGCGTGCCGGTACGCCGTGCCGGGGACCCGCTCCATCACGTAGAACGGCGCGCCCAGCACGGCGTCGTCCGCGCAGTGCGCCCAGGTCACCGGCACCGGCACGGCGGTGGCGCGCAGCGCCGACATGACGCGGTACTCCCGGGCCATGTCGTGGGCCGTCGACAGCACGTGCCCCAGCGGGGGACGCCGCACGATCCAGGTGCTCCGCCCGTCGCCGACCTCGTAGGTGAGGTTGGACTTCCCGCCGGTGACCAGGCGGGCGGTGGTCAGCCGCGCCGCCCCGGGCACCCTGGCGGCGAACCAGTCGCCGAGCCGGGCCAGGTCGAGGCCCGGCGGGTCGGCCGGTGCGGGGGCGCTCACGGGACCAGGACGCTGACGGTCTCGACGACGCAGGCCGGCTTCGCGGCGCCGGCCACCTCGACGGTCACCTTCGCGGTCAGCTGGTGGCCACCGCCGCCGGGCGCCAGCGACAGCAGCTCCACGCCCGCCCGCACCTCCGAGTCGACGGGGACCGGGACGGGGAAACGCAGCTTGTTGGCGCCGTAGTTCACCCCCATGCGCACCCCGTCGACCCGGTAGACCTGCCAGACCAGCATGGGCACCAGCGACAGCGTGAGGTAGCCGTGGGCGATGGTGCCGCCGAACGGGCTCCGCGCCGCCCGCGCCGGGTCGACGTGGATCCACTGGTGGTCACCGGTGGCGTCGGCGAAGGCGTCGATCTGCTGCTGGGTGATCCGGTGCCAGCCCGAGTACCCGAGGTGGGTGCCGACCGCCCGCTCCAGCTCCGCGATGCCCTGGAAGACCTTCATCGTCGTACCCTCCACTCAGTCCTTCGGCCCGCCGGCCACGTACAGCACCTGGCCCGACACGAAGCCGGCGCCCTCGCTGACCAGGAACGACACGGCGTGCGCGATGTCCTCCGGCGTGCCGGTACGGGCGACCGGGATCTGCGCCGCGGCGGCCCGCTTGAACTCCTCGAACGGCACGGCGAGCCGGGCCGCGGTGGCGGCGGTCATCTCGGTCTCGATGAACCCCGGGGCGATCGCGTTCGCCGTGACCCCGAACTTGCCGAGTTCGAGGGCGAGGGTCTTGGTGAAGCCCTGCAGCCCCGCCTTCGCGGCGGCGTAGTTGGCCTGGCCCCGGTTGCCCAGGGCGGAGGTGCTGGACAGGTTGACGATCCGCCCCCAACCGGCCCCCGTCATGAAGCCCTGCACGGCCCGCGTCATGAGGAACGAGCCCCGCAGGTGCACGTTGACGACCGCGTCCCAGTCGTCGGCGGTCATCTTGAACAGCAGGTTGTCCCGGGTGATGCCGGCGTTGTTGACCAGCACCGTGGGCTCGCCCAGCTCCCCGGCGATCCGGTCGACGGCCGCCCGCACCGCCGGCTCGTCGGCCACGTCGGCGCCCACGGCCAGGGCCCGGCCCCCGGCGGCCCGGATCTCGTCGGCGACCGGCTCACCGGCGCCCTCGTCCAGGTCGACGACGGCGACGGCGAAGCCGTCGCGGGCCAGCCGCTTCGCGACGCCGGCCCCGATGCCGCGGGCCGCTCCGGTGACGACGGCCGTGCGGGTGGTGGTCATGGCAGGTCAACTCCTCGCTGGGTACGGATGGGGCAGGTGGACGGTCACGGGACGTACACCACCCGGCCGACGGTGGAGCCGTCGGCGAGCCGCTGCACCCCGTCGGCCACCTCGCCGAGTGGCAGGCGCTCGCTGACCAGAGGCCGTACGGCGCCCTCGGTGGCCAGCGCCGTGAGGGCGCGGTGGCACTCGGCGACGGCGGCCGGGTCGTGGCGGTGGTAGAGGCCCCAGTGCAGGCCGACGATCGAGTAGTTCTTCACCAGGGCGTGGTTGAGCGCGGCGGACTGGATCCGGCCACCGGCGAAGCCGACCACGAGGATCCGGCCCTCGAAGGCGACACACTTCGTCGACCGCTGGTAGGTCTCCCCGCCCACCGGGTCGTAGACGACGTCGGCGCCCCGGCCACCGGTCTCGGTCTTCACCACCTCGACGAAGTCCTCGGCGCGCCGGTCCACCACCACGTCGGCGCCGAGGGTGCGCGCCACCGCCGCCTTCTCCGGGCCGCCCACCACGCCGATCACCCGGGCGCCGGCGGCCCGGCCGAGCTGGACCGCCGCGCTGCCGACCCCGCCGGCGGCGGCGTGCACCAGCAGCGTCTCGCCGGCCCGCAGCCCGGCCCGCCGGTGCAGGCCGAACCAGCCGGTCTGGTAGCCGATGTAGAGGGCGGCCGCCTCGGCGTCGTCGAGCGCCGCCGGCGCGGGGAACGTGGTCGCCGCGTCCAGCACCGCGAACTCGGCGAACCCGCCGTGCGGCAGCGCCGCGCCGCCGAGCACCCGGTCGCCGACGGCGAACCCGTCCACACCGGCGCCGAGCGCGACGACCTCGCCGCACAGCTCGACCCCGGGGGTGAAGGGAAGCTCCGGCCGGACCTGGTATTCCCCCCGGCACATGAGGACGTCGGGGAAGTTGGCCGGACTGGCCAGCACCCGCACCACGAGCTGCCCGGCGCCGGGCTCCGGGTCGGCCACGTCGACGAGCCGCAACACGTCGACGGGCTCACCGAGCGCGGCAACCTGCCATGCCTTCACCGGGCCTCCTGGTCCTCGAGCTGGCGCTGGAACCGGTTCATGCCGTCCAGCCAGCGGTCGGTGTCGGTGGCCCGGTGCCGGTAGTAGTCGGCCACCCGCGGGTGCGGCAGGACCAGGAACCGGTCGTCGTGCAGGGCCTGCCACGTCGCGTCGGCCACGTCCTCCGGGGTGAGCGCCCCGTCGCGGCTGATCAGGTCCCGCAGCGGCCCGGTCCCGGCGAGCATCCGGGTCCGTACGCCCTGGGGGCAGATGGCCTGCACCACGACGCCCCGGTGCCGGTAGGTCGCCGACAGCCACTCGGCGAACGCGACGCAGCCGTGCTTGCTGACCGCGTACGCCGGGTTGCCGAGCGTCGTGAGCAGCCCGGCCGCCGACGCGGTCACCACGAAGCGGCCCGCCCCGCGCTCGACCCAGGCGGGCACCAGCAGACGCGCGGCCCGGACGTGGGCCATGACGTTCACCTCGTGGCTGGCGGCCCAGTCGGTCTCGCCGGCGTCCAGCCCTCGCCCGCGGTCGACGCCGGCGTTGCCGAACCAGATGTCGACGTCGCCCAGGTGGCCCCGGGCGGTCTCGACCAGCGCGGCGACGCCCTGCTCGCCGGCGGCGTCGCCGGGAGCCGCGAAGCCGCCGATCGCCTCGGCCACCCGCTCGGCCGCCTCGGCGTCGAGGTCGTTGACGACGACCCTGGCGCCCTCGGCGGCGAGCCGGGTGGCCAGCGCGCGGCCGATGCCGTGCCCGGCGCCGGTGACGACGACGCCCCTGTCCCGCACCGGCATCAGACACCTCCGGTCAGGGTGAGGCCGCCGTCGACGACGAGCAGCTGGCCGGTGATCCAGGCGGCGTCCGCGGAGAGCAGGAACGCGACGGCGCCGCCGACGTCGGTGGGGACGCCGAGCCGCCGGAGCGGGTACGCGGCGGCGACCTGCTCCTCGCGGCCCTCGTAGAGGGCGGTGGCGAACGTCGTCTTCACCACGGCCGGTGCGACCGCGTTCACCCGGATGTCCGGGCCCAGTTCCACGGCGAGCTGCTGGGTGAGGTGGGTGAGCATCGCCTTGCTGGCGCCGTAGAAGCCGATGCCGGACGCGGGCCGGACACCGGCCACCGAGGAGACGTTGACGACCGCGCCCCCGTGCCCGCCCATCCAGGCGCGGTGGACCTGCTGCACCCAGGACAGCGCCGCGAGGCAGTTGACCTCGAAGACCTTCCGGGCCGCGGCCAGGTCCAGCTCGACCAGCGGTCCGTACGCCGGGTTGATGCCGGTGTTGTTGACCAGGAAGTCGGCGCTGCCGAAGGTCTCGACCGCCCGGGTCACCACCTCGGCCTGGTGGTCGGGGTCGTCGGCGTGGCCGGCGACGCCGAGCGCGTGGCCCTCGCCCAGCCGTGCGACCGCCTCGTCCAGCGCCTCCCGCTTCCGTCCCGTGACCACGACCCGGGCGCCCTCGGCGACCAGCCGCTGGGCGACGGCCAGGCCGATGCCGCGGCTGGCGCCGGTGACGATCGCCGTCCGGCCGGCGAACCTGCTCGACGGGGCCTCCGACACGGCCACCTCCTTCGAACTTACTAAGCGCTTGCTTAGAATGTGTCCGAGCGAGTGTGCGACAGCGTGCGGGGCGTCGTCAACAGGTCCGCCCGGGCCGGTTGTGGTATCAATGCCGGCCGAGGGTCAGGAGGGGGAAGGATGGACGTGGTGGCCGACAGTGCCGAGCAGTCCCGCGCCGACGCGACGCGCGCCCGGCTGCTCGACGCCGCCGTCACCGCGTTCGCGGAGCGCGGCTTCCACGGCACGACGACGCGCGACATCGCGGCCGCGGCCGGGCTGAGCCCCGCCGCGCTCTACGTGCACCACCGCTCCAAGGAGGAGCTGCTCTACCTGATCTCGCGGTCCGGGCACGAGCACGTGCTGGCGCTGGTGCGGGAGGCGGTCGCGTCGTCCGCCGACCCGGCCGCGGCGCTGCTGCGGGTCGTCCACGACTTCGTCGTGACCCACGCCCGCGACCACACCACCACCCGGGTGGTGAACTACGAGCTGGCCGCGCTCAGCCCCGCCCACCTGGCCGAGATCCGCGAGATCCGCCACCACATCGAGCAGGCGATCCGGCAGCTCGTCGAGGCCGGCGTCCGCGCCGGGGTGTTCCAGACCCCGGACCCCCGGATGGCGGCCGCCGCCCTGCTGTCCCTCGGCGTGGACGTGGGCCGGTGGTACCGGGACGGTGGCGACCTCAGCCCCGAGTACATCGCCGCCCGGTACGCCGAGATGGCGCTGCGGATCGTCGGCGCCGGGTCACCAGACGCAGGAACGGGGTAGGAACGCCCAGGCGATGCCGGCGGCGAAGCGGTTCCCCCGCCACTTCGCCATGATCCACTGACGGTCCTTCGTGACGTAGCGGATGTCGATCTGTGCGCCGGCGGGGGCCGTGCCGAGCGGGTGGACCGGGATTGCCGCTCCGGACCCGTACGCCGCGGCGGCCCCGATGTTGCCGAACGCGCTGCAGGCCGTGCGGGCGGTGGTGGCCTTGAGCCCGCCGCCCTTGTTCTCGCTCCACACGCCGTACAGGCTGCACAGCGGGTCGACGGCGGTGGCGGTGCAGAAGACCTGCTCGGAGTGCCACCAGCGCAGCTGGTCCGGGGATCCGTCGGCGTTGCTGGAGCCGGCGACGTTGGGGCCGCCGGCGCAGCTCGACGACATGAACCCGGTGCGCTCGATGGCGAACTTGCGCGTGCCGTAGGCGTAGGCGCACCCGTCGAAGCTGCCCCCGGCGTAGCCCCACGGCCAGCGCGTGATGCCCTCGGTGTTGCCGGCGGCGGCGTCGCCGGTGTCGCGGATGTCCATGTGGTCGAAGCTGGACTTGACGACGCCGTCGGCGAAGACGAAGTCACGGGCGAAGAGATAGCCGACCATCGGCCCGTTGGCCTTGTAGCTCAGCAGCACCCAGCCCGGGCCCATGCCGGTCTGCGCCCACGAGTCCTCGGCCGCCGTCTGGACCCGATTGACGCCGTATCCCCAGGCGGCGGCGGGGGACGGTGCGATCAGGGCGGTCACCGCCAGGACAGCGGCCAGCACGATCGCGGACCGGGTCGTGCCACGCCAGCGAGCCATCCGCCGCTCCTCCGCTCGGATCCTGGCGGAAACCTACATCGTCGTAGGTCGATCTGGTAATGTTCTTCGATGGATCCGGTCAGCCCACCTTCGGCACGGAGCGGGCGATGATCGCCGCGAAGTCGACCCCGCTCGGCAGCGTGCCGAACGCCTGGCCGTGGTCGCCGCCGAGGCGGGAGGCGCAGAAGGCGTCGGCGACGGCCGGGTGCCCGTGCCGCACCAGCAGCGCGCCCTGCAGGACCAGGGCGAGCCGCTCGACCACCCGGCGGGCCCGCAGCTCGAGGTCGTCGTGGTCGGACAGGTCGGCCTGCACCTGGCGTACGGCGGCGTCGAGCCGCGGATCGGCGCCGGCGGCGGCGCTCACCTCGGCCCGGAACGCCTCCACGACCTCGGGTTCCCGGGCGACCGCGCGCAGCACGTCCAGCGCGGCGACGTTGCCGGAACCCTCCCAGATCGAGTTCAGCGGCGACTCGCGGAACAGCCGCGGCATGCCCGACTCCTCGACGTAGCCGTTGCCGCCCAGGCACTCCAGGGCCTCGGCGGAGTGCGCCGGCCAGCGCTTGCACACCCAGTACTTGCCCACGGCGAGGGCGAGCCGCTTGAACGCGGTCTCGGCGGCGTCGCCGCGCGCGGACCGGTCGGTCGCTCCGGCGAGGCGCATCATGAGGACGGTGGCGGCCTCCGACTCGACGGCGAGGTCGGCGAGCACGTTGCGCATGAGCGGCTGGTCGACGAGGTAGCGGCCGAAGGTGCGCCGGTGGGTGGCGTGGTGGGCGGCGGTGATCAGCCCCTGGCGCATCCCGGCCGCCGCTCCGATGACGCAGTCGAGGCGGGTCAGGTTGACCATGTCGATGATGGTGCGCACGCCGCGGCCCTCGTCGCCGACGCGCCAGGCGACGGCGTGCTCGTACTCGATCTCGGCCGAGGCGTTGGACCGGTTGCCGAGCTTGTCCTTGAGGCGCATGAGCCGCAGCGGGTTGCGCGTGCCGTCCGGCAGGACCCGCGGGACGAGGAAGCAGGTGAGCCCGCCCGGCGCCTGGGCGAGGGTGAGGAAGACGTCGCACATCGGCGCCGAGGTGAACCACTTGTGCCCGACGAGCCGGTAGGTGCCGTCCGGATCGGGCCGGGCGATCGTGGTGTTGGCCCGCACGTCCGACCCGCCCTGCTTCTCCGTCATGGACATGCCGGCCAGCAGGCCCCGCTTGGTGAGCGGCGCGCGCAGGCCGAAGTCGTACTCCCTCGCGGCGAGCAGCGGCTCGTACCGCGCGGCCAGGTCCGGGGCGTGCCGCAGCGCTGGCACGGCCGCGTAGGTCATCGAGATCGGGCAGCCGTGGCCGGCGTCGGGCCGCCACACGTAGAACTTGGCCGCCCGGGCCACGTGGGCGCCCGGCCGGCCGTCGGCCCACGGCGCGGCGTGCAGGCCGTGGCTGACCGCCGTGCGCATGAGCTCGTGCCAGGACGGGTGGAACTCCACCTCGTCGATCCGGTGGCCGGAGCGGTCGTGGGTGCGCAGGACCGGCGGGTGCTCGTTCGCGAGCCGGCCGTGCTCGATCGCCGGCGCGGCGCCCCCCAGGCGGCCGAGGTCACGCACCTCGGCGGTGGCCCAGCCGGCGCCCTCCCGGTCCAGCCCGTCGAGCAGTGCCGGGTCGTCGGCCGTGTCGTGACCGGCCAGCGGGGGGACCTGGTTGCGGACCTCGTGTGTGATCACGGCGAAACTCCCAGCGCGCGGTGGATGAACCTGGTCAGGTCGGGGATGGTGCCGGGGCCCGCGACGCCGGCGGCCAGCGGGCCGACCATGGCCTCGGCGAGGGCACCGACCAGCGCGGTCGCGGTCAGGTCGGGATCCTGCGCGGGCAGTTCGCCGCTCGCCACCCCCGCCGCCACGTGACCGGCGATCAGGTCGGCGTAGGCGCGGCGGAAGGTGAGCCGCTCGGCGTCGACCGCCGGGTCGACCGGCTCGGCGAGCAGCGCGTACGCCAGCCGGGGGGACTGCAGGGCGCGGCCCGCGAACGTCTCGACGACGGCCGACATCTGCGCGGCGGCGGTGGCCCGCTGCGCCGCGGCCCGCGCCACGGCGTCCACCTCCCGCTGCGAGGCGGTGCGGAACACCTCGGCGAAGAGGTCGGCCTTGGTGGGGAAGTGGCGGTAGACGGTGCCCGTCGCGACGCCGGCGCGCTCGGCGACGGCCGCGACCGAGCAGCCCGCGTAGCCGTGGCCGGCCATGATCTCCAGCGCGGCCGCGATGATCCGCTCACGGGAGGCGCTCAGCCGGGCCTTCACCCGCTCGGTGCTCCGGTACGCCACGCAAGAAGTGAACCAGCATTCAGTCCTTGCCCGCAAGGTCCGTCCGGTTGCGTGCCCGAGTGCCGGGTTCACTCGACGGAATCGGTCACAGCTTGGGTGCGGCCGCCCGCGGTGATCTTGGTAGGCCCGCACCGATCGGGTAGCGTCCCCTGTCACATCGTCTTTGCACCAGCCCTGGCTGGCTGTCATACCAGGGTCGAACGGAGGGACACTGCCGTGACGTTCCAGAGCGCAGTCCGCAGGGTCGGCGTCGTCGTGGCGATCGCCGCTCTCGCGGCGAGCGCGGGATGCGCCAAGAAGGAGGACGGCGAGACCCAGGCGAGCGGCGTCAAGCTCGTCCAGAAGGGCAAGCTCACCGTCTGCACCCACCTGCCGTACGCGCCGTTCCAGTCGAAGGACGCGAGCGGCAAGGTGGTCGGGTTCGACGTCGACGTGATGGACCTGGTCGCCAAGGACCTGGGCGTCGAGCAGACGATCGTCGACACGCCGTTCGAGGGGATCAAGTCCGGCCAGGACCTGAACACCGGCAAGTGCGACGCGGCCGCCGCCGGCATGACCATCACCGAGGAACGGCAGAAGGTCATGAACTTCTCCGACCCCTACTTCGACGCGACCCAGGCGATGCTCGTCAAGACCGGCAAGCCGTACAAGTCGCTCGACGACCTGCGGGGCAAGAAGGTCGGCGTCCAGGCCGCGACCACCGGCCGCGACTACGCCAAGAAGCTCGCCGACGAGAAGGGCCTCCAGCTCGTCGAGTTCGAGGACCTCGCCGCCGAGCAGCAGGCCCTCGCCAACGGCCAGGTCGAGGCCGCCATCAACGACCTGCCGGTCTGGACCGAGTACATCAAGGAGCACCAGGGCGGGTTCGAGGTGACCGCCGAGTTCGACACCGGTGAGCAGTACGGCTTCTCGGTGAAGAAGGACGGCAACCCGGAGCTGCTCAAGAAGATCAACGACGTGCTCGCCAAGGCGAAGCAGGACGGCACCTACGACACGATCTACGAGAAGTGGATCGGCAAGAAGCCGAACGCCTGAGCCACCACCCGGACGGAGGGCGCGCCCCGCGCGCCCTCCGCGCCGGCACCCCTCCGCACCGTCCAAGGAGCGCTCGAACGTGAAGCTGCGACGCCGCCAGCGAGAGCGGCTGTCCCTCTGGCTCCAGTACCTGGCCTTCGTGGCCGTCATCGCCGTGGTGATCTTCGCGGCGGACTGGGGCCGCCTGCGGGAGGCGTTCTTCCGCGTCGACATCATCGAGTCGATGTTCCCGACGATCATCACCGTCGCGCTGCGCAACACGATCCTCTACACCCTCGGCGCGTTCGCGTTCGGCCTGGTCTTCGGCACCGTCCTGGCGCTCATGCGGCTGTCCCGGGTCGCGCCGTACCGGTGGGTGGCCACGGCCTACATCGAGCTGTTCCGGGGCCTGCCCGCGCTGCTGGTGCTGTTCCTCGTCGGCTACGGCATCCCCATCGCCTTCCCCGAGCGGGAGATCCCGGGCGGCGTGTTCGGGTCGATCGCCATCGGCCTCGGGCTGACCGCCGCCGCGTACATGGCCGAGACCATCCGGGCCGGCATCCAGGCCGTGCCGAAGGGGCAGATGGAGGCGGCGCGCACCCTCGGCATGTCGCACTTCACGGCGATGCGCACGATCGTCATCCCGCAGGCGTTCCGCATCGTGATCCCGCCGCTGACCAACGAGCTGATCCTGCTCACCAAGGACTCGTCGCTCGCCTACGTGCTCGGCGTGACGGCGCAGACCATCGAGGTCACGAAGTTCGGCCGGGACACGCTGAACGACCGGGTGAACGCCACTCCGCTGCTGGTGGCCGGGCTCACCTACCTGATCATCACCCTGCCGCTCTCGCAGGTGGTACGCCGCCTCGAACTCCGCTACGCCAAGGCCCGGTGACCCCATGACGACCAGCCCGTCCCAGCCCGCCGTCGAGATCCGCGACCTGCACAAGTCCTTCGGGCCGCTCGAGGTGCTCAAGGGCATCGACTTCGAGGTCGGCCACGGCGAGGTGGTCTGCGTCATCGGGCCGTCCGGGTCCGGCAAGTCGACGCTGCTGCGCTGCGTGAACCTGCTGGAGGAGCCGACCGCCGGCAAGATCTGGGTCAACGGCACCGAGATGACCGACCCGGACGTCGAGATCGACGCGGTACGCCGCGGCATCGGCATGGTCTTCCAGTCGTTCAACCTGTTCCCGCATCTGACCGTGCTGGACAACCTCACCATCGCCCAGCGCCGGGTGCTGCGGCGCGGCCGCGCCGAGGCCGAGCGGGTCGCGCGGGCCAACCTGGACCGGGTCGGCCTGAGCGACAAGGCCGGCGCGTTCCCGGCCCAGCTCTCCGGCGGGCAGCAGCAGCGGGTCGCCATCGCCCGGTCGCTGTCCATGGACCCCGAGCTGATGCTCTTCGACGAGCCGACCTCCGCGCTCGACCCCGAGTTGGTCGGCGACGTCCTCACCGTCATGCGCAAGCTGGCCGAGGACGGCATGACCATGATGGTGGTTACCCACGAGATGGCGTTCGCCCGGGACGTCGCCGACCGGGTGGTCTTCATGGACGGGGGCGTGGTGGTCGAGCAGGGGCCGCCGGAGGAGGTGCTGGGCGCGCCGCGGCACGAGCGGACCCGCGCGTTCCTCTCCCGGGTCCTCGACCCGACCCACGTCGCGCAGCTCGGGCGGCCCGACGAGACCGCCGGGTGATGTCGTACCGGTGACTAGGCTCGACCCATGGGAGATCCGTTCCGGGTGCGCGTCACCGTCCGCGGCTACGAACTCGACACCCAGGGCCACCTGAACCAGGCCGTCTACCTCCAGTACGCCGAGCACGCCCGCTGGGAGTGCCTGCGCGCCGCCGGCATCCGGCAGGACCGGCTCCTCGCCGGCGGGGTGGGGCCGGTGGCCCTGGAGGTGACCCTGCGCTACCTGCGGGAGCTGCGCGGCGGCGACGAGGTGGACGTGTCCTGCGAGTTCCGCTGGGGCGAGGGGAAGACCTTCGAGATCGTGCAGGACCTCACCCGTCCGGACGGGACCCCGGTCGCCACGATCACCGGGGTGGGCGGCCTGCTCGACCTGGCCTCGCGGCGGCTGGTGCCCGACCCGCGCGTGCGGTTCCGGGAGCTGGCCACCGACCCCGCGCCGATGAACCTCTAGGCGCCGGCGCGCAGGTAGGCGAGCACGGCCAGCACCCGGCGGTTGGTGTCCTCGGCGGGCGGCAGGTCCAGTTTCGTGAGGATGTTCCCCACGTGCTTGCCGACCGCCGCCTCGGTGACGTGCAGCCGCGCCGCGATCGCCGCGTTGGAGTGGCCCTCGGCGACCAGCGCGAGCACCTCCCGCTCCCGCGGTGACAGGGCCGCCAGGGGATCCCGGGGACGGCGCAGCAGGTGCCGCACCACGCCGGGGTTGAGCCGCGGCTGGGCCCCGTCGTGCACCCTGGCGGTGTTCCCCCCGCTGGTGTGGACGGTGCTGGTCGGCCTGCGGCTGTTGCGGGCCGGACGGGATCGACGCCTATCCTGAGCGGGTGGAGCTGGAGTTCAGCGGCGAGGTGTGGTTCTGGCGGGGGCCCGCGCCCTGGCACTTCGTCACCGTGCCCGACGAGCTGTGCGGTGAGCTGGAGGCCGCCTCGGCGTCGGTCACGTACGGCTGGGGGATGATCCCGGTGACCGCGCGGATCGGCGGGACCGGCTGGCAGACGTCGCTCTGGCCCTGGGAGGGGCGCTACATCGTGCCGGTGAAGACCGCGGTCCGCCGGGCCGAGGGGATCGCGCTGGGCGACCGGGTCGACGTCCGCCTGACCCTCACCCGGTGACCGGCCGGCGGGAGCGGGAGGACCTGGCGCCCGCGGCGGAGGTGCTCGCGGGGGCGCGGCGGCTGGTCGTGTTCACCGGCGCCGGAATGTCGGCCGAGAGCGGCGTGCCCACCTTCCGGGACGCGCTCACCGGCCTGTGGGAACGGTTCGACCCCCGGTCCCTCGCGACCCCGGAGGCGTTCCGCGCCGACCCCGCGCTGGTCTGGGGCTGGTACGAGTGGCGGCGCGCCGCCGTCGCTCGCGCCGAGCCGAACCCCGGGCACCGGGCCGTGGCGGCGATGGCCGCCCGGGTGCCGGACACCGTGGTGGTCACCCAGAACGTCGACGACCTGCACGAGCGGGCCGGCTCCGCCGGCACGGTCCACCTGCACGGCAGCCTGTTCGCGCCGCGCTGTTCGGCCTGCGCCGCGCCCGCGCCCGGACCCGGTGCCGAGCCGGAGGAGGGCCGGCGGCTCGACCCGCCCCGCTGCGGGCACTGCGCCGCGCCGGTCCGGCCCGGGGTGGTGTGGTTCGGCGAGGCGCTGCCCGAGCCGGCCCTCGCGGCCGCCGTCGAGGCGGCGTACCGCTGCGACGTGCTGCTCACCGTCGGCACGTCCGGCCTCGTGTACCCGGCCGCCGAGATCCCGCAGGTCGCGGCCCGCCGGGGCGGCACCGTGATCCAGGTCAACCCCGAGGAGACGCCGCTGGACGCGGTGTGCGCGGTGAACCTGCACGGACCGGCGGCCCGCGTGCTCCCGGCCCTCGTGCGGGCCGCCTGGGGTGCCGCCGCGGACGTGTGACCGGGCGCCCCGCCGATCACCGGAATCCCTGCACCGCTCCCGCCGGGCCGCCTACCGTCGGCGGAGGCGAGCGGTCGGGGCGGCGGAGGGGCGACGAGGTGGGGCGGGACAGGACACGGTGGCGTCCGTCGTGGCCGCGCCCGCCCGCTCCCGCGCCGGCCGGGCGCCGGGTCACGCCGTTCGAGATCTTCTTCGACCTGGTCTTCGTCTTCGCGCTCACCCGCATCATGTCGCTGATCGGGCGGCAGTCCACCCCGGCCACCATGGTCCAGGGGCTGATCCTGCTCGTGCTGCTGTGGATCGCCTGGTCCTCGTACACCTGGTTGGGCAACCAGACGCGGGCCGAGGTCGGCATGGTCCGCCTCGGGTTCCTGGTCGCCATGGCGGCGTTGTTCGTGGCCGCGCTGGCCATGCCCGAAGCCTGGACGTCCGGGCCGGGCCTGGACGGGCCGCTGCTCGTCGCCCTCGCCTATGTGCTGCTCCGCGTCGTCCACCTGGGGCTCTATTACTGGGCGGCGGCCGGGGTGCCCGGGCTGCGGCCGCGGATCCGGTTCTTCGCGGCGGTCAGCGCCGCCGGCTGGGTGCCGCTGCTGCTCGGCGCGCTGCTGAGCGGGACCGCGCACGCCGTCCTGTGGGTGGTGGCGTTCGTCGTCGAGATCGGCGGGCAACGCCTGTCCTACGCGCGGCGCGGCACCTGGCCGCTGCGCAGCGCCAGTCACTTCACCGAGCGGCACGGCCTGGTGCTGATCATCGCCCTCGGTGAGTCGCTGGTCGCCGCCGGGGTGGGCGCCGCCTCGGCGGTGACCCGGCCGCCGGTCCTCGGTGTGGCGCTGGTCGGCTTCGCGGTCACCTCCTGCCTGTGGTGGCTGTACTTCGACCGGGCCGGACCCGCCGCCGCCCGCGTGCTGGCCACGGCGACGGGGGAGCGGCGGGACCGGATCGCCTCGGACGCCTACAGCCAGACCCACCTGCTGCTGATCATCGGCGTCATCTACCTGTCGCTCGGTGTCGAACAGGTGCTCGCCCTCGTCGCCGGCGGCCACGGCGAGGCGCACGACGAGGGCGCCACGACGACCTGGTCCGCCTCGGTGGCCCTGTACGGGGGTGCCGCGCTCTTCCTGGGTGGCCGGCTGCTCTTCCTCCGGCTCACCGGGCAGCCGGCGCCACCGGCGCAGCGGGCCGTGGTCGTGCTGGTCCTGCTCCTGCTGCCGCTCGGTGTGCTGCTGCCGCCCGCCGCGGCGCTCGGCGTGCTCGGCGTGGTCCTGCTCACCGCGGTCGCCGTCGAGCGGCTGTCGGGGCGGCGCCGGACGACCGCCGGTGCGCCTCCTCCCGAGGGCGGTTGACATCGACTGACCGACGACTTCTCCGAACCGGGTTTGAACGTTCGGCGAACCGGAGAAGTGCAGGTCGCGCGGGCAGGGTGGCCCGCGCGACTACGGGAGGTTGCCATGTCACGGAGACTGCGGGCGACCGCGTTGGCCGGGGTGCTGACCCTGGCGATCAGCGGCTGCGGCGGAGTGGGCGGCGGGGGTGACTCCGGCGGTGGCGGCGGCAAGGGCAGCGGCGCCCTGAGCACCATGGGCTTCGGCCTCTCCGACGAGATCGCCAAGACGCGGGTGGACGCCTTCAAGAAGGACCACCCGGACGTCCAGCTGAACATCACCGAGGGCGCCTTCGACGAGCAGCAGTTCCTGTCGGCGGTCGCCTCGGGCAACCCGCCGGACCTCGTGTACATGGACCGCAAGCTCATCGGCACGTACGCCAAGCGCGGCTCGATCCAGCCGCTCACCGACTGCGTCGAGAAGCAGCGGATCGACCTGGGGCAGTACCGGCAGTCCGCCAAGGACCAGGTCACGCTCGACGGCACGGTCTACGGCATCCCGGAGTTCTCCACCGTGCGGGTGCTCTACCTCAACGAGGCGCTGCTGAAGCAGGCCGGCCTGACGGCCGACGACGTCAACCTCGCCGACTGGGCGAGCCTGCCCGGGGTCAACGCCAAGCTGGCCAAGGTCTCCAACGGGCGGCTCAGCCGGATCGGCATCGACCCGAAGATTCCCGAGTTCCTGCCCATGTGGGCCAGGGCCAACGGCGCCGAGATGATCTCGGCGGACGGCGCCAAGGCCAACCTGGCCGACCCGAAGGTGGTCGAGGCGCTGACCACCGGCGTGAAGCTCATCCAGGACCAGGGCGGCTGGGGCAAGTTCAAGTCGTTCCGGGACACCTTCGACTTCTTCGGCGCCCAGAACCCCCTCGCCAAGAACCAGATCGCGGCGTGGCCCATGGAGGAGTGGTTCCTCAACCAGGCCGCCAAGAACAGCCCCAAGGCCGAGCTGGTCGTGAAGCCGTTCGTGGACCGGCAGGGCAAGCCGCTGAGCATGTCCAACGGCCAGGCGTGGGTGATCACCAAGGGCGCCAAGAACCCGGACGCGGCCTGCGCCTTCGTCAAGCAGATGACCGCCACCGACACCTGGTTCGCCGCCGCGAAGGCGCGAGCCGAGGCCCGCAAGGCGGCCAACCTGCCGTTCACCGGCGTCTGGACCGGCAACACGGCCGCCGACAAGAAGATCTTCGACGAGCTGTACCAGCCGACCGGCAACAAGCGCTTCGACGACGCGGTGGCCACCATCCGCGAGGCCCAGGACGCCGCGTTCGCGATGCCCGCCTCCCCGGCCGGCGCCGAGTTCGACAAGGCGTGGACCGACGCCGTGAACCGCGTGCTCTCCGGGCAGGCGCAGCCGGCCGACGCGCTGGCCCGGGCCCAGCAGGAGGCGACCGCCGCGCTGGACAAGGCCGCGGGCTGAGCCCCGACATGGCCACCACCGTCACCCCTCCCGTCCCGGGCCGGCGGCGCCGCACGCCGCTGGCCCGGCGGGAGGCCCGCTGGGCGTACGTCTTCCTGGCGCCCTGGATCGTCGGGTTCCTCGTGTTCACGGCCGGCCCGATGATCGCCAGCCTCTGGCTCAGCTTCACCGAGTACGACGTGATCAACGCGCCGCGGTGGAGCGGCCTGGACAACTACCGGCAGCTCGTGTCGGATCCGCAGGTGGCGCGCAGCCTCGGCAACACCGTCTACTACACGGCCCTGCACGTGCCACTGGTGATGCTGATCTCGCTGGGGCTGGCCCTGCTGCTGAAGCGGGTGGGCCGCTGGCAGGGCTTCTTCCGTACCGTCTTCTACCTGCCGGTGATGACCCCGGCGGTGGCCGTCGGCATCCTGTTCCTGCTGCTGCTCAACACCCAGGACGGCCTCATCAACCGCGGCCTGGCGCTGCTCGGGATCGACGGTCCGAGCTGGACCACCGACCCGGACTGGGTCCTGCCCGGCATCGTGCTGATGAGCCTGTGGAGCCTCGGCTCCACTGTGATCATCTACCTGGCCGCCTTGCAGAACGTGCCGCGGGATCTGTACGAGGCCGCCGACCTCGACGGGGCCGGCGCGTGGGCGCGGTTCCGCCACGTGACCCTGCCGATGATCTCAGGCGCGCTCTTCTTCACGTTGATCGTCAACACGATCGCGTCGCTGCAGATGTTCACCGAGGTCTACACCATGTACTTCGGGAACCGGCAGACGCAGGGCTCGTTCAACAGCGACGCGGCGTCGTTCTACGTGATCCACCTGTTCCAGGAGGCGTTCCAGTTCCTCCACATGGGCTTCGCCTCGGCGATGGCCTGGCTGCTCTTCGTGATCATCCTGATCATCACGGCCGTGCAGGTGAAGCTGAGCAACCGGTTCGTCTACTACGAGGGGGAGGACCGGTGACCACGACGAGTCAGCCGGTGGGCACCGGCGTCGCGAGCACCGCGGTCGCGCCCGTGGCGCCCCGGCCGGACCGGGCGCGGGAGGACGGCCCGCGACCGCGCTGGCAGCGGGTCCTGTTCGTCGTCACCCTGGTGGCCGCGGCGGTGATCTTCATGCTGCCGTTCGTCTGGCTGGTCAGCGCCTCGCTACGGCCCCGCGAGTACGTCTTCGCCCCGGGCTTCCTGCCCACGCCGTTCGCGCCGGACAACTACGCCGAGGCCTGGCACGCCATGCCGCTGCTCACCTGGCTGTTCAACAGCGTGGTGGTCGGGGTGGCGGCCGCCGCCGCGGCCACCCTGTCCAGCGCGTGGGTGGCGTTCGGGTTCGCGTACTTCCGCTTCCCCGGCCGGAACCTGCTCTTCGGTCTCGTGCTCGCCACCATGATGCTGCCGTTCGCGGTCACCATGATCCCGACCTACCTGATCTGGAACCGGCTCGGCCTCGTCGACACCCAGGTGCCGCTGTGGGCCGGCAACCTCTTCGGGTCGGCGTTCTACATCTTCCTGCTGCGGCAGTTCTTCCTCTCGCTGCCCCGCGAGTACTTCGAGGCGGCCCGGGTCGACGGGGCGAGCTATCCGCAGCTGTTCTGGAAGCTCGCCTTCCCGCTGATCCGCCCGGCGCTGCTCGTGGCGTTCGTCTTCGAGTTCAAGGCGAGCTGGACCGACCTCATCAAGCCGCTCATCTACCTGCGCAACGAGCAGCTCTACACCCTGCCCCGCGGGCTCAAGGTGATCCTCGACCGGTTCGGGTACGGCGGCGAGCAGCAGTGGGAGATCGTCCTCGCCGGCAGCGTGATCGCCACCGTACCCATGATCATCTTGTTCTTCCTGGCGCAGCGGCACTTCGTGGAGGGCATCGCCACCACCGGCCGCAAGGGCTGACCGCCCTCAGCCCGCCGGCTCGTCGAGGAAGGCCAGGGTGACCGCCGCGAACAGCGGCGAGGTGAAGATGCTGTAGTGGGTCAGCCCCGGCAGGATGGCCAGCGCGTGCCCGCCCTTCGGCCGGCCCTCGTTGGCCCAGCCGCCGTCGCGCAGACCGCCGTCGAGCAGCTTGAACACCTCGACGTAGTGGCTCGGCGGCGCCATGTCGGCGTCGGCGGCGACGATCAGCGTCGGCACCCGCAGGTTGCGGACCTCCTCGGTGAGGTCGAAGTCCTCGGCCATCAGCGCACCGATCTTGTCGAGCAGCCGGGGGAAGTCCTCCGGACGCGGCGCCACCCGCTGGTAGAGCTGGTACATCGGGGTGTCCCTCATGAACTCCGCGGCGGCGCCGGTCACCTGGCCCTGCTGCGCGCGCATCTCGGCGTAGACGGCGTCGGAGCGCACGTGCGCGGACGCCGCGACGAGCCGGCCCAGCTTCTCCGGGTGGGCCACGGCGGCGCGCAGCGCCACCCCGCCGCCGAGCGAATAGCCCACCAGGTCGGGCCGGTCCAGCCCGAGGTGGTCGATGAGCGCGGCGATGTCGTCGGCCATCGTCCGCAGGTCGAGCGGGCGGTCGACGTCGGCGGTGCGGCCGTGACCCTGCAGGTCGACGGCGATGACCTGGTGGCGCGCGGCCAGCGCGGGCAGCACCGGCCCGAACATCTCGCCCGAGCCGAGCCCGCCGTGCAACAGGATCAGCGGGTGCCCGGTGCCGTGCGTCTCGTAGTAGAGGTTGATGCCGTTGACCTCGGCGTAGCGGCCGACGCCCGCGACCTCGGCGGTCCAGTCGGTGGCGGTCACGGTGACGCTCCTCCCGTGCGGCGGCGATGGTGGCGGTGCGGACCCCGACGGCGCCGGCCGTGAGGTCACGGACCGCGGCCCTCACCCTACGCAGCGGCGGGGGCCGCGCGCTGCCCCGCCGCGCCGGGTCAGGAGAAGTGCGTCCGCGGCCGGGGGAGGCGTTTCCCGTCCACGATGAGGTCGACCTTCTCGTTGTAGAAGGCCACCAGCCCGGCGATCGGCAGCAACGCGGCCGTGGGGAAGTCGTACGACCAGGCCAGATCCGGGTGGACCCGGTCGCCGGCGCGCACCGACCAGTAGCCGCTGGTGCGCCCCTTGTACGGGCAGGCGGTCCGGGTGCGGGACGGCACCAGATGCCGGAAGCGCACGTCGGTGCGGCTCAGGTAGTAGCGGGTCGGCAGGCCGGTCTCGAAGACCAGCACGGGCGAGGTCGACTCGGCCAGCACGGTCCCGTCCAGCTCGACGCGGACCCGGCGGGTGGAGCGCAGCGCGTCCACCCGGGCGTACGGGCTGCGCGGGTGGACGAACACCTCCTCGTCCTCCTCGAACCAGGCGTCCAGAGCGGACCAGTCGAACCGGATGGTGTCGGCCAGCCCGGGCGGCGCGTCGGCGCCGTACCACCGGGCGCAGGAGGCCCGCGCGAACTCGCCGGTCCGCAGCCCGTGCACCCGGGCGGCGCCGAACGGGGTCTCCTCGGTGCGCCCCTCGTCGACCAGCAGGTCCCGGCGGACGTCGGCGGCGGGAACGTAGTACTGCGGGTAGGGCGGCCACTCCCAGACGTACCGCGCCCGGCTCGTGTCCAGGACCAGTTCGCCGGCCAGGAAGGCGCGGATCCGGCGGGGCGCCGGCTCGATCCGGCCGACCTCGGCGGCCGGCTGGGGGTACTCGGGCACGTGTCTCTCCTCTCGGTGCCGACCTGCGGCGGACGGTTCAACGAGCCGATGTGACCTGGGGCACCTTCGGTCATGACGGGAATGAGATCCGCTCCCGGTGATTTGCTGCCAGGTGTGACCACTGCGCAGTCCTCTCCCGCCCCGACCGCCGAGACACCGGGTGACCTGATGAGCCGCGGGCAGCAGCTGCGCCTCGTGCTGGTGCTCGGCTCGCTCATCGCGATCGGGCCGCTGACCATCGACATGTACCTGCCCGCGCTGCCGGCCATCACCGCGGACCTGGAGACCACCTCGGCCGCCGTGCAGCTCACCCTCACCGGCACCCTCGCCGGGCTCGCCCTCGGCCAGCTGCTGATCGGCCCGCTCTCCGACGCGGTGGGCCGGCGCCTGCCGCTGCTCGCCGGGATCGCGCTGCACATCCTGGCCTCGCTGCTCTGCGTGGTCGCGCCAACCGTGCAGGTGGTGGGCGTGCTCCGGGTCCTGCAGGGCCTGGGCGTGGCGGCCACCTCGGTGGTCGCCACGGCCGTGGTCCGCGACCTGTTCAGCGGCGCCGCCTTCGCCCGGCTGTTCTCCCGGCTCATGCTGGTGATGGGCGCGGCGCCGATCCTGGCGCCCACCCTCGGCAGCGGGCTGCTGCGCTGGTCGGACTGGCGGGGGGTGTTCGTGGCCCTCGCCGTCTTCGGCCTGCTGCTGGTCGTGGTCGCGGCGGTCGGCCTCCGGGAGACCCTGCCGCCGGAGCGCCGCCGCCACGGGGGCGTCGCCGCCGTGGGCCGGGACTACCGCGCGCTGCTGCGGGACCGGACGTTCGTCGGGCTCGTGCTGGTCACCGGGCTCGCCATGGCGGCGCTCTTCGCGTACGTGGCCGGGTCGTCGTTCGTCTTCCAGCAGCGGTACGGGCTGGACGAGCAGCAGTTCGGGCTCGCCTTCGGCGCCGGCGCGGTCGGGCTCATCACCGCCACCCAGCTCAACGTGCGGCTGCTGCGCCGGTACACCCCGCAGCGCATCCTGGTCACCGCGCTCATCGTCGGCACCGCGGCCGGTCTGGTGCTGGTGGCCTTCGCCGCCACCGGTGTCGGCGGGCTGCCGGCCGTGCTGGCCGCCCTCTGGGTGGTGCTCGCCGCGGCCGGGCTCGCCATGCCCAACGCGCCGGCCCTGGCGCTGTCCCGGCACGGTGAGGCGGCCGGCACCGCCGCCGCGCTGCTGGGCGCCGTCCAGTTCGGTGTCGGCGCGCTCGCCGCGCCGCTGGTCGGCGTGCTGGGCACCGGCAGCGTGGCCATGGCCGCCGTGGTGGCCGGTGGCATGGCGCTGGCGCTGGCCGTGCTGCTCACCGTGGTCCGGCCGGCCCGGCTGGCGGCGGTCGAGCCGGCCGCGGTCGCCGTCGCGGCGCACTGACCTCGACGCCGGCCCGCCGTTGCGACCCTGATCGGCGCGCCGGCGGATAGGGTCGGGAACCGTGCGGACCAAGCAGGAGCTGGGGGCGGCGATCCGGGAACGGCGACGGGCGGCCCTGGTCGTCAACGCGCACTCCCGACGGGGCCGCCGGCTCTACGAGACCGTCCACTCCCGACTGCGCGCGGCGGGCTTCACCCTGCTCGGCGCGTACCCGGTCGACCGGCCCGGCGAGCTGGACCGGGTGCTCGCCGAGGCCGCCGGCCTCGGCCCGGACCTGCTGGTCGCCGGGGGCGGCGACGGCACCATCGGCGCGGCCGCCCGGCTGCTCGCCCACCGGGACATGGCGCTGGGCCTGCTGCCGCTGGGCACCACGAACAACTTCGCCCGCACCGTCGGCGTCCCGCTCGACCTCGACGCCGCCGTCGCGCTGCTCACCGACGGCAAGGTGATCGACGTCGACCTGGGGCTGATCGGCGACACCCGGTTCACCAACCACGTCGGGATCGGGCTGTCGGCCGACATCATGCTGACCGCGCCGCCCCGGCTGAAGCGGGTGGTCGGCCGGCTCGCGTACCCGCTGACCGCGCTGGGGCTGCTGGCCCGGCACCGGCCGCTGCGGGTCACCGTGCGCGCCGAGGGGCGGGAGCACGGCTTCGCCACCCACCAGGTGTACGTGGCCAACGGCGGCTTCCACGCCGGCCGGCCGATCACCGCGGACGCCAACGCCGACGACCGGCTGCTGGTCGCGTACCCCGTGGGTGGGCCGTCCCGGCGCGGCCTGCTGCGCGAGACGGCGCGCAACGCGGCGGCCGGGTACCGCCGCACCCTCGGCGACGAGCCGTTCCTGGCGGTCCGCCAGCTCTGGCTGGAGACGGACCGGCCCGCGCGGATCGAGGTCGACGGCGAGCCCTACGGCGAGACGCCGGTGCGGATCGGGCTGGACCCGAACGCGCTGCGCCTGATGGCCGCGGCGGACAGCCCGGACCGCTGAGCGTCAGGCCCAGCGCTCCTCGTCGGGCAGCGGGATCTCCTGGTTCTGCTCCACCGCGTCGGCCGGCGTGAGGTCGTCGCGGACCGCGTCGGGCAGGCCCGTCGCATCGCTCGGCGCGGTCAGCACGCCCTGCTCGGCCAGGTCCGCCTCGGTCGCCTCCGGCACCGCGTCCGCGATCGTGTCCGGCGGGCCCACCAGCGTCTCGTCCTGGCGCTGCTCCTGCGCGTCGGCCTCGGGTGGCCGGCGCAGCGGATCCTCGTCACCCACGCTCATCGTCCGGCGCCCGTCACCGACTGCGCTGGACGAACGGCGCGGTCTGGTCGACCACGTCGCCGTACTCCGCCGGGAGCTGGGCGACCGCTTCCGCGTAACCGGCCGGGTCCACGGCGTCGCGGAGCACGTCGAACACGGCCGTCACGCCGTCGCGGGCCCGCTCCACGTCGATGTCGGCGCGCCCGCTGACCCGGGCCACGAAGACGTCGAGCCCGAAGCGCTCGCCGGTCTCGCTGCCGCCGAAGGCGTACGCCCGCAGTGCCTCGGGGAGCCGGTCGGCCAGGTCCCGGGCCTCCCCGCCGTCGATCCGTTCCGCCAGTGTGGTCAACGTGGCGCGCGTGACGGCCGCGGCCTGCTCCGGCGACATGCCGCAGCGTTTCGCCACCGAGCCGATGAACTCGTCCTGGTCCACCTCGACGCCTCCCTCTCCTGGAGGAAGGCGTCTTCCCGCGCTCCGTCCCCGCAAACGACCGGCGCGGCCCCGGGCGCACCGGTGCCGCGCCGGTCGGCGGTCAGCGGTAGACGTGCACCGGGGTGCCGACGCCGATGGTGCTCCAGAGCCGGTTCATCGCCGGGACCGGCACCCGGACGCAGCCGTGGCTGGCCGGGTAGGCGGGCACCGAGGTGGCGCCGTGCACGGCGTAGCCGCGGTAGAAGTAGTTCGGCCGCCACAGCAGGCCGAGGTCACTCTGCCGCCACCCGTCGATGCGCCGTTGCATCGTCCAGTTGCCGGTGGGCGTGGGGGTGCTGGCCTTGCCGCTGGAGGCGTCCAGGATGCGCACCACCGTTCCGCCCTTGGCCAGGTAGAGCACCTGCCGGGTGAGGTTGGCCTCGACCGAGTAGCCGGCGTGGGTGTACTTCGGCTTCGGGACGACCGGCCGGTCGAGCGCGGCCCAGGTGCGCGGGCCCACGATGCCGTCCCGGACCAGGCCGTTGACCTTCTGGAAGGCGACGACCGCGTGGTGCGTCGACGGCCCGAAGATGCCGTCGACGCCGCCCACGTCGTAGCGCAGGGCGGTGAGCCGCTGCTGGAGCGTGGTGACCGCCGTCCCCCGGGAACCCTGGCGGAGGAGCGGCCGGCTCGCGGCGGCGAGCGTCCCGGCCGCGGCGGCGGGGGGCGAAGTGGCCGCGGCCGTAGCCGGAGCGGCCACGGCGGGGGCAGCCGGTACGGCCAGCCCGGCCAGCCCGACGAGGAGGGCCATCCCGAGCGCGGCGCGCGAGGCGGGACGGCGGTGGCGACTGGTGTGCGACGAGGCGGGAAGCATCGTCCCTCCCTTCCGAATTCCTGTTCAGAAGGTAATTCGCGGAAGGGGAAAAGTCCCTACTTTTGTCCGGTTGTGGCCCGGTCAGGCGACCCGGGGCGCCGGCACGCTCGGCAGGGCCACGCGCCGGGCCGTACCCGAGATGTCGCCGGTGCGCTCGACGGCCGGCTCGGCGGCCGGGGCCGTGACCTCGGCGGCGGCCGTCCCCGGCCCGGCCGCATCGTCCCCGTCGGCGGCGGCCCGGACGGCGGTGAGCAGCCCGAGCAGCCGGTCCACGTCGCCGGCGGGCAGCCGGAACGACCCGCGGCATAGCGTGCCGCTCCACAGCGACAGCACCACGGCGCCGCGGTCCGGGTGGTAGCTGACCCGCAACGTCCGGTCCTCGCCGCGCAGGTCGGTGAACAGGTCGCCGAAAGCGGGCATCGGTCGTACCTCTCCCATCAACCCAGGATGCCCGGCCGGCGCTCCCGGCGGAAGACCTCGCCGTGCCGGGCCCCGGGCGCAGGGGTAGCGTGCACCGCGGAACGCGCAGCCCAGGGAGGTCCGGACAGTGCAGACGACGACCGTGGACGTGCCGACCGCCGACGGGGTGGCCGACGCCCTTCTCGCCCGGCCCGACGGGGACGGTCCCTTCCCGGCGGTCCTGGTCTTCATGGACGCGTTCGGCCTCCGGCCCAGGATGGCCGAGATGGCCGCGACGATCGCCGCCCGCGGGTACGTCGTGCTGGTGCCGAACCTGTTCCACCGCTTCGGCCGCGCTCCGCTGGTCGACCTCTCCGGCCTGGGCGACGAGAATCGGCGCGGCGAGGTGTTCGCGAAGGTCTCGCCGATGATCGGCTCGCTGACCCCGGACGTCATCGCCCGGGACACCGCCGCCTACCTGGACTTCCTCGCCGCGCAGCCCGGCACCGCCCCCGGTCCCGCGGCGATCACCGGCTACTGCATGGGCGGCACCAACGCCCTCCGGGCCATCGAGGCGCACCCGGACCGGCTCGCGGCGGCGGCCGCCTTCCACGCCGGGCGGGTGGTCACCGACGCCCCGGACAGCCCGCACCTGGGCGTCGGCGCGGTCACCGGCGAGCTGTACTTCGGCCACGCCGACAACGACCCGTCGATGACCGCCGAGCAGATCGTCACGCTGGAGAAGGCGCTCGACGCGGCCGGTGTCACCTACCGCTCGGAGGTCTATCCCGGGGCCCGCCACGGCTACACCCAGGCCGACACCCCCATGTACGACGAGAAGGCCACCGAGCGGCACTGGGCCGCCCTGTTCGACCTGCTCGACCGCACCTTCCCGCGCTGAACCGGCGGCGGCCGGGCGGACGATTCACCCGCGTCGCTCCGGGTAAGCGCCGCCATGGCCGACGAGCGCCCCGACACCGTCCGCTCGCCGCTGGACCGGGCCGCCGAGCGGACCGGACGGGAGCTGACCGAGCTGCGCGCCGAGGGGTCCGCCGCCGGCCGGCTGCGGCTGCGCCAGCTCGAGGTCACCATCGTGATCGCGGTCCAGGCCGGGCTCGCGGCGGCGCTCGCCGCGCTGCTCGCCCAGCGCCTGCTCGGGCCCGGCGCGCACGTCTTCGCGCCCGCCGCCGCGGTCGGCACCATCGCCACCGCCATCGGCCAACGGGCCCGGCGCACCTTCGAACTGCTGGTCGGGGTGGGGCTCGGCATCGTGGTCGGCGACGTGCTGCGCGACCTGCTCGGCTCCGGGGCGTGGCAGACCGGCCTGGTGGTCACCCTGGCCATCGCGACCGCGCTGCTCGTCGCCGGGCGCGGTGGCGCCCTGGTCGGGCAGGCCGGCGGTACGGCGGTGCTGATCGCCACCCTCGCCCCCGTCCAACCGGGCCTGGAGCTGCCCCGGATCTTCGACGCGCTGGTCGGCGGCCTGGTCGGCCTCCTCGTGGTGGCGCTGCTGCTGCCGATCAACCCGCTGCGCGTGCTGGACCGGGCGACCGAGCCGATCGTCACCGGGCTCACCACCGAACTCGACGCCGTCGCCGCGGCGCTGACCAACCGGGACGCCGACGCGGCGGTCGCCGCCCTGGAGCGGATGCGGGGACTCGACGCCGACGTGGGGCGGCTCAACGACGCGCTCAGCGGGGCCGAGGAGGTGGTCACCCTCGCGCCGGTCTTCTGGCACCGGCGTGCCCGGTTCCACCGGTACGCGACGGCCGCGCGGCACCTGGAGCGGGTGATCCTCTACGCCCGCTCGGTGGCCCGCCGCTCCGCCACCGCCCTCCAGTACGGCGAACCGATCCCGCCGACCCTGGCGGACGCCGTGACCCGCCTCAGCGAGGCCGTCCGTGTCATGCGCCGCGAGTGCCGCCAGGGCGAGGGGGACCCGACGGACACCCGCCGGCTGATCCGGGAGAGCGCCGAACTGGCCGGCCGGGCGTGGGCCCAGGGGGTCCGCTCCTTCGGCGACGGCGTGATCACCGACCTGCGCACGGCCGACAGCGAGGTGCTGCGGGCCACGGGATGCGACCCGGACGACGCCAACCGGATGGTGCGCACGGCCGCCGGCGCGGGGGAGGCCGAACTGCGCCCGCCGCTGCGGGCACACATGTCGCGGCCGATCGGCCGCACCCCGCGGGCCCGGCGGTGGACCCGGCTGGCCCGGCGCGCCCGGGCCCGCCCCGACGCGTTCCGTCCGCCGACGCGCACGCCCCGCCCGAGTTGACCGGGGCGCGGGCCGGCGAGGGAACCGGAGCCACGAGCCGGGAACTGGCCCCTCCCACGGTCGCGCCCGGTGGCTAGCGTCGGCCCATGAGCATCGATCGAGCGGAGCTGTCCCGCCGGTTCGCCGCGCTGACCACCGCCCATGTCGCGGACGCCTGCCTGCGAGCCGGCGTTCCGGTGCGCTGCGCCCCGGCCGGCGTCCGGCCGGTGCTGGCCGACGGCCGGCTGGCCGGCCGGGTGCTGCCGGCACGGCACGTCGGCAGCGTCGACATCTTCCTGGAGGCCATCGACCGGGCCGCCCCCGGCGACGTGCTGGTGGTGGACAACGACGGGCGCACCGACGAGGCGTGCGTGGGCGACCTCGTGGTGCTGGAGGCGCGGGCCGCCGGCCTGGCCGGCCTGGTGGTCTGGGGCCTGCACCGGGACACCGTCGACATCCGGGCCGTCGGGCTGCCGGTGTTCAGCCTGGGCGCCACCCCCAGCGGGCCGCAGCGGCTGGACCCGCGGCCGGTCGAGGCGCTGGCCTCCGCCCAAGTCGGGCCGTGGACGGTCGACGCCGGCGACGTGGCCCTGGCCGACGAGGACGGGGTGCTGTTCGTGCCGGCCGGCCGGGTGGGCGAGCTGTTCGACCTCGCGGAGTCCATCCGGGACACCGAGCGCCGGCAGGCCGACCGGATCCGGGCCGGCGAGCCGCTGCGCGCGCAGGTCGGGTTCGGGGCCTACCTGGCGGGCCGGGCGGAGAACCCGGCGCTGACCTTCCGGGAGCACCTGCGCGCGGTGGGCGGCGCCATCGAGGAGTGAGGCCCGGTGGCCCTCAGGCGCCGCGCGCCCACAGGGCCAGGCGTACCCGGTTGGGGCTGGCGGTCTTGGTCATGAGGCTGGTGATGTGGGTCTTGACCGTGGTGACGCCGATGTGCAGCCGGTCGGCGATCTCGGTGTTGGACAGGCCCTCGGCCACTAGATCCAGCACGTCCCGCTCGCGCGCGGTCAGGCCGTCCACCGGCCGGGGCGCCTCGACGCGCGCCTGCACGGCCCGCTGGACCAGCCGCCGCAGCACCTCCGGGCTGAACGGGCTGTCCCCGGCGGCCGCCCGGCGTACGCCGTCGAGCAGGTCGGCGGGGGGTGCGTCCTTGAGCAGGAACCCGCAGGCGCCGGCGGTGAGGGCGGGGTAGAGATGGTCGTCGTCGCCGAACGTGGTGAGCACCAGCACCCGGGTCGCGGGGCGCTCGGCGAGGATCCGGCTGGTCGCGGTGATGCCGTCGACGCCGGGCATCCGCAGGTCCATCACGACCACGTCCGGCAGCAGCCGCGCGGCCAGGGTGACCGCCTCCCGGCCGTTGTCGGCCTCGCCGACCACCTCCAGGTCGGGCTGGGCGTCGCAGAGCATGCGCAGGCCGGCGCGGATGAGGTGCTGGTCGTCGACCAGCAGGACGCGGATCACGCGGGCTCCGGCGTGTGCGGGCCGGCCGGACGCGGGCGGGGTGCCGCGGGCTCCGCGGGGCGGGCCGGTGAGCCGGGCGGTGCCGGACTCCCGGCCGGCAGGACGGTCCGGACCCGCCAGCCCGCGCCGGTGGGGCCGGCCTCCAGCCGCCCGCCGAGCACCTCGACCCGCTCCCGCATCCCGGTGAGACCGTGGCCGCCGCCGGCCGGCACCGCGGCCGGGGCCGCATCCCGCCCGTCGTCCGACACCTCCCAGTGGACCGACCCGTCGACCACGGCCACGGTCAGCCGGGCCCGGGCCGTGGTGCCCGCGTGCTTGGCCACGTTCGTCAGCGCCTCCTGGGTCAGGCGCAGGACCGCCTGGCCCCGCACCGCGTCGAGCGACCCGACCGCCGGGTCGACGTCGGCCTCCACGGTGACGCCGGCCTGGCGGGCCCGGTCCACCGCCGCGTCCAGGGCCGCCGGCACCGCCGACGGCTCGATCGCGGTGAGCGCGGCGTCGCGCACCCCGTCGGGGTCGCGCAGCACCGCGACCAGGCGGCGCAGGTCGGTCAGGGCCGCCGTCCCGGTGCCGTGCACGTCGTCGAACACCTCGCTCACCCGGGGATCCAGATCCGGCAGCACGTGCCGGGCCACGCCGACCCGCAGCACCATCGAGGCCACGTGGTGCGCCACGACGTCGTGCAACTCCCGGGCGATGGCGGTGCGCTCGTCGGCGCGGGCCGCGCGGCTCTCGGACTCCCGCCGGCGCTGCTCCGCGGCGGCCCGCTCCTCGGCCTGCCGGGCCAGCTCCCGGGTGGTGCGGATGACCAGGCCGAGCAGCAGCGGCAGGCCCACCTCCACGGTCAGCCCGAAGACGCCGGACAGCACCCGCGGGACCGGGTCCCCGATGGAGTCGGTCAGGTCGACCGCGGCCAGCAGCCCGGCGGCCAGCCAGATGGTGCGGGCCCGCCCCGCCCACATCGTCAGCTCCAGCAGCGCCCAGCTGGCGCCGACCTGGTTGATCGTCGTGTCGTCCACCAGCGGAAAGGCGACCGCCAGCAGGGCGGCCTGCGCCGCGAGGTTCACCAGCGGCCGGCGGTGGCACAGCAACGCGACGGCGAACGCGGCCAGGGCCAGCGCCCACTGGGTGCCCGTCGGGACATGGTGGCCCTGGGCGCCGAAGATCAGGTAACCGAGGCCGCTGAAGTCCAGCAGCAGCATCCGCGCGAGCGTGTCCCGCGGGTCGAAGAGGCGTCCCACCCAGCCCACGACGACAGCCTAGGCGGTGCGGCCGGGAACCGGGGTGACGGCCGGCCGCTCCCGGCCGGGCGCCGGGAGCACCAGGACGGCGTAGCTCAGCAGGACCGGGGCCACGATCAGCGGCGAGCCGACGATCCGGGCCGTCCACGACCAGCGCGGGGCCAGGATCAGCAGCGCCCAGAACGGCGCGGCGACCGCGAACGTCAGGGTGAACAGCGTCCCGGTCACGCGGCCACCACCACGTCCGCGCGGCGCTGGCCGCGGACCAGGACCGCGCCGGCGGCCGTCGCCGTGGCCGCGACCAGGGCCGCCGCGACGGCCAGGGTGAGCGCGTCCGGGCGCAGCAGCGGCTGCCCGCGCAGCGCCTGCCAGGTGAGCAGCAGGGTGGCCGCGCCGTACGCCGCCCCGGCCACGAGCAGCAGGCGGGCCCGGGTCGACGCGTCCAGCCGGGCGCCGAGGAAGCGGTTGAGCAGGATCGCCAGCAGCGGCAGCGCCTGGAGGGCGTGCAGCCCGACGAAGTGCCCGATCCGCAGGTCGCCGCCGGTGGTGCTCCAGCCGACCAGCGGCAGTCCCGGCCCGCCGTCGGCCACGCCGACGCTGTGCGCCCCGCTGATCCCCTCGGCCGCCGAGTCCGGCGTGCGGGCCACCATCGGGACGGCGACCAGCATGCCGAGCAGCGACAGGCCGAGGCCGAGGCGGACGGCGTACCCGGCGACCCGGTCCGCCGTGGGCCGCAGCAGCGCCACGACGCCGATGACCAGCTGGGCCATGAACAGCACCATGATGGCCGCGCCCATCGCCGAGAACAGGGCGCCGTTCAGCGGGGTGGTGCCGTTGAAGTGGCTGGTGGTGCCGCGCAGCACCTGCGTGACGATGATGGCCATCTCCACCACGGACATCCCGACGATCAGGGTGGCCGCCCACTCGGCGACCCGGCTGCGGCGCGGCAGCAGGGTGAGCATCCAGGCGAGGGTGGTCCCGTAGAGCACGAACGAGACGGCGAACTTCAGCGGCTTGAGCCAGATCGGCGCGCCGGTGAGCACCCGCGGGTCGGCCACGACGCCGACCGCCGCGACGACGGTGAGCGCCGCCATCGCCGCGACGAAGAGCATGAGGGGGCGGTGCCAGTGGGCCGCCCGGTTCAGCATGGTGGTCATGCCTGTAGATGCTCGTGAGCGGGCCGGGCGAGCGCGCCCGACCGCGGGCCACGACGGCGGCCGCAGGTCCGGAACCCGCCTCCTACCGAGGGAGGAGGCGGCCGCGCGCTACGTGGCGTCGGCGGGCAGGGGCTGGACGAGTTGGATCGGGTTGCCGTCGGGGTCGGCCGTCCAGGCGATGAGCAGCCGGTCCAGCCAGACGTGCGGGGCGGCGAGCGCCGGCGCGCCCGCGTCGGTCAGCCTCGCGTACGCGGCCGCGGTGTCGTCGGTCCAGAGCACCACGGCGGCCCGCTGCCCGCTCGGCACCGGGTCGAGCCCGTGGTCGTCCCGGGTGGACGCCACCGAGGCGATGCCGATCCGGTAGCCGTCCAGCGTCAGGTCGACGTGGATGGGCGTGCCCTCGGCGGGCACCCGGAACGTCTCGGTGAAGCCCAGCCCGGTGTAGAAGGCGGCGGCCCGGGGCACGTCCTCGCTGAACAGGATCACCTGCGGGGTGCGGAACCTCGACACCGGGCGACCGTACCGTCAGTCGGGCAGCATCGGCATCTCGACGCCGGGGTCGCGGCCGAGCAGGACCCCGCGGGTCAGCGCCCGCGACCCGAACCGGTCCCGTACCGCGTCCACGGCGGCGTCCAGCGCCGGCCCCGGATCGGGGGTGAAGGGCAGGGTGAGCTGCACGTGCCCGCCGTCCAGGTTGCCGACGGCCACGCCGATGAGGGTGACGCCGCGGGTCTCGATCTCCGGCAGCGCCGCGCGCAACAGCGCCCGGGCGGCGGCCCGCAGCGGCCCGGTCTGCGCGGTCGGCTTCTCCAGGGTGTGCGCCCGGGTGGCCCGCGTGTAGTCGGCGAAGCGCAGCCGCAGGGTCACCGTGCGGCCGGTGCGCCGGGCCGCCCGCATCCGCCCGGTCACCCGGTCGACCAGCCCGGCCAGGACGGCGTCCAGTTCCGCGGGGGAGTGCGGCTCGCGGCCCAGCGCGTGCTGGGCGCCCATGGAGGAGCGGCGCTTGCCGACCTGCACGGCGCGCGGGTCGCGGTTGCGGGCGAGGGCGTGCAGGTGGCGGCCGGCGCCCGCGCCGAGCAGCGACACCAGGGTCGGCTCGTCGAGGCGGGCCACCTGCCCGACCGTCCGGATGCCCCGCTCGCGCAGCTTGGCGGCGGTGACCGGGCCGACGCCCCAGAGCCGCTCCACGGGCAGCGGGTGCAGGAAGGCCAGCTCGCCCTCGGGGGCGACGACCAGCAGGCCGTCCGGCTTCGCCACGCCGCTGGCCACCTTGGCGAGGAACTTCGTCCGGGCCACCCCCACGGTGATCGGCAGGCCGACCTGCCGGCGCACCTCCCGGCGCAGCTCGGCCGCGATCCCGGCGGGCGGGCCCACGAGCCGGCGCAGCCCGCCCACGTCGAGGAAGGCCTCGTCGATGCTGAGCCCCTCGACCAGCGGGGTGGTCCGCCGGAAGATCTCGAACACCGCCCGGCTGGCCGCCGTGTAGGCCGCCATCCGGGGTGGCACCACGACGGCGTCGGGGCAGAGGCGCCGGGCCAGGCGGCCGCCCATGGCGCTGCGCACCCCGCGCGCCTTGGCCTCGTAGCTGGCGGCGAGGACCACGCCGCCGCCGACGATCACCGGCCGCCCGCGCAGCCGGGGGTCGTCGCGCTGCTCGACCGAGGCGTAGAACGCGTCCAGGTCGGCGTGCAGGATGGTGGCCTCGCTCGACACGACCACATGTTCGCACAGATGTTCGAAGAGCGGGCCGATCAGGGCAGACTGACCGCGAGTTTCCCCAGCGTGCCGCGGAACTCGGTGAGCGCCCGGGGCACCTCGTCCAGCTCGTAGCGGTGTTCGACCGGCACCCGGACGCGACCGGCCTGCACGTCGTCGGCGAGCCGGTCGAGGTCGGTCCGGTCCGGCTTGGCGAGGATCGACACGGCCGCCGGGTGCTGGTCGGGCCCGAAGCCGATGGTCGACGCCAGCCGTCCGCCGGCCGCAAGCAGCCCCGCCAGCGGCGCGCCGTCGCCGGCCAGGTGCACGATGCGCGAGACGCCGTCCGGGGCGAGCGCGCGCACCTGCCCGGTCAGGTCGCCGGTGTAGTCGACCACTTCGGCGGCGCCCAGGTCCCGCACGAAGTCGGTGGCGGGGCCGGGGCGGGCGGTGGCGACGACCCGGGCCCCCGCGAGCCGGGCGTACTGCACGGCCAGCGCGCCGACCCCGCCGGTCGCCCCGGCCACCAGCACCGTGTCGCCGGGACGGACGTCCAGCGCGTCGAGTGTGTCGAGCGCGGTGGCGCCGGCCAGCCCGAGCACCCCGGCCGTGGCCAGTTCGACACCGTCCGGGACGCGGGCGATCCCGTCGGCGCCGCCCACGGTCACGTACTCGGCCCACGTGCCGTCGCCCAGGTAGGAGCGCATGAGCACCCCGAACACCGGGTCGCCGACCCGGAACTCGCTGGTGCCGCCGATCGCCTCGACCTCGCCGGCGAAGTCCTTGCCGAGCACCACCGGGTACCGGTAGTCCATCGCCCCGCGCATCGCCCCGGCCGCCGCCTTGACGTCGAAGCCGTTGATCGAGGACGCCCGTACCCGGACCAGCACCTCGTCCGGGCCGGGACTGGGCCGGGCCAGGTCGTCCCGGGCGGCCGGCGCCGCACCGTCCCGGTCGAGAGTGACCGCCTGCATCCGCTCGTCCCTTCTTCCGCGACCCGGTCAGGCGCCGCGGGCGCGGGGCCGGTGGGACAGCGAGCTCGGCGCGTTGAGACCCGCGTCGTCACTCACGCTCATCCCCAGCCGCTCGACCAGTTCGCCGCCGAGCCAGCCGGTGAACCCGGCCAGCACGATGCCGGCGAAGCTGCAGACCAGCGCACCGGCGTTCGGTTCCCAGTTCTCCGCGCCCCGGCGCAGCAGCCAGCTCACCGCGAACAGCACCAGGACGACCACGTTGCCGAGGCCGTGCACCGCGCCGACCCGCTTGGCGCGGGTGCCCGCCGGGATGGCCGACCAGTCGATCAGGCCGAACACCGCCGCCACCAGGCCGCCGATCACGCCGGCCGCGATGGTGTACGCGGCGGAGACCTGAAAGCCCGTCCGGTCGGTGATCAGGTACAGGATGTCGAAGATCACCGCGGTGGCGAGCAGTCCGAGCGGAAACACGATCAGGATGGGGTGGATGGCGTGCCCCATCGACTTCGCGCGACTCTCCATGCCGGTCCTTCCTTCTCGGCCCCAGGCGCGGCCGGTTTCCCCGTCCGGCGCGTGCTACACCTCGCGGCGGGTGAGGGCGACGGCCTGCCGGGGCGGCCGGCGCACCACCGCGAGCCGGTCGCCGCGCACCCGCACCGAAGTACGCCCGCCGCGCCGCCGCCGCACCGTGAGGTCCACCATCGCGCCACCCACCCGTACGCCCTCCAGCCGCAGGTCGGGCAGCCACTCGGGCAGGTGCGGGTCGACGAGGACCGTCCGCAGCGGCGCGGCCGGGCGCAGCGCCAGCAGGGCCTGCACGAGGGCCACCACGGCGCTGGCCGACCAGGCCTGCGGGGAGCACGAGTTGGGGTAGACCCCCGGGTGCGGGTGGGCGGCGTCCCGGGGGAGGCCGCTGAGCACCTCGGGCAGCCGGTGGTCGGCGAACAGCGCCGCGGCGCCGAACATGCCCTCGGCCAGCCGGTGCAGGTGCGGCCAGCAGCCGTACCGGGCCAGCCCCAGGCCGATGGTGCCGGCCTCCACCGGCCAGACGCTGCCGCGGTGGTAGCTGAACGGGTTGTACGCCGGGTGCTCGGCCGACAGGGTCCGCACGCCCCAGCCGCTGAACAGGTCCGGGGCGAGCAGCCGGTCGGCCACCCGTTCGGCGACCCGCGTGGGCACGATGCCCGTGGCGAGCAGGTGACCGTCGTTGGAGTTGGCCGACCGGACCGGCTGCTTGTCCGGCCCGAGCGCCATCGCGTAGCAGCCCCGGTCCGGCAGCCAGAACGCACGGTGGAACCGGCGGCGCAGCGCCCGGGCGCGGGCCAGCAGGGCGGCGGCCCGGGCCGGGTGCCCGGTCACCGTGAACACCACGGCGGCGTGCCGCAGGGCCGCGTACCAGTAGCCCTGGAGCTCGCTGCTGGCGATCGGGTTCGGCACCACCTCGCCCCGCTCGTCGACGATCGCCGTGTCCGAGTCCTTCCAGCCCTGGTTCTTGAGTCCGCGCGGGGAGCGGCAGTGGTAGTCGAGGAAGCCGTCGCCGTCCGGGTCCCCGTACCGGTCGAGCCACGCGAGCGCCCGGCTCGCGGTGGGCAGGAGGTCCCGGACCGTGGCCAGGTCGCCGGTCCAGGCCAGGTACTGGCCGAGGAACACCAGGAAGTCCGGCGCCGTGGACCAGTCGCCGTAGTACGCCGTGAAGGGGTTCAGCCCGAGCAGGGAGACCGGGCCCTGCCGGGCCTCGTGCAGCGGCTTGCCGGGTTCCTCGTCCCGCCAGTCGTCCAGGCGGCGGCCCAGGTGCTCGGCGTTGAGCCGGAGGCTGTCGGCCAGCATGGTGGGGCCCGCCAGCAGCGCCTGCCAGGAGGCGGTCATCGTGTCCCGACCGAAGATCTCCTGGTAGATGGGGAGGCCGGCGATCGGCGCCGCCGGGCCGGCCGGCTCGCCGAGCGGCAGCACGGCCAGGTCCCGCACGGCGCACCGCCAGGCCGCCGTGACGTCGAAGTTGCTGCTGGACAGCCGGGCCAGCTCGGCGTCCAGCCGCGCCCGGGCCCGGGCGGCCGGGTCGCCGGGCTCGGTGAAGGTGGCCGGGGGCGCGGGCAGCCGGTGCCCGTCGAAGACCGGCTCGACGAGCAGTTCGGCGGCGGCCCGGCCGCCCGGCGGCACAGCCAGGTCGACCGTGAACCCGCCGTCGGCGTACGCCACCGGGGCGTCGGCGCGCAGCCGGACGGCGACCGCCCGGTCCAGGCCCTCGTGCCGGTAGGTCAGCAGCAGCTCGCCGGCACCCGGATCCCACCCGGTGCGTACCTCGCCGACCTGGAGCCGCTGGCCCGCCTCGGCCTCGCTGGTGTCGGCGAAGTCCGCGTCGACCGTCACCCCGAGCCGGAACCGCAGCGGCTCGGCGGCGTAGCTCAGGACCGTGAACCGGCTGCGCAGCCCGGGACCGACGAACCGCTCGACGGTCAGGTACGCGGCCCGCGACGGCAGCACCTCCCCGTCGCCCAGCTCGGCGTAGGAGAGCTGGGCGTGCCCGCGCACGTTGGCCGTGGCGAACGGCACCGGCTCCCGGCCGTCCACGGTGATCCGCTCGCGGCTGAGCACGCGGGTGTTGCGAGCGAAGAAGCCCTGCGGGTCGGCCCCGGCGATCCGGCCGCGCACGTCGGTGACCAGGGTGCTCCACCCGCTCGCGACGTAGAGCAGGTCGGGCCGGACGCGCAGGTTGCCCACCCAGGTCATCGGCCCGCCGTTACCCCTTCGCGCCCCCGCTACACCGGGCGGTCAGGGCGCGGTGCGGGCCCGGTCCCGGACGAGCAGCTCGACCACCACGGCGATGGCCACCGCCTCCACGGCCAGCAGGGTGAGCAGGATCAGCAGCTGGGTGGCGCCCGCGCGGACCGGACCGGCCCCGCCGAGCAGCACGCCGACGAACGCGCCGGGCAGGGTGACCAGCCCGACCGTGCGGGTCTGGTCGAGCGCCGGGACGAGGGCCTGCCCGGCGGCCGGGCGGCAGATCTCCAGCGCGGCGTCGCGGGGGAGCAGCCCCAGGGCGAGCCCGGCCTCGTACTCGCCGTGCCGGCTGCGCAGCTCGTCGAGCGTGCGCCGGCCGGCCAGGCTGGTCGCGGTCATCGCCCCGCCGATGAGGATGCCGGCGGTCGGCAGCACCACGAGCGGGGTCGCCGGCAGGGCCCGGCTGGCCAGGAGCACCGCCAGGCTGGGCACCACCCCGGCCGCGACGGCCAGCGGGGCGACCCGGGCGGGCGCCTCGGCGCCGATCCGCCGGCGTGCGGTGAACCCGGCGACGGCGTACATGAGCAGCACGAACGCGGCGGTGCTCCACCAGGCGCGGAGCACCGCGACGATGACCAGCGAGACGGCGCCGAGCTGGACGGTGGCCCGGGCGGCCGCGGTCAGCACGGTGCGGGCCCGGCCGAGCCCGGTGAGCCGCAGCACGGCCGCGCCGGCCAGGGTGAGCGCGGTGAGCGCGACGACGAGGGCCGGGCCGATCGGTACGGTGCCGCCGCTCACCCGATGATCGTATGCCGGGGACCGGCCGGCGGGTGCGGTCCCGCCGGCCGGCCGCCCGGGTCACCGGCCGTAGACCTCGAACTCGTGGAGCGAGAAGCCGTACGAGGTGGCCCGCTTGACCCCGTACATCCGCACGTAGCGGGCGGTGACGGGGGTGACGGTGACGTTGTCGGTGCCGCCGTTGCCGGCCGTGGTGCTGAACACCGGCTGCCACGTGCTGCCGTCGGCGGAGACCTCGATCCGGTACGCGCTGCTGTACGCGGCCTCCCAGCGCAGCACCACCCGCGCGATGGTGCGGGCGGTTCCCAGGTCCACCCGGATCCACTGGTTGTCGTTGTAGCTGCTGGCCCAGCGGCTGCTCAGGCTGCCGTCGACCGCCTTGTCCGGGGTGTGGCTGGTGAGGAACTGGGTGCTCGACGCGGTCGCGGCGCGCCCCTGGGCCAGGTTGGTGACGTCGTCGCCGCGGCGCGCCGGGAACGAGACGACCTGCTGGTAGGTGGGGCGGTTCTGCCAGGCGATCACCGGGTGGGTGATGCCGCCGAGGCCGGACTGGGCGATGGCGTCGGCGCACCACTGGTCGCCGGCGCCGCAGGACTTGTCGCCGGGGTAGACGGTGGTGGCCGGCACCGCGGCGGCCTGCGCGAGGGTGCCGAGCAGGCCCTGCCGGCAGGCGCCGAGGTCGCCGTTGCCGCAGTACGTCCGGCCCGGCCCGCCGGCCACCGGGTCGCCGAGCACGGCCCGGATGTCCTTGTCGACGTAGCCCCACCAGCCGTACTGGAAGGAGGAGCCCTTGTGCGGCTGGCCCGCAAGGGCCCAGACGGCGCTGCCGTCGCGGCCGCCGTTCTGGCCGCCGGACGGCGCCTCGTTCACCTCGATGGCGTCCACCAGCGCCCCGTAGAGGTCGGGGCCGAGGCCGGGCCGGAACTCCGCGGCGGCCAGCAGCGGCCACCAGGCGTCGAAGATGCGGATGGCGTCGGCGTGCTGGTAGACCTTGGAGCCGGGGGCGGTCTCCACCCGGCGGGCGCCGGCCTGCTGCCAGGCCCGCAGCTTGGCCACGGCGTCGGCCGGCGCGGGATCGGTGACCGGGGCGCTGTCGAGCACTCGGAGCAGGTCGCCGAGGACCTGCTGGCCGCGCAGGTCGGTGACCGCAGCGTCGGCCATGATCCGCACGACGTCGGCCCGGCCCAGCTTGCGCTGGCCGATGGCGGCCCGCACCGGCCCGTCGAGGAGCTGGCCCCGGTGTACGGACCCGAAGCTGAAGTTGCCGTCGGCCGCGCCGAAGTCCCGGGCCTGCTTGTTGTTCCAGCTGACGTAGTAGTCCTGGTTCACCGACTGCGGGTGGGCGGCGGCCGGCGTGTAGCTGGCCGTGTTGGTGTCCGGGTTCCAGCCGACCCACTCGTTGGCCGCCTCGGCCCGGGTGGGCAGGTTGGGGTCGGCGGTGGCCGGCCGGACCGGGTTGGACCCGGAGTTGAAGTAGGCCGCCTCGGTCGAGTTGACGTAGAACCAGTTGAACGCGTAGCCGACGTTCGCGGCCGACTGCTGGAACGCCGCCGCCGAGCCCATGGCGGCCGGGTCGTTGTACGCCTGGAAGCCGATCGCCGAGTCGGCCTCGTGCCGGTAGGTCGAGCGCAGCTTCGTGAACGCGGTCGGCTGCCCGTTCACCAGCCCCCGGTAGGCGACCAGCCCGTAGCGGGTGCGCAGGGCACGCAGCGTGTACGAGCCGGCGGGAGTGGAGTCGGCCAGCGTCGGCGACCAGGAGTTGCGGTGCTCGAGGACCTCCATGGCCACGCACTGCCCGTGCCACAGGTAGCGGTTCGAGGCGACCGTCGGCGCGCTGCCGTCGGTGGTGCACAGCGGCACCGCGTACGTGTCGGTGAGGTCCTGACTGGCGGAGGTGGCGCTCCACGCGTAGTCCTGGCCCCGGCCGAGCAGCACGTAGAGGTTCAGCCCGGCGAAGGCGGCGCCCCGGGCGCTGACCCCCGGCCCCTGGAGTTCCTGGAGCATGAGCAGTTGCGGGGCGAAGTAGCCGGTCTGCGGGCCGAACACGGCGACCGGGTTGCCGGTGGTGGTGTGCCGGCCGGAGATGACAACGGCGTTGGACATGCCGTGCGACCGCAGCCCGGCGAGGCCGCTGAGCAGTCCGTCCGTGCCACCGCCGCCGGCCTTGGTGGTGGTCGCGCCGCCGGCGGGGTCGTAGGCCAGCGGCTCGGCCACGACGCTGCCGGCGTCGGGGAGCACCGCGCCGGTGGCGCCCGGCGGGGTGGCGCCGTAGGGGAAGCTCTGTCCGTCGTGGAGGGTGAGCACGGTCTCCGGGTCGTTCTGGGACCGGAACGCCTGCCAGACCCGGTCGCCCTCGGTGGCGCCGTACCTGGCCCGGGCGGCCACCTGGACCAGGGCGGACTGGATCTCGGAGCCGCCGCCCCCGCCGAACAGCCCGCCGATGACGCCGGCCGTGGCGATGAGGTCGGTCATGGTGAAGTGCGTCGGCTTGCCGGCGCCGGCCAGGACGTACTCGCCGGGGTAGTTGTCGTCGGCGATGGACTTGTCGACGTAGGCGTTGACACCGGCGATGTAGTCGGTGACGTCGTCGTAGAGCTGCTGGCCGCGGGCGCCCTTCTGGCGCAGCGCGTCGACCTGGGCCTGGAGGTCCGCCTCGGTGTAGGGCGAGTTGGCCCAGATGCTCTGCTCCAGCTCCCGGTTGCCGGGCGCGCCGCCCGCGAAGGAGGTGAGGGTGCCGCGACCGGCGTGTCGCAGCAGGTCCATGACCCAGAGCCGGTCCTGGGCCCCGGCGTACCCGGCGCCGAACATGGTGCCCGAGCGGGTCGTGCCGGTGACGTGCGGGACGCCGGTCGCCTTGTCGCGGACGATGGTGACGTCGGCGCGGGGCCGCACGGTGCTCTCCACCTGCGCGTCCGGGACGCCGAACGAGGCGTCGTTGTAGAACTGCGCGATCTGCTCGTCGGTGAGCCCGGCGTAGCCGTAGACCAGGTTCGCGTACTCGTCGAGCTGGTCGCCGGAGTGCGCCGGCCGGGTGCCGAGCGCCTGGTGGGCGAGGATCGCGGCGAGGGTGGCGTTGCCGTTCTCGCCGGGGGGCAGGATGTCGGCGCACTGGCCGAGGCAGTAGTCGCCGGGGGCGAAGGTGGTGGCGGCGAGCGCCGGTGACGGTGGGACGACCGTCAGGGCGCTCGCCGCCGCGGTGAGGGTCGCGGCCAGAGCCGCGAGCCGCTTGCGGGTGGTGGGACGGGGCATGCGGATCCTCCGGTGTGCGGAGTCGGGCCGGGACTGCGCCCGGCTACCGCTTGCCGACGTCTCGCCCTCCGCGCCCGGGCGTCACACCCGGAGGTGAGAGTGACTCATGTCTACCTCCGGGTAATGATTGATGGCGTTCCATGCGTGGGGATAGGTGGCGTTCACCAGGCGCGAATGCCGACGTTTCGGATCGGTCACGGCAACGCGAGCACGGCCTCGTGCCCCAGGTGGTCCGACGCCCACCGGCCGCCCGGGGTCCGCCGCTCGTTGCCGAAGACCTCGCTGGAAACCGGCGTCACCGCGCCGCGGACCAGCACCATGTCGATCCGGTGCTCGACGTCGTCGGCCGGCTCGGTCAGGTCGTCGCCCAGGCCGGAGGTGTAGCCGGGGTCGCCCGGGTGCAGGATCGGCCAGGTGTCGACCATCCCGCCGGCGACCAGCGCGAGGTAGGCGAGCCGGTTGTTCGGGTCGGGCAGCTCGGGCCCGCTGTTCAGGTCACCGAGGAGGATCAGCCGGCCGGGCACGCTCAGCGGGCCGCGCAGCAGCTCCTGCGCCTGCAGCAGGCGTACGCCGGGGTGGAACGCCTCCAGGTGGGTGTTGACGAACCGGAACGTGCGGCTGCCCAGCGTGGCGTCCACGGCCGTCCAGCCGCGGGTGCTCGTGGCGGTGCCGCCGGTGGCGGCGAGCGGGAAGACCAGGTTGTTGACGAAGTTGCCCGACGAGGTGGCGTTCACCTTGACCCGGCCGCCGTGCCGCACCAGGATCACGTCGCGCATGGTCAGCCGGACGTCCCGCAGGTGCGGCGCGCCGGCCGGGCCCTCCAGGTCCGCCTCGTCCCGCACCACCACGACGTCGTACCGGTGGCCGGACGCGGCCAGCTCACCCATGAGGAGGGCCAGGTAGTCGTAGCGGACCTCGGTGGCCGGGGCGGGGTCGCCGAGCGGGCCGGTGCGCCAGAGGGCCACCTCCTGGAGCCCGACCAGGTCGGGCTTGCGCTCCCGGATCTCGTCGGCGATCAGCGCCGCCCGGGACGGGAAGTCGACCAGGTCCACGTGGCTCAGCAGGGCGGCGTTGGCGGCCAGGAACGCCGGCAGGGTCGGCGCCCCGATCGACGGCGTGAGGTCGCCGCCCAGGTAGAGGTTGCGGGTCAGCACGGACACCTTGGGCCCGGCGTCCGCGTGTGCCGGCGGGGCGACGAGCCCCAGGCCGGCCACCGCGAGGGCGGCCGCGGTGGCCAGCCTGGCGAGGCGTCGGAGATGTGCGCGAAGGCTGCCGTCCATGACTTGTCGTCCTTCCCGGCGGGATCGTGATCGGCGTACGTTAACGCCGGTCACACCACCGTGGACACCGCCGTTCGGGCCACCTCCGCCCGGCGGTCAGGCCTGGGCGCCCGCGATGTTGACCATCCAGTTGATGCCGAACCGGTCGGCGCACATGCCGAACTCGTCGCCCCACATCTGCTTCTCCAGCGGGACCGCGACCGTGCCGCCCTCGGCGAGCTGCCGCCAGTAGCCGCGCAGCTCGTCGGCGTCGTCGCCGCTCAGGCTGATCGAGATGCGGGCGCCGGGCTGGTAGTCCATCTCCGGCGGCGTGTCGGAGGCCATCAGCGTGAAGCCGCGGTCGGTCTCCAGTTGTGCGTGCATGACGTTGTCGGCCACCGCCGGATCGGGGTTGCCGAACTCGCCGAAGGTGCTGAGCGTCAGCGTGCCGCCGAACACCTTCTGGTAGAACTCCATCGCCTGCCGCGCGTCGTCGCGGAAGCTGAGGTACGGGTTGAGCCGAGACGCCATTGTGCGACCCTCCTTCGTCCGTGAACGAGGGTCATCGTCGCAGGCGGGTACGACGGTCACAACGACGCGTGACCGGTGAGTCGCCGCGGGTGCGGACGGCAGCGGTGGGGGTGGCGCCGTTGCCACCCCCACCGCCTTTTTCCCCGCCGGTGCGCCGTCAGTTCTTCTGGAACGACTGACGCACCACACCCCCCACCAGGGCACACCAGGTGGTGGTGCTGACCTTGCCGTTCGGGTCGAGACCGTGCAGTTCCTGCAGGTCCTTGAGGGCCTTCTTGGTGGGGTAGTCGTACTCGCCGGTGATCGCGACGTCGGCGTAGCCCTTGGAGTTGAGCATGAACTGCACCGTCTCCACCGGGATGCCGGTGGCGTCCTTCTCCAACTCGGGCGCGAGGGTCTCCCAGGTCGGCGCCGTGAGGGTGGCGTCGATGTCGACCGGGATGCCGTTGCGCGCCTGCCAGTCCTGCACGGCCGCCACGGTGGCCGCGTCGAAGACGCCGGTGACCGGGACGGTGTAGCCGCGGAAGGTGAGCAGGCGCTGGGCGACCTGCACCACCGGGCCGCCGACGAAGCGCCAGATGTCCGGCCAGCGGCGGGCCGGCACGTCGGACAGGTGGGTGCCGAGCTTGGCGAAGACCCGGCGGCGCAGCGCCGGGAACTCCCGGTAGAACATCGCGCCGGGGCACTGCGTGGCCCGGAAGTCCCAGTGGCCGAAGATGTCGTGCGCGTGCAGGCCGTACTGCCGGCAGACGGCGGTGCAGAGCTTCACGAGCGAGTCGAGCAGCTCCTCGGGCGGCGTCTCGGTGACGTAGGTGCCCTCGTTCTCGATGCCGATGGCCCGGCCGTTCTCGCCGGGGCAGTGCGCCGAGATCATCTGCCGGTCGCCGGCCTGCAACCGTTCGAGGCTGCCGTGCCGTCCCTCCAGGACGTGGCCGCCCCGGCTGACCGTGAAGTGCTGCCCGGTGTCCGACCACCGGTTGGTGTCCATGTGCAGGTCCTGGCAGTCGCGGGCGAGCTGCTTGGCGTGTTCCTCGGAGTAGTCCGTGCTGTTCGGGAACGCCATGTGATGGACGATGATCTTGTTGGTCGCGATCGCGCTGATCGACAGCGGATCCGCCGGCGGGCGGGCGCCCCACTCGTCGCAGCTGATGATCCAGCCGAGGTCCGCGCCCGGCGCGGCCTGCGCGGCGGCCGGGAAGGCGAGTTCGCTCCCGACGACCGCCACCGCGGCGGCGCCGAGGCCGGCCCGCAGCAGGGTACGACGGTCCAGCTCGGGGTGGTCGAAGTGCATGGCATCTCCTCAATGGCCCGACGGGCGTGCGGGCATGTAAAGGAACTCCAACTGCTGCGCGCGAAGTGGAGAATATTGCCAGGATCGGCCGGTGCGCCAGAGGACAAATGCGACGACCGCCGATTCCTGGGACGCCATTCCCACCGCCGGAGTAGGCGATGTCACGTCCGGTGGCTGGGACGGCGGGGTCCGCTGCGCCGGTCGTCGTGGCAGCCTGGGACGGTGCAGCCACCCCGCCTGACCGGTCTCCTGGTGCTCGTCGCGGTGCTCGCGGCCGCCGGCGCCTTCGGCTGGTGGCATCGGCGTCGCGACGGCCGGCTGCGCGCCGTGTCCCCGGCCGGCGACGCGGCGCACCGGGCCGCGCTGGCCGCGCTCGGCGTCCGCGCCGGCGAGGTCACGCTGGTCCAGTTCTCCGCACCGGTCTGCGCGCCCTGCCGGGCCGCCCGCCGGGTGCTCGAGGACGTGGCGGGGCGGCTCGACGGGGTCACCCTGCTGGAGGTGGGCGTCGACGAGCACCTCGACCGGGCCCGCGAGCTGGACGTCTGGCGGACCCCGACGGTGCTGGTGGTGGACGCCGCCGGCCGGATCGTCCGGCGGGCCGCCGGCGTGCCGGACCGGGCGGACCTGCTCGCCGCGCTCGCCCCACTGGCCGGGGCGCGGTCGTGACCGGCGTCCGGCTGGTCCGGCGGCGGGTCGTGGACCACGGGCGGCTCGCGGCGAGCCTCTGTGCGCCGGTCGCGACCGCCTGACCGACCCCTTCGCCACCCGAACGGAAGCCCTCATGCTGCTCGACCCCCGCGGGCCGCGATTCGCCGCCGCCCTCACCACCGTCGTCCTCGCCGCCGCCCTGGTCACCGGCTCCGGTTGGCTCGCCCTGGCCCAGGCCGTCGTCTTCGCGCTCACCGCCGTCCACCCGCGCCTCGGCCCGTACGGCCTGCTCTTCCGGTTGCTGGTCGCGCCCCGGCTCGCCCCGCCGGCCGAGTTGGAGCCATTGGCCCCGGTCCGGTTCGCCCAGCTCGTCGGCCTCGTCTTCGCCACGGCCGGCGCGGCCGGCTGGCTGGCCGGCGTGCCGCTGCTCGGGCTGGTGGCCACCGCTGCCGCGCTCGCGGCCGCCTTCCTCAACGCGGCCTTCGGGCTGTGCCTCGGCTGCGAGGGCTACCTGGCGATCCGCCGCCTCACCGGCCGCCCCCTCACCGCGCGGGTGCCGGCGCCCTCACGCTGAGGCGACGCCGGCTCGCCGAGCTGGCGGGGTCCCGGCCCGCCGGATGCCGCCACGACGCCGAGCTGGAGTCGATCGCGCGAGGTCAGCGCGGTTGGAAACGTTTTCGTAACGAGGCCTTGACCGGACCGTCGGACGGGGCGCAGACTTCCGGAAACGTTTACAGCAGAGCAGCTGGAGGTGCGGGCGTGGGTCGTAAACGTTTACAGGAGTCGGCCGACGGCCGGCCCACCGTCCACACCGTCGCCGCCCGCGCCGGTGTCTCCATCGCCTCCGCCTCGCGCGTGCTCAACGGCGTCGGCGGCAGCCCGGAGACCGTCCGCAAGGTGCGCGAGGCCGCGGCCGAGGTCGGGTACGTGCCCAACGCCATCGCCCGCTCGCTCCAGTCCCAGCGCACCGGCCTCGTGGCGCTCGCCGTCGAGGACATCGGCAACCCGGTGTACGTCGAGATGATGCGGGCCATCGAGTCGGTGGTGGCCGCCTCCGGCCGGCAGCTGCTCGTGCACGCCACCGGCGGGCGGATCGACAACGAGACCGCCCTGCTGCGCCGGCTGGCCCACCGCTACGTCGACGGCATGATCGTCTCCCCGATCCGGGTCACCGACGACCACCTCGCCGCGCTGGTCGACAACCCGGTCCCGGTGGTCGTGGTCGGGCAGCTCCCCGCCGACGCGCCCGTGGACAACGTCCGCACCGACTCGCGTACCGGCGTGGGGCTGGCCGTCGACCACCTGGTCGCGGCCGGGCGGCGGCGGATCGGCTTCCTCAACGGCCCGCTCGACACCGTGCCCGGCGCGGCCCGCGACGCCGGCTTCCGGGCCGCTCTCGACCGGCACGGCATCGCCCTCGACGAGCGCCTCGTCGAGATCGGCGACTTCCGCTACGCGGCCGGCCGGGCGGCCGCCGAGCGACTCCTGGCCCGCGCCGAGCCCGACGCGCTGGTCTGCGCCAACGACCTCATCGCCGTGGGCGCGCTGCACGCCCTGCTCGCCGCCGGCCGGCGCGTCCCCGACGAGGTGGCGCTGGTCGGCATGGACGACACCGAGCTGGCCCAGATGACGTTCCCGCAGCTCTCCAGCGTCTCCCTCGGCTCGGCCGAGCGCGGTCGCCGCGCCGCCGAACTGCTGCTCCAGCGCATCGCCGACGCCAGCCTGCCGCCGCGCCGCGAGCAGGTCGCCCCCAGCCTCGCCGTGCGCGCCTCCAGCGGCACGACCTCGCTGTTCGTTCCCGCGCCGGCCGAGCCCGCGCCCGCGCCGCGTACCCCGGAGGTGACGGCATGACCACGGTGGCCGAACGGCCCGACGTCGCCCGCGCCGACGGGCCCCGCAGGGCCCGGTCCCAATCCGACCGGCTCGGCATCTACCTGCTGCTGCTCCCGTCGCTGCTGCCCATCGTGGTGCTGTCGGTCTTCCCGCTGGTGCGCGGCATCTACCTGGGCTTCACCGACGCCCGGGCCGGGCGCAACGTCGAGATCAGCTTCACCGGGCTGGAGAACTACCGGGAGCTGCTCGGCGACGAGCTCTTCTGGAACTCGTTCAAGATCGGCCTGCTCTGGGCGGTCGGCGTGACCGTGCTCCAGTTCGTGCTCGCCCTCGGGCTGGCGCTGCTGCTCAACCAGCAGCTGCGCTTCCGCGGGCTGGCCCGGGTGCTCTCCGTGGTGCCCTGGGCGATGCCCCCGGTGGTGGTCGGCATCCTGTGGAAGCTGGTCTACCACCCGGACGCCGGCCTGCTGAACGAGTTCTTCTACCGCGTCGGCGCGGACGGGCTGCGCACCAACTGGCTCGGCGATTTCAGCACGGCCCTGCCCGCGGTCATCATCGTGGGCGTCTGGGCCGGCATGCCGCAGACCACCGTGGTGCTCCTCGCCGGCCTGCAGGGCGTGCCGCGCGAGCTGCACGAGGCGGCCGCCGTGGACGGCGCGAGCACCTGGCACCGGTTCCGCAACGTGACGCTGCCGGCCATCGCGCCGGTCGTCGTGGCGATCACCTCGCTGGACTTCATCTGGAACTTCAACTCGTTCGGCCTGGTCTACGTGCTGACCGCGGGCGGGCCGGGCGGCAAGACCATGCTGCCGATGCTCTTCGCCTACGAGGAGGCGTTCCGCTACGGCAACTACGGCTACGCGGCCGCCCTCGGCAACGTCATGGTCGTGATCATCGTCGCGCTGCTCGCGGTCTACCTGCGGCGCCGACTCCGGGAGGCGAACTGACATGTTCGGAAAGCCGAGCCACACCGGGCGGACGCTCCAGTACGTCGCCCTGACCGGCTACCTGATCTTCCTCGGGTTCCCGCTGGTCTGGCTGCTGTCCACCGCGTTCAAGCCGCCGCGCGAACTGGTGCGGCTGCACCCCTCGCTCATCCCGAGCAACCCCACCGTGCAGAACTTCGTGCAGGCCTTCACCGAGCAGCAGCTCGGCCGGGCCGCGCTGAACAGCCTCCAGGTGTCGCTCGCCTCGGCGGTGCTCACCGTGCTGGTGGCGCTGCCCGCCTCGTACGCCCTCGCGCGGTTCCGGACCAGGCTGGGCACCGTGGCGCTGGGCTGGGTGCTGCTGTCGCAGCTCTTCCCGTTCGTGCTGCTGATCATCCCGATCTTCCTCATCCTGCGGCAGGTCGGGCTGGCGAACACACACGCCGGGCTGGTCCTGATCTACGTGGTCTGGGCGCTGCCGTTCGCGCTGTGGATGCTCCAGGGGTTCGTCCGCAACATCCCGCGCGAGCTGGAGGAGGCGGCCAGCGTCGACGGCGCGAGCCGGCTCCAGGTGCTGCGCCGGGTGGTCTTCCCGCTGCTCGCGCCGGGCATCGTGGCGACCGCGCTGTTCTCCTTCATCTCCGCCTGGAACGAGTTCTTCTTCGCCCTCGTGCTGGTCAAGACCCCCGAGCTGGCGACCCTGCCGGTCGCCCTGGCCCGGTTCGTCGGCATCGAGGGCACCGCCCGCCTGGGCCCCCTGGCGGCCGGTTCGCTGCTGGCCACACTGCCGAGCCTGATCTTCTTCGCGGTCATGCAACGCCGCCTCTCGTCCGGGTCGCTCGCCGGCGCGGTCAAGGGCTGAACCACAACCCCCAACCACCACCAAGGAGGAATCCCCCATGCTCCGTAGCAGGTTCCGCCGACTCGCCGCGGCCGCCGCGGTCGCGGTCGTCGGGCTCGGCGCCCTCACCGCGTGCGGTGACGGCGGCGGCAAGGACGAGACCTCGTCCGGCCCGGTCAAGCTGCGCTTCCTGAGCCTCGCCTGGCAGAAGGAGTCGCTGCAGGCCAACAAGGACCTGGTCGCCAAGTGGAACGCCGAGCACCCGGACATCCAGGTCGAGTACGTCCAGGGCGACTGGAACTCGGTCCACGACCAGCTCGTCACCTCGTTCGAGGGTGGCGACGTGGCCGACATCGTGCACTACGAGGCCTCGGCCATCGGCGAGTTCAGCAAGCAGGGCTACCTGGCCGACGTCTCGAAGCTGCTCAGCGACGACTTCAAGGGCCAGATCGACCAGGGCGTCTGGGACACCGCCACCTTCGACGACAAGGTCGCCGGTGTGCCGTTCCTCCTGGAGTCGCAGGTCGTCATCGCCAACAAGAAGCTGCTCGACGCGGCCGGGATCGCCGTGCCGCCGGCCGACGGCGGCTGGACCTGGGACGAGTTCCAGGCCAACGCCCAGAAGCTCACGAAGCCCGGCCAGTACGGCGCCGCGTGGGCGCTCAAGTCGCCCACCAACCGGGTGCTGAACCTCGCGCTGAACTACGACGGCAAGTTCTTCTACAGCGACGGCGGCAAGACCGAGGTCAAGGTCGGCGACGCGGAGAAGGAGGTGCCGAAGCGGATCCACGACATGATCTACACGAGCAAGTCGGCCTCCCCGGAGGCGCTCGGCATGAGCGGCGCGGACACCCTGCCCGGCTTCTTCGGCGGCAAGTACGCGATGCTCCCCGGCTCGGTCTCGCTGCGCCAGCAGATGGTCGAGCAGGCCCCGGCCGGCTTCGAGTGGGTGACCCTCCCGCCGATCAAGGGCCTCTCCAGCAAGCAGGCCGCCAACCCGCAGACCCTGTCCATCGCCGAGGACAGCAAGCACAAGAAGCAGGCCGCGCAGTTCCTGGAGTGGTTCCTCAACCCGGCCAACATGGCCGCCCTGGCCAAGGGCGACTGGCTGGTGCCCACCGGCAAGCAGGCCAACGAGGAGCTGGTCAAGCTCACGAACGGCAAGCAGGGCTGGGACGTCGCCGCGGACAGCGCGGCCGACCTGACCGTCGCCCCGTTCCAGAAGGCCGACGGCTACCCGGAGTGGAAGACCAAGTACGCCACCCCGGCCCTCCAGCAGTATTTCGCCAACAAGATCACCCTGGACCAGCTCGGCACGCAGCTGGTCGACGGTGGCAAGCAGGTTCTGAGGTAACGATGTCACTCTTGCTCGACACGTCGGTCGGATGCCTGGTCGGCGCCGCGGTGGGCGACGCCCTCGGCGGGGCCACCGAGACGGCGCTTCCGGAGCAGATCCGCGCCCGCTTCGGCGGCTGGGTCGAGGGGATCGTCCCCCCGTACCACGCCGACTGGGCCACCGCGCGGCCACTCGCGCCGTACCACAAGGGCGACGGGCACATCACCGACGACACGTTGATGACCCACGCCCTGGTCCGGGCGTACGCGGCCAAGCGGGACCACCTCGACGCGTACGACGTGGTGGAACTGCTCGTCCCCGACCTGATCGAGCGGGTGGTGTACATCCCGGACCTGGAGCGGGAGGGGGTGACCTTCCACCGCCTGGCCGCGGCCGAGCGGTGGTTGGTCACCCGCCTGCACCACGCCCACGCCGATCCGCGCGAGGCGGGCGTCGGCAACATCGTCAACTGCGGCGCCGCCATGTACATGGCGCCGGTCGGCATCGTCAACGCCGGCGACCCGGCCGGGGCGTACGCCGAGGCCGTGGAGATCGCCGGGGCGCACCAGCACAGCTACGGCCGGGAGGCCGCGGCGGTCTTCGCGGCCGCGGTCGCCGCCGCCGCGACCGCCGGCGCGAGCGTCGACGACGTCGTGGCCGCCGCCCTCGACCTGGCCCGCGACGGCACCCGTGCCGCCATCGACGCGGTGGTCAAGGAGGCCCGCGGGCACGACGACTGGAAGGCCGCCATCCCGGCGCTGCGCGCCGCGGTGGCCCCCTACGACACGGTGGGGGAGGAGTACCGCAGCCCCGGCCTGGGCGCCCGCCGCCCGAGCCGCCTGCACGCCATCGAGGAGCTCCCGGTGGCGCTGGGCATGCTCGTGGTGGCCGGCGGCGACTACCGGGCGGCCGTGCTCGGCTCGGTGAACTACGGCCGGGACGCCGACTCCACGGCCACCATGGCCGGCGCGATCGCCGGTGCGCTCGGCGGCGCGGCGGCGGTGCCGGCGGAATGGTCGCAGGTGGTCGCCACGGCCTCCCGCACGGACCTGGTCGAGCCCGCAAGGGTCCTCGCCGGGGTCGCCACCGAGGTCTTCGACCGCGACCGGGAGCGCTTCGCCCGGCGTGCCGAGCGGTTCGGCGGGCTGGCATGAGCGCGGCCGGCGCGGCGGCCGCCGGCCGGCCGAGGGGGACGGCCGGCGGCCTGCGGCTGACCTGGGTGCAGCCGGAGGACCTGCTGCCGCACGAACTGGCGGCGAGCCGCGACGAGGGCCGCGACGTCACCGCCCTGGCCGACCACTGGGCGGCGGCCGGCGGCGACGTCACGGCGCCGGTAACCGGGGCCTCGCCGGTGCCGGCGCCGCCGGAGCTGCGGGCCCTCGCCGTCGACCTGCTCGACGCCGCCGACGCGCTGCCCGGGCCGGACGCCACCGACGAGCCCGCCGACCTCGACGGGGTCCGCAAGACCTGGCCGGGCGCCTGGGACCTGCCGACCACCGTCGAGCGGGACCGGCTGCACGGCGCCTGGCTCGGCCGGGCGGCCGGCTGCCTGCTCGGCAAGCCCGTGGAGAAGATCCCCCGCCACGGGATCCGGGAGATCCTCTCCGCCACCGGCCGGTGGCCGCTGCGCGACTGGTTCACGGCGCAAGGGCTGCCGGCCGACGTGGCCGCCCGCTGGCCGTGGAACCGGCGCAGCGCCCCGACCAGCCTCGCCGAGAACATCGCCGGCATGCCGGAGGACGACGACCTCAACTTCCCGCTGCTGGCGCTGCGGATCCTGGAGACCCACGGGCCCGGCTTCACCAGCGCCGACGTGGCCCAGGCCTGGCTGGACTGGCTGCCCGCCGGGCGGGTCTTCACGGCCGAGCGGGTCGCCTACCGCAACCTGCTGCTCGGCCTCACGCCGCCCGACACCGCCCGCCGGCACAACCCGTTCCGGGAGTGGATCGGCGCGCAGATCCGCACCGACGTGTACGGCTGGACCAACCCGGGCCGCCCCGACCGGGCCGCCGAGGCCGCCTGGCGCGACGCGGCCGTGAGCCACGTCCGAGCCGGGGCGTACGGGGCGGTCTGGGTGGCCGCCATGGCCGCGGCCGCGCCGGTGGCCGGCGACGTCGACGCGGTGCTGGACGCGGGCGAGTCGGTGCTGCCCCCGGGCAGCCGGTTCACCGCCGCCGTCCGCGAGGCGCGCGCCCTCGGCGCCACCGGCGACGACTGGGAGAGCATCGTGGACACCCTCTACGCGCGGCACGGTCACCTGCACTGGGTGCACGTCCGCAACAACGCCGCCCTGGTCGCGGCGGCCCTCGCGTACGGGCGGGGTGACCTGGAACGGTCGATCTGCGCGGTGGTCGCGGGCGGCTGGGACACCGACTCCAACGGCGCCACCGTCGGCGCGGTCACCGGCGCCCTCACCGGGGCCGCCCGCCTGCCGGGGCGCTGGGTCGCGCCCCTGCGCAACCGGCTGGCCAGCAGCATCGCCGGCTTCGACGGCATCGGCTTCGACACCCTCGCCGACCGTACCCTCGCCCTGGCCCACCGGGGTGCGGCGTGAGCGCGAGGAGTGAGCCGGGCCTGCGAGCCCCGCAGTCGCGAACAGAGCTGACCCGGAGCGCCCGGGTGGTCGTGGTCGGCAGCGCCAACCTGGACCTCGTGGTCACCGCTCCGCAGCTGCCCCGCCCCGGCGAGACGGTGCTCGGCGACGACTTCCGGATGGTGCCCGGCGGCAAGGGCGCAAACCAGGCCGTGGCCGCCGCCCGGGCCGGCGCGGACTGCGCCTTCGTGGGCGCGATCGGCGGCGACGGGTTCGGCCGGCTCCTGCGGGACAACCTCGCCGCCGCCGGCGTCGAGGTCACCGGCCTGCGCACCGTCGACGGGCCGTCCGGGGTCGCGCTCATCGCCGTGGACCACGCGGCCGAGAACTGCATCGTGGTCGCGCCCGGCGCGAACGCCGCGCTGACCCTCGACGACGGCGACCGCGACGCGGTGGCCGCGGCCGGCGTGCTGCTGCTGCAACTGGAGGTGCCCCTCGCGGAGGTCACCCGCGCCGCCGGCTGGGCCCGCGCCGCCGGCGCCGCCGTGGTCCTCAACGCCGCCCCGGCCCGCCCGCTGCCGGCCGAACTGCTCGACCTCGTCGACGTGCTGGTGGTCAACGAGCACGAGGCGGCGGTCGTGGCCGGGGTGTTCACCGACGAGCCGGCGGCGCTGCTCGACTCCCTGGTCGGCCTCGTGCCCCGGGTGGTGCTCACCCTCGGCGCGCGCGGCGCCGCCTACGCCGACCGGAACGGCGCCCGCGTCGAGGTGCCCGCTCCGACGATCGACGCGGTGGACACCACGGCCGCGGGCGACGCGTTCACCGGCGCGCTCGCGGTCGCCCTGGCCGAACGCGGCGGCCTCACCGGGGACACCGCCACCGCCGTGCTGCGCTGGGCGTGCGCGGCCGGCGCGGCCTGCGCCCAGCGTCCCGGCGCGTCCACCGCCCTGCCCGAGCGGGCCGCCATCGACGCGCTCGCCGCCGCCACCTACGGAGAGGTCCAGTGAGTTTCAACCCGTACGTGCCGCGGCCGATCGACCGGCCCACCGAGGTCCCGCTCGGCGCGCACGCCGACCTGACCACCCTGGACGAGGCGAAGATCTTCGCCGCCCCCGGCGATCCCGCCGACTGGCCGGCCTGGCGGGAGCAGCTCACCCGGTGGCGGGCCGACGCCCGCGCCCGCCTCGGCTACACCGGCGCGCACTACGACGAGATCGCCGGGGACTGCTTCAGCGTCTGCCTCGCCTGGCTCTGGGACGAGACCCTGTATGACCACGACCGCGGCGAGTTCACCGTGGAGGCGTTCCTCGACGCGGCGCGGCGCGACTTCGGCGGCTTCGACGGGGTGGTGCTCTGGCACGCGTACCCGGTGATCGGCCTGGACGAGCGCAACCAGTTCGACTGGTACCGCGACGTGCCCGAGCTGCCCGAGGTGGTCCGCTCGTTCCAGGACGCCGGCGTGCGGGTGTTCGTCGACTACAACCCGTGGGACACCGGCACGCGGCGGGAGCCCGGCGCCGACGCCGAGGAGGTGGCCGCGCTGGCCGCCCGGCTCGGCGTCGACGGGGTCTTCCTGGACACCCTCAAGGAGGGCGCCGGCGAGCTGCGCAAGGCCCTCGACGCGGTGCGCCCCGGCCTGGTCCTGGAGGGGGAGAGCCGGGTGCCGCTGGCCCGGATCGAGGACCACGCCATGTCGTGGGCGCAGTGGTTCGCCGACTCGGACACCCCCGGCGTGCTGCGGGCCAAGTGGTTCGAACGCCGGCACGTCCTGCACCACACCCGCCGCTGGCACCGCGACCACCTCGACGAGCTGCACTCCGCCTGGCTCAACGGCTGCGGCGTGCTGGTCTGGGAGAGCGTCTTCGGCGTCTGGGTCGGCTGGAACGAGCGGGACCGGGCCGTGCTGCGGGCCATGCGCCGGGTCCAGGCCAGCCACGCCGCGTGGTTGCGCGCCGAGGACTGGGTCCCGCTCGCCGACCACCCCGGCGCCGGCCAGGTGTACGCGTCCCGCTGGACCCACGACGACCAGCCGCTGTGGACGGTGGTCAACCGGGGCGCCGACCACGACGGTCCCTGGCTGCGCACCGAGGCCCGGCCGGGCCGCTTCGTCGATCTGGTCACCGGCGCCGAGCTGACCGTCACCGAGCTCGCGGACGGCCGGGTGGCCGTCGGCGGGCCGCTGCCCGCCGGGGCGATCGCCGCCGTGGTCGCCACCGACACCCCGGTGCCCCGGTACGAGCCGCCGACCGGGGACCCGTCCTTCCCGGCCCGTGCCGCCGTGCGCGCCCGCACCCCGTGGTCGCCCCTGGCCGCCCTGCCCGAGGGCATGGTGACCGTCGACGGTGGCCGGCACGAGCTGACCGTGCGCCACCGCGTCCGGGAGACCGGCCTCTACGGCGAGGCCCCGTACGTGGACGAGTGGAAGCCGCTGCCGCCCCGCCTGCACCACACCGGCACGCTGCGCCGCCAGGTCCGGCTCGGCCGCTTCGCCATCGACACCCACGAGGTCACCCACGGCCAGTACGCGCGCTTCCTCGCGGCCACCGGCTACCGGCCGGCGCGGCCGGAACGGTTCACCGCGGGGCAGGGGCCGGCCGACGCCCCGGTCACCGGGGTCGACCTCGCCGACGCCCGCGCGTACGCCGACTGGGCCGGGCTGCGGCTGCCCACCGAGGACGAGTGGCAGGTGGCCGCCGAGGCGGGCCTGCTGATCCGGCGCGAGCCCCTGGTGTGGAACCTGACCGAGAGCGAGCACTCCGACGGGCGTACCCGCTTCGTCATCCTCAAGGGCGGCTGCGCCTACCGGGCGGAGGGCTCCGACTGGTACCTCGACGGCGGCCCCCAGCCGCCGGAGGTGTCGGCGAAGCTGCTGCTCACCGGCGCCGGCCTCGGCCGCTCCACCTCGATCGGCTTCCGCTGTGCCGCCGACCTGCCGGGAGCGGTGCGATGACCGCCCCGCTGCACGGCGTCAAGGTCGTCGACCTGGCCACCCTGTTCGCCGGCCCGCTGGCCGCCGCGTTCCTCGGCGACTTCGGCGCCGACGTGGTCAAGGTGGAGCACCCCGCCAAGCCGGACCCGTCCCGGGGCCACGGCCCCGCCAGGGACGGCGTCGGCCTGTGGTGGAAGGTGCTCGGCCGCAACAAGCGGACCGTCACGCTCAACCTCTCGCAGCCGGAGGGCGCCGACCTGCTGCGCCGGCTGCTCGCCGACGCCGACGTGCTCGTGGAGAACTTCCGCCCCGGCACCCTGGAACGCTGGGGCCTCGGCCCGGACGAGCTGCACGCCGTCAACCCGCGGCTGGTCGTCGCCCGGATCAGCGGCTTCGGCCAGATCGGCCCGTACGCGCCCCGGCCCGGGTTCGGCACCCTCGCCGAGGCCATGAGCGGGTTCGCCGCGGCCACCGGGGAACCCGACGGGCCGCCGACCCTGCCGCCGTTCGGGCTGGCCGACTCGGTCGCCGCGCTCGCCGCCGCGTACGCCGTGATGCTGGCCCTGCGCGGCCGGGACCTGACCGGCCGGGGTCAGGTGGTCGACCTCGCCATCATCGAACCGATCATGGCGATGCTCGGCCCGCAGATCACCTGGTACGACCAGCTCGGCTACGTGCAGCCCCGGCTGGGCAACCGCTCCAACAACAACGCGCCCCGCAACACCTACCGCTGCGCCGACGGGCGGTGGGTGGCCGTGTCCACCAGCGCGCAGAGCATCGCCGAGCGGGTGGTCCGGCTCGTCGGCCGCCCGGAACTGGTCGACGAGCCGTGGTTCGCCACGGGCAGCGGCCGCGCCGCGCACGCCGACGAACTCGACGCCGCGGTCGGCGCGTGGGTGGCCAAGCGGGACCGCGACGAGGTGGTCGCCGCGTTCGAGGCGGCCCAGGCCGCCGTGGCCCCCGTCTACGACGTGCGGGACATCCTCGCCGACCCGCAGTACGCGGCCCTCGGCACCGTGGTCACCGTGCCCGACGAGGAACTGGGCGAGGTGCGGATGCAGAACGTGCCGTTCCGGATGTCGGACAGCCCCGGCGAGATCCGCCACGCCGGCCGCCGCCACGGCCAGGACACCGACGCGGTGTTCGGCGCGCTCGGGCTGACCGCCGACGAGCTGGCCGCGCTGCGCGAGCGCGGGGTGATCTGATGCTGCTCACCTGGCTCTACGTGCCCGGTGACCGGCCCGACCGGTTCGCCAAGGCGGTCGCCGCCGGTGCCGACGCGGTCATCCTCGACCTGGAGGACGCCGTCGTGGCCGGCCGCAAGGCGTACGCCCGGGACGCCGTCGCCGAGTTCCTCGCCCACCCGCAGCCCCTGCCCGTGCAGGTGCGGGTCAACGAGCTGACCGGCCCGGACCTCGACGCCGACCTGGCCGCCGTCGCGGGCCGGCCCGGACTGGCCGGGCTGCGACTGCCCAAGGTGGAGTCCCCGGCGACCGTGGCCGCCGTGGCCGCCCGGGCCGGCACCCCGCTGCACCCGCTGGTCGAGTCGGCCGTCGGGCTGGAGTCCGCGTACGCCATCGCGGCCGCCCACCCGGCGGTGGCCTCGCTCGGGCTCGGCGAGGCGGACCTCCGCTCCGACCTGGGCGTCGCCGACGACGAGGGCCTGCTCTGGGCCCGCGGCCGGATCGTGGTCGCGGCCCGCGCGGCCGGCCTGCCGCCGCCCGCCATGTCGGTGTACGCCGACGTGGCCGACCTGGACGGCCTGGCCGCCTCCTGCGCGGCCGGCCGGCGGCTCGGCTTCCTCGGCCGGGCCGCCATCCACCCGCGCCAGCTCCCGGTGATCGCCGCCGCGTTCCGCCCCGGCGACCGGGAGGTGGACCGGGCCCGGGAACTGCTCGCCGCCGTCGCCGAGGCGCAGACCCGCGACTCCGGCACGGTGGTGCTGCCCGACGGGCGGTTCGCCGACCGGGCCATGGTGGCCGCGGCCCGCCGGGTGATCGACCTCGCCGCCCGCTACGCCGCCTGACCCGGCGGTCCTCCGCCGTCCGCTACGCGGCTCTTCGCCGGCCGCTACGCGCACCGGCCCGGCGGCCCTCCGCCGTCCGTCGGCCGGCGGGCACGATCGCCGGATGCCGGCGTGGCGCGGACGCCCGTAGGCTGGCGCGGGCCGGCACGGGAGCGGGGGAGCGGCATGGGTGGACGGGCGCGGCTGGACCGGCGGAGCCTGCTCGTCGCCGCCGGTGGGCTCGCGGTCGCCGGGATCGGCGTGCCGGTCGGCCTGGCCGCCACCGGCGACCCGGTGCCGGCCCGGGGCGGGCGGCGGCCGATCAGCATGGCCATGCACCTGCACGCCTCGTTCAGCGAGGGCATCGCCAGCTACGCGGCCCACCTCGACCAGGCCCGGCGCAACGCCGTCGACGTGCTCTGGTGGACCGACCACGACTTCCGCGTCGCCGCCCACGACCACCGCCGGACCGTCCACTTCGACGGTCCCGAGGAACCCGAGGGCGGCCTGGCCTGGACCTGGACGGCGTCCACCGAGGGCCGGCTCACCACCTCCGCCGCCGACTTCGTGCCCGCGCCGCACGCCGCCGACGACCCCGGCCGCGCGCTGCGCCTCAGCGCCGCAGGCGCCGGCGCCCTCTGGTACGCCGGCAAGGCCTGGAACTGGACGCACACCGGGAACATCTCCGACACCACCCTGCACCTCGACGTGCTGCCCGAGGCCACCGGCCCGGACGCCGCGCTGATCGTGGAGATCGCGCTGTCCCACCACCCCGCCGGGGCCGGGCGCCCCGCCGGCCAGCTCGTGCTCCGCTACCGCCTCGGTACGGCGGCCGAGACGCGGCACCGGGCCGACGGCCGGCACGGCACCGTCGACCTGCCCGCCCCGGCCGGCGTCTGGCGGCGGCACACCCTCGACCTCCTCGCCGACGTCCGGCGGCTCTGGCCGGACCTGGTCGCCGGGGACAACTCGCTGCGCGGGCTGCGCCTCGGCGTGCAGGTCGGGGCCGGCGCGCGCGGCGCGTTCGTGGTGGACCGGCTGGTCTTCGACCGGGCGCGGCGCGCCGGGCAGGCCGGCGAGGAACTGCGCGCTGAGGTGCTGCGCGGGTACGCCGAGGCGTATCCCGGCGTCACCCACCACCGCGCCTACGAGGTGTCGATGGTGCGGCACCTCAACTGGTTCGGCGGCGACCAGACGCTGCCGTCCTTCCCGTCCCCGCCGTACCGGGACAACGACGCCGCGGCGACCGAGCGGATGGTCGAGTTCCTGCACGGCCACGGCGGGGTGGTCTGCTGGAACCACCCGCTCGACGTGGAACGGCGCGAGTCCCTCGCGCGCCTGCTCGTGGAGCGGCACGCGCTCGGCGCCGACCTGATCGAGATCGGTCGCAATCCGGTCGACGACCACCTCTGGGCGTACGACGTGGCGGCCCGCAACGCGATCCCCGTTACGGCCGTCGGGGTGACCGACGACCACAACGGCACCGACTGGCGGGCCGGGCGGGACCGGCACGTCACGTACGTCTGGGCGGCCTCCACGGCCCGCGACGACCTCGTGGCGGCGCTGCGCGCCGGGCAGGCCTGGTTCACCGACCTGGCCCGCTACCGGGGCGCGCTCGACCTGGAGATCGGCGGCCGCAGCGCGATGGGCGCCGTGGTGACCACCGCCGCGGACGACCTGACCGTGCGGCTGCGGGCCACCGACCTGCCGGCCGGCGCGACCCTGGAGGTGGTCACCGGCACGGTCGACCGGGCCGGCGTCGCCGACCCCACCCCGGCGATCCGGACCGGACAGGTCCCGTGGCGCCAGCTCCGCGAGGGCTGGCACGACCTGCCGGTGGCTCCGGGTGCGGGCGCGTACCTGCGCACCCAGGTCCGGGGGCGCGACGGTGAGATCATCGGCGCGAGCAACCCGGTCTGGCTGCTGCGCCAGGCCCCACCCCGCGGCATCCCGGCCGCCCGCCGCTTCTGAGGCCGGATCCGCTCAGATCTTGGCGAGTTCCCGTTCGCTGGTGACGGCAACTCACCAAGAGCTGCGACTGGGCCTCTGCGGGTGGCAGGCGTGAAGTGCGGGGGAGTGGGTACGCGCGCGGCCGGGAGGCGGGCGCCTCCGGGATCGAGGGAGACCATGGCAGCCGCCGCCGTCGTCGCGCTGGTCATCGTCGTCGTGCTCGTGGTGCTCGTGGCCTCGCTGAGCATCCGGCTCGTGCAGCAGTACCAGCGTGGCGTGGTGTTCCGCTTCGGCCGCGTGCTGGAGCGCATCCGGCAGCCCGGCTTCCAGCTCATCATCCCGGTCGCCGACCGCATGGTGCGGGTGAGCATGCAGACCACGGTGATCGGGGTGCCCGCGCAGGGTGTCATCACCCGGGACAACGTGACGCTCACCGTCGACGCGGTCGTCTACTACCGGGTGGTCGACCCGGTGAAGGTGCTGGTCAACGTCCGCGACTACCCGTCGGCGGTGCTCCAGGTCGCGCAGACCGCGCTGCGGTCGGTGATTGGCAAGGCCGACCTGGACACCCTGCTGCGCGACCGGGACCGGATCAACGCCGAGCTCAAGTCGGTCATCGACGCGCCCACCGAGAAGCCGTGGGGCCTGCTCATCGAGCGGGTGGAGGTGAAGGACGTGTCGCTGCCCGAGGGGATGAAGCGGTCGATGTCCCGGCAGGCCGAGGCGGAGCGGGAGCGCCGGGCCCGGGTCATCGCGGCGGACGGCGAGTTCCAGGCGTCCCGGCGGCTCGCCGACGCCTCGCGGGCGATGGCCAACACGCCGGGGGCGTACCAGCTCCGGCTGCTCCAGACGGTGGTGGACGTGGCCGCCGAGAAGAACAGCACCCTGGTCATGCCGTTCCCGGTGGAGCTGCTGAGCTTCTTCGACCGGCTCGCCGGCGGTGGCCGCGCGCCGGCGGTGCCGACCGGCCAGGCCGCGTCGGGCGGGACCGAGCCGGCCGCGGCGGGCCTCGGGCCGGTCACCGAGAACGTCGCGGCGGCCGCCGCCGACGGGGACGGACGGCGACCGGCCGAGTGACGGTACCGCGTATATACCGATAGCCGGTATATGCTCGCCCGCATGACCGACAGCCCCCTACGGGAACCGACGTTCCTGGTCCTCACCGCGCTGGCCGAGACACCCCGTCACGGTTACGCGGTCATCGAGGACGTGCTGCGCATCTCCGACGGCCGGGTCCGGCTGCGCGCCGGCACCCTCTACGCCGTCCTCGACCGGCTCCGCGCCGACGGCCTCATCGAGGTCGACCGCGAGGAGGTGGTGCAGTCCCGGCTGCGCCGCTACTACCGGCTCACCGCGCTCGGGGCCACCCGGCTCGCCGACGAGGTGGCGCGCCTGCGCCGCCACGCCGACACGGCCGGCCGCCGGCTGCGCGCCGCCGGCCTGCTGCCCGAGGGAGGGATGGCGTGAGCGCCGCCGAGCTGGAGCGCCGCTACCGCCG